>NZ_FQXQ01000001.1 GCF_900130035.1 Wenyingzhuangia marina
ACTTCACGCATCGCGTGTCTTGTTTTCACTAACTCAGTTATGAGTTAACAACCTAGCTGCTTCGCTAAGCGGATGCAAATATAAGAACTTTATTTCTTCTAAAACAAATAAAATTTAAAATTTTTTTTAAATCTTTTTTTGCCTTAAATAGTAAACTTAATTACCAATAAAACCCCTAATGTATCTGAACTTTTTCGCTCCTTTAAACAGTTACCTGATCGCCGTTGCGGGTGCAAAGATACGCACCTTTTAACTTTATCTCCTAATATATCTTTAACTATTTTTTGACTTTTTTTAACCAAGCATCTTAACAACCTTATTTATCGATTATTACATCCTAAATTATTTTTATTATTAGCATCATTTTAGGAATTAAAACCCTTTAATAACTCCTATATATCATACTCAAACTTCTCTTAGTAATCCATAACCTCCTCTGAAGACATTTAATCAGTACCTAAAAACTATATCACTTACTAAATGAAAACTACCATCTTTCTTATAAAAACATCCCTAAAACAAAAAAAGAGACCTATTATAGAAGTCTCTTTTTTTGTTTTAAACCACTGCCTGGCGGATGTAGTCCTCGTATTCATACCAAAATAATTCGAACTCTGGCATCGTACCGTTGAAGAAAAAAGCTCTACTAACAAATTGCTAGCAGAGCTTTTTAAATATTTTGACTTATTTCAATTATTTATATTGACATAAATAAGAAGTTTGTCCAGATACTTTTACTTGAAACTTTTGATTAGCTTCAATTTGGTAAGCTTCACCTGCCTTGTATGTAACCCATTCAGAAGATCCTGGTAATAAAACCGTCATCTCTCCTTCTACTACATTCATTGTTTCATGTAAACTTGTTGCGAACTCATAAGTTCCAGCTTCCATTACTCCTAAGGTAGATTTACCTGTAGCTGATTCATATCCTAAAGATTTAACATTACCGTCAAAGTACTCATTTGCTGATATCATATATTATGTTTTAATTATTTGAATACAAAAATAAGAAATTGTGTAGAGCTGACCATATCAATATATAAGAGCTTTAGAAAAACTGTAAAATAACTTCATTACAGTAAATCCTGTATAAAATAAAAAAGCCTTACTAGTTCTAGTAAGGCTTTTTTATTTTATAATATATATTATGATTCTTGTTCTCCTGCTTTTAAAGGAACTGTTTGCATAATATAGTCTTCTCCAAAAATGTATTCACCATTTTCATCTACTTTACTATAGTCATATGGCCAACGATATACTTCAGGGATTTCTCCTGGCCAGTTACCATGAATGTGCTCTACTGGAGTTGTCCACTCTAGAGTGTTTGAACGCCATGGATTTTGAGATGCAACTTTTCCTTTGTAAATACTCATAAAGAAGTTTACTAAGAAAACAATTTGTGCAGCTCCACCAATTAAAGCAAAAACAGTCATTACTTGGTTTACATTTGCTAAATCATCAAATAATGGGAAGTTTGTGTTTGTATAATATCTACGTGGTAAACCTGCTAAACCGATAAAGTGCATTGGGAAGAAAACTCCGTAAGCAGCAATCGCTGTAATCCAGAAGTGAATGTAACCTAATGTTTTATTCATCATTCTTCCATACATTTTAGGGAACCAGTGATAAATACCTGCATACATACCATAGATAGCAGATACCCCCATTACTAAGTGGAAGTGAGCAACTACAAAGTAAGTATCATGTACGTTAATATCTAATGCAGAATCTCCAAGAACAATCCCTGTTAATCCTCCTGTAATAAACGTAGAAACCAATCCAATAGAGAATAACATTGCAGGGTTAAACTGTAAGTTACCTTTCCATAAAGTAGTAATGTAGTTAAATGCTTTTACAGCAGATGGAATTGCAATTAATAAAGTTGTAAATGTAAATACAGACCCTAAGAATGGATTCATTCCTGAAATGAACATGTGGTGTCCCCAAACGATTGTAGATAAAAATGCAATTGCCATAATAGATCCAATCATTGCACGGTAACCAAAGATAGGTTTACGTGAATTTGTAGAAATAATTTCAGATGTTAATCCTAATGCTGGTAATAATACAATATATACTTCAGGGTGACCCAAGAACCAGAATAAGTGTTCAAATAAAACTGGAGATCCTCCTTGATAGTTTAATACTTCTCCCCCAATAAAAATATCAGATAAGTAGAAAGAGGTACCAAAACTTCTATCAAAGATTAATAACAATGCAGCTGAAAACAATACTGGGAAAGATACAACACCAATAATAGCTGTAATAAATAAAGCCCACATAGTTAATGGCAATCTAGTCATTGTCATTCCTTTTGTTCTTAAGTTCAAAATTGTAACAATATAGTTTAACGAACCTATTAAAGATTGTGCAATAAATATAGCCATAGAAACTAGCCATAATGTCATTCCTGTTCCTGAACCTGGAATTGCTTGTGGTAATGCAGATAATGGAGGGTAAATTGTCCATCCTGCAGAAGCTGGTCCTGCTTGAACAAATAAAGAAATAACCATAATTACTGATGATATAAAAAACAACCAGTAAGAAAGACAGTTCATAAATCCTGAAGCCATATCACGAGCTCCAATTTGCAATGGAATTAATAAGTTAGAGAAAGTACCACTTAAACCTGCTGTTAATACAAAGAATACCATAATAGTACCGTGAATAGTAACCAAGGCTAAGTAAATATCTGGTTTCATAACTCCTGCTTCAGATTGAAAACGCTCTGGCAAGAAAGCCTCAATAATAGAGAAAGAATGCTCTGGCCATGCTATTTGTAATCTAAATAACAAAGACATTAATACTCCAATAACTCCCATGATCATACCAGTTACTAAAAACTGCTTTGAAATCATTTTATGATCTAAACTAAAAATATATTTAGTTACGAATGTTTCTTTATGGTGGTGTGCTGACATAATAAATTTTATCTTTTTATGATTCTAAAACGGTTTTAATAACTAAAATAATTCTTTAGCCGTCTTTTGTTGGTTTAACCAAATCAAGTAATCCTTCTCTGATTCAACAACAATTTTCATTTGCATATTATAATGAGATGGTCCACAAATTTTATTACATAATAATAAGTAATCAAATTCATAAGGTTCTTCTCCATTAGCTTCTCTTGCAGCATTTACACTTGCTACTTTTAGAATTACATCTTCTTGTTGACGCATTTCTTCAGTAGTATATTTTGGAGTAAATCCAAATTCTGTAACCATTCCTGGTACACAGTTCATTTGTGCTCTAAAGTGAGGCATATATGCTGAGTGTAATACATCTTGAGAACGGAATTTGAATACTACTTTTTTACCAACTGGTAAGTGTAATTCTCTAACAGGAATATCATCAGCTGCATGTTCATCGCTCATGTCAATTCCCATGGTATTAGCTCCACTAATGTTTCTTACGTTTCCACGTCCTAATTCATTATCTCTACCTGCATATCTTGCTTCCCAAGCAAATTGTTTTGCATATACTTCTACAACAATGGCTTCATCTCCTTCTAAATCAGTTACATCATTCCATATTGACAATCCATATAAGATTAATACAGCCAAAACAACTGTAGGAATAGTTGTCCAGATTAATTCCAATTTATGAGAATCTGCAAAGAAAGTAGCTTTTCTTCCTTTAATTCCTCTGTATTTATATGAGAAAAAGTATAATAATGCTTGAGTGATAAATTGTACGATTCCAATTAACCAAAAGGTTATAATATATAAGTTATCATAATCTTCACCTTCAATTGATGCCGCATCTGGTAGCATCAAATCATGTAAGTAAATTAAACAATATCCCATAAAAAGGTAAAAACCTACTAAGAATATTAAAAATAATTTACCTTGAATATCATTGTCTTTTTCAGTAGCGATAGGGTTATTATCGTTTTCAAAAGTAATGATCTTTTTTCCATCTTTAATTTCTTTAAAGATTACTCTGTAAGTAAGTAGTTTGTTTACTTGCCAAACTCCAATGGCAAACGCAACAGCTACGAAAAAATAAAATAATGCTAACATAATTTTGTTTTAAATTTTTTGCAAATGTAATGATATATATTAATAATGGAAATGTTCACTTTCGTGTAAGAAAGGGTTTCCTTTTGCAATTAATGGAGCTTTACTAATAGTGGTAAATACTGCATAAATAAACAATCCTAAAAAGAATAAAACACTTCCTATTTCACCCCATCCAAATCCCCATTGATCACCAACTGTTGCTGGCATAATCATTACGAAAACATCAATATAGTGACCTATTAAGATAATAGTTCCTGCTCCTAATACAATTTGAGGAATACGCTTAAAGTCACTGTTAACTAACATTAAGATTGGTAAAATAAAGTTCAAAGGAATCATTCCTAAGAATAAGAATTTATATTCATCAAAACGCTGTACAAAATATGTAGTTTCTTCTGGCATATCTGCATACCAAATTAACATAAACTGTGCGAACCATAAATAAGTCCAAAAAATAGAGAAACCAAACATAAATTTAGCTAAATCATGTAAATGGCTATTATTTACTATTTCTAAGTATCCTTTAGATTTTAAATAAACAGTTACCATTGCAATTACTGTTAAAGCAGAAACTACTCCCGTTGCAAATACATACCATCCAAATAAAGTAGAGAACCAGTGCGGATCTAATCCCATAATCCAGTCCCAAACAGACATAGATTCTGTAAAAATAAAGAATGCTAAAAAGGCAACTCCTAATTTATAGTTTTTATAGTAGTGTTTTAAATCTGATGCATTGTCTTGTAAAACAGAGTTTTTTCTATTTAAGTAAACAAAAACATTCCACCCCACTAAATAGATAATACTACAAATTAACCATCTTGGTACGTTTAACCATCCTGATTTGTTAGCGATGATTGGATCAAAGTTTGGTGATGAAGGATCTACTGTTCCTTCTGCCATCCATACAAACAAGTGATTTCCATGAAAAGCAGTTATTACGATGAATGCTAAAAATATTACAGATACATATGGTAAAAATCCTGAGATTCCTTCCATAACTCTAAACAAAACAATTGACCAACCTGCTTGAGCAACTCTTTGAATGTTTAAGAAAGCAAAAACAACAACTGTTACAAAAGTAAAGAAGAATAATGCAACATAAAATGCCGCCCATGGTCTGTTTTGTAATTGATGAAAAACATGTGCTAAATGACCACTATCATGTCCTTCTTCTGCATGATGATCTGCATGTTTTTCGTGAGTAGTGTCTACGTGATGAGCGTCTTTATCTGCATGTTCATGAGTTTCATCATGAGCAATTGTTTTTGTTGCGTGAGCTTCACCATGAGCACCGTGTGCAGCTTCTTGGTGAGCTAATATTTCAGCAGCTTCAGCCTCTGTACTTGGAGCAGATGCAAAACTGATGATAATACCTATTAAACCAATTACCATTAAGGCAATAGCTCCTATTTTTAATTTACTTGAAAATTGATACATAATTTATCTAAGTGTTTTGGTAATTATTTTAACAAGTTGTTTCTTAATTCCTGAACGTGTTTAGTAATTAACCAACGTTCTTTCTCAGTTAATTGAGAGGCATGAGAACCCATCATGTTTTTACCATACATAATTACATGGTAAATACTTCCTTCTGTAATATCTCTATCCTTGTAATTTGGAATTCCTAAAAACTTCTCTCTTTTAACTAACTCACCTTGTCCATCACCTTTTTTACCGTGACATACTGCACAATAGATATCAAATAATTGAGCTTCTTTGTTACTATCAAAGTCCTCAGCTGTTAAAGGAGATTTTAAATTCATCTTAGCCTCTTCATAACCTTCATTCGTATCAGGATATTCATAAGGAATGTGTCCTCTTGAAATTGATCCTGTTACAGGTTGTTGTGCTTCTATTCCGTTTGGAAATACATTACTCTCTTCATAAGGCTCCCCTGAAACTGACTGATACATATCTGGCATGTATTGTAAGTTACGTTTGGTTTTGTCGCATGAAGTAAAGACTAATGTTACTATTGCTATAACTGTTGTTATTTTAAATAATCTACTCATGAGTTCTTAGTGCTTTTCAATTACTTTAATCTCAACAGCATTAGTTGTATTTAACAAAGCTGTTAATTCTTCTTCATTATCTTCAACAGGAATTTCCATTAAGAAAATATCATCTGTAGTTCTTGGATCAGGATTTTCTGCTTCTTTAAAAGGCCATAATCTACTTCTCATGTAAAAAGTAATTACCATTAAGTGAGCTGCAAAAAATACTGTTAATTCAAACATAATTGGCACAAAGGCTGGCATGTTGTAAATCCAAGCAAAGTTAGGTTTACCTCCAATATCTTGTGGCCAATCTTCAATCATCATATAGTTAGTCATCCAAATTGCGAATGATAAACCACATAATCCATATATGAAAGCACAAATAGCTAAACGCGTATGTGGCAATCCTAATAATTTATCTAAACCGTGAACTGGAAACGGTGTAAAAACTTCTTCAATATGATGATTTGCTTCTTTTACTGTTTTAACGGCATCCATTAAAACATCATCATCATTATATAATGCGTGTATAACTTTATTAGTGCTCATTTTTTCCGTCTCTTAATTGTTTATAATGTTCTCCTGAAGATTTCAAAATTGTTTTTACTTCTGCCTGAGCAATTACAGGGAAAGTTCTAGCATATAACAAGAACAATACAAAGAAGAATCCTATTGTTCCAACAAATACACCAACATCAACAAACGTAGGTTCAAAACGAGTCCAAGTTGATGGTAAGTGACCTTTACTTAATACAATAGCAATAATGTCAAAACGCTCAAACCACATTCCTATGTTAATTGCAATAGAAATAATGAAAGACCAAATAAAACTTCTTCTAACTTTAGTAATCCACAATAATTGAGGTATTGCAATGTTGAACAAGATTAATGACCAGAATGCCCATCCATAAGGTCCTGTTGCAGCACCTACAGACATATAAGTATAGTTTTCGTAAGGAGAACCTGTGTACCATGCAATAAAGAATTCAGAAGCATATGCAACTGCTACAATACCTCCTGTAACAATAATTACAATGTTCATGTATTCAACATGTAAACGAGTGATGTAGTTTTCTAAATTTGATACTTTTCTCATAATTCCTAATAACGTTTGTACCATTGCAAATCCTGAGAAGATTGCCCCAGCAACGAAATAAGGGGGGAAAATTGTTGAGTGCCAACCTGGGTTAATAGAAGTAGCAAAGTCCATAGATACAATTGTGTGTACAGAAAGTACTAATGGAGTAGCCAAACCAGCTAATACTAAAGAAACTTCTTCAAAACGTTGCCAATCTTTTGCTCTACCAGACCATCCGAAAGATAACAAAGCGTATATCTTTTTTTGGAAAGGCTTTACAGCTCTATCTCTAATCATTGCAAAGTCAGGTAATAAACCAGTCCACCAGAAAACTAATGATACTGATAAATACGTTGAGATTGCAAATACATCCCATAATAAAGGTGAGTTAAAGTTTACCCATAAAGATCCAAATTGGTTTGGAATAGGTAAAACCCAGTAACCATTCCAAGGACGTCCCATGTGAATTAATGGAAACAAACCTGCTTGGAAAACAGCAAAGATTGTCATTGCTTCTGCAGAACGGTTAATCGCCATTCTCCATTTTTGACGGAATAACAATAATACTGCTGAAATTAAGGTACCAGCGTGACCAATACCTACCCACCATACAAAGTTGGTAATATCCCAAGCCCATCCAATGTTCTTGTTTAATCCCCAAACTCCAATTCCTGTTCCGATGGTATATAGAATACATCCAACTCCCCATAAAAAGGCAGTTAATGCAATTCCAAATGCGATATACCAATTTTTATTTGCCTTACCCTCTATTGGTTTTACGATATCCATTGTGATATCGTGGTAACTCTTTTCCCCTAAAACTAAAGGTTCTCTGATGGGTGCTTCGTAATGAGACGACATATAATCAATTTTAAATTTTAGTTATTCCTTTTTAAGCTTCGTTTGTGTTTCTGATTTTAGTTTGATAAACAACATTGTTATCAGTTCCAATGAACTCTAATAATCTGTATGCACGTTTATCTTTACGTAAAGCAGTTACTTCATCTTCTGGGTTATTGATATCTCCAAACTTGATAGAACCTGTAGCACAAGCACTAGAACAAGCAGTAGTGAACTCATTAACATCAACTGGTCTACCCTCTTTCTTAGCATCAAGAATAGTTTTTTGAGTCATTTGAATACACATAGAACATTTTTCCATAACTCCACGAGAACGTACTACTACATCTGGGTTTAATACCATTTTACCAAAGTCATCATTCATATGGAAATCAAACTCATCATTGCTATTGTATTTAAACCAGTTGAAACGACGAACTCTATAAGGACAGTTGTTAGCACAGTAACGAGTACCAACACATCTGTTGTAAGCCATTTGGTTTTGACCTTGACGACCATGAGAAGTTGCAGCCACAGGACAAACTGTTTCACAAGGTGCGTGATTACAGTGTTGACACATAATAGGTTGGAAAGCAACTTGTGGGTTTACTGATTCTACTGTTTCTAAAGATTCGTAGAATCCAGCATTATCATGTGTAGTTGGAGCTGTGTTAGATTTTTTAGTTTCTAAAGTAGCATCTCCTTCTGATGTATAATATCTATCAATACGCAACCAGTGCATATCTCTACCTACACGAACTTCATGTTTACCAACAACAGGAACATTGTTTTCAGAGTGACATGCAATTACACATGATCCACATCCTGTACAAGAAGTTAAATCGATAGATAAGTTAAAGTGATGTCCTATAGAACGATCTTGATCCTCCCATAAGTCAACAGTTGTAACATCAACTTCTTGGTGTTTTAATGAAACTTCTGGTCTAGCATTCCACTCTTCTACTTTACCGTGAGTATACTCATGTAAACTAGTTTCTTTTAAAATATCGTGACGACCAGCAATAGTATGTTGTAATTGTTCACAAGCAAATAAATGCTCACCTCCAGCGTTAGTTACCGAAGCAATTTGAGAACCTCCAAAAGCAACCGCATAAGCATTTACCCCTACAAGCATTTCTTTTTTCATTGCTTTGGTTTTACCATATCCGTAAGATAATGCTAAAGTACCTTGAGCTTGACCTGGTTGAATTAAAACCGGTACATTTTCAATAGTAGCTCCATTAACAGTAATAGTAGCATACTGTCCATTAATAGCTCCGTTATCTTGAACTGGGTTGGTAAATCCTAATGTATTTGCATCTGCTTGAGAGATTAACAAATAGTTATCCCAAGATGCTCTTGTTAATGGATCTGGTAACTCTTGTAACCATGGGTTATTTGCTTGTTGACCATCACCTAAAGCAACTGAAGAATATAATGTTAATTCAAACTCTCCTGTTTTTGTATTTCCTTTTAAAGCTTTTGCAGCAGCACTAACATCAATTGAGTTTCCTGTTAATGCAGATGCATTTACTAAAGCAAAACCATCATGTAAAGCTTTGTTCCAAGAACCTCCATTTAAAATTGTTGATTTAGCAAAAGAAGTTAAATAGTCATAGTAAGAAACTGAAGAACCAGTCCACGCTAACAAACAGTCTTGAAATTGCTTAGTATCAAATAAAGGTTTGATTGTTGGCTGTGTTAAACTATATTGATTTGCAGTGATTTTAACATCTCCCCAAGCTTCTAAATAACTTGGAGTTGCTAATGCATATTGCATCTCGCTTAACGTTTCATCTTCTTTAGAAGAGAATCCAACAGTTAATTTTGTTTTAGCCAATCCTGCTTTAAAATCTGCAGCATTTGCTAAAGTATAAACTGGGTTAGTGTTGTAAGTAATTAAAGCACCTACTTTACCAGCTTTTAATTCTTTAACCAATCCTGCAACCTCAGCATCATTTCCTCCACGTACATACTTTACGTTTGTAGTATCTAAAATTTCTGAGTTTAAGTAGTTGTTGATTGCTAAAGCAATTAATTGAGCATTTTTATCTTGAATTCCAGTAACGACAACCGCTTTGCTTCCAGCTTTTTTCAATTGAGCAGCAGCTTGTTTGATAGCAGCATCTCCTGGAGTTTTCTTAGAAGTTAAGTTTTGACCAGTAATAGCATTGTATAAATTGATCAAAGCAAAAGCTTGTTCAGATGGTTTTAATACCACACGCTTATCAGCATTTGCTCCTGTTAAAGAGTAATTCGCTTCAAATTGAATGTGACGAGAAAACTTTCCAGCTTTTACATCTCTACCAGCAGCATAAGCAGCTTCAAAACCACCACCTTGCCAATCACCTAAAAAGTCTGCACCAATAGATACAATTGTTTTAGCTTCAGATAAATTATAGTTAGGTAAAGCTCTTTCTCCATAAGCCTCTTCAAATGCATCTAATGCAGCAGATTCTGAAACAGCATCGTAAACTACGTGAGATACATTGTTATATTTTTTTGAGAAATCAGCAATAAGAGCATCCGTAGATGGACTTGCCATAGTTCCTGTTAAGAAAACTATTTTCTCACCAGCATTAGAAAGTTGTTCTAATTGTGCTGTAATTTTTGAATTTACATCTGACCAAGAAGCTGTATTTCCTTTTACTTTAGGACCTCTTAATCTTAAACTATCATATAAAGACAACACAGATGCGTTTACACGAGCATTTGTAGTTCCTTTAGCCTCTTTGTTTGGTAAAATAAAAACAGGACGTCCTTCTTTTGTTTTTACCAATACGTTTGCAAAGTCAAATCCATCTGCAATTGTAGATGCATAATAATTTGCAATACCTGGAGTTACCTCCTCTGGTTTTACAACGTAAGGAATCGATTTGATTACCGGACCTTCACATGCCGCTAAAGATGCAGCTGCTGTTGTAAACCCAACATATTTTAAGAAATCACGTCTTGTTGTACTAGACGCTTCTAAAGTTTCTTTATCACCTAAAAACGATTCAGGAGATTGTCCTTCATTGAATTCGTTTTGTTCAAGCGAAGCAACAATAGAACTATTTTCATTTAGTTCCTCAACACTTTTCCAGTATTTTTTGTTTGATGCCATGGTTAATTTTGTTTTATCTATAATTGATGCTAACTATAACTTAGCTTAAAATCCTTTACTCTTAGTAGTGACACTTACCACACTCTTTACCTCCTAATTGAGCGATGGTAACTTTATCCACCCCGTATTTTTGAGATAATTGTTCGTGTATTTTTTTGTAGTATCCATTACCTGCAATGTTCACTTCAGTTTCTTTGTGACATTCAATACACCAACCCATTGTTAATGGAGCATATTGATATAACTCATCCATCTCTTCAACTGGACCATGACATTTTTGACACTTTACTCCTGCAACTGTTACGTGTTGTGAATGATTGAAATAAGCAAAGTCTGGTAAATTATGAATACGAACCCATTTTACTGGTTTTGTTTCACCTGTATACTTTAAGTTTTCTGAATCCCATCCAGCAGCCTCGTATACTTTTTGAATTTCTTTATCTAAATATGCTTTTCCTTTAGTATCTATTTTAGTATCATCAGCAACTTCAGAAATATTTTTATGACAGTTCATACAAACATTTACAGAAGGAATTCCTGATGTTTTAGAATGTTTAGCTGACGAGTGACAGTATTGACAATCTATCTTATTATCTCCTGCATGTATTTTATGAGAAAAAGCAATAGGCTGTACTGGCTGATAACCTTCATCAACCCCCACAGACATTAAAGCTGTAAATCCAAAATAAACACCTAAGAAAACTAAAACAATCGTAGATACTATCTTTAAGAAACCATTGTTACTTTTTAAGAAAACCCACCCTATTAAGGCTAATAAAACCAACGTTACCACTACTGTAGCAATCATAGGTAATACTTGACTTGGAGTTGATTCTGCCTCTACCGCTTGAACTGCCGTAGCTGCTCCTGCTTTTTTAACGTCACCAACAGTTGTATAAGCAATAATATCTTCTATCTGCTCATCAGATAAAAACTCAAAAACACTCATCGCAACACCACCATATTCTTCATAAATTGCTTTTGCATCAGCATCTCCAGAAGCTCTTAATTTGTTGTTGTTTTTGATCCATGCTTTAAGCCAATCCATATCTCGGCGTTCTGCTACACCTGACAATGCAGGACCTGTTGATTTTTTGTCTAACTTGTGACAAGAGGCACAATGCATGTTAAACAATGCTTTTCCTGCTTTTACCTGCTCATCTGACGGCTTATCTTGTGCAGATAAACTTAAAGAAAAAGAGAAGAAAAGCGCTAGACTTAACTTTAAAACACTAGATAATTTTCTGTGTAATTTCACAATTTTCATACAGTTGTATAATAAGTTTTAAATATATTCTAAACGTGAATTTATAAGACATGATAAAAATCACTTAAATTTCACGTTAGGCAAAAGTAATATTATGCATTCAATTGGAGAACAGATATAGCGTCTAAAAGTTAATTTATAGATATTCTAAATAAGGTTTTTTTAGGATTACTTTTATTATATTTGTATCTATTTTAAACAAGTTATTCATGCATAATAAAATATTTTTTATTTTTACCTTAACAATAAGCATGTGCTTTACAAAGTTGATGTATTCACAAGAAAACAAAACTTCTTTGGAACATTTTATAGAAAAAAAACGTAACTATAACAAAACCAGTAAAAAAGGTTATAGTGTTTTACTTTACAACGGTAACGAAGAGCAAGCTTTAAGCATTTATAGTTCATTTGAAGAAGATTATAAAGACATAAAAATTAAGCTAACCTATGTGAGTCCTGACTGGAAAGTGATTACAAAAGCATATGGTACAAAAATTGAGGCTGAACGTATATATTTAATTCTTAAAGAGAAGCACCCAAACGCAAAAATTTTATAAAATTGAATGATCAACAAAACATAGACATTTATCAAGAAGTATTTAATACGATTAAAGACTACAATAAAGGAATTGTAGATACTCATATCAAAAAACTTAAAGATTTAGATGCTTTTTTGTTACCTACACAGTCATTTTTTATACTAACAAACACCATTAACAACACTTACGAATTCATTAGTAAAAACTTTGAACAAACACTAGGTCTTAGTATTGATAAAATGATGAGTGAAGGAGTTCCTTATTGGTTTGATCATCACCATCCTAAAGATTTAGAAATTTGGTTAAATATTTTAAACGAATTGATGTCTTTTACCATGGCTGAAATACCAGTTGAAGATAGAAAAAAACTATCATACACCTGGAACCTAAGAATTAAAAACGCTAAAGGAGTTTATGTTAACTTACACAAACATCAAACCCCAATTGCATTTGATGAAAGTGGAAAACCTATTGTAGGAATTAGTCACAATACTATCACTTCAGAAAATGTTGAACTTCCAATTATTGCCTCAATAAAAATGTTGAATGACAATGATGAATACGAAACATTGTTTTACAAAAACTACAGTCAAAGCTTACTTACAGATGGTTTATCTAATAGAGAAAAAGACGTTCTTCGATTGTTAGCCTTAAATCATACTAGTAAAGAAATAGGTGAGAAACTTTTTATTAGTCCGCATACTGTTGATGGACACAGAAGAAAAATCATAAAAAAAACTGGCTTAAATTCTACTGGAGAAATTATTCAATATTGTAAATCACAACAATTGTTTTAAACATTTTAAAAAAGCATATTACACAAAGTTGTAATATGCTTTTTTGCTTTATTACAAATCCCATAAACACTCAGATTGAGTGTTTCATAAAACACAGAAGTAACCTATTTTTGCACTACATTAAAAACTTCTTCATGTTTTTTTCATGAAAAAGAAAGTTTCTATTTAATGATAACTAAAAAAAGTAACTGAGTGTATTTCAAAACACTCAATTTGAGTGTTTTGAAATACACTCATGTTTACTAAATTTATGATGCTAAAAATATAAGAATATTAAAAACTTAATATATACAAGAGAGTTTAATCGTTGAAAAGGAAATAGTTGTTAAAAAAAAGACGTTACTTGCTATGGTAACGTCTTTTTATTTTTATTTATAAAATCAATTATTTATCTAATTAACTTTTTATACTTAATTCTCTTAGGCATATTATCTCCTCCAAGTCTTTTAATTTTATTTTCTTCATATTCAGAAAAAGATCCCTCAAAGAAATATACTTGACTATCTCCTTCAAATGCTAAGATATGAGTACAAACCCTATCTAAAAACCATCTATCGTGAGAAATTACTACTGCACATCCTGCAAAATTATCAAGCCCTTCTTCTAAAGCTCTTAATGTATTTACATCTAAATCGTTAGTAGGTTCATCTAATAACAACACGTTTCCTTCTTCACGCAAAGTCATTGCTAAATGTAAACGGTTACGTTCACCACCTGATAAAGTAGATACTTTTTTATTTTGCTCTGATCCAGAAAAATTAAAACGAGATAAATAAGCTCTTGAATTTACCATTCTCCCTCCCATCATAATCAACTCTTGACCTTCAGAAAAATTTTCCCATATAGATTTATCAGCATCAATATTAGAGTGTGTTTGATCTACATATGCAATTTTAGCAGTGTCTCCAACCACAAACTCTCCTCCGTCAGGAGTTTGTTCTCCCATGATCATTCTAAAAATAGTTGATTTACCAGCTCCGTTAGGCCCAATAATTCCAACAATTCCATTTTGAGGTAAATTAAATTCTAAATTATCATATAATAATTTATCTCCAAAAGCTTTTGAAACTCCTTTAGCTTCAATTACATTAGTTCCCAAACGAGGTCCATTAGGAATGTAAATCTCTAATTTTTCTTCAACTTGTTTTTGGTCTTGGTTCATCAACTTGTCATAGTTCTTTAAACGAGCTTTTGATTTTGCTTGACGACCTTTAGCTCCTTGACGAACCCATTCTAATTCTCTCTCTAACGTTTTTTGACGTTTAGAAGCGGTCTTTTCTTCTTTTGCCAAACGTTGCCCTTTTTGATCTAACCAAGAAGAATAGTTTCCTTTCCAAGGAATCCCTTCTCCTCTATCTAACTCTAAAATCCAACCTGCAACATTGTCTAAGAAATACCTATCGTGCGTAATAGCAATTACTGTTCCTTTGTATTGTGCCAAGTGATGTTCTAACCAATGTACAGATTCAGCATCTAAGTGGTTCGTAGGTTCATCTAATAATAATACATCTGGTTCTTGTAACAACAATCTACACAATGCTACTCTTCTTCTTTCCCCTCCTGATAAGTTCTTTATTGGCGTATCTCCTTCTGGAGTACGTAAAGCATCCATGGCAATTTCTAACTTGGTATCTAATTCCCATGCATTAGATGCATCTATTTGATCTTGTAATTCAGCTTGACGAGCCATTAACTGATCCATTTTATCTGCATCAGAATACACCTCTTCTAAACCAAACATATCGTTAATTTTGTTGTACTCTTCTAAAATAGCAACTGTTTCTGCAGCACCTTCTTTTACAACATCCATTACCGTTTTATCATCATCTAATTGAGGTTCTTGCTCTAAATAACCTACTGAATATCCTGGCAAAAAAGTTATATCCCCTTGATAGTTTTTTTCTACTCCAGCTATAATCTTCATTAAAGTAGATTTACCTGAACCATTTAAACCTAAAATTCCAATTTTAGCTCCGTAAAAAAAACTTAAATGAATATTTTTTAATACTTGTTTTCCTGTTGATTGGTAAGTTTTACTCAATCCAGACATGGAAAAAATTACTTTCTTATCGTCTGACATATTTTTTTTAATTTTTTGATGATTACAAAAATACTTCTTTTTTAACAAAGCATTACATAAAAAAGCCAGTTGAAATTTCAACTGGCTTTAAACTAACTAAACTTAATATACTAAATTTCAAACTTGTTGAAAAAAGATTCTTAATTTCTAATTATATCTAAAAAATACTCCTTATATTTTATTTAAAACACCAACTAATATTCTAAAATTAATTAATAATTAGTATTGCAAAACTGCAACTATAAACCCCATTAATATCAAAAGACATATAAACAGGCTGTGAATAATTTAAACTTCCTTTGTTAATTATTAACGATTCATTATTTGTATAAGTCTTTGAAATAGTATTATTATTAATATCTACAACAGACAGATTTAAGTTTTCATACTCAATATCAACATTAAAATTAATATGTAAGTCACCACCTATAATATCCACATATAAACTATTCTTAAACGCTTCGTCTACATCAATTTCTAATACAACTTCTTCATCTTCATCGAAAGTTTTATAACTAACAGATGAGTTTTCTAATTCAGTAACATTATCAGCTATGACATGTGGATTATATTCTGATTTTTGTTTAATAAACCCTGTTGATTTTATTTTTGCTGAAAATTCTCCACCTTGAGCTACACTAAATCCGTTTTTAAGAGTAATACTATTACCAGATGTTACTCTTTTTGCTCCATTTATAATTACATCGCCAATTATTGTGACATTCTCTTTGGCTACAAAAACACTACTGTTTTCAAAATCAATATTACTAAGTATCAAATTATCATTTACATACCTATCTACAATTACATTATTGTTATTAATATTACTCATTATAAAATCAACTTGTGAATTATAAATATTATTATGCTCTCCATTAAATTCATTTAATATAAAATCATCAAAAGATGATCTTTCGTGAAATAATTCTCTGGAAACCCCTGTATAAAACTCTGAAGGATCAATTGTATAATCTAATGAACTAATTGTTGGAATAAAACAAAAATCTTCACCTATTGTATACTCAAAATCATCTAGTACATTTAATTTGGTTTCTAAATTACTTAAGAGAAAACTTGTAGACCCTGCAACATTATCATAACTTAAATTTTCATCCGAGAAGAAAACATCCTCACCTCCTTTAATAATACCTTTATACATATTAATACTATACGATGATAAAAATTCATCTGAAACAAAGCCCTTATTAACACTCCCTAAAACGGTATCATCAACCCAATAAAACGTCTTGGTGCAGCCTTTAAATTTATACCACGCTGGACATCCTGACCATCCCTTACTTACTACCCAAGGAAACCTCTCAGTCGTCGGAGTATTTTCTTTTCTATACTCTATACTAAATACCTCTTCTCCTTCGCTTCCAACTTTAAGTTGACTAGAACCATTCGATAACGCAATTTTATAAGGTATAGATGGAAAACCATTATTATTTGGGTTTAAATTATACATTTCTTCAAAAAAATCATGTTTTAATAGTGAAGGCATAGCAACTCCATTAAGAGATGCTTTTTCTGAATAAACAAGCAATTGTTCAAAAGCAGGAAAGGATTTATAAACACTTAACAAAGCTAATGACAAAGGAAAACTTGCTAAACCTGATTTTGTACTAACTGAACGAATAAGATGTTGAATTCCTAAAGGAACATTGGCTCCTTTGTGAGGAGCATCATGAGAAACATATAACCTTGTATGGTGATTTATGTTATTTTTTTCCATCCAAGTCAATCCATATCTAGTAACAAGTCCTCCCATACTGTACCCCATGACTACGGTATTGTTTTCATTAGGATTTTCTTTTAAGTTATTAACTGTAGTTAAAAGTTCTGTAAAAAGTCTTGCATTTTTTTGAATTTCTATAGTACTTTTATCATAATCTAATATTATGATATCATATCCTAAACTCAATAGTTGATCTATTAAACTATTTTCTTCCCTATCTATACTATTGTTATTGTTATATAATCCAATATGAGTTGGAAACTCTTGATCCTCTTCAAAGTCTATTCCTTCAGCAATTATAAATGGCTTTGTTAACTTAGTATTATTGTCTCCTAAAATCACTAGAAATTCACCTGTTATTAATTCATTTTCATAATTTACTGAAACGGAAAAAACATCACAGGGAGAGCCATTAAAATTAATAGTTCTAATTGAGTTTTGTGCATTAATATTTTGTGAAATAGTCAAGAAAAAAGCCAATAATATTATTAATTTTCTCATAACTACTCTTTATTTAATTGAGCCTTTAAAGACTTAACTTCTTTACTCAACTCTATTAAATACAAAGTCAATTCCTCTATTTTTTCTTGTTGTTTAATGGTTACTTCTTTTAAGTTTACACCTTCTTTTACAATTTCTTTTTCAGATTTAAACCCTTCTAGGTGACCATTACTTTTAATATAATCTTCTACCTGGGACAACGGTTTTAAATTGTAATTTTCTTTAAAAACATAATCAGCAAAAATATTAGTATCTACCAAAACCTCTGTAGCATGTATTTTACCATTTACTGTTAATAGTGAGTCTGGATTAAGTGTTCCTATTCCTACCTTCATATTATCTTTAACTATCATTGTAGGTGAAAGAGTCCCTCCTCCAGACCAGCTAGTACCTCCTCCAAAATATAAATTTCCATTTGCTCCATATATAGCTGCAGGATTATTAACCCCACCTCCATTTTGATTACCTAATAAAATAGCACTAGACCCTGAAGCACCTGTTACAGATAGCCTTGCATTTATTCCATAAACAGATAAATTCTCCTTAGGAGTTGTTGTTCCAATACCAACTTTACCACCTTGTGGGTTTATTAAAAAAGTTCTGTTTTGTGAATAATCTATTGGGTTTTTAGCTTGAATATACCCTGCATAATCGTAGATATAATCATTTATAATTCCTGATAAAATCTCAGTACCACCCCATGATCTTTGGATGTATCCAATTCTTAAAAATCCATTTGGCGTGCTTCCAGATGTAGCAGGTAATCCAAAAGAATCAGAAGCTATATCTAATTTAACCGTTGGACTAGTAGTCCCAATACCAACATTACTGCCCGTATCTGTTATTTGAGCATTAAGGCCAAAAGTTATTCCAATAAAAGCAATTAATAAAATTCTTTTTTTCATAATATTTTTTTGTTTAAAATTTTCAGAAAAATACAACTCTTTAGTATATGAAAAAAGTAATTATTTATATTTTTAGCCTGTTACAATTTTTGTAACAAGCTTTTATTAATTGTAAATATCTTTATCAGAAAACACTTTTTATTTTCATTAATTCTTAAAGTATTTAATTTTATTTGTTTGGATTGAACACTTTACTTACTATAGAAAGTCCATAAAAAAAATCGCCATCAAATTGGATTTGTAGACCCTTTATATTTTCTAGAATTTTTAAATCTTATATAGGTAAATCTCCTAGAGATTACAAAAAGAGTCAACAAAAATAAAAGCCAGTTGAAATTTCAACTGGCTTTAACTAACTAAACTTAACTTAATATACTAAATTTCAAACTTGTTGAAAAAAGATTCTTAATTTCTAATTTTATCTAACAGGTAACAAAGTTGACTAGCTTCTTCTTCTGTTAAACGCTCTATTTGCTCCATGGTTTTATTAAAAGATACTTTTTCTAAAAGTTGTAATCCTTTTTCTGTAATGGAAACGTATACCACTCTTCTATCTTCCTTACATCTAACTCTCTCAATAAGTTCTTTATCTAATAACTTATCTGTTAAACGAGTCGTATTAGGTGATTTTTCTATCATTCTCTCTTTGACCAATTTCATTGTAATTGGCTTTTTAGCCCCTCTTAATATTCTAAGAATATTATACTGAGGAGTAGAAATTTGATAAGGCTCCAATTCCTTATTTCCTAAAGCGCTAAAAAAATTGGCTGTATATTTTAAATTCAAAACAGCTTTTAGGTGTTGTGAATCAAAAACAGTATTTACTTCTTTAGAAAATTCAGTCATAGCATTAGGCTTCTAATAATTCTTTATGAAATTTGTTTACCAACTTGGTTAATTCATTATTTAAATCCTCATTCACTATAACTCCATCTTTAAAATTATCCCCAAATGAAGCTAAAGAAAAAGTACCTACAACCATTGCTCCATGATATGGCATTCTACCTGCTGCAATTTCTAATACTGTAATTCCACCTCTTTCTCCAGGAGATGTTGCCATAAAAATTACTGGCTTATCTTTCCAAACATTCCCATCAACTCTAGAAACCCAGTCAAAAATATTTTTAAAAGCTGTTGAATAAACACCATTGTATTCAGCAAAAGAAACGATGAATCCATCAGCAGTAGCCATTTTCGCATCAAAGTCTTTAGCCAATTGAGGGATTCCAGATTCACTTTCTCTATCTAAACTATAAATAGGCATTTCGTAATCGTTCAAATCAAGAGTAGTAATTTTAGCATCGCTTAATTTACTAGCTGCATATTCTGCTAATTGTTGATTGATTGAGTTTTTACTATTACTTGCTCCGAATACTATTACATTTTTCATTTTACTGTCTATATTTTATTTGTTCTTACTGATACAAATGTACAAATAATATTTACCATGGTAAATAAAACCATGTTAATTAATTTATTATTATGTAACAATATTTATTTTATTGAAAAGTTTTATTCTTTTTCTAAATAACTATCTAAAATTGGTTTTAAACTCTCTGGGCTACGTAAATCGCTAGTATTTTGTTTTACAACTTCTCCTTCTTTATTTACCAACAAATAATGAGGAATACCAGAAATATTAAACTTACTTTTTAGGTAATTCCATTCATCTTTAGATACCCTGTAATGCTCTCCTTTAATATCAGGAATCATGTTGTTATAAGTAGCTTCTGGAGATGATGGACTTGAAATATATACAAAAACAACCTCTTCATCTTTATACAATTCTTTAAAAGGTTTCATTTTTTTAATTCCACTTCTACATGGACCACACCATGTTGCCCAAAAATCTACAAACACCACTTTGCCTTTATATTTGGAAATAATGGTTTCAAAAATTTTATCAGCTTCTTTATTTGATGTTGTATTGAACACCGCACCCGTCTTTGTTTTATTGGCTTCAATTTTTGCCATCAGTTTATCGTTTTCAATATTTATGACATTGGCTACAAAAGCATTTTTTACTTCTTTTTTTGCCTCTATTAATTCTGATTCTGAAAAAGGAATATAATCATTAATTAATGTTCCTAAAATTTCTTGAGCTATAATAACATCTGTAGAAAAAGTCTC
This sequence comes from Wenyingzhuangia marina, assembly GCF_900130035.1. Lineage (GTDB taxonomy): Bacteria > Bacteroidota > Bacteroidia > Flavobacteriales > Flavobacteriaceae > Wenyingzhuangia > Wenyingzhuangia marina. Next base: position 21,004 of record NZ_FQXQ01000001.1, read on the forward strand.
CCCAAGATTTTCTTTATACTTTTCAATTCCTTGTTTATCTAACTCTTTGTGAATATATTTATCTATATAACTTTTATACTTGTCATTAAAAGCTCTATTTTTTTTCTTATTCTCTTCAGAAAAAAATAATTCAGCACGTTTTTTCTCTTCTTTTGTCCATAAATTTTCTGACTCTTTTCGGTATTCTTTTTCAGCTTCTGTAAAAACAATATCTAAATTGTTTTGTTTTATATATTTAGTAATCTCTTCTAAAGAACGATTTTTACCAAAATATTTTTTACGCTCCTCTTCAGACATATTGGTATATAACTCAGTATATTTTTTATTAATATCACTAGCTACTTCTTTATATTTATCATTAAACTCTTTTGATCTTTTTATAGCCTCTGCATTTTCTTTATTATAAGTTTTGTACATTTCTATTAAAGTCATTTCATCATCAGTAAATGTAACTCCCTGATTCTTTATTATATTCGCCAATTCCATAAAGTTAGGATACGTTACACTAATTCCTTCTCTAAAATGCTTCAAAAATTTTAAACGGTTTATAAAAGAAGAGTAACTACTAGTTTCAACTGCCGATTTATTATTTAGAACCTCTGGGGTAATAAACTTAATATACTTTACTGTTACGTTAGCGCTATCTTTATATGAAGCTCCGTTATACATATCGTAACTAAGTATGTTCTCATAACTTCTATAAATTAATTCATTACGCATAATTTCATAAGCTTTTCGGCTTAAAAAACGTCTTCTAGAAATACTATCTAATTTTAGCAACTGCTTTTTTTGTATATTAAAACAAGTAGCTTTGTATGCTTGCGGTGTGATGTTTTTTATGTTATTCCTATTATCAGAATAATCTTGATGATCAAATAACATTCCGTTTAAACTAACAATATCTGTATTTAATTGCTTTAAATCTCCCGCAAAAAAACCTTCACTTCTATTAGAACTATTAACAAAATGCCATGTTGTTTTTCCAGGAGCTACATACAAAGCAGAATAGATTTTGGGAAATTCAACATACACTCTCTCTAAATGGTAACAGGGAAAACTTACAGAAAAAGTCCCATCATGGTTAATATTAATTAAATGAGAATCTTGATCTCCTGTAAAAATATTGTTAACATGAATCATTCCTGTTTTTTCAGTACTTTTTTCATCAAAATTTTTAATGATACCCGAATAAGTTGCTATTCCTGCTTTAAATATTGTTGTATCTAAAACAGAATTTGTATCATCTTCTAAATTAACATTTGGTTTATTCTTTTTTTCTAAGCTGTAAGGTAAAAGTTCTCTTTTTTTAACACCAAAACTAACGGTATTGTCTTTATTTGGTCTTGCAAATATTATCATTTCTTCACCATCTTTCTCCAAACTAATTTTATATTTCCCACCTTTCTTTTTAATAGATTTATAGTTTCATTTTGTTTTATCTAATACAGCAAAATTATAGTATAAGGTATGAGACCATAAATTACTCCCATCTGTTTTTAACCAATTTCCTTGTAATTCTTTTGGAACAATAGTGATTAAATAGGCATCTACATTTTCTGTTCTATTATTTGGATAAGCTTTATTGGCTTTATATAAATCTCCATACTGTCCATGAAAACCTATCTGTATATATCCATCTGTGTACCAATCCTTAAAATAAAACATTTTATAATCAAGCCCATCTTTAACCGTAAACCTAAATTGTTTGGAATCTGTGTAATTTACCACTTGTTCTATTTCATATTTTTTACCATTATAAATAAACTCATCATCTGTTAAAGAAAATTCAATTTTATTATTTCCATTCGTCGTAAACCATGTTTTCTTTAGGAATTCAGGACAGTCTTTTAAGGTTGTATAACTAGATTTCCTTGGAGTTTTTTGCCTAAAAAAAGTTTTAAACCCTTCTCCTCTATCAACAGACAAAGTATCCTGACTAATAACTTTAATTTTAAATTCTTTGGTATCATTATTGTCATTTGTAGCTGTAAATGAATAAAGATTGTCTATTACTTCAAAATCTTTATTATACACATATGCTTGCCAGTAACTTTCTATAAAATGTTTGTGTAGGGTAAATTCTGTAAATCTATTTTTATCGAGAACTGTAGTCCATTCTCCAAAAACAGACTCTGGCAAATCAGTTTTAGTATTACTGATATTTTGTGCAGATATTTGAGTTGCTAAAAGCAACAGAAATAAATAGAAAGATTTAATAATGTTTTGTTTCATTTTCATAGTATTTTTTTTTAAAAATTTTATTTTCTAGTTTACAATTTATTATTTAAAACATACTTACTGCTAATAATTACGTTTTTACGCAGGTAAACCTAAATTAATTTTATAATGCAGCCACATATTTCTTTTTAATTTTTTAAACTCCCATCCATTCTTTTATAGCCTCATGATAACTTCTACCAGTTGTAATACTACTTTTTTTAGAGTTATTTAAAGTGATAACAAACCTACTATTAAAGTATTTTTGAACTTCTTTTATAAAATCCGTATTAATAATAACTCCCCTGTGCACTCGTAAAAAATTATCTGGTAATTTTTCTTCTAACTGAGTTAAAGTGTCTTCTATTAAATAGTTTTCTTCTTTTGAATTAACAGAAACATATCTTTCATCTGCATTAAAATGACTAATCTCTTCTAACTTTAGAAAAATAAGCTTGTCTCCTTTTTTAACTGTTAAAGAAGTCATCTTTTTGATTTCTTTTTTGGATGACAAATCCGTTAACATTTGCATTATATTCTGAGAGGCTTTGTTATCACTAAACAATTTTAATTTATCAACTGATTGTTGCAAACGTTCTAAACCCACTGGTTTTAACAAATAATCTACACTATTGGTTTCAAAAGCTTTTAATGAATATTGATCATATGCCGTACAAAAAATAACTATCGGAATTGTTTTTAACCGTTTTAGCATGTCAAAACCTGATACTTCTGGCATTTCTATATCTAAAAAAATAAGATCTGGATTTAATGTCTCTATTTTTTCTTGTCCTTCCACGCCGTCTTCTGCAACTCCAATGACTTCAAATATATCTGGAAAGTTTCCTAACAACTTCAATAATCTTTCTCTAGCGGGTGGTTCATCATCAATAACAATAGTTTTGTATACTTTATTCATTATTTTAACTTTTTGTAATTAAAATTGAAATCTTCTTCTCCGGAGTATTTTCCCATTTTAAAGAAGCTTTATCTCCATAGCTTAATCTTAGTAAATCATAAACTGTTTGCAAACCATGTCCGCTTACCAAACCATTTGGAAAATTAGGTCCGTTATCACTCACTATTATTAACAGATTAGCTGATTCTTTTTTTATTTCTAAAGTAATCATCCCTTCTCCCCTAACTTCAGAAACACCATGTTTGATAGCATTTTCTACCAGTGGCTGAATTAAGAACATAGGAATCTCTTCATTTTCTAAAGTTTCATCAACTTGCAAAGTGAATTTTAAACGGTCTCCAAAACGTATTTTTTCAATTTCTAAATAATTCTCTACCATTAAAACTTCTTCTTTAACAGTACTCATTTTTTGTCCTTTTTTATTGATGGAATACCTAAATAAGTTAGATAAAGACAAAGCCATTTTTTCTGTTTTATCTGGATTACTATGTGCCAATCCAGCAATAGAGTTTAAGGCATTATATAAAAAATGTGGATTGATATGCGACTGTAATAACTTCAATTCAGATTGTGCATTGGCTTCTTTTAATTTACTTAACTCTACATCTTTTTCTTTTATTAAAGAATCTGAAAAGTGGTTAAGGTATATCAGTATACCTCTGGCTACTGTAAGTCCAATTGTAATAAACAAAAATTGAAAATCATTTAAAGCCCTATTATAACTATTGCTATGAATGATATTTCCACTTTCATTATAAGTAATAATAATATTAGGAAAATATAAAAAGGCAAATGTTAATAATAGTTTGAAGAACAGTTGAAACCCAAAACCACTTTTATTAGGAAGAATTCTTTTTTCTATTTGCCAAAAAACAAAAGATGAAACCAAAGCAATTAAAGATGTAAAAACAAAAGATAGTACAATTCCCAATACTGCATTGTTTACATTATCTATACCAACTAGGTACACATATATTTTCTTTAAAGATGCAAGACTCGTCATATAAATAACTATAGGTAAAAAGTAATTCCAAAAAGAAAGTTTGAATTTTCTGTTCCAAAAAAGACTACAACTTAAAATGAGAATCAAAAAACCCATAAAGACTACTACTGCAATTGCATCTTGTTTTGATTTCTCTTTATCTAAAAAAATGTTTGCATATCTCCAAGGATACGTTTGATACATATAATCTTCAAACTGAGTTTTGAAATCTTTTGAAAACATTTTTTCTATCAAGAACTGATGATCTTGAATAACACCACGAAAGTCATTATGAATAATAGAAGATGAATGTTTAGAATATTCCACATCCATGGTTAAAACTCTTCTTATGAATGGATCTATAGCTGTTTTCGTTTCAATATTCTTATAATAAGATTTCCAAAAAAGTTTAAAAAACCCTTCATTTATATAAACTTGTCTTTTAGCTACAGAAACATCATCTTCAAAATCAAAAACAAGATTTGTTATGTTATAAAGTATATTCCAGCTATTTTTATTTCGGAGTTGCCCATAATCTTGCGAAAGATCTTTGATATTAAAAGCAACACTTCTATGTTGGGTATATTGTAGTTTTTCAAATGAAATATGAGTAGTGTAAGACTGAATTTCATCAAAAGACTTATTCACCAATGCAGATGTTGGTTTTCTCTCTTTAGTATAAGATGTAAAATCTTTTCCTACATAATCAGAAAAATAAGCTACTTCTTTTAAAGGAAAAATCCTTCTCAATTCTTTTATTAAACCTTCAATAGCTATACTATCTTTAGGAGTTGCATTTGTTACATTAATTAAAATAGGCTCTTTAAACTTCTCAGCATAATTAACATTCAAATCAATCTTTCCTTCTTCAAACTCATCCTTTACAAATTCCCACAAAGAGTCTTTGGGTTGCTTGCTATAGTTTTCATGCTCAACCCTCTTTAACAATGGTTTTTTATTGCTTTCAGAAATAGCCAAAACAAATGGAATAAGGATAACAATTACAAGCAGCACAATTTTTAAAACATCTTTTTTCATCATAGTAAATTTAATTATTTATACCACAAAAGAAGTTTAAAAGCTATTTAGGTAAAATGAGTTTCGGTTAAACTGCAATATGGATGTAATGAGTTGCATTTTTTTAAATAAAGTCATTTTATTAAATATTCATCCATTCTTTTATAGCCTGATTATAACTTCTCCCAGTGGTAAGACTACTCTTTTTAGGGTTGTTTAAAGTGATGACAAACCTACTGTTAAAATATTTTTGAACATCGTTAACAAAATCTGTATTAATAATTACAGCACGATGAACACGCAAAAAGTTATCTGGTAATTTTTGTTCTAATTGGGTTAAAGATTGTTCGCTTAGATGGATTTCATTATTGGTATGTACATTTACATATTTATCTCCTGCCTCAAAATGTGAAACATCTTCTAATTTTACAAAAACAAGCTTATCCCCTTTTTTAACCGTAATAGAGGTCATTTTTTTAGCTTCTTTTTGAAATGACACTTGTTTTAAAAAACTAGAAAAATTTTGAGTTGAAAAATGCCTATCCAGTAATTTTAACTTTCCAATTGTTTTTTCTAAACGCTCTAAACGGACAGGTTTCACTAAATAATCAATACTATTGGTCTCAAAGGCTTTTAGAGAATATTCGTCATATGCCGTGCAAAATATTACAATAGGAATCGTTTCCAATGCTTCTAACAGTTCAAAACCAGTAAGCCCTGGCATTTCTATGTCTAAAAAAATGAGATTGGGTTTTAAATCTTCTATTTTTTGTTTGGCTTCTCGTCCGTTTTTAGCGGTATCTAAAACATTAAAAGTTTCAGGAAAATTCCCTAATAATTTTAACAAACGATCTCTTGCTGGCGGCTCGTCATCTATAATAATAGTGCTGTATTTTGTACTCATTTTTAAGCTGTTTTATCAATTAAAATACAAATGCTTTTTTGTGGTGTGTTTTGCCATTTTAAAGCTGCTTTGTCTCCATAACTCAAGCGCAATAAATCATATACTGTTTGCAAACCATGACCACTCACCAAACCTTCAGGAAAATCTGGTCCATTATCTGTCACTTCAATCTCTAAATTTTTATCCGTTTTTATAATATTAAGTTTTATAACGCCTTTATCTTCAATTTTAGACACACCATGTTTTACCGCATTTTCCACCAAAGGTTGTAATAAAAACATAGGAATTTCTTCTTGTAACACCTCGTCTTCAACATCTATGACAAACTCTAAACGATCGCCAAAACGGGTTTGCTCTATCTCTAAATAACTACGCACCATTTCTAATTCTTCATTTACGGTACTTATTTTTTTATCTTTTCTGTTGATGGTATATTTAAACAAATCTGATAACGACAAGGCCATTTTTTCTGTTTTATCGGCATTGGTATGTGCCAAACTTGCAATAGAGTTTAAGGCATTGTATAAAAAATGTGGATTGATTTGTGATTGTAAGGATTTTAATTCTGATTGTGCATATGCTTCTTGTAAACGACTTAATTCTACATCTTTTTCTTTTACTAAAGAATCTGAGAAATGATTAAGATAAATAAGTAGTCCTCTACCTACAGATAGAAATATTGAAATGAGAAACCATGGATGGTAAAAATCTGAAAATCCTGATAGCGAAGAATATATTATAGCCACTACAAAATATGGCGTGTTAAAAGCTAAAAAAGTAAGAGATGTTTTTGAAACTAATTGAAAACTAAAGTTTTTAATTAGTTTGATAATCATTTTTTCTCCAAAATAAAGAACTACTGAAACAACTACTCCTAACAACACACAAACTGTCCAACCAAATTTTATATTTTTTTCCCAATCTATAAAACCACCACTAAAATCTGTTAAATAAATATATATCCATGAAAGATTAAGCCCCTGAAATAAGACGAGTAAAATTGGAAACAAATAATTTAAATAAGTATATCTAAACTTTCTGTTTTGAAAAAAACTAAAGAGTAAAAGGAATACTAAAACTCCAAGAATACTGATAAAAGAAGTTGCCAAAAATTTCATTTTTTCTTTACTCAAAAAAGAATACGCATAACGCCATGGATAATAAGTATATAGGTAATCTTCAAGCTGATCTTCGAAATCTTCAGCATATACTTTTTTTAATAAAAATTTATCTGACTCTTCTAAATAAACAGGATTAATAAAAAGCCAAGGTCTGAAATTAAAAATTCCTGAAGGGAATTGATCATCATATTTTTTATTAGTTGATTTTGTAGAAAAAACAGCTCTTAGCAGTTCCTGTCTTAAATATAACTTTCTATGTTTATCTTCAATGTCTTTTTCAAAATCAAAATATAATCCTGTGTAGCTGTTTTTACCAGAAGCGAATGTGAATTTTTCTTTATTTCTATAAATCATTGCCCTGAATAAGCCATCTCTTGTTTCTGTATGTTCTTTAAATAAGGATGGATTTTTACCAAAACTTAGATTCACATAATGAAATGGAGTTTTTGTTTTTTCATCAAATTCAAAACCAATCTTAATTGATGGTACTATATTTTTAATTTTCTTTATAATATCAACAACAATTAAGCTGTCTTTTAAAGAGCTATTTTCTAATGTAATTAAAACAGGTTTGTTATATCCTTTAACTAAAACCTCATTTTTATCAAATGCTCTGGCTTTTACATATTCCCAATTGGCAGTTTTTGGGTTTTTTGAGTTCGCTTCCTCTATTTTAGTAACCTTTTCTGTTATAGGTTCGTTAGAAACCACAAAAAATGGTGTAATTATTAAAATTAGAATAAGTACTATTAGTTTTTTCATCACAGTAAATTTAATTATTTATACCACAAAAGAACTTTATTAGTCTCTTTGGTAAAATACTTTTCTGACAAACGGCACTATAAACAATTAAACTGCTTTTATTCTTTTCAAAAAATACATTCTTATAAACAAAAACAACAAAACGAATTCCTAAAATCATCTTAGCTCTTTATTAAACAAAAAAATGTGATCGTTTTTGTACATTTGACACTGCAAAAAATAGACTATGAACATCAATTTTAATAAAAACGAAGACCATAACAAATTAGCTTTATCAGACTTAAGATCTAGATTTACTAAAGTTGCTTTGGGTGGTGGTTTAAAAAGAATAGAAAAGCTACACCAAAAAGGCAAATTGACTGCTAGGGAACGAATTGATTACTTATTTGATGAAAACAAAAAATCAATTGAAATAGGGGCTTTTGTTGGTGATGAAATGTATCAGGAACATGGTAGATGTCCTTCTGGTGGTGTGATTGTTAAAATAGGATATGTTAGCGGAAAACAATGTATTGTAGTTGCTAATGATGCTACAGTAAAAGCAGGAGCTTGGTTTCCTATTACCGCTAAAAAAAATTTAAGAGCACAAGAAATTGCCATGGAAAACAGAATTCCAATTATCTACTTGGTAGATAGTGCTGGGGTTTATTTGCCTATGCAAGATGAGATTTTTCCTGACAAAGAACATTTTGGTAGAATATTTAGAAACAATGCCCAAATGAGTAGTATGGGAATTACTCAAATTTCTGCTGTGATGGGAAGTTGTGTTGCTGGTGGTGCTTACTTGCCTATTATGAGCGATGAAGCCTTAATTGTAGACAAAACAGGAAGTATTTTCTTAGCAGGTAGTTATTTAGTTAAAGCAGCTATTGGAGAAAGTATTGATAATGAAACTTTAGGAGGAGCTACCACTCATTGTGAAATTTCTGGAGTCACAGATTATAAGTCTAAAGATGATAAAGATTGTTTAGACACTATTAAAAACATCATGGATAAAATTGGTGATTTTGACAAAGCTGGTTACAGTAAAAAAGAAGCCTTACCACCAAAAGAAAACCCTAAAGAAATTTTTGGAATTTTACCTAAATCTCGTTCGGATCAATATGACATGAACGAAATCATCAAACGTTTGGTTGACAATTCTGATTTTGAAGCTTATAAAGATGGCTACGGAGAAAGCATTATTTGTGGCTATGCTCGCATAGAAGGTTGGGCAGTAGGTATTGTAGCCAATCAACGTAAAGTCATCAAAAACAAAAAAGGAGAAATGCAATTTGGTGGAGTGATTTATTCAGACTCTGCTGACAAAGCTACTCGTTTTATTGCCAATTGTAATCAAAAGAAAATTCCTTTGGTCTTTTTACAAGATGTAACCGGATTTATGGTAGGAAGTAAAAGTGAACATGGTGGAATTATAAAAGATGGTGCCAAATTGGTAAACGCTGTTTCCAATTCTGTCGTTCCTAAATTTACCGTTATCGTAGGAAACTCTTACGGAGCAGGAAACTATGCCATGTGTGGAAAAGCATTTGATCCTAGATTGATTTTTGCGTGGCCATCAGCAAGATTAGCGGTCATGGGTGGTGCTCAAGCAGCAAAAGTATTGGCACAAATAGAAGAAGCTACTTTACAACGTAAAGGAGAAGAAATTACGCCAGAAAGACATGCCGAAATTTTAAAAAATATTGAAGAACGTTACGACAAACAAACCTCTCCATACTATGCAGCGGCAAGATTATGGACAGATGCAGTGATAGACCCTTTAGAAACACGTACTTGGATTGGCATGGGAATAGAAGCTGCTAACCACGCTCCTATCGAAAAACCTTTTAATTTAGGAGTCATTCAAGTTTGATAAAAACACTTGGAGCAGAATATAAAAAATAATAATTTTACGGCAATTTAATAATATACATAGAAATGGGTAGAGCATTTGAATTTAGAAAAGCTAGAAAGATGAAACGTTGGTCTGCAATGGCAAAGACGTTTACAAGAATCGGTAAAGACATTGTCATGGCGGTGAAAGAAGGAGGACCAAATCCTGATGCTAATGCTAGACTTCGTGCTGTTATTCAAAACGCCAAGGCAGCTAACATGCCTAAAGACAATGTAGAAAGAGCCATTAAAAAAGCAACTGATAAAGACACTGCTAACTATAAAGAAACTTTGTTTGAAGGATATGCTCCACATGGTATTGCTGTGGTGGTAGAAACAGCTACAGACAACAATAACAGAACGGTAGCCAATGTTCGTGCTGCTTTTAACAAGTGTAATGGAAACTTAGGAACTTCTGGTTCAGTAGTTTTTATGTTTGATCATACTTGTAATTTCCGCATCAATGCAGAAGGAAAAGAAGTTGATTTAGAAGAATTAGAACTTGATTTAATGGACTTTGAAGTGGAAGAAGTTTTTAAAGATGAAGACGGAATTTTAATCTACGGTCCTTTTAATCAATTTGGAGCGATTCAATCTTATTTAGAAGAAAATGAATTTGAAATTTTATCTTCTGGGTTTGAAAGAATTCCAACAACTACGACAGAGTTAACTGAAGAACAACAAGCAGATGTTGAAAAATTATTAGAAAAATTAGAAGATGACGATGATGTACAAAACGTATATCACTCAATGGCATAATTTTAATTACTAACATAATTTACAAACCCTCTGCAATTTTTGTAGAGGGTTTTTATTTATCATTATCTATCTAACTCAATAGCTATGAAAAAAAATCAAAAAATAATTTTACTACTATTTTTAGCAATTTGTGTCATTATTGCTTGTAGTACCCTTATTCAAAAAAATCAATCTGTCCCAAAAGTTGATCCTGTAAATCAAACAAATAAAACTTATAACTTTCAGAAGTTTTTACCGACTGCAAACAATAAAATCTACCATCATACTTATTATTCATTGTCTTATAATGAAAAACACGAACAAGCAGATTGGGTATATTACCTATTAACCAAAGATTTTGTTAATGGAACAGCTAAAAGAAAAGATAATTTTAGAGAAGATGATATAATTACTACCAAATCTGCTTCTTTAAAGGATTACAAAAACAGCGGATATGATAGAGGTCATTTATGTGCTGCTGCCGACATGAAATTAAATGAAATCGCTATGTCCGAAACCTTTTTCATGTCTAATATGTCACCTCAACTTCCTGGTTTTAACAGAGGAGAATGGAAAAAATTAGAAGCCAAAGTAAGAGATTGGGTCATTCAGGAAGATTCTATTATAGTGGTAACGGGACCTATTTTTAAAAACAACATCGAAAACATTGGAGAAAATAAGGTTACCGTTCCTGGATATTATTACAAAGTAATTTACGATGTAACCAAACCACAAAAAATGATAGCTTTTATTTTGCCTCATCTATCAAAACCGGAACCTTTTACAGATTATCAAACTTCTGTTAACGAAGTAGAAAAACAAACGGGTATTGATTTTTTCTCCATTTTAGATGATGAATTTGAAGAGCAACTAGAAGCAAATCAAAATTGGTAATTAGTATCTTTGCAAAAACAAATAGTATACATGACTGTACAACAATTTAGAGAACAATACATTTTAGGTTTTGGTTATGAAAAAGGAGCCAAAAGCAAAAGATTCCGATTAATGGTTTTAGATCGCAACAGCATGCAAGTAATGAATGAAGTTTTAGAAAATGAAAACAATACTTGCTTTAAACAATTTTTGGAAGGAAAAGACCTTAACAAAGCCATTTTAAAATTTAAGATTGATGCTTTAGAAGAAGTATTACAAGTTCACAATGTAACAGACATAAATTTATCAGAAAACGAAATCAACAAATATTTTGAGTAATCACGAACATCACCACCACGATCACGATCATGACCACAAACATGACGAGCATCATCACCATCATCACGATGATGAAGGAATTATGACTATTGAAGAATATCATAAAGCCAATATGATGTTATTCAACATTAAAGATTTAAGGACTACCGATACTGTACTTTGTACTTTAACATCAATTGATAGAATGAGTTTTTTACCCAATGGCATTGAACATCATGAATGCAAAAGATCAGAATTAACAGAACATTTTACCGAAGTGATCAAAAGAAACCTTATTTTGGCCTTCTTTGAAAAAATAGAAATAGAAGAATTTGATGTTTTAGATATAAATACCAACATCGACTTTTTATTTGAATAACCTAAAAAACAACATACATGGATATTAAAGAGTTTAACAAAAAATTTATCTTAAATTTTAACGTAAACGAATCTCACCCAGAGAATATAGAATTTACTTTAGAAACTATAGATAGAACTACTTTACAACCTACTTTAGACTTTAAAAGATTAAAAAATGAAACGCCTGTAGAGTGGTTATCTGACAAAATTGGAGAAGAAATTTTAGCCGGTAGAAGTCCTGCTCAGTTTCAAACTAGTTTTTACGAAAATGTAAAGCGTAAGTTGATTAACACCTTAATTATTAAAAATAATATTAAAGGATTTAATGCTTTAGATACTGAAGCTTCTGTTGATTTTTTATTTAGATAAAACATCATGTTATGACAATGATTATCTCAAATCCCAATTGTGGAAATTCTCCAAAAATGGCCTTTTTAAAAGATTTTAATATTGCATTCGCTAAGAACGATATTCCATTTCTTCTTAAAAGTGTAACAGATGATATTGTTTGGAATATGATAGGTAAACAAAAAATTACTGGAAAAGAAAATTTTGCTACGGCCTTGGAACAAATGAAAGATTCTAAAGCCAAAGAATTAGTTCTTGAGCAAATATTATCGCACGGAAAAGAAGGAGCTGCTAACGGAATTTTTAAAATGACTGATGGAAAAAACTATGCTTTTTCTGATTTTTATCTTTTTAAAAGTGCAAAAGGAAATCAAATAAAACAAATTACCTCTTATCTTATTGAAGTTTAACATCTATCAAATCCAACGTTTTTTTTCGTTGGATTTTTTTTGTTTCCGTTTCTACAAACTGTTCAACAAAATAAGTTTGCTTAGGAGTTTGATATTTTGATAATGCTAAAGAACTAAAATCATATGCTCTATTTTCTCCCTCAATTAGCAATATTAATTTTTCACCTAAAATTTCATCAGGGATTCCTGCTACAAAAAAACGTTCTGAAATAATTTTTGAAAGCTCTTTTTCTATGGCTTCGGGGTGTAATTTTACTCCTCCTGAATTGATCACATTATCAACACGACCTAACCATTCAAACTCGTTATCAGAAAGAATGGAAACCACATCGTTTGTCACCACTTTTTCTTCAGACAACAAAGGAGCGTCAATTACCAAACAATCTCTATCATCTTTAGAAATGGAAATGTTAGGCAACAGCTTGTAATAACTTCTCGACTCCACTTCGACTCCGCTCAGTGACCACGCTCTAAGACTTTTTTTCTCATCACTACTCGTAACTACATCTTGACTATGCTCGGTTACCGAGTTTAATTTTTTAACCGCAATATGACTCACGGTTTCCGTCATTCCATAAGAGGCATAACATTCCGTAGACAAGTCTTGTAAGCTCTCTTGTAAATTTTGCGACACCACACCTCCACCAATCAATAACTTTTTTACCAAATACAAATTCAATAAACTAGCCTGTACTTGCATAGGTACCATGGCACAAAAATCATATTCTTTAAAAGTATTTTCTAACGGATTGCTAACTGGTTCTGACACATCCAATTCCCATCCCAAAGTTAAGGCACGAATCACCATCATTTTACCAGCAATGTAGTTTATAGACAAACAACACAAAGCTTTGGTTCCCGCTCCTAAATCAAAAAAAGCACCGGTAGCTTTTGCTGAGTTTTGCATCAGCTCTTTTTTTATTGATATTAATTTTGGAACTCCTGTAGAGCCTGATGTTTGTACTATTAAGGTTTCTGCATCAGAAAACCATTCTTGTAAAAACCAATACAATTCATCTGACACCGTTTTAGAAAACGAAATTAACGCTAACGGATCTTGGAATGATTGTCCTTGAAGTTTAAAACTTTTATGCATCAAAACGGATGTTTAATTCTTGCTCTAACTGTGCTTGTTTTAGCTTTAATTTTTCTAAAAAATCTTGATGTGATTCTGAATCAGGCTGAAATGGTTTGTGCAATTTACTTTGCTGTACAGAAGCTATTCTTTTAAAATAACTTTGTGAGTTTTCACTAACCCAAACCTTGGAGAATTGTTCCCAAATATAATCGATAGCAACTTGATTTGGATGAATCATGTCCGATTCATAAAATCGATAATCACGTAAATCATCCATCATCATTTCATAACTTCCAAAATAGGTGGTATCGCCACCATTAGTTATTTTTCCAACAGCACTCAATAACTGTGCTTTGCTTAGAGAATTTTCTATCATGCCATCTTTAAGATGTCTTACAGGACTTACCGTAAAAATAATTTGAGCAGATGAATTTACTTTTCTAATATTTTTAATAATTTCTTCTAAAGCAACTTCAATTTCTTGAATAGTCAACATTCTTTTATCAAATTCTGTTTGTGGAATTTTATGACAATTAGCCACCAACTGATTGGTTAAAACATGTCCATACACCCAAGAAGTTCCTAAAGTTATAATTACATGAGTAGCTGATACTAATTGGTTCAAACACTTTTGCTGAGCTTGATGAATATTTTCGATAACTTCAGCTGTTTCAATTCCCGATAAATCAGAATGATGATGTAAAGAATGAAAAAACTCTCCTTGTTTTACCAAGTCACTAGCTGAATGTTTTTTTTCATACACAGTATCTTCTAAAACTTTAGCAATGGCAGTTGGACTAAACAGAGTCCCAAAAGGATTTATCAAAGTATCAAATTGATAGAAAGAAAGTTTATTTCCAATATTTCCAGAAAAACAAGATCCCAACAACAAAATCTTAGACTTGTAATCTATTTGATTTTGTTGTTGGGATCCTAATTTTATTTCTGTTCTAAATTTCAAATTATTGGTTTTTGGTTCATGGTTTTTAGTTTTTGGTCACTCTATACTGTTAAAAAAACAACCAATAACTAAGCACTAAAAACCAACAACTAACTATAAATATTCTTTTACTTTTTCAATAGCTTCAGATAAACCTGCTGGATTTTTACCTCCTGCAGTAGCAAAGAACTTTTGTCCACCACCACCTCCTTGGATGTATTTTCCTAACTCCCGAACAATTTTACCAGCATCATATCCTTTTTCTTCTACCAAGTTTTTAGCAATGTATGAAGTTAAAGTTGCTTTACCCTCATTTTCAGCTCCTGCAAAAAAGAATAAATTTTCTACCTCACCTCCTAATTCGTGAGCAATATCTTTAATAGCACCAGCATTCATATCAATTCTAGTCGCTAAGAAATTGATTCCATTTACTTCTTTGATACTTGCTTTTAAATCACCCTTAATATTTTTGGCTTTTTCTTTTAATAAAGATTCTATTTCTTTCTTTAAAGCTGCATTTTCATCTTGTAAACTTACAATAGCTTTCAAAGGATCTTTTGCGTTTTTTAAAGCTTGCTTAACTTCAACCAAAGCTTTGTCTTGTTTGGTAAAGAAGTCTTTAGCTACATCCCCTGTAATCGCTTCAATTCTTCTTACTCCAGCCGCTACTGCACTTTCGCTAGTAATTTTTAAATGCCAAATGTTTCCTGTATTGGCAACGTGTGTACCACCACATAATTCTTTTGAGTTTCCAAACTGAATTAAACGAACGGTATCTCCATATTTTTCTCCAAACAAAGCCATTGCTCCTTTATCAATAGCTTCTTGCATTGGAATATTTCTAAACTCTTGCAAGTCTAATTTTTCACGAATACGAGCATTTACAAAAGCTTCTATTTCTTCTATTTCTTCATTAGTTACCTTTGCAAAGTGAGAAAAGTCAAAACGTAAATGTTTCGCATTCACCAAAGATCCTTTTTGCTCAACATGCGTTCCTAAAACAGCTCTTAATGCTTGATGCAATAAATGCGTTGCTGAGTGATTATTGTTAGATAACTCTCTGTTTTTAGCATCTACCACCGCTTTAAAACTATCAGAAGGATTGGTTGGTAAATCTTTAGCAATGTGCATTACTAAATTATTTTCCTTTTTAGTATCTATAATATGTAACACATCACCATTACTAGCTTCTAAAAATCCTCTATCTCCAACTTGACCTCCTCCTTCAGGATAAAACGGCGTTAAGTTAAATACCAATTGATATAACTCCCCATCTTTTTTAGAAGTCACTTTACGATATCTTGTAATTTTCACGTTGGTTTCCAAATAATCATAACCTACAAACTCTTGTTGATTATCATCTTTTAAAATTACCCAATCATCCATATCCATTTCTGCAGCAGCTCTAGATCTATTTTTTTGTTTTTCTAAAGCAGCTTCAAATTCAGCTTCATTTAAAGAAAATCCTTTTTCACTTAAAATTAATGCTGTTAAATCGATAGGAAAACCAAAAGTATCATACAATTCAAAAGCTTTGTCTCCAGAAACTTCTTCCCCTTTGGTTTCAGCAATCACATTGTCTAACAATCCTAATCCTTGTCCTAAAGTTCTTAAAAATGACGATTCCTCTTCTTTAATTACATTCATCACCAATTGTTTCTGAGCAGTAATTTCTGGGAAAAATGCTCCCATTTGATTACTCAACACTTCTACTAATTGATAAATAAATGCTTCTTTTTGATTTAAAAACGTAAACCCATAACGAATAGCACGTCTTAAAATTCTACGAATTACATATCCTGCTCCTGTGCTAGATGGCAGCTGACCATCAGCAATAGCAAATGCAACAGCTCTTACGTGATCTGAAATAACACGAATAGCAATATCTATTTCTTCTTTTTTTCCGTATTCAAATCCTGTCTTAGATTCTAACTCATGGATTAACGGTGTAAATACGTCAGTATCATAATTAGATTGAACTCCTTGTAAAACCATACAAAGACGCTCAAATCCCATTCCCGTATCAATGTGTTGGTTTGGTAAATTCTCTAAAGAACCATCTGCCTTTCTATTGAACTGCATAAATACCAAGTTCCAGATTTCTACTACCTGAGGGTGATCCATATTCACCAACTCTGCTCCAGGGGTTTTTGCCTTTTCTGCTGCTGAACGAATATCTACATGAATTTCTGAACAAGGTCCACAAGGTCCTTGCGCTCCCATTTCCCAGAAATTATCTTTTTTATTTCCCAATAAAATTCTGTCTTCAGGTACGTGTTTCTTCCACATATCATATGCTTCCATATCTTTTGCTAAGCCTTCAGAATCATCACCTTCAAAAATAGTCACATATAAAATGTCTTTGTCTATTTTAAAAACTTCAGTTAACAATTCCCATGACCAATCAATCGCCTCTTGCTTAAAGTAATCTCCAAAAGACCAGTTTCCTAACATTTCAAATAAAGTATGGTGATAAGTATCAATTCCTACCTCTTCTAAATCATTGTGTTTTCCTGAAACTCTTAAACATTTTTGTGAATCTGCTACTCTAGTATTTACAACTTTACGTTGACCTAAAAAGAATTCTTTAAAAGGAACCATACCTGCATTTACAAACATCAGCGTAGGATCATCCTTTAAAACCATGGGTGCAGATGGTACCGCTTTATGTTGCTTAGATTCAAAAAATTCTAAAAATGTCTTTCTAATATCCTGAGATTTCATATAATAAATTGGGTTAAGTAATCATCAATAGTTACGTTAGTAAAACATTTTGTAATTTTGTACGTTAGTAACATCAATTAAATTACTTTATTTAATTAGGTCACAAAAATAGTTATTTTAGATTCATGGCGAAAGCAAAATTTTATTACGATTCTGACACTCTTTCTTATCAACCGATAGAGAAGAATACTAAAATAGTTTTAAGAAACACCATTCTATATACTTTTGCTATTTTTTTAGTGGGACTAATTGGTTTTGTGGCGTTTAGTGCTATTTTAAAATCCCCTTCTGAAAGAGCTACTTTAAAAGAATTAAACAATTTAAAGTTTAATTATGAACTGTTAGAAAAAAGAATGGAAGAGTCTGATGCTATTCTACAAGAAATTCAACAAAGAGATAATAACGTATATAGAGTCATTTTTGAAGCCAAACCTATTTCTGATGATGAACGTAGTGCAGGTTTTGGTGGAGTGAACAGATACAAAAACTTGGATGGATTTAAAAATAGTGAACTTGTAAAAGAAGCTACTAAAAAAAT
This sequence comes from Wenyingzhuangia marina, assembly GCF_900130035.1. GTDB lineage: Bacteria > Bacteroidota > Bacteroidia > Flavobacteriales > Flavobacteriaceae > Wenyingzhuangia > Wenyingzhuangia marina. Next base: position 39,128 of record NZ_FQXQ01000001.1, read on the forward strand.
GGATGTTTTAGCAAAACGTTTGGTAATTCAATCTAAATCTTTAGATGAAATTGTAAAACTGGCAAAAAACAAATCAGAAATGCTGGCTTCTATTCCTGCCATTCAGCCCGTAGCGAATAAAGATTTAAAAAGAATGGCTTCTGGGTACGGAATTAGAATTCACCCTATTTATAAAACCAGAAGAATGCACTGGGGAATGGATTTTTCTGCTCCGCAAGGAACTAATATTTATGCGACTGGTGATGGAGTGGTTAAAACAGCTAAAAAATCTAGAAAAGGTTTTGGAAATCATGTAGTCATTAATCATGGGTTTGGATACGAAACTACCTACGGACATATGAGTACTTTTTATGTACGTGTAGGTCAAAAAGTTAAACGTGGAGATTTAATTGGTTTGGTAGGTTCTACAGGATCTTCTACAGCTCCTCACTTACATTATGAAGTTAAAAAAGGAAATCAAAAATTAAATCCTGTTTATTTTTATCATAATGATTTAACTCCAGAAGAATACGAAGCTATGTTGGTATTATCTTCACAAGAAAATCAATCATTAGACTAATGCATGTAGAACTTCCTAAAAAAAGGTATTATAAAATAGGTGAAGTAGCCAATGCTTTTGGTGTTACTTCTTCTATGATACGTTATTGGGAGCAGGAATTTGATATGATTAAGCCTAAAAAAAACAGTAAAGGTGATAGAATGTTTACCCAAACTGATATTGAAAATTTTAAGCTTATTTATCACCTGGCCAAAGAACAAGGGTATTCTTTAGAAGGAGTTCGTAAAAAATTGCGAGAAAAACCCAAGGAAACCATTACCAATGCTAAAATTATTAGTAGGTTAGAAAGTATCAAAACCGAATTAATTAAAATTAAAAATCAACTATAAAAGACATTCTGTCATATTAGGATATTGGTATAATTTATGCTTCATTTTAAACTATAATTCATAAATTAGAGCATGAAAAAAATTGTAAAATATTTAGTGATCTGTGTCGCTGCAATCTCTTTGAGTTCTTGCGGATACAATAGTATGGTTAGCGCTCAAGAAGCAGCTACAGGACAATGGGCAAACGTAGAAAGTTCTTACCAACGTAGAGCTGATTTAATTCCAAATTTAGTGGCAACAGTTAAAGGATATGCAAGTCATGAGGAAGAGACCTTGACCAGTGTTATTGAAGCAAGAGCCAAAGCAACATCTGTAACCATTGATGCTAATAACTTATCGGCTGCAAACATTGCAAAATACCAAGAAGCACAACAAGGATTAAGTGGTGCTTTAAATAAATTAATGGTTGTCTCGGAAAGATATCCAGATTTAAAAGCAAGTCAACAATTTATTGGTTTGCAATCTCAGTTAGAAGGAACTGAAAACAGAATTAACGTAGAGCGTAACCGTTTTAACAACATGGTGATTAGCTACAATACTATGATTAGAAAGTTTCCTAAAAACATTACCGCAAATCTTTTTGGATTTGACAAAATGGAATACTTTAAAGCAGATCCAGCAGCTAGTAAAGCTCCTGAAGTAAAATTTTAAAAATGAGTAAAACCAAACCGTTTTTTACCGAAACCGAAGAACAACAAATTGTCACTGCCATTCAGAAAGCAGAAAAAAACACCTCTGGTGAAATTAGAGTTCATATAGAACCTACTTTTGAAGGAGATGCTATGGATAGAGCTATTGCTGTTTTTAACGATCTAAAAATGTTTGAAACAGAAGCTAGAAATGGTGTTTTGTTTTATGTAGCTACAGAGGCCAAACAATTTGTAATTTTAGGAGATGATGGTATAAACGAAGTTGTACCCGATTTATTTTGGGAAACCACCAAAGACAAAGTTATTAATCAATTTAAACAAGGACAATTTGCTCAAGGACTAATCGATGGTATTGAAGAGGCGGGTAATCAATTAAAAACCTACTTTAAATACCAAAGTGACGACACCAACGAATTGTCAGACGAAATATCAAAAGGATAATTATTATGAACCCATTTTCTATTGACAGCAGCTCGGTTAAAGAAGCTGCATTTATGAACAAAGTATATGCTTGGATGAGTGGAGCTTTGTTAATTACTGCATTTGTATCGTGGTGGGCAGCCACTACTCCTGCATTTTTTCAACTTTTTTACGGTATTACCCCTGAAGGAAGAATGTCTCCCAATATGTTATTTTTTGGAATAATAATAGCAGAGTTAGGTTTGGTAGTATGGCTGTCTGCTAGAATTCAACAAATGACAGCAGAAAGAGCTAGTTTATTATTTGTATTGTATTCAATTTTGAATGGTATAACCATGTCGTTTATTTTTATGATTTACACCTCTAGCTCAATTGCCTCTACATTTTTTATTACGGCAGGTACTTTTGGAGCCATGAGTTTATATGGATACACTACTAAAAAAGATTTAACAAGCTGGGGAAATCTACTATTTATGGCTTTAATAGGTGTTATTATTGCCACAGTAGTTAATATGTTTTTACAATCTGCAGCTTTATACTGGATTTTAAACTATGTAGGAGTTGCGGTATTTGTAGGCTTAACCGCTTATGATACTCAAAAAATTAAAAAAATGGCCAACCATTTAGATTCTGAAGAGAATGCTAAAAAAGGAGCTGTTATGGGAGCTTTAACGCTTTATTTAGATTTCATCAACCTATTTTTATACTTACTACGTTTGTTTGGAGATAGAAAATAAAATTATATGTTAAAACACATCACAAAGCTAGTCCTGGGACTGGCTTTTTTTTCAACAGTACTTACGCAAGCACAAGAACCTTTAGCGAAAAAAGAAACTACTTTTAAAGGAGTTTATGATTATGCTAAGATTTTATCAAGTCAAGAGGCACAGGCATTATCACAAAAATTAATTCGTTACAGCGATACTACTTCTACACAAATAGTAATTGCTACCATTGAAAGTTTAAACGGAAATGATATTGCCATGCTGGCAACAGAAAAAGCCCATGACTGGGGAGTTGGTCAAAAAGGTAAAGACAATGGTGTTTTTATTTTAATTGCTCCCAACGAAAGAAAAATTCATATTGCTACTGGTTATGGTGTTGAGCATTTACTTACAGACTATTTAAGTAAGCAAATTATAGATGATATTATTACGCCTAATTTTAAAAAACAACAATATTACAATGGCTTAAACCAAGCTACGGATGTTATTATTAAAATATTGGCTGGAGAATACAAAGCGGATAAACAAAAATCTACAAAAAACAGAAAAGGGAGCATTATTGTCCTAATTCTTATTGTAGGAGCTGTACTCTTTTTTATGAGTAGAGGAAATAATTCTGGCAAAGGAAACGGAGGTTCTAATAACCGAGGTGGTGGATTAGATTCTTCTGACATTTTTACTGCTATCTTATTAGGTAGTTTAGGAAGCAGTAGAGGTTACCGAGGAGGATCTTCTGGTGGCTTTGGAGGCGGTGGAGGTTTTTCTGGCGGTGGTGGCTTCGGAGGCGGAGGCTTCGGAGGTGGTGGAGCCAGCGGAGGTTGGTAATATCAAACATCAAAAAAGCATTAATTTAAAAGCTCTTTAACCTAAAAGTTAAAGAGCCTTTTAAATTATACAACACATTTTAACTTGTAAAATTCCTAAGTTTTGAACAAAGGGATTCTTTGGTAAATATTAAATTTACGTACATTCGTAAAGTTGTTTATTTACCTTACAATACATTCAATAATGAACATTAGAACTTGGATTATCATCATTATAAATTCACTACTTTTTGTAGTTGTAATTTCTTTATCCACATCATTTTACAATCAGTTTGAAAAGACTTTAGATGAGAAAATTTTATCTCAACTTAGTTCTATTGAACGATTAAAAAGAGTTCAAATTGAAAAATATTTAGATTCTGAATGGTATCATTTTACTGAAATACAAGAGGATTCCTTACATAATATTGACCTTAGTGATTTAAAAAAACTTCCTTTTTCTATAGACAAAACAGGGATGTATGATTTTACATCTATTTCTAAAAACGGAACTTTAACCATTGGATTTGTAAAAATAAAAAATGGTGCTATTACTAGTTTAAAAATCATTCCTGGTGATAATATTCAACAAATTTTATTAGAAAGAACTGGAATGGGTAAAAGTGGTGAAACCTATTTAGTTGGACCTGATTCTAAATTAAGATCTGCTTCTAGATTTTTTCCAAACAAAGCTCCTTATCATATTGAAGCGAATACTAAAAGTGTTAAAAATGCCTTTAATAATATTTTAAAAAATGGAATTTACAAAGATTATAGAAATATTCCTGTTTATAGCGCTTATCATCGCATTGATATTTCTAATATCCACTGGGCTATTTTATCCGAAATGGATGTGGCAGAAGTAATGTTACCATTACAAGATATGAAAATGAAATTGTTATTTATTGCATGTTCTATTCTTATTATTGCGCTATTACTTGGAATTTATTTCACTCAATTTATATCAAGACCTTTAAAAACCATGGAAACTCAATTGTTGGCCATGACAGAAGGAAATTACAATGTTAGTATTGGTAAAAAAACTCACTTTAAAGAAATCAATGATATTTTAAAAGCCTTAAATTCTTTAAAAGAATCTTTAACCAGAGCCATTACTTTTTCTCAAGAAGTTGGTGAAATGAAATTGGACAGCACGTATAAGCCAAAATCTGATGCAGATGTCCTTGGTAATTCACTAGTTAAAATGAAAGATAAATTAGTAGAGTATCAAACCAAAGTAGCACAAGCAAATACCAATAAAAAGAGAATTTTAATTGAAGGACAAGAAACAGAAAGAAAAAGATTGGCTCAAGAGTTACATGATGGTATTGGTCCATTATTAACCAGTCTTAGGTTTTTTGTAGAGAACATGAAGATTGATGTTGAGGAAAAAGAAAAAATGAAATCTTTAATTGATCATACGATTGCTGAAATTAGAAGAATGACCTATGCTTTAATGCCTCCTTCTTTGATTGATTTTGGGGTTGGAGAAACTCTAAAAACATTTGTAAAACTAATTAAGAACACAACCAATATTGATATAGATTTTAACAATTCTATTAAAACAAAACACTCTAAGATAAACACCAATATTGCTATTTCTATTTTTAGAATTAGTCAAGAATTAATCAATAACAGTGTAAAACATGCAAATGCAGAAAAAATTAGAATTTCTATCACTGAATTTGATGATTACCTATCTATTTTCTATTTTGATGACGGTATTGGTTACAATACAGAAACCGTTAACTTAGGCTCTGGTATTATAAATATAAAAGAAAGAGTAGAAATTCTAAATGGTTCTATAAGTTTTGAATGCGAACCACAAAATTCTAATGTAGAAATTGAAATTCCGTTGACTCATGAATAAAATCAATCTTATTGTTGCAGACGATCATCAATTGTTTAGAGATGGATTAACTGCTTTGTTAAACAAACACGACTTTTTAAATGTATTAACCAATGTAGAAGATGGTTTAGAATTGATTAATGTATTAAAAGAAGGAATGATTCCTGATATTATTCTGTTAGATCTTTCTATGCCAAACATGAATGGATTTGAAGTTTTAAAAACATTAAGAAAGAAATATAAAGACATTAAAGCCATCGCTATTTCTATGCATGATGACGGTAATTACATTGCCAAATGTGCACAAAATGGTGCCTATGGTTATTTACTAAAAAACACCGATGAAGAAGAAGTTTTAGACGCTATAAAACAAGTATACAACGGGCATAAATACTACAATCAAGAATTGTCTAAAAAAATGATTGACAGTATGGCTGAAGTAAAAAGCATTAAAAAACTGACTAAAAAAGAGTCCGAAATTTTAGAATTATTATCAAAAGGATTAACAACCAAAGAAATAGCATCAAAATTATACATCAGTACAAGAACAGTAGAAACTCATAGATCTAATATGCTTAAAAAACTAGAAGTTAAAAACACTGTTGAATTAATTAACAAGGCCAGTAGTTTAAACCTTATATAACAAAAAGTAAGTATAAACACGTATATATTTACACGTATAAACACCATAAAAAAATACCGCTTTTCTCATATTTCAAAATCCTTAATTTGCTTGTATTTTTATCATAGATAAATCATTAAAATGATAGTGTTTATGAAGAATTTAGTATGGATTTTAGCAGTTATGATTGGTAGTAGTGTATACGCTCAAAAACAAAATGAATTGAAAGGACCAGAGGCTAAAAACTACAAGCCTTGGAAGTACGAAACTGAAGCTACAGTTGTTGTAAATAAAAGTTCTAAAAAAGATTTAAAAGGACCTGAAGCTAAAAACTTTAAGCCTTGGAAAAATGAAAAAAGTTCCGAGACAATAGCAATTGTTACAGATAACAAAAGAAGAAAACTTCAAGGACCAGAGGCAAAAAATTACAAACCTTGGAGAGATTAGTATTTTTTTTTATAATTAGTAAACGTTAGTTTAGTTCGCTAAAAAGCTCTTTGATTTTATGTCAAAGAGCTTTTTTTATATATAACCGTTATTTTTTATTTAACATATTGATCTACGTTTTCCCAAGGACCTCCATTAATAATATCTATACCGTGTTGCTTTAAAAAATCTGTAGCTTGTTGGCTTCTTGCCCCACTCCTACACACAGCAATTACAGGTTTTGCATAATCTTTAACAATATTTACTTTTCCTGGTAAAGTTTGTAATACAATGTGTTCTGAACCTGGCACATGTCCTTCTGCATACTCCTCATCAGTTCTTACATCTAACACTACTGCTCCTCCTTTTAAATATTCTTGAATTTTTTCGTTATCAAATTGGCTCATTTTCTTATTATTTTTAATTCTATAAACAAATTTAACAATTGTTTTAGTATAAACACCATGTAATTCCATACATTACAAGTAGATTTGCACATCATACATATATATAACGATCAATCTTATCAAAATAATTAGTAACTTATGTTATTATTTATTCATACATAAAAAAATATCTTTTTGTGTATAAATTGTTTCAGTAATTAATATTTACCATGAATGGATAGTAGTCAAGACATATCTTTATTCAAATTAAAATCTAAACAAGATTTTAATCTTGAACGCTTTTTCAACATCACTCCAGATATTCTCTGCATTGCAACTTATGATGGATACTTAAAGAAAGTGAATCCTGCTTTTTCTAATTTATTAGGCTATAGCACGGAAGAAATGATGCAACATCCTGTAACTAATTTTGTACATCCTGAAGACAGAAAAAAAACTTTAAAATTCAGAAAAAGTCTTAGTGAAAAAGATCCTATACTAAACTTTGAAAATAGATATTTAACTAAAAATGGAAATGTTGTATGGCTGTCTTGGACATCTATATCAGAACCTGAAGACGAATTGATATATGCTGTAGCAAAAGACATTACACATATTAAAGAATTAGAAGAAAAAAGAAATTCTTTACTGATAGAACTTACGAGATTAAATACTGAGTTGAAACAATTTGCTTACACAACTTCACATGATTTAAGATCTCCCATAGACAATATTATTTCTTTGTTTGGCTTGATGAACTTTCCTAAAATTGAAGACAAACAAACTCTTAAATACATTGAAGTTTTTTACACTTCTGTTTTGAATTTAAAACAGACTTTAAACAAGCATATAGAAACTTTAAATACAGAGAAAAAAATTAACATAGATTTACAAAAACTAAACCTAAACAACACCTTAAATATTGTTAAAGAATCTATTAGTGAATCTATAAAAAACTCGAAAGCAAAATTACTTGTTGATTTTTCAGAAGTTCCTAGCATTACTTTTAGTTCATTTTATTTACAAAGCATCTTTTTAAATCTCCTCTCAAATGCTATTAAATATGCCGATATTGAGAGAAAACCTATCATATCTATTACTTCTAAAAAAGTAAAAGGTAGAACACAAATTATTTTTTCTGATAACGGTATTGGTTTTGACATGGACAAAGTAAAGGGAGATATTTTTAAATTACATCAAACCTTTCATAACCATCATGATAGTAAAGGAATTGGATTATTTTTAGTCAAAAGTCACATAGAAAGTTTAGGTGGTACAATTGAAGTAGAAAGTAAAGTAAATATAGGAACTACTTTTATCTTAACTTTTAAAGAATAAAATGCTACGCTTTTCCATATATTTATACAACTAATTGTTCTCATTTGGATCACGTAAAAACATATAAACAAGTAAATAAAGAAGATGAACACTTAAGTTTTGGGATTTCCAAAATGGAAGATATTTACATCAAAAGAAACGGAGAACCAGACACACCACACAGACATAATTATTATACAGTCATTATAACCAACAAAGCTAGTGGTAAACATTACATAGATTTTAACGAGTTTTCCTTAGAGTCCAACCAAGTTTATTTTGTTGCTCCAGGCCAGGTTCATCAAATTATAGAAACTTCACAATCTTATGGCTATGCTTTGGTTTTTTCAAATCAATTTTTAATAGAGAATAATATTCCACTTTCTTTCATAGAAGATTTAAATCTTTTTAACGACTTTGGATCAAGTCCTCCTTTGATTTTAACTGATGACATTCATCAAAAAATAAATATTTATTTAGAGGAAATTTTCAACAAATACAATTCGCAATTAGATTATAAAAATGAGGCCATTGGTTCTTTGCTAAAGTTAATTTTAATAGAGTGTAATAATACCTGTTCTTTACCACCTCATTTTTACGAAAGTATAGATTCTACTATGCGTAAGTTTAAAAACTTAATCAATCAGCATTACAAAAAATGGCATGCTACTACAGATTATGCCAATCAGCTAAATATTACTCCAGATCATTTAAACAGATTGGTAAAAACACAAACAGGAAAAACAGCAAAAGAACACATTCAAAGTAGAATTATAGTAGCTGCAAAACGTTTGATCTATTTTACGGATCTATCTAACAAAGAAATCGGTTTTGAATTGGGTTTCTCTGAACCAGCTCATTTCAGTGCATTTTTTAAACATCAAGTAGGTATTTCTCCTTCAAAATTCAAGGAAAATCATTAAATATCGGATTTTCATAAGTCCTTCCCGTTTTTTTACATCTCTTAAACTATATAGTTTCTAGATCTTTGTGATATCAAATTACAAGAGTTAAAAACATATAGTTATGAATACTATCTTACATAAATCTGGTACAAGAGGACATGCCAACCATGGTTGGTTAAACTCATACCATACTTTCAGTTTTGCAAATTATCGCAATCCAGAAAGAATGAATTTTGGAGTGCTCAGGGTCTTAAATGATGATCATGTAGCCAAAGGAATGGGATTTGGAACACATCCACATGACAATATGGAAATTATTTCTATTCCTTTAGAAGGTGACTTAGAACACAAAGATAGCATTGGAAACACTACTGTTATTAAAGAAGGTGATGTACAAGTAATGAGTGCTGGAACTGGGGTTTTTCATAGCGAATACAACAAAAGCAAAGAAAAAGATGTCAAGTTTTTACAAATATGGGTTTTCCCAAACAAACAACAAGTAACGCCACGTTACGATCAAATATCTACCAAAGATTTAGAAAAAGTAAATGAATTTTATCAAATACTTTCTCCAAATAAAAACGATAAAGGAGTTTGGTTGCATCAAGATGCTTGGTTTAGTATTGGAAAATTTAATAAACACACGAGTACCGAATATACAATACACAAACAAAAAAATGGTGTTTATTTTTTTGTGTTAGAAGGAACTGCCAATATTGAAGGACAAGAACTTGAAACAAGAGATGGTTTTGGAATATGGAATACCAAGGTCATTAAAATAAAGGCTGCAAAAAGTGCCAAAATATTATTAATGGAAGTACCAATGAATATTTAATCATAAAAAAAAAGTAAAATGGAAAAATTAACAAAATGGGCTATTGACCCAACACATTCAGAAGTTGCATTTAAAGTAAAACACATGATGATCTCAACAGTTACAGGTCATTTTGAAAATTTTAGTGCTAATTTAGAAACAGAAAATGAAGATTTTAAAGGAGCTAGTTTTGATTTTACAGCTCAAATAGATTCTATCAATACAAAAAATAAAGACAGAGATGCTCACTTAAAATCTGATGATTTTTTTAACGCAGAATCATATCCTGAAATGACTTTTAAATCTAAATCTTTTGACGGAGAAACATTAATTGGTGACTTAACTATTAGAGACATTACCAAAGAAATTTCTCTAGCTGTAGAGCTTAACGGAGTTGCTGTAGACCCTTATGGACAAACTAAAGCTGGTTTTGAAATTGTTGGAGAAATTAATAGAAAAGATTTTAACCTTACATGGAGTGCAGTTACAGAAGCTGGAAGTGTGGTGGTTTCTGACAAAGTAAAACTTGTAATTGATGCCCAATTTATTAAACAATAATTGGCATACAAACATAAAAAACGGTGTTAGCAAAAATGTTATCACCGTTTTTTATTTAAATAATATTTTAGTCTAAATTCTTTCGGTTCTTACAGGCACCCCCGCAAAGAATCTAAAAATTTGTTTTTTTTCTCCATCTACGTAAAAATGTAAAATATTTGATTGCTTATCAAAAGAAGAAAACAACAATGTGTTCTTAACAGTAACAATATCAATTTTTTGATTCTTATCTAATTCTCCATTAAAAACCACTTGACAAACATTATCTTCAGTTTTATGAATTGAAATTAAAGTTAAGTTTACCAACATCTCATTAAGTTCAATATTTAAATTACTTAAAACATAACTTTCAATGGTTTCTTGCATTTGACTATTTGGAGTTTTATAGTCAAATGGAGGTTGCGGATACATTTTGATTAATTCACTTTCAAAATCATCAATAAAAAAATTCAGAGTGAGTTCACAGATATTTTCTTTAGTATTTATATTCAGTTTACCCGTCGTCATTTTTATGGCATGAGCCCATAAACTACAAGTGGTAAAAAAAAACAAAAATGTAATAAGAATCTTTTTCAAAACTTTTATATAAAATGTTTAAGAATCATGGTAAGTGCAATCCCTCCTCCTGCTCCAGAAATAACTAAATTCCAATCTCTGTGCTTCACAGAAAAGATAGTGGTTAAAATAACATTAATTAACAACAAACAAGCCACAATAACCAATTGCCCAAATTCTATTCCAACATTAAAAGAAAACAAAGGAAAAATAATAGATTCATCATCTATTCCCATCATCATAGATCGAAAAAAATTTGAAAACCCCATTCCATGTATAAATCCAAAAAACAGAGCTAATAAATAATTGAACTGAATTCCTCCTTTAGCAGTATCAGTCTTTTTTACAATATTGTAAATAGCCGTTAATAATATGGTTACTGGTATTAAAGTTTCTACCAATTGTTGGTTCACAGAAATAAGTTTCAATCCAGAAAGCGCTAAAGTTACCGTATGCCCAATGGTAAATGCAGTTACCAAAACAAGAATTTGTTTCCATTGCTTTATTTTATACACAGCACAAAGTGTAATAATAAAGGCCATGTGGTCTATTCCTTCTAAATCTGTAATATGATTTACTCCTTGTTTTAAATAAAAGACAAATCCATCCATTTAATTACGAATATTTTAATTAATTTGGCGGGCAAATTACTCTTTTTTTACCCCAAAAAAAACTCTATTTCAATTTATAAATCTAAACGATTATATCAAAAATGAAAAACGCCATTATTGGAATCATGTTTTTTCTATGCATTAACAATATTTATGCTCACCGAGAAAAAACATATTATTTACTAGGAAAAGTTGGGGAAACAGAACTTGCCATTAAAATAGATGAATACGGAAATGACTGCATTGCAAGTTACTTTACACAAAGCGATTTATACAATCATTTACTAGAAGGAATTATTCTAGAAAACGGCCAAATTAATTTGATATCAAAATATTGGGATCCTATATCAAAACAAAATATTACCAAAGACTCTGTACAATTAATTGAAAAAGAAAAAAACTTTTGGACAGGAACATGGACTTATGAAAATAAAGAAAAAGTTACTTTTACCTTAAAACCAATTGATATTAAAGAACTAGATCACCCTTTTACAGAAGTGATTAACCAGTACGAAATAGATCCTTTTACTGCATACAGAACAAAAGACGTTAAGTTTAAAAAAGATAAAAAAGAAAAAATATCAAAAGGAGCTCGTATTCGAAAAATGACAGACCCCGTAACTGGAATTTCTTTTTTTAGAATTATAAATAGTCGTAAATATAAAATTCAGGCTGATAGTATTAATAACAAATTAATTGCCATCCACTTAAGAATGATTGATGCAAAGTATTCTTGTGTATATGCCGGAAACAAAGGTGAGTATTCGGTTGATTATAAAGTTACTTTTTTAAACCCCAACTTTATTAGTTTTACAACCAATACAAATAGATCTTGCTATGGCTCTAAAGGAAGTAACGCTGTAGAGTACCATACATTTAAATTGATTGATGGAATAGCACCAAAACTAGAAGATTTATTTTGGTTTGGTGAACAACCTCAACCTAAATTGTCTACTGGAGAATACAAATGGATGCAATACCGATATAAAGTTTTTGGACCTAAGATATTAGAAATTTTAACAAGTCTTTATCCTGAAAAAATAAACGATATAGAAACTAAACAATGTAATTACAACAGCATTAAAGCTTGGCAATTTCCTCTATGGAAACTAACTAGTAAAGGGCTTTATTTAGAAAGTAAAACGCTAACTAATAAAAAATGTAATGAAACTCCTTGGTCAATTATTCCATTTGAAGCATTAAAAGATTTTACAAACCCTAGCTACAATTTTTCTAAATAAACTATTTAGTTTTACGATATAAAGATTGAAATGGTAATAAAAACAGGAGTCTTATGTTCCTGTTTTATTACTATATTTAACATAAGATTCTGGTAAAAAAGACTTTAAAATAGCATCATAGTACAGGATAGATTTTTACAACATTAACACTAGTTTGCTAAAAAAACTTTAATGAAATATTTTAAACATCTTTTTAGTGCCTTTTTATGTTTTTTTCTATTGAATGCTAACGCACAACAAAAAGATCAAAGCCAAGAATTCTATTTTGGTAAAAAAATCAAATCAAATTCTGGAACAATAATTAGTAAACCTATTACCTACAATGAGAAAAAAGGTTATGGATTCGATTATCAATCTTCTGAAAAAGTTAAGTTTGAAAAACAAAACATCTCAGGAAACACCTCTATTTACTTTTCTGTAAAACTCCCTGAAGGAAACTACACTATTGACGTGGTTTTAGGAGGAAAAAAAAGTGCTACTACTTCTGTAAAAGCAGAATCTAGGAGACTGATGCTAAAAGAAGTTAAAACAGATAAAAAAGAATCTATTCGTAAATCATTTACTGTAAATGTTAGAACTCCTAAAATAGACAAACATTCTAATATTTCCATTAAAGCTCGTAACAAAGGCCAATTAAATTGGGACAATAAATTAACCTTAGAGTTTTCTGGACAACCTGCTATTCAAAGCATAAAAATTACTCCAGCTTCTAATGTTATCAATGTGTTTTTAGCTGGAGATTCAACAGTTACAGACCAAGATATGGAGCCATGGGCTTCTTGGGGACAGTTTATTACCAATTATTTTACGTCTGATGTAGTATTTGCTAATTATGCAGAATCTGGAGCTTCTTTACCTTCATTTAAAGGAGGTAGAAGATTAAAGAAAATTCTTGGTTTAATGCAACCTGGTGATTATATCTTTATTGAATTTGGTCACAATGATGAAAAAATAAAAGGAGAAGGGAATGGTGCTTGGGGACTTTACACCAATTTATTAAAAGAATATATTACCCAAGCTAGAGAAAAAGGTGGAATACCTATATTGTGTACTCCAACACAAAGAAGAGCGTTTAACAGTGATGGTACTTTAAAACCTACGCATGGAGATTATCCAGCTGCGATGAGAAAAGTAGCTGATAAATTAAAAGTTCCTTTGATTGACATTACCAAAATGACTACCAAAATGTACGAAGCTTGGGGAGATGAACCTTCTAGAAAAGCGTTTGTACAATATCCTGCAAATACTTTTCCTAGACAAACAAAAGCTTTAGAAGACAATACTCATTTTAACAGTTTTGGAGCCAATGAAATTGCAAAATCTGTAGTCTTAGGCATTCAAGAATTAAATTTAGGACTTGTTAAATACATCAAGCCCAATACACCTAAATACAACCCTGAATATCCAAATCAATTAAATGATTGGACCGTACCAATGAGCACAAGATTTGAAATAGAAACACCTGATGGTAATTAATAATTATATGACTTTTAATAAAACAAAAACAAAGCAGATAGCTATGCTATTTACTTTTGCATTACTTTATTGTATCAATGCTGTAGCCCAAAAATCAGAAAAAATATATTTATCTGGTAAAGATTTTAAAAACCCTGTAAAATGGGAGTTTATGTGTACTGATGGACACAATAGTAACAAGTGGACAACGATTGATGTTCCTTCAAACTGGGAATTACAAGGTTTTGGAACTTATACTTATGGTAGATGGTACAAAGAGTTAAATCAAAAAGAGCCAAGTAAAGAAGAAGGTTTTTATAAATATAAATTCAATATTCCTGCAAATTACAAAGGTAAAAATGTAACCATTGTTTTTGCGGGTGCTATGACCGATACCGAAGTAAAAATCAACGGAAAATCTGCTGGTGATATTCATCAAGGAGGTTTTTATGAATTTAAATATGACATTACATCTTTGTTAAACTACGGTGCTGAAAATCTTTTAGAAGTACATGTTTCTAAACACTCTAACAACAACACTGTAAACAATGCAGAACGTAAAACAGACTGGTGGTTATTTGGTGGAATTTACAGACCAGTTTGGTTAACAGTTTCTCCAAATTCACACATCAAACACGTAGCGGTTGATGCTCAAATGGATGGTTCCTTAACTGCTGATTTAGAATTAGTAAACATTCCTAAAAATAGTACTATTGAAGCAACTATCAATCCTATAGGAGGTGATGAAAAATTCCCTGCTATTACGTTACCTATCAACAGTAAAGAAGATTTACAAACCATTAAAGCTAAATGGGACAATGTAAAAACATGGGATCCTGAATCTCCTAATTTATACACGTTAAGTTTATCTCTTAAAAACAACGGAAAAACACTTCATACTTCTAAAACCAAAATCGGATTTAGAACCATAAAATTCCTTAAAAAGGATGGTATTTACGTAAACGGTAAAAAAATCATTATGAAAGGAATTAACAGACACACCATTTGGCCAGAATCTGGAAGAAGTACCGATAAAATCATTAGTGTTTTAGATGTAAACTTAATTAAAGACATGAATATGAATGCCGTTAGAGGTCACTACCCTCCTGACACACATTTTTTAGAAGCTTGTGACTCTTTAGGTTTATTTGTGCTAAATGAAGTTGCGGGTTGGCAAAACGGATATGATACCAAAACGGGAACTAAAATTATTAAAGAAACGGTTCAGAGAGATGTCAATCATCCATCTGTAATTATTTGGGATCACGGAAATGAAGGAGGATGGAACTACGAAATTGATCACGTTTTCCACCAATACGATCCACAAAATAGAATTGTAATTCACCCATGGTCTGATTTTGATGGTTGGGACACACACCACTATCCTACTTATTTAACAGGAATGCACAGATTTAACAATGGTGAAAATGTGTTTTTCCCTACTGAATTTATGCACGGAACCTATGACAACGGTATTGGAGCTGGTTTAGAAGATTTTTGGAATAGATACAAACAAAGTCCATTATTTGCTGGTGGATTTATGTGGGCTATGTTAGATGAAGCTGTTTTACGTACAGATTGGACTGGAGAACAAAAATTTGATTCAAAAGGAAACCTTGCTGCCGATGGTGTTTTAGGGCCACATAGGGAAAAAGAAGGTAGTTTCTTTACCGTAAAAGAAGTTTGGTCTCCAATTCAGTTTCAACCAAAACAAGTAACCTCTATGTTTGACGGTTCTTTTATGGTGAGTAACGAATACATTTATACAAACCTTGATGAGTGCAAACTTGAATATCGTGTGTTAAAAACTAGTGATGATGTTATTTATAATAATGATAAAGCTGTGATTACTGCTTCTAACACTATTAATTCAGGAAGCATTGAACCAGGAGAAACTAGAAAAATTAAGTTTGATTTACCTGATGATTTTTTTGAAGGAGATTGGTTAGAAATTACTGCAAATGATAAATTTGGTAGAGAAATTTATACATGGTCATGGCCAATACACAAAGCTCCTTATTTTGCTAATAAATTCATCAAAACAGAAAAAGAAAGAAAAAAGGTAAAAGTATCTCAATCTGAAAATGAAGTTACTTTAACTAGTAAAAAAGTGACATTGAAATTAGATACCAAAACTGGTAAAATCATCAGTATTAAAAATGAAAAAGGAGATGTTCCTTTTAACAATGGACCTCGTCCTGTAGGAATGAAATTTAAAGTTGATAAAGTAACTACTAAACAATACAAAGATTCTGCGGTTTGTTATATTAAATATGCTGGAGGTTTAGACAATATTACTTGGACCATGTACAACGATGGTAGAATTAAAATGGATGCTTTAATGTTAAAATACGCTGGTAGAAGTAGTGGTTTCGACGATGCTTTTATTCAAGGATCTATTAGTGAATTTGGACTTACTTTTGATTTTCCAGAAGAAGGTGTAACATCTATAAAATGGATTGGAAACGGACCTTACCATGTTTGGAAAAACAGAATTAAAGGAACCACTATGGGACTTTGGGAAAAAGACTACAATCAAACAATTACTGGAGAAAGTTTTGAGAACTTAGTATATCCTGAGTTTAAAGGATATCATGCCAATATGATTGCTGCAAATCTTAAAACAAAAAACGGAGATGTTCAATTTTTTAGCGAATCTGATAAATTATTTTTAAGATTATTTACGCCAGATTTACCTAAAAAAGCCATTTCAAAAGTATTCCCACAACCTAGATTTCCAGAAGGAAACATTTCTTTTATGTATGAAATTCCTGGAATGAGAGCTTTTAAAAATTTAAGTGATCAAGGTCCAGAAAGTCAACCAACAAATATCAGAATCAAGAGTGGTGATCATGGTATTCCAATGACTTTATGGTTTGATTTTAGAAATAATTAACGATATAAATACAACATGAAAAAATTATTAACAATACTTTGTTTATCAGCTTTATTTACAAATTGTAAATCAACAGAAAAAACAACAGAAATAAAAAACAGTAAACCCACTGTTTATACTGTAGGAGACTCTACCGTAAAAAACGGCAAAGGAGATGGATATAACGGTCTTTGGGGATGGGGTGATTTTATTGGTCAATACCTAGATAAAACCAAAGTTAATGTTGAAAATCATGCCTTAGGAGGAACCAGTAGTAGAACTTTTCAAGCTTTAGGTTTGTGGGATGCTGTAGAATCAAAACTCAAAAAAGGAGATTATGTTTTAATTCAATTTGGACACAATGACAATGGTCCTCTAAACGACAATAAAAGAGCAAGAGGAACCATTAAAGGAATTGCTGATGAGTCTGAAAAGATTGTGAACATGATTACTGGTAAACACGAAACTGTTCACTCATATGGATGGTACATTACCAAAGTAGTTGAAGAGACCAAAGCAAAAGGAGCCATTCCAATTATTATGTCTCCAATTCCAAGAAACGATTGGAAAGATGGTAAAATGCCAAGAAATAATGAATCTTACGGTTTATGGGCAAAACAAGTAGCTGAAAAAACTGGAACTCAATTTATTGAATTGAACGACAATATGGCTTCTCAACTAGAAAAACTGGGAGAAAGTAATGTAACAGGAACTTATTTTTACAAAAGAGATCATACGCATACTTCTGCGAAAGGAGCAGCATTAGCAGCTTCTATTATTGTAGATCAATTAAAAAAGACTGATAATTCTATCAAACAATATTTTCTTGAAAACCCAATCATCAAACTTCCTGAAAAAACGGACATTTATTTAATTGGAGACTCTACAATGGCATCTAGCAGTAATCCTAACACCATTGGTTGGGGAGTTGCTTTTCCTAGTTTGTTAGACACTACCAGAGTAAATGTTTACAACAAAGCAAGAGGTGGTAGAAGTACAAGAACTTTTGAATACGAAGGTTTGTGGGAAGCAGCCAAAAAGCAATTTAAAGCTGGTGATTATGTTTTTATTCAATTTGGACATAATGATGCCGGTAACATTAATAAAAAGAAATACAGAGGTTCTTTAAAAGGAATGGGTAATGAAACTCAAGAAGTAAATAGAGATAGTCTTGTAGAAGTTGTACACACTTATGGTTGGTATCTAAAACACATGATTCGTGAGGTAAAAGCAAAAGGAGCTATTCCAATTGTATTGAGCCTAACACCAAGAAACGAATGGCCTAACGGAAAGGTAGAAAGAAGAAATGATAGCTATGTAGGATGGGCTAAACAAGCTGCTGAAGCTGAAGGTGCTTATTACATTGATTTACACAATTTGGTTGCTGAAGGCTATGAGGATTTAGGAAAAGAAAAAGTTAAAGAATTCTTCCCTCAAGACCATACTCATACCAATATCAAAGGAGCTACTTTTATTGCTACTACTGTAGCCAACTACCTTAAAAACAATAAAGAAATTGGATTACGATTTTTTATCAATAGTTTTTATGAGAAATAACAACTGCTAAATATTATAAAAAAAGCTCTAACCTTTTGGTTAGAGCTTTTTTTATATAAATATTGAAAATCTATTGATGAATATAAGTTGCTACTTGTTTATTAATTTGTTCCATTCCTTTTATGGAAGGATGTCCTGATTTTTTATCGATATCTTTCAATTCAATACAATCAACATCATAATGTTTACAAATGGTTTTCACGGATTCATTGATTTCTTCTTTTAATTCTGTGTTTAAAATAAAATAAACTTCAACATTTGGATATCTATTTGTAATATAATCTAACATATAAGCCATCGCTGGGCGGAAACTATATAAATCTTTAGTATCCCAATTATTATATTGATATTCTCCTATTGGAGCACCAGCCCAAGCATCATTTGTAGCTCCAAAAATTAATATCATATCAGGCGAACCCAAATTTTTCATACGAGTAATAAAAGAACAAAAAGTATAATCTTCTTTATTATAACCTGTATTACAAATAGTAGAACCAGAAAAAGAATTATTCATTTCTAGTTTATAATTATTCTCCGACACAAATTTATGCCACCATGTTTGGTTTACACTAATTACATCTGTATTATTTGATGGGTTCTCGAAGTACCAAACCCTATTCTCACTAGGTTGTACATGTTCATCAAAAGTTGAGTAAGAATCTCCTAAAATAGAAACAGATTTTAAGCTTTGAGCAAAACAAAAATTACCAATCCCAATGGTAATTAATAAAAGGGTTTTAAATTGTAACTTCATTATTTTCGTGTGGTTTCATTATAGATTCTAAAGTTAATGTTTTACTTCAAAACATCCTAAGCTGAAGTTACTCTGGGAAAAGTAATTGTAGCAAAATACGAATAGAACAAATAAATGTTTATTGAACATACTTGTTATTTATATATAAAGTTAGACAGGCATATAGTAACTAAAGTTTAATACCACTCAAAAAAAAGGTTTTAAAAGTAGACACTTTTAAAACCTTTTTTTTGAATAGTTTAAATTATTATTTCCAATTAAAAGGTAAATACCAATTATCTGGATTCATAAGTTTTGTACGGACTGAACCTGCATTAGGGTTTCCATCTTTAGATAACTTATTATAAATTTTATCTGCTAAAAAAGTAGGATCATTACGTCTTAAGGCGATACGTAATAAATCTTCCCAACGGTTTCCTTCGTATGCTAATTCTAAAGCAGACTCCATAATAATATTGTCTTCTAAAGAAATTAAAGGATCACCTATGATTGGTGCTCTTTCAACATAAGCCCTACGACGAATACCATCATTTCTATGCCAATCACCTCTATAATATGGAAAATCTCCTTGTCTAGCATCAAAATCATAAGGAAATGGTAAATCTGTTTTTTCTTCATTCGTTACATCTACTGCTCCTGTTGTATATTCAGACTGAATACCAACATTTAATAAAGCATCAGCTATTCTTTGTTGACCATCTCTGTTTGCTGCTTCAGCAAAACGTAAATGTAATTTTGCTGCACGATACAAAAACCAATTTCCACCTGTTTCAAACATATCTATAGGTAACTGGTTTTCACCAAGGTAATTATATAAATATTTCATAATTACTGGTTGATCGTTAATCATGTTATATGTAAATTTTTTTCCTCTTGCATCATAACTAAATCCATTTAATTGCTTTTGATCATCCCAATAATCAATAGCCGCCTGAGAAGGCTTTATTAAATAACTACCACTAGGTGAAAAAATATCTATAAAAGGATTTCTAGGAGCAAAACTTGCATCAAAAGGTAAAGACCAAATCCATTCGGTATTCCATAATTCATCTCTTTCTCTAGAAAACATTGAACGCCAACCATCATCATTACTATTAATTAGCGAATTAATATCTTGCTCTCTATACCTTAAATATCCTACGGCCAAAGTTACCTGATTAGGGAAATTAGCTCTAATTCTATATATATCATAACGATCATTTATATCTGCAGCCCCATCCGCAGTTGACATTACTTCCTTATAATTAGAAGCTGCCTTTAGATAATTTCCTTGCCACAAATATAAATCTCCTAATAAACATTTTTTGTTAATAAAGAACTTTGCTGTATTATAACCATCAACATCAATTACTAGACTACTAGAGTTGCTATAGGGATCTGTATAAGGCAATTCTTCTTCTACAAACTCTATTAAATCACTTAATAAATCATTAAAAGACAACTTAGCATCTTCTTTAAGATCCTTAATATCATCAACATTTTCAATTGGCTCTGTTACATAAGGAACATTCCCATAATGAATTCCTAATTGTAAGTATAACCAACTACGTAAACAACCAATATCTGAATAACGTTCATTGTACTCACCTGAAGACATTGTCTTCTCATTTTTCATGATTTCAAAATTCTTAAGAGCATCATTACATAAATTAATAAGCTCATAAAACTCTCTAGGATTTGCATAAGGATTATCATCACTAACTGAGTGTTCACTTAATTCTTTTATAAACCTAGTTGCATTTTCTGTTGGACTAGCCAAATCGGCTCTTAGTTCATTTAATAACACATGTTTTTCAGCAAGTTGCATGAACTTACCGTATATCCCCACAATTGCAGCATCAGCATCATATATATTGTTATATACTTGCTTATTATTTAATTTATCTTGTGGATCAATATTAATAGAGTCACTGCAAGAACTCAAACAAAGAGCAGCAGTCAAAACTCCTATAATATATTTTCTTCTAGTATTTTTGATCATTGTTTTCATTTTTGTAAAATTTAAAATCATTATAGTCCTATACGCAATCCTAATTGGACAGTTCTAAACTGAGGCATCAAACCAACATCAGTACCTTGACCATAAATAGAGGATGTAGCACTAAACTCAGGATCAAAACCTAAATAATCAGTTATTGTAAATAAATTATTTGCACTTGCATATAATTTTAAGTATCTCAGAAGACTAGATTTTACATTAAAGTCGTATGAAACCATAACAGTCTTAAGTCTTAAATAAGACCCATCTTCAATCCATCTACTAGAAAATTCTGAATTTCCTAAAGGATCTCCCCAAGTAGCCTTAGGAATAGATGTTTCTTGACCTTCAGCCATCCATCTATTTTGAACAGCTAAACTTTGATTTTCATAACCACTCATTTTCTCTAAATTATTACGAACACTATTATAAATATCGTTTCCTAAAGAAAAATTCAACAATCCTGATACAGTAATTCTTTTGTATGTAAAGTTTGCACTCACACTTCCTGTTAAATCTGGGTTAGGGTTACCAATTACTCTACGATCTTTATCATCAATTATTTTATCACCATTTAAATCTTCAAATATAACATCTCCTCCTCCAAAAGGGATTAATGTACCATCTGCAGTCCTTCTAGATAATCCTGCACCTGAAGCTTCAGACGTAGAGCTATATACTCCATTTGCTTTTAAACCATAGAATAAGTTAGCATCTTGTCCTTCTGCAGTAATATAGGTAGCCCCACCAAATTCATTAAGAATATTATCACCTGGAAGACTCAATACTTTATTTTTATATCTAGCTAAATTTAAACCTACATCAAACTTAATATCTTTTGACTGTATCAATCTAGTATTTAAACTTAATTCATAACCATTGGTTTTCATACTTCCTCCATTTGCAACAATATAATCTAAACCTGTAATTGTATTTGTTGATTGATATGTAATCATGTCAGTTGTTTTATTCTCATAAAAATCCAATGAAGCATTTACTCTTTCATTAAACAAAGACATATCAAGACCTACATTAAACTTACGAACTTGTTCCCATTTTAAATCTGGATTTCCAATATTACTTAGTACCAAACCTTGAACTCCTAGTAAATTTTGAGAAACATATAATTCTTGAGATGTATAGTTTCCAATATCATCATTACCACTTAGACCATAGCTTGAACGAATTTTTAATAAGTTAATGGTACTCATATCTTTCATAAAATTCTCAGATGAAATCAACCATCCAGCTCCAATAGTACCTAGTAATGACGAGTTAGTATTGTTACCAAAACGACTAGATTTATCAATTGAAGAATTTAAAGTAAAGTAATATTTGTTAGCAATGTTATAATTAAAAACACCATATAAATTATACCAATTCCATTCTCCGATTCCTCCTCCAATTACTCTTAAAGAATTATCACCCGCACCAATAGTGGTAAAATCATCTGTAGCAGAATTGTAACCCAATCCTAAATCATTTTCTGATTTGTTTATTTGACTTCTAAAACCTGCACGTAAATGAATGTTATTAACTCCTCCTAATGTTTCTTTAAAATTCAAGTATATATCCGTATAACTTGACTTGTATTCTTGTACTTCACTACCACTTCTATTGGTTCCAATAGCTGTTGGTAAAATTACATTTGCTGTACCAAAGTTGGGTACAAAGAATTTTTCTCTCTCTTTACTATAAGTCATCCCTAATAAGATGTTCGCTGTAAGAGAATTGCTAATTTTATATTTAGCATCTAAATTTCCATAAAAACGGTAATTCTTATTAAATGCATATCCATATTTATTAATTGCATTTGGGTTACCACTGTCAAAAATATCTGTATCTGTTAAATTTGGAGACTCTTTACCGTTCTCATCATATTCATAAATTCCAATTAAAGGAGATTTTGTTAAAGCCAAATACATCGGGCTTAATTTATATGCTTGTCCTTGATGGTTTTGAGTTTCTTCATTGTATGCAAATGAAATATTTGATAGAATACTTAATTTTTCAGTCAAACGTAAATCTGCATTTAACCTTGTATTATATCTACTTAAATCAGTCCCTTGAGTAATTCCTTGATTTTTTAAATATCCAACAGACAATCCATATTTAGCAATATTATCTCCTCCTTTTATCTTTAAAAAATAACTAGTATTTTCTGTTGATTTAAAAACTTGATCTTGCCAATTTGTATTATTATGATATCTATAATATGATAACGATTGAGGATCGTCATTCATCCAAGGTAATTGAGAAATTTGTTGTTGACTATCACCTCTAGTCGCAACTAATTGAGACATATAAGTTCTATAGGCGTTTGAATCCATTACAGGTAATATAGATGGGGCTTGATTTACCCCTCCTTGAATTGCAAAATCAATTTTTGTAGTTGATTCTGTAGCTCTAGTTGTAGTAATAAGAATAACTCCATTAGCTCCTTTGGTACCATATAAAGATGATCCATCTTTTATTACAGTTACATCTTCAATGTCTTTTACATCTAACATCGTTAAAGGAGATGAAGTATTATTTTGGATAATCCCAGAACCATAATCATCATCTTCATAAATCATTCCATCAATAATAATTAATGGTTTGTTAGTAGCGTATAAAGAATTGAATCCTCTAATTGTTAAATATGATCCAGCTCCAGGAACACCCGAGTTACCAACGCTGTTTAAACCAGCAACTCTACCTTGAATAAAATTCTCAACAGACTGATTTGTTGTTATCCCCCATTGATCTTTCTCAAAATCTACGACAGTTGCTGATTGTATATTTTCATATTGTAAAACTTTTTTACCAGGTGTATTGGCTTCTTGGAAATTTTGAGAATAATTTTCTTCATAAAGACTAATTTCAAGTCCTTCATTTCTCGAATTTACTGGGTAAACTTTTGCTTGGTATCCTTCTCCTTTTACAGATAGTAAACTATTTAAGTTAGGAACTTTAATTGTGAAAGTTCCATCTTCATTAGATATAGCTGATGAAAAATTCTCTACAGATATACTTATCCCTGCAAGTCCATTTCCTGTAGCAGCATCTTTAACCAATCCTTTAATTAAAGTACCGTTTTTGGTTTCTGAATTAACAGTGTTATTGTCTACTTGTGCATATAAATTAGTGTTGATCCCTCCGAAAAACAATGCACATGCTAGACTTGTTAGTTTAAATATTTTGAGCATAATAGTTAGTTTATAAGACATTATTTAATTACTGGAACTAATTTTAGATAATCTAATGTTATAGTATTATTACCATTAGTTCCATTGTTTGCAGCTATTAATGATACTAAAGTTTGGCCACCTGGAGCTATAAAAAGTTCAAAACCACCAACTTCAACCTCATTATAAATATTAGGAGCTACATCAACATAAGGTGTTTCTGCCCATTCATCAACGATAGATCTCTCACCTTGATCATTAACCGCTAAAGCTCCTCCAAAACTTAATTTTTGCTGAAAAGTATTTGTTTGAATATCATTTATGGCTCTCCAATAAACTTTATACTCTGTTGTATATAAATCATTAGCAGTATAAACAACCCTTAATTGAGGAATCCCATGATTTTGCATCATAAAATCTATAAAAGGTTCACCTGTTAAATCTTCTTTCTCTCTTGTATATAAGCTCGAACGAGGATATTGTTGTAATACATATGACCTATTTTCACCTTCAATAATTGTAGGTACTAATCGTTTTGTTAAAGGAATATCCATGCTACTCATCACATAGACCACACCATTACTTAAATCAATCTGTTCAACAATCTTACTTTGATCAATTGGTACTTCTACTTCAAACTGAGAAGTTAAAAAACTTGGTAATTTTTGTTGATCAATTGCTTTATAAAAAGCCAAATCTCTTACGTTAAAATAACTTGCATATATAGCAGTAGAATCTACAGTACCTTTTATTAAATATGGCTCTAATTTAGCTACTTCTGCATCAAAGGCAGCATCTTCTAATAAGAAGAATGTATATTTATTTTTCTCATTATTTAAGTTAAAAACATTTTTTAAATAGGAATTGCTTAGTGAATCCGAAAAAACACCTGTTAATGGTGCAATATTAGCAATACTATCTGTTGCTTTTGCTATACTATCTGCCCTGTGATAAATATTAAATTCATCTAAACTTAATAAGTAATCAGCCATTTTATTAGTTCCTTCTAAACTTTTAATATATTCCCAAATATTTTTTCTTGGGATAATAGCCTTATCGATGATATGTAACAATCCATTTGATGCATATTGATCTGCTTTTAAAACCCCAGAGTCATTAATAACCGTTCCATTTTCCAAAAAGTCAAAATACTTATTAGATAACATTTGGACATTTACAGTATCCATTTCACTAACCGTAGAAAAAGCTGTTAATGCAATATGATTCTGAACAAACAATGTTTTACTTTCTTTATCTGAAAGTAAATTAGGATCTACCTGACCAATTGCTTCATTTGTTGGAGCCCATACAGTAAAAGTTTTAGAACTAGATAATATTTTATCCATTCCTGTTTCTTTCAACAATTTACTAAACTCACTTGTTTCTGAAGTCATACTGATACGCTCAGTAAGATTATCTGACAAGTTTTTATCTTTTATTTCGCTTCTGTCATCCCATGGGTCAGAACAGGAAACGGCTGTTAGAATGGCCATACCCGCAAATATGGCCTTTGAAAATTTATTTATTGATATCATCCTTAATAGAATAAGTTAATTTATTAGTTTTTTTATTGATCGATTAGTCCATCTCCTCCAGACTCGAACTTAGGATATAACTGATCCATATCTATTGGTCTAAATTCAACTACATCAAACCAACTAGCCCCACTTGCACCTGTCAATGATTCAAATCTTATTTTGTGTCTTCCTGTAGTCTCTACATTTATAATTCCTAATAATTTACAGTTAAATTCTGACCTACTTGGAGAAATATGACGTTTATAACCTTGTGACTCTAAAACTCTTTCCGCTTCACTCTGATTACTATATTCAGTCATATTTAAAGTTCTTGCTAACGCTACATCATTATAGTACATTCTAACAGAATTAGGTGCTCTACGATTCTGTCTGTAAGACACCCATACTTTATATTGTCCTTTAATAATTACTGGAGTGGTAAATTCAAGGTTATTAATGTATCCTGTTCTTAATCTATAAGCCTCAAACCAGTCTCCATGCCATCCTGCAGCATTTTTATCACCAATTCCTGCTGCAAAATATGTAACGGCAGGGCTACCCTCCCATGTTACATCTGCTAATTCAGCATCAAACAAAGATGCCCCGTTACCAGGTTTTCTAAATACCCCACTCAATTTTCTAAACTCTGGTTGATCAGCCAAATCAAAATAAACAGGAGCAGGTAGCCTTTTCTTAATAAAGAAGTTCTCATCAACATTATGTAAAACACCATTTGAAGTTGTTATATCACTTGATGCTCTGTTGATAGCCACCCCTTTTTCTAATACACCATTAAAAGTTTCTTCATTTAGTAAAATGGTATCTAAAGCCAATTTCACACCAATTACTTCTAATGGGGCTTTTGTTAAAACAGCCTGCGTTACCGCTAAATCTGCCATATAATTTAATCCTGGCACTATTCTATACGCTACAAATAAATTAAGACTATCTGCAGGGTTGGTTGGATCATTTAAATGACTATACTTAGCTTTTAATTCTGCATAACTATTAATATTGTCTTTAGCAAAAACTTCATTGGTCTGAGCCAATACAGTTAAATGACCTGTATAAACAATTTCTGTTTCATCATCAACAATAATTTCATTACGTACTAAAGGTTGATTTAAAGCATCGTACCAATTTGTTTCATGAATAGCCTCTGCTAAAATTGAAAGATTTGGATCACTATCAATAGTCTCAGCTAATGTTTTCACGGCAACAATTAATACTTTATCGATTACATGAATAATTCCATTTCCAACTTCATAGTTTGAAATAACAATTTTAGCTTCTTTATTTACAACAACGCTAGAAATACCTTCATCATTTACAGCTCCAGTAATTAAATACTGACCTTGTAAAGTTGGACTTGCTATTTTTCCATCTGTAAACTCGGTAGTTGTTATCTTTTCTTCTAATACATGTAATTTAGCAAGTTCTTGTAAATCCGTTAAAGGAACTTGATCTATTGATGTGTAATTATTATCAACTAGGTAATTCTCTATGGCATTATTTGTCGGCAAAAACAAAGTATACGTACCATAAGTATTCATAAATGTATCATATCCTGTTTTCTCTAAAATTTCAAGAAACATAGAATATTCAGGTGTATCCCTTAAGTACTCAGTAATATTAGGAGTTTCATCTGTAGTTTCCTTGTATTGTTCTGGCTCACATCCAATTAATAATGAAATTGAACATATCGTCAGAAACATCAACCTAATTATAGGTAATTTTATAATATTTTTCATGACTTATAATTTTTTATTTATAAAAAGGATTTTGTACTAGAGCCTTATTATTAAACAACTCATTTTCGTTTATTGGCATATAATGACTATTAACATCTTGAAGCTTAGCTGTAATAATTTGTTGTTGATTTGCTGGGGCAGACTTTAATGCAATAGCGATGATGATATCTTTATATGCATAATTATCTTTTCTTGCATTTCTTAATATATCAAACCAACGCTTACCTTCAAAAGCTAACTCCCTAGATCTTTCGGCTAAAATATACTCTCTAATTCCAATTTTATCATTTTCCGACACTACTTGCTCAGTTAAGTCTATGGCTTGTCTAGAGAAGCGAATGTCTTCGATAATATCGATAGCTTCTTGACCTCTATCTAATTCGTTTAATGCCTCTGCTTTCATTAAAAGTAAATCAGCATATCTATAAACAAACCAGTGAGTATCTGATGATTGAGAAGGCTTACGTTGTAAGTTATCACTAGTTATACCTGTAAACTTATATATTTCATTGGTTCCTGGAACTAAAGAAGCTCTTGGTCCTCTTACATCAACATTGTTTGCATCATTGTAATCTAATCCAAATACATCTTCTAAAACACTTGCTTCTGCTATAAAGTTTGGATTGTTAGAAAACATCTGGTAGAATGGGGAAAGTATTTGAGTATCATACTGTAATTCAAAAATACTTTCAACAGAATTTCCTCTTGCAAATACTGTGTTAAACCAATCTAAAGTTCTTGAATCAAGCAACTGATAATCTTCACTAGAATTGATTACTTTATCTGCAGCAATCAGAGCTTCATCATATTTTTCTTGCCATAAATACACGTCTGTAAGCATGGTATTAATAGTGTTCTTTGTTATGCGTCCTTTATTAGATGCATTGTCACCATAATCTTCTACTGCTAAAGACTCTGCTTTAACCAAATCAGCCACTACTTGATTAAAAATATCCTCTTGTTTGGTCACAGGAATTTGGAAATTATCTCCATCTGATAATGTAGCTGTTAATACCAAAGGAACGTCTCTAAAAATACGAGACAAAGAAAAATACATGTATGATCTTATTGCCAATACTTCTGAAGTATAGTTATCTAACTGTTCTTGTGTAAAAGTGGGATCTTTCTCCAACACACCTGGTCCAAATGCTAGTACTTCATTACAATAATTAATAATTTCATAAAACATATCCCATCTTGAAAGGCTGTTTGTAGGAAGAATGTTAGTAGTTAACATATCTATCTGGTCTCTTGTTGTAAAAGCCAAATCTACCATACCTCCTCTTATTTCTCCATGAACAAACATCTGCTCTGCAATAGTTCCGCTATTTTTTGGTGCATTTAACATTGCTGTGTACACTCCAAAAACAGCTGCTCTTACATCTTCTTTGGTTTGCCAAAATTCCTCTCTAGTAGTTCCATCTTCTGGATTTAAATCTAAATAGTCATCACATGATGTTAGATTTAAAGATGCTATGATGATAGCATATATATATATAATTTTTTTTCGCATGATCTAATATTTTTTTTATTAAAATCTGGCAGATATTCCGACAGTAAATTTACGTGGTACTGGAGTTCTTGATTTATCTACCGCTATTCCAAACATGTCTCCACCTTGCATACGCGTATCAGGATTCTGTCCACGATAATTTGTAAAGGTGTAAATATTATCTACAGTAAAGAACATTGACAAGTCATCCATTTTTAATCCTTTAAGAACTTTTTTATCAAAACTATATCTTAAACTAGCTGTTCTAAATCTTAAAAAAGAAGCGTCTTCTACATACCTATCAGAAGCTAACCAGTTAAACCCTCCTCGATATATAGCTCTTGGCATATTGGTTACATCTCCAGGATTTCTCCAACGAGACAACACTGCTGTACTTTGATTGTCAAAACCATACATATTTGTAGTATACATATCTGTTTCATTAATCACATCATAATCTAAACGATAGTTAAAAAACAACATTAAACTTAAATTCCTGTTATATTTTACAGTAGTTCCAAAACCTCCTGTAAACATAGGATTACTGTTTCCTAAATACACAACATCTTTACTATCTATGTTACCATCATGATTTATATCTTCATAAATTGCATCTCCAGGTTGAAAAGTATAATCTGTATTAGGATAATTAAATCTCATATATACATCTTGCCCGTTAGGGCCTACAATTACGTTCCCTTGAGCATCTCTAGCTTTTGTTGCTTCTAAGTCTGTATATACTCCTTTAAATTTATATCCGTAAAAAGATCCAAAAGGATTGTTTTCCTTCACATATCTCTTATAAGATCCATTTTGTTCAGCACTTCCCGCTTCTGCAACCAAATATTCAGATAATTCACGAACTACGTTTTCATTTCTAGAAATGTTAAAGTTAAAGTCCACTTGCCATTTATCTGATTTATATGGTGTTGATTGTAAACCAATTTCAAAACCTTGGTTATCCATAGTTCCAACATTTTTATAGCCTAAAGAGCTATAACCTGAGGATGATGGAATTGATAAGTTTTGGAATAATAAACCTCTAGTACGGTTTTGATAAAATTCTACATCTAAAGAAAATCTATAATCAAATAACCTTGTGTTAAAACCAATATTCTTACCTGTTAAAGTCTCCCACTGTAAATCATCTAACTGAACATTAGCTGAATATACTCCATTTTCTCCTAAATAAGTATTTCCAAAAGTATTATATTGGTTTTGATAAATATAATTACCACCTTTACTAGGCACCCCTCCTGATTGCCCTATACTAGCACGTAAACTTAAATCGTCTACAAATTTTAAATTCTTCATAAATGGTTCTCCAGAAACTCTCCATCTGGTAGATAACGAAGGAAACGAAGCAAATCTTCTACCCGGTCCAAACTTAGAATCACCATCTGTACGAATCCCTACATTAAATAAATATCTATCTAAAAGTCCATATTGAGCACTAAATACGGCAGCCACATTTCTGTGAGTACCACTACCACTACCTATACCTCCTGTGTTTGTTCTAGAAGGAATAGAAGGATCTCTTAACAATACTGATGCAGAATTAGAAGTAGTTGCTATATAACCTTCACTTTGGTATTGGTTTGTTTGAAAAGATGCTAATGCTGATAAGGTATGAATATCTGAATTCATTTTAGGCGTGAAAATAAAATTCGTTTTTGTTTGAATTCCCAAACCATCAGAGTTTGATTCATCTACCAAGTTCACAATACTTTCAGTAAATGGTCTACCCGTTGCATTTTGTGGTAAAAATCTTTTTCTCTTAACACTATTAAAATCAAATTGTAAATCAAAAATTGTTTTTAACCAACCAGGAACAAGATCCGCATCTAATCTAAATTTAGGAATAATACGGTTATCTTCTTGTGTATTTTGAGCAAACTCTATCATAGCCAAAGGATTATAAGTCCCTGGATAAGACCCTTGAATGTTATTTTCAGGAGAAAATAAATTTGGAGTTAAATTCCCTTGTTCATCATACTCATAAATACTCATGTTTGGCATTTTTTTCTGAGCAACTCCTCTAATTAAATCACGATCTTTAGATCCATCTGTATAATTTCTGTCATTCTTTGAAGTTGTATAAGATAAATCTGCTCTAAACCTAATTCTATCAGAAACTGTATAATCTAAATTTAAACGACCATTTAAACGTGTATAGTTTGCTCCTTTGGTTACTCCATTAGAATCATAAAATCCAACTGAAGCATAGTACCTAGCCTTATCTCCACCCCCATTCATGGTAATATTATGATCTTGCGTAAATGCTGTTTGGGTAATAGCATCTACCCAATCTGTATTGTTTGAATAATTTTTATACCAATATACCTCCTGAGGATCATACTGAAATTCTTTTACAGTTAAAGTATTTAAAGGAACCCCTATACGGTTCATATACGCTTCAGGAATTAACTGAGAATATTGATCTCCATTTAACATTGGAATCTGTTCTGGCAAAGACTGCATGGTTCCTCTATATGAATATTGAAATCTTGGTTTACCAACAGCTCCTCTTTTCGTATTAATAATTAAAACCCCACTAGCAGCACGAGCTCCCCACATAGCTGTTGCAGCAGCATCTTTTAAAATACTAATGGTTTCAATATCACTTGGAGCAATATTTAACATTGCCGCATATCCTTGTTGATCAGCAGTACTAAAATTAAATCCTTCAGGAACCGAAGTTTCAAGAGGCATACCATCTACAACAATTAAAGGTTCTGAACTACCATTAATAGAAGAAGTACCTCTAATACGAATTTGCATTCCAGCACCTGGATCTCCAGAACTTGCTGTAATATCCATACCAGGAACACGCCCTTGAAGTTGCTCCGCAATAGAAGCCCCTTGAACATTCTCAACCTCTTTTGCATTAATCGTAACAACACTTGTTGTTAAATCACGTTCTGCAATATTTAACAAACCACTCTCTGGTGTTTTTTTAGCTACCAATTCAATTTCATCTAAATCAGTAGATGAAGAAATCATGGCTACAGTCATCAATTTGTTCATTGATGGTTTTACCTTTTGAGTAGCATATCCCATATAGGATACTACTAAATTACTTACTTTATTTTTAAATCGGATCGCAAAATTACCATCAAAATCTGTTACTACAGCTGATATAGTTCTATTTTCTGCATCTTGTTCTGTTACTGTTGCACCAAGTATTGGTTCATTGGTCGTTGCATCAATTACTGTTCCCCTAACCAACATAGTACCTTCTTGAGCAAAAAGCTTATTGGTTGTTATTGAAATAACAATAAATGAAAAACAGTATAATAAGTTTTTTATATTATGTTTCATATTTATTCAGTATATAATAGATAGTTATCAACTAAGTGAATTAAAGTACGATTGGCAAGGTTATTACTCTGTGCTGGAATAAAACTAGCCAACCTATTTCCATTATCTGTAAATATTAAGTCACCTGGGGCACTTGCTATATTTACATATGTCTTTTCACCTAATTCCGTTTTAAGTAAAGTTTCTGACAATCCATTTACCAAACCATCATCAGAAGCAGTTCTAGTAGCTATAATGTGATACTTAAGAAAAGTAGCTATCTGCTCTTCTTCGATCACATCTGCAGCTGAACCAACCGTTGGATCTCCTGGCAATACACCATCTAATACAGCTTGTTCAATTGCAGCATTGTTTGGAATTATAAAAGTGTAAGAAGTTCCTAATTCTACCCCATCTATAGAACCTACTGTATTATCAAAAATTGGACTATTATTTAAGTAATTATAAAAATATTCAAATTCAGATCCTGGTTGAGTTGCAAGAGTTTGTAATACAGCTCCTGGGAAGTTCTCAGCTGGTTGTAACAAATTATCTATATAATAAGTACGCCCATTAGATTGTTCTTCATATC
The DNA here is from genome assembly GCF_900130035.1 of Wenyingzhuangia marina. Lineage (GTDB taxonomy): Bacteria > Bacteroidota > Bacteroidia > Flavobacteriales > Flavobacteriaceae > Wenyingzhuangia > Wenyingzhuangia marina. Next base: position 72,336 of record NZ_FQXQ01000001.1, read on the forward strand.
TAGGTTGCCCAGTAGAGGCATCTATTTTTAAATTTACACGATTTCCTAATTCATCATTTCCAGCAGTCCAAAGTTGGTTGTTTTCCCACTTTATGTATTCTCCAGCTAAATCAACATCTCCAGATCTAATAATACCAGAACCTGAAAGATCATCTAACTCACCATTTGGTGTTGGTACTATACCATTAAACAAAACTCTTAACAATCTATTTCTTGCTAAAGTCCCTCTAACTTCATTTCCGTTTATATCTACATAAACCCATTCTGTTCTATTAATATCATAGTCAAAACCTAATTCCCCTAGAACAGTATCTGAAGGTAAGAATAAAGTATAATTACTATAAATATTACTTATAATCTCCTTATAGCCAGAACCATCATTAAACAAACGTGTTGCTAAAGTAAACTCTGGATCTAGATAAGCAGATGTATAAACACTGTAAAACAAATTTGATTCTTGAATTTTATTAGTACCATAAAAGAAACCATTACTTAAGATTTGTGCATTCTTTTTTTGAGTTACAGGATCAATATCAATATCGGCATTTAAATCAATACGAATATCCTCTTCTAATGCATTACTAAAACCGGCTGCTTTTGATGGCCATACAGAGTTCTGAACCATATGCGCATTAAAGAAATCTTCAAATACATATTTTGGTAATTGATTTAAAGATGTATAGTTTTTTAGCAACACTTCATCTATAAAAGTTTGAAGCACTGTATTGTTTGGAACAAATAAAGTATACCCGTCAGTTTGAGCATCGTTATCATCACTTTTTAAATAATTTTCATTATTTGGAGAAAAAATTAAAGCTGGATCATATGTTTTCAACAAAACCTCATCAGTCTTACCCGTGTAGTTAAAATAAGCTGTTGTAGCATCTTGATTTACAGGATATTCAACAAGATGCTCCTCTAATAATTCTCTAAAAAGACTATAATTAGGACTTTCTTGTAATTTCTTATCTAGGCTAGGTAAAGGCAATAATACTTTATTTGACTCATGAATAATACCATTCTCAGCTACAATATCAGCATTTATAACCTCTGCATCTAAAACATTAAACCCCATATAATTAGCATCTGGATAAAAATAATTATAATCAGAAGCTCCTAATCCATTAGCTGTCATAAATTCATCCATGAAATAAGAGATATGTTTATTATTGTTATCTCCCGACACATATGGAATACTTCCTTCAGCATTATTTCTGTTTGACTGAATTAATACTTTATTCCCACTACCTACGGATACATTTTCTTCATAACCAACATAATAAGCAGTTCTTCTTTTAAAAGCCATATCTTCCATCCAACCAGCTGGAGATTGATAATCGGACATTCTTTCTGTACGAAAGGCATTGTAAATTAGTGCGTATTTAACTATTTTAACAGCTGTAGTATCTTCAACAGCAGCTGCATTAGCATAACCTTGCTCTTGAAAAAATTCAGCAAAAGCTGCATCATTAGGAGCTATCATTGTCCAATAACCAGATTTACCTAAAATATCTTTATATCCTGCTTTTTCAATTAATGCAGTTAGACTGGTAAAGTTACCACGTGCCACTAATTGTTGATAAATAGGATCTTCAAGGCTGTCTGGTCTTTCATAATACTTATTTACCTCATCTTTGCTACAGCTAGTAAAAAGAATTAAAGGCAAGAAAAGCAAATAATAGCGTATCATTTTCTTCATTATTTGTTATTTAGATTAGTTAGTTGTTTAAATTAATTTAAGCTTGTACGACCTTTTCTCATTCTACCAGTAGATCTGGTATAGAGAAAAACATAAGAATTAGAAGATTAGATCGTCATTTGATTTTTCATCGTCTAGATAGTTGTTTAGTTTAGTTATTAAAAGTTGTTTAGTTTAATCGTTTATTTCAAAGTAAACGATTAACATCAAAAGTATTAAAACTTATAGCTTCACCCCGTCCTGCACTATCCTGTTATCTTTACATTTTTACATTTATTACATGCTTTTTTTTATGATTTCACTAAACGAAATCGTTTATTTATTACCAAATAATAACCTATAAGCTTAAAAAACAAGATTCGAAAACTCCAAACATTAACGATATCTAATGACTATATTTATTTTTATTTCCCTTAATCAAGGATTAATGAAACAAGAAAAAGGGTGTAAATAATAAACAATCATCTACACCCTTGTATGGAATATTTTTCTCAAATATTAAATTTTGCTTTAATCCATATGAAAAACTTCTTTTAAAGGTTTTTCTACAGGGGAATTATCTGGGTTGGTATCCATAATATCTCCCATATAAGCCCACCATTTTTTTACTATAGGATGATTTGGCAACAAGCTACTATCAAAATCCTTATTAAGTTTTTGTACTGCAAAAAGAATCAAAGTTTCTTCATCTAAAAAAATACTATAATCTTGAATCCCTGATTCAGACAATAGTGTTTCTAATTCAGGCCAAATTTCATCGTGTCGTTTTTTATACTCTGCCTCAAATCCAGGCTTTAACTTCATTTTAAAAGCATTTCTAACTATATCTTTTTCCATTTTTATGGTTTTAAATTTATTTGTACAGGCAAATTACGATTGCATATAATATTTCCGTTTAAATATTCTAATTCCGCTACTTGAATAGAGGTTCTTCTTGTTTGGGTGTTATCTTTCCCCTCATTTTCTGCAGTTCTACCCGGATGTGTAAAATAAAAAACATAAGCACTACCATCGTTTACGATTACATCTGGATGTCCACCTTTTACTCCATCATCTTTTCCTGTTCCAGGCATTTGCAAAATATTTTTCTCTTGTCTTTTCCAATCAACAAAATCATCTGAAGCATAAACCCCTAAACCTTTCCAAGCATCGTTCATCATCCAATTTTTTCCTTTCCATGTAAAAACCACAGGTCCTTCCCCTCTATCTTTAACTACTTTTACTCCACTATCTACCCAATGATATAAATCTTTACTATCAGCATAATAAATAGATTTTCCATCATTTTCATTGTTGTAATACATTCTGAAAGTCCCATCAGGCAACTGAAAAACATCCGCATCTATACATCGCTCTGAAGCTAGGGTTAATTTTGATTGATATCCCCAATCCATTAAGTTTTTGCTAGTTAAATGAATAATATATCTGGGGTGATACCAATCTTTAAAAATACCTGGCACAATAGTTAAATACATATGATAAGTATTTTTGTACTTAATTACCTCAGGAGCCCAATAAGTAACATCTTTTAGATGATAATTAATATTACAAGTATCCTTATAAGTCCAATGCGCACCATCGGTAGATTCTGCAACCCCAATTTTAGTCCCGTGAACCCAATCAATTCCTTTAATAGAAGTATCATTGGCTCTTCTATTGGTATAAAACATCAACCATTTTTGTTCTTCATCACTCCAAATAATGGAAGGATCTGCTGCCCCATCAAAAACAGGATCTCTAAACAATGGCTTATCAGCAATATTCTTTTCGTTATGCTGTGCTTTTATAGAAACCGAACACATCACCAACAAGAACATCAAAATAACTTTATATGATATTTGATACATTTTAAAAATCTTATTTAAGTTCAACATTTACTGTTTTATCGTCTTTTACAAATTGATTTTGCAATAATATTTTTAACCTTACCAACACCTCTGGTTTTTGATTGACTAAATCTTGTTTTTCTTCAGGATCTTCATCAATATTGTATAATTGATATAAAGCAGCAGAACCATCTTTATGTCTTGTTCTAATAATTTTATAAGGTTGATGAATTAAACTTTCCTGTTTATGCCCTCTTACATAAATATCATGATTGGTTTTAACTTTAGCATCCGTAATAGATGGCCAAACATTAACACCTTCAACATCTTTCGGAATCTCTTTATTGATTAATGATAAAATGGTAGGCATTACATCACTAACAGACATATAGTTCCAATTTTCTTGATTCTTTATATGATTTTTCCAATACACAATTGCAGGAACTCTTATAGCTCCTTCATAATTTGAAGTTTTCCAATCTTTTAACGGATAATTACTTCCCAGTACATCATTTGCTTTAAACTTTCCGTTGTATTGATAGGTTGGATTCCAATCTTCCATCGCTCCGTTATCACTCATAAATACAACCAAAGTATTTTCTTCTAAACCTTCATCTTTTAAAGTTTTTAACACTTTACCAATACTATGATCTAAATGAGACATGGCTGCTGCAAAATCTCTACGAGAATCATTTTTAATCGTTTCTAAATACGGTTCTTTCCATTTATCTTCTTCTTGTAAAGGAAAATGGGGAGCACTGTAAGCCAATTGCATATAAAAGTTTTTAGCTACATTTCTTTTCTTAGTCATCCATTCAATCGCTTCTTTGGTAACTAAATCTGTGGTATGACCTTCTTCTTCAATCATGTTATTATTTCTATACCAACTTGCATCACCATTTTTATATCTGTGTGTATATTGATCTATTTGACCATGAAGAAATCCATAAGAATAATCAAACCCGAAAGCATTTGGACCATTAGAAATATCTAACCCTAAATGCCATTTACCAAACAAAGCATTTTCGTAATTGTGCTTTTTTAAAGCCTGTGGCAAAGTAGTAATAGAATCTGGCAAAGTTTTATTACTTTTTCCACTAATGGGAGCTACAACACCAATTCTACTAGAAGGCATTCCTGTTAACAGCGATACACGAGAAGGAGAACAAGTAGGGTTTGCATAAAATCGATTTAATTTTACTCCTTTACTAGCCAAAGCATCAATATTGGGTGTATTGATTTCGGAACTATTATAACCAACATCATTCCAACCCGCATCATCAGCAATGATGACTAAAACATTTAATCCTTTTTCTAAAATATCCACATTAGCTTTTTTTGATTTTTGTTGACAAGCAGTGAATACCGATAAAAAAAGAAATGGTAAAATTTGATAATATTTCATTTTAACTCTAGTCATTTTATCTTGTTTTTAACAAAACTGACGATAAATCTATAATAATAAAAACTACACGGTATCCTGCACCATACTGCTATTAACAACAAAAAGCACCACAACCCTGAGGCTATGATGCTTTTCTAATTAACATAAACTAACTATCTATACTAGTTATATCCTTCATTTTGTTGATACAATCCTTCTTTTACCGTAATTTGATTAGACGGAACAGGATAAATGACAAAATCTTCTTTCATGGTAGCAATTTTACCCGAAACATCATCGTTTGTAATCCACGCATTCATCACTTGCACTACTTTACCTGTACGAACCAAATCTGCCCATCGGGTATTTTCCCCTGCAAACTCCAATCTTTTTTCAGCCAACAAACCATCAATATCTACATTTGCTAAATTCCCTACTAAACCTGCTCTTGTCCTAATGAAATTCACAGGTGTATCCACATCTGTTTGTCTTCCTGTATTACTCATTAAAATAGCTTCTGCTCTCATTAACTGAACATCTGTATATCTTATTACAGGATAATTCAACCCCCAGTCAAACCTATCACGACCCTTAAAATTTAAATCTATATACTTTCCATAAAAAGTAACATCATTAAATATATTATTTTCATCAGTATAACCATCTATTATAGTAACATCATCTCTTACATCTAAAAGATCATAGCTATTGATTAAATCTTCTGAAACTCTTTTATTATCTTCTCCATTAGTAAATCCTGCCCCATTAGCTCTCAAATAAGCATCAGGAACTGTAATAGATGGATAATCTGCCCCTACTTCTGCACCTGAATTATATTGAATATCAAAAATAATTTCTGAATTATTCTCATTATCATAATCAAAAATAGTAGCATAGTCATCTTCGTAATCAAACGGACCGTTGTTAATAACATCGTCAAATAGGTCGATAGCTAAATTATACTCTCCACTATTTAAACCAGGCCCTTCTATTCCATAAGTAGGTCCAGATTTTGTTAAATAAACTTTCCCTAACATGGCTTTTGCTGCCCAAGAAGTGGCTTTCCCTAATTGATTTCCAGAAAAACTAGGAGGCAACAATGAAATAGCTGCATTTAAGTCTGAAACGATTAAATTGTATATTTCAGAAACATCACTTCTCCCTATTTCTAATGTTTGAGCAGGCGTATATACTTGATCTATCAAAGGAACTTTCCCAAAAGTTTTCACCAAATCAAAATAGAAAAAAGCTCTTAAAAACTTAGCTTCTCCTTCCATCCTTTCTCTAGTAGCCTGATCTGAAACCACATTATCATTTAAAGACTCTAAAATGGTATTTACCCTTAAAATCCCCTCAAAATTAGTATCCCAAACATCACTTAAATAAGTATTGGTAGCAATGCTATTATCTAAATTATTAACAGGCTCAAAAGGTCTTACTCCTGTCTCTGTAATTGCATACATATTATCAGACCTTACTTCTTGCAAGTGAAATTGAGTATCTGGAAAAAAACGTAACGTACTATAAGCTCCATTTATAGCTATTTCAAACTCCTCTGTATTTGAATAAAATCCATTAGCTCCCAAATCTGATATTGGAGACTGATCCAATTCATCCGTTGAACACGAAACGAACCAAATGGATAAAATCGCTGTTATAAATATATTTTTCATTTGTGTTGTTGTTTTTTTGTGATTAAAAAGTAAAGTTTAAACCTGAAATAATTGATCTTGATAACGGAAACCCTCCATAATCATCTCCACTACTATTTACTGCTTCTGGATTAAACCCTCCAGAGTACTTATCACCTCCAAACCAGTTTTCCATAGTTACATACACTCTTAATCCTTTTATACTTTTACTTTTTAAAATAGCTCCTAAATCATACCCTAATGTAATATTTCTAATTCTCCAATAATCTGAAGAGTACAACCAATCTGTATTCTTAATTCTACCAAAACTTCCATTTACCTTTCCTTCAACTCCCGCACCAGGACTTTCTGCTGAACGCCATCTATCTCTAGCTCTACCAACAGTATTCTCAACAAACCCCATGCTTGTTCTATTTATAGCCCTACCAAAAGTTGAGTAAATTAATCCCCCTTGTTGTCCTTGAACCAATACAGACAAATCAAATCCTTTATATTTAAAAGTATTATTAACACTCCATAATAAATCTGGATTAGGATCTCCAGACAACTGCCTATCTTCTGGTCCTATAGATCCATTACCATCAAAATCAACATATTTATGATCTCCAGCACTTTGATTCCCTAAAGTTGGATATCCATTATCTATATCTTCTTGAGATAAAATTCCATCTCTTTGTACCAAAAATAAAGTGTACATTGGTAAACCAACTTGTAATACATTGTGTTGAATATCAAAACTACCTCCATAGATTGGTGAATTGTCTGGTCCTAATTTTTTAACTTCGTTTTGGTTGCTACTCAAATTAATATTAGTTGTCCAGTTAAAATCACCTGTAAAGTTTCTAGTAGTTAATTCCAGTTCCCAACCTTTGTTCTGCACTTCACCAATATTAGTTACTGCAGAACCAAAACCTGAACTTGTTGGAACTGGTACATTTAACAATAAATCACTATTGGTTTTTACGTAGTAATCTAAAGACGCATATATTCTATTATTTAAGACTCCTACATCCAATCCAATATCGTATGTTTCGGCAGTTTCCCAACTTAAATCTGCATTGGCAGAATTAGAAGGAACCTGACCTGGCATTGAACTTCCTCCTAATGAATAATTAGAAATTCCCATAGTAGCAATACTTGCATAATCTCCAACTCCATTATTTCCTGCAACTCCCCAACTTGCTCTTAACTTTAAGTCTCTAAAAACGTTTTGGGTTTTCATAAACTCTTCATTATTAATTTTCCATCCTAATGAAGCTGATGGGAAAGTACCCCACTTGGTGTCTTTACCAAAATTTGAAGAACCATCACGTCTAATACTTGCCGTTAGCAAATAGCGATCATCATAACTATATTGTGCTCTACCAAAGTAAGACATTAAAACTCTTTTAGTTTCCGAAGTATAAGTTCCTCCCTGATTAATACCATTAGCAGCATTTAAGGTTGTTATGTAATCCGTAGCAAAACCTCCAGCAGATTGTATTCTTTGCTCATCAAATTTATAGGTACTATAAGATCCTCCTGCCAATAAGTTTAAATCATGTTTATCATCAAAAGTATTATTATACGTAACAGTATTTTCATTTACAAAACTTTGTCTTCTATATGTTCTATGACGAGCACTTGCTGTTCTGTTTCTATCTGTAAACCCAGGTGTAAAAAACTTATAACTACTGTCAGAATTATCAAAGTTCAAAGAAGACTTTACCTCTAACCCAGGAATTACTTCGTACTTACCAAACATTGTTGCTAAAGTTCTAAACAACTTGGTGTCTCCTGTGGTGTTTTGAACATATCTTACTGGACTAGGCCTACTAGCCCCCCAAGTATAAACCGTATTATCTCCTGTATTATAATCAACACCGTCTTCATTTACTGGTGTTGCAGATACCGCTAAGTGCAATTGCTGATCTTTTCCTTCAACTCCTGGGTTACTAGCAATAGAATATGACGGAGCTAAATTCACCCCAAAAGTTAACTTATCGTTTGGAGAAACCTCAACATTAGCTCTTGCAGAGTATCTTTTATACCCTAAACCAATAGCAACTCCTTCTTTATTTAAATGATCAGCACCTACATAATATTTTATATTATCTGTACCTCCTCTTGCAGATATTTGATAGTTCTTTACCAAACCTGTTCTAAACAACTCATCCTGCCAGTCAACAAACTCTAAACCCGGATGACCTGGCATAGCCCATCTATCATCTTTTATGAAATTACGATTAAAACTACCTAAAATAGCTTCTCTTTCAGCACTAGTTTGATTAGCATTTCTACTCCCATCAGTTACAGAGTTCACCCAATTGTAATCAATAGCTTCAGAAGCTCTTTCTATCCACTCCTCCGAACTTAATACATCTAATTTTTTTACGGTTTTATTTACCCCTACATAAGTATTAAAATTGATAACAGGTGCACCACTTTTCCCTTTTTTGGTAGTAATTAACACTACTCCGTTAGATGCTCTTGACCCATAAATAGCTGCTGCCGCTGCATCTTTTAACACTTGGATAGATTCAATATCGTTAGGACTAATATTGTCCAATGGATTTCCTGATCCATATCCACCTGATGTACTTTGTGTTTGTTGATCTATCGGAAAACCATCTATTACGTATAAAGGCTGATTACTTGCAGATATAGAACCAGCACCTCTTACCTGTACATTAAATCCCTGACCTGGAACACCACTAGTCTGAACTACTCTAACTCCAGCCATTTGCCCAACCATTGCTTGATCTACAGCTGCAACTGGACGTTGATCTAATAAATCTGTTTTCATTGAAGCAACGGATGATGTAATATCTCCTTTTTTCTGAGAACCATACCCCACAACTATAACTTCATCTAAATCAGTACTACTTGCTTTCATAGTAAGATTATATGTAGTAGAACTCCCTATTAATCGCTCCTTAGTTTCATAACCAAGATAAGAATACACAAGAGTTTGCCCTTCGGAAACTAAAATACTATAATTCCCATCAAAATCGGTAGCAGTACCACTATTAGTACCTTTAATAACTATATTAACTCCAATCATTGGTAAACTTGAGGAGTCTAAAACAGTTCCTGTAATTGTTTTTTGTTGTGAATAACTTGATGCATGGATTAAAACAAGCATCAGAAAACTCATCAACAAAGTTCTTTTGTTTTTCATATTATAAAAATTTAGTAATTGTTTCATCAAAACTATTTATTACCAACTAGTAGGCTATCCTGTACATTCCTGTATACCCCCATACAAAACCAGTGTGAATAATACACTTACCAACAGTAAAGCCTTATATTTTAAAGAGATGTAAATTAATTAAAAACTTAAAAAAAAATTAAATCAATTATTAATTTAACAAAAAAACCAACAAAAAAAAACAAAAAACACAAAAAAAACAAAAAAAAACATAATTAAACACTAATGAATCGCTACCGAAATTAAATCTATTGAGCGATGACAACAAAACACTATAACTCCAATCAATACAGGAAAGAACAGGACACATTATAAAACCAAGTTTAATAGTTTTATAATCTCATTATTGGTATGTGTTTTTTGAACTATTATTAAAAAACCATACCTTTTATCTAAATTTCTATAAACACATAATGAAAATAAAACTCAGTTATATTCCTGTACTTTTTTTGATATTAAATACAGTAGGTTGTTCAACTCAAAAGAAAGAAACAAATAACCCAAATTTAAATAAAAAAGCTTGGCCAGAACAAACTAACACAACAAAACCATGGACACGCTGGTGGTGGATGGGTAGCGCTGTTGACAAAGAAAATATAAAACAGAATCTAATAGATTTACATAATGTAGGAATTGGTGGTGTTGAAATTGCTCCTATATACGGAGTAAAAGGAGAAGAAGATAATTTTATTGATTATTTATCTCCTAAATGGATGAGCATGTTAGATTACACTGTTAAAACTGCTGATAGCTTAGGAATGCAGGTAGATTTAACCTTAGGAACAGGTTGGCCATACGGGGGACCTCAAGTAACTCCAGAGTTTGCAGCAACTAAATTAGTAACCGAAAAGTACGAAGTTAAAAAAGGAACTATTTTTAATCAAGAAATTATAGTCACAAACGAAAGAGACAGAAAGAACGCTACCCTGCAATACGTTTTAGCATATGGCGAAAAGGGCGACTTTATAGATTTAACTTGTGAATTGAAAAACAACTCTTTGAAATGGAAAGCTAAAAAAGACAATTATACTATTTATGCTGTTTTTGAAGGAAAAACAGGACAAAAAGTAAAAAGAGCTGCTCCAGGTGGTAGTGGATTTACACTTGACCATTATTCTACTGATGCCTTAAAAACATACGTAAAACCTTTTGATGATGCTTTAATTGGTTTTGATGGTAAAATAAGATCTATTTTTAACGATAGTTACGAAGTTTACGGAACTGATTATACACCAAAATTCTTTGAAACTTTTGAAAAAAATAGAGGATACGACTTAAAACCCTACCTTCCTTTATTGTTGGATAAAAACGATACAGAAGAAGGAAACAGAATCAAAAGTGATTACAGAGAAACCATTTCTGATTTATTAAAAAACTTTGACAACCACTGGACTGCATGGGGAAATAACAAAGGATTTAAATCTAAATTACAAGCTCATGGTTCTCCTGGTAATTTAATTGATTTATACGCATCTGCTGATATTCCAGAATGTGAAACCTTTGGTTCTATGCCATATGATATTCCTGGATTACGAAGAGAAAAAGAAGATATTAGAGACGGTGATGCAGATCCTGTAATGCTTAAATTTTCATCCTCTGCTGGACATATTTCGGGAAAACCTTTGACTTCATCAGAAACATTTACTTGGTTAAGAGACCACTTTAAAACCGCTGTTTCTCAATGTAAACCAGAGGTAGAAGATTTACTTTTAAACGGAATCAACCATGTATTTTTACACGGAACTACTTATTCGCCAAAACGTGCTGCTTGGCCAGGTTGGAAATTCTACGCTTCGGTAAACTTTAACCCAAATCTTACGATTGGTGAAGAAGAAGCTCAATTATTTTCTTATATCGCTAATTGTCAATCTTTATTACAATCGGGAACTCCAGACAATGAAAATTTATTGTATTGGCCTATTTATGATACTTGGGGTAAAAACTTAGACGGAACTTTGTTTTTTGAGTTTAAAATTCACTCATTAAAAAAGTGGCTACACGGTACTTCTTTTTATGATACTACTAGAAAGTTGATGGACAAAGGGTACGGAATGGATTTTATTTCTGACAACTTCATCAAAAAAGCAACTTTTGAAAATGGAATGATTCATTTACCTGGAGGAAGCTACAAAACTTTAATTATTCCGGCTTGTACAAATATGCCATTGGCTACTTTAGAAAAATTAATCGACCTTAAAAAACAAGGGGCTAAAGTTATTTTTGAAGGATTGCCAAGCTCAGTTCCTGGGTTTAACGATTATCAAAAAGAAAACAACAGGTTAGAAAAATTATTAGTCAAAAATAAATCTATCATCTATCCTACTAAAGATGTTTTTGCTGATTTAAACGAGGCAAACGTACAACCAGAAAAATTGGTTGAAACTGGATTAAAATTTATTAGAAGAGATGACAATGGAAATAAAATTTACTATTTGGTAAATCACACAGCCAAAGCAGTAGATCAATATATTCCTGTAAACATTAACAACAAAGAAGTGATTATTTTTAACCCAAACACTTCTGATTACGGTAAAGCACAAACAAAAAAACAAGGAGATATTACTTTGGTTAAAGTACAAATAAAACCTGGTCAGTCTTTATTTTTAAAATCTGAAGATACTTCTGATATTAAAAATTGGTCATACTTTACAGCAACAGATAAAACTTACAAAGTTGAAGGTAATTGGGAAATTTCATTTTTAAGAGGTGGCCCAAGCATCCCAAAAACTGAAACCATTTCTGAATTAACTTCTTGGACAACTTTAAGCAAAGAGACAGAAGGTTTTTCTGGAACTGCTAAATATCAAATCACTATTCAGAACCCTGATGAAAACGTTCAAAACTGGTTATTAAAATTAGGTGATGTTAGAGAAAGTGCTAAAATTTGGGTAAACGGAAAGTACGTTGGAGCTTTATGGTCTAATCCTTTTGAAATGAATATCGGATCGCTTAAAAAAGGAGAAAACACCATTACTTTAGAAGTAACCAACTTATCTGCAAACAGAATTAGAGCCAAAGAAATGAGAGGTGAAGAATGGAAAAACTTCTATGAAATTAATATGGTAGACAAAGATTACAACAAATTTGATGCAACCAAATGGAAACCTATGCCATCAGGTTTGTTAGGCCCTATCACTTTAACTCCATTAACAAAAAATTAAATCACACAAATATTAAAAATATATCACATGAAAAAACACATCTTACTTGTATGTATTTCTGTCCTGAGTCTTCAAACTGCATTTAGTCAAATTTCTGACAAAAAGAAGGTTTTAGAAAAAATGCAACTTGCTAATGAATATTTTATGAACAAATGGCAAGATGTAGGAAAAACCATTATTACAAACAAAGAACGCCCAAGTAATATTTGGACTCGTGGCGTTTATTATGAAGGATTAATGGCTTTGCATGAAATTTATCCAAAAGAAGAGTATTACAAATATGCATACGACTGGGCTGAATTCCACGACTGGGGATTTAGAAATGGAAATGCCAACAGAAATGCTGATGACTATTGTGCTGCACAAACTTATATTGATTTATATAATTTAGAACCAGATGCTAAAAAATTAAAAAACACAAAAGCATGTATCAATATGCTTTTAAACACTCCTCAGTTAGATGATTGGTCTTGGATTGATGCCATTCAGATGGGAATGCCCGTATTTGCTAAATTAGGAGTTTTAGAAAATGATGATCGTTACTACGAAAAAATGTACGATATGTATATGTATTCTAGAGACAAGCATGGTGATCACGGACTTTACAATCCTAAAGATGGACTTTGGTGGAGAGATGCAGATTTTGATCCTCCATACACAGAACCAAATGGTGAAGATTCTTACTGGAGCCGTGGTAACGGATGGGTCATTGCTGCTTTGGCAAAAGTATTAACCATTATTCCAAAAGATGCTCCACACAGAGAACAATACATGATGGATTTAAAATCTATGGCTCAAGCCTTGGTTCCAATCCAAAGAAAAGATGGTTTTTGGAACGTAAGTTTACACGATCCTAAACATTATGGAGGAAAAGAATTATCAGGAACTGCTTTGTTTGTTTACGGAATGGCCTATGGAGTAAATAACGGAATTTTAGATAAAGAAACTTATTTACCTGTGATAGAAAAAGCTTGGAATGCCATGATTAAAGATGGAGTTCATAAAAACGGATTTTTAGGATATTTACAATCTACAGGAAAAGAACCTAAAGATGGACAACCTTTGTCTTATGATAAAATACCTGACTTTGAAGATTACGGTTTAGGATGTTTCCTTTTAGCCGGTGCCGAAGTTTACAGAATTAAATAATTACAAAAAACAACTATCTTTTAGATAGTTGTTTTCTTATATACTATATTCATTTAGACATATTAATTATGAAAAAAGTTATCTTACTTATAACTACTATTTCAACTTTATTGTACGCTTGTAATCATAAAAAAGCAGCCATGACTTTTGATGAAATTAAAGTAGAAGCTCCTTTTGAAATGCCTAGCATTCAAATTCCTAATTTCAGCAATTTCAACACCTATTCTATTGTAGATTTCGGAGCAGTTAAGGGCGATAAAGAAAAAAATGCTTTGGCTATTGAAAAAGCCATTAACGAGGCCAATAAAGCTGGAGGAGGAACCGTTGTGATTCCCGAAGGAGAATGGATTACAAAAAAATTACATTTTAAGAGCAATGTTAATTTACACTTAAACAAAAAAGCTGTTCTTTTATTCTCAGAAAAACCTGAAGATTATTTACCCGCAGTACATACTACTTGGGAAGGAATGGAATGCTACAATTACTCTCCTTTAATTTATGCTTATGAATGTGAAAACATTGCCATTACAGGTGAAGGAAAACTTAAAGCCAAAATGGAGGTTTGGAAAAAATGGTTTGCAAGACCTACTCCACATATGAACAGTTTAAAGCACCTATACAATTTGTGTGCTAAAAATAGTTTGGTTGAAGAAAGACAAATGGTAAACGATACCGCAAACTTACGTCCACACTTTATTCAGTTTAACAGATCTAAAAACATATTATTAGAAGGGGTTAGCATTGAAAACAGTCCATTTTGGACCATCCACCCTTATTTATCAAAAGATGTAGTCATCAGAAATATTAATGTTTATGCTCATGGTCACAACAATGATGGGGTTGATCCTGAAATGTCACAAAACATGTTGATTGAAAACTGTGTTTTTGATCAAGGTGATGATGCCATTGCTGTAAAATCTGGACGTAACCAAGATGCTTGGCGTTTAAATACTCCTACCAAAAATTTAGTCCTTAGAAATTTATTAGTGAAAAACGGACATCAATTGTTGGCTATTGGTAGTGAACTTTCTGGTGGTATTGAAAATGTTTTTATGGACAATTGTGAAGTCGTTGATGGTGCCAAATTAGGTCATTTGGTATTTATTAAAACCAACGAACGCAGAGGTGGTTATGTTAAAAACATTCATGTTAGTAATATTAAATGCGGTAAGATTGATCTTGGTGTTTTAGGAATTGAAACTGATGTATTGTATCAATGGAGAGATTTGGTGCCAACTTACGAAAGAAGATTAACTCCTATTAGTGATATCTATCTTGAGAACTTTACAACTAAAGATGTAAAATTTGTAACCAATATTCAAGGACAAAAAGAAGAACCTGTTAAAAACATCAACCTAAAGAACATTAAATGTGAGGTGGTTGAAGGAGAAGAACATATTCAAGAAAATCTTATTGGTTTTAATGAAATAGAGTAAGTCTCATAATAAATCACTATTATTTTTCTATCAAAACTTGTTGATTATATTTATCAAACAGAATTAACACAAATACAAAGTCTTAAAGAATAGTTGAAAATTATTTATAGACATCGAATTTTATGAAAAAAACAATTAAAAATCTTAACAAAGCACTGCTATTTAGTTTAGCATTATGTGCTGGAGTATCAACAAACTCATTTTCACAAGAAAATCAAATTCCTTTATGGGATAAAGTTCCCAACTCTAAAAAAGATAAAGATTATAAAGAAGAACCTAGATTAGACAAAAACGGAAACAGAACAGGAATCAGAAAAGTAACAAACCCAACCATTACTCCTTATTTGGTTGACAATGGTTCTGATGAAAATACAGCTGTGATTATTTGTCCGGGAGGTGGTTATTCTGTGTTATCTTTTTATAAAGAAGGGATTGACATCGCTAAATACTTTAACTCTATTGGTATTTCTGCTTTTGTTTTAAAATACAGATTACCTTCTGATATTATCATGAAGGATAAAAACATTGGTCCTTTGCAAGATGCTCAAGAAGCCATTAGAACAGTAAGAAGAAATGCGAAAGAATGGAACATCAATCCAAACAAAATTGGAGTGATTGGATTTTCTGCTGGAGGACACTTGGCTTCTACCCTTTCTACACATTATAATGATGAGGTATACAAATCAGACAAAACTAGTGCAAGACCAGATTTTTCTATTTTAATCTATCCTGTTATTTCTATGGAAGATGGTATTACTCATAACGGATCTAAGGTTAATTTAATTGGAAAGAAAGCCTCTGTTGATTTGATTGAAAAATACTCTAACGAAAAACAAATCGATGCCAATACACCACCTACATTCTTTGTACACGCTACAGATGACCATGCAGTACCGGTAGAAAATAGCATCAACTACTATTTAAAATTAAAAGAAAATAAAGTAAGTGCAGAAATGCATATTTATGAAAACGGAGGTCACGGATTTGGATTAGGAAGAAAAGGAACTAGTTTAGATTGGTCCAAATCCCTTACAAGTTGGTTAAAGGAGAATAATTTAACTCCCGAAAAACCAGTATATATGTTTTCTTATTTTAAAGGAAATGGACAAGATGGTTTACACTTTGCATATAGCAACGATGGATATACTTTTAAAACCTTAAAAAATGATACTTCTTTTTTAACTCCTGAAGTTGGAAAAGACAAGTTGATGAGAGATCCTTGTATTATTAAAGGAGGAGATGGTTTATATCATATGGTTTGGACAGTTAGCTGGACAGACAAAGGCATTGGATATGCAAACTCTAAAGATTTAGTTCACTGGTCTAAGCAACAATTTATTCCAGTCATGGAGCATGAAAAAGACACAAGAAACACTTGGGCTCCAGAAATTACTTATGATGATTCGACTAAAGAATATATGATTTACTGGGCATCTACCATTATAGGTGCTTTTCCTGAAACTCAAATAAAAGAAGATGCCGGATATAATCATAGAATGTACTATACTACAACCAAAGATTTTAAAGACTTTAGTAAAACTAAATTACTTTATGATCCTGGATTTAATGTAATTGATTCTAGCATTCAAAAGCAAGGTGATCAATTTGTAATGTTCTTAAAAGATGAAACCAAAAAGCCTGTGCAAAAAAATCTTAAAGTTGCTTTTAGCGATAAATTAACAGGGCCTTATACGGAAGCAAGTAAACCTATTACAGGGAAATATTGGGCAGAAGGACCTACTGCTGTAAATATAGAAGGAAATTGGATTGTTTATTTTGATAAATACACAGATCATAAATATGGAGCCATCCGTTCTAATAATTTAAAAGATTGGGAAGACATCTCTGATCAAATAACGTTTCCAAAAGGAACAAGACACGGAACTATTTTTAAAATTTCTCAAAAGGAATTTAAAGAACTTCTAAACCTTATTAAATAAATCAGAAAGTTTTATTAACATACTCAAAACACCTTAGTGATTAAAATCACTAAGGTGTTTTTTTTTACCAAAGCAACTAAAACAACACAACAACAAAAACCACACTAATAACACACAAAAACAAACTATATAACAATAAAGAACAATAAAAACAATAAAAAACACACCAAAACACCATTTTTATCAACAAACACACAACTAAGCAGGATAGAACAGGATTGTATCAACCTTATACAATATTATCTTTACGAAAAACAAGGGTTTACAACACCTATTATTAACTTTAAAATAAAAATAAATGAAACTAAAACTACACAATTTTAAAACTTCAAAATTATTTATGACTGCTGCCTTGGTAGCATTTACTTCTTTTTTCTCTTACGCTCAAACTTGGACAGGAGCAACAAACACTGACTTTCTAGAGGCAACTAACTGGGATGGAGGAGTAATACCAAATGACACTGATGTTATCATCGCTCCGTCATCTAACAATCCCGTAATGAATGCATCTTTAACATCTGCTGGTAATGCAAATGATTACATTTCTCATCTAGTAATTAATCCTGATGGTAACTTGACTATTTCTACAACTTTATTAATTGGTGCTAGTGGAGGTAACTACTTTGGAAGTGGTACCTTAAATGTGGAAGAAGGAGCTGATATTAATATCCGAAACCAAGGTCGTTTTGGAAGTGATGCCGATAATCCTCAGATAGTTAATATTAACGGAGGACTACTGAACACTAAAAACCAAATTATCATTGGAGATAATGGAGATTGTACATTTAATATTAATGGTGGTTTAGTAACATCTACGACTAATGGAATTATTTTAGGTGGTTACAACGGAGTTGGAATTGTTAACATAACAGGAGGTGTAATGCGTTTAAACGGTGGATTAGCAATTGACGACAGAGATGACAGACCAGGAAGTGGATATATAACTATAAGTGGAGATGGTTCTCTAGAACTGGTTGGAGATCAAACTGAAGCTGTAGCTCCATATATTACTGCTGAAAAAATTCGTACTTCAAATGGTACTTTACAAGCAGTATATGATGGTAGAATTGACATGACTGTTATATCAGTTGATCCTGCAACATTATCAACTAACAATGTATCACTTGTAAAAGACATAAAAATTTCTCCAAATCCAACAAATGGTGCTTTTACAGTTAATTTACCCGTAGCTTTACAAAATATTACAACTGAAATCTACAGTATTAATGGAGCTTTCGTTACTAGTCAAAAACATCAAGACAATCAAACTCAATTAAACATTAACATTAGTAATATTGCTACTGGAGTTTATGTTTTAAAAGTACTTTCTAATGAAGGTCCTATGAGTTTTAAATTAATCAAACAATAAGACCACGCTAAGTTTATAAAACTTTAATTAGCAAGTAAAATTAAAACCTTCAACAGATGTTGAAGGTTTTTTTGTTTCTCTTCATCTTTATTTAAATTATTTTATTTATCAAATGAGCACCAATGCTTATCAATAGCGTTTGTACATTCTTTAAAAAATAACGACTTTTGTAATACCATATTTGTTTTTTCATTATTAGAAGCAATAACCACCATGAATGTTATATCTAAGAAGATTTTAATTAAAATAGGTTCCAATGTTCTTACGCTTTCATCAGGTGCTCCTAATAAAGAACGTATTAAACATATTGTGGAACAAGTTGCTACTTTAAAAAAGCAAGGACATCAAGTTATTTTGGTATCCTCTGGAGCTGTTGCTGCAGGTAGATCTCAAGTTACTTTACCTTCATCGTTAGATGCGGTTAGTAAAAGACAAGTATTAGCCTCTGTTGGTCAAATTGCTTTGATGAATTTATATAATAGCTTTTTTAACAGTCATCAATTGGTTTGTTCTCAAGTATTAATTACTAAGGAATCTTTTAGTACAAGAGAGCATTATTTAAACATGACCAATTGTATTGAAGCATTGTTAAAATGTAACATTACTCCTATTATTAACGAAAATGATGTGGT
Organism: Wenyingzhuangia marina; assembly: GCF_900130035.1. Classification (GTDB taxonomy): domain Bacteria; phylum Bacteroidota; class Bacteroidia; order Flavobacteriales; family Flavobacteriaceae; genus Wenyingzhuangia; species Wenyingzhuangia marina. The sequence goes on from NZ_FQXQ01000001.1 coordinate 91,774, forward strand.
TTCTGTTACTGAATTAATGTTTACAGACAATGATGAATTGTCTGGTTTGGTAGCAAGTATGGTACAAGCAGATGAATTGCTGATTTTAAGTAATGTTGATGGTATTTTTACAGATCATCCTACAAAACCTAATGCAAAACTAATTAGAGATTTTGAGAATGAGGAAATTAATTTAGAAGATGCCATTAGCGAAGAAAAATCAGAATTTGGACGTGGGGGAATGTTAACCAAAGCCAATACCGCTATTAAAATTGCAGCTTTGGGTGTAAATGTATCTATAGGAAATGGTACAGTCCCCGGTATTACTGCCCAGCTCTTAAATAGAGAAACTGGAACGTTTTTTAAAGCTCGTCACGATAAAAACAAATCGGCAGTAAAAAAATGGATCACCAATTCAGGAACTTTTTCTAAAGGAAAAGTAACCATTAACAAAGGAGCTCACGATGCTCTTTTAAGCAGTCAAGCAAACAGTTTGTTGCCAATTGGAATCGAAAAAATTGAAGGTGATTTTAAAAAAGGTGACATCATTACCATTATTAATAGCGAAGGTAATGAAGTAGGTTATGGAAAGGCATCTTATGGTGCAGAGAAAGCCCATGTGTTTCAAAAAAAACACAACCAACCTGCGTTAGTGCACTATAATTACTTAACAATAAAGTAAGAATGGAATTTAAATTAGAACAAACATTTCAAAATGCTAGAAACGCAAGTAGAACATTAATTGAAATACCATCAGAAGAAATTAACAACATATTGATAGAAATTGCAGACAAAGCAGTTGCAAACACTGATGTTATTTTAAAAGCAAATCAAAAAGATTTAGATCGTATGGATAAAAACGATCCAAAGTACGATCGTTTATTATTAGATGCTGATAGAATTACTGGAATTGCAGGAGATATTAAAAATGTAGCTCGCTTAGAAAGCCCTATCGGGAAATTGATTGAAAATAAAGTTCTAGACAATGGTTTAGACATTTCTAGAATTAAAGTACCAATTGGAGTTATTGGGGTTATCTATGAGGCCAGACCAAACGTATCTTTTGATGTATTTGCTATTTGTTTTAAAACTCAAAATGCATGTATCTTAAAAGGTGGTAGTGATGCTGAATTTTCTAACATTGCTATTGTAAATATTATTAAAGAAGTCTTAAAAAATCACAATATCAATACAGATGTTGTAACACTTTTACCTGCAGACAGAAGTGCTACTACAGAAATGTTAAATGCAGTTAAATATGTAGATGTTATTATTCCAAGAGGTAGTCAAGGATTAATTAACTATGTACGTGAAAATGCAAAAGTTCCTGTGATTGAAACTGGAGCTGGTATAGTACATATCTATTTTGATAAAGATGGAGATATTGAAAAAGGAACAGCTATTATAGCCAATTCTAAAACAAGAAGAGTTAGTGTTTGTAATGCCTTAGACTGTTTATTAATTCACGAATCTCAATTAGCTAATCTAAATAAGTTATCTACCGAGCTGGCAAGCAAAGGAACTATAATTTATGCTGATGAGAAATCTTTTGCAGAATTAACAGACTATCCAAAAGATTTATTAAACAAAGCCGAAGAAGCTCATTTTGGAACTGAATTTTTAGCCAATACGATGTCTATTAAAACAGTAGCTAATATAGATGAAGCCTTAAATCATATTGCTAAATATAGTTCTAAACATAGTGAGTCTATTATTTCTGAAAATGCAGAAACCATTGCAAAATACTTAAATGTGGTAGATGCTGCTGCCGTATACGCAAACGCATCAACAGCCTTTACTGATGGAGCTCAGTTTGGTTTAGGGGCAGAAATTGGTATTAGTACTCAAAAGCTACATGCTAGAGGGCCTATGGGATTAGATGAAATTACTTCATATAAATGGGTCATCAAAGGAAATGGACAAATCAGGTCTTAACTTCCTGTTTTAATATAATTTTTTATACAAGCATAAAAATCTGTATATTTGAATAGTTACCTTCTAGTATTGAAGGTAACTATTCTTTTTTTACTAAAACTGAACTTAAAATGCCTAACAGAATTGTAGATTTTTTATCGAGAACCCAGACAATACCTACTACAGAGGCTGAAATACTAACAAGTTTGGTAAAACCTATGACACTTATTAAAGGTGAATATTTAAATTTTGAAGATAAAATCCCAAAACATGGAGCTTTTATTATATCGGGGATCTTAAGAGAGTTTTATACTGATGCAAAAGGAGTAGACTACATTAGAAGGTTTGCCTATGAAAATTGGTGGATGGTTGATTTGTATGAGTTATTACAAAACAAACCTGCTCTTTGTAGTGTACAAGCCTTAGAAAAAACTGAGTTACTTACTTTTACCAAAGAAGATTGCTGGGTCTTAATGGAAAAATGCCCTGTTGCTTCTAAAGTATTAGAAGAAATTTCAGCTGCAGAAAAATACTCACTTGCTAAAAAAGAAAAACAAAAAAGAAGCTTATCGGCACAAGAAAACTACGAATATCTTTTAAAACTTCATCCTAGTATAGATAAAAGAATTCCATTGTTTCACATTGCTTCTTATTTAAATATCAAACCAGAATCGCTAAGTAGAATAAGAAAACAAATGAGTCTAACAAAATAACCCCTTATATACTTCATTATCTTTTATTTAAAAATATATAAATCATAAAATTTTAATATTTATTATATTATTATTTTTTAATGTAATTTTGCTGACCTATTAAAGAAAATTAACAAAGTTGTAAAACGGAATTATTGTTGTATTAATATATAAATATCTGCTAATATTTATATAATATCTATGCTATGTAAGATATTACGATTATAAAACCACCCTAAATCATTTGAGTAATGCTTTATGAAATAAAAGAATACTATAAAAAAAGAGGCGTTATTATCCCTGAAAATGAATTTAACATCATTTCTGAACTGCTTCAAAGTAAATCTTTAAAGAAAAAAGAATTTTTCTACAAAGCTGGAGACACTAACACTTCAGTGGCTTATATCCAAAAAGGATCTGTAAGAGTATTTATTACTGACAAGCAAAAAAAAGAATACAATCGTTTTTTTGCTTTTGAGGATTGGTGGATTGGAGAATATCATCAAGTGATGAACAGTCTACCTTCTAAAACAAGTATACAAGCTCTTGAGAAAACAGAAATGATTGAAATTACAAAGAATGCTTTTGATATTATTCTAGAAAAATGTCCAATATTTACAAGAGCAACTTTTAACTTTTATTTAAAAAGTTATGCCAATCTTTTAGAAAAAGAAGAGATTAAAAAAACCTTGACTATTGAAGACTTGTATCTAGACTTGCTAAAAAATAAACCTGAAGTTTTAAAGAGAGTTCCTCTTTATCATATTGCAAGTTATCTAGGAGTTAAACCAGAATCTCTAAGTAGGGTTAAAAAGAAATTTCAATAAACATAATAGGCTATAAAATTTAATTTTATCGTTTCATTATTTGCTTTGATTTTATAACCATTCATTTTACGTATCTTTGCACAAAATTTACATTTCATGAATAGTATTGTAGCAATTGTAGGGAGACCAAATGTAGGGAAATCTACATTATTTAATAGACTAATTCAACGTAGAGAAGCTATTGTTGATGACGTTAGTGGTGTTACTAGAGACAGACACTATGGTAAAAGTGATTGGAATGGAAAAGAATTTTCTTTAATTGATACAGGAGGATATGTTGAAGGATCTGACGATATTTTTGAAGAAGAAATTAGAAAACAAGTTATTTTAGCACTTGATGAGTGTGACATTATTGTTTTTGTGGTAGATGTTACTGCAGGAATTACTCCTTTAGATGAGACTGTTGCTATTCTTTTAAGAAAAACAAAAAAACCTGTTTTTGTAGCTATCAACAAAGTTGATAACGCTATGAGAGAATCTGATGCATATGAATTCTACAATCTAGGTTTAGGTGATTTTTATACCATTTCATCAATCAATGGAGGTGGTACAGGAGAATTATTAGATGCTTTGGTAAAAGAAATGCCTGAAAAGGAAGAAGAAGATACTGATATTAATCCAGGCGATGAATTACCAAGATTTGCTGTAGTAGGAAGACCAAATGCAGGAAAATCTTCTTTTATCAATGCCTTAATTGGAAAAGACCGAAATATTGTAACCGATATTGCTGGAACTACAAGAGATACTATTGATACAGTTTACAATAAATTTGGTTTTGATTTTAAACTTGTAGATACCGCTGGAATTAGAAAAAAATCAAAAGTTAAAGAAGATATTGAGTTTTACTCGGTAATGAGGGCGGTAAGAGCTATTGAATATTGTGATGTTGCCATATTAATGATAGATGCTACCCGTGGGTTTGAAGGACAAGATCAAAACATATTTTGGCTGGCTCAAAAAAACCGTAAAGGAATTGTGATATTGGTTAACAAATGGGATTTGTTAGATAAAGAAACAAATACCATGAAAAAGTGTGAGGAAATGATTCGTAAAGAAATTGCTCCTTTTACTGATGTACCAATTGTTTTTACTTCTACCATTACAAAACAACGTTTGTTAAAAGCTTTAGAAACAGCTGTAGAAGTACACAAAAGCAGAAGCAATAAAATTGCTACTAGTAAGTTAAACGAAACCATGTTGGAGGTTATTCAAAGTTATCCGCCACCAGCAGTAAAAGGAAAATATATTAAAATAAAGTATTGCATGCAGTTGCCAACTCCAACTCCTCAATTTGCTTTTTTTGCTAACTTACCTCAATATATTAGAGATCCTTACAAACGTTTTCTTGAGAATAAAATGAGAGAAATTTACGATTTTAAAGGAGTTCCAATCACCATTTATTTTAGACAAAAATAACCTGTTATTACTAATTATATTTTACGACCTATATTTTGTAATTTCATTATGAAATACATTAACAAGGTTATATATGTATATTTTAAAAAGTCCAGTAGTCAATAAAGAATTACCTATCAAAGTTCACGTTAGCTTTGATAGTATATTTGAGTACTTGGAAAATCAGGCAAACAACTCTGAAAGTATTTTTCATGAATCTGCTATTAAATTACTTAAAGAAGTTAATCAATACCCTGAGCTTAAAGAAGGATTTACAGATTTATCTTTATTAAAAACATATAAGCATCAAATTAAAAGATTATTATCTGTTTTATTTCCTGACCTTTTACAAAGCAACGAAATAAAAGCAGCCTCAATTCCTTTTGACATGACAGCTTTTATGCTTTCTAAAAGATTTAGAAGTATTATAGACAATGCTGGAGATGATTTTAAATACGAAATAAGAAACTTTGACACTAAAAACATGTACATACTTACTTGTGTGTATATTTTAAGTTTTTACTACAACGAAAAAATAGATTTTAAAAGACCTTTTTTCTACGATATCCCTGATGTAAAAAATAATACCATCAAAAGTTACAGAGCTTTGTACAATGCTGATTTTGCAAAAATTATAAAAACAGACAATGCTCCAGAATTAACCAAAGATGACATCAAACTCCTATTAAGAAACTTTGACAATATTGATATTTGGAAAGAAAAAATCCCACCAAGTTCTTATATATTTAAAGGTTTTGGAATCATGAACCTTTTTGATGTTACGCAAGATGAAACCATTTCTAACATCAAAAATACCGTTATAAAAAGAGACCTCAATACGCTTGTTAATCTTGAAAAAAACTTACAAGATTTATTTAACGTTCCTGATTTAAAAATGGGAATTTCTATTTATAATAAAAACGAAGGAAACAGATCTGTTAACTTTATAAAAACAAAAATTGATCATAGTATAATTGCCAACGAAAATTGTTGCGATGTTAAAGATTATTTTTGTCATAATATTAAAAATCGTGTTTTTAACGACTATTTAATCACCAGTATTGCAGATGTTGAGGAATATAAAAAGAATTCAAACGAAGATCATTTCTATAAGTCTATCAACTCTAAAAACATCCAAAGCATCATACTTGTTCCCATACTACTTGACAACGATTATATTGCCGTATTAGAATTGGCTTCTCCTAAAAGCTATGCCTTAAACTCAGTAAATGCCAACAAACTAAAAGATATTTTACCTGTATTAAATATTAGTCTACAAAAGGCTATTGATGAACGTCAAAATTTATTAGAATCTGTTATTCAAGAAAACTATACCACCATTCATTCTAGTGTCAAATGGAAGTTTTACAATGCTGCTGATGAATATTTACTAAACAACAGCCAAAACAACAGTACTAAACTAAAAAACATCACCTTTAAAAAGGTATATCCATTATATGGACAATGTGATGTAAAAGACTCTTCAGCCGCCAGAAACAAAGCCATTCAAGATGATTTAACTTCTCAATTAAAAGACACAATTTCTTTGTTTGAAAAAATTCATCAAGAAGAAAAACTTTTGGTTTATGATGAGATTATTTATCGTTTGCGAAAAACGTTAAAATCTATTAAAAACGGTATTAAAACCTCCGATGAATTATTAATTACCGATTTTTTTAAGAATGATATTTACCCTGTATTAAATCATTTAAAAGAACATCATGCATTTATTAAAAATGATATTATTGACTACGAAAGTAAAATTGATCATACTTTAAAAATTGTATATAAAAAACGTAAAGCTTATGAGGATTTTATATCTAGCTTAAATAGTAGTTTGGCTAAACACTTAGACCATGCGCAAAAAGAAGCACAAGAATTTTACCCACATTATTACGAGCGTTTTAAAACCGATGGTTTAGACTACAACATGTATATTGGGGAAAGTATTAGCAATACAAAAGAATTTCATCCTATATACATTAAAAACATTAAACTTTGGCAGTTAATCCAACAATGTGAACTTGAAAAAATTGCAAAACAAATTGACAGTAATCATAAAGATATTAGTCTACAAGTCACTTCTTTAATTTTAGTTCATTCTCAACATCTAGACATTAAATTTAGAATGGATGAGAAAAAGTTTGATGTAGATGGAGCTTATAACATGCGCTACGAAATCATCAAAAAAAGAATTGATAAATCTTATTTAAAAGGAACCAAAGAAAGATTAACCCAAACAGGAAAATTAGCCATTGTTTATACCCATGAACATGACTTAGAGGAGTATTTAAAATATATTGAATACTTAACCAAACAAGATTATTTTACAAAAGACATCGAACTAGTAGACATAGAAGACCTACAAGGTGTTTCTGGTTTAAAAGCCATTAGAGTAGGAATTAATTACAACCGTATAAATAATGATTTATTGTCTTTTGAAAAATTATTAAAAGCAACTGAGTTGATTACAAGGTAATATTTAAATTCCTAAACTATAAAAAGCAAGTCCAAAAGATATCACAGAAAGAATAATTCCTGTCATGAAAATAGTATAAGTTATTCTTAGTAGCTTATACTTTCTTGCCAATACAACTCCTAAAAAGTATAAGTCTTTATTTAAAGATTTATACAAATATTCTCTATCATCAATCAAAGCAAACATACTATCATCAAATGTTTGTAAAGGCATTTTATGAAAATTTCCAAAAAATAATAAATTCACTTTTTTATTATCTACATCCTCTTGCGTAAAAGTCCCAGAAGTAACCTTTGGGCGGGTAGATAAAATGGCAAATATGATTGAAATAACCGCTGTTAAAAGAAATATAATGGTTGGTGTAATTAAGTAATGATTGTCGGCTTTATCTAACTTTGGAAACAAACTAGACAATGCTAAAGATAAAATAATAGCATTTACACTTAATAAAATATTTGCTTTAGAATCTGCAATAGCACTTAATTTTATATGGTTACGTAATGTAACTCTATACATGGTTTCTACAGTCTTATCTGCCTTTTTATCAAATGTACTTTTAGTACTCTTAGATTTATTCTTTTCTCTTTTTAGCAATGCATCATCTTCTTTTTGAATGGCATTTTTTAATTTTTTTTCATTGGATGCCAAATTAGATGATTTTAAAGCACTCCAATGTCTAAATGCAAAATCTGTATAAAACTTATGTGCTTTTAAAAATTCAGAATTACACTGAAACCATTCTACATCTGTTAAAGTTTTTCCTTCTAATAACTCCCACTCTGCTCTTAATAATTTGCTATCAGATTCAAAAGAAGAAGTTGCTACGTGAAACAAATCTGCATCACAAATAATTTCTTCTATTTTATTCGTAGGATTTTGAGGCATTTTTGTAGCTCTAATACAATTAACCACTACCTCTATTTTATTTTCATCATAATGATGATCTTTTAAAAAACTAATGACCTCTTTTACGCTTCTTTCTTCATGTCCATCTCCTCCTTTTGTATATCCAATATCATGAAACCAAGCTGCCAACAACAAACTTTCTTTATCTTCTTCAGAAATTTTTTCTTCTTTGGCCAAAGTTTTAGCAGCATCAACCACATCTTGTGTATGCGTTATGCTATGATAAATAGTACCTGAAGGTAAATTATGTTTTAAATAACTAACAACATATAATTCTGCAGACTCTACTATGGAAGATTTCATATCTTTATATTGAGGTTCAACCAAATTTATTAAAATAAGTTTACTTTTAGTTTATCATTACATCAAATAAAAATGAATTTAATTTCCCTTAAAAATTCACTTCTATTCATTTCTATGTTATTAGTAATGAGTTGTGCTACCTACAAAAAACAAATTTCAGAACAATTTAAAAACTGGAATGTAAACAAAAATACATCTAAAGAAATTAGTAACATTTACTTAATTGGTGATGCTGGTGACCTTGCAACAGGAAATAAAACACTAGAAAGTTTAAAAAAAGAACTTTTAAATCAAAGTGAGAACAGTACTGTTATTTTTTTGGGTGATAATGTATATCCTAAAGGGATTTCTCCCAAAAAAGGAAAAAAACAAAAAGATGGGATTTCTAAACTAAACGCTCAGTTAGATATTCTAAAAAACTACAAGGGAAAAACTTTATTCATTCCAGGAAATCACGATTGGTATTACGGACTTGATGGTTTAAAAAAACAAGAAAAATTAGTAGAAGATGCCTTGGGAAAAAATACTTTTTTACCAGAAAATGGTTGTCCACTAGAGGTGGTACATTTAAATAAAGAGGTAGATGTTATTGTAGTAGATTCTCAATGGTATATCACAGATTGGGATCAGCATCCGGAAATGAATGACAAATGTGATGAAATTAAAACCCGTGAAAAGTTTTTTGTTGAGTTAGAAGGATTGATAAACAAAAGTCAACAAAAAATAACACTTCTTGCTATTCATCACCCTATGATTAGTAAAGGAACTCATGGCGGTGAAAATTCTTTTAAACAGCATATCTTCCCGCTCCCTATAAACATTCCTTTACCTGGACTGGGAACTCTTTTTCAAGCCATTAGAAAAACTAGTGGCTTAAGCCCTCAAGATTTAAATGCTCATAGATATCTTCAACTAACCGAAAGAATTACCACCCTAGCCAAAGAACATCCACATCTTATTTTTGTTTCTGGACACGATCATAATTTACAATATCTGTACAAAGATGGAATTCCACAAATTATTAGTGGTGCAGGCTCTAAAACCTCCCCCACTTATTTGGGAAAAGAAAAAGGATTTACTTATGGTAAAAATGGTTATGCAAAACTAAGCATCTACCCAAATAAAGAAGTTAGTGTAGCATTTAAAAATAATATCAAGACAATATTCGAAACGACTGTTTTTAAAGCAGAACAAGAAAAAAGAGAAACAGTATACAATCATTTAAATATTCCTCCTTTTGTTAATGCTGCTATTTATCCAAAAAACTTAACAGATAAGAATAAAGTTTTTAAAGCCATTTGGGGACATCATTACAGAAACGAATATAGCATTCCTGTAAAAGCAAAAACTGTTTTGTTAGATACTTTATATGGTGGTTTAACTGTAGTTAAAAAAGGCGGTGGACATCAATCTAAATCTTTGCGTTTGGTAAATCCTGATGGAAAACAATACGTAATGCGTGCTTTAAAAAAGAGTGCTGTTCGTTTTTTACAAACTGTTGCTTTTAAAAATGATTATGTTACCAATCAACTAAAAAACACCTATACCGAAAATATTTTATTCGATTTTTATACTTCTGCACATCCATACACGCCTTTTATTATTGGTGATTTATCCGATCCTATAAACGTTTACCACACCAATCCTAAATTATTTTATATACCCAAACAAAACGCTTTAATCCCTTATGACAATGAATTTGGGGATGCTTTATATATGATTGAAGAAAGACCTGAAGAAGATCAAAAAAAAATAGCTTCTTTTGGTTTTCCTGATGATATTATTAGTACTGATGATTTATTTGAAGAACTTAGAGATGATAAAAACAACAAATTAGACGAGAAAAATTACGTAACCGCTCGTTTATTTGATATGATTTTAGGAGACTGGGACAGACATACCGACCAATGGAGATGGGCAGTATTTAAAGATGGTAAACACAAAACTTTTAGACCTATTCCTAGAGATAGAGATCAGGCATTTTCTAATTATGATGGTCCTTTGTTAACTACTTTAACCACACTTGTTGACCCTATTAAATTGATGCAAACGTACGATAAAGACATCCGAAACTTATTTAAGTTTAACGATGAACCTTACCCTATTGACGTTTCTCTATTACAAGAAAGCAATTACAAAATTTGGGAAGAACAAGCCAATTATATCAAACAAAATTTGACTGATGAAGTTATTAACAAAGCTTTTGATCAGTTACCTGATGCCGTTAAAAACAATAATATTGAAAGAATAGAAGAGGTTTTAAAATACCGAAGAGATCATGTGATAGAAACTGCTAAAAATTATCGTAAAATTTTAGAAAAATTTGCCATTGTAAAAGGAAGTGATAAAGATGATTGGTTTGAAGTTACAGCAGATAAAAAATTAACTACAATCCTTGTTTTTAACATTAAAGATGGTAAAAAAGAAGACTTACATTTTACCAAAGAATTTAATAACAACAACACCAAAGAAATTTGGATATATGGTTTAGATGATAACGATTATTACGAAGTAAAAAACATTAGTAAAAAAAGTCCTAAAATACGTTTGATTGGTGGACAAAATCATGATACTTATGAGATTGATAATGCTAAAAACATTAGAGTTCACGATTTTAAAACCAAGAAAAATACTTTTAAAGGCCGTTTTAAAAAACATCTAAGCAATCAATACGATAAAAATATTTATGAGTACCGAAAAGTAAAGGACAATACCTTAACAGTATTGCCTCTTGTAGCATACAACCCTGATGATGGAATTAATTTTGGCCCTAGTATTACCTTTACTAATTATGGTTTTAACAGGCAACCTTTTACCAATCAACACCATGTAAGTCTTAAATATTTTAGTGCTACAGTTGGTTTTGATTTTGCTCATAAAAGCGAATTTGCTACTTACTACAATCATTGGAATCTGTTTGTAAATACAAGATTAACAAGTTCTAATTTTAGTAATAACTTTTTTGGATTTGGAAACAACACCATGAATAATGATCATGCTTTGGGTTTAGATTACAACCGAGTAAAATCTGAAATAAAAAGTATTGAACCTGGAATTACTTGGAACAATTTAATGGGTGCTAAGTTTAATATCAGTATTCCTTTAACTATTTATGAACTTGAAGAAACAGAAGGAAGATATATTAATACTTTACCTATTGAGTTTGATGAGCAAAATTTTGCAGGAATTAAAACAAGTCTAAACTTCTCTAATTTTGACAGTACTTCTTTACCCTCTTTAGGTTTCGATTTTAATTTAGATTCTGGTTGGGATTATAACCTTTCTAAAGAATCTTCTTTGGCTTATGTAAAAACAAATTTAGGAATGATGTTCCCCATCTCTTTAAATCACAAATGGGTATTTGCGAGTAAAATTCGTTCTCAATTTAATTTTGGAGAAAATTTTCAATTGTATCAATCTGCATTTATTGGAGGAAACAATGGATTAAGAGGTTTTAGAAATGAACGATTTGCAGGAAAAAGTGCCTTTACCCAAAACTCAAATATTAGATATACTATCAACAAAGTTAAAACTCCTATTTTACCTGTTACTTACGGCCTAAGTTTAGGCTATGATTATGGTAGGGTTTGGCTGCCTAATGAAGTATCTGACAGATGGCATACTTCATACGGAACCACCTTATGGTTTAGTGCCCCGTTGGCAAAAATAAATTTAAACTTATTTAACAGTAAAGAAGGGTTAAGATTTACTTTTGGAGTTGGAGTAGATTGGTAAATGGTGAGTAGTGAGTAGTGAGTAGTGAGTAGTGAGTAGTGAGTAGTGAGTAGTGAGTAGTGAGTAGTGAGTAGTGAGTAGTGAGTAGTGAGTAGTGAGTAAAATTAGAAAGTCGACTGAACAGCTCAAGCTCTAACCACTTAAACATATTAACAAGATAGCAGTTTTTCAGTCAGCAGCGCTTAATAAAAACATCAACTAAACAGTTAAACACATAAAACAACTACTCTGTGACTCTTACATCTTTTAACATCAATTGTAAGGACGTATAACCATTCCAATTATTTTCTTCTAAAGTAAAGGCTGCTTCAAAAGTTTCCGCATTTACAATATCTTCTAGTTGATTTCCCATTCCAAAACCAATGGCATTATAAGTTTTGTCATCAGCACCATAAATAATATTTAAACGCAAATGTTCTGGCAAATCATTTTCGTTTTCCACTTTACCAATACGTTTTCCATAGCCATTATCTCTTAAACCTGTAGCTTTAAAAACAGGCTTCATATTAGCAGGTCCAAAAGGAGCAAATTGTGATAAAATTCTGTAAAACTTTGGATTTAAATCTATCAAATCAACCTCAGCATCAAGAATAATTTCGGGTGTTTTTTGTTCTTCAGATAAAGTTTCTTTCACCACTTGTTCAAAAGCTCTTTTAAAAGCTGTATAATTTTCAGGTAACAAAGTCAATCCCGCAGCATATTTATGTCCTCCAAACTGTTCTATATGCTCTGAACAAGCCTCTAAAGCATTGTAAACATCAAATCCTTTTACTGATCTTGCCGATGCCGCTAGTTTTTCACCACTTTTTGTAAATACCAAAGTGGGTCTATAGTAATTTTCTATGAGTCTTGAAGCCACAATACCAATAACACCTTTATGCCAAGTTTCACAAAAAACAACACTCGTGCTGTTTTGCTCTTCATTATTTTCTCTAATTTGTTGTATAGCTTCATCTGTTATTTTTTTATCTAATTCTTTTCTATCAGCGTTGTATTGATCAATTTCTCTAGCAAACTTTTTTGCTAAATTCATGTCTTGCTCGGTAAGTAACTCTACTGCATGAATCCCTTGTTTCATTCTACCCGCCGCATTAATTCTTGGAGCAATCATAAAAACAACATCCGTAATGGTCAATTCTGTTTTTTGAATTTGTTCTAAAACAGCTTTGATTCCTGGTCTCGGATTTGAGTTAATCACTTTTAAGCCATGATAAGCTAAAATTCTATTTTCTCCATCCATAGGAACTATATCAGCAGCAATACTTACCGCCAATAAATCTAAATACGGAATCAATTCTTCAAAAGGTTGTTCTTGAACTTGTGCAATGGCTTGAATCACTTTAAATCCAACTCCACAACCGGACAATTCATCAAAAGGATAATGACAATCTGTTTGTTTTGGATCTAAAACCGCTACAGCATCAGGAACGTTAGCTCCTGGCCTGTGGTGATCGCAAATAATAAAATCTATATTTTTTTCTTTGGCATAAGCCACTTTATCAATGGCTTTGATTCCACAGTCTAAGGCAATAATTAAACTGATATTATTATCATCAGCAAAGTCAATTCCTTGAGTAGAAATTCCGTATCCTTCAGCATATCTATCAGGAATATAAGTCACTACATTAGGATGCAAAGTCAATAAATAAGAAGACATTAAAGCAACAGCTGTAGTTCCATCAACATCATAGTCACCAAAAACCATAATAGTTTCATTATTTTCAATGGCATCAAAAATTCTTTGCACAGCAGCTTCCATTCCTTTCATTAAAAAAGGATTGTGTAATTCTGCTAAATTAGGCCTAAAAAAACTCTTAGCTTTTTCAAAAGTATCAACACCACGTTGTACCAATAAGGTTGCTAAAACTTTATCAATCCCTAAAGAGTTTGATAAACTAAGAACCGTTTCTTGATTTGGTTTTGGTTTTGATATCCAACGCATTTTTTAAATTATGAAAATAAAAACAAACTTAAAAGAAAAATGTGCAATGGAACATCTTAAATAAATAAAAAAATATAGTCTATTAATTTTTATTGAACATACATCTTTTTCACAACCATATTACCTAAACTATCATTAGCAACAACAATATAAATTCCGTTTAAATTATTGTTTAAAACTTGTTGTCCTTTAGTATTATAAATTTTTAAAGAAACATATTCTTGTAAATTGTTGCTTATAGTTCCATGATTAGAAATTAACAGTAAACCTGGTATTTGATTTATTGTTGTATCAATTAAATCTGTTCCATCTGTAATACTTTTAAAACCTATCCAATAAGAATCATTATAGGCATAATAAGAATCTGCTGGTATTGTTAAATCTATATTGTTTTTGTTTGCAAACAAATCATTATATAAAAAAGGCTTTGAACTCTTACAGAATACTTCTGATACAGGATTATTATCAAAAGCAAAATATTCAATACTCTTTACATTTTCTGGTATAATTACTGTTCTTAAAAGATTATTATTAAATGCAGAAACACCAATGGTTTTTAATCCATTACCAATTATTAAATTTTTTATTTTATTACCATAAAAAGCAAGATTAGATATGGTGATTACATTATCTGGAATGGTAACATTTGTTATTTTGTTACTATGAAAAGCATAAGAACCTATTTTTTGAACAGAACTACCAATTGTAAGTGTTCTAATACTATTATCATAAAAAGCTGCATTACCAATAATTTTAACATCGTTAGGAATTAAGACATTTGTTAAAACATTTTCAGAAAATGCCTCATTTCCTATGTAATTTACTTTAGAAGATAGATTAACACTAATTAATTGATTGTCTTTAAAAGCATAAGAATCTATTGTATAAACATTATCAGGAATAGTTATAGTAAGTAAATTATTATGTGAAAAAGAATCGTATCCTATTCTTGTTAAATTATTTGGTAAAATTACACTAGATAAATTTTTGTTCTTAAACACTAAATCACCTATTTCAGTAATCTTATAAGTAGATCCTTCATGAACTACTTCACTTGGAAGAACTAGATCTATACTACTTCCATAATAATTTTCTATTTCAACATGTCGTAGCCCTAAATTTATAATAGAGTACTCTATTTCATCAATAATAAATGTTTCTAACTCTAATGTTTCTCCATTTACACTACCAAAATCTACCCAACCAGCATTGGCATAAACCTCTGAGGTATTCTCTGGAATAGTTAAACTAATATTAAAATTATTATCAAATGCACTTAAAGGTAAATTGGCAGGGGTTGTACTTAATGAAGTTACATTTACAACAGGATTGTATAAAAAAGCTCCTTCTTCAATATTTGTTACACCAGAACCAATTGTTATATTTTCTATAGAGTTACTTGAAAAGGCATTCTTTTTTATAGTTGTAACTTTGTTTGGAATAACAATTTCACTTATAGAGTTATTATTAAAAGCAGATTCTCCTATATTTTCTAGATTAGCTCCTAACACAACGGTTTCCAATAAATTACTAACAAAAGCATATTTCCCAAGAGATATAACATTATCTGGTATATCTATATTTGTAATAACATTGTTTGCAAAAGCCGAATCTCCGATAAAGGTTATACTATTCGGAAGGCTTATACTAGTTAAAGAGTTATTAGAAAAAGCATCCGAACCTATAGTAAGAACGCCATTTGAAATAAACACTGACGTTAATTGATTACTTGAAAACGCTCCAGATTCTATAGTAACAATAGAGCTTGGAATACTAGCACTAGTTAATCCCTTTTGATAAAATGCACCATTTTTAATTTTTACAACTTGGTAAGTAATATTATTACTCTCTGCAGTATTAGGAATCTCAATATTTGTGTCACTTCCCAAATAAGTAATGATTTCAACTTCATTTGTACTTATAACATTGTATTGAATATTGTTTACGGTAAATATTTGAGCACTTAATAAATAACTATTAAGTAATATACTCAATACTAAAAGTAGTTTCTTTTTCATAATTCCTCTTAGTTATTAATTTAAGTATAACATTATCGCTTCATTTCTTGACACGCAAAATTCTTTCATTTTCTTAACTGCAGTTTCAAAATCATCAGAACCAGCAAACAAACTTGTATACTTTGAAGTTTCTGAAGTTACACCTGATAAAATTAAATTGTAATAGTTATCAAATATGATTTCCATTCTAGCTGGGTTATAATAATTCTCTACAAAATCTCTTAAATATGCTTTGTAATCTTGCTCGTAAGAATCTACATCAATTAAAAAAGATATTAATGGCCAATCAGAGCTTACTTCACTCATACTTAACGATACTGCTTGTAATTGTGCAGCACCTCCCTGAAACGCTTCATTATTATCCCATACAATCCATTTAATAAGTCCATCAGCTGGATCGTGATATAAATAATAATTATGTCTCATGTTTCCATAAGTATCCCAATTTTGTATAGTGTTATTTACCGCCAAGTATTTCAAAAAACCTTGCACATCAAAGACACGCTCTAAATTAGCTTTCCAAGCCTCAACATCAGAAGTTCTCAAAGGAGAATGTAATACCTCGTATAATTCTTCAATATCTGAAAAATCAGCTATTTCTTCATTTGTTTTTTTCTCAAAATCACTCAAAGTAAATTCATTCAATGAAAACATAGATCCACTCCCATTTGGTTTGTAACAATTTCCTGTGTTACTCCCAAAAACTGAATTTAGCATAGTGTCAAACACCACCTCGTCTAGGGTATATAAACCATTATACACTGGTGTCCCTGTACCTTCATCTACATAAACTTCATAAAAAGCTGTTTTAACTGCAGGAACACCAAAATCTCTAAATAATTCTGTTGCTATTTTCTCCCTCATAAACGAAGGATCGTTATAATTACTTCCTAAAGACAGGTGTTGAAACCCATAAAATCGCTGATTCTTAATTTCAGGATATTCATCTTCAAAAGCATCAAACTTAAGTCTTAAAGGAAGTTTCTCATTCCCATTATTATTTGCACCATACAAACTTGAATTCCCTTTGTATCTAATTCCTACATGATACCATTCTGTTCCATTGAAGTATAAATCACATGGAGAATAAATTGGTTTATTATCCGTTAAATCATTTGGTCCATCTGCTTCAGTAATCAATTTTGCTAAATTAGACCTGATCGTTTTATACTCAGATGGAGAGAAAACAATATCAATTCTATTTACTATGTCTTTGGGGAAAACAACATCATAATTTACCCCATTCAAATCCGAATGAGTTTCGAATGTCCACTCTTGAATGTCTTTATTGGGAATAACCTCAACTTCTCTACAAGATACTATCAAGAGTAAAATGATTAAAATCAACCACACAGATTGCGTATTTTTGATTTTTATATTCATAATGTTTTACTTTAGATTGTATATATATTTTACCCCAAGAATACTTACAGCCTTAGGAAACTCAGTATTTAACTCATTATCAAAGCCATAAAAGAGCTTCATTTTCGCTGATTTATGAATATCAAAAGTAGTTCCTAAAGTAATTCTATAACTTTCTAGCTGATTATTTGATTCGGACCCAACAGAACGAAAAAGCTCTCCTGACAACTCAGGATCTAACTTCCACTTTTTGATATTATACTCAGCATCAACTTTAAAACGAACTATTTCTTTTAATTTATCATCCTCATTTAACTCCTTACTATTCTGATATCGAATCCTATACTTTAAACTTAAATCATTAATTTTTTGTTTATAAACACCATCAAAATTATACCTAAAATGATCTCTATAACCTTGAATGCGACCTTTATTGTCATTCTCTTTTGTATAACGTAGCCCTCCTGAAAACTCAAAATGCTTAGAAAAACTATACTCTAATTCAAATTGTCCAAAGTATTTTTTTATTTCTGAACTATTATTGTTTAATCTCAACTCTCCCTCAAGAAGCGCAGTCCATTTTTTATTGATTTTATGTTTTAACCCCACACTAGACCAAGTTTCCATATCTCTTACTACAATTGTATCTTGTCCATATGTATAAATAGACATCAAAAACATTCCTAATAAGAAAAAAGGCCTAAGTCTAATCTTATTTATTTTCAAAGTAAATGATAATATCTGCATATTTTTTTCTAAAATTAACTTCATCAATTTTTATTTTATCAATGCTTAAACCTGTTCTTTGTTCCAAATCTCCCTTTAATAAACTGTAGTTTTCAGGCTTTAAATTTTCTAAAACTTCATATACAATTTTTCTTGAAACTTGGTGCTTTAAACTCCAAAACCACTCCGTAAACCATAAAACAGTAATAATTAACGCATTAGCTGCAAACAACTCAAAATAACTCATTTTCTTATTAGCTAAAGAGTTTACTACTGAAACCCCAATGACTATAAACAAATAGGTCATTTCCTTGATATCAATAGCATTGGTTCTATATCTGATAATTCCAAAAATAGCAAACAACCCTAAAGCCATTCCTAAATCTAGTTCAAACTTTTTAAGAGTAAAACATAAAAAGAATACAATTACACTTATCATATAGTAAGTAAAAAAGTATTCTTTATTTTTTGTCTTTTTATAGTAAAGACCTCTTATTATTATAGTTAAAAAAACAATATTAACAACAAATCGAAAAAGCATCTTATAAAAATCATCATCAAAAACTGGGATGTTAAATATTTCCATATTATTTTTTTGTTAAATATTTTGAATGTGCAAAAATGAAAAAAATAAAATGATTTTTTATGGTAAAAAATCATAAAAAATTAACATATATCAAAATACAACTAATTATTAAAACAATTTTTAGATATATTTCCATAAATAAACAAGGTATTCTTATATAAGAATACCTTGTTTATTTATTTAAGAATTTAAAGATTTGTTATTTAACTCTAGTGATAGTTAATCCATCTCTAATAGGTAACAAAACAGTTTCAACCCTAGGATCTTCGTTTACTTTTTTATTATAAACAACTAGCTCTTGTGTATCTATATCTTTAGGATCTATTTCTTGTACTACTTTACCACTCCACAGTACATTATCTGATAAAATTACGCCTCCTGGATTCATTTTATCAATAATTAAATCAAAGTAGTTTCCGTAATTGGCTTTGTCGGCATCAATAAAAACCAAATCAAATTTTTCATCAATAGTTGGAATAATATCTAACGCATTCCCAACATGTTGATGAATTTGAGTTCCGAAGTTAGACAAATCAAAATACTTACGTTGTAAATCGTATAACTCTTCGTTTTTATCTATCGTGTGTAAATTCCCATCTGTTTGCATTCCTTCGCACATACAAAGAGCAGAATAACCTGTATAAGTACCTATTTCTAAAATATTTTTAGGATTGATGAGTTTAGAAATCATGGCTAAAAGTCTTCCTTGAAAATTCCCACTTAACATACGAGGATTTAATACGGTTTGCCAAGTTTCGGTATTTAAAGCTTCTAAAAGTTCTGGTTCGGGTTGAGAGTGATTTACGGCATATTCATCAATCTCATCTGGTAAAAAGTGCATTTTCTATAATGTTTTTTCTAATTCTTTTATTTGCTGTTTTAACTTTGCTTTGTCTTCTTCTGACAAACAACATTTAGACAATTCTCTTTGTTTTTTTACCATGCAACACATGGTTGATAGTTTAGAGTTTTGCTTACTAAACACCTTACATACTTTACAATACATAAAGTGTAAGTTTAACTTTATTTTTTCTAGAAAAGTAGCTTCTCCGTACTGTGCTTTTGAACAGATGGTAGTAGCTTCTTCACATGTAATTTTTATTTTTCCCATCACCTTAATTACTTTTTAAACCAATTTTCTTCCATACATTCTCTAAGCTGAGTCCTAGCCCTATGGATGATTACCCAGAGATTAGACGGAGTGATATCTAGCTCATTACAAATATCCTCAGTATCAAAACCTTGAATAGTTTTCATTTCAAATACAATTCTATACTTTTCTGGTAATTTGGCAATGCAAGACTGTAAAGCTTCTCCTAACTCTTCTGTTTCTATTTCAGCATCTGCATCTCCAGACCAATCTTGTGGCACTCTTTCTTCTATCCAATCCCCTTCTCTTTCTCCATCGCTATAAAAGTTCATGCGCACTTCGGCCTTTCCTTTATTAGAATTTATTTTTCTATAATGATCAATAATCTTTCTTTTCAATATTGAAATCAACCAAGTTCTTTCACTTGCTTTTCCTTCAAAATTTTTCATTGACTTTAAACCCGCAAAAAAAGTTTCTTGCACTAAATCTTTTGCTTTGTCCGCATCATTTACCCTAGCAATTGTATAATTAAAGAGGTAATCTGCGTAAGCATCAATCCAATTATCTGGATTTAAAGTATGTATTTTGGTTTCTGACATAATCCTTGAAAGGTTTTCTCTAGGATAAAGATATAAATATTTAAATGTAAAACTCCATTCTTTTTACGACCAACTTACTTGTTTTACTTCTTCTTAATTAATTGTCCGAATTCCTTAAAAAAGAGTAATTTTACAATCCGTTTTTATTTTAAAAATATATGTCTGCTATTAAAAAACAATATAAAAGAATTACTACAAATTCATTAATTGAAATGAAAAGTAATGGAGAAAAAATCTCTATGCTTACTGCCTATGACTATACCATGGCTAAAATTATTGACAATGCAGGAGTTGATGTTTTATTGGTGGGTGATTCTGCCTCTAATGTAATGGCTGGTCATGAAACCACTTTACCTATTACTTTAGATCAAATGATTTACCATGCAAGTTCTGTAGTAAGAGCTTCTAACAGAAGTTTAGTTGTAGTAGATATTCCTTTTGGTAGTTACCAATCTGACTCTAAAGAAGCTTTGCGTTCTGCCATCAGAATTATGAAAGAATCTGGTGCTCATGCGGTAAAAGTTGAAGGAGGTATTGAAATTGAAAACGCATTGTCTAGAATTATCCAAGCAGGAATTCCTGTGATGGGACATTTAGGATTAACGCCACAATCTATTTATCAATTTGGAACTTATACAGTTCGTGCTAAAGAAGAAGCGGAAGCTGAAAAATTATTAGCTGATGCCAAATTGTTAGAGGCTAAAGGATGTTTTGCATTAGTACTAGAAAAAATACCTGCAAAATTAGCTAAAAAAGTAGCCGAAAGTTTAACCATTCCTGTCATTGGAATTGGTGCAGGACCTGATGTTGATGGTCAAGTTTTAGTAGTACATGATATGTTGGGAATGACTCATGAATTCCATCCTCGTTTTTTACGTAGATATGCCAATCTATACGATGAAATGAGCAATGCTTTTACGCAATACAATGCAGATGTAAAAGCCAAAGATTTTCCAAACGAAAAAGAACAATATTAGTTTATTGATGATTTGTTAAACTGTGTATTTGATTAATCAATTTAACTAAAATCTTGATTCCTGATACTAGATACCACAAAATGAAAATACTTCACATAGATTCAAATCATCCTGTGTTAATGGAAGACTTAGCTTTGTTAGGATGTAAAAATCACGAAGATTATACCTCATCTAAAACCGAAATAGAAGCTAAAATTGCCAACTATGATGGTATTGTGATTCGCAGTCGTTTTAAAATTGATAAAACTTTTATTGATGCTGCTACCAATCTAAAATTCATTGCTCGTGTAGGAGCAGGTTTAGAAAGTATAGATTGTGATTATGCAGAAAGTAAAGGCATTGTTTTAATTGCTGCTCCAGAGGGAAATATGAATGCTGTTGGAGAACATGCTTTGGGAATGATTTTAAGTTTATTCAACAACTTAAAAAGAGCTGATGCTCAAATTAGACAAGGACAATGGTTGCGTGAAGCCAACAGAGGTTTGGAACTAGAAGGAAAAACCGTTGGATTGATTGGTTACGGAAACATGGGAAAAGCTTTTGCTAAAAAACTAAAAGGTTTTGATTGCGAAGTGATTTGTTATGACATTAAAGAAAATGTAGGGGATGAAAATTGCCAACAAGTTTCCTTAAAAGAATTGCAAGAAAAAACCGACGTACTAAGTATTCATACCCCACACAACAATCAATCTTATAAAATGATTGATGTAAATTTCATCAACAATTTTAAGAAACCTTTTTACATTATTAACACCGCTAGAGGAACTGCAATTGTAACCAATGATTTGGTGGATGGATTAAAATCCGGTAAAATTTTAGGTGCTTGCCTAGATGTATTGGAGTATGAAAAATTATCTTTTGAGAATCTTTTTGAAAATAAAGAACTACCAAATGCCTTTGAATATTTAATTAGTTCCGAAAATGTTTTACTATCTCCACACATTGCTGGCTGGACAGTAGAATCTAAATATAAACTGGCAAAAACAATTACAAAAAAGATAGAGCAACATTTTTTTAATTAAACATTTGTAATGTTTACTTTTATGCCTAGACAAGTAAAGCATGAAAGAAATAATTAAAGAATTACAAAACATTAAACAAAACACTGATTTAAACTACAGTGTTAAAACTAGTGTTGAAGATTTTACTCAGAAAATATTTAGTGTATTATTTGATGATAGTATTGATTTGGCTCATAGTTTTGAAGAATTAGAAAATTTATTTAAAGCTGCTGCTAAAATATCATGCATGTGTCCACAAGAAGTTTGTGATAAAACTTGGAATACTTTTGCTAAAAAACTGCCTACGATCTTAAAAGATTTAAATAAAGATGCATTGTACTTTATGGAATCTGATCCTGCAGCAAGAAGGATTGAAGAAATTTACTTTGCTTATCCTGGTTTTTACGCGTTGGCTATTCATAGATTAAGTCATGAAATATACAATCAAAACTTATACTTATTTGCTCGTTTAATGAGCGAATATGCTCACAGACAAACCGGAACTGACATTCATCCAGGAGCTACCATTCACGCTCCTGTATTTATAGATCACGCAACAGGAATTGTGATTGGAGAAACTTGTATTATAGAACCTCATGTAAAAATTTATCAAGGGGTTACTTTAGGAGCCTTAAGTGTAAGTAAAGACAAACAAGACAAAAAAAGACATCCTACCGTAAAATCTAACGTATGCATTTATGCAAATGCAACCATATTAGGAGGAGAAACTGTGGTAGGAGAAAATTCTATTATTGGCGGAAACGTTTGGGTTACCAAATCTGTTCCAGATAATTCAGTAGTGTACAACACCATTCAAGCCAATATTAAAACAAGATAAATACTATGTATCGTAAATTATTAGACTGCATTGGTAACACACCATTGGTAGAAACATCTCATTTGGTAAAAAATCCAAATGTAAAATTACTTTTAAAATTAGAAGGTGACAATCCTGGAGGAAGTGTAAAAGATCGTGCTGCATATAGCATGATTAAAGGAGCTTTAGATAGAGGTGAAATAAAAGATGGTGACAAATTAATTGAAGCTACTAGTGGAAACACTGGAATTGCTTTGGCCATGATTGCTCAATTGTTAAATATTGATATTGAGTTGGTTTTACCAGAAAACTCTACTGCAGAACGTGTACAAACCATGCGTGCTTATGGAGCTAAGGTAACTTTAACTCCGGCAAGTACTGGAATTATTGGCTCTAGAGATTATGCTGATGAAAAAGTAGCACAAGGAGGTTACATTATGCTAAATCAATTTGCCAATGATGATAACTGGAAAGCACATTACCGTACTACTGGACCAGAAATTTGGAGAGATACTAATGGTGAAGTTACACATTTTGTATCTGCCATGGGAACTACAGGAACTATTATGGGAACCTCTACTTATTTAAAGGAACAAAATCCAAACATACAAATTGTAGGTGCTCATCCAAGTGATGGTTCTCAAATTCCTGGAATTAGAAAATGGCCAGAAGAATATCTACCTAAGATTTTTGATAAATCTAAAGTAGACACCGTAATGGAAGTATCAGAAACTGATGCAAGAATCATGACCAAACGTTTGGCAAAAGAAGAAGGAGTTTTTGCAGGGATGAGTTCTGGTGGTTCTGTGGCAACAGCCGTTAAACTTGCCGAAGAATTAGAAAGCGGTGTAATTGTTGCTATCATATGTGACAGAGGTGATAGATATTTATCATCTGACTTATTTGATTAATTAAAGTATCAATATGAAATTCATAAAATCATTTATCATTCTTATTAGTGCTTTTACTTTTATAGGCTGTAAATCAAAGGCTAAAAAAGAGCCTATTAAAGCTATAGAAGATGCCCATCATAAAACGGCCTTTTTATCACATGAAGCTGTTCAGTTTGACATCTTACTAAAATTTAGAGGAAAAGAAAGATTAAATGCTACCATTACTTTATTAACCAATTCTTCTAGAGGGCTAGTAGAAAACAAAGATGGAAGTAAAATTTATACGCATAACGAATGTGTCTATTATTCCCCAAACTTTAAAAGAGTAAAAGCGGTAAGGTTTGATGCTTACACTTGGGCTTATTTCTTTTTATTTCCTTATAAATTATCAGACCCTGGAACGCAATGGTCGGAATTTGGAGAAAGTGAATTGAATGGCGATTTATTTAATACTCAAAAACTTAGTTTTAAATCAGAAACTGGCGATTCTCCAGATGATTGGTATTTTGTGTATTCAGACAAAGATGATGATTTAATTAATACCGCTGCTTATATTGTAACTTTTGGAAAAAATGTAAAAACAGCAGAAAGTGATCCTCATGCAATTAAATATGATCAATACGAAGAAATTGAAAACATTCCAATTGCCACACATTGGACTTATTGGGAATGGAATAAAATAACGGGGATTTCTAATCAATTGGGAGAAGCAACTATTAGCAATATAAAATTCCTAAAAAGTAAAGAAGTTTCTTTTGACGTTCCTGCTAACTATATCGAAAAAAAATGATAGAATTACTTAAATATGCATTAACGGTTTTTATTGGCTTTTTTGCCATCATGAATCCATTTGCAAACATTCCTGTCTTTTTATCATTGGTTGGAAATGCAGATCATCAAACAAAAAAAAGAATTAATAAAAAAGCCACACTAACAGCATTTTTGATAGTGTTGGCTTTTTCTCTTTTAGGAAAATTTATTTTTGAAATGTTTGGAATTACCATTCCCGCTTTTAAAATTACAGGAGGTATTTTGGTCTTTCATGTAGGTTATGAAATGTTACAATCTAAAAAACCAAGTGTTAAAAATATGCAAGATGTAGATTTAGATGAAAACATGGCTATTTCTCCATTAGCCATTCCTATTTTGGCCGGACCTGGAACTATTGTAACTGCAATGAATTATGTTTCTAACACTCATTATATACATGTAATTATTGTAATTGCTATTTTTGGTTTCATGTGTTATTTAACTTATTGGGCTTTTCAATTGGCAGAATATATAGTGGAAAAAACAGGAAATAACATCATAACTGTAATTGGTAAAATAATGGGGTTAATTTTAGCTATTATTGGTGTAGACATGTTTATTGATGGAGTTAAACTGGCTTTTTCTTTAACCTAAAATTTTATTAAATGTCACACGATCACCACCATCATCACGACTCAAGTAAAAACATAAAAACGGTTTTCTTTTTAAACCTAAGTTTTACCATTTTTGAAATTATTGGAGGTTTTTATGTGAATAGTGTGGCTATAATTTCTGATGCTGTTCATGATTTGGGAGATAGTTTATCGCTTGGGTTTTCTTGGTACATGCAAGAAAAATCTAATAAAAAACCAACCAAAACTTTTACTTTTGGCTACAAACGCTTGTCTTTGCTTGGTGCTTTGGTAAATTGTCTTGTACTACTTTCAGGATCTGTTTTTGTGATTTATGCTGCTGTTGACAGATTGATTACTCCCCAGCATTCTGATGCGCAAGGAATGTTCATTTTCGCCATTTTTGGAGTGCTAGTAAACGGTTATGCTGCATGGAAAATTAGCACTGGAAAAACCTTAAACGAAAGAGTAATGTCTTGGCATTTAATAGAAGATGTTTTGGGTTGGTTTGCTGTTTTAATAGTAGCCATTGTTTTACATTTTAAAGACATTCCATATTTAGATCCCGCGCTATCTCTTTTGATTACTTTTTTTATTTTATGGAATGTAATTAAAAGATTAAAAGAGACGTTGTATTTGTTTTTACAAGCTCAACCTTTTGATGTTGATTTGGATATTATTAAAAATGAAATTTTAAACATTCCTAATATCAATAATACCCACCACACACATATTTGGTCTTTAGACGGGGAACATCATGTATTTACTACGCATGTAGTTTTAAAAGAAAACACTTCTTTTAATGAAATGTTATCTGTTAAAAAGGAACTAAAAAAAGTGCTTCATAAATATCCTTTTGACCATATTACTATTGAAACTGAATTTGCCAACGGAGACTGCTCTATGTAATATTTATTCAAAAATTAGTTTTAAAGTTGATGTTTTAATTTCCTTTTCATTCATCAACATTTTATAATATTTTCCTGTATTGTAATAATTGGTTTGATTACTATAAAACGGACTTAAAAAATATCCTGATTGTCCAGTTGGTGTTACGGCATAGGAGTTTTCTATATCAGAAAAATCAATTACTCTACGAGTAGATGGACCTGCATTTACATGAAAATGATTTCCTTCAGTATAATCAAACATTAAATTATTAATTGTTTCGTTTCCACCCACCATTGGGAAAGGCCCCACATTAAAGATCTTTTTTAATAAATCCATTTTAGCCAATGCGTGTTCATAAGTTACTGTATGTACTTTAGACCATTTCCATTCGTTAATATCATCACCCAAACCTGTTTTCAACTCAGCTACAGAACTTTTAAAGGAGCTAGTTACAATTTCTTGAAATGTTTCTTCTTTCAAAGTATTAACATTATTCCACCAAACAGAATTCGGATTTTTTAAATATTTGTTTTGAGTACGCCTAGATAGATTTGAATTGACAAAATCTTTAAAATCATCTGCTCCCATTTCATCTTCAAAAGTATTTTTCCAAAGTCTAAAAGTCAATTTATAATAAATTGTTGGTGCAATATTGTCTAAATTATGTTGTCCATTCCATTTTGTTAAAACATCTAAAACTTGTTTTTCAAAATCATTTAATTGACCCAATTCAAGTCCGGCTATTATATCTTTAATATTATCTATAACCACGCTGTTATTATGACTATTAGCTAAAATTTTCATATCGTTCACAGATAGTTTTTCTTTTGCTTCAATACCTTTATTAATGGCTACTGCTCTATCTTTTGACAAATAATAACCTGGATACAAATCTCCATCTACAGCTTCTGGCTGAACATTAGAAGTAAACACATATCCTTTTGGTGGGTTAATCGCTTTAGGATTTTTGCTAAACGACAACCATTCTTTTTGTAACTGATTTAAATCCCTTCCATCTAACACAAACTTTGTATTTACATTAGAAGACAAGTGTTTGTATAATTGTCCTGCAGACCACAGACCAATATTATCTTCTTTATCTCCGTATACAAAGTTCAACCCCGGGGCAGATAAAGTAGCAATAGCATTTTCAAAATCATAAATATTTTTAGCATGATTCATTCCATAAGCTGTTTGTAACACTTGATTGGGTTTTTCATTATATACCCATTGCACCACCGTTGGCAACGAATCTAAATTTTTAGCACTTTCATTAAAAACATTTCCTAATACTGTTTTTTTAATGGTAATAACTTTTGGTTCCTCATCTTTAATTTTAATTTCTTTTTCAATCAATTCATAATCATAAAACCCCATAGCTGTACTATATTTAGTACTGTCTTTTAAATTTTGATTAATTGTATAAAAATCCATATCATCATTTTCAAACATAGTTAAGCCAAAAGCATAATCTCTATTATGTGCTAATAATGGAAAAGGAAACAAACCTAAATAAAACCCATAGTTTTCATATGTTGGTGTTTTAATATGTGCTTGGTACCAAACCTGTGGTTGCGCAAAACCAATGTGGGGATCATTTTCAAACAAAACTTTTCCTGTAGTTGTTTTTTCTGGAGACAATACCCAACCATTGCTTCCTATAAATTGTGGAAAAGGTAATTTTTCTAAAATGTGATTGATACTAGAAATGCTATTTTTTCTTACATCATAATTTTCTTGATACATTGTATTTTCATCAGCTTCAATAGCCAAATCTTTTAAATATTCTGACCCTAAATTATTTTTTATGTGTGTTAAAATCGGATCTGTTTTAAAAGCATGTGCAAAACTAAAAGCCATATAAGCCGTTACATAATAAATATCTTTAGGAGTGTAATGTTCTTTTTCAATTCCCAATAAAGAAAACTCAATGGGCGTTACTCCTTTATCCATATAAGTATTGATTCCTTTTAAATAAGCATTTACAAGTTCCTTTACTTTTGGATTTTTATCTAAAGCTATAACTTGCTTTTCTACTGTTTCATCCACTCCTAGATTAGAAAAAAACACATCAACATCTACCAAATCTTTTCCAAAAATTTCTGCCAATCTTCCTGAAGCAATTCTCCTTAACAATTCCATTTGCCACAAACGTTCTTGGGCATGTACATACCCCAAAACAGTCATCGCATCTTTTTCTGAATTGGCAAAAATATGAGGCACGCCAATGCTATCAAAATAAACCTCTGTGCTCTTAACTCCATTAATATGCACTGTTCCTTTATAAGTAGGTTTTAAATACTGTAAATATCCATAACCCCCAATTGACAAACCAACTAGTAGGGAAAAAACCACTATGATAACTTTCTTGAAAATCTTCATATTCTATTTTTAAAAAGTAGCCTAAAGATAAAGAATCCTTTTGCACTTGACTTAGGAAACCTTGCGATAATTTCGTTAATTTGTTATGTAATGTATCTTAAATGAAAAAACTTCAAATGGTTGACTTAAATAGTCAATACCTAGACATAAAAGAACAAATTGACAATTCTATTCAACAAGTAATAGATCAAACTTCTTTTATAAATGGACCTCAAGTTCAGACTTTCAAGCAAAATTTAGCAGATTATTTAAATGTAAAACATGTTATTCCTTGTGCTAACGGAACAGATGCTTTGCAAATATCTCTCATGGCTCTGAATTTACAGCCTGGTGATGAAGTGATTACTGTTGATTTTACTTTTGCTGCTACTGTAGAAGTGATTAAATTATTAGGATTAACTCCCGTTTTAATTGATGTTGAATTAGACTCTTTTAATATCAGTATTTCTGCTTTAGAAAAAGCCATTACTCCCAAAACAAAAGCCATTGTTCCTGTTCATTTATTTGGACAATGTGCCAATATGGAAGCTATTTTAAAACTAGCTAAAAAACACAACTTATACGTAATTGAAGATACTGCCCAAGCTTTAGGTGCCGATTATATTTTTGCTGATGGAACCACTAAAAAAGCTGGAACCATTGGAAATATAGGAACTACTTCCTTTTTTCCATCAAAAAACTTAGGATGCTATGGAGATGGCGGAGCTATTTTTACCAATGATGATGAATTAGCTCACACTTTAAAAGGAATTACCAACCACGGAATGTATCAAAAATATTATTATGAAGTGGTCGGTGTTAATTCTAGATTGGATAGCATTCAAGCTAACATATTAAACATCAAATTACCACATTTAGACAATTACAATAAAGCAAGACAACAAGCAGCTGCGTTTTACAACCACGCTTTTGCTAATTGTCCAAATATTATCACCCCTACTACCTCAACGTTTTCTAATCATGTATTTCATCAATATACCCTTAGAATTACCAATGGAAAAAGAAATGAATTACACGAATATTTAAAAGAACAAAATATTCCTAATGCCATTTATTACCCTGTTCCTTTACACAACCAAAAAGCTTACAAGCAAGAAAACGTTATAGAAGAAAATTACCACAACACCAACACATTGGTACAACAAGTAATATCTTTACCAATGCATACTGCTCTAGATACAGAACAACTAGAGTTTATTGTCAAAAACGTACTTAACTTTATAAATAATACTTATTAACATGGCTAAGCAAATATTAGTTACGGGAGGTTTAGGATTTATTGGATCTCATACGGTAGTAGAATTACAAAACGCAGGGTTTGACGTTGTTGTAATTGATGATTTATCTAACACAACCATTAAGGTTTTAGATCAGATTACAGAAATTACAGGAATCAAACCGGCATTTGAACAAATTGACTTACGTATTAAAGCAGATGTAAAAACTTTTTTTTACAAATATAAAGTTGATGGAATTATTCACTTTGCTGCCTTTAAAGCTGTGGGAGAAAGTATGCATAAACCTTTAGATTATTATGAAAATAATTTAGGGGCATTGGTATACATTTTACAAGAAATGAGAGATAGAAAGTTAGACAACTTTATTTTCTCATCTTCATGTACTGTTTACGGTCAGGCTGATGAATTGCCTATTACAGAAAAAGCTCCTGTTAAAAAGGCTGAATCTGTATATGGAAACACCAAACAAATTGGAGAAGAAATTATTCAAGATGCTTCTAAAGCTCATGGAATTAACGCCATTGCTTTAAGATATTTCAATCCTGTTGGAGCACATGAATCTGTAAAAATTGGAGAATTACCTTTAGGGGTTCCTCAAAACTTAATTCCTTTTATTACCCAAACTGCTGCTGGAATGAGAGCTGAATTATCTGTTTTTGGTGATGATTATGATACTCCTGATGGAACTGCTGTTAGAGATTATATTCACGTGGTAGATTTGGCAAAAGCACATATTGCTGCACTAAACCGTTTGATTGAAAAAAACAACAAAGAAGCGTACGAGTTTTTTAACGTTGGTACAGGAACAGGTAGTTCTGTTTTAGAAGTAATCAATGCTTTTGAAAGTGCTAACGGAGTTAAATTAAACTATAAAATTGTAGACAGAAGAGCAGGAGATATTACAGCCGCTTATGCTGATACTACTATTGCCAACAAAGAATTAAATTGGAAAACTGAGCTTAGTTTAGAAACTGCTTTAAAATCTGCTTGGGAATGGCAGAAAAAACAAAACTAATTCCAATATTTCTTCTGAAATAAACCATAAAAAAAGCCTTTCTAAAATATGTAGAAAGGCTTTTTTTATGGTTTAGACAATATTTACGCAACCAAACCGTAAAGACCACATCCTATAACTAAACAAACTAGCTTATGAAAAAATTAACATTCATTGCTTGCCTTCTACTTCTATGTATTTTTTCATGTGAAAAAAATGAAACCCCTCAAGAACAAGATTTAGCGAAATTACAGGAGTTAAAATCAAAAATAATAACATTGGCAGAAAATAAAACTTGTGAAGAAAGTAGCCATTGGAATTTTACCCCTATAGGAAACAAAGCCTGTGGAGGACCAAAAGAATATATTGCTTATTCTAACAAAATTGAAGTAAGTAAGTTTTTAAAATTAGTTGAAAAATATACTAAAGCAGAAAAAACCTACAATATAAAATGGGGAATTGTTTCGGACTGCTCTGTTCCTAAACAGCCTTCAGCAGTTGTTTGCACTGATGGTAGTCCAACTTTTCAATATTAAAACAAATATAAAATCCTTAACTGTTTTGGTTATATTTATCAAATACAAATATTATTAAGAATTTTACGACATGAAGTTTTTCTATTTTTTAATCTATTTATTCCTCATTACGAATAGTACATTTGCTCAAAAAATTCATCTTAAAATTAATGAAGATGCTGCTTATTTTACTGAAGAAAATGATTCAATCTTAGTTTATCAAATTGCAGAAAAATCTATCAACGAAAAGTATGCTAGAAACAACTACATACACCCTTTATATAATTTAAATGGAGAAATTCTTACCGAAGATTTTCCAAAAGATCATTTGCATCACCGTGGTATTTTTTGGGCTTGGCATCAATTATATATTGGGAACAAACGTATAGGAGATGGATGGGAGTTAAAAAATTTTAGTCAAGATGTTATTTCTGTCAAAAAAAATAAAATAAAAGGAAACTCAAAAAGTATAAAAACTATGGTTCTCTGGAAATCTAATCTTTGGTTAGATAAAAATGGAGATGAAAAACCTTTTGTAAAAGAAACCTCTACTATTACGGTATATCCTAAAGAAAATGAATACAGACTTATTGATATTAAAATATCTATGATCGCTTTAGAACCTAATGTTTATATCGGAGGTTCTGAAAACGCTAAAGGTTATGGAGGATTTTCTGCTAGAATTAAACTTTCTGAAAAAACAAAATTTACCGGACACAAAGGAACTGTAACTCCTAAAAACCTACCTGTAACTTCTGAAGGATGGATAGATATTTCTGAAAATTTTGACGATATAAATTTATCTAATGGAGTTACTATTATAAGTCACGCTAACAATCCCGGATATCCAAATCCTTGGATATTACGTTCTAAAAATAGTATGCAAAATGCTGTTTTTCCTGGAGCCAAATTAATTCCATTATCAGAAACAAAACCAATTACCCTTCATTATTCTTTGTTAATACACAAAGGAAGTATTCAAAATATCAATATTGAAAAAATATATAAAAAGTAAAACAGAATAATTAGGTTTATTACTTAATTATTCCGTTTTAGAGACAAAAGATCAGCCAATTGGCTGATCTTTTTGGGTTTTATACTAATTTGTATGCTCTAGCAAACGTATTCCATTTTCTTCTAAAACTACTACTTTGTTTTTATACAAACCACCTACAGCATTTTTAAAAGCTTTTTTACTCATTCCCAATTCGTACTTAATCGTATCTGGTTCAGATTTATCTGTAATAGGTAAAAATCCATTATGAGCTCTTAACGCATTTAATATTTGTACCTGAAACTTGGTAATACTATTTCTAAAACCAATAGGTTGTAAAGAAATATCTAACTTACCATCTTCTCTTACTTTTTTAACATATCCTTTTAATCTTTGTCCTTCTTCTAAACGTTGATATACTTCATTACTATACAACATCCCTTCACACACCTCATCAACAAGAACCGTAATTCCTATCTTAGAAAAACTTCCTACTACTATTCCCACCTCTTGTCCTACTTCAAACTCTTCCATAATTTTATGCTTTAAACTTTTCAAAATAAGTTTTTAATACCTCATCATTATAATCGCTAGGTGTAAAAACTTCCAATATTTTTGGTTGCTTACTTTCTTCATAAAAAGTTGCTAACCCTTTTTCTATACTTTCCACATCTGTAGCTACTAAGTAATCAAAACCATACATTTTTGCCAAATGCTCTGCTGTTAATTGGTGAGGAGTTTCAAAGTAAGATAATGCCGGTGTTTGTTTTGGTCCTGGTAAAATCTTAAAAATACCTCCTCCACTATTATTTACAATTACAATTCTAAAATTAGCTGGAATGTATTGATTCCACAATGCATTACTATCATATAAAAAACTTAGATCACCCGTTACTAAAGTGACTTGTTTTTCAGATTTCACCGCATAACCTATAGCTGTTGAAGTACTTCCATCAATTCCACTAGTTCCCCTATTACAAAAAACAGCAATACTATCATCAATATCAAACAACTGAGCATAACGTACCGTAGCACTATTGCTTAACTGTAGTACAGATTGCAAAGGTAAAGACTTGTTTACCAAATCAAACACTTTAAAATCAGAATATTCAACAGTATTTACATATTCTTGGTGTACCTTTTTTCTTAAATTTTTAATGGCTAATCCTGTAGATTGAAAACTACTATTTATAGATTTTGTTAACCAAAAAAACTGACTAAAAAACAATTCTGTAGAAAGTTTAAAATGGTGAGTTAAACAATTAAAAGTATCATAACCAAAGGTTGGATGCACTACAAAATGATGCTTTGGTTGATATGTTCTAAAATATTGTTTAATTCTTTTAGATACTACCAAACCACCTAGGCTTAACAAAATATCTGGTTGATAAAACTTTTTATCTTCTTCTGTTAATCCTGCTAAAAATTGATCAATACTATTAATCACATTTCTATTATTAATATTAGATGTGGTTTCTGTAAGCACTAAAACCGATGGATCTTTTAACAAATAATCTATCTGAATTTGTAACAACTCACTTGGCTGATGTACACCTATCAACACTATTTTTTTAGCAGATTTATTCCAAACCTCAGCAATTGGTTCTAATTCTTTTATTTCTATAACTTTTTCATTCACCAATTGAGGTTCTGGTTTTTCAACCATCGGAAAAGTAATCAAATCATCTACCAATCCATATAAAGGTTCTTCAAATGGGACATTAATATGGACAGGCCCTTTTTGTTCATTGGCTATTTTAATCGCTTTAAATATCAAACTTTTGTTGTAATCTCTATCGATATCATTGGTAATAGCAGACAAATTCGCCTCAAACAAAATATGATTTTTAAACACTCCTTCTTGACGAATGGTTTGCCCATCTCCTATATCAATCATATTTTTAGGTCTATCCGCAGAAATAACAACCAAAGGAATATCTCCATAATAAGCCTCAGCAACTGCAGGATAATAATTCAATAATGCCGAACCAGAAGTACATGTAATGGCGGTTGCTTTTTGTGTGTTTTGAGCCATACCCAAAGCTACAAATGCAGCACAACGTTCATCTACAACACTATATGTATTAATATTTTTTACTTGACTAAAACCAATAGTTAATGGGGCATTACGAGAACCGGGTGATATTACAACATCGGTTACATGATTGGCTACACAGGAAGCAATAACCATTTGAGCCAATTCATTTTCAGGATATTTCATTCAAACATTTATCTAAATAAGAGTGTAAAATTACAAATAAAAAGATAGTATCTTTACGTATATAATGTTTCTTTTTAGCCATGGATGAACTAATTGATATTGTAAATTTACAAGGGGAACCTACTGGAAATGCTTGTTTAAAAAGCTTTGCTCATCAAAATGGAATATTACACGCAAGTGTTCATATTTGGTTCTATGCAAAAAATCAAAAAATACTGATTCAAAAAAGGAAAGAAGACAAAGATACCTTTCCTAATTTGTGGGATGTTTCGGTAGCCGGACACATTGCTTCTGGAGAAGATCCAAAATCAGCAGCTGTAAGAGAGGTTAAAGAGGAAATTGATTTAACCATTAACCAGAATGATTTAATTTATATAGGAATTTTTGAAGAAAAACATCATCATCCTAACGGAATGATTGATTATGAAATTCATCATATTTATCTTGCCAAATTAAATTGTGAGATTGCCGAGCTCACTCCTCAAAAAGAAGAAGTATCTGATCTAAAGGTTATTGACATTCAAGAGTTAGAAAAAAATTATACAGATAATAAAACTTATGTACCTCATAGCCCTGAGTACTATAATTTTATCATAAAAAAACTGAAAGAAATCAAAGAATGAAAAATACTATTGCAGAAAGGATTGCTGATTTTATTAAAATGTATCCTCCTTTTGATAACTTACCATATAACGAATTATATAAACTAGCCGAAGAAACAAGGGTAATTTACTTGGATAAAGATGAAACTTTATACACACAAGGAAAACCACCCAAAGAACATTTTTTCATCGTAAATCAGGGAGCTATTAGGATTTACAGACAAGAAGGTGAGAAAACCATTGAGGTTGAAATGTGTGATGAAGGAGATGTATTGGGATTAAGACCTTTAATTGTAAACGAAAACTACACCTTAAATGCAAAGGCTTATGAAGAATCTATTGTATATGCCATTCCAATTCAAAATTTTAACAAACAGTTTGAAAACAATTCTGAGGTAAGTAAATATTTAATTACCCGTTTTGCTAGTAACTCTGCAACAAGATTTTCTCAAGAAGATAACGAACGAATTTTTGCTGATTACAAAAGAACTACCAACACAGATTACTTTAGCTCTAAAATCAGCAATTTAATGACCACAGCTGTTTGTTGTAATCATAAATCTACTGTACAGGAGGCTGCTAGCATTATGAGTGAAAACAAAATCAGCTCTATTTTTGTACTAAAAAAAGACAAACCTGCAGGAGTTATTACCAATAAAGATTTATTGCATAAAATAGCCACCGGAAAATTTACCATAGACCAAAATGTAAAAAAGATTATGTCTTCTCCTGTTATTTCTGCCTCGCCAGATATTTCTATTGCAGAAGCACAAATTATTATGCTTAAAAATAAAATTGGGAATGTTTGTGTAACCAAAGATGGTACCCCTGAAAGTAAATTGTTAGGAATGTTAACCCAACAAGACATTGTAGCATCTTTAAGTAACAACCCTGCTATTTTATTAAAACAAATTAGTAGAGCCAGAACCATTCCTAGACTAAGAGATTTAAGACAACAATTAAATGATCTTTTAACAAGATTCATTAATCAACATATATCTTTTACCCACACCCTTACGGTTGTTGCAGAACTAAACGAAACTATCAATCAGAAGGCCGTAGAAATATCTATTAAAGAATTAAACAAAATCCCACCTGTTAGATTTGCTTTTTTTGCCTTAGGGAGTCAAGGTAGAAAAGAACAATTGGTGCCTACAGATCAAGATAACGGAATTATTTTTGAAGATGTTCCTGATGATAAACTTGAAAGTATTAGAGCTTTTTTTATAGAACTTGCTACTGTAATCAATAAAAACCTACATTCTATTGGTTATGAATATTGTCCTGCAGAAATGATGGCCAGTAATCCTAAATGGTGTTTATCCAAAAAAGAATGGGAAGTTCAGTTTAAAGATTGGATATTTAATCCTACCGAAAAAAACATCTTATTAAGTGCTATCTTTTTTGATTTTAACTTTGTTTATGGAGATAAAGAATTGGTAAACGACATGACTGCGATAGTACATGAAAGTACTGATGACAATAACAGATTTTTTATGTTTATGGCTAAAGATGCTTTAAAAAGTCCAAGTCCACTTGGATTTTTTAGACAATTTTTAGTCGATCAAGATGGAGCTCATAAAGATCAATTTAACATCAAACAAAGAGCTTTAATGCCTTTGATTGATGCTGCCAGAATTCTGACTTTACAGCACAACTTACAAGGAATTAACAATACTGCCGAAAGATATTATAAACTTAGAGAGTTGGAGCCTCAAAACGCAGAAATATACGAAGCATGTGCCTATGCTTTTAAGGCTTTATTAAAATTTAAAACAAAAAATGGACTGGCTACACTTGGTGAAGATGATGGGAAATTTATCAAATTAGAAAACTTAACCAAGTCTGACAAAGTAAAACTAAGACGTTGTTTTAAACCTATTAAAAGTATTCAAGAAGTCATTACCATCCGTTTTCAACCTACTTTATAAAAGCTACCTATGTGGAATTACATTAAAAAAAACATAGCATATTTTTTAAAAAAAAGACATCAGCCTGATTATTGGAAAAACTATGCAGAAAGCTTAAAAAACATTCCAACCAAAAGTATTGAAGAATCTAAATTTGTAGTTTTTGATTGTGAAACCTCTGGGTTAAATCCAAAAGAAGATAGAATTTTATCTATGGGAGCCGTTACCATACGAGGAAATACCATTGATATAAAAGATAATTTTGAAGTCTATTTAGAGCAAGATATTTTTAATAGAGAAAGTGTAGCCATACATGGTTTACTTAAGAAAGGAAAACTTAAAAAAGTTAGTGAAGAACAAGCAATCAAAAATTTTCTGGTATATATTGAAGGAGCCATATTGGTAGGACATCATATTAGTTTTGATGTTGCTTGTGTAAATTACGCCCTAAAAAGAATGGGGCTTCCCAAATTGAAAAATAAAGTTTTAGATACAGGTGTTCTTTTTAAAAAAACAAAACATCAACTTTATGCCGAAGCATTTACCAAAGTTTTTAGCTTAGATGAGGTTTGTGATGAACTTAAAGTAAAAAAGAAGGACAGACACACTGCTTCTGGAGATGCTTATATTACCGCCATTGTGTTCTTTAAAATATTAGGAAGACTGAACAGAAATAATGATTTAACGTTGAAAGAATTATTTTTTACTCCTAAAATGATTTACTAAAATAAATTGGGATTTTTTTAACAAATATACGCAGTTGTTAAATTTTTATATTCTTGCTAAAATACAGCTATCTTAAGCCATATTAAGAGTTTATATTTTGTTGTAATCCATTACCTTTGCATGAACAAAAAAATCAACTAATAAATTTCCATAATGGCTAAGACTACAACCATAAAACATTCTGATTTTGTATTGATTGGTGGAGGAATTATGAGTGCCACGTTGGCTATATTGCTTTACGAAAAGTTTCCTGGTAAAAAAATTACCGTAATTGAAAAACTTCCTAAAATGGCAGAGGAAAGTTCTGAAGCATGGAATAATGCCGGAACTGGACATGCAGGGAATTGCGAGCTAAACTATACTCCTGAAAAAAATGGAGAAATAGATCCTTCTAAAGCATTAAAAACAGCTGAACAATTTTACAATACTTTAGAATTTTGGAAAGATTGTGCTAAAAAAGGATACATTCAGAATTTAAATAAATGTATTTCTTCTGTTCCTCATATTAGTTTTGTTCAAGGAAAAAAGGATGTTGATTTTTTAGAAAAAAGATGGAATGTTTTAAAAGAAACTGAATTCTTTAAAGACATGGTTTTTTCAAAAGATAGAGAACAAATTAAAGAATGGATTCCATTAATGATGGAAAAACGAAGCAAAAGGTCATCTGTTGCTGCAACCTATATAAAAGAAGGTTACGATGTTAACTTTGGAGAAATTGCTGAACAAATTTTCCGCTATTTATCTAAACAACCAAATGTTGATTTGATTAATAACTGTAGTGTTATCAATCTTCAAAAAACAGAAAACAAACGTTGGTTATCTAGTCTTAAAGGACAAAATGTAGGAAAACATTGGAAAATTGTTTCTAACTATGTATTTATTGGTGCCGGTGGTGCTGCTTTATCATTATTAGAAAAATCTGGAATTAGAGAAGCTAGAGGTTATGGTGGTTTTCCTATTAGTGGATTATGGTTACGTTGTACCAACCCAGAGATTATAGAACAACACCATGCAAAAGTATATGGTAAAGCTAAAAAAGGTTCACCTCCAATGTCTGTTCCTCACATGGATACTAGAATGATCAACGGAAGAAAAGAATTGTTATTTGGTCCATATGCTGGTTTTACTACTAAATTTTTAAAGCACGGTTCTCATTTTGATTTACCTAAATCTGTAGAATTTGACAATATTATGAGTTTGCTAGGAGCCGGATATCATAACTTACCTTTGGTAGGATACTTAGTAAAACAAGTAAAATTAAAGTTTGAAGATAGAATGGAAATGTTAAGAGAGTTCTACCCTCAAGCTAAAGATGAAGATTGGAAAGTAGTTGTTGCAGGTCAACGCGTACAAATCATCAAAAAACATAAAAAGAGAAGTGGTAAGTTAGAGTTTGGTACAGAAATTATTGTTGCCAAAGACAAATCTATTGCTGCTTTATTAGGGGCTTCTCCTGGTGCTTCAACATCATACTCTGTGATGAAAGAAGTTGTAGAAAGATGCTTTTAATAAAAACCCTAATTATCTAATAAAAAAATCCCAACTCAATGAGTTGGGATTTTTTATTTAAACTATCGTATATTTTCCAAAATGTATTTTAAATTCTTTTTGCAAAGCTTGTAATTGCTCTAATTCCTTAGACAACACAATGGCTAAAGACAAACCTTTGTTTCCTCCTCTAGCAGTTCTACCACTTCTATGAACAAAGTACTCTGTATTTTCTGGTAACTGATAGTGAATTACATAATTTACATTAGGCACATCAATTCCTCTAGCAGCAACATCTGTACAAATTAATAATTGACTAGCCCCATTTTTAAAAGAACGTAAAGATTTTTCTCTATCTCTTTGTCCCATATCACCTTCTAAAGCAACTGCAGAAAACCCTTCTTCAGACAATTCTTCTTTTAATTTTTGAGCTCCCAATTTTGTTTTACAAAATACAATTCCTTTCTCCAAACCTCTACTCTCCACAAAATTGATCAAAACATCTAATTTTTGACCTATAGTTGTGGTAATAAACTTATGAGAAATGTCACCATTAATTAATTGATCTGCTTCTACCTCTACACGAACAGGCGTATGCATATAAGTTTTTGCCAAACTATTTAAAGCATTTGGAAACGTTGCAGAAAACAACCAAGTGTTTTTAGAAGCAGTAGAATATTTTAAAATTCTATTTAAGTCTGGTAAAAATCCCATACTTAACATTTCATCAGCTTCATCTAAAACCAACATCTTAATATTACTAATGTCAATAGCAGCTCGATCTAACAAATCACACAAACGACCAGGCGTAGCCACTACCACATGTGTAGTTCTTTCTAACCTTTCCATTTGAATGTCTATTTTTTCTCCTCCATAAACTGCTTCACAAAATATTCTTTCTGATGAATATTTAGTTAACTTAAACAATTGCTTTTTTATTTGTTGAGCCAATTCACGTGTAGGTGCTAACACCAATGCTTGAATTTGATTTTTCTTTGGATTTATTTTTTGCAACAATGGCAACCCAAAAGCAATGGTTTTACCCGTTCCTGTTTGTGCTTTCCCAATGTAATCTATTTGTCCTTCTAATAATTTAGGAATGGTTCTGTACTGAATTTCTGTAGGAGTCTTTACTCCCATTTCTTTCATAGATTGTATAAAATCGTCTGAGACCCCTAATTCTTTAAAATTTTTCAAAATTTTAGTATTTAATTTCTTTGCAAAGGTACTATTATAATTTGGATGTAAGATTTAAGCTATTAGATATTAAAACTTCCTTTTATAAGCTTATTAAACTTTAAATACAGTTAATTTTTTAACTTTTTTTTCTCTCTGATACCAATCGTTATAAACCAATTCAACAGAACTAACCTTAAAAGTTCCAAAATCAACATTTCTATACTCCTCAATTATTTTTAAGAAGTCCTTTTTATGAGTAAACAATTCTTTAAATCTGACCACAGTTGAATGAGCGGTTTGAATAGCATAACGTTTATCTATACTTTGTTCTAAAGTTGAGTTTTTAAAGTTTTCTCTAAGTCTATTTCTAAAATTATTGATAACATCATCTTCCATAAAGCCTTGAAGCAAAATACAAGATGGAGATACTGTAACTCCTTTAAACTGAATTCTTGTGGTATTAAAATCTTCAAAACTTTTTTTGATGATCTTAATATAATCATCAATATTGATAGAACTCAATTGAAACCCTTGGTAACAAGAAATGATAGACATTACTGTAATATGAATATCTTGATTTTGATAATAATACTGATGAGGCTCAACCGATTTTAATTCGTTTAAAAACAACTGAATATTGTTCTTTACTTCTTCAGAAGGCCTGATGACCAGAGTAATTCCAAATCTTAAATCATTTGGATCTTCTATTAATGGATCTATTTGATAATCTTCAGCAATTATTTTAATGATAGACTCATCGTATAATTTTTGATAATGTTCCTGCAAATCCATCATTAAAACTTAATCTATAAACCGGCTATTTCTTTAATTTCATCAATTGCTCTAAAGGCTAAAGCATCAGCGGATGCTTGTGAACCACTTTCTGTATAAATTCTAATAATGGGTTCTGTGTTAGATTTTCTCAAATGTAACCATTCATCAGCAAAATCAACTTTTACTCCGTCAATAGTATTTACCTTCTCATTTTTATACTTTTCTGCCATTTGTTCTAAAATAGCATCTACATCTAAGGTTGGGGTTAACTCAATTTTATTTTTACTCATGTAATATTCTGGATAAGAATCTCTCAACTCTTTACAAGATTTTCCTGATTTTGCTAAATGAGATAAAAACAATGCTACTCCTACCAACGAATCACGTCCGTAGTGAGAAGCTGGATAAATAATTCCACCGTTTCCTTCTCCACCAATGACTGTGTTGGTTTCTTTCATAGTTGTTACCACATTCACTTCTCCCACAGCACTTGCGGTATAAGTTCCTCCATGTTTAACGGTAACATCTCTCAACGCTCTTGATGAAGACAAGTTTGAAACCGTGTTTCCTCCTCCTAATTGCCCTAGTACATAATCTGCACAAGCAACCAATGTATATTCTTCTCCAAACATAGAACCATCTTCGCTAATTAACGCCAGTCTATCTACATCAGGATCTACTACAATTCCAAAATCTGCTTGCTCTTTTACTACCAATGCAGAGATATCTCCTAAGTGTTCTTTTAATGGTTCTGGGTTGTGTGGAAATTGTCCGTTAGGTTCGCAATATAATTTTATACATTCCACTCCTAACTTTTCTAACAAAGCTGGAATAAAAATTCCTCCTGTTGAGTTTACAGCATCTAACACTACTTTAAACCCTGCTTTTTTTATGGCATCAACATCAACCAATTCTAGATTTAAAACTTCTTGTACATGTTTTTCAACATATGAGTTGTCTTCTGTATAAGTTCCTAAGTCATCTACCTCTGCAAATGTATAAGCATCTTTTTCAGCAAAATCTAAAATCTCCAATCCATCTGTTCCACTTAAAAACTCCCCTTTTTCATTTAATAATTTTAAAGCATTCCATTGTTTTGGATTGTGTGATGCTGTTAAAATAATTCCTCCATGTGCTTTCTCTAATGGAACAGCTATTTCTACCGTTGGTGTGGTAGACAAACCTAAATCAATCACATTAATTCCTAAACCGATTAATGTATTAGTTACCAAACTACTAATCATGGCTCCAGAAATACGAGCATCTCTACCCACCACAACATTAATTTCTGTAGCTTCTTTATTTCTTGCTTTGACCCAAGTTCCATAAGCCGCTGCAAACTTAACTGCATCTAAAGGCGTTAAATTATCTCCAACATTTCCTCCAATAGTTCCACGTATTCCCGATATAGATTTGATTAACGACATGTTAAATAATTTTTAAAAGATTTTTTATCCTTGTTTTTTCTCTCTAATATATAAATAAACAGCAATCGTTGAGAATATAATATTGGGTAACCAAGCCATCAATAAGGCATTTGAGTTTGGTGCTGAACCCAACACAACTGCTACTTTCATGAAAAACACGTACATAAACATTAACCCAATTCCAATAGCCAAATTAATCCCCGTACCTCCTCTCTTCTTTCTAGAAGATAACGAAACAGCTATTAACGTTAAGATATATGCTGAAACTGGTAAGCTTGTACGTTGATATAATTCTACATAATAGGCATTTAAATTTTTAACCCCTCTTCTTTCAGATTTATCTATAAACTCTGATAATCTATCAGACGTCATCTCCATAGATTTTGAACCTGAAATGATTAAATCATCTGGTGTAAAATCTAAAATCATTGTTTTTTTATCACCGCTAGTAATAGAATCCTTTTCGTCCTGTATAAATCTCTCTTTATATTTAGATAATATAAAATTTCCGTTTTCTTTATCCCAAGTTATGTTTTCTGCTACAACTCTATGTTTTATTTTAATTCCATCAAACTCAGCGTAAGAAAAATTATATCCTTTGCGGTTTAACAAACTAAAGTTTTTAATAAAAATTTTAGCACTATCATTTAATTGTAAACTAAAATCTTTAACAAATGATCTGTTTTCTGTTCGTTTATTAAAAATATATTCTTGTTCAAATGCGTATTTTATTTCATTTCCCTTTGGCACCACAAAATGGTTCATTCCTAAAGCAATAATAGCTAAAATAGTTGCTCCAATAAAATAAGGTCTTAAAAACCTGGTAAAAGAAATATTAGCACTACTAATGGCAATCACCTCTGTATTGCTTGCCAATTTAGAGGTAAACATAATACAGGCAATAAATGTAGCTAAGGGTAGAAATGTATTGGCATAATACATAATAAAATTTAAGTAGTAATCTTTAAGAATGTGAATGAATGTTAAATCATCATGTTGTAAAAATTTATCTACTTTTTCAGACACATCAATTACTACCGCGATGGGTATAAATATAAACAGTGTAAAAAACACCGATTTTAAATATCTGAATAATATGTATTTGTCTAATATTTTCAAGCCTATAATCTGTTATCCATTTGCTTTACCATTTTGTCTTTCCACTCTCTAAAATCACCTGCAATAATATGCTTTCTGGCTTCCCTAACCAACCACAAATAAAATCCTAAATTATGAATGGTAGCAATTTGCTTGCCTAAAAATTCATTAGACACAAATAAGTGACGTAAATAAGCTTTAGAGTACTCTGTATCTACCCAAGTAATCCCTGCAGGATCTACTGGAGAGAAATCATTTTCCCATTTTTTGTTTTTAATGTTGATGTGTCCTTCAGAAGTAAACAACATTCCGTTACGTGCATTACGAGTTGGCATTACGCAGTCAAACATATCTACTCCTAAAGCAATGTTTTCTAAAATATTAATAGGGGTTCCTACTCCCATTAAATATCTTGGTTTGTCCTCTGGTAAAATGCTACACACCACATCTGTCATGGCATACATTTCCTCTGCTGGTTCTCCTACGGAAAGTCCTCCAATCGCATTTCCTTCTGCTCCTGCATTGGCTATGTATTCTGCCGACTGTTTTCTTAAATCCGTATAAGTACTTCCTTG
The DNA here is from genome assembly GCF_900130035.1 of Wenyingzhuangia marina. GTDB lineage: Bacteria > Bacteroidota > Bacteroidia > Flavobacteriales > Flavobacteriaceae > Wenyingzhuangia > Wenyingzhuangia marina. The sequence continues at coordinate 136,411 of NZ_FQXQ01000001.1, forward strand.
TACAATAGGAAAAAATGTTTGAGCATAATCATAACGGTAAGGTACTTTTTCTAAGTGATCAATACACCTATTTAACCATCTATGTGTCATATGCATAGAACGTTTTGCATAATTATAATCACAAGGATAAGGCGTACATTCATCAAAAGCCATAATGATATCTGCTCCAATTTTACGTTGGATTTCCATCACATTTTCTGGTGAAAAGAAATGATAAGAACCATCTATATGGCTCTTAAACTTTACTCCTTCTTCTTTAATTTTTCTACGTCCAGATAAAGAATATACTTGATACCCTCCAGAATCGGTTAAAATAGGACGATCCCAATTCATAAATTTATGTAAACCTCCTGCAGCCTCTAACACATCGGTTTTAGGACGTAAGTATAAGTGATAAGTATTTCCCAAAATAATATCAGGATTTATTTCTTCTTTTAACTCACGTTGGTGAACTCCTTTTACTGTACCCATGGTACCTACAGGCATAAAAATAGGCGTTTCTATTACTCCATGATCGGTAGTAATTTCTCCCGCTCTTGCTTTACTCTTTGGGTCTAATGCTTCTATCTTAAATTTCATAGCGACAAAAATAACACTTTGTTAGGAACAAAAGTTTAAAGAAAAGAAAAATAACAAATGATGTTCAAATATTTATCAAATAATATTTAATTTGGCAAAGGAGAAAAATGTTTTGATACTAATTAACAAATGAATTTTACGAAACACAGGTAACATTTCAGGATATATAGAGCAGTGTATACATTTATTTTCTTTATTTCTTAAAACAGATAAATATCTGTTCATGGAAATTATACTACATCATACAAACCTTAAAACAAACATTTTATAAAATGAAAAGATATATATATTTATTGTTAATTGTTGTGTTAGCTAGTTTATTTTCCTGTTCAAAAACAGATACTATCTTACTTTCGTCACCAGATAAAGAACTCCATTTAAACATTTCTAATCTTAACAACCAAGCTAACTTTACCGTTATATACAAAAAAGATACGCTTATTCAACAATCTACATTAGGCTTAGAGTTAAATGACGTTAATTTTACAGAAAACATCTCTTTGAGCAATCTTTCTGAAAAAGAATTTGATGAAACATGGACTACTATTAATGGAAAACATCCAAAAGTTCGTAATCATTATAAGGAGTATACAATTAAAGTTAACAAGCTTGAAAACGCTACAGAATTCTATGAAATTATCTTTCGCCTATACGATAAAGGTTTCGCCTATCGTTACAACTTACCTGTTAATCATGAGAATGATAATCTGTTAATTAATAAAGAATTAACAAAACTAAATTTTAAAAATGATTATACATACTGGGCGTACAATGGAGAACATCATAATTTAGGTCCAATTTTACGATCTGAAAAAAACATTAAAGAAGTTCAATCTCCGTTTGTGATGCAACTCAACCAGCATCATTTTATGGCTATACTCGAAGCTGAAATTGTAAACTTTGCTCCTTTTTCTATCAATGCTTCAACAAGTGAAAAATCACTTTCGTTTAACACCTCCTATTCAAAACAAAACAAACCCTTTAAAACTTCATGGAGAACATTTATACTTGGTGATAAAATTGGTGATTTGGTGGAGTCTAATTTACTTGTAAACTTAAATGAGCCTTGTAAAATTGAAGATCCATCATGGATTAAAACAGGTAAATCATTATGGGATTGGCGTGTATGGGGTTATAAAACTCAAGATGGATATGAGTATGGGTTAAATACCGAATCTCATAAAAGAATGATTGATTTTGCCTCTGAAAATAATATTCAGTTTTTACTAATCGATGCAGATTGGTATGGTTCTGAGTTTAATGAAAATTCTGATCCAACATCATCTAGAGAAGGAATCAACATTGAGGAATGCATGAAATACGCTGTTGAAAAAAATGTAGGTGTTATTCTCTATTTAAATGATATAGGAGCTAAAAGGTTTGGTTTAGAAAGAGTTTTAAAACAATTTTCAGATTGGGGAGCTGTTGGAATTAAATATGGTTTTATGACAGGAAGTCCCGAAGAAAAAGTAAAACAAACTAGAAAAGTTGTTGAACTATGTGCTAAATACAAACTTTCAGTAAATTTTCATGACAACCCAATACCTCCAAGTGGAGACGAAAGAACATATCCGAACCTCGTTACCAAAGAATTTTGTCATGCACAGGCTGATGCTAGACGTTCTTATTTTCCTGAAACCGCAGTTAATCAGCCTTTAATTAATATGATTGCGGGGCCAATAGATGTAACCAATGGATGGTTCGATTTAAACAATGCGCAAACTCGTGAAAGAGTCTTTGAAGAAATTCCAGGAACAGTGGTTGCAGAGGTTGCAAAACTAATTACAAATTATACAGGTTGGATGGTAGTACCAGACAGTCCAGAGGAGTATTTAAAAAAAGATGATTTATTTGATTGCATCCGAAAAATGCCAGCTCAGTTTGATGATTTTAAAGTAATTGATGCAAAAATAGACAACTATGTAAGTATCGCTCGTAAATCGGGGAATGATTGGTTTTTAGGATCGCTTACTAATAGAGAAATGCGCACTATAAAAATTGATTTAAACTTTTTAACTCAAGGTAAAAAATACGAAGCAACATTTTATGAAGATCATAAAGATTCTCATTTTCTAAATAATAAGGAGTCCTACAGCATTCGTAAAGAAATTGTTGATTCAGAAACTAAACTTAATTTACATATGGCACCAGGAGGCGGTAATGCCATATTTATAAGAGACCTATCAACTACACAAAAATAAGGTTAGCAAAAATAAAATCTATATATAAGATGGTATATTTAAAGACTCTCTTCGTTTAGACCAAAATATATGATATTGGGAGAAGTTCTTAAAAAATGAAACTTACTCCTAATACAAAAACAGACAAACCAATTGAATATTTAAATATTGGTAAATAAATAATATTTAAATTAGTGGGGTGTCCACTAATTTAAAAAATGAAAAAATGCCCAAATTGTAAATCAGAAGTAGACGACCATTTTGAACTGTGTTGGAATTGTAATTATAGCTTTTTTGATATAAGAATATTATGAAGTACATGAATTCACAAATGTAAAAACTGAAAAAGAAATTGATTGCTTAAAATGTAAAATTCCCATGAAATATTCTGGAAAATTTAGATTTCACGAAGGAAGTCTTACAGGAGTTTTTGGAAGTATATTTGAAATTTTTCAAAATAGAGAATCTTTTGATTTATATCATTGTCCCCAAAGTAGAAAGTAGATTTTTTTATTCCTTAAAATTAATCATCACCATTTAACCGACTTCATTATGAAAAACATTTTTATATCTTTTACCATAGTATTTTCTATACTAACAACCATCAGTTGTTCTTCAATAAAAAAAACAAAAACTGAAAAAACACATTTACCAATATCAAAATCTCTTGTTGGTCTTTGGAGACAAACAATACCAATTATAAAGGATGGTAAAACTACTAATCTATTAACTCCTCATTATAAATCAATTAATACTGACGGTACTTACTATACTTTTAATGCTCCAGGAAATGGTAACACAAAAATTATACAATATGGTTCTTACGAAATAACATCAGACAATACCTATATTGAACATGTTATAACTAATTCTGCAGTTCCAACAATGAGTAATCAAGATTCGTCAATAAAATTTAAGTTAGTTGATGAAAACACCTTAATTATTAACTGGAAACTAAAAGACCAAAGAGGAGGTACTGAAAAATGGACTCGTGTACTTATGATGGATTAATTTTAATAAGTTTTTGAAATCTTAAACCTTTTCAAATAAAATTACAAAGCAAATTTATAACCTTTAATGCAGTATGAAAAAAACAAACAAGTCTAAATCTTATATGAAATTTGTTTCAACTTTAACTCTTGTATTTATTTTAACAACGTTATTTGCTTGTGATTCCGAAATTGAAAAAGGAGTAATGAAAAGTGATCTATCCAAAGACATCGAAATGGTTACTGATTATGGAACCATTATTATGAGATTGTCAGATGAAACACCTAAACATAGAAATAACTTTATTAGATTAGTTAATGAAAACTTTTTTGATAGTATTTCTTTTCACCGAGTTATTAAAAAATTCCTGATTCAAACAGGTGATTATGCAACCAAACCATCATCTTTAAAAAATGATTCTATTGATTTACCAAGAAACATAGATGCTGAATTTAGACCAAATTTATTTCATAAAAGAGGTGCTTTAAACGCTGCCAGAATGGGAGATGATGTAAATCCTAGTCGTTCCTCAGATGGATCGCAGTTTACTATCATACAAGGTAAAATTCAAAATGATAGTACCCTAAATCACATGCTAAGTCGTGTTAATTTCTGGCGTGCTAAAAACAATGTGATCAATAGACCTGAGTATAAAAATGATTTCAAAAAATATAAAAGTTTATCTACAAAAATAGAAGATATTGAAGCCTCTAAAATTGTACTTCACAAAGAGGATGAAGATTTAATCAGAGCTGATTTTACTGAAATATCAAACAAAATAAAGACATATAATATTGATTCTTTGGCTAATATTGAATTAAATAATATGGAAAAATACAATTACCCAGAAACTCATCGTAAAGTATATAAATCTATTGGAGGCTCTCCTCATTTAGATCAAAATTATACAGTATTTGGAGAAGTTATTAAAGGAATGAAAGTGGTAGATAGTATTGCTGATGTTGCTACTGACAAAACCGACAAACCAATTAAGAATGTTTATATCCTTAAAATTAAAATGATTGAAAGGAGAAATTATAGTGAAAATATCGACTAAAAAATGAACAAACTTTTAAAACTAGAAGAATTCGGACAATTTTTATTATCTATTGTATTGTTTAGTCAACTAAATTTTTCTTTGTGGGTGTTTCCTGCCTGTTTGTTACTACCAGATTTTTCTATGGTTGGTTATTTGATAAACAGCAAAACGGGAGCTTGGTTGTACAATATTTTTCATCATAAATTATTGGGGATCTTTTTTTATAGCCTCGGTCTTTGGCTACAAAATGAAACCATCATGCTTATAGGTATTATTCTATTTGGTCATTCTGCCATGGACAGAATTTTTGGTTATGGCTTAAAATATAATGATGATTTTAAACACACTCATTTAGGCAGAATTGGAAAAGAATGAAATTGATTAAATATCTAAAAAAAGTCCTCCACTATAAGACGGTTTTGCATAAATAATTCTACCAGAAATTGCCCCCGTATAATTAAATGATACTCCTAATTTTGAAGTGATATAATATGCTGCTTCTGCCCCAACACTTACATACTCGATATTATTGGCAAAAATACTTCCTTGAGAGTTTTGAGCCGAAAGTGTTCCGTTTTTAAATGAGTTTACACTATTTAGCCTAGCCAATACCCATAACTTATTCCATAACTTCATTCCAGATTCTAATCCATAATGAAACTCATCAGAAAAACCTTGAGTTCTATTGTTAAATCCTATATATGTTTTTGCATAAGCTGGTTTAGAAAACAATTGGTAAGAGATTCCAGCATCTAATGTCAATAATTGATTAAACTCTCCATCTCCTGTTTGAAAACTACCATCACTCCCTCCCTTGTCTTTACCTGTGGGCAACCCTAATTTTAAAGTGGTTGACAAAGCAAAATGGTTCTTTTTTAACAAACCATATCTTAAACCAACATCAATATCTCCTATAGCATTCACAGCTTCTCCTTCTTGTAATACATTTCCAGTAACTTCAGAAACTTGAGTATTTTGATAAATTCTTGTTAAAAAAGGAATATAAGTAATTACATCTATTTTTTTTGTGACCCCATATTCCCCATACAAACTCAAAGTAAAATTTCCTCGAGTTGCATTAGGATCTATTTCTCCTATATTGGTATAATGTTGGTCTGCCACCAAAGACCATGCAGATATTTTATAATATCCATTTCCTTTTCCTTTGTTCCATTGCGCATCACTTTGTTGAAAGACAAACAAAACATAAATAACTATAACTGATTGTAAATATTTCATGAAATTTTATTTATCTGTAATGGTTGCTTTTCCTACAAGAATAGAAAATGGTCTACACCATTGTACTAAGTATTGATAATCATTAAGTCCTACTCCATTTACTGAATAAGTAAAAGCTCCTTTGTAATGAGCCCCATCAGCATCATCGTAAGCATCAATTTGTAATGCGTTGACTAAAGAATTTGGATTATTGGTTAAAAACAATGCAAAACCCGGTAAACTTTCATCAGCCACATAATTATTTGCCAATATAATTTGGATTCCGTTTGTGGTTTTGATGACTTCAAAATCACCAGAAGCATCATAAGATTCTGTGGGGGTTATGGTTCCTTTTTTAGTGTTTTCTGATGGTATCACAACCACGTCATCTTTTACCACCATAATAATTTCACTATCTGTTAACTCTCCAGAAACCCCAATAGTTTTTACAGTAATGGTTGCCGTTCCCTCTGCCTTGGCTGTAATATTGGTTGTAAATTCATCAATGGATAAAACAGTAGGGTTTGAAGTTTCCCAAACAACGGTTTTACTTTCTTTCTCTCCAATATTATTAAAGTACGAAGCATGTAATTTTACAACATCTCCTACTTTTAGAGCATTGACACTACTAATAATCCTTAGTTCTTCAGGTACTCTATCATTTACAATATCTTCTTGAATACATGAATTGAGTCCTATGAAAAATAAAAGAAATACAAATTTTAGCAATCTCATACCTATGGTTATTAGTTCGTTTAAAGTTCTGTCGACAGTTAACCAACTAAATTACAAGCCCCTATAAAAAAGCCGCCATAAAAACATTATTTCTATGACGGCTTAAAATGTTGTTTTCTTAATTTTTTACCACAAACTTACCTCCAGTTTTGATATTTCCTTCTTCCTGAATAGTATACAAATAGACTCCGTTTGGTAAAGAAGTTTGATATACAATTGTATGATTATTTGTTTTTATTGTTTGTTGATCTACTAATTTTCCTGCCATATTATACACACTAATAGTTGGTATCATCATATCCTTATCTACTAAAATTTGTGTTTGATGACGGAATGGATTTGGGGACACTTTGTTTTCTTGATAATTAACCAAAGCTGTTCCTAAATTTTCTTGTTCAAAAGCAGCATTTGTAAAAGCCACACTTTCTATGTTTAACTCAAACGGTTCAAAACTTTTTCCATTTCCATTCATAGAAAACACTATTCTTTTTACATCTTCTATGGAAGCACTTTTCCCATTTTTATCTTTAAAATCTTGAATAGAAACATAATGACTCATGGCTACTTTACTAGCTGGAACTACATAACTAAACCTATCTTCCCAATCTTGTAAATTACTTTGCATTAAAATTAATTCCACATTGTGTGTACTATTACTTTTAAATTTAATAGCATTGTATTGATTTAATTTAAAACTTTGATCTCCTGCCAACACTTGTCTAAAAGCATTTAAGGTATTTTTGATTGTTCCTGAAGCGTGAATATTTCTCTCTACATAATGAGTTCCTTCTGAAATTTCTTGTTCAGACGTTTCTATAACATCATATTGATTTAGTTGTGCACTCGTTTCTAAATAATCTAAGCCCCATGGACCATCAGCCAAATACAAAGCATCCATTTGTTTAGAAGTATTGCTTTTTACAGAAACACCAACATCGAATAAATAACCTGATTCTACCACAATAGAATCTAACCTACTTCCTGTTAACTGAAAAGTTTGTGTTAACTGTTCTGTTTCTGATTGTTCTGTTTTTTTAATATTAGCACTAAATTCTAATATTTTACTATTGGCATTGTTAATAATGTTTAAATATATTTTCCCATTTTTATAATATCCTGATTTTACAAAAACTTCAGGTATTTTTTCAGTTTGTGCATCACTAACCAAAGTTCCTTTTTCCTTAAACTTATCTATAATTTTATTGGCAATAGCAAATACTTGTCCGTTGTTAGCTCCCCAAACTTGAAAGTTATAATAACTCCCCTCTTTATATTGATCTATATTCCAATAGCTACATAATTCATAAGCATTCCCTTCTGCTTCTCTGATTGAAAAACTCAATGTGTTTTCAACTTCTCCACTATCTCTCAACAAACGTGCATGGATCATTTGATGTCCTCTCACACTTACCACTCTTACATCTTCTAAAATTGAATTATTTAATCTATCACAAATTGCTTTTGTATGATCATAGACTCCATTTGCACTATAAGATGCCAAAGCAGCAGCAATTCTGTGCTCTCCTTGATAATAATCTATAGAATAAATTTCATCGGCATTGGTAATATCTACCAAATCTGTTGGGCTAGACACATAAGAACTTTCCGTACCAAACATACCGTTTTCTGGAATATATTCTTGTAGAACACTTTTGTTAACAGCGCTAGTTTTCATTGTTCTGTAAGTAAGAACACTCATTTGCTTCGCCTTGGTGTTTGGCAAGTTTTGTTTTACGCTACGTTTAAAGTTACGTTTTGCAATTTTTTCAGCTAGTGTTCCATTGCTTTCTAATCCTCCATTGTTTGCCGAGGTAACATCTGTGGCAGAACTCACTTTGTTAATATTACTAGCAACAATGGCTCTATAAGGAGTAGCGGTTACATAAAAAACAGCATCGTTAAAATCGTTGTCACAAGAAGCATAGTCTCTTCTTATATCTTCAAAACCTAATATAATTCTTTCATTTTCTGGATCTTCTAACAATACATTGTGACTTCTCAAGGCTTCATCATTTTCTGGATTGTAATCCGTATTAGAATACAATTGCCACAGTCCATCCGTTACACGTCCTTTCCAAGCATTTGCTAACAATAACCACCCGATACTTGTTCCCGCTTCAAAATCACCAATTTTTACTTTATCACCAGGTAATAAACTACCACCACTATACAATTCAGACACATTAGGGAAAACTATGGTTATTTCTTCAGGAGTTGGTTTTTGAACATTTACATCATTGGTGTTATAAGTGTAAAAACCTAGTACATTTTTATATCCAGCTCCTTCGGTTACATAGGTCACAAAAACTTCAGCACGTTCGCTTAAATGAATATCTGTATCGTATCCAGAACTAATGTAATGAGGATTAAAATCTGGTACAGGATAATCTTCTGGCAACGCATTGTTAATCATTGTTAAAGTAGCTTCATCAATATCATCAGGAACATCCATTAAATACTCTGGAGTTCCATCAGCTGTATAGCTTCCTAAAAAATTATAATCTTGAGCTTGTACCCCAAAATTTATTACAATAAAAGTGATGATAAAAAGTAATATAGGTTTCATGTGTCTGTGTTTTTAAGACAAAACTACATTACCTATCAATCTATTTTTTAACAGATTAGATGAGTGAACAATTCCTATCGGTAAATGGTAAACATTATACTTTTTATTGATAATTAAGCAGCTTCATTTAAAGTTCTCTTACCAATTCTATTGGCCACAATAGCCAAAATAACAATTTGGGTAATGTGATAAAGCATTACGGGTAACAAAAACAAACTAGCACTTACATTATTAGCAAAAATAATATTAACCATAGCCGATGCATGTACCAATGATTTTTTAGTACCACAAAAAGTAGCGGTTATTCTATCAGCTAAAGACAGATTTAATTTTAATGATATAAAATAAATAATTCCAATGACCAGCCAAAACAAACAGAAAACGGCACTAAAAAGAAACACAAAATTTAGGAAACTAATACCATCAAACATATGCGCTAATATAGAAGTACAAAAACTAGCGTATACAATTAAAACAATAATCGTCTTATCGTACAAAGCAATTTTTGAGCTGTTCTTTTTAGCTATGTGGCCTAGTTTTTTGTTGAGTAATAAACCTATTACCAAAGGCAATAATATTTGAATAATTAATTTTAGAAAAACATCACCTAAAGACATTCCTCCTGACTGACTGACAATAATACCTATCCAAAGTGGAGTGACAAAAGCCCCTATCAATCCAGAAATACTAGCGTTAAAAATAGCTGACGGCACATTTCCTTTGGCCAAGGAAACCATCACTACTGATGAGGAAACTGTTGAAGGCAAGGCTGCTAAAAAAAATAATCCTATCCAAAAAGTTTCACCTATCAAACCGATTAAAAAAGATTTTAATCCTAATAAAATCAAAGGAAATAGCACGAAAGTACTTAACTGAATTAATACATGAAGTTTGTAATTTTTTAATCCTTGAGCAACTTCGGTGAAAGACAGTTTTAATCCGTAAAAAAAGAAAATAAAACCTATTCCTATTTCTGTTACTTGTTTTAAATGTAACATACCTGCTCCTGTTGGGAATAAAAAAGCAATGATGATTGCAGAAAAAAGTGATAGAATAAACTTATCTATTTTAATACTTTTAAGTTGGGGTAAAGCAATACTCATATCGATAATTCAAATATATTTGTTGCTAAATTAGTTTATTATCAAAACAGTTTTATTCTATTTTTTATTTTTTTAAAAACAATATTTTATTGTGATTATGTATAAATATTTACCTATTTAAAATTAATTTTTGATGTTATTTTAAGAGTAGTATTCAAAAACTTCAAATAAAATTAGCTATAGAGAATAGAAAATTAAAAAAGCACAATATATTTACCTGAATAATTTATGTTTTATGAATATTTTAAAAGCCTCTTTTATAATACTTGCTTTGTTAAGTTTTGATATAGCAAAGGCACAATACAACACTAATATTGGAATTAATATTACTGGCTATGAAAGATTTTGGGAAGATAAAATATTAGATTACAAGGATGTTATTGATGAAATTGACGAACTATACTATCAAGGAATTAAAGATATAAGGCTTCCTATTTCTTTTGAGCATCAATTTAAATTAAAATCTAAAAGACGTTTTTTAAGAGATCTGACTAAAATTATAAAACATGTTAAGAAAAAAAACATGACTTTAATTGTTTGTTATTTTGATCATACCTTAGACAAACACACGAACTATACCAACCTTAATACAATTAAAAACAACTGGAAGCATATAAGTCATAAATTAAGAAAGTACTCTAAATACATCTATTATGAAATTGTAAACGAACCAAACTTATACCCTAATCAATGGGATGATATGGTTAGCGAAATTATCTCCGAAATAAGAAAAGAAGATGCTACCACTAAAATACTAATAGGAGCAACAAACTATAACAGTATTTATGAATTGTCTAGAAAAACACCTTTCGCTTATAATAATATTGTTTATATCTTCCATTTTTATGAGCCATTTATATTTACTCATCAAGGAGCAAATTGGATAGGAAATCAAACAAAAACGGTTAATATCCCATATCCTTATGACTCCATTAAAATGCCTAAAATACATTTTAAAACTATTGGTACTGCAGGTGAGGTAAACTTTAAAGATTATAAACATATGGCCAATAAGACCTCCTTAAATGATAAAATAAATATTGTTATAAAATGGGCTAAACAGAATAATGTTGAGCTATGGTGTACTGAATTTGGCACCATTAATTCTATACCCGAAGAGTATAGATGTAATTATTTTAGCGATTTAATTTCTGTTTTTAGAGATCAAAACATAAAGTGTTATTTATGGGAATACAAAGGGAATTTTGGTGTTTATAGTAATTCTAAAATTCTAGATTGCTTATTATAGTTATTTTATAATTTTAACTATCATAAAAGCATCACATACATAAACAACATCACTCTTATACCCTTCATAATCTGTTTCTTTTATTGATAATTCTTGAAAATTAACGACAACTCTGTCTAAAAAATAATGAGGTGATTTTGAGTTTGACACAATAATATAATCACAATATTTTTTAGGATCGTATATTGATCTTTTAAAATCTATAGAGGTATTTGATATAAATAAATTATTTTTTTGATTGTAGGCAACCAGTGGATACATAATAGATCTATCACATAAAACTACAGAGTTTTTAGGGGTATTATAGGCCAAATACCTTCCTCCATTTTTATATTGAGGCAAAATATCGGTGTTTTCTTTCTCTACCACACTATTAAAAAAAACATATTCTGAAGTAAATGAAGATTGTTTAAAATAAGTGTACTCTCCATAGATACTTATAACAAACAAACAAGCATAACATACATTTCTTAATTTTTTATATTTATTTTTTTTATGCTTGGCTGTAACTATAGATGCTATGGCAGATGAGACAAAAATCACATAATAAAACAGTCCCATATATTCTATTTTACTATCTCGAACCAATACGTACAATAATGCAGGTGCCAATAGTAACACAAATAGCTTTAAGCCATTTTTATAATTAGTAATCAATTCATATATATACATAGGAATAATAAAAACTATTATATTTAAAAAAGTAAAATCGTTTATAGCTTTATTATTCATCGCAGTAATTGTATCAGGATTTATCAAACTTAACAATGTGTTACTATTCCATTTTGCCCCTAATGTATTATAAAAATAATAAGCATTATTTCCCATTAAATAGTTAATGAACAAATACAATAGTAAACTTACTACAGGAAAAAAACCAATAATAAATACCATTGAATTTAAATGTCCTGTAAACTTTCTTCTTAAAGAATCATGATGTGTTATTTTTAAATATTTTACAATAACACTTGATTTTATACCCTTTATACCATAAATACTAAATAGAAATACATAAAAAAACAGAATAAGAAGTATCCATAAAATCCTATAATCTAAAAAAACCGCCAAACTTAAAATAATACTTAGAATAGTAATGTGATAGGTTGTAAATTTTTTTATGTAGTTAAATAAATAGTAAAAGATTAAAAAATATAAAATATAAAAAGCATACAACGATGTTCCTGAGGTAGCTGCATAAAAAGTTATTGGACTGAATAAAAAATACAAGAACAACAATCCTTTTACAACATTATTCTTTTGTTTCCCCAACAGCGTAACAACCCACGTTATAAAAAAAGAAGTATAAAACGTCGAAGCAAAAAAAGGAGCATCTTCTGCATTAAATACAGAAAAAGGATAAGACAATACATTAGTTAATAAAGGATAGGATAAAAAGAAATTCTTTACCAATTCACCATCTCTGAATAATGTATTTATATGACTTGTAATATATAATGGCTCAAAATTTAAATATCCATTCTCTCGGATTATAACGGTAACAAGACTAAAAAAAGCCAAATATATAAACCAAGTGATAAAAAAAATTAATGTTGAACTTTTTGTCTTAATATTACCCATTCCGCCTTTTTTAATTCTTCTTTTTGGTTAAACCATGGTTCGTTTTTTCCCAATAAAAAGGTTTGGTTATTAATTGATGTAATCCTTTATAAGCAGAAATTGAATGCATTAACCAATAAACAGGATTAGCCATGGCATAGAAAATCAATGAATACGAGCTTCTTTTAAAAATAGCAATCATATTGGTATAAATCATAATTAAATTACCTAGTGTAAAATTAATTACTGAAATAATAATTAACCAATCGGGAAATAAAATTTCAATCCACTTGCTTTTAAAAGTAAAATAAATCAATAAAAAAAATAATAAGATAGGGTAGCTTAGAAAAGTGAATATAGTTCCTCCAATAAAAAATTGAAATCCAAAAAAACCTCTTGCCCCAATTGACCTATATAACTTAATAGGATTTCTCATATGCACTAAATAAGTTTGCATATATCCCTTAATCCATCTAGAGCGTTGTCTAATCCAATTAAAAAATTCATTATTTGCTTCTTCGTAAGTGGTAGAATCTAAAACAGTAATTTTATAATCCTTTGCATAACAACGTAATCCTAAATCAGCATCTTCTGTTACATTAAATCCATCCCAACCTCCTAGTTCCATTAATTTATCATACTTAAAATGATTACTTGTTCCTCCTAAAGGAATAGGAATTCTAAGACTATCTAATCCAGGTAACATATAATCAAACCAATAAGAATACTCTAACGTAAACATTTTAGTTAAAAAATTTTCTCCCTTATTAAAATAGTTTAATGCACATTGTATTGCTATGTAATTTTCTGGTAATTTATTAAACAATTTATATGTCTGTTTTAGCTGATCACTATCTGGAATATCCTCGGCATCATAAATAGTTAAATATTTCCCTTTTGAAAAATACAATCCATAATTACACGCTTTGGGTTTGGTTTTAGGTTGTGCATAAGGAATAATAATCGGTTCAAAATTGGTGGGAAATTTCATTTCCCTAATGGCATTATATGTCATTTCATCATCTGACTCAATCAATAACTTAGCATCTATTTTTTCTATGGGATAATCTAAACTATTTAAGTTCCAAACTAATTTTTGAATGACCTCAGATTCTTTAAAAACAGGTAAATGAATAGTGTAAATTGGTAAATCTTTGTCTTTAATAGCGTCTATTTCTTGTTTACTTACTTTACTTTCTAATTCTTTTTTTGATCCATGAATAGTAAGCATAAACTTAAATAGTATGGAGCTTAATAAGAATAAATTCAATAATAAATTCACACCAATTAAAGTGTTAACAAAATTAAAGTATAAAAAAATTAAGAATATAAAAAAGAGAATACCCAATGCCATTACTTGCTTAAAAGTAAATGTTTCTATAGCACAACTATCAGGATCATTCTCATATAAATGAAATACAGACTTGTGTAAAATTTCTCCTCCATATTTAAGATGTAATGCTTTAATTAAATCTAACTCGTTGGTCACAAAAATTTCGGATACAACTACTTGTAATTCTTCTTCTATCAATCTAATATTGTTAATATCTGAAGGATCTGCAACAACAAAAGCAACACTATTATTATGCTCTATAGGGAATATTAAAGAATCTAAAAATAAACTAAATCTTTCATGAGTCTCAGAAAAATGCTTGTATTTATCAATATTCTCAACATCTATAACATAACTAGGTAAATTTAAACTATCTATTACTTTTTGATAGTGAAATCTAGAGATAAAACCATGATTTAAAGCAGTTTTTAAAAAAGATTTCTCTAATTTAATTTTTATTCGCTCTACTTCAGAAACCTGTATATCCGTGAGTAGTTTTGTGTCTATAAAAAGTTCTTTTCTATAAATATTAATATTAAAAACCCCCATAATATTTATAGTCTGATTACACTAAACACTTGCCATCCTCTACCAATTGCTACATTTCTATTCCATACATCTGTAAATCCCCCCATATATAAAGAAAATCTTGGCGAAAATTCATATCCTAAACTTAGAGTTGTTTTTACAATATCAAAATCTGGAGTAATTAGAATATTTTTTTGAGAAACACTAAAATCATCACCTCTAGATAAAAATATATTTACATCTCCTAACACTATAATTTTTTTGGTTATTCTATAGCCTTGTGATCCATATAACTTAAACTGATAAGGTCCTCCAGGAAAGAATACTTTTACTCCAAACTCTAGTTGATGAAAATTATCATTTACTCCCATCCACTTTGAGTTCCCTGAAATATTAATTTTTAATTCAGTACCAAACCGATCAAAACCAACAAAAGGTCCTTTATTATTGTTATACAATGGAATTGTAGTTATAATTGACCCCATTAAATAATGAAATTCTCCTATTTTTTTTAGGTGCATTTTCACCCCCAACTCCATATCTCCTAATTCGTTGTTTTCCTCTACAATAAAATCATCTGCATAAGTACTTTTAACATAAGGAATGTTCCCTAACAGACTTAATCTATTACTAATTAGTGGAGCTGAAAAGTAAAGTTTAGTAACGTAATTTTCATAGAACCCGTTATTGCTAAAATCAGATTTTGTTCCATTTTCATCTGCTTTAGTATCCGTGTAATAATGGCTTACCGATGGTGACAAAAGAACCTCGCCTTTACTTTGCAACCATTGGTTTTGAGCGCAACACAAACTTGCATTAATAAATAAAAAAAATAGGACAATTTTATTTAGCATTTTCAATTTTTTCTTTAGATTCTTTTGATTTCTGAAAGATAAAAATCAAGATTAATATTACTAATATCAACAATATACAAACAATAAATAGTCTATATTTCCCCCAAAAATCATCTAATAAATAAGTTAGGTAACTTTTATCGTGATTATCGTTTAAAACTCTTAAGTCAAAAAAGTACGATTTTTCATTATTACTAACAATTACGTTTCCGGTTTCAGAAATAGTTTGTTCTCTAATATTAGATACTAAAGACAATAAAGTATTTTCACTATAATCTACTGGAACATTAATTAACATAACAGGAATACTTTGATGATAAAACAATTGATTAAATCCTAAGTTTTTTTGATAGTCTACACTAAAAAAAGGATTTATTTCTTCTGATCTATATTCTACTTCATTATTTTTAAACTTTATGAAAGGGGATTCTCCAAAAAAATCTGAGAACTTATCATTGTTAGCGCTAATAATAATTTTAGACATTTCTATATCACTTTGAATCTCTTTTAGACTTGCATTTTTAACTGGTGGATATATAAAACCAGACAATCCTGCTTCTCCTGGGTTAATAATATCAATTAACTCTGAAATCGTACTAATTAATTTATGTTCTGCTTTTAGATCTGTATAAATTGTAATGGGTTTAGATTGAAAGTTTTCAGGAAACCTAAAAAATGATAACGATGAAGATTGTTCGTAACCAACAGGTTTAAAGTATGAATTTATAACATCTACCTGACCATAAAAATTAGCTGCGGCGGTTTCACATAACCCTCCGCTAGGAATAAAATAAAATTCATACTTAAAATTATTCTCCTGTTGCATTATAATATCATCAAAATCAAATGCTATATTTAATTCTCCAGTGCTATTTAATTTATATGAACTTAAAAAATTGTCATTAAAATATAGATTAAAATACCCTTGCTCTCCATCACTTAAGGGTCTATATTTTCCATTTATTTTAACTTCCATTCTTTTTACGTTTGATCCAAAATTAGATCTAGGCATAGAAATATTAGACTGTATATATCCAATACCATTTAAAATGCTGTTTTGAGCACCTAATTGTTTAAAATAAATAGGTTCATAATCTTTTCTCTTTGGGAGATCTAATAATTTAGCTTGTTCATTCACAAACAAATAATCAACATAAGAGGAGTTAAGTAAATGTTTTTGTAGTAAAAAATGAGCTGCTTTTGTAAATCCTATGTCTGTTTTTCCTGTAACTACAATATTTTGTCCATTATAAACTTCTAAGCTTAAAGAGTCTTTATATTGATCTGTATATACACTTACCAAACCAGCATCTTTATTTTAAAAACTAGGAATGTTTTCTTTTATTTTGTCACTTAATTTTTCATACGGAATTAATATAATAGCATTATTAATAACACTATTATCAAATTCTTTAATACTCTTTATTTCTAAATCTAAACCATAGACTCTTTTAATATAAAATTTAGCATAAGAAGCATATTGTATTTCTTCGATATCGTTTTTTTCAGATAAAACAATATACTTAATATCTGGAATTGTAAAACTGATGGTTTTCTTTATAATAGTTTTCTTGGTAGGTAACAGTTTATAAGAAAAAAAACTATTTTCTGTTAATTTAACCCAAAAACCTCCTTCTGAATATATTTCACATATTTCATTCCCTATTTTTAAATTGGTTTTTATCGTTAGCTTAATAAAATCAGAAATAATATATTTTTTCTTAATAGGTATTTGAAAACTAACCAATTGATTTTCATTTTTCAAAAAACGTGTTTCTACAGGAACATCTCCTAACAATATGGAAATATGACTAATATCAGAGTCAATTACGTTAGAACAGACAAACTCTAAATTGATGTAACTATTTAGTACATCTATATCATCATTAACTGGTATGTATATGTCTTGCATTCCTCTAGATCCGTTAATGGTAATTTCATCATCGTAATCATACTCATTAAAATGCTCTTCTATTTGACTTAATCCTTTGGAATGTACTCCCAAAAAAATCATCAATACAATAAAATAATATTTTTTCATCATCATTTAATTTTCTTTGTAAGCAGTGAACTGAATTTTAAGCCTATACCCTCTATTTTCTGAAGACACATAAGTAAAATATCCATTCATTTTTTCTGTTAATTGTTTTGATATTCTTAATCCTATTTTTACACTATCACTGTGTTTTTTATAATCATAGTTTACAAATTCTATATCTCTAAAATAATCTTCTATTTCTGATGTCTTTAAGCCTTTATTTGTATTTCCTACACTAAAAACAATTTTTTTATCTATATTTTCTAGTTTAACACTAATGTTATCATCCTCATTAGAAAATATTACTGCAAAATTTAAAATATTGTAAATGACTGTATTAAACATCCTCTCGTTACCAGCTATTACATAGTCTATAGCATCTAAATCTTGAGTTATATTTAATCTTTTTTCTATAATTTGGTTTTTAAAAAGTTTATAAACTTTTAAATAAGCCTCTTTTACATTTATCGAATCTTTAACAATGATTTGATTTGTGCTATTAATATTAATTGGCTTAAAATAAACAGAACTTTGATTTCTTAAGTTTTGAAGTAATGAATCTAAATCCTCTATTTTATGTTTTTCTTGTTCGGGGGTATTTTCTTTAACTTCTAGTAAAATTCCATTAATTTTATTTAGGTCACTACTTATCTGTTGAAACAGAAACTTAAATTCGTTTTCTTTTTTTAAAACCTTTTTTGCTAGCAAATCGTATTTCTTTTCGGTTTCTGTCAACTCTTCAGTTAAAACATTTATTTTATTTTCATTTTTTAACTGAAGTTTAACTCTATCTACCAAAACACTTCTCCTAACTTTAGGAAAAAAGAAACTTACAAAACCTAATAATAGAAAAACATAACCACCTTCTCTTAAAATTTGAAAAGGTTCTTGAACGGATCCAATTAGTATTAATACCATAAAAGTAACGATTACCAGAAAATACTGGATAAAACTATTTATGATAGACCAAACCGTCATAGTATTAAACCCTACAAACATAGCAATTAACAAAGTAGTATATAAAAGTCTATCTAAAATTTCTGAATTAGAAATTGAGATTAAGGCTAAAAAATTAAAACTAAATAATACTAAATGAATTAAAATATTAGGAGCTCCATATCTTTTCTTAAAAAGATTATAAGTAATTAAAAAAAAGGCTAGTAAAAATAACTTTAAAAACACAAGCTCAAGCCAATTGTTACTTAGAATAATAACATCTAAAATAATTGTAAGTAAAATTACCGCGTTTAAACTCCAAAAAATTGTATTACCAATTTTCCAAAATTCTTCTTTCAATTTATTTTTAAATGTTTTTTTCAAATTCTAATATATGATATGATATATTTTATGATGTATTATTTTACAAAACATCATATCTTCTATTGCACATATTAATGTACCAATAAACCACATTAATTTATATTCGCAAAGCTAACAAATATCAGTTTTACTAAACATGTTAAAAGTCATTTTTTTAAACAAAAACATGATCTATTTCTTAGACATTACGCATCTACAAAAACCTGTTTTTTTTTAACATTTGTTAATATTTTTAAAAACCTCCTTAATTATTCAATAAAGAACATTAATTTTGTGAATGTAACATATTGAGTATAAATACGACTTGATAGAATAAGCTAATTTTTATTTAAATGCAACGCTATTATTAATTTACGTTCATAACCATTATAAACGCAAACTAAAATTAGAATATTTCATTTATCTTTAAAATGAGTATTGCTTAAGATATGGTTTAAATAGAAAATTCATGAAAATATTAATTGCAGAAGACGATATCATAATTAGAAATTCTCTAGAATATGCTCTAAAAAGACACAATCACAATATTACGGTATGTAGTAATGGTAGTGACGCTTTAGAAAAAATAAAAAAAGACACACCAGATCTTGTTATTACAGATATAATGATGCCTTTTGTTACCGGACTTGAACTTGTAGAGTGGATTAAAAACAATTACAACGATCAAATAAAAATTATTGTTTTAACCTCAATAGGACAAGAAGATGTAGTATTAGAAGCATTTGCATTAGGAGTTGATGATTTTCTTACAAAACCATTTAATCCAGAAGAAATATCTATAAGAATAAATAGATTTGAAAAAGATAACTAACTAGCATTTTTCTATCCTTATCTTAATTACAAAATTTTATCAATGCTATTTTTTTTAGCTCTTATATAATTATTTGTTAATAATAATTACATAAGTTTGATAAAATGCTATTAAATTAAGATACTATGAAAAAAATCATTCTCCTATTATCTGTTGTTTTCATTGCTGCTTGTAACACAGTCAATAAAATTCAACAGAAAAGCACCAACAAAATCGTTACCAACATCCCTGTAGATTCTATGACAAAAACAGGCGTTTTGAGTAACGGTATGACCTATTATATTAGACAAAATGCAAAACCAGAACAAAAAGTAGAATTTAGATTGGTTGTAAAAGCAGGTTCTATTCTAGAAAATGAAAAACAATTAGGGTTGGCTCATTTTATGGAACACATGAACTTTAACGGTTCAAAAAACTTTGATAAGAATGAATTGATTAGCTACCTACAAAGTATTGGAGTTAAGTTTGGAGCACACCTAAATGCCTATACAAGTTTTGATGAAACCGTTTATATTTTACCCATTCCTACAGATGATGATGAAAAACTAGAAAAAGGAATTCAGATTTTAGAAGATTGGGCTTTTAATGCATCATTAACGGACGAAGAGATTGACAAAGAAAGAGGGGTTGTTTTAGAAGAATACCGACTTGGTTTGGGGGCTGATAAAAGAATGATGAAAGAATATTTACCAAAGTTAATGCACAATTCTCGTTACGCAGAACGTTTACCTATTGGTACTAAAGAGGTATTGGAAAACTTTTCTTATGATGATTTAAAACAATTTTATAAAGATTGGTACAGACCCGATCTAATGGCAATTATTGCTGTTGGGGATGTAGATGCAAATATTTTAGAGCAGAAAATTAAAACTCATTTTGAAAAGTATCCTGCTATTAAAAATCCTAAAGAACGTAAAGAATATAAAGTCCCTAATCACAATGAAACTTTTGTAGCTATAGAAACAGATAAAGAAGCTTCAAGATCTATTGTAAGACAGTATTATAAAGATATAGAGGAAGCAACACCGATGACATCACTAGAAGATTACAAAAAACACCTTACCGAAAATCTTTTTAGCAAAATGATCAATCAAAGATTAGAGGAATTAACCACGGATGAAAATCCACCTTTTTTATATGGATACAGTACTCATGGCGATACTTGGGCAAAATCTAAACAAGCATATCAATCTGTAGCTTTAAGTAGTGAAACAGGACAGTTAGAAGCTTTAAAAGCCTTAGCTACAGAAAATGAAAGAGTTTTACGATACGGATTTAACGATAGCGAATTAAAGAGAGCAAAAGAAGCCTTGTTAAAATCTATGAAACATGCTTATCAAGAAAGAGATAAAACAGCTTCTAGTAGGTATGCAAATGAATATATTCAGAACTTTTTAGAACAAGCTCCTATTCCAGGAATTAAATGGGAGTTAGAAGCAGTTCAAAGCATGTTACCAAACATTAATATTAACGACTGTAATCAACTAGTTCAAAAATACATTCACAACAATAACCTTGTAGTTGTGTTAACAGGTCCTGAAAAAGAAGGGTTACAAAAAGTGACAAAGGCAGATGTTTTAAACACTTTAAACATTGTAAAATCAGCTAGTATAGAACCTTATAAAGATGTAACTTTTGCAGAGGGATTGATGAAAGAAATGCCAAAAAAAGGGAGTATTATCTCTATTAGTAACGATACTGTTTTTAACACTAAAACCTTAACATTAAGTAACGGTGTATTGGTTACTTATAAAAAAACAGACTTTAAAAACAATCAAATATTATTTTCTGGTTTTAAATATGGAGGAACTTCTTTATACACAGATGAGGAATATAAAAAAACCAATTTAGGAACCGAGGCTCTAACAGAATCAGGTTTAAATGGTTATTCTAAAACTGACTTAGCAAAACTATTAACTGGAAAGTTAGTGACTGTAAATCCATACATTAGTAATCTTAGTGAAGGATTTAATGGTTCTACTACACCTGAAGATTTTGAAGTTTTATTTCAGTTAACCAACCTTTGTATAACTAAGTTAGATTATGATGAAAAAGCTTATAATTCTAACAAAAACAAGATGCAAGCTTATTTAAAAAACATCCTTTCCAATCCTTCTACTTATTTTTCTGTAGAGTTCTCAAAATTTCTTCATCAGAACAATAAAAGATATACCGGTATTCCAACTAATGAAGATTGGGAAAACACCGATTTTAAATTGGCATATCAAAAATACAACGAGTTGTTTTCTAATGCCAATGGATTCCACTTCTACTTTGTAGGTAGTTTTGATGAAGACAAATTAAAAGAATATGCAGAGCTTTATTTAGCAAGCTTACCATCAAAAAACACAAAAGACAGTTATAAAAATATTGCTAGCAAACCTCTATCTGGAAATTTGGAAAAAATTATCACCAAAGGTTCCGAACCTAAAAGTTTGGTCAGAATTATTTATCAAGGAACTACAAATAACAATACAAAAGACGCTTATTACTTAAAAAGTTTAGGAGAATTGTTAACCATTAAATTAATTGAAGAATTGAGAGAGTCTGAAAGTGGCGTGTACGGAGTTGGAGCTAGAGGTAGCATGAATAAGCTTCCTTTTGCAACCTACAACTTTAGTATTTCTTTCCCATGTGGTCCAGAAAATGTAGATAAACTAAAAGCTAAAACCTTTGAGGAGATTGAAAAAATTAAAAACAATGGTGTATCTGAAAAAGATTTAAATAAAATTAAAGAAACACAATTATTAGAATTAAAAGAAGCTAAGAAAACCAATAATTACTGGCTTAATCAATTAAAAAATAGTGACTACAACCAAACTGATAGATCCAAAATTTTAGAAGCCGAAAATAAAATAAAAAACTTAACAGCTAAAGATTTACAAAAAACCGCTAATAAATACCTAGGCAATAATAGAATTATAGGGATCTTAAATCCTGAAAAATAAAATACAAAACCCCACAAACAACAACTTGTGGGGTTTATTTCATGCATCAAAGCCAATATAACTAAACAACTTTACAGAAACTTTGTGCATTTCTAAACTAACAAACTAACTATACAAATAATTAATATTTTTTATTTTTTTGATACAATCGTTACCACCGATTTTTCAGGAATAACAATGCTTTCTTTCTTTATTTCTTGATATTTCAAATTCATTTTTGAATTTGTAATGTAACTGCTTATCACTTTATAATCATCACCTTTAAAATTCAATTTCACAGTCTTTTTATCATTATTATTGTTCACAATTACTGTTGTTATAGTTTTCTCTTTTTTGTTTTGATAAGAAGATATTAACAATTTAGAGTCTTCACTTTTGGTTTCAATTCTAACATCGTTAGGTCTAACAAAACGACTGTAGTTTCCTAAAGTCCACAACATTTTACTTTCATAAAAATTACCATCCTGTTTATTTTTATCAATATAAATCAACCCATCTTTGTAATTGTATGGTGATATCGCTAACCACCATTGCCATGAAGAAGCTTGAGCATAAACCAAATCTTGATGAATAACTTTAGCCATGTACAAAGCAGAAGTCATTCCTAAATCTCTCTTATTACCATCTATTTCACCATCATTTCCTCCTAGAATACAATATTCCGACATCCAATACTTTAAACCTGAAATCTTATTAATAGCATTAAAAATTCTTTTTCTTTTTTCAATTGCAACCTTATTAGGTGAGGTTGTAAAATAACTATGACCTGAAATAGTCTTGCTCACATTTGATAAATCACCTATATAATTTGGTGAGTTTGAATTAAAAAAAGTATTAATTTGAGTGGATCTAAATGGTTTATCATCTTTTTGATATAGATAATCAATCTTAGCTGCCTCAGCAATATCTATTTTAGTTTTTAATCCTTTATCTACTAAACTTTTATTTAATGCTTTGGTGATACCAGCAATATCACTATTGTTAAAAGGAGTTCCTTCTTGACCTCCATCAGACCAATCCCACTGAGGTTCGTTTACAGGACTTATATAGTCTACCGTTAATCCTATGTTATTTAAGCCTTGAACAACTGTGGTTAAATAATCAGCATATGCAATAAACTGATTTTCATCTAAATTAGGCTGTTTTTTTGTGGCAAAAGCTCTTTTGTTTTTTGTGATATTTACTGGCGGGCTGTTAGGAAACATTAACAATTTAGCTACTTTTCTTTCTTTAGCTGCTTTAGCAAACCATACTTGTCCTTTTTGTCTATTCCAATTGTACGTTCCATCAGTTTCTAAAAAAGATTCTGCTCTTCTCCACTCATCTTTTATACCACTTTCACGGCCTTGCTCAGCACTACCTGCTCCAACATTAAAACGCCAAATAGACAATCCTATTCCTTTTGGATTTTGATATTCATCTAACTCAGTACTAAACAATAAGTCTGCCATAGCTTCTCTTTTTGCTAATGGCCAATGACCAACGAATTGTGTTGACCAAGCATCAGAAGCCCCAAAATGATCTATTGTTTGATACTTTTTAGTTTCATCAATATTTATGATGATAGCACCTAACGAATCCTTTTTTTGCTCTATGCTGTTTGATTTGCTGTAAACCTGAAAAGTAGACAAGAAAGAAAAGGCTACTATTAATAAGCTAAATGCTTTTTGAAATATCATTTTTTATTCTTTGTAAAAATTTAACGAAAAGCAAAGTTCTTAATTATTTGGATAGCATATAGGGGATATATTAAGACAAACAAGGGTACAAAATGGTTAAGCATAAAAAATGCTAAATAAAAAGCGTAATGTAAAATTACACGAAAGATGTAAGGTAGTAAGGATTAAAAACGAAAAAACCTTCAAGTAAAACTTGAAGGTTTTGCGGAGAAAGAGGTTATCGAACCTTATATTTTCTATTATAGCACGAAAACACAAATACACTATTTATCAATAGTTTATATTATTTGTTAATATCTATTTATAGTTAAAACCATATTAAATCATACCTTTACTGTCAACGATTCTGTCAACTATAATTCTATGAGATGTACTTTAAACCTTAAAGAACCTAAAGGAGCTAAACCAACGTTAATTTTGTTTTCAGCCTATTTTAACAAAGAAAACAAGAAATTTGTCTATTCTACAGGTGAAGTAATCTTACCAAGTGAATGGGATTTTAAAAACAAAACTCCTAACAACCTTAATGGGAGAAATGAACAAGCAAACCATCATAGGACTATTAAAAGACAGCTAGACAGATACACTAACTTTTTTAGTGATACAGTTCAAAAATTTAAACTTGCAAATAGAGAAATTCTAATTTCTGACATTAAAGCCGAATTCAACACTGAGTTTAAAAGAACAACTGCTATTTCTAGTAAATTTTTTGATGTGTACGATATTTTCATAAAAGAAAAAACACAGGATTATACAGAAAACTCTAATACTGTATCTACAGTTAGTCGCTACAAATACAATAAAACATTACTACAGGGTTTTGAAAAACATCAAAATAAAAAGATTCATTTTAATCAAATTAACAATTCATTTTACAAAAGCTTGTTGAACTATTTTATTATTGAAAAAAATCATTCAGCAAATACATTAAGAAGAAATATAGGACTTTTTAAAACGTATTTATATTGGGCTCTAGAAAATGAACATACCTATAAAAAAGATTTTCAAAAATTTAAAAGTCCTAAAGCTCAACAAACTGATGAAGTTGCTTTAACCTTAGAACAAGTACAGGAAGTTTTTGAATTTGATTTGAGTAATAACAAACGTTTGGAACAAGTAAGGGATTTATTTGTTTTTGGATGTAGTACAGGAATGAGATACAGCAACTATTCTAAAGTTGAAAAAAAGGACATTCAAAGTAATATGATTAAAGTTATTGATTTTAAAAATTCTGAAAAAAGTTTAGAAATTCCCTTAAATGAGTTCTCTAATTATATTCTAAAGAAATACGATTATAGACTACCTAAAATTTCTAATCAAAAATTTAATCAATACATAAAAGAAGTTTTTAAGTTATTAGGGTATAATGAGGACATTAAGAAAACCATTAAAATTGGTAAAGAAATTATAGAAACAATAACACCTCTTTACAAGCGTATTTCTTCTCATACTGCTAGAAGAAGTTTTATAACTATCATGAAAAATAAAAAAATACCAGACAAAGTAATTATGAGTTATACAGGTCATAGAAGTTTAGAGGTATTTAACAAATATTACAAACCTAATAATGACGACCGTAAAGACTTTATGCAAACAGTTTGGAAAATGCAGAATGCACCCTTAAAAAAAGTAAACTAAATGTTAAGTGCTAAAAATAGAATGAATAGAAGAAATGAAAAAGAAAACAAATCTAAAATAGAATTTGAAAAATTAGACTTAACTAATACTATTAAAGAAATATATGAGTCTGCTATTCAAAAAGCATTTGATGATTATATTATAGAAATTGATACTAAAAGAAAACAATTTCTTGCAAATACATATACAGAAGAACAAGCACAAGAAAAGTTTAATTACTTCACAGACCAAATTAGAATTGATTTTGAAAATGATGAAACTATATACAATATAATTATTAAAGAGCTTCAAAACACAACACCAGAAGCTACCATAGAAGAAAAACAATATGTTATTATTTACACTCTTTGTAATTACATAGATAATGAAATATATAGTTTTAGTGAAAAGCTTAGATATATTGAAAATTTACATGAAGAAATATATCAGAGTAGTAAAACACACAGACAGTTTTTATTCTTTAAAGAATTAGCCAACAAACAAGAAAAAGCAAAAGAAGTAATTATTACAAAACCAGAAACTATTTTCTTAAAAGACATCTTTAGAGTTTCTGATAACTACAATAGTATTATAACCTTATTGACCGATAAAAAACTTATTTCAATCTTAGATAATGAAACTTTTGTATGGAATGGAGACCATGCAGAATCCAATTTAACAGACTTAAAATTACTTGGTACTTTAGCTTATGTACTAAAATCAAAAAATTACTTCATTCCAAATATCACTAAAAAAGAGATTGCAATTTCATTTAGCAATACCTTTCCAGACTCTAAACTTAGTGAAGCCTATTATGGTCAGATTGAAACCTCTATTTCTAACAGAAATACAACAAGTAAAGAAGAAGACTATTATTCTTATTTCTACTTTATTAATAGTTTATAATGTTTATTTTATTTACCCATAAACTTTCTAAACACTATTAGAACTACCTAAATATACTTTTGAATCTCATATTCTAAACTAGAAGAGATGCAAAGTATTATTCAAATTCAATACATTAGCAGAAAGTGGGACAGATATTTCTTTATATAGTTCTAATACAACTATTGTAAACGGTAAAGGAACTGATGTAAATGACAATCCTTCACTAATTAATAGAGCTAAAAGAAAAACAATTACTCGTAAAATGATTCTTAGTCTTATTGATATAACCAAAGCCAAAGGAGAATCAGAGAGAGCGCAAGCTTATTGGAATGCTTATCATTGTCAATCTAAAATTATTAGCTCAGACAATAAACTGTACGGTAATTATTGTAAAAACAGATTTTGTACAGTTTGTTGTGCTATTCGTAAAGCTGAAATTATCAATAAATACTATCCAGTATTAAAAGAATGGGAGAAACCTTATTTTGTAACATTAACAACTAAGGCAGTTAAAGCTAAAAACCTCAACAAATGGATTTTTGGAATGAATAGAGCTTTTAACATCATTAAGAACAGGTGTAAAAAGAGATATCAAAGAGGTACAGGAATTCAATTAATTGGAGTTAAATCTTTAGAGTGTAATTTTAATCCACAACGAAAAACGTACAATCCACATTTTCACATTATAGTACCCAACAAAGTAATTGCAGATTTGCTAAAAAAAGAATGGATGTTGCAATGGAATCAAACAGGTGTAATTTACACTTCACCTAAAGCACAACACATTAGAGAGGTTGAAAACCTAGAAAGAGACCTTATTGAAACCATAAAATATGGAAGTAAAATATTTACAGAAGCCGACTTAAAGAAAAAAGGAAAAAAAGCCACTACTCCATTGATTTATGCTTTAGCGTTAGACAATATACTTTGTGCTATGAAAGGAAAAAGAATTTTTGAACGTTTTGGATTTAACCTACCTAAGACAAGTAAAAAAAAACCTATTAAACAGCTTGTTATCAATTATGAAGAATTTATATTTACTTCTGATGCTACAGATTGGATAAGCACAACTACAGGCAAGCTACTTACTGGCTATACACAAACAAGTCAACTAAACCACTTATTAAATGAATGTATTAATACAGAGACTTATTAGTTTTCAATAAATTTCTGTATTAATATACAACTATCAGCTTTCTTAGAGTCATTCAATAATTTTGTTAAATATGTTAATCAGTAATGCTAATTACTATTAAATAATATTTTATCCAAAGACTACACAGGACTAGCAGTATTAATTCAGTAGAATTAGTATATTTCAGTTTTAAACTAATATTGAAATTCATAATATGATAAACGTTAAAGATTCTGCAAATTTTATATGGTCTATTGCAGATTTATTAAGGGGGGATTACAGGCAAAGTGACTATGGTAAGGTGGTATTACCTTTTACAGTTTTAAGACGTTTAGACTGTGTTTTAAAGGCTACTAAGGCTGATGTATTAAAAAAGCATGAACAAGTTAAAAGTATGAATATTCAGAACCTAGACCCTATTTTAAATAAGGTTGCTGGATATAATTTTCATAATGCTAGTTTGTTCGATTTTGATAAACTAATTGCAGACCCAAATAACATAGCTTCCAATTTGCGAAACTATATCAATGGATTTTCAGAAGAAGCCAGAGAAATCATTGAACAGTTTGAATTTGATAACCAAATTACAAAGTTAGACGAAGCTAATTTACTGTTCATGGTGCTGAAACGTTTCCAAGAAATAGACCTACATCCAGAACAAATCTCTAGTATGGAAATGGGGTACATGTTTGAAGAACTGATTAGAAAGTTTGCTGAA
This sequence comes from Wenyingzhuangia marina, assembly GCF_900130035.1. Classification (GTDB taxonomy): domain Bacteria; phylum Bacteroidota; class Bacteroidia; order Flavobacteriales; family Flavobacteriaceae; genus Wenyingzhuangia; species Wenyingzhuangia marina. The sequence continues at coordinate 165,496 of NZ_FQXQ01000001.1, forward strand.
ATATCTAACGAAACCGCTGGAGAACATTTTACACCTCGTGAAGTCATTCGTTTAATGGTGAATCTATTGTTTATGAACGATAGAGAGATTTTAACGCAAAAAGGAATTGTAAAAACAATTTTTGATTGTTGTGCTGGAACGGGTGGTATGCTATCCATTGCAGAGGAATACCTCAACGAATTAAATCCAGAAGCTAGATTGGAAGTTTTCGGACAAGAACTAAATCCAGAGTCATATGCTATCTGTAAAAGTGATATGTTAATCAAAGGACAAAAACCAGATAACATTGCTAAAGGAAACAGTTTAAAGAGTAAAGACGATGTAAAACTAAAAGGCGACCAGTTTATCAATCATAAATTCGATTATTTAATTACCAACCCACCATTTGGAGTGAAATGGGGAAAAGTACAAAAAGAAGTTACCGAAGAACATAATTCTTTAGGACATGGTGGTCGTTATGGAGCTGGCTTACCATCTGTAAGCGATGGTTCGTTTTTATTCTTAATGAATTTAATGTCTAAAATGAAACCCAAAGACCAAGGTGGTTCTCGTTTAGCAATAGTCTTTAATGGTTCACCATTATTTTCGGGTTCACCAAGTAGCAAGAAAAACGAAAGCAGTATTCGCCAATGGATTATAGAAAATGACCTATTAGAAAGCGTTATCGCTTTGCCTAATCAATTGTTTTACAATACGGGTATAAGCACCTATATATGGATAATAAGTAATCATAAAGCTATTGAACGCAAAGGCAAAGTGCAGTTGATTAACGCAGTAGATTACTTTAAAAAAATGAGTAAATCTTTAGGTGATAAACGTAATGAGTTATCCGACCAGCACATACAAGATATTACCAAATTATATGGAGATTTTGAAGCAAACGAACATTGCAAAATACTTGATAATACCGATTTTGGTTATGCTAAAGTAACGGTGGAACGCCCTTTAATGAAGAACGGTAAAATAGTTACCGATACTAAAGGCAACCCGAAACCAGATGCAAAATTACGTGATAGCGAAAACATACCTTTAAAAGAAAATATAGAAAGCTATATGAAACGTGAAGTATTACCACACGTACCAGATGCTTGGGTAGACGAAAAGAAAACGAATATTGGTTACGAAATTAATTTTACCAAATACTTCTATCAATACAAACCATTAAGGTCTTTAGCTGAAATTAAAGCCGATATTTTAGCTTTAGAAGAAGAAACCGATGGTTTAATTAAAATGGTAATGAATTAGTATGAAAAAATACAAAACATACAAAGATTCTGGTATAGAATGGATTGGTGAAATACCAGAAGATTGGGAATCATGGAAAATAAGTCATGCATTTAAAAAAATTGGAAGCGGAACAACACCTCAGTCTGGAAACCCTTTATACTATGAGAATGGTACTATCAATTGGTTGAATACTGGTGATTTAAATGATAGTGTTTTGTATTCTTGTGCTAAAAAAGTAACACCAAAGGCTATAGAAGATAATTCATCATTAAAATTATTTCCTAAAGGTTCTTTAGTTATTGCAATGTATGGTGCTACAATTGGTAAAACCGCTTTACTTCAATTTGAAACAACTACAAATCAAGCATGTTGTGTTTTTAACGAATCAGATATTATTGATATAGAATTTCTACAATATTGGTTTAAAGGAAATAAAGAACATATAATTAATCTTGCTATTGGTGGTGGTCAACCTAATATTAGTCAAGATATTTTGAAAGGTATTAGGCTTTATTGTCCAAGTAAAGAAGAACAAACCCAAATAGCCAATTACCTCAACCAAAAAACAGAACAATTAGATAGATTAATTGCTAAAAAAGAGCAGTTAATAAACTTATTACAAGAAGAACGTATTGCAATGATTAATCAAGCAGTAACCAAAGGTCTAGACCTAAATGTACCAATGAAAGATTCTGGTATTGAGTGGTTGGGTGAGATTCCAGAACATTGGGAAGTAGGTAAACTTAAATTATTTACTGATAAAATAACTGATGGCTCTCATCATAGTCCGCCAACTATGGAAAATGGAAAAAGATATTTATCTGTAAAAGATATTGGTGACAATGAGCTAATTTTTGAAGATTGTAAACTAATATCTGAAGAAGAATTTGATATTCTTGTTCGTAATGGTTGCCAGCCAATAAAAAATGACATATTACTAACAAAAGATGGTACTATTGGAAGAGCTGCATTAGTTAAAGACGATAATGATTTTGTAGTTCTTTCATCTCTTGGAATAATTAGACCCAATCAAAATTATTTTAGTCCATTATTTTTAAGAGAATTACTCGTTTGTTCATTAATGGTAAATCAAATGCTTAGTTTGATTCAAGGTTCAGCTTTGACTAGAATTACTATTAGTATTATTAAAAACTTGTATATAACATTACCACCACTAAAAGAGCAGATTCAAATTACAAATTATCTTAATAATTCAGTTGGTGAAATTAATCGAATATTATTAAAGGTAAATAATGAAATCAACCTTCTAAAAGAATATAAAACTGCATTAATTAGCGAGGTGGTTACTGGCAAAGTAGATGTTAGAGAAGAAGTTTTAGCACAATAAAAAGTAAACTTATGGCAAAAGGCATACATACAGAATTAACGTTTGAAACTGCTATAGAAACTTCTTTATTAGAAGATGGTGGTTACATAAAAGGGCATTCCATAGATTTTAATGCAGACTTAGGAATTTTTCCAAAATACGTTATTGAGTTTCTTAAAAACTCACAACCAAAACAATGGGAAAAATTATCTAATATTCATAAAAATGCAGTGGAGACTAAAGTCATTCAACGTTTGCTAAAAGATTTAGATAATCATGGTACTTTACATGTGTTGCGTAATGGTTTTACAGATTATGGTGTAAAGTTTAATATGGCATTTTTTAGACCAGAGAGTACTTTAAATCCAGAAGCTGAGGTTTTGTATAATAAGAATCATTTAGCTGTTACCAGACAGTTATACTACCAGCGTAAAGGTAAAAACTCGCTAGACATGGTTATTAGTCTAAATGGTTTGCCTATTTCAACGATAGAGCTTAAAAATCAGTTCTCTGGTCAAGATATTACCAATGCCAAAAAACAATATAAATTTGATAGAGAAGCCAGCGAACCTATATTTCAATTTAAAAAACGTTCGTTAGTTCATTTTGCTCTAGATGCAGATGAATGTGAAATGACTACTAAATTAGCTGGTAAAAAAACAAGATACTTGCCGTTTAATTTGGGAGCAAACAACGGAGCTGGTAACCCTATAAATAAAGAGGGATATCGTACAGCCTATTTATGGGAATACGTTTTAGCTAAAGATAGTTTTATGGACATTATTGGTAAGTTTCTACATTTAAACGTAGAAGTTTACGAGCTAAATAGCGTAAAAAAGAAAAAGGAAACCATGATATTCCCAAGGTTTCACCAAATGGACGTTGTTCGTAAATTAACTAAAGATGCTAAAGAAAAAGGAGCTGGTCAAAATTATCTAGTTCAACATTCTGCTGGTTCAGGTAAGTCTAATTCTATTGCTTGGTTATCTTACAGGTTATCCAGTTTACATAACAAGAAAAACGAACGTGTTTTCGATTCCGTAATTGTAATTACAGACCGTAAAGTATTAGATAGTCAATTACAAAATACTATTTATCAGTTTGAACACAAACAAGGAGTTGTTCAAAAAATAGATAAGAACTCGCAACAGTTAGCAGATGCTATTAAAGCTGGTTCTAATATTATTATTACCACATTACAAAAGTTTCCGTTTATACTAGAAAAAATAGGCGAATTGGAAGCTAAAAAATATGCAGTTATTATAGATGAAGCACATTCTAGCCAAGGTGGTGAAAGTACTAAAAAGTTAAAAGAAGTTTTATCTGCTAAATCTTTAGAAGAAGCAGTTTTAGAAGATGTTTCTTCTGGATTAGATGAAGATGCCGAAGACCAGATTCGTAAATCTATGGAAGCTAGAGGAAAACAAGAAAACCTCAGCTTTTTTGCATTTACAGCTACACCAAAAGCAAAAACCGTTGAGGTATTTGGTACACTAGATGCTCAGGATATTCCGAAACCATTCCATTTGTATAGCATGAAACAAGCTATTGAAGAAGGTTTTATTTTAGATGTATTAAAGAACTATACCACATATAAAACATACTTTAAGTTATCTAAAGCAATTGAAGACGACCCAAAGGTTAACAAAAAACAAGCATCTAGAGCCATAGGGCGTTTTATGTCTTTACATCCGCATAATTTAGCTCAAAAAACAGAAGTTATCATCGAGCATTTTAGACAAGTGGTCTCTAAAAAAATTGGTGGTAAAGCAAAAGCTATGTTAGTAACTGGTTCTAGATTACATGCCGTACGCTACAAAGAAGAATTTGATAAATACATAAAAGAAAAAGGATATACAGATATTAAAACTGTAGTTGCTTTTTCTGGAAAAGTAATTTACGATGCATATCCAGAAGGTGTAACCGAAGTAGAACTAAACGGATTTAAGGAAAAGGAATTACCAAAAAAGTTTGGTTCGGATGAATACCAGTTATTATTGGTAGCCGATAAATACCAAACAGGATTTGACCAACCACTACTCCACACTATGTATGTTGATAAAAAATTATCTGGTGTAAAATGTGTACAAACACTATCCAGATTAAACCGTATGCATGAAGGAAAAGAAGATACGTTTATTTTAGATTTTACAAATGACACCGAAGACATATTAAGTTCATTCCAACCATATTACGAGTTAACAACCGTTGAAAGCACAACAGACCCTAACCAATTATATGATTTAAAAGCGGAAATAGAAAAAGGACAAATTATCTGGGAATCTGAAATTGATAGTTTTTGTAATGTATTTTTTAAGTCTTCAAAAGCTTTATCTGTAAAAGAACAAGGTAAACTGAATGCTTTTATAGATCCAGCCGTAGAACGCTTTAAACAATTGCCAGAAGAGAACAGTAAAGACGATGTTATTGGAACAGAAATTACACAAGACAATTTTAAACATGCTTTGCAAACCTTTACCAGACTCTATTCGTTTTTAACGCAAATTATGCCGTTTAGTGATGTAGAATTAGAGAAGCTATTTACCTATTCTAGATTTTTAATAAAAAAGTTACCAAGAAAAAACCAACAAGATAGATTTCAATTAGGTGATGAGGTCTCTTTAGAATATTACAGGCTACAACGTGTAGCAGAACAGAATATTGCTATGGAGAGTAAAGGCGAATATGGCTTAGAAGCTATGGATGGAGCTGGAATACGTATGAACAAAGAAGAACAGGAAGCTTTATCTGAGATTATAAATGTATTGAATAATAGATTTGGAACTGAGTTTAATGATGCTGATAAATTATTTTTTGACCAAATAGAAGCCGAATTAGTAGCAGACGATAGATTATCTGAGCAAGCAAAAAACAATTCATTATCAAATTTTAAATTCGGGTTTGAAGATGCTTTTATGGACAAGCTAATTGGAAGGATGGAACAAAACCAAGACATTTTTTCAAAAATGATGGATGATAAAGATTTTGGTGGATTGGTAAAAGACTACATGTTAAAAAAAGTGTACGAAAGATTGAATAAGTAACTTTTAACCTCATCTTATATTACAAAGGCTATTATAAAATAATAGCCTTTTTTTGTTTTAATCTCAATTAAACATACCTATAACAAGCGTTAAAAAAGGGAATACTGTCAACGATACTGTCAACTAAAAAAACAAAACCCTCATAACTAAATAGTTACAAGGGTTTTTGCGGAGAAAGAGGGATTCGAACCACTTTCTATAAACCTTATAAAACAGTACCTAGCGGTACTCTATGTTTACAATACTAACCGATTTACTAACCTTCTAAATTGATACTATTTGTTATCAATTGCCTTTCAATCGTTTCAACAAATTTACGATTTAACACTCTATAAATCAATACAAATAGTGTTAAATTTTATGAAACTTGCTTCAAATATTGATTGATAATTTCTACGTCTATACCACTATATTCAGCGAATTCTTCAGAAGTGATAAATTGGTGTTCTGCCTTTCCAAAGTAAGCTCTAATGTCTCTTAAAAGTTTCCTTCCATAGCGTTCACTCCTACCCGTAATACACTGAACATCTTTTGGATATATACATGCTCTTATTATTTTCATGGTTTAATACTTTAACTATGCTTTATCTATACCGTAAATATACGGCATCTATGTCGTATATCGGAACAAATGACCTTTAACGGCTTGTATAACACTCTGTTTTTGAATCTTATATAAGATAACAATTCTTTTGCTATAAATCTTAAAATCATAGTATTATGGCAAAACAAACAGGTATTATCAAACTAAAAGGAACTATCGGAGATATTTCTTTTTACAAAACAACAGATGGACATTTGGCTCGTGCTAAAGGTGGAATTGATGCACAACGTATCAAAAACGATCCTGCTTTTCAAAGAACTCGTGAAAACGGTTCTGAATTTGGAACCGCTGGTAAAGGTGGAAAGCTTTTAAGAAACGCAATTCGTATTCTTTTACAGAAAGCTAAAGACAGACGTGTTTCTAGTAGATTGACTACTGCAATCTTAAAAGTAGTCAAAACTGACACTACCAATGCTCGTGGTCTAAGAACCATTCAAGATGGAATCTTTAACCAATTATTGAATTTTGAATTCAACATCAACGGGAAATTGGGTGCAACTATGTTTGCTGCTTTTACTAATGCTTTTGATAGAGCTACTGGAGAAGCTACGGTAAACATTCCTGTCTTCACTCCTACCACTCACATTGCAGGTCCTTCTGGAACTACTCACTTTAAAATTGTGACTGGTGTGGCTGAGTTAGACTTTGAAAATGAAACATTCGCCTTTGACAATGATGAAACAGCTATTTTACCATACGATGGTAATGATACTGCTATCATTGACTTGACTGCTTCAGCTCCTGCAAACTCTGTACTTCCAATTGTACAAGTTTTAGGTGTTGAATTCTATCAAGAAGTAAATGGTGAAATGTATCCATTGAAAAATGGTTCTTACAATGCTTTAGCAATCAAAGTTGCTGATAAAGTGTAAGTACATGGATATATATTTACATAGAACTTATTTTAAAGAGAGTACCAACGGTGCTCTCTTTATCCATGATTCTTTTTTTGGATTCTGTATCGAGTTGCCCTGGTTAAATAATCGTAGAAATGTTTCTTGTATTCCAGAAGGAGTCTATGTATTAAAAGCTAGGTATTCACAAAAATTTGGACATCATTTGATTTTGGAAAATGTTAAAAATAGGACACTTATTTTAATTCATCCTGCCAATGATGCCCTTAAAGAATTAAGAGGTTGTATCGCTCCTGTAACCTGTTTATCAGGCATTGGAAAAGGTACTTCTTCCAGAAATTTATTAAACAAATTGGTTTCTAAATGTTATCAAGCATTTGACAGAAATGAAACCGTTAAACTCATTATAAAATCTTAGAACTTATGAACATTCAAGATAGAATTACACAACCGACACCAAAGTTTTTCAGAAAACTTAGAAATATTGGATTGGCTCTTGCAGCTGCAAGTGGGGCCATTTTGGCTGCCCCAATTGCATTGCCTGCTGCAGTGATTAGCATTGCAGGGTATGTAGCAGTTGCCGGAACGGTAGCCACTGCGGTCAGTCAAGCTGTGGTGTCAGATAAAAACTAAAAAGCTATGGGAAATCTTCAATTAAAATCAACTGTATTTGGAGGTACATTGTTTACCACCCTAGCGAATATCAAACTACACGATGTTTACTTCACTATCATCATGGCGGTGATTGGAGCGGTGGTCAGCTTTTTTGTCTCCCTCCTGTTACGTAAGATTTTTAAGAAGTAACTTCTAGTTGTTAGCCTTTAGCTATTGGCTTTTGGCAAAATATTAAAGTCTCCTGGTCTTTTAGATCAGGAGATTTTTTTATGTGTTTATTTCATTTTTCTTTTGAGAAAAACAAGATTGTATATAAGCTTGTTTTAGTTGGTCTATTTTAGAAAGCATTTGTGTAAGCCTGATTTGTTCTTGATTTAGGGTTTTAATGATTTGTATATGTTTAACAACCTCAGCACTCAAAGACAAACCATGTTTTAAGGTCTTAGAACAATCATTTATGCCTATAAATGGAATTACACTCCCTTTTAAATAATAGGCGAAAAAACCGCCTATTTGAAGCATTATTGATAAATGAAATAAAGTGTTTTTATCCTCTTCTGTTGTGGTGGTCACCACAAAGCAGTTCGGACAAGGATTGTAAAGCGGTTTACCGCTGTTCAGTCCTTTGTTTAAAATAAAAAAGTGTGGTTGGTCGTAGGTCATCCCTACTCGGTGGGTTTTGATTTCAAAAAAGTGCATAGCTATCCAATTAAAGTTGCTACACTGCGTTCCGCAACAATATTTTTTTGGAGAAAAAAGATGCCTATATCATTGTTGCTGTGGCAGATGCTGTCAAGGTTTTTGGTAAAAAGTTTGGTGTATTATGTTGGTTGATTAAGAAAATACTTTTCAAAGTTTTTTTCAAAACCCATAGGGCTTGACCTTGATAGTGTTGAGCGTTGGCTGGAGGAAAGCAACGATATTTGCATGCTTTTTTATTTAAATAATTTCTCTCTTTAAAAAGGCATAAAGCAAGTGGTTTGTAATGCAACGCAGTGGAGTGGAAAACCTCTTGCTGTGGGGTGCTGAGATGGGTAAATTTTAAACAATCCAATGATATTAAAAGTTAATACCGACCGCAAGCACATGGGAAATTCGAATTGTAAACTTTCGTTAAATTAAAAATGAGATTTCTTTTAATTAATGAATTTTCATTGGACTGTAATGAGGTAAAACAGCCTTGAGCCAAACGGTGGGCATTGGTTGCAATGAGAGAGGAACGAACGGTTTGCGAACACTGACCAAGCGATAGCGAGCCGCCTTGCGAGTGGAGCAACGGGTGGTGCAAAAAGAGCATGAGGTACGAATGTGGTTTGCAGCTATGTGTGGAGTTGAAAGGCAGGTTTTTGTATTTTTTCAAACAAAAACCTAGAGAGAAACGGAACAATACACAAGGGTACCGAATTCATTGCTAGAGCCTGTATGTTGGATGATGTGGTTGGCAAAAAGGCGGAGGCAACACAATCAAGTACCCGCAGCCCGTAGCGACCTGCAAGGCGAGCTAAAATTATGGCAATGGTTGGCTGTGTTGTGGCTGAACGAAATGAACCGAAGCCATGAGTGTGAATGAAGTTAAGTGACAAAAGCAGACAAAGGAATTGCCGTGAGGACTGATTGAGGAACGCAACAACCGTGACAAAGTGCCTTCAGGCACATGGAATGTAAAATAGCTCTTTTTTTAAACATTAAAATTAATAGAAGTGCTTAAAAAAAGTGCTATTTACTTTGGCGGGGTTGTTTGCTGACGATTGAAGGAGGAACACCGCTTTACCGTGTATAAATTCATCTATGTATAAAGATTATTTGACATTATTATATCTCTAATATCTTAAATTTTAATTTTTTATTAAAATACAATTGATCGATATACCTCTGTAAATGAAGGTCTTTGATTATAAAAACTTCTTCATCTGCACATAATTTTTTAAACTTCGTTTGATTTTTTAAATAAGTAGCACAAATATCTAACTCATCACTAGAAAAAACTCTTTCATTTAGTAGTTCTCGATACTCTAAATATTCTCTAAACTTCCTTTCGTGTAAATAGAGATTAAATTTTGAATCTCTTGTGATTTTTCTTCTATCTCAATTTTAATGAGTTTAAATTCTAAATATTAGGAATAACTCGATTTTAAGACTGTCTGCTATAAATAACAGGCTGTATTATTTTGAGATTTTATGAGGTTTAAATGGATGTTCCCATTTACCTGATATTAGGTATAATTCATAATAAACAAACCATTCTAAAGCCCAAGGAATAATAGTGTCATGAATGCTGTCTTTTTTTGAGTTCCAATAAAAATTATCTGTTTTGGGATGATATAAACATAAACAATTATCCTTTGGATACATATGAATGTCATCGTGATATTCTATCAAAGGATCTACAACAAACACTTTTGGACTAGATATAGCATCGTACACAATTTTAACAGTATATTCTGTTGAATACTCAGTAGGTTTTATTTTACCTATACATACTAATTTTCCTTGTTTTATTGAACAAGACAAAAAGCTATAAGCTGCTTCTATTATTTTTTTCTCTCTAATCAAAATAACTCTTAAAGGAAGGTTTTGATTTTGAGACTTAGCTCTGTTTTTATGAAACTTCATGACCTCCAAAGTTTGTATGAGGTTTGTTTTTCACCCCAGATGTATTTAAATTTAAATCCCCATCGCTTTGTGCATATACATTACCTGCTAAAATATTCGCTGAAACTGCTCTTAAAGCTGTTTCTTTAGCATTGGTATCCTCATCTGCTCCTAATGGAAAATTATCTCCTAGATGTTTTCTCCAAAGCTTGCTCGCTTTTAATTGATTTGACTCTTGATCAATAGCCTTTTTAGCATCTTCTATAAAGTTTTCTAAATTGGTTAAAAAATTATTTTTTCTAACACTATCATAACTATCAAATTAATCATCTCCTGGTGTTGCAGGAACTACACATGTAAAATCAGCTTCCAACACTTCTTGAATCTTCATCAATGTTTCTTTTAAAGAAATATCATCACGTTCATCCGTAATTAAATTTTCAGCAGCTAAAATTGTCATGGCTAAACCACTCGGCATTTTGTTTCTTTTGTGATCTCCCCAACCTTTTAGATATTTTACAATTCTATTCAATTGGTCACTTTTACTTTTCTCTTCTTTGTACCAATCCACTACCTCTTTTGGGTCACTTTCTTCAAAATCATTATTCTTAACAGCAATTGAAGGATGGTCATCCTCCTCTGGAAATATATAAACGGGAAAGTCTATATGGTAATCCTCTTTGTAAATGACTCTTAAACATTTTGCTCTATGCTCTACAGGGGTTGTTGTAGCACCGTCTAGTGCATCTTTCACCCATTTTTGAAGTGTGGTAGCAGTTACATCCGCTTCTCTTTTAAAATAGACTCCATCATCCAAATCACATTCATTGTCTTTGGTTAAAATAGTTGTCCCCATTTTGTAAGAACCTTGAATGTAAAATTCAGGTTTGTACTCTGGGTGTTTGTCTTTAAAATATTTACGAATTCTAGTCCTTAATACTTCCTTAGAATCCTTTAATTTATCACGTTTGGTCTTTTTAATCGTTAGATTTTCATTATAATCTAAAAATAGTTTGTTACAGTTTGCCATTCCTTTTTCTTTTAAAATTTATTTATTACTTAGATTTTCCTCACAAAAAAATTTCATTACCTCAGCACCTTCTATCTGAAATTTCCTTGCAGATTTTTCAGATAATGATTTTAATATCACTGGATCAGTATCATCCATTTCAACTTTAAAATTATGATTGAAGTCTATATCAATACGCTTGTATATAAAGTCTTCATGAAATTTATTTAAAATGTTCACAGAGTTATGAACCAACTGAGATTGACTTTGCATAAAAAGTTCTAAAATTCTTTTTTTATTGATCCAATACATTGTTGACCACATTTTTTTAGACTTTGCTTCTTCATACTTATATTGCCCCGTACCCAAAGACAGTAATTGGACATTTTCTAACTTTTGTTCTAGTCTAGTTGTGGCTTCAATAATTCCTAACATGCTTGGATTGTTTGCATATACCCCACCATCTACTTTATTAGAAAAATCTTCTACTATTTCTGAATCTATACGTTTAAACGTATTAGAATAGGCATTAAAATAAGTTGGTGCTGCAGCCGTTGCCATGGCTGCCATAAACATTGGTACATGTTTGTCTATCATTAAATCACTTGTATGTGGGGTTTTTAATACTTGTGTGCCACCATCTAACAAATTGTATATTGGTATTAATAATTTTACTTTTTTTAAAGCATCATTTATTCTAGGATCCTCATCCTTGTCATGGTACTTTTTAAAAATAGTTCTTATTAAATTTTCTAAAGCTCTATTATTATATTTAGGATTCTTAAAGCAATTATAGCTTTGAGAACCAAAAATTATTTTCGCATTTTCCTGATAAAGTTTTAATATTTCTTTTGCAGGAATTCCTAAAGACAATGCTAAAGCAATGATTCCTCCTGTGGATGTACCACATATTAAGTCAAAGTGTTTATGTATTTGTCCCTCACCTATTTCTTCTTCTAAACAGGTTAAAAACTTAGCAGGAAAAATTCCCTTAATACCACCTCCATCAATACTTAGTATTTTAAATTTCTTTTCAGACATCTTTGTGATTTTTTTAATTGAATAATTCCTCTGTGTTTTCTTGAACATTAAAATGTTGAATTACTTTTTGTTTGTCTAAAGCTTTGACAAATTCATCAATTTCATCCACTGAAGAGAATACCAATAAAAAACCTTTGGTATCCATAAATTGATTGCTACTAGATACCAATTCATTCTTATTTTGAATGATTAAGTACATTTGTCCATCGATAATTTTAGCTCTAAAAAGGTAATTTACGCTAAAATCGAACTGCCATTTTGAACCATAGTAAAAAGCAACAGGACTGTTGAATTTTATATGCTCCATTGTTTTGTCTAAAGAGGTAACGTTGTTCTCAATCGCTGTTTTGGACCAAGTACTCAGCTTGTCTTTGGCCATAGATAAAGAGGTAGTAAATTTATCAATGTCTTTAATGTCTATGCTTAAAGCTATACTTTTTGTATAACTCTCTCTAGAGTATACATCAATGTAGTAGGTGTAGTCTCCTTCTTTCTTCCCTTTAGAAGCGTTGATATCGAATTCTTTACCATCTAAATACGTAGAAGAATAACTACTTATTTTTTCTTGAGAAAATCCTGTGAAAGTAATTAGGATTGCTAAAATTGTCATTGTTTTTTTCATGTCAATATTTGTTTGAATTAATAATGACACAAAGAAAGGGCTTAGGTATGCAATCTATTTTCGCAACTGAAATAGACTTAAAAACCCTATACAGTAAACTGCATAGGGTTTTTAAATATCACTATTATTTTGTAATCTAAACAAACATTATTGTTATCATATTTTCAAGTAAGTCATCTCACAAGATTTACATTTTCTTCTATTTTGATCTACATCTGCTATGTTAAATCGTCCTTCTATTTTTTCAAAAATATCCAAGCCTCTACCTAAAGTAATCTTCCACCCATTATCAGCTGCAATAAAACGATCATGATGATGTTCTAATCTATATGTTAAGTGAATTCCTAATTCTTGAACCGTTTCTGCCAGTTCTTCTAAATAAGCGATTGAATCTTGTTGGTATTCTTCGTTATTCCATGTTATAACTTCTAAATTTATTTCTACTTCAGGATCTTTATTATACCCTAACATCACACAAAATTCTAATAAATTTTTAAATTGATAAGGCAATCGGATATAAGGATCTTGTAATGTAAGATTAAAAGCTCCTTTTAAATAGTTTGCAAACAATTTTTTATAAGAAATTCCCGTTTGGTTGTCCTTTAGAATTTGTTGATGTGGTTTTAAATTTAAAATAGGTTCTTGACTAGTTTCTTGTGTTGTTTGTTCTTCTTCCTCTTCTTGTACCTGGAGCTCTGCCTTATAATTTAAATTTTCTAAAGTTTCAGAAATCACTACTTTACCAGAACTATTGATTTTATAAGAAAACTCCACTGGCTCTGCCTTGAACGTTTCATCTATAATATACAATTGATCTTTGACACGTTTACGTCCTTCCATACAAAAATCAAGCACTACCAAAGCTTCTTCTTCTGAAACTTGTTTATGAGGGTACAATAACTTCATCATTCCAGAGAATGATTTACGAATAGCTGTTTTATCACGGGTTGTTAAAGAACCGTCTAAGATTACATATTCATCTAAAATGGTTGCATAATCATACTTTCTAAGTTCACGGAGCAATTCTGCTATGTAATCCACAATAAAACCATACTCATTAGAAAACACGTTACTTTTTAAAATACGCACTTCCCAACCTGGTACATACATGTGCATACGATCTAAAAAAGCTCCTTTTATATAGCCTTCAGGAATAGATTCGAACAGGTGTGAGTTTTTTAACATGTAAGGAACATTGTGTTTGGTGTTTCCTACAAAGGCCATAGAAGCTGTTGCTTGGTAGGTTTCTTTACCACGGTTAAAGCTTTGATTCGCCATGTAGTTCTGCATGATTTTTACCAAATCTCCATCCGTTCTTTTAGAACCTTTTTCTTGTTCAAACTCATCCAAGGCAACTACATCCCAATACCCCACTAAACCAATAGCTCCTCTTCCTGTATTGTTTACAAACAAACGAGCTTTGGATACATCTCCTCCAGAAACCAACACACCATGTGGAGATAATTCAGAAAAGATATGTGACTTTCCTGTACCTTTAGGTCCTAGTTCTATAAAATTGTAATTATTTTCTACATGAGGAATCAAACGAGACAATTGAATAAACTTATCTCGTTGATTGAAATATTCAGGTTTTAACCCAATACTGTGCATCAATAAATCCGTCCATTCACTTGCTGTAAAAGCTGCTCTTTTATCTATATATTCTTCCAAGTTAACATTGGCAACTTGTATTGGTTTTAAATCAACTACTAACCAACGGACAGATGCTTCTTCATCATGAGAATAAGCCATGGTTAAAATACACCATACTCCTCCTCCACTTAATAACTTAGGATTGTTGGAAACCATGTTTTCTGCAATAGGAATTTTACTAATCCCTAAATTGGCAAACTGAGCTTCATACACATTAGCAGCACCATCATTAAGATGAACATTTATTTTGTCTATAATTTTGTAGGTTCCTTGAGATCTAATTTTGTGTTTTACTGTTTCAGCATCGGAACGGTGTACGTAATTATCTTTAATTACGGTACGTACTTTATCAACCCCTTGTTTAATGATTTCTTCATCATCAATGGCACAGTACTGTCCTAATAAAAACTCTAATACATAAGCAGGCACAGGGTTATTTCCTTTGACCAATGCCGTTAAATCTTTACGTACTACCTTTCCTTCAAAATGAAGAATTATTTTTTCTTTTAATTCCATAGTCTAAAAATCTTGTGCTATCGAAGTGTTGTTTTGAACCCATTCCTCAATCAATGGATTTAGTTCATCCTCAACATCAAATACTTTTAATTTTAACATATTCGTTTCAGCTGCTACTGCCGTAATAATCAACAACACATTGAATAATCTTTCTGAAGGAGATTCTGATACTTTATTTAACTCTAAGATTATTTCGTTAGAAACTAACTGATTGTCTTTGTATAATGCTACTCTTACACTACGTTCTTTTTCTAATTTAGAAATCTCATTTTCTTGTAAAATATTAAATTTCAACACATTAGAAACTATCGATAATTTTCCTTTATTTAAAATCGTAGGCATTACTTTTTTAGCAAACTCCACGCGTTTTCTACTACTCACAATTACAGGAGTTACCAATTCCTGTAAACTAGCACCGCCATGTACAAATTGATGTCCCACTCCTGATTTTCGATATCTATTTACAGAAAAAGGTGTGGTAACATACACCTCATCATCAAAAGCTGTTGTTAATTTTAGTGGAAATGTGTACCCTAACTCCTGGTTATGATCTTCTTCGGTTATAAAAAATCTATTATGAGAACTCAAAATATTTTTAGGCAATGCTTCTAGAGCTTTGTCTTCTATTTTTTCATCTGTATATAAAAAACCATGATCTGCCGTTATTAGCACATTGGTTACATTGTAAGAACTATGAAGCATCTTTACAAATTTAGCTAGTTCATCTTTAGCACTTTCTACTGCTTCAAACGTCCTACGTTCAGATACTCGTTTGTCTCCCGTAGCATCAATTACATCGTGGTAAATATACACTAGGTTGTTTTTAAACAATTCTCTTGCTTCTTTCTGAGATAAACTATCTACTTCGGTATATTGAATTGCTATCGCTTTTTCTTTGTAAGCCTGTAAAATTTTGGTTCGATTATCTGTTCCAGATGTTGACAAATCATCACTCAACACCTCTCCATTGTTAAATGATTTGATTCCTGGTAATAATTGAGCCATACCTATATTCGTTTTAGAAGGAATTGAGGCTAATTGATATTTTATTTCTGCTGTGTTTTTAGAATCCCCATGCATTATGGCTAACAAGTCTACTGCAGCTTCGTAACGCAATGCATCTGAAATGATCACTACTAGTTTTTGATTTACAGTAGCCACTTCATTTTTATAAAAATCATACTGTTTGGGTACTTTTAATTCTTTGTAATCAAAATGTATTTGATTTAAAGATTGTAACCAAGTCCTATTTTGTAGATCTATATGTTTTTGATATGTTTCATTTACTGTTCTAAAAATATCTTCTGTTGCAACACTCTTTGGTACTTCAGCCAGGTCTATTTTTTTGTAAGCCAAAATAGATTTTCTATACAAACTGTCTATTTTGTATCCTGTTTCTGTGTATGCATGGATATAATCTTCCGTGTTATTGTAATGGTAACTTTCTATTTGTTGAATTTCTTGCGAAAATTTTAACACATGACGTAACCAAACAATAGTTTGTCTTTCAGTATTTTTAATTTCCTGCTGTAAACTTAACCTGTTGATGATTTCTAATACTTCTGATGTTTGGGTATTTAATTGCAACGTAATTACCTTTAATACTTCCCACACTAATTGTGGTGTATAATATTGAAATTTGGTTTCTACTCCATAACACTTAACCAGTTGTTGACTTTGAATATCTTTATCTAAATGCAACAACAGAGTTTTGAATGGTTTTTCTAAACTTTCATTATTCTCTATTTCTTGCCACCATTGGTTCGTCTTAATAATACTTGTAGCATCATTTATTTTTAATTTTTGGTAAGGATCTTCTTTGGCTAGGTTGCTGTTTTGAGTAGTATAATTGTACCATAAACTACATATTGCCTGTCTGCATATAGTTTTACAAAATTCTGTAGCATACAAGTTGGTATACTTATTTATTTGCTCCAAAAGGATCTCTTCTAAACCATTAGCTTTTATTTTATTCTCAACCGTTTTAAACTGCTCTTGATATTCTTCTTGAGACCAAATACCCAATTTGGTAATGATTGAATACCAATTTTCTGTTTTTTTAAACTTTAGAAATGCAGATAACAAAGCTCTTTGCAAGTCTTTTTCTTGAAAACTACCTGATGTTAACACCGGTTTGCAAATGTTTTGTACAGAACTGTATTTTAGCTCTTTGATGTATTTGCTCACCAACCTTTTTTGATTGCGTTGCAAACCAAATTCTTCCATAAACGTACCCACGTTATCTAACTGTAACTCTTTGTTAGCCAACAATAAGCCCATTAAAGGAAACGCATGATAAGCTTCTTGGGTATTGGGTTGTGCTAAAGGTACATACAAGAATATTTTTTCATGTTGCATTTCTTGAGTTAACTGATATTTTAATACAAAAGGATTGTTTTCCCAGTACACCACCTTAAACACATTGGTTGACAGTTTCTGTACTTCTTCCAAAAACTCTTTTTGTTCATCAAAAAAGAACAGAATTTTTAGATCTGGGAAATTATTAAAATAGGTAAGTGCTTTCTCTTCTATCATACTACTTTATCTTAGCCACTACAGTTTCAAACTTTTTGTAATTTACAGTTACACCATCGTCTAGATCTAAGACAATTTGTGCATCTGCCATGTCTTTTAATTCCACATCATAGTTTTCACATTCTATCAATTGTTTGCGCAACAGGTCTAACTTTTTATTTTCTGCTGTGCTTAAATTGGCTGAATTCTTTTCTAACACCGTTATTTCGGATGTTATATGATTGATGTGTTCTAACAAATAATTGGCACGTATTTTTTCTACGGTAAAAGCATTCATACGGTGCATGTATACCAATACTTGAAACGCTCCTTTGGGTGAACTAAACAACCAATAAATAGGTTTCTTTTTATATCTGCTACAATGATCTTTGTAAAAGTCTTTTACCAAATATTTTTCTAAGTCTTTGTTTAAACAATCTTGTATAAAGTTGCTGTTTTCTATACGTGTTTCTGCTCCCCACAAGGTATCTAATAAGTGGTTTATTTGTTGCAAGGCATCGTCTGGAAAATTGCAAGCGGTTCCCATTATAGGTATGATAGCATCTTCGTCTATGATGATTTCTTGCTCATTATAACTGTAACTAGCCAATTCTTCTTTGGTAGGATTTGGATGTGCAATGTTTAACCCTGGTTTGTCTAAACGGTAACGACCCATAAATACACCCATAGCATAAGAAATAAACTGAGCTATGACTTCTGCTTTATTAATAGGTAGTGCTATAGCTTCTGCACCTTGTTCTTTAAAAGTGACTTCTAACTTTTCTAAATCTTTAGCATTTAGTTCTTCTTGTAAAATGGTAATGTCTTTTAAGGCTACTTCTGGAGTTAACTCCTCTTGCAAGCCATAAATATCTATAAAAATACGGTTGAGTTCTTCTTCATTGGCATGTAACTGAAAAAAGTCTTTGGTTACATTTTTTTGCCAAGCTTTATAACTTGCTTCTAAATTGGTTTGGTTGTTTAATAAAGGAGACTGTTCAAAATCCCATGAGGTTTCTTTTGAGTCCCAGTCTTTTTTTGATACATTAATATTCTTTACTACCAAACCTTTAACCCAATTTTCTTTAAAATGTAATATTGGTATTTTCTTTAAATCACCTACTAAAAAATTAAAAGTTGGATTAAATACTAATAAAAAATATGAGACAATTTTACTATTCAAAAGTCCCATTAGATATTCATCAATTATAGATTTTGTAAACAAAGCACTACCTCCTCCTCCAAAAATAGAATTATTCATAAACCTTACTGCAAAGGATCCACTACTTATACTAGACCAAGTAATACCTTTTTTGAAATAATATTTAATATTTTGGGGACGAGATTTAATTGAGCCATCAGGATTTCTATAGTTCTTAATTTCATCTCCATTATTTTCCCATAATACTATTTCATCAAAATAGCCATACCACTTTTTCTGACCACCACCTTTCAAATACGGAAACCACTTGTAATCAGTATTATCTCCTTTTGAAAAAAAACTTATTTTATTCTTAACTACTTCATGCCATAATCTGACAAATCTTTCATTATTACATGTATCTAACCCTTTTACCGCATTTCCAGTATCATTTAATAATTTTTCATTCTTAAATTGATTATAAATATTCTCACTCACCCAATACGCAATAGGGCTGCCTGGTATTTTGGAAAAGTTGGTTTGGGGGATGTTTGGATAAAACAACTTTTTACCATCTAAAGTTCCATTTTTTGGAATCTCTGTAATACCTTCTTCACCACGGTAGAGATTGAAATCGTATTTATATTTTTCTTTTCCATTGCTATATAAAAATAGCTTTTCAATGTCTTTGTATTGAATGTGTTGAAAATTACGTTCGTGTAATCTAAAGTAACTACCCAAAGCATTTTCAGACTTAGTTTTTTTAATAGCAAACGCTACAGAACCAAAGTCAATTCCAAAAATACCACGCCCCATATGTAGTAAACTATCAAAAGTGAAATTATCTAAATAGTTCTTTCTGATTTTTTCGAAAGAAGATAAAAATAACCAAGAAGGTAAATTAATCAATGCAAAACGAGAATTATCTTTAGTCATGTTTGGTATCACCTCCATAAAAATCGTCATTAAATCAGATTTTGTTGTTGGATAATGCGTATTTACATAATTTTTTAAATCCGCATTCAT
Organism: Wenyingzhuangia marina; assembly: GCF_900130035.1. Lineage (GTDB taxonomy): Bacteria > Bacteroidota > Bacteroidia > Flavobacteriales > Flavobacteriaceae > Wenyingzhuangia > Wenyingzhuangia marina. The sequence goes on from NZ_FQXQ01000001.1 coordinate 185,281, forward strand.
ACTCTTTTGTCCCATGTAAGGTGGGTTTGCTACTACAGACGTATATTTTTTTGTTAAAGCCAACAATACAGGTATGTAAGCTTTGGCTTTTTGCAAAATAGCTTCTAGGTTAAAGTCTATAAACTCTTGCTTGGTTAGTGTAACATAACGTTTTGTTATAAAGTCTCTGGCTTCTGTACTTAGGTTGAACTGCATTACAGAACCTAAGTTTTTGGCCTCTTTCATTATTTGTAAAGCTGTTGCCAACTCATCCGTATAAACCTCTCCTTGTTCCCCTAAAAAGTCACGAATTTCTTCGTAGCTAAAATTTTCAGCCTCGGGCATGGCATGCACATTGGGTAGCCATGTAGTTTCCCAAACTTTAGGATATACTTTGGCCGCTTTTAGTAAAATGGCAAAATTGGCTAGTTGGGCTGCTCTATCATCTATGTCTAAACCAAATAAATTGTTTTTAAAAATGGCTTCTACAGCCTCTTCAGGCTCGTAGTATTCCTCCATGTACATTTGGTAAATTAGGCTAAAACCTTCTACTAAAATGTGACCAGAACCACAAGCTGGGTCTATTAGGGTTAGGTCTTCTACGGAGTTTATGATTGGTGTGTTCTCGATACGCTTCGCACTCGAACTGACAATATTTTGAGATGCATTCTCTGAGTTCTCGATACGCTCCGCACTCGAACTGACATTTTGCAATTCGAGTACACTTCGACTACGCTCAGTGGCCTCAGTGTCATTACTGTTCTGAGATTCTGAAACAAGTTCAGAATGACGGGAACCGTCTACCAAATATTTCATGCTGTCCTTTAATGGACTGTTAGGGTTTTTGTCTAACCAAATTTTACCAGCTGTGTTTTCTACCATGTATTTTACAATCCAATTGGGTGTAAAAATTTGTGTGGCTGCTGGTATGTCTTTCGCTTCGGCTTTTTTGTTTTTTTTAAAAGAAGCAAAAACTTCATCTTTCTTTTCAGAAATATAAAACTGATACAACCAACCAATCAATTCTACCTTTTGGTAGTCTTCATCAGCAATGGCATCTGTGGTATTTAGTAAGTGTAAAAAACCATCGTTTTGCAACATGTTGTCTGGCAACAATAGCTCGGTATAATCATCTATTCTACCAAATACACGCTGTAATGTTGGGTGGCTGTGGCAGTAGCCTTTTAACAAAAGGGCAAAAATTTCTTGATCTTTGCTGTAGTCTGTCAATATTTTTTGCAAACGAACTTGTTCCTCAGCTTTTAAAAAACTGTATTTCCCCTGACGAGCTCTTTGTAATAATAATGGTGTATGTTCTAAACCAGGAGTGTTTTCTAATTGTGGTTCTTCGTAGCCATTTTTTGCCAAAATACGCAATGCCATGATGCGGTTGAACCAAGTATAAGCAGCTTCTTCTACCACTGCCTCTACCCCTTTTTTATCTATGGCTTTTGCCAAAGCATGCCACAAGGCAGGTACCGATGCATCATCAAAAGCTTGTCCTCTAAATATATATCCTCCAGATACTTTTTGTGGTTGTTCTAGTAGGTCTCCTTTTTCTGTAAAGCCCCAATACAACAATTGTTTGGCTACACCACGCATTAAAATTTTACGAGCTTCTTGAGCAAATGTTTTGGTATTCATAGCTTATTTAATGATGATGTTTTTATTCTTTTGTAACAACTGTAACATTTCTCTACGGAGTTTTAACAAATAAGCCTCTAGTTCTTTTTCGTTGGTAATTACTGATGCTCCTTTGCTTACATAATAGTTTTCAGTTTCTGCAACCTTATCACCTACGGCTACAGGAGTGGCTTGTACTATTTTTTTTAATTCTGTTGACTTAAAGTTATTAGCCTCTAAATATTTGTTTTTTAAGGCACCAAGACTCGTTGTATTTTGAATTCCTTTTAATATGTATTCTTCCTCAGCATAGTGTTGTGTAGACACTTTTCTTTTTTCTGCTTCAGAATGCAATTCTTTAAACAATTCTTGGTAGGCATCTATTGTTTGTTTCTGTAACTCTTGTGCTCTTTGTTCTAAAGCCGCTTTTAATTCTTCAGCAGCCTTTACAATGTGTCTAAATTCTTTACGAGGATCTTCTAAAATAAAAAAGTGGTTTATTTTTTTAACTTTTTCTATTTCCTCATTTGTCAATAATTTGAAATTTTCATTATTCTCGCGAACAAAATGTTGAATATCTATGTACTTTGCTATTTTACTTTGGGCAAATTCTTCAATGGATTTGGCCTGATCCATTTGCTCTTTTAGCAAAGTCTGCTCTTCAATTATATTTTTGAATAATTTTTTAAGATCTGTTATATGTACCCATTGCTGAAGCGTACTATTTACTTTTGAAAAGATGTTGCTAAACGGATATTTGGCATATTTGCTATATAAATTTGTATTCCTTTTTTCTTGAATTCTAAGTGCTGCAATTAGATCATCGTACAATTTATTTTGATCTGTAGTAACCTGCTCACCTCCCAATACTTGATTAAAGATGTTTTTATAAGCATTTACAACCTCTACTAAGGTTTGTTGATCTATCTCTTCACTAGAAATCACTTCACAAGAAGTTCTTTCTGCTGTTGAAACCGCTTTATTGATAAAATCTACACGATTGTAACGCTCCTGTCCCTTGTATTTAAACTCACGTTTTTTCTTTTTCTCTAAATGTACTAATATGTCTAAAACGGCTTCAAAACGCCAACCAAAAGGTTCTTTTTGAAAATAGTTGATTAGATCATATACTGTAATTTGGTTGTTGTGTTGCGTAATAAAATCATTGACCAATTGCTCTGCAGGATCTAAAGTATCAAACAAAACCTGTGCATCTGCTACTGACTTTTTTAACTCTTGCTGTGTACGTGCATACTGAGTAGATAAAAGATGTTTGTTGTATATACCCCCTAAATGTAATTGAATGACATTGCTAATACGGTCTGCAACCACAGTTCCATTTACTTCACTACTCTCTACGAGTCTATTTTGAGATACAAAACGAGTTTCTGTTAATTTATCCTTAAAAATTAAGGTTAGTTTTTTTAGCAAGTCATTGTTACGTTCCTTAAACTTTTCGTTAGTTCTGTTTCTATCTCCTGTTCCACCACCAGGGTTTGTTAAAAAGTATTTTTCAGTTTGGCAGTACCAATCAAACTCTTTACGCAAGGTTTTATCGTTGGCAAACCATTCATTTGCAGCAATAACTAAGTCTTTTTTGTTAACATCTAAGGCTTTTTGCTCTAAGGGAGTGTTGTCTAACATTAAAACGGATATGTTAAAATCTCCATTCCTCAAAAACTCTTTCCCTTCAACTCCATAACCTACTTTAAAATCATTTTGTCCAAATGTTACTTTCGCAGAAATACTCATTAACGGCCTGATCAGTTTGTCAAAAGTTGTTAAGCGATCCTCTAATACTAGAATTTGACCACTAATGATTTTTTGCACATCCATTTCGTCTTCGTTAAAAAAGAAGAAACTTCCTTTTTCTTCACGAATAATGCTTTCCTCTACCAAATGAGACAATACTTGATTGATATTTTTTTGGAGTTCTTTTTTATTTTGATCCAAAGTATCCATTAACAGCACTCCCAGGTTTTCTACATTAGAAGGGAATGTTTGTCTTTGGTTTTCTAACAAATTAGAAATCATAAACAATACTTTTACTACACGTTTGGCAAAAGGATTCTTTTGGACATACGGTAATTGCATGGCATTTTCTATTGCCTTAGCACCTCTATTGGTTAAGTTGGTTTCTAAAGATTTATTGTAAAACGCATCAAAAGGCATAAAACCACCTACAGGATCATTGGCATGTTCCTTGGCAGTAAAATGGGTAATCCCTAAAATAGAACGCTCGTTGTCTTTTACTTGTTTGATAACAAATTGTAACTGTTGAAAAGCTTCGAATACATGAGCTATCAACTTAAATTGATAAGGAATAAAAGGATAACCAATAATGAATTCATCTTCTGATCTATACCCTTTGTACAAATCGTGATTGATCTTGAATTGGTTTTCTATATAATCCTTGTTCTGATGAAACAAGTCTGTTAAATACTCAATCCCATTACTATTTTTATCTAATACCCTACGTTGTGTTATGTAAGAAGCATCGTTACTCTGTAAAGAAATACGAGTATCAAAACGACCTAAAATCTTCCCAAATTCATCATTCACATCCGTTACACCCTCAGAACTTTCAGAAACTTCGTCTAAGGTTTGTTGTGCTGTACAGGCAATCCAAACTTGGTTGTTACAGTCGTTACTTACACGCTCTATGATGTTCTGAAAATTTAACAGAATTTCTTTATTAGTTCCTACATATTGAGAAACTTCATCTACTAAAAACAGCAAACGGTAGTCTTTGTCTTTTGTTTTTAAAAACTCTTGAAGTTCTGGGATTAAACTAGCTTTGATCCCAATTTTAAATGTTTCGGGATTAGATAATTTTGTATGCAAAGCCACTTTGTCTATTTCTGGGCATAAATCTTTTGCAATGTCTAAAATATCTTCTAACTGAAAAGCAGCCGCTTGAGCAGCATCTTCCTCCCAATTAAAACCCGTTTCTTCTTCCACCTTAATTTTAAACTCCTTAAATACTCCTTTTTTGTCTAGCTGCTTTTCCAACAACAAAGCCAAAGGAATATCATTAGAATTGTAGCCTCTAAAACGATTGAACATGTTTAGGAAAATACGTGTTAAACGCTCTTGATCTCCATCGTCTGTTTCATCCTCAACATTAAACATGATATTGTCTGCACTGGTAGACAATACTTTTTTCTTTAACAAACGAAGATTGCTAACCGTAATATCTTGATTGGCATCTACAGCCATCTCATCATATTCATCATTCACCGCTTTTTCAAAAGCTGTAAATGCTATTTCTGTAGTTTCCTTATCTAACAAGTAATGTACATATTTGATAAAGTGTGATTTCCCCGAACCATAATACCCATTGATCCAAATACCAGTTTTTCCAGATTTTTGATTCAATACTGTATTGATCATTATATACAGTTTTTCAATCAACTCTTTGGTAAACACATATTCTTTGATCTCAGCATCAATAGTACTTTGATCTTTATTACTTACTACAACCGCAGGATTGATTTCTCTATCAATGCTTCTAGCATATATTTCTTTTAATAACATCTTTTTCTTATTCGTTTATTAGCTTGATTGCTCTGTATAAATTTTCATCTTTTAACAATCCAAAAAGAGAATAGTATTCTTTTGCCTCTCCGGGATAAAACATAATCAGTTTGTAACCTTTCACATATTTTTCAAAATTGTTAAAGAACCTACTTGTGCGTATGTATGGGAATGCATTTCCAAAACCTTTTAAAAAAACATAAGATCTTTGAAAATTATCTTCAATTGCTAAATGCTTTTTAATTTTAGTATTTAAATATTCTAAAAACTTGGGGTCGTAGGCATCTTTAAACAGAGACTTTTCTACAGCATCCTGTTTGTCTTTTTCACGTTGCATGTAAAATTCAAACTTGTTGGTTTTTGCCATTTTAGCCTGTTTTAAATACTCCAAAAATTCTTCATAAATATCTAAAATCATCACATCTAAATAATTTGTAGGACGATGTAATCTGTTTTTGATATCCTCTATTTCTTGATTTATATGATATTCTTCTTCAGCTTTGTACACGTACATATAGGCAGGAAAAAATAAATTTCCTGTTTCAAAATCTTTGAAACCATCATCAGCTAGCTTGTCGTATAATTCTGATATTGTCATCTATTAATTGTTAAAACAGGCTTCTATGAACCAAGATTCATTATTTGCATTAAAATAAGTCCAAAAAGATTCCGAAACTCCATAAGGTTTGATAAGCTGTTTGTCTTTTAACAACTCGGCATCTTTTAAAGCTTTTCTGTATTGAGTGTTTATTTTTTTTAACGTGGATGCAGACCAAGAAGCAACCTCTTCAGAAGTTGTTGTTAATTCGTCTAATCTCATTTGAATTTTATAATCATCTATAAATTCTCCCAACTTTTGCATACGAACTGTTGTATTAAAATGTAAGTCTAATACAATTGGATATGTTTTTAAACATACGTAAAACAATGCAAGTTTGGTTTCTTGTGTATTTAAATTTTGGAAAAACTCCCAAAAACCTTGAGGCATTGTTTTATATCTACGGATGATTTCAGAAACAATCCTTTTTCTAGCAGATAAAGTATTAACACTTAATATTTTATTCTCTTCAATATCACTCTTCAACAACTCTATAAAATCCTCATGTAGCAAATATGCTCTAAGTGAGGAAAATTCATTAAAGAATATTCCCCCAGCTGTAAAATTTGCATCAAATACTATTGTCTTGTTCACTTTTGTATTTTAATCGATATTAACTATTACTATAACTCGTAAATATACAAAGTACCTCAAAAATAAGCGCTGTTATTTGATGCTAATTACGTAGATCTAAACTCAATTCCACACAAAAACAGCTAAATAAAAGAATCCAAGAGGTTTATAAAAGAAAACCCCTTGGATTTATATATACTAATGATCTACTCAATTACTAACGTTTCCTCTGAATTCAATTCCAAAGCCGCAATACTTTGAATGGCATTCCCGGCAATCCCTTTAATAGAAGCATGCATGTTAATTGAATTGTCTGTTACTTTTTCGATTTGTTTTTCACGCTGTTTCCAAATGCGTTTCATTGCATTTTTTTCACTATCCAAATCTTTTTTCATCTGAGTAAAACCTTCAACAATTCCCTCCATTTGTAAACGGAATTCATTACTGGTTAAAAAGCTATATAACAAACTCATTTTATCACCTTTGTTTTCTTGATTTTGAAGCACTCTACTCCACTGAACTATAGATTGTCTAAGGACTGAGCACAAACCTTTAAATTCTTCAAAAGAACAAATCCAAATCCCTTCTTTCATCCCCATTCTATCCATATCTGCAGGCATTACTTCTGTAACCAATACACCTATATTGGCCCCCTTATCTCTAATATCATTTTTAAACTTTTCTATCCAAGCAGGTTGAAAAGCTTTGGTGCGTTTGCTTTCATAATAAATGGTTCCGCAATTTACTAGCTCTCTAGTATTTACGGTTTGAATACAATCTGCACCGTTTGCTCCTTTTTTAATTTCATCAATACTATCTAAAGGAAATTGGCTAGACAACCACTCCTCAATAGCTAGTTCCATGACCTCCCCTTGTAATTGCATAGATCCTTGCTCTTGCTTACGTTTCATTTCCTCCGTAAGCTTTTTTTGATCTGCTAACTGCTTTTCTAGCTCTTTCATTTTCAACTCATTTTCCTCAGAAGCCAACCTTTTAATTTTTTCTTTTTCAGCTATCAGAGTTTCAGAAAGTTGTTTTTCAGCTTCAAGCTTTGCCTGTTCTTTGGCTTCATCCTTTTCGCGTTTTAACTTTTCTATCTCTGCTTTAGAACGGTTTAGTTCTTTTACTTGTTCAGACTTTTCTGCCAATTCCTTTTGCATGCTTTTTAAACGTTCTTCATTTTCATCGGCTAGTTTTTTAGACAATTTCACTTCTAACTCCCTTCTAGTTTTCTTTTCAGCTACCTCTAAACGCTCTTTAAACAATTCGTTCTCACGTTGTTTCTTTGCTTCGAATTCATCTTTTTCTTTTTCCAAAGCCTCCTCCTTGGCTTTTTGATCTTTTACCAATTTTGCTTGCTTTTCCTGAAACTCTCCACGAATCACTTCTTCTAATTGATGTTTTAAGATGTCATTTACATCTATTTGACTCCCACAATCTGGACACTGAATACTAGTATTGTTACTCATAACATATGATTTTTAATGATTACCCTACAAAGATGAGATGTAGGCATGAAATGTAATTGCGTATCAAAACTATTTACTTTCTAAAAGTTCCTTCTTTATAAAATCAGGCTCAATAACCTCTACATCATTTCCAAAAGAAAGTAAGGTTTGATATAATTCCCGGTTAGGGATTACGTTAATAATAATGGTTCTGTTTTCAGGATCAGTTTTGTCCATTCGTTGGCTTGCACCATGTATGGGTTTTGTGGACACATATTGAATTCTTGAAGAAGAAAAACGAAGTTTGATGTCTATGGGTTCAATATCATTAGGTTTGGACACCCCTATGATTTCGTCAAAATAATCTCCCCAATCTATTGTATTTGGCAAACTATTCTCTGTAGTTTCAGTAATTGAAACAATTCGATCTAATGCTAAGTTGGTGATTCCCGTATAGTTTTCACCCTCTTCGTAACCAAACAAAAACCAACGGCTATTGTATTGTTTTAAATGATAAGGATGTACTTTTCTGATATAACTAGTTTCACTAGCAAAGGTTTTATATTCTATATTTAATATTTTTCCTTTGACTAGTTGATTGTACAATTTCCCTACCCAAGATTGTCCTGTGTAATCTCTATTAGTTTCGTAGCTAATTAGTCCACTATAATCTTCGTGCACCAACTCAAAAGCCGATTGGATTCTAGGAAATAATTCATCTAACCAGTTAAATTCTTCTCTATTTCTATACCTGGCTAAAATCGCTAAAGTGTCTTCTAATTGTTCCTGGTCTGATTTTGATAATAATTGATTTCCTAAAGCATACTCAGCTTTAGCATACCGAAAGACTTTCTTTTTCCCTTCATACAACCCTGTTTGAAAAACAGGATACTGATCTACATCTATATCTTTGGCAATGTCATTTTCTATGATATCACGAATAGAGTCGATATCATTTTGAATTGTTCTTTTAGATACTTTTATTTCTAATTTTTCTAAAATTACTTGTTCTAGTTTCTCAAGTGTATACAATCCTGTTCTACTTGCAAAACATTCGTCTAGAACCGTTATCCTTTTTTGGTAATTTTTGTTTTTTGGCATATCTCTCTACAGCTCATGTACGGAAATGTACAACTGACCACAATTTTAGCTAAATATACAAAGTCATTCCCATAGATTGATTGGTTTTGTTGATAATTGATAAGGATTTTTATGATTTGTGTGGGTAGGGTGTATTTTTGGTAGTTTGTAGTTGGTAAAAGGACTGTGAGTAGTGAGTAGTGAGTGGTGAGAAAAATTAGATTTTCTTTACACTATAATTCATCTATTATCTTCTTTTGCCTTGTATGTGAACTTGTAATTGTAAGTATTATCTCTTCATTTCGTCTTGATACTTCGTCAAGCTAGAAATGAAATGAAGAACTATCTTGTAGCTAGTATCAAGTAGTTAGTGAAAAATAGAAGGATTGAATAATTAGTAAATTCATAATATCTTTGAAAACCTATCTTCTAACAATTCTATGTATTTCTTTTTCATCTCCTCACTTAAAAAAGATTGATGAATCAAGTCTGTCGCTATAGATTTCTTTTTAGAAAAACGTTTGAATACTCCAGAGACTTGTTTGGGTGTTAGTAACAGATTTTCGCCAATTTTTTCAAAATCAGATTTATTTAAATTACTTTTTTTACCACAGATCGTTAAGGCAGATTCTTCTTTGTCTGCTGGATTTACAATGGCTACATTTAACAAATCATAAGCTGGAGCTAATTTCCAACTCCCTTGCTGCTCTATCATGGAAAAGTTTTTTAGATGCATGTCGTTGTTTCCTGTTAGGTAAGAAAATACCACCATTTCAAAAAAGAACAATTTGTCTAATTGGGTGTTGGTTGCATGGGTATGTAAAGCTTTTCCTATGCGTTCTATGGAACTTCTGTATTTATCAAAAGCTTCTGTGATTTGGAAAAAATCTAACATATGAATTTTATCTCCCTCCACAGTTCTGTCTATACGTTTTGTGATGTACGACAATTCTCCAGACTTTAAACGAATCAAACTAGAAGGTACTACCTGAATTCCGAAAGCTTCCGCTATTCGCATGGTGACATGCTCGTTTTCGGGCATTTCTTGGTAATCTTTGTTTGGAGGTTTGAATATATAATTCCCACCCAAAGCCCCTACTACTGTTAAACGAGAAGTTGTACTGTTAAAATCCATCGATAATTTAGGCTGGACTCCTGGTACGGAAATGTTTCGCTGTATAGTTTCTTTGGCTAAACTTTCCATTTCTTCAAAAGAATACTCCAATACTGGTGAAGTCTTGGTTCCGAAAAACTCAAGACTACAAGTGTTATGAAAATCTTTTTCCTCTTTGTCTAATTCTTGATAACAATACAAACACTTATTCATCTGTTTTACTGTTTAAAGGATGAATACTTACCGCTCCAATACAATTGGAACAACAAGTTAATAATAAACCCATTCTATCATTTGGATTGATTTTCCAATTCTTTGTGGCTATTTCTAACAACCAGCCTTCGGGAATTAAACCTTCGAAAAAAGGAAACAATCGTTTTTCTTTGTAAATGGTTTCTTTTACCGGAAAAGAAAAAGAAATGAATTGTTGAGGATATTGAGTTATGTAATTTTTATCGTACTCAAACCAATATTCTCCTTCGTCTGTTTCTGTTAACACACCCGCATGTATTTCTTTGTATAAAACGTTTGCTTGCCTCATGAGTTTGTTATTTTAGTTGGCGTTAGTTCATGTCCAAACATAGCCAAAACAAGGTTTACCTTGTCTAGGTTTAAATTTGTTTTCCCTTGTTCTATTTTACGAATTACCGTTAAAGCCACCCCTACTCTATCCGCAAACTCTTCTTGAGTTAACCCGACTTCTTTACGTTTCTCTTTGACAAATTCAGCAAGCATGATTATATGTTTTTAGATATACTATTGATACAAATATAATAATTATATGTAAATGAATATAATTAATATTTCAGGAGTGTTTTTATATGTAAATAAGTATAGTTTTTGAACAATTAATAATTAGCAATATGCAGTTTGCCTAAGGTTAGTGGCTATTTTCAAAAACCAATTTTCTTTATTCATTAGTAGTTATTGGCGAGTTGTTATTTATATTAATAAGGACTGTATTCTTTAAAATTAAAAAGTTTGTTGTATTTATGCCATTTGTTCAAACTTATTTTTTAATTAACTAAATCACTCTGCACTAGAAGTAAAGAGGTTTGTTTCACTAAGGATTATAAAATCCCTATTATATATCAAAATTAACTGGAGCCATTAATAACAAGCCCAAGGATATAACATTTTTTATAGCACTAAAGTGTTACAATGAAATTGCAGGGTTTTAACCCCTAATCTGAAACCTATAAACTGTTTGAATAAGATTTGTGACTTAGTAAATTGGACAAAACTCAGCATACCTTACGTTTGACGGTAAGCTATGAAGTAGTAATTACTTATCCCCATTGTTGTATACCCTTTTTATTTTTTCAATTTCTGTTATTATTTCATTTATTTCGTATCCTTTTTCAACATAAATCAAATGACATTTATGTTTCTCGCAAAGTTGTTTTTTTCTTTTATCCCTTTCTACAGTTTTTTCAAATGCTTCTTGTCCACCAAAAAACTCAATTGGTTCATAATGTTGAACACCTTGATATTCAATTCCGATATTTAATTTTGGGAAATAAATATCCAAATGTTGGCGACCAAGCCATTTTGGTGAGGCGTGATGTATAACTTCATCGTTTTTAAAATAATCCGATATTTTATAAAACAACTCTGTTTCACTTATCCAACCTTCTCCAACTTTTGGCATTCCAATAGTTTCTCTATATAAATCTTCAGCTTGTTTTAAAATTAATCTACATTGATTAAAGATTGATTTCTCAACTACGTGAGGAAATAATTTTTCATAACCTGATTCAGCTTGAAAATCATCTATTGCTTTGTAATGTTTATATTCTGCTTTTGACAAGAAAAAATCTTCGTAATATACCGAATTGTATTCCGATATGGTTTGTGTATTTGGCTTTTTAAAAAAACCAAATAATGATTTTTTGTTGGCAATCTCAACTGTTTTTGTGGTTGTTATTGGTTTGCTATTTTTAACAAATAGATTGAAAAATTTAGTTCCTTTTTCTAGTTTATATTTTTCAAGTTGTTGGTTGGCAAAAGGTTTTATTTCGTTTATGTTTTTTTGTCCAAACTCGGTTAAATGACTAAATCCACCTAGTTTTACAATTAGGTCGCCATTTAATAATTCTCGGTTTAGTTTATTTTCATATTCAATGATTTTTTGAACATTGATACAATCTTTTTGTGAAATTAAATCCCAAGCTTTTTCATAATTGCCTGACTTTTCTAATTTTTCTATTATCGCAGATTCTCCATATGTTTTTGTTTTAGGATAATATTTTGCAAGATTTTTTAAATGGATTTGCAATTCTTTTGTGTCTGAATTATGATTTTCTAACAAGTCATAAAATAGAATGTACGAATAATTATCGTTTCCTTTTATGTCAATGTATTTTTCGTTTAGAAAATGGTTTTTGTAAACTCTATAAAATGCTAATTGTGCCGAATTTGCTTCTCCAATTTCTCTAAATGAATAAACGTATTTGTGGTTCCAATGAGGGACTGGGTTATCACAATCGAAATATCCCATTTCACTTTTTGGTAAAACTTTATCTCTTGTTTTACTGTCGTTCCAAAACTTAATTTTACCTTTTACAATCAGATTAGATAGGTCAATTTCTTTTTCTACTCTTTTTGGCAAAAACAGGTCACCACCAACAAATTCTAATGAACCTAAATTCTTGATATTAGTATCTCTCAAACTTAATTTTCCGCCAACTTTTTTTAATGCACCTAAATCTTTAACGTTCGAGTATCTTAAAATTAAATCTCCACCAACAAATTCTAGGTTGTCTAACGACTTGATATTTGAGAATACAGTATTTGTGCTAATAAATAGGTTTCCTTTGACCTCTTTTAAAGTCCCAAAACTTTCAATAGTTGAATCACTAACTCCAAGGAATCCATTTACTTTTTCAACATTCTCAAGCTTTTTAATACTGTCTCCCCTAATTATTATATCAGAATGAATTTCATTTTCGGTAATGATTTTCTTTAAATCAGTAATTGTAAATATGTCTGTCGGATTATAGTTCAATGTTTTTCGTCAAATGGAGTAAAGTTAGTAATATGCTTTAAAAAGGTAATAGTTATATAAATAATAAAGGCAACCAGTACTATTTAAGTTTTTATCTCTAGTATTTGTAAAGAACAAAAGTAAGGTTTTAAGTAAAAAAAATGGCCATCACAACCTTTTATCCTTACAATTCTTATCAAAAGCTACTAAATTAAAAAGCTCTCTCATTCTAGAGCGGACTCTAGAACCGTAACGTTCATCAATTTCTTCTGCGTTGAGGTTGGTTGTAGCAAATGTTAGTTTTTTGTTTTGGAGGAATAAATCGTACCTGGAGAGTAAAACTTCTCCCATGACATTGCAATCTTGTCCAAAGTGTTTTCCATCAGGTTCAACACCAATATCATCAAAACAATAGGAGTTTGTAGAACCATACAATTCAATAATCGGATATCCTTTTCCGTTGAATTGAAAAGTAACATATCTGCTTGGGACTACCTGATAAGAATTTGTTGAAGGTGTAATGTTTTTTAATAATTTCATCCAACTTGTTTTTCCACAACCTACGGGACCAGAAAGTAAAATTCCTTTGTGGGGATCTAGCCCGTATTTTTCACAGTTTTTATAATCTCTGATAAAATACAAGCAAAGCTTGTAAAGTAAAAACATGTCATCTTCGTAGATTTTAAAGTTTTTTCCAAAGGTTAATCTGCCTTTATAGTTGAGGTAGGCTACAACTTTATCAAAATCGTAGTGAATGATGTTGTTTTCTATGGTTCCTAATTCGAATAGGGTTTCTTTTTCGTGTATGATGTGTGGGTGCATGGAGTTTTATTTTTTTTATTCCCATACTTTTTCTTGATAAAAAGTATGCAAAAATCAAGAAGATTCCTATGAAATTACTTCGTACCAGTCACTACATCATTCCATGCTCCTTTTCTTCGAAACGCACTTCCATGATTACATGACTTATTTCTTGGAACTTTCAAATTCTTTTTATTTTTTGAGTTTTAAAATCGGCAGGAACTTATATTATTTTCATCTCGACTCCGCTCGATGACCATCAAAGTGGTTGGCTATAATCCTTGTCATTTTCAACTTTTAAATAATCAGAATTTTGATTTTCCTGTTTATAATGTTTATTACGTTTTATATGTTTATTATGTTTATAATAAGATACCAGTGCTTGTCCCACAGGTTGTTCCACTACTTGTCCCACATCTTGTCCCAGTACTTGTCCATTACTAGTCCAAAAATTGTACATGTTGACTTCGCTACTTTTAAATGGATTTTGTGAAGGTTTGTATTTTATGAATTTCCATTTATTTAGATCACGAATACATTTGTGATAAGTTGTTTTTGAACCTATTTTGGCCATAATCATGACTTCGTTTCTGTTTACATAAAAAGGAGTTTGAAACCTATTCACATTCCATAATTGAAACAAAGCCATGTAGAGACTAATGTGGGTTGGATTAAAGCGTTGGTCATCAATTATTTTATCATAAAAAACTTTTAAGTGTTTTATATAATTGACTTCTGACATAAACTCTAGTGTTTCACTTTGTTTTCTTCCATTACTTTTTGAATTTCTTCAGCATCGTAATAAATAATACCTCCAATTTTGGTGTAGGGTAACGTTCCGTTGATGCGTAATGTTTGAAGTGTTCCTGGACTCACTTGGAGTAATTCCATAATCTCATTAGATTTTAAATACTTCTTTGATTTAGGAGAAGTATGAGATTTAAATATTTTTTTAAACTCTTCTAACATTTCTAATTTAAACTCTCTTAAATCATCTGTGGTAATAATTTCTTTTGGCATAATTTGCAATTTTAATGGTTCACTAATAGTTTGATTTGACTTTCGTTTTTCAAAATTGCAATGCTTTGATGGATTTTATTCGGTAGTTGTTCGTACTACCGAAAAATATTTTTGTGAAATTAAAAACCTCAACGTTTATATGGGTTGAGGTTTTTTAAATAAGAATATTTCTAAATAAATATTTTAGAAATGCCGTTTTCGGTAGTTCCATCAACTACCGATTTTAGATATCATCGATTTCTATTTTTTTAACAAGATTTAATGCTAATTTATTAATGAATTTAGTTTGGTTGTTAGCTCTGTTTCTTATTTCAGAAAATGTTTTATAAAAATTACCTAATTCAATATTAAATATGTCACTTAAAACCTCTATTAATTCCTTAATTTGATAATCTCCATTATTGATAACACCAGAAGTTTTAAGAGCATAAATTAACTCTACTAAATCTGTTTTGGAGCCTGTCCAATGCAAATGATTATTAGTAGCTGGTCTATTTAATGACGTATCATAAAAACCTGCTTCCACATTTGAAATACAATGAAGTTCTTGTTTGTAGAACTCACATAAAACATCATAGGTTTTTACTTCACATGCTAATTGATCATGTGAAGTTGTAAAGTCAATATCTGTATCATTAAAATCCGAAAAAGGAAACAATTCTAGACGTTCTTTTTCTCTTGAGAAATACAATTCATCATAAGCTGTTTCCTCCAGTTTCATATACCTGTAAAACTTTAGATGTTTCTTCTTTTTGACTTCTAATTCTCGTAGCTTTTTTTGGATGTATTTTTTCTGTTTTTCTAGACTTATGAATGGCTTTTCTTGATTATAAGCCAATTGATGATTGTAGAGTTTTATGTCTGCTGTAATTTTAGGTTTGATGGTTTTAAAAAAGGTGATTTCTTCGTTCAAATCTTTGAATTTCATGTCACGAACATAGACCCTTATTTGATGTGAATATCTTTTTGAAGCTTCTATTTTGTACTTTAATTGTTTGTGTTTGGCAAGATTTTTAGATTCAATTTTTTTTAGTGATGCATGATATGCCTCAATTAATTTAGTAATGTTTTTCATAATAACTTTTTAAAAATAGCAGTCATGAATGTATGGAAACACCTTTATTTGTAATATCTACCTACGTATAAACACAGTCGTATAGGTGTACTGAAACTAAAAAAACACTCAAGATGAGTGTTTTAAAATCAGTGAATTACGAGATTTAGAACTGAATTTGTTTTTCAAAATCCGCATATCTTCACTTACTTTTTTATCTACAATTTTTGCATAAATCTGGGTAGTGGTAAGTTTGGTATGTCCTAACATTTTTGATACAGTTTCAATAGGAATTCCATTAGACAAAGTAACCGTTGTAGCAAAAGTATGACGTGCCATGTGAAAAGTTAAATTCTTTGTAATTCCACAAGCATCAGCAATTTCTTTTAAGTAGCTATTTACCTTTTGATTAGAGATGGTTGGAAAGATTTTATTGAAATCAATTTTTCGGTAGTTCTCGGTAGTAGAAAAAATCAGGTTTTCGGCAGGTTCCAACAACGGAACTTTTACAGAAGTTCCTGTTTTTTGTCTTTTGGTCATAATCCAATTCTCTCCATCAATTCCTTTTACAATATTATCTGGAGATAAATTTCTGATATCGATGTAAGATAAACCTGTATAACAACTAAATAAAAACAAGTCTTTTACCAAACGTAATCTTGGAATGTTTGAATAATAGTTTTGAATTTTATCCAATTCGTTTTCTGTTAAATATTCTCTATTTGTTTTTTCTAATGATAGTTTATAATTGACAAAAGGATTTTTAAGGAGCCAATCTAGGTTGATGGCTATATTGATCATTTTATTAATACGTTGTATGTGTTTTACAATCGTATTATTTCCTATGGGTTTATTATTCCCTTTTGAAATATAATTTCGCAAGAACAATTCAAAACCAGAGATGAACTTATAATCTAATTCTTTTAAAAAGACATCTGTGGTTTTATACCTACTTTCAATATACTCAAGTATATAGTTTTGTGTTGTGAGATAGTGATTTAAAGTGTCTTTGGTTACTTTGTCTTTGGTAATAAGATTGTGATATTTAAAGAGGTCAGTAAAAGAATAGTTTTGAGTATCTAAACCTAAATATCTTGCTTTTACTAGTTGTGAAGTGATTAATTTTCCTTCAAGCTCTAACTCTCTATAAGCATTGGCTACTTTAGCTTCTTCTTCTTTTATAAACTGATTAAGAATTCTAGCTTCGTTGGAATTTCCTTTGATTTTAGACTTAGAATTATCCCAAGAATCAATTTTAATTTTCTTATTTAAACTAATGTTAGCTCGTTTAGAATTGATGGTAATTCTAAAATAAATAATTGCGAATCCTGGTTCAACTTTTTGTGTGTACAACCAGGTAAGTAATGAATAAGTATTTGATGATACCATAGTAATCGTCTTTTGTGGTGAAACATTGGACGAAAGTCAAATCAAACTATAAGTATCTATAAATTGTAAATAGGTTAGTAAAATTGGCTTAAAAAAAGTACTAACCGAATTACTGACCTAATATATGAAATATTTTGGTTTTCATTCAAATCAACACAAATAAAAAAACCTTATAAACATAGCGTTTATAAGGTTTTGGGCACTTTTGTGATAAAAGTTGCGGAGAAATTGGGGATCAAACTTTTACGACCCATATTACAATTGGGGGTGGAATTATCCTTTTTACGGATACATAAATCCTTATAATAGTTGGTATGGTTACGGATATTATAACTGGAACTGGGGAAGACCTATTTATTACGGAAATAGCCAAAGAAATCAAACCTATAGAAACAATAGTAATTCCTATAGAACAAATCGTTCATCTAACAACAAATACTACAATACAAACAGTAATAACTCCAACAACAGTAATAGCAAATATTACAATAATAACAATACAAATTCAACAAGATCATACAGAAGAACTAGTAGTTCACAAAACTCAAACAATACCCAAGCAAAAAGATCTTACACCCCAACACAAACAAGTACTCCTAGTTACAACAGAAGCTCAAATTCATCAAGCAACAATCGTAGTAACAGCTCAAGTGGATCATACAGAAGCAATAGCAATAGCTATAGGAGACGTTAAAAACAAATCTTATGAAAAAACACTTATACTTTTGCCTGCTTTGCCTTTTAGGTTATCAAGCACAGGCACAGACCTATAATTATACGGATTTAGGAGTTTTATTCTCCCAAGACAATAATACCGGAACAGCAAGAGCTACAGGACTAAACGGAGCTTTAGGAGCTGTAGGTGGTGATTTGAGTAGTATCAACATCAACCCAGCAGGAATAGCCATTTATAACAATAATGAATTAAACTTCACTTTAGGATCGTACAATTACGACAACAGTACAGATTATTATAATTCAAGTATGAATAATAAATCTACCGTTTTTAACACAGACCAAGTAGGAGCTGTTTTTGTTTTTAGAGATGCCATCACCACTAATGATTGGTCTAAAGTTAGCTTTGCTGTGAATTATCAAAAAACAGCAAATTTTCATACTCGAAATTCTTTTTATGGAAATAGCGGATTTGCTAGTTTTAACAAACACCCTAACGACCCTGACACTAATAACGAATACAATAATGCTATAAGTCAAGACTTCTATAATTATATAGACGGTAAAGCTTCTAAAATTAATTTGGCTTTGGCAGGACAATATGGACATAATTTTTATGCTGGATTTAGCATCAACATTCATCATATTGATTTTTCGCAATCCACCACATTAAATGAATTAAGTACCGACAACAACAATAATACACTAGATGTATTGGCTACTGAAGATTTAAATGAAAATGCCGATGGTTTTTCTATCAACCTTGGATTTATTTATAAACCTATCCAATCAGTTCGTTTAGGGTTAGCCTATCAATCACCTACTTGGTATCGTTTTGCGGAGAACTTTAGTTCTAAAGAATTAATCGCTAGCATTCCCTCAGAAAACATTGATGCAGCAGATCCATTCATAGATAATTCTTATTTAGAATATCAATTAAGAACTCCTGGAAAACTGACTGCCAGTGGTGCTTTTGTTATTGGTAAAATGGGATTCATCAACCTAGATTATAGATATGATGTATACAACTCTTTAAACCTAAACGGAAGTAACAGTTTTAGAAATGACAACCAATACTACACAAATGTTTTACAAAACACAAACAATGTAAACATTGGTGGAGAATTGCGCTTACAAAATATAAGTCTAAGAGGAGGTTTTGGATACCAAGAAAGTCCTTATAAAACAAATTTAGACCCTAGAAATACTGATGTTTTAAAATTAGGAGATCAATACAGTGGTTCTTTAGGTGCTGGGATTCGTTTTGGAGCTTCAAGATTAGATATTGCCTATAGAAAAACCATGCAAGACAATGAATATGACTTTAATGATGCCAACCAACAATTTCAGTATATTCAGTCAGGAACAATAGACAATAATAACTCTAGAATCATCGCAACCTATACTTATTCCTTTTAATGAAAAAATACTTTCTAATGGAAGATCCAACTGTTAAATTAGAGCTCAATTAAATTTAAATAAACTACTTTTGTATAAATTTTTTTGAGGAATGAATACACATCGTATAAGTATAGAAGGAACTAACAATGCTTCTATTGTAAAGTTTGTTAGTAATGAGCAGGTAACTAAAGGAGGAAGCTATCAATTTAACAATATTGATGAAGCTAAAGAATCCCCTATTTCTCAACAATTGTTTAAACTTCCATTTGTTAGCAAGGTATTTATTAGCGCTAATTTTATCGCCATAGAAAAATACGATATCGTTGAATGGAGTGATATACAAAATGATATTAGAGAGCTAATAGAAATCTATTTAAACGAAGGGAACACCATTGTGACAGACAAAGCTGAAACAAGAAAAGTTGCCATCGAAATTTATGCAGAAAGCACCCCTAACCCAATGGTTATGAAGTTTGGATGTAATAAAATGTTGACGCCAGATGATCATGAATACAAATCTGCTGAAGAGACAAAAAACTCTCCATTAGCTCAAGTTTTATTTGAATTCCCTTTTGTAAAAGAGGTCTATATTTCAGAAAACTATGTATCCATCACCAAAAATGATTTGATTGAGTGGGGAGAAATCAACGTACAAATAAGAAGTTTTTTAAAGGAATATATCCAATCTGGAAAAACCATTATTGATACCTCCATTGCAAAACCAAAAGTAGAAATCCCTACTACTCCTATCCAAGATTTAGCAGGAGTTCCTTTGGAAATTGCCAATATATTAGAAGAATATGTTAAGCCTGCCGTTGCCAATGATGGAGGAAACATCGTTTTTCAATCTTATGATGAAGAAACCCAAGATGTATATGTTATTTTACAAGGTGCTTGTAGCGGATGTCCATCTTCTACCATTACTTTAAAAAATGGAATTGAAACCATGCTTAAAGAAATGTTACCTAATAAAGTAAATAACGTAATTGCTGTTAACGGATAATCTTGCCATGTCAAAAATCATCAAACCCTACAAAGACTCAGACGCTACTAAAAAAACACAAGTAGCAGACATGTTTAACAATATCTCTGGAAATTATGATGGCCTAAATAGGGTCATGACTTTTGGAATAGATATTCAATGGCGAAAAAAAGTAATAGCAATCGTCAAAGAGAGTCAACCCAAAAAAATACTTGATATTGCTACGGGTACCGGAGATTTGGCTATTATGCACAGCCAAGAAATGCCAGATGCACAAGTTATTGGTTTAGATATTTCTTCTGGAATGCTAGAAGTTGGTAAAGAAAAAATTAAAGGTCTGGGCTTAGAATCTAATATTGAAATGGTGTTAGGCGATTCTGAAAACATTCCTTATGAAGATGATTTTTTTGATGCTATTACCGTTTCTTATGGTGTTAGAAATTTTGAAGACTTAAATAAAGGTTTACAAGAAATTAACAGGGTTTTAAAACCTGGAGGAACTTTTGTGGTTTTAGAAACTTCGGTACCTACTAAGTTTCCATTTAAACAAGGATATCAATTCCATAGTAAAGTACTTTTACCTTTAATTGGAGGTTTGTTTTCTAAAGACAAAACAGCCTATTCTTATTTATCAGAATCTGCCAATTCTTTTCCTTATGGAGAAAAATTTAATGCTATTTTAAAAGAAAACAAATTTAATAACGTTGTAGATATACCTGTAACTTTTGGAGTTTCTACCATTTATAAAGCCATTAAGTAAAATGAAAAAGCTAGTTGTATTTTTATTCTTTTGTATTTGTACCATTTCTTATGGACAAACTGAAAGGGTATTACAGCTACAAAACTTTGATAAAAAACCTATCCGTTATGGATTTTATCTAGGATTACATCAAAAAGGATATGCTTTAGAGGCCTCTAACAATGTTACTTTATCAAACGGAGCAGGATTTCATTTAGGAGTTTTAGCCGACTTAAAAACATCTGAATTTATAAGCTTCTTAACAGAACCAGGTATTATTAGTAGCACCAACAGTCTTACCTTTGATGGTATAAAAACTGAAGTTCCTGCTACTTATTTCCATCTTCCGATATCTATAAAACTTCGTACCCGAAGACTTAATAACACTAGAGGATTTATCATAGGAGGAGTTTCATACAACTATAATTTCACTGCTAAGAAAAATAACAATGACAATGGTGCTAACCCAAGAGATTTTGAACTGAAGCAACACACTTTCATGGGAGAATTCGGAATTGGAGCTAGTTTTTACTTTCCTTACTTTAAATTTTCTCCATCTATTAGGGGAGTTTACGGATTTCAAAATGAATTTATTGGCTTAGGATCTATTGCAAAAGCTAATGTTAGCGAATTAAGAACTAGAGGCGTTTTTCTTACTTTAACTTTCCAGTAGCACGCCTAAACTCATTCAACAAAATAGCCGTAGCTGTCGCTACATTTAAACTTTCAGTAGCTTGAAGTTCTCCAAACCTAGGAATGGTTAGTTTTCGAGAAATTAATTGTTTTATTTCACTACTCACACCATTGGCCTCATTTCCCATGATAATAATTCCATTTTCTGGTAAAGTAGCAGCGTACACATTCTCCCCTTCCATATCTGTAATATAAACAGGTTGTTGAGTATCTTTTAAATACGGAATCAAATCTACATATTTTACCACTACCCTTGTTAAAGACCCCATGGTAGATTGAACCACTTTTGTGTTATAACAATCCACAGTATCTTTGCTACAAATTAATTCTTTTACACCAAACCAATCACACAACCTTATAATGGTTCCTAAATTCCCTGGATCATTAATTGTATCTAACACTACTTTTAATCCGTTGTCTTGAGAAGTTTTTTCTGATGGAATTTTAAAAAGCCCTAATACTTTGTTAGGCGATTTTAATACACTTATTTTTTTTAATTCATTTTCCGTAATGCTTACACAAGCATAATTTTTGTAATCCCCCAGTACTTCATCAACACAAAACAAAGTCTGTAACTCTATTTCAGAATTTAAAAATTCATTCACTACTTTTATTCCTTCAGCAACAAAAAGTCCTTCTTTTACACGGTACTTTTTTTGTTGTAAACTCGTTATCAATTTAATTTGATTCTTAGATATTGGCATGTAATGAAATTTTGGATTCAAATTTAAACTAAAAATCAACAAGCATTACTTCTAAACGTATTTAATGCTTATTTTTGAAACATCAATTCATTATTTTTTTGAGAGTAACATCGCATTTTTTTCTATTATACCTTATACTCAGTTTTTTATTAACTGCATGTAGCATGACTAAATATGTAAAAGAAAACGAATATTTACTTAGTAAAAACACCATTAAAATCAATGATAAAAAAACAACCGACTACACGATTACTGACTATTTAATTCAAAGACCCAATAACAGAGCTTTAACCATGCCTGTAGGATTGTTGATTTATAATTTAGGAAATTTAAACTACGACTCTATTCACCAACAAAAACTTAAAGATTTTGAGAACAGAAATAATTTCTGGGATCGCTTGCTATCAAAAAAGCAAACTCTTAAAAGTATTTACAGAAAAAAGAAATTTAACGATTGGCTTTTAACAAAAGGAGAAGCTCCCGTGATTGTAGATGCTAAGAAAACAACCAACACTGCAGAAAACTTAAGAATTCATTTTTTTAACAAGGGATATTTTGACGCTACTGTTAAAACTGAAATGATTACCAACGTTAAAAAAGCAGATATTTATTATAACATTAGTAAAAGAGATCCGTACTTTATTGGTGATATTGAATACTTTATTAAAAATAAAACTGTTGATTCTATTGTTCAACAAAACAAAGATCAAGTTTTTGTAAAAAAAGGAGATCAATACAATCAGGAAAAATTTCAAGAAACTGTAAGTGCCATTACGCGTGTTTTGCGTAATAATGGATTTTATCATTTTACAGAAAGCTTAATTAGCTTTAGAAACATAGACACACTGGCCCAAGATCATATTACTCCTATTGACATCCATATAGATCACAGAAAAATCAAAAAAGGAAATGTAATTGAAGAAATCCCAACAAACATTCAAACCATTAAAAAAGTAAGTGTTTTTACAGATTATAGTTACGACACTAGAAATAATGTATATGACACTAAGAAGAACTATAATAATGTTGAATTTTACGCTCATGAAAAATTAAAATATAGAGTAAAAACTTTAGCCAACTCAATTTTTATAGAACCTAACCAAATTTATAACGATGATGCTATAGAGGCCACAAGAAGACACCTAAGATCTTTAAACAATTTTAGGGTGGTAAAAATTAGTCAAAAAGAGCTACCCAATAATGAGTTAGCTACTACTATTATATTAACTCCCATGAAAAAATATGGAGTTGGAATCAATTCAGAAATTATCCACTCCAACATCAAACAAGTAGGTTTATCTGGAGGATTTAGTTTTATCAACAGAAATCTTTTTAGAGGTGCTGAAATCTTTAAACTTTCTTTACAAGGAAGTATTTTTGACACAGCTACTAAAGTAAACAGTTCTAATACCGGTAATTTTGATGCCTATGAATTAGGAATTGATGCTTCTTTAGAATTCCCTAAATTTATTTTCCCTTTACTTAGCAACTTAATTCCAAGAACCATGACTCCTAGAACCAAAGTTACCTTAGGTACCAGTTTTCAAAAAAATATAGGTCTAGACAAGCAAAAGGTTACTGGAGTTATTGATTACACTTGGAAATCTTCTTTAAAAAACAAACACACAGTTGAGTTATTAAATGTTCAATACATTAAAAACTTAAATATCAATTCTTATTTTAATATTTATAGCTCGGAATACAATCAAATCAAAAGCATCCAAGAAGCAGAATTTCCTTTTTACAATCTAAACAAAAACAATGCTTCTAATTTTATACAAAGCATTCCTTCTAGTTTTGAGAGCAGTAATCCAACTGACTACAAAACACTTAAAAACATAGAAAAAAGGAGGAGTATTATTACGAGTAACAACATTATTCCTTCGGCCTCTTATGCTTTTGAACACAATAGCAAACAAGGACTTTCAGATACTCGATACAATTATTTTAAAGCCAAAGTTACTTCTGCAGGAAACGCCAATGCTTTTTTATTCGACACTCAAGAAGATCAAAAAGTTTTTGAGAACATTCCAGTTTCACAATTTATAAAATTTGATGTTGATTTTAGAAAATTCTGGAGTAACTCTACAAACAATTCACTAGCTTTTAGAACGTTTGTTGGGGTTGCCATTCCTACTGGAAAAAATAAAGATATTCCTTTTATCAGCAGCTATTTTGCCGGAGGATCTAACGATATTAGAGCTTGGAAAACTTATGAACTTGGACCTGGTAGTTCTAACTCCGGACTAGAATTTAATATTGGTAACCTTAAAATCCTTTCTAGTTTAGAATATCGATTTAAAATTTTTAACAGTATCCATGGAGCTATTTTTATGGATGCAGGTAATATTTGGAACTTGCCAAACGCCTCTTCTACAGCTTCTGAAGAAGAACTCTTTTCAGGATTTAAATCTTTTGAAAATATAGCTATTGGTACAGGAACTGGAATTAGGTATGATTTTAACTTTTTGGTACTCCGTTTAGATTTGGCTTTTAAAACATATGAACCTTATTTAACTGAAAATAAATGGTTCAGCAATTACAGCTTAAGTCAATCTGTTCTTAACATCGGAATCAACTATCCTTTTTAGTACGATATCGTTTTCGTATAAACTAGTTCAATTCCCCCCCAATCATTATATAAAAATGACTATTTTTGTTGTGATTAATTCAATAAACTAATTATAAAATGAGTTACAATATCAAACCAGGAGTTGCTACAGGAGATGCAGTTCAAGAAATTTTCAAACTAGCAAAAGAGAAACAATTTGCATTACCAGCTGTTAACGTAACAGGTAGTAACACAATTAATACAGTTTTAGAAACTGCTAAAGAATTAAACTCACCAGTAATTATTCAATTTTCTAACGGTGGAGCTATTTTTAATGCAGGAAAAGGATTATCTAACGATGGTCAAGCTGCTGCTATTGCTGGAGCTGTTGCTGGAGCTAAACACGTACATGAATTATCTGTAGCTTATGGAGTGCCTGTAATTTTACACACAGACCACGCTGCTAAAAACTTATTACCTTGGATTGATGGATTATTAGATGCTTCTGAAAAACACTTTGCAGAAACTGGAGCTCCATTATTCTCTTCTCACATGATTGATTTATCTGAAGAGCCTATTGAAGAAAATATCGCTATTTGTAAAGAATACTTAAAGCGTATGGACAAAATGGGTATGACTTTAGAAATTGAATTAGGTATTACAGGAGGTGAAGAAGATGGTGTTGACAACTCTAACGTTGATGAATCTAAATTATATACTCAACCTGAAGAAGTAAACTACTGTTACGAAGAATTATCTCAAGTATCACCTAGATTTACTGTAGCTGCTGCTTTTGGAAACGTTCATGGTGTATACAAGCCAGGAAACGTAAAATTAACTCCAAAAATCTTAGACAACTCTCAGAAATTTATCGAAGAAAAACACGGATTAGATCACAACCCAATTGATTTCGTATTCCACGGAGGATCTGGTTCTTCTGTAGAAGAAATTAGAGAAGCTATTGGATATGGTGCTATTAAAATGAATATTGATACTGACTTACAGTATGCTTTTATGGAAGGAATTAGAGACTATATGGCTTCTAACGCAGACTTCTTACAATCTCAAATCGGAAACCCTACTGGAGCTGATGCACCTAACAAGAAATACTACGACCCAAGAGTTTGGTTACGTAAAGGAGAAGAAACATTAAAAACTCGTTTGAAACAAGCTTTTGCTGACTTAAACAACGTAAACACTTTATAATCAACAAGATTATATTTGTTTTATCATACAGAATAGAGAAACTGATTTTATGCAGTTTCTCTATTTTTTTTAGTAAATTGCCCCTCTATTTAAATGAATAATTATGACAGCTTGGTTTAAAAGAAGTGATAAAGGAATTCAAACACCTACAGAAGCAAAGAAAGATGTACCTAAAGGATTATGGTACAAAACTCCTAGCGGAAAAATCATCGATACAGATGAATTAAAAGAGAATTTATATGTAAGTCCAGAAGACGGATACCACGTAAGAATTGGTAGTAATGAATATTTTGAAATATTATTCGATAACAATAAGTACACTGAGCTAGACAAGGATTTAGCACCTGTAGATTCTTTAAATTTTGAAGACACCAAACCTTATTCTGAAAAAATTAAAGAAGCACAAAGCAAAACCAATTTAAAAGATGCTGTAAGAACAGCTGTTGGTAATTCTTATGGAAAACCAATCGTTATAGCTGCTATGGATTTTGCTTTTATTGGTGGTTCTATGGGATCTGTAGTAGGAGAAAAAATAGCAAGAGCTATTGATTATGCTAGAGAAAACAACACTCCTTTTTTAATGATTTCAAAATCTGGTGGAGCACGTATGCAAGAAGCTCCATTGTCTTTAATGCAAATGGTAAAAACCTCTGCCAAATTAACACAATTGGCAGCAGCTAAAATTCCTTATATCTCTTTATGTACAGACCCTACTACAGGAGGTACTACTGCCTCTTATGCTATGTTAGGAGATATTAATATTGCTGAACCAAATGCTTTGATCGCTTTCGCGGGACCTCGTGTGGTTAGAGATACTACAGGTCAAGATTTACCAGAAGGCTTCCAACGTTCAGAATTTTTGTTAGAACACGGTTTCTTAGATGCCATTTACGAACGTAAAAACTTAAAAAAACAAATCAACTTATATATTGATTTGATTCAAAATAACAAGATTAGAACTAAAGCAGTTATCTAAATCTTTTTTACACATTATAATAAAAGCCTTTCTTTAAATTAAAGAAAGGCTTTTTTCATCATCTACTATATATTCTTATTTTATACAATAAAAAACCTCCAAAACATATAAGTATTGGAGGTTTTTTATTGTATAAACATCTAATCTTTAATAGATATTATCTTTTCTCAATTTCTACATATGGTCTTAATGTTTCCCCAACATACAATTGGCGAGGGCGACCAATAGGTTCTTTATTTTCTCTCATTTCTTTCCATTGAGCAATCCATCCTGGTAAACGTCCCATTGCGAATAACACAGTAAACATTTCTACAGGAATCCCTAATGCACGATAAATAATTCCTGAGTAGAAATCTACGTTAGGATATAAATTTCTTGATTTAAAATATTCATCATTTAATGCCGCTTCAGACAAACCTCTTGCAATATCTAACACAGGATCTTCAATCTCTAAATCTTTAAGAATTTCTTCCGCAGCAACTTTAATAATTTTTGCACGAGGATCAAAGTTCTTATATACTCTATGTCCAAATCCCATCAAACGGAAAGGATCATTTTTATCTTTGGCTTTTTCTAAATATTTTTCAAAACCACCACCATCAGCTTTAATTTCTTCTAACATTTCAATTACCGCTTGGTTAGCCCCACCATGTAATGGACCCCATAAAGCAGAAATACCTGCAGAAATTGAAGCAAATAACCCAGCATGAGAAGATCCAACCACTCTTACTGTAGAAGTAGAACAATTTTGCTCATGATCTGCATGTAAGATTAATAATTTATCCAAAGCATCAATAATTGTTGGATTAAACTTATACTCCTTATTTGCCTTTTTGAACATCATTTTAGCAAAGTTCTCTGTATATGTTAAATCCACATCTCCATAATCCAAAGGTTCTCCCTTCATCTTGCGCATACACCATGACACTAATACAGGGAATTTTCCCATTAAAATAACGATGGCATTATACATATCTTCTTGTGAAGCAATATCTACAGCTTTTGGATTAAATGCTGTTAAGGCACTTGTTAAAGAAGATAATACTCCCATTGGATGTGCATTCTTAGGAAAAGCATCCAAAATTTTGTGAATATCTTCATCTACCATTGAATTATCTTTGATGTCCTGATCAAACTTACTCAATTGTTCAGCCGTTGGTAATTCTCCAAAAATCAGCAAATAAGAAACCTCTAAAAAAGAAGCTTTTTCTGCCAATTCTTCAATTGCATATCCTCTATATCTTAAAATTCCTTTCTCACCATCTAAAAAGGTAATAGCACTTTTACATGAACCTGTATTTTTAAAACCTGGATCAATCGTCGTAACACCTCCTGTTGCTGCCCTAAGCTGTTTGATATCAATTGCTACTTCGTTCTCTGAACCACGCTCTAATGGAAGCTCGTACTTTTTTCCTTCTATTTCTAGTATTGCTGTGTTTGACATATAAAATTTAATATTTCCTTAATATTTTTATTTGAGATTCACAAATCTACAAATAAATCCCTTTTTTTAAAAGATATAACTACTTAATTATACTACGTAAAAATACTTAGTTTAACAAAACTGTTCTTTTCTTTACAATATATAACAACTATTTCACTTTTTAATAAATTAAATAAAGAGATTATAAACAGGTTAACATCATTATTTAAAAAATACAAAAAACTGATTTACAGTGTTTTAAAAAATATACATCCAACTGAACAACGTAAGTTTTTTAGGATTTTTTTTTTATCCTTAATTACTATTCTAATTTTGTGTGTTCATTGAGAAAATTTCGAAATAAAGACCTTTAAAAATGGCATTAAATAAACACAGTAAAAGACTTACCCAAGATCCATCTCAACCTGCTTCACAAGCAATGTTGTATGCAGTAGGATTAACAGATGAAGACATGAACAAACCTCAAATTGGTATCGCAAGTACTGGTTATGATGGAAACCCATGTAACATGCATTTGAACAACTTAGCTCAAGAAATTAAGAAATATACAAATCTTAACGATCAAGTTGGATTGACTTTTAACACTATTGGTGTGAGTGATGGTATTTCAATGGGAACTTCTGGAATGAATTATTCATTGGCATCAAGAGATATTATTGCAGATTCTATGGAAACTGTCGTAAACGCTCAAAGCTATGATGGTTTGGTAGGAGTTGTTGGTTGTGATAAAAATATGCCAGGAGCTATTATTGCGATGTTACGTTTAAATCGCCCTTCTTTAATGGTTTACGGAGGAAGTATTGCTTCAGGAAAATACAAAGGACGTAAATTAAATATCGTTTCTGCTTTTGAAGCTTTAGGGCAAAAAGTAGCGGGTGAAATTGACGAAACAGAATATAGAGAAATTATTAAATCTGCTATTCCAGGAGCTGGTGCTTGTGGAGGTATGTACACTGCTAATACCATGGCATCTTCTATAGAATGTATGGGAATGGCATTGCCATACAACTCATCAATTCCTGCAGAAAACCCTAATAAATTATCAGAAGCTGAGCGCACCGCAAAAGCCATGAAAAACTTATTAGAGTTAGACTTAAAACCAAAAGATATTGTTACTAAAAAATCAATAGAAAACGCTGTTGCATTGGTAAATGCATTAGGGGGATCTACCAATGCAGTATTACACTATTTAGCCATTGCTTATGCTGGTGATATTGAATTTACTTTGGAAGATTTCCAAAGAGTATCTGACAGAACTCCATTAATTGCAGATTTAAAACCATCAGGTAAATATTTAATGGAAGACGTACACGGTATTGGTGGTACTCCAGCCATTATGAAATATTTATTAGAGAAAGGATATTTACATGGTGACTGTATGACTATTACAGGAAAAACTTTGGCTGAAAACTTAGCTGATGTTGAAGCTATGGAGTTTGAAGATCAAGATGTGATTCATCCTACAGACAAGGCTTTAAAATCATCAGGTAACTTACAAATATTATATGGAAACCTTGCTGAAAAAGGTGCCGTAGCAAAAATATCTGGAAACGAAGGATTGAAGTTTGAAGGAAGAGCTGTTGTTTACGATGGTGAACAAGCTGCCAATACTGGTATTTCAAATGGAGAAGTTAATAGAGGAGACGTCGTCGTTATTCGTTATGTTGGACCTAAAGGTGGACCTGGAATGCCAGAGATGCTAAAACCAACATCATTAATTATGGGAGCCGGTTTAGGTAAATCAGTTGCTTTAATTACTGACGGACGTTTTTCTGGTGGAACTCACGGGTTTGTGGTAGGTCACATAACGCCCGAAGCACAAGACGGTGGATTAATTGGATTGGTAGAAACGGGAGATACCATAACCATTAGCGCAGAGGACAATTCTATCACTTTACAAGTTTCAGATGAAGAAATTGCCACTCGTAAAGCAAAATGGATCCAACCACCTTTAAAACACAGTAAAGGAATTTTATTCAAGTACGCAAGATCAGTAGCTTCTGCTTCTGAAGGATGTGTAACTGATAAATATTAAATTTTAGTACGCAGTACTAAGTACAAAGTAAACAGTTTTATGCTTTGTACTTAATACTTTGTACTTTATACTACACGAAGTATGAAAAAAACAGAAAAAATCATAGGAGCCGAAGCAGTAGTAAGATGTCTTATTGCAGAAGGTGTTGATGTTGCATATGGATACCCAGGAGGAGCCATTATGCCCATTTACGATGAACTATATAAATACCAAGACCAATTACATCATGTATTAACTAGACATGAACAAGGTGCTGCACATGCAGCGCAAGGTTATGCTAGAACTTCGGGTAGAGTTGGTGTTGCCTTGGCTACGTCAGGACCTGGAGCTACCAACTTAATTACAGGAATTGCAGATGCTCAAATAGACTCTACTCCAATGGTATGTATTACCGGACAAGTAGCCTCACATTTATTAGGTACCGATGCATTTCAAGAAACAGATGTCATTAGTATTTCATCTCCTATTACTAAATGGAACTGTCAAGTAACCAAATCAGAAGATATTCCTGCTGCCATTGCCAAAGCATTTTATATTGCTAAATCTGGTAGACCAGGACCTGTATTAATTGACATTACCAAAGATGCACAACAAGGGGTACTTGATTACAATGGCTACGAAAAATGCTCACATGTAAGAAGCTACAAACCTGTTCCAGAAACCAACATTGAAAAAGTAAAAGAAGCTGCTGAAATTATCAACGCTGCTAAAAAACCAATGATTATTTTTGGTCAAGGAGTTATTTTAGGAAGCGCTGAAGCTGAATTGAAAGCATTTGTTGAAAAATCTGGAATTCCATCAGCATGGACGGTTTTAGGATTGTCTGCAATGCCTACTAACCATCCTTTAAATGTAGGTATGGTTGGAATGCATGGAAACTATGGTCCTAATAAATTAACCAATGAATGCGACGTGTTAATTGCTATTGGAATGCGTTTTGATGACCGTGTTACTGGAAAATTAGATGTATACGCTAAGCAAGCAAAGGTCATTCATTTTGATATTGATCCTGCCGAAATTGATAAGAATGTAAAAACTGATGTTGCTGTTATAGGTGATGCTAAAGATACTTTGGCTAAAGTTTTAGAATATACAAATCAAAAAGATCATTCAGCTTGGTTAAATGAGTTCAGAGCTTTTGATAAAATAGAATACGAAAAAGTTATTGACAGTCAATTAAATCCTACCAAAGAAGGATTAACTATGGGGGAAGTATTACAAGGAGTTAACAAAGCAGCAAAAGACAATGCTGTAATTGTTTCTGATGTAGGACAACACCAAATGATGGCAGTTCGTTACGCTAACTTTACCAACACTAGAAGTAATGTAACTTCTGGTGGTTTAGGTACTATGGGATTTGCTTTACCAGCGGCTATTGGTGCAAAAATGGGAGCTCCAGCTAGAGATGTTGTTGCTATTATTGGCGATGGAGGTTTCCAAATGACTTGTCAAGAATTAGGTACTATTTTACAAACAGGAACTGCTGTTAAAATTGTAGTCTTGAATAATGAATTCTTAGGAATGGTACGTCAGTGGCAACAATTATTTTTTGACAAACGTTATGCTTCTACAGAAATGATTAATCCTGACTTTATTAAGTTGGCTGAAGCTTATAGCATTCCTGCTAAAAAAGTAACCCAACGTGAAAACTTACAAGCTGCGATAGACGAAATGATTGCTTGCGAAACTTCATACTTCTTGGAAGTAATGGTAGAAAAAGAAGACAATGTATTTCCAATGGTACCTACAGGTGCTAGTGTATCAGATGTAAGATTAAGCTAGAAAACAAAAGACATGGAAAAAAAATTATATACCATATCCGTTTATTCTGAAAACAACTTAGGCTTGTTAAACAGAATCTCTACCATTTTTGTTAAAAGACATATAAACATAGAAAGCTTAACCGTTTCTGCTTCAGAAATTGAAAATGTATCTAGATTTATTGTTGTTGTTAACATGACTGAAGAAGCGGTAAAGAAAATTATTGGTCAGTTAGAAAAGCAAGTAGAAGTAATACAAGCTTATTATCATACTGATGATGAAATTATATTTACTGAGACTGCAATGTTTAAATTTAAATCTGATTTGCTGTTTGAAAATCCACAAATTCAAAACATCATCAAAGAGAGCAATATGAATATTGTAACTGTTAATAGAAACTTCTTTGTTGTTGAAAAAGCAGGCAGAAGACATGAAATAGATGCTATATATGAATCTTTTAAACCTTTTGGGATTGCTCAATTTGTTCGTTCAGGTAGAGTAGCCATTTCAAAAGAAGCTATGAATATTCGTAAATTTTTAGGAGAGATAGTTCAATAGAATTCCCTAAATTTGGCAACGCAATAAAAAATATTGAGCTTGATGGTTTTTAATTCCATCAAGCTCATTTTTAGCAAAATAACAAATAAACAATTAGAATAAAAATAAAAGCAAAATGGCAAATTATTTTAACACACTTTCTTTAAGAGAGCAATTAGAGCAATTAGGACAGTGTGAATTTATGGACAGAAGCGAATTCAACAATGGTGTTGAAGCGTTAAAAGGTAAGAAAATTGTAATCATTGGATGTGGTGCACAAGGATTAAACCAAGGATTAAACATGCGTGATTCTGGATTAGATGTATCTTACACTTTAAGAGGAGCTGCTATTGAAGAAAAAAGACAATCTTACCTTAATGCTACTGAAAATAACTTTGCTGTAGGTACTTATGAGGAAATGATTCCTACTGCTGATTTACTAATCAACTTGACTCCAGACAAACAACATACTGCTGTTGTTACTGCTGTGATGCCATTGATGAAAAAAGGAGCTACATTATCTTACTCTCACGGTTTTAACATCGTAGAAGAAGGAATGCAAATCCGTAAAGATATTACTGTAATTATGGTGGCACCTAAGTCTCCAGGATCTGAGGTTCGTGAAGAATTTAAAAGAGGATTTGGAGTACCTACTTTAATTGCTGTACACCCTGAAAACGATCCAGAAGGAAAAGGATGGGATTATGCTAAAGCTTATGCTGTTGGTACAGGAGGACACACTGCAGGTGTATTAAAATCTTCTTTTGTTGCCGAAGTAAAGTCTGATTTAATGGGAGAGCAAACAATCTTATGTGGATTGTTACAAACTGGATCTATCTTATGTTTTGACAAAATGGTAGCTGAAGGAATTGATGCAGGATATGCTTCTAAATTAATCCAATATGGATGGGAAACTATTACTGAAGGTTTAAAATACGGTGGTATTACCAACATGATGGATAGATTATCTAATCCAGCTAAGATTGAAGCTTTTAAAGTTTCTGAAGAGTTAAAAGATATTATGAGACCATTGTTCCAAAAGCATATGGATGATATCATCTCTGGTGAATTTTCTTCTACTATGATGGCTGACTGGGCTAATGATGATATTAACTTATTAACTTGGCGTGCTGAAACTGGAGAAACTAACTTTGAAAAAACTCCTGCTGGAGATTTCCAAATTTCTGAGCAAGAATACTACGACAACGGTACCTTAATGGTTGCTATGGTAAAAGCTGGTGTTGAATTGGCTTTCGAAGCAATGGTTGACTCTGGAATTGTTGAAGAATCTGCTTACTACGAATCTTTACACGAAACTCCATTAATTGCAAACACAATTGCTCGTAAAAAATTATTTGAAATGAACCGTGTAATTTCTGATACTGCAGAGTACGGATGTTACTTATTTGACCACGCTTGTAAGCCTTTAATTGCTGAGTACGTTAAAAACGCACCTAGTAACTTAATTGGTAAGCCATTCTCTACAGGAAGCAATGGTGTTGACAACGCAGAATTAATTGCTGTAAACAAAGCTATTCGTGAACACGAAGTTGAGTATATTGGTGAAGAATTACGTGAGTCTATGACGGCAATGAAAAAAATCGTATCATAATTACGATCTTTTAATATTACAGAAAGCCGTTGCAAATGCAACGGCTTTTTTTATTTTTATCAAAGCAAACAATTCAACTATATGGTTACCTTAGAATCCATCATCAAAGCACAAATGAATATCAAAGGAGTTGTCCAAAACACTCCTTTATCCTACATGGATAACTTCTCTAAAAAGTTTGATGCTAACATTTATTTTAAAAGAGAAGATCTACAATTGGTGAGATCTTATAAAATTCGCGGGGCTTATAATAGAATTAAAAACCTCAGTAAAAAAGAGCTAGAAAACGGAGTTGTTTGTGCCAGTGCAGGGAATCATGCTCAAGGAGTTGCCTTTGCATGTAAAACTTTAAAAGTAAAGGGTGTTATTTTTATGCCAGTGACCACCCCAAAACAAAAAATATCTCAAGTTAAAATGTTTGGTGGCGAATTTACTACCGTTAAACTGATTGGAGATACTTTTGATGAAAGCTCTAAAGCAGCCGAAATTTATCAACAAGAAAACAAGGCTACTTATGTGCATCCTTTTAATGATTGGGATGTGATGTCTGGTCAAGGAACGGTTGCTCTTGAAATTTTAGATATTATAGACAAACCCATAGATTATTTATTTTTACCTATTGGTGGTGGTGGATTGGCCTCCGGGATGATTACTGTTTTTAAAAACTTAAGTCCTAACACCAAAATTATTGGTTTAGAACCCAAAGGAGCTCCTTCTTTAAAAACATCTTTAGAAAAAGGAGAGAATACCAAAATTAACAATATTGATAAATTTGTTGACGGAGCTGCTGTTCAAAAAATGGGAGACAACACTTACCCTATCTGTAAAGATTATTTAGAAGATGTTTCTTTGATTGACGAAGGTCATATTTGTAAAACCATTTTAAAGCTTTACAACGAAAATGCCATTGTTGCAGAACCTGCAGGAGCTCTTTCTATAGCTGCACTAGATAATTATGCTGATGAGATTAAAGGAAAAACCGTTGTATGTGTTTTAAGCGGAGGGAATAATGACATTACCCGAATGGAAGAAATGAAAGAACGCGCTTTGTTATACGATGGTTTAAAACACTATTTTATTGTTCGTTTTCCGCAAAGAGCTGGAGCGCTAAAAGAATTTGTAGGAGATGTATTATCAGAAACAGATGATATTGTTCATTTTGAATACACCAAAAAAAATAGTAGAAGTACTGCTTCTGCCATTGTTGGAATTGAATTGAGTCAGAAAGAAGACTTTGAACCTTTACTTTATCGAATGAAAGAAAAAGGATTTTTTGGAGAATATTTGAATGATAATCCTGAATTATTTAGTCAAATTGTATAATAAAAAACGCTCCAAAATATGGAGCGTTTTTTGTAGTTATAAATATAAGATTTAATAAAAATCTTCTATTACTTCTAATTCTGTTTGGAATGAAACTGTTTGTCCATTTTCAAATTTAGCTTGCATTTTTGCATTCATCTTAGAAGCATCTTCCATGTAAAATGCCTTAAAAGTATTTCTATCTTTTATTGCATATTGCACTGAATAGGTTTTCCCACCCATTTCTTCTTGAATCATGACCCTAGTCATTTTAGCTCCTGAAAATTTTCCTGTAGCTAACATTTGAGGAATATAAGATTCTTTCATCCACAACAACCAATCTTCATGAATTCCATCTGCTACATTTGTAGTTACATTATATATGTACATGTCTTAAAATTTGTGCAAAAATAAGTGTTTAACAGTCAAAGAGCAATGAACAATGAATAATTTTCCTTTAGTCTTAAACAATTACACACCTCTCTTTCTAAAAATTGGGTTTTCGTTTTTCTAAAAATGCAGTAACTCCTTCCTGAAATTCTTCGGTTCCAAAACAAGAACCAAACAACTCTATCTCTTTTAACAAACCAATATTACCATAAGTAGCATTGATTGCTTGAATGCTTTTTCTTACAGCTCTAGGAGAGTTTGCTGCAATTTTATTGGCAATTTCAATGGCTTTTAACATCAAGTCTTCTTGAGAAACTACATAATTCACCATTCCTATTTTTAAAGCTTCATTTGCTGAAATCATCTCCCCTGTTAAAATCAATTCCATTGCTTTTCCTTTTCCCACCAATTGGGTTAATCTTTGTGTACCTCCATAACCGGGAATTACTCCCAAAGTAACTTCAGGCTGTCCCATTTTTGCATTGTTTGAAGCAATTCTTATTTGTGCCGCCAAAGCCAATTCTAATCCCCCCCCTAAAGCGTATCCATTAATTGCTGCAATAACAGGTTTGGTATACGTTGCTATTTTATCAAACAACAATTCATGTCCAAAACGAGACAATTCTGTTCCTTCTCTCCTATTAAAACTTGCAAACTCTTTGATGTCTGCCCCCGCAACAAAAGCCTTATCACCTGATCCTGTAATAATTAAAACCCGAATACTATCATCTGATTCACACAAAGACAACACATGATTTAACTCTAAAATTGTTTTCTTATTTAATGCATTGAGGTACTTCTCACGGTTGATTGTGATATACATAATGGTTCCTTCTTGCTCAAATTGGATGTTCTCTATTTGCATAATCAATTTATTTAAAAGGTTTAGAATTAACACTGTACACGACTAGGTAAAACATCCTTAAGATAAAAAAAGTAATTCATAACCTACTGACATTCAGTTACAAATTTTGATAAAAATTCGGTTAGCCTTATAATTCTTTTGCTGAAGTCCAAATAACAGCATTTTTTAATTGATTTAAAAAACGAATGTCTGAAAAAGATTCTTTTGTATGTCCCATACCTGTGTAAAAAATTCTTGCTCCATGAAAAATTTGATACCAAATAATAGGATGACTTACCCCCATTTGCTCTCCAGTATAACTACTTTCATCTAAAGTTGCTAATACCTTTATCTTATTACTTACTGGAAGGTGGAAATTATACCATTCATCTAAGAACACTTCTTGATCCTTTAAATGAATTGTTGCCACATGCTGTTCTTTTTTATTTAGTTTTACGGTTGCTTTTTGAATTTTTGGATGATTCTTAAAAACAGCTCCCGTCATTTCTCCATACCATTCCCATTCCATTTCAGTATCTGTTGCTGCGTGAACTCCAACAAAACCATTTCCACTCTCAATAAACTTCTTCATGGCTTTTTGTTGACCTTCATTTAAAATATCACCTGTGGTATTTAAAAAGAGTAAGGTGTTAAAACTTGCTAAATCTTTGTTGTTAAAAATAGAGGCATCTTCTGAAAAAGTTATTTTCCACTTATTTTCCTCTGCCATCTTTTTTAAAGCCTCAATCCCCGTTTCAATAGATTCATGTCTATATCCTGCTGTTTTAGAAAAAACCAATACTGAAATTTGTTGAGCATTGACCAACATTGTTGTTAATAACAGCAACATTGCTAATAAGTGTTTTTTCATAAATTATTAATTTTTAGGAAACGTAATTTTAAACTCTGTTCCTAAACCTACTACAGAATTAAATTCAACTTCACCATTATAAGTTTCAACAATATTTTTCACCATAGGCAACCCTAATCCCATACCACTTGTTTTGGTTGTAAATTTAGGTTCAAAAATATGTTCTTTGTCAGTATCAGCAATTCCTCTACCGTTGTCTTTTACTGTTAAAACAACTTCTTTACTATTCTCTGTAATTTTTACCTCAATTTTAGGATCGTCTACCCCTTCAATTGCTTGGGTAGCATTTTTCACCAAATTATTAATTACCCTAGTGATTTGATTTTTATCAACATTCAAAAAAATCTCTTCCTGTTCAGAAAGAAAATCAATATCTGCTTCGTAAAAAATATCAATCGCAGACTTTATAGTCTTTACCATATCAACTCTTTCTATATTCTTTTGAGGCATTCTAGCAAAATCAGAAAATGAAGTTGCGATAGAAGACATAACATCTATTTGCTGAGTTAACATTAAAGAGTAATCTTTAACCCTTTCTCTAATTCCTTCGGCATTGGGGTCAAAATTTCTTTCAAAACTCTGTACCGTTAACTTCATAGGAGTCAATGGATTTTTAATTTCGTGAGCTACTTGTTTAGCCATTTCTCTCCAAGCTTGTTCTCTTTCACTCTTCGCTAATTTTTCGGCACTTTCTTCTAACTCATCAATCATTTGATTATAAGCGTCTACAATAGAAGCAATTTCTGATGCAGAATCTTTAACATCAATCTTTTGGTTCTTTTGTAACAATTTGGTCTCTTGAATTTTATCAGAAATAGATTTTAATGAACGAGTAATGTAACTAGATAAAAAATAGGCAAAGGCAACTGCTAATAACAACATCACTCCATATACCACAAAAAGTCTATTTAAAAAAGATGTTAATTCTTCTTCTTCTTGACTATTATCTTGTATGTATTCCATTTTAAGAATCCCTACTTTATTCATATTTCTATCGTGAATATAGGAATATGACACTTGCGATATTTTACCCGTATCTAAAGTTATAGACTCTCTATAAGAATCTCTTTTCTTTAAATATTCTAAAATTTGTATGGGCATTCTATCTTTAAAAACTCTAAACCAAGGATCAAAAGAATTTACTTGTAAGTTTCCGTTTAAATTATAAACACTCATTTTCATGTCATGCACCATCGCAATTTCATGAATTCGTTCTCTAAAGATATTCCCTAAATTAAATTGAAAAGCAGGGAAATAAGTGTTTTCTAACTGATAATTCACGTTTTTTTGTGCCGCAAGTTCCTTTCGTTCATATCTAGTATCAAGATATTCTTTATTCTGTCTTTTATATTGTTTTACTGTTACTAAGGCTATAAATATAGAAGCTAGTCCTACCAAAAGTAACATGGCTAAAAAGATTCTAATTCTCAAGGAAACTCTATTCATCTGAAAAACTATTAGTTAAGTTAGTTGATACGCATGGTTCTGTATTATCAAAAGCCAAGCCAATCTAAGAAATTGATTTTAGATAACCACATAAGCTTCCCAAAAACAACAAAGGCGATACCTATGCATCGCCTTTATTTATATAATATAATAGCTTTAAAACTATCCTACAATATTGATAATTTTTCCTGGAACAATAATTACTTTTTTAGGAGTCCTTCCTTGTAACTGATCTTGTGTTTTTTCATGAGCCATTACAATATTTTCTATTTCTTTGGCTGATAAATCTAACGGCAACTCTAATTTAAACCTCATTTTACCATTAAAAGAAACAGGATATTCTTTAGCGCTTTCTACCAAATGACTTGGCTCAAAAACGGGGAAAGGTG
Source organism: Wenyingzhuangia marina (assembly GCF_900130035.1). Lineage (GTDB taxonomy): Bacteria > Bacteroidota > Bacteroidia > Flavobacteriales > Flavobacteriaceae > Wenyingzhuangia > Wenyingzhuangia marina. The sequence continues at coordinate 225,041 of NZ_FQXQ01000001.1, forward strand.
CTGTTGCAATAGATTGCTCGTTACCTAATTTAGACCACAATTCTTCTGTTATATGAGGTGCATATGGAGAAATTAAAATCAATAACGGTTCTAAAATTTCTTTTTTAGTACACTTTAAAGCTCCCAATTCATTTACCGCAATCATAAAAGTACTTACTGAAGTATTGAAAGAAAAATTCTCTATATCTTCTTGTACTTTTTTAATGGTTTTATGCAAAACTTTTAATTCCTCTTTACTTGGCTCTCCTGCATCTCCTTTAAAATTATTGGCGTTTGCATACAAACGCCATAATTTTTTTAAGAATGAGTGAACCCCACTAATTCCCGCAGTATTCCATGGTTTAGATTGCTCTAAAGGCCCCAAGAACATTTCGAACAAACGCAAACTATCTGCTCCATATTCTTCACAAATACTATCTGGGTTGACTACATTGTATTTAGATTTGGACATTTTTTCTACTTCACGTCCTACAATATATTTTTCCTCTCCTAAATCCTCTCCTGAGGAAAGGATTTTTCCACTCTCTGTTATAAATTCTGCTTTTTTATATTCTTCTCTCCAGTTTCTAAATGCTTCAATATCTAATTCATTCGAAGCGTTTACAAAAGATACATCTACGTGGATTGGTGTCAATTTAAACTCAATCTTCCAATTATCTTTATTTAACTCAATAACATTATTAGGTTGATTTTTAAGATAACCATCAAAAAAATCACTTATAACACTGTTATTATTTGTCACCCCTTTAGAAATGAATATAGATTTTTCATTTAAAAAAATTACGTCTCCATTTTTACCTCCATTAAAATCAAAACCATCAATTCTATACATAAACGCAGAAGTTCCCAAAATCATTCCTTGGTTGATAAGTTTTTTGGCAAATTCTTCAACAGGAACATAATTTAAATCATATAAGAATTTTTGCCAAAAACGAGCATACAATAAGTGTCCTGTAGCATGTTCTGAACCTCCTAAATATAAATCAACCTCTTTCCAGTAATCTAAAGCTTCTTTACTTGCAAACTCGTTTGGATTATTCGCATCCATATAACGATTAAAGTACCAAGAAGAACCTGCCCAACCTGGCATGGTGTTTAATTCCAATGGAAACACAGTCTTGTTATCAATCTTATCACAACTAACTACCTCTGCGGTTGCGCAGTCCCAAGCCCAAACCTCAGCATTTCCTAAAGGTGGTTGACCATCTTCTGTTGGCAAATATTTTTCTACCTCTGGTAATAAAATTGGCAAATGTTGCTTATCAATCATTTTTGGCATTCCATCTTTGTAATATACAGGAAATGGTTCTCCCCAATAACGTTGACGACTAAAAACGGCATCACGCAAACGATAATTAATTTTTCCTTTACCAAACCCACGTTGTTCCATTTCGTAAATAGCCAACTTGGTTGCTTTGTTTACATTTAAACCTGATAAAAAATCTGAATTGGCAATCTTGGCTGTTTTGTCTTCACAAGCTCCTTCAGAAATATCTACTCCTTCAAAAATATTTTTGATTTCAATATCAAAATGCTTGGCAAAATCATAATCACGTTGGTCTCCACATGGAACCGCCATTACCGCTCCTGTTCCGTAACTTGCCAATACATAATCTCCAATCCAAATTGGAATATTTTCTCCTGTAAACGGATGCACAGCATAAGCCCCTGTAAAAGCACCTGAAATGGTTTTTACATCAGCCATACGTTCTCTTTCAGAACGTTTTGCTGTTGCTTGAATATATGCCTCTACTTTTTCTTTTTGTTCTTCTGTTACAATTTTTGACACCAGTTCGTGTTCTGGAGCCAAAGTCATAAACGTTACTCCAAAAATAGTATCGGGGCGAGTGGTGAAGACTTCTATTTCAAAATCTTGCTTTTCGACTCCGCTCGAAGACCCATCTACTTTGAACTTTACACTAGCTCCTTGACTTCTCCCAATCCAATTGGTTTGAGCATCTTTTAATGGTTGTGGCCAATCAATAGTTTGCAATCCATCTAACAAACGCTGTGCATAAGCAGAAATTCGCATGGACCATTGCATCATTTTTTTACGAACCACAGGATGACCTCCACGTTCTGAAAATCCGTTGATGATTTCATCATTTGCCAAAACAGTTCCTAATGCAGGACACCAGTTTACTTCTGTTTCAGACAAATAAGTCAATCTATATTTTGACAGCACTTGCTGTTTTTTTAACTCAGAAAAAGCACTCCATTCCGATGCTGTAAAATCAACTACATCTTCATCACAAACTGCTTGTATATTTTCAGTTCCGTTCGCTTCGAACAAAGCAACTAAAGTTTCAATTTTTTCTGCTTTGTCTGCTGCTTTGTTATACCAAGCATTAAACAATTCTGTAAAAATCCACTGTGTATGTTTATAATACTCTGGTGTTGAAGTTCTAATTTCACGAGACCAATCAAAAGAAAAACCAATTTTATCTAATTGTTTTCTATAGGTATTGACATTGGTTTCTGTAGTTACTGCAGGATGTTGTCCTGTTTGAATGGCATATTGTTCCGCTGGTAATCCAAAAGAATCGTATCCCTGTGGATGCAATACATTAAACCCTTTATGACGCTTGTAACGTGAAAAAATATCTGAAGCAATATATCCTAACGGATGTCCCACATGCAACCCTGCTCCAGATGGATAAGGAAACATATCTAAAGCATAAAACTTAGGTTTGTCAGAAGTATTCTCTGCTTTAAAAGTTTGGTTCTTTGCCCAATATTTTTGCCATTTGGCTTCAATCTCGTTAAAATTATATTCCATTTTTTAGCTTATTGTCTATTTAGTTGTTAACTAATGACTATTTTCAAGGGGCAAAAATACAGTTCTTATGCGAGAGTTGAAAGCTATCCTTTGGCTAAAATTTAGGCATAAAAAAACAGCCTATTATAAAGGCTGTTTCATTTATACAATTATATCTTTTATTCTTCGCTCATAGGAACGGTTACAATTTCGTTCCCCCATGCTAGATATAGATTCATTTTATTATCAAATGCAATGGTAAAAGCCTCAATTTGCATTTCGCTTTCAGATACTTCTCCCTTAACTCTTACTACATCATGTTCTTCGTTGTAAGAATAAGATCCCCATACATCTGTATCACTATTTAAAATAATAGTCCATTCTTTTTCTCCTGGTATTGCAAATAAAGAATAAAGTCCTGCCTCTACTTTTTTTCCTCCAAAAATTATATCTTTATACAATCTAATTTCTGTCGCTTCATTTGCTCCCACTCTCCAAACCTCTCCTGGTTTTGCTAAACTAGCAACCTTTCTACCTTTTAACTGAGGTCTACTGTATATAATTTTAATTATTTTGTCAGAAGTTTTATAACTCATTGGATAAGAAACTGCATCCATAGGACTAGCATCTAATCCTTTAAAATTTTGAGCATTTACAATAAAACAACTCAACACCAACGCTAATAAAATAAGTCCTTTTTTCATTATTATTTTTTTTTATGATTTACTTTTTTTCAGCTAATATACAAATCTCTTAGCTTTAATGAAGGAATTTATTTAGAGGCGATAATTATCCCAACTGAATACTATATCTTTGCGAGTTGAACAAGTTAGTATTTTTAGGATAAATGAAGAACATTAGAAACTTTTGCATTATTGCACATATTGATCACGGTAAAAGTACTTTAGCCGATAGGCTTTTAGGTTTTACTGGTGCTGTAACCCAACGTGAAGAACAAGCACAATTGTTAGACAATATGGATTTGGAAAGAGAACGTGGTATTACCATTAAGTCTCATGCCATTCAAATGGATTACCATTACGAAGGAGAAGATTATGTTTTAAACTTAATTGACACTCCTGGACACGTAGATTTTTCTTACGAAGTCTCTAGATCTATTGCTGCTTGTGAAGGTGCTTTATTAATTGTTGATGCTGCACAAAGTATACAAGCACAAACTATTTCTAACCTGTACTTGGCTCTAGAAAATGATTTGGAAATCATACCTGTATTAAACAAGGTTGATTTGCCAAGTGCTAATCCAGAAGAAGTAACGGATGATATTGTAGATCTTTTAGGCTGTGATCCAGAAGAAGTAATTCATGCAAGTGGAAAAACAGGTTTTGGTGTTGAAAATATTTTAAAAGCTATTATTGAACGAGTTCCAGCTCCGCAAGGTAACCCTGATGCTCCTTTAAAAGCTTTGATTTTTGACTCTGTTTACAATTCATACAGAGGTATTGAAACTTATTTTAGAATTATTGATGGTTCTATTAAAAAAGGAGAAAAAATTAAATTTATGGCCACAGGTAAAGATTACTTTGCCGATGAAGTGGGAACCCTAAATTTACGTCAAAGTCCTAAAAAAGAAATCAAAACAGGAGATGTTGGATACTTAATTACAGGTATTAAAACTGCTTCTGAAGTAAAAGTTGGTGATACCATTACTAGCTTGGTAAATCCAACTGCTGAAAGAATTGATGGATTTGAGAATGTAAAACCAATGGTTTATGCAGGTATTTATCCTGTAGATACAGAAGATTATGAGGAACTAAGAGCTTCTATGGAAAAATTACAACTAAACGATGCTTCGTTGGTTTTTCAACCAGAAAGTTCAGCTGCTCTAGGGTTTGGTTTCCGTTGTGGATTCTTAGGAATGTTACATATGGAAATTATTCAGGAACGTTTAGAACGTGAGTTTGACATGACGGTAATTACCACAGTACCTAACGTATCTTACCATGCTTTTACAAAAAAACATCCTGAAAACATCATTTTAGTTAATAACCCTACTGATTTACCTGATCCATCTAGTATGGATAGAGTTGAAGAACCTTACATTAGAGCTTCTATCATTACAAAGTCAGATTTTGTGGGACAAGTAATGAGTTTATGTATAGAAAAACGTGGAGAAATTGTTAACCAAACTTATTTAACTACTGAAAGAGTTGAATTGATCTTTGACATGCCATTGGCTGAAATTGTTTTTGACTTTTATGATAGATTAAAAACAGTATCAAAAGGATATGCTTCTTTTGACTATCACCCAACAGGAATGAGAGCCTCTAAATTGGTTAAAGTAGATATTTTATTAAACGGAAGTTCTGTAGATGCTTTATCGGCCTTAATTCACGCAGACAATGCACACCAGATTGGTAAAAAAATGTGTGAAAAGTTAAAAGAATTAATTCCACGTCAACAATTTGATATTCCAATTCAAGCTGCTATTGGTGCAAAAATCATCTCAAGAGAAACCACCAAAGCCTTAAGAAAAGACGTTACCGCCAAGTGTTATGGTGGAGATATTTCTAGAAAACGTAAGCTTTTAGAAAAACAAAAGAAGGGTAAAAAGAGAATGAGACAAGTAGGAAATGTTGAAATCCCACAAGAAGCATTTATGGCTGTTTTAAAACTAAACGACTAGTTATCAAAGACCTTGCAAAGCAGGGTCTTTTTTTATTCTTCATTTTTAAGCGCTATTTAATCTACTTCCTCTGAAAACACTATTAATATTTTATTAATTTACCCAAGAATTAATATATGTTAACAGATTTTTTTATTAAGTTTAGGATGTGAATTAAATGGATTTTTTATGAAAGTAATACACGTTAGTGCGGAATGTTATCCTGCAGCTAAAGTCGGAGGTCTTGCAGATGTTGTCGGAGCCCTTCCAAAATACCAAACCAACCTTGATTATGAGTCGGCTGTTATCATGCCGTATTACGACAATAAGTATGCCAAAAGCTCAAAATACATAACCGATTTTAAATGCAATGTTGACTTAGCTGAAAACAGCTACAAAGCAGTTGTGTATAAAGTTGAAAATAGTTTTGAAGATTTAGGATTCCACTTATACCAAGTAAAAATAAAAGGCCTTTTAGACAGAGAAAATGTTTATGGTTATGGAGATGATACTGAAAGATTTATTGCTTTTCAAAAAGTAGTATTAGATTGGATTCTTCAATTTATAAAAGCTCCGGAAGTTATTCACTGCCACGACCACCACACGGGGTTAATCCCTTTTATGCTTACTCAATGTACTAAGTATAAATCGATGCGTGGTATTCCTACAGTTTTTACCATTCACAATGCTGAATACCAAGGAGAGTTTTCATTTGAAAAACTATCATACTTACCAGAATACGATTTAGAATATTCTGGAATTTTAGAATGGGATTATGCCATTAACCCAATGGCAGCAGCCATTAAAGCATGTTGGAGATACACCACAGTTTCTCCAAACTACATGAACGAACTTCCACACGCCTCTACTGGATTAGATTGGTTGTTTGACACTGAAAGAGAAAAATCTGTAGGAATTTTAAATGGAATTGATGCAGATGTTTGGAACTCTTCTACAGATACCATGATTGCTAAAAACTATTCTGTTACTACTGTTGAAGCAGGAAAAAAAGCGAACAAATTAGCCCTTTGTGAAAAATTTGGTTTGAATCCAGACAAACCTTTAGTTGCTTTTATTGGACGATTGGTTTATCAAAAAGGAGCCGATATTATGGCTGGAATTTTTGATAGAGCTTTAGACGCTAATGATATCAATGGACTGGTACTTGGTTCTGGAGATCCTCATGCAGAATTTTTATTAAACGAACTAAAAGAAAAATACCCTGGTAGATATAATACCTTTATAGGTTATGACGAAGAACTATCTCATTTAATCTATGCTGGTGCAGACTTTTTAATCATGCCTTCACGTTTTGAACCTTGTGGTTTAAATCAATTATATGCATTACGCTATGGAACCATTCCTGTAGTAAGAACTACCGGAGGTTTAAAAGACACCGTAAAAGACATTGGGGAAAAAGGTGGATTTGGAATTCGTCATGAACACGTTACTGTTGATGATGTTGCCCTAGCTATTACTCGTGCTAACAAACTATATAATGACACTGATGAATTTAAGAGAATTCGAAAAGAAATTATGAAGATTGATAACTCGTGGGAGAATTCAGCAAAAGAGTACATTGAATTATATAACCTTATAGCAAAATAAAATTTTATGAAAAAAAAAGTCTTAGGAATTATTTTAGGAGGAGGACAAGGATCTAGATTAAAACCCCTAACATCTACCAGATCTAAACCAGCGGTTCCAATTGCAGGAAAATATAGATTGGTTGATATTCCTATTTCAAATTGTTTGCATTCAGGTATAGACAGAATATTTGTTCTTACACAATTTAATTCTGCCTCCTTAAACAAACACATCAAAAACACTTATTCTTTCGGTAATTTCTCTGGAGCATTTGTAGACATATTAGCAGCTGAACAAACTCCAGAAAACGACGGCTGGTTTCAAGGTACGGCTGATGCAGTAAGACAATCTATGCAACATTTTGTAGCTTATGACTGGGATTATGCTTTGATATTATCTGGAGACCAATTATATCAAATGGACTTTAACAAAATGGTTAAAGCCCATGAAAAAAGCAAAGCAGATATTTCTATTGCTACTTTACCCGTATGCGCAAAAGATGCTACTGGTTTTGGAATTCTTAAGACAAACGAAAATGAAGAAATTACTTCTTTTATAGAAAAACCCTCTTCAGATCAACTACCAGAATGGACTTCTGATGTGACGGATGAAATGAAATCACAAGGAAGAGAATATTTGGCTTCTATGGGTATTTACATTTTCAACAGAGAACTACTTGTTGAATTAATGAAAGACAAAGAAACTATGGATTTTGGAGGTGAAATCATTCCTCAGGCCATTAAAACCAATAAAGTAGCTAGTTATCAATACGAAGGTTATTGGACTGATATTGGAACTATTGGATCTTTCTTTGAAGCCAATTTAGGATTGACAGATGACATTCCTCAATTTGATTTATTTGGTAATGACACAAATGTATTAACAAGACCACGTTTTTTACCTCCAACCAAAATCTCTGGAACTACCTTAGAAAAAACATTGATTGCCGAAGGTGGAATAATCAATGCTAGCAGAATAGAAAGAACCATTATTGGTATTCGTGCAAGAATTGGAATTGGTACAACTATTTCTAATTGCTATGTAATGGGGAATGACAAATACGAAGGTGCTGCAGAAATTGAAGAAAAAAGAAACTCAAATACTCCTTTAAAAGGAATTGGTGATCGTTGTTATATTAATAATTGTATTATTGATAAAAACTCATCTATTGGAAACGATGTAAAAATTAACGGTGGAGACCACTTAAAAGACACCGAAACAGATTTATACACTGTTCGAAACGGTATAGTAGTCATTAAAAATGGGGTTACCGTACCTAGTGGAACTGTAATTATATAAATTACAAAACAACAAATCTACACGCCCAAGTAAATTTACTTGGGCGTGTTACTTAACAACATAATCATTCAGCTTATGAATCATGTACAAGTATTCAGTCTGTTTACAGACTTTGATATATATCTTTTTAAATCTGGGAAACACTTTAGACTTTACGAAAAGTTTGGAGCGCATCCAGCTACTGTAGATGGCGTAAATGGAATGTATTTTTCTGTATGGGCACCAACAGCCAACAGAGTATCTGTGGTTGGAGACTTTAATTTTTGGAACGATAGTGAACATGTTTTAAATGTTAGATGGGACAGTTCTGGTATTTGGGAAGGATTTATTCCACATGTAAAAGTTGGTGAAGTTTATAAATATAAAATACACTCAAACAACAACGGAATTGTTACTGAAAAATGTGATCCTTACGGATATCATACCGAACATCCTCCTAAAACAGCTTCTGTAACTTATGATATAGAAGGTTACGAATGGCAGGATAAAGATTGGATGACTTACCGTAAAGACAAAAATGATTTAGACAAACCTTATGCTGTTTACGAAGTACATTTTGAATCTTGGATGAAAAATGTAGATGAAAACAGACCTTTAAGTTATTGGGAAGCTTCTAAAAAACTTGTACAATATGTAAAAGAAATGAATTTTACACATGTAGAATTTATGCCTATTATGGAATATCCTTTTGATCAATCATGGGGATATCAATTAACAGGATATTTTGCTCCAAGTTGCCGCTTTGGTCATCCCAAAGAATTTATGAATTTGGTTGATGAATTCCATAAAAATGACATTGGTGTTATTTTAGACTGGGTTCCTTCTCACTTTCCTTCAGACGATCACGGTTTAGGATTCTTTGACGGTTCTCACTTATATGAACATCCTGATAAAAGAAGAGGTTATCACAAAGATTGGAAAAGTTTAATTTTTAACTATGGTAGAAACGAAGTTCGTTCTTTCTTAATTTCAAATGCATGTTTTTGGTTAGATAAATATCACATCGATGGATTAAGAGTAGATGCTGTTGCTTCTATGCTTTACTTAGATTATTCTAGAGAAGAAGGAGAATGGGAACCTAACAAATTTGGTGGAAATGAAAACTTAGAAGCTATAGAGTTCTTAAAAGATTTTAATACCGAAGTATATCATAGTTTTCCAGGAGTACAAACCATTGCTGAAGAATCTACAGCTTTTTCTGGGGTAACCAGAGATGTTGAACACGGTGGTTTAGGATTTGGAATGAAATGGATGATGGGTTGGATGCACGACACTTTAGGTTACTTTAAAAAAGACCCTATTCATAGAAGATATCATCACAATGAAATTACTTTTAGTATGGCTTATGCATTTACTGAAAGATACATGTTGCCTTTATCTCATGACGAGGTAGTATATGGTAAAGGATCTATTATAGGAAGAATGCCTGGAGATAAATGGCAAAAATTAGCCAATTTACGTTTGTTATACGGATATATGTATTCACACCCAGGAGGAAACTTATTGTTTATGGGAGCTGAATTTGGACAGGAAAACGAGTGGAACTATGCCAATAGTTTAGATTGGCATTTACTAGAGAATCCTGAACACAAAGCCATTCAAACTTACATGAAAGATTTAAATCAGTTCTTAAAAGTAACTCCTGCTTTATACGAAAAAGGATTCTCACAAGAAGGGTTCGAATGGATCAATCATGAAGATGGAGAAAAATCTGTTTTAAGTTATATTAGAAAAGGACACGAAGATAAAAATGATATTATTGTACTTTGTAATGCAACACCAATAGTTCAAGAAAATTATCTAATTGGAGTTCATAAAAAAGGAAAATTAAAGGAAATTTTCAACTCAGATTTGAAAAAATATGGAGGTAGTGGAGTCAAAAACAGCAAACAAATTGAAGTTTCTGACAAACCTTGGAACTGGAAAGACTACTCTGCAGAAGTTACCATTCCTCCGTTAGGAATTGTCATCTTTCAGGTAAAATAAAATTATATTTTTAAAATAGACTCAAATGCACTCTTTATTATGTAAAATAAAGAGTGTTTTTTTATTAAAAACTCAATTTATCAGCATTCATCACACAATATAAAAGCCCAGTGTTTATAAGGGTTTGTTAACAAACTGATTCATGATAAAAAACAGTTTATTAACGTATATTTCTTAACATTTTTTACTAAATTGGAATACTTACAATCAACAAAGAACTGTATACTATGATTTTAAACGAACGAATCGAACATAAAGGGAATGCTTTTCCTGCCAAAGTGATAGATTTCAAAAAAGACGTAGACACCCTTTACTTTCATTCTGAAAATGGTGTGATTCTACAAATGACTGTACTAAGAGATAGTATGTTACGTTTTAGATTTACAACTGATGCTAAATTTGAACCTGATTTTTCATACGCTATTTCTAAAGAAGCGGTTAAAGGATATAATAAATTAGAAATAACAGAAGACATAGAGAAATATATTGTCACCACCTCTAAATTGGTTTGTTATATTTCTAAAGAAGATTTAAGAACTCGTATTTATGATGCTGTAGACGAAACTTTAATTTCTGAAGATGAATTAGGTTTTCACTGGGAAGAAAGTTATGAACTTGGAGGAAACATCGTAAAAATGACTAAAAATTCTCCTACTGGAGAAAGTTTCTATGGATTAGGTGACAAACCAGAACACACAAACCTAAAAGGAAAACGTTTCCAAAATTGGGCTACTGATTCTTATGCTTTTGGTCGTCATACCGATCCTATTTATAAAGCAATTCCTTTTTACACCGCCATTCAAAACAAAAAAGCTTACGGAATTTTCTTTGACAACTCCTTTAGATCGCATTTTGATTTCTGTTCTGAAAGAAGAAATGTAACCAGTTTTTGGGCCGAAGGTGGAGAAATGAACTACTATTTTATTTACGGACCAAACATGCAAGATGTTGTGGCAAGCTACACCAATTTAACAGGAGCACCAGAGTTACCTCCTTTATGGGCCTTAGGTTACCACCAATGTAAATGGAGTTATTACCCTGAATCTAACGTAAAAGAAATCACTCAAAAATTTAGGGATTTACAAATTCCTTGTGATGCTATTTATTTAGACATCGATTATATGGAGGGTTTCCGTTGTTTTACTTGGAGTAAAGATTACTTTCCAGAACCTAAAAGAATGGTAAAAGAATTGTCTGATGACGGATTTAAAACCGTTGTTATTATTGATCCAGGAATTAAAATTGACATGGAATATGATGTTTTCCGTGAAGGTTTAGAAAAAGATTATTTCTGTAGAAGAGCCGATGGTCCATATATGAAAGGAAAAGTTTGGCCTGGAGAATGTTATTTTCCAGACTTTACTAGAAAAGAAGTAAGAGATTGGTGGGCTGGATTGTTTCAAGAATTAATAGAAGACATAGGCGTAAAAGGGGTGTGGAATGATATGAACGAACCTGCAGTTATGGATGTCCCTGGTAAATCTTTCCCAGATGATGTTCGTCATGATTATGATGGGAACCCTTGTTCTCACCGTAAAGCACACAATATTTACGGAATGCAAATGGCAAAAGCTACTTACAAAGGATTAAAAAAATACAATTATCCTTTAAGACCTTTTGTAATTACTCGTTCTGCATATTCTGGCACACAACGTTATACTTCAACTTGGTTAGGAGACAATGTGGCTTCATGGGAACATTTATGGATTGCCAATGTGCAAGCACAAAGAATGGCCATGTCTGGATTCTCTTTTGTAGGATCTGATATTGGTGGATTTGCACAACAACCTAATGGAGAATTATATGCCAGATGGATACAATTAGGTATTTTTCACCCATTCTGTAGAACACACTCTTCTGGAGACCATGGAGATCAAGAACCTTGGACTTTTGGCCAAGAAATTACAGATGTGGTTCGTAAATTCATCGAAATCCGTTACCAATTATTACCTTATTTATACACTACTTTTTACAAGTATATTGAGGAAGGAATTCCAATGTTAAAATCTTTAGTGTTGTTTGATCAAGAAGATGCACAAACTCACCACAGAACAGATGAATTTTTAGCTGGTGAACATATTTTGGCTTGTCCTATTGGAGAACCAAACGCCAAAGGAAGAAGAATGTACATTCCTAGAGGAAATTGGTACAACTTCTGGACACATGAAGTTATTGAAGGTGGTAAAGAAATGTGGGTAGATGCTGATATTGATAGTATGCCTATTTTTATCAAAGAAGGAGCTATTATTCCTAAATATCCTATTCAACAATATGTGGGAGAGAAAAAAATTGAGCAATTAACTCTTGATGTATATTTTAAACAAGGAAAAGAAGAATCTAGTGTTTATGAAGATGCTAATGATGGATACGATTACACCAAAGGACGTTTTAGTTTAAGACAATTTACCACAACTGGTAAGAAAACTAGTCTAACCATTAAACAACATAAAACAGGAACTTTTATTACTGAGTATGAGAATTTCAAGATTCACTTAATGGGATTGCCATTCCAAATTAAAACTGTTAGAGTTGATAACGAAGATATCAACCTAGATGATGTAGAAGTTGGACACAGAGTTTTAGAAATTACTAAAAACTTTAGTCAGTTAGAAATTTTAGCATAGTCCGCTTATCTTCATTATAAAAAAGTAAAGCCTCTCTAAATTATTTAGAGAGGCTTTACTTTTTTATATGCACCTCTCAACTCTTATTAAAAACCTAATAGTTTTTATATTCAGGCAAAGTCGAGAACTAATGATCAATTTATTTTTTCCATTTAATACCACAACCAACACTTGGTATTCCTCTATGCGTATAACGTTTGTTGTTGATCAAGTCTTCAAAAGCAGTTTTTATATCTTCTCCCGTAGGTGGAATTTTATTTCCTGGTCTAGAACCATCTAATTGACCATGATAGTACAACTTTAAATTAGCATCAAATAAATAAATATCTGGCGTACAAGCTGCATTGTATTCTTTTGCTACTTCCTGAGTTTCATCATATAAATAAGGAAAAGGATACTTATTTTCTATCGCATGTTTTTTCATTAAGTCTGGACTGTCTTGCGGATAATTTTCTACATCATTACTACTAATCGCTATAAAATTGATTCCCTGCGATTGATATTGATTGGCCAATTTGACCAATAATTTATTGATATGGATCACATAAGGACAATGGTTACAAATAAACAAGACCAATGTTCCTATTTCTCCCTGAATGGCTTCCAAAGGAATTTGAACTCCTGAAACGGTATCAGGCAACATAAAATCTGGAGCGAAGGTTCCAACTCGCATTACATTTGAAGGGGTTAATGCCATAATTTTCTTTTTTAACAAAGATAAAAAACTAATAAACTCTTGGACTAAAATCTGTAGATCGTTCTTGTTTTTTCAATATTACTCTTCTATCCACCTTTTTCTAGGATTGTATTTCAGTTTTATTTTTATATCAATATTTACATTTAAAATTTCCCACTCTGATTTTATAAAATCAGAATTAGGCTCGTCAATCTCAACTTTCCTAACAGCTATTCCATCCATATATTCCCAATCAGAACCAGTTCCGTCATTACTCGCATTTCCGTACACATCAATTAAAGCCCCGAAAGGATCTAGCAATTCATAAGCATCATCTCCATTCCCATCTAAGTTAGACGATTCTATATCTGCTGTTACCTCAAAATAAGTCGAAAATGCTGCTTTATCTCTCGTTACAATCACAAATCCTTTTGCTGGAATGGTCACATTTGTTAAAGAAATTGGTAAAGCAGCTAACTCTTTTGTGTTTTTAAAACTTGTGTAATTGTACCTAACCAAAATCCAATCTTTTAAACTTACCTCTTTATTCGTTGGATTGTATATTTCTACAAATCTAGCTTTGGTTACCTCTTTAGGATCGGCGACCTCTGTTATCATAATATTTGGTGTTACAATTTCTGGGCAATTGTCATAAGTTCCTATTTCAACTAAATCTTCTATTTGATTCAGCACCAAAATAGGTTCATTATTAAAACTGATATTATAAATAGCAGTTATATCTACTTGTGCATTTGGAATAAGATTGTCAGAAAAATCAGCAAAATTACTAGTCTCCAAAAGAATGGTGTCTCTTCTTTTTGTATTGCAAAATTCTAAAATTCTAAGACCATCATATTCATCAGTAGGCAAACTAGAAAAAGGCATTCCTATTTGATTTATATTAAAATGTAAATCTTCGATTTTTACCAAAGTATTTAAATCATGATTAGTCAAATCAGATAATTTTAAAATTTTTGGTATTACAATTCCTACTTCATCTGTCTTCAAAATATAATCACCCAATTCAAACTCCAAAATATCTTTGATGTATGTACCACTCGGTTTTCCTAATGTTATCAAGTCATCACTAGTGGTCCTTTTTAAACCTTCTAGATTGATGATTACTTTTCTTCCTTTGGCATATTTTGTACTAGTGTTGGTTAACCCCACACGAATTCTCATTCCCATTCTAGGATTATCTACTCCTAAATCTGCTATCCCTAAAGTATTTTGAACAAAAATTTCTTTGTAAAAATTCCCCTGCTGATCTGAAGAAACCACATACCCCGTAACAATAGTATCCTTTCCTATTTCATTATTATGTAAATTATAAAGTTGTTTAAACGTAATTTCTGTTTTTTGACTAATATCTGGATTGACAATTGTAGTATCAATAGTCTTGTGGTTTATATCTTCTACACAAGAAACTAGCAATATTATAAGAGAGAATAAAGTATGTTTTTTCATGAGTTTTTTTTTAGAATGAATAGTATAAACCTGTAAAAAAGGTTCTGCCATTTCCTACAAAATATCTACTTCCAAACAACGGTAATTCTCGGTTATATTCATTCAGTTGTTCGCTATAATTAGCAGCTCTACTATTTGAAAAACCACCTGTTCTATAATCAATATCTAGTATATTTTGAACATTCCAATAGACACTTAAATAACCCGTATTTAACCTCCATGATTTCCCTCCAGATAAATTGATAAGCGTGAAATTATTTAACTGTTCTTGTTGTCTGAACAGATCCAACAAATCTTCATTTACATTAGCTATCGGACTTCCATTAATCTCATTGGTAAAATTACTGATATATCGAATGGGAGCAATGTCTACATAATTGTTTCTAAAATGATTGACACTAACTCTTATTCTCCAATAATTAGGATCATTGTAAGCCAACATGATGGAAAATGCTTGTTGTGGACCCACAGATAGTTTTTTTCCTTGAATATTTGCAGTACCTAAATCTTTAGCTCCTTTTACAAAACCTAAATTTTGTGCACTTGCATCATCTTCGGTGTACAACAACAAATTAGGATTATTATCATAGGTATAATCTCCCACCCCAACAACTCCAGTTAGTTTGATGCTAGAGTTTATATCATAAGAAGTTCCCAACTCCAATCCCACATATTTTTTTTGAATATTATTTAACACTTCCTGAACAAACAAACTGTTTTCATCTAACAAATCATCCCTATTGGGATCATCATCTCCATCGGTTCCAAAACCTTCGGCAAAATAAAAACCTGTTTCAGTTACATTACGCTGCAAATTGTAATATCCTGTTAGTTTTATCTTAGCGTTTAATCCTCTATGAATATAACTCAACGCATTGCTAAATAAATTCTCAGTCTTTAAATTACTCAAAGTAGTATTACTCACCCGTGCATTCGGAAATACTTGTCTTACACTTGGTGATTTTTGTATATAAGCTGTTTTAAAATCGATTAAATTTCTCCCTGAAATTTTTAACAATACATTTGCTTTTGCTTGATGTGCGAATAAATCTATTTTTTTGCTTTTACCTTCTGCATCTGCATAATTTTCATAGTTATACAAACCTTCTCTTTGATGTTTGGTGTATGAAGTTCCTAAAGCTGTGGATCCCTCAATTCTTTTCCCTTTCCAACTTGTTTGTGCAAATCCACTTATACTTGAACTGTAAATGTTATAATTATATTTAAACCTCTCCCCTTCTTTCACTACTCTATTAGGATTGTTTAAATCACTTTGTGCTAAAGTAAAACTTGCCACATCTAAATATCCTGATCCTCCTAATAAATCTAAAACCTCTGCAAAATTCTCAGACTTAATATTTCTGTAATCTATACTTACATTAAAGTCCCAGTTTTCTTTAATCTTTTGTGTGATGTTGGAATTAAACTGAATTCTACGCTCTTCTCTTTTATCATCATATAATACATAAGCTGCATTTTGATTGATGGCTTTCATTTCCGCATTGGCTTGATATAAAAAATCCCAATTTAACTGACCATCCTCAATAAATGCTTGCTCATATCTATATACATTTTCATAGTCAACTGTATTTTTTGACAACCAATAACTCGGTAGTTTTTGATAATAAGCGGCATCGGGATTTGTACCTCCGTTATAATCTATTCTAGAATATCCAATACTACCGTTTTGTAATAACAATGAATTTTCCCAACGTGTTTTATTTTCATTTTCATAAGTATGGGTAAACAATAGCAAAGGCTCTTCTACAGTTCGCACTCTTGCATTTCTTTTATTTCCATTCTGAAAGCCCCAATTTCCATTGTAACTATTTCCTTTTAAACGAAACACCTCATCTGTATAAGCACCTGCAACTCCTCTCCTATTAGGAGTATATAAAAAACTTGTTGTTAAACTATTATGAGTATTGAGAAACTTTTCTACACTTAACATTAAAGAATTGGCATCGTAAAGTGTTCCTGATCGATACCCTTCATTTCCCCAACGTCTGCTGGTAGAAACCATATAATGCCATTGATTTGGCAAACTCCCCACATGACTTATAGAAGCTTTATTTTGATAAGATCTATCAGAACGTGCATAAGCAACTCTTGTTCCTGTTCTGTATTTTGAAGGTCTTGTTGTGAGTGATGTAACCCCCAAAGCTCTCCCAAATGTTTTTTCTGAAGCTCCCAAAGGTTCTGTTACTTCTTGACTTCTATAAATACCATCAACACCTCCCCAATTATTCCATGCAGGTCTATCATCATACAATCTATTCTGCTGTACTCCATTTAACAAAAAAGCTCTTTGATCGGATCCTAATCCTCTAGCACTATAAAATACTCCCTGAAACTCAAATCCGACTGTGTTTAAATAAATATCATCTGAAGCCGAAAATATTCCAGTAATATTAGTAACCTCTCCACTTTCATCCTCTAACTGGTCATCTGTTAAATTCAACAAACTAAATTCATCATGCACTTCATCTAAGGGTTTCAAAAAAACAAGCTTTGAATCTAGCTCCTCAACAGATGTCCATAAATTTTGATATCCTTCCGCAGTGAAGATTACTTGTTTTACCTCTTTAGAGATTTTTAAACTATAACTCCCTTGAGAATCTTTGAACAAATATTTTTGATTGGTATTGGGAATTTCAATCTTAAAAACGGTTAAAGGTTCATTTGTTATAAAATCTTTAACCACTCCTTTAATTTGTTTTTCTTGTTGAGCATACATCATAGCAGAGCATAAACAGCAACAATAAAAGTTGTGAATTGATCGCATTTTTTTCTTTTTCTTTTGTTTCTAATTTAAGTTATTTTTACCTTAAAAAAAACATGCTACTGAAAATCAATCAAATAACACTCATTATTTTATTACTCTCTTGTAATATTTTAAACGCTCAGAAATCCTACATTGTTCAAACCGTTGCTTTTTACAACCTGGAAAACCTATTTGATACCATTAACAATCCTGAAAAAATGGATGAGTTGAGCCCTATGATGGAAATAAAATCTAATCGTAAAGAAATTTACCTAGACAAACTTTCAAAACTTGCTCATGTGCTTTGCGACATTGGTAAAGAACAAAATAAACTACCTCCTACCATTATTGGCATTGCAGAAGTTGAAAACAAAAAAGTTTTAGAAGATTTAATTGCCACCTCACCTTTAAGTGATTACCCATATGGGATTATTCATTATGATTCTCCCGACCAAAGAGGGATTGATACCGCTTTACTTTACAACAAAGATATTTTTAAACCTATTTACAGTGAGGCCATTCCGGCCAACCTTTATAACGACAACGTTAAAATTCACACTCGAGATATTCTTTTAGTATCAGGATTTTTAATGAATGAAAAAATTCACGTGCTTGTAAATCACTGGCCTTCGAGACGAGGAGGAGTCAAAAAAAGCAGTATTTTACGAGAACGTGTCGCTCAAAAAAATTTAGATATTATTGCAAAAATCAGAAAAGAAGAGCCTAACGCTAAAATTATTGGTATGGGAGATTTTAACGACAATCCCAACGATAAAAGCTTTAAAAAAGTGTTAAACACCAAAGCATCAAAAAACAAATTAAAACCAGAAGATTTATACAATCCGTTTGAGAAAATGTTTAAAGAAGGGTTTAACACCTTGACTTATAAAAGCGATTTATTTTTGTTTGATCAGATATTTTTTAGTGATAATTTCATCACTTTAAACAAAGATTATCAACAATTTAAATTCTACAAAGCAGGCATCTTTAACCCTAGTTATATGACATTACAAAAAGGACAGTACAAAGGAAGTCCAAAAAGAAGTTTTTCAGGAAGTATTTATTTAGGTGGATATAGCGATCATTATCCTGTTTATTGCTATCTTTTAAAAGAAAACAAATCAAATTAACATTTAACTTTTAAGAATAGAAAGTATATTTGTTTCCTAAATTAGTAATATGGCATTGATCCTTAATATAGAAACCTCTACCAAAAACTGCTCAGTTGGTTTGGCTAAAGATGGTATATCTATTTATTTAAAAGAAGAAAACAAAGGTGATTATTCACATGCAGAAAAACTACATATTTTTATTGAAGAAGTATTAAAATCTCAAAACCTAAAGGCAAAAGATTTAGATGCAATTGCAGTAGGTAAAGGTCCAGGATCTTATACCGGATTAAGAATTGGTGTTTCTACTGCCAAAGGTTTGGCTTATGCTATTAACAAACCTTTAATAGCTATTGATACTTTAAAAGCTTTGGCTAAAACAATTCAAATTGAAAAAGGTATAATTGTTCCTATGATAGATGCAAGAAGATTAGAAGTTTACAGTGCTATTTTTAACCACAACTACGAATATACTAGAAGCCCGCAAGCAGAAATTATTGATGAGAGCTCTTATCAATCTTTATTGGTAGCGCATCCTGTTTATTTTTTAGGAGATGGTGCTTCTAAGTGTAAAGACATTATTAAACATAAAAATGCTATTTTTATTGAAGACAAATTTCCATCAGCAAATGAAATGGCTTTTTTAGCCGAAGAGAAATACCAAAACAAAAAATTTGAGGACACCGCCTATTTTGAACCTTTTTATTTAAAAGATTTTATGGTAACACCTCAAAAAAAATAAATTTTTAAATCTTTGATTCACCTTCTAAGTAGGGTGATTTCATAACATTTAATTAACATTCAAACTTGCTTTTTTTTTAGTAATTTTGAGCCCTAATTTAAATTTTCCCCATGGAAGACGTGTATTTTTTAATGATCATTGCACTGGCTGTATTAGCCACAATTGATTTGGTTGTGGGTGTTAGTAATGATGCCGTAAACTTTTTAAATTCAGCAATTG
Source organism: Wenyingzhuangia marina (assembly GCF_900130035.1). Lineage (GTDB taxonomy): Bacteria > Bacteroidota > Bacteroidia > Flavobacteriales > Flavobacteriaceae > Wenyingzhuangia > Wenyingzhuangia marina. The sequence goes on from NZ_FQXQ01000001.1 coordinate 244,895, forward strand.
GTTCTAAAGCTATTACCCCAAAAAAAATAATGATTATTGCTAGTATAGGAGTTCTTATGGGAGCTGTTACCTCTAGCGGTATGATGGAAGTGGCTAGAAAAGGAATTTTTGTTCCTGGTCAATTTTATTTTGATGAAATCATGTACATTTTTATGGCTGTAATGATTACAGACATTCTATTACTTGACATCTTTAATACCTTGGGAATGCCTACTTCTACTACAGTCTCTATTGTATTTGAGTTGTTAGGAGCTGCAGTTGCGATGGCTTTAATTAAAATATCTGGAGATGACTCAAAAAACATCGCTGATATTTGGCAATACATCAATCATGAAAAAGCCTTGCTTATTATTTTTGGAATTTTGCTCTCTGTGGCTATTTCTTTTACTGTTGGAGCTTTGGTTCAGTTCTTATCTAGAATTGTATACTCTTTTAATTTAAACGATAAAAAACCATATATCAACGCTATCTTTGGAGGTTTGGCAATTACTGCCATTACTTACTTTATTTTTGTAAAAGGAATGAAAGGAACTCCATTTTACTCAAATGCAAAACACTTGATTGAAGGACAAACTTTTAACATTCTTGTTGTAGGGTTTTTAATTTGGACTGTAATTTCTCAATTATTAATAAGCCTATTTAAAATTGACATCTTAAAAGTTATTATTGGGATTGGAACCTTTTCTTTAGCTATGGCTTTCTCTGGAAATGACTTGGTAAACTTTGTTGGTGTACCAATTGCCGCTTGGAACTCATTCCAAGCATGGTCTGTTTCTGGTGTAGCAGCAAATGAATTCTCTATGGGAATTTTAGCTGAAAAAGTACCTTCTAATCCATATTTATTAATGTTGGCTGGTGCAGTAATGGTAGTTACTTTATGGTTTTCTAAAAAAGCTAAAACCGTTATTGAAACAGGAGTTAACTTGTCTAGACAAGGTGATGGTCATGAAAAATTTGAACCAAACCCAGCCTCTAGAGGAATTGTTAGATTGGGAATGTTAATTAACTCTGGATTAAATTTCTTTATTCCTCAAAAAACCAGAAAATATATAGACTCAAGATTTGAAAGACCTTCTATCGTAATTTCAAAGAATAAAAGTTATGAAGTTCCAGCTTTTGATATGGTAAGAGCTTCTATTAACTTAGTTGTTGCGGGTATTTTAATTTCTGTGGGTACTTCTTTAAAACTACCACTATCTACTACATATGTTACTTTTATGGTAGCTATGGGTACTTCTTTGGCAGATAGAGCTTGGGGTAGAGAAAGTGCAGTTTACAGAATAGCAGGAGTTTTAAGTGTTATTGGAGGATGGTTTTTAACAGCTTTGGTTGCCTTTACTTTTTCCGCAATTGTAGCATTCTTAATTTACTTGGGAGGACCTTTAATGGTTGCTATTTTACTTTTAACCGTTTTGTTCTTAATTGGTAGAAACTACTTAAAACATTCTCAAAAAGAAAAAGAAAAAGAAGCTAAAAAAGCCATCAAAAAAGAGACTATTGATACAATTAATGGAGTAATTAACGAAAGTTCTGATCACATTATTCAAGTATTGGGTAGAGTACAAAAACTATACTCTAATGTAGTAAATAACTTAGCCGATCAAAATTTAGACAAGCTGAAGAAAAATGACAAACACGTTAACAAGTTAAATCAAGAAATTGATGAGTTACGTAACGATGTTTTCTATTTTATTAAATCATTAGAAAAAAGTTCTGTAGAAGCTAGTAAGTTTTATATTTCTGTATTAGGATATTTAGAAGACATTTCTCAATCTATTAGTTATATCTCTAAAATTAGTTATAAGCACGTAAACAACAATCACAAACCTTTAAACAAAGAACAAGTAAGTGATTTAAAAGCTATCATGAAAGGATTGGATGCTGTTTTAACAGATATTTCAGTTGTTCTAAAAGAACAAAACTTTAAAGAGCTTTCTACTATTTTAGAAAAGAAACAAGCTTTATTAGAAAATGTTTCTGACTCTTTAGGAAAACAGATTGATAGAATTAGAACAGTAGAAACAAGTCCAAAAAACACCACTTTACACTTTGGTATTATTATGGAATCTAAAGATTTAATTATGGCATTGATTAATTTATCTGAATTAATTAATGAAATACAATCTAACGTGAAAAGATAATTAATCACATTTTCATTTATAAAAAAAGCCGTCTTCACTTTGTGAAGACGGCTTTTTTTATGACCTATTTGCATCAATCATACTACAGGAATAGATATCAATCAATATCTAAGATAAAACAGACACAAATACACTAACATTAAATTAACATAAAATTAACGTACATTTGCAGCTTTAATTATTTTAACAAAATGAACAAAGCTAAATTAAGACTTGTATTACTTATTCTAACTTTATCAATTACAAATCTAAATGCCCAAAAATTAAAACTTGACTCCTTTGGAAAAGGAATTTTTAATTCAGTTGCTAAAGACAGTACTTGGAGCATGAAATTTGGGTTAAGAATGCAATACCTAACCACAATTGGTTTAGATGCTGACGAAAATAGCCATTTTGACTTTGATCCTAATAATTTAAAAACAGATACTAAGGTTAGAAGATATCGTTTAAAATTTGATGGATTTGTACTTTCCCCTAAACTTAAGTACAAAATTGAGTTAGGCATGTCTAACAATGACACAGGCTCTGCAAACGAATACACCAAATTAGGACCTAAGTTAATTTTAGATGCGGTTTTAAAATGGAACTTTTACAAAAACTTAGAATTGTGGGCTGGTCAAACCAAATTACCTGGAAACCGTGAACGTGTTATTTCATCGGCAAACATGCAATTGGTAGACCGATCTTTATTAAACAAAGAATTTACTTTGGACAGAGATATGGGATTCCAATTAAGAAACCATCATACCATTGGTAAACAATTTTTAATTAGAGAAGTATTTGCCATTACTCAAGGAGAAGGACGAAACATTACTACAGGAAATGTAGGCGGACAACAATACACTTCTAGAGTTGAAGTCTTACCCTTTGGAGCATTTACAAGTAAAGGAGATTATTCTGGAGGAGACTTAAAAAGGGAACCTACACAAAAACTATCTATTGGTGCTACCTATAACCACAACGATAGAGCGTCAAGACAAAGGGGTAGTCAAGGAAGCATTATAGAAATTATTATAGATAATGACAAACCCGAAGATGATGTATTTGCTACAACAGATGTAAACACAAGCTTTGTAGACTTTATGTACAAATACAAAGGCTATTCAGCCATGGGAGAATTTGCTTACAGAAATGCAGATGATACTAAATTAGGAAGCAAACCTGTTAAAGTAGGAAAAGGATATAATTTAGCCACAGGTTATTTATTTAAGAACAACTATGAAATTGCTGCGAGATACACTCAAATAGACTATAAAGGAGTAGCAAACACTACTGAGCAATACACCGTTGGAGTTTCTAAATACATTGTTGGACATGCTTTAAAAATACAAACAGATTTAAGTTACACCACAGTTGATTATGCTTCTAAAGGACTACAATACAGAATTCAATTTGAAGTTCATTTTTAATAAACCAAAACATCATAAAAAAACCGCTTTTAAACAAAAGCGGTTTTTTTATTTGATATTAAATGTAATCTATTATGACAATACAGCTTTAATTCTTGCTACCGCTTCTCTTAATTGATCTTCAGATGCTGCATAAGAAATACGAATACAAGTAGGGGCTCCAAAATCTTCACCAGATACTGTTGCAACATTTCCTTCCTCTAACAACAACATTGAAAAATCTGCTGCTGAGTTGATTGCATGTCCTTTAATTGTTTTTCCTATAAAAGCAGATACATCAGGGAAAATATAAAAAGCTCCTTTAGGAACATTTAATTTAAATCCTTCAATTTCTCCTAACAACTCTAACATCATGTCTCTTCTTTTTTCAAACTCAACAACCATGTATTGAATTTTAGAAACAGGTTCTGTTAAAGCGGTAATCGCTGCTCTTTGAGCGATACAGTTAGTTCCAGAAGTAATTTGTCCTTGCATTTTAGTACAAGCCTTTGCAATCCACTCAGGAGCTCCAATATATCCAATTCTCCATCCTGTCATTGCAAAAGCTTTTGCCAATCCGTTTACAGTAATAGTTCTATCGTACATAGATGGAATACAAGCAATACTAAAGTTTGGAGTACCATAGTTAATGTGCTCATAAATTTCATCCGAAACAATGTAAATATCTGGATATTTCTCTAATACTGCAGCCAATGCTCTATAATCTTCCTCTGTGTAAACTGTTCCACTTGGATTGTTTGGAGAGTTAAAGAATATCAATTTGGTTTTAGGAGAAATTGCTTCTTCTAATTGTGCTGGTGTAATTTTAAAATCATTTTCAATGGTAGATGGAATTTCTTTAAAAGTTGCCCCACCTAAAATTCCCAATGCAGAATACGATACCCAATATGGTGCAGGTAATAAAACCTCATCTCCTGGATTTAACAAAACCTGAGTAATGTTAGCCAAAGATTGTTTTGCTCCAGTAGATACAACAATTTGACTTGGTTTGTAGTCTAAATTATTATCTCTTTTAAATTTTAAAGAAATTGCTTCTTTTAAATCAGCATAACCATCAACTGGACTATAAGAATTATAGTTATCGTTAATCGCTTGGATTGCTGCATCTTTAATATAATCTGGCGTATTAAAATCTGGCTCTCCTAAGCTTAAGCTAATGATGTCTTTTCCAGCTGATTTTAATTCTCTTGCCTTTGCAGCCATTGCTAATGTAGCAGATGCTGGTAAACTCGTAATTCTGTCTGATAAAACTTGTTTCATTGTAAAATTTACTTATTATATATTCTTTATCCCATTTGGGGTTGTTTTCCTAAAATAATTAATTGATTGATATGAGCCTTTAAAGCCTCTTTTACCGTTTCATATTCATGATATGGTAATTCAAATTCTTTAGCGGTTTTCTTTACAATTTTAGAAATGTCTTTATAATGAACATGCGATATTGTTGGAAATATATGATGTTCTATTTGATAGTTTAATCCACCTAAAAAGAAAGATACTACTTTGTTTTTCGTTGCAAAATTTGCTGTTTCTTGTAATTGGTGAGCTGCCCAGCTTCTCTTTTCACTTTCTAATTCTTCTGGAGAAATCACTTCTACAGCATCGGTTATATGTGCTAATTGAAATACCACACTTAACACCAAACCAGCTACATAATGCATCACCATAAAACCAATTAACCATTGATACCAAACAACATCAATTACCAATAAAGGCAAAGCCAACCAAAATAAATAATAGACTATTTTGGTCATAATTAACAAGGTCCATTCTTTGGCTGCATTCAACTCCCCTTCCGCACTTAATTTATGTTTGATGTATTTTGGAGTTTGTCTAAAATCTACCACCAAAGCCCATTGTATGGTTAACAAACCATATAAAAAGAAGGCATAAAATCTTTGATACTTATGAAAACGCTTCCATGGTTCGTGTTTAGATAATCTAATCACTCCTTGAATATCAATATCCTCATCAATTCCTTCAACATTTGTATAGGTATGATGTAATAAATTGTGTTGTACTTTCCAGTTATATACATTTCCTGCTAAAATATAAATGCTGTTTCCCATCAATTGGTTTACCCACCATTTGCTAGAAAAAGATCCGTGATTGCTATCATGCATCACATTCATTCCTACTCCTGCCATTCCTAATCCCATAACTACACACATTAATATGCGATATATATTAGCCATTGGAAAAAACATCAAGGCTATGTAAGGAACAAACAATAAAGAAAACATTAATACTGCTTTTAAATAAAGCACCCAATTCCCTGTACGTTTAAGGTTGTTATCCTTAAAGTATTTGTTAACTCTTTGATTAAGAGTTTTAAAAAATTGATTATTGCTTTCTCTCGAAAAACTTACTTGTAACATTTATAATATAATTCAGTCTACAAAAGTAACTAAATTTTATTCACTTTATTTCAATTAAGCACTAAGAAATTTAAGATTTACACATTTTCTTCATAAATGTAAAGAACATTTAACTAACTGTTTACTATTTATTTTCAGTGGAAATCAATTACTTTTGCACTACCATGATAACAGTAGACATAATTTTAAAATACTTTCCGGATTTAACGGAAACACAGATAGCCCAATTTACTCAATTAGAAAGCCTTTATAAGGAGTGGAATGCTCAAATAAATGTAGTCTCTAGAAAAGATATTGATGAGCTATACATTAGACACGTATTACATTCTTTAGGAATTGCTAAAGTTCAACCTTTTAAACCCGGTGCTAAAATTTTAGACGTTGGTACAGGAGGTGGATTCCCTGGAATTCCATTGGCTATTTTATTTCCCGAAACAGAATTTTTATTGGTAGATTCTATTGGTAAAAAAATTAAAGTAGTTAACGGAGTGGCTCAAGGAATTGGTCTGACTAATTTAACAGCCAAGCACATGAGAGCAGAAGAAGTTAAAGGTGAATTTGACTTTGTAGTTTCTAGAGCAGTTACTGCCATGCCTGATTTTGTTAAGTGGGTAAAAAATAAATGTGCTAAAAAAAACAATCACAAGCTTAAAAACGGAATTCTATACTTAAAAGGAGGAGATTTAACCGAAGAACTAAAAGACTTTGCTAGTTGTACGTTGTATGATTTACCTACTTTTTTTGAAGAAGATTTTTTTGAAACAAAAAAAGTGGTTCACTTACCTTTAAAGTTTAAACCCGTTAAATAATGAATTTAAAAGGCTTTATTTTAATGTTTATCATTTCATGTTCTCTTTTTGCTCAGCAAGAAGAAGATGACACTGAAGTTTATGTTGATGATCATTATCTTGAAGACCAATTTTATTTAGGCGTTCAGTATAATTTTCTTACAGGAACAAAAAACGGAATTAAAAATACTGGAGTTCCTTTTAGTATTGAAGCTGGATTTATCAAAGATATTCCCCTTAACAAACAAAGAAACAAAGCCATAGGAGTAGGTGCTGGTTATAATTTTGATGTACTTAGACCCAATATTGCCATCACTAAAAATGGAAATGATTTGATTTTTAATATTGATGACAATTATAACAGATATGATTATACTTCTCACAACTTAGAATTCCCATTAGAATATAGATGGAGAACTTCTACTGCCACCAATAATAGTTTTTGGAGAATTTATTCTGGAGTATCGTTTATTTACAACATACAAAACAGTGCCAGTTTTGATGATAATAATGGAAATACCACAAGTTTTAACAACCTTACTCAGTTAAATAAAACCAACTTTACCTTATACACTTCCATTGGTTTTGGTACATGGAATTTTCATGTAAAATACTACCTAAACTCACCTTTTAAGGATAGTTTAAGAACTGGAAATGGAGAGAAATTATACTTTAACCAATTAAAAATTGGGGTCATGTTTTATATTTTATAAAACAAAATTCAATAAAATAGGCAAAATTAAACCAAGACTGGTACCTATGATAATTTCTTTAAAATTATGAGCTTGTAATTTTAATCTGGCAGTAGCTAACAATCCTGTCATCACAAACAATAATGCAATCACAATTACTGGGTAATAATAGGCTGATCCATAAATAATAGTAAAACCTAACAGCCCCGCCATTCCTAACATATGAAGGCTAATTTTTATTCTTTTATATAAAAACAATATGGCTACTAACAAACCTATAGAAGTTGCATAAGCCAATATCGTCAATTCTCTTAATTGCCAAATACGACCTAACATTTGAGCTAAAAACAGGTAATTAACAATCATTAAAGCTACTGGTAATTTTCTTTCGTGGGCAGTAGTCACCTGAATACTTTTTATTTGTCCCATAAATTTTAGCAAAAAAATAGTTAGTAAAGGCACTAAAAAAGTAGCTCCTGCTACAATAAAAAAGATCAAATATATTTGCATTTTGGAAATAGGCAAAGGCAATACATTTAAATAAACCCAAGATCCAAACATTGGTAAAAATATGGGATGAAAAATAACTGAAATTGCCTTGTAAAATTTTTCCATATTTTATATTTCCTTTCTCAATCTCGCAACAGGAATATCCAATTGTTCTCTATATTTTGCTACGGTTCTACGAGCTATTAGATATCCTTTTGTTTTTAAATGAGCTGATAATTTATCGTCTGTTAATGGTTTCTTTTTATCCTCATCTTCTATTACCGTTTTTAAAATACTCTTAATTTCTCTGGTTGAAATATCTTCTCCTTGATCGTTTTTCATAGATTCTGAGAAAAATTCTTTCACCAACTTGGTTCCATAAGGTGTTGAGCAATATTTACTATTGGCAACCCTAGAAACTGTAGAAATATCCATGTCTATTTTCTCAGCAACATCTTTTAAAATCATGGGTTTTAATTTGCTTTCATCTCCTGTAAGCAAATACTCCTTTTGCATATCCATAATAGTACTCATGGTTACCATTAAAGTTTGCTGACGTTGTTTAATGGCATCGATAAACCACTTGGCAGAATCTAACTTTTGCTTAATAAACTGTACCGCATCTTTTTGAGACTTGGTTTTCACCTTAGCTTCTTGATAACCCTTTAACATGTTGTTATACTCTCTTGACACATGTAATTCTGGAGCATTTCTAGAATTCAATAACAATTCTAACTCACCATCAACAATTTTAATGGTAAAATCTGGCACTACTTGTTCAGCAATTTTAGAATTCCCTACAACGGCACCTCCAGGTTTAGGATTTAATTTTTCAACTTCTTTAATTGCTAATTTTAATTCCTCTTCGGTAATATCAAACTTGGTTAGTAACTTATCGTAATGTTTTTTCACAAAAGCATCAAAAGCAGTTTCTAACATTTTAATGGCTAACTCTACAGATCGAGTGGGTGCTTTGGCTTCTAATTGAATAACTAAACATTCCTTTAAATCTCTAGCTCCTACTCCTGTTGGTTCTAATTTCTGAACCACATCATATAAAACATCATCTACTTTATTTTCGTCTACAAAAATGTTTTGGGTAAATGCTAAGTCATCTACAATATCAATAGTATCTCTTCTTAAATATCCGTTATCATTTATACTTCCTACCAAAAACTCAGCAATGGCATATTCTTCATCATCTAAACTAAAAGTATTTAATTGATTGATTAATGATTGATGAAAACTTAAACCACCTTCATAAGGCACCTCTCTATCTTCATCATCTGCAGAATAATTATTTGCTTGTAATTTGTAACTAGGAATATCATCATCACTTAAATACTCATCAATGTTAATGTCATCTGCTGCAATAGATTCATTTCCTTCATCTGCATAATCATCATAATTTTCCTCGTAAGTTTCTTCTTGTTCTTTCCCAGATTCTAAAGCAGGATTCTCCTCTATCTCTTGTTTTAGTCTCTGCTCAAAAGCCTGTGTTGGCAATTGAATCATCTTCATCAACTGAATTTGTTGTGGAGATAACTTTTGAGATAATTTTAAATTTAAGCTTTGTTTTAACATAATTTTCTAGTCAGTTGAATGGACTGTTAAACTAAGATAGTAAAGTATTTCTTAGAAACAAGCGAATGCCTTATCAAATTTAATACCAAACTTTTAAAATGTATTTTTTTAACATAGTTTAAGAGATTAAAAACATTGCCAACCTATTGTTAAATCCTTATATTTAACTCAATCAACAAAGAAACAAACATCTTTATGAATATTGAAGAAATTGAGAATATTGAATTAAAATACTTAGATATTGAAGACTATCAAGACCTAAAAGAAACCATGATTGAAGCTTACAAAGCTTTAGATGATTCTTATTGGGAAAAATATCAAATACAATCTTTGATAGATAAATTTAAAGAAGGCCAAATAGTAATTAAAGTAAACGGACAATTGGCAGGTTGTGCATTGTCTATTATTGTTGACTACGATAAGTTTTCTGACAATCATACTTACGAAGAAGTCACAGCAAATTACACTTTTAATTCTCACTCAGACCAAGGAGACATGCTTTATGGAATTGATGTTTTTATCAAACCTGAGTTTAGAGGTCTTAGACTAGGAAGACGTTTGTATGATTACCGCAAAGAATTATGTGAAAACTTAAATTTAAAAGGAATTGTGTTTGGAGGTAGAATTCCGAATTATCACAAATACTCCCACAGAATTAAGCCCAAAACATATATTGAAAAAGTTAAACGTAAGGAAATTAACGATCCTGTGTTGAACTTTCAAATTTCTAATGATTTTCACCCTACCAAAATTTTAACCGGCTATTTAGAAGGAGATACTGCTTCTAATGATTTTGCTGTTTTGTTACGTTGGGATAATATTTATTATCAAAAACCAACTAAAATTGCAGCGCAAACTAAAGAAATAGTCCGTTTAGGGTTGGTTCAATGGCAAATGAGACCTTATAAAGACTTAGAAGACTTGTTACAGCAAGTAGAATTTTTTGTAGATGCTGTTTCTGGCTATAGATCAGACTTTGCTTTGTTTCCAGAATTTTTTAATGCTCCTTTAATGGCAGAAAACAATCATTTACCGGTTTCTGAAGCTATTAGAGAATTAGCCAAACACACACAAGATATTGTTCAAAAATTTTCTGAGCTATCTATCTCTTATAACATCAATATTATTGCAGGTAGTATGCCCGAAATGAAAGGAAACAAACTTTACAATGTTGGTTATTTGTGTAGACGTGATGGCTCTATAGAACGTTATGAAAAAATTCATGTAACACCAGACGAAGAAAAAATTTGGGGAATGCAAGGAGGATCAGAAATAAAAACTTTTGATACCGATTGTGGTAAAGTAGGAATTTTAATTTGCTACGATTCTGAATTCCCTGAGTTAAGTAGACTTTTAGCTGATGATGGAATGGACATTTTATTTGTTCCTTTCTTAACCGATACCCAAAACGGATACTCAAGGGTTAGAAATTGTGCACAAGCCAGAGCCATAGAAAATGAATGTTATGTAGCCATTGCGGGAAGTGTAGGAAATTTACCAAAAGTAGAAAACATGGATATTCAATATGCACAATCAATGGTATTTACACCTTGTGATTTCGCCTTTCCAACCAACGGAATTAAAGCCGAAGCTACTCCAAACACCGAGATGATTTTAATTGCTGATGTAGATTTAAGCTTATTAAAAGAATTGAATCAACACGGAAGCGTTAGAAACCTAAAAGACAGAAGAACAGATATATACCAGTTAATAAAAAAATAAGAAACTTCATTTAATTTGATTAATTTTAGATTGCTAAATCAAAAAAAACTTTAAAATGAAAAACAAAATTCTTTTTGTACTGTGCCTATTATTTGGTTTGATGTTTATAAACGCTGGTCTAAACAAATTCTTTAATTACATGCCCATGCCAGAGGAAATGCCTCAGGAATTATTAGATGCCATGACTGCTATGATGAGTTTAAAATGGCTAATGCCACTAATTGCTGTGGTAGAAATAATAGGAGGGGCTTTGTTTATTTTTAACAAAACAAGAGCTTTGGGTGCCATTATTATTTTACCTGTAATGGTGGGAATTGTGCTTTTTCATTTAACTACAGATCACGAAATAATTCTACCAGCTGTTTTTAGTGCTATTTTAATTTGGGCGATGTTTGAAAACAAAGAAAAATACATGCCATTACTTAAATAAATACACATTTTTAAAGTATTTATTTTTTATAAAACACCAAACCTCTCAAACAAAATTGTTTGAGAGGCTTCCTATTTTATTCACAAAAAAAAACGCTCTAACACTAAAAAAACAATTCTAATTTTTGAATTTTAGTTCTAATCAAAAACTACTACATTTGTCATCCATTAATAGTACTTTAAAGTTACTGAGCAACTTCATTAATCATGACGGACCTTTTATTATAAGTCTTTTTACCCTCTTCTTTAGCCATTATTATGTTAGGAATGGGGATGTCATTAACAATTCGTGATTTTACTAGGGTTTTTAGACAACCCAAAGCCATCATTATTGGACTTATAAATCAGATAATTATTTTACCTCTGGTTGCTTTTATTTTAGCTATCCTCTTTCATCTTAACACCACTATGGCTGTAGGTCTTATTATTCTAGCCTCATGTCCAGGAGGACCTACCAGTAATATTATTGCGCAAGTATGTAATGGAAACTTAGCTTTATCAGTTACTTTAACCGCTGTTGGTAGTTTTACTAGTGTTGTATCTACTCAAGTAATCACCTCTCTTGCATTAACTTATTTTCATACGCATACAGAAACTGTTATAGAACTTCCTGTTTTAGACACCATGATGCAAGTGATGATGATCACTATCCTACCAATTTGTATAGGAATGATGATTCATGCTTATAAAGAAGACTTTACACTGCGCATGATAAAACCGATGAAAATAGTCTCTACCATTATTTTCCTTTTAATTTTTATTGGAATTGTGGTCACTAATTTTAGCACCATAGGTCAAGCTTTAGAAAAAGTTGGAATTGTAACACTTATTTTAAACCTTAGTATTATTGGTTCTGGTTTTTTATTAGCTAAAATATTTAAGCTCGGAATTAAAAATGCTATTTCTATCGGTGTAGATGGAGGAGTTCAAAATGCAACCCTTGGAATTGTTGTAGCTACCTCTATTTTAAACAACATAGAAATGGCTGTTCCTACAGCTGCATATACCATTTGGATGTACACTACAGGTGGTTTTTTAATGTGGTACTTCGGAAAAAAAAATAAAAAAAACTCAGCAACCACAAATTAATTACTATACTGAAAAGCAAACAAATACAACCAACAAACCAAAACCTGTTGACTTTTTTCAGTTCTTTTTTTAATTTTTTTTCTCAAAAAACAAAACCGTCTTGATTTCTTTCTCGTAGATATGGGAAACAGAATCAAATGAAATTTTTTTGCTACTTTTTAACCATCTTACTTTGCACCTCATCTTTTGCAAATTCAATTGAATGGAAAGAATTGTCTGCTAAAACTTTTGATCAAGCTAAAAATGAAAACAAAATTATTTTGTTAAACTTAGAAGCTAATTGGTGTCATTGGTGCCATGTTATGGAAGATGAAACTTATGCAAATAAGCAAGTCATCAATTATTTAAACCAACATTTTATTACAGTAAAAGCCGATCAAGATGCCAATCCTGAATTATCTAATCGATACAAAGACTACGGATGGCCTGCCACTATCTTTATTAACAACCAAGGAATTGATATTGTCAAAAGAGCTGGATTTATAGCTCCATATAATTTTTTACGATTGCTAAAAGCCATTGTTAAAGATCCATCACCAGAAGAAAAACCTATTGATTTTACAAAAATCATTAATAGTAATAAAAACAAGAATCAATTAATATCAACCTTAGAAAGCAACTTTATCAATTCTTTAGATTTTGAAAAAGGAGGATTCAACCAATCTCAAAAATATATTGAATACGCCACCTTTGAAAAAGCACTTATTGATCGTAAAAATGCAAATATCAATACATGGATTTTAAAGAGTATTGAGGGAGCAAAAAAATTAAACGATCCTGTTTGGGGTGGAGTTTACCAATATTCTACTCACGGAGATTGGGAACATTTACACTTTGAAAAATTACTAAAAATTCAAGCCAGATACTTACATATTTTCTTGCTGAATTATGAATACAACAATGACAAAAGCTCTCTAAGTTATGCAAAAAAAATATTGGAATATACTGATGAATTTTTAGCCAACAAAAACGGATTGTACAGCAACGCACAAGATGCAGATTTAATTCAAGGTAAACATGCTGCTGATTATTTTAAGCTTAACAATACAGAGAGAAGAAAGCTTGGAATTCCAAAAATTGACACCAATACTTTTACAGATCACAATGCTGCTATGGGAAGTGCGCTATTAAGAATGTATCATGTAACTCAAGAAAAAAAGTATTTAAATAAAGTTGAAACTTTAGAAAACGCTCTATACAAACGCAAAAAAACATCAGGTTTATATGCGCATGGAAGCGAACATAACAACATTACCAGTTTAAGAGATCAAATAGCGATGGCTGATTTTTTAATTAACCTTGTTAAAAGTGACATTGGTAATAACAAAGCAAAACAAGAACTTTCATCACTTTGTAGACTTATTAAAAACAACTATTTGTTACAAAATGGAGCTTTTAAAAGTTTTGAGGGAAACAACGGATTGACTGCTCAACCTTTAAAAGAAGAAAACATTCAAATTGCTAGAATTTTTAACTGGTATGGATACTATTCTAAAGATCATAGCTATGTAGACATTGCTAAAAAAACATATGAGTTTTTAACCTCAAAAGCATTAACAAAAAATTATTATTCAGAAGCATCTTTACTGCTTTTAGCTAACGAATTAAAAGGAGAACCTACACAATATGTGTATTTAAATACAGGAAAAGGAAATCAATTTAATCATGTTTTACAAAGCATGTTGCCTTTTTACAGCATTATCTATAGTGGAAAAATTCATCAACTCCCTAAAGAAAAACAAGAACTCTTTGGAAGTTTTAACGAGAACGTACTTTTTAGCTGTACCTCAACTTATTGCTCAACCCCAATATACTCGGAGGAGACACTCAAAAAAGAATTAAATAAAAATAAATAATAATCATTAAAATCAATTATCATGAAAAATTTCACAAAAAACTCGTTGTTAACAGGATCATTAATCGCTGGAGCTTTAGTATCATCTACTGATGCAACTGCAACAAATTTATCTGTTGATTATTTAGGAACTGGATCACAAGTTCGTACACAATTATTAGCCAACACTACTAACCTTTTATCATCTGCTGTTGATGGATTAAAATCTATTCAAGGAGCATGTGGTGAAAAGAAAACTACTGATGCTAAGTGTGGTGAAGCAAAAGCGAAAGATGCTAAATGCGGTGAAGCGAAAGCGAAAGACGCTAAGTGTGGTGAGGCAAAAGCTAAAGATGCAAAATGTGGTGAAGCGAAAGCTAAGGATGCTAAATGCGGTGAGGCAAAAGCGAAAGATGCAAAATGCGGTGAAGCGAAAACGAAAGACGCTAAGTGTGGTGAGGCGAAAGCTAAGGATGCTAAATGTGGAGAAAAGAAATAATCATTATTTCTAAACAAAAGACGGATCAATCTCATATTTGATCCGTCTATTTTAAACAAAAAATTATGGTAGGAATTGGGTACAGAAAAGACTTTGCAGAAGATTTTGCAGACAACAACATTCTAAAACCTTCTTTTATAGAAGTGGCTCCAGAAAACTGGATGAACGTTGGCGGATATTACAAAAAGCTATTTGATAAAGCTTTGGAAAAACATCCTCTTTTTGCACACGGCCTATCTTTATCTGTTGGAAGTCCCGAAGGAATTAATATTAATTTTGTAAAGCAAGTAAAACAATTTTTAGACGACACCAATACCGTTGAATATTCAGAACACTTGAGTTTTTCTAAATGTAACAACGCTCATTTGTTTGATTTACTACCCATTCCTTTTACACAAGATGCTGTAAAACATGTAGCCAAAAACATTCGTTTGGCTCAAGATATTTTAGAAAGAAAAATAGCTATTGAAATTGTAAGTTATTATTCGCCAATTGCTGCAGAAATGACGGAGCTGGAATTTATTAACAACGTTATTCAAGAAGCTGACTGTAACTTATTGTTAGATGTAAACAACATTTACGTCAACAGTTTTAATCATCAATACAATGCTAAAGAATTTTTAGCAAACTTAGATTTAGACAGAGTAAAATACATACACATGGCAGGTCATACTCAAGTTTCAGATGACTTGATTATTGACACTCATGGAGAAAACATTATAGACCCCGTGTATGATTTGTTTGGTTTTGCCATGCAACAATTACAACGTGATGTACCTGTATTGTTAGAACGAGATTTTAACATTCCAGAATTGGACATTTTGCAATATGAAATGAATCAATTACAAAACATTAAAACCCATAGTTTAAAAAAACAACCTCATGTTATTAACTAAAACACATCATCATCAAAGTAGCTTGGCTACATACTGCCGAACAGGAAATACTGTTGAGATAGAAGGTGCTGTTCAAAAAAACTTAACCCACTACAGACGTTTGGTTTTTAACAATGTATTAGACACTTTAGAAACTGCTTATCCTATTACTAAAAATTTATTAGGAGATGAAAATTGGGAAACCATAGTGAATCGTTTTTTTAGTACTTATAACATACAAAGTCCACAAATCTGGATGATGCCTGAGGAATTTAAAAACTATCTTCTTGAACAAGAAAAAGAACTTTTAAGCACCTACCCTTTATTAGAAAACTTATTAGAGTTTGAATGGCTTGAAGTAGAAATATTTATGATGCCTGACATGCCTCATGAAAAACCAGAGGAAGGATTTTACATACTCAATCCAGAAATAGATATTTTAAAACTATCTTACCCTGTACACATTAAAAGTCCGCTTTTAATTACAAATGAAGATTTAGGAACTTATTTCGTGTCATTACACAGAAACCCTAATACAGGTTCTGTACAATTCACCAATTTATCTATTCCCTTTGTTGATGTTCTAGAACATTTATCTGCAAATCCATTGTCAGAAAAAGACATCAAACAAATTTTAAAAAAATACGCTTCAGAAAAAGAGGTCAATGTTGCTTATGATGAATTCATCAAACAATCTTTGGCAACACAATTATTATTTAAATAATAATCTTTAATACGTTGTTTCATATTTCTTGATTAACATCAACAAAATAAAACTTCTTATGGCATTCTTCTTGTCCCTTTCTTAAGTATAAAGGTTCTTGTTTTATACAAAAAAAAAGAAGCCTATTTTTAACCTTAAAAAGATATTGATGAAAATTTTAGTAATAGGAGCAAGTGGAAGAGTTGGGAAAATTTTAACAAAAAAATTGTTAGAAAAAAATCATGAAGTTATTGGAACCACAAGACAAAACGAATCTCTTTTTGGTAATTACAATTACACACAAATTTCTTTAGACTTGCTTGGAGAAATAGAAGACATGCAAGAAAAAATCCCTAATGATATTGATGCGATCTATTTTGTTTCTGGATCTAGGGCTAAAAATTTACTTGCTTTAGATTTACATGGAGCTATTAAAACCATGAAAATTGCAGAGAATAAAAACATAAAGCAATATATTATGCTTAGCTCTGTATTTTCATTAGAAACCCATAAATGGAAAGATGAAGGGTTTGACGAGTTAAAAGATTATTACATCGCTAAACATTATGCAGACGAATGGTTGGTTAGAAACACCCATTTAAATTATACCATATTACAACCAAGTGCCTTAAAAGAAACAGAGGGTACTGGAAAAATTGAAGTAAACATTAAACACCCTGGTGAAAATGCCATAGAAGATGTAGCAACAACTTTACTTGAAGTTTTAAACAATAAAGCGACCTTTAAAAAAGTAATTTCCATGCATAGCGGAACAACCCCTATTAAAAAAGCTATTGATACCTTAGGACATTAAACCAAAACTTGTCTTAAAATTACGAGTATCTTGAGTTTATAATTTTATTACATTGTAGCTAATTAAAGTTAGCTATGAAAAATATTGATGATTTATACAAAAAACTTGAGGTACTGGAACAGAAACAACTCTATTTCCAAAAAGAAATACAAGTTTTAAAACAGGAAATCCGACATTTTCACAAATCTGTTGAAGAGACTGTTCCTGTTCACCAAACAGACATACCTGTTCAAAAAATCAAAGTAAATAAAAAAGAAAAAACACCTGTATCTTTTAATTTTGAAAAATTAATTGGTGAAAATATTATTAACAAAATAGGAATTATTATCACCATTATAGGAGTTTCTATTGGTGCTAAATATTCTATTGAACACGATTTAATTTCCCCAACCACCAGAATTCTTTTAGGTTATTTAGTTGGATGTATCCTACTTGGTTTAGGATATAAATTAAAAACAAAATATTTAAACTACGCAGCTGTTTTAACTAGTGGAGCATACACAATTCTCTATTTTATTACATTAATCGCGTATAGTTTTTACCACCTATTACCTATGTGGTTTGCCTTTTTAACGATGTGTTCTTTAACTATTCTTACAGTTTTTACCGCTCTAAAACTTAACAAACAAGTTATTGCTCATATAGGTTTGGTTGGTGCTTATGCCGTTCCATTATTACTGAGCAGCAATAGTGGAAACATAAAGACTTTGTTTGTTTATATTGGAATAATCAATATTGGTATTTCATACATCGCCATTAAAAGATATTGGAAACCACTTTGCTATAATGCCTTTAGTGTTACTTGGATACTATTTATTTCTTGGTTTTTTAAAGACTATGAACATGAACAGCATTTTGGAATTGCTTTTGGTTTTTTAAATGTTATTTATCTTACATTCTATAGCATTTCTTTATCCTATAAATTGATTAAAAAAGAAACTTTTTTAGCCAGTGATGTTGTTTTAATTCTCTGCAATACATTCTTGTTTTTCTGTCTTGGCTACCTTGTTTTAAAAAATTATTTACCTACTAAAAACCTTACTGGATTATTCTCCATTTATATTGCTCTTCTGCATGGCTTGGTTGCTATGTTTTTATACAAGCAATCTGTTAAAGACAATAATCTTCAACAACTTATCATAGGTCTTTGTATTCTATTCATCACCTTAACTTTTCCAATACAATTTGACGGAAGTTGGATTTCTATTTTTTGGATTGGAGAAGCAGCTATCTTATTTTGGATTGGTAGAACGCAACAAAAAGGATTTTATGAAAAATTTTCATATCCATTAATTATCTTATCCTTTTACAGCCTACTTATGTATTGGTTTAAATTTTATGATGCTTCAGGTGCTGAAACAAAAATTAACTTGTTTTTAAATCCGTATTTCCTAAGCTCGGTATTGTTTATCTCTTGTATGTCTTTTATGAATTTAATCAACCTAAAACACAAAAATATACTCAATTACGAATCTAATTTGTACCGCATTTTTTCGCGTATTATACCCTCTGTTTTAATAATAAGCATCTATTTAGCTTTTTATTTTGAAATTGCAACCTATTGGGAGCAACTTCACCAAAAATCAATGCTTAAAGACGAGATGATGATAAATAGAAGTATTTTAAAATTTAAAGTTATATGGCTAATTAATTATAGTTTGATTTTTATGGCCATTCTAAACTACATTAATTACATAAAGATAAAAAACAATAGTTTAGCAAAGGTTGCAATGACTTTTTCCTCCTTATTTACTTTTATTTATTTAACCTTTGGACTGTTAAATTTAAGTGTTTTAAGAGACCTGTATCTAAATAATGTTCAACATGCTACTACTTATTTTATTGGCATTAGATACATTTCTCATCTATTTATGGGACTATTATTTTACACTGTATACCTAAATAGAAAAATATTTTCTAATGTTTTTTTTGATTGTTTTTCACACCTTGTTTTATTATGGATACTAAGTAGTGAACTTATCAATATTTTAGATTTATTTACCAACTTGCCTTCTTATAAATTAAGCTTAAGTATTTTATGGGCTCTTTATTCCTTAGGATTGATTTGCTTAGGAATTTGGAAACAAAAGCAATACATAAGGATTGCTGCTATCGTTCTATTTGGTGCTATTTTAGTAAAACTGTTCTTGTACGACATCTCTCATTTAGGAACCATTTCTAAAACCATTGTCTTTATTTCATTAGGAATTATTCTATTGGTTATTTCCTTTTTATATAACAAATACAAAAATATCATCGACAATAAAATTGACTAAAATCAAAACAGCCCGAGCAATTGCTCGGGCTGTTTTTTATATATTAAAACCGAATTACTTTGTAAGAAACTCCGTTACGTTTTTATCAATTCTCTCTAATACATTAGAAATATCTGCTTTCACAAAGTTCTCTCCTGTAATCTGTTCGTACAATTCAATATAACGATTAGAAATTTCTTCTATTTTTTCATCTGTTAATTCAGGAATTTGTTGTCCTTCCTTACCTTGGAATCCATTTTCTATCAACCACTGGCGAACAAACTCTTTAGATAATTGTTTTTGAGCCTCTCCTTTGTTTTGTCTTTCTTGATATCCTTCAGCATAAAAATAACGAGAAGAATCTGGCGTGTGAATTTCATCAATCACTACAATTTTCCCATCCGCTGTTTTTCCAAATTCATACTTGGTATCTACCAAAATCAATCCTCTTTCAGCAGCCAATTCCGTTCCTTTTTTAAACAAAGCCAAGGTATAAGCTTCTAATTGCTCATAATCTTCTTGAGAAACAATTCCTTTTGCTAAAATTTCTTCACGAGAAATATCTTCATCATGATCTCCTAAATCTGCCTTAGTAGTTGGAGTAATGATAGGTGTAAGAAATTTATCATTTTCCTTCAATCCTTCTGGCATGGTAATGCCACACAACACTCTTTCTCCACTTGCATAAGTTCTCCAAGCATGACCTGTACAGTAACCACGTACTACCATTTCTACTTTAAAAGGTTCACAAGCGTACCCAACAGTTACGTTAGGATCTGGCGTTCCCAATACCCAGTTTGGACAAATATCTTTTGTTGCTTCTAACATTTTAGCTGCAATTTGATTCAAAATCTGTCCTTTATAAGGAATTTGTTTTGGCATAATAACATCAAAAGCAGAAAGCCTATCTGATGCTACCATCACTAATTTTTCGTTTACCGTATATACTTCACGAACTTTTCCTTTATAAATAGCCGTTTGACCTGGGAAATTAAAATTGGTATCGTTAATTGTGTTACTCATCTCGGAATTTAATTTGATGCAAAAATAACTAAAGTTTATAAAGTTATCAGGTTACAAAGTTAAAAGTTTTAAAGACCTACCCTCCTATATCTTTACCAACTTTCAACTTGACAATTTTATAATTTATTCCGTTTCTATACTTTTATAAGCCGTAATTATTTCTTTGACCAAACGATGACGAATTACATCTTTTCCATCTAAATACACCTGTGCAATTCCTTTCACATCTTTTAAGGCTAACAACGCTTCTTTTAAACCCGACACTTGTTTTCTTGGTAAATCTATCTGACCTGGATCTCCTGTAATAACAAACTTGGCTCTTTTTCCCATACGGGTTAAGAACATTTTCATTTGACTGTGAGTGGTGTTTTGAGCTTCATCTAAAATCACAAAAGCATTGTCTAAGGTTCTACCACGCATAAACGCCAATGGAGCAATTTGAATGACCCCTTTTTCCATGTGAGATGCCAAGCGTTCTGCCGGAATCATGTCACGCAAAGCATCATATAAAGGCTGCATATAAGGATCTAACTTTTCTTTCATATCTCCGGGTAAAAAACCTAAGTTTTCTCCAGATTCTACAGCAGGTCTTGTTAGAATAATTCTTTTTACCTCTTTTTCTTTTAAAGCTCTTACAGCCATGGCAACAGCTGTATAGGTCTTACCTGTTCCCGCAGGTCCTACAGCAAACAACATATCGTTGGTTGCCATCGCCTTTACCATGTTTCTCTGATTTTCTGTTTGTGCTTTGATAAAAGTTCCTCCTACCCCATGCACCAAGACATCATCGTTTACACGTTTTTTTTGTAATTCTATTTGAGAAGCCAACAATAATTGTTCTATACTGGTTTCATCTAATTTGTTGTATTTGATTAAATAATTAACCAACACCTGAATTCGTTTTTCAAATTCATCTAACAAAATAGGTTCTCCATAGGCTTTGATGACATTTCCTCTAACCACCAACTTTAATTTAGGGTAGTAAGATTTGATCAAATTTAAATGCGAATTGTTAGATCCAAAAAAGTCTATTGGATTGATTTCTTCTAGGGTTATTAAGCGTTCGTTCAAGCTAAAAATCTGTTTATAAATTGCCCTTACAAAGTACACAAATATCATTTACAATTCTGTAAATTTGCTTAGAATAATTATCACAAAAAACTTTATTACCACTCCCTTTGTATGGCATTCATTACCCTAACTACTGATTTTGGAAGAAAAGATCATTTTGTATCTGCAGTAAAAGGAGCCATATACACCTTATTACCAGAGGCTAACATTGTTGATATTTCTCACGAAATCTCTCCTTTTAACATTACAGAAACAGCGTATATTTTAAAAAATGCATATAAAAGTTTCCCTAAAGGAACCATTCATATTATTGGCGTAGATTCTGAAATGACTCCTGAAAACAAGCATATTGCATTGTTATTAGATGGTCATTATTTTGTTTGTCCAGACAACGGAATTATGTCTATGATTGCTTCGGAAATCAATCCAACAAAAGTGGTAGAAATTAACATTCATGACAGAATTGAAACTAGTTTTTCTGTGTTAGATGTGTTTGTGAATGTGGCTTGTCATATTGCCAGAGGCGGAACTTTAGAAGTCATTGGAAAACCATTGCCTGAGATTACTAAAATGGTTGAATTACAACCTCAAATTGTTTCAGAAACTAAGATTATTGGCTCTGTAATTTATATTGATAATTATGGTAATGTCATTTCTAACATTACCAAAGAACTATTTAACCAAGTGGGAAAAGGAAGAAAATTCACTTTATCTGCTGGTAGGTATAACTTTAAAAAAGTACTAAGTAAATACAGTGACATTGTTGATTTTAACTTACCTGTAAACGAACGAAATTCTGCAGGTAGTAAACTCGCTTTGTTCAACTCGGGTTCTTATTTAGAAATTGCCATTTACAAAAGTAACTTACAAACCGTTGGAGGAGCTTCTAGTTTATTAGGATTAGATTACAGAAGCAGCGTAAGTATTGAATTTGAAAAAGAGACTTCTGCCTAATGAAAGCTATTTTTAACAAAGAAATACAGTCGTTTTTTAGCAATACAGTTGGCTATTTATTGGTCGCTTCTTTTCTAATTATTAACGGATTGTTGCTTTGGGTTTTTAAAGGATACAGCAATGTTATTTACAGTGGTTTTGCAAACATCAATGCTTTTTTTAACAACAGTACTTGGGTTTTGGCCTTCTTAATTCCGGCCATAACCATGAAAAGTTTTGCTGATGAATACAACAACGGAACTTTAGAAATTTTAAAAACTTTGCCCATTTCTCATTTCAACATTATTCTTGGAAAGTTTTGGGCTTATATAGGAATTCTTTGCATCACCTTAATTCCTTCGTTCATTTTTGTTTACAGCACTTATCAATTAGGAAATCCTATAGGGAATATAGATTTAGGAAGCACATTTGCTTCTTATTTAGGATTGATTTTACTATCCTCTACTTACATCGCAATTGGGGTTTTTAGCTCCATCATCATGAAAAACAACATCAGTGCTTTTATTTTAAGTATTCTTGTGAATATGGTGTTATATTTTGGATTTTCTGCTTTGGAAAATTTATCAGAAACTTCTACTTACGGTTGGAACAACTTAGGAATCCCATCTCATTTTGATAGTATTAGTCGTGGCGTAATAGACACTACAGATCTTGTTTATTTTACTTCTATCACCATTGCTTTTTTAGCTTTCACTAAATTAAAACTGGACAATGACTAAAAAGAAAAAACATATTCTTTTTATAGTTGTGTTGCTTGTATTGACCAACATTATTGCCAACTACAACCATTATCGATGGGATGTAACAAACGATCAACGTTATTCTATTTCTAACCCAACCCAAACTCTTTTAAAAGATTTAAAAAAAGAAGTCATCTTTTCTGTTTTTTTAACGGGTGATTTGCCTTTTGATTTTGAAAGATTAAGCAAAGAAACCGCTTACTTTTTAGACGAAATTAAATCCAAAAACAGCTTAATTACTTTTAGTTTTATTCCTACCCAAGGAAAAGAAGAAAGTTTGATTAAGCAAGGATTGACTCCAAGTAGGTTAACAGTTCAAGAAGATGGTAAAGTATCAGAAAGTGTTATTTTTCCTTATGCAATTGTGAGTAGTGGAAAGAAAAAAGCACTGGTCAACTTATTAAAAAGTTCTTATTTCGAAAATCAAGATAGTCAAATAGAAAACTCTATTCAGAATTTAGAATTTGCCTTTGCCGATGCCATACA
This sequence comes from Wenyingzhuangia marina, assembly GCF_900130035.1. GTDB lineage: Bacteria > Bacteroidota > Bacteroidia > Flavobacteriales > Flavobacteriaceae > Wenyingzhuangia > Wenyingzhuangia marina. The sequence continues at coordinate 268,870 of NZ_FQXQ01000001.1, forward strand.
GAAAGTAACGGCTATTAAAAAACAAAAAATTGCAGTTCTTAAAGGAAACGGGGAATTAGAAGATATTTACCAATATGATTGGCTAAAAACTTTAGGAGAAAATTATTACATGGCTCCTTTTACTTTAGATTCTATTGCCAAGAATCCTGAAAAAACACTACAAGAATTACAACAATTCGACTTGGCAATTATTAGCAAACCTACTGAAGCTTTTACTGAAGAAGAAAAATTTGCCTTGGATCAATTTACCGTTCATGGAGGAAAATCTATTTGGTTGTTAGATCTGGTTCACACGCCAAAAGACAGCTTAATGCAAAATGGAAAGGTACTGGCATACCAACGCGATTTAAACTTAACCGATTATTTGTTTAACTACGGAGTTCGTATCAAAAAACATTTGGTAAGAGATTTATATGCAGCTAGTATTCCTTTGGCTACTGGAAAAGTTGGAAACAACACTCAGTTTGATGAATTTTTATGGGATTATTATCCACTCATCAAAAGCAATAATAAACACGTAATCAGCAAAAATATTGGAGAAGTAAAATTAGAATTTGCTAATAGTATAGACACTTTAAATCCAAACATCAAAAAAACACCTTTGCTAGAAAGCTCTAATTTAACCAAAACACTTACCGTTCCTAGTTATGTAGATTTGGCTAGTATTACCGAAAATGCTGATATCAAAACCTATAAAGAAGGATCCAAAATTTTAGGAATTTTATTAGAGGGTGATTTTAAATCAGCCTACAGAAATAGAGTTAAACCTTTTAAAAACAATTTCATCAACCAAGGAACAAAAAATAAAATGATTGTGATTGCAGATGGGGACATCAGTACAAATCATATTAGTAAAGGACAGCCTTTAGAACTTGGATTAGACAAATGGAACAATCAATTTTACAGTAACAAAGAATTTTTAATGAATGCTGTAAACTACTTAATGAATGATAAGGGATTGATTCAACTACGTTCAAAAAAAGTAGTCATCAATACTATTAACAAACCAAAAGCTTATCAAGAAAAATTAAAATGGCAATTGATTAACTTAATTATTCCTATAGCAATTTTAACATTTTTTGGATTTATTAATTTTTATATCAGAAAGCGTAAATATTAATACAAGGTTATTAACACTTTACTGAATTATGTTCAAAACATTTCTTTGAATCAACGGGTTTTCAACCTATATTAGCTACTATATTTAAAGTATTATTCCATACAACATAACCATATGAAATTTATAGTCTCAAGCTCACAATTGTTAAAACAGTTGCAAGTTTTAAGCGGTGTTATTAGCGCAAGCAGCACCTTACCTATTTTAGATAATTTCTTATTTGAATTAAGCGAAAACGAACTAAAAATATCTGCTTCAGATTTAGAGACAACCATGTCTACTACTATCGAGGTACAGTCTGATAGTGAGGGATCTATTGCCGTTCCTTCAAGAATTTTATTAGACACTTTAAAAACACTTCCTAACCAACCATTGACTTTTAAAATTGAAGGAAATAGTGAAGTTGAAATTACTTCTGAACAAGGAAATTACGGAATGCCATTTTTTGAAGGAAGTGATTTTCCAAAAGCGGTTTCTTTAGAAAATCCTAGCACTACAGTTGTACCTGCAAATGTATTAGCAAACGCTATTTCTAAAACTATTTTTGCTGCTGGTAACGATGATTTAAGACCTGTAATGAGTGGAGTATTCTTTCAGTTTGGAACAGAAAACTTAACTTTTGTTGCTACAGATGCTCACAAATTGGTAAAATACACTCGTACAGATGTAAAAGCTGATGAGGTAGCAGAATTTATCATGCCTAAAAAACCTTTGAATATTTTAAAAGGAATTTTAGCGACTTCTGATGCAGAAGTTTCTATTTCATACAACGAATCTAACGCAAAGTTTACTTTTGACAATGTAACTTTAACATGTAGATTGATTGATGGAAAATACCCTAATTACAATGCGGTAATCCCTAAAGAAAACCCAAACAAATTAACCATTTCAAGAGGTTCTTTTTTAAACTCAACCAAACGTGTGTCTATTTTCTCTAGCAAAACAACACATCAAATTCGTTTAAAAATGGCAGGAACAGAATTAAATATTTCTGCAGAAGACATTGATTTTTCTAACAAAGCCAACGAACGTTTAAATTGTGATTATCAAGGAGACGATTTAGAAATTGGTTTCAATTCTCGTTTTTTAACAGAAATGTTAAACAACTTGGCATCAGACAACGTACAATTAGAAATGTCTTTACCAAACAGAGCTGGAATTTTAACTCCTGCTGATGGTACCGAAGAAGGAGAAGAAATTACCATGTTAGTAATGCCTGTAATGTTAAGCAACTAAACTATACTATCTATATTCAAAAGGCGTTTCCCATTCATGTGAAACGCCTTTTTTTATTAACTTCCCTATAAAAAATTTCCTTATGAATTTCCTTGCACATTTGTATTTAGCCAAGACTGATGAAGAAATCATCATCGGTAATTTTATAGCTGATACGATCAAAGGAAACCAATTTCAACACTATTCTGAGAAAATTCAATTTGGTATAAGAATGCATAGAGCCATTGATGTTTTTACCGATGAGCATCCCATTTTTAGACAAAGTAAAAGAAGACTTGATGAAAAATACCGATTGTATAAAGGAGTGATTATCGACATTATTTACGATCATTTTTTAGCCAAAAACTGGCAACAATATTCTACTACTCCACTAGATACTTTTAGTCAAGAAATTTACGCTTTGTTATTTAAAAACTTTGAAATTCTCCCAGACAGAGCCAAACATTTGCTTCCTTATATGTCTAACCAAAATTGGTTGTATAGTTACAGAACCATTCACGGAATTACGAGTATTCTTCATGATATGAATATAAGAACCAAAGGACAATCTAAAATGAATGAAGCCATTGTAGACCTTAAAGAGAATTACACTATTTTTGAGGAAGATTTTACTGCCTTTTTTAAAGAACTGGAAGTATTTTCATTATCATACCTAAAAAAATATGACAGCAAAAATAATTAGTAACGGACTTTTAAGAACCATTGGAATTCTTGCAGGAATAGCTGCTTTAATTTGGTTTTTTATACAAATACAGACCATTATTGTTTACATACTAATTTCAGCTGTATTGGCTTTAATTTCTAGACCTATTATTCGGTTTTTTAGACAAAAGCTAAAATTTAAAAACAGTCTAGCAGTAATTACTACCATTCTAATCTACTGTCTTTTTATTGGAGTTGTCATCAACCTATTTGCTCCGTTAATTAGTAAGCAAAGTGAAAACATTGCCCTATTAAACTCCGACACCTTCAAAAAGAACATCAGTCATATTAGCAACGAAGTCAATGAGTATTTATTAATTCATAATATTGATATTTTAGAAAAAACAAAAAATATTGATATTTTACCAGGAGTAACAAACATTCCTAATATTATTAATGTTGTGTTAGCCAAATTAGGTTCTTTTAGTATGGGCTTATTTTCCGTATTATTTATCACCTTTTTCTTTATGTTAGATGCTAAAATTCTATCAAGAGGAACTTTTATTTTTATCCCTAACAACCACCTAATTCATGCAGTAAGATCAATAGAAACCATTAAAGATTTATTGTCTCGTTACTTCATCGGATTGGTCATTCAAATTAGTGTATTGTTTTGTATATACACCCTGATACTTACTGTTTTTGATATTGAAAACCCTATTATTATTGCGTTTTTATGTGCATTATTTAATCTTATTCCTTACTTAGGACCTTTAATTGGAGCTGTTGTTATGTTTATTTTAGCTACCACAAATAATTTAGATTTAGATTTTCAATCAGAAATTTTACCAAACACGATGTATATTATGATTGGATATGGAATAGCACAATTGATAGACAATTTTATTAGTCAACCTATAATATTTTCAAAAAGTGTAAAATCACATCCTTTAGAAATTTTCTTAATCATTATGATTTTTGGAAGTCTGTTCGGAATTTTAGGAATGGTAATTTCTATTCCTGTTTACACCGCTTTAAAAGTTATTGCCAAAGAATTTTTTAACAAGTATAAAGCAGTAAAATTACTGACCAAAGATTTTTAGTTTGAACAAAGCTATTTTACAAAAAGAGGTTCAAGATTTTATAGCACAGAACCTACATGCAGACATCACTAAATTGGTGTTAAAAGGAAGTCCGTTTAAGGGAGTTTCTACTCCTGAACTTATTGAACAAATTGAGGCTAAAAAAAGATGTGATAAAAAACTACCTAGCTGGTTTAACACAACTAATATTTATTATCCAACCAAAATAAATATAGAACAAACCTCCTCAGAAGCTACTGCAATCTTTAAAAGCTCTTTAATTAAAGGAAGTAGTATTATTGATGTAACAGGTGGTTTTGGTGTTGATTGTTATGCTTTTTCCAAACATTTTAAATCGGTTACTCATTGTGAATTGAACAGTGATTTATCTGCAATTGTGAATCATAATCTTCAGCAACTTAAAGTTCAAAATATTAGTACTGTTGATGGAAATGGAATTGATTACATTATTAACAACAATAAAACTTACGATTGGATTTACATAGACCCTTCTAGAAGAAACGATGTAAAAGGAAAGGTATTTTTACTAGAAGATTGCTTGCCCAACGTTCCTTTGCACTTAAGTGATTTGTTAAAAAAGAGTTCTCAAATTTTAATCAAAAATTCTCCTTTAATGGACATTACAAGTTGTATCCAAGAGTTACAATTTGTAAAAGAAATTCACATCATAGCTTTGTTCAATGAAGTCAAAGAAGTCTTAGTTTTTATAGAAAAAGATTATACAGAAAAAATCACCATCAAAGCATCTAACTTAGGAAGAGAAGAACAAAGTTTTGAATTTATCTATCAACAAGATTACGATTACAAACTTTCTCTGCCATTAAAATATTTATACGAACCAAACAGTGCTATTTTAAAATCAGGCGGATTTTCGGTGGTTGCAAATCAATTTAACCTAGGAAAATTACATCAACATTCTCATTTGTATACTTCTGACGATCTTATTGATTTTCCTGGAAGACAATTTGAAATCTTAGAAGTTTTATCCTACAATAAAAAAGAACTTTTAAAAAAATTGCCTCAAAAAAAAGCAAATATTACCACAAGAAATTTTAAAGAAAGCGTAGCCAATATTCGTAAAAAAACAGGCATTAAAGACGGTGGAGATATTTATCTATTTTTTACTACCAATAAAAAAGAAGAACAAATTGTTCTTTTTTCTAAAAAAATATAAGTTTTATAAAATGTTATGGTTGATTAAATTTAGCTCCTATTTATCTTAAATTTTCAAAGTATAAAATTTCAGAGTAAACATCAACATCACAAGCCTTTGCAAGTCTTAACCACTTCACCTTGCTAATTATAATTATAGTAAAACAAATCTCGTATAATATAAAAACAAAAAACGCTACCTAAGTCTAGGTAGCGTTTTTTTATATTTTGATTAGATAAATTAATCTGCTAGAATGATAACTTTATTATCTTTCATTTCAATTGTTCCACTTTTGATTTGTAAAGTTAAAACTTTATCGTCATCAGCATGTGGCTCAATAATACCAGATAAATTATCTAACTCTAAGTGTTCTTGAGTATGAACGTGAATTTTCACAGTCCCTTTGTTCAATACAGAAACAATTGGTGCGTGATTATTCAACATTTGAAACTCTCCTTGAGTTCCAGGAACTGTTACTGAATCTACTCTTGAAGAGAACAACACAGCTTCTGGTGATACTATTTCTAAATACATATTTTTATAGTTTTCAGTTTACAGTATTCAGTACTCAGTAGCAAACTGCTAACGGCTTACTGGCAACTGATCACTTATTTATGCTTCTGCTAACATTTTCTCTCCAGCATCAATCGCATCTTGGATAGATCCTTTTAAGTTAAATGCTGCTTCAGGATATTTATCTAATTCACCATTCATAATCATGTTGAATCCTTTGATTGTATCTTTAATATCAACCAACACCCCAGGAATACCTGTAAACTGCTCCGCTACGTGGAAAGGCTGAGATAAGAAACGTTGTGCTCTACGAGCTCTGTGAACTACTAATTTATCGTCTTCAGATAATTCTTCCATCCCTAAAATAGCAATGATATCTTGTAATTCTTTATAACGCTGTAATAACTCTTTTACGTTTTGAGCACAGTCATAGTGTTCTTTTCCTAAAATATCTGCTGTTAAAATTCTAGAAGTAGAATCTAACGGGTCAACTGCTGGATAAATACCTAACTCAGCAATTTTACGAGACAATACTGTAGTTGCATCTAAGTGAGCAAACGTTGTTGCTGGTGCAGGGTCAGTTAAATCATCCGCAGGTACGTAAACCGCTTGCACAGATGTAATAGATCCTGTTTTTGTTGATGTAATACGCTCCTGCATAGCTCCCATTTCAGTTGCTAATGTTGGTTGGTATCCTACCGCTGATGGCATACGACCTAATAAGGCAGATACCTCAGAACCCGCTTGAGTAAAACGGAAAATATTATCTACGAAGAATAACACGTCTTTTCCATGTCCTTCACCTTGTCCAGCTCCGTCACGGAAATATTCAGCAATTGTTAAACCAGATAAGGCAACACGAGCACGTGCACCAGGTGGTTCATTCATTTGTCCGAATACAAATGTTACCTTAGATTCTTTCATTTTTTCTTGGTCGATCTTTTCAAGATCCCAACCACCTTGCTCCATTGAATGCTCAAATGCCTCTCCATAAGAGATAATTCCAGCCTCAATCATTTCACGCATTAAATCGTTTCCTTCACGAGTTCTTTCACCAACTCCTGCAAATACAGATAAACCTCCGTGTCCTTTTGCAATGTTGTTAATTAACTCCTGAATCAATACTGTTTTACCTACTCCAGCACCTCCGAATAAACCAATTTTACCTCCTTTTGCATAAGGCTCAATTAAGTCAATTACTTTAATACCTGTAAATAAAACTTCAGTAGAAACTGATAAGTCTTCAAATTTTGGTGCTGCACGGTGAATTGGCAAACCATTATCACCATCAGTTGGCAATGCTGGTAAACCATCAATAGGATCACCACTTACATTAAATAAACGTCCGTAGATGTTATCTCCAACAGGAACTTTAATAGGCACTCCAGTAACTATTACTTCTTGACCTCTTGATAATCCATCAGAAGAATCCATTGCAATACATCTTACAGTACCTTCACCTATGTGTTGTTCAACCTCTAAGACTAACGTACTACCATTAGCTCGATTAATTAATAAAGAATCGTAAATTTTTGGAAGCTCAGTCCCAGTTTCGAAAGCAACATCAATTACTGGTCCAATAATTTGAGCGATTTTTCCTGTTGTTTTAGACATTTTTGTACTATTAAAAGAATTTAATTTCTAGTTTTTCCTCAATTCAATCAGTCTGAATTAAGTGTTTGCAAAGATAATTTTTTTATCAATGCCTACAACTCATTTCATAAAAAAATAGAGCTGTTATTAATTATAATTTAAATTGCTAGAGTAATTTGCATTTTTATTTTAAAAAAGCTAGAAATTATAGGTCCAAGAACCATAAAACTGAGAACCAATTGTTCCTGCTCCTGGTGCAGCCTCATATTCATCTCCTAAAATATTCGCTCCTCCTATTTTTATTGCTGAATTCCACTTTTTGATATCATACGTTAGCTGTGCATCTAATAAAGCTCTAGCATCTATTTGACCATCAACAAAAGTTGACTCCCAATAGAAAGCATCTTGCCAACGTGCATTGATTCCAAATCCTAAACCTTTATATAAATTTGAATTCCCAAACGACACTTTTACTTTATGCTCTGGTGTATTAAAACTAGTTTCAAAATCTGGATCTTGTGATTGATCAAAGTCTTGCTTTGCATAGCTATAGTTAATTCCAAAATCATAATTCCCAAATACTTTTGCTTCAATACCAATATTCGCTCCATAAGAAGCAATATCTGCATCTGTGTTAGTGTATAAAGAAGTGGGTGTATATTCTCCTTCACCTATTGAATTTAGTAATAATTGAGTATTAACATCACCACTTACTTCAGCAGGACCTACAACCGCAGAAACATTCCCATACAAAGGAGAAACTGTAGTTACTATAGAAATAAAGTCTTTATACTTATTATAATATGCACTTAAATCTACCACCACATTCTTACCTAATTTACCTCTATACCCTAATTCATAAGAAGTTACTTGTTCTGGTTTTACATAGTTTACATTTGATTTCTTTAACAAACCTACGTTCTCAGCAGCAGCTTGTTTTTTTGCATCACTTGGAGAAACTGTTCCTCCAGAATTTACCACAATTTCTGTAGCCCTTTGCTGAACCGCTGCTCCAAAAGCTTCAACAGAAGATCTTGTAAAAGAATTATTATACCCCTGTAATCCATTAAAATTAACACTAGCCCCTCCAACAGCAGATTGACCTGCAGGGGAATCAACACTAAAAGTTTTATTGTACCTCATTGGGTTGTCTGGTGCAGAACCGATTAAAATAGTATTTCCTAAATTAAGCCCAACATATTGATCTTGAGTGGTTGGATTTCTAAATCCTGTTTGATAAGAAGCTCTAAAAATATGATTCTTCTCTTCATCTGGACTAAACGAAACAGATAATCTTGGAGAAAAATTACCATCAAAATTTTTGGCTTTGTCATAACGAATAGACCCGGTTAACTTTAATCTATCATCCATTGCCTTTTTTTGCAATTGGGTATAAATACCAAATTCATCATAAGTGATGGTTCCATCTGTTGGATCTGTAAAAATTGTTCCATTAGAATTTAACATGTATCTTCTAGCAGAACCTCCTATTTGCAATTCTGCAAATTCAATCAATTCATGAAAATTATAATTGATATCTGTATGGTATAATCTTGAGCTATCTACAAACTTTGCTCCTTGTGTTAAGTCAGGATTTTTAATTACTGAATTAAAAATAGATCTAAATTCTGCACTATTAGGATCTGTCCTAAAAGAAGCATCTGCCATGTTTCTTGCCGCTATTCTAGCTTCAGATTCCGAAGCTCCTCCTCCTAACGCATTTCCGTATACTTGCCCATAAGTTCCAAACCATAACTCATCAACAGTAAGATTTGTGTTGTTTGCCTGATTATAAGCCCTTGTTGCAGCATTTTCTGATCTAAGAGTATTAATTCCGGCAAAACGGATATCATAAGAATCTCCAGCATTTTCAATAGTTACATAACTGCGCAACATTAAGTGTTTAGATTGTAATTCTAATTTGTGTTGATGCATGATGAAATTACGCAACGCATACCTACTAGCTCCTTGATAAATTGTATTTCCTGTTCCAAACTTACTACTGTAAATAATTTCTGTATCATCATTATTCTTAAAGGGTTTCCAATGCATAGACAAGGCCGCTCTAAAACTATCGGTATCAGGGTTTATAACACTTTGTTCATCATATCCTGTTCTTGATACTTTTCCAAAGCCTAAGTCTGTAGGATTTGTAAATTCATCACCGTATACATTTATTCCATTATAATCATCATTAGTGCTATTGTATCTGGTTCCTTCTATAATCTTACCATCACCATCAATATTCCTTTTATCTGTTGCAAACCAATCTGTTGCTTTTAACAAAGAACTTGTAAACTTAACCGCAAATTGATCTGTTACTTTTTTAGCAACCCTAACTCCTACATCTACATATTCATTTACCCCAGCATTTCCTGAAGAAGTAACTCCAGTTTTTCCATACACACTAGTTCCCTCTTGCTTAAAAGGACTCTTACTACGCATGAATAAAATTCCATTAAAAGCATTTGCTCCGTATAAGGCAGAAGAAGCTCCAGGTAACAATTCAACCGATTGAACATCTAATTCATTTAAACCAATTAAGTTTCCTAAAGGAAAGTTTAATCCTGGAGATGAGTTATCCATTCCATCAACCAATTGCACAAAACGCGTGTTAGAAAAAGTAGCAAAACCACGGGTATTAATAGACTTAAAGGTTAAACTACTTGTATTTACATCAACTCCTTTTAAATTTTCTAATCCATCATAAAAAGTAGCAGATGTGGTATTCTCTATTTCTTTTGTTCCCATACGTTCTATAGAAACGGGAGATTCGAAAACACTTTCCGGTGTTCTTGATGCAGAAAGAACTATAGCATCTAAACTAGTTACTCCTTCTTTTAATTTTATAGTTATGTTTTCTTCTCTTTGAGTAATAATATACTTATAGTCATTAAAACCCAAAGCATTTACAATAATTTCTACAGGAAGTGATTGAGATAGTTCTAAAACAAATCCCCCTTTAGCATCTGTAATCGCTAGTTCGGAAGACCCCATAACCATTATTGTTGCTGTTGTTATTGGTTTTCCATTTTTCTCTTCAACAACCTTTCCTTTTATATGAATGGTCTGCTGAGCATAGAAATTAACACAAAACAACATCATTATAAAAAATAAATATATAGTTCTCATAGCTTTAGTTATAAAATAAAGTTTAACCTAAAATACAAAAAATAAACATATGCAAAGGCCTTAATTATTATCTCATAAAATAGATGTCGTTATTTATCTATTCATCGATATTGATTTTAAAATAGTATTCTTAAATTTGCTGTCAAATATTTTGAATTTGCAAGTAATTCACAACTATCATAATTTTCCAGAGAACATCAATACTGTAGTTACTATAGGAACTTTTGATGGCGTTCATGTAGGTCACAGAAAAATCTTAGACCAGCTTATTTCTGAGTCAAAAAAGAAAGGATTAAAATCTGTTTTACTTACTTTTTTTCCACATCCTAGAATGGTTATTCAGGCTAACAACTCTATAAAACTTATTAACACTATAGAAGAACGTATCGAAATTTTATCAAAAACTGATTTGGATTATTTAGTCATTCATCCTTTTGATAAAGAATTTTCTAACCTTGGTGCTTTTGATTTTGTAAGAGATGTTTTGGTCAATCAATTAAATGTAAAAGAATTGGTCGTTGGTTACGATCATCGTTTTGGAAAAAACAGAGAAGGTGATTTTGAACAGTTAAAAGAATATAGTCACACTTTTGATTTTAACATTAAAGAAATCAAAGCTCAAGATATTAACAATACTGCTGTTAGTTCTACTAAAATTAGAACAGCTTTACAATCTGGCGACATTAAAACCGCAAGCGAATTTTTAACCACTCCATTTTTTATTCATGGAATAGTGGTTAAAGGACAACAATTAGGAAACACCATCGGATTTCCTACAGCCAATATAGAAATTCCACAAGTATATAAGTTAACTCCTAAAAATGGAGCTTATATTGTAAGAGCTACACACAAAGAAAATATTTACTACGGAATGTTAAATATAGGTAATAGACCTACTGTAAGTGGAAAAAACAAAACTATTGAAGCTCATCTTTTTGATTTTAACACAGATATTTATGGTGATGAAATTAAAATTGAATTCTTACAATTCTTAAGAGATGAACAAAACTTTAAGTCTGTTGACGGCCTTAAAGAACAGCTGGAAAAAGACAAAAAAGACAGCTTAGATTACTTACAAACAATTACATCTAGCAACGCATCTTAAACAAAAGATTGTTTCTGTGTTTCAACGGAAAGTTTAACTTTGTTGCAAATATTATTATAGGTATGTTACAAGTCCCTTTTATTAGAGAAAATAAAGAACAGGTATTAATAGGTTTGGCCAAGCGAAATTTTAAAAATGCCGAAGCAATTATTGAAGAAGTAATTGCTACTGACGAATTAAAAAGAAGCACTCAAGCTAAACTTGATACAATTTTAGCAGAATCTAACTCTTTAAACAAAGAGATTGGAATACTATACAAATCTGGCGAAGCACAAAAAGCAAATATTTTAAAAGAAAAATCTGCTCAATTAAAAGTAAGCGCTAAAGAATTACAAGAAGCATTTAATAAAGCCGAGCAAGATTTATTAGACTTATTATATACCATTCCTAACATTCCGAACAGCATTGTTCCAGCAGGATCTTCCGAAGAAGATAACGAAACTGTTTTTGAAGAAGGTGATATTCCTAAACTTCATACCGAAGCATTACCTCATTGGGAATTGGCTAAAAAATACAATTTGATTGATTTTGAATTAGGAAACAAAATCACTGGAGCTGGTTTTCCAGTTTACAGAGGAAAAGGAGCCAGATTACAAAGAGCTTTAATCAACTACTTTTTAGACAAGAATACCGCTGCTGGTTATGAAGAAACTCAAGTTCCTCATTTGGTAAACGAAGCTTCTGGAATAGGAACAGGACAATTGCCAGACAAAGAAGGACAAATGTATCATGCCACCATAGATGATTTATATCTAATTCCTACTGGAGAAGTACCGATGACCAATATCTTTAGAGATGAACTTTTAAAAGAAGATGATTTCCCTATTTGTTTAACAGGTTATACTCCTTGTTTTAGACGTGAAGCTGGTTCTTACGGAGCACATGTACGCGGACTAAATAGATTACATCAATTTGACAAAGTAGAAATTATAAAAATTGAACATCCTGATAACTCTGCTGATGCTTTAAACGGAATGGTAGATCATGTAAAAGGAATTTTAAGAGAATTAAAATTACCTTATAGAATTTTAAATTTATGTGGAGGAGACTTAGGTTTTACCTCAACTTTAACATATGACTTTGAAGTCTTTTCTACAGGTCAAGACAGATGGTTAGAAATTAGTTCTGTTTCTAACTTTGAAACTTTCCAGGCTAACAGATTAAAATTACGTTTTAAAAATAGCGAAGGAAAAAGTCAATTAGCACATACTTTAAATGGTAGTTCTTTAGCATTACCAAGAGTATTGGCTGCTATTTTAGAAAACTATCAAACTCCAAATGGAATAAAAATACCTGAAGTACTGGTTCCTTACACAGGATTTGATTATATTGAGTAAAAAAATATATGTCTAAACAACGCAAAACAAGCCTTTCAAAAATCATAATAATGATAGGAATGGTGTTTTGCGTTGTTTTTGCTTCTACTTTAAAAGCTGCCATAGACAACCTTAACAATCCCAAAAAGACTTGTCAACTTGCGGAAGAAGAACAAGATGATGAGGATACCTGTAACGAAAAAGAACTTTTCTCAAAGTTTTTACACCCTGTAAATGCTATCCTTAATATTGCTTGTATCCCTTCTTTAAAAACCACTTATCAATGTGTATTCCACATTAATAAACCACGATTTAAAATACATACACCCCCTCCAGATTTTTTTGTCGTTTTTAGCTAACAGATTACTTTAACTAAAGCTATACAAACACAACACCCATTCTAAAATTGAGGGGTATTACTTGTTATGCTTAAAAACATAAAAAAATGAAACTATTTAACGTTAATTATTACTTATTTAAAAAAAATATAAAAAAAGACTTCTCTGCTAGTATAGTCGTTTTTTTAGTAGCACTTCCCTTGTGTTTGGGAATTGCACTGGCTTCTGGAGCTCCTTTATACTCAGGGATTATAAGTGGAATTATTGGAGGTATTGTTGTAGGAAGTATTTCCAATTCTGCCTTAGGAGTTAGTGGACCCGCAGCTGGTTTGGCAGTAATTGTACTACATGCTATATCAGATTTAGGAAGTTTTGAAATATTCCTAGTTTCTATCATTATTGCTGGACTTTTACAATTAATTATGGGGCTTTTAAAAGCTGGAATTATTGCTTATTATTTCCCTTCTTCTGTTATCAAAGGAATGCTTGCTGGAATTGGGATTTTAATTTTTTACAAACAAATTCCAAATGCTATAGGAATTACATCTCTTAATGAAATTAGCAATGGTATTCATTTAAATGTTACCATTATCACCTTAATTTCTTTAGGAATTTTATTGTTTTGGCAAACAAGATTCATTCAAAAAATTGGTTTTTTAGCAGCTATCCCTGGAGCTTTATTGGCTGTAATTGTTGGAATTTTACTTCAACTATTCAGCTTACCAATTGAAAACGATTTTTTAGTTAAAATTCCTATTGCTACTTCTCCTGCAGAGTTTTTCAACAACTTTACTTTCCCAGATTTTGGAACAGGATTAACAAACCCAAAAGTATATACTACAGCCATTGTAATTGCCGTGGTAGCAAGTTTAGAGACTTTGTTATGTGTAGAAGCATCAGACAAACAAGATCCTAAAAAAAGAACAACCTCTACCAATAAAGAATTAATTGCCCAAGGAATTGGAAACATGTGTGCTGGAATTGTTGGTGGTTTGCCAGTAACTCAAGTTATTGTTCGTAGTTCTGCTAACCAACAAGCAGGTGGACAAAGTAAAGCCTCTACTATTTTTCATGGAATTTTGTTATTTATTAGTATCCTATTAATTCCAACTCTTTTAAACAAAATACCTTTAGCTACTTTGGCTGCAATTTTACTTATTATAGGTTATAAATTGGCAAGTCCTTCAAATTTTAAAAAAATGTATAACCAAGGATGGGATCAATTTTTACCTTTTATTGTAACTATAGTAGGAATTGTAACTACCGATTTGTTAATAGGAATTGGACTGGGAATTACCGTGGCAATTTGTGTTGTTTTAAGAAATAATTACAAAATTCCATATTTATTAGAAAAAGATACAGATGGTTTAATTCATACATATTTCATTGAACTTTCAGAGGATGTAACCTTTTTAAACAAAGCATCTATCTTAAAAATGTTAGATAAAATTCCAGCAAAAAGCAAAGTAGAAATCAACGCAACCAAAACACAGTTTATCCATAATGATGTTATTGAAATCATTCAAGACTTTGTAATTAAAGCCTCTAACAAAGAAATCCAACTAACAGTAATTGACTTAGATTTACACAAACAAGGGAAGCCATTGCCTCACTATAAAATTATAAAAACCTAATATCTAACCTTATTAAAGAATAGATTTTATTAAATTTAACTTCTAAACATTTACAAATGGATATCAATAAAATATTTGACAACAATAAAGAATGGGTAAAGAATAAATTAGAATTAAACAATGATTATTTCAAAGATTTATCTAAAGGACAAAGCCCAGAGATTTTATATATAGGTTGTGCAGACAGTCGTGTAACTGCTGAAGAATTAATGGGAGTTGGTCCTGGAGAAGCATTTATCCACAGAAATATTGCTAACATGGTTCCTAATACCGATTTAAGTGCCATGTCTGTTATAGATTACGCACTAACTCATTTAAAAGTAAATCATGTTGTGGTTTGTGGTCATTATTATTGTGGTGGGGTAAAAGCTGCTATGCAGTCTGAAGATTTAGGCATTTTAAATCCTTGGTTGCGTAATATTAGAGATGTATACAGAATTCACAGAAAAGAATTAAACGCTATTGAAAACGAAGACGAAAAATACAATAGATTGGTTGAATTAAACGTTCAAGAGCAATGTGTAAATGTGATTAAAACTTCTCAGTACCAAAAAGCTTTTGCTGATAGAAATGTAACAGTTCACGGTTGGGTATTTGATATTCACTCAGGAAAACTAATAGACTTAAAAATTGATTTTGAAGATAAACTTCATGATATTCAAGAAATCTATAGAATTATTTCATAAAACAAAAAAGAGGCTGTTTCCACAGCCTCTTTTTTATCTTTAATATTTAATGTTTATCCAATAATATCTTTTACAAAAGCATCAATATTATCAACTCCATTTGCACCTATATACTTTACAAAAGCAGAACCAATAATAGCCCCGTTTACATGATTACAAACCGTGTCAAAAGTATCTTTACTAGAAATTCCAAAACCAGCAATCAAAGTACTTTTTAAGTTGTATGATTTAATTCTATTAAAATAATCTATCTGAGCATTAGAAATAGTTCCTTTGGCTCCAGTAATTGATGATGACGCCACTACATAAATAAATGCATCTGTCATTTCATCAATTTTACGAATTCGTTCTTCAGAAGTTTGAGGCGTGATTAAAAATACATTAGACAAACCATATTTTGCAAACATCGCTTTGTAAGTGTTCTCATATTCTATCATAGGCATATCTGGCAACACCAAAGTTTCTATACCAACAGATTGACATTTTTGACAAAATCTTTCAGCTCCATATCTCACCACTTGATTAAAATACCCCATGGCAATTAAAGGAATATTTACCTCATCTTTAATCTCTTCTAATTGATTAAAAATCACATCTAAATTAATTCCATTTTTTAAGGCGACAGAACTACTTTCTTGAATAGTAGGTCCGTCTGCCATAGGATCAGAATAAGGCAATCCTACTTCTAAAAAATCTACTCCTGCAGCTTCTAAACCTTTAATTACAGTAGTGGTATCATTTAAATTTGGATACCCAGATGTAAAATAAACAGAACACAATCTGTTAGGCTTTTCTTTAAATAGTTGATTGATCTTACTCATGATTTCTAGCTTCTCTTTTTTCTAATTCGTTGATATAAGTTTCCAAATCCTTATCTCCTCTACCCGATAAATTAATCACAATAACCTGATCTTTTTTCAAGTCCATTTTCCCTAAAACAGCCAAAGCATGAGAACTTTCTAAAGCTGGAATAATCCCTTCTAATTCTGTTAATTCAAAAGCAGCATCCAAAGCTTCTTGATCAGTAGCATTCATAAAAGTTCCTCTACCACTTTCAAACAAATGTGCATGTAAAGGTCCTACTCCAGGATAATCTAACCCTGCAGAAATTGAATATGGCTCCGTAATTTGTCCGTATTCATCTTGCATTAAAATGGTTTTTGATCCATGAATTACTCCTACTTGTCCTAACTGAGAGGTTGCTGCACTTTCTCCTGAATTAATTCCCAATCCAGCAGCTTCTACGGCTACTAAAGCCACTTCTTCATCATCCATATAATGATAAAATGCACCTGCTGCATTAGATCCTCCACCAACACAAGCAATAATTGTATCTGGATTTTCTTTTCCAGTTTGTTCTTTTAACTGCCATTTCATTTCTTCTGAAATAATAGCTTGTAAACGTGCTACCATATCAGGATAAGGATGTGGCCCCACTACAGAACCTATTAAATAATAAGTTTCTTCTGGGTGTTGAATCCAATCACGAATGGCTTCATTAGTAGCATCTTTTAAAGTTTTAGAACCACTAGTTGCCGCCACTACTTTTGCTCCTAACATTTTCATACGAGCCACGTTTGGAGCTTGGCGTTTGATATCCACTTCTCCCATAAACACAATACACTCCAAATTCATCAAAGCACAAACTGTAGCTGTTGCCACACCGTGCTGCCCCGCTCCTGTTTCGGCAATAATTCTTTTTTTACCTAAGTGCTTGGCAATTAAAATCTGTCCTATAGTATTGTTTACCTTGTGCGCTCCTGTATGATTTAAATCTTCTCTTTTTAAATAAATATGAGCTCCATATTTTTTAGACAAGTTAGGTGCCAAATACAAAGGCGTTGGCCTCCCAACATATTGTTTTAATAAATACAAATACTCTTTTTGAAAAGCCTCAGAATTGATAATCTCTAAATAATTATCTTCTAACTCTTTTACGTTTGGATACAACAATTCAGGAATATAAGCCCCTCCAAATTGTCCGTAATAACCATGCTCGTCTACTTGAAATTTTGACATCTCTTTATGTTTATTTGCTGAACTGTTTATTTGTTAAATCGATTTAACGATTACAACTAAAACAAATCAACTTTTTTAATCCTTAATTTCTAAACCGTTCTCGACTACGCTCGAACACCTTTTATTTCTCTAAAAAATTGTTGTAACAAATTCACATCTTTTTCCACTCCTTCAACTTCAAACTTACTGTTGATATCTAAAGCATAAATAGGTAAATCTGTTTTTAAAATTTCTTTTACTTTTTCTATTTCTTCTACTCCAATTCCACCACTTAAGATAAATGGTTTCTTGGATGGATAGTTTTTTAACACCGACCAATCAAAAGTATAACCGTTTCCTCCTTTGTCTTTTCCCTTGGTATCAAACAGAAAGTAATCTACAAAAGATTCGTAAGCTGCTAATACAGAAAAATCGAACTCGTCTTTAATTGAAAAGACTTTAAATAACTCAATATCTAAATCGTAACTATTTAATTCTTGACAATATTCTACAGATTCTGATCCGTGTAATTGCACCGCTTTAAATCCGTATTGATTTACTTTTTGAACCACATCTCCAATAGGAGCATTAACAAACACCCCTGTTTTTTTGATATTTTCATCAATTTCTGGAATCTCTCCTTCAAAATTTCTAGGTGATTTTGGATAAAATATAAAGCCCATGTAGTCTGGTTGTAGTCCAGCTACCGCTTTGATATTCTCCTTGTATTTCATTCCACAAACTTTGGTTTTCATGTTTCTTTAGAAATGAGTACAGAGTATTAAGTATTGAGTACAGTAGCTAGACTAGCTCTGTACTTTGTACTAACTACTTTGTACTAAAATTTACAATTGTCCTACAAACTCTTTACAAGCTTGACCCGGATTATCTGTTTTCATAAAGTTTTCTCCAATTAAAAACCCTTGAAAACCATATTGTTTTAATCCCATAATAATTTTAGGATCACTAATTCCACTCTCAGAAACCTTGATACAACTATCAGGAATTTTAGAAGCCAATTCTATAGAATGTTCTAAATCTACCTTAAACGTATTTAAGTTTCTGTTATTAATTCCTATGATTTTATCGTGAGCATCAATTTTATCCAACTCTTCTTGGGTATGGATTTCATACAATACATCCATTCCTAAATCAGTTGCTAATTGACCGTAGTTTTTTAACTCTTCTTTGGTTAAACAAGCAGCTATTAACAGAATTACATCTGCACCAATAGCTTTTGCTTCTACAATTTGAAAACCATCTACCACAAAATCTTTTCTTAGAATTGGTTTTACTTCGTTAATGCTACGTGCTTTCATCAAATCAACCATGGTCCCTCCAAAAAAGTGAGTATCAGTTAAAATGGATTGTGCTGCAACATTGGCATCTAAATAACCATTGGTTACTTCTAGAATATCAGCCTTATCGTTAATAATTCCTTTAGAAGGAGATTGTCTCTTAAACTCAGCTATAATTCCTGTAGAACCAACTTCTAATAAAGATTTTTTTAAAGAAAATGGCGTTCTTTTAAAATTAGGGCTCTCTACTAATTTTTGAACTGGTACCTCGCTTTTAATTTTGGCAACTTCCTTTTTTTTGTATGCTACTATTTTTTCTAAAATTGTCATGATATAATTAACAATTATGGTTATTGTTCTCGACTACGCTCGAACGCCTTTTTATAATTCAACTAAAGTTTTTAAACTCTGTTTTGCTTTTCCTGATATTAAACTTTCTTTGGCTTTTGCAAAAGATTCTTTAAACGACTTGCTATGATCAAAAGTCATTAAAGCATAAGCGGCATTTGTTAAAACTACATTGTTTTGTGCTTCAGTTCCATTTCCATCTAAAATAGAAGTAAAAATTTGTGCAGCTTCAGGAACACTATTTCCTCCAAAAATATCAGATGGTTTAACAACCTTCATTCCTATTTCATGAGGCTTAATAATTTGCTCTTTTTCTTTGGTATACATTTTAAAATTTCCTGTTAAAGAAATTTCATCATATCCATCTAAAGCATGTACTACTGCAAAATTATCAGACGTTTTGCTTAGCACTTCTTTATACAATCTTCCTACATATAAATTAAAAACTCCCACCATTTGGTTTTGAGGCATACTTGGATTGACCAAAGGCCCTAACATATTAAAAAAGGTTTTCATTCCTAATTCTTTTCTAACAGGCCCTACTGCTGCCATGGCAGGATGAAAAAGAGGTGCATGTAAAAAACAAATACTAGCTTTGTCTATTTGATTTTTTAGAATACTCTCATTATTGGTAAACTTGTATCCTAAATATTCTAACATATTTGAAGAACCCGATGCAGATGACACTCCGTAATTACCATGCTTGGCAACTTTGTGTCCCGTTCCTGCAACAATAAAAGAAGTTAAAGTTGAAATATTAAAAGTATTCTTTCCATCTCCACCCGTTCCACACAAATCAATAGTATTAAAATCTGATAAATTGATTTTCAAAGCCAATTCTAACAAAGCTTCTCTAAATCCAGAAAGTTCTGCTACCGTAATGGGTCTCATTAAAAAAACCGTTACAAATGATGCTATCTGAGAGTGATTACATCCTCCATTGGCAATTTGTATAAAAACTTCTTTGGCTTCTTGTTGAGTTAAATGTTCGTACTCAAATAATCTCGCTAATATTTTCTTCATTTTCTCAGTATTAGGCATCCCTCAATAGTTATCTACAACTACTTATTACTCATTTCTTTTTGTGCATTCTCTATAAACTCTCTCACCATAGCTTCACCATCTGGCGTTAATATAGACTCTGGATGAAATTGCACAGCACTAATATTATACTTTTCATGTTCAATAGCCATCACACCACCATCTTCATCTAAACAAGTAATTTTTAATTCTTTTGGCATGGTTTCCCCATCAGCAATCCAAGAGTGATAACGAGCTGCTGTAAAGAAAGTTGGAACTTGTTTAAAAATTAAAGCATCTTCATCTACTACTTTCATTTCTGTAGCAACTCCATGAAAAACATTGTCCA
Source organism: Wenyingzhuangia marina (assembly GCF_900130035.1). Classification (GTDB taxonomy): domain Bacteria; phylum Bacteroidota; class Bacteroidia; order Flavobacteriales; family Flavobacteriaceae; genus Wenyingzhuangia; species Wenyingzhuangia marina. The sequence continues at coordinate 289,451 of NZ_FQXQ01000001.1, forward strand.
TATTAATGATTTTTCCGCCAAACACTTCTGTAATAGCTTGTAAACCTAAACACACGCCAAAAATAGGTCTCTTTCCTGCATATTCAGCAATCACATCCTTTAAAATTCCTGCTTCATCAGGAACTCCTGGTCCTGGAGACAACATGATTAAATCATAATCTCCCACCACTTCTAACGGAATTTCATCATTTCTAAAAACATCTGGTGTTTCTCCAGTAATTTCCTCTACCATATGAACCAAGTTATAGGTAAAAGAATCGTAGTTATCTAATATTAATATTTTCATACTTTTTTAGCTTTTGGCTCTTGGCTCTTGGCTATTAGCTAATGACTAACAACTAAGGGCTAAAAGCTAATTTATATTTTCTCTGCCAGTACCAAAGCTTTCTTTAGTGCCGCTAACTTATTATTTACTTCTTGTAACTCTCCTTCTTCTGTAGAATCTGTAACAATTCCCGCTCCCGCTTGGTAATACAATGTGTTATTTTTACTCACAAAAGATCTAATGGCAATAGCTAAATTTACCTCTCCAGACAAACCAATTACCCCTACAGCTCCACCGTAAAAACCTCTACTTTGTGCCTCGTAGGTATCAATTAATTGCATGGCTTTATATTTTGGAGCACCACTTAAAGTTCCTGCAGGAAAGGTATCTCCAACAATTTTTAAAGGATTCCCTTTGATTTTACCTTCTACAGTAGAAACCAAGTGAATTACGTGACTAAAATATTGTACTTCTTTAAAAACCTCGACCGTTACATTCTTAGCATGTTTACTTAAGTCATTACGTGCTAAATCTACCAACATTACATGTTCTGCAGTTTCTTTTTTATCGTTCGATAATTTTTCTCCCAACAAATGATCTTCTCTTGCGTTTCCTGTTCTTCTAAACGTTCCTGCAATTGGATTGATGGTTGCAATTCCTTTTTGTACTTTAATTTGTGCTTCTGGTGATGAGCCCATCAAACGGAAACTACCATAATCAAAATAGAATAAATATGGAGATGGATTGATGGAACGTAAGGCTCTATACAAATTAAAATCATCTCCTTGATATTTTTGTTGAAATTGTCTAGACAAAACAATTTGAAAAACATCACCACGCTTACAATGTGCTTTTCCTTTTCTTACATATTCTTTAAACTCTTCATCTGTACAGCTTGATGTTTCGCTATCTGCATCATAAGAAAAACTTTGTGTTTGATAAGTTGGATTGTTAATAATTGAAATAATTTCATCAATATTTGATTCCTCTCCTTCTGGAACATTTTCAATCACAACCATTTCATCATTAAAATGATTGATGGCAATTATGTATCTGTAAAAACTATATTGTAAAAACGGAATGGCTGATTCTGCTTGCTTAGCACTTAACTTAATGTTTTCAAAATATTGAACTGCATCATATGTTGAATATCCATACAAACCATTATAGGCCTTGTGAGCTTCATCACAATCTGTTTGAATAAGATCACTGTAATATTGAAAAATTTCGTGAAAATTTCTCTGCAAAGGAGCACTTGTTAACAACTCTCCTTTATACACTAAATTTAAAGCCTCTTTTTCAACTTTAATATTTACCAAAGGATCTATAGCCATAAAAGAATAACTATCTTCTTTTGAATGATAGTCTGAACCTTCTAATAAAACGGTGTTTGCAAAACGATCTCTAAATCTTAAATAAAGCGACACAGGAGTAACTGTATCGGCCATTTGTTCTTTAATAACGGTCTTAAACTGTAATTTTTTCATACGTTATAAACTATAAAAAAAGGCTTATCGTGAGATAAGCCTTTATATATTTATTTTTTTAAAATACACATTGATACTCACGCTTAATTAATTAAGAGTGTACCACCACCAAGTATTTTTTCTATCTAATTTCATTGACACAAATTTAACATTCATTTTTAATAAACCAAATTATTTGAGTTCTAAATATTTTAAGTGTTTTTAAGAAGGAAAAGTTATTAAAATAACCTCTACACAAACTCTTTTTAAAAGATTTTTGGTACTTTAACTAAAATTATAAAACTATAAAAAAAATGAATTGGTTTATAAAAGTATTAAAACAATACGCAGATTTTAACGGGAGAGCAAGAAGAAAAGAGTATTGGATGTTTACATTGTTCTCCTCATTAATTAGTTATGCTATACAAGGAATATATTACGCTACAGAGATGGAACCTTTTAACTACTTAAACATGGCATTCTCAATAGCCATTTTAATTCCATCTTTAGCAGTGTCTGTAAGAAGACTCCATGACGTTAATAAAAGTGGTTGGTTTTTATTATTATACCTTTTACCAATTGTTGGTTGGATTTGGTTACTTATTCTACTCTGTAAAAACGGAGAGGAAGGTCCAAACCAATATGGTTCTGATCCAAAAAACCCTACTGATGAGTTAGATGAAATTGGTACCGCACAAGCTTAAAAATTATAACAATAAAAAAGCCTCTTTAAAATTAAAGAGGCTTTTTTTATATTACATATTCTGAGTGTAATAATTATAATCTTTAATTACCGTATCTAAAAACTGTTCTGTGGTTTGTTCTGGTAATGGTTCCTTATTCATAACTATCACTACTTTTTCTCTTAACTTTATTAACAAGTCTTGATCTTTTTTTGCTTTCGCTCTGATAAAATTTTCTTTGATAATTCTTACATCATTGTCCGACAACCTTACTACTGAAGGATAAGTAGGTTGATAGTTATTAGTTGAAATGGTTTCGTCTAAAATAGTGTGACTAATATCTACTTTATTTCTTAAACTCACTACGGCTGTTCCAGAAGCCATTCCTCCCAAACGTTGTCCTTTTTTAGAACTCCCTATAAAAATCAACGCAATAATTCCAGAAAACATATTTAAATCTACAATACGCATGATCCACCTGATGAAAAAATCTATAAAACCTGTTTGGTAACCATCAATTTTTAAAACCTTAAGTTTCATCACTTTTTTTCCTACGGTTTGTCCGTTAAAAAAAGCCTCCATAACAAGCGTATAAAAAATAACTGGTATCCCTAAAACAATTACAACCGCCATCATAGACCAGTTGTCTAATCCTTGAAAACTTTTTAAAAGATCTAAAAGCCCAAATAAAACATAGGCTACTATTGATATATAGGCTCCCTTAATTAAGAAATCTATAAACCACGCTAACATACGATGATTGAGCTCTGCAGACTTAAAATCTAAGTTTACATTTTGCGTAGTGGTTATTTGTATTTCTGCCATTTTATCAGGTTATTTGTTTTACTATGAGAGAGATTGCATTTATCAAACAAAATAAGGAAAAATGGTTGCAGTTTGAAAGCGCAATCAAAGAAAAAAACATATCGCATCCAGAAGAGTTATCAAAACTTTATTTACACTTAATTAACGACTTGGCTTTTGCGCAAACTTACTACAAAAAAAGCAAGTTGGTAGTGTACTTAAATCACTTAACTATTCTAGCATTTCAAAAAATTTACAAGTCTAAAAAGGAAGACAAAAACAGAGTTTTACAGTTTTTTTTATTAGATGTTCCCTTGCTTTTTTATACTTATAAAAAATACATTTACTATGCATTTATCATTTTTGGACTTTCAGTGGGAATAGGTTTACTATCTGCTATTTATGATGACAGCTTTGTTAGACTTATTTTGTCTGATGGATATGTCAACCAAACTCTGGAAAACATCAAAGAAGGAAACCCTACAGCCGTTTATAAATCGGGGACTAACTGGGGAAGTTTTATAGGGATTACTTTTAACAATTTATACGTGGGCTTAAAAGCATTTGTCTTTGGAATTACGGGTGGTATTGGTACTGCTTATGTAATGTTGTATAACGGTATAATGCTAGGATCTTTTCAATACTTTTTTGCCAAACACGGAGTTTTATTACAAAGTGTTAAAGGAATTTGGATTCACGGTGCCATGGAAATTTTTGCGATAGTAATGGAAGGAGCTATTGGATTGATGTTGGGGGCCAGTATTATTTTCCCTAAAACTTTTAAAAGATTAGATTCTTTTAAAAGAGGAATGAGAGATGGAATTAAAATGATGATTGCCACTTTTCCTTTTACCATTGCTGCCGGATTTTTAGAAGGATTTGTTTCAAGATACGGAAATGATATGCCAACAGCTCTTGCCTTTTTTATCATACTAAGTACATTGAGTCTGATTTCCTATTATTTTTTAATTTATCCGCATAAAGTGGTGGCTAAAATAACTTCTGATTCTTCTTTGGTATGATAGCAAAAAACTTAAAAAACATTTTTGCGATTGCAATGTTACTCCTCTGTAATATACTGTTGGCTGCGAATGATACCATTCAGAAAGCACAAAGAGCTATTCCCGAAAATTTTAAAGAAGCATATACTTCTAAAGATTACGTATACAATAGTGATCCTACTTTTATGGAATCTTTTAAATTATGGTTAAATCAATTAATCTATAATTTTTTTAAAAACTTTGGTATTACTAACAAAGGTATTTATTACACCAAACTTGGCTTTTATGCTCTAATTGCGGGTGCTGCTATTTATATTATTGCTAGGATGTTTTTTTATAAAGAAGGAGCATGGATTTTTAGAAAAAACAAATCACAAAACAATTTAACCTACCAAAACGAAGTAGAGATTATTGAAATGGCCAATTTTGAAGAGTTGATAAAAAAAGCTACTCAACAAGAAGATTATCGTTTGGCAGTGAAATATGGATATTTTTGGGTGCTTCAAAAATTTGCAGAAAAAGAAATTATTGAATTGAGTAATCTAAAAACAAATGCCGATTATCAATTAGAAACAGAAGACACGCCTTACCACAAAACATTTAAAAGCATTTCTTATTACTACAATTACATTTGGTATGGGGAATTTATCATAGACAAAACGGCTTATGATAAAGTAGAAACTATTTATAAAGAACTATTAAACAACATCAAATCATGAAAAAGAAAGGATTTATTATTCTTGGGATTGTAATTGTTGTAGTTATAGCTATTATTGATAGTATTACGCCCAAAAAAGTAGTTTGGACTCCTACTTATAACGAAAAAGAAACCAGTCCTTTTGATTTAAAAATATTTCACGATCAACTAAATGATATTTTTAAAGAGGAAAAAATCACAACCATCAAAAATACTTTTTACGAGTATTATCAGGAAAAACCTTTTATGGGGTTAACCGCTAACAGTACTTATATTAATATTGATGAACAATACCAACCTGACCCTAGTTCAGAAGAAAACTTGTTAGAATTTATTGGGAAAGGTAACATTGCTTTTATTAGTGCTAATAATTTTTCGACATCCCTTTTAGACAGTTTAAAACTCAATAACACCATTAAAAATCAATCTTTGCTAAATGTTGATCGTTTAAAACTCTCTTTAAAAAATAGTGCCGATGTTTTAAACTATAAAACCAAATTTAAATTTCAACAGTTTTATTTTAAAGACAGCACTAACTATAAAGCTTTGGGAATGGTCTCTTTTAAAGAAAATGACAGCATTACTATTCGTAAAAACAATTTCATCGAAGTAAAATATAAAAGAGGTTTATTTTATTTACATACCCAACCCGAAATTTTCACCAATTATTATTTATTAAAAGCAAATAATACAAAATACATCAATCAACTATTATCTAGCATTCCTAGTAAAATATCTAGCGATTTAGATGTCTATAAAACAAAAGATTTTGTACCTGTTCAACCAATCAAAAGCACCGTTTATTTTGAAAGTAATTTTAAATCAGATGATGCGCTTACCAATTCTCCTTTAAGATTTATCAAAAGTCAAAAGGAATTATATGCTGCTTGGATTCTTTTAATCATCGCCATAGGGATCTTCTTGCTAATTAACGCCAAAAGAAAACAAAGAATTATTCCTATCATTCCAAAGGTGAGAAATACCAGTATAGATTTTGTAGAAACTATTGCCATTCTTTATGAAGAGGCTGATAATTTTCAACCTATCATCCATCATAAAATCAATATTTTTTACAAAAACATCAGGAATGCCTATAATATTGTAACAGACAATACCAATCCAAAATTGGTTGCTCAATTGAGTTTAAAATCGGGATATGATCTTAAGAAAACAAAAGAATTGATTCGTTTTGTAAATGCTCTTAAAGTCAGAGAAACCTCCTCAATTACCCTTTTAAAAAAGCTAAATAAAGAAATAGAAGATTTTAATAAAAATACAAACACATGGAAGAATTAGAGTTTACAAACCGTATAGATTTAACCGAGTTGCACGAAGGAATTAACACCATAAAACAAGAGATATCTAAAGTAATTGTTGGACAAAAGAACATGGTTAATTTATTATTAACCGCTTTGTTGTGCGAAGGTCATGTGTTGATAGAAGGGGTTCCGGGTGTTGCCAAAACGGTGACTGCAAAATTATTGGCCAAGACTTTATCTATTGGTTACCAAAGAATTCAGTTCACCCCAGATTTAATGCCATCGGATGTATTGGGAACTTCTATTTTTGATTTAAAAAAATCAGAATTTGAGTTTAAAAAAGGGCCTATTTTCTCTAATCTTATTTTAATTGATGAGATTAACAGAGCACCTGCCAAAACCCAAGCTGCTTTGTTTGAGGTGATGGAAGAACAACAAATTACCATTGATGGACATCAGTTTAGTTTAGATTCTCCCTACATGGTCGTAGCGACTCAAAACCCAGTAGATCAAGAAGGAACTTATAGATTACCCGAAGCGCAATTAGACCGTTTTCTATTTAAAATTACTGTGGATTATCCAAATTTAATGGACGAGGTAGAAATCATCAACAGAGAACATTTGGCTACACAACCTAAATTAGATTTTGTAACAGCAAGCATTACCAAAGAACAAATATTGGCTTATCAGCAATTGACTAAACAAGTAATTGTTGAGCCTAATTTAATTAAATACATTGCAGATATTGTAGTGAGTACTCGTAGCAATTCGTTTTTATATTTAGGAGCTTCACCAAGAGCTTCTATCGCTTTATTAAAAGCATCAAAAGCGTTTGCAGCCATTAACGGAAGAGACTTTGTTACGCCAGAAGATATTAAGCAAGTAGCCATTCCTGTGCTACAACACAGAGTAATTGTAACGCCTGAAAGAGAAATGGAAGGAATTACAGCAGCACAAATTATTAACGACAGTATTCAATCTACAGAAATTCCTAGTTAAGAATATGTCAGAAACAAACATCTTCACTCCTTTTAAAAAAGCTTACCAAAGTATCTACATCAACAATTTGTTTTTTTACATTTTGTTTGCACACATATTTTTGTTTGTCTTAAGCTTTTTTATCAAAGAATTATTTGTGCTTGGTTTGTTGTTAACCGCAATTTTTACTTGTATTTTTTGTTTTGATCTTTTTGTGGTATTTAGACTTAAAAACGGAATTGAATCTACTAGAATTTTACCCGAAAAATTATCTAACGGAGACCATAATGATATTACTTTAGAAGTTAAAAACAATTATCCTTTAGAAGTTTTTATAGAAATTATTGATGAAATTCCAAGTCAATTTCAAATCAGAGATTTTAGTATCAAAGCCAAACTAAAAGCACAAAACGTTAAAATATTCCCGTATCAATTAAAACCTGCAGAAAGAGGAGAGTATCATTTTGGAAGCACCAATATCTACGTTCATTCAATTTTAAATCTTGTGACCAAAAGATATATTTTAGGAGATGATAAAATGGTAAAAACCTATCCATCTTTCTTAAAACTAAAACAGTTTGATTTAAAAACCATCAATAGTATGACCTCGGCTTACGGGGTAAAAAGAGTCCGTAGAATTGGAAATTCTTTTGAGTTTGAACAAATTAAAGAGTACGTTCAAGGAGATAATATTAGAGACATTAACTGGAAAGCCACTGCTAAGAAAAACCAATTGATGGTAAATCAATTTGTAGATGAAAAGGCTCAAAATGTTTATATGCTAATTGATAGAGGAAGAACCATGAAAATGCCTTTTGATGGATTAAGCTTGTTAGATTATGCCATCAATGCTTCTTTAATTGTGAGTAATGTGGTCATTCAAAAACAAGACAAAGTAGGTTTGTTTTCTTTTTCAAAAAACGTGAATGACTATGTGGCTGCCGAAAGAAGAAATCACCAAATGGGTATGATTCTTGAATCTCTTTACAATGTAAAAACAAATTTTGAGGAAACCGATTTTGGCGTTTTGTACAGTGCAGTAAAACACAACATCAAACAAAGAAGTTTACTATTATTATACACTAATTTTGACAGCATGGATGCGCTTGAAAGACAAATGAATTATCTTAGAGCCATCAATAAAAATCATTTGCTAATTGTCATCTTTTTTAAGAATAGTGAAATTGTAGAACTAGCCAACAAAAGCACCCATTCTGAACAAGAAATCATTAAAAAAACGGTTGCAGAAAAATTTATTTACGACAAAGAACAAATGGTTTTAGAATTAAGCAAATACGGAGTCAATTCTATTTTAACCACTCCAAAAAACTTAACCATAGATGCCATTAATAAGTATATAGAAATAAAATCAAAAGGTTTAATATAAAAAAGTCCCATCATAAAAAGATGGGACTTATATTTTTCAATTTAATTCAAATCTTAATCCTGCAGAAATATTAACTCTATGCAGACTTTGAATATTATCTTCATTTAACTCAACAACTGTAGTCTCTCCATTTTCTTCAACTTCTAACTCTCTTATATTCCCCGTTAAATAAGAAAGTTCTATGCTAAGTAAAATATTTTTATTTAACTTATAATTATATCCAAAGTCATAATTGACACCCAACGTCTCTCCTTTTGAATTTATAAATCTAGTTCCTGCTTGTTCTTTATTTTTATAGTTTACATAACCCAAACCAAGGCCCATAAATAGTTGATGTTTTTCTTTATCACCAAATTTAAACCTATTAGCAAAAGACAAACCAAGATAATTAACATAAATATCATTTTTTAAACCGACCTCTTGTACATTAGGATTATCATTAAATGTAGTAATAATATTTTCTTCTGCATTGCTACTAAAAAAACTGCTGTGCTTTAACCCTAAACCAATTGACTCACTCAAGAAATAATGAAAATCTGTGGTAAAATTTATTCCTGATTTAAGTGCCATATAGTGATCTCTTACGACCTTATCATAATCATTAGAAACTCTTCCAATCATGTAACCATAGCCCGCTTGAATTCCGAAACTGAATGGAGTATAATCTTTTTTAGTTTTTTTTATATATTCTTCGGGAATGTCTGAGGTTTTATAAAAACCTTTTTTTAACTCTTTAATATCGTATTTGGGCAACAATGTACTTCTTACCTCACCATCTTTAACAAATCGGAAATAAGTAAATTCCTTTTTAGTTTTTGTGATTTGTGCATTGATAGAATCATTCTTTTTGGTTACAATTAAATCTTGAGCAGACACATTTGTAAAGCCTATTATACAAATTATCAACAAACCGTTCATCAATCTCTTCTTCATATTAATCTTTTTTAGTCTCATCGTGTTTAGCTTCAAAAGATTCAAACTCACTTATTCCTGTTTTATAATCAACAAACTCCATATCAGGCCTACCTACAAAAGCTCCAACTTTAACAGAACATCTTAAAAAATAATGTTTACCAAATTCAACATCAATAGGCAATTCCTCTTTAGATTCTGTCTTTGCCCATATAGTATTTAAACCTTCTTTTGTGATTTTAATAGTATTCTTATAATTATTTTTTACTCTACAAATAGTAGAATCCCCTAACTTTAAATTATAAGATACCAAAGCACCAGTTCCTTTATATCTATAAATATGTAATAAAGCATAATCTACTCCTTCTAAAACAGGTTCTTTAACTTCTTTATTAGCTATTTTACTGATATCTTCTGTATGATAAAGTTTAATTTTTAAACGATGACATGAACTTCCAAAAGCTGATGGAAATTTATGCTCAGTAATTTTAATGATATTTGCTCCTACTTTTCTAGCTTCTAGCTTCGCTTTTTCCAACATCGTCTCATAATTACATTTAGTCGTAAAACCTGAATCTCCCATGGAAACTTCACCTATTTCTCTCAGTCCATCAGGTACAACCTGTTTTTCTGTAAAAACCAATATTTTAGCATCATAAGAAAGAGCAGATTGATTTGATATTATATCTGTTCTTATTTTTGGACTACAAGCCATTAAAACTCCTAGGCAAGCAATCAGCAAACATTTGTAAATCTTTTTCATCTTTAAATCATATAATTTTTACACAAAAAAACATATTTAAATTCAATTTATTCACTATTCCATCTTAAAAAGTATTGCCTCCCAAAGTTTTCTATTAATTTTGTTGGAACTAATATATTTAGAAAAAACATGAATCCTTTATTACAAGAATTTAACACTCCATATAACACTGCTCCTTTTGAACAAATTAAAAACGAGCATTACCAACCTGCGTTTGAACAAGCTATTAAAGAAGCTAGACAAGAAATTGATGATATTACCAACAATACAGAAGCTCCAACATTTGAAAACACTATTAAAACTTTAGATTTTTCTGGACATAAATTAAGTAGAATTTCTTCTATTTTCTTCAATTTAAATTCAGCAGAAACCAATGATGAAATGCAAAAAATTGCACAAGAAGTTTCTCCTGTTTTAACTGCTTTTTCTAACGATGTAAGTTTAAATGAGGAATTATTTAAACGTGTAAAAGAAGTTTACAACCAACGTGAATCTTTAGATTTAACGGCTGAAGAATTGATGTTGCTTGAAAAAAAATACAAAGGTTTTTCTCGTAACGGAGCCAATTTAAGTGATGACAAAAAAGAAGAACTAAGAAAAATTGATACGGAGTTATCAAAACTATCTTTAACTTTTGGAGAAAATGTTTTGGCTGAAACTCAAAATTATGAGTTACATATAACCAATGAAAAAGATTTGAGCGGATTACCAGAAGGTACTATTGAAGATGCTGCACAAACCGCAAAAGAAAAAAACAAAGAAGGTTGGGTTTTTACCTTAGATTTCCCTAGCTACATTCCGTTTTTAACCTATGCAGACAATAGAGAACTGCGTAAAGAAATGGCAATTGCTGCAGGTAAAAAAGGATTTCAAGACAACAAAAACAACAACGAAGAAATTGTTTTAAGAATTGTTCAACTACGTGCCAAACGTGCTCAATTATTAGGTTATAAAACCCACGCACATTTTGTATTGGAAGAACGCATGGCAGAGTCTGCTGATAAAGTAACAGAATTCTTAGAAGATTTTGTTCAAAAGGCAAAACCTAAAGCAACAGAGCAATTTAACCAACTAAAAGAATTTGCTCGCAAAAAAGATGGAATCACCGAATTACAAAAATGGGATGGTGCTTATTATAGCGAAAAGCTAAAACAAGAATTGTTCGATTTTGATGAGGAAATTCTAAAACCTTATTTTCAATTAGAAAACGTCATCAACGGTTCTTTTGAAATTGCCAAACGTTTATACGATTTGCATTTTGAAGAAGTAAACAATATTGAAAAATATCACAAAGACGTTAAAACATACAAAGTGACCAACGGAAATGGTGATTTTATTGCTGTGTATTACGCCGATTTTCATCCTAGACCAGGAAAAAGAAATGGAGCTTGGAAAACAGGATATAAAAGTCAATGGATTTTAGAGGGTGAGAATTCTAGACCTCATATTTCTATTGTTTGTAACTTTACCAAACCTACCGCTACCAAACCGAGTTTGTTAACGTTTAACGAGGTTACTACTTTGTTTCATGAATTTGGACATGCTTTACATGGAATGTTAGCCAACACAACTTTCCCTAGTTTATCGGGAACTTCGGTTTCTTGGGATTTTGTGGAGTTACCTAGTCAAGTAATGGAAAACTGGTGTTTTGAACAAGAGGCTTTAGAGCTGTTTGCGAAACATTATAAAACTGGTGAAGTCATTCCAAATGAATTGATTCAGAAAATTAAAAAAGCTTCTAACTTTTTAGAAGGTCTTCAAACATTAAGACAGTTAAGTTTCGGAATTCTAGACATGGCTTGGCACAGCCTTGGGCTGTTTAATAATGACAGCAACAATGTAATAAAAAGCGTAAAGGAATTTGAAACGGAAGCTTTTAAAAGTACTCAATTGTATCCTGACGTTTCAGAAAATTGCATGAGTACAGCTTTCTCTCACATTTTCCAAGGTGGATATTCTGCTGGATATTATTCGTACAAATGGGCAGAAGTCTTAGATGCAGATGCGTTTGAATATTTTAAAGAAACTGGAATCTTTAACAAAGAAACCGCAGCAAAATTTAAAGACTTTGTGCTAAGCCAAGGAGGAACTCAAAAACCTATGGAATTGTACAAAAAATTTAGAGGACATGAACCAACCCCTGATGCTTTATTAAAAAGAGCAGGATTGTTGTAAATTCATACAATTTTTCACTACTTATAAAGAGCTGTTTATCAAATGTATATTCAGCTCTTTTTTGTAAATTTAAGTAAACCTTGTTTCTATGAAATCTCTTTTATTAAAAACTTTATTAACCTTTATAGTAGTTGGTTCTATGATTCATTGTAGTTCCTATAAAAATAATGTTGTTGATAAAAACTTACATACAGAAACTGATACCATTAAAATTGTAAATGAAGAGGAAGAATATGAAGTGACTATTATAGATCCCGGATTTAATTCGTGGCTAGCAGGAAGGGCTAGACCAAGAAACTATTATTCATTACAATATTTAGAAAACAAAAACTACATCTATGTGATAGAATGGAATATTAGAGCTAATAATCCTAGCAGATATTCTTCAGAATTATACGGCATGAGAATTGATTATGACCCTAATATTAAATATGGTTATGAAGTCAATTATTTACTCTATAATTATTTTATTTATTTTCAACAAAAATATCATCAACGCTTAACGGGAGGCATTGTTCCTTGGTAATTTATGATTAAAACACTTCCAAAAAACAGTATAGAGTTTATCTTGTTTTTTATTTTGTATCCTATTTTTTTAGCCATTTCTAGTATTCCATTAAATTATAAACTTTACACTGTGCCATTTGTTTTTACTTATGTGGTATATGTTAGTTATTTAGATCGTAAAGCATTATTCTTTAAAAGAAATTTTATCAAACCTCCTTATTTTTGGAAAACAACTGGTTTTAGGCTGTTAATAGTTATCATTTCTTCCTTAACATATATGTTTTTCACCAACAAAGACTTATTGTTTATATCCATTTTAACCCAACCCATTTTATGGATAAAAATGATTTTTGTTTACACTTTATTTTCAGTCATTCCCCAAGAATACATTTATCGCGCACTCTATTTTCATCGTTACAAAGATTTATTTAAATCTTCTGGAACCTTCTTTTTAGTAAATGCACTTGTCTTTTCTTTAGGACATTTAATGTTTAAAAGTTCCTTGGTTTTAATCATCACTTTTATTGGCGGATTTCTTTTTGCTTATACCTATCAAAAAACAAAATCCATCTTTTGGGTAAGCGTGGAGCATGTTATTTATGGAGGATGGTTATTTACTGTAGGAATGGGAAAAATGTTAGGATTTCCTATCTAATTACGTATAAAAAAATCAACAAAAAGTAAAAAAACGTTATTTGGTGTTATTTGATTCAAACACTTGCTAGCTTTTATTTACTTTTGTTATACACAAGAAAAAAAAACTTTCATGAACAAGTACGATGTAACCGTTATCGGTTCTGGACCAGGAGGATATGTAGCAGCCATTCGTTGCGCACAATTAGGATTAAAAACTGCGATTATTGAAAAGTACAGCACTATGGGTGGTACTTGTTTAAATGTAGGATGTATTCCTTCTAAAGCATTGTTAGATTCTTCTCATCATTATCATGATGCCTTATCTCATTTTGAAAAACACGGAATTGGGGTAGAAAACATTACGCTAGATTTTCCTAAAATGATTGAGCGTAAAGCTGAAGTAGTTTCTCAAACTTCTTCTGGAATCAATTTTTTAATGGACAAAAATAAGATTGATGTTTATGAAGGTCGTGGAGAATTTTTTGACACCACTCACATCAACATTCATAAAAATGATGGTTCTGTAGAAAAAATTGAATCTGCAAAAACCATTATTGCCACAGGATCTAAACCAGGATCTTTACCTTTTATCAACATTGATAAGGAAAGAGTGATTACTTCTACCGAAGCTTTAAAATTAAAAGAAGTACCAAAACACTTAATTGTGATTGGTGGTGGAGTGATTGGATTGGAATTAGGACAAGTTTACAAGCGTTTAGGAGCAGAAGTTTCTGTAATTGAATACATGCCTAAAATTGTTCCTGGAATGGATGATATGTTGTCTAAAGAATTACAAAAATCTTTAAAGAAACAAGGTCTTAAATTCTTTGTAAGTCACAAAGTAACTTCTGTAACCAACACTGGTGATGGAGTAAAAGTTACTGCTGACAACAAAAAAGGAGAAGAAGTTATTTTTGAAGGAGATTATACATTAATTTCTGTGGGTCGTATTCCTTATACTACTGGATTAGGGTTGAACAACATAGGAATTAAAACTACTGAAAGAGGACAAATAGAAACTAACGACCACTTACAAACTAACATTGAAAACATTTATGCAATTGGAGATGTGGTAAAAGGTGCGATGTTGGCTCACAAAGCTGAAGAAGAAGGAACCATGGTTGCTGAATTGATTGCTGGTGAAAAACCACATATTAACTATAACTTAATTCCTGGAGTCGTATATACTTGGCCAGAAGTTGCTGCTGTTGGTAAAACAGAAGCACAATTAAAAGAAGAAGGTATTGCTTATAAAGCGGGTTCTTTTAACATGAGAGCTTTGGGTAGAGCAAGAGCAAGTATGGATACTGATGGACAGGTTAAAGTATTAGCAGATGCAACTACTGATGAAATTTTAGGAGTTCATATGATTGGAGCAAGAGCTGCGGATATGATTGCTGAAGCTGTGGTAGCTATGGAATTTAGAGCATCAGCAGAAGATGTTTCTAGAATGTCTCATGCACACCCAACATATACGGAAGCAATTAAAGAAGCTTGTTTGGCTGCTACTGCAGACAGAGCTATTCACGCTTAAAATATCATAATATTTAAATAAAAAACCCTCTTGAGTTTTCAAGAGGGTTTTTTATTTTTTATACTAAATTATCTTTTGTAATAGGCAATAATACTTGCTTTGGCTATAGTGTTGTTCCATAAATAATAACCAACAGTTGCAGGATTGGTATTTGCATCCAAACCTAATTTGTCTGTTTTTAAAGCATGAACCGTAATAATGTATTGATGTAAACCATGTCCTTCTGGTGGACAAGGACCTCCATAACCAGGTACTCCAAAAGTTGTAACGCTTTGAATCGCTTTTTCTGGAGCCAACTTTAAAGATACATTCCCAGCATTGCTAACCAACTCATTTACATCATCAGGAATATCAAATACCATCCAGTGCCACCATCCACTTCCTGTAGGTGCATCAGGATCATACATCGTTACTGCAAAACTTTTAGTTCCTTCCGGAGCGTTCTTCCAAGATAATTGCGGCGATTCGTTTTTACCCGTACATCCAAAACCATTAAATTCTTCGGTAATAGTGGCCTCTCCACCGAGTGTTTTACTTGTTAGTGTAAATGTTTTTTGAGCAAACAACGTAGTTCCTAAAAAGAACAACAGGGCACTCAATCGATAAAATTTAGCTTTCATATAATTTGATTTTTTTTAGTACACTAAAGTTAGTAAGCTTAATTCAATACTCATAAATTTGTACACCAATTTACATTATTTGTAACCAATATTAGTAATGAATAAACCCATTCCAACGCCTAGAGCTTGTTATTTACTTAAAAACAAAGCTTATGCTTACTGCACTTGTAACAATAGCAAGGACAAACCTTATTGTGATGGAACTCACAAAGGAACCGAGCAAAAACCTTTGTTATTTAAAGTTCCTGAAAATGAAAAAGCTTTTTTGTGTACTTGTGGTAGTACTAAAAATGCTCCTTATTGCGATGGGTCTCATTAATTTATATTCTATCTAAAGGGAATTCTAATTAATTTTATTCTTTAACTAAAAAGATAAAACATGCCTGTAATAGAACTAAAGAAAGGAAAAACATATAAATATTGTACTTGTGGACATTCAGAAGTAATGCCATTTTGTGATAGTGCCCATGCAACTAAAGGGGGAGGAAAACCAATTCTTTTTACTGCCGAAAAAGATGGAGATGTTGCACTTTGTGGTTGTGGTAACAGCAATAACAAACCCTATTGTGATGGTTCACATGCCAACTAATATTAGCCCCCAACTTATTTCTAAGTTGGGGGCTAACCTTCTTCCTCTTTTTCAATGAATCACTAATTAATCTTCTCTAAAATCTCTTTTATATTTGCCTTTAAGAAAGCACTACTTGCATTGTATAAACCATCAGCATATTTTTTACTATCTACTTTTATCCATGTGGCATTTTTAGAAAATCTATCTTCTACAGTAACCAAAGTAACTCCCCCTATTTGCTGATAATTATTAGAAAAAGAAGTTGGCACAACGGTTTGTTGTCTTTGGTAAGCTTTTATTTTTTCCTTTTTCATAACTCCGTTAATTTCAATAGATTTTTTTATAGTTCCATTGTATTGACCAATAGCACTTGCCGCTATTTTAGCTTTTCCATAAACAACATCTACAGAAGAGCTTATGTTTTCTGAGGTCATAGCTCCTTTAACACCAATACTTCCTAAGACTCCCAGTTTAGTTGGTTTTTTAGGTGATTGCACCGTATAACTATTAGCCAATCTTAAATTAGTATTTATTTTTACTTTTGCTACCTTATCTAAACTTCCTAAATTAAATCCTTTAGAAGCAATTTCAGAAAACATTATATACACGTTCACATCAATCACCAAAGCATCATCTAATTGTTTAGAAAGAACAGGTGTGTTAAGTCCTTTAAACACTTTATTTAATTTTGCAGCAACTTTAGACCTATCTTTGTACAAAGCGGTAAACCCTTCTGGAACACAAGACAAAACACCCGGTAATTTTTCAGCTTCATTAATAGAAGGACCTGTTACTTTTTTCCAACCTTCAAAAAATTCAACTTTACTCGCTTCTTCTGCAGTAATAATTTCGTATCCATTGGACATAAAATCATTAACAAACTCCTGATATAGTCTATTTGTTTTTTCTTGAATATCTTGAGACTGAACTCCATCTAAACCAACTGCTGCTCTAGCGGTTGCTGATCCTACTTTTTTTCCTCTAGTACCGTTGTAACCGTTTTTATAATCTACGGCTTCTTTATAAACTTCATAATAGATATTAAACGACTTAATAAATACTTTTTTAGGTCCTTTTTTTGCTTTTTTTAAACCAAATTGATTGGTTTTTAGTTTTACTTCTGATATTTGTTGCGCATTCGCTATATAAATAGTTAAGACAGCAGCTATAAAAAATAATTGTTTTTTCATTTTATTAGTTATTTAGTTTTAATTTTTATACACCAATTATTTGACCTGTAAACGTAGTTTCTGTACCGTCTTCTGCTTTCATCACTATATCTTCAAACTTTAGATCTATTTTAGAGGAATCACTAGCATTAACAGTAACCTCAACTGTTCCTGATTGAGCAAACCAATTCTTAGAATCATGACTATAAAACACCATGGTTAATTTTCCTACCCCTGGAACCACATTAATTCCTTCAGAAGCTAAAACATTATAGGTACCTGCATTGATAACTTTCATCAAATCAAAATAAAATGTTAAAGCGGCACTATTAGATTGACATGGATTTGAAATAATATGAACTGTAGAAACCAGTGGTTTTCCTTGTGAAATTGGTGTACACTCTATCTTATCATCTCCAAAAAAGTAATACGAATCTGTTTTATCTCCTCCATTATTACCACCTACAATTACTTCTTTTAGTGAAGCATAAAGAAGATTGGTTGATGTTTTAAGAACATTTATTTTATTGATAAAATTGTCTGCTTTTAAAGATAAAGCATAAGACAAATCGTTTTCTGCATCTTTCCAAACATACTCATCTCCATTGATTGTAAAAACAGGTAATTCTATTTCATCTCCATCATTTTTATCCGGATCTGTATCTATGAATAACATTCCCGAACTAGAAAATGTTAACGTTATTTTTTGATTCTCAACAAATGGTGCTCCCGATATAGCTGTATTAGTATTAAAAGAAACAGTTTGCGTTGGATAGTTAGCTGTAAAAACTGATATAAATTCTTTTTGTTCTGTGGTCAATTCTACCTCTTCTTTTATAGAATCATCACCAGATGAACAAGCATAAAAAAATGCAGTAAATAAAAAACTAACTGCAATAATATAATGTTTCATTTTTAGATAAGTTTAAGTTTAAACCAAAACTACATCTAGTCCTAAAATTAAAACACATATGTATAAAAAACTATGTCTCAAAAACAGCAATTGAGACATTTTTTAAGACAAAACCTACTGAATATATTGGGAAGGGCTAGTCTGTTTGATATTTTTAAAGACTCTATAAAAAGAGCTTCTACTCTTAAAACCTGCTTTTTCTGCAATAGCATCAATTGTTAATTTGTCTTTTTCAGACTTTAAAAGTATAATGGCTTCTTCAACTCGGAATTCATTAATTAACTGAATAAAACTTTTGTTTAATTCAGAGTTAATCACTTTAGAAACTGTTCTTGAAGATTCATTTAAATCTACACCTAACTGATGAATGGTATAATCTTTATTTAAATACGTTTTATTTTCTTGTAAAAAACTTAATATTTTATCAGAATTTAATTCCTCATCTTGTTCTTCTTCTTTTACAATAAACGTTGACTCTGATAATTGAACCTCTTTAGATTTTATTTCTTTTTTATTAAAAACATCTGTATCATATGCCATCTTATTTGCAAAACTCTTGTACACCATTATTGGATAAAAACAAGACGATGCCAAAGGTGTTGCCAAAAGATCGGAATATATTACATAACTTGGAAAAAAACTCATTTGAACCACATATATCAACAGTATTAAAATATTAAGATACAACAGACGAGTTACAAAAAATTTTAACCATTTATAATTGGTTTTATCTACAATAGACAAATAGGTTTTCGTTTTTATCAAATTCACCTTTTTAATACTCCAAGTAATATAAATAGCAAAATGAATTAACTGAGCTATATTAATGATGTTAATCATCAAATCTTCTCCTGAGGCTATTTGCAAGTAGTTTTTATAATTGATCTCATTTGGCTGAAGAGATATATAAATTCCATAAAAAATCACAAAAAAAACAGGAAAAAAATGAAAAAGATCTTTTGTTTTAAACTGATATTTATTGTCTTGAACCAAATGGATGTATAACAACAATAAAGGTCCAAATAAAAATGTGCTTGATAAACCTATAAAAATAAATACCAAATATTCAGAAAAATACTGTAAATAAAATAAAGGATTCATGACCAAAACAATACTTGGAATAAAAACCAATAGCCCTAATACTTTATTACTTTGGTTATTACTTTTCTTAAAAAACAAGATTAAAAAAAGTACCATTAAATTTGCTGCTGCAAGTAATGAGAATATGACCAATAATTTTAATTCTTCAGAACTACTCATAAATTTTAATAATTATTGGGAACTAAAATATTATTTTTTCTGATAAAAACCTTTTTGATACTCACAATAAGCATCATAAAATTAATCTAACTGATTTTAGTACCTAAACAAAAAGCCTCACTATTTCTAGCGAGGCTTTTTATCTTTTTTATAAAAAACTAATTTCCTAAAAATTAGCTTCCATTTTTTCTTTAATCAAATCTAATCTTAAATTTCCTACAGAACCAATATGAGTATGGTTTACATTTAAATCTGGTTTAAATTCTCCATTCTGAATTTTAGCTCCTACAATTTTATAAGCATCTCTAAAAGGCGTTCCTGCTTGTACCAAAGCATTTACTTCTTCTACACTAAAAATGTATTTATACTTATCGTCTTGTACAATATTTTCGGTGATGATGATATTTTCTAAAGAAAAAACCATCATATCCAAACAAGATTTTAAGGTAGATACCGATGGAATCAATCCTTCTTTTACCAATTGTAAGTCTCTGTGATATCCACTTGGTAAATTGTTTGTAATTAGGGTTAATTCGTATGGCAATGCTTGTAATTTGTTACATTTACCACGAATCAATTCAAATACATCTGGATTCTTTTTATGTGGCATAATACTAGAACCTGTAGTTAATTCATCAGGAAAAGTTACAAATCCAAAATTCTGAGACATGTACAAACAAATATCCATACTCATTTTTGCCAAGGTTGCAGACAAACTTGCAATGGCAAAAGAAATAGATTTTTCTAATTTTCCTCGTCCCATTTGAGCTGCTACAGAATTTACTTTTAAAGCAGAAAACCCTAATTCTTTAGTAGTCATTTCTCTATCAATAGGAAAAGAAGATCCATAACCTGCTGCAGAACCTAACGGATTTTGGTCTGCTACTTTGTAAGCAGCATCTAAAAAATATACATCATCAATCAAACTTTCCGCATAGGCAGAAAACCACATACCAAAAGAAGACGGCATGGCTACTTGTAAATGTGTATATCCTGGTAACAAGTGATTTTTATACTTTTCGGCCAATTCAATTAACAAATCAAATAATTTTTTAGCCCAATCTTTTAATTCTAAAATAGCATCTTTAGAATACAAATGCACATCTAACAAAACTTGATCGTTACGAGAACGTGCCGTATGAATTTTCTTTCCCGCATCTCCTAACTTTTCAGTTAACAACCACTCGACTTTAGAATGTACATCTTCAAAAGAATCTTCAATAGTAAAAGTTCCATCTTCAACCGTTTTTAAAATGTTATTTAACTCGGTAACCAAAGCTTCTAATTCTTCATCAGAAATAGTCCCAATAGCATTTAACATTCTCGTCTGAGCAATATTTCCAAGCACATCGTATTTAGCCAATTGCAAGTCTAATTCTCTGTCGTTCCCTACGGTAAAAATGTCAATTTTTTTGTCGGTTGCATAACCTTTGTCCCAAAGTTTCATACGGTTGTTTTTTAATCTGCAGGCAAAGATACTCTTTTTTTAACGTTTCTTATTTCTTACCAAACGTCAATGCAAGCATTTTTTTTATACCTCAACTTTGCAATATCTAAAATTAAAACATCATGAAAAACCAAAAAATTATTGGACTTCTTTATCTCTCTATTGCTATTATTGGAGGATTTAGTATGGGTTATGCTCCTATTGAACTAATTGATATTCATAACTTATCACTAACCTTTCATAACATTCAGGAAAACCTATTACTATTTAAACTTAGTATTCTTGGAGATGGAATTGTGATTGTTCTTGAATTATTCATCACAATTTTATTGTATCATTTTTTTAAACAAACCGATACTTTATGGAGTGAAATCGCAAAATATTCAAGATTAGCTATGGCCTTAATTATGGCAATCAATATTCTTTATTATATTATTCCATTGCATAACATGCGCATAACAAATACTTCTGTTGAATTCTTTAACTTTTGTATACAAGCGCATTTTTACACCGTGTATATTTGGCAGGTTTTCTTTGGAATTCACATGATTGCTTTATCGGTTTTAACTTGTAAACATCCTCAATTTTCTAAAATCTTATCCTTTTTATTATTGCTTGGAGGAATTGGTTATTTGTTAGATTGTATTGTTTATTTTGTTGGAATTGAAAACACTATTTTCACTACATCTGCCAATATTTTATTAGGAGTTGCAGCCGTTTCTGAATTGAGTTTTGCTGTGCTGTTATTGATTAAAAAAAGTAAAATCTAATGAATACACTCTTTTTCAGCAAACAGCAAAAGTTACTAAGTACACTTTGGATTTTTGTTACCTTTAATTACTTGTATTGTGATGTAATAGGCATTATGGATGCTGATTTTTTAAAACAATACTTAACCGGAAATGTAGATGGCTTAGAAATTACAAATAACTTTTTGTTAATGGCGGGTATTTTAATGGAACTACCAATAACTATGATTTTATTGTCAAAAATATTATCACCTTTATACAACTGTTGGACAAACATTGGAGTAGCTAGTATTAAAACTTTAGCGATGGTTACTACCTTATTTATTGGAACTCCCACAAATTATTATCTCTTTTTTGCAACTATAGAAATTTCAACAACCCTTTTTATCATAGGCTATTCATGGTATTGGATACAAAAACTAAAACAACAATATGTCTCTATATAACACTAAAAAATCCAAAGAAGAAATTTTAAATTTGTATGATCAAAAACTAAACTGTCTTCAAATTAATTATCAATACCTAACAGTTTCTACAAATTTTGGAAATACCAACATTATTACCTGTGGAGAAGACACAAATTCTCCTATAATTCTTCTGCATGGTTCTAATGCTTGTGCTCCTCTTGCTCTTGAAACTTATTATGAGTTAATTCCTCATTTTAAAATATATGCTATAGACATACTTGCCCAACCTAATAAAAGTGACGAAACAAGATTGAATATTAAAGATGATTCTTATGGAAAATGGATACATGAAATTATAAATTATCTACAAATTGAAAATGTGACCTTAGCTGGATTTTCATTTGGAGGATTGGTGATATTAAAAACGTTAGAGGTTGATGAAAATAAGATCAACAAAGTTTATCTATCAGCACCTGCATACATTGTTAATGGAAACCCATTTAAAGCTATATTTAAAGTTTTCATCCCCATGAAAAAATATATAAAAACTAAAAAGATTCAGTATCTAGAAAAGTTTTTAAAAGGAGTCTTTAGTGAAAAAGATCCGTTTGCATTAACGTTTTTATCTAAGGTATTACCAAATTTTAAGATGGACTTTACACCAGTACCTACCATAAATAAACAGAAAGCAGATTCCATAAAAACACCTATAGTATTATTTGCTGCTGAGAACGATATTATGTTTCCAGGTAAAAAAATGATACAAAAAGCTAAAAAAATATTCCCCAGTTTAAAAAGTTATCAATTATTTAAAAACTCTAATCACGTTTTCAATAAAATAAACAACAATATTGTTTGTGATATTA
The DNA here is from genome assembly GCF_900130035.1 of Wenyingzhuangia marina. Taxonomy (GTDB): domain Bacteria; phylum Bacteroidota; class Bacteroidia; order Flavobacteriales; family Flavobacteriaceae; genus Wenyingzhuangia; species Wenyingzhuangia marina. Next base: position 312,520 of record NZ_FQXQ01000001.1, read on the forward strand.
TTATAAAAGACAAAACAAATCACTAATTCGATGAAAAGAAAATTACTACAAAAAAACACTCTTTACTTTATACTAACAACACTATCACTCCTATCTTGTTCTAATGACATAGATAACCCCGATAACTTAGACAGCAAATATGTTTTTATACCTGACAATTCTTTTGAGGAAATTTTAATTGAACAAAATATAGATTCTGATAATACTGTTGATGGAAAAATTTTGAGAAGTGATGCTGAAAAAGTCTACACACTAGACTTAAACAAAGAGCAACATTTTGGAAATATTAAAAATCTAACAGGTATAGAAGGTTTTAAAAACATAACAAAACTAACTGCCGTAAGTCATGAAATAACATCTATTGATTTAAGTCACAATCAACTTTTAGACACCTTATATTTAATAGGTAATTATCTTAAAGAAATCAACTTTACCCAAAACCCAAACTTGATATATATAGATATCCAATCAAACGAATTAGAAATTATAAAAGGGCTTTCTTCTGCTACAAAACTCAAAAAACTAAATGCTTCGTGGAACAATTTAGAAACTTTTAACATTCAGAACCCCTCTTTAGAAGTACTGCATATTAGTCAAAATTTTTTAACAGAACTAAATATTAATGAAGCTACAAACCTTAAAAACCTACTATTAACCAGCAATAAATTAGCCTCTTTAAATATAAGTTCTAACCATAAATTAGAAACTTTGTTAACCTCAGACAATCGTATCGAAAGTATCAATTTAGAAAACAATCGTAACTTAACACATCTTTACATTACTAGTAACAACCTAAATAGATTAGATGTAAGTAATAACTTAAAATTGATTGAGTTAAAAGTTGATAGAAATCCAAATCTAACATGTATTAAAAAACTATCTAATCAAAATATTCCAAGTATATCACTCTCTACTTATCAAACAATTAGCAGTAACTGTAATTAACTTGCTGCTAATTTTGTTCTTTTATTTTTTCAAAAACTCGTCTTTTAATTCTACTGTAAGATTCTGGAGTCACCCCAATATAACTAGCAATCAATACTTGGGGCACTCTATGAATTAAATTAGGTTGTGTATTTATTAAGGTGATAAAACGTTCTTCGGGAGTAGAAATCATGAAATTTGACATTCTATCTTGCATTTTTCCTGCTTCTTTCTCTACTTCTCTTCGGATAAGTTTTTCCAATCTAGGAACGCGTTCAATCATTTCATCTATTAAAGAATCATTCCCCACAGTTACAATAGAATCTTCTAAGCATTCAAAATATGATTTTGATGGACAACCGGTAACCTCACTAGAAAAAGAATTTACTGGATCACCTTCTACAAAAAAAGAGATTGTTTTTTCTACACCATCTTTTATTATAAATTCACGAATACAACCTTGAACAACTGCATAGCATTCTTTAGAAACCTCTCCTTCTCTTAACAAGTACTCTCCTTTCTTTGATTTTTTTAACACTGTATTATCTACAATGATATCAACTTCTTCAGGAGTAAGAAACTGAAAATTTTCAATAAATTGTTTTAGTGCTTCTTTCATAAAAAAATTGTGCTGTTCACAATTCTAAATTTAAACAATTCCTTTTAATAGCTCTACGTAAAAAGCAACTCCATCATAAACCTCTTGCACATAAATAAATTCATCTGCTGAATGAGAACGTAAAGAATCTCCAGGACCTATTTTTACAGACTGACAAGTCAACCTACATTGATCAGATAACGTTGGAGAACCGTATGTCTTTTTTCCTAAAGCAACTCCAGACTTTACAATATCATGATTTGGATCTATAGAAGATGAATTCAATCTTAAAGAACGAGGAATTACGTCACATTCTGTATTTTCAGCAATAATTTCTGCAATCTCTGCATTGGTGTATTGATCTGTAACCCTACAATCTACCACAAAAGTTAATTCTGAGGGCACTACATTGTGTTGATTTCCTGCATTAATTTGAGAAACCGTCATTTTTACCTCTCCTAAAAAAGGAGATACTTTTGGAAACTTATAAGAATTAATCCACTCTAAATCTTTTAAAGCTTTAAAAATTGGATTTTGATGATTTGGAATATGCGCTGCATGACCAGGAGTTCCGGTTACTTTTCCATCAAACACCACCAAACCTTTTTCTGCAATAGCCAAATCTAACAAAGTAGGTTCTCCCACAATAGCTACATCTATTCTAGGCATAATGTCTTGCATATAAGCAATTCCATTTTCACCCGAAATTTCTTCTTCGGCAGTAGCTGCCAAGACAAAATTGTATTTTAAATCTTTTTGAGGATAGAAATATACAAAAGCAGACATTAAACCTACCAAACAACCTCCAGCATCGTTAGACCCTAAACCATACAATTTATCTCCTTCTATTTTTGCTTCAAAAGGATCACGAGTATAGGCTTGATTTGGCTTTACGGTATCATGATGAGAATTTAATAAAATGGTCGGCTTGCTTTCATCAAAATATTGATTGGTTGCCCAAACATTATTCAAATCACGTTTTACCTCAACACCTCTATCAGTTAACCAATTTGCTAAAATTTCTGCAGTCGGTTCTTCTTCTTTAGAAAAGGATTGGGTTTGAATTAAAGATTGAAGTAATTCTAAAGCTTGTTTTTGTAGTTTTTCTATCATATCTCTTAGTTTGTAAAGTCCAAAAGTTTGTAAAGTTATCAAGTCACTTTAAAAACTAATTACAACGTTAATGTTGTAAACAATTGTTCTTTATTTTTTATCACCGTTGGATTTCCTATAATTACCTCAGAAACTCCTTGTTGCAAAGCATTAAAGCAGTTTTCCATTTTTGGTAACATTCCATCAGCAATAATTCCATCAGCTTTTAACTGACTATATTTTTCAGAATTGATATCTGTAATCACTGAATTGTCATCATCTACAGAAGTCAAAACTCCATTTTTTTCAAAAGTATACACCAAAGAAACATCATATAAATCTGACATTCCTACAGCAATCGTACTCGCAATGGTATCAGCATTGGTATTTAACAACTGTCCTTTTCCATCGTGCGTAATGGCACAAAAAACAGGCGTCATACCTCCTTTAATAAACGTAGCAATATTGGTTGCATTAATTCCATCTACATCACCTGCAAAACCATAATCCACATCTACCACTTTACGTTTGTGAGCTTGAATAGAATTTCCATCAGCACCAGACAAACCTAAAGCATTGCAGTTTTTACTTTGTAACGTAGCCACTATATTTTTGTTTAACAAACCAGCATATACCATGGTTACAATTTCAATCGTCGCTTCATCAGTAACTCTACGACCATTAATCATGGTTGCTTCAATTCCTAAATCGGCTGCCAATTGTGTAGCACGTTTTCCACCTCCGTGAACCAATATTTTATTCCCTTCTAAAACTGCAAAATCGGATAAAAAACTTTCCAATGCTCCTGCATTGTTGATTACATTTCCTCCTACTTTTACAATGGTTAGTTTTTGTTTCATTTTATAAGTACTAAGTAAAAAGTAAAAAGTAAAAAGTATGTGTTCTAAATGTAAATAATCGCATTCCTAAACTCAGTACTTTGTACTCTATACTAGATACTATTTTAAATTCTCTAATATTTTCTTTAACACAATCTGCGCTGAATAAGTTCTGTTATTTGCTTGTTTGATAACGATAGAATTTTCAGAATCTATCACTTCATCCGCTACAATTACATTTCTACGAACAGGTAAACAGTGCATAAATTTTGCATTGTCTGTTACCGCCATTTTATCTGCTGTAATCATCCAAGAACTATCTGTATTTGCTACTTTTCCGTAGTCTTTATACGATGACCAGTTTTTAGTGTAAATAAAATCTGCTCCTTCAAAGGCTTTCTTTTGATCATATTCAATTGTCGCACCTTTAGTTCTTTCAGGACTTAATTCATATCCTTCTGGATGCGTAATAACTACTTCAAAATCATCTTCATGAGCCAAAGCCATCTCTGCAAAAGAATTTCCTACTGCGTGTGGCAAAGCACGTGGATGTGGTGCCCAAGACAAGACTAATTTTAATTTCTTTTTTGCTGGTTTGTGTTCCTCAATGGTAATGGCATCTGCCAAAGCTTGTAAAGGATGTCCTACCGATGATTCCATGTTTAAAATAGGCACAGTGGCATATTTTACAAAAGCAGATAAGACTTCTTCTGCCTCATCTTTTTCTTTGTCTTCTAATCCTGCAAAAGCACGAATAGCAATGATATCACAATATTGAGAAATCACCTCGGCAGCTTCTTTTACATGTTCAGACTTTCCTTGATCCATAATGGTTCCATCTTCAAATTCCAACTGCCATCCTTCTGCACCAAAATTCATTACAATAGGCTCCATTCCTAAGTTCAACGCTGCTTTTTGAGTACTTAAACGCGTACGCAAACTATTGTTAAAAAATAACAAACCAATGATTTTGTTTTTTCCTAAAGCTTGGTCTTTTAATGGATTCTTTTTTAGCTCAATCGCTTCTTTTACCGTGTCTTTAATACTTGGTAAATCGTGAATGGATAAGTAGTGTTTCATATAAATATGGATTCTTTGAATCTTGTTCTAATTTATTTCTTCTTTTTACAAAAAAAGAGTTCTTGATTACTCAAGAACTCTGTAAAATTACTAATAATATTGTAGTTGTAATAACTTTTAAAAAGATGGTTTATTTTAATTAACTATAAAAAAAACGAAAAACCTATACTCGACACAAAACCATCTGTTATTGTTTCTGCATCATACCCTTGATTGTCTATTTTATTTTTAGTTGAACTATATCCTAAGAATAAATCAGTTGAAAAATACTTCGTTAAAAAAAATGAAAAACCACCTCCTAATTGATAAGACACTACGTTATAGACTTGTTCATTATTCTGTTCATTTAGAAAAGATAATTCATATTTTGTTTTTCCAAACCCAACGTCTCCCTCTAAGAACACACCCATATGGTTATTTGAATAAGCGTATATTCTTGTAAATGGTTTTATTTGAAAAGTTGTGTTTTTCTGATAAACCTCTGGAGAATCCTGATCACTTAACTGATTGCTATATGGAATGTTTACCCCTAAAGCTATATTATTAAGAAGAAAATAGGCGACTTTTACAGAAATATTAAAGTTTTTTGTTTCTACCTCTGTCTCTGAATTATTCATACTTACTGACGAATTCAATGAACTAAACCCCAAACTAGAACTGCTTGCTCCAATTAAAAACTTTCCTTTTTCTGTTTGTGCATTTATTTTTAATGTTGCAAATCCTATTAAAACAACTAACAAAACCTTTTTCATATATTTTTTTGGGACAAACTTAATATTAATCCACAAAAAAACCACCTTCTATAAAGGTGGTTTTAATTTTTTAAAATTCTATTTATAAATTATAGTAATTCTTTTAATGCTTTTATAAACACATCAATATCTGCTTTTGTAATATTTAAAGGCGGTAAAATACGCAACAAGTTTTTGTTGTTTGCTCCTCCTGTAAAAATCTTATAGTCATAGATTAATTTCTTGCGTAGCTCTCCTACTTCGTAGTTAAATTCCAACCCAAGCATCAATCCTTCTCCTTTTATTTGTTTTACTCCAGGTAAGTCTTTTACTTGCTCCTTAAAGTATGCATTTACCTCAGCAACATTTTGCATAATGTTTTCTTGCTTCATCACATCTAATACAGCTATTCCTGCAGCACATGCTAAATGAGAACCTCCAAAAGTAGTTCCTAACATTCCGTACCAAGGCTCAATATGATTTGCAATTAAAACTCCACCAATTGGAAAACCATTCCCCATTCCTTTTGCCATCGGAATGATATCTGCTTTTACTCCGTGATGTTGGTGTGCAAAGAACATTCCAGATCTTCCGTAACCAGATTGTACCTCATCGAAAATTAAGCACACGTTATTTTCTTGAGTAATTTTTCTTACTTCTTGTAAAAATTCTGTGGTTGGTTGATCTAATCCTCCAACTCCCTGAATAGGTTCTACAATTACAGAAGAAACATCTCCTTTAGCAATCTCTGTTTTCACCAATTCAATATCATTCAATGGTAAAATAGTTACAGGATTATGTGCGTTGATTGGAGCAATAATTTTTGGATTGTCTGTAATAGAAACGGCTCCAGAAGTACGTCCGTGGAATCCGTTTTTAAAAGCAATCACTCTAGATTTTTGATTGTAGAACGAGGCTACTTTAATAGCGTTTTCGTTTGCCTCAGCTCCTGATGAGCATAAAAACAAAGCATAGTCTTCTCCACATCCAGACAAGTCTCCTAATTTATCAGCCAATTCTTGCTGCAAAGGATTCTGAATCGCATTAGAATAAAATCCAACTTTACTCAATTGATTTTCTAATGCTGCTTTGTAATATGGATGTGTGTGACCAATAGAAATCACTCCGTGACCTCCATATAAGTCTAAATATTTCTCTCCTTTATCGTCCCAAACATAAACTCCTTCTGCTTTTACAGGAGTTACGTTGTATAATGGGTATACGTCAAATAATTTCATTTTAATTTAGTATTAAGTACTGAGTATTGAGTACAGAGTATTCTTACTACTTTGTACTTTATACTTTGTACTATTAAAAAGCACTTCCTTTTAAGTGCAATCCTTCAGTTTCCTCAAAGCCAAACATTAGGTTCATGTTCTGAACTGCCTGCCCTGAAGCCCCTTTTAACAGGTTGTCAATAGCTGAATAAATCAACAAATTGTCTCCGTGTTTAATTAAAGAAATAGCACACTTGTTTGTGTTCACCACTTGTTTCATATTCACAGGGGCATCCGTAACGTGAACAAACGGTGCCTCTGCATAAAACCGTGTAAAAATTTCTTTAGCTTCTTCTAAAGTTCCATCAAACTTGGTATAAATAGAAGCAAAAATTCCACGACTAAAGTTTCCTCTGTTAGGAATAAAAAACAACTCCCCTGTTTTACTTTCTTGTAAACCTTCTAACGTTTCTCCTATTTCTCCTAAATGTTGATGTGTAAAGGGTTTGTAAACAGAAAAATTATTATCTCTCCAAGGAAAATGAGACGTTGATGTTGGTGAAACACCCGCTCCAGTTGCTCCTGTAGTTGCGTTGATATGAATGTCGTTTCCTAATTTTTTAGCTTTTGCTAAAGGCAATAAGGCAAACTGAATACAAGTAGCAAAACATCCTGGATTGGCAATGTAATTTGCTTTTTTAATTTCTTCTCTTCTAACTTCAGGCAATCCGTAAATAAATTCCTTTCCTTCAAAAACCATATCAGCATTTAAACGGAAATCATTACTTAAATCTATAATTTTTGTACTGTCTGAAAACGTATTATTTTGCAAAAATGAAGTCGAATTTCCATGTCCTAAACACAAAAACAATACATCAACATTTTTATTAATAGTATCTGTAAAATCTTGCTCGGTATCTCCTAACAAATCAGCATGTACAGCGTATAGTTTATTTCCAGCATTAGAAGTACTGTACACAAAATCTAATTCCACCTGAGAATGATTTAATATAATTCTAATCAACTCTCCAGCAGTATACCCTGCTCCTCCTACTATTCCTGCTTTTATCATTTTTATTTAGTTTATAAAGTTGTAAAGTTACAGGCTGAAAAGTTGTTTATCTTTATTTAGATAACTTTTAAACTTTAAGAACTTGCAACTTGACAAACTAATTTTTATGCATCTAACAAATCTTTATTTACGTGGTAAAAGATTTTGTTTTGCATTCCGTATATTTTTATAAATCCTTTGGCATCTTGACTAGACCATGCATTATTTTCCTCTCCATAATCTGCAAACCCTGAAGCCATTAAATCATATTTAGAATCAATTCCTGTTACAATAAAGTGATAAGGTCTTAACGTTACATACACATCTCCTGATACTGTTTTTTGAGAATCTTCTAAAAACTTTTCTATGTTACGCATCAAAGGCTCTAAGTACTGACCATCATGGAAAAATGTTCCATAAGTAGTAGCCAAACCTTCTTTGGTAATTTGTTGTGCTTTAGACAATGTATGCTTTTCTAACAAGTGATGCGCTTTAATCGTTACCGTTGCAGCAGCAGCTTCAAATCCAACACGTCCTTTAATTCCAACAATCGTATCTCCTACGTGAATATCTCTACCAATAGCAAAAGCAGAAGCCACTTCTTCTAATTTTAAAATATTGTTTACTGGAGAATCTTGTACACCATTAAAAGCTACAAACTGACCTTTATCAAAAGTCAAAGTTACTTGCTCTTCATCTTCTCTTTTTAATTGACTTGGATATGCTTCACTTGGTAATGCTTTTTGAGATTTTAAGGTCTCTACTCCTCCTACAGAAGTTCCCCAAATTCCTTTATTCACAGAATACTTAGATTTTTCCCAGTTCATGTCTACTCCATGAGATTTTAAATAATCAATTTCTGTTTGACGAGATAATTTTAAATCACGAATTGGTGTAATGATTTCAATTTCTGGTGCTATGGTTTGGAATATCATATCAAAACGAACCTGATCGTTACCAGCTCCTGTAGAACCATGTGCAATATATTTAGCCCCAATAGATTTTGCATATTTAACTACTTCTATAGATTGGAATACACGTTCTGCAGATACAGATAACGGATAAGTATTGTTTTTTAACACATTTCCATACACCATGTATTTGATGGCTTTTTCGTAATAATGTTCTAAAATATCTTTGTTTTCATGAGAAGTCACGCCCATTTCGTAAGCTTTTTTCTCAACAACAGCTAATTCCTCTTTGGTAAAACCACCTGTGTTTACCAAAACAGAATGTACTTCTAATTTTAATTCGTTGATTAAATATTTTACACAATACGAAGTATCTAAACCTCCACTATATGCCAATACTACTTTATCCATGATATTATTTTAGTTTGTAAAGTTTTAAAGTTAAAAGTTCGTAAAGTTTTACTTCTCTTTTTAAACTTTTTTAAAACTTAATTTCCTTATTTCTATTTACTTGCTTCATTCTAAAGTTGATTTTTTTGATTAAAATTTTTACTTTTTAACCTTCAACTTTATAAACTAACAATTACAGTCCGCAAAAATACGGAATGTGAATGAAACATTAAAAATTAACCCATGAAAACACTAATCCTGAACAGAATTAGGTTTTTACACAAAAAATTAGTCTTTTTTATGAAAGAATTTATCCTTCAACTTTGCCAACTTTGCTTTAAACTCCCAACTAGGTTCTTTGGCTGCTTTTTTGCGCTCCACCTCTTTAGGATCGTGTAACATACCTGTACACAAGCACATTTTACGTTCGTTGCGTTCTAAAATATCAAAGTTTTTACAAGACTTACATCCATTCCAAAAAGCTTCATCTCTAGTAAGCTCTGAAAAAGTAACAGGCTTATATCCTAGCTCATAATTTATTTTCATGACAGCCAAACCGGTTGTGATTCCAAATATTTTAGCATCAGGATACTTTTCTTTAGAGTGATTAAATACTTTTGTTTTGATTTGTTTTGCCAATCCTTGATTTCTATAATCAGGATGTACAATTAAACCAGAATGCACTACATAAGATTTATTTTCCCAAGTTTCTATATAACAGAAACCCGCAAATTTTACACCGTCTAAAGCGATGACTGCATCTCCACTTTCTAATTTTTTCTTAATATACTCCGGGGTTCTCTTAGCAATACCTGTTCCTCTTACTCTTGCAGAAGTTTCAATGGTATCGCAGATGACATCGGCGTATTTAAAGTGTGATTTGTTTGCAGTTACAATTTTCATTGTTGATGATATATTTTATAAGTTGTTTTCATATTTTCTGATGTTGTCTATAATTGTGAATAGCACTTTTTAAAGTAACTACTCCCTACATCGTCGCCTACGAAAACATACAACAACAGTTTTGTAGATATACATATCTACAAAGTAAGAAGAAAATAATAATTCACCTGCTAACTGCATGATTTAAAATAAAAAAATAGGTGGCAAAAGTACAATTATAAAATCAAATAAAAGAAAAATATTTTCATTGATTCTGGAGAAACACAATTTCCTTTAACAAGAAATTATTAAGTATTTTATAATGAAGTCATCTGAATAAAACTCTTTATGCTTAAAGACGTAAACAAAAAACGCTGTCAAGTAACCAGCTTGACAGCGAAGAAATAATCAACATGAATATAATTAAATCAATTAATTATGAAACAATAAGTTCAACAAAACATTATTTATATTTATTTCAATATTCTCAAATATAAATATATTTTTTGTTAAAAATTAAAAAATAACAAACAATTTAAACACTACTTGAAATTTTTATCAATATTCTTTATGATATCGTTAATTTTATCTACCTCGGTATTGTAGGTCATATTCATATTTTTTTTCTCTGGAAACTCTTCAATCATCACTGTTTGAGAAGGGAAAGCAAAGTCTACTCCTAATGCTGCTGCCAAATTTAGAATGGCCATGTGCAATCTATGTTTTGAAGATTGTTCTACTCCCCATTCTAAAGACAAAAAATAGGTGTTTACTAAAATCTCTAAAGACGAATCTCCAAAACCTGTAAATTCTACATTATAAGACTTTGTTAAAGTTTCTGGATGAATTTCTATAATTCGTCTAACCCCCATCACAAAAGCCTCAATTAACTCTGGTGGAGTATCGTACCTAATTCCTAGTTTGGTTTGGTATCTTCTATATTGTCTTAATCCTTTATTATTAATGACTATTTCTGACAACTTACTGTTTGGGATTGAATAAATAGAAGTATCAACTGCTCTAATTCTTGTAGATCTAAACCCGACTTCTTCAACAGTTCCTTCAACTCCACCACCTTCAATCCAATCTCCAATTTGGAAAGGCTTGTCTAAAAAAATCATAAAAGTACCAATCAGATTCTTTACCGTGTCCTGTGATGCCAAGGCAACGGCCAAACCTCCAATAGATGCTCCGGCTATTACCGTTGTAGTATTCACTCCAAAAACCGTTAACATTTTTAAGATTCCTGCCAACACAACCAAAACTTTTAATAATCTACTTAAAATAGGAGCCAACTGGTCATCTAACTTACTTTCAGTTCTAGAAGTATAAGACACAAAAACTTCAATAAGCACACTTACAATTTCTAGAAACACATAAATCCATAAAACAATCTGACCAATTTCTAAACCTTTGATTAAAAAAGAATTGATATCAATTTGAAACTGTAACGTAGGAATATAAATTTCTACCAAATAAAACACAATTAATAATGCTGAAGGTCTTGATAACTTATCTAACGTTTTACTTAAAGAATTATGAGAAAACCTCATAAATGAAGATTCCAAGAGTTTTAATACATAGAAAATAATTTTATTGATAACCCATGTTAAAAACACTCCTATTAAAACAAAAATAATGATTCCTAAATATTGCCATAACTCAATACCAAACAATTCTATATGCCCAAAACCAGGTACCATACTTTTGATAAAATCCGTTCCTACAGGAAAAACATTATGGTATAATGCATAAATTTTTTCATTTGTTTCCTCACTATAATACCACTTCCCATTAATTTTTTCTAAATAAATTTCTGGCACCTTAGAAAACAACACATATTGATTTTTAATCTCCACCCCTGAAATAGAATCTTTATAGTTCGCTTCTAAAGGCACATTTTTAAAATCAACCCTTAAACCTTTTCCATCTAAAACTTGTTTTATTTTTAAAGCAATGTCTATAGATTTCTCAGCAGTTTCACCATAAATAGTTTTGGCAGCTTTTTCTTCATTATAGGTCTCTGGTTGCAAAAAGTGTAAATGCGTATAAATAGTTTTATACGGACTGGACAAATCTATCTTGGTCTCATCGGGGGTTTGAGCAAAAAGGCTTACAGAAATTAAACAGAGTAAAATGTATATTTTTTTCATGATGGATACTTTCATTTTTCACATCAAAAATAATGATTTATAACTCCTTTAAGTAAAAAGATGATGATGTTATTAAATAAAAAAAACTCCTAACACAAGGCTAGGAGTTCTTAAACTAACTTAAATACTAACTACGTAATATTACATAAACTAAAAAAATGTCTTTTTACTACTTGTAATCTATAGTATGACATTCTTCTTTTTAAAAGGTTTAATTTACAAAACAAAAAAGCCTTACATTTTTAATGCAAGGCTCTCTTTTTTATCTCTTTCTTCTTTTCGGCTTTCTTTTTCTTTCCGAAAATTTATCTTCTCTAGTTGCTCTATCTTTATCTAAAACGCTCACAAATCCATCTTGATTTCTTTTCCCTCTAGTAGGTTTAGATTTTTGATTGATGATTCCCTTAGGCACATCAACTGTATCATCAAAAGTGTTTTTAGCTTTAAAATCTTTTTTATAACCATTTCCTCCTTTAGGCAATAATTTATTTAACAAATCTTGTCTACCTATTTTGGTTAATGATTTACGAATCCAAGCTTGATTCTCTTTTTTATACCAAAAAAAGAATCGGTGTTGCTCTTCTTTTTCTTGAGCCGTTTTTGGCGTGTCCATTTTTTCTAAAGTATAAGGATGATATCCACTATAGTAAATAACAGTTGCCACGGTCATTGGCGTAGGTGTAAATCCTTGAACTTGCTCTAACTGGAATCCCATATCTTTGGTCTCTGCCGCCATGTTTGCCATGTCTTCTATATCAGACTGTGGGTGACTAGAAATAAAATAAGGAATCAACTGTAAGTTTAACTTCTTTCTTAAATTGATTTTATCAAAAATCTTTTTAAAATCGTGAAAATTAGAAAACGATGGTTTACGCATCAACCTTAATACTTTGTCTGAAGTATGTTCTGGAGCTACTTTTAAACGTCCAGAAACGTGATTGGTAATCACCTCTTCTGTATAAGCCTCTAACTCTTTTGGATCAGCATTTTTATTAAAATCTGGCACCAACATATCGTATCGAATTCCAGACCCAATAAATGATTTTTTGATTTTTGGATGCTTATCTACCGCTTGATACAAGTCCGTCATAGGAGCGTGAGAAGTATCTAAATTTGAACAAATTACAGGGTTGATACAAGAAGGAGCCACACATTTGTCACAAATTTCCTGCACCTTACCTTTCATTTGATACATGTTTGCCGATGGCCCTCCAATATCAGACAAATAGCCTTTAAAATCTGGCATATTTGCTACTTGATCTACTTCTTTTAAAATAGATTCTTTACTTCTACTCGCAATAAACTTTCCTTGATGTGCCGAAATAGTACAAAAACTACATCCTCCAAAACATCCACGATGTGTGTTGATAGAAAATTTAATCATTTCAAAAGCAGGAATAGGTCCTCTTTTGTTGTATTTAGGATGTGGTAAACGAGTATAAGGCAAATCAAAAGAAGCATCAATTTCTTTTTCCAACATGGTTGGATAAGGTGGATTGATGACCAAAACCTCATCACCAATATCTTGTAAAATTCTACCTCCGTATGTTTTATTAGATTCTTGCTCTACAATTTTAAAATTGGCTGCAAATGTCTTTTTATCCGCTAAACAATCTTCATGAGAACTTAATCTTTTATCAACCCAATTTTTATTTTTTTGAATTGCTTCGCTTTTCGGCTGTAAATAAGCTGTTTGCTTAATGGTTCTTAATGATGAAAATGGAACTCCTTTTTGCATTAAAGTCACAATCTCTTTAAGAGGTTGTTCTCCCATTCCATACACCAAAATATCAGCTCCAGATTCTGCCAAAATACTTGGTTTTAACTCATCAGACCAATAATCGTAATGAGTTACACGTCTTAATGAAGCTTCAATTCCCCCAATTAATATAGGCGTATCAGGAAATTTTTCTTTTAGTATTTTACTATAAACCGTAGTTGCATAATCTGGACGTAAACCTTTATCACCATTAGGCGTATAAGCATCTTTATCACGTTTACGCTTGCTAGCAGTGTAATTACTTACCATAGAATCCATCACTCCAGAAGTTACTCCAAAGAACAATCTTGGTTTCCCAAGTTTTTCAAAATCCTGTAAATTATCAGTCACACTAGGTTGTGGAACAATAGCAACTCTTAATCCGTAACTCTCTAACAAACGACCAATTACTGCAGGTCCAAATGATGGATGATCCACATAGGCATCTCCACTAAATAGAATTACATCTAATTCATCCCAACCTCTAATCTTACATTCTTTCTTAGTGGTTGGCAACCAGCTTGATAGTCTTAACTCTTGTTCCATTTTGCAAAGATACATGGAATAACACGAATAACAATATCTACTAATTAAAGATTCTTAACTTATAAGACTTACTAAAAAATTAAAGTCGATTAAATTCTCTATTTGGTAGTGATATTATGGGTATTCGTCTAGTTTTCATATTTCATCTTAAACCTTTTTGGAATTCCCCTGTCTTAACTACATAACCCCCTAAAATATAATATCATGAAAAAAATAAGTTTAGTAGTTGCATTATTTGTAGCAATCGGTGCTTTTGCACAAAAACAACATCCCCAAAAAGAAACCTTTACTGCTGAGCAAAAAACACAGTTAATGGTGAAAAAAATGAGTCTTGAATTAGATTTAAGTAAAAAACAAATTTCAAAAATCACTCCCATTGTAGCCGAAAAAGTAAACAAAATGGAAGCTAAAATAGCTGAATTTAAAGTAAAAAGAGAAGCTAAAACAAAACGAAAAGCCCTTACTAGCGATGAAAAATACAACATGGCTATTGCACAGTTAGACGAAAAAATTGCTTTACAAAACCAAATGAAAAGCATTTTAAACAAAGAGCAATACGCTACTTGGAAACAAATGCACAAAAAACATGAACAAAGAGGAAAAATGATGGCTCATCATAAAACGAAAGAGCGTTTTAAAAAAGACATAAAAAAACGCCATCATAAAGATGGTAGAAAACAAAAATTTGATAAAGCTACCCCTGAAGCATAATCAATAAAAAAGCGATTCTAAGTTTAGAATCGCTTTTTTTATATACAACTAATGATCAAACTCAACTCCTAAAACCTTAAACTGATAAGGAGTAATATCTAAAAGAAACTCTTTTATTACTGATAAATTTTCTAACTCTATTTGTACTATTTTCTTTTGAGAGGGAATTGATACATAAACAAAATTTTCACTAACATCAATATTACTTGTTACCGCACTATGTCCATCAGAAGCTGTATCCATTGTTACATTCAATTGCCCTTCATAAATCACTTGCTTACTATTAACATTTGTAACATTTATTTTTCCTGATTTTGTTACACACATTATATCATCACCATTATTAACAACCATACATTTAAACAAATCAGAAGTCTCATAAATTGGAGTGACTTCATCATTATTTATATTGATAAAATACACCCCTTTACTAGCGGTATACCCAACAAATAAATGATCAACACTAGTTCCTAATAAAGCCCCAAACCAAACATCATCTTCAAAATCTGAAGGATACTCAATAATTCTTTGCTCTCCTGTATTTTGAACTACTAAAATCCCTGTATTAGAACCAAAAATTGCTGTGTTATCATTACCTGCACTCCCATGAATTCCAGAAGTGACAATCTTATTTTCATGATTAGAAATAACCTCTCCTAACTGATTAATTAAATAAACTTCTTCTGGCAAAGAACTACCATTACCTAAATTGGTAACTGCAATGGTTCCATTTTTAAAAATCACCATAGCTCCATGATGAGCCGTTGTTCCTGTAGCTATTGTTCTTACCGGAGAAGATGCATTATGAATACTATTTTCATTAAACAAACTTAATGTTGCATCACCATCATTATAAACAGCTACAAAATTATGCTCTGATTTAAAATGAGTAGGTTTTTGACCATCAAAACTTATAGCCGCGAGTCCTGTTTCTCCTAAGTCATGACTATGATTTCCGTGGGCAATCTCTCCTCCTACATTAAAAGTTTCTGTAAAATTATCATCTCTATGGGTAATCACTCCATACCTCCCTGACTCTGTTGCATATACTGCTCCTTTACTATAACTAGCTTGATATTTTTCTATCACACCACTAAAAGGTTTCAAAAAATTTAAAGTAGTTGAATTTACGTCAGAAATTAATAACGACGTATGCTCATCTTCCTTCATAAATTGATTGTCATCTCCAATTTCATCACTAGTATCTGAACATGATACAAAAAATGAAAAAGCGAATACATAAGGTAAAAACTTAATGTTTTTCATAATCTATTTTTTATTTGTTTTTAAATATTACGCAAATATATAATAAAAACAATCAAACGCAACAATGTTGCATTTAAAAAATAAATAAAATAAAAACCACTTATTTTATTTGTAAAAAAAAGTGGTTTTAATAAAACTATTAGAATGTCTTAATCAACCTTTAATTCTTGACCAATAGACAAATCATTGCTCCTTAAATGATTCATTTTTTTTAACTCATCAACCGTTAAATCATATTTTTTAGCAATAGAATACAAGGTTTCTTTTTTCTCTACAATATGATAATCTTTACGTTCTGAATCACTTCTTAATTTTAATTCCTCTCCTTCGTGAATGATATTATCATGCAAGCCATTTAAAACTTTGATTTCATCAACTGGAATTCCGTATTTTTTAGAAATTGAATACAAGGTATCATCATCTTTTACAACATGAATTCCTTTTCTATTGATATTTCTTCTTCTTTTAGATTCTTCTTTATAATTTTTAATGGTCGATTTAATTTCTTCCTCACTAACAGATACATAATCAAGGCTTTTACCCTTTAAAACCATTTCATCATACTTGTACAACTCGTACTTTTCAATGTAATTTATTAGTTTATCTGGATATTTTGGATCGGTAGCATAACCCGCTTTTTTTAGGCCTTTTGCCCATCGTTTATAATCATCTTTATCTAAACCAAACAAACTCGCATATCTAAAACGAGTGGTTAAAAACAAGGAATGATCTTGATAAGAAGTTGCCGGATATTGATATTTTCTAAAACATTCTCCTTTTTCATCATCATCATGATACACTTTATCTCCTTTCCAACCTGTGTGACATTTGATTCCAAAATGGTTGTTAGATTTTAAAGCCAAATTACTTCTTCCACTTCCCGATTCTAAAATTCCTTGAGCCAAAGTAATACTTGCCGGAATTTTAAATTTTCGCATTTCTTCCATGGCAATCGGTGCATATTGCTCAATGTATGCCAACGTATAATCACTTAAATAAGCTTTAGCATCTTTCTTGGTTTCCTCTACAACTTTCTCTACTTCTTTTAAAGCCTCTTTACTTGCTACCACTTTTACCTCTTGATCGGTAGCTACATTTACAGCTTTGGTTCTTTTTCTGCTTGTTGTTTTTTTGCTAGAACTACAAGAAACAATGATGAATACTGAAAGAAAAACTAAAAATTTATTCATTGATAATTGTTTTATTTTTTTGCTTTAAAAGAAGGTTCATTCCTGCTATTCCTTGCAATCCGCCTGTGTGAATCGCTAAAATTTTACTTCCTTTTTTAAAGTGATTGTTTTTGATTAACTCTAAAATACCAAACAGCATTTTTCCTGTATAAATAGGATCTAATAAAATATTTGTCTGATTTTTAAATTGATTGATAAAAGTAATTAAATCTTCTGATACTTTTCCATAACCTCCAAAGTGATAATCAGCAATTACTTGCCAATTTTGTTTGTTTGGTTTTAGGCTATTAATTTCATCTACAATCCAATTTCCTTTTAACGATGGAAACACTAAAATATTCTGTTTAGCAGCACTACTATTAATAATTCCGGTAACCGTTCCACCAGTTCCCATGGCACAGCAAACATGTGTAAATTCTGTATCTTTTTCTGATAAAATTTCTTCACAGCCTTTGATGGCTAAACTATTAGTTCCTCCTTCTGGAAGGATATAAGTATTAGGATATTTTGTTAAAAGTAAAGTTAAAAAAGTAACATCATTTTTTTGTTGATATGCTGCACGAGAGACAAACAAAAACTCCATACCAAATTGATGAGCTTGTTTTAAAGTCGGATTTTGACTGAATGTTTTTTGCAAGTCGATCCCCAATTCTTCTCCACGAATCACTCCAACAGTTTTAAAACCATATTCTTTTCCAGCAGCAGCAGTTGCCAAAATGTGATTGGAATACGCTCCACCAAAAGTTAACAAACATTCCTTATTTTGACTTTTGGCTTCTTGTAAGTTGTATTTTAATTTTCTGAATTTATTTCCCGAAATAAAAGGATGTAACAAATCTTCTCTTTTTATATAAAGCGACACTTCTTTCTCTTTTAAAATAGGAAGGCTGATTTGTATGTTTTGGGAAATCATCAAAAGTTAATTACGAATTATAAGTGTAGAATTACGAATTGTATTTCCATCAATTTTATTTTAAACCCTAACAAAGTGATCAATACTTTTACCTCATTACAATCAATATTTGTTCAAATAGACAATTAAACAAATCAACGAATAAACATAGAATTATGCTTCTCTAGATGAAATCTCATCATCTAACTCAAAAAGTTCTTCGGTTAACATATCCAATTCATCCTTTTTAGCCTGATATTTCTCAAAGAAAGTTCCGTCAGCAGCATGTTTTTCATAATCTTCTGCCAACTGATCATCCATTTTTTTGATATCTTTTTCTAAGTCAGCAATGGTTCTTTCTATTTTACTAAACTTATTTTTCAACTTTTTAAGTTCTTTTTCTTCTTCTCTGCTTAATTTTCCACTTTTTGGTTCATTAGATTTTTCTGAAGCCACCACCGTTTTCATTTCCGCTTCACGCATATCTTCTAGTTTATGCTCAGCCAAGAAATAATCTAAATCTCCTAAATATTCTTTAATCTCTTTGTCCTTAAAATAAAATACTTTTTCTGTTAAACCTTGTAAAAAATCTCTATCGTGAGACACTAAAATCAATGTTCCTTCAAAATTTTCTAAGGCTTGTTTTAGCACGTTTTTAGAAGCAATATCTAAATGGTTCGTTGGCTCATCCATTACCAACACATTAAACGGATCTAACAACATTTTACACAATGCCAATCGGTTACGTTCTCCTCCAGATAGTACTTTTACTTTTTTCTCAACATCATCTCCACTAAACAAGAAAGAACCTAGCATCGTTCTTACTTTTGCTCGGTTACCATCATTGGCAGCATTCTCCATGGTTTCTAACAATGTAATTTCTCCATTTAAATGTTCTGCTTGGTTTTGAGCAAAATATCCTATTTCTACATTGTGTCCTAGTTTTAATCCTCCTTGATAATCAGTTTCTCCAACCATCATTTTTGCTAAGGTTGATTTTCCTTGTCCGTTTTGACCTACAAACGCAATTTTAGAACCACGTTCTATCATCATATTTACATTGGCCAATACGTGTTTGTCTCCGTAACTTTTAGAAACATTTTCTGCTTCTACCACAATTTTCCCAGGTTCTTTTGATATCGGAAAACGAACATTCATCACCGCATTGTCTTCTCCATCAACCTCAATACGCTGCACTTTATCTAATTGTTTGATTAACGACTGTGCTAAAGATGCTTTGGTTGCTTTGTATCGGAATCTTTCTATCAATTCCTCTTTGGCTTTGATTTCTTTTTCTTGATTTTTTTGAGCTTGGATTTGTTTTTCACGAATTTCATCACGCAACAACATAAACTGAGAATAGGACTTTTTATAATCATAAATCTGACCTAAAGAAATCTCAATAGTTCTGTTGGTTACATTGTCTAAAAACATTTTATCGTGAGATACCAAAACCACAGCTCCTGCATAATTTCTCAAGAAATTTTCTAACCAAATAATAGATTCAATATCTAAGTGGTTGGTAGGCTCATCTAATAATAAAATATCATTTTGTTGTAAAAGCAATTTTGCCAATTCAATACGCATTCTCCAACCACCGGAAAAAGTATCCGTTAGTTTGTTAAAATCTGCTCGTTGAAATCCTAATCCTTGAAGTATTTTTTCTGTTTCCCCTTGGTAATTGTATCCTCCTAAAAGTTCGTAACGAGTGGTATTTTCTTCTAAACTGTGCATCAAGTTCACGTAGTAATCACTTTCGTAATCTGTTCTTTCTGCCAATTCGTTGTTGATTTTTTCTAACTCAACTTCTATTTTTTTGATTTCTTCAAAAGCTTGATAAGCTTCTTCTAAAATAGTTCTACCCGGAATAAAATCAATATCCTGACGTAAAAAACCAATTTGAATGTCTTTATCAAAAGCCATGGTTCCGCCATCGCTTGGTAAATCTTTAGAAAGCACTTTTAATAAGGTAGATTTTCCCGCTCCGTTTTTCCCTACCAATCCTACTCTATCTCCTTTTTCTAACTTAAATGTAATCCCCGAAAAAAGATCTGTACCATTAAATGTAACTGTTAAATTATGTACGTTAACCATATGTAACTTTTGTTGCTTTTATCAAAAAAATAGGAACTATATTTGATGAATATTAAGAACCTCCTACTTTGTATTATGTCTTTTTGAACAATACAAAAGTACCATAATTATACAGACCATGTTTACAAAAGAAAGCAAACTCTACAGCATCTTTAAATCTAAATGCCCACAGTGTCATGAAGGTGATTTTTTTGAGAACAAATTTTCTTTTAACGTGCTAAAAACCACCGAAACAAAAACAAACTGTCCTAACTGTAATTTAAAGTACATGAGAGAACCTTCATTTTTTTACGGAGCCATGTATGTAGGTTATGGACTAAGCGTTGCCATGGCCATTGCCTTATACATTATAAGCGCTGTTTTTTTTGGATTGAGCATGAGACAAAGCTTATTTGTAATAGCTGGGGGACTTGTTTTATTGGCTCCGTGGAGTTTAAGAATTTCTAGAGTTATTTGGATTCACTTATTTATTAAGTATCAAAAAGACCCGGAAAAAAGAGTAAAATAAAAATTACTCTTTTATAATTTTTCCATCTTTCATTTTTACAACAAAAGCATCTTTTATTCCTAAATCAATCATGATTTTAAGGAGTTCCTTTGCTTCTTTTTCATTCGTAAAACTCCCCAATACATAATGACTTAAACCGTCTTTTTTAATATTTTTTATATCCGATGTAAATTCAACATCAAACATTTTGTAAGCTCCAATTTGCACTCCGTAAGAAATTACATTTACCGGCTTTACTATTTCTTGTTTCACTTCTTCCTTTTTTACAGGAGTAACTACTTCTTGTTTTACAGGAGCCTCTTCTTTTTTACCAGAACAAGCAACAAAAACAAACAAACCACAAATAATTAATGCTAGGTTAAATAAAACTTTTTTTCTTTCTAATTTCATATCATTACTTTTTAAAAATTCTTATTTATTTTCAAATCTTTCTATACTGATGTCTTTAGGCAAAGGTTGATTATTTTCTAAATAATCATATAATTGTTTAGAAACCGTTGGAGCAATCATTACCCCACGTGTTCCCATACCATTAAACACAATTAAATTTTGATGCTTTGGGTGTTTTCCAACCAAAGGTCTTCTATCTTTTACCGTTGGTCTTATTCCTCCAAACTGATTTACAATTTCATAAGGAACCTCAATCATAGTGTCTAATTTTTCTAACAATTCTTTCCTCCCTTTTTCTGTAGGATCTAAAGTTTTGTCCGTCCAATTAAATGTAGCACCAACCCAATACACATGACCGCCAGCAGGTAACACAAACAAACTAGATTTTATTTGTTCGGTTAATTGTAAGTCTGGAGCCTTAATAAACAGCATTTCTCCCTTAGTTCCTGTTAAAGGTAAGTAATTAAAAAATGGATTTTCTTTTAGACCATATCCCTCTGCAAAAATAATTCTACTTGCTTTTATGTCTTTATAAGTAACACTATCTTCTTGAATTTCCAATTCGTTATATACAAAAGGAATTTCCAAAAATTGTTCTTTCTCTTTTAAATATTCAATATAATCATCTAACACATTTGTTACCAACACACGTCCTGTTCCATTTACTTTTCCAAAACCTTCATAATGTGTAATTCCGCTCTTTTCTGTTTTGATGATTTTAGGATCCATGTATTTTTCTAACAAGGGATTGTCACAAGCCATAAACCAATTGTTTTGATCTTCTACCGATTTAAAAACTTTTAGTGTATCAAAAAAAGTAAGATAATCTCCTCCTAACCTTTTACTGATGTCTTTATAAAAAGGAAATAAATGCTCCAGTTGTTCATCTGCATTCCACACCGGAGTAAAACGTTTTAAAATAACAGGATTAAAAACGCCAGCCGCCACCCTAGAGGAAACTTGAGATGCATTATCTAACACTACAAAAGAGTGACCATGATCTTCTAACTCTTTGGAAATAGCCATCCCAGCCAACCCAAAACCAACTATTATATATTCTACTTGCATACAGCTAATTTACAATTTTAAGAAATCGTTGTATATTAATTTACAACTTATTAATTATGAGTATATTTGACATTGGAACGGAATAGATTGATTATTTTTTTTCACCAAACATGTAATATGAAAAAAAAGTTAACCATTAAAGACATTGCCAAGGAACTAAACGTTTCTATTTCAACTGTTTCTAAAGCTTTAAACGATAGCCATGAAATTGCTGAAGTAACCAAAAAACGTATCCAGGCTTATGCCAAAGAGTTTAAATACAAACCAAATTTTAATGCCCTTAGTTTAAAGAACAAAAAAACTAAGACCATAGCCGTGTTAATTCCTAACATGCTAAAATATATTTACGCCCAAGTTTTTAATGGCATAGAACAAGTTGCCAACGAAGCTGGTTATAAAATTATTACCTGTGTTTCTAACGAAAAAACAACCAAAGAAATTGAAATCTTAGAAATGCTATCCAATGGTAGTATTGATGGTTTTATTATTTCTCCTGCCTTAGAAACCAGTATTAACAAAGATTATATTCATTTTCAAAACGTCATTGATGAAGGTTTTCCTATTGTGATGTTTGATAGAGTTCCTAAAGAGTTAGAGTGTGACAAAGTGATGATTAAAGATCATAAAGCAACTTTTAATGCGGTGGAACATTTAAAAAACACCGGATGTAAAAACATTGCTTTTATTTCTACTCACCGAAAACTTGGCAGTACTAAAAAAAGAAAAAAAGGATATTTACAAGCTTTAGAAGAATACAAATTTCCTGTAAACGAAGAACTTATTATAGATTTATCTGAGTATAATTACAAAGAATACGAAAAATTACTAACGCCTATTTTAGAAAAAAACAAAATAGATGGAGTCATTACTACCAACGAAGCCACAGCTATTGCTGCTCAAAAAGTAGCTTTAAAATTAGGATATAATATTCCTGGTAATTTTTCTGTCATCGCTTTTTCAAATGGAATTTTAGCAAGACATGCTAGCCCACAAATGACGACTATTAGTCAACATGGAGAGAAAATGGGAGCAAAAGCTGCTAAATTATTAATTGACAGAATTGAATCCGAAGTTGATAACCTTCCTTATGTTACCAAAATCATTAAGACGGATTTGGTCATGAGAAGCTCTACCAAAAACTTTTTAAAGCTTAATTACAATTCATAGTTATTCATTATAACCTTATCAATTTTATCTAACCTACAAAATTGTTATTTCATATTGTGAAATGTACCTTTACACAAACATTTAAAACACATGAGATTTCACACAAGAAAATGGGTAAAACCCGAAGACTTAAACGCTAATGGAACTTTATTTGGAGGGAAATTATTAGCATGGATAGATGAAGAAGCTGCTTTGTATTCTATTATACAACTTGAAAATAGTAAAGTGGTAACTAAATACATGTCTGAAATTAACTTTTTAAGCTCTGCAAGACAAGGAGATATTGTTGAAATAGGAATGGAAGTAGAAAAATTTGGTAAATCTTCTTTAACTTTAAATTGTGAAGTTAGAAACAAAATGACGAGAGAAACTATTATCAAAGTAGACAACATCATTATGGTCAATTTAGGAGATGATGGAAAACCAAAACCACATGGTAAAACAGAAGTGGAATTTGTAAAAGACCGATTAAACAACGATAAATAATCTCATAAAAAAAGCGACTCACCTGAGTCGCTTTTTTTATCTTCTTAAATCTTTTTAAGACAATAACTGTTTAATTACTACAGAAATCGCTTTTCCATCAGCTTTTCCAGCAAATTGTTGAGAAGCAATCCCCATTAATTTTCCCATATCTTTGATTGATGAAGCTCCTGTTTCAGAAATTAATTTGGTCAATGCTGCTTTTAACTCCTCTTCACTCATTTGTTCTGGTAAAAACTGAGATATAATTTCCGCTTGTGCTATTTCTGGTTCAGCCAAATCAGTTCTTCCTTGTTCAGTATATAAAGTAGCGGAATCTTTACGCTGTTTTACCAATTTTTGCAACAATTTAATCTCAGCATCTTCAGTTAATTCTTCCTTAGCTCCATTTTCTGTTTGTGCTAGTAAAATTGCTGATTTTACAGCTCTTAATGCTTCTAATGCTACGGTATCTTTTGCTCTCATAGCATCTTTCATTTTTGCCATGACTTCTGTTGATAAACTCATTTTATTTGGATTTGATGATTGGATTACAAAAGTATTAAAAAAACCCAACCAATGGTCGGGTTTTAAAGCACTTGTTTTTATATATAACTAAGACTAATCTACATTGTCATGTAAAAAAGAATTATTTTTTCTAATCGTTACCTCATTGTCTTTGTCAACATCAATAGAAGTTCTTGATTTATTGTTTACATCTTGTTTACTGTGTAACTCCAAACCTAATCTTTTATAGGCCGGTTCTTTTTCAATATCATCAATTACATCTTCATTAAACGCAGAAGTTTTAAATCTGTGATTGTATTTTTTAAAGGTGTTCTTACGCTTTTCAGCGCTACGCTGTACTTCAGATATAGTTAAATTTAACGGAGAAACTTCTTCATGATCAATCACCTCCATTTGTTTTGGCTCTCTAACCTGAAATCTAATTTCCTCCACATCGTTCACCTCTATTTCTTCAATTTTCTTCTTCATTTCTAAAGAAGATGAATTCTTTATAGTTGGCTGTACATCAAACTGATCTAAAGTATATCTTTTAATTCCTGATAAACTTTCTTCTTGCTTTGCAATTGGTTTTGCAGATATTTCTTTGGCTTCTACAACTTCTATTTCATTTACATCCTCTTCCTCATCTTCTAAAACATAAACTGTTTTTTTAGGAGTTGCTATTTCTTTTCTTTCAAAAACAACTTCCTCAGCATCAATTACTGGTAAATCAAATACATTAAACACTTCTTCTTTGGCTTCGTATTTAATTTCCTCAGCATCTATAACAGGAATATCAAAAATGTTGATAGGCTCCTCTTTTTTAACCTCAACGACTGAATTTACCGGTAAATCAAAAACATTTACTTTGGCAACAGGTTCTTCGTCTAATTCTGAAAATAAATTTGGCGTGATGTCATTAATTACAAAATCATCTTCACTAACAAAATCATAGGATTCTTCTTCTTCAACTATCTCCTCTACTTCCTTTTTAACTTCATCAAAAACAACCTCTATATTTTCAACAGCAGATGTTGTTTCAATCAACTCATTCTCTATTTGTTTTTTGGGTGTAAAAACCACTTCTTCTGGTTCTTCTTCCAATAACTGATGCACAACCTTTTTCTCTTCAATAGGCTCTTCTATAATACGAGTGGTTCTTGGTCTTACTATCGTTTGTTCATCCTCAAAATTATAATGAGCTGTTTGTTCGTTGTTTAAAGTATGATATACTTTTTTAACTTCAGTGTTGGTAATATCTCTTTGTTGATCTATCGCAAAACCAGTAGCAACAACCGTTACTGCAATAGCATCACCTAAAGATTCATCTTCTCCAACCCCCATAATAATGTTGGCTTCGTAACCAGCTTCTTCTTGAATAAAATCGTTAATCTCTCCAATCTCATCCAAAGTAACTTCATCAGCTCCAGAAACAATTAGCAACAATACGTTTTTTGCTCCTCTAATTTTGTTATCATTTAACAATGGAGAATCTAAAGCTTTTTTAATTGCATTCTGAGCTCTGTTCTCTCCTGCTTCTTTTGATGACCCCATGATGGCTGTACCACTATTAGAAAGTACTGTTTTAGCATCATGTAAATCTATGTTTTGTTTGTAGTGATGTGTAATTACTTCTGCAATTCCTCTTGATGCAGTAGACAATACCTCATCTGCTTTTGAGAAACCTGCTTTGAATCCTAAATTACCATACACCTCTCTTAATTTGTTATTGTTAATAACAATTAAAGAATCTACATTTTCTCTAAGCTCGTCAATCCCTTTTTGAGCTTGTTTGGCACGCATTCTACCCTCAAACTGAAACGGCATGGTAACAATCCCAACTGTTAAAATGTCCATTTTTTTAGCAATACCCGCAATAATTGGTGCAGCACCTGTACCTGTACCACCTCCCATACCAGCAGTAATAAATACCATTTTAGTTTGCGAAGTCAACATTTTCTGAATCTCTTCAATGCTTTCTTGCGCTGCTTTTTCACCAACCTCAGGATTTGCACCTGCTCCTAATCCAGAAGTTAAACTAACTCCTAACTGAATTTTATTAGGTACAGGACTATTTTGTAAAGCTTGTGCATCTGTATTACAGATCACAAAATCTACTCCTTTTATGTCTTGGGTAAACATGTGGTTCACGGCATTGCTACCTCCACCACCAACTCCTATAACTTTTATAGAACTTGATTGTGATTTTGGCATATCGAATGCAACGTTGTTAAATGGTGTATCGCTCATAATAAATGGGATTTATGGGTGAATGTTATTCTGCTTCGTTTAAAAAATCTTTTAATCCAGAGGTAAACTTATCTAACCAAGATTTTTTATTTACTTTTTGCTTTGGTTGTTTTACAGTTTTAGGCTCTTCCATTATTTCTGGTTCTTCCTGATGCGCTGCAATTGTTTCTTCTTTTTTCTGTTCTATTTTTTCAAAAACGGGTTCTTCTGGAGCTGCTGGTTGTTGCTTTGGCATTTTTTCCAATCCTTCCATTAACAAACCTACAGCTGTTGCAAACACAGGACTTGATAATGATTCATCTGAACCACCAGCCAAATGCTCGTTAGGATATCCTATTCTGGTATCCATTCCTGTAATATACTCTACCAATTGCTTTAAATGTTTTACTTGTGCACCTCCACCAGTTAATACAATTCCAGCAATTAATTTTCCGTTCTGAGTATCGTGTCCATAGTTTTTAATCTCTAAATACACTTGCTCAATAATTTCTGTAATACGAGCATGGATTACTTGAGACAAACTTTTTAAAGTAATTTCTTTTGGTTCTCTTCCTCTTAATCCTGGAATAGAAACAATTTCATTGTCTTTATTTTCCCCAGGCCAAGCCGATCCAAATTTTACTTTTAGCAACTCTGCTTGTTTTTCTATAATTGAAAAACCTTCTTTAATATCTTCTGTGATGACATTTCCTCCAAAAGGAATGACTGCTGTATGGCGAATAATTCCATCTTTAAAAATAGCCAAATCTGTCGTTCCACCTCCTATATCAATCAATGCAACTCCAGCTTCTTTTTCCTCGTGACTCAATACAGCCTCTGCAGAAGCCAATGGTTCTAAGGTGATGGCTGACAATCCTAAACCTGAATTGGTCACACATCTCCCAATATTTTTTATTTGAGAAACCTGACCTACTACTACGTGAAAATTAGCTTCTAATCTCCCTCCATACATTCCGATAGGCTCAGAAACATCTGCTTGACTATCTACCTTAAATTCTTGAGGTAACACATGTATAATTTCTTCACCCGGCAACATCACCAACTTGTGAACTTGATTGATTAAGTTCTCTATATCTTTTTCATCAATTACCTCCTCGGCATCTTGTCTTGTAATATAATCACTATGGTGAATACTTCTGATATGATGTCCAGCAATCCCCACAGTAACCGTATCAATTTTTAATCCTGATACATTTTCCGCTTCTTCAACAGCTTGTTGAATAGATTGTATGGTTTGTGTAATATTATTTACAACCCCTCTTTTTACTCCTAGGCTTTTTGCTTTTCCTATCCCTAAAACTTCAATTTTACCATACTCGTTTTCACGACCAATCATGGCAACAATTTTAGTTGTTCCAATATCTAATCCAATAGCAATGCGGTTATTTTCCATCCTTACCTTATTTTGAGCACACAACTTGATTGTTGTACTGTAAATCTATTTTTTTGAAAGTGGCAGACAAACTATCTTTTTCCATATAGTTGTAAAACACTTTTAATTTCTTTAATTTATCAGAAGTATTATTCAATCCTCCTAACAATACTTGTTGATGATTGAATCTGGTTTGTAACCAATATCCTTCTTTATCTTTTTTAATAGCCACCACTAACTTGGTAAAAAACTCATCTTGATGAATTTTTTGAATTAATGGAAATACTTCTTCTGACTTTATAAAGCCATTTTTGTTGTTGATTATTGGAACTCTTGCCGAATAACTCTTAGACAAAGGCATTTTTAATCCCTTTGAGTCTATATAAAAAACACCGTTTTGACTGTACTCTCTAGCAAGTGGTTTACGTTGTATTACACTCACTTTCAAATCACCAACTACCCCTACAGATACCTGAGCGGTTTCCACCATAGGGTGTGATTGCACCATCTGTTCCAACTCTTGTAAATTTATCAAGGATTTTGCTTGGTTTCGTACTCCCTTCTTATTTTGTATTAACAAGTTATCAACCATTTGATGTGTTAAAAATAAATTGTCTTCATTGGCAAAAACAATATCTATATTTTCTATTTTACGCATCGAATTTCTTTTGGATGTGAATCCAAAAATAAATCCTATAAACAATAGAAAGAGTACTGTTTTTATGTAGACAAAATATTTTTTCATCTGTTAATATTCGTTACTTAATTATTTAATACCGTTGTTACTTCTTCTACCAAAACACCGATATCTCCGGCACCAATCATCACTACAACGGTAGCATCGGTATTTTTAATACTAATAATTGCGTTTTCTTTTGTTTGCAATGATTTATTTTGATTGTCAATTTTACCCAACAACCAACTTGATGTAACCCCTTCCATTGGTAACTCTCTAGCAGGGTAAATATCTAATAAAATTACTTCGTCAAATTTCGATAAACTTTTGGCAAAATCATCAATAAAATCTCTAGTTCTGCTAAATAAATGTGGCTGAAAAACCGCTAATATTTTTTGATTTGGATACATTTCTCTTACCGCATTTTCAACCGCCTCAATTTCAGTAGGATGATGTGCATAATCATCAATCAGCACAAAATCATCTTGCTTTATTTTATACGAAAATCTTCTTTTTACTCCTCTGTAAGAATTCAATGCTTCTTTTATGCCTTCTAAACTCAATCCATGTTTTTCTGCCATGGCTATAGACACCAAAGCATTGGAAACATTGTGTCTTCCTGGTAAATGAAAAATCACATCTTTCACAAATCCGTTCGGTGTTTTTACATCAAACACAAAAGAACCTTGTTCTATCTTTATATTCTGAGCAATATAATCTGCCTCTTCTTCCACTCCGTAAGTCAAACCCTCAACAGGCAATCCTTTTTTTACAATTAAAGTATCCGACACTTTGTTAGCAAACTCTCTAAACGAAGTTTCTAAAGCTTCTTTCTCTCCATAAATGTCTAGGTGATCTGCATCCATGTTAGTAATGCAAGCCACGTTTGGAGATAGTTGTAAAAACGAACGATCAAACTCATCTGCTTCTACTACTGATATTTTATCTTCTCCTAATATCAAATTAGAATTATAATTCTCTGTAATCCCTCCTAAAAACGAGGTTGCTCCAGTACCACAAACATGCATAATATGTCCTAAAATAGACGAGGTAGTCGTTTTTCCATGGGTTCCTGCCACTGCATAACAAATGGTGTTTTTGGTAATCAACCCTAAAAGTGCTGATCTTTTTAACACCTCAAAACCGTTCTGCTGAAAGTAGTTTAATATTTTACCATCCTTAGGAATGGCAGGCGTATAGACCACCAATGTTTTTTCTGGATTTAAAAATGATTCCTCAATCGTAGTAACTTCATCCACAAAAGAGATTTTAACTCCTTGTTCATTCAATGCTTTGGTCACTACCGATGGGGTTTTATCATAACCAGACACCAATTTTCCATTCGCCACAAAATAGCTAGCAATGGCACTCATTCCAATACCACCAATTCCTACAAAGTAGATGTTATGTATGTTGTTTAATTCCACTTGGCTATTTTTTCGATTTCTTCAACAATTCTTTTGGTTGCCTCTGGTCTTGCCAAAGCTTTCATATTATGACACATTTGATTTACATTGTCTTCATTTTGCAACAAATACTGCACTTTGGTCATCAAATATTCTTTCTCTGTTTCTTTTAACATAATGGCTGCATTTTTATTCACAATGGCCATTGCATTTTTAGTTTGATGGTCTTCTGCCACATTAGGTGATGGCATAAATATCACTGGTTTTCCTACAATACATAATTCAGACACAGAACTAGCTCCTGCTCTGGACACAATAATATCTGCAGCCGCATAAGCCAAATCCATTTTTGACAAATAAGCATGTGTTTGTACCCCCTCCAATTCACCAAACTTTTTATATTCTTTGATATAAAACTTACCCGTTTGCCATATGATTTGAATTTGTTGAGCAAGCAAACCTTTAACATTATTTTCAATCATTTGATTGATGGCTCTAGCTCCTAAACTTCCTCCTAAAACCAACAATGTTTTTTTATTAGGATCTAACTTAAAAAAAACTTGTGCTTCAGCTCTTTTTGAACTCACATTTAACAAATCTTGTCTTACAGGATTTCCGGTAAAGACAATTTTATCACTTGGAAAATAACGTTGCATGTTTTCATAAGCCACACAAACCTTATTTACTTTTTTTGATAATATTTTATTGGTAATTCCTGCATGAGAATTTTGTTCCTGAATTAAACACGGAACTCCTTTTTTACTAGCCACATGCAATACAGGCCCACTAGCAAAACCACCAGTTCCTATCACTACATCTGGTTTAAACTGACGTACAATTTTTTTAGATCTCCAAATACTGTTGATTAACTTTATAGGAAATAGCATGTTTTTAAATGTTAAACTGCGCTGTAAACCCGCAATCCACAATCCTTTAATTGGATAACCTGCATGAGGCACTTTTTCCATTTCCATTTTATCCTGAGCACCTACAAATAAAAACTCAGCATCGGCATAACGAAGTTTTAATTCGTTCGCAATGGCAATGGCAGGATAAATATGTCCTCCTGTACCTCCTCCGCTAATCAATATTTTTTTAATCTTGCTCATAATTATGCCTCCTCAATTTCTTCTGTGTGATATAATTTTTCTAACGGATCTTCACTCTCTGTGGCCAATTGTTCTTCGGTAACATTTGCACTTGCTGTAACACTCAACACCATTCCAACAGCCAAACAAGTCATCCAAATAGACGTTCCACCACTACTTATTAATGGTAAAGTTTGTCCCGTTACAGGTCCTAAATTGGTTGCCACCATCATATTAATTACTGCCTGAAAAACAATGGGGAACCCCACCCCAACAATCAATAATTTTCCAAATACAGTTCCTGCTTTTTTAGCTGCTACGTATAACCTAAAAGTCAATACAAAATAAACCAACAACACCAATCCTGCTCCAAACAATCCATATTCCTCCACAATAATGGCAAAAATAAAATCCGAAGAAGACTGTGGCAAAAAGTTTTTCTGTACACTTTTCCCAGGTCCTTTTCCTGTTAATCCTCCTGTAGCAATGGCTATTTTTGCATTTTCTACTTGATATCCTTCCTTAGAGTCGTCATCAGAAAAAGACTCTATTCTACTCATCCAAGTATCAACACGGTTAGGCATTAATCCCGGAAAAGCTTTTGCAGTTAACACAAATAATAATAAAATCACAATTCCTGCCCCAATAATTCCCGCTAAATATTTTATCGGATATCCTCCTACAAAACACAACATCAACACCATCATGAACACAATTGCTGTGGTAGAAAAATTGGCTGGTAAAATAAACATCAACACCAATGCTATGGGTGTCCAAAGTCTTAATAAGCTTTCTTTAAAATCGATGATATCATCTTTTCTTTTTGCCAAATATCTAGCTGTGTATACCATAATGACCAATCCAGCTAAAGTAGACGTTTGAAATCCTACTCCAATAATTGGAATACGAATCCAACGAGCTGCATTGGCACCACCAATAGTAGTTCCTTGGGCTAGTGTAACGATTAACAAGACAATTACAATTGGGATCATCACCACCGAAACCCCACTAAAATATCGGTACGGTGTTCTATGAATAAAAAACATAATGGTAAACCCCATTAAGAGTAACACCGCATGTTTGATTAAAATTCCAATAGTAGTTCCATTCCCTGCCACATATACCAAATTAGTACTAGCGCTATATACTGGCATAAAAGAAAACAATGCCAATAACGCGACCAGTGCCCAAATAAATAGGTCACCTTTGATGTATGATTTGATATTTTGTAACAGTGAACTCATGTTATAAATTTCTTACTGCATCTTTAAATTTTCTTCCTCTATCCTCGTAGTTTTCAAACAAATCAAAACTTGCACAAGCTGGAGATAACAAAACTGTTTCCCCTTTGTCTGCTAACTTATAAGCAATCTTTACTGCCTCATCAGCACTTGTGGTTTCTTCAATAAAATCAACAATACCACCAAAAGCATTTTTAATTTTAGCATTGTCTAATCCTAAACAAATAATTGCTTTTACTTTTTCTCTTACCAAAGGATATAATTCTGAATAATCATTTCCTTTATCAACTCCACCAACAATCCAAACGGTTTGGTGAGTCATACATTCCAAAGCGTAAAAAGTTGCATTTACATTGGTTGCTTTAGAATCATTAATATATTCTACTCCATTTACTTTTAACACATGTTCTAGCCTGTGTTCTGCTCCTTCAAAGTTTTCTAAAGACTCTAAAATGGTTTGTTTTCTTGCTTTAAGCAATTGTGCCGCTAATGATGCAGCCATGGCATTCTTGGTATTGTGTTTACCTTGTAACGATAATTTTGAAATGCTCATTCTAATTTCTTCTTTGTTAATGTTAATCACTATATCTTTTTGGTCAACATAGGCACCGTATTCCAAATTTTTTTCAATTGAAAAGGGTACTAATTGAGCCTTTGGGTTGTATTTTTTTACGCCCTCTACAACGGTGGCATCATCTGCATCATAAATCAAATAATCTGATGCTTTCTGATTTTTTGTGATACGAAATTTTGAAGCGATGTATTTGTCAAAATCGTAATCATATCTATCTAAATGATCTGGGGTAATATTGGTGATGATTGCAATATGTGGTGCAAACATTTCAATACCATCCAACTGAAAACTACTTAACTCTAAAACGTAATTCTCAAAATCATGATTCGCAACTTGTGCTGCATAACTTTCTCCTATATTCCCAGCAATCCCAACATTAAACCCACATTCTTTTAACAAATGATGCGTTAACATTGTAGTCGTGGTTTTACCATTAGAACCCGTAATTCCTATAATTCTTGCAGGGCTGTGATTGGCCGCAAATTCTATTTCAGAAATGACTGGAATCCCATGTTTTACTATATTCTTTATGAACGGAATATGATCTGGAATTCCTGGACTTTTCACTACTATATCTGCATTTAAAATCAATGCTTCGGTATGTTGTCCAGATTCAAAATCAATATTTTCTTCTTTTAATTGTTGTAAATATTTTTCTTGGATAACCGATTTATCAGACACAAAAACATCCATTCCTAGCTTTTTTGCTAAAATGGCTGCTCCTACTCCGCTTTCGCCTGCTCCTAAAACAACAATTCTTTTCATATTTTTTTAGTATCTGGTATCATGTATCAGGTAGTTAGTATTTTTAGCACAATGTCTTGATACTAACTACTACATACTTGATATTTTTTATCTCATCTTTAAAGTCACAATAGACAATACTGCTAACAGGATACCTACAATTAAAAATCTTGCAACAATTTTACTTTCGTGATATCCTTTCTTTTGATAATGGTGATGTAAAGGAGCCATTAAAAAAACACGCTTTCCTTCACCAAATTTTATTCTTGTGTACTTAAACCAAAAAACCTGAATAACTACCGATAAATTTTCTACCAAGAAAATCCCGGCCAATACTGGAATCAACAATTCTTTACGAACAGCAATGGCAATTACCGCAATGATTCCTCCAATGGTTAAACTCCCTGTATCTCCCATAAATACCTGTGCAGGAAAAGTGTTATACCATAAAAACCCAATCAATCCACCAGCAAAAGCACTGATATAAATGGTCATTTCTCCTGAATTTGGAATGTACATCACGTTTAGGTAATCCGAGAAAACAATGTTCCCTGACACCCAAGCAAAAACTCCTAAAACCGCCACAATAATAGTGGAAGTTCCCGCTGCCAAACCATCAATACCATCTGTTAAATTAGCTCCGTTAGAAACTCCCGTTACAATAAATATGACTACAGGGATAAAAATAAGCCAAGCATAATTCGCAGCATTTTCTCCCATCCAACTAATGACAGATGCATAATCAAACTCATTATTTTTTAAGAATGGAATGGTGGTTTTTACTGATTTTATTTCCTCGCCAAACAAATGTGTATTGGCTATTTTTTGAGAAAAAGGCAATTCTTTTTTCATAGTCACAGCAGGATGAAAATAAAACATGACTCCAACAAACAATCCTAAACCTACTTGACCTAAAACCTTGAATTTTCCTTTTAATCCTTCTTTGTCTTTTTTAAACACTTTGATATAATCATCTAAAAAACCGATGGCTCCCATCCACAAAGTAGTGATGATTAAAATGATTACATAAATATTATCTAATCTTGCGAATAAGAATACTGGAATTAGAGTCGCTAAAATGATAATCAACCCTCCCATAGTAGGAGTTCCTGCTTTTTGCACCTGACCATCCAGTCCTAAATCTCTAACTGTTTCTCCAATTTGTTGTTTACGTAAATAGTCTATCAACCTTTTTCCGTAAATGGTAGACAATAACAATGAAACCATAAATGCCAAAGCCGAACGGAACGTAATAAACTGAAACAAACTCGCTCCAATCAGTTGATATTCTTTTTCTAAAAAATCAAATAAGTAGTATAACATTATTATTTATTTAGTGTTTCAAAAGTTTCTATTAATATCTCTTTATCATCAAAATGAGTTCTTTGCCCATTTACTTCTTGATAGGTTTCGTGTCCTTTACCAGCCACCAAAACTACATCATCTTTTTTAGCCAATTTACAAGCTGTCTTAATCGCTTGTTTTCTATCAGAAATCGTTAATACTTTATGTGCTTTTTCCACTGTAATTCCCGCTTCCATATCTTCTAAAATCGAAGTTGGATCTTCAGTTCGTGGATTGTCAGAAGTTAAAATCACCTGAGTACTCAACTCAGCCGAAATAGCTGCCATTTTAGGTCTTTTGGTTTTATCTCTATCACCTCCGCAACCCACCACAGTAATGATGTTTACTGAAGTACTCACCATTTCTTTAATAGTACTCAATATATTTTTTAAGGCATCTGGCGTGTGTGCATAATCTACCACACTAACAATTCCCGTTTTGGAAACTTGGTATTGAAAACGACCATCTACACTTTTTAACTGACTCAAAGCAGTTAACAATTCCATTTCATCAACCCCTAATTCACAAGCCACTCCGTAAATAGCTCCTAAATTTGAGGCATTAAATCCTCCTACCAATTGCACCCAAACTTCGTGTTGATTGATTTGCAGTAACATTCCAGAAAAACTCTTTTCTAAAATCCTCACCTTATAATCGGCCAATGTTTTTTGAGAATAGCTCTTTTTGGTTGCCTTTGTATTTTGCAACATCACCATTCCGTTTTTATCATCCGTATTGGTTAATGCAAAAGCGGATTTTGATAGATTGTCAAAAAATGATTTTTTAACATCTCTATATTCACTAAAGGTTTTGTGATAATCTAGATGATCGTGGGTAATATTGGTAAACACTCCGCCGTTAAAATCTAACCCAAAAGTTCTTTCTTGATGAATTCCATGAGAACTCACCTCCATAAAACAATAATCAACCCCAGCTTTTACCATTGCTGACATATACATATTAATAGCCAAAGAATCTGGAGTAGTATGTGTCGCTGTAAATTCCTGTTTATCTACCACAACTTTTACGGTAGATAACAATCCTGTTTTATATCCTAACAACTGAAATAATTGATACAACAAACTAGCAACCGTCGTTTTTCCATTGGTACCAGTAACCCCAACTAATTTTAGTTTTTCTGATGGGTGATCATAAAAATTAGCAGCCAACATTGCCAAAGCCTCATTAGCATTTTTAACTTGTAAGTAAACCACTTCATCAACAATACTAGGAGGCATTTCTTCACAAACAATTACGTTCGTTCCTAAATCAATGGCTTTAGAAATGTATTGATGCCCATCTACATGTACCCCTTTTTGAGCTACAAATAAAGTTCCTTGTGTAACTTTTCTAGAATCAAAAGCAATAGCAGTCACCTCAACCTTTTCATTAAAGTTGATTTGATTTAAAACCGCTACTTTTTTTAATAAATCTTTTAATTCCATATTAATACAATACTACTTGTTGACCTCTTTTGATATCTACTCCTTTGGTGATGGATTGTTTTTTTACATACTCCAATCCACCTTGAACATCTACCAATAATCCTTTATTTTCTAAAACAGAAACCGCATCCATTAAAGCCATACCTCTTACATCGGGCATTTTACTTTTTAGATCTAAGTTTTCTTTTTGATATTCTTGATAATCACTTTCTAAGGATGCTAATTTTGGCAAATCCAATGTCACTTCTTTTTCTTGTAAAGAACTAGCATATATTTTTTGAGCAATAGCTTTAAACACAGGAGCTGCAACAGTTGCTCCATAATAACCTTTATGTTTGTTAGGTTTATTTACGACCACAACACAAGTATATTTAGGATTTTCTGCCGGAAAAAAACCAGTAAAAGAAGACACATACTGTGTGTTCCCTGTCCAATATTCTGTTTGACAAGTACCTGTTTTACCCGCCATAGAAAAACTAGGGGAATACAATTTTTCCCCAGTACCTCTT
The DNA here is from genome assembly GCF_900130035.1 of Wenyingzhuangia marina. Taxonomy (GTDB): domain Bacteria; phylum Bacteroidota; class Bacteroidia; order Flavobacteriales; family Flavobacteriaceae; genus Wenyingzhuangia; species Wenyingzhuangia marina. Next base: position 349,597 of record NZ_FQXQ01000001.1, read on the forward strand.
ATGACCACATTTTTTAAAATTTCCTGAAGTTTATTGATGGTCTCTTCTGAAGCAATTTTATCATTTAACACTTCTGATTCAAATACTTTTTCCACCTCTCCTTGGTTACGTAATTCTTTGATGAATCTTGGTTTCACCATCACTCCATCATTCGCAATAGCATTGTAAAAAGTCAACAACTGTAATGGTGTTACCTTTACTCCATACCCCCATGCCATCCATGCCAAGGACAAACCATTCCAACTATTTGGATCTCCTCTTTTTACATATTTTGGATTTGGAATAAACGGTTGACCTTCTCCTTTAATAGGTACTCCAATTTTTTCACCAAAACCTAGCTTGTTAATTCCATCAACAAATTGCTGTGGATTGGACTTGTATGATTCCATCACCATTTTAGCAATTCCAACATTAGAAGAAACTTCAATGGCCCTGGCCAAAGATATTTTTCCATATCCACCTCTATGAGAATCTATGATGCTTCTTCCGTAGACTTTCATCACTCCTTTTTCAGTATCTACTACATCACCTGTATCTACTTTTTTATCTTCTAAGCCAACTAATAAGCTAGCCAATTTAAAAGTCGAACCCGGTTCTTGTGCTTCGTAAATAGCATAGTTCCTTTTTTCAAAATAATTACCATTAGGGTATTTCCCTAAATTCACAATCGCTCTTATTTCTCCCGTCTTGGTTTCCATGACCATGGCACAACCATGATCCGCTTCAAAAGTTTCTAACTGTTCTAACAAAGCAGCATGTACTACATCTTGAATATTAACATCAATGGTGGTTATGACATCACTCCCATCTTGAGGTTCTTTTTCGTTTTTATCATTAATAGGCTTCCATTGACCTTTTGCAATTCTTTGCTTTTGTCTCCAACCGTGATGTTCTTTTAAATAGTTGATATAAGCTCCTTCTACCCCAACATTACCTCTATAATCTGAATAACCAACAGTTCTCACTGCCAAATTACCTAAAGGCCTTGCTCTTACATTTCTTTGTTCCGTAATTAAACCACCTCTGTATTGACCTAATTTTAAAATTGGAAAAGTTTTTAACCTAGCATAGTCTATATACCCTAAATCCCTCGCTAGAAATAAGTATCTATTTCTACGTCTTTTTCCTGTTCTTAAGTAATTCCTATAATAAGAAGATGGCTTTTTAAATAAGACCGACAAAGAATCTGACAAAGCATTGATATTTTCTTCAAAAACCTTATTCTCTATCGTAACCATATCTAATCTAACCGTGTATTTAGACATGGTGGTAGCTAAAAGATTTCCTCCTGTAGCATATATATTCCCCCTGTTAGCAAAAATGGTGTCTGTTTTTATAGTTCTTTGAACGGATATCTTTCTATAATACTCTCCTTCAACAGATTGTATAAATCCCACTCGCACAATTAAAACAACAAAAAGCACAGCTAGCACTAACACTAACCAACCTAATTTGTCTACTATGCTTTTTTCCGTGGTACTCAACTTTTTCTATTTTGGTGTTTTAACTACTATTTTTATTGGGGGTTCAACAGATGATTTTAACCCTTCTTGTGCTACTTGATCTTTTACTGTGGATTCTAATTTTAAATGAACCACTTTGGTTGCGCTATCTATATATTCAGCTTTTAGCGCTCTTATTTCTTTATTAAGCACCGATATCTTAATATTTTTTTCATCGGTTTGGTGTGCACAAGTAATCATGATGATTGACATTCCTAAAACCACAAAAATGACTTTCCAGTTTTTTACAGAATCACTCTTTATTAAAAAGTCTCCTTTTAAAACTCCAGAAATAAATTCACCAACTCCTACCATTAGCTTTTTAATTTTGCAATTCTCAACTTGGCACTTCTCGCTCTATTGTTTATTTTGATTTCTTCTTTGCTTGGCAATATCAATCCTCCAACTTTTTGCATTGGTACACTAAAGTTTCCATAAAAGTCTTTTTCAGGCTCTCCTTCAAACATCCCTTTCTGAATGAATCTTTTTACCAATCTATCTTCTAACGAATGATAAGAAATCACACTCAACCTTCCTTCCTCATTTAATATATTTGGAATCTGAGTTAAGAATTCTTTTAAAACCTCTAACTCTTGATTCACCTCAATTCTTAACGCCTGAAAAATTTGTGCTAATATTTTATGCTCTTTTGCTTTTGGTAAAAAGGGAGCCAAGACTTCTTTTAACTGAAAACTAGTTTCTATTTTATTTTCTTCACGAGCTGCTACGATTACTTTCGCCATGGCTCTACCATTTCTCAACTCTCCGTATTGAAATAATATATTTGCGATATCATCTTGAGCATAATAATTGATAATATGTGCAGCACTAACTTCTGCTTTTTGATCCATACGCATATCTAACTGCGCATCAAAACGAGTAGAAAAACCTCTTTCTGCCTGATCAAACTGATGTGAAGAAACGCCAAAATCTCCTAAAACCCCATCTACTTTTCTCGCTCCATAAAACCTTAAAAATCTTTCTATATATCTAAAGTTTTGTGGAATCAAAGTAAAACGTTCATCATCTAAAGCATTTTCATGCGCATCAGGATCTTGGTCAAAAGCAAACAGCTTACCTTCTTCACCCAATCTTGATAGAATTTCTTTTGAATGACCTCCACCACCAAAAGTTACATCCACATAAACACCATCTGGTCTTATGTTTAATGCATCTACACTTTCTTTTAACAACACTGGATTATGATAACTCATCTTCTTCTGTATTTAAACCTCCCATTACTTGTTCTGCCAATTCAGCAAAATCATCCATTGCACCGTCAATTGCTTTTTCATACAATTCTTTATCCCATATTTCTATAATCGACACCGCTGATGACAACACTACTTCTTTTGATATTTTAGAATAAGCCAACAAATCTTTTGGCAACAATAATCTTCCAGAAGCATCTAATTCTATGTTTTTAACGCCAGCTGTGAACAATCTGATGAAATCATTGTTCTTTTTTACAAAGCGATTCAGCTTTCCGACTTGTTCCATTACCTTGTTCCACTCTGCCATTGGATACAATTCTAAACAAGGCTGAAACACAGAACGCTTTAACACAAACCCCTCATGCAGAACACCTTCCAACTGTTTTTTTAATCCAGATGAAAGCATCACACGACCTTTGGTGTCTGTTTTACATTCGTATGTTCCTATTAATGAATCCACTTTATGAGTTTACTTTTCAAAAATATAAAATATTTTACCACTTTCTACCACTTTACCCCACATTGTTGATAAGTTTTACCACAACACCACAAATTGCTTATATTTTAAATATCAATCAGTTAAGAAGTTAGCGTTCAAGCAATAGGCTATATTTATGAATAAGTGGTTTTTTATCAAAAAAAGTTTACATTTGCAGCTAAACCTAAGCCTAGATAATAAGCATGGAATATAACGTTAAAACGGAAGGAGAGTTTAAATACATTGAAGCAGGAGAAGGTAAAACTATTATTGTTTTACATGGTTTGATGGGAACTCTTGATGATTTTTCTGGTGTTGTAGAGCACTTTTCTAAGATTGGATACAAGGTTTTAGTACCTGAGTTACCTATTTACACCCTACCAATAATTAAAACAAACGTTAAGAATTTAGCAAAATTTGTTAAAAAGTTCATGGAATTTAAAAATGTTCCACATGCCACTTTATTAGGGAACTCACTTGGAGGTCACGTATCATTATACATTACCAAAGCATTTCCTTACTTGGTAGATTCTTTAGTTTTAACTGGAAGTTCTGGATTGTACGAAAAAGCCATGGGGGATACTTACCCAAAACGTGGTGATTACGAATACATAAAAACAAAAGCAGAAGCGGTATTTTATGACCCTGCAACGGCTACTAAAAAAATGGTTGACGACTTATTTAAAGTTGTAAACGATCGTAATTGTGCTATTAGAATTTTAGCTTTGGCTAAAAGTGCTATTAGACACAACATGGCTAACGATTTACCCGACATGAAAATTCCTACTTGTTTGGTTTGGGGAAAACAAGATGATGTAACACCTCCTGAAGTTGCTGATGAATTCAACAAACTAATGCCTAACTCTGAATTATTTTGGATTGACAAGTGTGGACATGCTCCTATGATGGAACATCCAAATGAATTTAACGAAGTAGTTGGTGCTTGGTTTGACAAAAACAGTATAAAGTAATGCAGATTAAATCTGCGGAGTTCATCGTAAGTAATTCAGAAGTTTCTAAATGTCCTTCTGAACATATTCCTGAATACGCTTTTATTGGAAGATCTAACGTAGGTAAATCTTCTTTAATCAATATGATTACAGGAAGAAATAAACTTGCAAAAACATCGGGAACTCCTGGAAAAACACAACTAATCAATCACTTTAAAATCAACAAAAATTGGTTTTTGGTTGATTTACCTGGTTATGGATACGCTAGAGTTTCTAAAAGCACCAAAAAGGAATTTCAAAGTTTTATCACCGATTATTTTAAGCAACGTAAAGCATTGGTTTGTACTTTTGTGTTGGTAGACTCTCGTCATACCCCACAAAAAATAGACGTTGAATTCATGGAGTTTTTAGCAGAAAACGAAATACCATTTGTTATTATTTTTACCAAAACAGACAAGCTAAAACCCAAAGCAATTACTCAAAATATTGCCAAGTATGAAGCTGAGATGTTAAAAGAGAAATTTGAATATTTCCCTACTTATTTTACTTCATCATCTGCCAATAAAAATGGGAAAGACGATATTTTAAATTTTATAGACAGCATTAACAAAGATTTTAATTCCCAAAATCTGTAAACTAAGTTTGCAATGCATTCTAACAAAAATAACTTACAAATTCTTTTTGAAGACAATCACATTATTGTGATTAACAAACGTTCTGGAGATATTACCCAAGGAGATAAAACTGGAGATAAACCTCTAAGCGATGTTGTTAAAGAATACATTAAGGATAAAGAGAACAAACCCGGTAATGTTTATTTAGGAGTTGTACACAGATTAGACAGACCTACTTCCGGAATCGTTATTTTTGCTAAAACATCAAAAGCTTTAGAGCGATTAAACAAAGCCTTAAGAGATAAAAAAATTCACAAAACCTATTGGGCCGTTGTGAATAAACAAGATATTCCTAAAAAACAAACATTATCTCATCACTTAGTTAAAAATCCTAAAAATAACAAATCTAACGTTTGCCAACCTACTACTCAAGGAGCAAAACATGCAATACTTCATTATGAATTAATAAAGGTATTAGATAATTTTCAGTTGTTAGAAATTGAACTAGAAACAGGGAGACATCACCAAATTAGGGTTCAACTTTCTACACTAGGCTGTATTATTAAAGGTGATTTAAAATACGGAGCAAAAAGAAGTAATAAAGATGGTAGCATTCATTTACACGCTCGTAAAATAACATTTATCCACCCTGTAAAAAAAGAACCTATTACATTAACAGCTCCGGTTCCTAATGATGTAATTTGGCAGGCTTGTGAAAACATGTAATTAAGGAATTCTCATCATGTTTTGCTGAGCTCTTTGTATCTGTTGTTGCATCACCTGATTTTGATGACTTTGTTGCTGATCAAACATATTTTTTTGAAATTGGCTCTGAAACCAAGAATTATCTTTCTTACTCTTCTTTTTTTTCTTTTTAGATGCTAAATAATCTGTACTCTTTTTTGATTCGGAATACTTTTTCAATTGTGCCGTAATACTATCAATTTTAAACTTTTCTGGTTCTAAAAACTCAATTTTTGAGAAAGCAGAATTTTTAACCACTAAAGAATCCTTTACTAAACTAGCGTTTAATACTGTTTTTTGAGTTCTGTTTTTTTTATGCTTTTTAGACTGACTATAGCCTGATAAGGATAATAAAACAAAAAGTAAGTAAATTATTTCTTTCATATTCTTTTTTCAACAAAAATAAAAAAGCCTGATCAAATCAGGCTTTTTATAAATTCTATTTTAAAAACTTATTAAGAACAATACTCATCATAAGCACCAGACAAGTTTGCTGCAATTGCTTCAGCAGAATGTCCTTCAATATGATGACGCTCTAACATGTGTACCAATTGTCCATCTTTAAACAACGCAACCGCTGGTGATGATGGAGGAAAAGGAATCATAAATTCACGTGCTTTTTGCACCGCTGGTCCATCAACTCCTGCAAACACAGTCCCTAAGCTAGTTGGTAATTTTGCATTTTGTAAAGAAGCAATCACTCCTGGTCTTGCTGTTCCTGCAGCACATCCACAAACTGAATTTACTACTACTAAAGCAGTTCCTTCTTTTGCAATGAATGATTCTACATCAGCTGGAGATTTTAATGCTGCTACTCCTGCCTGTACTAATTGTGCCTCCATTGGAGCCGTTAATTCTTGTGGATACATATGTATATACTTTTAAATTCAATAAATAATAATTCAAATCCTTTGAATCGTTATGCAAATTTAGACAATAAATATTCCAAAACCTTACAAGGTGACATTTTATCGGTATACAAACAAATACATATTATTTCATGAAAATTATACTGACAATTCTTCCGAATCCAATTAAGGCAAGATTCTTGTTTTTATTCTAAACCTAGAATTTGTTGATATCACATCAACCTAAAAGATAAATACATAATGAAGAAATTTGCAAATTGGATTGGAGCCGGAATAGGATGGGCTGCAGGTGGACCTATTGGAGCTGCTTTAGGATATTTAATAGGTTCTGCCCTTAAAGGAGCTACTTCTGATTATTCAGAATTCCAAACAGACAACAGCAGTTACACCAGTAAAACCACACAAGCAGGAGATTTTGAAATTAGTTTGCTGTTTTTATCTGCTGTTGTAATTAAAGCTGATGGTAAAATATTACAAAAAGAACTAGACTACGTTCGCAATTATTTTGTGCAGATGTACGGAAAAGATAGAGCCAATAATGCTTTTAAATTGTTTAAAGGAATTATTAATGATACCTCTTTATCTACCCAAGAAGTTTGTACACAAATTAGAAGTCATATGTCTGCCGAATCTCGTGCTCAACTAATTCATTTCTTGTTTGCCATTGCAAAATCTGACGGGCATGTAGCTGATATTGAAGTACAAACCATTCAGTCTATTTCCAATTATTTATACATCAATCAAGCTAGTTTTGATTCTATCAAAGCGATGTTTTATGACAATAGTGAATCCGCTTATCAAATTTTAGAAGTCTCAAAATCTGATGACAACGACACGATTAAAAAGGCATACAGAAGATTGGTAAAAGAACATCACCCAGACAAATTAGCCCACTTAGGTGAAGAACATTTAAAAGGAGCTCAAGAAAAATTCCAAAAAATTCAGGAAGCATACGAAACGATTAAAAAAGAAAGAGGATTGTAAGACAATCCTCTTTCTTTTTTAATCTTCATTTTTATGACCGAACAACTTTTTTTTAAAAACGCCAAAAGCTCCAACAGCTCCAACGGCAATAATTTTCCAAAATTTAAGCAACAAAGCAAACAGACCTGCTTTAGCCAATATTTTACCTGCTATTAAACCACCAATTCCATAAGCTGCAACTTCATCAATATCGGGGTTAAATTCTTTATATGTGTATCCTTTAGAAAAATGAACGCTGTTTAATATTTTGCTTATATCCTTATTAACAGTTTCTAACTGATCAATATCCCCAATTACATTTAGATTTAGATAACCTTTTCTTCCTAAAACTCTAACATTGTAATTCAACGTATGAATATCACTTCCATCAAATTTTAATTCCTTTGCCCAATGTAATTTTTTATGAACATCATCATAATACGGAGATGTTGCCCATCCTATCAATTCAATACTTGGATAACCATTTTTCAATCTATCCTTGTTCTCCAAATCTGCATCTGACTTCATTTGCTCTAACAAATCATCATAATCAATCTCCTTAGCATCCTCATCACTTACAAACCCATCTTCCGTATAAGTTATTTCAACTGCATATGAAAAAGTATCACTTGTTGCAGAAACACCATTTGGAAACATTAACCCAATAATATCTGAATGAGGATTTCCCCATAATTTTTCTAACACAAACTCTCCTTCTTTTTTATTTAAAAAAGTAAAACCTTCAGGCAAGTTTAAAACAGCTAAATCAGAATTTAACTTAAGTGAGCCTGTTTGATATTTAAAATGAGCCTGAACACTATCTAACATCTTTAAGTACTCTAGCTCTTCAGATGTTAAATCATCGTTTGCAAGGCAAACAATTGTACAGATCATTAACAATAATGTCGTAATTTTTCTCATAGTTTTTTAGTTTTTTGGTGCACAATATATGAATATTCATCAAACATTTCTAAAAACTGCCACTCTATTGTGATTCATCAATTAAAACCGTAATTTCGCAGACCAAATTGAATACCCAATAAAATGAGTGCAAATTTCAAAGAACATAAAGGATTAAGTTTAACCAACATTGCATCAGAAACGCTTAAGTTTTGGCAAGAAAACAACATCTTTCAAAAAAGTATTGATGCTAGAGAAGGAAAGGAGCCATACGTGTTTTTTGAAGGACCACCTTCTGCAAACGGATTGCCAGGAATTCATCACGTTTTAGGAAGAACCATCAAAGATGTTTATCCTCGTTTTAAAACCATGAAAGGTTTTAAAGTTCAGCGTAAAGCAGGATGGGATACGCATGGTTTACCTGTAGAATTGGGTGTTGAAAAAGAATTGGGAATTACCAAAGAAGATATTGGTACTAAAATTTCTATTGAAGAGTACAACATTGCTTGTAAAAAAGCAGTGATGAAATATACAGATATCTGGAACGATTTAACAGAACGTATTGGATATTGGGTAGATATGGAAGATCCATATATTACTTACAAACCAAAATACATGGAAACAGTTTGGTGGTTGTTAGGTCAGATTTACAAAAAGAATTTGATTTACAAAGGATACACCATTCAACCATATTCTCCAAAAGCAGGTACAGGATTAAGTTCTCACGAAATAAATCAACCTGGAGCCTACCAAGATGTAACTGACACAACTATTGTTGCTCAATTCAAAACCATTAAAGAAACACTTCCTGTTAATTTACAAAACTTAGCTGAAGTACATTTATTAGCATGGACTACTACTCCATGGACATTACCAAGTAACACCGCTTTAACCGTAGGTCCAAAAATTGAATATGTAGTTGTAAAATCATACAATCAATATACGTTTGAACCTATCAACGTTATTTTGGCTAAAAACTTAGTTGGAAAACAATTTGGAAAAAAGTTTGTTTCAGTTAACACACAAGACGAATTAGAAGCTTATACACAAGCTGATAAAAAGATTCCTTTCTTAGTTGGAGACACTTTTATTGGAAAAGATTTAGTCGGAATTAAATACGAGCAATTATTACCTTGGGCATTACCTTTTGAAAATGCAGAAAATGCATTTAGAGTAATTGCTGGTGATTTTGTGACTACAGAAGATGGTACTGGTATTGTACACACCGCTCCTACTTTTGGTGCAGATGATGCTTTTGTAGCTAAAAATGCAAGTCCAGAAGTACCACCAATGTTGGTGTTGGATGATAACGAAAATCCAGTTCCTTTGGTAGATTTACAAGGGAAATTCAGAGCACAAGTAGGTCCTCATGCGGGGAAATATGTGAAAAATGAATATTATAACGATGGTGAAGCTCCAGAAAAATCTGTAGATGTAGAAATTGCCATTCAGTTAAAAGAAGAGAACAAAGCCTTTAATGTAGAAAAGTACAAGCACAGTTACCCACATTGTTGGAGAACAGATAAGCCTATTTTGTATTATCCATTAGATTCTTGGTTTATAAAAGTTACGGAAGTAAAAGACCGTATGCACGAACTAAACGAAACCATTAACTGGAAGCCAGAATCTACTGGAACAGGACGTTTTGGAAACTGGTTAAAAAATGCGAACGATTGGAACTTATCTCGTTCTCGTTACTGGGGAATTCCTTTACCTATTTGGAGAACCGAAGACGGAACAGAGGAAATATTGATTAGTTCTGTAGCAGAATTAAAAGTTGAAATTGAAAAAGCTCGTACTGCTGGAATTGAAAACCCTACTAGTTTTGATGCTTTTGAAGTTGGAAACATGTCTGAGGAAAACTATGACACCATCGATTTACATAAAAATGTAGTGGATGCTATTACATTAATTTCTCCAAAAGGACAACCAATGAAACGTGAAGCAGACCTTATTGATGTTTGGTTTGATTCTGGTTCTATGCCATACGCACAACAGCACTATCCTTTTGAAAACAAAGAATTAATTGACAATCGTGAGTTCTATCCTGCTGATTTTATTGCAGAAGGAGTAGATCAAACTCGTGGATGGTTTTATACTTTACATGCGATTAGTACTATGGTTTTTGACAATGTTGCTTATAAGAATGTAGTATCAAACGGATTGGTTTTAGACAAACACGGTAAAAAAATGTCTAAACGTTTAGGAAATGGAATTGATCCTTTTGCAACCATGGATCAATATGGACCAGATGCTACTCGTTGGTACATGATTTCTAATGCAAATCCTTGGGACAACTTAAAGTTTGATTTAGAAGGAGTTGATGAAGTAAGACGTAAATTCTTCGGAACTTTATACAACACTTATTCTTTCTTTACTTTATACGCTAATATTGATGGATTTAAATATGCTGAAGCAGACATTAAATTTGAAGATAGACCAGAAATTGACCGTTGGATTTTATCAGAATTGAATAGCTTAATTCTAAAAACTGATAAATTTTATAACGAATACGAAGCAACCAAAGCAACTCGTGAAATTCAGAATTTTGTAACCGAAAACTTATCAAACTGGTTTGTACGTTTAAGTAGAAGAAGATTCTGGAAAGGCGATTATGGAACTGATAAAATATCAGCATACCAAACTCTTTATACCTGTATGTTAACAGTGGCTAAATTAGGAGCTCCTGTTGCTCCATTCTTTATGGATAATCTTTACAAAGATTTAACCTCAGCAACACATACAGAAGCTTATGAATCAGTACATTTGGCCGAGTTTCCAAAAGCAGATGTTTCTACGATTGACGAAAGCTTAGAACGTAAAATGCAAAAGGCTCAACAAATATCATCTATGGTATTGTCTTTACGTAAAAAGGAAATGATTAAAGTACGTCAACCGTTACAAAAAATCATGATTCCTGTACTAGACAACCAACAAAGAGAGGATATTTTAGCGGTGCAAGATTTAATATTATCAGAAGTAAACGTTAAAGAAATTGATTTATTAGACGATGCTTCAGGAGTGTTGGTAAAGAACATCAAACCTAATTTTAAAGTTTTAGGACCTCGTTTTGGTAAAGACATGAAGTTGGTAGGTGCTGAAATTCAAAAATTTACGCAAGATGACATTGCAAAATTAGAGCGAGAAGGTAAAATTTCTGTTAACATTGGAGAAAATTTAGTAGATTTAACGCAGGAAGAAGTTGAGATTAGCTCACAAGATATTGAAGGTTGGTTAGTAGTAAACCAAGGAGGATTAACAGTTGCTTTAGACGTTACCATTTCTGATGAATTGAAAAACGAAGGAGTCGCTAGAGAATTGGTTAACAGGGTACAAAACTTGAGAAAAGATTCAGGTTTAGAAGTTACAGATAAAATTAAATTATCTATTCTTGTAAACGAAGTTCTAGAGCAAGCAGTAAATACAAACCAGGCATATATCAAGAGCGAAACCTTGACCAATCAATTAGAATTTGTAAACGAACTAAGTGATGGTTTGGATATTGAATTCGACGAAATAAAAAGTAAAATATTCATTCATAAAATCTAAAGATTATGGCAACGGCAGATGAAAAAGTAGTATACAGCGATAAAGATTTAGCTGAATTTAAAGAAATCATCTTAAAGAAGATGGAAAGAGCTAAAGTTGATTTAGAAATCTTACAAAGCTCATATAAAAACGGAAGCTCTAACAATACAGACGACACATCTCCACAGTTTAAAGCTTTTGAAGAAGGTTCTGAAACCATGTCTAAAGAAGCAAACGTACAATTGGCTATTCGTCAAGAAAAGTTTATTCGCGATTTAAAAAACGCTTTGTTACGTATAGAGAATAAAACTTACGGAATTTGTCGTGCAACTGGTAAGTTAATCAGAAAAGAACGTTTAAGATTGGTGCCACATGCTACTTTAAGCATTGATGCTAAAAATGCAGAAAACAAATAATAAAAAGGAATTTTCCTTTTAAATTTGCCATATAAAAAGTTTGTGATTTCGGTTACAAACTTTTCTTTTTACTATTGATATGAATACTAAAAAATCTATTCTACTTATTATTGTTATTTTATTGATTGACCAAATCAGTAAAATATACATCAAAACAAATTTTCAATTACAAGAAGAAATCTATGTTTTTGATTGGTTTAGAATTCACTTTATAGAAAACAACGGAGCTGCTTGGGGAACCGAAATTGGCGGTAAAACAGGAAAGCTAATTTTAACCTTATTCCGTTTATGTGCTATTGTAGGGATTGGTTATTGGTTACGAAAAAGCATTAAAGAGAACGCACATAACTTATTAATTATTTCTATTTCTTTAATTTTTTGTGGAGCATTAGGAAATATTATAGACTCTGTTTTCTATGGAGTTTTATTTACAGACTCCTATGGTCAATTAGCTACTTTTAACCCTTCAGAAGCCACTGGAGCTATTTTTCACGGAAAAGTTGTTGACATGCTTTATTTCCCTATTTGGCAAGGAACACTTCCTGAATGGATTCCAAGTGTAGGAGGAAATTACTTTACTTTTTTCAATGCCATTTTTAATGTTGCCGATAGTGCCATTACTATTGGTGTGATGATTTTATTATTTTTTAATAAAGTAATTTTTCCAAAGAACTAGCCTATATAATTACACTTTTACTTTAAAAAACTCAACTCTATAGTTGTTGACTTAATTATTAATCGTAATATTGCAATATAAAAATATAAGAGATTATGGGATTGGTGAAAACAGAAATATTTACAGATGATCAAAATGAAATTGCTGTATTAGCAAAAGCATTGGGTCATCCTGCTAGAGTAGCCATTTTACAACATTTATTTAAAATTAACTCATGTGTTTGTGGTGACCTAGTCCATGAAATAGGATTGGCACAAGCTACCATTTCTCAACATCTTAAAGAATTAAAAAACTTAGGTTTGATTAAAGGAAATATAGAAGGAACTAGTGTTTGCTATTGTATAGACAATACAAATTGGTCTAAAATGAAAGAAGTTCTATTCTTATTCTTAAATCAAGATCTTTCTAAAGAAAATTGTTGTTAAAAAAATTTGAATCTATTAATCGTAAAATCGCAATATATAAATCATATGAAATTATCACAAATTAAATCAGAATTAGAAAAATTGGAAACTATTGCTTTTCAATTGCCAAATGGAGAATTAGTTCCTAATCATTTTCACGTAACAGAAGTAGGTAAAGTAAGCAAACACTTTATTGATTGTGGTGGAACCGTAAGAAAAGAAGAAGTCGTCAACTTTCAACTTTGGAATGCTAATGATTACGACCACAGATTACATCCTGAAAAATTATTGAACATTATTGAATTATCCGAAAAAGTATTAGGGATTGAGGACTTAGAAATTGAAGTAGAATACCAAGCAGACACCATTGGTAAATTTGGATTGGATTTTAATGGAAAAAACTTTTTATTAACCACAAAAAAAACAGATTGTTTGGCTAAAGATAATTGTGGAATTCCTGAACCAAAAATTGAAACCCCAAACGCTTGTGCACCAGGAAGCGGTTGTTGTTAATGAAAAAAATATAGAAAATGATAGCTATAAAATCTAACATATTTACTAAAATAAAAGAAACCATTAAAGGTTTACAGCCCGAAAACATTACCAATGAACGTAAAGAAACACTACAACCATTGATTGATTTTATTCAATATAAAGTAGAACAAAACCAAGAAATTAGTATCAACTTTATTTGTACTCATAACTCAAGAAGAAGTCACTTATCACAAGTTTGGGCTCAAGCTACCGCCGCTTATTTTAACATTAAAAATGTATTTTGTTACTCTGGAGGAACAGAGAATACGGCCTTATTTCCTAAAGTAGCAGAAACTTTAGAAAACAATGGTTTTCAAATTAAAAAAATATCAGAAACAGACAATCCTATCTATAGTATTAAGTATGCTGCCAATCAGCATCCTATTATTGGGTTTTCAAAAAAGTTAGATGATACTTTTAATCCAGAAGGAGCATTTGCTGCTGTAATGACTTGTTCTCAGGCAGATGGTGGTTGTCCTCTTATTGCTGGAGCAGAAAAACGTATTCCAATTACTTTTGAAGATCCTAAAGCTTTTGATAATACCCCACAGCAAGCAGAAAAGTACAACGAAAGAAGTTTACAAATAGCAACGGAAATGCTTTATGTATTCTCTCAAATAAAATCATCACATGGCACAAAATAAAAAACTAAGCTTTCTAGACAAAAACTTAACAATTTGGATCTTTATTGCCATGGCTATAGGTGTTGGTATTGGAAATTTATTTCCTAGTTTTCCAAACTTTATCAATTCAATGAGTAGCGGAACCACAAACATTCCCATTGCGATTGGTTTAATTTTAATGATGTATCCTCCTTTAGCAAAGGTTGACTATTCACTATTACCTAAAGTCTTTAGAAACACTAAAATACTTTCTATTTCCTTAATTCTAAACTGGATTATTGGACCTGTATTAATGTTTGTACTAGCTATTACTTTTTTACGTGATTATCCCGAATACATGGTAGGATTGATTTTAATAGGATTAGCTAGATGTATTGCCATGGTTTTGGTGTGGAATGATTTGGCTGATGGAAGTAGTGAATATGGAGCTGGATTGGTAGCTCTAAATAGTGTTTTCCAAGTATTTGCTTACAGTTTTTATGCCTGGTTGTTTATTACAGTACTTCCTCCTTATTTTGGTTTTGAGGGAGCTATTGTAGATATTTCTGTAGGAACCATTGCAGAAAGTGTAGCCATCTATTTAGGACTTCCTTTTCTTTTAGGAATTGCTAGTAGATATATTGGTGTAAAGTTAAAAGGAGAAGAGTGGTACACTACTAAATTTATTCCTACTGTTTCTCCACTGACATTAATTGCTTTGTTATTTACCATTATAGTGATGTTTTCTTTAAAAGGAGAGTTAATTGTTGAAATACCTATGGATGTTTTAATTATTGCGGTTCCATTACTAATTTACTTCACTTTAATGTTCATCATTGGTTTCTTTTTTACCAAAGCAACTGGTGCAGAATATGACAAAACAACTTCTGTTGCTTTTACTGCAGCAGGAAACAATTTTGAGTTAGCTATTGCTGTAGCCATTGCTGTATTTGGATTGAATTCAGGACAGGCTTTTGCAGGAGTGATAGGTCCTTTGGTAGAAGTACCTGCATTGATATTATTAGTGAAAGTGTCTTTTTGGTTAAGAAAAAAGTATTATCCAAAAATCACAGACTAAATAAATATGAGAAAGAAGAGAAAATAAAAAAGGTGAGCAAAATGCTCACCTTTTTTGTTAAATATAGTTTTATCTAAACCTATTTTGCTTTGTTTAACCAAATTCCCATGTTTACCTCTGCATCAATAATCGATTTTAAATCAGCAATAGCAACACGTTTTTGTTCCATAGTATCTCTGTGACGAATGGTGACCATATTGTCATCTTTTGTTTCGTAATCTACAGCAATACAGAATGGTGTTCCGTTTGCATCTTGACGACGGTAACGACGACCAATAGCATCTTTTTCATCGTAAGCAACGTTGAAATCAAATTTTAATTGATCAAAAATATCTTTGGCAATTTCTGGCAATCCATCTTTTTTAACCAATGGTAAAATAGCTGCTTTAAACGGTGCTACAACTGCTGGTAATTTTAATACAGTTCTTGTACTTCCATCCTCCAGTGTTTCTTCTTGTAAAGAATTAGAGAATACTGCTAAAAACAATCTATCTAATCCAACAGAAGTTTCTACCACATAAGGAACGTAGCTTTCGTTAATTTCATTATCAAAATACTGTAGCTTTTTACCAGAATATTCTTCGTGCGCTTTTAAATCGAAATCTGTTCTTGAGTGAATTCCTTCTAATTCTTTAAATCCGAATGGGAATTTAAATTCAATATCTGCAGCTGCATCCGCATAGTGAGCTAATTTATCATGATCGTGGAAACGGTAATTATCCATTCCTAATCCTAATGACAAATGCCACTTTAAACGAGATTCTTTCCATGTATCGTACCACTCTTTTTGAGTACCAGGACGCACAAAAAATTGCATTTCCATTTGTTCAAACTCACGTTGACGGAAAATAAACTGACGAGCTACAATCTCATTACGGAAAGCTTTACCTGTTTGTGCAATTCCAAAAGGAATTTTCATTCTTCCTGTTTTTTGCACATTTAAAAAGTTTACAAAAATACCTTGAGCCGTTTCTGGACGTAAGTATAAATCTGTAGAGTGTTCTGCAGAAGCCCCTATCTTGGTTCCAAACATCAAGTTAAATTGCTTTACTTCTGTCCAGTTTTTAGATCCAGACAAAGGACAAGCTATTTCCAATTCTTCTATCAAAGCTTTTACATCAGCCAAATCTTCATTTTCTAAAGATTTACCCATTCTAGCTAAAACAGCGACACCTTTTGCTTTGTAATCTAAAACTCTAGGATTGGTTTCTAGAAATTGAGCTTTATCAAAAGAATCACCAAAACGCTTTGCAGCCTTTTTAACTTCTTTTTCTATTTTATCATCGTACTTAGCAACGTAATCTTCTATTAAAACGTCCGCTCTGTATCTTTTCTTAGAATCTTTGTTATCTATTAAAGGATCATTAAAAGCATCTACATGGCCAGAAGCTTTCCAAGTGGTAGGATGCATAAATATTGCAGCATCTAATCCTACAATATTATCGTGCATTTGTACCATGGCTTTCCACCAGTACTCACGTAAATTTTTCTTTAACTCTACTCCGTTTTGTGCATAGTCATATACTGCACTCAACCCATCATAAATCTCACTAGATTGAAACACGTATCCGTATTCTTTGGCGTGAGAAATTACATTTTTAAATTGATCTTCTTGTTTTGCCATTGCGCAAAAATATAAAAGCTTTTGATATTATAATTATTCTATTCTAAAAACTGTTTGTTTTATTTAAAAAACACCTAAAAAACTGTTTTTTAAGACAAATGATTCACTTGCTAACAAACCGTCTAGACTGTAAAACTCTATGGTGTAAGTTCCTTTAGACAATTCTACATCTTGCAAAGAAATAATATCACTTACAGGCATGGTTTCTCCATTTAAAATCAAACGAGTACCATCTGTAAATTTTTTAAGCGCTCCTTTGTGTAAAAATTCTCCATTTGATGCCACTATTAAATCATCTGAATTTTTTAACACATAAAAAATATCACACTCTGTATTGGTTAATGCCTTGTTGTTTAAAACATTGTATTTAACCTGAATTCCGTTTACGTTTTTGTAACGATTGGTTTCTTTAATTTCTCCTGATTTTTTTTCTTCAATAGCAAAAACCTCCACTTTTGAAATTTGAACTTTCGTTGCCTCAGACAATTTTAAAGACAATTCTTCACTTTGTAGCTTTTCTGCATTTAATTCCGATTTGGTCACTGCAATGGTCACCATTAAACTATCATTTAAGGTTTTGATAGAATCTAAACTTTTAAATAAAAATTGATTATTGATTTTTACCCCTTCTAAAGATGCTCTTAAAGTTTGCAAAGCTTTAAAACTATTTTCTTCCGAGTTACTTAATTTGGTTTTTAACTTCTCTATTTCTTCTTTAGATTTATTTAGTTGATTTCTAATGCCTTTTAATTTCTCGTTGGCATTGTTAAAATCTTTTGTAATGGCAATGTTTTGTTCTTGATTGACATTTAAATCTTTTAAAGTGATGTCTAACTCTTTTGCCAAAGCCTCTTTTTCTTCTAGAATTGATTGTTTGTAGGCACTGTTTTCATTGGTGATTTTATAATTATAAACTATAAAACCAATGATAATGATTGCCAATATTGCAATTAATATATTTTTAGTATTTTTCATTTGATATAAATTTTAGTCAATAAGAAAGTAGTCTAAAAATATTGTTTATTTTTAACATAAAAGCTATGAATCTTCTGAAAGATTTAAGAGACTTATTTGTTCCTAACAGATGTTTACATTGTAAAACCATCATTCCGAAAAACACCTCTTTTTTATGTGTGGATTGTCATCATCAGTTAGAATTCACAGACTTCATCAACTACCAAAACAATCCATTAGAAAAACTATTTCTTGGAAAAGTTGAAATTATCGATGCTGGTGCTTTGTATTTTTATCAAAAAGACAGTCCCATACAAACGCTTTTAAAAGCATTAAAATATCATGGATTACAAGATTTTGGAAAACATTCTGCAGAAGCTATCGTTGATGAATTAAAAACAAGTTCACGATTTAAAAACATCGACATTGTAATTCCAGTTCCTTTACATCCCAAGAAACAAAAAAAGAGAGGTTACAATCAAGTAGATTTATTTGCTAAAAATATTGCAAAAAATATACAAGCCAAATATGTAAAAGATGGCTTGATTAAAACAGAAAACAACAAATCTCAAACCAAACAAAACAAGGAAGAACGTCACAAAAGTGTTCAAAATTTGTTTAAAGCAAATCCTAAATATCATTTTAATCAACAAAATATTTTATTAATTGATGATGTACTAACCACCGGAGCTACCTTAATTTCTTGTGTCAAAGCACTTAAAGAGTTAAACAATGTTAAAATATCAATTATTACCATTGCATGTGTGGTTTAGTTATCACAAAAATTCAGTTTCTTTGTAACATAATTTTATGAAGAATACACTCGCAATTTTAATAGTTATCCTTACTCTTTTTCAAGTAAGTTGTGCCAGAATGGGTAGCCCCACGGGAGGCCCTAAGGACAGTATTCCCCCTGTAATGGCTATTGCTAAGCCTGCAAACAAAACAACCTCTTTTAAAGCAGAAAAAATAGTGATTGTTTTTGATGAATATATCAAGTTTGAAAAGCTAAACTCTCAGCTAATCATTTCTCCTCCTATGGAGAAAAAACCGATTATAAAACCCGAAGTTGGTGTTTCTAAAAAAATTAGTATTGAATTTTTAGAGCCGTTAACGCCCAACACCACCTATACCATCAATTTTGGAAATGGTATTGTTGATAATAATGAAGGAAACAAACTAGGTAAATTTTCTTACGTCTTTAGTACAGGACCTCTTTTAGATTCTCTTAGTATTACAGGAAATGTTATAGATCCTTTAACCGATAAAAAGATTGAGAACATTAGTGTGATGGCTTATAAAAATGCCAATGATACTTTGGTTGGATATTATACTCCAAATTATTTATCAAACACCTTAGACAGCACAAACTATAGTTTAGAAAATTTATCTGAAGCCAATTATAAATTAATTGCTCTTGAAGACAAGAACAACAATTACAAATACGATAAAGGGTTAGAAAAAATAGCTTTTCTAAATCATGACATCGATTTAAAAGCAGCAGATACTATTGATGATTTTATTTTGTTTAAAGAACCAAGAGACAATAAAATTATGAGACCAACCCAAACAAACGGTCACGTAATTATTCTTGGTTATCAAGGAAAAGATATCCCTGAGGTTTCAGCTACAGGAATTGGACAAAATGATTATTTTATAAGTAAACCCTCTAGTAAAGATTCGCTTTATTTTTGGTTTAAAGAGATTCCTAAAGACACGCTTTACTTAAATATTAAACAAGACACCTTAGAACAAAACTTTTCTCTGACTCCTAGAGATTTAAAAATCGATTCTTTAATTGTTAAAAGTACTATTAAGGGAACTTTACACCCTAATGACTCTTTACTACTATCTAGTAATTTTCCAATAGATTTTATTAATAGAGATAGTATTCAGGTGTTAGAACAAGATTCAATTCCTATTGAATATAGTATTATTAACAATCCTTGGAAACAGAATATGTTGGTTGATTTTAAAAGACAACCTAACAAATACTATTCTTTGGTATTAAAAGAATTGGCTTTTACTGATATTTTAAGTCAATACACCGGAAAACAAATTATAAAGCTAAAAACAGTTGACCCGGAAGAATATGGTGAAATTATTTTAGACATTAAAAACCCAAATAGCACAAGATTACTGATAGAAATATCTAGTGATAGTTTTAAAACCAAAACAGTCCAAATTATTGATACCTCTCAAGAAGTCTCATTTAAACAATTACCTCCAGGAGAATATCAAATTAGAATTATACAAGATCTTAACAAAAACAACAAGTTTGACAACGGTAATTTTAAATTGAGAATTCAACCAGAACCCGTTTATAATTTCAATAAAAAAATCACGCTTAGAGCCAATTCTGAAGTCAATGAAATCATCACAATTAAATAACAAATGTTAGGTTTTTTTCATACTTTTGAAGCTAAACTTTTTAATAAAATCAACATGATAAAAAAGTTACTTTTATTTATACTATTCACCTTGTTACTTACAACCAAAAGTAATGCACAAAGGCGATTTATTTATCAACATGAATTTGGTGCTGAAGGTGGTATTTCAAACTTCCAGTCTGATTTTGTAGCCAAAGGACCTGCCGATGGAAAAGCAACTATTAACGGATTTTCTTTAAGTGGAACTCACTATTTACACATTCTTCCTAGAAGATATGGAGCAAGTAAAATATATAGACACACCATTTTAAAAACAAGCTTAGGAATTAACGCCACAACTTTTGATAACACTTCTTATGGGACAGGGACTAAACCTCTTAGCGACCCACCTAAGTACACTTACCAAAGCACTCCTAGTAAAATATTACTTGCAAGATTGAATTCAAAGACAACTATTATTAGTTTGGACAATGAGCTACAATTTTATTTCAAAGATATTATTAGATTTTTACACAAATACAATAGATACCGAAATAAAAGCAAAGTAAACCCATATGTTTCTGTTGGTTTAGGTATACATTACTTTAATGCTACCCCTAGCTATGATCAAGAAGCTATAGACAACCAAGCTGGTTGGAACCAAACACCAGGAGCAAGCAATGGAACAGGAGACCCAGGATATCCTGACAATTACAAAGCTAGTTATATAGCAAAAACAAATACCGTAACGGTTTCAGGAAACCTTGCTTTTGGAGCTAGATACAAAGCAAGTCCATATTACGATCTTGTAGCACAGATAAACGTCAAATACTATTTATCTGACTGGATGGATGGTGTTAACCCAGAATTATCATCAAACATGGCTAATGACTTTAACTCAGTAATTAGCGTAGGTTTTATATACCATGCGTTTTAAGAAAGTTGATTTACACCAACTTTCTTAATGCCAAAACTACTCCTAAATGTATTCCTTCATGATAGTTGTTAAAATCAATCGCTTTTTCAACACTATCCAAAGTAACATTTACACTTGTAGTATATTCGCTATACGATTTAAATAAATTATTATTATAATCTGTTAACAATTTTTCTGGTAACTCTGTAAAAAGTTTTAAAATTAAATCCCACTCTTGTTGGTTAATTACACAACCATTTGGAGCCGTTCCTTTTACATATCTACCTATCATTTCATCAGACAAAGCGGTTTTTAATCCTGAAAACTTATAGCACAATAATTGTTGAGTCACCACCAAATGCGCTACATTCCATCCTATATTATTATTAAAACCTTCTGGCGTTTTATTGATTTGCTCTAAAGAATAATCCCCGATTAATTTTAACATCAAGGCTCTTCCTTTAATTAAAACATCTACTTGTTTTGTAATATCCATCATTTATATTTTTATACTTTTGATGGTTGTAAAGATAGAAGAGACTTAAGACTTATGAAAAAAATATACCATTTAAAAACTTGCGATACTTGTAAAAGAATTCTAAATCAATTAAACCTAACTGGTTTTGAGGTTCAGGAAATAAAAAGCAATCCTGTAAATGCTGAACAACTACAAAAAATGTATGCCTTAACAAATTCTTACGAAGAATTATTTAACAAAAGAGCAAGACTTTATAAAGAGCAAGGTTTAAAAGATAAAAACCTAACTGAAGAAGATTACAAAAATTATATTTTAAGCGAATACACTTTTTTAAAAAGACCGGTAGCTATTATAGACAATGAGATTTTTGTAGGAAATAGCAAAAAAACTGTGGAAGCTTTGATTGCCAAAACACAATAAAAAAACCGAGACAATTGTCTCGGTTTTTTTATGCTTTATTTTTGTTTGTATAACATCGGATTTAATTCATCGTCATTATACATTTTCATTTGTTTGTATACTTTCATGTATTTGTCACCGCTTTCAATATCGGCAATCAAATCATTAATTGCTGTAGACAAATCAACTCTTTGCTCTAGTAAAATATCTAACTTTTTTTGACAAGCTTCTTTATGACTAGCTGAAGCAGATTCACGAGTAACCTCTTCATTCATATGATAAATCTTCAAAGCCAAAATAGACAATCTATCAATAGCCCAAGCTGGACTTTCTGAATTTATTTTTGCAGAAGGCTTGGTTTGTACATCCGCATATTTTTGTAGAAAATAACTATCCACATATTCTACCATATCTGTTCTATCTTGGTTAGATGCATCAATTCTTCTTTTTAAAGCCAAAGCCTCAATAGGATCAATATCTGGTAAACGAATAATATCTTCGTAGTGCCATTGCACGGTATCAATCCAACATTTTCTATATAACAAATGCTCTAAAGTACTAGCATCATATACATTCTCAAAAGGTTGATCTACATCATCAATCACGTGATATTTTGCTATCACAGCATCAAATATTTTGTTAAAATCTTCTACTTTTAAACTCATCTTTAATTAAATTTTCTTTCTATTAACAAAATCAACCTATCTTCATAGATTTCTTTTCCAGCCCAATTATACTCCTTTTTTACCATTTTTAAGAATGATAATGCTTCTTTTTCTGATGACATAGTATTTAGTTGAGAGACAACTCTGTTAAAATCTTCCTGACTATCATCAAACAAATGTTTTACAAAAGCAATTCTATCATTTAAATCAATTTGTAAATTCTTTTGTCCCATAGCCACATCATTCAAAGATTTTTTGGGAGCTACACGCGTTGCATTTTCAAACAAATCAGTAGCCACATCTAAGGAAACAGTACTTCCAAATTCTTTTGCCAAAGACGATTGTAAATTAGTTGATTTATCTTCCTTATTCTCTTCTGCCTTGGTAAACAAATCTAATGATGGTTCTTCTTTTGGTTCCTCAACATTCACAACAACCTCTTCTTTATCTTCTACCACTTCTAAAGTCTCTTCAACCAACTCAACATTTACAACTTTTGTTGGCTCTTCTGTTTCTTCAGTGAATTCTTCAACTTTTTCAACATCTACTTTTGGCGTTTCTTTAATTTCTTCCACTTCTTTTCTAGATTCCGAAAAAGTCTCTTCCACCAATTCTTCAACCGTTTTGGTGTTTTGAGGAGTTTCTTTAACAAAGTCTTCTATATAAGATAGCACTGCAATTTTCTCATATGTTTCATAAGCTTTTTGTTTCAAAGCTTTTAAATCATCTCTATTTTTCATTTGCAAAATGCTGTGAGCAATGCCCATCAATTCTGCCTCTAATTTTTTCTGCATAAATACTTTGATAAATTTAGGTTAGAGCGTAAGACTTTATTTGATAAATTTGTACACTTATCTTTTGCTATAATTAGCAATTTTAGATACATACTAACATCGATAAAAATACAAAATGTTTCTTGAAAACACCGTAAACCATAAAGAACAATTTGGATGGATTGAAGTCATCTGTGGATCTATGTTCTCCGGAAAAACCGAAGAATTGATTCGTAGATTAAGACGTGCCCAAATTGCCAAACAGCGTATCGAGATTTTTAAACCTTCGGTTGATACTCGCTACGATGAAGAAAATGTAGTTTCTCATGATGAAAGATACATTCGCTCTACTCCCGTTCCCGCAGCTGCAAATATTAGATTGTTAGCCAACGACGTAGATGTGGTTGGAATTGATGAAGCTCAGTTTTTTGATGATGAAATTGTAAGTGTTTGTAACGATTTGGCCAACAAAGGAATTAGAGTAATTGTGGCTGGATTGGATATGGATTTTAAAGGAAAACCTTTTGGACCCATGCCTAATTTAATGGCTACAGCAGAATACGTAACCAAAGTACACGCCATTTGTACCAAAACAGGAAATTTAGCACATTACAGTCACAGAAAAAATGACAATGAAAAATTAGTGATGTTAGGCGAAAATGAAAATTACGAACCTCTAAGTAGAGCGGCTTTTTACAAAGCCAATACCAAAAAAAATTAGCATGGAAAACCATCATGTTACAAAGTTAGAAATTAGCTTATCTGCCCTAAAGCACAATTATCACTATTTAAAAAACAAAACCAAGCCAGGGACCAAAACTTTAGCAGTGGTTAAAGCTTTTGCTTATGGTTTAGAACCTGTAAACATTGCTAAAACTTTAGAAAAAGAAGGCGTTGATTATTTTGGAGTTGCCTATGCTGATGAAGGAATTAAACTAAGAGAAAACGGAATTAAAACGCCTATTTTGATTTTACACGCTCAAGTGGAAAACTATTCTCTAATAATTCAACATAACTTAGAACCTAATATTTATTCGCTTTACACTTTAAAAAAATTTATTGCTTTTGCCAAAGAAAATAATTTAGAGGCCTATCCTATTCATTTAAAATTTAATTCAGGCTTAAACAGATTGGGCTTTAATATTGAGGAAGTTGAAAAGTTGATTCAATTAGTTCAACACAATAAAAACATTAAAGTTGTTTCTGCATTTTCTCACATTGCAGCCAGTGAAGATTTGAATGAAAAAGAATTTACAGAAAAACAAATTTCTACTTTTAATAGTATTGTTGCACAGCTACGCTCAAAATTAACCGACCGTTTTACGGTCCATATGAGTAATACTTCTGGCGTGATTAATTATCCAAATGCTCATTTTGATATGGTCAGGTTGGGAATTGGTTTATACGGTTTTGGAAACGATGCCAAAGAAACTGAGAAATTACAAAATGTAGCAAGTCTAAAATCTGTGATTTCTCAAATCAGAACCGTAAAAAAAGGAGATAGCATTAGTTATAATATGGCATTTACTGCTCAAAAAGATGAAAAAATCGCCATTATTCCAATTGGTCATGCAGATGGTTTTTCTAGACCTTTAGGTTGCGGAAATGGATATGTAACCATTCACGGAAAAAAAGCTTATACTTCTGGAAACATTTGCATGGACATGATTTTAGTCAACGTAACCAACATTGATTGTAAAGAAGGAGATGGAGTTGTTATTTTTAACAATCAACAAACTGTTGAAGAGTTTGCTACCATTTGTCACACTATTTCTTATGAAATATTGACCGCTATTTCTCAGCGAATTAAAAAAACATTTATATAAAATGAAAAAATCATTATCTTCCATAGGAATAACTAAAAATACAACTATGGGATTTTTAAAAGATTTTAAAACCTTTTTAATGAAAGGTGACATTGTAAGTCTAGCAACTGCAGTAATTATTGGTGGAGCATTTAAAACCATTGTAAGTTCATTAGCAAAAGACATCATTATGCCTTTTGTTGGTTTGTTTTTAGGTGGCAAAAATGTAAATGATTTATTTTTTGTATTAGGAAAAGGAAGTTACGAAACCTTAGCGGAAGCCAAAGAAGCTGGTGCTCCTATTATGACTTATGGGAATTTTGTACAAGCCATTATTGATTTTGTAATTATTGGATTTGTGATTTTTATGTTTTTAAAAGCATACGAAAAAACAAAGAAAAAAGAAGAACCTAAACCTGAAGCTCCAAAAGGACCGACTCAAGAAGAATTATTAATAGAAATAAGAGATTTATTGGCTAATAAATAAAATGCTACATAAATTAAAAATAAAAATCCACTTAGAATTCATAAGTGGATTTTCTGATTTTAAGGAGGATATACAAAGCTAATTTTACCTTTCAGACATCGAATTAAAAAAGTAACTTTGCACCTTTAAATTCAAGCACAATAACATGTACAGAAGTCACACCAACGGAGAATTAAGAATTGAAAATGCAAACCAAGAGGTTACTTTATCAGGATGGGTTCAAAAATCTAGAGATAAAGGATTTATGGTATGGGTAGATCTACGTGATAGATACGGAATTACTCAACTTATTTTTGATGAAGACAGAACTCCAAAAGAAATTCTAGACAAAGCCAAAAATTTGGGTAGAGAATTTGTGATTCAAGTACAAGGAATTGTTATTGAACGTGAAGCAAAAAACAAGAACATTGCTACCGGAGAAATTGAAGTATTGGTGAAAGAATTAACGCTGTTAAACGAAGCCAAACTTCCTCCTTTTACTATTGAAGATGATACGGATGGTGGAGAAGACATCCGCATGAAATACAGATACTTAGACATCAGAAGAAATCCAGTAAAAAACAACTTAATTTTTAGAAGCAAAGTAGCACAAGAAGTTCGTAACTATTTATCTAATCAAGATTTTATAGAGGTGGAAACGCCTTATTTGATTAAATCTACACCAGAAGGTGCTCGTGATTTTATTGTGCCTTCTAGAATGAACGAAGGGGAGTTTTATGCTTTACCACAATCTCCACAAACCTTTAAACAATTATTGATGGTAGGTGGAATGGATAAATATTTCCAGATTGTTAAATGTTTCCGTGATGAAGATTTACGTGCAGACAGACAACCAGAATTCACACAAATTGACTGTGAAATGGCATTTGTTGAGCAAGAAGATATTTTAAATATTTTTGAAGGAATGACTCGTCATTTACTTAAAAAAGTAAACAATGTGGAAATTGGTGATTTCCCTAGAATGACCTATGAACACGCCATGAAAACTTATGGTAACGACAAACCAGATATTCGTTTTGGAATGGAGTTTGGAGAATTAAACACCGTAGCGCAACACAAAGAATTTAAAGTATTTAACGATGCTGAATTGGTGGTTGGTATTGCTGTTCCGGGAGGAGAAAGTTATACTAGAAAAGAAATTGACAAATTAATCGAATGGGTAAAGCGTCCACAAGTAGGAGCTTTAGGAATGGTTTATGTAAAATGCAACCAAGATGGTACTTTTAAATCATCCGTAGATAAATTTTACAATCAAGAAGATTTAGCAGCTTGGGCAAAAGCAACCAATGCAAAACCAGGAGATTTAATTTGTGTATTATCAGGACCTGCTAACAAAACAAGAGCACAACTATCTGCTTTACGTATGGAATTGGCAGAACGTTTAGGGTTGCGTAAATCCAATGAATTTGCTCCTTTATGGGTGGTAGATTTTCCATTGTTAGAATGGGATGAAGAAACGGAAAGATTCCATGCAATGCACCATCCTTTTACCAGTCCTAAAAAAGAAGACATGTCTTTATTAGACACCGATCCAGGAAAAGTAAGAGCCAATGCCTACGATTTAGTTTTAAACGGAAATGAAATTGGAGGAGGATCTATTAGAATATACGATAGAACAACTCAAGAGTTAATGTTTAAACATTTAGGATTTACTCCTGAAGAAGCCAAAGAACAATTCGGTTTCTTAATGAATGCTTTTGAATATGGAGCACCACCACATGGAGGTTTGGCTTTTGGATTAGATAGATTAGTAGCCATTTTAGGAGGACAAGAAACCATTAGAGATTTTATTGCATTCCCTAAAAACAACTCAGGTAGAGACGTTATGATTAATGCTCCGGCAGCTGTATCTAAAGAAGTTTTATCTGAATTAAATATAAATATTACAGTTCCTAAGGAATAACTTGTAATAAGACTTGGAGTTCATTAAATTTACCATAGCTCTTTAAAAACAAACGGTCTCATCTATTTTTACTTGAGAACTTTATATTGTTTTTAAAGAGTTTTTTAATATCATTTTAAAAAAACGAAATATGTTATCAGAAACAATAGAAAAAGCATTAAATACCCAAATACATTTAGAAGCCAATGCCTCTATGAAATATTTAGCCATGGCTACTTGGGCAGAAGTAATAGGATATAATGGTGTAGCGGGATTCTTTTACAACCAAGCAGATGAAGAAAGAATTCACATGCTTAAATTGGTAAAATTTGTAAACGAACGTGGTGGAAAAGCAAACATTCCTAGCTTAGATGCTCCCAAAGATACTTTTAAAGATTTACACGAACTTTTTACTGTGTTTTTAGAAAGCGAAGAACAAGTTACAGAAAGCATCAATCATTTGGTTTTTCAAACTTTAGAAGAGAAAAACTACACAGTTCATAACTTTTTACAATGGTACGTGGCTGAACAAGCAGAAGAAGAATCTTTAGCTAGAACCATCTTAGATAAATTAAAAATTATTGGTAACGATAAAAGTGGTACTTATTTATTTGATAAAGATATTGAAGGAATTGTTGCTCAAACAGAAATTAATGCCAAAAACGAGTAGTTAATTTAGATTTATTTAAAATAAAGATTATATTTGCACTGATTTTTAGTGACTTAATCAGTGCAAATAATGTTAGAAAGAACCATTGAAGAGATTGTAACCCCAGAATATTCGGGATGTTGCTTTGCATATTTAGCGAAAGATAAAAAGAAAAAGTGCTGTAAAAAGTACAAAAAGAAAGGAAAAGATCATTGTAAAAAATGTCCTATCCAAGCCTAAAGTAGTTTAAGTATATTCTACTAATAAACACTATCTTAGCCATCCGAAAAAATCATAGGCATGCCTCAGAGAAAAAGGAGTTTATTAAATCAGTTTTTGATCTGGAAATACAAACATATTTCAGCAGAAAATTTTCTTTATATTTTAAGTGTACTTATCGGTTTGTTAGCAGGTATTTCTGCTGTAACACTTAAAAACTTAACGCATTATATTTTTATTGCTCTTGAAACTGGGTTTATTAAAGATGTACATAAAGGTTTTTATTTTATTTTTCCAATAATTGGTATCGGTTTAACCCTTTTGGTGATTAAATTTATTGTTAGAAAAAAAATGAGTCACGGAATTCCTTCCGTTTTATACTCTATTTCTAAAAGAGAAGCCATTATTGATAGATATCAAATGTGGGCTTCTTTAATTACCTCACCATTAACAGTAGGTTTTGGAGGTTCTGTTGGACTTGAAGGACCAACGGTAACTACAGGTGCTGCCATTGGATCTAACGTAGCAAGACTTTTTCACTTAGACCAACGATCTAGAACCGTATTGGTTGCTTGTGCAGCTGCAGGAGCAGTGTCTTGTATTTTTAAAGCACCAATAACCGCAATTGTATTTGCCGTAGAAATTTTTAGTTTAGAACTAACCATGATTTCTATGATTCCGTTGTTATTGGCTTCTATTTCTGCCGTATTGACCTCTTATTTCTTTTTAGGGAACGAAGTTCTTTTGCACTTTGAAATTAAAGACAAGTTTGAACTTGCTGATATTACGTTTTACATCATTTTAGGAATTGGGTGTTCTTTTGTTTCTATCTATTTTACCAAAGTCTATTTTTGGATGCAGGATTTTTTCAAAAAAATTGAAAACCCCATTTATAAATTATTACTTGGAGGTACTTTAATTGGTGTTATAGTATACTTTATTCCGCCATTGTTTGGAGAGGGTTTTGATACCATGAACAGTGTTTTAATGGGTGATGCATCTTCCATCTTAGAAAACAATATTTTTAATTCTGAAGCTGAAAATATCTGGATGATTGTTGGACTTCTAGTCGGATTAATTGTCTTTAAAGTAATTGCCATGGCTTTAACTTTTGGTGCTGGTGGTATTGGTGGTGTTTTTGCTCCTTCTTTATTTATTGGTAGTGTATCAGGTTATGTAGTAGCTACGGTTGTAAATCATTTAAAATTGGCATCTAGCAGTCTTTCTTTAAGTAATTTCGCCATGGTGGGAATGGCCGGATTGTTAGCCGGAGTGTTACAAGCACCATTAACGGCTATTTTCTTAATTGCTGAAATTACTGGTGGATATGAGTTGTTTTTACCTTTAATGACTGTTGCTTCTATCTCCTTTTTAATCACTAAACAATTTATTCCTCATAATATTTATACATCAGCATTGGCCAAAAAAGGTCAATTATTAACACACGATAAAGACAAAAGTGTTTTAATGTTGATGAATATTAACAAGGTTATTGAAAAAGATTTTATAGTAATTAAACCAGGAATGACTCTTGGTGAATTGGCTCATAATGTCATCGTAAAATCAAAAAGGAATAACTTTCCTGTGGTAAATAAAGACAAAGAATTGATAGGTTTATTACACATGGATGATATTAGATCTATTATGTTTAATACCGATTTACACGACACTACTTTTGTAAGAGATTTAATGATTGCTCCAGATGATATTATTGACTATACCAATGATTCTATGGAAGTAATTATGGAAAAATTTAAAACTACAGGAGCTTGGAATTTACCCGTAATTAGAGATGGAAAATATTATGGTTTTATTTCCAAATCTAGATTGTTAAATGCATACAGACGAAAACTAATTATGGCAAGTGATTCTATTTCTTAAAATAGCGAACTGCTAAGTCTGGAAAATCGGTAAAAACACCATCTAATTTTAAGTTTTCTTTGGCATTTTTTAACAAGTCATTAAAAGAAGTAAACGTTCCCAAATCATCTGCTCTATAAGTAAATGCATGTACTTTTAAATCTTTCTGATGTGCTAGTGTGACCAAGTTTTCAAAACCTTCAACATGATGATCACCTGCAATCATTTGTTTGTACCAAGGTCCAATTCCGTTAGCATATAATGCAATTTCATCAACCATTTGTCTGGGAGTCATATTTCTAAAAACCTCATCAGCATAACCAACTTCTAAGAGTTGTACCAAAAACAAATCAGATTGATATTCTTGTCTAATTTTTTTGAGTTCTATTGCATCAAAACATTGTAATATACAATTGTCTTTCAAAGTTTTGTATCCATAATTAGTAAGAACCTCCAAAACAATTTTAGCAATATCTTTCCCCTCATTTCTGTGAAATTTTGGTTCTTTAATTTCTACATAAATTCCCATATTTTTATTCATAGACTTATTTAACCCTTGAATCATTTCAATTTCTTGAGACAACGTATGTAGTTTAAAAATCGATTTATGAATTGGAAATCTATCAGCATACATTGCTTTTTGGGTATCAGCATTAAATCTTTCTGTAACATCTAATTGCTCTAACTCATTCCATGTAAAATCAATCACATAATATTTTCCATCAGCTCTTTTCTTATCAGGAAAAATATCAGCAACATTGGTCGTTGTTTCTAAATGGATGTCGTGAATTACCACAGGAACATCATCTTTGGTTAACACTACATCTTGCTCTAAAAAATCCGGATGTATTCCATAAGCCAAAGCTTTGGCTGGCAATGTATGTTCTGGCAAATAACCGGAGGCACCTCTGTGAGCAATCACTAACATTTTTGATTCATTTGATTTAGACTGACATGACATCAGTAAACATAAAAGAACAAAAAAAACAGCGGGAATCCTAATATTAAACTTCATGAGAACTATGATTATATTTCCATCCAAATTAGCTAATTTTGAAAGACTCATTAAAGAATGAATATGAAGATATTATTAAAAATTTTATTGTTACTGGTATTGGTTTTGTGGGCTATTGGAGGATATTTTTACGCTTTAAACGATCCTAAAAGTGCAAAATTCATGGGGTTCGGAGTCATTACCTTAACATTTGTATTGATGCCTTTATTTATATATCACAGATATAAAGGAAAAGATTTGACCAAATACTCTTTAAAACACAATGATCCTAATGTAAGTAAAATTGAGGATTAATTCAAGTCTCTTCTAGATAAAAAGAAATCTTTTAACAACTTACTACACTCCTCTTCTCTTATTCCAGAAATCACAGTTGTTTTTGGATGAAGTAAAGTATTTAGAGCTGAAAAACCTCTCTGATGGTCTGAAGCCCCATAAACAATTTTCCCTATTTGTGTCCAATAACTAGCCCCTGCACACATTTGACAAGGCTCCAAGGTTACATATAAAGTACAATCTTGTAAATATTTTCCTCCTAAAAAGTTAGCAGCAGCAGTAAAAGCTTGCATTTCAGCATGTGCTGTAACATCATTTAATTGCTCGGTTAAATTGTGTCCTCTTGCAATAATTTGATTGTTCATAACAATAACAGCACCCACAGGAACTTCGCCTTTATCAAAAGCTTCATGCGCTTCATCTAAAGCTTTTTTCATGTAATAATCGTCATCAAAAGGATCTATCATTATTCCGTAAATGTTTTAAAAAAACTAAAACTACTTTATTGAACGATAATTTGCAAGGACAAATCTCAAAATCGTAATTTTGTGCCGTGAAAAATATTCTTAATACCATTAACACTCCCAAAGACCTAAAAAATCTTTCCATTGATGAACTACAACAGCTAGCTCATGAATTAAGAGCGTTTATTATTAACATCGTAGCGACCAAAGAAGGTCATTTAGGAGCTAGCCTTGGTGTGGTAGAGTTAACCATTGCCATTCACTATATTTTTAACACGCCTAAAGATAAATTAATTTGGGATGTAGGTCATCAAGCCTACGGACATAAAATTTTAACCGGGAGACGAACTATTTTTGACACCAACAGAAGATTAAACGGAATTTCTGGATTTCCAAATATTTTTGAAAGTGAATATGATGCTTTTGGAACGGGACATTCCTCTACTTCTATTTCTGCAGCCTTAGGAATGGCCATGGCAGCAAAAATTCAAGGAGACACAAAACAGCAACACATTGCTGTTATTGGTGATGCTTCCATTGCCTCTGGGATGGCTTTTGAAGCGTTGAATCATGCTGGAGTAACCAATGCTAATTTACTAGTCATTTTAAACGATAACGCCATTGGAATAGACCCAAGTATTGGAGCGTTAAAAGATTATCTTACTCAAACCAAAAACGGAAAAGAACTTAACCGAGACAATATTTTTGAAGCCTTAAACTTTGATTATTCTGGTCCCATTGATGGACACGATTTACCAAAAGTTATTAGCGAATTAAAAAGATTACAAAACGTTGAAGGCCCTAAGTTTTTACATATTGTAACTACCAAAGGGAAAGGATTAAAAAAAGCAGAAGAAGATCAAATTACTTATCATGCTCCTGGAAAATTTAATGCTGAAACTGGAGATAGAATTAAATCTACAGATCATATTACACCTCCAAAATATCAAGATATTTTTGGACACACTATTATAGAACTTGCTAAAAAGAATCCTAAAATTGTTGGAATTACTCCGGCCATGCCTACAGGGAGTTCTTTAAAATATATGATTGCAGAAATGCCCGAAAGAGCTTTTGATGTAGGCATTGCAGAACAACATGCTGTAACCTTAGCGGCTGGAATGGCCAAACAAGGATTGGTTCCTTTCTGTAATATTTACTCTACCTTTTTACAAAGAGCCTATGATCAGGTTATTCATGATGTTGCCATTCAAAAACTTCCAGTTATTTTTTGTTTAGACAGAGCTGGATTGGTAGGAAACGACGGTGCTACACATCACGGAATATTTGATATTGCTTATTTACGTTGCATTCCAAACATGATTCTTTACGCTCCAATGAACGAGATAGATTTAAGAAACATTATGTACACCGCTCAAAAAGGATTAAGCACTCCTATTGCCATTCGCTATCCTAGAGGACTCAGTGAAAATGTTGATTGGAAACAGCCTTTTAATGATATTCTTATAGGTAAAGGACGTATGTTAAAAGAGGGAAATAGTACTGCGGTTTTAAGTATTGGTACTATAGGGAATATCGTTAACTTTGCCATCTGTCAATTTGATGAAGAAGGAAGAGATAAGGTTGGACATTACAATATGCAGTTTATTAAACCGTTAGATGATAAACTACTGCATAAAATTTTTTCAAGTTACAAAACCATTATTACTTACGAAGATGGAAGTATTCAAGGAGGTTTTGGTTCAGCCATTTTAGAGTTTGCAGCACAACATAATTATCATCAAAAAATAATGATCAAAGGAGTTCCAGACAACTTTATTGAACACGGAAAAACACAAGAATTAAAAGCAATTGTAAATATTGACGAAGCATCAATATTTAATACAATTTTATCAACTTTATAATGGCATATTTTTTGACACATTCATATGATAAAAAAAAATATATGGGTCGTTTATTAATGATTCTAATCTTCTGTATTTATAGTAATTACAGCCATGCTTCGGTAACTCACATGGACACTATTCCTACGCCAGAAAGTATCGCCAAACTAAAAGCTAAAATCAACAGGGTTTTTCATAAAACAGAAAGTGATACTATTTCCTATAAAAGTGCTATTAAAAAGGATAGTATCAATACTATTTTAAAAGAAAGTGTTAAACCTAATTATTGGACTTTTACCAACAAACCTGGACTTTTACTTACTCAAACATCATTTGTAAATTGGACCAAAGGAGGAAATAATAGCGTTGCAGGAATCACTTCTTTTAAAGGAGATTATGATTATAAAAAAGGAAGACTATATTGGTCCAACGATGTAACCCTAAAGTATGGTTTAAGCAAAGAGAACGGAAATGAACACTCTAGAAAAACCGATGATGTAATCGATTTAAAATCCTCATTCAGTTACAAGTCTAGTATTGAATCTAAGTGGTATTACTCAGGAGAATTTAACTTAACTACACAGTTCTTTAGAGGTTATAAAGGAAATGATAGAGAAAATGTAATTTCTAGCTTTTTTGCACCTGCGCGTATGCGTGTTGGGGTTGGGGGACTTTATACGGACAATGATAATCTTTTTAAACTCCACATTTCACCACTAACCAATCAGGTAACTTTTGTACTGAACCAAAAATTAGCTGACAAAGGAGCTTTTGGGGTTACTCCTGCTGTGAAAGATGCCGATGGAAATATTATTAAAAAAGGAGAAAACATATACTCTGAACTTGGTGCTTTGGTTCGTTTAGAATACAAAACCACCATTATGGAGAACATGAATTTTAACCTTAAAAGTTCTTTTTACTCTGATTATATTGATAAGTTTGGAAACGTGGATACTGAAATTGAACTGAATGTTGACATGAAAGTAAACCAATACATTCAAGCCAAAATAGGATCGCATCTTTTATATGATGATGATTCTAAAATCATAGAATCGGACGGAACACAAACAGGTCCAAAAGTACAGCTAAAACAAATTTTAGGAGTTGGGGTAACTTATGTTTTTTAATTAAGACATCATGACTCCGCTTATTTTTTTGTGAACCAAAATGGCATAACTGTCAGACATTCCTGCTACATAAGAACAAACACTCATAATACGTACGTACAAACTTTCTGATTGGTTTTTAAACTCCTGTGGCAACATCATTATAGTTAATTGATCGTAATTAGAAGCTTTTCCTAGGTAAGAATTGTTCACTGCATTGATGAAAACTTCTAACAAATCTGAAATAATTTTATATCCCGCCACTTCTTTTTCTATCACACTTCTGCTGTGATAAATTTTATCAACACTTAATTTGATAATGTCATTAATTTGAGCCTCGTATTTACATCTATCTAACAATGATTTCTCAAAAGTTCCGTTTAAAATACTCTCTTCATTTTCTATAAAAATTTTAACAGCTTCACCAATTAAACTATTTATAGCCAAAGCTCTTAAATAACTTACCCTATCTTTTTTAAGTTGTAAAGAATGATATTTTTTAATATCAATTTTGTCCTGTACCAACTTAATCATGTATTCTAAAGCAAACTCTTCATCAACCAACCCAAGATTAATTCCGTCTTCAAAATCAATAATGGTGTAACAAATATCATCTGCAGCTTCTACCAAATAAGCCAAAGGGTGACGATAATAAGCTACATCATTTCCTGTTCGCATGATTTTTAAACCTAAGGTCTCGGCAACATCCACAAACTTGTCTTTTTCAGACTGAAAGAATCCAAACTTTTTATCTACAATATGCTTGGTGGCTTTTTTAGGCAACGATTCTTTAGGATATTTCATAAAGGCTCCCAAAGTGGCGTATGACAATCTTAATCCGTCTTTTACCCCTAAACCGTCTTGAGTTAAAATTTTAAATCCGTTGGCATTTCCTTCAAAATCAATTAAATCTTGCCATTCTTTCTCTGATAATTCAGCTTTAAACTTTTGTCCGTTCCCTGAATTAAAATATTCTCCAATAGACTTTTCTCCACTGTGTCCAAAAGGCGGATTTCCAATATCGTGAGACAAGGCAGCAGCAGCTACAATGGCTCCAAAATCATTAAAAGTATAACCAAGTTCTTTTAAATACGGATGTTTTTCTAACAATTGTTTCCCTACAATTCTACCCAAAGAACGCCCTACTACAGAAACTTCCATACTGTGTGTTAATCTTGTATGTACAAAATCAGTATCAGACAAAGGAATTACTTGGGTTTTGTCTTGTAAACTTCTAAATGCTGATGAAAAAACAATTCTATCAAAATCTACTTCAAAACCTAATCTGGTTTCATCTTGATCTTTTCTAAAACGTCCATCTTTATCGCCTGCTCTTTTAAGAGATAATAATTGTTCCCAGTGCATATTTAAAATTTATATGAAAGTCCAACTACAGCCTGTACTCCCTGAACTCCATAATTTCTATATAGCTCATATTTATTGCTTAACATGTTATACAAATTAACATGTGCGTTCAATCTTTGGTTGATGATGTACCCCATTTTAAGATTCATATCTAAAAAACCGTCTAGTTTTTTGGGTTGATTTGTGGTAG
Organism: Wenyingzhuangia marina; assembly: GCF_900130035.1. GTDB lineage: Bacteria > Bacteroidota > Bacteroidia > Flavobacteriales > Flavobacteriaceae > Wenyingzhuangia > Wenyingzhuangia marina. The sequence continues at coordinate 386,406 of NZ_FQXQ01000001.1, forward strand.
ACAACGAGTATCTTCCATCAACAATATTAATTCCTAACTGAGAGAAAAACTTGTTCTGATGATAGTTTAAATAAGTCTCCATTTCTATTTCAGATAAGTTCCATGCTTTTTCCTCATTTTTAGGATCAAAAGAATTAAAGATTACATTTCCACCTGCTTTTACATATTTAGAGAAATCTACTTCTACATTTGCTTTGGCCGACAAAACATTGATATCATCGTACACTACATTAAAACTGTTCCCCATAGTAAAAGCCTGATCGATAGTAAAAGGTTGATTATTGTGAACAAACAAAGCTTGATTCTTCATTGTTTTATAATTTCCTTCAATACCATATCTAATACTTTTTGACAAAGCTCCATCTAACCCTAAAAACACATCCACAGGAGTGTGACTGGTTTCGATATTTAACGTTGGTGAAACAAATGGATTTTCTGAAGCCAAACTAGCATAAGAATTTTGAGTCATTTTACTTCTAATTCCTCCATGTAAATTCATAATATCTTGGACCAAAATAACATCTGCTTGTACTTTTGGCAAAAACAAAAAGTCTGTTTTAGAAACTTCTTTATTGTTATTAATAAACAATCCTAACGCTGTAGTTAATCTAAAAACATCTGTTTTATAAGTATAAGATGGTGTTACCCCAATATTTAAAAAACTGTAGTTAATGTTATCTACACTTCCATAACTCTGATTAAAACTTCCGTTTAAATACTGAAAATCAACCTTAGCTTTGATGATGTCGCCAAATAAATTTGGATTCAATTCTGTTCCTAATTTTATGTTGACTTCTGAACTACTAAAATCATCAGAAAAAAACTGAAGCGATGGCGTTAAAGTCTTTACAAAGGTATCTTTATAATCAATAGTTCCGGAAAATTTTAAATCTTTATAAGATTGTTGCACATTTTGATCTTGATAAGATGACGATGGAATATTCGCATCTAAACCATACCAATGCACCAAATTGTTTTGATAATCTACATCCGCTCTCCAATCTAACTTTTTCCCTTTTTTGGTTAAAAACAAACCTAAATCTACTTTCCACTGACCGTTATCAACCTTTTTATTATCAATTCCGTTTTGTGAATTATAGCTCGTTAAACTTAAACCATATTCGTAATTCTTTTTGGTTTTTTGAGGTTGAATTAATAACTCAAACTCTCCGTTACCATAAAAACCTGCTGCACCATAAATATAATTGTAATAATTGGTCGGCTTAGAATCATCAATATTTACGTACACTACTTTTTTAGCAATGGGCACAAAATCCGATGGTACTCCTTTTGAATTTATTTGATAAGTTACTTGTTTTTTGGAAAAACTCTCCGCTTCATTTGGAGAAGTTTTTAGCTTAAAAACATCTGAAAGTGTTGGGTTAAATGAAAACTCCACCACTACATCTTCTTTTTTTATGTCTTCTTGTTCTTCTTGTGCATAAGTAGTTAACGCAGTTGCAAACAAGCTTAATAATATTAATTGTTTCTTCATCTTAAAATTCATTTACAGCTTCTAAAATCAATTCGTTTTCTTGTACTTTGTTTTTTTCAACTGCTGTTGTCGGTTCTTTTTCAGTAGCTTCTTCTCCTTTGTATTCTTTTAACAAGGTTTTGGCTTCTTGCAATACATCATTAAATTCTTTGGCGTTTTTAATCACATTGTTTAGAATAAAGTTTGCCTGAAAATCATCATTTAAAGCATGAAAATTTTTAGCCATTAACAACAATCCTTTTACTCCCCAATATTTATATCCTTGGAATTTACTAGCCAACAATTGTACTTGCTCATTAGATTTTACAAAAGATTTATCTTGATGTAACCACAGTGCTTTGTAATAATTTGCTTCTGCTTTTACGTTTCCTTTTCCAATAGTTTCTAATTTTTGGTAATAGGTTTTAGCTGTTGGATATTGTTTTAATTCTACCGAACTTCTTGCTCCGTATACATAAGCATCGGCTACTGCATCTTCAGAACTTTTATTGTTTTTTAAAACGACATCTGTATAAGCCAATGCTTGTTTATAATTTTCTTTTTGATAATAATACTTCATCAAATTACTTTGTGCATACACTTTACTTTGTGCATTTGTAGCCTCTTTTTCTATTCTTAACAACAACTCACTAGCCAAATCCCACTCTTCTTTCTCTAAATAAATTTGAGACAATTTGCTTAAAGCAACTTCGGTATATTCATTGGTATTTACCTTTAATAATTCTTTATATTCTGGAATGGCATTTTCTTTGGCATCGGTATTAAAATAAGCCTGAGCTAAATAAAAATGTGCCGTTAAAGCATGAATTCCATTTGGAAAATTGATTAAATATTTTTTACAACTAGAAATAGCTTCTTTTAATTCGTTGGCAAAATATTTACTCTCTGCAACCTCAAACATAGATTTGTCGATGTCTGCATCAGAAATATTCATAAACTCTAACTGAGTAGCCCATTTTGCATAAACCTCCACTTGATCCATATCTTTATAAACCTGTTCCGCCATCTTTACAGCCTGAACCGCTTCTGCAGTTCCAGGATAATCCGCTACCAATTGTCTTAACACTTTAACAGCTCCTTCGTTGTTGTTAGAGTTGAATAAAATAATTCCAGTTTTTAACTTGGCTTTACTTACTAAAGGACTTTTTGGAAACTTAAAAATTAAATCATCGTAAGCTGTCAAAGCCTCTTTATTCTGAGTCTTATTCGCAAATAAATTCCCTAATTCGTAATACGATTTATCTAAATAAGGAGAGATTTTAAACTGACCTTGTAAGGTCTTTAAGGTTTCTTTTTTCTGATCGTCTTTTCCTAAAAATCCGTAAGACAATGCTTTTTGATACATGGCATAATCCACTTGATTTTTATTCTCTTTAATAATCTTATTATAATTTTCTAAAGCACTCCAATAAGTTTTGTTCACAAAATGACAATCCGCAATACGCAATTCAGCATTTCTTTTCTTTGCATCATCATTGGCAACAGTAAGATATTTTTCAAAGTAGGTTAAAGCATTGTTGTACTTTTTTTGTTGAAATAAACTATAAGCCAAACCATACAATCCATCAGGATATTCTTTTATTGATTCTGATGCGGCATTCTTTACAAACATTTCATATTCATAAGCAGCATCTTTAAAATTGTACATTTCTGATAAACTTTCAGCCATCCAAAACAAAGCTCTTTGCTTGGTTTGTTTGTTGTTATACATATTGGCAGCTTTCCCAAAAACAGATAAAGCTTCTTTGTATTTACGAGCCGTAAACAATTCAAAACCTCTTTGTAACAATATTTCTTGATATTGCCCGTCTTTCACTAAACTTTGAGTATCATAATAATCAAGCGCTCCTTCATAGTCTTTAAACTGTAAATAAGCACTTACAATTAATCCTTCTATCAATTCAGAAGATGGTGCGTTTGGATATTGGTCTACAAACTCTTGTAAAACCTCAGAACTACTTTGATAAGGATTCCCGATTTCATAACTCAACTTGGCATAATTTAAAAAAGCATCTTGTTGAATTTCGGCATCAAATGTCATTTCTGATGCATTTTTAAAAGCATTTAAAGCTTGTGTTTTCTGATTTAATTTTAAATAACAATCTCCTAAATGATAATGTGCATTTTGCGAAACAGCACTTTTTTCATCGGTAATTTTGTTAAAATTTTCAATAGCTGAATGATAATCTTTTAGTTGATAATAAGCATATCCTAAAAAGTAATAATCAGCCTCAGACAATTTTCTATGTCTCCCTCTGTATTTAATTAAATAAGGAATGGCTTGTTTATAATTCTGTAAATAAAAATAACTTTCTCCTATAATTTTAGACAGTTCTGACTGCTCTAACAAACCATTTACTTCAGGATAATAAGCTTCTCCCAAATCAACCACTTGCTGATATTGTTTTTGATGATATAAAATCACCAATTCTTGATAAACAATTTCTTTTTGATATTTAGGACTGTCTTCAATAAAATTAAAATGATACAAAGCTGTGTCATAATCTTTGTTTTCCATGGCAATATTTCCCAAATAATAATGTGCTTCTTTTTGATAAGCCCCACTTTTAGAAATTGGAATTAAATATTGTTTTGCCTTGGTATAATTTTTCTGAGTGTAATTGGCAAACGCTAACTTGTAGTTATAATTATTTTCTTGTTCGTCTGTCAACAATTTAACATCCAATTTCTGAAACCAACCCAAAGCTTTTTGATGGTCTTTTCTTTGGAAATAATAATTAGACAAAGCCAAAATCAAATCTGTTTTCTGACTCGTAAACGGATTAGAAGCCAAATACTTTTCTGTTTCAGTTCCTGCATTAGGCTCATTCAACGCTAAATTGGTTAGCATTTGATATACTTGAACAGAAGATTCTTTATAATCTTCGAACACTACTTTCTGTAAATACTCTTTTGCTAAGGAGTATTCTTCTTTATCAAAAGCTAAGACTGCTTTGGAATACCACTTAACTGATGGGTTTTCTTTATAACTATTTTGAGCCATTAATGTCCCCGAGCTAAAGAGCACAACACTAACGATTCTCACAAATTGTTTCTTCATAAATTCTTTCTATTTATTCAAAGATTAAAATTAAATAATATACTTATCAATTAACGGAATTGAGTCTATTTTATTTGAAATCTTGTTTTTATTCTAGTGATTAACCGAGCCAAAAAACATAAATAAAACAACTAGTACACCCAAGTAAATCTACATTTCATAAACTCAATCAAGTTACTGATTTACAGTTTATTACGACACACTCCCACCTTATGAAAGAACAGGCATTTTAAAATGATGCTTTATAACTCTTAAAACTTATTATTTATGATTGATTTTTTAACAGTAAATACAGAAACAATAACTTATTTAATTAACAGTATCAGAGTAATTTGGGTAGTCATATCACTTGTCAAAAAAATTAAATTACTCATCACAAATAAAAACTTCAATAGATTAATATATGTTCTCATAAAGCATGTGTATATAATTTTAAGATTCATAGAATTTACATATGTTTGTATAAAACATCAACCCTATGTCTCAGCCTGTTTTATACTTAAAAAACGCCAATATTTTTCAAGACAATATTTTAATTCTTAAGAATTTAGACTTTGAAATTAACAAGGGGGAATTCTTCTATTTAATTGGAAAAACAGGAAGTGGAAAAAGTAGCTTGTTAAAAATACTTTATGGAGACTTGCCTTTAATTGACGGAGTTGGTGAAGTAGTTGAGTATGATTTACCTAGCTTAAAAGAAAAACAAATTCCTTTTTTAAGACGTAAAATTGGAATTGTTTTTCAGGATTTTAAATTATTAAATGACAGAAGTATTAACGACAACTTGCTATTTGTTTTAAAAGCCACAGGCTGGAAAGACAAAGACAAAATGCATAGTAAAATAAACGAAGTTTTAACCAAAGTTGGTTTGCAAGACAAAGGTTATAAAATGCCTTTTCAACTTTCTGGAGGAGAACAACAAAGAATTGCCATTGCTAGAGCATTGTTAAACGATCCGGAATTAATTATTGCCGATGAGCCAACAGGGAATTTAGATCCAAAAACTTCTATGGAGGTGATGGAATTGCTAAATCAGATTCACAAAAGTGGAAAAACCATTTTAATGGCAACTCACGATTATTCTTTAATTTTAAAATATCCTCAGCGTACTTTTAAGGTTGAAAACGGAGAAGTTTTTGAAGTAGTGCACCAGCAGTAACTAATCTAATAAATCAATTATTTTCTGAGCATTTAATTTTACATCGAAAGACTTAAGTAATTCTTTTCTCTTACTTCTATCCTCATCTGTAAATAGAGTATTCATTAATTCTTTTAATTGATGTTTAATCTCTTCTGTTGAATTTGCTATCACACATAATTCTTCTAAGCCTGTTCCATCTACCATCATCTCATTCGTTAATACTATACGGCTTTTCACCAAAGTATTGATTAATTTTAACTTGATTCCTGTAGGTTGATATGTAAATAATAAATTTACTTTGGCTTTTGTTAATAGTACTTCTAAATCATTCTCGTTTTCAAGAAAATCTATGGTAACATTCTCATATAACTCACAAGCTTTTATAATTAAATCACATTTATAACTAGCAGCAATAACCAGCCTATAAGCAGTATTTTTCACAACCTCAATAGCCTGTAAAGCTGATTTAACATTATCACTAACTCTTAAATCTCCATGCCAAAGAATAAAATTTTCTTCTGGAAGAAATTCAGTAAATTCCATGTTTGTAAAAACAGGTATATACACAGTTTTACTTCCATATAGCCTATAAAAATAATCTTGTTCTACCGGAGAAATACTTAAAATATAAGTTGTCTTTTTTAAAACAGATTGATATTTCTTTAACTTTAAAGACTCTAATTTAAAAAATGATTTTTTCCAGAAATTGGCTTCAGTCTTGACCAATCCACGATAATATTCATGCTCAATATTATGTGTTCTTACTAGTAAAAATCTATCATTTAGTTTATTGTTATAAATCAACTCAGTAGTATGCAACCCTTCAAAAAGGATAGGAAAATCATCTTGTAACAAACGTTTTTCTAACTGTTCATTACACCTAGTTTTAGTTATAAATGGCAACCTAGAAACCAATGCCCTTTTATGAACCTCTCTCTTATAATAAAATACCTGCTCACAATATTTTTTTAATTCTTCTTGCTCTCCCCTACCATATTCAAATAAGTGTAGAATAATATTTACTCCAATACTATGCAATGCTTTTATTTTATAAAAAACATCAATTACTCCTCCATAGTTTGGCGGATAAGGTACATCAAAAGATACTATGTGAATTTTTTTATGCATGTAATTTTACTCAATTCCTCATTAAAGTTAACATTTCCTCATACACTTTTCGCCAACATTTCCAAATATCTGTTTCTGACAAAGAAGAATTATGCCAAAGCGAAACAAACAAACCGTTAACATTATTTACCTCCTCTATTAAACTTTTTATTTCTTGAATTCCCTCTTTTGGGCTTAACTTTAAATACTGATTTAATGTTCCATCCATCACCTGAAAAGGCACTATCCACAAAGGCCTTTGCTCTTCTTTTTCTAAATTATAAAATGGAAAAACATTACAAACTCCAGCTCTAAAACCAACCTGAGAAGCAAAGCCCATAGTATAATCTACTTTAATTCCATTGTTGATTAAGTTTTCGTAAGTTAATGGAAAACTCATTTTTAAAAAATGTTGACGACTAAGTGTTACTTCATCATCTAGAATTTTCTCTAACCTCTTTATTTCCTTAGCTACTTTTTCTAGTTTTTGATTAGATTGATAAGAAGGATGAATTCCTATTTTGTGTTGTTTACTCAGTTTTAAAATCAACTTTTTTAATCCTTTTTTTGAAGGATGAATATTCTTATCAAATTCAGCATAATCTCCTAGCAAAAAGAAATACTGAGTGTTAATGTTTTCAGATTTTTTTGCAATAAAATCATAAGTATCAAAAGGATCTTTTTTAGAAGTTAAGTAACTCTTTCTCAAGCCTATTTCTTCTTTATTTCTTTGTATAATAGCTTTTGAAAAACCACCTATAAAACGAAAAGAACCTTTTGCCTTATAAGCATATGCAATATCAATATCTAAGGTATTTAAAAAGCTAGTTTTCTTTTTGGGAAAAGATAAATTAGGAGATATTTCTTGTAATTTATTTTGCAAAAAAATTGCCCATAAATTCACTACTGGCTTTTTTAAAAAGCCTTGTTTAAAAGCCAAACTTTTTTCAGCAGAAAAACGTCCATGAGCATCAGGCTTAAAAGACAAATATTCCTCATACCTCACAACCATGTAAAAAGTAGAAGCAAAAATATCATATGGAATCTCTCCATTTGTTTTAAAAAAAAATGGCAGTTCATCTACCCAGTCTACTTGAATGTTTTGCTCTTGAATACTTTTTTCAAACAGCAATTTTGAAGGAGCGATTTGTAAAGCATTATCAATATTTTTTTCAGAGTAATTTACTTTAGACTTGACTGATGCTTCAAAATCATGTTGATTACTTGTCAAATCATAATCAACCCCTATCACATACTTAAACAGTACGTTTAAAGTGTAAATCAATCTAGAAGATATAACTTCTGAATAAATTATCATCATAAAAACTTGCTATAAACCTGCTTAATAACTTCTGATTCTTTTTCCCAATTATATTTTTGAGCTGCTGCTTTTAAATTATTTTTCCAAACTTCATAATCAGGGGAATCCAACATCTCCATTACTTTTTTTGCCATTTTTTTGGGGTTATGATGTGAAATAACTTCTCCTATATTTTCATCATTCACCAACTTAGCTACCACCCTACGATTAGAAACCAACAAAGGTGTCTCTGCTTGAATATAATCAAATACCTTATTAGGCAGACTATACTCGTAATTTAAATTGGTATTTTTATCTAAAGACAAACCAATATCAGCAATTTTAGTATAAGTCATTAACTCATCATAAGGCCTTCTTCCCAGCAAAAAAACTTTGTTTTGTAATTGATATTTATCTACTATTTTTTGAAGTAATGGAAAAACATCTCCACTACCAATAATATACAAAACTGCTCCATCTACATAACGCATCATTTCTACAGCTTCCTCTCCACCTCTATCAATATTAATTCCTGCTCCTTGTAAAATCAGCATTTTAGAATCTCCTTTTACTTTTTGCACAAAATCTTCTTCAATACTTGTAAAATGATATCTTGGGGCAATATTTCTTAAGACCTTTATGGGCACTTTATATTTATTATAATAAATATCTGCAATCAGTTGATTAACCGTAAACACATCTTTTAACTTAGGAAAAATAAATTGTTCTATGGCTAACCAAACCTTTTGAACTTTTGGTCTATGAATTAATTCTGGAACCTCAGTAAACAATTCGTGACTATCATAAACAATAGGCTTGTTGGTTATTTTTGAAACTAAAAAATTAGACAATAATGTATCTAAATCATTCGAAAGCAGCACCTCTTTTTTAGTAAAAAGTAAGAACCAAAACAATCTAAAATTATATTCTGCATAAAACAACGGTCCTCTATTAAATAAAAGTTTTATTCTAGTTGTTCTATAATTTCTATCAATAGGTAAACTATTTTTTAGTTTTCTACCTATTAAATGAATACTAAAACCCATTTCTTGCAACGTGATACAAACTTTATGCACACGTTGATCTATAACTAAATCATTGGTAACAGAAACAACTATTGTTTTCAAAAAAATATTTTAGCGAAATATACTAAAATTAATATACTAGCAATTCAGTTTAAAGAACTAAAGAGATCCTTTTTTATCTTCTAAAATTTCAATCCCCTTTTGCATAATTAAAGAATTAGGAAACGTAATGGTTTCTCCTTTATCTGTCTCAATAAAAAAATAAAAACCAGTTATATCTTTTACCTCCCCTGTTAACTCAAAATCTTTGTCTAAAATTCTAATCCTACTTCCTATTCTTACTGGGTGATTAAAAAACAAAATAACACTAGCTGTTAAATTTGACAATAGAGACCATTGAGCAAAAAAACCAACACCTAAAACAGCTAAAGTAGAAGATACAAAGATGGAAAGTTGGTTAGAATCTACTCCCCAAATAATTGCGAAAATAGCTCCGAAAATCGCATAAATCACTAAATAACTTAAAACGACAATAATTTTTCGTCTGTTAGCATCTATTGATTTCACAAATGTAAATTTATGAATGGCATTTTTTATAAAAAAAATAACCGCCATCATTAAAACACCCGCTATAATACTTAATAATATCTCTTTCTTAAGAATAATATGAGAATCCATTTTTATATTTTTTACTACAGTAAAGATATACCAAAAAAGAAAAATTTAATTAGCTATTTTATAATTAATAAATTAGAGAACTCGATGTAATTTATCAAACAACAATGTCTTTAATTGAGTGTAATTCATCACATCTTGCAAAGCTTCTACTCTCTTTTCTTCATCAGCAACCTCCTGCATTAACTCCTTCACTTTCAACTCAATTAAAACCCTTCTTAAATTTAAAATTGCATCTTGAACCAATTTTTGTAGCACATCTGTTTTCTGGGCAACTTCAATTTCTTTTGATGCCCAATCACTTAATATATAACGCTCATCATCCATTAAAATATTTGTGACTTCACTAGCAATTTCTGAATCTTCGTGACTTGTTAATCGTTCTACTGCTAACTTTTCCTGTTGATTGATTTGATAACTAATTTCTTTATAAATCTTTAAGAATAAAGGATTGGTAAACTCAATTTCATCATCTTGTAACTGTAAATACAATTCATGGGCAACCGTATTGGTATACTCTTCTTTTACCATCACAACTTTTCCTCTGCTATCATGATCTTCAATCCAATCTATAAAATTTACCTCATGATTTCCATATAATAATAAAATCTGAATGATTTCACGTTCATATAAATCCAGAGTATTAATTCCTTTTGGAGCCAACAGAGCTCCTGGTTTAGATTTTCCACTTTGAACAGCATTAGTACTACTCTCTTGAGACATCATCATTTCCTGAAAAGCAGCATCATCTGGCATATCATTTCCAGAAGAAGTATTTTGAACAGGCTTAGCTCTATTCGAAGAAGAAGCAATGGTCATTCTAGGAGTTGTGCTAGGCTTTCTCTCTGTATCTCTAGCCTGCTTGTCTAACATTTGAGCCAACTCATTAAACAAAACCGTTTCTGAAATTTCCATCATTCTGGAACACTCCTGAATATAAACTTCTTGTTTAATACTATCTGGAATCTTAGAAATACTCATCACAATATCACGAATCAATCCTGCTTTTTTAATAGGATCGTTCTGCGCTTCTTCTAATAAAAGAGATACTTTAAAACTGATAAAATCTTGTTGATTGTTTTCTAAATACTCTTTTAATTCCGCCGTTGTTTTTTTCTTAGCAAAAGAATCGGGGTCATCTCCATCAGGAAACGTAACCACTTTTACATTCATTCCTTGCTCAAGAATTAAATCAATACCACGAACCGAAGCTCGTAATCCTGCAGCATCACCATCAAAAAGCACGGTCATATTTGGCGTTAACCTTTTTACCAAACGAATTTGATCTGGTGTTAAAGCGGTTCCTGAAGAAGCCACCACGTTGGTAATTCCACTTTGATACATGGAAATTACATCTGTATATCCTTCTACCAAATAACAATTATCTTCTTTCGATATTGTTTTCTTAGCTTGGTATATTCCATATAAGATTTTACTCTTATGATAAATTTCACTCTCTGGAGAGTTTAAATATTTAGCCGCTTTTTTATCATTGGTTAAAATTCTACCTCCAAACCCCAGCACACGACCACTCATGCTGTGAATTGGAAACATCACACGACCTTTAAATCGATCGAACTGTTTTCCTCCTTCTTTTACAATAGTTAGACCTGTGCTTTCCAAATATTGTAAATCGTATCCATCTTTTAAAGCCGAATCTGTAAAAGCCGTCCATTCATCTAAACAATATCCAAGCTGAAACGTCTCAATCATTTCATTGGTAAAACCACGTTCTTTAAAATAACTCAACCCAATAGCCTTTACTTTTTGGGTATTGAGCATGGTTTTATGAAAATAATCTTGCGCATATTTAGAAACCAAGTACATACTTTCACGTTCATCTGCCGCTTCTTTCTGTTCGTCAGATTGTTCAGTTTCTTCTATAATAATATTATACTTATTCGCTAAATAACGAATGGCTTCTGGATATGAATAATGCTCATGTTCCATAAGGAAGGAAATAGCATTTCCTCCTTTACCTGTACTAAAATCTTTCCAAATTCCTTTTACTGGAGACACCATAAAAGAAGGTGATTTTTCATCTACAAAGGGAGAAAGTCCTTTGTAGCTACTTCCAGATTTTTTTAAAGTCACAAATTCCCCTATCACCTCCTCTACTCGAGCAGTTTCAAAAACACGATCTATGGTTTCTCTTGAAATCAATTTACTTTCATTTTTATACAAATATAGGTATAGAATTCCATCATACACAAAAAACAAAATATGATGATTTGAAAGCATTATCACAGGACTCAAATAAAACAAACAACACACTAAAAACCAACTAACTAAACCCTAAAAAATCAATTGTTTTTGACAATAAAAAACTTATTTTTATCATTTAGTCAAACACTTTAAAAACATAACATACTTATTTCATAAACTTAAAACCTTATAAAATGGCAACAGTAAACACCTATTTAAATTTTAATGGAAATTGTGAAGAAGCTTTTAATTTTTATAAATCCATATTTGGCGGAGAATTCAACTACGTTGGAAGATTTAGCGAAATGCCTGAAGGCGGTGGTTTTGAAGTACCGGAATCTTTTAAAAACAAAATTATGCATATTGGTTTGTCTATTGGAAACACACTTTTAATGGGTAGTGACACTATTGAAGGTGATTGGGCTCCTCCTTTTGTTCAAGGAAATAATTTTTCTATTTCAATTCACACTGAAAGTAAAGAAGAAGCAGACAAATTATTTCAGAGTCTATCTGTTGGAGGTCAAATAACCATGCCTATGGATAATACTTTCTGGGGAGATTATTTTGGAATGTTTACTGATAAATTTGGAATCAATTGGATGGTAAATTTTGCTTTGAAAGAATAATCATCCTTTTAAAATAAAATGCCGTTAAATCAAAAAGCCTGATAAAATAATCTTTATCAGGCTTTTTATAAAATTCGTAATTGTTAATTAACTAAGACGCTTGCTTTAATTGTTTAAGCATCGTGCTACTTAATTTACTTTCAGCATATTCTCTGGTTACCTCAAAAGAAGTTTCATCGGTACTAGGCATGTCAAACATAGCATCAGTAAAAATAGCTTCACATAAAGATCTTAATCCTCTTGCTCCAAGTTTATACTCAATTGCTTTTTCTACAATATAATCTAAAGCTTCATCATCTACCGTAAATTCAATTCCATCCATTTGGAACAACTTCGTGTATTGCTTGATTAACGAGTTTTTAGGCTCTGTTAAAATAGCTCGCAAAGCTGTAGTATCTAATGGATTCATATAACTCAACACTGGCAAACGACCAATAATTTCAGGAATCAATCCAAAGTTTTTTAAATCTGTAGGAATGATGTATTGTAACAGGTTTTTATCATCAACCCTGTCTTCACTTAAAGAAGCACCAAAACCAACTGCTTGTCTATTCAAACGCTTACTAATATTACGTTGAATACCTGCAAAAGCACCACCTGCAATGAATAAAATGTTCTTAGTATCTACCTCAATAAACTTTTGATCTGGGTGTTTACGTCCTCCTTTTGGAGCTACATTCACTACCGTTCCTTCTAACAATTTTAACAAAGCTTGTTGCACTCCTTCACCAGAAACATCGCGAGTAATAGATGGATTGTCTCCTTTGCGAGCAATTTTATCAATTTCATCAATAAAAACAATTCCACGCTCAGCACTTTCTACATCGTAATCTGCTGCCTGCAACAAACGACTTAAAATACTTTCTACATCCTCACCTACATAACCTGCTTGTGTTAACACCGTAGCATCAACAATAGAAAAAGGCACATTTAACATTTTTGCAATGGTTTTTGCAATTAATGTTTTTCCTGTTCCAGTATCTCCTACCAAAACCATGTTACTTTTTTCTATCTCAACTTCTTCGTCTAAAGTATCTGGCTGCGTTAACCTTTTGTAATGATTATACACTGCAACCGCCATGGTTTTTTTAGTTTGATCTTGACCAATGATATATTGATCTAAAAACTCTTTAATTTCTCTTGGTTTTTTTACCACCAAATCGGTGTTTTTACCACCCGACTCATCTTCTATTTCTTCTGATAAAATTCCATAAGCTTGAGACACACAACTATCACAAATATGTGCATCAACCCCTGCAATTAACAGGTTTGTTTCTTCCTTCTTACGCCCACAAAACGAGCACTCCATTCCTTCTTTTGACATTTTTCCTGGTTTTTGGTTAATGGTTTGTAGTTTTTGGTTGCTAGGTTTTAATTACTTTACCAACAACCAACTCCTAAAAACGAATAACCAATTTATTTTCTTGTTAGAATTTCATCTACCATTCCGTAAGCTTTTGCTTCATCAGCTTTCATCCAGTAATCTCTATCAGAATCTTGAGAAACTTTATCAAAAGGTTGTCCCGAATGATTGGCAATAATGGTATATAATTCTTGCTTTAATTTGTTAATCTCTCTAACGGTAATTTCCATATCAGTAGCTTGTCCTTGTGCACCTCCTAATGGTTGGTGAATCATGACACGTGAATGCGGTAATGCAGAACGTTTTCCTGCTGCTCCTGCACACATCAACACAGCTCCCATACTTGCCGCCATACCGGTACAAATAGTTGCTACATCTGGTTTGATGAATTGCATGGTATCATATATACCTAAACCTGCATAAACACCTCCACCTGGAGAATTGATATAAATTGAAATGTCTTTAGAAGCATCTACAGATTCTAAAAACAACAATTGCGCTTGAATGATATTGGCTACCTGATCGTTAATTCCTGTTCCTAAAAAAATAATTCTATCCATCATTAAACGAGAGAAAACATCCATTTGTGTAATGTTTAACTGACGTTCTTCCATAATATATGGGGTTACTGAACTTACTATTTTATCGTAATGTGTACTACTAATACCGTGATGCTTAGTAGCGTATTTTTCAAATTCTTTTCCGAAATCCATATGTTCTTTTCTTAAGGGTTACAAAGGTAAATATACTAAAGTAAAGTTGAATTAAATAGTCTGGAAAATCCTTCATTATTTATTATAAACAATGATTTTAGTACTTTAGCGTTACATTAGCACTTGAATTAATATTTTTATGAAACATATAACTACCCTTTTTCTACTACTTACACTTACCACCAGCTTTGCAAAAGAGTATAAAATAGAGACTATCAGTAAAATAACGCAAACAAACACTCCACAACCTAAAAGCAACAAATTAGAGAATCCTTTTGAGGCAAAAGAAAATATTGGTCTTCAATTTGATTATTTATACAAAAAATCTACTACTTATCAAGAATACAAAGTGATTAGTATTTCTTTATACAATACTTTAAAAAGTAGTGTTTTGGATTCTATTCAGTCTCAAAAAAACATTATTGCTGAAAAAAATGGGGTTATCACAGACAACAAACAACAGATAACATCTTTACAAGAAAAATTAACTGACACTCAAAACAAATTAGAAACAGCAATCTCTCTTAAAGAAAGTAGATCTATTTTAGGAATGCCTACTAGCAAAACCATTTTTTCTACCGTAATTGCTGTTACCTATATTACCTTATTTATTTTACTAGGTTTCTTTATATTTAAATACAAGCAAAACCTTGGAATTACAAACAAAGCTGTTGATGATCTAAACAGTTTGGAAATTGAATTTGAAAAACACAAAAAGAATTCTTTAAAGCGTTTTCAAGAAGTAAGCCGTAAATTGCAAGACGAATTAAACAAAAATTGGAAGAAAGAAAAATAACCTCTTCTTTTTAAGCAATTTCCTTATTCTTGTTTGCCTATCTTTGCAGCTAGAAATTTAGGAATTATGTCTTTTGAAAATTTAAACCTTAACAACCAACTTCGCAACGCTATTAGCGACTTGGGATACACCGAACCTACAAAAATACAGGAAGATGCTTTTCCTTGTATCATGTCTGGTAGAGATGTTGTTGGTATTGCACAAACAGGAACTGGTAAAACTTTTGCTTACCTAATGCCTATTTTGCGCATGTTACCGTATTCTGAACAAAAGCACCCTAGAGTTTTAATTGTAGTTCCTACTCGTGAATTGGTTGTACAGGTAATTGATGCTTTAGATAAATTAACTCCTTACCTAAACGTTCGCTATGGTGGAATTTATGGTGGAGCAAACATCAACAAACAAAAAGAAATGATTCACAACGGCTTAGATATTTTGGTATCTACACCAAGACGTGTGATTGATTTAGGAATGGCTGGAGCTTTAAAACTTAAGTTTATTCAGAAATTAGTGATTGATGAAGTTGATGAAATTTTTAACCTTGGTTTTAGATTGCAATTGATTGATATTATTGATTTGGTTCCTAAAAAGAAACAAGCCATTTTGTTTTCTGCAACTATGACCGATGAAGTTTCTGAATTGATTGAAGATTTTTTTAACAATCCTATTAATGTAGAGTCTGCAGCATCGGGAACTCGTTTAGAAAACATAGATCAAATGGCCTTTGTAGTGCCAAACTTCTATACCAAAATAAATTTATTAAACCATTTATTACAAGATGATGAAGACATGACTCGTGTCTTGGTATTCATCAAACATAAATATTTAGCCGATCTGGTTTTTAACGAAATTCAGGGAATGGCAGAATATCCAGAAGATTCTTTTGCTTTAATTCACTCTAACAAAACACAAAATTATCGTTTGCGTTCTGTAGAAAACTTCAAAGCTGGAAAGCACCGAGTTTTAATTACTACCGATGTATTGTCTAGAGGAATGGACATTCCAGACGTAACACATGTAATCAATTTTGATTTACCAAAAGAACCTGAAGCTTATATGCACCGTATTGGTAGAACTGGTCGTGCTAGTAACGAAGGTTTTGCCTTGTCTTTTATTACTGAAAAAGACAATGAAATGGTTGAAGCTATCGAAGCTTTAATGGATTATGAAATTCCTAAATATAATTTACCCGAAGAGATTTTTATTGAAAGTAAATTATTAGAAGAGGAAGTAGAAATTGAAGACATTACTCCTTATCAAAAATTAGGATCTAAAGAATTTGCTCCTGGACCTGCTTTTCATGAGAAATCAGAAAAAAACAAAAAAGTGAATTTAGGAGGAAGTTACCGTAGAATGATTGCCAAAAAGTATAAAAAACCTCAACGTAGGAGACCTAAGAAATAGGAAATGGTTACTGATTAAAAAATCTATTCAACAATTAAACACATCAACAAGTAAATAGTTTTATTTAAAAACCGAGGTCATCGAGCGGAGTCGAGATGAAAAAACACTATTAAAAAACCTCATCTATTTTTAATTGTTTTCCGTTAAACACAAAACAATCATCTTTTTGTTTTCCTATCAATAATTGACCAATAGGAGAGTTGATGGAAATGACCATAAAGGTTTTTTCTTCATATTTTACTTGTCCAATACTTGAGGCTAAAAAATAATAAAATCCATTGGCTAAAACCAAGCTCCCAATTTGAGCTTTGGTTTTAGGAGATATTTCTATTTTTCGCAACATATTTTTTTGAGACAACACCGTTTGATATTGTTGTCCCAATTTTTCCATTTCTAACTGTAACATTGCCCTACCGGTTTCGTGTTTATCACCTGCAGAGCTTTTGGTTTCTGAATTTAAATCTTGCTGATAACCATTAATTGCTTGTTGAATATTTTCTAATTTATCGTCAATTAACTGAACACATCTCTTCAATAATTCCTCCTTATTCACTTTCATAAATCTAATTTTAGTTGAATGTATTGTTTTACCGTTTTAGGCTCTTCATTATTTAAATTATTGATAGAAATTCCTAACAACCTTACCGATTCTTTTAATTCTTCTTGATATAAAAGTTCTTTCACAACAGGAAAAATATCCGTTTTCAAATGGATAAATTCTTCTAACGTTTTGCTTCTTGTCGTTTGAGTAAAATCACTATATTTTATTTTTAATGTAATTGTCCTTCCTTTTACATTACTTTTTAACAACCTATTTTCTATTTCATTAGCTATAATTTCTAACTTTTCTAAAATAAAAATTTCTGAAGTTAAATTTTCTAAATAAGTATGTTCTGCCCCTACCGATTTTCTTGTTCTTGATGCACGAACAGGACTATTGTGAATACCCCTTACAATATTGTAATAATGCTGAGCAGCACTTTTAAAATGCTGCTCTAAAAACGCTAAACTTTTACTCTTTAAATCTGCTCCAGTAAAAATCCCTAATTGATACATTTTTTGAGTAGTTACTTTTCCTACCCCATAAAACTTACGAATCTGCAAAGTCTCTAAAAAGGGAACTACCTCATCAGGAGTAATGGTTTTTTGTCCATTAGGCTTATTTACATCCGAAGCAATTTTTGCTACAAATTTATTAGGAGCAATTCCTGCTGAGGCACATAAACCTGTTCTCTTAAAAATTTCATCTCTAATTTCTTGTGCAATCATTGTAGCCGATTGCATTCCTTTTTTATTAATGGTCACATCTAAATAAGCTTCATCTAAAGATAAAGGCTCTACCAAATCTGTATACTCATAAAAAATTTCTCTTACTTGATTCGACACCTCCTTATATCTTACAAAATCAGAACGAACAAAAATTAAATCAGGACACATTTTTTTAGCCAATGAACCTGCCATGGCAGATTTTACTCCAAATTTTCTAGCCTCGTAACTCGCAGCTGCAATCACCCCTCTTCTACCATCACCACCAACAGCAATTGCTTTTCCTCGCAACTCAGGATTGTCTAACTGAGCCACTGAAGCAAAAAAAGCATCCATATCCACATGAATAATTTTACGAACGATAAAAACTGATTCTTCCAATATGTACTAAAGTGAGTAAAACAAAAATAAACATCTTAAAACTAAAAAAGCCCTATCAAAAAATGACAGGGCTTTTCATTTTATTTTAAATTATTTAAATAACTCCTTGGGCAAGCATAGCATCTGCTACTTTTACAAACCCTGCAATATTCGCTCCTTTTACATAGTTTATATAACCATCTTCATCTGTCCCATATTGTACGCATGAAGCATGAATATCTTTCATAATATCTTTTAATTTTTCATCAACTTCTGTACGAGTCCATTTGTAACGTAAAGCATTTTGAGTCATTTCTAACCCAGAAGTTGCCACCCCACCAGCATTAGAAGCCTTCCCTGGGGCAAATAATATTTTTGCTTTGTGAAAAACAGCTACAGCCTCTATAGTACATGGCATATTAGCTCCTTCAGTTACACACATACAACCATTGTTTACTAAATTTTTAGCATCTTCTTCATGCAATTCGTTTTGAGTAGCACAAGGAAAAGCGATATCGCATTTTTCTGACCAAGGTGTTTTTCCTTTATAAAATACTGCGGATGGATAAGCATCTATATATTCTGATATCCTTCCTCTTTTTACATTTTTTAAATCTTTGATAAAGTCTAACTTAACCTGATCTATTCCATCTTTATCATAAATATACCCTGAAGAATCGGACATCGTAACCACCTTTCCTCCTAGTTGAATACATTTTTCGGCAGCATACTCTGCCACATTTCCTGAACCTGAGATTAAAATTGTTTTCCCTTTAATAGTTTGATCCTTTGTTTTTAACATAGAATCTGCAAAATAAACCGCTCCATATCCTGTAGCTTCTGGTCTAATTTGTGAACCTCCCCAAGACAATCCTTTACCAGTAAGAACTCCTGTAAATTCGTTTCTTAGTTTTTTATACATTCCAAACAAGAATCCAACTTCACGTGCTCCCACTCCAATATCTCCCGCTGGAACATCGGTATCATGACCAATATGTCTAAACAATTCAGACATAAAAGCGTGACAAAAACGCATAATTTCATCATCTGATTTTCCCTTAGGATCAAAGTCTGAACCTCCTTTACCACCACCCATTGGTAACGTAGTTAAAGAATTTTTAAATACTTGCTCAAACGCTAAAAACTTTAACACACTTTGGTTTACCGTAGGATGAAATCTCAATCCTCCTTTATAGGGTCCAATTGCAGAATTCATTTGCACTCTATATCCTCTATTTATTTGAACTTCTCCATCATCATCAACCCAACAAACTCTGAATGATATCAATCTTTCTGGCTCTACAATTCTTGATAATATTTTTTTCCCAGCATAAATATCATGCTCAGATATATATGGAACAACTGTTTCTGCAACTTCTTGAACTGCTTGCAAAAATTCGGGCTCATGAGCGTTACGAATTTTTATATCGTCCATAAATTCTTTTACTCTTTTATCCATTTTTTTCTTTTA
Source organism: Wenyingzhuangia marina (assembly GCF_900130035.1). Lineage (GTDB taxonomy): Bacteria > Bacteroidota > Bacteroidia > Flavobacteriales > Flavobacteriaceae > Wenyingzhuangia > Wenyingzhuangia marina. The sequence goes on from NZ_FQXQ01000001.1 coordinate 406,414, forward strand.
AAATCTAGTTATCTGTTACAATCAAAAACAATAAACATACCAACTCGGTATTTTATTTTTTTGATTTTAAATTAAATATTCGGTTAATATTAAATCCAAAAAAGAAATCTCTTTTAGACCAGTCACCCGCTGCTTGTGTTATAAAAGCATTCTCGTACATTCCTTGAGCATTACTAAAGTGTAGCTGAAAAACATGTCCTCCGGTTTCTATTTCATAACCTATGGAAAAAACATTTTTATACGGACTTGTACTTGCTCTATTTAAATGCAAACCATAATCTACCACAATCCCCATTCTTTTGGTAAATAAATATCGTCCTCCAAAACCTAAAGCATATTGCAAATTATCTTGTTCTTCCAATTCAACCAAACCATCATGTAAAATAGTTGGCACAAATTCAACAGAAAGTTTATCGTTAATTTTACTTGCCATAATTAATTGATGAGTACTTCTTAGTCTGTTTGCAAATCTTATCCCTGGTAATAAATTCTCATCCAAAGAAGTGTCTATCCCTAATAAATGATGACCTGCTATGGTGAACGGAAATCCATTCTTTTTTTGATTGATGATATGATACTTTGCTCCAAAATCATACGTTCTTCTAAATTTACTCCTTGAAAAACTAAGGTTGATTTTATCAGATAAACCATACACAAATTGTAAACGAGTAGAGGCAATATCTAATCCAAATAAATCTTCTATTCCATTTTTAACGCTTCCAAATCTATGAGCTACAATAAAATTTAGATGATTTTTAGGAACTAATTTTGGAGTTTCAAAATTGACTAACTTATAACTTTTAAAAGTTGAACTAACTTCAGTTGATGCTTCATCTGTGTCATCATCAATCATGTCTAACAAATTACTTTGAGAGAATATAGAAACATTACATAATAGTAAAAAGACTAAAAAGAAATACTTATTCATTGAATATAAATTTAATTATGTGTAATTTAAGCTAGTATTAAACTACTAAATCTTAAATTTAAAATAACTAAATCATGAAGAAAATATTTTTAATAGGTTTTTTATCCATCTTTTTTGTCAATTGCGCTAATGATAGTGAATCTGATTTTACAGAAAAAGAAACAGATCCAACTGTAAAACTAACGTACACCAAAGACATCAAACCTATTATTGATAATAATTGTCTACAATGTCACAACAACCCTACAACCAATGCCGCTCCAACAAGCTATAACACTTATGAACTTGTAAGAGACCATGCAAGCTCTATGCAGTCTAGAATGAACAGTGCATCGGCTCCAATGCCGCAATCTGGTTTACTACCTGCAGCTACCAGAGCTAAATTTGACAAATGGATTACTGATGGAAAACTAGAATAATAATGAAAAATACATTTTTATACATATTAACATTTCTGTTAGGTACTACACTTTTTTATGGACAAAAAAATTTATACAAAACAGACATAGCCAACATTAAATTTGATGCAGGTAAAAACAAGATTGAACCCATTAATGCTGAGAATGAAAAGGTAAAAATCATATTAAACAGTGATACAGGTGAAATTGCTTGTAGCATGAACATGTCTGACTTTTCCTTTCCTAATAAATTAATGCAAGAGCATTTTAACGAAAATTATATAGAAAGTGATAAATATCCTAAGGCCACCTTCACCGGTAAAATAGATAATTTTAGCAAGACTGATTTTTCATCAGAAAAAACAGTATGGGTTAAAGGAACTTTTAAAATACATGGCAATACTCAAACCAAAACAACAAAAATCAAGCTTTTAAAGCAAAACAACAACTACGTTATTAAAAGTACTTTTATACTAGAACTTAAAGATTATAAAATAAAGATACCTAGTATTATGTTCTACAAAATTGCCGAAAAAGTGAATGTAAATTTAACGGCCGAATTAAAAGAATTATAATAGTTTTTACAACTTTGTAAAAGTCTTTACAAATATCACATTACTCCAAATAGTTTGTTAAATTTGCAATCTAATTTCTGAATAGCAATTATGTTAGATAAAGTTAAAGAACTGATTGGGGAAGTAAATGATTTTAAGGCCACTACTAAAGAGGAACTTGAAGCATTTAGAATTAAATACATGGGTAAAAAAGGAATATTAAACGACCTTTTTGCCGAATTTAAAAATGTAGCTAACGATCAGAAAAAAGAATTTGGACAAGCATTAAACACATTTAAAAATGCTGCTGAAGGAAAAGTAAATGAATTAAGAGCCAGTTTAGAAGAAGCAAATTTAAACACTAGTAGTTTAAACGATTTAACCAGACCTGCGGAGCCTATGTCTTTGGGTTCTCGTCATCCAATATCTATTGTTAAAAATCAAATTATTGATGTGTTTTCTAGAATTGGTTTTACGGTTTCTGAAGGTCCTGAAATTGAAGATGACTGGCACAACTTTACCGCTTTAAACTTACCAGAATATCATCCGGCAAGAGATATGCAAGACACGTTCTTTATTGAACAAAATCCAGATATTTTATTACGTACTCATACTTCATCTGTACAAACAAGATATATGGAAAATAATGAGCCACCAATTAGAACTTTATCTCCGGGTAGGGTTTTTAGAAATGAAGATATTTCTGCTCGTGCTCACTGTATTTTCCACCAAGTAGAAGGTTTGTATATTGACACTGATGTTTCTTTTGCCGATTTAAAACAAACACTTTTGTACTTTACTCAAGAAATGTTTGGAAAATCTAAAATACGTTTACGCCCTTCTTATTTCCCATTTACAGAGCCAAGTGCCGAAGTAGATATTTACTGGGGATTAGAAACGGAAACCGACTATAAAATTACCAAAGGAACAGGTTGGTTAGAAATTATGGGATGTGGAATGGTTGATCCTAATGTATTAAAAAATGCCAATATAGATCCTACAAAATATAGTGGTTACGCTTTTGGAATGGGTATAGAACGTATTGCGATGCTGTTATATCAAATTCCAGATATTAGAATGTTTTATGAAAACGATGTTCGTTTCTTAGAGCAATTTAAATCTATTAACTAAAATATTATTTTCTAAAAAGTTGTAAAGCTAAATCTTTACAACTTTTTACTTTATACCTTATTTACAACATGAAAAAAGACATCAATATTCCAGAAATCAAGGACGTTTTTATGGCCGTTGTAAAAGAATACAACGATGAGTTTCAATGTGAGGACTGGAACATTTATTTGGTGAACGATAAAGAAGAAGATTTAGAAATGGCCATTATTGTTTCTAAAGGATACGATGAAGACAAAATGATTGAAACTTCTGTAATGCGTAAAACCATTAATAAATTACCGGCCAAATCTTTTGCAAAAGTAGAATTGATACAACCAGATTTATTTAAGTTAACCAACTTTTTTAACACCACATTTTTTATAGGAAACACCATGTATGATAAAAAATATGTATTTGAAAAAAATACTATTAAAGAAGGGGCTTTACGAGTAATTAAGCAACTAAATAAAGAAGGTATTATTGCTAAATAAGCTTTACAAGTAACCTAAATAAAACAAAAACACCATCTTTAAAAAGATGGCGTTTTTGTTTTAGTCTAAATTTTCAGACAATATCTTAAAGTGTTTTCTAGGACTTTTCCCTTCGTAAATAACACTATAAACAGTATCAATGATCGGTGTTTTGGCTCCATTTACCTGATTGATTTCATAAGCAGATTTTACAGCATAATATCCTTCAGCAACCATTTTCATTTCCATCATGGCAGATTTTACGGTATAGCCTTTACCAATCATATTTCCAAACATTCTGTTCCTACTAAATGTTGAATATCCGGTAACCAACAAATCTCCTAAATAAGCAGAGTTATTAATATTACGTTTCATCTTGTGTACCTTTTTAATGTAACGCTTCATTTCTCTAATGGCATTAGACATTAACACTGCTTGGTAATTATCTCCATATCCTAAACCATGAGCAATACCCGCCGCAATGGCATAAATGTTTTTTAACATGGCAGCATATTCGGTTCCAATAATATCATCAGAGGTTTTACAAAAAATATAATCAGACGTTAAACAATCTGCCAAACATTTTGCTTTTTCTTCATCTTGACAAGCAATGGTTAAATAAGACAAGCGTTCTAAAGCAACCTCTTCAGCATGACACGGCCCTGCAATTACTCCTATGTTTTCAAAAGGAATTTCATAAGTCTCATTTAAATGCTCCCCTACAATCATTCCCGTTTCAGGAACAATTCCTTTAATAGCCGAAAACACCATTTTATCTTTTAAAGAAACGGTTAATTTTGAAAGTTCTGTATTTAAAAAAGCAGATGGAATAGCAAAAATGATGATTTCTGCATATTCAACAAGCTCATTAATATCATCAGATAATAAAAGTTGACTCGTTTTAAACTCAACAGAAGTTAAATAGTTAGGATTATGATTATGCTCCTTAATATACTCAATAGCAGCTGTATTACGCATATACCAACCTACCTGATCTACTTTTTCACACAACATTTTAACAATAGCTGTTGCCCAACTACCACCTCCTAAAACAACTACCTTTGTATCTTTCTTCATTAAAACATATCATTTTTAATTCACTCAAAAGTAAGATTTATCTACGTAATTAAAAGGTTAAATGAATATAAATCACAAATCAATCCTTATTTTTATGCTAGTTAAAACAAAATATATTTATGCATATCTCTAAATTACCAAAGCTATCAGAAAGTATTTTTTCTACCATGTCTGCTCTAGCAAATAAGCATAATGCTATTAATTTATCTCAGGGATTTCCTAATTTTAAAACCTCAGAAAAATTACAGCAATTGGTTACAGAGGCCATGCAAAAAGGATACAATCAATATGCTCCTATGCGTGGAGATTTAGAATTAAGAGAAGTGATTGCTCATAAAATATTTAAAAGCTATCAAACCAAATACGACGCTACAAACGAAATTACCATTACCGCCGGAGCTACTGAGGCTTTGTTTAATGCCATTACTGCATTTGTTCACAAAGATGATGAAGTGATTATTTTTAAACCTGCTTTTGATAGTTATGAACCTGTAGTAAGATTAAATGGCGGTGTGCCTATTTTCATTCAACTAAACTACCCTAATTACAAAGTCAATTGGGAAGAAGTAGCCGATAAAATCAGTACTAAAACAAGAATGATTATTATCAATACCCCTCTTAATCCAACAGGAACTCTGTTTGATAAAAGTGATATGCTGGCTTTACAGAACATCATAAAAAATACTGATATTATTGTGATAAGTGATGAGGTTTACGAACACATGACTTATGATGGACTTACACACCAAAGTGCTTGTAAATATCCTATTTTAAAAGAGCAGAGTTTTGTTATTGCCTCTTTTGGAAAAACCTTTCACAATACTGGATGGAAAATGGGCTATGCAGCGGCTCCAAAACATTTAATGGATGAATTTGTAAAAGTACACGAGTTTAATGTATTTAGTATCAATACGCCATATCAAAAAGCATTTGCTATCTTTATACAAGATGAAAATAACTACAATTACCTAAACCAATTTTATCAAAACAAAAGAGATTTGTTTTTAAAAGGAATTGAAAATAGTAATTTTAGCTACACTCCTTGTAAAGGAACTTATTTTCAACTATTAAAATACAATAAAATCACAGAAGAAAATGATGTTGAATTTGCTAAAAGATTGGTAAAAGAATTTAAAATTGCCACCATTCCTATATCCGTATTTAACACCAACCAACTAGACGAAAAAGTATTGCGTTTTTGTTTTGCCAAAACAGACGAAACCATTCACAAAGCAACAGAAATATTATGTCAGATTCATTAAACCTCACACTTGTTCAAACCGATAATATTTGGATGAACAACTTAACCAATCTTGAAAATTTAGACAAACAATTAAACAATATCAAAACTGATATTATTGTTTTACCGGAAATGTTTTCAACTGGTTTTTGCATGGAACCTTCTAAAATAGCAGAAACCATGGATGGCCTTTCAGTATTATGGATGTTAAAAACTTCTAAAAGATTAAATTGTGCTGTTTGTGGATCGTTAAGCATTCAAGAAAAAAACAAATATTACAATCGTTTTTTATTTGTAACTCCCAACGGAATTGAAGCTACTTATGACAAAAAGCACTTATTTACTTTTGGTAAAGAAGATGAAGTTTACACGCCCGGAAAAAAATTAACCACCATCCATTATAAAGGATGGAAAATAAAACCTTTTGTTTGTTACGATTTGCGTTTTCCTGTTTGGTCTCGTAATACTAATCATTATGATTTGGCTTTATATGTTGCCAACTGGCCTGCCAACAGATCCTTTGCATGGAACAGCCTATTAACAGCAAGAGCCATAGAAAACATGAGTTATGTGGTAGCTGTAAACAGAATTGGAGTTGATGGTAATGAAATAAAATACCACGGAGATTCAAAAGTAATAGACCCTTTAGGAGAAACTTTAATTGACTTAAAAGAATCTAAAACGGTTAGACAAATTAGCCTAAAAATAAATCATTTAGAAAAAGTAAGAGACAAGTTTAAATTCTTAGAAGATAAAGATGAGTTTAAGTTTAAAGATTAATCTTGCTCTTTACTTTTTGCTCAACCTCAGCAAACAACTCCTCAAAAGATTTGTCTGCTGCTTTTATGGGCTCGTGCGTTTGTATAGTCATTTTTACCCCAATATTCATGGGAAACTGCCCGTATTCCCATAATTTCCAGGAGTTATTAATACTTACTGGAATGACCACAGCATTTGGAGCAAACTTGGTTAAGATTTTTAACCCATTTTCAGAAAATCTTTTAGGTTGTCCATCTCTACTACGGGTTCCTTCTGGAAAAATAATTCCAGCTCTATTATTGGCTTTTAAATATTTGGCAAATTTCCCTATTTCGGACAATGCTTGTCTTGCATCTTTTCTATCAATTAAAGCAGACCCTCCATGCTTTAAATTAAAAGAAACACTTGGCAAACCTTTACCAAGCTCTTTTTTTGCAACAAATTTGGGATGTAATTTTCTGAAAAAATATCCTAGCGGAGGAATCTCATGCGTACTTTGATGATTAGACACAATGATATTTGGAACCGTATTATCAAAATTATATTGATTAATAAACTTTACCCTTGTCCCTAAAATATATAAAGAGGCTGTTAACAATCCATTTAAGACATCTACCACTTTTTTATGTGCAGTATACCCCCCCACCTTTAATGAAACCCATTGTATTGGATGAAAAACACATAATAAAAGTCCATAAACTAAATAAAACAATACCGATAAAGGATAAGCCAATAGGCTTTTACCTAAAGGCATTTTTTTATGCTTAGCCATAAGATGTAATTATTTAATTAAAACCAATGAGACCAAGGAATTCTAGCTAAAATTAAAATCAATCCTAACCCATAGAAAATAGCAAACGATTTAAATTTAGCTTTGTCATCAGTTAATTTTTTATGACGAGACCATCCAACAGTAATCAATGCAATGGCTATAATCATAGTTAATGGATGTTCAACACTCATCAATCTTAACTCTGCATTTTTCATGGCATTTCCCATACCAACATTTCTTAAAGTTTCATACCAAGGAGAAACATAATAAGTAATTAAACCTACTAAAAACTGTGTATGCGTTAAAATTAAAGCAATCAATCCTAATTTACGATCTCCTGCCTTAAATTTTTCTTCTCTTTTTAAACTCATTACTGCATTAAACACAACCATGGCAATGGCAATCAATGCAAATGCTGCTAAAATTGAATGTACTGTTCTCATCTATTTATTTTTTGATCTGACAAATTTAAGTATTTAGATTTATTATCTACCATTAAATATTCAGCTCTTGAAGGCACCAAACATTTTCTGTTTTCCCACAAACCATAATGTTCTTCTTTCGGAATAATCTGTCCTAAACTATCTATATATTGTCGGTTCTTTGTTTGATAGATCATTTTCATTTTTCCATCAATGACCGCTTGTCTTACTATTTCAATTCGCTCTCTTTTAGACAAGTCTTCTTTTTTATGTTCTTTATACAAAGTCAAACCAACACTGTTATTATATAAATCCATTTCAGAACTTATTTTATCTGGCAGCACTCCATCTTCTAGTTTGTGTTTTTTATAAAACTCATAATTCCCTTTTTCATGTTGTTTTCCTAAACTTCTTGCAGAGCGCCAACCAATTTCTTCAGCCAAACTCCACATCCAAAAAGCATGTTTAAAGGCATCTAACTGATTTCCTACATGATGATTTCCCATCACCCCTATATTTAAAATTGAATCTATGGTTTGTTCTACTTCCTTAGAAACTCTGTAAGCTCTTTTGGCTTTAAAAGGATGAAAAATAACCCAGCATTTTTCTGCAGAACTCAACTTTTTATATCCTTTAGCTGCTTGAGCATTAACAGTGTTAAAAGTATAAGCTCCTATAAAAAAAAGAAACACGAGCACTCGTTTTCTTATAATGATACTTTTCATAGTAATGTTCGGTTAATTATTTCTTTATTGATAGTCTCTTTTATTTACATCTACAAAAATAGAATATATTTGTGCTATATCTTATTTAATTTGAGCACACTTAAATCCTTTTTAAAAAACACCTTTATATACGGACTTGCAGCTGTTTTACCCAAAGCAGTAAATGTTTTTTTACTAGGGCTTCACACCAAAACGCTAGCAAGCACCCAGCAATTTAACGTAAACACAGAGTTTTATGTATGGGCTGCCTATTTTAATGTATTATTAACCTTTGGAATGGAAACTACCTTTTTTAGGTTTTTCAACTCCGAAAAAGACAGAAATAAAGTATTAAGCACTTCTTTTTGTACGGTAGCATTGGTTGCGTTTTTAACATTAATTCCATTATTCTTATTATCAAATCAAATAGCTCCTCTTTTGGGTTTTGAGGAAATCATCCACTTTAAAACACTTGTAGGAATTTTGTTATTTGACACGCTAACGGTAATTCCGTTTGCTTATCTAAGAGTAAAAAACAAAGCCATTAATTACGCATTATTTAGAGTTTTAAACATTTCTATTTATGCCATTCTTAATGTTTTATTTTTATTGATTTTATCACAAGAAAAAATCACAGCTATTTTTGGTTGGTATACAACCTCGTCAAAAGTGGGCTATATCTTTTTAGCCAATTTATTTGCTAGTGGATTTACTTTTTTGATGGTATTACCCATGTTTTTAAATTTTAAACTGAAGTTAGATTTTTCATTACTAAAAAAAATGCTAACCTACGGATGGCCTATCTTAGTTGCAGGTTTGGCTTATGTAACCAACGAAAATTTAGACAAGCTTATTTTACCAAGATTCTTAAACGAAAGCATTGCTGGAGCTTATGCAGGAGCTTATAAATTAGGCGTATTTATGTCTTTATTTATCATGGCATTTAAACTAGGGGCAGAACCTTTTTTCTTTAATGTATCGCACAAAGAAAATGCCCGTGAAACTTATGCTATTGTTTTAAAATGGTTTACCGTATTGGGAGCTTTTATTGTTTTAACCATTGTTGCTTATATCGATTTTTTTGCAAGTCTTTTACTTAAAAAACCTGAATATTTTGAAACTTTAGCCATCGTTCCAATCATATTATTAGCCAATCTTTTATTAGGGATTTACAACAACTTGTCTGTTTGGTATAAAAACACCAATCAAACCAAATACGGAATGTATTTTTCTATTTTAGGAGGAGTGTTAACCATTATAGGATTGCTAATTTTTGTGCCGATTTTTGGATATATGGGAGCTGCATGGGTTACCTTTTTTGTCTACGGTACCATGATGACTACTTCATATATTTACGGACAAAAACATTACAAAACACCTTATGAGGTTTCTAAAATATTAGGTTTATTTTTATTAATTACAGGACTTTGTTTTATATCCTTTTATGCACTCAGAGGACAATTTATTTTAAACTCTCTTTTATTACTAACTACATTGTTATTGGTTATTTTCATTGAACGAGATTTTATCAAACAAAGGTTTTTAAAGTCTAAATAAGGCCGTACTTTTGCCTTAAATTCTATTCTTTATGAAAGTACAAATCATCAACAAGTCTAAACACGACTTACCTCAATATGAAACTAGTGGAGCAGCTGGTTTAGATTTAAAAGCCAACATAGAGGAAAGTATTTTCTTAAAACCATTAGAACGTGCTATCATAAAAACAGGATTATTTATTGCTTTACCACAAGGATACGAAGCACAAGTAAGGCCTAGAAGTGGCTTGGCCGCAAAAAAAGGAATTACTGTATTAAATTCACCTGGAACAGTTGATGCAGATTATCGTGGAGAAATAGGAGTAATTTTAGTCAACTTATCAAATGATGTTTTTGAAGTGACCGATGGAGAGCGTATTGCTCAATTAGTAATTGCAAAACATGAACAAGCTGAATGGGTAGAAGTTGAAGAATTAGACAGTACCCAAAGAGGAACAGGTGGATTTGGTAGTACGGGAACTAAATAATTTAGATGAAAAATCAACTTAAAAACATTCTTGAGTTAAATTTAGCTTTACTAATTATAGCAACTGCTGCACCCTTTGGAAACTACATTTCGTTAGCTCCTGCCATTACTATTTGGTCAAGATGTTTGTTTGCATTTATTGCTCTTTTTATATTCATTAAGTTCAAAAAAATTAGCTTGCATTTTAATGTTGCTAAAGAAGGAGGCATTTTTACTTTATCTGCATTTTTACAAGCTGCCCATTGGATTACTTACTTTTATGCCTTACAATTGGCTGGAGCAGGGTTGGGAATTATTTCATTATTTACCTATCCTATCTTCACAACTTTATTAGAGCCTTTGATCCGAACAACAACCTTTAATCCAAAACATTTATTTTTAGGATTGATTGTTTTATTAGGTTTATACATTTTAACACCTGAATTTAGTATTGAAAACAATACGAGCTTGGGAATTGGCTTTGGTGTTGTTTCTGCCATTTTTTATGCTATCAGAAATATTTTAATGAAATCTTTAGTAGCCAATCACAATGCAACCAAATTGATGTTTTACCAAACAGGATTGATTGTTGTGATGTTATTACCTGTTTTTGCATTTGTTGATTTTAATATCCAAAACTATACTTCTCAATTACCTCATTTATTAATATTGGGAGCTTTTACCACAGCAGTAGGACATACTTACTTGGTAAGTAATTTTAAAAACTTTTCTGCCACCAGTGCCTCTTTGCTAAGCTGTGTACAACCTTTATACGGTAGTTTATTGGCATTTATATTTTTAAATGAAATCCCAACTATTTCAACCGTTACTGGAGGTATTATTATTGTATCAGCAGTAGTTTTAGAAAGTTTTATTACGAGTAAAGACTAAACTCTCTTAATCAGTTTTCCGGGTAATACCTGAATCAAGCCTTTCATTTCTAATTGAAAAATAAAGTTTGATACTTTGTAAATAGGAATATTACTGGTTCTAGCTATTTCATCAGCATGCATGGCATTTACAGCTAACAAATCATAAATTTCTTTTTCGCCCCCTTCCAATTCAACAAACAATTCGGGTTGTACTATTTTAGACTCTTTAATTATCAATTTTTTCCAACCCAACTGTTCAATTAAATCTTCCCCAGAAGTTATCATCGCTGCTTTGTGATTTTTAATCAATTCATTACAACCTTTACTGTAAACATCGGAAGTTCTTCCAGGCAAAGCAAACACATCTTTGTTATAAGAATTAGCAATATCTGCCGTAACCAAAGAACCGCCCTTTTTGGCAGATTCTATCACAATAGTCGCTTGACTCATCCCCGCCACAATTCTATTTCTTTTTAAAAAATTCTCCCTTAAAGGTTGTTCATCATAGGTGAATTCAGACAAAAAACCACCACTTTCTTTCACTTCTTGGTAAAATCTTTTATGTTCATTAGGATACACTTTTCCATAGCCATGTGCTAAAACAGCTGTGGTTGGTAAATTATTTTTTAAAGCTTCTAAATGTGCACAAATATCTACCCCAAAAGCAAATCCACTAACAATTAAAGGTTGATATTCTTTTACAGCAGCAATCAAATCTGTACAAAATCGACGACCATAACTAGACATATTTCTAGTTCCTACTATGCTAATAATTTTATTGTATTGATTAAAGTTACTCCCACCATCTTGAAACAGAATCAAAGGAGCATCGGCACAATGCAACAAATATGCAGGGTAATCTTTTTCTTTAAAATACAAGCATTTTAAACCATTAGAAATAGCCCTATTTAATTCCTTTTCTGCATTTAACAAAGAGGCTTTTGAAAACAACTGATGAAACAATTTTGCATTTACTTCATTTTCAATTCTGTTTTGTTGATGGGCTTCAAATAACTGAACAGCACTTCCATAAATAGTAATTAATTTTTTAGCCGTAACAGCCCCCACTCCTTTGGTTTCTTGCAAAGCCAAAGCATACATGAGTTCCTTAAAATTCATTTTCAATTTTTACAAAAAGATACAAAAATGTTTCTTTTAAAAAAGGCTTGCTAAGTATTGACACTGTTCATTTTTTTAATATTTTTGTTATATGCAGTTATCAAAATACATTAGCGATTTATTATACAGGTACGAATGTGTAATCGTTCCTAACTTTGGAGGGTTTGTAAGCAACACCATTCCTAGTAAGAGAAATATTGAAAATCATCAATTTACACCTCCTACCAAAACAATTTCTTTTAACATAAATCTTCAAAAAAATGATGGTTTATTAATTAATCACATCGCTAAATCATTGAATATTTCTTTTGATAATGCAGCTGCAATGGTGCAAAACACTGTAGAAAATTGGCTAAATAATCTACATGAAAGCCCTTTGTTATTAAACAATATTGGACAATTTACTTTAGATAATGGACAATTGGTTTTTGAACCACTAAACAAAATAAACTATTTAACAAGTTCTTTTGGGTTGAGTGATGTAAACGCTAATTACATTTTAAGAAACAACATTGTTACCCATAAAACCCAAGTAAAAAGATCTTACGGTAAATATTTTGCGACTGCTGCCGTTGTTGCAGGTTTGTTTTTTGCAAGTAGCATATATGTACAACAAAAAATAAATCAACAAGAAATTGTAGATCAACAAGCAGTTACCAATCAAATACAGCAAGCTTCCTTTAATATTTTAAAACCTTTGCCAGCAGTAACTTTAACTATTGAAAAAGAAGCTGCTGAAGAAATTTCTTATAAATACCACATTATAGCAGGAGCTTTTAAAGAACCTATAAATGCTATTAAAAAAGTAGATTTACTTAAAGAAAAAGGATTTAATGCAAGCATTATTGGACTAAACAAATGGGGATTGACACAAGTGAGTTATGCTTCTTTTAACGATAAAAGAGATGCTATTAACACTCTAAATTCTATTCGTAAAAAAGATAACAAACACGCTTGGCTATTTATAAATGAATAAACAATAAACCTTATCTTTAAACATAAGTTTTATTGAAATTTTATGAAAGCTAAAACATCATCGGCTTCTTTAGCCATTACCACTGATATTATTTTACCTAGTGACACCAATGCCCTTCACGGTTTGTTTGGAGGAGAATTATTAGCTCGTGTTGATAGAATTTGCTGTATTGCAGCACAAAGACATGCCAATGCCATTTGTGTAACCGTATCTGTTAACAATGTATCTTTTGGTAAAGTAATCCCTTTAGGAAGTATGATGACCATTGAAGCAAAAGTTTCACGTTCTTTTTCTTCATCTATGGAAGTTATTGCTGATGTTTATTTAGAAAACAGAGACTCAGGAGAAAAAACCAAAGTAAACGAAGCGATATACACTTTTGTAGCTGTAGACAATAACGGAAAACCTATACCTGTCCCAGAAATCATTCCTGAAACAGATTTAGAAAAACAACGCTATCAAAATGCATTACAACGCAGACAATTAAGCTTAGTAGTTGCAGGGAAACTAAAACCTAAAGATGCTACTGAATTAAAATCTTTGTTTGAATAAAACGCTATTTAAAACAATATTTTCTGATTTTTAGAACAATAAATCTTCTATACGCTTAATGGTGTCTTGTTTAGAAATAGAAAGTCTAACAATAGTATCGTTGGTACATAAAAGACCATGAGGAACATTAGCATCTAAAGAAATCATATCTCCTTTTTTCATTTTCACCTTTTCATCTTTTACACTAAACTCTATACTCCCATCAAAAATAGAAACAATAATAGGATGCTCGGTTTTATGTTTTTTAATCTCTTGACCTTTCTTCATTACAATTCTAATTTCTTTAGAAAATTCGGTTTCAAATAAAACCGTTAAAGAAGGTTTTGTCTTGTATTCTATATCTTTTAACAAAGAGATTACTTTCATGTTTTTTAATTTTAAGTTTCCATTAAAATAAAGATATTTTCCGAAAACAAAACATGATCTAGGTCATATTGTTTACATTCTTGCTAACCAATAAATAGGATTTTGTTTTTGAGAATCTTTCCAAATCTGAAATTTAAGCTCTGTATCTCCTGTTACTTTATCTGTAAACACCACACCTAAAGGTTGTTTTAAACTTACTTCTTGTCCTTTACTTACATATACTCTATCTAGGTTATTGTACAATGATATATAATTACCATGTTGCACATAAACAGCATAACGACCACTTACAGACTGTATAGCCAAAACCTTACCTTTAAAAACTGCTCTTGCAGTAGCATTCTTTTTTGTAGTAATATGAATCCCTTTACTATCAATAACAATCCCTTTTAGAGTAGGATGAGGTACTACTCCATAGTTTCTAGTAATAATTCCTTCAGCAACCGGCCAAGGTAACTTTCCTCTATTTTCTTCAAAACGATTTGCCAAAGCTTTTCCTTCTGGCGTTAAAGCAAACCCAGATGTTTTTGCATTGACGTCTACTTTTGTATTCGTCTTATTTTTTCCTGCTCTAGAAGCAGCAATAGCCTCTTTAATAACTCTTTCAATTTCAGCATCAATCTTTTTTTCTTCAGCTTGTTTTCTTCTAATTTCTGCTAGATATAACTTCTCTTTTGTTTTGATTTTTTTCATCAAAGCTACTTGAGCTTCTTTTTCTGATTTAATTTTATCTGCCTCTTGTCTATTACTTTTAGCTAAAGCATCTTTTTGCTTTTTCTGAAATTGAAGTTTTCTTGTTAAAGCTTCCACTTTTTCTGTTTTAGCCACAATAGTATCTCCTTGTTTTCTTCTAAAATCTGCATATTGCTGCATATAACGAAAACGCTTATATCCTTGAAAAAAATCTTCTGAAGACAATAAAAACATCAATTTGCTTTGTTCTGATTTGCTTTTATATGATTTTAAAATCATTTCGGCATAATCTTCTTTTAAAACCTTTAGTTCTTTTTCTAAGGCTTTTTTCTGTTTTTCGTTCTTATTAATTTCTCCTTTTAAAAAATTAGCTTCGGCAGTAATGGCTTTAATTAAATCAGATCGGACTTGAATTTTTTTGTTTAAATCATTCAAATACCCCAAAAGGTTTTCTTCTTTTTTTTGATTTTGAAACAAGAGTTTATTAACCCTAACAATTTCTTGCTGTAGTTCGGTACGTTTTTTTTCTAATTCTTTTTGTTTAGCTGTTTGTCCAAAGGAAACAGTAAACATTAAAAAAAATGCACAAAGAAATAAGAGCGATTTTTTACTCATTGCTTTCACTATTTTCTTTAGGTTTTAAAATCACTGGTTTGTCACAATCTTTTGGAACTTTGTATGGAAAACTTAAATTTTCATTAAATTTTACATCATCATATTTTATACTAATAATAAATTCTCCTCCCTTATTTTTACCTTTAAAATTAAACTCTTTAGGAAACTCAAAACCATCAACCTCTTGATAGTTTTTATAATAAGTTTCAAATTTAGCTCCTGTATATATTTTTTCAATTCGCTGAAATTTTGTTTTAAAATTTGAAGGGTAAATAGCTGATTCTAAATAATAATCTACATCACTACTATCATATATAAAATAAGCGTTATCAACTATTTGTACCTTAAAACGATTTTCTTCAACATCTAATACCAAATCTCCTACAAGTAATTTTTCTAACACTTCGTATGAAATATCTACTCCTACTAATTGTTTTATAAAATCAAAAGAGCCATCAAAATAGGTTTTATCAAATTTATTGTAATAGTGAACACTGTCTTTTTCAATTAACATTTTAACAACTGGAATTCCTAAAAAATCTCCACTAATCCAAATTTTTTCTCCTTTGGCAATTCTAAAATTCAGCCCTAATTTTTGAGAAGAATTCCCAATTTTATAAGACATTTTAGCATCTATTTTTACGGTATTAAAATCCGCCTCTTTAAAAGAGTTGACTTTGTATTCTTTTACAAGTTTTGAGTATTTAATATTTGGAATATTCAAATCAGCAACAATCTTCTTTTTTGAACTACACGAAACCATAAAAAACAGCATAAAAACTGCCAACAACCTAAATTGCATATACCTAAATTTTGATGCAATATACAATTTATTACTAGGAATCACAGTATCAAATCCCTTTAGGGATGGCGTGAATTAGTGCCTTTGTATAAGCTTTTTGAGGTTGATTATAAATGGCATCTGCATCTCCAATTTCCTCTATTTTTCCTTGATTTAATACAATTAGTTGATCGGACATAAACTTTACAATAGACAAATCATGCGAAATAAAAAGATAAGTAAACTCAAATTCCTTTTTAAGTTTATTCAATAAATTCAGTACCTGTGCTTGTACCGAAACATCTAAAGCAGAAACCGATTCATCACAAATAATTAATTTAGGTTGTAAAGCCAACGCTCTAGCAATTCCTATTCTTTGCCTTTGCCCCCCCGAAAACTCATGCGGATATCTATGATAATGTTCTTTTTCTAAGCCTACTTTCTCTAATAGTTGATAGATATATTCTTTACGTTCTTGGTTAGATGTAAACACTCCGTGCTTAATCATGGGCTCTAAAATAGCAGCCCCCACTTTCATACTTGGGTTTAATGAAGAATATGGGTCTTGAAAAATTAATTGAATTTCTTGTCGGTATTTTTTTCTTGCGGAGTTACTAAGTGTTAACAAATTTACACCATTGTACCATATTTCTCCAGCTGTCGCTTTTTCTAATCCTAAAATGGTTCTTCCTATGGTAGATTTCCCACTTCCAGATTCTCCTACCAAACCAACCGTTTCTCCTTCGTAAACCTTAAAAGAAACATCATCTACTCCTTTAACTACATTTGGTTTTTGAAACCAATTGTTTTTTGATGTGTAATATGTCTTAAGATTTTTAACTTCTAAAATAGGTTGTTTGCTATACAATTGTTGATGAAATTGATTTCTTTCAGCTTCATCATAAACCTGTTCAACAAAATCATCTTGTACATAACTTGCCACTGACGGCAATTCTTTTAACCTGATATTTAGTTTAGGTTTGGCATTGATTAATGCTTTGGTATATATTTCTTGTGGATGTAAAAAAACTTGTTCTACCGTTCCTTGTTCTACAATTTTTCCTTTTTGCATCACAATTACTTGTTGTGCTATTTCAGCAATCAAAGCTAAATCATGGGTGATAAACAAAATACTCATCCCTGTTTCTTGTTGTAATTCTTTTAACAACAAAATAATTTCATCTTGTACCCTAACATCTAAAGCCGTTGTAGGTTCATCGGCAATAAGCAATTTAGGTTTACAAGCAATAGCCATGGCAATCATGACTCTTTGTTTTTGACCACCCGACAACTCATGCGGATATTGAGTCATCATTTTTTTTGCTCTTGGTAGTTTTACTTTTTCAAACAGTTCCAAAACAGCTTGGTCTATTTCTTTCTTAGACAAATCGGTATGCAAATCCAACACCTCAGCAACTTGCTCTCCACAAGTTAAACTCGGGTTTAAAGAAGTCATAGGTTCTTGAAAAATCATACTAATTTCTTTTCCAACAATTTTTCTAAGCGCTTTGGGCTCTATATCTGTTAATGAAACATCGTTATACAAAACATGACCTGTAACACTAGAAATATTTTTAGGTAACAAACCCATCATCGCCATAGATATTACAGACTTACCACTTCCAGATTCTCCCACCACACCCACGATTTGATTGGTCATAATTTCAAAACTCACATCGTGAACCACCTTATTCTCTATGTGCTGATTTTGAAAGGAAATATTTAAATTTTGTACGCTAAGGATTGGCTTCATTTTTATGTGGAATTGAATTTTAAAATTAACAAAACTATGTTGATATTAGGTAGGTTTGAAACTTAAAGTTCTATATGGAAGCTCAGATTTATATCCTTGAGAATATTACTGATTGTCGAATAACTAACACTATTTACTTTATTTGTATATATTTGGTTTATTAGTCCTTTAAATTTTATATGAACAAAAAAAATAAATATTTTTTCATTTTTGGAACGCTTACTTTGTTTTACTTTTTCTGTTTAAATGTAGCTACTCGTCAAAAAGAAAGGATTGCTTCACCAAAACCTAAAGTTCCTGTTGAAGTTAAAAAGGAAACAAAACCTTTAAAAAAATCAGCTACTGGATACAGATATCGAAAATATGGTCATGTTGCAAAACTTTATCACCGTTTGGCATTGCCTGTAACAGAATTATGCATTAAACACAAAGTGCCACCAGGAGCCGTATTAAGTATTATTTCTTTAGAATCTGGTTGGGGACAAGGATACATTGGAAGAATTACAGGAAATTTTTTAAGCTTAAATGCTGCTGGTAACGATGCTGAATTGCCAGCTTTAAAAATGCCCAAAGACATTACCACACAAACCACCATTTTAGACAAACGTAAATTGGCTAAAATCCCCAAGGCTAATATTATTTGGGAAAACAGACCTCCATCCTTAAAAAAGGATTATCGACCAGATAGCATTGCTGGAACTACTACTCATTTAGATTTTTTAATCAATCATCCTGATGAAATGACCAAAGCAAACCTTCAAAATGTAGAAGATTTTGTGAGTAGATTTATTTCTCATACCAGCAGTATTAAAGCTTATAATGAAGCAAGAACTTTATTAGATGAACAAGTAGCAAAACATGGAATTGAAATTTTATTTGATGCCAAACTAAATGAAAAATTTATTTATACCATTGGTGGTAGACCTAACTCCTTTAATTTTAGAGAAACTTGGCCTAAAAAAGTGATGAACATTTATAAAAACACAGGAATTAACAAACTAACAAAAGATTTATATCTCAATAAAAAGACTTTTGAACAAGCTTGGTAACCATCTAAGATTTACTACATGGACTTACAAAAATTAAAATTCCCTATTGGGGTATATGAATCTAATAAAAAACCTAGTACTGATCTATTAGACAAATGGATTACTGACATTGAAGAACTTCCATCAAAATTAGAACTTATTACCAAAGATATTGAGCCTGAAAAATTAAATTGGAAATATAGACCTAATGGTTGGAATGTTAAACAGGTCATTCATCATTGTGCAGACAGTCACATGAATTGCATCATTCGTTTTAAACTGGCATTAACCGAAGAAACGCCTACCATCCGTCCATATTATGAAAACCGATGGGCTGAACTTATAGATTCCCAAGACAATAACATAGAAGATTCCATGAAAATACTGATAGGTCTACATAAAAAATGGGGCATTCTTTTAAGGAGTTTAACAAAGGAACAATTGACGTTAGAATTTATACATCCTGAACATAGGCAAACATTCAATTTAGCTGAAACTATTGGGAATTATGCTTGGCATTGCAATCATCATTTCGCTCATGTTAAAAATGGAATTGAATCTGGAGGAAAGTATAACTAAAATGAAGATGACACGTTAGTCGTCTGAATATCTTAAATAACAAATACAACTCTCGATTTAAACACCTACTTTTGCACAAAATATTTTTGTGTGAATTATTTATCTATTGAAAACGTTTCCAAGGCTTTTGGAGAACGTGTATTGTTTGAAAACTTATCATTTGGAATTAACAAAGACCAAAAAATTGCCTTTGTAGCCAAAAACGGAACGGGTAAAACACGTTTGTTAGAAATCATTGCAGGAAATGATGTTCCTGATACTGGGCAAGTAGTAACTCGTAAAGACTTACATGTTTCTTATCTTTCTCAGGAAGATGCTTTTGATGAAAATCAAACCGTAGAAGAAGTTATTTTTGATTCAGACAGTAAGGTCTTAAAAATTGTTCAGGAATACGAAAAAGCCATTGAAAACCCAGAGGATGCCGAAAGATATCAACTTGCGTTTGACATGATGGATCAATACAATGCTTGGGATTTTGAAACTCAATACAAACAAATTCTATCAAAATTAAAGTTAGACAACTTACAATTAAAAGTAAGTGGACTTTCTGGAGGGCAACGTAAACGTTTGGCATTGGCTACCGTTTTAATTAGCAAACCAGACTTGTTAATTTTAGATGAGCCTACCAACCACTTAGATTTAGAAATGATTGAGTGGTTAGAATCATTTTTTGCCAAAGAAAAAATAACCTTGTTCATGGTTACGCACGATCGTTACTTTTTAGAGCGTGTGTGTAACGAAATTATAGAAATGGACAACGGACAGTTGTACAGCTACAAAGGAAACTATTCTTACTATTTAGAAAAAAAAGAAGAACGTATTGAGCTAGAACAAACGGTACAAGCCAAAGCCAAAAACTTATTTAAAAAAGAATTAGATTGGATGAGACGTCAGCCAAAAGCACGTACCACCAAATCTAAATCTAGAATTGATGACTTTTTTGTGATCAAAGAAAAAGCAAGAGCCAGACGTGCCGAACACAAAGTTCAGTTAGAAATAAACATGGAACGTTTAGGAAACAAAATTGTGGAATTTCACAAAGTTTCTAAAGCTTGGGAAGACATGGTGATGTTAGATCAGTTTGATTATAATTTTGGTCGTGGAGAACGTATTGGAATTATCGGTAAAAACGGAACTGGAAAATCATCTTTCTTAAATGTTTTAACCGGAAACACTGAGGTTGATAGCGGAAAAGTAGTGGTTGGAGAAACCATTAAATTTGGATATTATCACCAATCTGGAATTCAAGTAAAAGAAGGACAGAAAGTTATTGAAGTGATTAAAGAATTTGGAGAATTTATTCCATTAGCCAAAGGACATAAAATATCGGCAAGTCAATTGTTAGAACGTTTTTTATTTGATAAAAAGAAACAATACGATTTTGTTGAAAAACTAAGTGGAGGAGAACGTAAACGTTTGTATTTATGTACCGTTTTAATTCAGAATCCTAACTTTTTAATTTTAGATGAGCCTACCAACGATTTAGATATTGTAACGCTAAACGTCTTAGAAAGCTTTATGTTAGATTATCCTGGAAACTTAGTTGTGGTCTCTCACGACCGTTATTTTATGGATAAAATTGTAGATTCTTTATTTGTATTTAGAGGAAATGGAGTCATTGAAAACTTCCCTGGAAACTATTCAGATTTTAGAGCGTACGAAAATTCTGACAACCAAGAAGAGCAAGAAATTGTGCCTACCAAAATAGAAACGGTTAAAGAAAAACAAAAAACGCCTGCCAAGTTAAGTTATGCCGAAAACAAGGAATACATCAACCTTGAAAGTGATATTGCTAAATTAAATCGTAAAAAAGAAGCCATTGAAGCTGAATTTGCAGAAGGCAAAATAGAAGGTGAGGCGATTGACAAAAAATCTATTGAACTTCAAAAAATTATTGATGATATCGAATTCAAAGAAATGCGTTGGTTTGAGTTGAGTGAAAAGTTGGAGGGGTAATCTAAATACAAAGTATATTGCATATCGACTCCGCTCGATGACCTTGAACAGAACTTCTCTCACAGAGCTTCGGGACGATCAATCTCTCTTATAGAAAAGAAAACTATATCTATGTCAGCATTAGGTGTTCGAGCGAAGTCGAGAACTATTATTTTAGACAAAATTCAATAAATTACAATATAAAAACCCCCAAACTGAGAGAATTCAGTTTGGGGGTTTTGTTTATCTAAAATGTAACTTTTTAGCTTACATCTATTACTTCTTGAATTTGAGGAGCGTGTTTTTTAATAGTGGCTTCCACTCCATTTTTTAACGTCATTTGGTTTACGTTACAACCTACACAAGCACCTTCTAATTTTACTTTTACAATATTATCATCAATAGAAATTAAAGAGATATTTCCACCATCAGACTCTAAAAACGGACGAATTTCATCCAAAGCCTTTTCTACATTTATTTGTAACTCTTCTGCGTTCATTTTTCTATATATTTTTTACTTTGCTAAAAATAACATTATTATTTGGTTGAACAACCACTCATGTTGGTAATTTTTACCGCTTCGGTTGGTGGTAAGTCAGTATTACGTTTTACCAACTCCCCAGCCATGTTTTTGGTAATTTCTTTAAAAGCCAATTCTTGTGGTGTTCCTTCTTGTAAAGCTACAGGGTGACCATAGTCTCCTGCTTCACGGATACTTTGTACCAAAGGAATTTCTCCTAAGAAAGCTGTTTCTAAATCTTCTGCTAAGTGTTTTGCACCATCTTGACCAAAAATATAGTATTTATTTTCTGGCAATTCAGCAGGAGTAAAATAACTCATATTCTCTACAATTCCCAAAACGGGTACATTGATGTTTTTTTGTTGGAACATGGCAACTCCTTTTTTGGCATCGGCCAAGGCAATGTTTTGTGGTGTACTTACCACTACTGCTCCTGTAATAGGCAATGCCTGTACTATAGATAAGTGAATATCTCCTGTTCCTGGAGGTAAATCAATTAGTAAAAAATCTAACTCTCCCCAGTCTGCATCAAAAATCATTTGATTTAATGCTTTTGAAGCCATGGGACCTCTCCAAATTACCGCTTCGTTAGGATTGGTAAAAAAACCTAAAGACAATAATTTAATTCCGTAATTTTCAACAGGTTTCATTTTAGAACGCCCATCTACATTTACAGAAATAGGTTTTGCTTTGGCAACATCAAACATAATATGCATAGATGGACCATACACATCGGCATCTAACACTCCGACTTTAAATCCCATTTTTTGTAAAGAAACTGCCATATTAGCCGTTACGGTAGATTTCCCTACACCTCCTTTACCAGAGGCTACAGCGATGATGTTTTGAATGCCAGGAATTTTTTCTCCCTTTATTTCATTTGGATTTGCTTTTGGAACTTCTTTTTTAGCAGCTACTGATAAATTTACCTTTACTTTTGCTGATGCAAATTGAGCAACAATAGCCTTTTCAATTTCAGCTTCCGTTTTCTTTTTGGCTTGTAAAGTAGGATTGCTGATTTGGACATCCACCACTACTTCATCTCCAAAAATATTGATATTGGTTACATTCTTATTTTCTATCAAACTTTTCCCTTCTCCAGGAGCTGTTATCGTCTCTAAAATTGCTGTTATCTCAGATTTTGTAATACTCATTATCGTGTATTTAAATTGGGTTACAAAGATACGTTATTCCATATAAATGTTTAACGTTACAGAACCATAGTCTTAACTAAATTAAAATCTTACACATATTTTTAATTCTTGTTAGTATGATTCACAATTTTATAAAAACAAACTTCCAAAGTTCACTATTTTATTAAGAATCAACATAATCATGTTCTAATTAGCTAAACTGCTTTTTTCTTATTATTTTTCAGCTTCAATTTCAGAATTCAGTTTATGGATGTAGATCATTTGGTTAAAAAATTCCAAGAAGAAAAAGATGTGCTAGCTTATGAAAAATTATACGAAATGTATAATAAAAGTATGCTTGGAGTAATTAATAATATTATTAGAGACGAAGATCTATCTAAAGATATTTTACAAGAAGTATTTCTAAAAGTATGGGACAATATAGAGAGTTATACCCCTAAAAAAGGTAGGTTTTTTACATGGTTGTTAAACATTTCTAGGAATGCAGCCATAGATAAAACAAGATCTAAAGATTATCGTATTCAAAAACAAAACCAAAGCCTAGATATTTTCGTAAATATATCAGAACAAGAGGAAAAAGAAGTAAGTGATGAGGAAAAATCATTATTTGCTAAAATTCAAAAAATGTCTGAAAAGTGTAAAAAAGTAATCGATTTGATCTTTTACAAAGGATATACTCAAAGAGAAACATCGGAAGAATTAGACATTCCTTTAGGTACGGTAAAAACAAGAAGCCGTAGTTGTTTAGAAAATTTAAGATTGAGTATAAATAGATAGGATTATGGAGAATGTACAAGAATATATCGAATCTGGAATACTAGAGCTTTATGTTGCTGGTACACTTAGTAGAGAAGAAAGCTACGAAGTGTATACCATGATACAAAAGCATCCAGAAGTAAAAGCATACATAAAAGAAATAGAACATACTGTTGTTAATATAGCGGAATTAAGTAACAAAAAAGGATTTGTAGCTTATCCGTTTAGCAAACTAATGTCAGCTATTAATGGTAAAGAAACCAAAGTGGTTCCAATTCGTTGGGTTAGTTACATGGGATGGGCAGCAAGTGTTCTGTTAACTGTAGGTATTATTAGTCTTTACACAAACAATAATGAGTTAAAGGAAAACTTAACCAAACAAATTGCATCGAACGAAATTTTAGATGATCAGCGAGCTAATCTACAAGGAGAAGTCATTGCTAAAAACATTGAAATTAACACCAAAAATGAAGTGATTGCTTTTATATCTTCTGAGACAACTGAAAAAGTAAACTTAAATGGACAAACAGTGTCTCCTGAAAGTTATGCATCAATTTATTGGGACAAAGAAACCAATGAAATGTATGTAGACTTGAGTGGTTTACCTGAAGCTCCTGAAGGAAAAGTATATCAATTGTGGTCTTTAACTTTAAATCCGCTGACCCCAACAAGTTTAGGAACTTTAGACGGATATAACAAAGGTGAAACTTTTATAAAAGTTAGCAACAACAACAAATCTGAAGCTTTTGGAATTACACTAGAACCTGCTGGTGGTAGTGCATCGCCAACTTTGGAACAATTATATACTTTAGGATTGACCAAAGTATCATAAACTAATTTTCAATGGGAATGATAATATCTATTATCGTTCCCTTGTTTAGTTTACTGTCCATAGTAAATGTTCCTTTAATTAATTCAACTCTATTCTTAACACTTTGTAATCCAAAAGTGGTTAACTCTAAATCTTTAATTACAAAGCCAATTCCGTTGTCTTTTACTATTAAATTAACCTTATTTCCCTCACTATTTAATTCAATTTCAACAATTGTACACTTTGCGTGTTTAATGCTATTGATGACCAACTCTGTAACTACTTTGTAAATTTCGTTACACACTACTGATGCAATAGGTAGTTTAGCATTTAAAGCACTATGAACATGAATGGTACAATTGCTGTTAATTTTATTTAGGTTGTTACAGTATTTGTGAATGTTCTTTTCTAAATTATTAAAATCGATATTTGGATTATAAAGGTGATTTAACAACATTCTATACTCTGTTCTAAAAGCTTTAATAACCTCTTGAGTATTTAACCTAGTGTTTTTATAATTTAAGCTCATGCTTAAAGTTTCTATATACGACCCAAATGTATCATGAATATCTCCTAATAATTTATTGCGATATTTATTTTCTGTAAGTGTAATGCTTTCTCTTAAATTTAATTTTAATTGTAAGTTTTCGTTTTCTATTTTGTTGAGTTTAAAATCCCTATTAAAAGATTCTTTTACAATAAAAATAACCACCAATACACATTCTATAACTTTAGAAAAATAAACCATATTATACATGGCATATTTATAAAAATTGGGAACATTTAAAGGTCTATAAGTATTGGTGTTAATAAATATAGCAGTAAACGGAAGTAAAAATGCAAACAGCAAATACAAAGGAATAGATCGGTAATAAAACAAGGAAATATGGATAAGTAAACACATCAATACCCCACCAATAATTATGTGTTGTAATATAAATTCAGTATTAAAAAAACTGTTAAAAAATAAATTATAAATGTTTACTACAAGACCAAAGAGAGTGATACAAATAAAAAAACCAATAACTTTTTTCTGATAGTATATTTTCAAAGGAAAATCATAAAAAAAGTAATAAAAACACAACATAGAGATTACCGAAATCATGGGAGCAAAAGCGTGAATATCATACCTTAAAACAAACTCTTTAGGAATACCTACCAAAGAAGTTAAACCCGTTGCTGTAAATATTCTTACAAATAAAAAAACAATGTTAACCCCAAAAAAAGCAACTGCTATATTTCTTTTTTGAAACGCTATAAAAAAAGCAAAAAAACCAAGCAGAACCAAACTGGCAACCAAACAACCAAAAATAAGGTTCTCTATCTGTGTATCTTTAAAAAATTGATTTTCACCTCTGAGTTTTAAATTTAAATACACTTTAAAACCTGCATTTTTTTCTTGAACTTTTAACAAAAAAATTTGTTCATTTCTATGAGATGATAAACTCCAAACAGGATGTCTATACATATAATTCACTCCAAATAACTGAGGCAAAGAATCTTGTATTTTGTACAGTTCTATAACATCAAACAAGGCATTCCCAACTGATAAATACTGAGTTTTTTCAGTCTCAGGAACCTTTATTAAAATCCAATTACATTCCTTTTTTTTAAGCTTTTGAAAGGATGTTTTGGGTAAAGGATAATTAAAACATCCTTTATGGTACATGGAAATTGCTTCTTGAACAGTACTTGCCTCGTAATGCTCATCTAACAAGAAAACATCTTGGTAAACAGCTGTATTTATTGCAAAACTATTACAAAAAAACAAAGTAAAAACGAGTAGCAACCACTTCTTTTTTAAAGTACTAAACAACAATAAGTCCTTTTTGTATGGCATACTTAATTAATTGAATGTTGTTAATACTATCCGATTTTTTATACAAATTTTGTTTATGAGTTTTAAAAGTATTTAGGGATATTTTTAAATATTCAGCAGCTTCATGATCATTGGTAAATTCGTATAAGGCATTTAAAACATCTAACTCTCTATTGGTAAAATCTACATCTTCAGGTCTTAATTTAAGAATCGGAATTTGTTTTCTTTCTTCTAGTAATTCTTTTAAAATTCTTGGAAAATCATCTAACCTATCATTTTTGTCATAAAAGAAATCAATTCCATTTTTAAACGCTTCCTTTTTAATATAAGACTGATTGTAAGAACTTAAACAAACGATTAAAAAGTTTTTATTGCTTTGTTTAATAATATCTAAATATTCAATAGACTTAATTCCGTTAAAATTAATATCCAGAATCAACAAATCAAAAAAAGATTGTTCAATCAAGGTAATTAAACGTTGTAAATTATCACAAGTAGCGACCACTTTAAAATCATCATATTGCTCTATAACAATTTTAAGAGCATCCATAAAAAAAGTGTGATCGTCTGCAATAATAACTTTATAGGTAGATGATTTCATAAAAAGTGTTTCAGCTAATTTATTAAAAATTAAAATTTTAATCTCACACAATTGTATGAACTCCCCAATGTTTACAGTCTTTAATTTTGAAAAAAACTTTAACAATGAAAACAACTATTTTAAAAACTCAGACATTTTTTCAGACAATTTTATTAATGGCTATTGCCATTATTTCCCTAACGGCATGTACATCTCAAGAAGATGATATTCCTGATTCTGAAAGCACAAACAAACTAACAGTAAACACTACAGAATTTAATATTTCTGTAGATGAAAACACAACTACTGACACTACTTTGGAAACCATTACAGCAAGTACAGAAAGTGGAACAATTACTTATACCCTAACATCCGTTACCCCCAATGGAGCTATTAAATTAGGTACAGGTGGAGAAATTTTAGTAGACGATGATACTTTATTTGATTTTGAAACTCATACTACTATATCTGCCTCCATAAATGTTAGCAATGGAACAGAAACCAAAGAAGTGACCATTACCATTAATATTAATGATGTTGATGAAAACACGCAAGTTAACTTAGATAAAAACAGTATTATTTCTATAAATAGTGATGATTTTAATTTAACGGCTACTAAAATTGTATTACAAAAAGTACGTTCATTTAAACCCGAACCTTACTTAGAATACATTTATACAATTAAGTTGATAGATGCCAATAACCACGGCCCATTAATTATGTGGATATCCGATTTACCGACGACTACCAAAACTTATACCCAAGCACAAACTAAATCTGATGCTGAATTGCAGACAGATGAATTTAATATTGAATACATAAGAACTCCTGAAAACAGTTATCTATATGGGCTTGGAGAAAACGCTCCTATTCACAACTTAGAAGCTGTACTAGAGAACAACGTAGTTACTTTTAACATTGCTGCTATTGAACTTTCCGGGAGTTCGGTTTTTGATATGAAAAGACAAAAAGTAAATATTAGTTTTTCCGTAGCCTTGGAAGACATTGAAAATCACCCTGGAATAGCAAGAACTTATGATCTTGTTCCTTAAGAAAAAAATATTTAAATAAACAAAAGTACCGTTTAACGATGTTGTATTTCATACAAACCTAAAAAATGTTAAATAATAAATAATTTCAAAAATGAATTCTTATGAAATCATTATTCAAATACCTAATCACTTTAATTTTCCTTTTTTTAGGAATTTCAAGTCCTATCAATGCACAAAAATCAATACAAGAATTGGCTGAATTGAAAGATAAAAAATGGGACAAATTAGTGAAATCTCATAAATCAGGATTAAATAATGTTTATGCAGTTGAAGGCTTAATAAGTATTGATTTATTAGATAAAGCTAATTTACCAAACCCAAAAACCGCTGGAGTTATTACCTTTCAACTTTGGGATGAATCTGTTACAAAGAGTAGTAAAGCTGGGAATTATACATACTACGAAAAAAACTTTTTAACCCCTTCAGGAAGTAATGTAATTTCAAATAAACTTATCGAAACTATACTACCAGAGATAAAAAATAATTTTAAACAAGCTAATATAAATTTGATGGAGCCTAAGGAATTTGCATCTTCTGAGGACAAGCAAAAAATCTATAACGAGGGAGGTGAAAGAGTTGAATTAAGTGGCCTTCTCAAAGCATTTTCTGGTGGACTTTTAGCTAGACTTCAAGGTAAAAGAGATGGTCAAGGAACATTAAGTGCTGATGGCTATGCATTTTATCCCATTACAGCTAGTATCATAGCGACAGATTTCAAAGCGCCTTCCACAATTGGATTAATAACAGAAGAGTTAGAATTGGATGCTTCATTAATCATAAGTGTAAAAGTTAGTATTGAAAAAGGCGGTAAGTCACTTATGTTTCGAGGAATGGAACTAGCTTTAATTGGCCCTATTAATGATAATAAATCTATAAACTACAGTGGTCGAATAGGAGCAAAGACAATGAATAAGTATAGAGATGGCGTTCTTTACTCAGTTGCCTATTTTGGTGTAGACGATATTCAGATTGCAAAAATTAATAAAAAAAGTGGTGAAATTAAGGAATGGTATTTGGATGGATTTGAAAAAATGTCAGGTAGACTTACTACTGATTTATTGTATGGATTAGAAAAATTTAAAAATCTGGATAAAAAGAAATAAAGTACAAAAACACAACACCATGTATATCAAAAAATTTGGGATGCTATGTATTAAACAATGCATCTAAAATAAAGCAAGGGCAGTTCTTTTGAACTGCCCTTACTTCTTACAACTATAATTAACTATAAATCCTAAAATTTATATGCGATGGTTCCTTTTACAAAAAATGGTGTTCCTGGAGTAAAGTGAATTTCTTCAACAGAGCTACCACTAGGTTCATTTGCTAAACGAGATTCTGTAGCAAACTGTGTTTCGTTCCACTCAACATCAAATAAGTTTTGAATTTGTACTCCCAACTCAAACTTTTCCCAAATGTAACCCATGTTTAAATTGGTTACGGTATATCCTTCTGCCACAATAGAATTGTCCTCATTGGCTGGTCTATCTTTTATATGCAAAGCATTAATTCCTGCATAAAATCCTAAATCTTTTTTATAAGAAACTCCTCCCTTTAAAGTAAAATATGGAGCTAAAGGCACATAATCTTGTCCACTTGGTTCATCTCTAAATCTTGCATGTGTATAATTGGCATCAAAGTTTACAAACAAGGCTTTTATAGGCTGATATCTTGTATTGAAAGAAACTCCTTGTCTTACAGATGCTCCATTAGGCTCTACAATTCCTGCATCTCCTACATATACAAATTCTTGCTCAGACAACATGGCCCATAAATCTAATCCTAATAATAATTTTGGAGTAGTTTTCCATACGAAACCTGCATCTGTACTATATGCCTTTGGAATAGCATTTGCCTGAGAAGTGATAATCAATCTACTATCATTAGTATGAAAACCTTGACCTACCTTAAAGTAAGACTGAAAAGAATTGTTTGGTGTATAACTAACACTTAATCTTGGACTTAGAATGGCTGCTGATTGTTCTTTTAATTTAAAACCTGTTGTATTATTATCTTCTAAAAAATCTTGATATCCAAAAAACACATAATCTAATCTTAATGATGGATTTACCGACCATTTATTAAATTGAAAAGCTGCACTAGCATATCCAAAATAATTGGTTTCGTTAACATCTCCGTATCGAAGTCTTTCTAAAATTTCTGATTTGTTTTTAGTTTCAGACAACTGATTATTTCCTACCATATCAGTTCTTAATCCAACTCCTCCGTTAATTACAACTTCAGTATTTCCCCATATGATTTCTTTTTGATAATCTGAATTGTATCCAAAAATATCTCTTCCTTCAGACTGGTAAATTTGATCTCCATCATCCTCATTATTTAAGAAGAAAGTAAAATTAGAATACAAATCAAAGTTGTATTTAGAGTAATATGCAAAATGTTTCATTTGCGAATTATCATCATATTTCTGGATCATTCTTAAAGAAACATTGGTTCTTGATGTTTCTCCACCTTCAGCATCATCAATAGCTCCAAAACGAGTAATACTTCCATTATCTACAGCTCTTTGTGGAATTTGACCCGAGGCATTCCAACTACTTACAAAATGAGAAAATGAGAATTCTAATTTTGTGTTGTTATAGGTTTTAAAATATTTACTATTGATATTAAATCTTTTAAAATTTTGTGGACTTTCAAAAGGACCATCGGAGTTTAAATTTTCAATAGCCACATAAGCACTCTCATCCGTTTTATCTAAAAAAGTATTCATAAAAAGCAATCGCTTGGTATTAAACTGTCCTCCTTCTAACTTAATTAAGTTATGATCTAAATTTTCTTTACTCTTTAAATTTACCGTCCCAGTTGTGGCAAAGTTTCCTTGACTAAAATGGTAAGGTCCAGCTTTAAAATCTATCTTATCAACCGTTTCTGGAATAACAAAATGTAAATCTGCATATCCTTGTCCGTGTGCATGAGAAACCATGTTTACTGGCATTCCATCAACATTTACTTGTAAATCTGTACCGTGATCAATATCAAAACCTCTATAAAATATTTGTTCTGCTTTTCCTCCTCCAGCGTGTTGACCTATAATTAAACCTGGTACTTTTGTTAATAATTCTTGAGATGATTTTACAGGATTGCGTTCTACATCTATACTTGTAATAATTTTGTCTTCATTTATTTCTGGAGACAACATTATCTGATCTAAATCAATTGTATTCGGCTTTACAGTAATATTTACCTTATTATTTTTATAAATAATTTGCTTTGTTTCAAATCCCATTTTATTAAAAACAAGGGTATCTCCAACTTTTAACCCTTCCATTTCAAAAACACCTTTAAAATTGGTATGTGCATGATTTTGTGTTCTTTGGTTAATCACATACATAAACTCTACAGGTCTGTTTTTTTCATCTGAAACAACACCTTTTAATGTTTGCGAAACCCCTGTTACAGAGATAAATAAAAATAACAACCAACTAAATTTTTTCATTTTTCTATACTTTTATAATTTTTCTATTTCAATAGCCTTTACAGGTCCTAATTCAAATTCAGCACCTAATAATTCTTGTTTCAAAGGTTTAATCAACTCTTTTTTATTATTTAATGCATACACTTTTGCTACTCTTAATAACACTTCTGGTTCATAAGATTTTAACACCTTATTTTTTTCAATAATTTCCATTCCTTTTGATGGATTTTCTACATGTGCTGCTGCTAAAGCTAATAATGAGTATGACTGTGCTGTGGGTCTATTTTGTACTTCTCTCAAAGCCAATTCATAAGCTTGATTATATTCTTTATTGGCCGTTAAAATATCAAAATTATATTTATTGTACATCTGCCCGTATCCTGCTTTAGAAACTTCAGACCAATATTGTTCAAAAGTTTGTTTGATGTAGTTGTTATCATACAAGGCTATTTCATATGCTAGTAAATCTAGATCTGCCCCTGCATAACGTTTCTTTACTTTTGAGATGATATATTTTGCTTGATCTATATTTTTATCGTGAGAAAAAGCAATCCATGCAATTTTTTTTAAGGCATATACATCAGCCGGATTTTTTTCTAATGTTTTTAAATAATATTGATATGATTTTTCAATATCTCCATGATGTCCATAATAATCAGCCAAATTGGTTTCACACCACGTAATCAATCCTTCATAACCTTTTTCTTTGGCTCCTTGTAAAGCTTCTTCCATGTAAGAAATAGTCGCGTCTAGATTTCCTTCATGATCTTGCCATTTTGCTATTCTAATTAAATAATCAAAAGACCTTTTATTTTCTATGTTTGATAAGTATTTCTTCGCTATTTCGTTGTTTCCCAATTCCAAATGAACGTCAAACAACATTTTAATGGTTTCTTGTTTTTTGTCTCCATTTGCTTCTGCGGTTTCTAATAAATCTAAAGCTTTTTTAAACTGGTGTTGTGAAATATAATTTCTGGCCAATGCTCTTAAATAACCCGATTGTTTAGAACCTGATCGTTCCACGGCATTTTTTAACAACATTTCTGCTTTCTTTAAATGTTCAATATTTCCTGTTTTAGAAAACAATTGATTTTCTATTCCTGCAATTTCTGCATTGTATGGAAACTGAGTAGGAGTAGCTGCTAACTTATCCTCCCAAAATTTTAAATTGGTTTGTAATTTTTTAAGCGATACATCTTCAGACAATTCTAAATACGGTTGAATATCTTGTAGTTGTACTACTTGCTTTTTTTCTTGGTTACAAGAAATAAGTAAAACCAGTAAAAGTGTACTACTAGTTATTTTTATTAAGTAATTTATAGTTTTCATAGTGTGAAGATTTTAGATTAAAAAATATTAAATGCTGGCTTAGCCAGCATTTAATAAGCTTATTTGGCTATTACCAAGGAGAAGCTAAATATGGGAAACTTGTTAAGAATTCTTTATCATTTGCATCTACATGGTCATCAGATAATGCTGGGTTTTCAGTAAAGTCTTCCCCACCAAAAATTAATAATAACTCTACAGTAATTACATCATCTGCTAAAGCTCTACCTGTTAACACATTGGTTCCATCGTAAAAAGTAGTTTTACCATCTAAAGAAACATTTAATACATCTGTAGCTAACAAATTAGTAAAAGCTGTTGATGTTTGCATTAATGCATTCTTATCTGTACTTACATTAAAAGCAGGACTTAAAGCCTCTAAATTTGTTTTAAACATACTTGCATAAGCAGCTCCTTGTTGTGAAGGAATGGTAGTGTTAAAATTATCTTTACTATTTGCAGATACAAATACGGTGTTTACTGCTGGTCTACCCATTTGATCTTCCAAAGCATAAGTTGCTGTCATTGGGGTTTCCATTTCTTTATCATCATCATTATTTGAACAGTTAAACGAAACTGCTGCTACTATTAACGATAATCCTATTGTTGTTATTTTGCGTATCATAATTTTTCAGTTTTAAATGTTATTGTTTTCTTTTTGTAGTTACCCAAGTATTGATAGTTCCTGTACCACCAATCATACTTTTTGGTACTTCTACTACTACTGATAATACATTTGTACCAGCAAAAGTATCTGCTCCTGGATTATTAAATCCTCCTGGTGCTGTACCTCCTACAATAGCAGTGTACTGAGCAAAATCCATAAAGAAAGGATCATCTCTTAATCCTGCAAAAGCTTTTACACCTGTAACAGCAGATGCATTTGTAGTTGTTGTGAATGCATCATTCTTGTAAGGCGTAATTTTCACACTACTCATATACATATCATCTAATATTGTACTCATACTACCTGTTTCATTAGGTACTGCTGGCCCATAAATACTCATGTTTGTTCCTGATGGAATAGCCTGAATGACATAATCTTCAATTTTGTCATCATTGGTATCAATGTTAAACTCAATCATTACATTAGGATCAAATTTTGCTGATGATGAATTTTCTGGAGTAATTAATCCTTGGACATTAGCAACAAAAACTAAATTGTCTGTGTTTTCTCCTTGGAAAGCATAAAAATCAGTAATATCGCTAGTACCTCCTTTTACTTCTGGAGCATCAATGTGGTCTGCCGCAATAATAGCTCCCGACACAAGAGCAATTGCTGCTAAGCCTAATAAAATTTTACGTGTTTTCATAATTGTACTTTTTTAGTTATTAAAACGTTTGTACAATTACTTACGAGAGAAAGTTCAATGCGGTTTTAAAAAGATTAACATTTTTTTATAAAAAAGAAAAAAAACGAACACAAACACTTCATTACAAGCATATTAAATAATAAAAAAATATTATTTATAATTCTTGACTGGGGTTCCAAAAAATTTCCTTAAAATTTTGAACCTGATTGTCTTTTACCATCACTCCTTCACTTTCTAAAAGTTGTTGCATCAAGTTGGTTCCATCAAAATGATGTTTACCACTTAACATTCCAATTCTATTGACTACTCTATGTGCAGGAATACTAATATCGCCATGAGAAGCATTCATAGCATAACCAACTATCCTAGCAGATTTTGCAGCTCCCAAGTATTTGGCAATAGCTCCATAGCTAGTAACTCTTCCTTCGGGAATTAACTTTGCAACTTGATGTACTCTTTTAAAAAAATCTTTTTTATCTGTTTTCAATAAATTGTTTTGGTATGTTTTGTGATAGCTCAAATTTAAAAAAATGAAACAGAAATTACTCTTGCTATGTTTATCATTGTCTCCAATAGTATTCTATGCTCAAAAATTAAACAAAGCAAAAAACAACTTGAAAAAAGATTCATCTTATAAAGTATCTTATGATAAGATAGAAATTGAAGATGATCAGAGTGATAAAACTTCTTCTTTTCAACACGATTTGGCTTATGAACTTATTGCAAAACCAATTCTATTTATAACAAGTTACGTTGGCTATGGACTTTTAGTAGAAACCGTCATGGAAAAAGAAGGGAAACATGCCTATATGGAACTTACTCCTTATCCATATATTAATCATTTAAAAGGAGATTATGCTTTTGAAGCAAATGAAGTAACTTTTACAAGATTTGACATTTCAAATCAATTTCTAACAGATCAGAATAATACTTATGGAAATAATTTAAATGTAAAATTTAGATTTTTAAAACGTGCTAGTGTTGAATATAATCAACTGTATTTATTAGAAACTCAAAAATATACCAGCCAATTCTTTACACATGATTTAACGGCTAATTATTACCGAGTAAGAACTCAACATTTAAGTTTACATTACGGTTTAGGGGTTAGCTATGCTTATTCTGGAGTGAATAAAGCCTATTTTACTTACAACACTGGTATCAGTTATTTTATGAATGTTCCATTAAGTATTAGTTTAGAACATAGGGGAACTCCTTTTTCTGTAAATGGTATCTATCAAACAAAATTAAATTTTAATTATCATATACATAACTATGTAATACAAGCAGGTTTTAACTTTTATAATATTGGAAATGTACATTATAAAATGTTTGGTTTAGGAGGGAAAATATATCTATAAAAAAAGCCTCTGTTAAAACAGAGGCTTTTTTTAATATTTTAATTTAAATTTTATGTAGGTAATTGCTTTGCCTACTTCAAGGTATTGGCTTTCGTAATACGTTTGTATCTGAGTTACTTCTTCTGGAGCTCCTTCTTGTATATATACATCATGATTTGCATAAATGACTTCGTGACCTTGTCCGTGTAACAATCCAAGCGTGTATCCATGCATAAACTCACTATCAGTTTTTAAATGCATAATTCCTTCTGAATTTAACACCTTATGGTATCTCTTTAAAAAGGCATCACCCGTCATACGGTGCTTGGTTCTTTTGTATTTTATTTGTGGATCTGGAAAAGTAATCCAAATTTCATTGACTTCATTTTCAGCAAAAATAAAATCAACCAATTCTATTTGAGTACGCACAAACGCAACATTGGATATATTCTCTTCAGTTGCTGTTTTGGCACCACGCCAAAAACGAGCTCCCTTAATATCTATACCAATATAATTTACGTTTGGATTTCTTTGTGCCAAAGCCACTGTATATTCTCCTTTACCACAACCCAATTCTAAAACGATAGGATTGTTGTTTCCAAAGAATTCATTCCACTTACCTTGATACTTAAAACCAGATGTTACTTCTTCTCTAGTTGGCTGTATAACGTTTTCAAACGTTTCGTTTTCATTAAAACGTTTTAACTTATTTTTACTTCCCAATCTAGTCTCTTATTTTGGTAAATCTTCAGTATCTGTATCTTTAAATTTCTTAGATTCTTTCATCCAATAAGCAAAGTATACCAATGCTACTATTACAAATACAAAGTTAATTGCGTTAGAACCCCACCAAGAACCACTAAAACGTAATGCTTTAAATGGTAAGAATAATCCTTTTGTAAATAAATCGTCTATTGCGTGAAAGATATTTAATGCGATCATAATGATAATATTTTTATGCAAAGCAAAAGTAATAAAAGTTATCGTTACTTAATTGCTTAAAAGCTATTTTTAAGAGGTATAAATTTCAATTAATTTCTTCCTTTCTCATTAGGATATAAACTTGGTAGTGGATCACTTTGCCAAAACTCCTTAGTACCAACATCCATAATTGTTAAAGCATTAGTGAAAGCGGCTCCTGTATCAACATTCCAAACATTAGCTGCTTGGAAAGGTATGTTGATATTTATTTTAGATAAAGCAGTATGACCTATAAAAATTTCTTTATATAACTTTAGTCTTTCTGGATAAAATTTATCTTCTAAAGACAAATCTCTACTTGCCAATGCAGTTTCCCATAAAGACCTATCCCAATAAAACATTTTAGTAAAATGTTCATCTTCTACTCCTCTTACATTGGTAAAACCAGCGTGAACAAATAATCTATTTTGATTGTCTAAATAATAGTTTTCTAAATTCTCTAGAAAATGAATATGAATTTTAATAAAATTATAAGGCCTATCCGCATAAGAGTTTATAGTAGCTTGACCACCATGAAATAGCCAATTAGGATTGTCTTTAGATTTTGTTAACCAATCATAAAACAACTCATCATGATTTCCTCTTAAGAAAATACAATCGTGTGAAGACTTAAGAGAGATTAGTTTATTAATTACTTCAAATGATTGTCCCCAACCATCTACATAATCTCCTAAAAAAATTAATAAATCATTAGGTGTTACTTGAGCTCTATCAAGAACCTGCTCTAAAGCTTTTAATCCACCGTGAATATCTCCTATAACTAATGTTCTACTCATAATTATTTTTGTGAATTTAAAGATAGGGATAAAACATAAAAAAACCGATAGTAGTCACTAACGGTTTTTGTGTATAAACTAAATTTTGTGCTTTATAATTCTTTTAAAAACAATATTATTTTTATTGGTTTTTTATTTTGTTATATAAATTAATCTCATCGTTAGACAAACATAATTTTTGTATAAACAAATTGTTTGTTACAAGGTAAAATAGTTTGTTATAAGCTAACGTAAGTTCTCCAAAGGAAGCTCTATATAAGTTTGCATCATAGGGAGATGATCTTAAACCACTTAAAAAAGTTTTGGTTTTATTAGTAACCTCAATCCCCATAA
This sequence comes from Wenyingzhuangia marina, assembly GCF_900130035.1. Classification (GTDB taxonomy): domain Bacteria; phylum Bacteroidota; class Bacteroidia; order Flavobacteriales; family Flavobacteriaceae; genus Wenyingzhuangia; species Wenyingzhuangia marina. The sequence goes on from NZ_FQXQ01000001.1 coordinate 444,315, forward strand.
GATCTAAATAAACATCATAATTAGTAACAAACTGTAATATAATTTTATCTAATATGTTTTGGATTTTGTCTAACTCTTGAGACGATATACCTATGTTTTTTGGCGATTGTTTATCACATGAATTAGAAATAAAATTATAATTTTCCTTAGGCAATAAATTTTTGTAAACAGATAATATCATAATAGTAGAATTTACTACAAACTTCTGTTATCTTTTTTAAAATAAGCCTATACCATAGTACAAATCAACCTATACTTAAGTATAGGATGTCTATTTTTCTAGGCTCAGTTTAAATTGTAAAAACATCGGAGTAATTTCTGTTCGCTTTTTTACGTCTAATTTTCTAAAAATATTTGATATATGATATTTAACTGTTACCTCTTGAATAAAAAGTTTTTCAGAAATTTCTTTATTAGTTTTTCCTAAAAGGATATAATTTATAATTTCTTTTTCTCTTAGCGTTAGATCATACTTTTTTACAAAACTTTCAAAAATTTCTTCATTTGATTTTTTTTTGAATGTGTCGCTTTTTTTAATATTCTCAATCAAATTTTCTTTGATTACTCCGTTCCTATAAGAAATTGCGTATAAAAAAACAGTCATTTCAAATAAACTACTCATTTTAAGATACCTATTTGAAAAATCAAAATAATGTATTCCAAAATCAAAAGGAAGTATATACAAAATATTTGAAATAAAAAGAATAAGATATCCTATTACGGAAAACCTAGCATAAACATGTTTATTAAATAATAAAAACCCTATTAACAAGTAAGTTAGCAATATGGTTGTATTTAAAATTTTACCTAAAGAATACCATAACAAGTAACCACTTAAAGTATAAATGACATAGAAAATGGTATTCAAAATGATTAATAAAAAAATAAATTTTATTAACCTAGGATAAAACTTTTTTATACCAATTGCCTCATTTGTAAATAAAGATAAGGAGACAACCAATACTAGTTGTAGAAAAACATCTATAAATTTCACAAAGATTGTATTTGCAAAAAAACCATCTATCTCTGCTAATATTAATATTATGCTTAATAATAAAACACTGTAATACAAATAAAACTTATCTCTTGTATTAACATAAAAAAAGACATTAATTAATAAAATAATAAGAGAAATTCCGTAAAAAAAACCAAGTTCTAATTGATTTTGTATTTTGTAGTCAGAAAATTCATGTTTATCAAAAACTTTTAAGGGAAAATAGGTGCTTTTAGTAAAATCAACTTTAAAATAATACTCTACCAACTCGTTATCAGTTATTGAAGTAGAGATAGCAATATCCTTTTCCTTAAGATCTTTAATAGCATAAATTTCAAGAATTTGATGGTTTTCATGCCTATATATTGTAAGGTTGTTAAAACACTCTGCATTTATTGAAAACACAAGATCTTTTGTTTCCTTAGATACATTTTTAACTTTTAACCTATACCATATACTTAAATTTCTTTGCCCAAAAAAAGATTTTTTATTTATCTTAAATTCTGAATTATTAACTATGTCTTTAGGCTCTATTTTTTTTAAAGTATCTAGAACATAGTACAAGTCATGGGTGCAGACTCTTGATTTAAATGCATCATCAATTATTAACTTATCTTGTGAATAAATTGACTGGAATAATAAACAGAATAGTAAACTATATTTAATAGAAAAATTCAAAATTATTAGCTAATTAAACACAAAAATACAGTAATAATTCTTTACCAATAGTACTTTAACCCATATATAATAACTGCTGGGTTAGTCATGGCAGAAATGGCTATTTTTTTAGACAACCTATATTCCAAAGCAATTCCATAAGTTGGATTTAAATTTCCGGAATATAAAAATGTATTATTTAATGGAATGGCATCTACTTTTTGTAATCTTCCTTTATAACCATATAAAAATCCACCTCCATAATCTATAGAAAATTTTTTGGTGATTTTAATTTTTCTTAAATAAAAGAAAGACATGGAAAAATCATTATAAGAATTGTTAAAAACAGAAACTTCAAAAGACTTATAGTTTATAGCTGTATAAAAAGCCCCATGTATCAAAGGGTTTTCTGATTTCTGAAAATGTGTAGCGAACGGTAAAAATTTAAATCCATTCTCGGGAGATTCTCCCCAAATAGTAGTCCAAAAACCTCGCTTTTCGACTGGTTGTTCTAACATTTGTGCAGATAACAACTGAAAAAACAACAAACAAATAATAGGTAATATTTTCATAGCAATTCGACAAAACTTTTAGCATTAGAGCCTTATATTAAATCGGACGAGAAATTACAAAAACCTATTCATAAACAAAATGATTTTATCAGATTTATGCGTGCTAATTTCAATAGATTTTTAACATTCTTTAAAATGAAAAACCCCATAACTAAAGTTATGGGGTTTTTCATTTTTGTGAGTTATATGTTACTAATTGTTAAGTGCTTCAGCTCCTCCAACAATTTCTAAAATTTCTCCAGTAATTGCTGCCTGACGAGCTTTATTGTATGTTAACAATAAATCATCTCTTAAATCCTTAGCATTGTCAGTTGCTTTATGCATAGCAGTCATACGAGCACCATGTTCAGCAGCAAAAGAATCTCTAATTGCTTTGTATAATTGTGTTTTTAAAGATTTAGGAATCAAAGCCTCTACAATTTCTTCTTTTGATGGTTCAAAAATATAATCAGAAACAGCATTTCCTTCAATTTCTACAGGTTGAATTGGTAAAAATTGTTCTAAAGTAGCAATTTGAGTTGCTGCATTTTTAAACACATTGTATATCACTTCAATTTTATCAAACTTATTATCAGCATACATTTCCATTAATTGCTCAGCAATAACAGTAACGTTGTTAAATGTTAAATCATCAAAAACTTGAGTATTGTTTTCAACTACATTATATCTTTTCGATAAAATATCATTTGCCTTTTTACCAATAGTATATAAAGTAACTTCTTTACCTTGATATTTCTCTTTAATAACTTGCTCTGTTTTTTTAACTATAGAAGAGTTAAAACCACCACACAAACCTCTGTTTGAAGAAACAACAACTAATAAAACTTTAGAAACTTCTCTTTGTTCTGCATAAACACCTCCTGCTTCAGCATCTAAAGTAGCACTTAAATTTTGCAATAATTCAGTTAATTTATTGGCATATGGACGCATGGCAGTAATAGCGTCTTGTGCTTTTTTTAACTTTGCAGCAGATACCATCTTCATTGCGCTCGTAATTTTCATTGTAGAGCCAATAGAGGTAATTCTGTTTCTAATCTCTTTTAAGTTTGCCATTATTTTTAGTATTGAGTAATGAGTATAAAGCACTGAGAAAATGAGTTAACCTCATCTCTCAGTACTCAATGCTAATCACTAATTCATTAATATTTTGCAGATACTTCAGCTGCTACAGCTTCTAAAACGTCTAAAGAAGATTGCTCTAATTTACCAGACTTTAAAGAATCTAATACATCTCTGTGCTTAGTATTTAAGAACTGAATGTAATCAGCCTCAAATTCTTTTACCTTGTTTACTGGAACTGCTTTTAATAGGTTCTTAGATCCTGCATAAATAATTGCAATTTGATCTTCTACAGTATAAGGGTCATTTTGTGCTTGTTTTAAAATTTCTACGTTACGTTGTCCTTTTTCAATAACAGACAATGTAGCTGAATCTAAATCAGAACCAAACTTAGCAAACGCTTCTAATTCACGGAACTGAGCTTGATCTAATTTTAAAGTACCTGATACTTTTTTCATAGATTTAATCTGTGCGTTACCTCCTACACGTGATACAGAAATACCAACGTTAATAGCAGGACGAACTCCAGAGTTAAATAAATCTCCATCTAAGAAAATTTGCCCATCGGTAATAGAAATTACGTTTGTAGGAATATATGCAGAAACGTCTCCTGCTTGCGTTTCAATAATTGGCAATGCAGTTAAAGATCCTCCTCCTTTAATTTTTCCAGTTAAAGAAACTGGTGCATCATTCATTTTAGAAGCAATAGAATCATCATTAATTACTTTTGCGGCACGCTCTAATAATCTTGAGTGTAAGTAAAAAACATCTCCAGGGTAAGCCTCACGTCCTGGTGGTCTTCTTAATAATAAAGAAATTTCACGGTAGGCAACAGCTTGCTTAGATAAATCATCAAAAACAATTAAAGCTGGTCTTCCAGTATCACGGAAGTATTCACCAATAGCAGCACCTGCAAATGGAGCATATACCTGCATTGGAGCAGGATCAGAAGCATTAGCAGCAACAATAGTAGTATAAGCTAAAGCACCTTTTTCTTCTAATAAATTTACGATTCCAGCAACAGTAGACGCTTTTTGACCTACAGCTACATAAATACAGTAAACTGGTTTACCTGCATCGTAAAATTCTTTTTGATTAATAATAGTATCAATAGCAACAGTAGACTTACCTGTTTGACGGTCTCCAATAATTAACTCACGTTGTCCACGTCCAACAGGAATCATTGCATCAACAGACTTAATACCTGTTTGTAATGGTTCAGTTACCGGCTCACGGAAAATAACCCCAGGAGCTTTACGCTCTAATGGCATTTCAAAAGTTTCACCTGCAATTGGTCCTTTACCATCAATAGGATTTCCTAAAGTATCTACAACACGTCCTACAATTCCTTCACCTACATTGATAGAAGCGATTTTTTCAGTTCTTTTTACAGTTGAACCTTCAGATACTTCTGAAGAAGAACCTAATAATACAACACCTGCATTATCTTCTTCCAAGTTCAATACAATTCCTTGTAAACCTGATTCAAACTCTACTAATTCACCATACTGCACATTCGATAATCCGTATACACGTGCAATACCATCTCCAATTTGTAATACAGTACCAACTTCGTTCAAAGATCCTTTAGACTCAAAACTAGTTAGCTGCTCTTTTAAAATTGCTGATACTTCAGCTGGGTTTATTGCTGCCATCTTATTTTTATTATTTGATGTATTTTTTAATTTTTTGATATGAATTGACTGTTGTCAAAACTTCTTTCTAACAATGTTAAACTTCTTGAAACACTTGCATCGTACTGAATGTCTCCAATACGCAAAACAAAACCTCCTATAATTTCAGGGTTGATAATGTTTTCAATAGTTGTTGCACTTCCTGTTAACTGTTTAATTTTCTCAATAACTTTAGCTTCTAAAACTTTTGTTAAAGGAACTGCAGTAGTAACCTGTGCTACTTTAATTGATTTTAAGTGATTGTATATTGCTTGGTAACTTTTTGATACCAATGCCAAAATATCCAAACGTCTTTTCTCTCCTAAAAGCTTAATTAATTCTAAAGTGTAAGTGTTAATTTGAGATCCAAAAATAGCCTCCAAAGCATTCACTTTTTCAGATGTTTTTACAATCGGACTTTTTAACATTACCTCTAAGTCTTGACTTTCAGCAATAGTAGCGGCAATTAATTGCATATCTGCATTTACTGCATCTTCGCTTTTATTGTCTTCTGCAAGATTTAAGATCGCTTTTGCATATCGCAATGCTGCTCTTGTACTCATGCTCTTATTAGTTTAAAATAACTTCGTTCAAAGATTTCTCAACCAAAGCTAATTGGCTTTCTTCAGAAGCTAACTCACTTTTAATTATTTTTTTTGCAATATCTATAGAAATTCCTGCAACTTGAGTTTTTAACTCTGTTAATGCTGCTTGCTTTTCTAACTCAATAGCTGCTTTTGCATTGGTAATAATAGCTTCTGCCTCAGCATTCGCTTCACCTTTTGCTTCAGAAACAATTTTTTCTTTAATCTCACGAGCTTCTTTTAACATTACATCTCTTTCTGCTCTTGCTTCTTTTAAAATTCTTTCATTATCAGCATTTAATGCTTCCAATTCTTTTTTAGCGTTTTCTGCTGCTTTTAATGCATTTGAAATCCCCTCTTCTCTTGAGTTTAATGCCTCTAAAATTGGTTTCCAAGCAAATTTGCGCATCAAAATAATCAATACTACAAATATAATTGATACCCAGACAAATAGACCAAATGAAAAATCGTTAATTAACTTATCCATTGATGTTTGTTTTATATATAGTTTGTTTTAATTCTGTTTAATGTTTAAATACTATCTACAACCAACCGTTGTAGATAGTATTTGCTTTTTTTGGAAAGGAATTATTTCCCTAAGATTAATGCACCAAAAGCCAAACCTTCTAATAAGGCTCCGATGATAATCATTGCTGTTTGAATTTTGTTAGCAGCTTCTGGTTGTCTAGCGATTGCGTCCATTGCTGAACCACCAATTTTACCTAAACCTAAACCTGCACCGATAACGATTAAACCTGCTCCTACTAATCCTGGAATTGTTGTCATAATAATGATCTATAAATAATTAAACAAAAAAATTCTTAATGATGGTCGTGTTCTTCAACAGCCATACCAATAAACAATGATGATAACATTGTAAAAATGTATGCTTGTAAAAACGCAACTAATAATTCAATAACGTTGATAAACAAAGTTAAAAACAACGATACTCCTATACTTCCTCCTGTTCCTAACGTTTCTTTACCAATGTAAATAACTGCTAAGATTCCCATTACAACTGTGTGACCAGCAGTAATGTTAGCAAATAAACGAATTAATAATGAGAAAGGCTTGGTAAACATTCCTAATACCTCTATTGGAGCTAATACAATTTTCATTGGTACTGGTACTCCTGGCATCCAAAAAATATGTTTCCAATAATCTTTATTACCGCTAAACTGCACAATAATAAATGTAAACAATGCCAAACAAATAGTAACGGCAATGTTACCTGTTACGTTAATTCCTAATGGAGTTAACCCTAATAAGTTGGTAATCCATATAAAGAAGAATACCGTTAAAAGGAATCCCATAAATTTACGGTATTTCTTTTCTCCAATATTTGGTCTTGCAATTTCGTCTCTTACAAAAATTACCAAAGGCTCTAATACTCTTGCAAATCCTGTAGGAATTGGTCCATTTTTGTACCCTTTAGCCAAAGATCTAAACAATAAAAGCATGATAATTGAAATTACTAAAATTGAAAACACATTTTTAGTAATAGACAAATCTAAAGGCTTTGCATTGGTTGGATGATGATGTTCATCATACTGAATAGTTCCTTCAGCATCTGTTTTGTATATCTTTCCGTGATACAATCTATAATGTGTATCTCCTTTTTTAACTACTTTATCTCCATGATGAAATTCTGAAGACATAAAAACTTTTAAACCATTATCTACTAAAATAATTGGCAATGGAAAACCATAATGATGTCCTGCTGCTTCGTCAGAAAAGAATATAAAATCGTGTGTATCACCCAAGTGATGTTGAATATATTCTGCTACTTCTTCTTTAGAATTTACACCATCATTATAACCTTCTTCTTCAGAATGAGGAAGAGCTTCATGATCATGTTCATTATTCTCGTGATGTGTTGCTTCTTCGTGATGAGCATCTGATTGATGCTGGTCATCGTTTGCATTCATTGTAAACGACGGTACTAATGTTAGCATTAACACCACCAAAACTTTTAGGTTCAATTTTCCTATCATTCTCTCGTGAATATTGATTGTTTTCAAAATTTGTGCAAATGTAAACAATAATTTAAAAAAACTGTTAGTTTTCAACAGTGAATTGTTGAAAATTCAAAAACTTTATTATTTCTTTAATTCCTTAGCTAAATCACTAATTTTTAACAACTTTACTATAAAAATCTGTTCCATCACCAAATTCAACCCAAATGGAATAAACAAGGCTAAGGCATCAACCTTAGTTACACTCCCCATATCATTGGTAGGATTTATCAAAATAAATAGCAAAATCATTTTAACAACACTTAATCCTAAAAAAACAAAACCTATTTGTTCCTCGTATTTTTTCTTTAAAATTAAAATAGCAACACACAAGCTTAAAGATGCGATTGCATTTACCAAATAAGAAAATTTTATATTTACTACTGGTGTTGACTCTACTTGAATTGCAGGATTTATAAAATATTGATGTAATATAAATGCTAAAATATTTAACACTACTAAAACTGTAATGTTTTTGATATTATTTTTAACCATTAAATCTATTCGTTATTAAGTTTGTTTAACTGCCTCATAAGCACTAACACAAAAACAATTAGTGCAACTACTATAAACAATAATGTAAACCAAGGCTTTTCTAAAGAAAACTTTGTATCTAAATGATCTCCAATTAATGAAGCCAAATACATCATGACTCCCAATTGAACTCCAATTCCAGAAAATCTAAGAAATTTCTGAAATGTTTTGTTTTGTTTCTTTTGTGGTTTCAACTGCTTTTATATTTAATTCTTTAATAGAGCTTAGCATTTTACAATTTGCATTAAAAATTGCTCCTGGCTCAACAGTTAAACTTTCCATATAAACTTCTCCCGAAACCTTAGCACTTGGCTTTAAACACAATGAGTTTTTCACTTCTAAATGTCCATCAAAAAAACCCTCTATATCGGCATTTACACATTTAACTTTTCCAAAAACCCTACCCTCAGGCCCAATAATTACTTTACCTGTTGTTGCTAAATGTCCTTCAACAGTTCCGTCAATCCTAAAATCTCCTTGTGAAATAATATCTCCTTTAAAAGTCGATTTTTTAGAAATTCTATTTCTCTCCATAGCCAAATCATCTTGTTGTCCTGATGTTTTCTTTTTATCTGAATTAAACATAGACTGTTGTATTTAATAGTTATTTCTCAAAGTTACTTATTATTTAAGAACTCTTGTGCTTTTTTTGCTTCATCAGTATTGGGATACCTTAATTTTATTTCTTCCAATAACTTCCTAAAGGCTAATTTTCCTTCTATTTTAGCTACAATATATGCGTGTAATAATGCATATTTTGGAGCCAAATCTGTTTCAGCATACTTAATTTTAGCATCATTAACTTCTTCCAAAGCCGCATCAAATGAATTTAATAGATACAACTCATATATCGTTTCATAACATTTTATGTATTCATTCTCTTCTTCATCAACAGTTACTTCCTCTACATTATTTACCAATTTTGTAAATGATGATTTAGGAAACTCTTCTTGCAATTTTTGTTTGTAATTGTTTGAGTTTTGTTCGTCTCCAGTTTCCTTATAAATTTTATACAATCTATAATAAGCTCCCATTTTTAAATCGTCAGAAGGATTAAAAACTAAAAGTTGTTCTAATTTCTCAACCGCTAATTTTTTTTCTTTTAACTGATTATAATAAGCATTTCCTAACTCGTAATAATTTAAATTTCTGCTTTTGGCAATACTGTCTAAAAACTTAGGATCTCTATTTATTTGCGATGTATAATACGCAACATCATATTTGGTATTATTATTTGTCTGTACGCTATCTTTTATTTTTTCCTCTGTTTTTACACTTCCTACAGAGGTTAATAATGAAGAGACAAACCAATTCCCGTCTTTTCTTGGAGACTTCCACATTTTTTGAAATTCTGCCCTTCCTTCAGTTCTTAGTTTGCTATTATAAAAATACCAACTATTTGCTCCTTCTAAATTTGTAGCTCTATTCTGAGCTGCCAATGCTTTTAACTCTTTAATTCTTTCATTCTTTTCAGCTTGTTTTATTCCATCAATATGGTCTTGAAAAAAAGCATTTAAATCACCTTCACTAAGGCTTGCAACTTTTAACAAACTATCATTTTTATTTGCAGCATCAATAGTCGTTACTATTTTTTCTAGACTGTTAGATTTTCTTTTGATACGAATGACTCTAAGTGATTTTTCATTTTTAGAAACATCAATTAAACTATCATAATAAGATTTTGCTGATTTGTATTTTTTTTCATCGTAAGAAAGATCTCCCAACTGCTCATATGCAATCATTTTTTGATGAATATCTTGTTCTGATTTTTGAATGGATTGAACATAATAACTTTTAGCAAGCTGAATAGAATCAGCTTTTTCATAAATCAACCCTTTTTGAAAAAGCAATTTATTTATATAAGGTCTATTTTTTCTCACAAAAATTAAATGATCAACCTCTTCTAAAAATTCCTCAGTACTATAATCTTCAATATGGTTATTAATTTTTTCTAATTTGGATTGTAATTTATATTTATACAATCCTTTTTTGGTATTAATAACCCTATCAAAAGCTTCATCAGAAGACTCAATATCTCCTTGTTTTCGATACAATTGACCTAGAACAAAAGCAGCTCTTGAAGCCATTACGCCTTTATCAACAACTTCTAAGGAAGCCTCTAAATGTGCTATTCTTTGCTCTATACTATCTGGAGTTTGCTCATAAGCCATAACCACACCTAACTCGGCCTGTTGTCTTACTTTATCTGTTAATCGTGACGATGCTAAAAGTCTTAATAAAGCTTTTTTTCCAAAATTTACATTTCCTGTATGAATATTACTTTTAGCTCTCCAAACCACTGTTTCATATATCAAACTAGCACTTGGATAATTCTTAATAATATACTCAAAAGATTCTAAAGCAGGTGTAAATCTTTTGGTATAATACCTAGATTTACCTAACAGTAAATACGCTTCGTCAATTAGTGTGTTTTTTTCTTCTCCATCAATCAACATGGAGTGTTTTTGAATGGATTTTACTGCTTTTTCTTCAGCTTCTTCAAAATCAGATTGTCCAATAGGTTTTACATCATCATCTACACTTTCTTCTGCATAAAAACTAAAAGGCTCAATAGGTAAAACATTTGTAAAATCATCACTATAAGTGCTTTCTACTTTTTCTAATCCCTTCTCAAAAGCATTTTTACCATTATACAAAACATTGTATTTGGTAACCATTGCATGGAAACTTCTATTTAAAAGCTTATCCTTACGTGTACTACACGAAATTAAAAATAGTGTTGATATGAGTAAAATAAAGTGTTTCACAAAAAAAATCAGATAATTAGTTGCCCGTCTAAACACAAATATAACGTTCTGTGTTTAATAGCATTGTGCTTAAGCTACAAATCTATCTATAATTTTAGAAATAGGCTCTATTTTAGAAGTATACTGAATACTAGGACCTGCTACCCAAACATTTTTATAGGTTACTTTTTGTGCTGAATTCACCACATCTTGTGTCCCTTTAATATATCTTAATAGCTTAATCCACTTTTTTAAGAAAGTATATTTATGTAATTTTTTCTCTAACCACGTTTCATCTAAACCTACTTTTTGCACATAAGGAGTATTAATTACTGTACAGGGAGTTCCAGATATTTTTTTAGTCATTACAATATCATCGGCACCGTAATCTACGCAAGCTTGTTTATACTCTTTAGACACTGTTGATTCTTCAGAAGCAATAAAAGGACTGCCTATTGAAGCTCCTGCTGCTCCGTAGGACAACACCAAATCTAAATCTTCTTTGGTTCCAATTCCACCAGCAGAAATCACAGGTAATTTTGTGTTTTCTACCAATTCTTTAATCAATACTTCAGGAGGATATGCCCCTCTATGACCACCTGCTTTATTATTCACAGCAATTAATGCATCACAACCCAATTTTTCTGCTTTTAAGGCGTGATCTAAATTTACCACATCACAAAAAACTTTGATTCCAGCTCTACGAGCTTTTACAATTACTTCCCTAGGACTTCCTAAAGAAGTAATAATAAAATCTACTCCTTCATCGCAGCAAGTCTTAAGTTGCTCTCTATACTTTAAGTTTGATTGATTGACAATAATATTAATTCCAAAGGCTCCATTTGATGGTTTTACAGCTTTCATTTCTTTTATTGCCGCCTTTAGTTCTGATGTTTTTCTATAATTTAATGCCGGAATACAACCTGCTCCTCCTCTTTTCATGGCTGCAATAACCATTGCTGTATTAGAAACTAAAAACATAGGAGCTACCAAAAATGGTAAATCTATTCCTAGTAACTCTTGTAGTTTTTTAGATTGTGGCATATGTTTTTTTATATAAACCTTTAACGGTTATTGTTGTTTTACCCAAACATTATTTTTTCTATCAATATCCGCAGTATTATTCTGTACATCAATTTCTACTTTCTTCAATCCTTTTGTCACAGGAAATGTATATACAGGATTTGTCCAGCTCCAATCTTTCAACAATGTAGCATTAATTTTTTTCTCTCCTCTCATTCTTGCTAATGGAATGTAAAATAATTCTTGACTATCATCTTCATAAGTAATGGTTACCTCAACAGGCATTTCCATGGTTCCTTTATTATGTAGATTTACCTGATTTGTAATAGATGGAAACACCTCATAATCTATGGTTTTAGTGGTTTCTGTCCAATGATTAAAATACCAATCTAATTCTATACCTGATGCTTTCTCTGCAATTCTAATAAAACCCTCTGGTTTAGGATGTTTAAACACATATTCTTTATAGTAATTTTTTAACGTGTTTTTAAAAGCATCTTCGCCAATAATATATTTTAATTGGTACAAAAACAATGCCCCTTTATTATAAGTAGACACCCCATATCCATAGCTATAATCAAACTCATCTCCATTAGTGGTTAAAGGTTGTTCTATTCCGTAACCTACCAAGTTTTTATATGATTGATAAATATTTTCAAATCCATTTTCATCTTCAAAAATCTTGTTTTCTATCATGGTAGAAATATAAGTAGTAAAACCTTCATCTTGCCATGCGTGCTTGGTTTCGTTACTAGCTAATAAAAACTGGAACCAAGTATGTGCCAATTCGTGAGCAACCACCCCTACCAAACTTCTGTAATCTCTATCTCCAGTAATTAAAGTACACATAGCATATTCCATTCCACCATCACCTCCTTGAATAACACTGTATTGTTTGTATGGATATTCTCCAACATTCTCTTGATAAAAAGCAAACAATTGATCCATAATTTCTGGCAATTTTCTCCAAGATTCTTTTCTGTCATCAGCTAAAGAATTTTTATACAAAAAATGAACATTTGGACCATTTGCAACTTTGTGTTTTAAATGTTTAAAATCTGGATCTGCAGCCCAAGAAAAATCATGAACATTAGGGGCTTTAAATTGCCATGTTAACTTTCCATCTACTACTTTTTGATTTATTTTATCACTAGCATCTTCATATCCATGACCAACTTCATCAATATTTTGAAGATACCCTGTACCTCCAACAGTATAATTTTTATCAATGGTAATATTCACTTCATAATCTCCCCAATCTGCAAAAAATTCTGCTCCAATATATGGGTTTGCATGCCATCCTTCATCATCATAAGCAGCCAATTTAGGATACCACTGAGTCATAGATAAAGCTACTCCTTCTGCATTATCTCTACCAGATCTTCGAACTTGTAACGGAATCTGACCTTCAAATTCCATTTCTAACTCGGTCTTTTTACCAGGCTTTAAAGGTTTAGCCAACTCAACTTCTAAAATAGTTCCTTCAACAATATATTTTAAAATTTCCCCATCTTGCGTTAAAGACTTTACCTTGATATATCCTTGCTCATCTGGTGTTAATAATGAAATTTTACTCTTATTTACAGGAGCCTCTTTTGTTCCTGTATTTACAATCAATCGTCCATTGGGATCAGGAATATTTTGCACTCTCATATCCATTGCACTTCCAGGCTGAAAAGCATTGTTATATAAATGATAATAAACCTTAGTGAGCGTTTCTGGAGAATTGTTTCGGTATTCAATTTCCTGTTTCCCTGTGTATTGATGGGTTTTTACATCCATGTCAATATCCATTTTGTAATCTGTTTTTTGTTGCCAATACTGAGCGTTGGCTGTTAGGGACATTAACCCTAAAAGAATAAAGACCTTTTTCATATTTCTCAAAAAAAAGCCAGTTTGTAATTTATACAAACTGGCTGTGTTAATTATATTTTTATTTATTTTTTCTTGTCTACCATTTCTGCAGCCATCTTAACTGCATTGTATGCATTTACCAATCTACCACTTTTAGACAATTCTGTAAAAGGCACTAATTTACCTTCTCCATTAGGTAACAAAACCTCTAAATTTACCAAAGTACCAGAATTCATAATAATATGTTTTACCTGACTTGCTGATAATTCAGGAAAATAAGAACGAATTAAAGCAGCAACTCCTGCAGTAGCTGGTGACGCCATTGAAGTTCCACTTAAACTTTTATACTTATTATCTGGTACTGTATTGTAAATATCATGTCCAGGAGCAAAAACATCTACATTGCTTTTCCCGTAATTGGTAAAATCTGCTGGTAAATTTTCGTTATAAAAACGAGTAGCCGCCCCAACGGTTAAGAAATTATCAGAAATTTCTTTATTTTCCTCTGCAATATCTTTTGGATAACTTGCCTTTTCATCTATATTTTCTCCATCATTTCCTGCTGCATTAACAATTAATACATCCTTTTTTGCTGCGTATTTAATAGCTTCATACACCCATTCTGCATTAGGAGAATATCCTTTTCCAAAACTAGTATTGATTACTTTTGCCCCATTATCTACAGCATATCTAATTCCCAAAGCAACATCTTTGTCATATTCATCTCCATTAGGAACCACACGAACAGCCATTAACAAAGCATTATCAACCACTCCGTTTACTCCTAAATGATTGTTTCTATCTGCCAAGATAATTCCTGATACATGGGTACCGTGAATTTCATCATCACCTTGGTCTTTTACATTGTTATCTCCATAAACTTTAGTTTTCATAGAGTAACCATCGTCATTTAATTTAGCTCTTCCGTTAAATTCAAGATTGTAATATGAATTTACTTGAGAAGTATAATAATCAACTGCTGGCTCTAATTGCTCTAATTGCTCCTCAACAGAACTACCTGACTCTAAAATTTTAATAGCCATTTGTTTCTGAGAATTCACAAAATCAAAAGTAGAAGTAGCTGCTTTTAAATCTTCCAAAGTATACTCTTCTTTCCCAGTTAAATCTTGCATCGCAGCATCGGTTGCTTTTAACATGTCTTCATATTGCATGTATTGTGCTTGACCTTTTTTAACTCGTTCCAAATTGCTCTTAAAATCTTCTTCTAAAGCTTTAAAGTCTTGAAACTTTTTTAAATCTTTTTCCTTTTTAAAATCAGCTTCGGTCTTTCCTTCATATAAAGGTTTCTGCATACGATACATTCTGGTTAACTCCAAATTCTCATCATATGTTTGCCCCAAAAAGTTCCATCCATGAACATCATCAATAAATCCATTCTTATCATCATCAACTCCATTCCCAGCAATTTCTTTGGGATTGGTCCATACTTTAGACGCTAAATCTTCATGGGTAATATCACTTCCAGAATCCGTAACCGCCACAATAACTGGAACACTTTTTCTATTTTTTAAAAATTCGTAAGCCTCCGCTAAACTAATTCCTGGAATAGAATCTGTTGCCAAATCTGCATGAGACCAGGTTCTCACCTGCTCTTCCGTAAATACTTTTTTACTTGGAATAATTACAGAAGTATCTACTCCTTGCGGAACTGCAATTTTTTTAACAGAATTACAACTTACTAAAAAAGTTCCTATTGCTGTTGCTACTATTATTTTTGAAAATTTCATGAATTAAATATCTGGTTAAATGTATATGTTTCTTTTAATCTTACTCCTTTTTCTGTTTGCTGCACAGTACATAATTCGTTGTGAGCATCGTGTTGCAAAAATAAAATATATTCGTTTTTTGCAGCTTCGTTCAAAAATAGTTCTTTTTCTGATAAGGTCAACAATGGCCTTGTATCAAAACTCATTACATAAGGTAATGGAATATGGCCAATTGTTGGTAACAAATCGGCCATAAAAACAACTGTTTTCCCTTTGTATTGAATCATAGGAATCATTTGTTTTTCGGTGTGACCATCGGCAAAAAAGATGCCAAAACCTAAGTCTTCAACATGTGTTTTAGTATTTGCATTAATCGGAACAAATTTTAACTGTCCACTTTCTTGAATTGGCTGAATGTTTTCTGTTAAAAAAGAAGCTTTTTCTCTTGCGTTGGGTTCAGTAGCCCATTGCCAATGATTTACATTAGACCAAAAAGTAGCATTCTTAAATGCAGGTTCTAAAAAAGTTTTGTCTTTATTCCATTGAATAGCTCCTCCAACGTGATCAAAATGTAAATGTGTTAAGAAAACATCGGTAATATCATCTCTATGAAAACCATGTTTTGCCAAGGACAAATCTGTAGTAAAATCTCCCCAAGGACTAAAATGACTAAAGAATTTATCATCTTGTTTATTTCCCAGACCTGTATCTATTAATATTAACCTACCTCCATCTTCAATTAACAAACAGCGCATTCCAATATCAATTTTATTGGTTGCATCTGCTGGGTTGGTTCTTTGCCAAATAGCTTTAGGCACTACTCCAAACATAGCACCACCATCTAACTTAAAATTTCCAGATTCTATGGGGTATAAAGTCATCTCTAAAGAATTTATTTAAAGATATAAAAGACTTTAGATTGAGCCATTATTTTCTTAAATATTCTTTTTAGATAATAATTTTACAATGTTCCTTTTAACCACATCATTTGATAAGGTTTTAATGTAATAGAAGTACTTAACAAATCTACAACCGTAGAAGAAACCACTAAATCTCGTAAAGGTAATGACACATTTTTAGGTAATTCACAATCAACTTCTTCGTCAGAAAAATTATGAATAGCTATAATTCTCTCTCTATTATTTACACAATGTTGATCAACCGCAAAAAGATGATCTCCTAATTCTAGAAACTCAAACTTCCCAAAGGGATTAAATGCAGGCTCATTAATTCTAATAGAAATTAACCTTTTATAACTTGCCAACATTTTTTTAGGCAACGATCCGTGAATAGAAAGCTCTTTTTCTAACCAATCTATATTGTATTTCTCTCTGTTAATTGTTCTATTAACTCCTGTGTGTTTTACTCCATCTTTATAGTTTCTTGATCCTACCAAAGAATGAAAATAAATTCCTGGAACACCAGGCATTGCTAACACTGTTCCTTGTGCCAAAATCATTCTTTTATACCTAACATCATCTCTTTCATCAGGATGTGTTAAAGCATCAATATAACTACAGTTTAATTCGTAAGGACTTTGAGTTCCATCGGGATCTGTTTTATAAGAAACCAATCCTCCATGAGATTTTACGGTATTTCCTAAACTCTGAACTTCTTCTTCTGTTAAAATTCCTTTGATAGGCCTCAACCCAATTCCATCATGACTTGCAGTGAAATTAAAGAAACAAACTTTATCACTCGGCAAAGTCAATGTTTTTCCCCATGCGGTTAAAGTTTTGGTATTTCCAGTTAAAATGGAATGTACCAACAAAGGGGGCAAAGCAAAGTTATAAACCATTTGGGCTTCATCGTCTCCACTTCCAAAATAAGATACATTTTCGTGATGTGGCACATTGGTTTCTGTAATAATAATGACTTCTGGAGCAACTTCATGCAAGACTTCTCTCATCAACTGGATCAACTCATGGGTTTGTTCTAAATGCACACATTCTGTTCCTATTTCCTTCCAAATAAAAGCAATGGCATCAAGTCTTATTAAAGTAGCTCCTTTTTCTACATAATAAAAAAGAGCATCTAATACATTTCTTAAAACTCGATGACTTTTATAATTTAAATCAACCTGATCTTTACTAAAAGTAGTCCATACATGTCTGGTTCTTCCTGCATCATCTACAAACTCACTTAACAAAGGCAAAGCCCTTGGCCTCACTACTTTACTTAAATCTATAGATGGATCTACTTCAATAAAAAAATCTTGAAAGTAACTATCACCAGACAAATAAGCTTTAAACCAGTCTGAAAACTGAGAAATATGATTGATGACTCCATCAACCATTAATCTATATTCTCCACTAATTTGCTCTATTTCTCTCCATGATCCCATTTTTGGATCTACAGCTCCATAATTTACTACCGAAAATCCATCATCAGAAGAATATGGATAAAATGGTAAAATATGAACCGAATTGATAATTCCTTTTAAATGCTTATCCATAAACCCTTTTAAGGTTTGTAAAGAAGGTTCGTAATCTTTATTAACCTGATCTCCGTAGGTAATTAAAATCACATCTTTTTCACTTAAATGATAAGGTGTTGATTTTATTCTGGACTTGTATTTAAAGATTAAATCAATAATACTATCTACTGCTCTATCTGCTACTTCTGGCGGATACAGCTTATGCAATCTTTTGTTGATTGTGTGTTCTTTATCTGATATATGTCTCATAGCTATTCATTATCTAATTTAACGTATTCCACAAATTTTTCTGAAAATTCCGGCATTACTGATCTTACAGTAATCCATGAAGAAAGAGAATGAGTTCCCATTGGATCTTCGTAAAACTCCGTAGATGCTTCTTCAATCGCATTCTGAAAAGCTTCAACCGCTTTTATTTCTTTTTCTCTAGTATATTCTAAAGCATTTAACTTACTTAATGCATTATATTTAGAAATCTCAAATCTTGATTCTTGAAAATAAGTAGCGAGCAAAGTTTTAAAGGAGGCTCTTGAAAAAACAACTCCTTCTTGAGCCAATACTCTAAACAATGTCTTGGCAATATCTTTAGACATTTTATAAATTCCAGATCCCGAGAGTTGATCGCCCAACATTTGATGCTTGTGCTCATAACTTTCCATGATTTCGGTTTGGCAAATTCTTTTATTAGAAGTGTTTTTATACACTTCACTTAAAGTAGACACCTCTAATCCCCAAGTTGGAGATATTCCAATACCTCTTGCCAACGATCTGATAAAAGAAAATTCTCCAGACAAAGAATACCTAAAACTACCCATGTAATCTAAATACTTACTTTCTCCATACACTTTTGCCAAGGAATTCACCAACGGCGTATATAATAATCTCGTAGCTCTTCCGTGTAATTTATCAGTTACTCTTGAATAAAAACCTTTATTAAATTCAAAATCTAAAGCTGGATGCACAATAGGATAAAACAACCTTGCCGGAATTTCTCTAGTGTAGTTTACAATATCACAATCGTGTAAAGCAAAGGCATAAGCATCTTTATCTGCCAAAGCATAACCAATCATGGTCCAAACATTCCTTCCTTTTCCTGGTGTTTCTAACCCCGGAAAACCTTCAACAGTTAAATCATGATAAAGTTCTTTAATTCTTGGTCCATCATTCCACAATACATCTACTTTACAAGGCAAAACAGACATTAATTTTTTTACTTCTTCAAACTGTTCTTCTGTAGCCTGATCTAATCCTAAAATAACTTTATAAAGATATTTCACATGTTTCAATTCCTCTATAATATTGTGCATTGCTGGGGTCTCAAACTCAGAATAAAGGGCGGGTAACATCAACAACATTCCTCTTCTTTCACTAAACTCTTCTAATTCAGCTTCTAAATCTTCTAAAGATCTATCTCCTAAATTCTGCAACGTTGTAATTACTCCATTTTGAAAAAAATCTGCCATACTCTTCTTATTTTTTTAATACGATTATAAAATCCATCACGTTTGTTCCAGATATCCCCGTAACAAAATCACAACCTAAGGTTTTAAAAAACGTATTGCTATCGCTGTTTTCCAAATAGGTTTTTGGATTTATATTCTTGTTAGTTATTAATTCTTTTATCTGTTTATCTACAAAAGCACCTGTTGCCTCTGATCTTCCATCAATACCATCACTTCCTGCGCTTAGTATCGAAATATTTTCGGTTATACAATCAGTCATCAATAATCTTAAAGCTAATTCTTGATTTCTACCTCCGTAACCATTTCCTTGAACTACCGTAGTAGTTTCACCCCCAAACAACAAACAAAAACTAGAATACTGTTTGTCATATTTTTTAATTTCATCAGAAATAAATTGGGTAGCTTCTTCTGAACTCATTTCTAAAGTAGTGGTCACAATTTTGGCAAACTCAACATTTGGTTTTACATAGGCTTCTGCTTCTTGTAAAGCAATACCATTATTTCCAATAATATGATGTGGGAATTGTCCGTTATTCATAGGTGCAGAACCAATAATATGTAGGTCATCTCCAATCACATCACTTAATACCAAAACTTCTCCTTTGGCTTTTATGTGGTTCGCCAACTTTCCTCCTTTGATTTGAGAAATTGATTTTCTTACCGTATTTAACGCTTTGATATCAATTCCAGAAGTCAATAATGCAGATGATATTTTAGTGAAATCTTCTAATGTTAATCCGTCAATTGGTTTTTCTATCATAGCAGAAGCTCCGCCAGACAACAAAAACACAAACAAATCTTTTTCCGATAATTTAGACACCTCGTCTATTAAAAGACTTGCTGCTTCAACACTTTTTACTGAGACCAATGGATGTGTAGACGTATAATGTTTTGCATATTTTAAATCTCCCTCTGATGTAGAAATCACAAATCCTCCAGAAATTTTATTTCCTAAAATTACTTCACATTCTTTGGCCATGGCGTAAGCAGCTTTCCCAACGCCAAACACAAAAACATTTTCATAATTTTCGAGAGGATAATCCGTTCCAACAATGGTTAACACCTCTTCTTTAACAGAAATATTATCTTTTATTAAAGACGTTGCTTTTACTTTATTTAAAGCTTTGTAGTATATGTTCTCTAGTTCTTTTCTATACATTTTTTAATATCATTTCGTTCCACCCTTTTGCTCCTTTATAACTAGACCTTTGCAGTTTGTCGGTAGGTAGATTTACATAACTTCCTTCGTGATTTTTTATAGCAATAGGAATATCTACACTGGCCAATAAAGGAATGTCGTTTTCCCCATCTCCTAAGCCGATAGCAACCATTTTTTCTTGATACATTTTTTGAAAAAGCTCCACACACTTTTCCACAGCTTTTCCTTTGTCTTGATTTTCTCCTATTAAATGATAAAACCTTCCTCCTTTGGTAATTTTAAGATGGTATTCTTTGGCCAACCTATTCAACTCTTCTAACTTAAATTCATCTTTCATCAGAAAAGGCTCTGTAAAACCTCGTTCTTTAGATCTTTTTGCGCTTTCTAGCGGAAGTCCTGTATGTTCCATCACCTCTTCATTTGTCATATCACTAAAACCAAACATTTCAAACTCACTTTTATAAGCATTATAAAAAAGCATTATCTGGTCATAAGAAACTCCTAATTGAAGTATATAGTAATCTTCATTTTCTTTTAGAAAAGAAAAATCGAACCCTTTGTAATTTTTAGGCACAAAAAGAGCAGCTCCATTTTCTACAATAAAAGGCTCTTTTATTCCTACCTTTTTTTGAAGTAATTCTACCTCAATTTTTGTTTTACTTGTGGTAAAAACCAAAGGGATCTCCTTTTTAAAAATTACCTCTCGAGCTTCCTTTGATGCTTCGAAAGAATAATCATTATGGTTTAAAAAAGTTCCATCTAAATCTGTAAATATGATTGTATTCATACTGATTATTAATACATTAAAAAAAGTACTAGTCTTATAAAAATCAAACGACTAAACTTTACAAAAACAAGAAAATGTTTTTTGATATGACTTAAAGTCTAAAGTTAAGGTTTTATGAAACCATTTGGCCTGCTAAAAAACAGGTGATAAAATGAGATTTGTGTAAACCTTGTAGTACTAACTGATATTTTTAGGAAAAGAATCAACAATAAGAATCTGACTTTTAAACAATTAACTTAAGAAGACAACATTAGCAGCTACTGGATTTATAGACATAAAAAAACCCATCACTAAAAAGTGATGGGTTTGTTTTGGAGGCCTCGAGCGGATTCGAACCGCTGTAGACGGTTTTGCAGACCGCTGCCTAGCCACTCGGCCACAAGGCCAAAACGCGAGTGCAAATTTATATAAAATATTGTGTTTCGCAACAATCTTTTTAAGATTTTACAATTCTCTTCTTTTTTTCGTCATTTCAATCGTAACTGCTTCTACATCTCCACCAATCGGGGGATTTAGTTTAGAAAGTGCAACTTTTGCCTTTTTAATCATTGGAATTTCATCCATCATTCTTACTAAAATCCTCTCTACCACATGCTCTAATAACTCAGAACGCTGTAAAACTTCTTCCTCAACCACTTTGTTAATATGTACATAATCTACTGTATCTGCTAACTTATCAGAAAGAGCCGATTTTTTTAAATCTACCTTTACCTCAACATCTACTCGGTAATGAGAACCAATTCTAGCTTCTTCTTGTAAACATCCATGATTGCTGTAAATTCTAATATTTTGTACTCTAATAATTCCCATCCTTTATTTTGTTTAATCGTTGATTTGTTATCTGCTAATTACCGAAACAAGTTCTGCAAAACGCTGTGACTCATAAATACACATTCGTAACAAAATGCTAAAATAAACCTTTGTATTTAATTCCTAATTCATAACTCATAATTCGTAATTTTTAATTCGTAATTTTGCCGCTTATTATTGCGTGCACACAACTAAAGAACATGGCAGAAGACAAAAAATCATTGAACTTTATAGAACAAATTATTGAAGAAGATTTGGCAAATGGATTAGATCAAAAAAATCTTAGATTCCGTTTTCCTCCAGAACCTAATGGATATTTACACATTGGTCATGCTGCTTCTATTTGTTTAAACTTTGGATTGGGAGAAAAATACAACGCTCCTGTGAACTTGCGTTTTGACGATACCAACCCTGCTAAAGAAGAACAAGAATATGTAGATGCTATTAAGCGTGACGTAGCTTGGCTTGGTTTTAAATGGGACAAAGAGTTGTACTCTTCTGATTATTTTCAACAATTATACGATTGGACTATTGATATTATTAAAGCAGGAAATGCTTATGTTGATTTACAATCTTCTGAAGAAATTGCAGCACAAAAAGGAACTCCTACTTCTCCAGGAACTGATAGTCCTTATAGAAATACTTCTGTTGAGGAAAACTTAGCTTTGTTTGAAAAAATGAAAAACGGAGGATTTGAAGAAGGTGGAGCCATTTTACGTGCAAAAATTGATATGCAACACAATAATATGCACATGCGTGATCCTATTATGTATCGTGTGTTAAAAAAACATCACCACAGAACAGGAAATGATTGGGTAATTTACCCTATGTATGATTGGACTCATGGTGAATCTGATTATTTAGAATCTATCACTCATTCTTTATGTACTTTGGAATTTAAGAGTCATAGAGATTTATATGAATGGTATTTGGCTCAAGTAGCAGACCCAAACAAAATTCAACCAAAACAGCGTGAATTTGCCCGTAGAAACATCAGTTATACAGTTATGAGTAAACGTAAATTGTTGCAATTGGTACAAGAAAACTTGGTTGCTGGTTGGGATGATCCACGTATGCCTACTATTTCTGGTTTAAGACGTAGAGGATACACTCCAAATTCTATCAAAAGATTTAGTGAAATTGCAGGTATTTCTAAAAGAGACAATGTTACTGATGTAGCTTTGTTAGAATTTTGTATTAAGGATGAATTGAACAAAACAGCTCCCCGCGTGATGGCTGTTTTAGACCCTATTAAATTAGTGATTGACAATTATCCTGCTGAGAAAGAAGAAGTTTTAATTGCAGAAAACAATCCAGAAGATGAAGCTGCTGGAGAAAGAGAAGTTCCTTTTACAAAGGAATTATATATAGAAAGAGAAGATTTTAGAGAACAGGCCAACAAAAAATTCTTTAGATTAAAAATTGGTGGAGAAGTTCGTTTAAAAAACGCGTACATCATAAAAGCAGAGTCTGTTGAAAAAGATGAAAACGGAAATATTACAGTAGTGCATTGTACGGCAGACTTAGATTCCCGTTCAGGTTCTGGAACCGAAGCAAGTAAACGTAAAGTTAAAGGAACCATTCACTGGGTAAGTAGCAAACACGCCGTAAAATCTCAGGTAAATTTATACGATCGTTTGTTTAAAGATGAAGCTCCAGACAGTCATAAAGACATCGATTTTAAACAATTTATCAACCCAAATTCTTTAGAAGTTATCACTGCTTTGGTTGAGCCGAGTTTGTTGACTTCTAAACCGGGAGATAGATTCCAATTTCAACGTAAAGGATATTTTTGTGCAGATGTTGATAGTACTTCAAATCAATTAATTTTTAATCGTACGGTTGGACTGACAGATTCTTGGGCAAAAGAAGAAAAGAAAACTGCAGCCCCTGCAAATGATGTTTCTTATGATGCCATTGTTGCGTTGGCTGGTAAATATTTAAAAGCTCGTTCTAACGAAGAAAGAGATGCTTTGTTAACAGAAATTGAACCTTTAGCACAAAAGGTAAACAAAGATAGTTTAAGCGGTAAACTAAACGATGCCATCGCCAATAAAGATGTTTTAGCTGGTTTGTTAACACTTAAATATTTAGGAGTATCATCACCAGAAGAAAAAGCTTTTTTAGCAAAATCTTTAGGAATGAAGAATGCTTCTATTAAGCTTGAAGCCATTAACCTAAGTATTAGTAATACTGAACTACTTATTGAAAATAAAGGATTACTTGAAAACATTTTAGCCGAAGAAAAAAGTCCATTCATTAAAGAAATTATTGAAAAGGCAATTGCATAAACTTATTGATTTTAGTAAGTTTATGACATATTAAGAATCCAAAAGAGAAGTATTCTTTCGAATACTTCTCTTTTTTTTACCATAACCTACCTAGTAAAACTGGCTTATGTAATTTTTGTTACTGCCTTTCGACTCACTAATTAATAATTTTGAAACCATAAAACCTAAAACAACAACAAAATGGTACAAACAATAACCAAACAAGATTTTTTTGACAAAGTATTCAATTTTGAAAAATCTCAAGAATGGGATTTTGCTGGAGAAGTTCCTGCAATTATAGATTTTTATGCTGACTGGTGTGGACCTTGTAAGGCCTTAGCTCCATTATTAGAAGATTTACAAAAAGAATACAACGGAAAAATAAACATTTACAAAGTAGACACACAAGCTGAGCAAGAATTAGCAGGTGCTTTTGGAATTCGTTCTATTCCTTCTTTGTTATTTTGCCCTATTGGAGAAAAACCACAAATGGCCCAAGGAGCTTTACCAAAACAACAATTTGAAGAGTTGATTAGAGATATTTTAAAAGTAGAGAAATAAAATTTACTTTTTCATCTAAACCCTAAACCCTCATAAATATTTATGAGGGTTTTATTTTTTATTTACTTTAGACAATATTACGCAAACTGAAACCTAGCTTAAAACTAACATATGAATAATGAATTGGTTAAATATATTTCAAACCACATGCCTTTGTCTAAAGATCTTGAAGAGATTATTATACAAAGTTCACAAGTTAGAAATTACAAAAAAGGTACAATCATTTTAAACGAAAAAGACATCTCAAACGAAAGCTTCCTGGTTTTAAAAGGGTGTTTAAGAAGTTACATTATAAATGATGGAGAGGAAACAACGCTTGAAATTTATACCGAAGGTCAACCTATCACCCCTAAAAACTACAGCAAAAACATCCCTACTGGTCAATATTTGGAATGTATTGAAGCATGTGTTTTAAATGTTAATACTCCTGAACATGAAGCAGAAATGTTTTTAAAACATCCCCAATTTGAATCTATCTGTAGAATTATTGGAGAAGTTATCATTGCTCAACAAAACGAATCTTTTACAACTTACAAATTGGCAAAACCAGAAGATAGATATCTACATTTAATAAAAAACAGACCTAATTTAATACAAAGAGTTCCTCAATATATCATAGCAAGTTACCTGGGCATAGCTCCACAATCTTTAAGCAGAATTAGAAAAAGACTTTTAGAGAAATCTAAACAATCATAAATTCATCATTTATGAACTTAAGTGAATGAAAAATAAAGCACTCTGTATGTAGTTTTACAACAAAAACTTAATTAAAATGCATACCAAAAAAGTTGTCTTTATTTTTATGATATCCTATGTATTAGCATTTAAAATGCAAGCACAGTACGATAAAACCAATCCAAATTACAAAGAATGTTTTGTTGGGAGTACTTTTGCCATGCTAGGAAACTTGCTACCAACCGAAAAACCTGACTTTATACAATTAAACATTGGATACAGAATTACAGAAAAAGATGTAATTTCAATAGAATTCAAAACATGGAAATACTACAGATCATTAGGAATTCCATATGGAAAAGAATTCACGGCTCCTGAAGAAAAATTCCCAGGTCATATAAAAGAAAAAGGATTTGCCATTGTTTATCAACGTTTTTTCTGGAAAGGTCTATATACTGGTGTGCATGTAATGAGTGCATGGCAATCTTTCATCAATGAAGAAGGGAATAAGATAGATGATGGTTTCCAAGTTTTTAATACCTACAGACTAGGCTATCATTTTAAGCTATTTAAAAAAGCTTTTTTTATTGAACCTTCTATTGCTATAACTCATAGAGCCTACCACACAACAATGCCTGATTCTTTTAGAGTTTTAGACAATGGGCGTTCTAAATTCTTTTTTGGAGAGCCTGGGCTTCATTTTGGATATAATTTTTAAATTTAAAAATATGAATACAAGGGTAAAACTATCTACATTATGGATTGTGGTGATGATGAATATAATATTTGCTGATATTCTATCCATCATGATTGCTTTTACAGATAAAAATATTATTGATATTATAGATGAAGCAACCACAACCATGGCCATTGCAGCTATAATTACCAACATCCCTATACTAATGATTTATTTTTCTAGATTAGAAAATATTAAAACCAATAGAATATTAAACATTGTCTCTGCATTAATTACACTTATATATGTAATTGGCGGTGGTAGCTCTACTCCTCATTATATCATCTGTGCTTTTATAGAAGTAATGGTATTAATTACAATTATTTGGACAGCTTGGAAATGGAAACCGTCCAAATAATTATAACCTAGATTATTTTCCAAACAACCCTTTTAATATTTTTTTACCTGCCTCTTTGGCTTTTTCTCCTGCTGATTCTTGTTGTGTTCCAGTAGTATCTTTTTCAACCCCTAACAATTCATTAATCTTTTTAGAAGCCTCTTCTTTTACTTTATCTTTCACTTTTTCTTTTTGATTATCAACAACCTTCGCTGCCAAAGCACTCACAGCATCTTTCATACCAGGCAACACCGTTGGTTTAGTAACCGTTCCACCTACCTTAACAGACAAAGGAACCGTCGTGTTTTCTTGATCTGCACCACTTAACTTACTCACCAAACTTTGAGCTTCTGAACCTAAATACTTGGCTGGTAAATCAAATTTTAAATTATAATTAATTTCATTATCAAAACCATGGGTCCCACCAATAGTAACTGGAATTCCTTTTACTTTCATAGTAAACGGCTGTACATTTACTTTACTATCTTTAAACGTTACTTTGGTTTGTAAATCTTTTAAATCCATTTTATCAAAATCTAAGAAACTCATTTTACTTTCTGCCAAGCTCAAAAACTTATTCTTACTAGCATCTACTTTATCTACCTGTAAATTGGCAAAAGCATCACCTGTTAACCGAGATAAATCAGGCATAAAATCATTTCCTAAAACTCCTTTAACATCTAACTCGGTATCAAAACGACCATTAAACGCATTAATGATTGGAGCTATTTTTTGCAACATGCCCATACCATTAAAAGCACTTGCAATATCTAATTGCTTTAATTTCATTACAAAATCATATTGAGTAGTACTTGGTTTGGTATCTACAAAACCATCTAAAGCTATTCCACCTTGAAACATATTAGCCGTAGCATTTTTAAAAGTGATTTTCTGATCATTAATCAATGCTCCTCCTTTAAAGTTGGTCAATACAATATTATCATACATTACCTTTTTAGCATTTACTGTTGCGTTCACTTCCATGTTCTCTGGAATTTTAAACTGTTCGCTATTAATGGTATCTGTAGTTGCTACAACAGTAGTATCACTTTCATAAAAATCACCTACTTTAAAAAGGTTAGAAGTTGCCGATATATTTCCTTTTAAAGTTCCGTTTGAAAACGCATATCCATAAATATTATCTAAAGTTCCTTTTACTTGCACATCAGAATCTCCTGTAGTAATAGATGCTTCTTGTAAACTTACATTTTTGGTATTAAACAACATGGCTGCTTTTTTCACAAAAATTGGTTTAGGAGTGTAATCAGAACCTACTGTTACACCCTGCAATTCTACACTACCCTTGCTATCAATTTTATTGTACTGTTCTTTGTCTATGGCTTCCATATCAAAAGCTGTAGAAATATTGGCTTTTACCATTCCTTTTAAATCATACTCTAAAGGTGGAATTGGATACGCATTTTTTAAGTTTCCTAAATCTACTTGACCTTTTACGGCCGCTTTTACCGTTGGATTTGAAATTGGTTTGGTGACCAATGCGTTGGCCGTAAATACATCTTTGGCAATTTTAAATCCAAAGTTTTTTACCTCTACCTCTACATCATCCATAATTCCTGTAGTGTTGGTTACTTTAGCATCTACATTTATATTTTCTATACGGTTTGGTAAATCTGGATATTTTAAACTTGCGTTGTCTGTTTTTAAGACAATTTCCAAAGTAGGAATGGTATTTTCAGAATATTGTCCTTTTACTTTTCCGCTAAAATCTAACGCTCCTGTAGTCTCTACTTTAGGGAAATCAGCTGTGTAAGCATTCGGAATTAAAGACAATAAACTTTTAAATTCTGATTTGTCTGATTTAAACGTAAAATCTAAATCGTATGCTTCTTCTAACATTACAAAAACCCCATCAAAAGCCAAGTTTAAATCGTTGATTTGAGCCATGTTGTTTTTAAACGTCAACTTTAAATCGTTGGCATAATCAACATCTATTATTGCATCATAATTTAATTTTAAATCTTTTAAATAAGCAACATCATCCATCATAAAAGAAATGGCATCTGCTGTGGTGTGGGTATCTAAATCGACTTTGTTTTGCGATAAATCTCCGCTTCCTTTGTGATTAAAATTCACCACTTTTGCACTCATATTGCTCACCTCATCTAAATAATTTAGATTGATATTTTCCATGCTATATTCTTGAATAGCCAAAGAAAAAGGAGGCGATTCTTTAGTTTCCACCTTGATTTCTTCTGAAGGCAAAGCAATATCATAATTGGCAACACTATCTTTATTCACTTTTACATTAATATATGCATCTGCCAACTGAATGCTGTTGATTTGAGGTACATCCCCAAGTAAACTTTTTAAATTAATATTGATGTAGGTATGTCCCACAGCCGCTAAAGTATCTCCAGCAAATGGAGCTTTATTAATTACTGATAAGTTTTGTAAATCCACCGAAACATTTGGGAAACTCCTAATTAACGAAATGGATAAATCTTGAAAATCAACAGTGGCATTTACACTATTATTGATTTGTTCTTTGGCTATTTTGGTGATTTTTCCTTTAAATGCAAAAGGAATGATGAGCAGTAAAATAAAAACTAGCCCAATAAAAATGGCCAATCCTTTTAATATTTTTTTTAACATAATTATCTATTTTTTTTATAACTAAAGATACTCTAATCACACCTACAGGACAAATTAATATGATTGACCTTCATCAATTTTAACATTAATTGATATCAAAAAAAAGCCCTGCTATATAATATAGCAGGGCTTTGAATTATTTTATTATAGAAGTATTACACTTCTTGTAACACTACATTTTTAACATCTCCTTCAACCTCAACTTTAATTAAGTTGTGTTTGCTAAGACCTTTCATTCCTTTGTCCCAACCTTTACCACTTAAACCAGCAGCATTTTTTAATGCTGCAATATCCATTTTAGCTTCTTTTTGTAAAATGTCTAAAATTGCTTTTTCGTTATCGGTTAATTCTACTGCAATTTTCTTTTTCTCTGGTCTCATTTGAGGAAAGAACAATACTTCTTGAATAGATTGGTTGTTGGTTAAATACATGATTAAACGATCCATTCCAATTCCTAAACCAGACGTTGGTGGCATACCATACTCTAATGCACGTAAGAAATCTTCATCTATAAAGTTTGATGCTTCATCATCTCCTCTTTCTGCTAATTTTAATTGTGCTTCAAAACGCTCTCTTTGGTCAATAGGATCATTTAATTCAGAATAAGCATTGGCTACTTCTTTACCACAAATCATCAACTCAAAACGCTCTGTTAATTCAGGATTGTCTCTGTGTTCTTTACACAATGGAGACATTTCTTTAGGATAATCGGTAATAAATGTTGGCTGAATGTAATTTCCTTCACATTTCTCTCCAAACATTTCATCAATTAACTTTCCTTTCCCCATGGTGTCATCAACCTCAATTCCCATATCTTTAGCAGCAGCTCTTAACTCATCTTCATTTTTACCTGTAATATCAAAACCAGTAAAATGTTTGATAGAATCTGCCATGGTTACTCTTGCAAACGGTGCTTTAAAACTTACTTGGTGCTCACCAAAAACAATATCTGTAGTTCCGTTTACCGCCATTGCACAATGCTCTAGCAAGTTTTCGGTAAACGTCATCATCCAGTTGTAATCTTTATAAGCCACATAAATTTCCATGGCTGTAAACTCTGGGTTGTGAGTTCTATCCATTCCTTCGTTACGGAAGTTTTTAGAAAACTCGTACACTCCATCAAAACCACCCACGATTAAACGTTTTAAGTATAATTCATTTGCAATTCTCATATACAACGGAATGTCTAACGAATTGTGATGTGTAATAAATGGTCTTGCTGATGCACCTCCTGCAATAGGTTGTAAAACTGGTGTTTCTACTTCAAAATATCCTGCTTCGTTAAAGAAGTTACGCATGGCATTGAACAATTTTGTTCTTTTTACAAACACTTCTTTTACGTGTGGATTTACCACCAAATCTGCATAACGCTGACGGTAACGCAATTCTGGATCGTTAAACTCATCATAGGTTTTTCCTTCGGCATCCGTTTTTGGTAATGGCAAAGGTTTTAAAGCTTTACTTAACAATTTAAAATCGCGAACCATTACAGAAATTTCTCCAACTTGTGTTTTAAACAACTCTCCTTCAACTCCAATAAAGTCTCCTAAGTCTAATAATTTCTTAAAAACATCATTGTACAAAGTTTTGTCTTCTCCTGTACAAATTTCATCACGGTTAAAGTAAATCTGAATTCTTCCTTCTGCATCTTGTAACTCAGCAAACGAAGCTTTTCCCTGAATCTTCTTTCGCATTAAACGTCCAGCAATGACTACTTTTTTTCCTTCCTCGTAATTTTTCTTAATATCTTTTGAATAGATATCTACTGGAAATAAATCTGCAGGATAAGGGTTAATTCCTAAAGCTCTTAATTTGTCAAGCTTTTCTCTTCTTACAATTTCTTGTTCTGATAATTGCATGCTAGTACTTTTTAATATGTATAATGCGTTAATTCTTAGCTGGCAAAGATAAGTATTTAGTACCGAGTACTGAGTATTGACTCTTAAGAATTTGAGGTAGTGATCTTGAATTTCTCACAATCTCCTAAAAATAAACTACCTGCTATTATGTATAATCCATCAAAAAAACTAACTTTGTCGTGTTGTTGTAGAACTACGCAAGTAGTTTTAGGGTTTAATTACCAATGGAAAGCTTCCCTTTTACGGGTTGCTTTTTTTATTTACAGCAGTTTTTATTAAAAGAAAGCATCTTTGTTTTCTATTACTATTTTAATAAAATACACCAAGAATACAATACCTACTATTAGTTTAATTCCCGTAGAAAAAAAGAATCCGATTACAGAACCTATAGATGCTTTAATTGCCTTTTTCATGTTTTTATGATCGTGTATTAATTCTCCTACTAAAGCTCCTAAAAACAATCCTAGAATCATTCCAATAGGCGGAAAAAGCAAACCGATTATTAATCCAATAGCAGATCCCCAAATTCCATATTTACTTCCTCCGAACTTTTTAGCTCCTAAAGCCGGGATAATATAATCTGCGATGACCACCAAAATGGCCACAGCCAAAGTAATACCTATAAAAGTCCAATCGGTGATTACTTTAGAAGTTAAATTTAACAACAATATACCCAACCATCCTGTTGGTGGACCTGGAATAACGGGCAAAAAAGAACCAATGATACCACCAACCACCAGAAAAAAACCTAAAAACAACAATATATAATCCATAACAGCCTTTCTTTTAAAGCAATATACAGCAATCTTCTTAAAAAAATGTATTTTTGAACCAACTGAGAAGCTACACATGAACAAACTGATTGCCATTATTTTAGCATTGACTCTTTTCTCTTGCGAAAAGATTTGTTCGGTGACCTCTATTTTATGCAAAGGAAATACTAAAAAAGTAGAATATATAGATTTTACGCAAATAGATCAGTTTCCACAATTTAAAGACTGTGATGAGATGTTAAGTTTTGAAGAAAGTAAAACTTGCTTTGAACAAACAATCCACGATGAGATAAGTAATAAGATTCAGAATTTAAAATTAATAAGTAAAGAAACTATTACAGACACTTTACAAATTCAGTTTACCATAGACAAAAATGGTCAGTTTTTATGTAATAAAATTATTGCAAAAGATTCTCTAAATATCAAACTACCCAATTTGTCTTCAGAAATTCAGAAAATTATTCAGGCATTACCAGCTATTAATCCCGCTCAAAAAAGAGGAATTCCAGTAAGCTCTACTTACACCATTCCTTTGGTAATCAACACCAAGTAACTTTTTTCTTTTAAGACAACGTTTATCATTTTCGTGGTTCATAAATACGCAACCATTTGTAAAGTTTTACATCTATCATGTAGATTTTAAAAACAAAACTTTATGATTCGATTAATTTTTATGTTAACCCTCATTCACATTTTGTATTATTTAGATGTTTTTAACGCAACCTTTCACAAACTTAAACATCTAACTACTAATAACCCTAAATAAAAAAATTATGAAACTTATGAAACGTTTATTATTCATTTCAATTTTTGCACTTTTTTTAACATCTTGTTTAAAAGATGATGACAACCCTAATTATCATTTTGATACCATTCCAGTAGAATCTATAGAATTACCTGATTCTTTTGAACTAAATGAAGTTTACGACATCACTATTAACTACAATTTACCCGACAGTTCACATACTTTTTATCAGTTGTATTATGAATACAATGATAAAGAAAGAATTGTAGCCGTAATTACTTATGTAAATGAAGATGTAGCTGCAACAGGACCTGTAATTAACAAAGATCACACCTTTAGATTAACAGCTACCCAAGAAGATGAATATATCTTTAAAGTTTGGAAAGGTAAAGATGAAAACAATGAAGATATTTACGAAACCATTACAGTTCCAGTAGTAGATCCTAGTCAAAATTAAAACTATCTTAGTATAGTAATTTAATGTATGGATATTAAAAAACTCATTAAAGAATGTCAGCAAAACAAAACTCAATCGCAATCAAAGCTATATGAGTTGTTTGCTCCTAAACTTTATGCAGTTTGCTACAAATATTCACGCAATCAAGAAGAAGCTGAAGATACTTTACATGATGGATTTATTACTATTTTAAAAAAAATAGATCAATACCAACATAAAGGATCTTTTGAAGGCTGGATGAAAAGAATTGTAATTAACACCGCTCTTGAAAAATATAGAAAAGAAAAAGTTTTCCCTTTAATTTCTGAGGATATTAAAGATGAAGTAGAGGTTGAAATTGATGAAGAAAACACTAGTATTGATGAACTATTGGCTTGCATTCAAAAACTTCCAAACAGATACAGATTGGTTTTTAACCTTTATGTATTAGATGGATATTCTCATAAAGAAATTGCTAAAATGTTAGAAATTTCTGAAGGAACTTCAAAATCTAACTTGTCAAGAGCCAAAATGGTTTTAAAAAAATCATTAGAAAATAATCAGCAACAGAACTTGAATTCTATATAAATGAAAGAATCCAAAAACATAGAAAGATTATTTCAAGAAAAACTAAAGGATTTGGAAATGACTCCAAACCCTGCCGTTTGGAATAAAATTGAAAAATCTATGGCAACTCCAAAAAAATCTAAAAAAAGATTTATTTGGTGGTTCTCAGGTTCTGTTGCTGCATTATTACTCCTAGGTTTTTTGCTTTTTAATGATAACACTTATAAAACCAACGAAATAGCATCAAAAAAGAAAATTAAAACCTTAAAAAAGAATGATAGCACCTACACCAACAAAGACAATCTAGAAAAAGATTTGACCCCGATTATTACTAAAAATAATAAATCCGAAAAAGAAGAAAACACCAGAAACATTAACACTGTTGTTCCTAAAAAAAAGACCCCTGTTTATGTTGCTAACATAGATAAAAAAACAACAAACAAAAAGCTTAAAACCACCACTCCAAATAAAACCAATACACAACAAACCACTCCTGTAACTACAGATGATTTGGCAAAAAACATAAACCCTAACACCATCAAACAGGAAACAACATTAGATTCTTCAAAAAAACAAGATTTAGCAGTTGCGTTAAAAAACAAGACATCAAATATTAGAAGTCACAAAAAAAGCTGGAGTATTGCTCCTGTAGTTTCAGAGTTATTTTACAACTCACTATCAAATAAATCTCCTGTAGACAGTCGCTTAGACAATGCCACAAAAAGCGGAGAGAGCTCTACCTCTTTTGGATTAAAAATAGCTTATCAAGCTTCTAAAAAATGGAGAATACAAACAGGAATACATCAAATAAATTTAGCACAAACTACAGAAAATGTTGCCGTAGCAAGTATTAGCAAAAACTCTTCATTTGCAAATTCTAGTCAAGCTTTAAGAAGTCCAACAATTAGTAAAAATGATGAAATCACTTTAATTAACGCAACATCAAATAACGAGTTAAGACAAGAAGATAATAACAACAATCAACTAAGACAAAGTTTTGGATATATAGAAATTCCTGTTGAAATCAATTATCAATTGTTTGAGACTAACAAACTACAATTTCACTTAGTAGGAGGTGTAAGTAGCCTTTTCTTAACCACCAATAACTTACAAATTGAAAATCCAAATTATTCTTATTCAGATGGGGAAGCAACCAATTTAAATGATGTTAACTTTAGTTTTAATCTTGGAACTGCTGTAGAATATCATTTTTCTAACAGTTGGTTTTTTAACTTATCACCTATGTTAAAAATGCAAACACAAACTTTTAACAACACCAATAACAAACCTTATTTATTAGGAGTTTCTACAGGTCTTAACTATAAATTTTAGTCCGTCATTTTTTCTATAAAAAAAGGCAGTAACCTTTTTACGAATTTCTCGTAAGCCAAAGCTGACGGATGTAAACCGTCACTAGCCACCAACTCAGGATGCTCTAATCCTTGTTCTGTTATATCTGTAATATTCAAGAACGTAATTTCGTTATCTAAACAATAATCCTTGGCAAATTTATTGTAAACAGCTATTTCATCAGAGGCAGGGAAATTACTTCCATAAGGAGTATAGGTATAATCTGGAATAGACAATACTACTACATGATTCGCATTGTTATTTGCATAACTAATTGCTTTTGTAACCAACTCTGGAAATTCTCTTTCATAAACTTCAAAAGAAGCTCCCTGATATTGATTATTCACTCCAATTAACAGAGTAACAAAATTGTAATCTTCATCCACTTCTTGAGACTCTAAGGAGTTTATTAAACTAGTTGTTCTCCAACCTGTTTTGGCTACAATTTTTAAATCAATGGTTTTTATTTCAAAAAAATCATCAATCAGTTTTTGTTTTAATTGCTCAGGAAAGCTGCAAGTGTTACAAACACTTTGACCAATGGTATAACTATCTCCTAAAGCTAAAATTTTATAGTGACTATTTAAACCTAAACTATCACTTGTTACAACTTCCTCTACCGGGTCATAAACAACTTCATCTGTAATAGATTCACTGCTACACCCAATTACGCAAAACAAAATCCCTAAAAATAAAACCATTAACTTTCTCATACTTTACATACGATGAAAAATTAAAATGGTTTTATTAAGGTAAAGAAAAAGGCTAGTCAAAATTATTGACTAGCCTTTTTTATTGTTATTAAGAAACTATATATTAACTTTTTCTGTTAACTAATTTAGTTTGTCGTAAAGCTCCAAACTGGACCATTAGTCTTACCTCCTTTATCATCCATAACATCAACCTTCCAATAATATGTTGTTGCTGCTACCAATGTAGGTGTATCAACAAAAGTTGCTGCTTTAGCATCTTGTATTTTTTCAAGATTAGAAGCATCTGAACCAAAATAAACATCATAAGTTAAAAGTTCATCATTCGTATCTACATCTTTTCCATTCCACCTTAATCTATATGTTGACCCATCAACCATTGCTTCATCTTTTGGCGTAACAGCCTGTGCTACAAACGGTAAATAATTCGAAGTAGCAACTGCTTCCGTATAAAAACTATTTACTGATGAATATTCACTTGACTCATTGTTATTATCAATAGCCTTTACCCTCCAGTAATACGCAACTCCTTTACTAAGAGTTATTGCTTCACTTAAAGAAGAAGTAGACTCTGACTTCACAATACTAGTGCTCGTAAATTGATTGTCTTTTGCAACTTGTACCTGATAACTAATACCATCTCCTTCAGCATCAGTAGCCCTATTCCATTCAAAAGTTACTGTATTCCCAATGCACAATGTATTATCTGTTGGTGTTTTTAAAACAGGTACACTTGGTGCGGTGTTATCTGGCTCTTCAGGAATAATTTCTTCATTACCTCCACCTCCTCCACAAGAAGATAAAAGTAGACAACTTACAAAACTGAAATATATTATTTTTCTCATGATTATTTTTTTATGATTGTTAAAGTTAATGGGCTCTCTGCAGAAATTCTTGCCATATAAATACCCGGTGTTACTTTTTCAATATCTAGCTGCACTTTTTGGTTTTCAACAGGATAAACCCCTTCTAAAACTTGTTGCCCTTGTGCTGAATATAACTCAACAAACACCTCACTTTGTTTTGTTGGAACTGTTATTTCTGTTCCGTTAGTTGTTGGGTTTGGATAAGCAGAAACATAATCTGAAGGATTCCCTATATTCTCTATAAAAGTACCTTCACATGGCTTTGCAGTTTTAACCTCAACTATATCCCCTTGCTTTACAGACATTGTAAAGTTTTTAGAAGAAGTCTCAAGTTTAGAAACTCCATTAACATATACCTGATAAGGAGCCGTACCTTCCTTAATTTCCATAGCAAGTTCGTTAATAGAAACCTTAGACAAACCTAACAATCTTGTTGCTTCATCAATAGTTACTGTAAAACATTGTTCAAAGTTTTTCCCTTCTATAGTAATACAAACAGGATATGTACCTGGTGCCAAATCTGAAATTGTAAACTCATTGCCATTAAAACTATAATCAGTTTCGTTAATATTTACAACATAACTATGAGATTGAAGAGCATTTATCATCAACATTCCATTATCATGGTCTGCACAAGTTTCAGAAGATGTTCTAATAGTAAAATTATTATATGGTATTGATATTTCTGAAGCAGCTATAGAAACCTTTACTGGTGAACTATATGACATTCCATCAGTAACTCTATATGTAAAACTATCTGTTATGGCATTTGATGATCCATCATGAACATATGTAAATGTTCCATCAGCATTAAGCGTTAAAGTTCCATTAGTTACATCTGTAACCAATTCAGCTGTAAGATTATTTTTTTCAGGATCCGTATCATTTTCTAAAATACTACGAGCACCTCCAACCAAAGATGAAGTAGAACCTCCTTCGGCAACAGTAATTTCATCTGCCACTGCAGTAGGAGCTAGGTTTTCAGCTTTATTAACCTTAATATTATATTCTGGAACTCCTTCCATGTCATACCCTAAATAAAAACTAGGATGTGGTGGTTGATTATAATCATTATTTTGCCAAGCAATAGCTACTCTATATTGAGGATCATGCATTAAGGTTGGAATTCTATGCTCAGTAACATCTTCTGTGGTAAAAATCACTAAAGCTGTATTATTAAATTTTCTAAACATTACTTCTTCCCTCCAATCTCCAAAAAAATCTGCCGATAATGAAGCATTAGATTTACTTCCATTATTTGTTTCTACAGAAGCTTCGAGATACAATGTTTTTAACCTATCAACCCCCTGATTATTAGGATTCCATTTCTCAATCATCGTTCTATCTAATGTTTCACGCCCTAAGTCACCATCCCACCAAACAGCTGAATTAACACCACTGACATTTCCCGTTGGTTTATTGGTTCCTATTTCTCCATCTTGTACATTATAAAAAGTCCCTGAAGAAGACCACATTTCGAATCCTTTATGATTTGGATCTACATCAGCAGCCAAACCACGACCAACATCACCTGTTGTTTCAACTCCAAATATCGTCTCACCCGTAGCAGCATCTAAAAGTCTTATTCCTTGTCCGCCATAACAAGGCTCACATTCTAATGGCATCCATATTTCTTGTCCTGGGCGATCAGGATCCATATCTGACATATGTAAAGCATCTCCATGTCCATTACCATTAGCCCATAAAAGAGTACCATCATCATCAATAGCAGATGAACCATTAAATACTTCATCTTTTCCATCTCCATCAACATCCCCAATAGTCATTTGGTGATTTCCTTGTCCAGTAGCAGCGGAGTTTTCAGCACTACTAGTACTATCAAAAATCCAACGTAATGTAAGGTTTCCATCTCTCCAATCATAAGCAGCACGAACCAACTTTTCATAATATCCTCTACCGGTAACAATACTAGGTCTTTCTCCGTCTAAATATGCAACGGCCATTAACAAACGATCTTGACGGTTACCATAACCTTTTCCTCCTCTTGGTCTTCCCCAATCATCAGGCAAGCCTCTATTTGGTTCATAAGGCACACTTGCCATAGCCGCACCTGTAATACCATTGAAAATAGTTAACCAAGCTGGTCCAGACTGTACCCAACCTGACTCAAGTCGATAATCTGCATTTGGATCACCAATTACGTTTCCAACACCATCTACCGTTCCGTCAGCAGTTCTTAAAGCTACTTCTGCTTTTCCATCTCCATCAAAATCATATACCATAAACTGGTTCATATGAGGTCCTGAATTAACATTATTTCCAAGATTAATTCTCCACAACAATGTTCCATCCAATCTGTAACAATCAAATATTTGTTGACCATTAATCCCTCCTGAATTATGATTTAATAAGGTTGGATCCCATTTTAATACAATTTCATACTCACCATCACCATCCATATCTCCTATACTAGCATCATTTGCAGTATAAGTATAATCCCTCCCATTAGGATAATAATCACCTTCACTATATCCAGGTCCAGTTGTATTTCCTGGTGGAATTTGCAAAGGCACTACCAACTGGTTGTTTCCCCAAACAGATACTTCTTTAGAAGCTTCCCCTTCAACACCATCAACAACAGGTTTTATAGTATAGGTTCCATTTACTGTAGTATTATCTACAAAGTTTGTAGAATTTGTAATAGGGCTCGTATTAACTTTTGTCGATCCTCTATATACATTAAAAGCAATATTAGATGGGTCTAACCCCAATAGACGCCAACTTAAGAACACCTGACTACCAGACTTTCTTATAGCCACAAGTCCCCTATTTAAATACTCCATTTGTTTAGGAGCCGTAACTACCTCATTTGACATAGTGGTCTTAGAAAATTTTCTCCCCGCAGAACCGCCAACCGTCTCTTGAGCAAAAGCTCCTTGCTGTATCAGCATAAAAATTGTCAGTAATACAATTCTTTTTAAAATCATTTGCCCCAAGACAGAATGAATAAAATTAAATAATAGTTTTTTTCTCATCGGAATTATGTAATTGATTTAGATAAACTCTTTTATACAATAAAAAAATGTTTATTCAATTCAAAGTTAATAGACTCCTGCCTAAAAACCATCCTGTTGTTACCTGATGACTATCAACAAGTTATACTTCACTACGGTAAACTAAAAACAAACACAATGCATAAGACTAAAAAACAGACAGTTAATCAAAATTTAAGAATTGTACTTTTATCAAAAAAACATTAAAAAACCAACAATATAACTTAATATAGCCGCTGTTAATTGTTAATTCAAAAGAACTAAATCTTTCAATATAAATAAAGTCAATTTAAAATTTAAACTTTTTAAACAAATCCCAAAGCACTATAC
This sequence comes from Wenyingzhuangia marina, assembly GCF_900130035.1. Lineage (GTDB taxonomy): Bacteria > Bacteroidota > Bacteroidia > Flavobacteriales > Flavobacteriaceae > Wenyingzhuangia > Wenyingzhuangia marina. Next base: position 484,252 of record NZ_FQXQ01000001.1, read on the forward strand.
CAGTAGTTACAGAAATATTTAAAGAGTGCTTGGTTCCGTATTGAGGAATTTCAATGCAAAAATCAGAATAATTAATGACTTCTTGCTGCACCCCTTTTACCTCATTCCCCATCACAATGGCATATTTCTGATTAGGCAACACTGAAAAATCTTGAAGTTTTACACTATTTTCGGCCTGTTCAATGGCACAAACTTTTACGTTTTCTTTTTTTAATTTTTCAACTAAAGTTAAAGTATCCTCAACATATTCCCAATCCACAGAATCTGTTGCTCCCAAAGCCGTTTTATGAATTTCTTTGTTTGGAGGTGTGGCTGTAATTCCACATAAATAAATTTTTTCAATCACAAATGCATCACTGGTTCTAAATACAGAACCAATATTATTTAAACTTCTAATATTGTCTAAAACTACAATCAAGGGGGTTTTGTCTGTTGCCTTAAAAGCCTCTACATCTAACCTATTTAATTCCTTATTTTTTAGTTTACGCATTTGTATTTAATTTAAGAAGTATCAAAATTAGCGTATTTCTATCAAAACTGATGAAATTGTCAATAGAACCTTGATAACTTTTTGACTTATCTTTCCTCCTTTTCCTTAAAAAATTTAATTTCGCTAAGAATCTAAAAAAACAAACCAGTGGCTAAAACCAAAGCAAAAAAAGAAACTCCTTTAATGAAACAATACAATGGTATTAAGGCAAAGTATCCTGATGCGATGTTGTTGTTTAGAGTGGGAGATTTTTACGAAACTTTTGGTACAGATGCCATAAAAGCGGCTAAAGTTTTAAACATTACTTTAACCAAACGTGGTGCGGGTAGTGATTCTGAAACAGCTTTGGCAGGATTCCCACATCATTCTTTAAATACTTATTTACCTAAATTGGTAAAATCTGGATTACGTGTGGCTATTTGTGATCAGTTAGAAGATCCTAAAATGACCAAAACCATTGTAAAACGTGGTGTTACAGAATTGGTAACTCCTGGAGTTGCTTTAAATGATGAAGTACTACAATCTAAAAACAACAACTTTTTAGCTGCCGTACATTTTGGAAAGAAAAATTTAGGAGTTTCGTTTTTAGACATCTCAACTGGAGAGTTTTTAGCTGCTCAAGGAGATGCAGCTTATATAGATAAATTATTGCAAAACTTTTCACCAAGTGAAATTTTGGTAGAAAAGAAAAATAAGGTTTTGTTTAACGAAACTTTTGGAGAACGTTTCCACACTTTTTATTTAGATGATTGGGTTTTTCAAATAGAATTTGCCAAAGAAAGTTTGTTAAATCACTTTAAAGTAAATTCTTTAAAAGGATATGGAGTAGAAAATTTACCTGAAGGAATCATTTCATCTGGGGCTATTTTATATTATTTATCCGAAACGCAACACAATCAATTAACACATATTACCGCTATTCAACGTGTTCATGAAAATGAATATGTTTGGATGGACAGGTTTACGGTTCGTAACCTAGAACTGTATCATTCTACCAATGAAAATGCAATTACTTTACTAAGTACTATAGATCAAACCAACTCCCCAATGGGAAGTCGTTTGTTAAAACGATGGCTGGCTTTGCCTTTAAAAGAACCTAGCCAAATTATCAAAAGACATGAAGTAGTGAATTACTTTATGAATCATGATGATTTTTACAAAACGACTGAATATCAAATCAAACAAATTAGTGATATTGAGCGTTTGATTTCTAAAGTTGCTACAGGGAAAATAAACCCTAGAGAAGTAGTTTATTTAAAACAATCTTTAGATGCTATTATTCCCATTAAAAAAGCTGCCGAAGAGAGTGATAACATCACCTTAAAAGCCATTGGTGAACAATTGCAAGATTGTGCTTTATTAAGAGAAAAAATTGCTACTATTTTAGTAAGTGATGCTCCTGTAAGCATCAACAAAGGAAATGCAATTGCTTCTGGAGTATCAGAAGAATTAGACGACTTAAGAAATATTTCTAATTCAGGAAAAGAATACTTAGACAATCTTGTAAAAAGAGAAACTGAAAAAACAGGAATTTCTTCTTTAAAAATAGCCTTTAACAATGTTTTTGGATATTATATTGAAGTAAGAAACACTCATAAAGACAAAGTTCCCGAAGACTGGATTCGTAAGCAAACTTTGGTAAATGCAGAACGTTATATTACCGAAGAATTAAAAGAATACGAAACCAAAATTTTAGGTGCCGAAGAAAAAATTGCCTTATTAGAGCAACAAATTTTTAACCAATTAATTCAATTTTTAATTGATTATATACAACCTATTCAGCTAAACGCAAATTTAATTGCTCAACTAGATTGCTTGTGTGGTTTTGCTACTTTGGCTATGCAAAATAGTTACGTAAGACCCACCATTGATGAAAGCACCGAAATTGAAATCAAAAACGGTCGCCATCCTGTGATTGAAAAACAATTGGCTTTTGGTGAAGAATACATAGCCAACGACATCAATCTGAACAGAAATCAACAACAAATTATTATGATTACCGGACCTAACATGTCGGGTAAATCTGCCATTTTAAGACAAACTGCTTTGATTGTTTTATTAGCACAAATGGGTAGTTACGTACCTGCACAACAAGCAAGAATCGGGGTAGTTGATAAAATTTTCACCCGTGTTGGAGCCAGTGATAATATTTCTATGGGAGAATCTACTTTTATGGTAGAAATGAATGAAACCGCAAGTATTCTAAACAACGTATCAGAACGTAGTTTGATTTTATTAGATGAAATTGGTCGTGGAACCAGTACTTATGATGGAATTTCTATTGCTTGGGCCATTGCAGAATATTTACATGAACACCCAAGTCAGGCAAAAACCTTATTTGCTACACATTATCATGAATTGAATGATATGACCAGCACTTTTCCACGTGTTAAAAACTTTAACGTATCGGTAAAAGAGCTAAAAGATAAAGTAATCTTTTTACGCAAACTAACCGCCGGAGGAAGCGAACACAGTTTTGGTATACACGTAGCAAAATTAGCAGGAATGCCACAAGCCGTGATTCACAGAGCCAACAAAATGTTAACGCAGTTAGAAAAAAGTCACGGTTTAGAAAACAACAAAGCCAAAATTGAATCCGTAGGAAAAGAAGACGACTATCAGTTGAGCTTTTTTCAATTAGACGACCCTTTATTAGAAGGAATTAAGGATGAAATTTTAGCGACGAACATCGATAATCTTACTCCAGTAGAAGCGTTGATGAAATTAAATGAAATCAAAAGAATGTTAATGGGTAAATAAAATATGGATACAATTATAGAATACATTAACATTTCTGGTTCTTTTGTTTTTGCAGTTTCTGGTGCTTTAATTGCCATGAAAAAAAGATTAGATCCTTTTGGGGTTTTAATTGTTGCCTTTATTACAGCTGTAGGTGGTGGAACTCTTAGAGATATTTTAATAGATAGACAAGTCTTTTGGCTCTACAATACATCTATTATTTACACCGTACTGATTGGAGCAACCGTAGCAATGATTTTTAAATCTAAAATGAATTTTTTTACCAAACCCATCTTTTTTTATGATGCTTTGGGTCTTGGATTATTTTCCATTACAGGAGTTCAGATAGGATTAGAAGCAGGCTTAAGCTCTTCTATTTGTATCTTACTAGGAACTGTTACAGGTGTTTTTGGAGGAGTTATTAGAGATATTGTTGTGAACAGAATTCCAGTAGTATTTAAAAAAGAAATATATGCCACAGCTAGTATTTTAGGTGGATTTTTGTATTTAATTTTAATAAAGCTGAATGTACCAAATCCTTATTCACAAATTATCCCTATACTTTTTATCATTATTATACGTTTAACTGCTGTATTCTTCAATGTTTCACTACCATCAATTTATAAAAGACAATAATTTTCACTGCTATGAAAAAAATAAAATTGATAATACTTACGCTGCTAATTACTTTAACTGCTCACTCTAACAATGATCCTAGGATGTTTAAAAACCCATCATGGGTAAAAAAGACAACTTTTTCAGACAATTCCGATAAAGAAGTTGGTGGATTCAGATATCTATTATGTGACTCACAAGACAATATTGCAGAAGAAACTTATTACAGACATTATGCTATAAAAATTCTGAACACCGAAGGAATTCAAGAAATGTCTGATATCACAATTGTACATGACCCCTCCTATGAAAGATTAAAACTACACAGTGTTGTTATTATTAGAGAAGGGGAGGAAATTAATAAAATAACCGATTCTAAAATACAAACCCTTCAACGAGAAACAGATTCAGAAAGATCTTTATATGATGGTTCACTTTCAACAATTATAAACTTACACGATGTAAGAGTAGATGACATTATTGAGTATTCTTATTCAATTGTTGGAAACAATCCTGTTAACAAAGGACACTACAGTAATACTTTTTATATAGATTATACTTTTCCCGTTGAGAAGGTCAACTACAGAGTAATTACAGATAAAAAAAGAAAACTTATCTTCAAGACATACTTAAACTGTCCTAAACCAAACATTAAAAAAACTATTTATGGAACTGAATATAGTTTTACCAAAATAAAAGCTGAACAAATAACGTACGACAACAACGTACCTTACTGGTTTGAGGGGCAAAAAAAAGTATTATTTACAACTTTTTCAAACTGGGAAGAAGTCGTAAAATGGGCTATTCCTCTATTTGAATATGATAAAAATAAAAAATTAGATTTCCCAAGTATTCCTGAGAACAAAACAATTGAAGAAAAAATCGTTTATTTAGTTCAATTTATTCAAGACGAAATTAGATATCTAGGTTTTGAAGGTGGAATTAATGGCTTTAAACCTCACTCTCCTCAAAAAGTTTACAATCAAAGATATGGAGATTGTAAAGACAAGTCTCTTTTATTGGTAGCACTATTAAGACAAATTGATATTGAAGCATATCCTTTACTTCTCCACAGTGACAACAAACACATTACGGCAAACAAACCACCTTCTAATATTGTTTTTAACCATTGTGTTGTTAACTTCAAACTGAATGATAAAGATTACTTTATAGACCCAACCATCTCTAACCAAGGAGGTGACTTAAATAATATATCATTCCCAGATTACTGTTACGGCTTATTGGTAAAAAAAGGAGAAAAAGATTTAATCAAAATACCATCTCCGTTAAAGCCAACTGTAGATATTCAAGAAAAAATATACATAGATTCTATTGGTGGCAAATCAAGATTAGAAATCGTTTCAAAATACACTGGATCTAAAGCTGATTACATGAGAAGTTATTTTGACAACTATGCATTAGCAGACATTGAAAAAGAATACTTAGATTATTATAGTAACTTGTATAGCACTATTGAAAAACTTCAAAAAATAGAATTCATTGATACTACAAGAACCAGTGTCAATGAATTTATAGTAAAAGAAAAATACAATATTCCAGATTTTTGGTTAACTGTTGATAATGACTCTTTAAATATATATTGCGAAACATATCCTTTGGTCTTAGAGTCTTTAATAGACTATCCTAAGTCTTCAAAAAGAACAATGCCCTATTACATTAGCAGCCCTTATATTTACTCTCAAACATCTACATTATTCCTTCCTGAAATATGGAATGCAGAAAACTCATACACTGAAATTAAAAATAATATTTTTACTTATAAAAACACCGTAAAATCTCTTTTCAAAACTATTGAAGTTAAACATGAATATGAGGTACTGCAAGAATATATAGAAAAAGAAGAGGTAAATAATTTTTTGAAAAAAAATAGTGAAATTAACACTAATTTCAACTATCAACTTACATACAATCCTCACGAAAATGAATTTAAAATCAGCTGGTTAACTATTTTATTATCTTTAATATCAATTGTTTTTTCCGTAATCTTTTTATTAAAAATTCACAAAAAATTTAATCCGAAACCTATTGAAAATGCTTCAAATTCAAAAATTGGAGGGTGGATGATTTTACCTATCATTGGAATATCAATAACTCCAATAATACTAATTATTGACTTTATAGAACAAGGCTTTTTTAATGCTAATACCTGGAATTCTTTATTAGAATTTAAAAGTAAAAACACCTTTTCTTTAATTACACTTGTAGCATCCGAAATCATATACAATTGTTGTTTCTTTTGTTTTTCTATATTGGTAATCATACATTTGTATACTAAAAGATCTAGCGTTCCTGTTCTGATCTGTTTATTATATACATTATCTTTATTAGTTCCTATTCTTGATTCTTACTTGGCTAGCATATTAATAGACGATCAAACATTTGAACTATTTTCAAAAGAAACTATTATTAAGTTAATATCAATGTTGATTTGGATCCCATATTTCTTTTTATCTGAAAATTCACAAAATACATTTACAAAAATTTATAAAACTGCAAATGGTTAATAATTTAGAACAAGGCTATTTTGGTATTGGTATTTACAACGGAAAAACTCCTGAAAATTTAGGAGTTCTTTGGAGGTCTGCTCAAAACATGGGAGCTAGTTTTATTTACACCATTGGAAATCGATACGCTAAGCAAGCCTGTGACACTCATAAAGCCGTAGGAGCAATGCCCTATTTCCACTATGATAATTTTGAAGAGTTCTATAAACACCTACCTAAAAGCGCTGTATTGGTTGGCGTTGAATTAGATGACAAAGCAATGCCTTTAGAAACTTTTCAACATCCAAAAAGATGTGTATATTTATTAGGAGCAGAAGATCATGGTTTGTCAAATGAAGCTATTGAGAAATCTCACTTTTTAGTAAAATTTAAATCTACCCTAAGTTTAAACGTTGCTGTTGCAGGCAGCATTATTATGTATGATAGAGGTGCTAAAACACCTATAAACTTATAACTAAATGAATTCTATTCTCCGTTTTATTAGGGCTAAACAAATACTACTTTTAATTGCCATCGGGATTGTTAGTATTATTTTATGGAACACCTATCAGTTTTTTAAGGAATTCCAAAGACAAGAAATTGTTAAAATGGAAATTTTAGCAGATGCTTATTTTCAATTTAACAAAGCAAAACCAGAGGATGATATTAGCCTATTGGTAAAAATTATAGAGAACAACACCTCTATTCCGATGATTGTAACAGATGATCAAAAGAACATTCTTTTAGATCAAAACATCTATTACAAAACAGAGGAAAAAAATCAAGTTTTAAGAGAAAAACTGAAGGAGATGAAAGGTTTACATCTTCCTATAGAAATAAACATATCGGAGACTAAAAGTCAATACATTTACTACTCACATTCAGAAATACTAAATAAACTTAGGTTTTACCCATTGGCATTAATCCTTATTTTTATTGTGTTTTTATTTATTATTTATGCAGTTTTTAACGCTTCTTCCATTTCAGAAAAAAACAAATTATGGAGTGGTATGGCTAAGGAAACTGCTCATCAAATAGGAACTCCTTTGTCTTCTTTATTAGGCTGGGTAGAAATTTTACGAACAGAGAATGTTAACCCTAGCTACATTAACGAAATTGAAAAAGATATAGAACATCTAAACATTATTGCCAATCGTTTTTCTAAAATAGGATCAAAACCAATACTTGAGCTCCACAACCCATCAGAGATTATTGAAAAAACCATTGAATATTTTAAAATAAGAACTTCAAAAAGCATTGTGTTTAACTACAACAAACCCTTTGACGAAGTTAAAATAATGCTGAACAAAGATCTATTTGGGTGGGTTCTTGAAAACATTATAAAAAATGCTATTGATGCCATGCAGGGCAAAGGGAATATTGATATCCAACTAATCAATATTAATTCCGGAATTCAAATATTAATTACAGATACTGGTAAAGGAATTCCTAAAAACCTTCATAAAAAAATATTTGAACCTGGTTTTACTACAAAAACTAGAGGCTGGGGACTAGGACTTTCTTTAACAAAAAGAATTATTAACAAATACCACAATGGAAAAGTATTTGTAAAGCAGTCTCAGAAGCATACAGGAAGCACTTTTCAAATTAACATTCCAAAATAACTATTCAAGATTAAACAACTTATATAAACTATCTACAATCATCAGCTCAGTATCCACACAAGGTTCTTTTAAGTCTTTCAACAATCGTCTTAACTCTTTTTTTGAAAAATTTTTCTTCTTATCATTTAAAAAAGAAATTCCATATGTAGCTACTTTAAAAACATTTTGATATTGCTTTTTTAAACTCATCAAATTTGGATTCACCTCTAAATTAGAAAAATTTGCAAATCCTAATTGCCAAGATTTAAACTCCTTTATAATTTTGTTTTTATACCCCTCTGTTGGATTCTTTAAATAATCTTGAACCAAACAATTAAAGTAAACAGCCTTGCTAGCATCAGCTACACAAGCATCTGCAAACAGCATGAAAGGAGAAAAGGTTTTGTATTCTATTCCATCTTTATTTCTTGCATAAATCTTTAAAGGCTCACTTAAATCAGCCAACAGCTTTATTGATGTTATAGATTCACTCTTAGCAATATTTCTTAAAATAACATCTCTGTTTTTAATATGTGTCAATCCTAAATCTTCTAAGCCAACACTAATCTCTGAAAGTCTTTTTAACATAAAATCAACATCATTCACTTCTTTTGAAGACCATAACCTTTCAGCAATAGCGGCTGTTCTTGGCCATATTCTAGAATCTATAGTTGCTGGCGTTACCAATTCTGCCCACATAGTTGCCTCGCCACCTAAAATTCTAGCTCTTTCTTCAGGTGTTAAGACAGCTTTTCCAATGGGTTTAGTTTGATAATGTTTTACCACAGACTCCATTCTATCTATGTAAAAACCTGTAGACAAAACCGTTTGATACCCTGCTTTTGCTGCTTTAATTAATGCTCCTCCTTTTGGCAATCCTTCATTTACACCTCTCCAAGAATGAATCAAAGCAGATTTTGGTATTTGTGGAGTTAAAATCTCATCCCAACCCATTAACTTTTTACCATATTTTTCTAATATTTTTTCTAAACGTATATTAAAATAAGTTTGTAAATCGTGATTGGTTTTTAAATGATTTAACTTTTTAAAAGTTTGGATTTTTTGATTTTCATCCCAATGCTTTCCTTCATTTTCATCTCCACCAATATGAAAATAAACATCTTTAAATAATGGAGCAACTTCACTAATTAAAGTATCTAAAAAAACATAAGTTTGTTCATTTGTAGGATCTAAAGTAGGATCAAAAACTCCTGAAAATCTTTCAATCCTATAATCTTGTTTTTTACTTCCAATTTCAGGATAAGCAGCTAAAATTGAAGAAGCATGGCCAGGCACATCAATTTCTGGCAATACACGAATTCCTAAATCAGAAGCATATTGCACTACTTCTTTAATTTGCTCCTGTGTGTAATACAATCCATCAGAACCTAATTCATTTAATTTTGGTAATTTTTTAGATTCAATTCTAAATCCCTGATCATCGGTTAAATGCCAGTGAAAAACATTCATTTTCACCGCTGCCATAGCTCTTAAATTTCTTTTTAAGACCTCAACGGGCTGAAAATGACGAGCAGTATCAATCAATAAACCCCTCCATTTAAATCTTGGACTATCTTTAATCTCTACCGTAGGGAAATAAAAATACTCATTGTTAAAACTTAACAATTGTATTAAAGTTTCCAATCCATATGAGGCACCAACATCTGTTATAGCATGTATGATTATTTGATCTTCTTTTACCTCTAAAGAATAAGACTCATCATTAGATAACTCCAAATTAGAAATCTTATCAAAATTAACATGCAATTGCGCATCGTTATTATTCACTTCTGCAAAACCTTGCTCTATAAAAACACCCGATTTATTGGTAATTCTTCTAATAAAATTTGTGGTTGACTTTAAGATAATTCCTCTATCACTATTTACAGAAACTTTAAAGTTTTTATCAATAATAAATTTCTGATGTGTTACTTGAATATGTTTAGGCCAAGGCATTAATTTTAAATCTGATCGTTTTTGACTATAACCAGTCAAAAAAACCAAACAAAAAACAATTAATAATATTTTTTTCATCTTAAGTTCTTAATTATCTAATTAAAAATATATTTAACAACTTATCTGACTATTTTTTTTTCGATAAAGAACACCTAAACATGTATAAAAAACAAACCCCTTCTTGATTTTTATCTCAAGAAGGGGTTTATTTTTATATTTAAGTAATTTATTACAAATAACTTGCAATTTTCTTAGCCAAAGTTTTGAATTCTGACTCCGTTAATTTTTCTTTTTTTCCAAAAGTAGCATCAGCCATTTGGTTTAACGGAATTAAATGTACATGTACGTGTGGTACTTCTAAACCAATAACAGACATTCCTACCCTTTTACAAGGCACTGCTTTTTCTATGGCAGCCGCAATGGTTTTTGAATATTGAAACAATTTGGTATACAATTCATCCTCTAGATCAAAAACTTTGTCTACTTCTTTTTTAGGCACTACCAGTGTATGTCCTGCCGCATTAGGATTGATATCTAAAAAAACAAAAAAATCGTCGTTTTCTGCAATCTTATAACTTGGGATTTCTTCTTTAATTATTTTGGTAAAAATGCTCATTTTTAATAGTTAATTGTAAATAATTAATGACCAACTAAAACTCATTACTTTGTACTAGAAAAACTTATCTAGAAATCTCAACAATTTCAAATTTCATCACCCCGTTTGGAGCTTGAATTTCTGCAATTTCTCCTTGTTTATGCCCCAATAATCCTTTTCCTATTGGAGAATTTACAGACAGTTTTCCTTGCCTGATATCTGTTTCCGAATCAGCTACCAAAGTATAATTAAATTCCATTCCATTGGCTATGTTTTTTAATTTAACCTTAGAGTGGATTAATATTTTAGAAGTATCAATTTGTGACTCATCTAAAATACGAGCATTGGCTACAACATTTTTTAATTTTGCTATTTTTAGTTCTAATAAAGATTGTTCCTCCTTTGCAGCATGATATTCTGCATTTTCACTCAAATCTCCCTTATCTCTAGCTTCCGCAATTTCATTAGAAACTCTAGGGCGTTCTGTTTGCTCTAAAAACTCTAATTCTTGTTTTAATTTCTTAAATCCTTCTTCAGAATAGTATGATACTTCACTCATCGTCTTTATATTTTAACAAAAAAATCTCATTACCATTTGGAAATGAGACATACACAAATATATGGAATTAATTGGAAGCTAAAAAATTGCTGTATCTTTACTACATAATTATTTTAAAGATGATGTGCTCAGTTAAAAAAGCAGTTTTATTTGGTTTTTTTCTAATACTCGCCTCTTGTATTAAACAAGAAGACATTACTACATTTGTACCGGAAGACACTAGAGTAGATATTACTATTCCTCCTGCCTTTATACCTCAAGACGGAACTTTTTATGTAACAAACGGGCAAGGTTATAATGCTAATGGCATAGTCCTTTTTAATTATGGTAGAGGAAATTTTAGAGCTTTTGACCTTACTTGCCCTACAGAGTGTCTTGAAGCCATGAGTATTGACAATAGCGGAATTATGGCATGCAACACTTGTGAAAACAAAAAAATTAGTTTTACACAATATCAAATTACAATTAAAGAAAATGGAACAACCTACGGTTTAAGAGAATACTCTACAAAACTTGAAGGTGGGGTGGTGAGAATCACCAATTTTTAAACAGAATTTCCTTCATTATTCGTACTTTTGCCACCAAATATTATTTCATGGAAAATTATTTTTCTTCTGACTTTAAATTAGGAGTTCTTGGCGGAGGTCAATTAGGACGTATGCTTTTAGCAGAAACTCAAAAATTTGATGTTCATACCTGTATTTTAGACAGCTCTAAAGACGCTCCTTGCGCACCTTACTGTAACGAGTTTTTTATTGGTAACCTACTAGATTACAACGATGTGTATCGTTTCGGTAAAAAAGTAGATGTATTAACCATAGAAATAGAACACGTAAACATTCAAGCCTTATACAAACTTGAAGAAGAAGGGGTTAAAGTTTATCCGCAACCAAGCGTGATTGAGACCATTCAACACAAAGGAAAGCAAAAGGACTTTTACAAAGAAAAAAACATTCCTACTTCTCCTCATCAGCGTTTTGATTCTTTAGCAGAATTAAAAGCAGCTAACTTGACTGAATTTCCATTTGTATGGAAATCTGCTCAATTTGGATATGACGGAATGGGGGTTAAAATAGTTCGTTCAGTTGATGACATCAACAATTTACCAGATACAGAATGTATTACCGAAGATCTAATTCCTTTTAAAAATGAATTAGCGGTTATTGTTGCCAGAAATGCAGATGGAAAAGTTAAAACGTATCCTGTGGTAGAAATGGAATTTCATCCAGAAGCCAACCAAGTAGAATATGTTATTTGCCCTGCTCGTATTAGCGATGAAGTAGCCGCTAAAGCACGTAGAGTTGCTATGGATGTTGCCAATGCTTTTAAACACGTAGGCTTATTAGCCGTGGAAATGTTTCAAACAGAAAATGATGACATCATTATTAACGAAGTAGCTCCAAGAACTCACAACAGTGGACATTATAGTATTGAAGCATCACACACCAGTCAATTTGAACAACATTTACGTACCATCTTAAATTTGCCCCTAGGAAACACAGACAGTAAATTAGCCGGAATTATGGTTAACTTGGTAGGTGCTGAAGGTTACGAAGGAAATGTAGTATATGAAAACATTACCGATATTTTAAAAATAGACGGTGTTACACCTCATATTTATGGAAAAAAAATAACCAAACCTTTCCGTAAAATGGGACATGTAACCATTGTAAACAAAGACATCAATATTGCTCGTAAAACAGCAGAATTGGTTAAAAACACTGTAAAAGTAATATCAAAATAAGTAATAAAAGTTAGAAAGTTAAAAGTTTGTAAAGTTGTACAAAACTTACTTTCAGAACAAAATCAGCAATAGTTACTACAAGATTAAAAAGTTTTATATAAACAACTACTTTTTAACTTTATAAACTATTCAACTTTAAAAACTAAAAACAATGAAAGTAGCAATCGTAATGGGGTCTGATTCAGATTTACCAGTAATGCAAGAAGCCATTGATATTTTAAAAGAATTTGAAATAGAAACTGAAGTAGATATTGTTTCTGCACACAGAACTCCAGAAAAATTATTTGACTTTTCTTCCAATGCTCACAAAAGAGGCATTTCTGTAATTATTGCAGGAGCTGGTGGTGCTGCACATTTACCAGGAATGGTAGCTAGTATGAGTCCATTACCTGTGATTGGAGTTCCAGTAAAATCTAGCAATTCTATTGATGGTTGGGATTCTGTATTGTCTATTCTACAAATGCCAGGGGGAGTTCCTGTGGCAACCGTTGCCTTAAACGGAGCAAAAAATGCAGGAATTTTAGCAGCTCAAATTATTGGAGCAAGCAACAGTACTGTTTTAGACAGCATAGTCGCTTACAAAGAAGGACTAAAAACCAAAGTAATTGAAGCTGCTGAAAGAGTAAAATCTTCTCAACAAGAAAAATAAAACTTTTTCATAAGTTTATACCTTAATAACGCCTCCTCACGGAATGAAAATAACAGAACACATTCAACAACCTATTTATAAAGAAATGGCTGCCTTTGAAGATAAATTCAAAGAAGCCATGGCTACCAAAGTACCGTTGTTAAATCGTATTACCCACTACATTGTTCGTAGAAAAGGTAAACAAATGCGACCAATGTTTGTGTTTCTTGTTGCTAAAATGGTTTCTAACGGAAACTTTAACGAAAGAACTTACAGAGGAGCTGCTGTTATTGAATTAATTCACACCGCAACCTTAGTACACGATGATGTGGTTGATGACAGTAATAAACGTAGAGGTTTCTTTTCTATCAACGCTTTGTGGAAAAATAAAATCGCTGTTTTAGTGGGTGATTTTTTGCTCTCTAAAGGATTGTTACTAAGCATAGACAATGATGATTTTGACATTCTAAAACTGATTTCTATCGCGGTGCGAGAAATGAGTGAAGGAGAATTGTTACAAATAGAAAAAGCCAGACGTTTAGATATTACGGAAGATGTTTATTTTGAAATCATCAGACAAAAAACCGCCACTTTAATTGCTGCTTGTTGTGGAATTGGAGCAGCCTCTGTAGGAGCCAACAAAGAAGAGGTTGACAAAATGCGTTTGTTTGGTGAATACATCGGGATTGCTTTTCAAATAAAAGATGATTTGTTTGATTATTCTGAAGAACAAATCGGAAAACCTACTGGAATTGATATTAAAGAGCAAAAAATGACTTTGCCTTTAATTCACACCTTAAATAATTGTAGCGATAAAGACCGTAAATGGTTAATCAACTCTGTTAAAAATCATAATACAAATAAAAAGAGAGTGAAAGAGGTCATTCAATTTGTAAAAGACAATAATGGATTGGCTTACACCACTAAAAAAATGCACGATTATAAAAATAAAGCCTTAGATATTTTAAACACCTATCCAGATTCAGAATACAAAGAATCATTATTAACCATGATAGATTACGTGGTAGAACGTAAAAAATAAGGTGTTTTTTACTCCTTTATTCCTTACCATCGTTTTTTGACAAATAGTTCACTAAATTAGTTCTACAACGGTTTGTTAAATAATGAAAGTATTCAAATTTATTTTCTTCTATTTTATCTGCTATAGTTCTTTTGGACAAATAGTAAACAAAAACCGTGTGACCAAAAATCTTAATACTAGTCAAGACACCATTACACTAGAAAATGTTGCTATTAGCCCTATAAATTTTCAAGTTAAAGATGTTAATGGAAATATAATTTCAGCAGATCAATATTATTTTAATCCGCAAAAAGGACAGCTTTATTTTTATAGTAAAACACCTCAACAAATAACTGTTAGCTATTTTAATTATCCTCCTTTTTTAACACAGACTTACAGTCCGTTTGATAAAAAAATAATTATCCCTAAAGCTACTCCCTCAGCAAACACTTATTCTTTGGAAAAAAGTTATGATAAAAGTGATTTTTTTGGAGACTTAAATACTTACGGAAACATTACCAGAGGAATTACCGTAGGAAACAATCAAGGATCTGTATTAAACTCAGGATTAGATTTACAAATCACAGGAAATTTATCAGAAAACTTAAAAATTAGAGCCAGTATTAAAGATTCTAATTTACCCATTCAAGAAAACGGAGTATCACAAAGTATTAATGAATTTGACCGTGTTTTTATTGAATTATTTACAGACATCTGGAACATTAAAGCTGGAGATGTTGATTTATCAAATAAGGATAGTTACTTTTTAAATTTCACTAAAAAAATTAACGGAGCAAAGGTTGATGTTGTTTTAGATGATGGAGATCAAAAAACGTTTATCACCGCTTCTGGAGCTTTGGTAAAAGGAAAGTTTACGACACAAAACATTAGCGCTATAGAAGGAAATCAAGGAACTTATAAATTGTTTGGAATTAACGGAGAGCAAAATATTGTAGTAATTTCTGGTAGTGAAACCATTTATATAAATGGAATTACCCTAAAAAGAGGTGAACAACACGATTACACCATTGACTATAATACGGCCGAAATTACTTTTACTCCTACCTTCCCCATCAACGCTTCTCAAAGAATTATTATTGATTTTCAATACAGCGATAGAAATTATAATCGTTTTGTTACCCACGATGGAGCTACTTATCAAAATGAAAAATTTACAATTGGAACTTATTTTTACAACGAAAATGATGTTAAAAGCCAACCTGTTCAACAAAACTTAAGTGATGAACAAAAACTAGTTTTACAACAAGCCGGAAACGATCCATCGCAAATGATTGCTAATAGTGCTGTTGAAGCAAGTTTTGATGAAAACAGAATTCAATATATTAAAAACAATGATGGTAATTTTGAGTTTAGCAACGATGAAAATGCTAATTTATTCAACATACAGTTTAGTTATGTAGGGAATAACAATGGAGATTATATCATCAATAAAACCACTGCTACCGGAACTATTTATGAATATGTAGGAACTAATTTGGGTGATTATTCTCCCGTAACTTTACTAATTGCTCCTACTAAACTACAAATGGCAGTGGTAAAAGCAGGTTATCAAGTTAATGACAACTCCTTTATCAATTCAGAAGTTGCTTATAGTAATAACGATCGTAATTTATTTTCTACCATAGATGACAATCAAAATCAAGGGTTGGCCACTACCTTAACTTGGCAGCAACAAATAAGTAACGGTGATTGGAAAATCAATAATTTATTTGATTTGGATTTTGTACAACAACAATTTAATAATGTAGAGGGTTTGTACAATGCTGAATTTAATAGAGACTGGAATATTGATGTAAATTTAACCCCTAACTTTTTAGGAAATCAAACCTATATTAGAAATGCTTTGGTTACTGAAAACAACAATCAACATAAAATTACTTTCAATACTGATTACTTAAAACTAGGAGATATTTTTACAGGGTATAAAGCAGGATTAAACTCTTATGACCATTTTGGAAAAGTTATTTTAAACACACAAACCAGTTATTTAAAAAGTAACAACAATTCTGAAGAAGGATATTTTGCTAGAAACTTTTCTACATTAAAATATCAACTAAAAAAAGCTTGGATAAGTGGTTTGTTCAATTTTGAGGACAATCAACAAGAAAACATACAAACAAATACTTTAAATCTCAATAATCAAAAACTGATAAAAACGGGATTGGTTCTTGGTATTGGAGATTCTACCAAAGTGTATTCTAAATTTGGTTTTGACATTACACAAATAGACAGTGTTCGCAACAATCAATCTGTAAAAGTTCAAAAAGCAAATAATTACTCTATAGAGAGCCAACTAATTAAAACAGAAAAAACTTCATTAAAAACATTTGTCAACTACCGAAGAGTAAAACATTTTTACACTGATGACTTGGATGTTTTTAATGGGAGAGCTCAATACACACAACAATTTTTTAAAAATATTTTACGTTGGGCTACGGTTTACGAAACCACATCGGGAAGTACCCCACAACAAAACTTTACTTATATAGAGGTGGAACCTGGACAAGGATATTATACTTATTTAGGCGATTTAAACAACAACGAAATTAAAGATTTTGATGAGTTTGAAGTAGCACAGTTTTCCGATCAGGCCAATTACTTACGTATAGTATTGCCAAATATCAACAGAGTGGCAACGCAAAAAGCAAAATTAAGTCAATCTGTATTTATCAATTTTATTCAATTTAAGAACAACGCATCAAAATGGTTAAACACCCTTTCTCATTTTTCCAATCAGTCTAGTGTTCTCATCAATAAAGACCAATTAAAAGATGGAAAAAAATTCAACATCAATCCTTTTGACATTAAAAACGACCAAATAATTGGATTGCAACAAAACATAAGAACCAGCTTCTTTTTTAACAGGGGATTACAAAACTACAGCACTACTTATACTTTTCAGAACAACAAAAACACACAAAATATTAGTAGTGATTTTCAAACCTCAACCCAAAGAATGCACGAACTTAATTTTCAACACAATATTTTAAGTTCTTGGATTATTGCCACCACAGCAAATACAGCAATCAACAACAACACAAGTACAGGCTTTAGCAGTAGAAATTTTAATATTCTTTCTAAAGAAATCAACCCCTCTGTTAGCTTCTTAAAAGATGAATTTTCTAACATAGAAACCAAATATACTTATAGAGATGAGTATAATAATTTAGGATTAGAATCGTTAAAAAGTCATGATTTTGGTTTAGAATACAATTATAACAATGCCAATAAAGGATCTATAATAGCCACTGTTAATATCATTGAAAACAATTACAACGGACCTATTAACACCCCTGCATCGTATAGAATTTTAAAAGGATTACAACCCAACAGAAACTATACTTGGTCTTTAATTGTACAAAAAAAACTAACCCAATTGTTAGACCTTAGTATTAGCTACAATGGACGAAAAAATACCGCTAGTAATGCCATAAATACTGGGAGCATACAATTAAGAGCTAACTTTTAAAAGGAATTAGGCGACCTCATAAAAATGACCTATTTTTGAACTATAAAAATTTACCCATGAAAAAAGTATTATTTCTGTTTGTTTTGTTGTGTACACTAAATATTTCTGCACAAAACAGCGAAATTAAAGTTGACCTTTTAGATATTTTAGTCTTAAGAACTTTAGATGTTTCTTATGAGCATCAATTAAATGATGAAGCCTCTATGGGACTTTCTGTATTCATCAACTTTGAGCCTAAAAGTAATGATTTCAGGTATAATGAAGATTTTCAAATCACCCCGTATTTTCGTCAATTTTTAACTGATACAGGAGGGTTTGATGTTTTTGGTGAGCTATTTGGAACCTTTAATTTTGCAGAAACTGAAGAAGATGAATTTGGAGACACTAAAAATTACTCAGATTTTGCATTAGGCCTAGGAGCTGGAGCCAAACATATTTCTAGAAATGGCTATATTTTTGAAATCAATGCTGGAATTGGTAGAAATTTATTTAATTCTAGTGTTTCTAGACAATTTGTTCCAAGATTTGGAATTAGCGTAGGTAAACAATTCTAAAAAAATCATGAACCGATTTCGTAAACAATACACTATTTCTGATTATCCATCTATTACCAAAGAGTTTATCAAATGGTTAGGATTTTCTTTAGTGATTGGTACGTTGGTTGGTATTGCATCAGCAGCTTTATTAGTCTCTTTAAACTGGTCTACTCATTACCGTGAAGCACATAAAACAATTATTTGGCTATTGCCCATTGGAGGATTGTTTGTAGGACTTTTATATCATTATTATGGTCAATCTGTAGCCAAAGGAAATAATCAACTTTTAGAAGAACTTAATAGCCCTAAGGACATCATCCCTTTTAAAATGGCTCCGCTTATTTTTTTAGGAACCGTAGTTTCTCACTTATTGGGAGCCTCTGTAGGTCGAGAAGGTACCGCTGTACAAATTGGTGGGGCTATTGCCGATCAGTTTTCAGGTTGGTTTAAGATGAATAAACATAACAGAAGAATTATAATTCTAATGGGAATTAGTAGTGGTTTTGCTGGATTGTTTGGGACTCCCTTAGCAGGAGCTGTATTTGCCTTAGAGGTTTTATTGATTGGTAAAATAAAATACAATGCTATTCTACCTTGTTTATTAGTCGCTGTGGTTTCTAATTATGTTTCTAGAGAAGTTTCACATTATTTACACGTTCCTCATACCCATTATCATATTGATGTAGTCCCTAAACTAAATACCCTAAACTTTTTTTGGAGCATTTTTGCAGGTATTTTATTCGGAATTGTGAGTACTTTTTTTTCCAAAGGCGTTAAGTTCTTTGGTCAATTTTCAAAGCACATTAAATACCCTCCGCTACGACCTGTTTTGGGAGGAATAGCCATCGCTATTTTGGTTTATTTTATTGGTACAAAATATATTGGTTTGGGAATTCCTACTATTCTAGAAGCTTTTAACACCACGATGAATAGTTACGATTTTGCTATTAAAATTATCTTAACTACTTTTTGTATCGCCTTTGGTTTTAAAGGTGGAGAAGTAACTCCTTTATTTTTTATTGGAGCCACTTTGGGTAGCGCTCTTTCTATGTTTGTTCCTTTGCCTATTGGTTTGTTAGCAGGAATGGGATTTGTTGCTGTTTTTTCTGGAGCCACCAATACACCTATAGCTTGTACGTTAATGGGAATTGAATTGTTTGGAATGGAAGGTGGTGTTTATATAGCTATTGCCTGTGTAACTGCTTATATTTTTTCTGGACATACAGGAATATACACCTCTCAAATAGTTGGGGTTGCCAAAACTGATAAATATTCAAAAGAAGAAGGTGTTAAAATCAATCAAATTGACAGAAAATAACACCTCCACTTATTATATTTTTTCTAATACGATTTGCTCTTTGTTTTTAGCTATCATTTGAGAGTAAAGTTCTTTTAATTCAGGATATTGATTAGGCAAAATCAT
The DNA here is from genome assembly GCF_900130035.1 of Wenyingzhuangia marina. GTDB lineage: Bacteria > Bacteroidota > Bacteroidia > Flavobacteriales > Flavobacteriaceae > Wenyingzhuangia > Wenyingzhuangia marina. Next base: position 504,156 of record NZ_FQXQ01000001.1, read on the forward strand.
TCCTGTATTAAATTCTTTTACAGACATTAAAATAATTTTATCGCCCATTTGCTGAATTAAATACTTATAACTTCCTTTGTTATCAGTCATTTTTGCATGTAATCCTTTAGGTAAAGAAACCACTTTATAACCTTTAGGAATGGTTATATTAATAGACCTTGTTTCAGAGTAAGGAGCAACCAAATCAACAGGATATTTTCTAGTTTCTAACGTAAATGGATTTTCTGTTTCTTTGAAGAACAACATAGGATTGATATATTTTTTCCCATTAATGGTTTCACAAAATTCACTCCCCTCTACTTCGGCTTTAAACATAATAGGTTTAGACAAATTATATTTATTCTTAATTTCATACGACACCACATTCATATGATAATCACTTTTTAATTTCTCCTTAAATTTATCATCACTTAATTGATTGTATTTTTTTCTAAAACTAAAAGCTTCTCTATCTGTAATTTTACTTTGTAAACTACATTTTAGATTAAAATCTTCATCAAAAACAGCATTAAGAATAAAGTTTTCTTGAGATTTTTTTGCCTTGGTTAAAGGAACACTAAAAGTTTGGCCTCTTTTATACAAAAGTCTACCTTCCCAGTTCATAGCTCTTGAAGGCACAAAATTAATAGCATGATAGGGATCACTTGCATCTAATAAAATCCTAAATCCTTGCTTACTTTCAACCGCTGCCATTACATAATTTAAACCATCTAATGTAGGATACAATGGTGTTCCATGTCCCTTGGTGCTAGACAAAACAGGATTTGCATTTATTCCTGCCTCTCTTAACATAGCCACCAACATTAAATTAATATCCGCAACACTTCCTGTTCCCTTTTTATAAGCATCTACAACTCCTTCATGTGTAAAAATACCGGTGTATTTATCCCAGGTAACTTTTGATTTTACGAAATTGAAAACAGCAGCTACAATCTCCTGTTCTGTTTCTTTACCAGCTATTACTTTTTCTAAATCTTCTGAGAAATATGAATGCTTTTTTAACTGAGATCCAAAACTACTATAATCGTATAATTTTTCACAAACTGATTCCCAAGAGGTTGAGTAATGCTCTATTACAGAGTTAGGGAAATCTACATAAGAAAGTTCATAACCTATAGTCCCTACATAGTCTTTGTAACTTGCTGTAAAAGGTTCATCATCTTTAAGAGCCAATATATTTTCACCTTTAAAAATTGTTTCCTCTTCATTATAATCTACACTAGATATTTCTGCTCCTTTTCCAAATAAAATTCTATTGTATTTATTTTCAACCGTAGGAGATAATGACATGTATCCTTTAGAACTTTTCTTGAAACCAAAATATTCTGGAATTCTTGTACTATGGTAAATAAACTTAATAGGTATTTCCTCCTGAATTTTAAAATCATCAATATCCCAAAAAACAGATCTTAATTCATATGACAACTCAACAATACTTCCTTTTTTTACATTTGGAAAAGCAATTTTTTTATAATTGTAGTATTCATTGTTTTCATCTGTATACATTTCTTTTTTTTCTACATCAGTCTCTTCAATTTTACCATTCACTAAATTATAAGTAGTAGCTTTAATTCTACTCAATTTATCTTCAGTCCTATTGCTTTTTGCATAAAACCGAATGGATTGATTTCCATAATCAAAACCCTCTTCATTATATATTTTTATAATGTCGTGAACTTTTACAATTTTTTGAAATCCTTTTTCTTTATCATACTCAAAACTTACTTCTTTGGTTTTATACAAATAAGCAGCTTCGGCAATAGAGTCTATAGAACATACTTCTTCTTTTAACTCTTCTTTGGTAATTTTTCCAAATTTGCGGTCTTGAGCCTTCATATTGTTAAGGCCTAAAACCATAATTATTAGTAATACTAGTTTTTTCATTTTTCTCGTTTTAGTACAATTTTTAAATTATCGTGTTTTCTAATAGCTTCTATAAAATCACAATAAGCAGTATACTCTTCTTTGGGGTACCTTCCTTCTTTTAAATAAAAAGATCTTGTGTATTTTAAAGTATGTTCATCAACCTTTACAATAGATACTATATAGTTTCCAAACTTATTTTTAATAGTCTTTCTAGAAGGAATTCCATCTGCTATAAAGTTTTTGGGAAGGTTTACCAATGTGGTGTCAATATCAACAAAACCTGTATTAATTTGAAAAGGCTGTTTTCTGTTTTCATATTTTTTCGTAGTCCTTCTGTACATGTTAAAAATATTCATCCTTAACATCATCTCTTTCCCCATAAAGGGGGCAAATTTTTGAATATTAACCTTTAGTTTTTCAGTAAACTGAAGACTGTCTTTATTATTTAAAAATTCATAATTTTTAAGAGATAGATTGTTGTCATAACTCCACCTTGATGATTTATAATACTTATTTAAATCTCTTTCTGTTTCAGTATCAAAATGGTATTTATCACTATACTGAATTCCCTTAGAAACAATTTTTAAATCGGCATTTATGTTTCCTAAACTATCTAAGTTAACAACAATATTAGACACCTGAGAGTTCTTTTCATCTGCATATTTAGGAGTATGTTTAATTACGCCACCTTCTTTTTCTAACACAAGTACATCTCTATCATCTGTAAAATCACCCAAAAAACCAAAAGGAATGGTTTGACTAGTACATTCTAACCAAACATCTTTGCCATGATTTAATTTAGGGAGATTTAAAATCATATGATTTCCTTGAATACTGGTGAACTCCTCATCAAAATCTCTTTTATTTTTGGCATAAACCAATACCCAATTAGATTCTATTCCCACAACATTCAACAACGCTTTTGTATAGTTTGATAGTCCTTTACAATCTCCATAACCTAATCTATCCACATCACTAGCTGGTGTAGGCTGCCACCCTCCTACACCAATACCCACATAAACATATCTTGTTTTCTTTTGCATATATTCATAAATAAGTCTTGCTTTTTTAAGCGTATCTGGTTCGTTTAAAACTAAATCTTGAACTTCAGTTTTTGTAGCCTCATCTAACTCAATTTGAGAGTTGTATAAATTTTCTCTTAACCATTTTCCAAATTGATTCCAATTATGAATATCAGATGCTGTAAACCCTTTTAAAGAAAACGTTGACAAACCTAATTTTACACTTGGTAAAATTTCCTCTAAACTCAAGGCATAACTCTCCCTTTTGATAGCTTTCACATTTTCTAATAAATAGTGAATAACTCCATCTTCTGATAAATCTTGAACCTGACTATCTATGATGTTTCTTTCTTTTTTATGAAGTTTAAAATTCTCAGGATTATTTAATATAAATTCGCTTCTTTCTACACTTACATTATACCCTTCAATAGGAAACCAATCAGGTATAAATGCTGTTGTCTTGGTTTTAAACTCGTATTGAAACTCTAATGTATATGGATATCTTCTCGGAGTAAAATCTAAAAACTTAACTCTATCATCAGAATAAAATCCTGATACAGCACTTCTATCTTGAAATTGTTTTTTAGAATACTCTCGTGTCTCTATTCCAAAGGCGTTGTATTCCACAGCAGAAATATCAACTATCTTAGAATCATCATTATAAGTTTTATAATAATCTACATGTTTATTCCCATCAGCATTAAGAACGGTAACCACCTTTGTGTATAACACCACCATACTTTTTTCGTCTTTTATAAGAATGTCGTACTTAGAAAGACGTATAATAGCATCGGCATTCTCTTTTAAATCTTTAGGAATTGAAGCAATAGAATAATCTTTTTTTTGACCAAACAAAAGTATTGGCGAACACAATAATAGTGTCGCAAGTTTGCACATCAATTTCATAGCTTAGTTTTTTGCTACAAAATAAAAATTTTTAGGCTAATTAAAAATACAATTGAATTTTATTATCTTTTAAAGAATATTCTTGATTAATTATTCGTCTTTCTTTATTAACTCTAGATCTTTATCAAACGGGCTTTTTAATAAGTTTTTAAAATTATTACATTTTTCTTTATCCATATTAACATCTACTCCGTATACAATTTCAGAAGGTTCTTTTTTCATAAAAGTAGAAAAAATATGATCCCAAATACTTAGCACATCTCCGTAATTACTATCTGTATAAGGCAGTTCATAGTGATGATGTACTTGATGTGTATTAGGCGTAATAAATACTAATGACACTATATTATTCAATTTATTTGGAAGCTTTAAAGTAATGTGTGAAATTAAATTAATTGCACTCTGAATAAATTGCCTTACAATTAAAATAGCAGGAGATACACCAACAACTAAAATCATTAAAATAGTATAAACCAACCTTAAAATACTTTCTCCAGGATGTTCCCTAACTGTGGTTGTAATATCTAAATCTCTATCGCTATGATGTACCTGATGAAATCTCCAAAAAAATGGAACTTTGTGCATCATTCTATGGTACAGGTATTCAAAAAAATCTAGTACAATAAACGCTAAAACAAAGCTCGGAATAAAACTTAATTTAAACGGAAAAAGATGTAAAAGACCCCACCCTGAAACTTCGGTCCACTGGGCTGTCATAAATACTCCTAGAGAGAACACTATTTGTATAGGCAAAACAAACAGTAAAAACTTAATATTTAATAAACTATGTAATAACTTTTCTTTTACTTTTTGTTGACCTAGAACCAGTTCTAAAATCCAAAAACCAATTAATACAGAAGCATAAATTAAAAACTGATTTGAAAATATTTTATTCATAGATTAATTATTATGCAGGATCATCTGTTTGTAAAACAGTCAAAACAGAAGAGCAATACTTTTAAGTATTAAATTACAAAAAAGCTATAAAAGAGGTAAAAAACCTTATAAACATACATTGTTTAATACCTAAATACGTTATCACAAAAACCTTACCTATATTTGTTTTATAATACATTAATTATGATTTTTACAGATACCCATACACACTTAAACAGCGAACAATTTGATGAAGACAGAAATGAAATGATTCAACGTGCCATTAAAGCTGGTGTAAAACGTTTGTTTATTCCTTCTGTTGACTCAAATTACACACAAAGCATGTTTGATGTTGCAGAAGCTTTCCCAGAAAATGTTCATTTAATGATGGGCGTTCACCCCACCCATATTAAAGATAATTACAAAGAAGAATTGGCCATTGCTCGTGAGTGGTTAGAAACCGGAAAGTTTGTGGCTGTAGGAGAAATTGGAATTGATTTGTATTGGGATGATACTTATGTAAACCAGCAAAAAGAAGCCTTTAAAACCCAAATACAATGGGCAAAAGAATTAGAACTTCCAATCAATATTCATTGTAGAAATGCTTTTAAAGAAGTTTTTGAGGTTTTAGAAGAAGAAAAATCTGATAAGCTATTTGGAATCTTTCATTGTTTCACTGGAACACTAGAAGATGCTAAAAAAGCAATTGGATACAATTTAAAATTGGGAATTGGTGGAGTTGCTACCTTTAAAAATGGAAAAATAGATCAATTTTTAGCAGAAATTCCATTGGAGCATATTGTATTAGAAACCGATGCTCCTTATTTAGCTCCCACTCCTTTTAGAGGAAAAAGAAATGAATCTGTATATGTAGTTAATGTTGCTGAGAAGTTAGCTACTATCTATAACAAAAGTTTAGATGAAATTGCAGCCATTACCACACAAAATAGTTTGGATATTTTTGGTGTTTAATTTTACTTTAACACTTTTTCATAAGCTTCTCGTGGACTATTTCTAAAATAGACTTTGCCACAATAAGTATATCCTAATTTTTTAAAAATACTAAGCATAGCAGTATTATCAAAATTGGTATCTGCTTTTATGCTGTAGATATCATTCTCTAAAGCATACTCTTCTATAAATCGCATCATTTTTTTAGCCAAGCCTTTCCCTAAATGATTTTCAGAAATAGCAACTCTATGAAAAACCACATAATCTTTGTTGGTTTTCCAAGTTCCTTCTATATTTTCATATTCAGGTTCATCATTTATTAAAATAGCCACATAACCAGCAATTTCTCCTTGTTCAATTAACACAAAAGCAACCTCTTTTTCAACATCCTTTTTAATCACTTCAGGATTTGGATATCCATCTTGCCATTGATTACTCCCCTCTTGTTTTCTTCTTTCTATAGCTTGTTGTAAAATACTCCATATAGCATTCACATCAGATAACGTCGCTTTTCTAAATTGATTCTTCATTTACAATACAAAAGTTTTAGAGATGGCATTATATTTAGGAATAATAGTATACAAATCTTTCTCAACACAAAAATCTATATTCTCCTGTTTATTTAATTTTTTTAAACGAAAAGCATGTTCACAAGTGTCTAATTTATCTTTATAATTCAATGCATATTTTAAAAAATAACTCTTTGCAATATCTGCACTATCTGTGGAGCAATATTCTTCTGGCAAAGTTGCTATTACCGCTCCTGCAAACATCAAATCTTCGGTACTCATTTTGCCTTTCCAACCTGCGCAAACCATTAAAACATCTAAATCAGATTGAGCAATATATTCACACACAGCTGTAAGATTAGCAAAAGTTCCTATAATTATTTCATTGGCGTCTAATGACGTTTCAACTGCTTTGGTTCCATTCGTAGTAGAAATAGCAAACTTTTTATCGGCATATTTTCCATCTAAAAATGACAAAGGAGAATTGTCTACGTCCATTCCATCAACTTTAACACCATCTCTTTCACCCCCCACCAAATAACCTTGTTTTTTTAAAGCAATAGCCTCATCAACTTCTAAACAAGTTTTCACTTCCTTTACACCATTAGCCATGGCAGTAACAATGGTTGTTGTCGCCCTAAAAACATCAATAATCACTACCAACTTTCCTTTTGCTTGATAACATGATGTAAGTTCTGGAGCAACTACTACTTCTATATTTTTCATATAAATTTTTATCTATCAAAAATAAAAATCCCCTTTGATATTTTTCAAAGGGGATTATATATTTTAGGGTTTTAAATCTTAAATATTTGCTTTAAAGAATTCACGGTTCATGCGAGCAATGTTGTCTAAAGAAATTCCTTTAGGACATTCAACCTCACAAGCTCCAGTGTTTGTACAGTTACCAAAACCTTCAGCATCCATTTGCGCAACCATGTTACGTACACGGTCAGCAGCCTCTACTTGACCTTGAGGCAACAATGCATATTGAGATACTTTAGCTCCTACAAATAACATTGCAGATGAGTTTTTACAAGTAGCCACACAAGCACCACAACCAATACAAGTTGCAGCATCCATCGCTTCATCAGCAGCATGCTTAGAAATTGGTAATGAGTTTGCATCTTGAGTATTTCCTGAAGTATTTACAGAAATAAATCCTCCTTGGTGTTGAATTCTATCAAAAGCAGAACGGTCTACCACTAAATCTTTAATTACTGGAAATGCTTTTGCACGGAAAGGCTCTATATAAATAGTGTCTCCATCTTTAAACTTTCTCATGTGTAACTGACAAGTAGTAATTCCTCTATCTGGTCCATGTGCTTCTCCATTAATAAACAATGAACACATTCCACAAATTCCTTCTCTACAATCGTGATCAAAAGCTACAGGCTCACCACCTTCATTAATGATTTGTTCGTTTAATACATCTAACATTTCTAAGAAAGACATATCTGGTGAAACATCATTAATATTATAATCAACCATTTGACCCTTATCGTTAGCATCTTTTTGACGCCAAATTTTTAAAGTAAGTTTCATATTCTTTCTTATTTGTATGATCTCGTTTTCAACTCGATATCGTTAAACTCTAATTGTTCTTTATGTAACACTGCATCGGCAGGCTCTCCTTTATATTCCCAAGCTGAAACAAATGCAAAGTTTACATCATCACGTTTAGCTTCTCCTTCTTGTGGTCCTTCAGTTTCGGCAGATTCTTCACGGAAGTGACCTCCACATGATTCCTCTCTAACCAAAGCATCTTTTGCAAACAACTCTCCTAATTCTAAGAAATCTGCTACACGTCCAGCTTTTGCTAATTCTTCATTGTAAGTATCTGCAGCACCTGGAACTTTTACTTCTTTCCAGAACTCTTCACGTAAAGCTTTAATTTCAGCCATCGCTTCTGTTAAACCTTTTGCATTACGAGCCATACCTACTTTATCCCACATAATTTTACCTAAACGTTTGTGGAAATGGTCAACAGATTTTGTTCCGTTGTTATTAACAAAGAAGTTAATTTGATCTTTAACTGATTTTTCAGCTTCTTCAAATTCTGGTAAATCTGTTGGAATCTTACCTGTTCTAATATCTTTAGATAAATAATCCCCAATAGTATAAGGCAATACAAAATATCCATCAGCCAATCCTTGCATTAATGCAGATGCTCCTAAACGGTTCGCACCATGATCAGAGAAGTTTGCCTCTCCAATACAGTAACATCCAGGAATTGTGGTCATTAAATTATAATCAACCCATGTTCCACCCATGGTATAATGTACTGCAGGATAAATCATCATAGGAGTTTCGTAAGGATTCTCATCTACAATTTTATCATACATTTGGAATAAGTTACCATACTTAGCTTTTACAACCTCTTTTCCTAATTTGTCTATTTTTTCAGCAGTAGGGTTATGATCTCCATGAATTAAAGCTTGTTCTCTTCCGTAACGCTTAATAGCATCAGCAAAATCTAAATAAACAGCTTCTCCTGTTGCATTTACTCCAAAACCAGCATCACAACGTTCTTTTGCAGCTCTCGATGCAACATCACGTGGTACTAAGTTTCCAAATGCAGGATATCTTCTTTCTAAATAATAATCTCTTTCAGCTTCAGACAAATCAGTAGGTTTTTTCTTTCCTTCTCTAATTGCTTTAGCATCTTCTAATTTTGCAGGAACCCAAATACGTCCATCGTTACGTAAAGATTCAGACATCAATGTTAACTTAGACTGATGATCTCCAGAAACTGGAATACATGTTGGGTGAATTTGTGTGTAACATGGGTTTGCAAAGAAAGCTCCTTTTTTGTGGATTTTCCATGATGCAGAAACGTTAGATCCCATTGCATTTGTAGATAAGAAGAATACATTTCCGTAACCTCCTGATGCAATTACTACAGCGTGTGCCGAATGTCTTTCTATTTCTCCTGTAACCAAGTTACGAGTAATAATTCCTCTTGCTTTTCCATCAACCAAAACAACATCCATCATTTCATGACGGTTGTACATTTTAATTTTTCCACGTCCAATTTGACGGTTCATTGCAGAATAAGCTCCTAATAATAATTGTTGACCTGTTTGTCCTTTTGCGTAAAAAGTACGAGATACTAATACTCCCCCAAAAGAACGGTTGTCTAACAATCCTCCATAATCACGAGCAAAAGGCACTCCTTGAGCCACACATTGGTCAATAATATTTGCCGATACTTCTGCCAAACGATATACGTTTGCCTCACGAGCACGGTAATCTCCTCCTTTTACAGTATCGTAAAACAATCTGTAAGTAGAATCTCCATCTCCTTGATAATTTTTTGCTGCATTAATTCCCCCTTGAGCTGCAATTGAGTGGGCTCTACGAGGTGAATCTTGATAAGCAAATGCTTTTACATTATATCCTAACTCAGCCAAAGTTGCAGCGGCAGAACCTCCTGCCAAACCTGTTCCCACTACTATAACATCAATATTACGTTTGTTTGCTGGGTTTACTAAGTCGATATGATTTTTATAACTAGTCCATTTCTCTGCGATAGGACCTTTAGGTACTTTAGAATCTAAAACTGCCATAGTCTTTATATTTTATTGATTGAAATGGTGAAACAAAGCAATGATGATAAATCCTACAGGAATACCAATTGCATAAATTTTTGAAATCGTTTCTAATTTAGCGGCACGCTTAGCACTCATTCCGCTAGATTGGAATGCAGATTTAAATCCGTGTAATAAGTGTAATGCTAAAAATGCAAATGCTGCTACGTAAGCTCCAGTTCTTATTGGACTGTGAAACTTGTGTACCAACTCACCATAATATCTATTTGGATCTTCTGGTAACATCGCTATGTATTTGTGATTGATTTCAGGAAACCAAAAATCAATAAAGTGCAATACAATAAAAGCCAAAATTGCCAAACCAGAATAAATCATGTTTCTACTTACCCAAGTAGAATTGGCCGCACCATTGTTTTTCACATATTTAACACTACGAGCAGCTTTGTTTCTAGCCTCTAGAACAAACCCCATTACGAAGTGAAAAACAACTCCAAAAATTAAAATTGGTTGTAGCGCAAATTGAACTGCTGGGTTTGTTCCCATAAAATGAGACAACTCATTAAATACATCTGCACTAAAAATTGATGTTAAATTGATTGCAAAGTGTTGCAACAAGAAAAACATTAAAAAGAAAGCAGAAGCAGCCATTGCTACTTTCCTTCCTATCGAAGAAGATAAAACTCCACTCATTAGTTTTAAAATTAATTTGTTAATAACCGAAGACAAATTTAAACGATTTGATTTATTATTAGGTGCTATTCCCTTATTTCATTCTTTATTTAGATAGATTACAATCTAAAATTTAAAGAATTATCAAATCTGTGCTTTTGATTTAAATATTTAACAAGAAAAAAGAATATTTTAAGTATTAAATCTATCTTTTTTGCTCTTTTAAATAATTTGAAGGAGCAGAACCCGTAATTAACTTAAACTGCCTATTAAAGTTAGACAAATTGTTAAATCCGCATTCAAAACAAACATCAATAATGGCATACTTATTATCTAAAATTAATTTACAAGCGTAATTAATTCGTAGTTCATTTACATATTTAATAAAATTTTTTCCATGTGCTTTTTTAAAATATCTACTGAAAGCAGATGGATTCATGCAGGCCACTTCAGCCACTTTTTCCAAAGAAATATCTGTATTAAAATGATTGTAGATATATTCGTAAACAACCTCTAATTTTTTAAGTTTATTATCCGAAAAACTTTGCACAAAATTTTGACTAGATAACAAATCAATAGCCTCCCATTTAGCCAAAAGATTTAATATTTTTAATAGTTCTATAACTCTACTAAATCCTGAAAACTTTTTTAATGACTGAATTCTTTTATTAATGACTGAAGTATCTCCTTTGAAAACAATTCCTCTTCTGGCATTTATAAAAAGTGTTTTAATTTCTGCCATTTCTGGTTGTTTTAAAAACTCTTCTCCTAAAAACTCTTCAGTAAAATGGACCACACAAGCCTCAGCAAACAAATCATTTTCTTCAATAAAATACTCTTCGCTGTTTACCCACATATGTGGTAGGTTTTTTCCCAAAAGAACCAAATTTCCTTCTGAAAATTTTCCGATATAATCTCCTGCAAATAAAGTTCCTGAACTAGAACTAATTAAATCCAACTCTAATTCCTTATGGAAATGCCATACTTTTAAAAAATGGTTTTCTTTTTTTATTTGAACATTAAAACAACTATGTGATGGGGTTCTGTCGAGGTACTTTGGTTTCAAGGGAGTATTTTTTTAATAAATTTAACAAATTAGTTTTAACAAGCAAATAAAATGCAAAAATAGTATTAATAAATAATAAAAACATCAGATCAAAACTACTTACACAAAACTCTACAAAACAAACAGTTAACAATATAATATCGTTTAATTATCACGTGAAAGACTTAAATTAGATAAAAATTTAACAAATCGTGTATATTTTAACCATCGCACTATTTTACAACATACATTTTTATCATATTTGCAGTCTTAAAAATAAAAAAACTAGAAACTTAAAATTAATCATATGAAAGTAGCAGTAGTAGGAGCTACCGGAATGGTAGGTACGGTAATGTTAAAAGTATTAGCAGAAAGAAACTTTCCAGTAACAGAATTAATCCCTGTTGCATCGGCACGCTCTGCTGGTAAACAATTAGAATATAAAGGAAAAAATTACACAGTAGTTACTTTAGAAGATGCTGTAAAAATGGCTCCTGATGTAGCTTTATTTTCTGCAGGTGGAGACACTTCTTTAGAATGGGCTCCTAAATTTGCTGAAGTTGGAACCACTGTAGTTGATAACTCGTCTGCATGGAGAATGGATCCTACTAAAAAATTAGTAGTTCCTGAAATTAATGGTGATGTATTAACTGCTGAAGATAAAATTATTGCCAACCCAAACTGTTCTACCATTCAGTTAGTAATGGCTTTAGCTCCTTTACACAAAAAATATAAAATGAAACGTTTAATCATCTCTACTTACCAATCTGTTTCTGGTACAGGAGTAAAAGCGGTTCAACAGTTAGAAAACGAACAAAACGGAATCACTAACGGAGAAATGGCGTACAACTACCCAATTAACCGTAATGCAATTCCTCATTGTGATGTTTTTCTAGAAAATGGATACACTAAAGAAGAAATGAAATTGGTAAAAGAACCTAAGAAAATTTTAGGTGATGATTCTTTTGCTGTTACAGCAACTGCAGTTCGTATTCCTACAGCAGGTGGACATTCAGAAGCTGTAAATGTTGAGTTTGCTAATGATTTTGACTTGGCTGAAGTTCGCACTATTTTATCTGCAACTCCTGGAGTAATTGTACAAGATGATTTAGACAATAACGTATACCCAATGCCAATGTTTGCAAATGATAAAGATGAAGTTTTTGTTGGACGTATCCGTAGAGATGAATCTTTACCAAACACTTTAAACATGTGGATTGTTGCTGACAACTTACGTAAAGGTGCTGCAACTAACACAGTACAAATTGCCGAGTATTTAGTAGCTCAAGGATTATTAGGATAATCATGAATTTTGGTTAAAACCACCAAATATTTTTACATAAAAAAACCTCATCGACTGATGAGGTTTTTTGTTTTTTATATGATTTTGTATTTAAGCCATCATTTCTTTAATGGTTTTTACCAATTCTATAGAAGCATCAATTTCTGCTTTTCTAATGGCTACAGATTCTATATTAAAACCAATAGGCATATTTTTTTCTTGGGCAAACTTTATCAAATCATTGGCAATGTACTTACAAATTCCAATCGATGCATTTAAAATATCTGGAGATACTTTTAACTCATTTTCTAACCATTTCTGAATATCAATCCCCAACCATTTAGTAAACTCTAATGTTTTTAAAGATCCTATGGGAGTTAAAGTAAAAATAACAGGCATCGGTTTGATTCCTTTTTCTTGCGTGTAGAAGTAATAATCAGACAACATATCTTTAGCATTGTCTAAATTATACACACATTGAGACACAAAAAAAGTACATCCATTCGCTATTTTATTAGTCAAACGAATGTGTTCATCTCCTTTTACAAAGTGTCTTTCAGGAATGGTTACTCCTCCTAATTTTATGGTAGATGCCGATTCTTTTTTAATTCTATATGCATCTTGTAAAGACAAATTAGCTGGTTGATCTTTAGATGGGTTTCCAACAAATACCGTTAAGTCAATTTTATCTTCATTATCAATCAACCATTGTTTTAAAGATTCTTCTGTAAATTTCCCAACACTTTTGTAGATGATTTTAGGAACTTTTAAATCCTTTAAATACGTATTAGCATATTCATCTGGAGCCCAAGTGTACATAAAAGGAAATGGTCTTGGATTGTTATTTCTAGAAGATTCATCTTGTATGTCATACAAAATTAATCCATCAATATCTAATCCCTCTAATCGATCCATTTGTCGTTTAGCAATTCCTTCAATCTTATCTTTATCAGTAGAAGTTTTAGGAGGTGTTAAACCGTAAAATAAATACCCTCCTTCTTTATTCTCTATTTTTTTCTTTAATTCTTGTGAATTCATTGTCTTTCCTTATTATCAGAATTTTGTTCTTAACTATACTGAATTGAACAACTATATTTTTATGGTCATCGAGCGGAGTCGAGATATTATTTATAACTAAATCTTTTACTGTTTTAAACAAGCTCTCGACTCCACTCGAATACCTTTACTATACACCAAATTGTTTAAAATGATGATCTAAATGTTTTTGGAATAAATTGCTCCATTCTTTTGAAGTTAATTTCCCAAAAGATTCTGTAGGTCGTCCTTCAAAAAAAGTTTCTCCTTTGTTAAACACCCACTTCATATTTTCCAACAATTTCTTTTTTTCACCCTCAAAATCTCTTTCATCAACTACTAAAAAATAAGGAGCTGTTCTTCCATTTTTAGGATATGGTTTGTTTCCCACGACTCCTTTTTTAATAAAAGTCTTTAAAAAAAAACGCATCAACGGATTCATTTTAACTTTTGTTTTTCCTTGAGCAACATCATAAGAAACACTTAAGTGAGCTAACATTTGAGCCACATTCATTTTACCCCACAAAGGTTGAGTGTCTTTAGTTAAAGCATCTAAGCGAACCTTATTTTGCTCAAGTGTATCAGCATCAAAAATATATGGATAAGACATAAAAATTATTTTTTACTAAAATATAAACTTCTTTAAGACAACATCATGGTTGCTTTTTCTAACGCAGCTACCAAAACATCAATCTCTTCTTTAGTATTGTAAAAAGCAAAAGAAGCTCTAATGGTTCCAGGAACATTAAAACGAGCCATAATTGGCTGGGTACAATGATGACCTGTTCTTACCGCAATTCCTAATTTATCAACAATAGTTCCTACATCAAAAGGGTGAATTTCTCCTATATTAAAAGAAATAACACTTGCCTTATTTTTAGCAGTACCATAAATTTTAAGTCCTGGTATTTTACTTAATTGCTCTGTTCCATAAACTAACAATTCACGTTCAGCAGCTTCTATATTTTCTATTCCAATAGTATTGATATAATCTACAGCTGTTCCAAAAGCAATTACATCAGCAATGTTTGGGGTTCCCGCTTCAAACTTATGAGGCAATTCTGCATAAGTAGTTTTTTCAAACGTACAATCCTTAATCATTTCTCCTCCTCCATGGTAAGGTGGTAATTCATTTAAAATGGCTTCTTTACCATATAAAAATCCAATTCCTGTAGGTCCAAACATTTTATGAGCAGAACAAGTATAAAAATCACAATCTAGCGCTTGTAAATCTACCTTCATATGCGGAGTAGATTGTGCTCCATCTATCAATACCCATGCACCAACTTTATGTGCTTTTTCAATAATTTCTTCTACAGGATTAATAGTTCCTAAAGCATTCGAAATATGATTAACGGCTACTATTTTTGTGTTTTCAGAAAATAATTCATCATACACATCCATCAACAATTCTCCCTCATCATTCATAGGGATTACTTTTAACGTAGCTCCTGTTCGCTCGCATAACATTTGCCAAGGCACAATATTAGAGTGATGTTCTAAAGCAGAAATAATAATTTCATCTGTACTTTTTATCAATGAAGTTAAAGTAGTTGCTACCAAATTAATAGACTCAGTAGTCCCACGAGTAAATATAATTTCGTGCTCATGCTTAGGATTAAAATGAGCTTTTAATTTACGCCTTGTTGCTTCAAAAGCATCTGTAGCAACCTGACTTAAGGTATGAACTCCTCTGTGAACATTTGCATTTATAGTAGTGTAATAATTTGTAATTGCATCAATCACCACTTGTGGTTTCTGACTTGTGGCTGCATTGTCAAAATACACCAAGGGTTTTCCATTTACTTGTTCATCTAAAATGGGAAAATCTGCTCTTACTTTATCGATATGAATCATAGATATAAATCTTTGTTACAAAGGTACTTCTTTAAGCTTAAAATCTAAAAAGCTTAATCAAACTCTTTTCATTCTTTACAATCAAAAAATTAGTACCTTGTTATAAACAAATTTCACCTCATGAAACTCTTTAAAATGATAAGCTTCTCGCTACTTTTTATCATGATTGTATTGGTTGTTTTAAATGCTCCCAAACTAAAATTAATATCTGGTTTTGCAGCTAAAAACCTTGCCAGCAGCTATTTTATAGCACACAGATCCGTTGAAATGACTAATAAAACGGATAATCATGGTCCATTAACCAAACTTGCTAACAGCAATATTGATGAAAAAAGTAAAACCGCTTTTTCAACTGTTTTTGGTTTTGCCAAGGAAACAGCAGTGTATCGTGAAGGAGTTGGAGCTATTTTAATTAATAAAGATACCATTCTTGGTGATGATTATTTAAGACCCAAAAGAGATTTTACTCCCATTCAAGTTCAATACCCATACGGGAATTTAGCTCCGAAAGATTCGGTTTTTAACAATGTTAATTATCAATCAATAAAAGAAGTAATTAACAACTGTTTTACCGAAAACCACGATCATCATATCAAAAACACTCGTGCTGTTTTAGTACTTTACAAAGGAAAAATCATTGCAGAAAAATATGCAGATGGCTTTAACGAAAACTCACTATTACAAGGTTGGTCTATCACCAAAAGCTTACTAACAACCTGTTTCGGAATTTTAGAGAAAGAAAATAAATTTGATATTTACAAACCCATAAAAGCTTTTCCAGAATGGTTAAAAGATGACAGAAAAAACATCACCACCAATCATTTACTAAGAATGGAAAGTGGATTGGAATGGGAAGAAAACTATTCAACTATTTGCGATGCTACAAGAATGTTGTTTGAAGATAGTGACTTAACAAAAAGACCTTTATCTAAAAAGCAAACTCAACCTGCTGAAACCGAATTCAACTACTCTTCTGGAACTAGTAATATTTTATCAGCCTTGTTAAGAAAACAATTTAATACCCATCAAGAGTATTTAGACTTTCCTTATAGAGAATTTATTGATAAAATTGGAATGCACTCTATGATTATGGAAACTGATATTATGGGAAATTATGTAGCCTCCTCATATAGTTGGGCAACTACAAGAGACTGGGCTAAGTTTGGACAATTAATGCTAGACAACGGAAAATGGAATAACGAACAAATAGTTACTAAAAAATGGATTGACTACATTAAAACTCCTAATAAAACTTCTTTGGGAGAATATGGGGGACATTGGTGGTTAAACCAAGGTAATTATATGCCTAACGTTCCTAAAGATTGTTTTTATGCTGATGGCTTTCAAGGCCAACGAATTTTTGTCATTCCATCCAAAGATTTAGTTGTAGTTCGTTTTGGCGTTACAGAATTACAAAGAATAGGTTTTTATACTATGTTTGATCATTTATTAGGAACCATTTGCAAAAGCATTCAATAAAAATGATTACCTCATTAAACTCAAATACTTCTCTTAAAGAAACAGGCAATAACTTATTAGAAATAGGTTGTTTACTTATGACTTCTGGAGCAAGTACCAATAGAATTAGAGTAACTCTAGAACGCATAAGCGATGGTCTTGGTTATGATACCGAAATATTAATTACCCATAGAACCGTTTTTTTAGTTCTAAAAGACGAAAAGACCCAAGATGTATTTAACAGTTTTAAAAAAACACCCCCACATGGAGCTAATTTTACCTTGGTGTCTGGAATTAGTAAAATGAGCTGGCATGTTATTGAGAACAATTGGACTTTAAATCAAATAAAAGAAGAGGTTAACAGGTTAAAAAAATTACCTAGATATTCACTATTAACAACAATGATTTTTGTAAGTCTTGCTGATGCAGGTTTTTGTAGATTATTTGGAGGAGAATATATTGATATGTCCACCACTTTTGTAGCTACATTTATTGCTTTCTTGGTTAGACATAATGCTATCAAACTACAATTTAATATTTATTTAAGTATTTTATTTGCCTCCTTTACCGCTTGTATTATTGCTTGTTTTGCTAAAATATTCGGAATTGGAAACCACCCTGATTTAGCCCTAGCAACAGCTGTTTTATTTTTAGTTCCTGGAGTTCCGTTAATCAATTCCTTTTCTGATTTAATGGATGGCTATGTAATGAATGGAGTTGTAAGAGGTACGCACGCCATGTTGATTGCCTTTTCAATTGCCTTAGGAATGCTAATCAGTATGTTAATTTGTAATTTTTAAGAGATGAACATCATACACCAAATAGAAATGGCGTTATGGTTGGCAGTTGCAGCCATAGGATTTGCCATTTTATTCAACGTTCCAAAAAGAACACTTTTTACCATTGCCATTCTTGCTGCCTTGGGAGGTTCTTGCAAACTAATACTAATGCAATTTGGAATTCACATTATAGTGGGTTCTTTGGTTGGAGCCACTCTTATTGGATTGTTAAGCATTCCTGCTGCTCACGGAAAACATGCCCCTCCTTTGGTTTTTTCTATCCCAGCAGTTATTCCTATGATTCCTGGAGCTTTTGCCTATAAAGCCATGTTAGGCTTTATAAAACTAACAGGTAATATTTCTACGGAAGCTTATCAACTTGCATTAGAACAAACCGTAAACAATAGCTTAAAAGCAATATTTATTATTCTTGCCTTAACGGCAGGAGTATCATTTCCAATGCTAATGAGTAGAAAAGAATCTGCTAAAGAAATTAAAATATAATCTTATTTTTTAACCAAAAGTACTTGGTCTGCTTCTAGCAATAAATACCCTTCATCGTAGCAATAGTTGTATCTATTTCCTGTTTTGGTTTCATATATGTTTGTATAAAGATTAAAATTAAACCCTTTTTCTTCTAAAATACTTTTAGACACTTTAGTTTTTCCTGTAGTATTTAACTCGCACAAAATTTTATAATTCTTTTTTAAGGCATTATTAATGTTCCTTACCAAACTTTTATTCCCTACTTCTAACTTATTGTTAAAGGCATTTCTACATTGGTCATTACAAAACTTTTTATCAGATCTACCGACTACCTTTTCCCCACACTCTAAACAGAATTTTTCTTCCATAATTATTTTCTTTTCTTTTTCTAAAGATAATAAAAAACCGATTGTAAACGACTACAACCGTTTATATACGAAAGCAAATATTTAGCAACCGAGTAAAACTTTTAAAGTATTACATCTTTGCCTTGTCAAACAACGACAACAAAATAATTAATAAACTTTAAAAATTTACGTTATGAACAATTTAAGAAACAAAGTACAATTAATCGGACATTTAGGAGCAACTCCAATTGTTAAAGGATTTGGGAAAGACAAAAAGGTAGCTAATTTTTCTATTGCCACTACGGACACGTATTACAATAATGAAGGAGAAAAAGTTACAGATACTCAATGGCACAACTTAGTTTGCTGGAACAAGACAGCAGATATTGTAGAAAAATATTTAGACAAAGGAAGTCACATTGCTATTGAAGGAAAGTTAACCAACGATAGTTGGGAAGACAAAGAAGGGAAAAAACGTTACACTACCCGAATTGTAGTCAATGAATTAATGATGTTGGGAAGCAAATAAAACTCAACAATTAATTATAAATAAAAAAGCCTCAACAAATGCTGAGGCTTTTTTTGTATTTATTTTATCAAGTGTGGTTTAAATGCTCCTGTATGTTGACAACAGATTTGCTCCATTACTTGTTGTAATTCTCTTTTCATTAAAGAAATTGTATGATTTCCTCCTTCTTTTCCTAAAGCACCAACACCATACATAAAACTACGTCCCATAAAAGTGAATTCTGCTCCACTTGCCATGGCTCTAGCAATGTCTGGTCCTCCTCTCAATCCAGAGTCTACCATAATTTTAATTTGATCTCCATATTTTTCAGCCAAATTCGTCATTGGAACAATAGAAGATTGTCCCGCATCTAACTGACGACCTCCATGGTTAGATACAATTAATCCATCAACTCCTAGTTTGATTGCTTTTTCAGTATCTTCTTCACTTACCACTCCTTTAATCACCAATTTCCCTTTCCATTGTTCACGAATAGAAGCAATTCTTTCTTCATTTAATCTACCGCTAAAAGTAGCATCCATAAACTGAGCTAATTGCTGTAAATTCATTCCCTTAGGCATGTATTGAGCCATGGTTTCAAAATTTGGCTGACCATATTTTAAAGTTTGTAATGCCCAATGCGGATGTGTTAACACCTCCATGATGTTTTTAAATGTCATCCTAGGCGGCATTCCCAAACCATTACGAGTATCTCTAGGTCTTACTCCAAACGTCGGCACATCGGCCAAAATTACCAATACATCAGCTCCTGCTTTTGCAGCTCTATCAATTACATCTTTCTTAATAGCTTCATCAGATGGATGATATAATTGAAACCAAAAGTTTCCTTCAGTAATTTCAGAAATACGCTCTATACTAGTAGTGGTTACCGTACTTAAAATAAAAGGAATGTTATGATCTTTTGCTGCTTTCGCTAAGATTTCTGGAGCATTTGGCCACATCAATCCTTGTAAACCAACAGGTGCAATACCAAATGGAGCTGCATATGTTTTTCCAAACAACTCAGTTTCCATACTAGATTTATCAAACTTAGACAAATACTGAGGCATCAACTCTATCTTTTGAAGATCTGTTCTGTTTTTATCAAGATTGATATCTTCATTACATCCTCCATCTAAATACTCAAAAGCGAATTTTGGCATTTTTACCATCGCTCTTTTTCTTAAGTCATCCATAGAAGGATATTTGGTATTGATTTTTATTTCCATCTTAAATTAAAATTTTGCGATAAATATAATACTCTTTATTTTTTTGAGTATCCTTTACAAACCTGCTTAGAAGTTCCTAAACCTTCAATACCTAATTCCATTACATCTCCTGGTTTTAAATACTTTGGAGGATTGAATCCTAAACCAACTCCAGACGGTGTTCCTGTAGAGATAACATCTCCTGGCAACAATGTCATAAATTGGCTAATATAAGATACTACTTCTTGTACATTGAAAATAAAATCATTGGTAGATGAATGCTGTAAACGCTCTCCGTTTAACTCTAACCACAATTCTAAATCGTTAGGATTTTTAACTTCATCTTTGGTTGCAATAAAAGGTCCTAACGGAGCAAAAGTATCGCATCCTTTACCTTTACACCACTGTCCTCCTTTTTCTATTTGGAAAGCTCTTTCAGAAATATCGTTATGTAAAGCATATCCTGCAATATGATCATTTGCATCTTCTAACTCCACATAAGAAGCTTTTTTCCCGATGATTATTGCCAATTCTACTTCCCAATCTGTTTTTTCAGAATTTTTAGGAATCATTACTTCGTCATTAGGACCACACAAAGCTGTAGTACTCTTAAAGAATAATATTGGTTCCTCAGGAATAGCAGCTCCTGTTTCTTCGGCATGTTTGGCATAATTTAAACCTACACAAACAATTTTAGAAGGTCTTGTTAATGGTGCTCCTAAACGAACATCATCTCCAATTTCTGGACAAGATGCTTCATTTTTTTCTAACCAAGCTGATAATCTTTCTATTCCATCTCCTCCAAAAAAATCTTCATTATAATCTTGCCCAAAAGCAGACACATCAATCTTTTTTCCTGATGCAGTAATTATACCTGGTTGTTCAGCACCCTCTGCTCCAAATCTTATTAATTTCATCTTTTTATTTTTTAAATATTATCCGTTTAGTTTTATAAATCCTCCATCTATTGGGTAGTCTGTTCCTGTAATAAAAGAAGCCTCATCTGAAACCAGATACAAAGCTAAATTACCAATTTCTTCTGGTTTAGCCATTCTACCAATAGGTTGCGTTGCCGATAATTTCTCGAACATCTCTGCTTCTTTTCCAGGATAGTTTTTTGAAATAAAACCATCAACAAAAGGCGTATGTACTCTTGCAGGCGAAATGCAATTACAACGAATTCCATCTTTTACATAATCTTTTGCAATAGAATAAGTCATGGTTAATACCGCTCCTTTAGTCATGGAGTAAGCAAAACGATCATCAATTCCTACAGAAGAAGCAATAGAAGCCATATTAATAATAGCCCCACCTCCATTTTGTTTCATCAATGGAATGGTTGCATGCAATGCATTGTAAACTCCTTTTACATTAACGTTGTACAACTTATCTAAATCTTCAGGATTACAAGCTTCAATATTTCCTACATGTGCAATTCCTGCATTGTTTACTAAAATATTAATTGGTTGATTATCATTAATCGTTTTGATGGTATTTTTAATCCCTTCATGATCTACAACATTTGCTTGATGTACAATTGCTTTTCCTCCTTTGGCTATAATTTCATCGGCTACTCTTTGAGCACCTTCTACTGTTAAATCCAAAATATTTACCAATGCTCCTGCTCCAGCCAAAGCTTTAGAAATGGCTTCACCAATTCCGCTACCACCACCAGTAACCACAGCACATTTTCCTGTTAAATTAAATAATGACATATTTTTCTGTTTTTATAATGACATTCCTCTTTTCCAAGGAATAAAATCGTTTTGACCTAATTTCATGGCTTTGGTTTTTTCTCCACTAGCCACTTTAATTACATATTCTAATAATTCTTCTCCTTTGGATGATAAAGTATCTCCTTCAATTACTCCACCTGTATTAAAATCAATGATATCATTCATCTTATTAAAAAGCTTTGTATTACTAGATACTTTTATGACTGGAACTACAGGATTTCCTGTTGGAGTTCCCAACCCAGTTGTAAATAAAATAATATTACATCCAGACCCTGCTAATCCTGTGGTAGATTCTACATCATTTCCTGGTGTACACAACAAATTTAATCCTGTTTTGGTAATTTGTTCTGTATAATCTAGCACATCAGTTATAGGAGAACTTCCGCCTTTTTTTGCAGCCCCTGCAGATTTAATAGCATCGGTAATTAATCCATCTTTAATATTTCCTGGTGATGGATTGGCATGAAAACCTCCTCCTAATAATTCTGCCTTAGCATTATAGGTAGACATAATATTAGAAAATTTATTGGCATTTTCCTTAGAATTACATCTATTAATTAACTCTTGCTCCACTCCGTTTAGTTCAGGAAACTCAGCCAACACGGTAGTTCCTCCTAATCCCACAATTAAATCAGACACATAACCCAAAGTAGGGTTAGCAGAAATACCAGAAAATCCATCAGACCCTCCGCATTCTAACCCAATAGTTAGTTTACTTAAAGGAGCTGCTTGCCTTTCAAATTTATTAGCTTTTATTAAACCTACAAAGGTTTTTTTAATGGCTTCCTCTATAAAATCTCTTTCTGAGGTACTGTCTTGTTGAGTTAACACATACAAAGGCTTCTTGTTTTCTTTTGAAAAACTGTTTAAAGCATCTTCTAAAATTTTTGCCTGTGCATGTTGACATCCTAAACTTAATACCGTTGCTCCTGCTACGTTTGGATTGTTAATATACCCTGCTAATAAATGGCATAAAGTAACTGAATCGGGAGTAGATCCTCCACAACCTCCATCGTGTCTCAAGAAATGGATTCCATCTACATTTGGAAACAATTTATTGGTTTTAACTTCTTCTTTGCTTGTTTGGATAGAAGTACTTAAAACTTCTTCTTCAGAAGCTCCTTGTTTATAAACATTTACCAGTTTATCAACAGCAAAGCCTGATTCTTCTTTTTGATTAAAGCCTAATTGATCAACAATGGCTTTTTCTATGACCGTTACATTTCTATTTTCACAAAAAACCAATGGAATTACCAACCAATTGTTTTGTGTTCCCACCTTACCATCAGCTCTATGATAACCTTGAAATGTTTTGTCTTTAAATTTTGAAATATCTGGAGCTTTCCAAATTTCTTTGTCATTTTTTTGAACCGAATACTCCTCCGCTTTATGGATTACATTATGGGTATGAATAAGTTCTCCTTTTACAATGGTTTGTGTAGCCGCTCCAACCAACACTCCGTACATGTAAATTAAATCTCCTTCCTTTAAATCTTCTGAAGCAAACTTATGTTTTGCAGACACATCAGTTTTTAATTTATATTTATCTCCTTCATAATGAACAACATCTCCTTTGTTAAGATCTGTTAGTGCAACAATTACATTGTCTTTTGTGTGTATCCTTAACACTGAATTTTTTTGAGACATATTTAACGATTTAATATCACTACAAATTTAGGATAGCTTAGTAGTCTAAAAGTCAAATATTAAGTCCAAAACTTATACTTTTTTTGCAATAAAGTATCGAAAAAGCAAATATGATCTATTTTATGTATATAATTAAGATGATTCAACTGTACCTACAGAACCATTTTTAGTAGGTGTTAATTGATATACTTTATCAGGATGTAAACCTTGCAACATTCTATGAGAAACGTACAAAATAGCCGTATCTGTTTCTTGGTGAATTTTATTGATGAAGGCTGTTAACATAGAAGTGGCATAATCATCCAATTCATTAGTAGGTTCATCCAAAATAAGTAAAGGCGGGTGTTTTACCATGGCACGAATAATTAACACAATTCGCTGCATTTCTGCAGACAAACGAACAAAATACATTTGTTTTTTTTCTTTTAGACCAACCAAATCTAACCATTTATCAGCTTCGTGAATTTGATGACCTGTAGGATTTTCGTACAAACCAATAGAGTCATAAAAGCCTGACAACACCATGTGTTGCACAGTAAATAACTTCCCAAAAAACTGGGTTAAACTTGGAGAAAAATATCCAATCTTTTTTTTGAGTTCCCAAACCGTTTCACCACTCCCTTTTTTACGACCAAACAACATAATATCTTCTCCAAACGCTTTGGCATTATCACCCGTTATCATGGTTAACAAACTGGTTTTTCCAGCACCATTTGGTCCTTTTAAATGCCAGAATTCTCCTTTATTAATTGTCCAATTAATGTTATTTACAATTTGCCTTGTTTCTTCATAAAAAATATTGACATCCGTAAATTTCACAAGTGGATTCTCAACTTCTATTTTTTGCAAATTATCAGGAAGATTTCCTTTAAACTCATAGGGTTTTAACTGTTGGTAAAAAGCCTTATCATATTCTTCTGGAGTACCCGAAAACTCAATTTTATCATTATTGACCAAATAGATTTTTTTAACCAAAGGCAACACTTCATCTCTTATTTTAAATATTTGAACTAGTGTAATCTTTTTTCCGATCTCCATTAAATCTTTAGCCAAAGATTCTTGTTTTTCTATATCTAAACAATCATATGGCTTGTCTAAAATCAAAAAATCAATCCCTTCTTTTTCATTTTTATGTACCAAAAAATCTAATAACAGTTTTTTTTGCTGGCCACTAGAATAAGAAGTTAAACTTCTGATATTTCCATTTCCATCAATGCAATTTTTTGTTAATGTAAAATCATCATGGTTTAACTCCTCGGTGATATATTTTTCTAATACCGAAGTACTAAACAAGGCACCTTTTTTACCATTAAATTCAGGAAACAAATTGTGTTCATTTCCAGCCAACAAATGATTGATAAAATTATTTTGTGATGTTGATTTATTAAAAATGGCAATGTGATTCATATTAATTTCTTTTAACAAATTCTAAAATAGCCTGTTCTGCACCTTCTCTATCTTCAATCAAACTCATATGTCCGTTTTCTAATTCTACCACTTCTGTATTGGCATCTTTGGTCTGTGCTATTAAATCTTCATAATTTAAAACCGGATCTTTTTTTCCTAAAATCATTAGCGATGGATAAGGTCCAAAATGCAATAACACTTCTCTATCCAATCTAATTTTCATTCCTTCTAAAGCCGCAATAATTCCTTGTCTTGAGGTTTTTAAAGCTTCTTTTTTCACCTTCGCAATTTCATCAGCATATATCTTTCTGCACTTAGAACGGAACAACATAGGAATAGAAGTTCTAATAAAAGATTTATGATTTTCTTTTACTACAGCAATCGCTCGATCTCTTCCTATTTTTTTCTCTTCAGAATCTGGTCTAGCAGTTGAGTTTAGTAAGACCAAGCCTTTAACATTGTCTGGATATAAATCTGCAAAGGCCAAAGCTACATATCCTCCCATGGAATGTCCTACAAAAAAAGATCTACGAATATTTAATGCATCTAAAACTGCTTTTACAGCTTCAGCCATTTCTGTCATAGTATGCACATAGCCTAAACTTTCAGTTTGTCCGTGCCCTAACAAATCAATACAAACCACTCTAAATTTAGAATTTAATACTTTTTCTAAACTTTCCCACATGGTGGTATTTTCTAAAAAACCATGCAACAACACTATGGCAGTTCCTTTTCCAGATTCAGTATAATGAATTGGTGTATTTTTATAAGTAATAAATGCGCTCATGTTGCAAAAATAAGGAGTTGATGGGATGAGAGCAATTTATAATTTATGTTTATTTTATGATAAAATAGTAGCATAATTTTTAGGTTTTATAAAACAACGGATAACCCTACATTTGTAATAAAATATTTCGGTCTTGAAAATTCAATCACTTCTAGAAAAGTATCAAAACGCTAGTGCTACACAACAATTGGTAGCACAAGTTTCTCAAGAAAAAACACACGCTGTTTTAAGCAAATTTAACGGAGCTGCCTTATCCATTATTGTGGTAGAGACCTTTAAACAAACTGATAAAACTTTTTTACTCATTTTTGATGATAAAGAACAAGCTGCTTATCACTTAAACGATTTAGAAAGATTGTTAAATGATAAAGATGTGTTGTTTTACCCTGGTTCTTACCGAAGACCTTATGAAATTGAGGATGTAGACAATGCCAATGTTTTGATGCGTGCCGAGGTTTTAAACCGATTAAATTCAAGAAAAAAACCAGCCATAATTGTTACTTATCCAAACGCTTTATTTGAAAAAGTAGTTACTAAAAAAGACCTAAACAGCAATACTTTAAAAATTACCACAGGTGATGAATTTAGCCTAGATTTTATTAACGAAGTATTGTTTGAATATAAATTTAATCGTGTTGATTTTGTTACAGAACCTGGAGAATTTGCAGTCCGTGGTGGAATTGTAGATGTGTTTTCTTTTGCCAACGATGAACCTTACCGTTTAGAGTTTTTTGGAGATGAAGTAGATAGCATTAGAACTTTTGATGTGGAAACACAACTATCTACAGGAAAGCCTAACAAAATTCATATCATGCCCAATGTGGAAAACAAACAATTTTCCGAAAAAAGAGAATCTTTTTTAAAATTTATTCCCAACAATAGCGTAGTTTTTACCAAAAGCACGGACATTCTTCAAAACGATTTAAACACTTTGTTTGAAAAAGCAACTACTCGTTTTGAAACATTATCCGAAAATTTAAATCATACTTTACCTAGTGAATTGTTTTTAGATGGAATTCAAATCAAAGAGCAATTAAAGGGTTATAGTAGAGTTTCCGTAAACAACAGCACTTCTACAGACAGCATCAACGGAAATACAGAACCTCAACCTTCTTTTAACAAACATTTTGATTTGTTAATAGAAAATCTACAACAGAATTCTAAAAAAGGATATTCCAATTATTTATTCTGTGCTAACGAAAAACAAGCAAAACGCTTTCACGATATTTTTGATGAAAGTGAAGAAGAAATAATATATGAAACCATAGTTTTTCAAATTCACGAAGGATTTGTAGACCATGAACACAAAATTGTTTGTTATACCGATCATCAGATTTTTGAGCGATACAATAAATTTCAGCTAAAAAATGGATTCGCTAAAAAACAGGCCGTTACTTTAAAAGAAATCAACAATTTAGAAATTGGAGATTTTGTAACTCATATAGATCACGGAATTGGGAAATTTGGTGGATTGCAAAAAATTGATGTCAACGGTAAAAAACAAGAAGCCATCAAACTAATTTATGGAGATTCTGATGTGCTTTACATCAGCATTCACTCTTTACATAAAATATCCAAATTCAACGGAAAAGATGGAAAAGTTCCTAAAGTTCACAAACTAGGATCTCCAGCTTGGAAAAAAGCCAAACAAACTGCCAAAGCCAAAGTAAAACAAATTGCTTTTGATTTGATTCAGCTTTACGCAAAACGTAAAAATCAAAAAGGATTTGCTTTCGATCCGGATAGTTATTTACAACATGAGTTGGAAGCTAGTTTTATGTACGAAGATACACCAGACCAAAACACTGCTACACAAGATGTAAAAGCAGATATGGAAAGTGACAAACCTATGGACAGATTGGTTTGTGGGGATGTTGGTTTTGGAAAAACAGAAGTTGCCATTCGTGCTGCTTTTAAAGCCGTAGACAATGGAAAGCAAGTAGCAGTGCTTGTTCCTACTACTATTTTGGCTTTTCAGCATTTTAAATCTTTTAAAAAAAGGTTAGAAGATTTTCCTGTAAACATCAACTATCTTAACCGTTTTAAAACGGCTAAACAAAAGAAAATAGTGATGGATGATTTGGCCGAAGGAAGATTAGATATTGTCATCGGAACCCATCAATTAGTTTCTGATAAAATTAAATACAAAGACTTAGGATTATTAATTATTGATGAGGAACAAAAATTTGGAGTAGCTGCCAAAGACAAGTTAAAAACCATTAAAGAAAATGTAGATACTTTAACTTTAACCGCAACACCTATTCCTAGAACTTTACAATTTAGTTTAATGGCTGCTAGAGATTTGTCGGTCATTGCTACACCTCCACCTAACCGTCATCCTATAGAAAGTAATGTAATTGGTTTTAGCGAAGAAGCCATTAGAGATGCTGTGATGTATGAAATTTCTCGTGGTGGCCAAATATTCTTTATTCACAACCGTGTAGACAATATTAAAGAAGTAGCAGGAATGTTACAGCGTTTGGTTCCTGATGCTAGAATTGGAATTGGTCACGGTCAGCTAGAAGGAAGAAAACTAGAAGAGGTGATGGTGAATTTTATGGAAGGAAACTACGATATTTTAGTAGCCACTACCATTATTGAATCCGGTTTAGATGTACCAAATGCTAACACTATTTTTATCAATCATGCTAATAATTTTGGATTATCCGATTTACACCAGATGCGTGGACGTGTAGGTCGTTCTAACAAAAAAGCCTTCTGTTATTTTATTTGTCCTCCTTACCACATGATGACTGAAGAAGCTCGCAAACGTATTCAAGCACTTGAAATGTTTAGCGAATTGGGTAGCGGAATTAACATTGCCATGAAGGATTTAGAAATTCGTGGAGCGGGAGATTTATTAGGAGGAGAACAAAGCGGATTCATCACCGATATTGGTTTTGATACTTATCAAAAAATATTAGAAGAAGCTGTTAAGGAATTAAAAGAAAAAGAGTTTAAAGATTTATATGATGAGGAAGATGCAGAGAGCAAAGAGTATGTTTCAGACATTCAAATAGATACTGATTTTGAAATTTTATTTCCTGATGACTACATCAACGCCATTGCAGAGCGATTGAATTTATATAAAAAATTAGGAGAGCTAACCGAAGAAAAAGAATTACAAGAATTTGAACAACAATTGGTAGATAGATTTGGGGAATTGCCAACCCAAGTGATTGATTTATTAGATTCAGTCAGAATTAAATGGTTGGCTAAAAAATTAGGATTAGAAAAAATTGTCTTAAAACAAAAACGCATGATTGGTTACTTTGTTTCCGATCAGCAAAGTGGATATTATAACACGCAAGCGTTTACCAATGTTTTAAAATATGTACAACAAAATTCTAAAATGTGTGTAATGAAAGAAAAAGAGACCAAAAACGGATTGCGTTTATTAATCACTTTTATCAGAATTGACAGCATTCAAAAAGCCTTAGAAACATTGAGAAATATTTAAAAAACTGAGTGATGACACAGGCGTGTTTTTTATCTTTTTTAATTATGTTTGCAACTCAACTAAAAACATTATTATGAAAAAAATTGCAATGCTAAGCGGGGTTATAATTGCCTTGTTTTTAACAAGCTGTGCCAGTACTTACAAAAACTTAAATCCTGAAACGGCTAATTTTTCTTCTACAGAAAAAAATGAAAATGGAATTAATGTCTCATACGAGTACTTAACTCTAAAGAAAAAATATGCTAAAAAAGCAAACAAAAAAGATATTAGAACTGTTGCCATAAAAATTGAAAACACTACTGACAAAACAATTACTTATAATTCTGATTTTAAATTAGCAACAACTGGTAATGAATACTTATCAGTATTGCATCCTAATGATACATATGACAACATTAGACAAAAACCAGGAACACATTTTTGGTATTTACTGCTCTCATTTATTCAACTACAAAAAACCTCCACAAATTCTTATGGTTATACTGAAACAGAAAATATTTTCCCAATTGGACTAATAATAGGACCTGGAATTGCTTTAGGTAACTTTTTCACAGCAAAAAGTGCCAATACCAAATTTAAGAATGAAATTGATCAGTACAATATTTATAATACTCCTATTGCTCCTGGAGAAAGTAAAACTTTCCTAATTGCCATAAGACACTCTAACTACCCTAGTATTAAAGCCCAGGTTATTAATTAACTATAAACTAACCTCCTAGAGATTTTACTCCATTTGGAGGAAACATTGTAAAGTATTTTTCAAAAAAAAATAAAATCCAGACAATTTCAATAACCACAAAACCTCTTCCTCACCGAAGAGGTTTTTTTGTGTCTTTTTCATAACTTTATGTCCATGAAATACAACCCAATCAACCCACAATTATTTATAGAAAATAGAAAACGCTTTACCCAACAAATGGAACCAAATTCCATTGCGTTTTTCAATTCCAATGACATTTATTTAACTGGAGCAGACAGCACCTTACCTTTTCATCAGCACCGAGATATTTTTTATTTAAGTGGTGTAGATCAAGAAGAAGCTGTTTTGGTTTTGTTTCCAGATGCCAAAAATCCAAATCATAGAGAAATGTTGTTCACCAAAGAAACCAGTGAATTGATTGCTATTTGGGAAGGAGAAAAATTAAATAAAAAAACAGCAACAGAAACCTCTGGAATTCAAACCATTTATTGGTTAACCGAAATGGAATCCATTTTAAAAGAATTAATTTCTGAAGCCAAAAACATTTATGTAAATCAAAACCCCCACAAAAGAGCAGTTCGAGAAATGGAAACTCGCGAGGATCGTTTTATAAAAAAGCTAAAAGAAAAATATCCCAATCACAATTATTTAAAAGCTTCAGATATTCTTTTTCCACTAAGAGGGATCAAGTCTCAAATTGAAATTGATTTGATTCAAAACGCTTGCGACATCACCAAAAAAGGATTTAACAGAGTCCTAAATTTTGTAAAACCTGATGTATGGGAATATGAAATTGAAGCAGAATTGATGCATGAATTTTTAAGGAATAGATCTAAAGGTTTTGCCTATACCCCTATTGTAGCCTCTGGATATTCTGCTTGTGTGTTACATTATATAGAAAACAACAAACAGTGTAAATCTGGTGATTTAATTTTAATGGATACTGCAGCTGAATATGCTAATTATTCTAGTGATTTAACCAGAACGATTCCTGTAAATGGTAGGTATACCGAAAGACAAAAAGCTGTTTATCAATCTGTTTTACATGTAAAAAAAGAAGCCACCAAAATGCTTAAAGAAGGTACGCTTTGGAAAGAATACAACAAAGAAGTGGGTAAATTAATGACCTCTGAATTACTTTCTTTAAAACTATTAGACAAAGCTGATATTCAGAATGAAACGGAAGAAAAACCCGCTTATAAAAAGTATTTTATGCATGGAACTTCTCACCATTTAGGACTAGACACTCACGATTACGGAGATTTTGAAAATGAAATGAAAGCCAACATGGTATTAACCGTAGAACCTGGTATTTATATTCCAAAAGAAAATTTAGGAATTAGATTAGAAGATGATTTGGTGATTCAAAAAAATGCAGAACCAATCAATCTAATGAGAGATATTCCTATTGAAATAGAAGAAATTGAAAGTATAATGAATGCTTAGATTTATTTAGGTTCTCGACTCCGATGGAACACCAAAATGATCATCGAGGAGGTCGAGATGAAAATTTATCATAATTATACTCAATAAAAAAATCCCAGATTCCATAATTGGAATCTGGGATTTTAAACTTAACAACTAATTGCTACTTTTTCTCTTATCTGTTGTGTGGCATTCACCATCACTTCCAAAGCCTTTTTTGTTTCTGGCCATTTTCTTGTTTTTAAACCACAATCTGGATTGATCCAAATATTTTCTTTTGGAATATATTTTTCTGCTTTTTCAATCAAATCAATTACTTCTTGTGTAGATGGAACTCTAGGGGAATGAATATCATAAACTCCAGGTCCAATTTCATTTGGATAATTAAACTCCGCAAAAACATCTAACAATTCCATTTGAGAACGAGAACATTCAATGGTAATCACATCGGCATCCATATCTGCAATAGATTTGATAATATCATTAAATTCTGAATAGCACATGTGAGTATGAATTTGTGTTTCATCTTTCACACCACTTGCAGACAATTTAAACGCATTTACCGCCCAAGTTAAGTAATCATTCCATTGCTCTTTTTTTAATGGCAATCCTTCTCTAATAGCAGGTTCATCTATCTGAATAATTTTGATTCCCGCTGCTTCTAAATCTACCACCTCATCTCTAATGGCCAAAGCAATTTGATTACAAGTGGTTTTTCTTGGCTGATCATCTCTTACAAATGACCATTGTAAAATAGTTACAGGCCCTGTTAACATTCCTTTTACATATTTATTTGTTAAGGATTGCGCATATTTTATCCACTCTAAAGTCATCGGGTTTAAACGCTCTACATCCCCAAAAATAATAGGTGGCTTTACACAACGAGTTCCGTAACTCTGCACCCATCCAAATTGAGTAAAAGCAAAACCTTCTAACTGCTCACCAAAATATTCAACCATATCATTTCTTTCAAACTCTCCATGCACTAAAACATCCAGTCCCACGTTTTCTTGAAACTCGATAGATTCTTTGGTTTCTTGAGCTAGCAAAGCATTGTATTCCTCGTTGCTAATTAATCCTTTTTTATGCTTGGCTCTCCAACTTCTTACTTCTGGAGTTTGGGGAAAAGAACCTATGGTAGTGGTAGGATACAATGGTAATTGTAATACTGCTGTTTGAATGATTTTTCTTGTTCTAAAAGAACTTTTACGATGTAAATGCTTCTCTTTAATAAAACATTCACGATTTTTCACCTTGAATTTGTGAATTCTACCAGACTCTCTTCTTTCTTGAATGTCTTTTTTATTGTTTTCAAAAGACAATAAATCAGCATGAGTAGGATGGGTACTTAATTTTTGTAACAACACTACTTCTTCTAATTTTTGAGCAGCAAAACTTAACCATGATTTTAATTCCTCATCTAATTTTTCTTCGCTTTCTAAATCAACTGGAACGTGCAATAAAGAACTTGAAGTAGCTACCCAAACTCTATCGGCTCCTAAAACTTCTTTGGCTTTGTTGATTTTTGTAATAGATTTGGTAATATCATTCTTCCAAATATTACGTCCATCTACCAATCCTAAAGACAATATTTTTGATTGATTTTTAAAATCAGATTGTAATATTTTATCCAATTGAGTTTCATTTCCTCTGGTTAAATCAACATGTAATACAGCTCCTGGTAATTGATTAATCAATACTAAATTATCTAAAACATCATCAAAATAAGTAGCAGTAATGAACTTTACCTTGGGAAATTCCTTACTTAAAAACTGATGTGTTTTCTGAATGGTAAATTGTTCCTTATCAGTTAAATTTAATGCTAAAAAAGGTTCATCAATTTGGATATAAGTAGCTCCTAATTGCTCTAATTCAGTAATAACTTCTTTATAAACAACTAACAAGTCATTCAACAAATCCAGCTTATCAAACCCTGCTTCTTTTTCTTTACCCAACAATAAATACGATGCCGGACTAATTAATACTGGCTTTGCATTAATTCCTAGCGCAACGGCTTCTTTATATTCATTAATTATTTTTTTTGATAAAAACTGAAAAGTCTGATTTTTTACAAACTCTGGAACAATATAATGATAATTGGTATCGAACCACTTGGTCATCTCCATAGCCGTTATATCGTAATTTTCTGTTTGTAATCCTCTTGCCATGGCAAAATAGACCTCTAACTCAGAAAAATTTTTGTTATTCAATAATTCTTGATAACGTTCTGGCACCGCACCAACTAACAAGGTGGTATCTAGTACCTGATCGTAAAAAGAAAAATCGTTAACAGGAATTAAATCTATGCCTGCTTCTTGTTGTTTTTTCCAGTTTTCTTTTCTAATTTCATACGCAACAAACTCTAAAGTCTCTTGATTACTGTTTTTAGCCCAATAACTTTCTGTTGCTTTTTTTAATTCTCTTTTTGCTCCTACTCTAGGATATCCTAAAACATGATTTTTCATAGTATTTTAGATTAAAATTCTACCACAAAACTACAACACAACAAAATACATCTAAAAAAACAGTCTAAATACAGATAAAAAACCTTTTAAAAATAATTAAACAGAAAAATACACTATCTTAGTTTTTGAAAAAGCTAAAAAAAGAAAAAAATACTATTTATACACCAGACAAAACATACTTGACATTATTAAAACAGTTACAAAAAATGCTAGAATTACTATAAAAGAACTGGCTAACATTACCAACTTACCTAATACATCCATTCATGAAAGAATTAAAAAACTTGAAAAAAACGGTTATATTACCAAACACTTTGCTATATTAACATGTTAACAGCATTCTGGAAGACGAGTTTTATCTACACCAAACCTTTGATAGCTTGCAAAAAACAAAAAAAGCAAGTAAAAATACAATCAAATCATATAACTCTAAAAAATTACATTTATGTTTAAAATATAAAACACCTAATCACGTACACCAAAACGTAGCTTAACTTTAATCAATCATATGTAGATCTATTTTAGTACTAAAAAAAGAGATCCATCAAATCAACACATTGATACGATAAAAGAAAATTAAATTGATTATCAAAAACGAATTAACTGGATAGGTGCTTCGTTAAAAGTACAGTACGAGGAAATTTATTTTGTTTATTCTCCCCCACGCTATGAAGAGAGAAATCCAACTCTACAAACCAAATATTTAAATAAACTATTCTTTTTGAAGTCAGTACATCCAAACAATATATTTCAAATATCTTTGGATCAAAATAAAGTTTAATTAATGTTATATAAGTTTCATACAAAACGACAATTGCTTCATAATAAATACGACTCACAGCAATTACATAACTTATTAAAAAAAATATCACTCCTATTTGCGAGTTTTCTGTTTTGTGTGTCTTCTGCGTATACTCAAAACTTTGATGTCCGTTTTAATCACATAACCAGTGATAATGGTCTTTCACAAAATACAATCGAAGATATTCTTAAAGACAGTAGAGGTTTTGTTTGGTTCGCTACACGAAATGGACTAAATAGATATGATGGATATTCCTTTAAAGTTTATAAAGCAGGAAACTCCGAACATGATTTATCGAGTAATTTTATTCATTCTATTTGTGAAGATTTAGAAGGAAATTTATGGATTGGAACAGAAAATGGGTTGAATATATTTGACACCAAAACCAATACCTTCTCCGTTCTGTTTCAGAATCCTGAAGATACCAATAGCATTTCCGACAATAACATTTCCGATATTGTGTGTGATAAAAACGGCATTATTTGGGCAGGCACATACACTCAGGGTTTGATTCGTATTCAAAAAACTACGAACGCAAAATATATTTTCAAACGATATCAATACACACCAAACGAACCAACAGGTATATTAAGCAATACAATTCATACATTGTTTATCGACAAAGAAAACAACCTTTGGATAGGAACAGACAATGGTATTAATAAATTAGATAACAGCACCAATTCTTTTGAACCATACCGAAACATTTCAGATGAAATAAATCCTTTAAGCCATAATTCTGTTTCAGTCATTTTTGAAGATTCATTTGGATATATCTGGATTGGAACCTGGAATGGATTAAACCAGATGAATAAGGCAACTGGTGAAATTAAATATTTCTTGTTTGATACTAAAAACCAGTCAAATAGTTCAAATTCCGCAATAAATACGATTGACGAAGATATAGAAGGCAATCTGCTAATAGGTTCTATAAATGGTTTATACAAGTTTGTCAGGAAAGAAAGCAGATTCTATCAATTTTCTGTGAAAAGCAATAGTGACTATGCATTGAGCAATGAATTGATTTCATGTATTGAAACCGATAGTTTAGGTAATGTTTGGATCGGAACTCACATGGGAGGCGTTAATCACTATAATGTACATCAAAAAAAATTTAAGCACATTGTTATTGAACCATTGCCCGAAGAAACAAACAACAATAATATAATCAACTCAATATACACAGATCCAAAAACATTATGGATTGGCACAGCAGGAAGCGGCCTTTATTGTTTAGATAAGCTAACAGGTAAATACAATCATTTCAAAAACATACCTGGCGATTTGCAAAGCATAAACGGAAATTATGTTTCTGCAATTAAAAAAGATAACATTGGTAATTTATGGATTGGTACCTGGGAAAGCGGTTTAAATAGAGTCCATTTAAATTCAAAACCCATTCGTTTTGAAAGAATCTCAGAGAAAAACGGCTGGAACAGCATGCTAAACAAATCCATTACCAGTATCCATATTGATAGTAGTTTTGTGCTGATTGGAGGCGAATATGGATTAGACAAACTGATTACAGAGAACAAAAATATAACACCAGTTGCTAATAATCAGAACTGGACAAACAACATTAGTCAGGTACGCTGTATTCTTAAGGACAAGCAAGGCTTTTTCTGGATCGGAACAAGACTAGGACTGTATTGCTTTCATGAGTCAAAACTGAAAACCAGTTTGTCTGATGTTGATATAACCTATTATCGCTCAAATGCAGATCAGCCTAATTCATTGCCATGCAATTTTATTGAAACACTTTGCGAAGATCACATCGGGAACATCTGGGCAGGAACTTTTGGTCACGGAATCTGCCAGATCCAACGAAAAAATAATGACGAAGTTATATTTAGAAGCTTCAACGAAAAGGATGAACTATCGAACAATGTAATTTACAGCATACAAACAGATAAAAATGGTGACTTGTGGATAGGTACCGATTACGGATTGTCAAGGTTCGATATTACAACGAAGAAATTCAGCAACTATTATGCATCCGATGGTTTACAAAGTAACCAGTTTTTTTGGGGGGCAAGTACCAAAGGAGAAGATGGGACACTCTATTTTGGCGGAACAAATGGGGTTAACTATTTTGTGCCAATTGAAATAAAAGACATCGATCCTATGACGAATGTAACCTTCACCGACTTTAAACTATTCAATAAATCTGTTAATGTTGGCGAGGAGGAACACAAAAAAAACATCCTTAGTAAGGATATTTCTATGGCTTCTGAAGTCCGTTTAACTTACAAAGAAGACATATTCTCAATTGAATTTTCTGCGCTTACTTATTTTCAACCACAAAAAATCAACTATGCATACAAACTGGAAGGAGTTGATGATGAATGGATACATACTTCTTCGACCCAACGATTTGCAAATTACAGAAACCTTGATGGAGGAAAATATACCTTTCTTGTAAAAGCATCTAACAGTAATGGAGAATGGAGCCAGCATCCTACAAAACTTGATATTATTATTACACCTCCGTTTTGGGACACCCTGTTGTTTAAAATATTTGGTATTTCGTTACTGGCATTTTTTATTGCATTCTATTTCAGGTATCGAACAAGAATATTGATCATTCAAAAACAAAGTCTCGAGGAAATAGTAAAAAACAGAACCAATGAAATTGCACTACAAAAAGAACAACTTACCATTCAGAACAAAGAGATTACAGCACAACATAATGAATTAATGGATCTGAATAAAAAAGTTCAACATGTCAATCAATTAAAGCTTCGTTTTTTTACCAATATTTCACACGAATTCCGAACCCCGTTAACACTTATTGCCGGTCCGGTTAAAAAATTACTCACAACCAACCCTGAACCTGATGAAACAAAGAAATCGCTTCAAATCATTGATCGTAATGTACAACGATTAATTCATCTTATAAACCAATTACTAGACTTCAGAAAAGTGGAGACCAACAAGTTAGAGCTAAAAGTTTCGAGAGGAGACCTATTATCATTTATAAACGAGATATGCACTTCATTTGAACAGCTGGCACAAGAAAAACAAATCAATTTTACTTTTACGCACGAACAAATTAATGATGATCAATGGTTTGATTATGAAAAACTAGAAAATATTCTTTTCAACCTGCTTTCAAACGCTTTTAAGCATACTCCTGCAAATGGGGAAATTAGTATCTCTCTAAAGGTAAATTCGAAAATAGCAGATTTAAACCTGCAGGCCTCAACCGTAATCATAAAAGTTGTCGATACAGGTATCGGGATACCTGCCGAACATCTTGGCAATATCTTTAAACGTTTCTATCAAATAGACACGCCTGAGAATATAAAGAATAGGGGATCTGGTATTGGCTTATCGCTTACCAAGGACTTGGTAATTGCACATCATGGAACTATTCACGTTAAAAGTGAAGTAGGCAAAGGATCTACTTTTACTGTAATTATTCCTTTTCAAAAAGAATCATTCAGCTCCAATGAAATTTCGGATGAGACAATGATTTGGGATAACAGCGGTTTAAAACATAAAATGGATTCTAGTGAATTATCTGTTGAAACTAACACCAAAAAAAACACCTCCACAAAAAATACTTTAAAAAGTACCGATAAACCTACGATTCTAATCGTTGAAGATAATTTTGACCTAAGAGAATTTGTAATCAACAGTCTTGTATACAACTATAATATTCTGGAAGCAGAAAATGGAAAAACAGCATATGAAATTGCAAAAGTCCATAATCCTGAACTTATCATTAGCGACATAATGATGCCAGTTATGGATGGTTTAGAATTATGTACCCGTATTAAAAACAACCTGCTTACAAGCCATATTCCTGTTATACTTTTAACGGCACGTTCTTTAGTCGAAAATTGGATAGAAGGCCTAGAATCTGGTGCCGACGATTATGTTCCAAAACCATTCGACCTTGATTTACTTAAGGCTAAAATAAAGAACCTGCTTGAGTCCCGTGAAAAATTAAGGAAACATTTTAGTGGTGATGTTAGTATATCTTCTTCTGAAATTACTACAACGAAAGCCGATAGCGATTTTATTAATAAAGCCTTTGAAATTGTAGAAGAGAACTATACAAATCCTGAGTTTGGTGTCAAAGAATTGGTTGATAAAATGAATGTAAGCCATAGTCTGCTTCACAAAAAATTAAAGGTAATTGTGAACAAGTCGGCGGGTGATTTTATTACTATAATTCGTTTAAAAAGAGCCGCCGAGCTGCTGAACAATTCAGCTAAAAATATTAGTGAAGTTGCATACGAAGTAGGTTTCAATGACCCAAAATACTTTAGTCAAAAATTCAAGAGATATTTTGGAATACTCCCTTCTAACTATATAAAAAACAAATAACAGAAAAGTTTCAGCAATAATTTTTTTTTAATTGAGGTATAGTGCTCAATTGATAAACTTTCTTACACCTATTTGCGATACATATCTGATGATTGATTACAAATCAGACTCATTTTGTCATGATTAAAAGTTGTTTGAGTAGTTCATCTTCAATCTAAAGATAACAGCGTTAATGCATGTTTGATGGTCAATCATATGCCATTAATATTCCAAATTCTTCATCCTTTATTCCAGATTCATTAACCTCCAACTTATTCTTTATTAATAATATTACACCCTATTATTTAAAGAATCAAAAAAAATATACAATGAAACAACTACAAAATTACCTTTTAATCATTGTCTTTGCGTTGGCAAATTTGACATTACCAAATGTGGTTTCAGCACAGTCACTGGATTACGAACTTGAACCTATCCCCGATATTCAGGATCCATTAACTGAAAATTCTGTTGAAATGGATAACTCCAAAACATTTGAAGAGGTGAAACTGGATCTTCCTATTTCCTCCGGTCCTTTTGAACCCACATGGGAGTCGATTGAAGCTAATTATCCTGGAACCCCCGACTGGCTGAGGGAAGCCAAATTTGGAATTTGGATTCATTTTGGGCCACAAGCTGCAGGTGAAAGCGGCGACTGGTATGCTAGAAGACTTTATACACAAGGTACAACTGCTTATAATAACCACCTTAGTAACTACGGACATCCATCAGAAGTTGGTTATAAAGAGGTGCTTCGCGACTGGAATCCTGACAAACTAGATCCTGCGGGACTAGTTGAATTATTCAAAAATGCAGGAGTGAAATACCTAATAATCCAAGGAGTTCACCACGATCAGTTTGATATGTGGGATTCAAAATACCAGCCATGGAATTCAACAAATATGGGACCCAAACGCGATTTAGTTGGTGAGTGGGTAACTGCAGCTAAAAATGCAGATATGCGTTTCGGTATTACTTTTCATCATGAATATTCATGGTGGTGGTGGCAAACTGCCTTTCAGAGTGATGTAACCGGCGGTAAAGCGGGGGTACCATACGATGGTAATTTAACTCTTGCCGATGGTGTCGGACAATGGTGGGAAGGTATGGATCCACGATACTTATATGGCGTTAACTTACGCGAATACAAAGGAGTTGCAAGTGCTGCCAATAGTAATTGGTCCCCTCCTCCAGCAGGTATCTTTAGCAATCATTTAGAATTCAGTGAGTGGTATGCCAAATGGTGGGCACTGCGTATGATGGATGCTGTTGATAAATACAACCCTGACTTTATATATACTGATGGAACCGACCAACAACCTTTTAGTGGATTTGGTACCGGTACAGGATATAAGAGCGATGCTATGCAGCGTGTTATAGCTGACTTTTACAATAAAACATTGAATCGTCGTGGTGAAGTTGATGTGTTTAGTATTGTCAAATTCCGAAACAAAACCAATGGTACGGTTAATACTGAAGAAGGTAGTATTCCAGGAAATATAAAAACCGATCAGGCATGGATTGCAGAAACTCCAGTAGGTGATTGGTTTTATGCTCCAAACTTTACATATAGCTCTAATGCTGTGATTCGATACTTACTGGAACAAGTTGCCCGCGATGGTAATGTTGGCTTATGCGTTTCGCCCCTACCTGATGGATCGTTTGATGCAGGAAGCACAACAATGCTTACGCAAATTGGTGAGTGGTTATCAATTAACGGAGAAGGAATATATGGAAGTCATGCCTGGGAGGTGCTAGGAGAAGGTGCAGGCGGTAATCTAAATGTGCTTCCAGGTGGAAAAATTGGTAGTAATCAAGCAAATCACACTTTTTATACAACTGATTTCCGCTTTACTGTTGGTAAGAACGACAGCTTGTATGCATGGTGTATGAAAGTGCCTCAAGCAAATGAAGAACTTACAATAACTTCATTAGGTACATCAAGCGATCTGTTGGCAGCACCAATTAGCTCTGTAAAACTTTTAGGCTATGATGGAGTACTTACATGGAATCAGGATGCTGATGGTTTACATATAACCTGTCCTGCTTCGATGAATTATAAAACCGCTGTAGGCTTTAAAATTGGTCCAAGTATATATAATTATTCAAGTCTTTCTCAATTAATAAACGAAGCTCAGGCTGAAGTTACATCAGCTGAACAGAATATTGGTCTTAATACCGGACAGTATATTCAGGATTCTATTAATACATTAAATGATGCAATCATTGTTGCTCAGTCCATTGAACAAACCAGCAATGATTCTACTATTAAAACAGGCATCTTAACATTAAAGGAAGCGATAAACAACTTTAATGAATATGGTCAAAATAAAGGTGGAAAACTGTCTTTTGCAAACACTCAGAACATTACACGTGTAGCATTGCAGGAGGCTCGCAACTTTGACAGGTCGGATGAAGGTGTCTCCGGAACCGGACGATGGGGATTACTAGCAGAGCCCTGGAAGTATACCAGCAATATTGTGAATCAAGAAGGGAATTCCAGAGGAGGTTTCGATAATTATAGTAACAGTCGATCTGTGGGTATTCAAAAGTGGTTCTCGTCTGATCCAGTAATTGAGAATGGAATGATATATCAAACCACAACACTACCTGCTGGCAGTTATAAGCTTAAAATTAAGGTGCATGAACAATATGGTTTAAAAGCAGGAGAGATATACATGAATGTTGCTGCTGGTGATGTTTTGCCATTAACAACAGACGTGCCAACAAATGCATTGGCTTATTACGATATGCAAAATTCTTCAACAGGAAGTCAGATTTCAGCTTGTGCATTTTCATTGTCAGAAGAAACAAAAGTAAGCATTGGATGGACTACAACCATTGCATCAGAAGCTGCTACCAGAAGTATGAGGGTTAATGAAATATTACTTCTAGATGGAAATGATAATGATATTTCATCGACATACCTGGGTAATTACACAAGTATTCAACGTAAAGATGCTTCTTATAGCAGGTTCGGGACACCGAAAAACTGGACGGTAGAAAATTTTAACTGTCAGACAAGTTCAGAAGGGCTTAGAAATGGAATTGATAAATGGTCTGGCTATAATTCTTTAATGATGGGTTTTTGGGGAGATGTTGCAAATGCTGTTGGTGATCCATCGAATGCCAAATTGTACAAAAAAATTACACTACCTGCTGGAAAATACGTTTTTACAGCAGCTTACGATGCAAATTTCAATATGTCTGAAATGTATTTGTTTGTGTCAAAATCAGTTCCCAATCTTTCAAATATGAAGGAGACTGCTTTAGCCTTTTACCCCATTTCAGGGGCTCCTACAAATGGAGAGCATTATGGTTTAACATTTACAATCGAAGAAGAGTCTACAATTTATTTAGGATGGATTGGAGATTTAACTACGAGTTCTAACTTGGAATTTAGGGCAACAGAAATCAATCTATTACGAGTTATATCTGAAGAAGGCAATTATTTAAACGAAGGAGCCTTTGATGCAACTGTTGCTGATGAACTATACACTATTGGTTCCAGTGAATTTGATTTACTTACAAATTTAAGTTGGCACGTCTCAGCGGACAACTTTAGATATATTGAAGGAAATGCTAATGGAAGCATTATAATTGGCGATATCGATTTTGGGGCCAGCAGTCATAGAAAGTTTTCTATACATACTGCATTAAACGGCACTATTCCTAAAAACTCAATGTATGATTTCTACAAAGATGACGAAACGACTCCATTTGTTTCTCTATCGCCCATTTCCACATCAAGTTCATTGCTTTTTGATACTTCTGAATCCGATCCTTTTTTAATAGATGGAAATCATAAAATCACAGTAAAATACAATAATCATATATCAAATATTGAATCGATAGAAATTAAACCAAAAACTTCGTTGAGTATTAAAGATGTTAAAAACACAGAGAATGATATTAATCCTTATGATATTTACTCTGAAAAAAACACCATAATGATAAATGGTCTAAATGGTGAGTTGGTTCGTGTTTATACGTTAGATGGTAAATCTATTTATAAAGAAAAAGCTACTATGACTTCTCTGTCTATACCTGTTAAACAAGGATTATATTTTATCATTATTGATAGATATGCATATAAAATTGTTTGTCATTAATTGAGTTTGTGTATTTTTTAGTATTTAAGAAACCTAAATTTTCATATATAAGAGGTTGTTAGTCTCAAATAAATATTTAACAATCAAAAGCTCACTCTATTTGTAAGTATATTGGCAAGTCACACGAGCTACGCTCAGACCAAAACTTGCCAATATCTTACAAATGCCAACCCAAGTACCGCCTTTAAGGGCCGTCTAGGGTTTCCCTTCCATAAAAAAAAATGAATTCGTGCTTCATAGCTAGGTCAGTAGGAATTGATCAAGATATAAGATTAGATATGTAAAAAAAACCAAAAAACAATCTATATACAGAGTAAAAAACCTTTTAAAGATAGTTAAACAGAAAAAAACACTATCTTAGTTTTTGAAAAAGCTAAAAAAGAAAAAAACACCATGTATATACCCGACAAAACAGACTTAACACTTTTAAAACAGTTACAAAAAAATGCTAGAATTACTATAAAAGAACTGGCTAACATTACCAACTTATCTAACACACCCGTTCACGAAAGGATTAAAAAACTTGAAAAAAACGGTTATATTACCAAACACGTTGCCTTATTAGATAGAACTCTTTTAGGTAAAAAGTTAATTGTGTTTTGCAATATAAAACTGAAAGAACATACCATGGAAATTGGAAATCAGTTTGTAAAAGATATTACTGCTTTAAAACAAGTAACTGAATGTTATAACATTTCTGGAGATTATGACTTTTTATTAAAAGTAATGGTAAATGACATGGAAGGCTATCAGAACTTTGTTCTAAATCATTTAGGAAATGTAAAGAATATTGGAAGTACTCAAAGCACCTTTGTAATGGGAGAAATTAAAAACTCTACCGAAATCCCTATTTAACAAAACAAATAACAACAAAGCTATTGTTTTGATAAAAAATAAACACTATATTAGGTATTCAACTAAAAAATACTCAATATGGCTATCAAAAACTTTAGATCACCCGATACACGAGCAGGAACTGTAGTAGACAAAATATTAGTTTCGGATTATATGGTTCCTAGAAATAGGTTGATAACCTTTTCTCCCAAATTAAGTATTGGGGAAGCAATGCAAATACTGGTTACTAACAATATTGCTGGTGCATGTGTTTTGGATGAAAATGACATGATTTTAGGAATGATTTCCGAAGGAGACTGTATGAAAAAAATTGCTCATAGTAGATATTACAATATTCCTTTACACGACCAAACGGTTGAAGAATACATGGAAACCATTGTAGAAACTATTGTGGGAGATACCAATATTTTTGATGCAGCACATATGTTTTGTACCTCAAGAAGAAACCGTTTTCCTGTAACCGAGGGAGGTAAAATTATTGGTCAAATTAGTAGAAAAGATGTTTTAAAAGCTGCTTTGGAAATGAGATAAAAACTATACTAGCTAAACTACGAAGAGCGTTATTATATAAATATAATAACGCTCTTTATATTTAAAAAGGATATCCTATAGCAAAATTTAAAATAGTGTTGCTTAACTTAATTGTACTTAAAGAATTTGATATGGGTTGTTTAACGGGCGTTGCCAAATCAAACCTAATGACAAAGCTTTGAATATCTACTCTTACTCCAGCTCCTACACTTGCCGCTAATTCATTGATGAAATTAGAAGAGAACTGACCTCCTTCAAGCGACAAAC
This sequence comes from Wenyingzhuangia marina, assembly GCF_900130035.1. Lineage (GTDB taxonomy): Bacteria > Bacteroidota > Bacteroidia > Flavobacteriales > Flavobacteriaceae > Wenyingzhuangia > Wenyingzhuangia marina. The sequence continues at coordinate 549,019 of NZ_FQXQ01000001.1, forward strand.
TATTATCTTCTTCTAATGACGAGCTATTATTATATAACCAAACATTTCCTGCATCGGCAAATAAAGCTCCTTTTATTAAAGAATAAATAGGGAATCGATATTCTAAATTGGCCTCCAAACGAATATCTCCAGAGCTATCAAAATAAGTACTATTGGTTGTACTACCATTATATCTTCCTGGTCCAATTGACCTTGAAGCAAAACCTCTAACGCTATAAGGCCCCCCAGCAAAAAATTGTTTTGTAAATGGTAAAACAGATGAGTTTCCATAAGGAATTCCCAAACCACCATACAATCTTGTAATCAAAGTTTGTTCTTTTCCCAACCCTAAATAATATCTAAAATCTATATCTACCTTGGCATACTGTGCATATTCTAATCCTAAAAAAGTCTTCTTTCCAGCAGAAGTATTTTGACTCAATAGACTTAATGCTCCACCAGCAATGTCAAGATTAGAAGCGAAGAATATCTGATTTTTCTTGGAACTTCTTCCCAACTCACTATAAGTTAAATTATATGTAAATCCAGCAATAAATTGTTGATCAAAGCTACTTTGTAAAAAAGCATTTTTTTCTAAAATATCTTTAAAATCAGAAGTTGTATTAAACAACTTTACATAATTAATATTGATAGGGTTGATTTGATGACTTAAATATTTATTAGCATCCCAATGATATCCAAAACTACTAGTAAAAGAAGACAATCCGTACAAATTAGATCTACTTAAATATTCTGAATCAAAAGAAATTTTAGTTTTTGGAACACCATATTTAAAACGACCTGTTAAATCCCAAGGAAAAATTAATCTAGGAAACGTTAAACTTGCTCCCAACCCTACTTTTAAACCATTTAAATTCTGAGTATTGTTCCCAATTTGAGTTTCATAAGCAACGGTTCCAGTAAGACTTAACAATTCTCCTCCACTAAACAAATTTCTATTTCGGTAATTAATAGACAATCCTGGACCTGCAAAATTGTTGGATTTGGTAACCGCCTGCAATTCCAATCCTAAAGATCTTTTGTTCAAAGGAGACAAATAAATATTAGCTTCTAAGCTACCAAGACTATCATTTTCTTGATAACTTTTTTCATCAAATTGAATATTTACATATTTATACGTTCCAATTGAGGACAATCTTTTACTAGTAATTTTTGAATTTTGTGGGTTGTAAAAATCATCCTTGTTTAGTAACAAATAATTATGGAGTCTTTTTGGTTTAAAAAACACAGTGTCTTGTATAAAGTAAACTCCTTTATATTCTGTACTGTCTAAAACTTTATTTTTTTGATCTAAATTATGATTTGGATAAACAGTGATTTTATTTATTTGATAAGGAATCAATGCTTTTTTAGGGGTTTCTTTTTTTATTCTTAAATACAAATCAAAACGCTTGTTCTTGTATTGATTGGTATCTGCCTCAAAAATGATAAAATCTTGATTGAAATTGTAATATCCTCTGGCCTTTAAACTTTCATCAATTTTAATTCTTTCTTGCTTAAAAGATTCCAAACTATACCTAGTTCCTTTTTTTAATAAAGTGGTTTTTAATTCCTCTTTAATTTCTTTATAAAAAGGCAAGGTATCATTTTCTAACTGATACGTTTCTAACACATAAGGCTCTGTTAAATCTATAGTATAGACAATACTTTTAGTATACTTTTTTTCTTTAACCGAAGCCGTGACTTTACTATTAAAAAAACCTCGATTATCTAATCGGTTCTTAATTAAATTAATGACTTTATTTTGAGAAACGTTTGAATAATACATGGGGTTTTCTCCAAATTTTTTATTCATGTATTTGGTTAAAAACCCTTTTTTTCCTTGCTCTGTTTTATAGTGATAATACAAACCAATTCTAGATCCTAAAAATTTACTATTAGGTTCTGGTCTTAATAATTCTTGTAACTCCTCTTCTAAGCTGGAAAGTCCTTTAATTTTATTTATGTTGTTTATTTTAATAGTGGCTCCACTATATAATTTTTCATCTTTAGGTATAAAACGTTTTACACTACAAGCACTTAACACAGTAACAACTATGAACAATAAACAAACCTTTAAAAAAATTACCTGCTTCATTCCTTTGTCGTTTTTTCTGTATTCTCTTTCTGCCAAAGCTCTTTAAACTTATTAAACTCTCTGTTGAATAAAAAAGCTATTCCAGTTACAATTACCTGACCATCAATCACACTTTGATATTCATTTTTACGGAAACCTTTTAATCTATATCTTCTATTTTCCGTTAAAGCATATTCAATATTTACGTTCCCTATAATAGGCGTTTTATCATTTTGATCTTTAGATGTATTTTCAATTTCAAAACCACTACCTACTTGCACGGTTAATCTATCATTAAACAAACTTTTTTGAGCACTTACATTTAACTGTGTGTTATTTTGCTCTCCTTCATCAGTATAATCTGTATAACTATCTAATTCAAACCCTAGCTCTACTCCAGTTTTTCCAACCAATTTATTTGAATAATTATTTAATTGATTAGACAAAGCTTTGTTTACGTTATCTCTAGCCATAGAAAGAGATCCCCCATTACTACCATCACTTGTACTCGATGGAAAGAACTGATTTAACACTAATAAAGAAAATACCTGTTTGTTTAAATCTTCTTCTCTATTATTTAATTGTTGTACTTGCGTATAAACTTGTCCACCCAATTCTCCTCTGGATTCTTCAGGTACTTCTAAATTAAAACTGATTTCAGGTTTTAACAATTCTCCATTTAAATTTAAATACACCCAAAATGGCATCTTTTTTCTGTACTTATTAAGCTCTTCTGCATTCATTCCTGAAGTTACAGATGACATTAAACCACTTGCCGATGCTTTTACTTTGTATATAGCACTAATATCCATTTTGGCTTCTAAAGGATCTCCTTGCCAAAGTATGCTACTTCCTTTGGCAATTTCAAATTTACGATTCACCAAATTATACAAACTAGCTTCATAATGTCCGCTACTTACTTCGTATTTTCCAGAAAGTGTGGTTCTACCATTTGGAGTCATTCCAAAATTTAAATCTGCTTCTCCCGAAACCTGTAAATTATCTCCTGTTTTTTTATCGATGACAACATTTAAAATAGCCGATTTATCAACCTTTAAAATGGTTTTAATATCTAATCCTGTAACAACACCTGTAGATGTTTCTGAGTTCCCATCAGCTGTTAAAATATCATTGGTTTGTTTTTTATTTACAAAAACAACCACACCTTCTCTTTCTACCGCTTCTATTTCCGATTCTGGAATAACATAAGTAAAATCGGTATTATCATTAATTTTAATGGTTCCTGTTACTTTAGGAATATTTAAATCTCCTTCTATTTTTACATCTGTATCTAAAAATAATTGACCATAATACAAATCGTTATCTTCTTCGGTAGAGTTTAAAACTTGTAAATTTTCTGAATTTAATGTCAAATTAAATTTAGGATTCGAAAAATCGCTTGTGATTATTTCACCATCTAACACAAAAGAATTTTGTTCTTTATCTAAAATAGTAAACTTATTTAACAAAATGCTTGAGTTGTCTATTTTGATAGATTCTTCGGGAAAAGTAAAAGAAGTATTAAAACTATTTACCTCTAATTTGGCATTGTTAAAATTTAAATCACCATTATAAATGGGAGCATCCATTTTACCATTCATATTAAAATTGGCAGATATACTTCCCGATGCATTAGAAATATATTGTTTACCAAAAGCTTCTATTTTACTTAAACTTAGTTTGTTTAAATTCACTTTTAAATTTAATGGCGATTTACTTTCTTCGGTATTATAACTACCTTCTACCAACAAATCAATGTTGTTTTGTTCTTGTAAAGAAAGAGCTACATCGTAATTTTTATTGTTAATGGTTTTGGCATTTAATTTTAAAGTTCCTAAAGCATTTTCAAGTACATTTAATTCTTCAATTTTTACATCAGAAACAAGATTTTGTTCTTTGTTAAAACGATTTATTTCCACACTTCCACCAACAATTCCACTCGCTATATTTTGTTCTGGGTTTAAAAAAGCCATTAAATTTAACAAATCAAAACGCTGAAAATTGATTAACAAATTGTTGTTATTTTCTTCTTTTACCTGTGCCTCAAAACTTAAAGTTTGATTGTTTCTAGACAATTCAAAATCCGTAGAAGTAATATTTCCGTTAAACAGAATAGCATTACTCTCTGGTATTTTCCATAACTTACTATTCAAAATTAAATTCTTTGGATTGATATGAAATTTAACCAATGAGTCACTGGCTTTTATTTCTGAATTGATATTGATAATTTTTTCCGCTTCATCAGAAGTAGAAAAATCTAACATCACCACGCCATCAATTACCTTTCCTTGTAAATTGATATTTTGAATGTTAATAGGATCATATTTTACATTGTCTATTTTTAAATCTAAATCAAATTTATCAGCCAAACTGTTTAAATAAAACTGTCCGTTTTTAATACTACTTCCTTGGTATTCTATAAAAGGAATATTAAAAGATGAAACTAATTTCTTTTCTGATTCGTTAAAAGACAAAGCTAATTTTATCGGTTCAAATTCATTTAACCCTTTAAAAAACACTTGATCCAAAACAGGATCTTGACTAATGCTTAACTCCGCTTTTAAATTGGTATTACCCAACACAGTATCTAATTTCTTTTTTGAAAAATAAGCGCTAATATGTTTATTAATAGCAGCAGTAGTTTGCTCTGGATTGGCATTGGCGTTTAATTTTAAATTTAACAACCCGCTCGCTACACTTACACTTGTAGAGTCTTTAGCAATATTGCTTTTGATTATAAAATTACCTAATGGAAAAGACTCTTCGTTGTACACCAACAAACCATTTTCCGTTTGTGCATTTACAGAAAATTCATCTTGATTTGTTTTATAATTAACACGAACGCGAAGTCTTGCTTTTAAATTTTCTGAAGTTAAATTTAAAGCCTGAAGATTAATTCCTTTGATATTAATATCAGATTTTATACTAGAAATTAAAGAATCTAGTTTAATGTTTGTTTCTGTATCAAAATCTAAATTTTCATCTTTAAAAGTAGTATTTACAACTCCAGCTCCTTGTTTAATATTTGCATTTATTTGCAAAGGATTGTAATTGTAATTATCAAAAATTAAGTCTTTAAAGTTAGTGCTTAAACTTGCATTTAAAGTCTCTATTTCTTTCCAATCTGCCTGTACGTTTGTTTCAAAATCTAACAAACCTATTTGATCATTATTAATAATACTTCCTAGATTTATCTGGGTCACTTTTAACGTTCCTTTTACACTAGTAGTATTATTGTTTTTAAAACTTCCATCCACCGCAATTTTACCTTTCGGTAATTTTAGAACGGTGCTAGTTTTAATATCCTTTAAAGTTCCTCTGGTACTTGAATTTAATACTATTGTATTTGGAATTCGAACGCCAAATTCTTTCTCATTAACTAAACTTAAAACAGATTTTCTATCCGTTTTAAAACGGATATTTGGCAAGTCAAAACTCAGATTATTTTCTGATAAAACTTCTTTAATATTTCCAGATAAATTAACCGATGTTTTTGCTCCCCATTGTAAGTTTAAACTAGCAATATCAAGATTTTTTAAGTTTCCTTTGGCTTTAATATTTCCTGTAATTGATTGCTTAGAAAATTTATTTACATATTCGTTTTCTTTTAATTCCTCATTAAAATAATAAGCATCTTTTATGTTGATATTTAAGTCACTAACATCAATATTAAAAGAGGTGTTTTTAGGCTGATTGATAAAATCATCCATAGAACGATATCCAATCTTTCCATTAGTCTGTATAGCACTATGGTTGGTTGCTATTTTGAATGTTGAAAGATTAATTTGTTGATTGTTAACCGTCCCTTTTAAAGCCAATTCTTTTAAATGAAAACCGCTTTTCTCTATAAATGATATCTCTTTTAAATCTATAGACAAATCCTCTTTTAACAAGCTAAAATCATTCAATAAAATATTGGTCTTACTGATTTTAAAATTCTCTGGATTGAACACATTTTTTGGCGTAATGGTATTCCCTGTTTTTAAAGCAATGCTATTATTTTTAAAAGTTAATTCCTCAACATTTACTTGCCAATCTGGCCATTCAAATTTTGTGCTTTCAACTATTTGAGTGGTATTTTGATTCATAACTTTTTCATCGCTAACAAAAGACAAATCTGCAAGTGTATTGTTTAAACCGACCTTCTTAATTTTTATGTTTTGAGCTGCTAAATCAACCAAAGCATCTTTAATAGTAAACAAACCAAGATCTACATTGGCTAATTGATTCTCTACTTGATTATCATAAATCGCTTTTATGTTTTCTAAGTGCACTTCCTCTATTTCTATAATTGGAGAAGGTGATTCCTCTTGATTTTCTTCGGTTTCTGGTAAAGGTTTACTTTGTGTATAATTGACCTTGACATTTGCCAAAGCCAATTTTTCAATTGGAAAACGATAAGTATTGATGTTAAATTTATTTCCAAATTCTAGCCCTAAACTTCCTAGTTTTAAGTGTGTATTTATGCCTAAAACCTCATCATTAAAAAGCAAATCAAAATTAGTAAAATCAACAGTACCTACTTTTATATCTAGTGGAGATGAATTAGGCTCTTGCACAGGTTTTTCTGAGGCATTTGGATCTACAAAAGCATTGATGATGTAATCAAAATTATATTTCTTGGTTGTTTCTGGTTTATAGACCTTGGCTTTTAAACCTGTCCAATCCACCGATTTTATATTAATTTTATTTTGAGTAAAAATGGGCAAAAGAGCTACAGAAACTTCAAGTTCTTTACTGTATAATAAGGTATCCTTTTGCTGATCTTCTAAATAGAGTTCTTTAATAATTAAATTACCTGAAAAACTTAAATATAACTTTTCTATGTTAAACTTGGTTTCAATTTTTTCAGCAATAAATTCAGTTACTTTATTCTTAATAATATTTTGCCCCCAAGAACTACGGATTAACAAAACCACGGCAATAAACAAAACCAATAGCCCTAAAAACATCCATTTAAAAAAATGAATGGCCTTTTTTAAGAATTGTTGAATGGTTTTAAACATTGTTTTTCACAGCTTTATTTGTTTAATAGTCAATTCTGTATTTATTAACAAATATAATGCCTATGGAGGATTAAAATCAATAATCCTGACTTTTTAAATAATTGATCTCAATAAAAAAAATTACTCTTTTTATTTATTTTATTGTTTTTTAAAAAATATTACTATATTCGCAATCAAATCTATAATTTATTATAGATAAACTAACTAAACTATGTAACAAAAAAGGTCTGTATATTCTACAGACCTTTTTATTTATGATGTGTTTTTAAAGAAAAAAATCTTCTGAGTTTATTAACTCACAAACTCTCCGTTTGCTACATTGTCTTCAGAAGGAGCTATAAAAGATAATTTTCCGTCTTTAGTATCTGTCATTAAAATCATTCCATTGCTTTCTACCCCTCTTAATACTCTTGGAGCTAAGTTTACTAGAACCGATACTTTTTGTCCCACAATATCTTCTGGCTTGTAACTTTCTGCAATTCCAGAAACAATGGTTCTTACATCAATACCTGTATCAACCTTTAATACCAATAACTTTTTAGCCTTTGGCATTTTTGTAGCTTCAACAATGGTTCCTGTTCTGATATCTAATTTGGTAAAATCCTCAAAACCTATGGTTTCTTTTTCTGGCTCTACCACTTTAGCCTCTGCAGCATTGGCTAATTTGGTTGCTTCTAGTTTATCTATTTGAGCTTGGATTTCTGCATCTTCTATTTTTGCAAATAACAATTCTGCTGCTCCAATCACATGACCCGATGGCATTAATTCTTCTTTATTTTCAACATCATCCCAAATTAGTTCATCTAGCTTCTCTACTCCGCTCGAAGATCCTAATTTTAAAATTCCTTTTAACTTGTTTGAGCTAAACGGTAAAAATGGCTCTGATAAAACTGCCAAAGCAGAAGCTATTTGCAATGCAACATACATAATAGTTTTGGTACGTTCTTCATCTGTCTTTACCAATTTCCAAGGCTCTTCATCTGCCAAGTATTTATTTCCTAAACGAGCCAAATTCATCATTTCTGACAAACCTTCTCTAAAACGATAACGCTCTAAAGATTTAGAAATAATGTTTGGATATTCTTTTACTTGTGCTAAAGTGTCTTCATCTAATTCAGACAATACTCCAGGTGTTGGAACTTCTCCATTGTAGTATTTGTTTGTTAACACTACTACTCTATTGATAAAGTTTCCAAAAATAGCCACCAACTCATTATTATTTCTTGCTTGAAAATCTTTCCAAGTAAAGTCATTATCTTTGGTTTCTGGTGCATTGGCTGTTAAAGCATAACGTAATACATCTTGTTTCCCTGGAAAATCTTCTAAATATTCATGTAACCAAACTGCCCAGTTTTTAGAAGTTGATAATTTATTTCCTTCTAAATTTAAGAATTCATTTGCTGGTACATTGTCTGGCAAAATATAATCTCCATGTGCTTTTAACATGGCAGGGAAAATAATACAGTGGAATACAATATTGTCTTTTCCAATAAAATGTACCAATTTGGTGTCTTTATCTTTCCAATATAATTCCCAATCTTTTCCATTTTGAGCAGCCCATTCTTTGGTTGATGAAATGTATCCAATAGGAGCATCAAACCAAACATATAACACTTTTCCATCTGCTCCTTCTACAGGAACTGGAATTCCCCAATCCAAATCACGTGTTACGGCTCTAGGACGTAATCCGTCATCTATCCAAGATTTTACTTGTCCATATACATTTGGTTTCCAATCTTCTTTATGTCCTTCTAAAATCCATTCTTTTAAAAATGCTTCGTGTTTGTCTAAAGGTAAAAACCAGTGTTTGGTTTCTTTTACAGTAGGTATATTTCCTGTAATAGTAGATTTAGGATTGATTAAATCTGTAGCATTGTGAGAAGTTCCACATTTTTCACATTGATCTCCATAAGAATTTTCATCACCACATTTAGGACAAGTTCCTACTACAAATCTATCTGCCAAAAATTGATTGGCTTCCTCATCAAATAATTGAGATTCTACTTTTTCTATAAACTCTCCTTTTTCGTACAACTTGGTAAAAAAACCAGAAGCTGTATCGTGGTGTATAGGTGCAGATGTTCTTGAGTAGTTATCATAAGAAATTCCAAAATCTTCAAAAGATTTTTTAATAATTCCATGATATTTATCTACCACATCTTGCGGGGTTACTCCTTCTTTTTTTGCCTTAATGGTAATTGGCACCCCATGTTCATCAGAACCACCAACAAAAGCAACATCTTTTCCTTTGTTACGCAAGTAACGCACATAAATATCTGCAGGCACATAAACACCCGCCAAATGCCCAATATGTATAGGTCCGTTGGTATATGGCAAAGCCGTTGTAATGGTATATCTTTTAGGATTGTTCATCAGTTACATAAATTTAGACCGCAAAAATACAATTCTGTTGTCAAACATTATAACATTGATTTATAGAATATAAAATGATTCTTCATTCATTTACAACAGATTATGCAGAACGCCGTTTACTCTAAATATTAAATCCTTATTTTTGAATACCAAATCAACTTTATGAAATCCTTTTTTAGGCTCATTTTTTTCTTTGTGATTACTACCATGAACAGTCAAAACATCACTTTTACCCAACCCTCTTTTTTACAACAGGGAGATACTATTTTAATTGTGGCTCCGGCAGGAATTGTAAAACAACCTACCGCTATTGAAAAAGCCAAAGAAACTTTTGAAAACTGGGGATATACCGTTATTATTGGAGATGCTGTTTTTAACGAACATTATCATTTTGCAGGAACGGATGCACAACGTAAAAATGATATGCAATGGGCTTTGGATCACCCCACAGCCAAAGCTATTTGGTGTGCTCGTGGCGGATATGGTTCTGTAAGAATTGTAGATGATTTAGATTTTAGCAAATTTGCTAAACATCCTAAATGGGTGGTTGGTTATTCTGATATTACCGTTTTTCACAACAAATTACACAATTTAGGTTTTCAGAGTATTCATGCTCCAATGCCTATAAATTTTAAGGAACCTTGGCCTGCAATTGATGAAAGTATGCAGCAGTTAAATTATATTTTAAAGGGAGATTTACCCAACTATAGCATTCCTTCAAACCCATACAATCAGACAGGGAAAGTCTCTGGAATTGTAGTTGGTGGAAATTTAACCATACTAGAAAATATGATTGGAACCAGCACTTGTTTTTCTACAAAAGACAAAATCCTTTTTATAGAAGAAATTGGCGAATATAAATACCATATTGACAGATTGTTAAGAGCCCTTGAGAGAAAAGGATATTTTAAAGATTGTGCAGGATTAATTTTAGGTGATTTTACAGACACCAAACAAAATTATCCTGAATTTGGGCAAAGTATTGAAGAGATTGTATTGAGCATTGTAGAAAAATACAACATTCCAGTACTTTTTGATTTTCCTGCTGGACATGAAGACAAAAATATGGGATTGATTTTTGGTCATGAAATCCTTATGACTGTTGGCAATAACTCATCTTCCGTTAAATTTTCTAATTAAAAATTACGACTACCTACAACTAAGCAGTCGTAATTTTTAGCACTATTTATATAAACAGAATAGGCTCATCATCTCCCCCATTTTCTTTTTCCAAAAAATATGGTCTTGGATACAATCTTCTTGCAACTATTTCTGCATTGCTTATAAATCTGTTTTCTATAATTCCGTTGATTCTATTTATTATTTTGTTCATTTTATTTAAATTTTGCTCAATAAAAAAGACACTTTAAAAAGTGCCTTTATAAATATTGAATATGTTGATAATTAACTATCTGTTATCATTTTTATAAAGGACTACGGTTCTCGATTTGACCTGTTGTAAAGCCATCATAAACTTTACTGCTAAAGCCTGTTTTGATTTTAAAATGGAAATGTTAGAATGTGTGTTCATGATATTAAAATTTATGATTGGTATTAAACGAAAAAAACATCCCGAAATGGGATGCTTTTTATATATTTTGAAATTAATTTTTTCTTTTCTTAAAAATTACAAATACACAATAACATCCCGACATTATGGTTCTTGACCATCATGGCTTGAAATAACGACTTCTTAGAAGTGATTAATTGGGTGGTATGTAAATTGTTTTGTTTCATTTGTAATGCAAAATTGTGCTTTTTTTGGTTCATAACCAAATATTTATCTAAATAAAAACTATTTTAGAAAATAAAAATGGCATCACACAATGATTTAGGGAATTTAGGCGAGGCTTTGGCTACCGAATATTTAATAAAACAAGACTATACCATTCTTGATAAAAACTGGCGATACTTAAAAGCAGAGATTGATATTATTGCCATTAAAGGAAATACACTTGCTATTGTAGAAGTAAAAACCCGAAGCACTACTTTTTTTGGAAGTCCCGAAGAATTCATCACAAAATCTAAAATTAAATTATTGATTACTGCTGCAGATGCTTATGTGCAAAAAAAGAATTTAGATGTTGATGTTCGTTTTGATGTAATGGCCATTGTTAAAAATAAACATGAAACCACTATAGACCATATTAAAGAGGCTTTTTTGGCTTTTGAATAAATTTAAGATTCTAACCAAATTTTAAAATCTTTTACTCGCTCTCTCGCCACAATTATTTCTTGCAAATGATACGTATTAAGTGTAATTATTAAACGAGAGTTAGCATAATTTAGCATGTCTTTTATGGCATGAATATTCACAAAAAACTTACGATTAACTCGAAAAAAAGTTTGTGGTTCTAATTCCATTTCTAACTGATCTAAAGTGCTATCTAACAAATAATTTCTTCCATCATTTGTACATAAATAAGTTGCTTTATTTTCACTATAAAAACATTCAATTTCATCAGCATTAATCAATTTTATGTGCTGCCCAACTTTTATAGAAAAACGTTTTTTATACTCTCTGTCTATTGGATTTACAAGCAATCTTTTAATATCTTCAAAATCTATGTTTACTGCCTGTTTTTTTGGAATACGCTCTTTGTATTTTTTAACAGCCATTGCAAGTTCTTCATCATCAATAGGTTTTAACAAATAATCAATACTATTAAGTTTAAAAGCCTGCAAAGCGTATTCATCATAAGCAGTTGTAAAAATTACGGCACTTTTTATATCAATGGCTTCAAAAATTTCAAAAGACAGACCATCATTTAATTGTATATCCAAGAAAATTAAATCGGGATGTTCATTGTTTTTAAACCAAAAGATAGCTTCCTCAACAGAATGCAACAAAGTATCTACCTTAATATTAAGTGCAGATAACATACGCTGAAGATAACGCGCTGATGGTTTTTCGTCTTCAATAACAATCACTTTCATAGCATCCATTATTTAATCCCATTGTTTGTTTTCCTTATTCATAAATTCTTGAATTTTACGTGCTTCCCATTCTTTTGAAAATACAAGATTTTTTCCGAATACTGATAAGGCATGAACCCCCAAACCTATTCCCCAAAATACTGCGGTTGAATATGTATTAAAATGTAAAAGATTGTAATATTCACCATTTATAACAGCACTACTAATAATTATAAAAGCATTAACAATTAAATACCAGAACAAATGCCAATAAAAACCTTTTAACGATTTTAATCTTTTTTCTGCCAATAAATATACCTCTTCTCTTTCAAATCCATTTTGAAAGGAACTACTCTTTTTCTCTCTTTGATTATATTTTTCCATGATTTCTTTTATTTCCAATTCTTATCTTCTTCTGTACGCATAAACTCCTCCATTTTTCGTTTTTCCCAATTACTTCCAAAAACACCATTATTAACAAAAACTCTGTACGCCTGAAAAGCAAGACCCAAGCCCCAACCAAACGTTGGAAACCAAAACCATTGAATTCCCCATAAGATTTTATAATTAATAAAAATTAAAAAAGGAATTACTAGCACATAAGATACTAGACTGTAATAAAATCCTTTTAACTCTTCTACGTGTTTACGTGCTCTTACATAACTGTCATCTACTCTTGATTCTGTTGTTCTCATCACTGATATTTGTTTGGTTAGCATAGGTATTGACACAGCAAAACTGCTTGTCTCTTTATTGATATTAACTTTTTTGTGGGTTAACAATTTGTAACGTTGTAGAATATTATTTAAACCAATACCACTACTCTTTTTTACTATTTGTTTAGGTTGTAAATTGTTTTCTACTACTAAATAATCCTCTTTTTCATAAATAGTAATATGTAAGGGTTTTGTAGCTGTTACAATATTGTGTTTTACAGCATTTTCTAAAAGTAACTGTAACGATAATGGCACTATTTTACTTTCAGGATTGGTCGCCTTTTCTGGAATATTAAAAACAATACTATCTTCAAATCTCATTTTTAACAAAGACATATAAGTTTTTGCAAAAATTAATTCTTCATCAACCAACACCAATTCTTTGTTTTTTTGCTCTAAAACATATCTATACACTTTTGACAATGAAGTAGTAAACTTTTGAGCACTTTGTGGATTTTCTTCAATCAAACTAGTCAACACATTTAAGCTATTAAAAAGAAAATGAGGATCTAGCTGATTTTTTAAAGCATCAAACTTTGCACTAGCGGTACCTGCAATTACTTTTTGCTCTTTTATTCTATTTTGTTGATATCTATTATAAAAATATACTAGATGAAAAATAACTACTATGGTTAAAGAAATCCATAAACCAAATTGATAATTACTAAACGTCTCTCTGCTTATAAAAGATTGGAATGATTCTCCTTTATAAAAAATGGCTAAAAAAGTTCTGATGAAAAATAAACCTACTAAAGAAATGATTACAGAACCAAAAACACCTATTAAAATACGTTTTACAAAATCTTTCTTTTTCCAGTTTTGTTGATTTAAATAATCAAAAAAAGACAAGTTGGCATACCCTAAAACAAAAGAGTAAAATTGATATTGTAAAAAATTATTTAATACTTGAGTGATTGTATTAAATGAGAATCCAGTAAATAATGCATTTCCAATAACAAAAACTGCACATCCTATAATGAACGAAATAAATATGTTTTTTACTGATTTTTTCATGAGTTTTAATTTGTTCTTGTTAATGACCATTAAGATACAACCTTGATTTAAAGAAGCTTAATCTTATAAGTCTGATTTTATTTCTATTGATAAAACAAATATCTTACACTAAAACCTGTTATAAAAAATATGTTTACCGAACTGTTGTTTTTCTAGGATGAATTGTAAAACAACCGTTTTAAACAACAAAGAAGCTCTTATTTTATAGTTAAATAAGAGCTTCTTTGTTTAAATTTTATAACATTTAATTATTCTAATATTTCTTGTAAAACCTTGAAATTATTAGGTTTGGCTATAATACGTTTGTCCTTATTTAAAATGAAATAAGTAGGCGTTGCATTTACATCATAAGAAACAGCTTCTTTGCTCTCCCATTTTCCAAGTGCTATTACATTCTTCCAATCTTTCATGTGTTCTTCTACAATAGTATTCCAATTTTCTTTGGTTCCTTCATCTTCTAAACCAACGGCAACAACAGTAATATCAGAATTTAAGCTTATAATTTCTTTCACTTTTGGTAATTCTACTGAACAATGCGAACAGGTGCTACTCCAAAAAATAATTAAATATTTATTTGTTCCTTTTAAAGTATGTAAGGTTTCTGTAGCTGATATTTTAATATCTGGAGCAATGGCACCAATAATTGTTCTTGCTTTTTTATCGGTTTCTTCTAGTAGTTTTTTATCCTGAACTGTAATTGGCAATTGTTTATACATATCAACAACCGCAATTAACACTTTGTTATTTTCTTTTTTTATGAACTCAGGAATAAAAAAACGTAATACTTCTTCTTTAAAAACATCATCTGTGGTTTTTTCTAATATTTCTTTAATAGCCTGTATATATAACTCATTTTGCTGAACTACATCATCTGTTTGATGTAAATAAAAAACATAATCTTTTAACCTACTTTTAATAAACATTGAGTTTCTAAGTGTTGGATCTTGAAAATCTATATAATCAAAAAAATGGGTGATAATATTTTCTAAATATTCTTCGGGTAAGGTAAAAGGCAATGGAGCATTATATCTTCTTGTTGCTTTAATAATTCCTAAACAATAATCATTTTTAGCCAAATCTTCATAATAATTCTGAGCCCCGTCAATCTTTGATTTGATTTCTTGATACTTTGCTACATTAGTGGTAGGCTTACTAAAATAGGCTATTTGAACCGAATCTAACTTATATTGTAATTGACCAATATTATAATTGTAAGCCAACAACAATTGATTTTCTCTAGATTCTAAATAAGAAGCCGAAGGTTGTCCTTTTTTACTATCAACACTAAACTTTACATTTTCGTTGTTGTAAATAAAATCAACATATCCTGTTTTTATATTTTGATACAAAGCTCTATAATTTCCTGCTGGTAAACTATCCATAGAAAACACAAATTGTTTGTTTTCTACATCTGCATATTTTACATAATCTGCTTCACCTTTAATAATTCTATACAAAGCAACATCTTCTATATCGGTAACATTATCAGTGAAAACACCTGTTACTGTATACTGGGCATTTGTAAACTGAAATGCTAAGACTATTATAAATGTGATTAATTTTTTCATACAAATCTAATATACCAAAAAAAAGCCAAAGCTATTCGTCAAAATAACGCACAATAGCTTCTTTCATTAACAATGTTTGTTCTCCAGGTTTTAAATTAGGTAAAGCTTCTAATACATTGTAGTGTGGCCACCCATCTTCATCAAAATAATCAAATTCGTAATAACCATAAGGCTCTAACAACCTACAAATGGCAATATGCATTAAATTTAACTTTTCGTCTTTTTTAAAAACTTTATATCCCTGACCCAATTCTTGAACGCCAATTAAATATAAAATAGCATCAACATCTAGAGTATCGCCATCTGCAAACTTATCAGATAGATCTTTTACTACTTCATGCCAACGCAATTTTAGTTGCTCATCATTAACCATCTTTACTTTTTTTAACAAATATAAGAAGTCCCAAAGGCTAAAAACGAGAAAACTGTATCTTTGATTCAAAATTATTCCATGGAAGTTATTGATATTGTAATTGCAGTGGTTTTACTGTTTGGTTTTGTAAAAGGTTTAATTAAAGGGCTTTTTGTAGAAATTGCCTCATTGGTTGCTTTAATTGCTGGAATTTATGGAGCCATACATTTCTCTTTTTATGCTAAAGATATTTTAATTCAACATGTTCAATGGGAGCCTAAATACATCTCTTTAACTGCCTTTGCCATTACTTTTGTAATAATTGTAGTTGTTATTTCATTGGCAGGAAAACTATTAACAAAAATTGCCTCTTTGGCTGCCTTAGGATTGGTTAATAAAATTTTAGGCGGGGTTTTTGGATGCTTAAAACTAGCCTTGATAATGAGTATTTTGTTAGGATGGTTTGAAAGAATTAATGTGATGATTCCATTTATTGGTGAAAAAGAAATTAAGGATTCTATTCTCTATACCCCAACTAAAAATTTAGCCTCAGCTATATTTCCTGTTCTGTTAGATAAACTTGATGATTTTAAAGAAAAAGAAAATGATGATGACAAAAAAATCTATTAGTATTTTAGGTTGTGGATGGTTAGGTTTACCATTAGCAGAAGCCTTGGTAAATGATGGATTTACTGTAAAAGGAAGTACTACCACTACTGATAAATGTGAAGTTTTACTCACCAAAAACATTCAACCTTATGTGTTGAGTATTGACGAAGAAATTGATGGAAATTTAGATCATTTTTTACAATCAGAAATACTTTTTATCAACGTTCCTTTTAGGAAACAAAAGCCATTTTTAAACGCTTATAAAACCTTGGTAAAAGCCATAGAAAAATCAACAATAAAACATGTTATTTTTATTAGCTCTACTTCTGTTTACAGTGAAGTTAATGGTGAAGTTACCGAAGACATGGACACCCCTGTAAACCCAGCTAAAAAAGATTTAATTGTTTTTGAAGATTTGTTTAAAAACAACCCAAATTTTAACACTACCATTATTCGCTTTGCAGGATTGATTGGAGGTACCAGAAATCCTGGAAACTTTTTTAAAGAAGATAAAGTTGTTCAAAATGCTTTAACACCAGTGAATTTAATTCATTTAGAAGATTGTATAGGGATTGTAAAAACCATTATAAAAAAACAAAAATGGAACACAACTTATAATGCAGCAGCAACTACGCATCCAACAAAAGCAAATTACTACAAGCTTGCTACAGAACAAATGGGTAAAAAACCAGCGGAATTTATTGAGGAATTAAGCAGTTTTAAAATTGTTTCTAATCAAAAATTAATAGATGAATTAAATTATCAATTCATCTATCCTGATTTAATAGAAGGTTTAAAAGCTTTTAAAAATTAAAGTACATCCTTCAAAACACTTTCTAAACTATCATATTTAAACTCAAAACCTGTTGCTTTTATTTTGGTATTGTCTACAGCACTACCTTCTAAAATAATACTGGCCATTTCTCCAAAAAATAACCTCAACATAAAAGCAGGGACTTTTGGCATAAAAAGAGGTTTGTGTAAAATTTTTGCAACTTTTTGGGTTACTTCCTCGTTGGTATTATTTACAGCAACAGCGTTGTAAGCTCCTTGTAAATCAACATTATTTATGGCGTGTAAATACATATTACACAAATCTTGAATGTGAATTAAAGACATTACTTGTTTACCCGATCCTAAAGGAGAACCAAAACCTAATGCAATGGGTTTAATCATTTTTTGTAAAGCAGAATCTTTACTAGCACAAACCACTCCCGTTCTTAAACTAACTATTCTAATTCCTAAATGATTAAATTGGTTTGCTGCATTTTCCCATGCAACACAAACTTTTGCTAAAAAATCATCTCCAAAAGCAGCTGCTTCTTCGTAACAATTATTGGTAGTTTCTAAACCATAACAATCTGCTCCCGATGCAGATACAAATGTTTTTACTTGATGTTTATTTTCTTTTAAAGTTTTATAAATCAAATCTGCTGTTTTTACTCTACTGTCAATAATTAATTCTTTTTGTTTGTCTGTCCACCTTTTGTCACCAATATTAGCTCCTGCCAAATGAATGATATGATCTACACTACAAACTGCCTCAATATCTATGGTTTCCTTTGCTAAATTCCAAACAGCATAGCTCAATCCTTTTACTTGTGATTCTTTTTCTGAACGAGAAAGCACCATTACTTCAATATTATTAGACAATAACAAATCTGTTAAAAAACTACCGACCAATCCTGTTCCTCCTGTAATTAAAACCTTCATAAAATTTTATTTATATATCTGATAAAGCTAAGAAAAACAAGATCTTTAATTAACTTTCTAACGCAAGTTATTATTATTTAAAATAATTATATTTGAAAATATTAACCATCAAAAAAAACTAACCATTATGGATGTAAATAACATTTGGGAAACGGTAACCACTACAGGTTCTGAATATGTAACGGCCTACGGGTTTAAATTAGTATCAGCAATTCTTGTTTGGATTATTGGATCATACATTATCAAAACAATGAACAATGCATTTGGTAAAGCACTAGAGAAAAGTAAAACTGATGATTCTTTAAGACCTTTCCTAAAAAGTTTAATTGGAGCCTTATTAAAGGTTGTTTTGGTCATTACCGTATTATCTACCTTAGGAATTGAAATGACTTCTTTCATTGCTATTTTAGGAGCTGCTGGTTTGGCTATAGGAATGGCTATGTCTGGAACGTTACAAAACTTTGCTGGCGGAGTAATGATTTTAATTTTTAAACCTTACAAAGTTGGAGATTATATTGATGCACAAGGACATGCTGGAACCGTTAGAGAAATACAAATTTTTAATACCATTTTAAAAACCCCAGACAACAAAACCATTATTATACCAAATGGTGGATTATCTAACTCTTCTATGGTAAACTATTCTACAGAACCAACAAGACGTGTGGATTTTACATTCGGTATTGGATATGGCGATAGTATTGAACAAGCAAAAGAAGTGTTATTAAATATTTTAAAAAATGATGATAGAATTATTAACGAACCTGCAGAACCTTTTGTACAAGTATCTGCTTTGGCTGATAGTTCTGTAAATTTTACAGTAAGAGTTTGGGTAAATTCAGGTGACTATTGGGGAGTATTTTTTGACACCAACGCTAAAGTATATAACGAGTTTAATAAAGCGGGTATAAACATTCCTTTTCCACAAATGGATGTTCATGTTCATAAAGATTAATTCTTAGTAATACACATAAAAAAACCGGCTAAATTGCCGGTTTTTTTTATTCATCTATTTTAACAGATCCCCAATTTTCACCAGTTTTAATTCGGTGAATCTGCATGTCTGAGACCCCAAACTGTTTGGCAATCATTTTTAATCTTGTTTTGTTATTAGGATCTGCCAATTTTCTTTTTATAATTCTTACCCTACCCTCTGTTAACTTTGCATAAGTTCGCTTAGGCTTAGATTTTAAATACTCTTCATTTGCATATTGATGCAATTCCTTTTCTCTTTTTGTAGCCCAACGTAAATTATCTACGTGATTGTTTTTTTTATCATAGTCTAAGTGAATAACATAAATATCACCTTCTTTCTTTTCTAAAAAATGTTGTGCTACCAATTTGTGAACATAGCGACTTGTTTTTTTTCCATTAACTTCTTGAACTAAAGGAATAGTCGTATATCCGTTAATATCATAATGTTTTAAAATTTCTTCTTTTCCGTCTTTGCATTTTAAAACACGTCCATAGTTAGATATTTTATACTTTTCAAAAGACGCTATTACACTGTCAAATACAATGTCTTTCCACACTTCATTTCTAAAACCATTTATCATTTTTGTTAGATTTAAATCATTATACAATAACTAAATGTCAATAAAGACAAATAGTCACTCTTAATAATTCTTAATCATAGCGGTGATTTTTGTTGGAGTATTATGGTGTCAAATATACTAATTAAAAATTTATTATAACTTTTTAATTGTTTTCTTGTGAATCCAACCTACTTGACCATCAATAATTTTAATTTTATTCCAATCTCCAACAGCATCCATAATTTGCACTTTGGTTCCTTCATGCAACATAAAAGTTTCTGAAGCGCTTTCTCTTGGGGCATTTTTAACTTCTACTTGTGTAGCAAATACAATTGCAAAATGAATGTTTTGCGATCTCTCATATTGATGAGCGGTAATAACTAAGGTTGTTAAACACGCTGAACTTAGAATAATTCCTAAAGTAAAGTATAATTTTTTAACACTTGGCACCGTACTAAAAAAGAAAAACATCCAAATAAGTCCTGCCAATAAAGAACATGCTACTGCAATAATTGCCCAAGTATTATATGGAAAAATTGCTAAAACAGTATCATTAAATTTCTCAAAAGTAGATTTAGGAACCGATTTTATATTATCAATAATACTTCTGTTCGCATATTCTAAATTTACTTTGATATCATTATTGGTAGGATCTAAAACTAAAGCTTTTTCGTAATGATAAATAGCTTCTGCCATATTGTTGGTTTTATAATATGAGTTTCCCATATTATAATACAAATCAGCAGACTCAAAACCTTGATGAATCACTTTTTGGTAAGCTTTAATAGCTCCATTATATTCTTCCGACTGATATAATCTGTTCCCTTGATCAAACAGCTCTTGTGTTGTTTGTGCATTTACATAACCAATGGTTAGTAATAAGATTCCCAATACAAAATTTTTCATGTTATCGGTTTTTATAAATTCTTATCTAATTCTGTGATGGCCTGTTTCGCTTTGTCAAAATCTTCTTTCATCTTTTCATCAGAAGAAGGAGCATATCTAGCAAATTCACAAGCACTAAATACCTCAATAAATTGAGTAATGGCCTCATTAGAAACACCTTTTTTAGTTAACATTTCTGCAATGCTATCTTTACTAATATCGGTGGTTTCTACCTGTAATTTGGCTTTTAAATAATTATGTAATGCTTTTTCTAAAGAACTATAGAACGTGGTTTTGTTCCCCAATTCTTTTTTAGCACTTGCTAAATATTTTTTAGTCAATTTATCAGCCTTTCTTAACTTATTTCGACTGATGTCTCTACTTAACTCTCTTTGTTTTTTTGATGCAAAAACACCTAAAGGCAATATTACCAATGGCAATAGTAACAGAATATAAAACCATTTTGTTTTGTAAAACTCTGATTTTTCAATAGGCTGTAACGTTGTTGATGTGTGTACATATCTAAAATCGTTTCCAGTAGTCTTTACCGTTTGTTTAAGCGCTCCATTACTGTAATCAGCTCCTAGACTTGTTGCCAAATCTTTTCCTTCGGTAACATCTAATAAAATTTCATCAGAAGTAATGGTGTGATATTTTTTATCGGTAGGATTAAAGTAACTAAATGAAGTTGCCGGAACTTTAAATTTTCCTTTGTATTGTGGAACCACAGTATAAGCATTCTCAATACTACCTGTTAAACCGGTTGTAGTTACGGTAACTTGCTCTTTTCGTTCTGGATCATAAACTTCTAATTCCTTTGGCGTAACAATGTTTGGTAATTCAAATAATTTTAAATTTCCTTTACCTGAAACTTTTACTTTTATTTGAGCAGATTCATTGGCTTTAAAAACAGATCTACTTGTATTGACTTCATAATTATAATCACCCACTGCACCTGTAAAATCAAGTGGTTTTCCTTCTAATGGTAAAGATTTTACCTTGATGATTTTTTTATCAGAAACCAATCTTTGACTTACATTTCGGGTAATCATATTTCCAAAAAAATCTCCTCTTCCTGTAGGAACTCCAACCACCAAATCGGCAGACATTGGATTTACTGTTAACTCACCATTTCTTTGCGGAATTAAAACTACTTTGTGTAAAACCGCATATTTCCACATTTCTCCCTTATATTTCCCATCTTTAAATTGTGGATTTTTATTATCTAAAACTTGACTCCAAAATCCTTCATAATTTGGTGGTGTATCAACATCAAAACTATTGATGGCTAGTTGATTTACATACAGTCTATATTCTGCATAAATAGGCTCTCCCACATATGGGTTTTCATCAGAAATGGTTACTACCATTTTTATATTTTGACTTGCAATATAATTAGGATCATTAGGATCTTTTGGTAAATCAACTGCATCAACTACATTTATAGTAATGGTGTTAGATACAATTCTCTTTCCTTGGTATTCTATACTTGCAGGTTCTAAAGTAAACGTTCCTTTGCCTATAGGCTCTAAAATATAAGAATAGGTTTTAGAAAAAGTACTTTGTGCCTTTCCGTTTACATATGAATAAGAATTACTAACCGACTGACTTGGACCTTGAACTACTTTAAAATTTTTAAAATTTGGAAGTTTAAAATTGTCCGCCTCTTGGTTGTTAATGTTATATTCTAATCTAAATCTTTGATTTTCACCAAGTGTTTTTTTACTTGTTCTTGCTGTTAACTCTACTTGAGCAAATAGGCTTGTACTTATGAAAAGTAAGAACAAACAAACACTGTTTAATAAAAATGTATTACCAGTCTTTTTCATTATTGTTCTCTTTTGCATTTACCTTTTGAGCATTCACTTTTTTCTGTGTTTTTTGCTCTTCGTTATTCATAGACTCTAACAATTGTTGAATTTGCTCAGGCGATAATTTAGACTCATTGGGTTGAGCAGGTTGTTGATCTTGTTTTTCATCTTCCCCTTTATCTCCCTGATCCTTTTTATCTTCAGGATTTTCTCCATCCTTTTGATCATCTTCTTTTTTATCCTTGTCTCCTTTATCGTCCTTTTTATCTTGATCTTTATCTCCTTTATTATCCTTATTCTGATCTTTATTATCTCCCTTGTTATCTTTGTCTTTATTGTCGTCTTTGTTATCCTTGTTCTTATCCTTATTATCTTTATTCTGCTGGTCTTGTTTTTCTTTTTGTTTTTTAGCCGCTACAAATTTTTCGCGCAACACATCGTCTGTAGGTTTTTTTAACAAAGCTTGTTTGTAAGACTCCAATGCTTTTTCTAACTCATTTTGTTTTTTAAAAGTATCGCCAATCAACTCACTGGTTTTAGCTTTATCTTCTTTGGTTTTGGCCAATTTATTTGCCAATTGATATTGCTCACCAGCTTCTTTATATTTTTTTTGCTGAAAATAGGCATTCCCTAAATTATAGGCTCCTTTATAATAGGTACCATCTTCTGCCAAACTTTTTTGATAAGCAATGGCAGCATCATCAAGTTTGTTTTTTTTATATAATTCGTTTCCCTCTCTTAATTGTTTTTTAGCCTCGTATAACTTCTCTTTAGGAAGCCCCGTTTCTTCTTGTGCAAAAGATGAAAACGTAGTAATGGCAAAAAACAACATCCATAACTTCTTCATTTTATTCCTTATTTTCGTTAAACAAGTTTACACTTTTTACCCATTTGGTTTTCTTTTCAAACACAAACATATCTAACACCAACCATAAAATTCCTAAACCGATAAACCATTGGAACTGACTTTTGTATTCTGAGAATTGCTTAGATTCAAATTCTGTTTTTTTGGCTTTAGACAATACCTCCATAATTTTATTTACAGAGTTTGATGTTTTGTTTCCATCCACATAAAAACCATTGGCTGTTTGTGCAATTTCTTGTAATACTTTTACATGTCTTTGGGTGATGACCACTTCACCGTTTTTATCTTTTTTTAATCCTTTTTTATATCCATTAATCATGTCAGGAATAACATCACCTTTTTCAGTTCCAATACCAATGGTGATAACTTTAATTCCTTCTTCATCTAATTCTTTGGCCTTATCAACAGTGTTTTCTTCATGATCTTCTCCATCAGATAAAATGACCAAATATTTATTGGTTTGTTCATCATTATCATAATAAGTTTTAGCCAAATTTAAAGCATCATTAATAGCCGTTCCTTGACTAGAAACCATATCTGGAGAGGCATTTTTTAGAAATAACCTAGCTGCAGATTGGTCAGTAGTAATAGGCAATAGAGGGTAAGCGTTCCCTGCATAAATAATTACTCCAACTCTGTCACTCCCTAATTGATCTATGGTTTTAGAAATAATTTGTTTTGCTTTTTCTAATCTGTTTGGAGCAATATCCTCTGCTAACATACTTTTAGAAACGTCTAATGCAAAAACAATATCAACTCCTTCTCTTTTAACCGTTTCTAACTTGGTTCCGATCTTAGGATTGACCAAAGCAACAACTAAAAAGGTAATACTTAAAGCCAAAAACAACCACTTAATAGTGGCTTTAAAAGTTGAGTAATCTGGTGCTAATTTTTGAATTAAATAAACGTTTGCAAATGCTTTTTGAGTTCTTTTTTGCCACCAAAATTTATACAACAAAACAAGTAACAATAAAGGAATTATTGCCAATGCATAAAAATATATAGGTTCTTCTAATCTCTGCATAATTTATGTTTATAAAGTTTGAAAGACCAAAGTTTATAAAGTTGTTGATGTTATCAAAAACGCATTAAACAATCTAACATTTATCTCCATCTCTTAAACTTTCTTTTTATTTAACTTAATACTTTACGAACTTTTTAACTTGTTACTTTCTAACTTATTTTTATATAAAACTTTTAAACAATGTGTTTTTTAATAAATACTCTATGACCAACAAGAGTAAAGCAGCAATAACTAAATTTCTATACAACTCATCGTAATTATAGTATTTAATATCTTCAATCACTGTTTTTTCCAATTTATCAATCTCTTCATAAATGGTTTTTAACTTATTATTTGAAGTTGCTCTAAAATATCTCCCGCCAGTTTCCTCAGCAATGTAGGTTAATAACTTTTCATCAATCTCAACTTTCATTGGTTTGTATATTAAGTTACCATTGTAGTCTTGTGCATAAGGCATTTCTGCCATTCCATTGGTTCCAATACCAATGGTATATACCTTAATTCCTAAACCTTTGGCTAATTCTGTTGCCAACTTAGGATCTACAGAACCTGCAGTATTTACACCATCTGTAAGCAAAATAATTACTTTACTTTTTGCGGTACTTTCTTTTAATCTATTAACAGCTGAACCCAATCCCATTCCAATAGCTGTACCATCTTGAATACCTCCATATTCTATAGATTGAATGGTTCTTTTTACAATAGATTTATCAGTGGTAATAGGCGTTTTGGTATAGCTTTCTCCTGCATAAACCACAATTCCTATTCTATCATTTGGGCGTTTGTCTACAAAGTCTTCTGCTACTTCTTTTAGCGCTTCAAGTCTATTTGGCTTTAAATCTCTAGCCAACATAGATCCTGAAACATCAGTTGCCATCACAATATCAATTCCTCTGTTTTTTTTGCTTTTAGTAGTAACACCAACATTTCTAGGTCTTGCTAAAGCCACTATTAACAAAACCAAAGCCAACAACCTAAAAACCCATAAAGCCCTATAGAGATAAATATAAACACCTGGAGATTGCATTGCTTTTGTTGATGCAATAGAAAGTTTTGCTTGATTTCTATTTCTACTGATATACAACCAAAATCCTAAAATAGGAATGATGATTAATAGCCATAAAAAAGCGGGTTGGGTAAATTCAAAATTACTGTTGCTCATCATCTTTTACTTCTTGCTTTTTAGATTCTACTAATTGGTGTATGGTTTCTATAATTCTAGACGCATTGGATTGATGTCCTTTAATTTCCATTTCAACAGGTTTTTGTTTGGCAAACTTTACAAAATCTGCTTGAGATAATAAGTCTCTTAAATTTTCTAAAGTATCCTTATCTAAACCTAATTTTTGTTGTTTATTTTCATTAATCAACAAACTCATTAACTCGTCAGTCGTAGTTTCTAATGCCTGAACAAGTAATTCATTACCAATATATTTTCTAACAATATCGGTTAGTTCAGAATAATACTCCTTAACCTTGTTATTTTGCCATAATTGCTTTTTTTCTAAGTTTTTCAACTCTTTGGTTGCTTCTATGTAAGGAGGAATCACCACTTTTTTAACTTTAACAGGCTCTTTTTTATTGCGGAACAAAAAGTAAAGTCCAACCATAAAAGCAATCACTGCCAAACCTACGTATACATAATTTTTAATTCGGTACCACCATTCAGCCAACGTATAATCTTCATTCTCTAAATCTTTAACAGCATAATGCTTTGCTAACTTAACTGTATCAACAGAAATGGTTGCAACGTTTACCAATAAAGAATCGGTAAAATAAGCTTTGGCATCAATAAAAACTTGTTGTTTTTTAATATAAAAAGTACCACTATCAAAACCAGTAATTAAATACTTTTTATACAATTGATTTTGAATAGTGTCTACAGGAAGTTCTTCTGCAACCACTAAACTATCAAGATTTTCTATTTTAGGGAAGATTACTTTTTTATGGTTTGGAGCTGAAATTGTATAAGTAACTTGTTCTCCTATTTTAATATTTGTGGTATCTATTTTTACACTTATTGATGGATTTTTTTGTGCCATCATTGCAAAACCGATACATAAAAAAAGACTTGTAATGATATATTTCATTTTACCCTCGTTGTTTAAAATACGTCAATAATTTCTTTACGTAATTTTCTTCTACACGACTACTCAATACACCGGCTCCACTCTTTTTAAAAGCATTCTCAAAATTATGTTTCCAATGTAAAAATTGTTGCTGATACTGATTTCTAACTTTTTTAGAAGAAGTATTCACCAAAGTTGTTTGTCCAGATTCGGCATCTACCATAGGAACTAGTCCAATTTTTGGTAAGGCTTCATCAAACTGATCGTAAATTCTAATTCCAGTAACATCGTGTTTATTGGCTACAATTTTTAAAGTTTGTTCATATCCATCATCCATAAAATCCGATAGGATAAAAACAATAGCTTTTTTCCTTAATACATTAGACATGTATTTTAAGGCCGTGTTGATATTTGTTTTATGACTTTTAGGCTCAAATTCTATCATTTCTCTAATGATACGCAACACGTGACTTTTTCCTTTTTTTGGTGGAATGTATAATTCTACCTCATCAGAAAAAAGTAACAAACCTACTTTGTCATTATTTTGAATGGCCGAAAAAGCCATGGTAGCAGCAATTTCTGTAAGTGTTTCTCTTTTAAATTGCTCTTTAGTTCCAAAGTTTCCCGATCCACTAATATCTACCATTAACATCATGGTAAGCTCACGTTCTTCTTCAAAAACTTTTACATAAGGTTCGTTATAACGAGCTGTTACGTTCCAATCTATGCTACGGATATCATCACCAAATTGATATTGTTTTACCTCACTAAAAGTCATACCACGTCCTTTAAAAGAACTGTGATATTCTCCTGAAAAAATATGATCAGACAAACGACGTGTCTTGATCTCTATTTTTCTTACTTTTTTTAAGATTTCTTTGGTATCCATGTTTTAATAGTACTGAGTACTGAGTAATGAGTATTAAGCACTTTCTTTGTACTTAATACTTGATACTGAGTACTAGATTAAGGTACTTCTACTACGTTTACTATTTGGTTTACAATGTCTTCGGCAGTTACATTTTCTGCTTCTGCTTCATACGTAATTCCGATACGATGACGTAAAATATCTAAGACAACTGCTCTAACATCTTCTGGAATTACATATCCTCTACGTTTGATGAATGCATGACATTTAGCGGCTTTAGCTAATGAAATACTACCACGAGGAGAGGCTCCAAAAGAAATTAATCCTTTTAAGTTTTCTAATCCGTATTTTTCTGGATAACGCGTTGCAAAAATCAAATCAAGAATATATTTCTCAATTTTTTCATCCATATAAACCTCGTTTACTACTTCACGAGCTTTTCTAATTTGCTCTAAAGAAACCACTGGATTTACTTTTTCATAAGCTCCAGTTAAATTTGCTCTCATAATTAATTGCTCCTCTTCTAACTTAGGATAATCAATTACTACTTTAAGCATAAAACGGTCTACTTGTGCTTCTGGTAATGTATAAGTTCCTTCTTGATCTACTGGGTTTTGAGTAGCCATAACCAAGAATGGTTCATCTAATTTAAAGGTTTCATCACCAATGGTAATTTGACGTTCTTGCATGGCTTCTAACAATGCCGATTGTACTTTTGCTGGAGCACGGTTGATCTCATCTGCCAATACAAAATTTGCAAAAATAGGACCTTTCTTAATAGAAAAGTCATTTTCTTTCATGTTGTATATCATGGTTCCAACCACATCGGCAGGTAATAAATCTGGAGTAAACTGAATTCTGCTAAACGCTCCATCAACCGCTTTTGCAAGCGTATTAATAGCCAACGTTTTTGCCAAACCAGGAACTCCTTCTAATAAAATATGTCCGTTTCCTAATAAACCAATCAACAACCGGTCAACCATGTGTTTTTGACCAACAATAACTTTGTTCATTTCCATGGACAATAAATCCACAAATGCACTTTCTCTTTCGATTTTTTCGCTGATAGCTCTTACGTCTACTTCCATTATTTATAAGGTTTTATTCTTAATACAGTTGTTTGCAATCAATTTGTGTACCAAAATACAACATTGAAATCAATTAAGTAAATATGACAGATTTTAAAAAAACAAAAAAGTCAAGATAATTTCTTGACTTTTTTGTTAGTATTTATGCAATAATAAAAATTATTTTAAGAATTCTTTAATTTTAAACTCCCCATTTTCTAAAACACCATAAGTATTATAAGTAATCCAATCCCCAGTGTTTACATATTTTGAATTTTGTGGCAAATCAAAAATCATAGGTAAATGACGGTGACCAAACACAAAATAATCGTAATGTTTTTGTTCTAAAATTTCTTTACAGTGTAAGATTAAATACTCTTTATCTTCTCCTAAAAAGTGTACATCTTCTGCTCCTGAAACCGCTTTATTTTCTCTAGATAAATACATGGCAAATGACATTCCTACATCGGGATGTAACCAGCGAAACAACCAATTACAAACTGGGTTTGTAAATATTTTTTTGATGAATTTATATCCCTTGTCTCCAGGACCTAAACCATCTCCATGTCCCATTAAAAAAGTTTTTCCTTGTAATATAAATTCTTTAGGCTCGTGATATACTGGAATATTTAATTCTTTTTCAAAATAATCTTTCATCCACAAATCGTGGTTTCCCACAAAAAAATGAATATCAACTCCTGCATCTTTTAGTTCAGCTAACTTTCCTAAAACCCTTACAAAACCTTTAGGAACTACATATTTATATTCAAACCAAAAATCAAACAAATCTCCCAATAAAAAGAGCGTTTCTGCATCATTCTTAATGGAGTCTAACCAAGAAACAAATACCTTTTCTCTTGGTATACTTTTTTCAGAACTTTCTGCTCCAAAATGTTGATCGGAAGCAAAGTAGATTTTTTTATTACTCAAAATTATTGATTTTGTTCTAACGCTATAACTTTTAAAATATACGGATCTCTTTTTTGCACCAACTTATAATACACTTCGTCGTTTATTAAAGTGCTAGCAAAGTTTTCTTTTAACAAATCATCAACTAATTCTTGACTACTAAATTTATAGGGTGCTATATATTTATCAAACGCTTTTTTAATTTCTGATGTAATTTTAAAATCATTAATAAAATTACTTTCGTTGTATTTATTTAACTCTTTTCTGTGAGTATCAATATAACTAGACACAAATTTATTAATCATATTTAATTCAAAATAATTAACACCATTAAGCGTGTCTAAAGGAATGAAAACATCTGGCGTAATTCCACCACCTCCATAAACCACTTTTCCTTTTGGTGTAGTGTATTTAAGTGAGTCTATAATTTTAATACTGTCTTTACTATAAAGTTCACCACTTTTATATCTATTTAATACTTCATTTTCATAATTATTAGTATCATCATATGGTTTTTGGATAGAACGTCCAGTAGGAGTGTAGTACCTTGCAATGGTTAATCTCATTGCAGAACCATCGTTAAAATCTAATTCTTGTTGTACCAAACCTTTTCCAAAAGTTCTACGTCCAATAATAGTTCCTCTATCATTGTCTTGCAAAGCTCCTGAAACTATTTCACTTGCTGAAGCTGAGTTTTCATCAACCAATACGTAAATATGTCCTTTTTCAAAAGAACCTTTGCTAGTAGCCACATTGTTTTTTTGACGACCTTTTTTATTTTTAGTGTAAACAATTAATTGTCCATCGGCTAAAAATTCATCTGATATTTGATCAGCAATGTGCATAAATCCACCTGGATTTCCTCTTAAATCTAAGACCAAATCTTTAATTCCTTGTTCTTGTAATTTGTCTAAGGCTGACTTAAACTCATCATAAGAAGTCATGGCAAAACGAACTAATTTAATATATCCTAAACTATCTGTTAATTTATAAGCAACAGGTACACTTTTAATATCAACTTTTCCTCTGGTGATATTAAAATCAATAATTTTATTCGTTGTAGGTCTATAAACTTTTACTAAAACTTGACTATTTTCTTCACCTTTTAATTTACTAAGAACATCGTTGTTAGATATTTCTTTTCCATAAAGAGTGTCTTTATCAGCCATTAAAATTCTATCACCTGCTCTAAGTCCAGCTTTTAAACTTGGTCCATCTGGAATTACTTTTTCTACTAAAATAGTATCCTTTTCTAGTCTAAATTGTACTCCAATTCCTACAAAACTTCCGTTCATAGTTTCTTGAGTATATGCTTGAATTTCTTTTGGGATGTAAGTAGAGTGTGGGTCTAACCTATCTAAAAGATCAGAAATAACTTCATCCGTAATTTTTTCAGCATCTACGTCATCAACATATTCACTTTCAATAAATTTTAGAACCGTGTTTAACTTACTATTTCCTGTATTTGAACTTACAGGATAAAAAGTTCCTGTATTTTTTACATTAAAAAAACTACCTATAATAATTCCTAGAGCTACAGAAATTCCAATAAATAGTGGAAGATTATTATTTTGCTTCATCAATATCTAATTTCAATAATTCAACACCTGCTTTTCTTAAAAAATCTATTCCTGTGGTGTCTTTGTATTCTTTTGCGTAAACTACTCTATTAATTCCAGATTGGTGAATTAATTTACTACAATCTTTACAAGGAGATAAAGTAATGTACAAAGTAGCATCTTTGGTAGATTGGGTAGAGGAAGCTACTTTTAATATGGCATTTGCCTCGGCATGTAAAACTGTCCATTTGGTGTCATAATTATCATCTTCACAACAATTTTCAAAACCGGTTGGAGTTCCATTATATCCATCAGAAATAATCATTCTATCTTTTACAATAAGCGCACCTACTTGTTTTCTTTTACAATGAGATAATTTTGCCCATTCAAAAGCCATTTTTAAATATGCAGTGTCATATTTTAATTGTTTTTCATCCAACATAGAAATCATATAAACCTGTTTTTATAAGTATTTGGTACAAAAATAGTATCTTATTGATACAACTTAACAAAAAGTTAAATATAAATGGATAATATTGTAGTGTTAACAAAGCTATAAAATAAAAAACACTACATCTGTTTTTAGTTTATTAAAAACTACTTTCCTTTTGAAGTATTTAATTTTATTTATTACGCTAATTATATCCATGGTTTCTTGCAAACCAAAAGAAGAGAGTACTTATAAAAAAATAGATTCTAATGCTATTTTTACCAATACAGATAGCATTCCCAACAATCACTATGTTGGGAGTCAAAAATGTAAAGAGTGTCATCCAAATCAATTTAAAGATTGGGAAGGATCTCATCATAATAAGTCTATGCAAAAAGCCGATAGACAAACCATTATTGCCCCTTTTGATGGAGAAGTTTTTAAAAATCAGGGAGTCACGTCAACCTTTTTTCAAAACAAGGGAAAATTTTATGTGAATACCGAAGGACGTGATGGTAAAAATCATGATTATGAAATTATTTACACTTTTGGTTTTACCCCTTTACAACAATACATTGTTTTATTTCCCGATGGACAATATCAATGTTTAAGAACTGCTTTTGATACCCAAAAAAACAAATGGTTTGATTTATATCCAGACTTTAAAGTTGTACATAAAGAATGGTTGCATTGGAGTAGAGGAGGACTAAATTGGAATACCATGTGTGCAGATTGTCACAGCACCAACGTAAAGAAAAATTACAACGAAAAAGACCATAGTTATAATACTAATTATGCCATTATTAACGTGAGTTGTGAGGCTTGTCATGGACCAGGAAAAGATCATGTTAACCATGCTTTAAAAAGTGGGAATGATTATAAAAGCGATGGAACCATGCAAATGGTTGGCTTAAACTCTAAAGAATTGGTAGATACTTGTGCAAGATGCCATGCTAGAAGAGAAAACATTACTTTATTCCACACACCACAGGGAACTTTTTTAGATCATTATTTTCCACAATTAATTTCTGAGCCTATTTATCATGCTGATGGTCAAATTTTGGATGAAGATTATGTTTATGGATCATTCATCCAAAGTAAAATGTATCACAATGGAGTGAGTTGTAAAGATTGTCACAATCCACATTCTACCAAACGAAAATTTGATGATAACAGACTTTGTATGCAATGTCATGATGGTGCTACTTTTAATGTAGAAAGTCATCACAAGCATAAAATGGGAACCGAAGAAGCTATGTGTATCAACTGTCATATGCCTGGAAAATATTATATGGGAAATGATTTTAGACGTGACCACAGTTTTAGAATTCCAAGACCTGATTTAAGTTTAAAATATGGAACACCAAATGCATGTGTTGGATGTCATAAAGACAAAAATGATCAATGGGCTTATGAAAATTTTGTGAAACTTTATGGAGAGCCAAAAAAGAATCATTTTTCAGATAAATTAGCTCCAGGAATAAAAGGTGAAGTAGGAGGGAGAGATAGTTTAATGTTATTGGCTCACGATACTATTTATCCTAATATGGCTAGAGCCTCAGCTGTCTCCACCCTTAGAAATTATACTGGACAAATTAATGTATCTGAAGTCTTAAAATTTTTAAAAGATACATCCCCATTAGTAAAAGGAGCTACTGTAGATTTAATCTCTGATTTAAATTTAAGAACAGAGCATTACAAATCTGTTTTACCTTTATTAAAAGATGCCAAAAGAGCTGTACGTGTAAAAGCATTTTTTGCATTAAGCAGTGTTGATTATGCTAAAATACCTGAAGATTATAAAGATATTTATAACAAAGTTAAAATAGAATTTGCCAATCAATTAAAAGCTACGGCCGAGTTTAGTGGTGGAAGAATGAAACGTGCTCAATATTATTTAAACAATGGTAAAACACAAAGTGCTATTAAAACTTTAGAAGAAGCTTTGGTTTTAGATCCTATCAACAATATTGTAAGAACTACCTTGGCTAATTTATATTATCAAGTAAAAGATTATCAAAAATCTGAAAAAGCTTACAAAACCATTATAGAACAAGAACCTGGTTATGGATTAACCAATTACAATTATGGTTTGTTATTAAACGAATTAGGTAGGTCTAAAGAAGCAATTGTTCAGTTACAAAAAGCTATTAAATATATGCCAGAAAATGACAGGATAGCTTATAATTTAGCTTTGTTATATTTTAAAGATACTCAAACCCAAAAAGCTATTACTGTTATAGGTATCCAACTAAAAAGAAGTACTAATAATACTGATTTAATTTATTTGATGGCTTATATATACAATGAAACAAATCAAAAAGAAATGGCTAAAAAGTATGCTAAACAGCTTTTAGAGTTAGCACCAAATAATCAGCAATATCAAAACTTTTATCAAATTTTAAATCAATAATATGCTACTTGAACTTTTATTTACTTTTTTAATTTTAGGTATTGTATTTACTTCTACAAAAGCCTTTGTTTGGTTTGCTAGAAAACGAATGAATGCTATAAAATACATGAACAAAAACCAACACAATCCTTGGTTTAGAATTTTGAAAAAACATAAGTTTTAAAAAAAAAAAGCCTCTGAAAATTCAGAGGCTTTTTTATATATAATTTAAGCTAAAAATTAATATTTAATTATTTTTATGACGTAACTATTAATCCCATTATTTAGTTTTAGTATATAAACTCCTGCTAAAAGATTTTGACCTACTTCACATGAGGTTTTTGCTGCACCTGATTCTATTTTTTTTCCATCAAAGCCATAAATATCATAAGTAAAATCTCCATCCATTTCAACTAAAAAGAATGAATTACTTGGGTTAGGAGAAACTTTAAGACTTTTTGGAAACAATGCAACATCAGAAATACCTAATGAAAGATTTTTTAATTCTCCAAAGTATCCTTTTAAAGGAATCATATCTTTTGGAACATTAAGAGAAGACCATTCTAGCTTGGTTGTTACATTATTAGAAGAACTATAAGAACCCTCTACGCGAATATCATACTTATAGCTTGGATATAAATTTAATGTAGTTGTAAATTCTTGTTCTACAGATAAATCTCCTGTGTCTATTTTTAACTCATCATTAATATAAACTTGTACATTTCCATTTGATGTTAAATGAAGTGTATATTCTTCTGGTTGCTGAATTTCTAACTGTCCTGTCCATTTAATATTTATATTGTCTCCATAAGCCGAGTAATCCATATTATAAAGATCTATAGCATCTAATTCCTCAACTACAGGATGGTCTAAATTATTATAAACTACCTTTTGTAATCCATTACCATTTGGTTTTTTAGAACGTTCTAATAAATAATAAGGAACTATGATTTTACCATCTTTATCTGCATGTGTAAATACAAAAGATAATATATCATTTTCAAGTAATGCTTCTCTATCAATTAGTGGTTCATTTATAACAGTTCCAACTTCATTTACATCCATTTCAGTCCAATTTTGCCAATTATTTTCAGCTGAAGCAAAATAGACTCTATAATCAGAAGCTACTACATAAAGATTGTTATTTCCATCAACTGCTATTTCTGCTCTATTACGTTGAGAACGAGCAATTACGTCACTACGCCATGACCCAGATTGATCTTTGTAAATATGTCTAAGATATCCCTTATTAATTCTAAAATCCCAAAAATTATTACTATTAGAATCACTCTCCATGATATAAGATTGAAGTATATGAATTCCTCCATTACTATCAACTGCTTGAGATTCCTGATTGATTAATCCTCTATTAGTTCCTATATCCCAAATTTTTAATCCTGGTCTTGATTGTACCATAGGATCAGATCCTGCAGTCCCTACCTTTACTCCATCAGAATTATACCAAGTTCTACCATCATCATCACTATAAGCATAATACACATCATGATTGGTTTGAGCATCTGGAGTTCCTCGCCATATCCATGATACATGTAAACGTCCATTAGAATCATAGTGAATACCATTAATGTATGCATTTTCATTCACTGAAGTTCCGTTTAAGTATTCCCCTATATACGTCCATTTACCATTAGAACCGTTGTATTCCCATAAAAAACTATCACCATCTCCACTCCAACCAATACGACATTCATAAATCATATCTCCATTTGGTTTCGAAACAAAACGCGGATAGGTAATATTTGAAAGGTTAACATTATCAACTAAATTTTGTTGTACAGAACCAAAAGAGGACATTTTCCAACTAGTGTCATCACTATAAGCTAAATTAGCTATAGATTTTCTGTAATGAAGTACATCATTATGATGATCAAAAGCCAAATGAATAGTTCCATCATTCTCACAAATTCCCATAGAGATTGTATAATGATTATCTGCAACGCGATTTGGACTAATAGTATAATCCGTTAATTCTACTGTTTTCCAATCACCTTCTGGTAATTTTCTTCTTGCAATACATACTCTAGAAACTTTATTCCAAAAAGTAACATATTGATAATTATTAAATGTGATGATGGCATTTTGCTGAAAAGAAGCAAAATTAGATCCTTCAAAAGTACTCGCTGCATTGGTGGTAACTACCGAAGCAGGAAGCTTAACGCTATTACTAAAAATACTAGATTTTATTTCTAATTTTCCTGTAGATGCTGTTGAAGTTGGTGTTAATACTTGAGTATTTGTAGATTCTAAAGTAAAATTATTACAAGTTATATCTATAGAATTTCCTTCTGTAGCGCTGTTAGAAACATCCGCTGTTATCCAAAAAACATTTTTACCCTGACTTAATGTTTGATTACAATTTACCGAAAAAGATTCTGTTAAAGGGGATTGATTTAGTTCTCCACAAAGTTGAGTTGTACTAAATTTAGCATCAACACCCGTGTAATAAATTTTTACATTATTTAAATCTGAAAGTGAAGTAGTTCCTAAAGCTGATAAAGCTAAATTTTTAAGCGAAAAAGGTTCTGATGCGTTTTGTGTTTCTATTTCTAAAGAAAATACTACATTGTTTGTTGAGTTATTTTTAATGAAAGCTTCTTTTTCTTTGACTACTGAACTTGAATAAGTCATTGGGTTAAATACAGTAGAAACAACATAAGTTCCTCCGTTAATAATACCATCTAAATGATTACTAGTTTGATCAGTAGCAACATTTGCTTGATCATCAAAATTCCAATATCCATATAAACCTGTTTCTGAACCCGTTAATTTTTTATTTTTATTATCTACTATTTCTTGAGCTGTTCTTTCTGTGGTCCAAACCCTTACTTCATCAAAATATCCTTGAATTGTTCTATCATTTGTTGCTGCATCCCATCCTATATATAGTCCAGAATCAAAAGGCAACATTGCTGGTACCTCTTCGGATGTTGTTGGAATTCCATTTACATAAAGTATCATTCCTGTTGAAGTGACCACCCAAGCCACATGATTCCAATCATTAAAATTAATATTATTAGCAGCTACCGCATTAACTCCATCATTTGCTATTCCTCTGAAGGAATTTGGATTTGTCCATCTATCAAACTGAATTCCTCCATTAGTGTTTGTTCCTCTGTAATAAAACAATCCACCATAATTATTTTTTGCTATAGGATACACCCAAGCTTCTATGGTTACAGGATATGATGTAAGGTTTAATCCAGGCAAAGCAACATTACTAACATTACCGTCTGAACCTCCTGGTAAACTAATAGCGTAATTTGTTTGTGCATTTGTTATAGAAGTGAAAAACACTAATATTATTATAATAAGTTTAACAAAGTATTTTTTTTTCATTTTAATAAAGTTTAATAATTTCTATCATAATCCTTTAAATCAAAATTAATTAAGTAATAAACCTAAAAAGGTATCAAATTCATAAAAAAAAGGGTAATTAATAATAATTTTCTTCTTTTATAAAATAATTATTAATTTTTCATGATCTGCTTAATCATAAAAAAAGCCTCTGAAAATTCAGAGGCTTTTTTTATTTATGATCTTAATTATAATTAACAACCACAAGGAATTTTATCAATTCTGGTTTGGTGACGACCACCTTCAAATTCAGTATTTAAAAAAGTTTCTACCATTTCTAAAGCTTGAGGAATGGCAGTAAATCGAGCAGGAATACATAAAACATTTGCATTGTTATGTTGTCTTACCAACAATACAATTTCTTTAGACCAACACAAACCAGCTCTTACATTTTTATATTTATTAGCAGTCATAGCAACTCCGTTTGCAGAACCACAAATTAAAATTCCAAAATCTACTGCTTTGGTATCTACATCGTTTGCCACTTTATGAGCATGATCAGGATAATCAACACTATCTAAAGTATCAGTTCCATAATTTACAACTTCAATACCTTTTTGTTCTAATAATTTAACAATAGCTAATTTATAATCTGGACCAGCGTGATCGTTTCCTATGGCTATTTTCATTTTAATATATATTTAATTTTAGACAAATTTACGCAAAAAAAAGACTACAGCTCTGCGTTGGTTCTAATTCTACGTTTGGTAACACTATATCTACGTACAATTAATCTAGATCCTTTATTATAGTTAGTATAATTATATATCCAACTGATTAAAATCACCAATCGGTTTCTAAATCCTACTAAAGACATTAAATGAACAAACATCCATATAAACCAAGCAAAAAACCCACCGAATTGTAATTTTTTAATATCTGCCACAGCTTTATTTCTACCAATGGTTGCCATAGAACCTTTATCTTTATATACAAAAGGTTTTAAACTAGTTTCTCCTTTTAAAATTTTAGGAAAGTTTTTAGCTAGATTTTTAGCTTGTTGAATAGCAGGTTGAGCTACTTGTGGATGTCCTCTTGGATAATCATCAGATATCATTAAAGCTACATCACCTAAAGCAAAAACATCTTTAAAACCTTTGATTTGATTGAATTCGTTTACAAAATATCTTCTAGTTCTTGGTTCAGAACACTCTTCGTTAAAACCATCAATTCTATTAGCAATAACTCCAGCAGACCAAATTAAAGTACGTGTGGCAAATTCTTTTCCATCTTTGGTAGTTGCTAGTTTACCATCGTAAGAAGTTACAATGGTATTGGTGTGGATTTGAACACTTAATTCTTTTAAAAATTTAGTAGATTTTTTTGATGCATGTTCACTCATAGGAGGCAACACTCTATCAGCACCTTCTAATAAATTAATTTGCATTAAATTAGGATCTAAATCTGGAAAATCTAAAGGAAGTACACTCTTTTTAAATTCAGCAATTGCTCCAGCCAATTCAACTCCTGTAGGTCCAGCTCCAACAATCACAAAATTCAATAAAAACTTTTGAGTTTCTATGTCTTTTTCAACCGTTGCACGTTCAAAATTTTGTAATATTAAACTACGTAAATTCAATGCCTGAGGAATAGTTTTCATTGGCATTGCATGTTTTTTTATTTCTTTATTTCCAAAGTAATTGGTTTTTGTACCCGTATTAATAATTAAGTAATCATAAGATAAATCACCAATATCTGACTTAATTATTTTGTTATCTGGATCTATTTCTTTGACATCAGCCAATCTAAAATAAAAATTTTGTTGCTTTTTAATAAACATCCTTAGAGGATAAGCAATAGAATCAGACTCAATACCACTGGTAGAAATTTGATATAATAAAGGTTGAAAAGCATGATAATTATGCTTGTTAATCATGACCAATTGAATTGGTAGTTCTCTTAATTTTTTAACCAAATTAAGACCAGCAAATCCTCCTCCAATAACTACAACTCTTGGTAAATCTGATTTAGGTACATTCATATAAGGGTATTTTAAAAAAACGCTAAATTACAAAATGACCATGCTTGTTGATCTATCTATTTTGTTTTTTTAATCTAAACAACTCATATACAGTAAAATACAAATTATCATATATTTAATAAAAACCAATATTGTTTATAAAATATGCATTATTAACACTTATTAACAGCGTATATGATAACTTATACAAATTACCTTAGAAATCAAGTAATTACAAAAAACATCAAAATGTTAATAACATGTGGTTAAAAAAAGCAAACTAAATTTTGATTTTAAGGTTTAAAAAACAATACAAGAGACAGCTAATACAATGCAAATTTATTTACTAAAAAGTTATAAACGGTTATTAACAATTTATCCACGGTTTATTAATAATTAAGCATCTACTTTTTGTAATCAAAAGAATCTATTTAATAGATGTTAACAACTGTGAATAACTAGTCTTAAAATCTTATTTTTTAATAGATTATATATCTAACAACTTGTTGATAAAGTTAAATTGATGTTAAATCAAAATTAAATTAAATAAACTTATTGTATAAATGAACAGCTTATAATAACACATCATTTGTTTTATAAATTTTTAAAAAAAAAAAATTAGATATTATATAAGTGTTGATAAGGTTTACAGAAAATTTATTTACAGAGAACATTCTGTATTTTTAATTGCTGTACCTTTATCGTAGATATAAAGAAGAAGATATATGCCAAGAAATAATAAGAAAGGTGTTTTTAAGAAAAAAGGAGGAGTGATTAAAGATCTTACACGCAAGGTTTTTAAAGTGTTGAATGAAAACAGTGGCAATCCGTTAAATTATAAACAAATTGCAGCCAAGCTTGGTTTAGAAGATCATGCGGCTAAACAGCAATTATTATTAAAGTTAGAAGAGTTAAAAGCTCAGAAAAAAATTAAAGAAGAAGATAGAGGTAAATATATTTTAGATGCTTCTAAAAATTATCACATTGGTACTTTAGATGTGACCAGTTCTGGGAATGCTTATTTTATTTGTGATGATTTTGAAAGTGATGCATTTATCAATAAAAGCAGTGTAAATGGTGGTTTAAATGGTGATACCGTTAAAGCTTATGTTTACAAACGCAAACAACGTAACAAATTAGAAGCTGAAGTTGTAGAAGTTTTAGAAAGAAAAAAAACTGATTTTGTAGGAACGTTACAATTAAGTTCAAAATTTGGTTTTGTGGTGGCTGATGACAGATCTATGAACAACGATATTTTTATTCCAAAAGATAAGTTGATGGATGCTGTGGATGGCGATAAAGTTGTGGCAAGAATTACAGATTGGTCCGGTGAGGCTAAAAATCCTTTTGGAGAAATTACCAGAGTTTTAGGAAAAGCAGGAGAACACAACACAGAAATTCACGCCATTTTAGCCGAGTATGATTTGCCATATGAATTTCCTCCTGAAGTAGAAGCTGCTGCTCAAGAATTAGATTTAAGTATTTCTGAAGAAGAAATTGCCAAACGTAGAGATATGAGAGATGTGTTAACATTTACTATTGATCCTCGTGATGCCAAAGATTTTGATGATGCTTTGTCTTATCAAGTTTTAGAAAATGGAAATTATGAAATAGGAATTCATATTGCAGATGTTTCACATTATGTAAAAGAAGGAACTATTTTAGATGATGAAGCTTATAACCGTGCAACATCCGTTTATTTGGTAGATAGGGTAGTACCTATGTTACCAGAAATGTTATCTAATGGAGCTTGTTCTTTAAGACCTGAAGAAGAAAAATTAACTTTTTCTGCGGTTTTTGAATTGAATGAAAAAGCAGAAATTGAAAAAGAATGGTTTGGTAGAACGGTTACTTA
Organism: Wenyingzhuangia marina; assembly: GCF_900130035.1. GTDB lineage: Bacteria > Bacteroidota > Bacteroidia > Flavobacteriales > Flavobacteriaceae > Wenyingzhuangia > Wenyingzhuangia marina. The sequence goes on from NZ_FQXQ01000001.1 coordinate 589,946, forward strand.
TTCTGACAAACGCTTTGCTTATGAAGAAGCTCAGGTAGTGATTGAACAACCAGAAGAAAAAAATCATACCATTCCTGCAGAAATTTCTATTACTGATGAAGCTTATGATGTGGATCCAAAAATATCTGAAGCGATTTTAAAAATGGATGTTTTGGCAAAAATTATGCGTGGTAAACGTATGAAATCTGGGGCTTTGGCTTTTGATAAAGTAGAGACTAAATTCAACTTAGATGAAAATGCCAATCCTATTGGAGTGTTCTTTAAAGAATCTAAAGATGCTAATAAATTGATTGAAGAATTTATGTTATTAGCCAATAGAAAAGTGGCTGAGTTTGTAGGGAAAACAAAAGTTGGTGCAGCTAAAAAAACATTTATTTATAGAACACATGATGAACCTAACGTTGATAAATTAGAAGCATTAGGAAATTTGGTTCAAAAATTTGGATATGGAATCAATACCAAATCTAGAATGACCACCACTGCTTCTTTAAATAAATTATTGAGTGATGTACATGGTAAAGCAGAATCTAACATGATTGAAACTTTAACCATTCGTACCATGAGTAAAGCTGAATATACTACAGAAAATATTGGTCACTACGGTTTGGCTTTTGATTATTATAGTCATTTTACCTCGCCAATTCGTCGTTATCCTGATGTAATGGCTCACAGATTATTACAGCATTATTTAGATAAAGGAAAATCAGTATCTTCAGAAGATTATGAAGAAAAGTGTAAACATTCTTCAGAAATGGAAATGTTAGCTTCTAAAGCAGAAAGAGATTCTATTAAATACATGCAAATTAAATACATGCAAAACTTTACTGGAATTGCTTTTAAAGGTGTGATTTCTGGAGTGACTGAATGGGGAATTTATGTAGAAGTAATAGAAAATAAATGTGAAGGAATGGTGCGTACCAGAGATATTACAAGTGATCATTTTGCTTTTGATCAAGAAGAATATGCTTTGGTTGGACGTAAATATGGAGAAATGTATCGTTTAGGGGATGAAGTTTGGATTAAAGTAAAAAATGCAGATTTAGAACGTAAACATTTAGATTTTTATTTGATAGAGGAATAATTTTTGAGAGTTACCGTTATCTATAAAATATAGAATTTAATTTATGAAGAAATTATTTTTATTTGCTTTGTTTATTAGTAACATAGCTTTTTCACAAGACTTATTACAAAATTTAAAAACTTTTAAATCTATTGATATCAGTAGTGCTATGGATGTTGAATTGGTAGCTGCTGACACTGCAAAAATTGAAGTAACCGGAAGTGATTTAGAAAAATTAACAATTAGTGATCAAGGTGGTGAATTAAGAATATCCACTTCTTTAGACAAAAAATTCAAAAGCGATTTGATAGTAAAAATTTATTATCAACCAGGTTTAAGATATTTAAAATTGGCAAATCTTGTAGAGATCAGCTCAAATGATACTATTAATGAGAAATTTTTAGAAATAGATGCCATCAACAACGTTAAAGTTAATTTAAGCTTAAAAACTGATGATTTTATAGCTAACCTTAGCTTAGGAAGTAATTTTGTCTTAAAAGGCATTACAGAAAGTCAAAAAATTAACGCATCTACCAAAAGTTTTTATGATGCTTTTAATTTTATAAGTAAAAAAGCTTATGTGGAAGCTAAGACTTCTCAAGTAGGAGTAAACGTAACTGAGTTTTTAGATGCGAATGCCAAATATAAAGCTGAGATTGTTTATACTGGAAATCCTTATTCTGTTAACGAAAAAACTTTCCTTGGAAAAGTTATAAGTAAAAAGGAATAGGATAAATATGTTTGATTATAATTTGTTGTATATTTGTCAACGATTTAAAATTTAATTAAAATGAATGTTTTAAATATATCCCTTGGAATAATGGGAATGAACGAATGGGTAATAATAGCAATCATTGTTTTGTTATTGTTTGGAGGTAGAAAAATTCCTGAGTTGATGAAAGGACTTGGTGGTGGAATTAAAGAATTTAAAAAAGCGACCAAAGAAGAAGAAGCTAAAAAAGAAGAAGAGAAACAATAAATTTAATTGTTTTATAAAAATATACCTGCTCATTTATTTGAGTAGGTTTTTTTGTTTGTATCTATGACTAATATTGATATTATAAAAAAATCTATTAAAGATTTAAGGGGGTATTGGAGCATGGCTTTATTAGCTTCTATACCCTTAAGTTTATTACCTGTTTCTATTCAGTATGATAAAAATATTGGAATGTTACTATTGTTACTTTTTTCCGGAGCATTTAGAGCAGGATTATCTAAAGTAACCCTAAATATAGCTACTAAACAACCTTTAAAAATGTATTTAATTTTTGATGGATTCACTTACTTTAAACATTCTTTAGGAGTGTTTTTACTATCCATGTTGTTTATTGGTTTAGGATTGATATGTTTTATTATTCCTGGAATTTTGATTGCTATTTGGTTGTCTCAGGCATTTTTTATTTTAGTAGAAAATCCATCTTTAGAACCTTTAGAAATTTTTAAAAAAAGTAGAGAATTAATGAAGGGGAATGAGATAAAATATTTATCATTATTTTTAATTTTTATTTTACTCTCAGTTGTTTTAATTATTTCAAATCTTGTATTGTTAACGTTGTTAATTACTCCAATACAGTATGTTGTTTTTGCTAATTTTTATAGAAGTATAAAGATAGATTAGTATTGTATTTTTCCTTGTTAACTATTTATTTAGTTATTTGGTCGATTTTTATAAAAGTTAAAATAATATTTCAGATATTTTTCATAGTTTTAAAACAACATGAAAAACAAATTTGTTTTTATACTCGTATTACTTTACGGAACAACATTTAGTCAAAGCTCGATAGGTTTTATAGATAATTACTCAGGTATTCAATCTGTTATATATAACCCTGCCAATATTTTAGATACCCCTTATAAGTTGGATGTTAATATAGTTTCATTAAGTGGAAATATTGGTAATCAATATATATCTGTAAATCCTTTTAAAATTATTAGTGATCTTAACTTTGGTTTAAATAATATTAAACCTACTTACAGTGCTTTTAAATACAATAGAAAACTTACTTCTCGTTTTGGTATTAAAAATTTAAATAGTTATACAATATCAAGTGAATCGTCTTCAAATAGAAATGCTTATGGGAATGTTACTGTTTTAGGTCCTTCATTTTTATGGACAATTAATAAATACAACGCAGTAGCCTTTACTAGTAGTATAAAAGCTTATGGACATGCTTTTAAGTTAAATAGTATATTATATAATAATGTTACCAATAAATCTTATTCAAATGTAAGTATTAATTCCATAGAAGAACTTCAAACATTAAAAGATAATTTAGGAATTACTCCAAGGAATTATTCACAGGTTTTTTCTTGGTTTGAAGCCGGTTTTTCTTATGCTGGAGTTATTAGTCACACGGCAAGTAATTTTCTAAAATTTGGTACCACTTTAAAATTATTAAGAGGTATTAGAACTGGAGCCATCTATTCTAGTGATTTAAATTTAGATTTTCAATTCAATCAAAACGACCCTCAAAATAGTACTTTAGATTTTACAGGAAATATTACCAATCTTTATTCTAGAGTAGGGGCTAATTTTGGAATGGGCTTAGATATTGGTTTTGTTTATGAAAAAAGAGATAAAACATTTCCAATAAATTTAAGAGATCGATATGGGAATATCTATTTTGCTAAAGCACCTTATTCATATAAAATAGGGGTTTCAATTACTAATTTAGGTTTTTTAAAATACAATAATGTTCATACAAATTTTGATCAACCTAACCAAATAAATATTGATTTAACTTCTCAAAACTATTCTTTTAGAATTAAAGATTATTTAGCAATTAATAATTTAGAGACGAATACAAAAAGATACTTTTTACCTAGCACTGCTAGTGTAAACTTTGATTACCATTTGTATCGTCGTTGGTTTTTAAATACCAATTTTGATGTATTTATGTTAGCATATGATCATAATAAAAATATCAAATACGTTTCAAATTTAGTGGTAAGTCCCCGTTATGAATCAAGACATTTTTCTGCTTTTTTACCTATGAGCATTAATAAATTTGGAGTTTTTACAGCAGGCATTGGTTTTAGAACGGGATATTTTTTTGCTGGTAGTTCTTCTATTTTTACCAACGTATCTAATTACTCAAAAGCAGGTAATTTTTTCTTAGGATTTAAAATTCCTATTTACAATAAAAAAGCAATCAAAGAATATAAGAATTCTTTAAATCATAAACTTATCTCCCCTCCAAAACTAAAGAGTAGGAGATAAGTGATGGATGAAATCTTTATTTATTTTTATCAGAACTTTCTTGAATTTTGTTAGCAGCAACCAAACTTGTAACCATATCATTTAACATGCTACTAGCTGCATTAGGGTTGTTAGGCAACAAAATTAAATTACTATTACTTTCTGATCCTATAGATTGTAAAGTGTCATAATGTTGTGTAATTACAATTAATGCAGATGCTTCTTGGCTGTTAATTCCAGCTTTGTTTAATACATCTACAGATTCTTCTAAACCACGAGCAATTTCTCTACGTTGATCTGCAATACCTTTTCCTTGTAGTCTTTTACTTTCTGCTTCACCTCGTGCTCTTTCTACAATTGAAATTCTTTGTGCATCTCCTTCAAACTGTGCAGCAATTTTTTCACGTTCTGCTGCATTAATTCTGTTCATGGCAGCTTTTACTTGTGCATCAGGATCTATGTCTGTTACTAAGGCTTTAACAATGTCGTATCCATAGCTTAGCATGGCTTCTTTTAATTCTCTTTGTATCGCTAAGGCAATGTCATCTTTTTTTTCAAAAACATCATCTAATTTCATTTTAGGCACTTCTGCACGAACCACATCAAAAATGTATGCAGTAATTTGATCATGTGGATTTTGTAATTTGTAAAAAGCATCTTCAACTTTTTCTCTTAAAATTTGAAATTGAACAGATATTTTCATCTGTACAAATACATCATCTTTTGTTTTGGTTTCTACCAATACATCTAATTGCTGAATTTTTAAACTTACTCTTCCAGCAATTTTATCTATTAAAGGAATTTTAAAATTTAAGCCGGCTTGTCTTGTTCCAACAAATTTTCCAAATCTTTCTACAATAGCAGTTGTTTGTTGTTGAACGGTAAATATTGCTAATACTAATAATATAATTATTGGTATTAAATAAGTTAAGTTACTTAGTAATGATTCTAACATGTTGTTTTTCTTTTAAAGATAGTCTTTTTTATATACAAAAAGCCCTGAGTAAAAACTCAGGGCTTTTAATTTTTTGAATAATAATTATCCTAATTTTTCAATGGCATTTTCAATTCTTTGCAAAGTATTTTCTTTACTAATCATTTCAATAATATCAAATAGGTGAGGACCTTTCATTTCTCCAACTATACACAATCTTAATGGAGGCATTACTTTTCCAAAACCTAATTCCTTTTCTGTTAAATAAGCTTTTACTTTATTTTCTATTTCAATACTTTTAAAATCTTCTATGTTTTTAATGATTTCTTTTACCTCTAACATAATGTCTTTGGTATCTGGTTTCCATTGTTTTTTAGAAGCTTTTTCATCGTAGCTAGTTGGATTTGTAAAATAGTAATCAGATAAATCCCATAGATCTTTTGTAAAAACAGCACGTTCTTTTACTTGCTCAATTACTTTAGTAATATATTCTTTGCTAAAATCTTTTACTTTTTCTTGATTCAATTTTATAAACAAATCTGCAATTTCTTCATTACTTTTTTGTTGCATGTATTGCTGATTAAACCAATTTGTTTTTTCAGGACTAAATTTTGCTCCAGATTTAGAAACTCTCTCAATGCTAAAAATATTAGCCAATTCTTCTAAAGAAAATATTTCTTGTTCTGTTCCAGGATTCCATCCAAGTAATGATAACATATTTATAAATGCATCATTAAAATATCCATCTTCTCTATATCCTCTAGATATTTCTCCAGTTTCCTCATTGGTATAATTTAATGGGAATACAGGAAATCCTAATTTATCACCATCACGTTTGCTAAGCTTACCTTTACCAACTGGTTTTAAAATTAATGGTAAATGTGCAAATTTTGGTGCTATCCAACCAAAAGCTTCATATAATAAACTGTGTAATGGTAAAGACGGCAACCATTCTTCTCCACGAATTACATGACTAATTTGCATTAAATGATCATCTACAATATTTGCCAAATGATAGGTTGGCATTCCATCAGATTTAAATAATATTTTATCATCTAAAGTATTTGTATCAATAGTAATTTCTCCACGAATCATATCATCTAAAATCAATTTTTGATCTTTTGGAGTCTTGAATCTTATTACATATTTTTCGCCAGCTGCTAATTTAGCTGTAACTTCTTCCTCTGATAAATTGATGGAGTTATTTAGTGTTTCACGTGAAACATTGTTGTAAACAAAAACAGTTTTTTCAGCCTCTGCTTTAGTACGCAATGCATCTAATTCTTCAGCAGTATCAAATGCATAATAAGCCTGTTTACTTGCTACTAAAGCGTCTGCATATTTTTTATATATATCTTTTCTTTCTGATTGTCTGTAAGGTCCAAATTTTTCATTTTTTCCTGGGCCTTCTTCAAAAGGAATTCCACACCATTCTAAAGCATCAATAATATATTTTTCAGCATTTGCTACATACCTTGTTTGATCTGTATCTTCAATTCTCAATACAAATGTTCCATTATTTTTTTTAGCAAATAAGTAATTAAATAATGCTGTTCTTACTCCTCCAATATGTAAAGGTCCTGTTGGACTTGGTGCAAAGCGTACACGTACATTTTCCATGATGGTGATTTTTAGAATTTATGGTTGTTTTATTCGTTTGCAAATATACTTTATCTGCCAAATTATTAATTATATATACTTTATTTTATTGTGTTTCAACGTATCATCCTTTTTACTACCTTTGCAAAACTAAATTTAGTATATGATTGCATTTAATTATGAAACTGATTTTGAATTGGTTAACGAAAAAAAATACAGTAATTGGATTTCTAATTCTATTGTAAATGAAGGTTTTGAAGAAGGAGAAATCAATTATATTTTTTGTGATGATGAATATCTTCATAAATTGAATGTAGAATTCTTAAATCACGATACTTTAACAGATGTAATTAGTTTTGATTATTGCATGGGTAAATTGATTTCAGGTGATATTTTCATATCTATCGAAAGGGTTCAAGATAATGCTAAAGATTTAGGAATTACTTTTGATGAAGAATTACCAAGGGTTATGATTCATGGTGTTTTACATTATTGTGGATTTAAAGATAAGTCTGATGATGATGCAAAGCAAATGAGAACTAAGGAAGAACAATATTTAACTGACTTAGTAAAATAATTTTATTGTTCCACGTGGAACAAAAACCATTTATAGGATAAATACCTATAATTTTAAACTTGAATTTTTTATGAGTTTATTTACTGATACTTATGATGTAATTGTTGTTGGAGCTGGTCATGCTGGTTCCGAAGCTGCTGCTGCTGCTGCTAACATGGGTTCTAAAACTTTGTTAGTTACTATGAGTTTGCAAAACATTGCACAAATGAGTTGTAATCCTGCTATGGGAGGAATTGCAAAAGGACAAATTGTAAGAGAAATTGATGCATTAGGAGGGTATAGTGGAATTGTAACAGATAAGACTGCTATACAATTTAAAATGCTAAATAAATCTAAAGGACCTGCAATGTGGAGTCCAAGAGCTCAATCTGATAGAATGCGTTTTGCTGAAGAGTGGCGTAATATGTTAGAACAAACAGATAATTTAGATTTTTATCAAGATATGATCAAAGGGTTGATTATTGAAGATGGAGAGATTAAAGGGGTAAATACAGGATTGGGTTTTGAAATAAAAGCTAAATCTGTAATTATTACTGCGGGTACTTTTTTAAATGGATTGATTCATATTGGTGAAAAATCTTTTGGAGGAGGAAGGTCTGGTGAAAGTGCTTCTACTGGAATTACCGAAGATTTAGTAAAAGTTGGTTTTGAAGCCGGAAGAATGAAAACAGGAACTCCACCAAGAGTGGATGCCCGTTCTTTAGATTTTTCTAAAATGATTGAACAACCTGGTGACGAAAACCCCGAAAAATTCTCTTATTTACCAACTACAAAACCGTTAATAGAGCAACGTTCTTGTTATATGAGTTATACTTCTCAAGAAGTTCATGATTTGTTGCGTTCTGGTTTTGATCGTTCTCCAATGTTTAATGGTAGAATTCAATCTACGGGACCAAGATATTGTCCTTCTATTGAAGATAAAATTGATCGTTTTGCAACCAAAGATAGACATCAAATTTTTGTAGAACCAGAAGGATGGAATACAGTTGAAATTTATGTGAATGGATTTTCTACTTCTTTACCAGAAGATGTACAGGATAAAGCTCTACGTAAAGTAGCTGGTTTTGAAAATGTAAAATTCTTACGTTATGGTTATGCTATAGAATATGATTATTTTCCACCAACACAGTTAACACATTCTTTAGAAACAAAATTGGTTAAGAATTTGTTTTTTGCTGGTCAAATTAATGGTACTACAGGATATGAAGAAGCAGCTTCTCAAGGTTTGATGGCTGGAATAAATGCTGCTTTAAAAGTACAAAAAAGACCTCCTTTTATTTTAAAAAGAGACGAAGCTTATATTGGTGTTTTAATTGATGATTTAATTACTAAAGGAACAGAAGAGCCATATAGAATGTTTACATCAAGAGCAGAATATAGAACTTTATTACGTCAAGATAATGCAGATATTCGTTTAACTCCAATTTCCCATGCTATTGGTTTGGCTTCTGATGAACGTTTAGAAAGAGTAAAACAAAAGGTAGAAAAATCTGATTTATTAGTTCAATTTTTACATGAAACAAGTATTAAACCAGAAGATATCAATCCTATTTTAGTAGCTAAAGAATCTGCTACTATTACACAATCTGTTAAAATGTTTAAAGTTGCTTCTCGTCCACAAATAGATTTTAAAGATGTGATTACTTTTCCTGGTGTAGCTCAATTTGTAGAAGAACATAATATAGATGCTGAGGCTATTGAACAAGCTGAAGTTAAAGTTAAGTATGCTGGTTATATTGAAAAGGAAAAGAATAACGCTGATAAATTACAACGTTTAGAAAATATTACAATTCCTAAAACATTTGATTATTACAAAGTAAAATCTTTATCGATTGAAGCTCAGCAAAAGTTAACAAAAATTCAACCTGTAACCATTTCACAAGCTAGTAGAATTAGTGGGGTATCGCCTTCTGATGTTTCTGTTTTGTTGGTTTACATGGGTAGATAATTAATAAAAGTTCCACGTGGAACCTTAAAATTTAAACCGATATTTTTATAATAAAGTATCGGTTTTTCGTTTATATTTAAGCCTTCTTTTGATAAAAAATAATGAAAAAAATACTTGTCATTTTATTAGTAATTTTTGGAATTTCTGTTTTTTTGCCAAATTATATTATCGAAAAAAAAACAGAAAAACTTGTATATGATCAAGTAGATAAAATACCAAAAAATAAAGTTGGATTGGTTTTAGGAACCTCTAAATGGAGTAGAGAAGGAGTGGTAAATTTGTTTTTTAAATACAGAATTGATGCTACGGTAGAACTTTATGAAAAAGGTAAAATTGAGTTTGTTTTGGTGAGTGGAGATAATGCATTAATTGAATATAATGAGCCTAGATTTTTTAAAAAAGAATTAATCAAAAGAGGAATTCCTGAAGAAAAAATATTTTTAGATTTTGCAGGTTTTAGAACTTTAGATTCGGTTATTAGAGCATATAAAGTTTTTGGTCAACAATCCTACACAGTTATTTCTCAAGAATTTCATAATAAAAGAGCTATCTTCATTGCTTCCTTAAACGATATAAATGTAATAGGATTTAATGCAAGTGATGTAAGTAGTAAGTATGGATTTAAAGTATATTTGCGTGAATATTTTGCAAGAACAAAAGTTTTTGTTGATGCATTATTTAATGTACAGCCTAAATTTTTAGGTCCTAAAATTGAAATAAAATAAATGGCATTAGAAAAGTATTTAAGAACTAAAGATTATTCCGTTTCAAAAGAAAATTTTGAACTATTATTGGATGATAGGATTGATTTATTAATTACAAATCCAAGACCAAAAAAAGAAAATTTAAGCAAGTATTATGAAACTGAAAATTACATCTCTCATACAGATCGTAAAAAATCTGTAACAGAAATTGTATATAGTTTGGTTAAAAAGTATACGCTAAATAAAAAATTAGAATTGTTAAATTCTTTTCCTGTAGAAGAAAAAAATGTTTTAGATATAGGATGTGGAACAGGTGATTTTTTAAATGTTTGCCAACAAGCAGGATGGAAGGTTACCGGAATAGAACCAAGTGAAAAAGCTAGAGAAAAAGGATTAGAAAAATTAGAAAAGGGAACTTATATCTATTCTGATATTCATGCTTTTTTTGAAGATGATTTTGCTGAAGAAGAAAAAGATTTAGATTATAAACAAAGTTATAAGCAAACCAAATTATATCATCATTCAGAACATGAAACTAAAAATATAGAAAATGAAGTTTTAAAGTTTGAAGATGATTATAAACCAGAAAATAAACCTTATCAATTTGATGTAATTACCATGTGGCATGTTTTAGAACATGTACATGATTTGGATATGTATATTTACAGATTAAAACAATTGTTAAAACCAGATGGTGTTTTAGTAATAGCTGTTCCAAATTATAAAAGTTACGATGCTGATTTTTATAAAGAGCATTGGGCTGCTTTTGATGTACCTAGACATTTATGGCATTTTTCTCAAACAGCAATTCATAGATTATTTGCAACTGAATTAATGAAAGTGGTAAAAACCATTCCAATGAAATTTGATGCTTTTTATGTTTCGTTATTAAGTGAAGAATACAAAACAGGAAAAAAGAATTTTATTAAAGCGGTAATAAGTGGAATTAAGTCTAATAAAGAAGCAAAACGTACTGGAGAGTATTCATCTTTAATTTATGTGTTAAAAAACATGAAAAACGAATAATTAAAGGGTTTTAAGTAATTATAAATTATAAAACCTAGTATTTACCTTAGAAAAAAAATAAACCCCTTTAAAATTGCTTTAAAGGGGTTTGTTTTTTTATTAATTATCTATTGTTATTTAAAAAACGATAATAAAAACTTATAATAGATTATTTATAATGTCTGGTCGCTCCTTTTTTACCAAGACTATTAAATTTCCAACTAAAGCTAAACATAAAATATCGTTGCAGCACGGTGCTTTGTCTGTTTGTTATTTTATTGTTATAAGCATATTGTCTGGCATTAATATTTTGGTTTAATAAATCGTATGCTTTAATACTTAAATTAGCCTTGTCTTTAAATAAGCTATAAGATATTGAGGTATTCCAAAACCAAGCACTTTTATCAAACCCATCAGAAATATTTGGATTATAACTGTAATTTATGTCATTACTAAATTCTATTTTCTTCATAAAATGATTGTTAGTATTTATACCAACATTATGACTTGTAAATTCTTGAAGATTATTGTTAATATAATTTTTGGTATAAGATGGTCTATACCTTACACTTAAACTGGCAATGTCTCTCCAGTTGAATCTTGTATAAATATTAGGTGATATACTTCTGGAAATACTAGGATTTTGTGTGTTGTTAATAAGATTTATAGATTTTCTAATATTAGAAGATCCTCCAATTCCAACTCTAATACTTTTTACGGTATCTATTTTTATTTCTTTACTATAATTTAAATAACCATATAAAGAGTATTGTCCATTAACATTTTCATATGTAGTATTTCTTAAATTTCCCTCACCAATTTCGGTTTTGCTTACAATTTCATCTTCAGTAATATATCCATATATATAGCTATAAAAATAGATTTTTTTCTGAAAATTATTTTGACTAAAGTCTACAGACATTGTATGACGTTTGCTTGGTGATAATAATGGATTTCCTTCTACAGTGTTTAATGGATTACTTATATTTTTAAAAGCTTGAATTTGGTTTATATAAGGGGCTACATTTTTCAAATCATAATTTAAACCTAAATTGGTTTTTGTACTTCTATAATTTAATCTATAACTAAATTGTGGTGCATTAAACCTTCTTTTAAGATTTAATTCAGGTCTTAAAAAATCTGAACTTTCTAGAGTTCTTAAAAGATATTCTGATGTAAAATTAGAAGACCATTTGTCTTTTGTATATTTTATTTTTATGCTAGGAGTTGTGGTAATGTTATCATATCTAAAGTCTGTGCTAAATTCGTCATTAATAAAAGACTCATATTCACCTGTAGTATCATTATAATCATAAGTGTTGTTTGTATTTTTTTGAACATTATTTCTATAACCTACTCCCAAGTCTAAGGATAGTTTTTTTTCTATAATTGATAATTGATATTTGGTCTCTAAAAAGAATGTATTGTTTTTGTTTTTACCCTCTCTTAATTGATTTGTAGTTCTGCTTTCAGAAGGATTATTTATTATTTCAACATTATTTTCTATGTTGTTTGTAGAGTTTCTAATGTTTATATCATTATTAATATTAAACTTTAAATAAGACCCTTTTTTACCAATACGTTTGGTAACACTTAAATTATTAGAGAAATTATTATTTGTGTTCTCATTTAAACTTTTTGAACTAGAGGTGTTTATAGTATCGTTATTTGAGTTTAATGAAATACTATTGTTATCATTTGTGTTTTTTGTTTTTGTTAGATTAAACTCTGGTCTAATTGTTATAAGAAGGGTGGAATCTAGTTCTATTTTAAATTTACTTTCAGAACTATGCTTTTCTGATTCATCATTAGATCTTGAGTTAGAATTTGTAAAAATATTACCGGTTTCTAGTGTCTCTTCTGTTTCAGATTTTGAAGTATTATTATTGTTTGTAGTAGAACCAAAATAATTGGTAGAGGCATCTATATTTTTACCCCAAGTATCTACATAATTTAACCCTTTATTATTAGACGTTATAATACCTTCTCTTCCCCAATTGTTAATTTGACTATTTATATTTCTTGAAGAAGAACCACCAAACATTTTACTAATTTCACCATAACTAAATCCTGGCGAATTAATGTTGTTTCCTCCGGCAAGTAAACTTAAACGTAGGTTGTTATTAAATCTGTTATACATTCCTGCATATTCATAACGTTTATCTGTTCCTGCACCAGCGGCTACACGACCAAAAACTCCTTTGTTATTTTCTTTTTTAATGACCAAGTTTACTGTTTTATTGGTTTGTGCTCCATCTTCCCCAGTAAAAGCTTCTTGATCAGTTTTTGTGTTAGATACTTGTATCTTTTCAATCATTTCTTTGCTTAAATTTTTGGTAGCAATGGTAGGATCGTTAGAGAAAAAAGGTTTTCCGTTTACTAGTATTTTGTTTACATCTTTTCCATTTATTTTTATTTTTCCATCTTCATCAACTTCTACACCTGGTAGTTTTTTTAGTAAATCTTCTACATTGGCATTATTTTTAGTTTTAAAAGATTTTACATTAAACTCCAGCGTGTCTTTTTTAACTGTTACTGGTGGAGCTTGCGCTCTAATCACAACTTCTTGTAAAGCATTAGCATTTTCTTGTAAAGCAATAGTTCCTAGGCTTGTTTTTTTATTCTCAATAGTAATTTTTTTTTGATAGGTTTTGTAACCTATATAAGATATAAAAAGGTTAGCTGTTTTGTCACTTGTTTTGTTTTCTAAAAGAAACTCACCTTTTTTATCAGAAATAGTATAAGTAATGATAGTACTATCTTTTACACGTTGTAAATAAATAGTGGCTGATTCGATTGGAATTTTGTCTTGTTTTGAAGTTAAAGTTCCAGAAATTTCAAAAGATTTTGTTTGGGAAAAGACAGTACTAGTCATAGCTATAACTAGTAGCATTAGTAATTTTTTCATGCAATTTTTTAAAAAAAAGGTTGTAAGAACCTTATTGTGGCAATTTTTTGATTGCTAAAATAGAAAAAATGTACAAAAATGATTGTTTAAACATATAAAAGGTAGATATTAATTAGTAAGAAGTTGTTTTTATTAAATATTTTACAATAAAACTAGTTTTATAGAACTTGTAAATACCATCCTAAAATGGTTAGTATTAAATAAATTCCTAGATTGGCAGCTCCTTGAAAATCTCCAGCTATTCTTTGACCAAAAAGTAAAATCAAAATATTTAAAACGCAAGTTTTATAAATAATGACTGGCGAGAATAAATAGAAATTAAACAGAGTAGAAAAAATTCCAATGATTAAAATTAGAGAAGTAAAAGTGTTGATGAAAACTAATAACCACCAAAACAGATTTGCATATTTTGTTTGTTTTAAATGATGGTTTAAAAAAGCTGTGTATCCTTTTTTGTCTTTTAATTTTTCGAACAAAGAATATCCAAATGAAATAAAAAGAAAACATAAAATAGAAAGGATCATAGATTGATTTTTTTCAAAGGTCAACAAAAATAAAAATCCCTGCAAAATATATTTCACAGGGATCTTTTCTTAAATAGGTTATTTATTATCTTCTTTTATTAGGTCTATTTGCTTTTATGTATTCTTCTAAAGCAATTTCATCAGCTATTTCTATAATATTTCCATCTTTATCTTCAATAGAAATAGGAAATTGAAAAGTTGGCTTTACACCTTCTTCTAAAGTTTCATGGTAAGCTTTAAAAGCATCATGGTCAGCAATTTCAGTAGTTGTTTCATCTGCGTTAATAACTGTTACAGGAAATACCAATTTAAATGGAGGTTGTTTAAGCTCTGGTCTGTCATCTTCTCTATTGTTTTTTAAATAAGTCATAAATGCTTCTTCATTTTCAATAGTAACAATGGTTCCATCTTTTTCTTGTATAGAAATAGGGAATTGAAAAGTTGGCTTTACACCTTCTTCTAAAGTTTCACGATAAGCTTTAAAAGTATCATGGTTAGCAATTTCGGTAGTAGTTTCATCTGCATTAATAACTGTTACAGGAAAAATTAATTTAAAAGGAGGATGAAAAGGTTTAGGTCTTTTTAATAAGGCTCTTAAATTATTAATTCCATCAATTGTGTAGGTTTCTCCATCAATAATAACATCAAAAGGAAATTCAATTTTTGGTCTAGTATTTCGGCTAATTATTTTTCCTAATTGCTCATCAGAGTTAATTTCTTCAGTAGAATTATCATCATTAACAGCCGTTACAGGATAATTAACAATAACTGTTTTTAAAGCAGTAGATAATTCTTCTTTTGATATTTCATCATTACCAGTTAAAGCTGTTTCTTCGTCAATATTTAATGAACTCTGAGAACAACTAACCGATAAAAATGTTGCAAGAATAATTACAAATGTTGTTTTAAATAATTTCATGATCTTTAAATTTTTTAAGGTTTATATAACTGAAACCGTTATTTTTACAATTACCCTACCTTTAAAATTAATTATTTTATTAAATGTCCAAAAAGATATCTGTTTGCGAAGCCAAAATATATGAATCGATCTATAAAAAATACAGCAAATCACTTTATAGTTTTATGTATTTTAAATGTGGTGATGCCGATAGAGCAAACGATTTGGTTCAGGAATCTTTTATAAAACTTTGGAACAATTGTGCTAAAGTTATTTTTGAAAAAGCAAAATCTTATTTATACACCATTGCAAACAATCAATTTTTAAATGAAGTTGCTCACTTTAAGGTAAAATTAAAATATGAGCAACATAATAACAAAGATGATAGCAATATTGAAAGTCCTGAATTTTTATTAGAAGAAAAAGAATTTATGGACAAACTTCAAATAGCTATTGATGAATTAACTCCTAGTGAAAGAGAGGTTTTTTTATTAAACAGAATAGAAAACAAAAAGTATAGAGAAATAGCAGAAATGTTAAATATTTCTGTAAAAGCTGTTGAAAAAAGAATGCATGGAGCTTTAATTAAGCTTAGAAAAAGTATTGGAAAAAATATTTAAACAGTTAAAAATCAAAAAATAAAGTAGGGTATATATTAAGTATTTGGTTATATATAAAAGGAACTAACATGAAACAAGATTACAATATAGATGATACTTTTTTAGCCAGATGGTTAAATAATGAGTTGACAGAGGAGGAGTTGTCTGATTTTAAAAAATCGGAAGATTATGTGTTGTTTAAAAAAATAGCAGATAAAAGTACTTTGTTTAGTGTTCCAGAATTTAATGAAGAGAAATCTTTTCAGAAAATTCAACAAAAATTAAAAAATCAGAAAACAAAAGTACGTAAGCTTGCTACTAATTGGGTTTATGGAGCTGCTGCTGCGATTTTAATTTTGTATGGACTGTCTTATTTTATAAATAACGGAACGGATGTAACTTGTAATACAGGAGAGCATTTGGCTTATGTGTTGCCAGATGGATCTGAAGTAAAGTTAAACGGAAGTTCTTCTCTTCATTTTAACAAAAAGCAATGGGAAAAAGGAAATAGAACTTTAGATTTAGAGGGAGAAGGATATTTTAAAGTAAAAAAAGGTTCTAAGTTTTCTGTAAATACAGATCAAGGAACAGTAACTGTTTTAGGAACACAATTTAATGTACAGACCATAGATAATTATTTAGCTGTAGAATGTTATGAAGGTAAAGTAAGTGTAAAAAACACCAAGCACGAATCTATATTAACACATGGAAAAGGAGTTAAATTTTTAGAGAATAAAAAAGAGAATTATCAAATAGAAAATTCAGAGCCTAATTGGCTTGCAAATAATTACCAGTACGATGCAGTTCCTTTAAGTATTGTTTTTAAAGATTTACAGAATGTATACAAAGTAAAAATTGAAAATAAAGGAGTTGATTTGTCTCAACTTTACACCGGAAAATTAGTAAAAAACAACTTAGAAAAAGCTTTAAAAGTCATTTGTAAACCTATGATGATTAAGTACACAATTCATAAAGATGTGATCACTATTTCTGAGTAATATGAAAAAGGTTTTATTGCTTTTTTATTTGTTTTCTTTCACTGTTTTTTCACAAGAAAATATCAGTTTAAAACAAGTATTAAGTCAATTATCTAAAACACATAAAATAGCGTTTTCTTACAATGAAAATCAAATTCAAAATTTTAATCAAATTTTGGTTGATTCGGAAAATGATTTAAATACTATTTTAATCAACTTATCACTACAAACCCAGTTGGTATTTGAGAAGATTGATGAAAAAAACTATATCATCAGAAATAAAAGTAGTGAAACAAAAAATATTTGTGCAGTAATTTACAGCGATAAAACCAAAGAAGAATTACCGTTTGCAAACGTTTATTTTGATGACAAAACAGTGCTTACAAATCAACAAGGAAAAGTTGAAATAAAAGATATTTTAAACGATGCTGTTATCAGTATAAAATTGATTGGATATAAAACAAAAAATATTCCTGTACATAGTTTTACCACTACTTGTAAAGAGATTTTTTTAAGCGAAGAAATTCATCAATTAAACGAAGTAGTTATTACCGATTATTTAACCACAGGTTTATCTAAAAAGAAAGATGGAAGCATTGTCTTAAATCCTAAAAAAACTGGGATTTTGCCTGGGGTTTTAGAGCCCGATGTTTTACAATCTTTACAATTAATTCCGGGAGTACAAAGTCCTGATGAAACTGCTTCTGGAATTCACATAAGAGGAAGCACTCCCGATCAAAATTTAGTGGTTTTTGATGGAATGAAAATGTATCATTTTTCTCATTATTTTGGATTGATATCTGCCTTTAATCCATACATCACAAACAATGTAAAATTATTCAGATCTGGTACCCACGCAAAGTATGGAAATATTGTTGGTGGTGTTTTAGATATTAGTATTGATAACAATGCTCCTGATAAATTTTCTGCCGGTTTTGGAAGTACTTTAACTCATGCTGATTTTTTTATAAAAGCTCCTTTATTAAATAATAAAATAGGGTTGGTTTTTTCTGCTCGTAGATCTATTACAGATTTTGCTAACACTATTACTAATCAAAAATATGCCGAGGTTGCTTTTCAAAACAGTAAAATTGCTGAAGGTTTAGATCAAGAAAATTTAAGAATAACCAATGCCAAAAATGATTTTTTTTACGAAGATTATTATTCAAAAATTTTGGTAGCTCCCAATGAAAAAAATCAATTGTCTTTCAGTTATTTATACAGCCTTAACGATTTAAATTTTACTGGAGAAAATCCAAGAACTCAAGAGGATTTTAGAGATGATATTGTTATAAAAAACAAAGGATTTCATACAGATTGGAAATTAGATTTGGCAGATAAGGGAAGTCATAAAATAGCATTTGCCAAAACAGATTTTTATAAAGATTATGATGGCTCAAGAATAAGAACTAGACCCAACGGAAACCAAGATAATGTGTTTTTTAACAAAACCAATACAGTACAAGAAACCAGTGCCGAATATTCTTTTAAAAAAGAAACCAAAAAACAGAATCATTGGGAAATAGGAACTCAGTTTAGCAATCATCAATTAACTTATAATTTTAAAAGAATAAGATCTGCTCTGAATGATTTTGTAGATGATAACATTAACGGTAAAATGTTTAGTTATGCATTGTTTTCAGAGTATCAAATCAACACAAATAACAAATGGTTGATTAATTTAGGATTAAGGTGGCAACATTTTAATGGAATAGCTAAAAATTTTGTAGAACCAAGGTTTAACATTAATTACAAAACAACTAAAAACTTAAATTTTAAATTTTCTACGGAACTTAAACATCAATCCGTTTCTCAGGTTTTAGATTTTAGAAACGATGGTTTGGGCGGATTGTTTAATCATTTTTGGGCTTTGGCAGATGAAAGAGAACTTCCTGTTTTACAAAGTTTTCAAACTACTATAGGAGCAGATTATCAAAAAAAGGGTTGGACTTTAGATTTAGAAATCTATCATAAAAACATTGATGGAATTTTGTTTTTGTTTGATCAGAATGTAAGAGCCCAAAAATATTATAGCGGAACCAATAGTGTTAATGGATTGGATTTGTTAATCAAAAAACAATGGTATAATTACAACACTTGGGTTAGTTATTCTTTGTCAAAAAGTATTTATCATTTTAATAATTTAAATGATGGAGATAATTTTAATGGTTCTTTTGATACGCCTCATAATTTTATTTGGTCCCATAATTATAATCTTAAAAAAGTGGAATTTTCTTTAGGATGGAGATTTCGTTCGGGAATTCCTTATACCGTTAAAACAGCTGAATTAAATAATAGCAATAGATTAAAAATTGTGTTTAATGATTTAAATACAGAAAGATTACCAAATTATAAAAGATTAGATTTTTCTGCCAGATATAAATTTTATTTCAAAAGAGATAAAAACATAAAAGGACAATTAGGATTCACTTTACAAAATATATTAAATAGAAGAAATATTTTAAGTAGAGACTATGAAATTCAGACAATTGTAAATGGGCAAGGGGCTAATAGAACAGAAAAAGAAGTGTTGGTAGAAACCGATAAAATATCATTAGGTTTTGTGCCTAATATATCTTTTAGAGTATATTTTTAAAAAAGCCCCAATCTAAACTTTTAAAGAATAACCTATTAAAGAAAACTATCAAAGTAAACCGATTGGGGCTAAAAATTTCTCTTTTTCAAATATCATCAATAACTTTTTTTAAGTATTTCAGAGTATAAGAATTGTTTTTACAATGTCTGTAGTTATATAAATCAAAAAACAATAAAAGTTTTAAAAACTCTTTTAAGAACTTTAATATCCTTTTTTGAATTAAGACATGAACATCAAAACCTACTGCAAATTAAAGGTTTCAAATTATCAGTATTAGATCAAATTTGCTCACAAAAGAATCAAATTACACTAACATATGTTGTTTTTTGTGTTTTTTTAATGTTAATTGTTATTATTTTTGAGTATTGCTTTGATTAATAAAAAAATGAATTTTAAAAACCTCCCATTTAATATTCCAGTTCCTAACTATAACAATTTATCTAAAACAGATAGAAAACGAGTTAGGCTAATGCAAGTATTTAGTACTATTTGGATAATTCAATCATTCATATCAATCATTATAGTACTATCAAAGAAAAATCTCTTAGAATTTTATGGTCATGTTTTTAATGTATTTGTGGTGTCATTAATATTTTTCCTTCTTTATAATAAAAAACATAATGGTGCTTTTGCATTGTTTTTAAGTTTAATATTAACTACAGTAATACTATTTACCATTTTTATTGATCCAGGAGCTTATGCTGAGTATTATTATTTATGTGTGGGGCCTTTGGCTTTGGTTTTATCAGATAATAAAACAATTATATTCACAAGTTTTTTTGCCTCTTACTTAGCTTTTATTTTACCAAACTATTTTTTAAATCTTTATCCAGCGGGTCAATATCAAAATAATTATGAAGCCTTTATTCTCTTTTTTGTAATCTTTATTTTAGTCTATTATTTTAAAACAATAAATAATAGAAATGAAGAATTATTAGAGTTAAAATCAAAAGAGTTACAAGAAATAAATCAATTTCAATCTCAGTTTTTTATTAATATTTCTCATGAAATAAAAACCCCACTAACTTTAATAAAGGGACAAGTTGATAAGTTTGATGTAAATAAAAATATTAGCAAAAACAAACATAAAATCAATAAACAAATCAATAATATTAAGAAAATTGTAGATGACGTAATTGATTTGTCTAAAATGAATGATGATACTTTTAATTTTAACAAAGGAGTCGTAGATCTTAAGAAACTAGGATGGAAAATTTATACTTCTTTTGATTCTTTATTTATTCAAAAAAACATCACTTTTACCTTTGAACACTCTGATGAAGATTTTTATGTTTTTGTAGATGCTTTGTATTTAGAAAGAGCCATCAACAATTTAATTTTAAACGCTTACAAATACACTGAAAAAAAAGGAAGTGTTGTTTTTAAATTAACCAAACAAAATGATAGTGTTTCTATCATTGTATCTGATACAGGTATAGGAATTGAAAAGGAAAACATTAATAAAATATTTAATAGGTTTTACCAAGTAAATAATGACTTTAATAAAACCGGTGGAAGTGGTGTAGGACTGGCATTTACCAAAGAAATTGTTTACAAGCTAGATGGTGAAATTTTAGTGGAAAGTAAACCAAATGTTGGTTCTGTGTTTAAAGTAATTTTTCCGTTTGTAAATGACTATAAAAATGAGGAAAGTCGTCAAATATTTAATCTTAATGAGGAAGATAAAAACTATAATACAGAGTCTGTTGTTTTAGACCATAATAAAACTATTTTAATTGTTGATGACTCTTATGATATGAGAGATTATCTAAAAGAACTATTGATAGATTATAATTGCTTAGAAGCAGAAAATGGTATAGAAGCTATTAAAATACTACAACATGAACAAATTGATTTTATTATTACAGATTACATGATGCCGAAAATGAATGGTCTTGAATTTGTTACTTATATTAAAAAAAATAATATTTCTATTCCTGTTTTAATGCTTACTGCACGTAGTGATTATCATAGTAAGTTGGAAGTATTAAGACTTGGAATAGATGATTATTTAAACAAGCCTTTTAATAAAAATGAATTACTGATTAGAATTCAAAATAGAATAAAAAATCAAGATAGTAGAAATAAATTTGTCAATGCTGAAAAGATAACCAATGATGAAATTAAACAAAATTCTGAATGGGTTATCAAGCTAAAAAAGTGCATTATTAAAAAATGCGATAATCCCAAGTTAAATCAAGTAGATATTGCCGAACATTTTAATGTTTCTAAAAGCACCTTTTATAGAAAAGTTAAAATGGAAACAGGTTTAACACCTAACGAATTTATTAATGAAGTAAAGTTGTTAGAAGCAAGAAAAATTGTGGAAAATAATAATGATATTTCTTTAAAAGAATTGTCTTTAAAAGTAGGTTTTTTACACACTACATATTTTGCAAATCAGTACAAAAAAAGATTTGGAGTACACCCTATAAAACAAGAAGTTTAAGAATTTAATTCTTGTTCTTTTGCATGTAATAATCTGGTTAGTTTTATAGAAGTATCTAATAAAATTAATTTAGCATTACCGTTTCTTTCAATATGGTAAATAGCATCGTTTAACTCATTGTTAATGGCTTCTATATTTGCACTATTTATAAAAGGAGCAAATTTTTCTATACTAAACCCTTTGGTTTGAGGTTCGTAAAAAACTAAGTCTTTAGCACCATAATTCCACAAAAGTGCTTGTCTAAAAAATTGTAAACAAAAGTTTAAAAACTGTTTTTGTTTTTCACGTCCCATAGCACCAATAGTATCAGACCAGGCAATTAAATCTTGAATTACACTAGCATTTCCTTTGGCTTTAAAAGCAGCACGAACCCAGGTAATAAAAAGTTGTTCAAATTCTAAATCATTTCCTTCACTTTTTAAAAGTTCTAAAGCTTTTTGATAATTCCCCTCAGCTCTGTGAGCTAATTTTTGTGCTTCGGCAGGAAAAGAATTTTCACGTGCTATTAAAGCTTCAGCAATATTTTCTTCACTTAATAGAGGGAAGTCTAAAATTTGGCAACGAGATAAAATAGTGTTTATCAATTGTTCAGGATGTTCCACGATCAATAAAAAAATGGTTTTTGCAGGTGGCTCCTCAATCAATTTTAACAATTTATTGGCAGCAGCATTGTTCATTTTTTCTGCCATCCAAATAATCATAATTTTATAACCTCCTTCGTAAGATTTTAATTTAAGAGCGCTTACAATTTCTTCAGCTTCATCTACTCCAATTTGTCCTTGTTTGTTCTCAATACCTAATTGTTGATACCATTGATACAAACTCCCGTAAGGTTGTTCTTTAATAAAAGTTCTCCAATCATTCAAAAACAGTTTACTTACTGGATGTTTTTTAACATTTTCATTTACCGCTGTAGGAAAAGCAAAATGTAAATCAGGATGTTGTAGTTTAGCAACTCTTGTATCACAAGCTTCATCATTTTTACATAGTATATATTGGGCATAGGCGATTGCTGCTAATAAAGTACCCACGCCATTAGCACCAACAAATAACTGTGCATGTGCAATTCTACCAGTATCAGCAGTTCTTTTTAGGTGATTAATAATGTGTTGTTGCCCAATAAGATTGTTAAATAACATAGAATTTGGATGAGTTAAAAGAAGTTCAAATTTACAATTTAAATAAACAGTGCTTATAAATTTATAATAATTAAAACGTTTTAGTTAATTTCATGCTCAACTAAATATTAAATAACTATCAACTACTATATTTGTAGCACATCAACTTAGATTTGACATATGAAAACAATCAATGATTTTAATTTTAAGGATAAAAAAGCCTTAATAAGAGTAGATTTTAATGTTCCTTTAGACGCTGAGTTTAATGTAACAGACACAACAAGATTAAAGGCTGCTAAGCCAACAATCATCAAAATTTTAGAAGATGGTGGTGCTGCTGTATTAATGTCTCACTTAGGTCGTCCAAAAGGAGTAGAAGACCAATTTTCTTTAAGACATATAGTAAAAACTGCTTCAGAAATTATTGGAGTTGAAGTTAAATTTGTTGCTGCTACTGTGGGTGCAGAAGCTGAAGCTGCTGTGGCTGCTTTACAACCAGGAGAAGTTTTATTATTAGAAAACTTACGTTTCTTTGCCGAAGAAACTAAAGGAGATTTAGCTTTTTCTGAGCAATTATCTAAATTAGGAGATGTATATGTAAACGATGCATTTGGAACTGCACACCGTGCTCACGCTTCAACTACAATTGTTGCACAATTTTTTAAAGATAAATTAGCTGGTTTGGTCATTGAAGCTGAATTGGTAAACGCTGATAAAGTTTTAAAAGGAGGAGTAAAGCCTGTTACTGCAATTATGGGTGGAGCTAAAGTATCTGATAAAATTTTAATTATAGAAAAATTATTAGATGTAGCTGATAACATTATTATTGGTGGAGGAATGTCTTACACTTTTGCAAAAGCAGAAGGAGGAAACATAGGTAAATCTCTTTGTCAAAATGATTTATTAGATTACGTTTTAGAATTAGAAGAAAAAGCAAAAGCAAAAGGAGTTAAATTAATATTCCCTATTGATAATTTATTGGGAGATGATTTTTCTAACAATGCAAACACTCAAGTAGTATTAAGAGGTCAAATTCCTGATGAATGGGAAGGATTTGATATTGGACCTCAAACAATTGAATTATTCTCTAAGATTATTAAAGAATCTAAAACGGTAATTTGGAATGGACCAATGGGAGTTTCAGAAATTCCTTTATACGCAACAGGTACTATAGAAGTAGCAAAAGCGGTAAAAGAAGCAACAGAAGGTGGAGCATTCTCTTTAATTGGAGGTGGAGATTCTGCTGCAGCCATTAACAATTTAGGGTTTGGAGATGATGTATCTTACGTTTCTACAGGAGGTGGAGCATTATTAGAATACATGGAAGGTAAAACTTTACCAGGTATTGCTGCATTACAAGAAGCTTAAAAAAGAAGTAAACACTTGTTTATAAAACCAAAGCGTCTCAAATTTTTGAGACGCTTTTTTTTATGTAATTTAATAGCCCAAATAAAAATCAATATGAAGTATACTAACATCCCCAAAACAGATATTAAAGTTTCTAAAATATGTTTAGGAACCATGACTTTTGGAGAACAAAACACCGAGGCAGAAGCTCATGAACAATTAAATTACGCGGTTTCTAAAGGAATAAATTTTATTGATACCGCAGAAATGTATTCGGTTCCTGGTAGAAAAGAAACCCAAGGAAGCACAGAAAGATTTATAGGTTCTTGGTTAAAAGATCAAAAAAGAGAAGATTTGGTCGTAGCTACTAAAGTAACAGGTCCCAACCCTGGATTGTCATATATAAGAGAACCTCAGCAGTTTTCTAAAGAAATGATTCACAGTGCCATTGAACAAAACCTTAAGCGTTTACAAACGGATTATGTAGATGTTTATCAATTGCATTGGCCAGATAGAAATACCAATTTCTTTGGAAAATTAAATTATAAACATAAATCTGAAAATGAGTGGTTTGATAACATCAATATTGCTGTTTCTGCTTTAGATGATTTGGTAAAACAAGGAAAAATTCGTCATTACGGATTGTCTAACGAAACGCCTTGGGGAGTGATGAGACATTTACAAGAATCAGATCAACATAATTTAACCAGATGTAAAACCATTCAAAATCCATATTCTTTGTTAAATAGAACTTATGAAATAGGTTTGGCTGAGGTTGGAATGAGAGAAGAAGTAGGTTTATTGGCTTATTCTCCATTAGCATTTGGAGTTTTATCAGGAAAGTATTTGGAAGGTGGAAATGCTACAGAAAATGATCGAGTGAATAAATTTCCACAATTTTCTAGATATAACAGTAAAGAGTCAGCTTTCTTAACGCAACAATATGCAGATTTAGCTAAAGAGTTAGGAATTAGTTTAGTTCATTTGGCTTTGGCATTTATCAATCATCAACCTTGGGTAACGGCCAATATTATTGGTGCTACCAAAATGGAGCAGTTAAAAGAAAATATCAGTTCTATTGATGTTGAATTATCAGAAGAGGTATTGACTAAAATTGATGAAATTCAAAAATTACAGCCAAATCCGGCACCTTAATTTTAAATAAAAAACAGCTGATTTTACTCAGCTGTTTTTTATTTAATTTCTACGGAATATCACTGATAGTACCAGTTACTTTTAACTCATCATCAATGTATAAAATTACTTTACCAAGGAGATTTTTTATCACTTTATGTTTGACTAAATCAATGGAGATAAGTTTATCTATTGTTCCACCACTTTCAATTAAATAATTATCACCATTTGCTAAGACTGCTTTAAAATAAGCTTTGTCAGATATAGTTTTAATTTTATCAAAATCTGGATTCCATCTGTTTTTTAAATTAATTAATTGAGCAGTTTGACCATCATCATTAGAATTTATGATTTCAGATTTTAATTTAATGGTAGGTAAATTAAAGGTATCAACCGCTACAAATATATCTTCTTGGTTGATACCACCAATGATAATTTTAAGGTCTTCTATTTCTTTATCATAATTATTATAAATTTCAAACCCAATGCCAATTTTAGTGCCATCTTCGTCACCAAAATCCCAACCCCCACAAGCTGTAAGTAAGCTTAGTGAGATAAATACTATTAGGTAATTATATTGTTTAATCATAATTTGAAACAGTTATAAAAACAGCTGAGTAAAATCAGCTGTTTTTTTATTTAATTTCTACGGAATATCACTGATAGTCCCCGTAAATTTTAAGTCTTTATCAATATATAATACTACTCTACCAAGGAGGTTTTTTACCACTTTATGTTTGACTAAATTGATTGATGAAAGTTCCTCTAGTGCAGAATCTTCTATCAAATGATTATCACCATTTGCTAAGACTGCTTTAAAATAAGCTTTGTCCGAAATAGTTTTAATTTTATCAAAATCTGGATTCCATCTGTTCTCAATGATGTTAATGTATTGTCGATCAACGCCGATATCATTAGAATTAGCAATTTCAGATTTTAACTTTATGGTAGGTAAATTAAAAGTATCAACCGCTATAAATATATCTTCTTGGTTAA
The DNA here is from genome assembly GCF_900130035.1 of Wenyingzhuangia marina. Taxonomy (GTDB): domain Bacteria; phylum Bacteroidota; class Bacteroidia; order Flavobacteriales; family Flavobacteriaceae; genus Wenyingzhuangia; species Wenyingzhuangia marina. The sequence goes on from NZ_FQXQ01000001.1 coordinate 616,518, forward strand.
TACCTCCAATCACTATTTTAGTACCTTCTATATCAGCAGGGTAATTGTTAGAGACATCAAAAGAAATCCCAATTCTATCGGCATCTTCGTCACCAAAATCCCAACCCCCACAAGCTGTAAGTAAGCTTAGTGTGATAAATACTATTAGGTAATTATATTGTTTAATCATAATTTGAAACAGTTATAAAAACAGCTGAGTAAAATCAGCTGTTTTTTTATTTAATTTCTACGGAATATCACTGATAGTCCCCGTAAATTTTAAGTCTTTATCAATATAAAGTTTTACTTTACCAAGACTGTTTTTTATAACTGCATGTTTCACTAAATCTATGGATATAGGATGCTTTAAAGCATAACTTTCAATTAAATAATTATCACCATTTGCTAAGACTGCTTTAAAATATGCTTTGTCAGATATGGTTTTAATTTTATCAAAATCTGGATTCCATCTGTTCTCAATGATGTTAATGTATTGTCGATCAACACCGATATCATTAGAATTAGCAATTTCAGATTTTAACTTTATGATAGGTAAATTAAAAGTATCAACCGCTATAAATATATCTTCTTGGTTAATACCTCCAATCACTATTTTAGCACCTTCTATCTCGGTAGGATAATTATTAGAAATTTCAAAACCAATTCCAATTTTAGTGCCATCCTCGTCACCAAAATCCCAACCCCCACAAGCTGTTAGTAAGCATAGTGTGATGAATACTATTAGGTAATTATATTGTTTAATCATAATTGGTAGCATTTTAGAACCATCCTGTTAACACATGGAGCGTAGGTTGTTTGTGGTATAGTAATTGTTCCACCGCCACTGCCAAGCCAAGGAAGTGTTATTGTTGTATATGTTGTTGTAGAATATGGTAAATCTGCTGAGGTACAAGCAGAATAATCATATTCACTTGTTATTAAATATTCAGAGCTAGGAGCTATCGGTCCAATAAAATAAACAACTTTAGAGTTATCTATATTTTCTATTTTAGATTTTATGTAAGGTTCATCTTTATTATTAGCCTCGCTCACTAAGTATCTTTCAGGAAAAAACACTTCATCATATTCTTTAACAATAAAACAACTCTGGTTTTCTACACGGTTTTTAGCATCGGCAGCATAAGTGCTTGTTGGTGCTTCTGAAACACCATAAGGTATTCCCAACCAATTTCTTTTTATGCTTGTATGGTCCCAATAGATACCTCTTCCAATAGTATTGTTGTGTAAGTCCATTGCTTCTGAATCCAAGTCATTGTCCCCACATTCTTCATACGCATCGGCTACTCTTTTTGCAAAATCAGTTCTAGTACTTCTTGCAGTACTCATGGTAATATAATATTTAGCTAATAAAACATTCCACATTAAGTGCCTAAAGGCATCTCTTCGGTCGTTTGCTCCAGGTAAATTTGAATATTCTTGAGCAGCAAGGTCTCTAGCATCTTCACCAGCATCCCTAACACTAAGTGTATTTGCTAGGGTTCCTGATAGATCTAAAACACATGCCATGTGTGAAGGGCTTCCAGATTCATAACCAAGATTAGTTGTTTTTTGTGTTTTACTAGCTATTTTGGTTGTTAGTTCTTGTTTTTTTTCCTCAGCTGTTAACAAAATTTCATAGTTCATGTTTTTTTTGTAGTATTCATCAATCAGATCTATGTTTGTTTCTATTTGTTCATCAGACAGTCCTTCAAAATCGTCTCTAATCATTTCCCATTTTTTCTTTTCTTGTTTAATATGGAATGCTTCAACATTTTTTTCGTGTTCTACAAGTCTTAAAGAATCTTTTGAAAGGTCAATAAGATTGTTTGCTAATATATATTCTCTTATTTCTATAGACACAGTATCAAGAAATTTTTGTTCCTCACTTTTAATAAACATGGGTTCTCTTTCAAAGTTATAAGGAAATATATCGGTAACAAGTTTAGTAGCTTCTATAATTAAATCAGTATCAGGTAATTCTAATAAGTCTGTATTACCGCTAGTTTTAGAAAGTTGAAAATGTGGATTTTTAATTTTACTGTACATTTGTTTTAAACCAGTATCTGTCAATTCAATTTCTAAATCTTCAACAGGAGTTCTAAACCTATGTTTTACAGTTAAACCATTAAAATCAATAATTTTAGATGTTTCAGTTTCAATCTTAGCTTCTTTAGTATTTGAATCTAAATTGTTTTCAACATCTTGACAAGAAGTTAAAAACAAAAACAAACCAGATGCAATTGTTAAAAATTTAACAGGGGGGGTGTAAATGTTTTTTTTCATAGTATATTTTTTTAAAGAGCCTACTCCTTGTTTTAAGTCTTTTTTCAGCTTGTTCAGACCTAAGGTTTGAAATATAAAAAAATAATAAGATAGACTATAATTTTACAGTTTATATTATTGACTGTTTTATTGAGTGTATATAAAAAATACTCTATTGAATATAATCTAATTATAGTAGTTAAATAAATTCCCACAATTTTCTAGGAACAATAGTGAGCAGTTAGTTTTTTAACGCAACAATATGCGAATTTGGCTAAAGAATTAGGATTGAGTTTAACACATTTAGCTCTAGCTTTTGTCAATCATCAACCTTGGGTAACGGCCAATATTATTGGGATTACTAACATGGAGCAGTTAAAAGAAAATATGAGTTCTATTGATGTTGAATTGCCAGAAGAAGTTTTAAAAAAAATTGATGAAATTCAGAAATTACAGCCTAATCCAGCTCCGTAATTAGGAAATATAAAACATAAAAAAAAGCACCTTATTAGGGTGCTTTTTTTATTTAGTAACCAATTTTGGTTCTTACTCTTTGTAAAACTTCATTTGCAATGGCTCCAGCTTTTTTAGCTCCGATAGCTAAAGCTTTGTCAACTTCTTCTAAGTTTTCCATATAGTAGTTGTATTTGGCACGTTGCTCAGCAAATCTATCAACTAATAATTCGTAAAAAGCCTGTTTTGCGTGTCCGTATCCATAATTACCACCTTCATAATTGGCTCTCATTTGTGCAATTTGCTCTTCTGAAGCTAATAATTGGTACAAGGCAAATAAATTACAAGTATCAGGGTTTTTAGGTTCTTCTAAAGGAGTACTATCCGTTTCAATTTTCATGACTTGCTTACGTAGTTTTTTATCGTCTTGAAAAATATCAATAATATTTCCTTGAGATTTACTCATTTTACCTCCGTTGGTTCCTGGAACATACATACTGCTTTCTTGAATTTTAGCATCAGGCAATACAAAAGTTTCTCCCATTTGGTGGTTGAATCTACTAGCCACATCTCTAGTAATTTCTAAATGTTGTAATTGATCTTTTCCAACAGGGACAATTTCAGCATCGTATAATAAAATATCAGCAGCCATTAACATTGGGTAATCAAACAAACCAGCATTTACATCTTCTAATCTATCAGCTTTGTCTTTAAAAGAGTGTGCTAAGGTTAATCTTTGATATGGAAAATAACAATTTAAATACCAAGTTAACTCAGTAGTTTGAGGTACATCACTTTGTCTGTAAAACACAGTTTTGTTAATGTCTAACCCAAATGCTAACCATGCAGCTGCTACGCTGTATGTATTTTGTTTTAATGTTTTGCTATCTTTAATTTGAGTTAAAGAGTGTAAGTTAGCGATAAACAAAAAAGATTCATTTTCTGGATTGTTTGCTATTTCTATAGCTGGAATAATTGCTCCTAATAAATTCCCTAAATGAGGAGTTCCCGTACTCTGTACACCTGTTAAAATTCTTGCCATTTCCTCTAAAAAATAATGTTTTGCACAAAAGTACACTTTCGTAAAAAACTATATAAGAAAGCTTGTAATTTATTTACAAAATAGTTGACTTAACAATTGTTAATGATTGTGCTTTTTTGTAAATTATAAAGAAACTTATAGTAATGGAATTTAAGGTAACATATTATGAACCTGTAGAGGAAAAATGGAATGTGTGGACACATGCAATCGGTTTTTTTCTCAGTGTTTTGGTGTTTCCTTTACTGATGTATAAAGCAATTGTTTCGGGGAGTTTTAATGCTGTTTTAAGTTATGCGATTTACGGAATTAGTATGATGGTTTTGTATGCCTCATCAACTTTATATCATAGTGCTATCAATCAAAAAGTAAGATATTATCTTAATATTTTAGACCATTCTGCGGTGTATGTTTTAATTGCAGGATCTTATGCTCCCATTTGTTTGGTGGTATTAGAGGGAAAAGTAGGTTGGTTGGTGTTTATTATTTCTTGGATAGTGGCAATTTTAGGAATAGTATATAAGATTTATTTTATAGGTAGATATAAAGTAATTTCCGTTTTATCCTATGTTTTTATGGGATGGATTATTCTTTTTTTCTTAAAATCTTTAATTGAAAATTTACCACTTTGGGGACAAAGATGGTTGTTATGGGGAGGGATTTTTTATTCTATAGGAGCATATTTTTATGCAGCTAATAAAATAAAGTACAATCATGCTATTTTTCACATACTAGTTTTGTTAGGTAGTCTATGTCATTTTATTACTATATATTATCACACTATAAAGTAATTACCAGTTTTTGTATGGGTTTTTACTTAGTTGAGAATTGTAGTATTTTACCTCTCCTGTAACTTCTTTTCCTAACCATTCAGGTTTTTCAAAAGTTTCGTTTTCCGATGACAATTCTACTTCGGCAACAATTAATCCTTGGTTGTCACCATCAAAAACATCAACTTCAAAAGTATGTAGGTTGGCTTTTACTAAATATCTTGTTTTGCTGATCACACCTGGTTCACAAATGGCTATTAATTGTTTGGCTTCTGCTACAGGAATTTCTTTTTCCCATTCAAAACGTGTCGTTCCACTTTCATTAGAACTTCCTTTAATGGTTAAAAAACCGTGATTGTTTTTTATTCTTACTCTAACAGCTCTATTTTTGTTAGAGTTTAAGTACCCTTGTTCAATTCTGTTGTGGTCAAAACTCTCTTTTATAAAGTTTAAATTGTTGATTAAAAACTTGCGTTCTATTTCTTTATAATTCATAATGTTTATTCAATATTACTTTGTTTTTTATGTTTTACATTTGTTACATTACCAAATCCTTAGTAATTAAAAAATGAGATATTTACTTTCTTTCCTATTTTGTTTTACAAGCATAGTTTTTGCTCAAAAAGATTATTCAAATCAATGGCAAGATTTGTATTCTTACAACGATGTAAAAGATTTTACAATAGTAGGAAATAAATTATATTCAATATCTAACAATGCGATGTTCATTTATGACTTAGATACAGAAGAAATACATAAATTTTCATCAGTAAATGGACTTTCGGGAACAACTACTTCTAGTATTTCTTTTGATGAACTTTCCGAAAGCATTATTATAGGTTATGAAAGTGGTTTGGTAGAAATTATTGATGCAGAAAATAATGTAATTCCTGTAACCGGAATAAAAGACAATCTTATTTTGGTTGATAAAATTGTAAAGGGAGCTTATCGTTCTCAAAATCAATTGTATTTATATGGAGATTTTGGGATTATAGAATTAAATATAGAAAACTTTGAGTTTGGAGATACTTATAAATTAAGTACTACTAGTAGTTCTTATTTTGTAAATGATATTGTGGTAGAAAATAATATTCTTTATGCGGCTACAAATAATGGGTTGTATAATATTAATCTTTCATCTAACCCAGTTGATTTTATGAATTGGACCATGATTGCTAATGGTAATATAAGTAATTTGTTAAGCTTAAATGATGAAGTTTATTTTTCCAAAGGAGTTAATGTTTTTGAAATAAGTAATCCACAAACAAGTATTATTACCACCTCAAAAAATATTTTGGATTTAAGTATAGACCAATCTACAAGCGAGTTAATTGTTACGATGTCTAATTTGGTAGAATTATACGAAATATCAACTTATAGCAAAGCAGACGAAATTGACTTAAATGAGGCTTTAGATTACAGTTTTACAACTACAAAAGCAATTATTAACAATGACCAAGTTTTTGTTAATACAAGTGATTTTGGTGTTTTAAAAACATCTTTAACAGATAAGAAAAATTATATAGAATTGCATCCTGATGGACCTTCAGCAAATGATATTTTTAGTATTACTGTGACCGGAAATCAAAAATGGGTGGTTTATGGAGGTCATAACGCTTCATATAATCAATTAGAGAAAACTTCAAATATTGATTATTTTGTAAATAATAAATGGAATTATTTAACATACGATCAGTTTTCAAATACTAGAGATTGTGTAAAAGCAATTGTAGATCCTGTTGATAATACTAGGGTTTTGGTTGCTAGTGTTGAAGAAGGAATAGTTGAATTAAATAATTATAAATTCAAACAAAAATGGCTTAAATCAAATTCTATTTTACCTGGTAATGCTTTTGCAAATGAAACTTGGATAGGAAATATGATTGTTGATAAGAATGATATTATTTGGACGGCCAATTCACAAGCTAGTAATGATTATTTTTTTACTAGTTATAATGGACGAAAAGAAGGTGCAGATAGATGGGAGTCTAATATTGATTTTACAGATAAGGTTAGAGGTAAATTTATTAGAGGATTTAATAAAATGTACGTAGATCAAAATAATAACGTGTATGCTGCTTCTGCTAGAAGCGGTTTATTTGTTTTTAACGCCAACCCTATTGAGGACGATACTAAAAGAGATATTACTATTTTAAATGATTTGGCAAATAATGCTCAATTACCTTCAAACTACGTGTTTTCTGTTGTTGTTGATGAAAATGAAAGAATATGGATTGGAACAGGTTTAGGTTTGGTTGTTTTTAATGATTATGATAATTTGTTTTCAGCGACTAAAAGACCAGCGACTACTTTAATTATTGAGGAGAATGGTGCTCCTAGAGAGTTTTTAGCAGATACTCAGGTAAATGATATTATTATAGATTTAGCCGGAAACAAATGGTTTGCAACCCAAGGGGCTGGTGTTTTTCAAACATCTTCAGATGGTCAAACAACTCATAATATTTTTAATATTTCAAATTCTCCGTTACCAAGTGATAATGTGATTGATTTAGAGTTGGATGAAACTACAGGAGAAATTTATATGGTCACTGAAAAAGGAACATTAGCATATGATAGTAAAAATGAACCTTTTGGAACGAGTATTACTTCTGTAATTGCTTATCCTAATCCAGCTATTAGAAACCAGACTGGGCACGAAATTATAACCATTGTAGCCAAAGATGGAAATGGAATTCCTGATGGAACCAATGTAAAAATAATGGATGTATCAGGTAGGTTGGTTTATGAGACAAATGTTAATCAGTCAAATCAATCTTTTGGAGGTAAAGTTGTTTGGGATAAAACAAATTTAAGAGGAAATCCTGTCGTTTCTGGAGTGTATATTGTTTTATTATCTAGTCAAGATGGTTCTGAAACCACTACTGCTAAAATAGCCATTGTAAATTAATGCAAGTCAATACCAAAGCTATTGTTATTAGTGCCGTTAAATACGGCGATAGTAGTCTTATTGTAAAATGCTATACCCAACAAGAAGGACTAAAATCATATTTATTACAAGGTATTTTAAAGAGGAAAAAAGGAAAAGTAAACAAGTCTTTATTTTTTCCTTTGTCAATTCTTCAAATCAATGCTTCTCATAATAATAAAGGAAGCTTAAATAGTATTTCTGAGGCAAGAGTATTACATCCTTTTTTAACTCTTCATGTAGATTTAATTAAACAGTCTATAGTATTCTTTTTATCAGAATTTTTAAGTTCTATTTTAGGAGAAGAAGAAGGGGAGAACGAGGTTTTATTTGATTTCTTAGAAAATACCATTGTTTGGTTAGATCATCATGATCATGTAGCAAATTTTCATTTGGTCTTTTTAATTCAGCTTACTAAATGTTTAGGTTTTTATCCTGATACCACACATCAAGAAAAGGGATATTTTTTTGATTTAAGTGAGGGTAAATATGTGATTAGAAATGGAGCCAATGTTATTCAAGGAGAGATGTTAACTCTTTTTAATAATGCACTAAATTTAAAGTTTGATGATTTAGAAACTAAGAGGTTTAGTAAAAATCAACGAGGATTGGTTTTAGATGTTTTGCTAAAATATTATCAACTACATTTATCTTCTTTCAGAAAACCAAAGTCGCTAGATATACTTTCAAAAATTTTAGAGTAATGCAAAGATTGTTATTTATTTTATGTTGTTTTTCCATCAGTTCTTTTGCACAACAAATAAGAGTGGTAGATGCCTATACAAACAAAGAAATAGAAGGTGTTGAGGTGGAAAACATTAACTTAAAAAAGAAAAAAATAACCAATAAATTTGGATTGGTTATTTTTAAAAATCTTCAGTCAGAAACAGTTCTAAGTTTAGAACATCAAAATTATAACAATTTAGAAATTACTTATAGAGATTCTGATGGAATTATTTTTTTAGAACCAACATCAGAAGGTTTAGAAAGTGTGGTGCTTTCCGTATCAAGAGTTGCAGAGAAAAAACAAAGTATTCCAGAGCATATAGAAATTGTTGCTAGAAAAGAAATAGATTATATTTCTCCACAAACATCAGCAGATTTATTGGCAAATATTCCAGGAATTAGAGTGCAAAAATCTCAATTTGGAGGAGGTTCTCCAGTTATTAGAGGAATGGAGTCTAACAGAGTATTATTGGTTGTTGATGGTGTTAGAATGAACAATGCTATTTATAGAAACGGACATTTACAAAACTCAATATCTGTAAGTCCTTTTGTTTTAGAAAGAACCGAAGTCGTTTTTGGACCAGCCTCTGTAACTTATGGATCTGATGCATTGGGAGGAGTTGTCCATTATTATACTAAAAATATAAATTATACTAAAAAACTTAATTTAAAAAATCAAGTTTTTTATAGAAATAGTACTGTAAATAATGAGCATAGTACTAGTTTTAGTACTCAAGTTTCACATCAAAAATGGGCTTCATTGACCAACGTTTCTTATAGTAGTTTTGATGATTTAAAAATGGGAAAAAATAGAATTCATGGTTATGAAGATTGGGGAAAAGTTTATCAATATTCTCAGAATACAAGTAAAGATTACTATAGCTCAAGTACGATTAATCCAAATCCAAATATTCAAAAAAACACAGGTTATCATCAGCTAGATTTGATGCAAAAATTTATGATGCCTATTCATCAAAAAATAGATTTAATTCTAAACGGTCAGTTTAGCACAACCAATGATATTCCAAATTTTGGAAAACTAAACGATTATAAAAATAATGATTTAAAGTTTGCAGAGTGGTATTATGGACCCCAAGAAAGATTGTTCGTTTCTGCTCAAGCCAAGTTTAAAGATTATAAATCGGTATTAAAAAATGGAGCCATTACTTTAGCATATCAAAATATTCTTGAATCTAGAATTAATAGAAATTTTGGTTCTCTGGATAGAACTTCTCGTTTTGAAGAGGTTGATGTTTTTTCTTTAAATAGTGATTTTTTTATTCCTATGGGAGTATCAAAAAAGAATAAATTATTTTATGGATTAGAGTTGGTTCATAACAATGTAAATTCATCAGCTAAAGGAGAAACGTTGTCTTTTTCTGGAAATAAAATTACGGGGGTAACCAATAATTATATTGCAGACACTCGTTATCCAGATGGAGGTAGTACTTATAGTAGTGCAGCTATTTATACTTCTTATAGACAAGAATTAAGTAAAAAACACATTGTTAATGCAGGACTAAGATTAACATCAACGTTGTTAAGTGCAAATTGGAATCAAAATGTATCTATTAATATCCCAAATAATCAATTAAGATTAAATAATATGGCATTAACAGGTTCTTTAGGTTATATTTTTAAACCATATCCTACAGATAAAATAAGTGTGGTGTTGTCAAAAGGGTTTAGAGCACCTAATGTTGATGATGTTGGAAAAATTAGATCTAAATCAGGAAAATTAACAGTTCCAAATACCGGTTTACAACCAGAACATTTGTATAGTGCAGAAATTGGTTTTGCTAAGAACTTACTAGCTTATAAGTTTTATTTTGATAGTAATATTTACTATACCTTATTAGATAACTACATTGGTAGAGCTCAGTCCACAGAGTTTGGAACATCTATTAATTATGATGGAGATACTTTTGAAGATGAAAATATTTTAGCCAATACTAATATTGGTAAAGCGGCTATTTATGGAGCTACTGTAAGTTCAAATTGGGAATTTTTAAAAGATGTAAAAATCAATGGGGGAATTACTTATACCAAAGGAATTTCTTATGAAAATGAGGAACCTTTATCATCTATTCCTCCTTTATTTGGAAATATTTCTTTAGGTTTTTATAAAAAAATGTTTAATCTAGCCTTGAATTATCGTTTTTCAATGGCTAAAAAGTTAAAAGGATATAATTTAACAGAGGGAATTGATAATATTGATGAAACCCCAAATGAAGAAGGAACTCCTAATTGGAGTGTTCTGAATTTTAATAGTAATTATCATTTTAGTAAAAATTTAAGAATACAGTTTCAAATACAAAATATTTTAGATCTTCATTATAAGGAATTTGCTTCTTCTATAAGTGCTCCCGGAAGAAATTTATCAGTTGCCGTAGCATATTCATTTTAAAAGTAAGTTTATAAACACTTGTTTGCTTATTTTTGCATCCTATGAAATTCACTTTAGGTAAAAATCAAAAATTAAAAAGTAGAAAAGCAATTGCTCAATTGTTTATCGAGGGACAGTCTGCTAAAAGTTTTCCCATAAAAATGATTTATTTACCAGTGAATAAAGAAGAAAACCCTGAGGTTAAAGTTGCTTTTTCCGTTCCTAAGAGAAATTTTAAACATGCCGTTGATAGAAACAGAATTAAAAGATTGTTACGAGAAGCTTATCGATTACATCAGCATGAGTTTTTTGAAGGAAATGATAGCACGTACAACATTATGTTTATTTACATGAGTAATAAAATGCCTGATTATATTGAGGTTGAGTCTACCTTGAAAAAAGTCTTTTTAAAGTTTAAATCTTCACTCCCTACTTCAATATCTTAAGCAGAATTCTTATCTTCCATACCTATGGAACAAAAAGAAAGAATATTGGCTCAAAAGTCTAAAAGAGCCATAGAAACCATGTATATTACCATGTTACATTTGTTTAACAGAGGTCATTACAAACCTATGGGAATGTCTGGACAATCTTTAAGAAAAGCTTTATTGGAGCTAGAGCCAGAGATTTATGGATCTATATCAGACCCTAAAAAGTTTGAATTACAAGGGCTGTTATATGTTTTAGATCGTTTACCAGATGGAATTGAAAACTGTAGATTTATTAATTTAACGGCTACCGAAGGTTTAGATGAAGGTCACTTTACAAAAATAGTTCCTCCAAAAAGAAGACGAAATTGTTACAGAATTGATGGAGAACAAATGAATATTGAGATTACCCGCGGTAGATCTGATATTTATGATGTCTTAACACATTTAACATTTATGTATTTAGAATCGCATAAATTGTTGAATAGAATGTTTGTGGGGTATAGAAATGAAATTTCTCACGAATGGGAAAAATTACAAGAGCTTGTACTTTCAAATGATGAGATTATTCAAGAAGACAGAGAAGTACTTTTTGTTTATTTATCTAATCTGTTAGGAAGAAGTTTTGATGAGGTTAAAAGTGTTTATAAACAATTATCTACCAAAAAAAATCCGGATAGGTTTTTTCATATCATTTATGGTTTAGGAAGCCTTGCAGCCAAAGAAAAAATTGACAATCAATTCAGATTAATTCGTTTTAGCGATAGTTTAATCGATCAGGTTGGAAAGCATGTTTACGGAAATATTTGGGCTAGAAATATAAAAAAAGTTTTGTTTAATAAAGGAATGTTAAAGAGGCCAATTCACGTTATTAGTTCTAACATGCATTCGGTTTTAAATGTTTTGTATGCAAAAAAAGCACTTCAATTTAAAAGTGAAGATGTTTTTACTTTATATAAAGAATTAAGTGAAGTTAAAAGCAAAGAAGAGAGAGAAAAGGTGTTGCAATACGCTATAAAAAATGGATTGACGGAAGTAAATGATACCTCAGGAGCAAATATTGATGTTCAAATTATAGACACTTCATTCATCAATCAAGAACCAAAAGATAAAGCTCCTGTAATTATCGTGATGGATTATGCTTTTGGAGAACAAGCTTATGAAACCATGGATGAATTGCTAAAACCCTATAATCACGGACTAGAGGATGCCATTAAGTTAGATGTACAATCAGTTTCTATTATGGGAAAAGCCGGAATTTTATTTGGAGATAAGGGAGATGTCATGATTCCAACAGCACATATTTTAGAAGGAACAGCAGATAACTATTTTTTTATCAATGAATTGGATGAAAATCAATTCAAAAAATTAAATTTGAACACTTTTACAGGGAATATGGTAACGGTGTTGGGGACATCGTTACAAAACAAGTCTATTCTTAACTATTTTAAAAGCACTAGTTGGAATACAGTTGGGTTAGAAATGGAAGGAGCTCATTATCAAAAAGCCATTCAAATCGCCTCCCAAGTAAGAAATCATATTTCTAAAAAAGTAAAAGTAAGGTATGCTTATTATGCATCAGACAATCCTTTACACTCAGGAAGTACATTGGCTTCAGGAGGATTAGGAATGAAAGGTGTTAAACCAACATATGCTATTACAGAAGCTATTTTGGGGCAAATTTTTAATAACTAACACGTTTCATGTTTAAACGAATATTTGATATTCTATTTTCTTTTATTGTAGTAATAACTATTTTAATTTGGTTAATTCCTTTTGTAGCCTTGTTGATTTTTATCACTACAGGTGAAAAACCTTTCTTTTTTCAAAAAAGGATTGGGCAGCACGGAAGAGAGTTTCATATATTTAAACTGAGAACCATGAAGGGTTTTCCTCCCGTAAATGATCCTTTGTTATCTGCCGAAGAAACCGTTAGGATTACCAAAATGGGAAAAATACTGCGTAAATATAGAATTGATGAATTTCCACAGTTTATCAATGTGTTAATAGGTGATATGAGTATTGTAGGGCCAAGGCCAGAAAGACAGCAATTTTTAGATAATATCATTCGTGAAATCCCTAATTATGCAGAGCTACAATGCTTAAAACCAGGAATCACATCTCTGGGACAAATTCGTTTTGGGTATGCCGACACATTTGCACAAATGAAAATTAGAGCTAGGTACGATTTAGTTTATTTAGATAACCTATCTTTGTGGACTGATATTAAAATCATCTTATATACCATTATTGTGGTTATTAAAGGAAAAGGTAAATAAATTATGAATATTCTTATTTTAGGTTCTGGAGGTAGAGAACATGCGTTTGCAAAAAAATTAGTAGAAAGTAAAAAATTGTCTAAGTTATTTATAGCACCAGGAAATGCTGGTACTTCAAAAATAGCTAACAATATTGCAATAGATCCAACAGATTTTCCTGCAGTTAAAAAAGCAGTGTTAGAAAACAACATTAATATGGTAGTTGTTGGACCAGAAGCTCCTCTGGTAGCAGGTGTTCACGACTTTTTCTTGGCTGATGATGAATTAAAAAACATTCCAGTAATTGGACCTAAAAAAGATGGAGCAGAATTAGAAGGTTCTAAAGAATTTTCTAAAAAATTCATGTTCAAACATGGAGTTCCTACAGCAAAATATGAAGCTTTTACAAAAGATACGGTTGCTGAAGGTCAAGCATTTTTAGAAACTTTAAAACCACCATTTGTATTAAAAGCAGATGGATTAGCTGCAGGTAAAGGAGTGTTAATTATTAATGATTTACAAGAAGCCAAAGAGGAGTTAGCAGATATGTTAACCAACGAAAAATTTGGTGCAGCTTCTTCTAAAGTGGTGATTGAAGAATATTTAGACGGAATTGAATTGTCTGTTTTTGTATTAACAGACGGAAAAGGATATAAAGTTTTACCATCTGCTAAAGATTATAAAAGAATTGGAGAAGGAGATACCGGTTTAAATACTGGTGGTATGGGTGCAATTTCTCCAGTACCTTTTGCTGATGAAGCGTTTATCAAAAAAGTAGAAGATAGAGTAGTAAAACCAACGGTTGAAGGTTTACAAAAAGATGGTATTGATTACCGTGGATTTATCTTTATCGGATTGATGAATATTGGTGGAGATCCTTATGTAATTGAATATAATGTACGTATGGGGGATCCTGAAACAGAAGCTGTTTTACCGCGTATTACTTCTGATTTATTAGATTTATTTGAAGGAGTAGCAACACAAACTTTAGCATCTAAATCTTATGAAGTAGATTCTAGAACCGCAACAACAGTGGTAGTTGTTGCAGGTGGATATCCAGAAGCTTATGGAAAAGGAGATGTTATTATAGGTACAGAAAATGAAGAAGAATCTATAGTATTTCATGCAGGTACAGACCTAAAAGATGGAAAGATTGTTACTAATGGAGGACGTGTTTTAGCAGTGACTTCTTTTGGAGAGGATATTCCTTCTGCTTTGGCAAAATCTTATAGAACGATTGATAAAATTTCTTTTGACAAAATGAATTACAGAAAAGACATCGGGTTTGATTTGGTGTAATTTAACCTACATAATATTAAAAAATGGCTTTGTTTACAACGTAAACAAAGCCATTTTTTAATTATAAATAACAAAAGCTTTTATTAATCTTGATTGATTAATAATGGGGTTTTCCCATCAGTGATAATAACTTTACTATTAGGCGATTTTGATAATTCTTTAAACGCTTCTATTGTTTTAATTTGAATAATTTCATCTGTTAAACCTTCAGAGAATATTTTTTGTGAATCTCTTTCTCCTTTTGCATTAATTATTTTTCTTTCAGCTTCTAATTTTTCTTGTTGTAAAACAAACTCCATTCTCATGGCATCTTGCTCAGCTTGTAGTTTTCTTTCTATAGAACTAGCCAAACCATTAGGTAGTTGAACTCTTTTTAGCAATACAGCTATTAAGTCTATTCCTTCTGCTTGTTTTTCCATGTTTATTTTCATTTTTCTTAGGATTTCAGCTTCAATTTTTGCTCGCATTCCAGAGTGCATATCTTTTGCATAAAATTGAGCGCAAACATCAGCAGCAGCAGATTTAAAAATACTAGTCACTACAGATTCATAATTCCCCCCTAAGCTTTCAAGTACTGAAGTTAATTTTGAAGGTTCTAATCGGTATAATATTGATATTTCAGAACCAACACTTAATCCTTCTTTACTAGGTAGGCTTAAAATAAGTTTAATATTGCTTGTTTGGGTAGATTCTTTAATGACTCTGCTGACAAATGGATTGTAAAAAATAACGCCTTGCGTTTGTATTTTACTAGAAAATTTACCTAAAGTTTGTTTCACTCCTACTTCTCCGGGTCTAATTACCCTACAACTAGAGAGTGTAAAAACTGCAACTAATGTTAATCCTATTAATTTTTTCATAATATGTAATTTTAAATGGTTAATATTTAGTGCTTTATGATAAATATATGTATAAATATTCGTTTCTATGATATTTTTAAATTTTTCATTCTATTTAGAATAAATTTTAAAATCAGGTTTATATATTACAGGTAATTTTAATAATGGCTAATCTAAACTATAAGAATAAAATAATAGTTGCTCCTTTAAATTGGGGTTGGGGTCATGCATCTCGTTGTATTCCTATTATAAAAGAAATTATGGTTTTAGGATATATTCCTGTCATCGCTTGTGATGGTAGTGCTTTGGATTTTTTACAAAAAGAATTTCCAAATATGGAAACGTTAGAATTACCGACTTACGGAATAAAGTATCATCAATATTTTGTTTGGTCTATGTGTTTAAATATTCCAAAAATTGTCAATGGAATTATTAAGGAACAAGCTGTTATCAAAAAATATATCACAGAGCATAAAAAGGAGATAGTTGGGATTATTTCTGATAATAGGTTAGGAATCTACCATTCAGAAATACCATCTGTTTATATCACTCATCAGCTAAATATTAAAGCAGGGATTTTATCAAAAGGCATTAATAAAATTCATCATTATTTCATCAAAAAACACCAAGAATGTTGGGTGCCTGATGAAGAAAATAGTTTGTATTCAGGAGACTTATCTAAAAACACCTCAAACTTAAATATTCAATACATTGGGGTTTTATCTAGATTCAAAAAACAAGAGATTCCAACGAAGTACAATTTATTGGTATTGTTGTCTGGAGTAGAAGGACAAAGAAAGGCTTTGGAAGATTTAATGTTTAAGGAGTTAAAATACTTTAAAGGCAAAATATTATTGGTAAGAGGAACTTTAAACGCTTCTACAAAAGTTTTTCCATCAAATGTTGTGGTGGTAGATTATTTGTTATCGAAAGATTTAGAAAAGGCTATAAATGCATCTGATTTAGTGATCTCAAGATCAGGATATAGTACCATTATGGATTTGGTTATTTTAGAAAAACGGGCTTTTTATATTCCCACACCGGGACAAACAGAACAAGAGTATTTGGCTAGTTATTTACAGCGTAGTAACATAGCTAATTTTAGTACTCAAAAAGAGTTTACAATTGATTTGTTAAACAAAAAAAATGTTGAGGGATCTTTTAAAAAGACGTCTCAACATTGTATTTCTGAGTATTTAATTAAGGCTTTTAAGCTTTCTCCAATGTAAAATAGAACGTAGAACCAACACCAACACTACTTGTTACATCAATAGTTTGTTCATGTGCTTCTATAATGTGCTTTACAATTGACAATCCTAGACCAGAACCTCCTTGATCTCTAGACCTACTTTTATCTACTCTATAAAAACGTTCAAACAATCTAGGAACATCTACTTCGGCAATTCCTTCACCGTTATCGGTTACTTTAATCACTACTTTTTCTTCGTCTTCATAGTCTACAGAAACGATGGTTGTTCCACCAATTTTTCCGTATTTAATAGAATTCATCACAAGGTTGATTAACACTTGCTCAATTTTACTTTGATCTGCCAATACAAATTCAGGAATGTCATAAAACTTATCTAACGTAAGTTTTATATTTCTTTTTTTGGCTTGCATTTCTAGTAAATCAAAAACTTTTTGAATGACTTTTATGATGTTAAAAGTGTCAATTTTAAGTTTTAAATCGTTGGTTTCTAGTTTTGTAATTAAATCTAAATCTCCAACAATTTCACTAAGTCTTTCAATAGCAAGGTTGGCTCTTTTTAAATATTTTTCTCTAATTTCTCTGTTTTCAGCAGCTCCTTCAATTAAAGTTAACAAGTAACCTTGTACGGTAAACAAAGGTGTTTTTAACTCGTGAGCAACATTTCCTAAAAAATCACGTCTGTAATTTTCACGATAATTCAACTTTGTGATTTCTCTTTTCTTTTTATAGGAATACTTCAGAATGTCTCTGGCTAAAAAGTCAAACTCATCAGCATTTACATTAATTCTAGAAATTCTTCTCTTTTTTAAAGTGTTTACTTGATTGTATATTTTATCAATTCTATAATTAATGTAATTGTTAATTCCGCTATTTAGTACAATTGTTAGAAGTATAAATAAGACTCCAGATAAAATGAGTAGCGCATTAACATCTATCTCTTCTAATGTATTGAACATAAAAAAGATAATGGCTGCATTGATACAAGCAACAAGTATAAAAGAGAGGAGAATTGAAAAAAGTAAGAAGTTTTTAATTTTCATGTAAAATGAACTTATATCCTACTCCCTTAACGGTTTTAAAGTAATCATCACCAATTTTTTCACGAAGTTTTCTAATGTGTACATCAATAGTTCTATCTCCAACCACTACATCACTACCCCAAACTTTTTTCATGATAGATTCTCGGTTAAATACTTTACCTGGTTTAGAAGTTAACAAAGAAAAAAGTTCGAATTCTTTTCTAGGTAACACAATTTTATCACCGTCTTTAATAATTAAGTATTCGTCACGATCTATGGTAATTCCACCTAATTCGGTATTGTTGTTACTACCTTCTTCTTTAATTCTTCTTAATAAAGATTTAATCTTACTAATTAACAATTTTGGTTTAATTGGCTTGGTAATGTAGTCGTCAGCACCAGCATCGAACCCAGCTACTTGACTATAATCTTCACCTCTAGCAGTAAAAAAAGAAATAATTACATCTCCCATATCAGGAAGTTCTCTAATTTTTTCACAAGCTTCAACACCATCCATTTCAGGCATCATTACATCTAATAGAATTAAATGAGGTTGTACTTTTTTTGCTTGACTTACAGCTTCTAAGCCATTCTCTGCAGTATAAATATCGTATCCCTCTTTTTTAAGATTGTAACCAACAATTTCTAAGATATCTGGTTCATCGTCTACTAAAAGTATTTTAATCTGATTTGTTTCCATTATATGTGTTATTAATCACAGCAAAATTAATCTTTTACAAGATACAAAAGAGTTTGTTAACAATCATTTAACAGTAAGCCTAACTTAACGTAATCATGGACTGTAGTTAACAATATTTTAACATAAAGGTAATGATATATTGCGCTCTTTAAGGTATTATTTATAGACTTTTGCACCGCTTTTAACAAATATAGCATTGATAATGAGAAATTTATTAGTTACATTTTTTACTTTGATGAGTGTAGTTACGTTTGCACAGTCAAAAGGAACCATTTCAGGAAAAATACAAGATAAGGATATGGGGTTAGAACCTTTGCCTTTTGTAAGTATTTACGACAGTAAAGATAATACTGTAGGAACTACCTCTGATTTTGATGGAAATTACATTATAAAATTAAGTCCAGGTGTACACACTCTTGTTTTTGAGTTTGTAGGATACGAAACTGTTAAAAAACAAGTAACAGTAAAAGCTAATGCAACGCAAAATATTACGATTGTAATGTCTTCTGTAGCCGATGCTTTAGATGCAGTAGTATTAACTGCTGTTGTTAATAAAGAAAGTGAGGCTGCTTTAATGGAGGTTCAGAAAGAATCTGTAGTGGTGATTGAAAGTGTTGGAGCTGAGCAATTGTCTTCTCAGGGAGTTTCTGATGCTGCAGCAGCAACAACTAAAGTTACAGGAGTATCTAAACAACAAGGGTCTAGTGATGTTTATGTTCGTGGTTTAGGGGATAGATATAATAGTACTACCTTAAACGGATTACCATTGCCTTCTAATGATCCATCAAACAAAAACATTTCTTTAGATTTGTTTTCTACAGATGTATTACAGAATGTTGGAATTAGTAAAACATTTTCTTCAAGTGTAACAGGAGATTTAGGTGGAGCAAATATAAATGTAGAAACAAAACAAGCTTCTACAAAATCAAACTTTGCCATTGGAATTTCTACTGGAGCAAATTCACAAACTACTTTTAAAGATTTTAAGAATATTAATTCTGCTAATTACTTAGGGATTCAAACAAATACGGATCAACCAATAACAGATTTACAAAAATACAGTTTTACAGGTCAAATTTCACCTAGTACTTCATCAGCATTACCTAAAGTTGGAATTTCTTTAAATGGAGGAAGAAAAGTTAGATTTGATAACGGTTCTTCATTTTCATATTTCTTGGTTGGTTCTTTTGGGAATAGTTACAGATTTCAACAAGGAATTAATGTAGGAAATAGAACAGCAACTTCTCAAGGATCTAATTATTATGATGCAAAAGAATACAGTTATTCGGCTTCTAAATTAGCAATGGGGAATTTTGAGTATTCTTTTAATTCAGATCATAAAATCCTATTTAATTCAGTTTTTGTTCATTCTAATAGTCAAAAAATACAAGATTATTATGGTGATACTAATGATAATAATGATGTAAACCTTGTTTTACAAACAGAAAGTCAAGATAAATTATTAGTAAATCAATTGATTTCTAAAAACGGATTTGGCGAATATTTAGATCTAGATTTAGGGTTGGCCTATAATAATGTGGTTAATGATCAGCCAGATAGAAAAAAGAATGTTGTGATTTTAGACGATCCTTCTGGAAAAGCAAGGTTTTCTACTGGTACAGCAAGAGAAAATAGTAGATATTATCAAAATTTAACTGAAAATGATTTGGTAGGAAATATTGTTGCTAAAATTTATTTAGGTGAAAGAGGAGCTGAAGATACAAAAGGATCAATAGGAGTAGGGTACAGTTTTAGAAACACAAAACGAGATTTCAAAGCTTGGTATTTTGATCATAACGCTTTATCGAGTTCAAATTTATTTGATCCAAATAATTTGTCTGCAATATTAAATCAACAAGCATTGGATAATGGTGATTTTGATTTAAGAACTGGTTTCGGGTTTGGTAGAGGAGCTTTAGATCCTTTTACTTATGATGGAGATAAAATGGTAAATAGTGCGAATGTAAATTTAGATTATAACATCACTGATAAATTGTTTTTTAGTTTAGGAGGTCGTTTTGAAAACATTACAATGGATGTGAATTGGAAAACGAATTTGTCGGATGATAGTGCACAACTAAACAATACATATATTTTACCTTCTTTAAATTTAAAATATAGTTTAAATGATGAAAATCAATTTAGATTTTCTGCAAGTAAAACATACACATATCCTCAGTTTAAAGAAGTTGCAGAGTTTGTATACGAAGGGGCTAACTATACAGAGCAAGGAAATGGTGATTTAGAGCCTTCTGATAACTACAATTTAGATGTTAAATATGAGTTTTTCCCAGAGAATGGAGGATTAATTTCAGCAACGGTATTTGGTAAAATGATAAAAAATTCTATTAACAGAATAGAGTTAAATGCAGCATCAGACAATGCATATTCATATCAAAACACTGGAGATGCTAAAGTTTTAGGTTTAGAAATGGAATATAAAACAACTTTAGCAACTTTTGGAGATGATACTACAGAAGATTTTAGTAAAATTAAATTTGGAGCCAATGGTACCTATATGTATACAACTCAAGATTTAGAAACACGAGGATTGTTTAGACCAACTAATACAACTTCACAGTTACAGGGAGCTTCTCCAATTATTGTAAATGGAGATATTTCATATGTGTTAAATCATAAAGATCAAGAATCTATGGCTACTTTGGTGATAAATTATCAGGGTGATAAGTTATATAGTATTGGTACAAATTCAGGAACAATAGGTTTAGAGGATGTTGTACAAAAAGCCATTACGACTTTAGATTTTGTAGCAAAACATCAATTTAACAAAAACATGAGTTTAAAAGTTTCACTTAAAAATATTTTAAACCCATCAATTAAGAGAGTAAGAGATTTAGATACTCCATTAACAAATGTTTCATACAAAAGAGGAATTGATTTAGGTTTATCTTTAGGATATAAGTTCTAAAACTTAACTTTAAAATATAAAAAAGGTGTTTGGTTTTTTAAAATCAAACACCTTTTTTATTTGATATTAATAACAGAAGCATTAATGATTACACTTAACAATAAGTTTACAAAAACGCAAATAGACTTAACAAGAACTTAATAAGCTCTTAACTCAAACTAAGACATACCTGTTGTTACTTTGTATCAACAAAATTTGAAACAAAAACAAAACAAAATTTTATTTAAGATGAAAAAATCAATTTTATCAATGTTAGCTATTGCAGCATTAACTTTTTCAAGTTGTAGTGAAGACGATAATAATGACCCTGTAGACAATAGTGGAATTATTACTTCTAATGCAGATATCATAGCTGGAGATTTACATGGAACTATAGAAGGAAATGTAACTTTAAAGTCTAATGTAGAGTATTTATTAACAGGAGCTTTGTTGGTTAAAGATGGTTATACTTTAACTATTGAAGCAGGAACTACAGTAAAAGTAGAGGCTGGTCGTACAGATACTTATGTAGCTGTAGAACAAGGAGCAAAAATTATGGCTGCTGGTACAGCTGCTAAACCAATTACTTTTACTTCTAATGCAACAAATCCTGCAGCAGGAGACTGGGGAGGAATTGTAATTGCTGGTAAAACACAGACAAATAAAGGAGCTGCAGTTCAGTCTGAAGTTGCTGGTTTAACATACGGTATGCCGGCTGGTTCAGCTATTGCAGATGATAATTCTGGAGTGTTAACTTATGTAATTGCAGAGTATACTGGAGCTAAAATTAATGGAGATGCTGAGTTTAATGGATTCTCTTTTTACACAGTAGGTTCTGGAACTACATTAGAAAACTTAGTAGTAAAATATGGATTCGATGATGGTGTTGAGTTTTTTGGTGGAACTGTAGATTTAAAAAATATTTTATGTGTAAATATTGCTGATGATATGTTTGATTTTACTGGAGGATACACAGGAACAATTACAAATGCTTTTGGAGTAAGAGAGGCTGGTTTTTCAACAGCTAGTAAAGATCCAAGAGGTATTGAAGGAGATTCTAATGAAAGTGATGCTGATGCATTACCAAGATCTACACCTACCTTTGAGGGAGTAACTATTATGAATTTTAGTACTGAAACAGAATTGACTGCTGGTGCAGAAATTCGTAGAGGAACTGAAGCAACTATTAACAACATTGCTTTTATTGCTGTTGGTGATGCTATGTTTGGTAATTTAGTTGATACTAAAGATGATTCAGGAAATGGGTCAGTAACTTTTACAAACGCATACAAAATGGGTAATGTTGGTGAAAACAAAGTTGGAGGAACAATTACAGGTGATATAGTTGAAGATGCTAACTTATTTAATGGTACAGCTGTTGCTGCTGGAAAAGGTGCAAACTTCTCAGTTTTTGCTTGGTCAGGGTATACTATACCAACTGTTAACTAGTCTTAGTAGAAAATAATATTTTTTTTTAAAACCCACCTCGAAAGAGGTGGGTTTTTTTATGCGTTTTAGTTTTTTATCTTTAAAAGAAAAAAGCTAGCTATGAATTTTAAAACCCAAAAAGAAAACATTCTTTTTTTAGATATAGAAACTGTTCCCTTGTATAAAGAATTTTCTGAGGTTCCAGATATTGAAAAAGAATTGTTTGCTAATAAAACCGCTTACAAAAGAGGAGAGGAAATAAGCGTAGAAGATTTTTATAGCAATGCTGGAATTTGGGCTGAGTTTGGTAAAATTGTTTGTATTTCTGTGGGATATTTTGTCAATAATCAATTAAGAATAACATCCTTTGCTTCTAAAAATGAAAAAGAATTATTGTTAGCGTTTAAAAACGTACTAGTCACTCATTTTAATCAGGCAAAACATTTATTCTGTGGCCATAATGCCAAAGAGTTTGATTTTCCTTTTATCGCTCGTAGAATGATTGTTCATGGGGTAGATTTACCACAGCAATTAAACTTGTTTGGTAAAAAACCATGGGAAATTCCTCATATAGATACGCTAGATTTATGGAAGTTTGGAGATTATAAGCATTATACCTCTTTAAAATTATTAACTCATTTGTTGGGAGTGCCTAGTCCTAAAGGAGACATTGATGGAAGTCAGGTAGGTACTGTTTTTTATCAAGAAGATGATTTGCCACGTATTATTCGTTATTGTGAACAAGATGTTTTGGCTTTAGCCAGAGTGTATATGCGTTTTAATAACGAAGAAATTGTGAAAGATGAAAATGTGGTGTTTGTGTAGTTACATTTGTCGCCGCTGGAAGACCTTTACTAAAACACAAAAGTCCAAACTTAACTGCTTGGACTTTTATTATGATTAGGTGCTCCTGCGGAGTCGAGAACTGTAAAACTAAGATTCTGAATTCTTTTCTAATAAAGCATTCCATCCTTGAGCGGTTAAAGGAACGGATTGGTTGGCTCCACGGGTAATTAAGTTCATTCCACTTGCTTCATCGGTCATGTGACCAATTACTGTTAAATGAGGATTTCCTTTAATTTTATCAAAATCACTTTGAGCAATGGTAAACAACAATTCATAATCTTCACCACCACTTAAAGCAACAGTAGTGCTGTTTAAATCAAATTCTTCACAAGTAGAAATTACCTGAGGATCTAAAGGAAGTTTGTCTTCATAAATATTACATCCTACTTTAGATTGTTGACAAATATGAATGGTTTCCGAAGATAATCCATCAGAAATATCAATCATTGAAGTTGGGATTACATCCAAATCGCTTAAAATTCTAACAATATCTTTTCTAGCTTCAGGCTTTAATTGACGTTCAATTAAATAAGTATAAGCATCTAAATCAGGTTGGTTATTTGGGTCTACTTCAAAAACTTGCTTTTCACGTTCTAATACCTGAAAACCTAAATAAGCCGCTCCTAAATCACCAGTAACTACTAATAAATCATTTTCTTTAGCGGTATTACGGTAAGTAATTTTTTCTTCTTTGGCATGTCCAATAGCAGTTACACTGATCAACAATCCTTTGGTTGATGAGGTAGTATCTCCACCTACCAAATCCACATTATATTTTTCACAAGCCAATTGAATTCCGCTGTACAATTCTTCTACAGCTTCTAAGGGAAATCTGTTAGATAAAGCAATAGATACGGTTATTTGACTTGCATCAGCATTCATTGCATAGACATCCGATAAATTCACCATTACTGCTTTATACCCTAAATGTTTTAATGGCATATAAGATAAATTAAAGTGAACTCCTTCTACTAACAAGTCAGTAGTGACTAAGGTTTTTAAGCCTTTGGCATCTAACACAGCACAATCATCACCCACTCCTTTAATGGTTGAATTTTGAGTAATATTAAAATATTGGGTTAAGTGAGAAATTAAACCAAATTCTCCTAGACTCGCAATGTCTGTTTTTTGTGGTGTTTTATCTTCTAACATATGCTTTTAATTGAAAGGTTTGTGTATTTAAACTACTAATAATATATAAGAAATTACTAATAATTTGCAAAGATACATTTTACATTGAGGAAGTCTATTGTATAATAAATATTATTCATATGCCTTATGATAAAAATCAGTTTAAAAATGGTAAATTTGCAAACGTTTAGATTTAATCTATTTAAGTTATGATAAAAGTATCAGATATAGCTAAGAAAAAAGTAGTAGAACTAATGACCGATGATGGTTATGATGCTGCTAATGATTTTGTTAGAGTAGGAGTTAAGAGTGGAGGATGTTCAGGATTATCGTACGATTTAAAGTTTGATAAAGAACAACAAGAAGGTGATAAGGTTTTTGAAGATAATGGCGTTAAGATTATTGTAGATAAAAAAAGCTTTTTATACTTGGTTGGAACCACTTTAGAATATTCTGGCGGATTGAATGGAACTGGATTTGTTTTTAACAATCCAAATGCGAACAGAACTTGTGGTTGTGGAGAGAGTTTTTCTCTATAAAATTCAAAATAAGTTTTATTTAAAATTTAAGAAAAGAGAGAAGTAGTATGAATTCAAGCAATGATTTGAGTTTTACTATTCAATTTTTAATTACGAAGTAATGAGTAAATATACCGAAGACGACTTAAGGGAAGAATTAAAAACTAAAGAGTATGAATATGGATTTTATACTTATTTAGATGCAGAAACTTTTCCTAAAGGACTGAATGAAGATGTAATTAGAGCAATTTCTTTAAAAAAGGAAGAGCCAGAATGGATGACGGAATGGCGTTTGGATGCTTTCCGTAAATGGGAAGCTATGGCTGAGCCTGAGTGGGCGAATGTGCATTATGAAAAACCAGATTTTCAAAACATTAGTTATTATTCAGCACCTAAAAAAGCAGATCCTAACAAAAGCTTAGACGATGTAGATCCTGAGTTGTTAGAAATGTATAAGAAATTAGGAATTTCTGTTGATGAGCAAAAGAAATTACAAAACATTGCAGTAGATATTGTAGTGGATTCTGTTTCAGTTGCAACTACTTTTAAAAAGACCTTAAACGAAAAAGGAATTATATTTTGTCCAATATCTGAAGCTATTAAAGAGCACCCAGAATTGGTGAAAAAATACATGGGTTCTGTAGTTCCTAAAACAGATAACTTTTATGCAGCATTAAATTCAGCTGTGTTTACAGATGGTTCTTTTTGCTACATTCCAAAAGGAGTAACTTGTCCAATGGAATTGTCTACTTACTTCCGTATCAACGAGAGTGGTACCGGTCAGTTTGAACGTACTCTTGTCATTGCTGATGAAGGTTCTTTTGTAAGTTATTTAGAAGGATGTACTGCTCCAAGTAGAGATGAAAATCAATTACATGCCGCTGTGGTTGAATTAATAGCATTAGATGATGCTGAAATAAAATATTCAACTGTGCAAAACTGGTTCCCTGGTGATGCAAAAGGTAAAGGTGGAGTTTACAACTTTGTAACCAAAAGAGGATTGTGTGAAAAGAATTCTAAAATTTCATGGACTCAAGTAGAAACAGGTTCTGCAGTTACTTGGAAATACCCATCTTGTATTTTAAAAGGAGATAATTCAGTAGGAGAATTTTATTCTATAGCAGTAACTAATAATTATCAGCAAGCAGATACAGGTACAAAAATGATTCACTTAGGTAATAATACCAAAAGTACTATTATTTCTAAAGGGATTTCTGCAGGTCACTCTCATAACAGTTACCGTGGATTGGTAAAAGTAAATGCTAAAGCAGAAAATGCTCGTAACTTTTCACAATGTGATTCGTTATTAATGGGTGATTTATGTGGTGCGCATACTTTTCCTTATATAGAAGTTAAAAACAAATCGGCTCAAATAGAGCACGAAGCAACAACAAGTAAAATTGGTGAAGACCAATTGTTTTATTGTAACCAACGTGGTATAGATACTGAAAAAGCAATTGCATTAATTGTTAACGGATTTAGTAAAGATGTATTGAATAAATTACCAATGGAGTTTGCTGTAGAAGCACAAAAATTACTTGAAATCAGTTTAGAAGGTTCAGTAGGATAATCTACAAGTTTAGAAGTAACAATTAAGAATTAAACGGCTTCACGGCCAATAGCTAAAGCTAAAAGCATAATATAAGATGTTAAAAATAGAAAATTTACACGCAAAAGTAGAAGGTAACGATATCTTAAAAGGATTAAATATTGAAGTAAAACCAGGAGAGGTCCATGCAATCATGGGACCAAATGGTGCTGGTAAAAGTACTTTGGCTTCTGTAGTGGCAGGAAATGAAAATTATGAAGTAACTGATGGTAAAATTTCTTTAGATGGAGAAGATTTAGAAGACTTATCTCCAGATGAAAGAGCTCACAAAGGAATCTTTTTATCGTTCCAATATCCAGTAGAAATTCCAGGTGTAACGGTAACAAACTTTATCAAAACAGCTATCAACGCTAAAAGAAAATCACAAGGTTTAGAAGATATGCCTGCTGCTGAAATGTTAAAGAAAATTAGAGAAAAAGCAGCATTGTTAGAAATTGACAAAACATTCTTATCTCGTTCTTTAAACGAAGGATTTTCTGGAGGTGAAAAGAAACGTAACGAAATTTTCCAAATGGCAATGTTAGAGCCTAAATTGGCCATTTTGGATGAAACAGATTCTGGTTTGGATATTGATGCTTTGCGTATTGTTGCAAACGGAGTAAATAAATTAAAATCAAAAGACAACGCAGTAGTGGTAATTACGCATTACCAACGTTTGTTAGATTATATAGTGCCAGATTTTGTACACGTTTTAGCAGATGGTAAAATTGTAAAATCAGGAGGTAAAGAATTGGCTTTAGAATTAGAAGCTAAAGGATACGACTGGTTGAAGTAAATTGAGTTTTAAAGTTTAATAAAGTTATGTTTTTAGCATAACTACTTTCCAACTTTTAACTTTCCAACTTTATAAACTAAACAAAATGAGTTTACAAAATAAATTAGCAGAAGCATTTAAAGTAAATACTAAAAATGTAACTGTAGAAAATTATAAAAAAGAAGCTTTCGAAGCATTTTCTCAAAAAGGGTTTCCAACAACCAAAGATGAGGAATGGAAGTATACAAGCTTAAGAAGTATCTTAAAAAATGAATACGGAATTGAATCTGCCAAGGCAACTTCTGTAACAGCAGAAACCATTGCTCCATACTTGGTAGAGGGATTAGATTCTTATAAGTTGATTTTTTTAGACGGTGTTTTTCAAGCTTCATTGTCTGATACAATTGAGGAGGTTTCTGTAAAATTGTTATCAGAAGCTATTGAGGATGCTTCTTATGAAGACGTCTTTAAAAACAAATACAATAGCTTAGCAAAAGGACAAACTAGTTTAACTGACTTAAATACTGCTTTTACAAACGAAGGAGTGATTATTGAGGTAGCTAAAAGCAAAGTGGTTTCTAAGCCTGTAGAATTGGTTTATTTGGCTTCTGGAGAAACGGCAGCAATGTTGTTGCAACCGAGAAACTTAATTATAGTTGGAGAGAACGCACAGGTTAAATTCATAGAACGTCATCAATCTATTGCTGATGTGGCAACTTTTAACAATGTGGTTACTGAGGTTTTTGTAGGTCAAAATGGAATTTTTGATTTGTATAAAATTCAAAATGATAAAAACAATGCTTCTTTGGTAGATGCTACTTTTGTGTCTCAAGAAAGAGATACGGTTGCTTCTGTTTATACTTTTTCTTTTGGAGGAAATATTACTAGAAATAACTTATCATTTTCACAAAACGGACCAGGTTGTGATTCTATTTTAAATGGAGTAACTATTTTAGAAGGAGATCAATTGGTAGATAATCACACTTTGGTAGATCATAAATCGCCAGATTGTCAATCAAATGAAACTTATAAAGGAATTTACGGAGGAAAATCAACAGGAGTTTTTAACGGTAAAGTAATTGTAGATCAAGCGGCACAAAGAATCAATGCTTATCAACAAAATGATTCAGTATTGATTTCTGATTCAGCAACCATCAATTCTAAACCACAGTTAGAGATTTTTGCAGATGATGTAAAATGTTCTCATGGATGTACTATTGGTCAGTTAGATAAATCTGCTTTGTTTTATATGCAACAAAGAGGAATTCCTAAAGTTGAAGCAGAAGCATTGTTAATGTTTGCATTCTGTTCTGATGCTATTAAAGAGGTTAAAATTCCTGCTTTAAAACGTAAAATCAATCAATTAATGGCTGATAAATTGGGTGTAAATATCCGTTTTGACGAAATATAATTGATATAGAGATAAATAAAAAAGCGATCTAAAATTAGATCGCTTTTTTTTATGTTATTATGTTTGATTAAAATAAAAAACCCGAATACAAATAATTGCATTCGGGTTTTCTATAAGTTAATCTTGTTTTACTAAGCCTCTACAGGAATAATAGAAACATAAGATTTGTTGTTTCTTTTCTTTTGGAATTCTACAATTCCATCAACTTTTGCATGTAAAGTATGATCTTTACCCATGTAAACATTTTCACCTGGGTTGTGAGTAGTACCTCTTTGACGTACTAAGATGTTACCAGCTAATGCAGCTTGTCCACCAAAAATCTTTACACCTAATCGTTTCGATTCTGATTCTCTACCGTTCTTCGAACTTCCGACACCTTTCTTATGAGCCATAATATTGTGTTTTTATAAGGTTATTTTTTCTTTAATAATTTAGTTAGACACTCAAATTAAGCGTTGATCGCTTCAATTTGGATTTCAGTTAAATACTGACGGTGTCCGTTTTTCTTTTTGTAACCTTTTCTTCTTTTCTTTTTGAAGACGATTACTTTATCACCTTTTAAGTGACCTAAAACTTTAGCTTTTACTGAAGCTCCTTCTATAGCTGGGGCGCCAATAGTAACATCACCATTGTTGTCTACTAATAAAACGTTGTCAAAAGAAACTGAGTCTCCTTCTTCGTTTTGTAAACGGTGAACGTATACTTTTTGATCTTGCGCTACTTTAAATTGCTGCCCTGCTATCTCTACAATTGCGTACATACTTAAATATTTAAAATGCTTGTTAATAAAATGGACGCAAATATACATTTTATTTTTCAACAATGTACAACTAAAAAATATTTTTTTTAATCTTTATTATGCTGGTTTTTATATATTTACAGATAGCTATAAACCATTGTATTTGTTGAAAAGTATTTTTAAAATATTATTTTTAAGCTGTTGTTTCCCAGTTATGTTATCTGCACAAACCAGTGTGAAGGATATTGTTGATACTTATTTTAAGGCAATTGGTGGAATTGAACTGATCGATCAGGTGAATACTTTTTATTCAGTCTCAGAAACAGAAATCAATGGAGAAAAACTAACTATTTATAATAAGCAACAAAAACCTAATTTAAAATCTATTGTTATTAATAAGAATGGAAAGTTTTTATCTAAAAAAGTTTTTAATGGAGACACTGGTTATGAAATTATAGGAAAGGTTAAAAAGAATTATACCAAATCCGAAATTTATAGTAAAATAGATCAAGTGTCTATTTTTCCTGAATTTTACTATTTAAAAAAAGCTGTTTTTTTGGGAAAGAAAGAGGTGATGGGTAGAATTTGTAATGTGCTAGGAGTTGGTGAAAAGAGAATTTTCTATGATGTGATTTCTGGGTTAAAATTAAAAGGGAGTAATGTAAAATTGATAGATGGTCAAAAGATTTTACAAGAGACTTATTATATAGACTATAAAGAAATAAAAGGGATAAAATTTCCTGTGACTTACAGAAGTATTATCAAAAACAGAGAAATTATTTATAATGTAAGATCTATTTCTTTAAATAGAGATGTAACTATCTCAGATTTTGAATAGCTAAGGTTTGTAAACTTTTGTACCTTTGGTTTACTTTTATAAAGAAATTTCAAATGAAAATTATTTCAAAATACTTATGTATTGCTTTTTTGGCAATCCTAACATTGTTAGCATGTAAACCATCTGATCAAAAAAATACTGCAGAGCAAACTAATTTACCAGTAAAATTACAAATCTCTTCTTTAGATATTGAAGGAATGACTTGTGAAATAGGTTGTGCAAGAACCATTGAATCTAAAATTTCAAAAGTTGACGGAGTAACGGTTTCAAAAGTTGATTTTGAGGCTAAAAAAGGAACTTTTACCTATGATGCAAACAAAACATCAGAAGCAAAGATTATCAGTACTATTAATGGTTTGTTAGATGGTAAAACTTATAAAGCAACTGCAGGAAAAACATGTTGTACTACCAAAGAAAGCAAAACTTGTACGCAAGCTTGTGCAGATAAATGTGGTCATAAAGTTGGAGAGGTTTGTGTTAAGTGTAATTCTAAAGAAGAATCTTGTTGTGGTTTAGAGAAAGCAAAAGATTTTTCTAAAGCGTGTGCTGAAAAATGTAATCACAAAGAAGGAGAATCTTGTGGTCAATGTGCTACTAAAAGTGAAGCGTGTAAACCTGGTTGTGATAAGCCTTGTTGTTCAACAGAAAACAAATAATTTAATTCTATAAGTTTTTGTTCGTAAGGAATGATTTTTGCTATTATATAAAATCATAAAAATGAATATTAAATAATGAAGTTGAGTTTATCTAAAACATTAAATATAGCGATTGTATCCGTCTATTTAATTTTTCTAGCAGGTTCTGTTGTTAGAATGACAGGGTCTGGAATGGGATGTCCAGATTGGCCTAAATGTTTTGGACATTATATTCCGCCAACTTCAGAAGAACAATTAACTTGGAAACCTAACACACCTTTTAAGAAAGGGTATATTATAATTCATAATGATGCTCTTTTTGTGGCAAATAGTAGTTTAAAAACGGGTTCAGAATTTAATCCCGAAAATTGGACAGCGTATAAAAAACATGAATATGCACAATTTAATGTATATCATACTTATACTGAATATGTAAACAGATTGGCTTCTGTACTTGCTGGTTTTGTTTTCTTAATTCTTTTATGGAAAGTTACTTTTAATCCTTTAAAAAGAAGAGGGGTTGCTCCATTGGTGTATGTTGCTTTTTTAGGAATGTTGTTTGAAGCCTGGCTAGGTAAAGTTGTGGTAGATAGTTTTTTAACACCATATATTATAACGCTACACATGATTGGCGGTTTGTTAATTATAGGTCTTTTGTTAAGAGCTAAATTTTTGTTAAACGCAACACCATCATTTAGCAATAAGTACAGTAAAACTTTTCATAGGTTATTAATAATTTCTTTGTTAATGATGATTGGTCAAATTCTTTTAGGAACGCAGGTAAGGCAGTATGTTGATGAACAAGTAAAATTATTTGGTTTTGAACAAAAAGAATTCAGATTGCTAAATCCTAGTTTTAAATTTTATTTTCATAGATCATTTACCATTGCGGTTGTGTTGGTAAATGCCTTTTTGTATTGGGTAAATCAAAAATATAACTTAGGATTTAAAGGGGTAAAATATGTTATTATCCTATTGGTGTTTGAAGCGCTTTCAGGAATTTTAATGTATTACGTTCATTTCCCTTTTGGAACACAAGCGGTACATTTACTAACAGGAGCAATGTTGTTTGGTTTGTTACTTTATATGTTGTTTACTTCTTTTAGATTAAAAAGATTCTCTTCTTAATTTTTCCATTCTAAAGTCTCAATCAATTTTTCAATATCTTTTTTGATGTAATTAATGGCGGGTAGAATTGAGTCATAATTTGGAGATACATTAAAATATAAAGCTCCGCTAAGAAAGTGTTTGGTAGAATCTGTTGCTTGAAATTGAATACTAGAGGCTGCATCTCCGGAAACTTCAAACAATTTAGCATATATCTTTTTGTTCCGATTTTCGTAAGGATACATTTCAATATTATCGGCTTTTAAAGCATGTTTATATGTTAGTTTTTCGGCATCAGTGATTAATTCGGCTAAATTATTATCAACTTTTTGATACGTCATATTAATGTCTGCTTTTAATTTAGGGTAATGTAAATCTGACCATAAATTATTTTGAACATTTAAGATAGCCTGATCAGAATATTTAAAATGATATGGTAGTTGATTATAGCTGTCTTGATATTTTGCCTGAGGATAGTTTAGGTTTAAATAGGCGTTGGGTTTTGGGGTTACATCGCTATCACAACTTATAAAAAGAAAGGTAAAGCTTAAAAAAGTTGAAAATAATTTCATTTAATAGGTGCTTTTAGGCAATAGCTACTTTTATTTGCTTGATTCGTTTACGATCTATAGCCTCTACAGTAAAGGTAAGGTTTTGGTAGGCTATTTTTTCAAACTTTCTAGGGAATCTACCAGAGAGTTCTAATAGTAAACCAGCTAAAGTTTCTGATTCTCCTTTGTCTTTTTCAAAAGAAACCTCATCAAGTTCTAGCACTTTACAAAAATCTTTAAGGTTTATTTTACCATCAAACACATAGTTGTTTTCATCAATTTTAGAGTAAGACAAATCTACTTCATCAAACTCATCACTAATATCTCCAACAATCTCTTCAATTACGTCTTCTAAGGTAACCAATCCGCTGGTCCCTCCATATTCATCAACTACAATGGCTAAATGGTTTTTACGTTCTTGGAAATCAATCAGCAGGTCATCTAGTTTTTTGTTTTCCGGAACAAAAAAGGGTTCTCTAATTAATGGAATCCAATTGAATGTTTTTTTGTGTAGGTGAGGTAGTAAGTCTTTGGTGTAAAGAACTCCAATAATTTCATCAATATTATTATCGTATACGGGGTTTCTAGAGAATCCTTTATCTGCAATAATTTCTAAAACTTCTGCAAAAGTTGCTTTTTTAGAAATGGCACAAATATCCATTCTAGGATTCATAATTTGTACGGTTTCTGTATTTCCAAAATTTACAATTCCTTCAAGAATATTTTTTTGTTCAGCAGTAGTTTCTTCTTCTGATGTAAGTTCTAATGCTTGTGATAAATCATCTACGGAAAAATTGCTTTTACTGCTTCTTAATCTTTTTTCAATTAGATTAGAAAGTCCAGTTAAGGGACCGGTAATAAGAATAAAAACTTTGTCTAAAAACAATAAAACTGGACTCATTAAAAGTGCAAATTCTTTAGCGTTTCTAGTGGCGTAAATTTTAGGTAGTACCTCTCCAAAAATTAAAATGATGAAAGTAATTAGTACAACTTCTATTAGAAATCGGATGTTTACTTTAAAGAAAAATAAGTTTAGTTTAAAAGTTAAATCGCTAAAAAAAACTTCACCCAAACTGGCAAAAAGCAAAACAATTAAAATGTTAATGGCGTTATTGGCAACCAAAACATTTGCTAAAAGTCTTTTAGGTTTAGAAATTAATTTGGTTAATTTTTTTGCATTTCCAGTATCTAAACTTTCTAATTGGTCTAATTCTGATTTTGTAAGAGAGAAAAATGCAACTTCAGATCCTGAGATTAATGCAGAGCATATTAATAGGCCTAACGTAAAGAGGCAACTTATAATGGTGTCTAATGGTATTCCGGTATCGTATATGGGATCAGGCAATGTTTTGTGGTTTTTTAAAATGGTAAATCGTCAATAATATTTCCAGGATTATTTTTTTCTTGTGTGGAATTATCATGTTTGTTTTCGTTCTTTGAAGATAAAAAATTCATATCAACAACGTGAATTTCGGTGGTATATTTTTTTACACCTTCTAATTCCCATTCACGAGTTTTAATTTTCCCTTCGCAATAAACTTTATCTCCTTTGGTTAAAAATTTTTCACAAATTTCGGCTAATTTATTTCTAACTACAATATTATGCCATTCAGTTGTAGTAGTTTTTTCACCAGTAGTTTTATTGGTATAAGTTTCGTTGGTAGCAAGTGGAAATCTAGCAATACAACCTCCGCCATCAAAATAGTGGGTTTTCACATTGTCACCTAAGTGACCAATAAGCATTACTTTGTTTAAGGTACCAGCCATGATTATAATCTTTCTATCAAAATTAATGAAAATTTATTTGCTTTTGTACTCTTCTAAGAAATTGTGTATCAGTTTAGGAACTGCATAATCATCAATGTTTTTCCATGCTGTTAGTTCAAAGTTTTTAATATTATTAGTGTTGATGATCCAAAAATGAGTGTGTAAATGTTGATGTGTTAATTTATGAATCCATGGTTCAGAGTTAAATAGACTGATATCAACATTTTTAAATTCATTATTTTTAAAAAAATCATGCTGAAACAAGGTTTCTTGATTTACAGGTTCATTTGTTTCAATTAAGGGAAATTGATATAAATTTTTCCAAATTCCGTTCCCAGTTCTTTTTTCAATAATTGTAGATTCTCCATTATCAATCACTATAAAATTAAAAAACTTGTTTTTAACTTTTAGTTTTTTCTCTTTTACAGGTAATGAGTTGATTAAATTTTTAGCTTTTGCCATACATCCATCAGCCAAAACACAAGTCTCACAAGTTGGATTTTGAGGTTTACAAACCATAGAGCCAAAATCCATAATGGCTTGGTTGTAGTTTTTAGGATTTGCATTCTGAATTAGTTCTTGAGCCAATTCTTTAAAATATTTAATTCCTTTTGGAGAGTTGATTGGGATGTCTATATTAAAGTATCTAGATAATACTCTGTAAACATTCCCGTCTACCACTGCTGTTTTTTCGTTAAAACAAATAGAAGCAATGGCTGAAGCAGTATAATCACCTACTCCTTTTAGCTTTAATAACTCTTTATAGGTGGTAGGGAATTTTCCGTTAAGCTCATTACATATATATTGAGCAGAAAAATGTAAGTTCCTAGCTCTGGAGTAATATCCTAATCCTTGCCAATCTTTTAATACTTCGTCTTCACTTGCGTTTGCCAAATCTTGAACGGTTGGATAATGCTCTGTAAAGACCTTATAATAGTCTAAACCTTGCTGAATTCTGGTTTGTTGAAGTATAATTTCTGATAGCCAAATAAAATACGGATTAGAAGAATTTCGCCAGGGTAAATTTCTTTGATTATTTAAATACCACATTTCCAGTATCTTATAAAATTCCATATCTTTGTAGTTGGGATTGCAAACTTACATAAAACTTCTATTAAAAATAGATGGTTAATCTTTTTAGAATTAATTAATTATCATATATTTGCGTCCTCAATTTTTTTCTAGAAACAATAAATTTAATAAGAAATGACGAAAGCAGATTTAGTTACGACAATTGCAGATAAATCAGGAATTGAAAAGGCTGATGTTTTGGCAACTGTTGAAGCGTTTATGGATGAAGTAAAGAATGCTTTAGAAAACGGAGACAATGTTTACTTAAGAGGTTTCGGAAGTTTTGTAATCAAAACTAGAGCTGAAAAAACAGGAAGAAACATTTCTAAAAACACAACAATTAAGATTCCAGCACACAATATCCCAGCATTTAAACCTGCGAAGACATTTACTGAAGGAGTTAAAGCAAAAGTAGAAGTAAAGTAGTAGCTTTACCAAAAAATAGATTATTAACAATCTCTAAATAAGGAGACTTTAAATTATAACATTATGCCAAGCGGTAAAAAGAGAAAAAGAGCTAAGATCTCTACTCACAAACGTAAGAAAAGATCAAGAGCTAACAGACATAAGAAAAAGTAAGTTTTAAAACTTACTTTTTCTTGTTTTTTATGGTTTCGTAAAACCATAACACGTTCATTGACATTAAGACAAACGTCTTAATTATCAATACACTTATTTTTAATCGTGTTACGCAAGTAGCATATAATACAAAATCAGGATGAAATTAGAATTAATAATTCGTTCGAATTCTTCTGATATAGATTTTGCATTACTTAGAGATGGTAGATTAATTGAGTTAAATAATGAATCTAACGATAACAAAATATCGGTAGGTGATATTTTTTTAGCCAAAGCAGGAAAAGTTTTAAAAGGTTTAAACGCCTCTTTTGTTGATGTTGGTTATTCTAAAGATGGTTTTTTACATTACCATGATCTAGGAGCTCAAGTAAATTCTCTAAATAGTTTTTTAAAGAAAATAAGTACAGGTAATTACAAAGATTTTACGTTAAGCAAATTTCAATTTGAAAAAGATATTGATAAAGGAGGTAGCATTGACAAGGTTTTAAAACCAAAGCAAAACATTCTTGTTCAAATTGTAAAAGAACCCATATCTACCAAAGGACCACGAATTAGTTCTGAGTTGTCCATTGCAGGTAGGTATTTAGTTTTAGTTCCGTTTTCTAACAGAGTTTCTGTTTCCCAAAAGATTGAAGATCCAAAGGAAAAAGAAAGATTAAAAAAACTGGCAAAAAGTATCAAACCCAAAGGGTTTGGACTAATTCTGCGCACAGTAGCACAAGGAAAAAAGGTTGCAGAATTAGACAAAGATTTACAAAATTCACTTCAACGATGGGTGGACATGTGTAAACGTATTCCAAATACAAATACACCTACCAAAGTTTTAAGTGAGTTAAATAGAGCATCTTCTATATTAAGAGATGTTTTGAATGATTCTTTTACAAGTATTGTTGTTGATGACCCTGAGTTAGCAACAGAAATACGAGATTACATTCAGGAAATAGATCCTAAAAAAGTCGGAATAGTAAATGACTATGATGGCAATACTCCAATATTTGAAAAATACGGAATTGAAAGACAGATTAAAGCTGCTTTTGGTGAAACCGTATCAATGAGTAAAGGTGCTTATTTGGTGATAGAAC
The DNA here is from genome assembly GCF_900130035.1 of Wenyingzhuangia marina. Taxonomy (GTDB): domain Bacteria; phylum Bacteroidota; class Bacteroidia; order Flavobacteriales; family Flavobacteriaceae; genus Wenyingzhuangia; species Wenyingzhuangia marina. Next base: position 653,786 of record NZ_FQXQ01000001.1, read on the forward strand.
ATACCGAAGCATTGCACGTTATTGATGTAAATAGTGGAAATAGGTCTAACAAAGCCAATTCACAACAAGACACTGCGCTTGAAGTCAACTTAATTGCAGCAACAGAAATTGCACGTCAGCTAAGGTTAAGAGACATGGGTGGAATTATAGTGGTCGATTTTATTGATATGAATAGCAATGAAAACAGACAACAACTATATGAACATTTAAAAAATGAAATGGCTACTGATAGAACCAAACACAAAATTTTACCTCCAAGTAAGTTTGGTTTAGTGCAAATTACTCGTCAACGTGTTCGTCCAGAAACGAATATCAAAACACGAGAACCTAATCCGAATAAAAACGGAGAGGTAGAGGCACCTATAGTGCTGGTTAGTAAGATTGATGTTGAACTAAGAAAAATCTTATCGACTAATAAACGTAACGAAAAAATCTTTTTACATGTACATCCATTTGTAGCTGCATTTTTAAAAAGAAGACTAAACTCTCAACAAAGAGCTTGGTTTGCAGAACATAAAAAATGGATTCGTATTATTCCAAGAGATGCTTATATGTATTTACAATATAAGTTTTCTTTTAAAAAGTAAAATCATATCAAAAAAAGCCCATCAAATTAATTTGATGGGCTTTTTTATTTTATAGAATTTTAGAATTGTATTAAAACCAAAATCCAACGCTTATATAAATCGCATTATTTTTGTTTTCTGGAGACCAAGCATATCTAACGTCAATTGGGCCAAGAAAACTATCAGCACTATAACCAACAGAATATCCGGTTTTAGCATTTTTAAAGAAAGGTTCGTGCTTTAAAAAGTTAATAACATCGTCTGTAACAATAGCATAATTTGCGTAAAAATCAACGTAGTTTTTTTTGTAAAAACGATATCGAAGAGAAGCCGCTCCCTTGATGTATGAGTTACCAATAAGTTCAGAGAATGTGTATCCGTGAAAAGGCACATAGTTATTAATGAAATTGTTTCCATAACCCCCAATTCCATAATTTAAATTCTCTTGATTGTCGTTAGTAATAGACATTCCACCATCAGCTTGAAGAAATAAAGAAACTGTGTTTGAAATGGTTTTAATTCCTTCTAGTAAAATTCTTGCCTGAGAAATGGGAGCAAAGTTTTCATTGTAGTTACTAGAAGATAAATATGTTCTAAAAGTTGATTTGATTAGATAACCATTGTTAGGAAAGTTTTTCTTGTCATAGGTGTCAAGTTCTAATTTAGCTAAAAAATTAAAGTAATGTGATTTGTCAAAATAAGTTCTATCCTCATTGGGGTTTACTACAAATGTACGAGTATAAGAACGGATGAATTGATGTTCAAATCCTAAAGAGATGGCAAATCTGTTTCTAAAATTAATTTGAGAATACAAATAGTTGTAAACATTGCTAAACTCAAAGCTGATGTTTTTGCTATTTTCATTTTCAAAGTTCATGTTGGTTTCTAGTTGGTTAAAAATAGAATTAAAGCCATAACTTAAAAAGTGTCCGTTGTCTACAAAATAATTTAGTTCCGCTCTAATATTATCACCAAAAGCAAGATCAAAAGACAAAAGATCGTTTCTTAAAAAAAGGTGTTTGTCTGTAACATTTATAAGGCCTGAAAGTTTGTATGTGGTATCATAATGAGCTCCGACTCTTAAATATAAAGATTGAGGATTTTCATCAATTTTAAAATTTAAATTCACAATGCTATCTTGTTCATCAAAAGAATAGCGAATACTATTAAAGTTTTTTGTTTGGGTTAAATAATTAATTCGATTACTTAATTCTACATTAGATATTTTTTCATTTTTTTTTATATCAAGTTTTCCTCTAAGATATCTTCGGGTATAATTATCAGCACCGCTTATGTTTATTTCGTTGATAATGTATTTTTTTCTATCAGCTTTTAATTTTGTTTTTTTTTCGAGAACTAGATTTTGTTGTGTTGCTAATTTTTCAAAAATGTCAATAAACTTATTTGCGGACTTTTCTCCTTCAGCAATAATTTGTTTAGTCTTATCAAAATCTACCATTCCATAATTAAATACGTCTGGATGAATATAGATATCAACATCATCTGTTTTACCATGTTCCTCTCCATATAGCTGATAGTTGATAATTTGATCGATTACTTTTAAGGCAGAATCAATATTTTCAGGTTTTTGTAGCACACCTTGTACATCAACTCCTATAATAATATCTACGCCTTTTTTTTTCATAACATCAATTGGAAAATTATCTGCAATTCCACCATCAATCACTGTTACTATAGAGTCTATCTTATAGGGTGATAAGAGTGTGGGTAATGAAGCACTAGATCTTATGGCTTCTGGTAATGTTCCGCCATTTATTTCAATCCCTTTCCCGTTTTCAATGTTTGTTGCCATGCAGAAGAACGGAATAGGAAGTTTAGAAAAATCGTTAATGTGAGCTACAGGATAATAAAGTTCACTTAATTTATTATAAGTATTTTGCCCTTTGGATAAAGCTAAGGGTAATCCTATTTTCCAGTTCTTTACAGGAAGATTTAGTAAATATTTTTCACCGTGTTTTTTGTCAAAAAAAGAAGAGTATTTTCTATCAATCTTGTCACTTAACATTTCCATAAAATCAATAGAAGTAATAATAGAGTCTATCTGATTTGCAGTATAGCCAGTTGCATATAAGGCACCTACAGCAGCTCCCATACTAGTTCCACCAATATAATCTATTTTTAAACCTGCTTTCTCTATGGCTTTTATAACACCAATATGTGCAAATCCTTTAGCGCCACCACCACTTAATACCAGACCTATTTTGGGTCTAGTAAAAATAGAGTCAATTTTTAGTTCTTGACTATAGGAGAATTGACAAATAAGGATAAAAAGAAGCAGTAATTTTACTTTCATAATAGTATAAAGTTACTCTTTTTTATGATAGAAATTATGTAATTTTTCAGCCCTAGAATTGCCTAAAACACTACTTAGCTGCTCTATTGTTGCTGATTTTATTCTTTTAACGGATTTAAAATATTGCAATAATGCTTCTACACTTTGTTTTCCAATTCCTGGAATAGTTTCTAATTCTGAATTTAAAGCAGTGTTGCTACGTCTATTTCTATGATGTGTAATTCCAAATCTGTGTGCTTCGTTTCTTAATTGTTGTAAAATTTTTAGTGTTTCAGATTTTTTATCTAAATACAAAGGAATTGGATCGTCTGGAAAAAACAATTCCTCCAGTCTTTTGGCAATACCAATAATGGCAATTTTATTTCTTAAGCCTAGAAGATCTAAACTTTTTAAGGCAGAAGATAATTGCCCTTTTCCTCCATCAATTAAAATTAATTGTGGTAATGGTTGGTCTTCTTCTAATAGTCTTTTGTAGCGTCTGTAAACAGCTTCTTCCATTGATGCAAAATCATCAGGACCTTCTACTGTTTTAATGTTAAAATGTCTGTAATCTTTTTTGCTAGGTTTTCCATCTTTAAAAACCACGCAAGCAGCTACAGGATTTGTTCCTTGTATGTTGGAGTTGTCAAAACATTCAATATGTCTAGGCTCTGCACTTAAGTGTAAATCTGTTTTCATTTGAGCCATAATTCTTTTGGTATGGCGTTCCGGATCTACAATTTGTACTTGCTTAAATTGCTCTTGTCTGTAATATTTTGCATTTCTTAAAGAAAGTTCTACTACACGTAATTTGTCTCCTTGTTTAGGAACGGTCACTTTTATGTGCTCTCCAACATTTACTTTAAATGGGACTAAAATTTCTGGACTAATAGAATTAAATCTTTCTCTTAGTTCTACAATGGCTAGTTCTAGTAGTTCTTTATCGCTTTCATCTAATTTTTTCTTGATTTCTATGGTGTGAGATTGAATGATAGACCCATTAGAAATTTTAAAGAAATTTACATAACCTGCCGTTTCATCAGACAAAATAGAAAACACGTCAACATTGTTAATAGTTGGACTTATAATGGTTGATTTTGATTGATAGTTAGCCAACAAATCCATTTTTTCTTTTATTTTTTGAGCTTCTTCAAACTCCATTTTGCTAGCAAATTCATGCATCATGTTTTCAAAAGCAATAATAGAATCTTTAAAGTTTCCTTTAATAATGTTTCTAATGGCGGTAATTTGGTTGTTGTATGCAGTTTCAGTTTGCAGACCTTCGCACGGACCTTTGCATTTTTTAATATGATAATCTAAACAAACCTTAAACTTTCCTGTATTGATGTTTTCGTGACTTAAATCGAATATGCAACTACGGATTTGATAGAGCTCTTTGATTAAATCTAACAAAGCATAAGCAGTTTTTACACTGGTATATGGACCAAAATATTCCGATCCGTCTTTAATCATTTTTCTAGTGACAAAAATTCTAGGAAAACGTTCTTTTTTAATGCAAATCCAAGGATATGTTTTGTCGTCTTTTAACAATACATTGTACTTAGGTTTGTACTTTTTGATGAGATTGTTCTCTAGTAGAAGTGCATCAGTCTCGGTAGCCACCACAATATGTTTGATGTCTACAATTTTAGAAACCAAAATTCTGGTTTTAGCATCATCGTGAGTTTTGGTAAAATAACTGCTAACTCTTTTTTTTAGGTTGATGGCTTTACCTACATAAATAATTGTTCCCTCCTTGTTAAAGTATTGATATACTCCTGGGGTAGATGGTAAAACGGCTATTTTAAGTTTTAAATCGTCAATCACAAAACAAAATTACTGAATAATGTTGATTGATGAACCGAGATTAGTATTCATATTTATTAAAGAATTTTTCCACAAAATGTTTGATTAGAGGAAATATTATAAGAAAATAAATTAAGAGATTGAACTTTTACACTTTTTAAGTGTACTATTATTAAACCATTAAATTAAAAATAATGAAAACATTAAAATTATCTTTTTTCTTAATTATTTCTTTCTTAAGTTTTGAAAGTAATGCTCAACAAGCCAAAGAGATATTAGGAATTGCTAATGAACAAAAAGAGTTACAGTATTATCAAAACCAAAGTGAGTTGTGGAAAGAAAAGTTATCTATTAATTCAAAAGATCGAAAGGCTTGGGTTAATTATTATAAAGCAAAAAGGGCTATATATCAAAAGAAAGATTACAAGTTTTGGGTAGAAAATAGAGCTGAAATTTTTAAAAAATTAGAACCCATTCTTGATGACTTATATAAAGAACTTCCTGATAGTTTTGAGTATTACTGGTTAAAATCAGGAAACACAGTAAATAAAGAAGAGGCTTTTAAGTTGGCTTCCAAAGCATATAATATTTCTCCAGAAAGAAAAGAAACTTATGAAGAATTGTTTATTTATTATATGACCAGATGGCAAACAGAAAATGCAGCTACAATTGCTCAGAAAATTCTAAAATCAAACTTTTATGCAAACGCTCTGTATCAGTGGAATTTAAACTCATTAAATGTTGCGAATCCTCAATCAATTTTAATCACTCACGGTGATTTAGATACTTTACCAAGATGGGTTTTGCAGACAGGAAAATCAATACGAAATGATGTGTTAATCATAAATCCATGGTTGATGGTTTATAGTAAAGAATATTTAAAAGGTGTTTTTTTAAAGCTAAATATTCCTTCGTTTTATAAATCAGTTTTGGATTTTAAGAATAAGGAAATTTATAAAAATAAATTACTCAAATACATTATTGATCAAGTAGGAAAAACTAGAACCATTCATTTTGATTGTGGTACAGATGTTAAATTATTTGAAACGTTGAATATTAAAGAAAAAATGTATTTAACGGGTGTTTCTTTTACTTATAGTAATGAGGTGATTGATAATTTAAAGATTACAAAACATAATTTTGAAGAGGTATTGTATTTAGATTATTTGTTTTCAGATTTTCAAATGCATCCTCAGTCTGACATTGTTAAAAAAACTTTAAATATTAGCTATATTCCAGGTTTAATGAAAATGAAAAGCTATTACACAACTGCTAGTAATCAAAAAATGATTCAGAAGTATGATTCTTTAATTAATAAGATTCTTGAAGATAGTGGGCGTAAGGAAGAGATTTTGTCTTGGTATGAGTAAAAAGACTTCAAAATATGAAAGAAAAGATTTCTTGAGTTTTTCAGATGAAGAACTCATGAAGCTTTTTGCATTGGAAAATAATGAACTGGCATTTGAAGAAGTTTATAAAAGATATTTTAACTCTTTATCTAAATACATTGGTTGGATGGCTAAAGATATAGACATGGCTAAGGATATTGTTCAAGGAGTTTTTAGTAAATTATATAACAATCCTCAACTCTATAATTCAGATAAGAAATTTAAAACATGGGTATATGCTACGGCTAAAAATAAGTTAACCAATCAGTGGAGAGATATTAAGAATAGAGATCGTATTTTGAGTGAATCTCTATTTTTAACCGAAGATACCTCTTCTGGTGTAACTAGTGATTCTAAAATGATTCAGATAACAGAGGCGTTAGAGAATTTATCAGAGAGTCATAAGGATATATTTGTTTTAAAGTACTCTTCAAATTTAACAATTAAAGAAATTAGTGAAATATATAATTGTAGTGAGGGAACTGTAAAGTCTAGATTGTTTTATGCAATGAAAAAAATAAAGGAAATAATTAATGTGAAAAATCAGTAAGTACGATGAAAGAAATAGAGAGTGATAAGATTTTTGATTTACTAGCAATAAAGTCTTATGAAGAACTTGATAATGCAGAAAGAGAATTGGTTGACAAAGAACTAAGTCCTACAGAATATGAAAGTTTTAGAGATGTGATTAGAGACTTTAAAGAAGTAGATGAATCTATTGAATTGATAAAACCAGAAACAACATTTAAAAAGGCTCAAGAAAAAAAGAAGTGGTGGAACTATAGTATTCCTACATATCAAGTTGCTGCAGTTTTGGTAGTTGCTATGATGTCTACATTTATACTGACTAAAAATAGTATGAAGCAATCTACTGATATTGTGCAGGTTAATAGCCAATTAGATACGTTAAGAACTTCAAAGAAAAGTATAAATATGGAGGAGGAAAAATATCCTACTGCTTTTGTAATCTATTGGTAGTTTTGCGTTAAGGATTACAGTGACATCCTTTTGGTTATGGTGCTGGGGTGGGTTCTCGAAGCATAAAACCAAAAGATATAACGAAAAGCCTGACCTGAAAGGGAACGCCTTTTTAATTATAAGTTGTTTATAGGAATAAGATGTCTCCATGTGGTAATTGCCATTTGTACATTGCAAATTGTCATTTGAAAAAGTATCTTTGCTCAAAATTTTTAAAAATGGCTTACAACTTTGTTGAAGAATTGAAATGGAGAGGAATGATGCACGACATCATGCCGGGAACTGAAGAACAATTAGCAGAAGAAGTAACTGCAGGATATATTGGTTTTGATCCAACGGCAGATTCTTTACATATTGGAAGTTTAATTCCAATTATTGTATTAATGCATTTTCAAAAAGCAGGGCATAAACCAATTGCTTTAATTGGAGGTGCTACAGGAATGATTGGAGATCCATCTGGAAAATCTGCAGAGCGTAATATGTTAGATGAAGAATCATTAGCAAAAAACGTAGCGGGGATTAAAAGTCAGTTAGAACGTTTTTTAGATTTTAATTCTGATGGTGAAAATGCAGCCGAGTTGGTAAACAACTACGACTGGATGAAAGATTTTACTTTGTTAGATTTTGTTCGTGATATTGGTAAGCATTTAACGGTGAATTACATGATGGCCAAAGATTCTGTAAAAAAACGTTTTACAGGAGAAGATGGTGCTGATGGAATGAGTTTTACAGAGTTTACGTATCAGTTATTTCAAGGGTATGATTTCTTGCATTTGTACCAAAATAAGAATTGTAAATTACAAATGGGTGGTTCTGACCAGTGGGGAAATATTACCACAGGTACAGAATTGGTAAGACGTAAAGCGCAAGGAAAAGCTTATGCAATGACTTGCCCGTTAATTACCAAAGCAGATGGAACTAAGTTTGGGAAATCTGAAGGAGGAAATATTTGGTTAGATAAAGATAGAACATCGGCTTATAAATTTTACCAATATTGGTTAAATTCTTCGGATGAAGATTCTGAAAACTTTATTAAAAAGTTTACCTTTTTAACCAAAGAAGAAATTGAAACATTGATTGCTGAGCATAACGAAGCTCCACATTTACGTTTGTTACAAAAAAGATTGGCAGAGGAAGTAACTGTTATGGTACACTCTCAAGAAGATTTAGATAATGCGGTAAAAGCATCTTCTATTTTGTTTGGAAATTCTACAGCAAGTGATTTAAAATCTTTAGATGAACAAACTTTTTTAGATGTGTTTGATGGAGTTCCGCAAGCGGAATTAAGTAAGGAGGAGTTGGTAGAAGGACTGGATATGATTGGAGCTTTGGCTGCAAAAACAAACTTTTTAGGATCTAATTCTGATGCTAGACGTGCATTAAAAGAAAATGCAGTATCTGTAAATAAAGAAAAAGTAAAAGAAGATTACAAAATTACAGAGGCTGATTTAATAGCTAATAAATATGTATTATTACAGAGAGGTAAAAAGAATTACTACTTAGTAAACTTTGTATAAATAATCATAAACAAGATTAAAAGCCCTTTTAAAAATTTTTTAAAAGGGCTTTTTGTTATGGTAAATTGGACTTTTAGACATGTAAACACATCGTTGGTCGAATAAAACATGAATTAAAAGTCTTGTTGTAATAAATTTGAGTAGATACCTTAATTATTTAAAAAGTTATAATTCCATGAAAAAAACTTTATTAATATTCTTCGCTTTTTTTAGTGCTCAACTTTTTGCTCAAGAAGAAATCACTACTGAGGAAATTAAAAATCACATTCAGTTTTTAACTTCTGATATAAATGCAGGTAGAATTCCTGGTGGAAAAGAAAACAAAAGAGTGGTAAAATATATCATAAAGGAGTTTAAAAAAATGGGACTTGTTGCTTTTGATAAAAGTTATAAGCAAAAGTTTGAGGCAACTTTAAGAGTAGATAAAGATGTAAAGGAAAAGCCTATTGTAAAAACGTGTAATGTTATTGGTTTTTTAGAAGGAAATGATCCTGAATTAAAAAAAGAATATATTGTTTTAGGTGCTCATTATGATCATTTAGGATTGGGAGGACCTACAGCAAAATCTGACAAAAGAAATGTGGTGTATCATGGAGCAGATGACAACGCTAGTGGAACATCAGCTTTGTTAGAAATTGCAGAGAAATTATCGTTTCATAAAAAAGAATTAAAGCGCAGTGTTCTTTTTATTGCTTTTGGTGCAGAAGAACAAGGTTTGTTAGGAAGTAAATATTTTGTAGAACACCCATTGGTGCCATTAAATCAAATTAAGTTGATGATTAACATGGATATGGTAGGTAGGCTAAATGCTGAAAAACAAGTTTATATGGGCGGAGCAGGAACTTTTCCTAGAGGAGAGGTGTTTATGGCTAATTTAGGAAAATCATTAGGGTTGAATCCTGTAGTGCATGCTGGTTCTGTTGGAGGATCAGACCATGTCTCTTTTTATAAAAAAGGAATTTCAGTAATGGGAATGCATACAGGAGGTCATGCTCAATATCATACACCAGAAGATACCTTGGAGCTGATAAACTTAGAAGGAGAAAAACTGGTAGGAGAATATATTTATCAAACTATTTTGGCAAAGGCAACTTCTACAGAAAAGATGTACTTTATTAATCAAGATTAACTATAAAAAAACCTCTCTTATCTTCTAAAGATTTGAGAGGTTTTTAAATATTCAACTAAAATTAAACTACTATTCTTTATATTTTGACCAATTTAGATCTGCTTGTTTTTTTAGTTTTTCAGGATTTCCATCCTTCCATTTAGATAACGTATTTGTTCCCCAAGAATTGTAGAATAAGTATAATTTTCCGTCTCTAATTTCAAAAGTTTTAGGGTTGATGTCGTATTTTGTATTGTTAGCCCCAATAGCATAGGCACACCAACCCCCGTACTGAGGAACATATTTTTTTGGATCTTTTTTAAAAGTTTCTAGGTGTTGTTTACTTACAAACTTAAATTTAACACCATCATAAGTGGTGGTAAATTCTTTTTTCCCTTCTTCTGCTTTGTTATCAAAATAAGAAACCACATCATAGCCTTCGGCAACGTATCCTTTTTTAGTGTTGTAATCTTTTTCTTGTCCGTAAAAAACCGTACTTATTAATAAGGTGAGTAAAATGGCAATTTGTTTCATAACTATAAAATGTTTTATAGTTACGTAGTCGATCTAAAAATGAGGGAATTACAAATTTATATGAAGTTATTGAATTAGGAGATTACAACCTCTAATATCAGAATTGTCAAATCTACCTAAAACATCAAATTGTCCGTTGTTGTAAACTTTTCCTAAATCTTGTGTGGCAATAAAAGAACAAGAATTGATATTGGCCAAATCAATCACGTTAATTCCACCACTTTTTTCAATTGGTAATAAAGACAAAGCATCTTCGGTGTCACGAATCAAAATTTTCATCCAAGGTGGGCAGTTGAATTTTTGTGAATCATCAAAATAAGCTTGACTTAATAATTCTGTCATTCCATATTCTGAGTGAATATTTTGTACTCCAAAACCTTTTTTAAGTTCTTCGTGTAATTCTTCACGAATCATTTCTTTACGCTTTCCTTTCATTCCCCCAGTTTCCATTACAATGGTGTGTTTTAGGTTGCAAGGAAATTTTTCAATAAAATCTAACAAAGCAAAAGAAACACCTATTAAAATAGTTTTGGCTTGTTTGTTTTCTTGCTCTTGTAGTTGGTTAAATAATTCTTGATGATTGTGTAGATAAAATCCACTATTTGGATTTTGAGATTTGTGAATTAAATCTTCTACCATATAGATGAGTGAAGACCCGTTACGTTCTAAATAAGAAGGAAGTAATGCTAAAACGGTATATTCCCGAATGTCACCATAATATTGTTCAAAAGCTTTTAAATAGCTTTTTTCATAAATAGAAACATCCGTAACCAAATGTTGACTTTGACTCATTCCTGTAGTTCCGCTACTTAAAAAAGTTTCTTGAATAGGGTTATTGTTGCTTACAATACGATGACTCTTAAAAAATTGAATAGGAAGAAATGGAATTTCTTGTGTTGAGGTAATTTTTTTAGGGTTAACATTTAAGTAGCCTAAAAAATCTTTATAAACCTTACAGTGCTCGGCTTGATGTTGAAAAACAGCCAATGCTTGTTCTTCAAAGTTTTGCTGGGTGACTGATAAAAAATCGAACTGCTGCATGCTTATTAATATGGTACAAAAATAAGTAAATTAGTGGTGTAAGCATTGTTATTTCTGTTTGACTCACTTAAAAATCCATTTTCATGAAAAATATATCTTATTTGTTTCTTTTGATGTTTGCTACGGCTTGTGCACAAACAGTCCCAAAAACCAATATCACAAAAGAGTTTAAAGAATATTGGTATGCTGGCAAAGCAGAGATAACAAGTTATGATTTAGAGCAAGCGAGATATGGGGAAATAAGAAAAGGAAATGCGGTAAATATTTTTGTTACAGAACCATTTTCTAAAAAACACAACACCAAAGCTGATGAAAATAATGCAGATAATATAAGTGTGTTAAAATTGAATGCTACTAAAAAATTCAACACAGGTATTTATCCTTATTCTATAATGACTAGTAGTTTTTTACCAGTTAATCAGCCTAAAGCATCTTTAAAAATAAGTTCATCAACACAAGAATGGTGTGGACATGAATATATTGAATTGGTAAATGAAGATGATAAATTTGAGATGAGTAACTTCTCTTATTTCCAAGGAGAATCTTTTCAAGAAAAAGGAATAGATAAAGAGGTGGTTTTAGAAGATGATCTTTGGTCAAAAATAAGATTGACTCCAGAAAATTTGCCACAAGGAAATTTTAAAGCGTTGCCAAGTTTTGTGTATTTAAGGTTTTCTCATAACGAGGTAAAAGCATATCAAGCAGAAGGAAAAATAACCAAAGGAAAAATGAGTTCTGTTTATGAATTAAAATATCCAACATTAAACAGAACGTTAAAAATTACTTTTGAAAACAAGTTTCCATATCAAATTTTAGGATGGACGGATATTTACAAAAGTGGTTGGGGAGCTAAAGCAAAAACGTTAACAACAAAAGCTACTTTAAAAAAGAGTTTAAATATTGCTTATTGGCAAAAGAATAGTAATACAGATTTATATTTAAGAAAAGAGTTGGGGTTGGAGTAATTTAATTATGTTTGAAATGAAAAAGAGAAACATTTCTTGTTAAGCCAAAACAGAACCCTGTTTTTAATATAAATTATCAAACTCAATCAAATTTTACATTATGGGGTGTAGGTGGTATTTAATAGTTTTTTTCGGTTGTTTATGTTTTTATTCTTGTTCTTTTTTAAGCAATGGTAAATACGATGATTATGGAAGATGGGTGCCTAAACATCCTCGGTATCGTTTAAAGGATAAAAAAGGCTTTGTGTTCCCACAACAGTTAGATCCCACAAATATATATAAACTAGAGGCAATTTATGATAGCTCTTATGGGCTTGTTTACCCGAATGATACATTGAAATGGATTGGACATGGATTTATGAAAGAATATAATAAAGCGAATTATTATATTAAATTTTGTGGCAATAGAAAGCTTTATAAAATAGTTAAACCTAAAGATGGTCTGGAGTATGAAGAGGCTTTAACAGAAAAAGATTTAACTTTCAGAATAGCTAATGAGTATTATTATTATTGTAAGAATGGAAAGGATGTTTTTATAGAAAGTTTTGTTCATGATGATGGATGGGGGGGCTATATTATAAAGCAAAGTGGGAATTGTCTAAGTCTGGAGATACGCTAACACAAACTGATTTTAATACTCATGAAATATATGTAAAAGTAAATTTACCAGACAGCTTAAAAACAGTTAAGAACAATTTTTAATGACTTTACTTCCTTCCAAAATCTGCCGGAATTTCTCCCCAAACTTTGGTTTCCCATTTAATAATGGGGTTTTTAAAAGTATTTTCCTGTAACCATTTTTCCCCACGTTTAATCAAATCAAACAAAGTTTTGTTTTCAGGATTGGGCATTATTTTGGTTCGGCATTGTTTTGCTTTTACCCAAGCAATGGCCGTTCTAGAATCAGAATAAATAGGTAAGGTTGGTTGATTTATTTTTTGCAAATAAGCCAATCCGTGAACCAAAGCTAAAAACTCTCCTATATTATTAGTCCCTTCTTTAAAAGGACCTTGAATAAAAAGTTGTTGTTTGGTTTTGGTATTGACACCTCTGTATTCCATCAAACCAGGATTGCCACTACAAGCAGCATCTACACTAATAGAAGTTAAGTTGGGTTGTCCTATTTTGGCCAGTAACTCTTTGTCAATAACTGGTTTTTTGGTATCCTTTCCTTTGTATTCTTCATAGGTTTTGGTAAAAGCAAGTTCCGCCTCTTCTTTAGAGGTAAAAGATTTGTATTGTGCTCCTTGAAAACCATCAATGTTTTTTTTACAATCGTTCCAATTGTTAAAAACACCTTTGGTTTTTCCATTCCACACTACATAGTATTTCTTGTTTTTGGCCATTTTTTAACTATTAATTACTTCATCAATTACTCTAGGAAAATGTTCCTGTTCTAATAAATGAATTTTATCAGCAATGGTTTCTGGTGTATCGTCGGTTGTTAAAGCGGTTTTAGCCTGAAAGATAATAGCTCCTTCGTCATAATTTTCATTTACATAATGAATGGTAATTCCAGTTTCAGGTTCGTTATTTTCTTTTACAGCCCTGTGTACATGCATACCATACATTCCTTTTCCACCATAATTTGGTAATAAAGCAGGGTGTATGTTAATGATTCTATTAGGAAAAGCTTCAATAATATTTTCAGGTACTTTTAATAAAAATCCAGCAAGGATGATAAAATCAGCTTCAACTTTTAACAAGTTTAAGAGGTCAACTTGCTCTTTCATCTCTTTATTTGAGAAAACTTTGCTCTTAATTCCTAAATTTTTAGCTCTTTCTAGCACAAAAGCATCCTTTTTGTTGCTTAAAATATAGGTGATTTTAACATTTTTATGGGTCGAAAAGTACTGTGCAATGTTCTCTGCATTTGATCCAGATCCGGAAGCAAGAATGGCAATTTTAATCATGTTTTATTGACTTTAGAGCGAATTTTTAATTTCTTGACGTGTGTTAAGTGTTGAAAAACTTAGTACAAAGATGTGATAATTTTTTATATCTTAGTGAATATATTTTGTCCAAACATTGTTCGCAGAAACAAAAGTTTTTTATTTTTGTCCCGGTTTTAAACTTAATTAAATAATAATATTATGTCAGACATTGCATCAAGAGTAAAAGCAATTATCGTTGATAAGTTAGGAGTTGACGAAAACGAAGTAACTGCTGAGGCAAGCTTCACTAACGATTTAGGAGCAGATTCTTTAGACACTGTGGAATTAATTATGGAATTCGAAAAAGAATTTGATATCCAAATTCCAGACGATCAAGCTGAAAACATTGGAACAGTAGGTCAAGCTGTAAGCTTTATTGAAGCAGCAAAGTAATTAGAAAATTATCTATTTATGAAATTGAAACGAGTTGTAGTTACTGGACTTGGTGCATTGACACCAATCGGAAACAATATAGAAGAGTATTGGGATGGTTTAGTGAATGGGAAAAGCGGTGCTGCTCCTATAACACACTTTGATGCTGCCAAGTTCAAAACTCGTTTTGCATGCGAGGTTAAAAACTTTAATGTGGAAGATTTTATCCATAGAAAAGAAGCTCGTAAAATGGACAAATTTACGCAATTTGCCATGGTAGTTGCTGATGAGGCGATTATCAACTCAAAGTTAGATGTAGAAAATGTAGATCCAGATAGAGTAGGTGTTATTTGGGGATGTGGAATTGGAGGAATTGATACTTTTGAACAAGAAGTAGTGGCTTATGCTCTTGGAGATGGGACACCAAAATTTAATCCGTTCTTTATTCCAAAAATGATTGCTGATATCGCTCCGGGTCATATATCTATGAAATATGGTTTTAGAGGACCTAACTTTACAACAGTTTCTGCATGTGCATCTTCTGCAAATGCAATTATTGATGCCTTAAATTATATTCGTTTAGGTCATGCTGATGTAATTGTTACAGGTGGTTCTGAAGCATCAGTAACGGGAGCTGCAATGGGAGGATTTAACGCCTTGCATGCGTTATCTCAAAACAATGAAAATCCTAGTATGGCATCTCGTCCATTTGATAAAGACCGTGATGGTTTTGTGATGGGTGAAGGTGGTGGAGCACTTATTTTAGAAGAATATGAACATGCTGTAGCCAGAGGAGCAAAAATTTACTGTGAAGTAGCAGGAGGTGGTTTATCCGCTGATGCTTATCACTTAACTGCACCGCATCCAGAAGGTTTAGGAGCAACTAAAGTAATGCAGAATTGTTTAAAGAATGCAGGTTTAGTACCTGAAGATGTAGATGCAATTAATATGCATGGAACATCAACTCCGTTAGGAGATGTTGCTGAGTTAAAAGCGGTTCAAAAAGTATTTGGAGAACATGCTTATAACTTAAATATCAACTCAACAAAATCTATGACAGGTCACTTATTAGGAGCGGCTGGAGCTATTGAAGCAATTGCTTCTGTATTAGCAATGGAAAATGGTATGGTACCACCTACTATTAATCATACAGTTTTAGATGAGAATATAGATCCTAAGTTAAACTTAACCATAAATAAAGCTCAAAAGAGAGATATTAAGGTTGCTATGAGTAATACTTTTGGATTTGGAGGACACAATGCATGTGTGTTGTTTAAAAAATTAGAAGCTTAAGACTTTTGAAGTTCTTTAAAAATATAAAAAAATCTCGTTCGACATCGGACGAGATTTTTTATACCCAAATAAAAAAAATGATAGGTTTTACACCAAAAAATCTATCTATATATAAGCAGGCCTTTACTCATGCATCTTTACAATTAAAAGATGATAAGGGCTATCCTTTAAATTTTGAGAGATTAGAATATTTGGGGGATGCAATGTTGGGATCTATTGTGGCTTCTTATTTGTATAGTGAAGTGCCAGATGCTAATGAAGGATATTTAACCCAGATGCGTTCTAAAATTGTTAGTAGAGAGCATTTAAATGAGTTGGGTAAAGATTTAGATTTGTTACAATACTTAACAACAAGAACATCTAAATCTAAAATAGGAAATAATATTCATGGTAATTTGTTTGAGGCTTTAGTAGGGGCTATTTATCTTGATAGAGGTTTTAATTACTGCTCTAAGTTTATCAATAAAAAAGTATTGTCCATTTATGTTGATATTGAAAAGTTAGAGGGTAAAATTACCAGTTATAAAGGTTTGTTAATAGAGTGGTCTCAAAAAAACAAAAGGAATATAAATTTTGAAATCTATGAAGATACAGGCAATCAAAATGTAAAACATTTTAGTGTAAAGTTGTTTGTTGATAAGAAAGTAATCTCTAAAGGAAGAGCAACTTCTAAAAAAAGAGCCGAAGAAATGGCAGCAAAAAGAGCTTATTATGTATTTCAATCTGAGATAGAAATGTTACTATAACGTTTGCGTTTTATTCCAAGAATTTTAAATTTGATGTTAATTACTATTATTAACTTCGTTTCTGAGTTTTTACGTATAAATACGTAGGTTTTTATGGCTGCTAATTATTTAAGTTTTTGTGAGCTAGATGAGCAAGATTATCAAATAATCGCTGTACACACCGTATTGCAAGATTATAAGTTAGCATACTTGTTAAATAATGAATTAGGTTTTAAATTCAAGAGAGTTGTACCAGATTTAGATTATGTTATAGAAGGAAAAAAAGCCTTTTTTTCATCATTTGAGTATGAAGATTCAAAAAATTTAATAGACTGGTATTTAGTTAAAAATAAATATAAAGTCAAAAGTTTTACAAAGGAATCTTTAGGTTTGTTTCAAACAGAAGATGCATTTACAAGTTCTTATGTATATTTACAACCTGAAGTAAAAGAAGCCGATTTTATAGTAAAAGTTCAGGGTGATTTTTTAGCCTCAAAATTAAAAATGTTATTACAACAAATAAATAAAATAGAAGGTATTGTAACTGCTTATGCAGTAGATACTGTTAAATTAAATCATAAAGAATACTTAATTTTTTAAATATGTCACAAACTAAAAAGACAAAAATCGTTGCTACATTAGGTCCTGCTTTAACAGGTAATAAGGCTCTACTTAAAGAGTTAATGGTCTCTGGAGTAAACGTATTCAGAATTAACTTCTCACATGCTGATTATGAAGATGTATCTAATAATGTTAGAATTATTAGAGAGTTAAACGAAGAATTAGATTTTAACGTTGCTATTTTGGCTGATTTACAAGGTCCAAAATTACGTGTTGGGGTAATGGCTGAAGGTGTTGAATTAGCTCCAGGTGATATTTTCAGTTTTACAACTGTAAAATGTGAAGGAACTCAAGAAAAAGCTTTTATGACTTACAAGCAGTTCCCTAAAGACGTTAAAGTTGGAGAGAAAATTTTAGTTGATGACGGAAAATTAATGTTTGAAGTAACTGCTACAAACAATGAAGATTTAGTTACTACTAAGGTTTTAAGAGGAGGTCCTTTAAAATCTAAAAAAGGAGTAAACTTACCAAATACAAATGTTTCTTTACCTGCGTTAACAGAAAAAGACATTGAAGATGCTATTTTCGCTTTAAGCTTAGAGGTAGATTGGATGGCTTTATCTTTTGTACGTAACCCTAAAGATTTAGATGATATTCATAAATTAATTAGAGAGCATTCAGATACTTCGGTATATAGAACTAGAGTTATTTCTAAAATTGAAAAACCAGAAGCTTTAGAAAATATTGATGCTATTATTGCTAACACAGATGCAATTATGGTGGCTCGTGGAGATTTAGGTGTTGAAATTCCTATGTCTGAAGTACCATTGGCTCAAAAAATGCTAGTGACAAAATGTAAAGAAGCTAAGATTCCTGTTGTAATTGCTACACAAATGATGGAAACAATGATTGAAAACTCTGTACCAACACGTGCTGAGGTAAATGACGTTGCAAACTCTATTATGGACGGTGCTGATGCTGTTATGTTGTCTGGAGAAACTTCTGTTGGAGCATTTCCAAATGAAGTAATTAGAGTAATGAGACAAATTATTTTAGATGTTGAAAACTCAAGCTTAATTGAAGTACCAAGACAATCTCCTAAAATGGATCCTGATGCTGATAAAGCAATTTCTAATGCTATTTGTCATCAAGCTGCTTTGGTTGCAGAAGATGTAAATGCAAAAGTAATTTCTACCATTACTGATACAGGTTACACTGCTCAACAAATTTCTGCTTTAAGACCTAAATCACAAATATTAGCTTTTTGTTCTGATAGAAGAACATTAGGGATGATGAATATTATGTGGGGAGTAAAAGGAAGATTTTATGAGCCAAAAACTCACTTTTCTACAGATGTAATTAGAGATGTAAACAATATCGCTTTAGAAAGTGGATATTTAAAAGAGGGAGATATTGTAATTAACATCAATTCAACTCCAATTATGGAAAAAGGAGATGTAAATACATTACGTATTTCTAAAGTTGATTTAAGTAAAATGAAGTAATCACTTCACGATAGATATAAAAAAAGCCCTGTTCAAGTTATTGAACAGGGCTTTTTGTTTTATTCAACATAAAACTTAACAGGTAGCATGTATATTAAATTAACAGGTTTTCCGTTTTGTTTTGCAGGAATCATTTTAGGTAATTTTTTAATTACATCTTTAATTTCTTTAGCCAATTCTGGATGTGTTTTGGTGGTTTGTATATCAGGGCTAATATCACCATGTGAATCGATAATAAACTGACAGTTAATTCTTTGCATTCCAGATAAATTTAAATCCTCAGCAACACCTATATCAAAGTTTTTACCAAAGAACTTAGACATATTTTTGTTAAAACACTTTTTAGATTTTTCATTATCACGAATGTATTTTTCACAACCAGGGAATACGGGAATGTTATCTACACTTAAAAAAGGAACAGTTTCTGCTCCAATTTCTTCACTTACCTCAACATATTCAATATCACCAAAGTCTGTTGGAGCATTACTAGGGTCTTCTGTTGAATTTATTGGTTTTTCAATGATATCAGCATTATTTTCCGCTTTTTTAAACTTTGTCGGATCTATGGCGTCTATAGGCTTTGTTTGAGGTTCTTTAATAGGTTCTATAAGATCTTTAGGCTTTTCAATTTTGGGTTGTTTTTTCTCTTCTCTAATTACATTTACCATGTTTGGTAACGCATCCATTTTAATGGTGGCGGGATCATAAGTTACAGAAGGTTTTTCAGAAGCATAGGTTTTTTGTTCCATAAAAATTAAAGTGATAAAAAGAGAAAGTACCAATCCTAAAAGGGTAAAAACACTGCTGTAGTTTTCAAGATTTTGCTGTGGATTTTTTTTGATTTTCATGACGCGTAAGATTTAAGTTATAAATCTTAGCTATCAATATAAGTGCCAAAAAAAGCCTAACATTTGATTGTTAGGCTTTTATAAAATAAGTAATTCTTTTTTATTTTAAAAGTTTATTAGCCATTTCTTTTCCTAGTTCTACACCAAATTGGTCAAAACTAAAAATGTTCCAAATAATTCCTTGTACAAAAATCTTATGTTCATACATAGCAATAATTTTTCCTAGACTATTAGGGCTTAATTTATCTGCTGTGATACAGTTACTAGGTCTGTTACCAGTAAATATCTTAAATGGCAGTTCAATTGCGTTTGGAGCAACAGTTTCTAATACTTGCTCTTTTGTTTTACCAAAACACAAAGCGTCTTGTTGACCGTAGAAGTTTGCCATTAATTTTTTGTGATGATCAGCTTTACCGTAAAGAGATTCATTAAATCCAATAAAATCACATGGAATTAATTTGGTTCCTTGATGTACCAACTGCATAAAGGCATGTTGCATGTTGGTTCCTGCAGCTCCCCATATAATAGTTCCTGTTTGATAATCTACAGGATTTCCATCTCTATCTACAGATTTACCGTTACTTTCCATAAAAGCCTGTTGCAAGTAAGATGGTAAGGTGTTTAAATATTGTGTATATGGTAATACAGCTTCACTTTCTGCACCATAAAAGTTGTTATACCAAATACTTAACAAAGCTAAAATTACAGGAATGTTTTCTTCAAACTTAGCCGTTTTAAAATGGTTATCCATTTCATAAGCTCCGTTTAATAATTCAGCATAGTTGTCATATCCAATAGATAATGCAATAGATAAACCAACTGCAGACCATAAAGAAAAACGACCACCAACCCAGTTCCACATTGGGAATACATTTTCAGGAGCAATTCCAAAATTAGCAACAGCTTCTAAGTTGGTAGACACGGCTACAAAATGTTTAGCAACATCAGATGCTTGAGCAGATTGTAAAAACCATTCTTTAATGGTGATGGCATTTCCAATGGTTTCTTGAGTGGTAAATGTTTTAGAAACAACTACAAATAAAGTAGTTTCTGGATTTAATTTTTTTATGACTTCAGAAACATGGTCTCCATCAATATTAGAAACAAAGTGAGTGTTTAAGTGATTTTTGTAATACTGTAACCCATCAACTACCATGTTTGGTCCTAAATCAGACCCACCAATACCAATATTTACAATGTCTGTAATTGCTTTACCGGTATAGCCTTTCCAGTTTCCAGAAATTACTTTTTCAGTAAACGCTTTAATATTTTCTTTAGCAGCATTTACTTCTGGCATCACATCTTCTCCTTGAGAATATACAGCGTTTCCACTATTGTTTCTTAAAGCAGTATGTAATACAGCTCTTCTTTCAGTAGCATTGATGATTTCCCCACCAAAATATTGTTGAATAGCATCTTCTAATTCAGCTTCTTTTGCTAAATCAACCAATAAGCTTAATGTTTCTTTGTTGATTCTATTTTTAGCATAATTTAGTTTTAAATCACCTAATGAAATTTCGTAGTTTGAACTACGATTTTGATCATCAGCAAATAATTTTTGTAACTCTAAATTTTTAGCTTCTTGAAAATGTTCTGTTAACTTTTTCCAAGCATTGGTTTTGGTTGGGTTGATGTTTTTTAACATGATTCTGTTGATTTTAGTCTAGTTTAGTATGGAATAGCATCCAGCTCTTTTTTAATGGGAGCTATAAAACTTAAGTATTTTTCTTGTATTTCTTTTTTCATTGGTTTGGCTGCAGGTAGTTCTTCTTTTAAAGGATCAACTTGTTTACCATGTTTCCAAAAACGATAACAAACGTGAGGTCCAGAAGTGTTTCCTGTCATTCCTACCCAACCAATAATATCACCTTGTTTTACATATTGCCCTACTTTAACATTACGTTTTTTCATGTGTAAATATTGAGTTGTGTAAGTAGCGTTATGTCTAATTTTTACATAATTTCCATTTCCACCTCTGTATTCTGATGCAATCACTTGTCCGTTGGCAGTACTTAAAATAGGTGTTCCCACAGGGGCTGCAAAATCGGTTCCTAAATGTGGTTTAACTCTACCATAAAAAGCAAT
The DNA here is from genome assembly GCF_900130035.1 of Wenyingzhuangia marina. Classification (GTDB taxonomy): domain Bacteria; phylum Bacteroidota; class Bacteroidia; order Flavobacteriales; family Flavobacteriaceae; genus Wenyingzhuangia; species Wenyingzhuangia marina. The sequence continues at coordinate 675,305 of NZ_FQXQ01000001.1, forward strand.
GTATCTTTTTAAATTATATCTAGAAGAAATTCTACTAAATTTTAGTGGAGCTTTTAAAAAGGCACGTCTTAAATTATTGGTGTTCTCGTCAAAATATTCTTGAATCCCAGTAATAGAATCTGGAACGTAATTAAAGGCATAGAAAGGTTTTCCTACATGTTCAAAATAAGCAGCTTTAATTTTTCCAATTCCCGCAGGAATGGTGTCGTTAATGTATTTTTGTTCGTATAAAACTTTAAATCTATCGTTTTTTTGAAGTCTAAAAAAGTCAATAGTCCAAGCGTAAATATCAGACAAATCGTTAGCAACTACAGGACTTACGTGTTGTTTGTCTAAAGATTGAGATAAAGAACTAGTAATAATTCCGGAAGCTTCTTCAATTTTAACAGTTACTTTCTTTTTTACATTTTTTGTGTAAATAGAATCTCTAAAATCAACAATAGAATAGTTGATTAAATCATGTTGATAGATAAATATTTGTGCTTGTTCTGTAGAGTCTTTGGCAGCCAAAATGGTGTAGTTTTTTCCTGCTCTTAATCTACGGACATCAAAGTCTGGTTTTACTGTATTGGCTATTTCGTAAATTTTTGGAGTCCAAACGTGATGTTGGTCTAAAATGGTTCCAAAAGTTTCTCCTTTTTTTATTTTCTTTTTTACAACTTTAAAAGTGTCTAAATTGTAACCAAATAATTTTTTAGGAACCTTAATAGTTTCTTTTTCAGGGGTGTTTTCTTTGTTTTCCTGTGTTTTAGAGTTCTTGTTATTACAAGAAAGTAAAGTAAAAATTAATATAACAAGTAGGGTGATTTTTTTCAACATCCTCAGATTTAAATTCAAGGTTCAAAAGTACAATTAATTTGTTAATCCATAATAATATTAAGCGGATGAGAAAGTCCCTTGTATTCTTCTATATCTGCCTTTAAAGCCCCAACAGCTAAGTCAGCCTGAATTCTAACAGGTATTTTGTTTTTATCGGCAGTAATCCAGAGTGTTAAGCTCTCTTTGGCTTTGAAAACTCTTCCAGATTGTACCAATGGTCTAAACTTGATACATTTTATTTTTCCGAATTTAGTTTTAATGGTTTCTTCCCCTAATTTTACAAGTTTAAAAGGAAACTTTTTACCATCAAAAAACATGTCAATTCCTACCGATTCTGCTATTTTTAAGGAGTCAGAAACATTGTTTCTTAAATAGTAAAATGCTGCAATCATATCTTGAACATCTTTTGCAGCTACTCGTTCTTGTTCTTTGTTTTTATGATCAATGGTTAAAACACTATCCTTTTCAAAAAATAGTTCAACGTTTTTAGTGTGTTTTCCTTCTTTAACTTTTCTAATGGCTCTAATAGGAAATCCTGTTTTAGGATCTATAAAAGATTCATACCTGTCTTTTACGGGAAACACCCAATCTAACATGCCAGTACTCCAGCCTTTTCCTATAACATGTTGTATTTTTTTATCATTTATTTTTTCTTCTTTTACTTCCATGCTTGCATAACCAGCATTAATAATTCCATAATGAACTCTAAACTGAATCCATTCTCCTTTTTTGTATGCGTTTTTGGTTTGAGCACTGACGTTATTGGTTAGAAAACCAAGTAAAAATATAAGTGAGTATAGTAGTTTTTTCATGTTAATTGGTGATTTTTTTAAAGGTAAATCAAACCTTGTTCCAAAATAAAAAAATAAAACAGAACAAAGGTATTCACCATTGTATTTTTTTAGCTTTGCGCTATGCGATTTTTATATAACATATTTGTTCATTTTACGGTTATAGTGCTAAAATTGGTTGCTGTTTTTAGCATTAAAATCAAATTGTTTGTCGTTGGAAGACAAGAAGTATTTCAGAAATTAAAAAATAAAATAAATCCCTTACAGAAAACGGTTTGGATTCATGCAGCTTCTTTAGGCGAGTTTGAACAAGGGAGACCTGTTATTGAAGAAATAAAAAAAGAATATCCAAAGCATCAAATTTTAGTTACTTTTTTTTCTCCATCAGGATATGAAGTGAGGAAAAATTATGAATTGGCAGATGTTGTTTGTTATTTGCCTTTAGATACCATTGCAAATGTTAAAAAGTTTATCAAACTAGTTCGGCCATCAATAGCTATTTTTATTAAGTACGAAATTTGGCCAAATTATTTAATTGAATTAAAAAAGCAAAATATTCCCACCTTATTAGTGTCGGGGATTTTTAGAGAAAATCAAATATTTTTTAAATCATATGGAAGTTGGATGCGAAAATCACTCAAGGCATTTACTTCGTTTTTTGTGCAAGATGAAACCTCAAAAAATCTTTTAAATAATATTGGTATTGATGAGGTAAATATTGCTGGAGATACTAGGTTTGATAGGGTTCAAAAATTGGTAGAAGCCAATGAGAAATTACCGTTTGTAAACGACTTTAAAAATGATTCTTATTTGTTGGTTGCAGGAAGTACTTGGTTAGAAGATGAAGAAAAATTGGTGAATTATATCAATAACATTGCTAAAGAAAATGAAAAATTTATTATTGCTCCGCACAATATTAAACCGGATGAAATTTTAAGATTAAAAAATAGTTTACAGAAAAAAACAATTTTATTTACAGAAAAAGAAGGAGAAAACTTGAGTGGTTATCAAGTGATGATTGTAGATACTGTTGGAATTTTATCTAAAATTTATGCTTATGCAGATGTTGCATATATTGGTGGCGGATACACAAAAAGTGGTGTACACAATACTTTGGAAGCAGCTACTTATGGATTGCCAATTGTAATAGGTCCTAATTTTAAAAAGTTTAAAGAAGTAAAAGATTTGATTTTTTTAAAAGGTTGTATAAGCGTTGATAATAGTGATGACTTGTCTAAGTTTTTAAAAATAATGTATCAAGATTCTGAAGCTAGAGCAGAAAAATCTAACATCACTAAAAATTATGTGATTCAAAATTTAGGAGCTACCCAAAAAATAATGCAAACAGTTAAAGACATTTTGTTAAATGAAAAAGAATAATATTATTGCTGTTTTATTAGCCTTATTTACGGTTTTGTTTTTATCGGAATTTAAGGTTTTGAAAACCATTTATTTAATACCAAATATCGTTTGGATTCTTCCGTTGTTTGGTTTCTATCTTTTAAGTGTTTTTTATTTTTCAAAAGCTTTTGAAACCAAATTAAAAATTTCTCAAAAAATATTCATCATTCTTTTTGGAGGAGTGGGAATGGTGTCACTTTTATATCTAGGTTTTTCTGCTTGGAAAGTCAATGTTGGGAATATCTTTTCAGAGCCACAAGAGTCTTTTCAAGTCAATTTAAAGAATGTCTTTTTTTGGGTGCTTTATCAATCTTATTTATTCTTGTTTTTCTTTTCTTCCTTTAAGCAATTAGTGACGATAGATCAAAAATAATAATGCGTGCATAATACAGAGTTCACATTAAAGTAATACTACAGTTGTAAACTTGCAAGTTACTAATAGAGGTGATTATGCGGTTTAGTTTTTTTTTCATTGTTTGTTTTTTTTCATTTGTTTCTTGGTCTCAAAACATCAAGTTTAAAAATTATACAACCAATCAAGGTCTTTCTAATAATTCTGTTATTGATATAGAAAATGACATTAATGGAGGTTTGTGGATTGCTACCTGGGACGGTTTAAATTATTTTGATGGACGAGAGTTTACCGTTTTTAAACATAAAATAGAGGAAAAAAATTCAATTGCAGGAAATTATATTGTTAACATAGAAAAAGATAAGAAAGGGACTATTTGGATTCTTACCAAAGAAGGAAAGTTAAGTCAATATATTGGTAATGGTAATTTTAAAAATTACGATTTTAAAGAAGCTGTAAATTCTCTTAAAACTTCTATAAATAAAAATCTTTTAATTACTACAAATAGCGCTGTTTTTGAATATGTTGATGGTGATTTTGTAGTTAGGGAATCGGAGGTAGAGTTACCTAATAATACTACAGTTTTTAAAAATATTTTATTAGCTAAATATCCTAAGTTAATTATTAATGACGTATTAAAAGATAAGCATGGAAATGTTTGGTTGGCAACCAGAAGAAATGGATTGTATATCATTCCAAACCGTTCTAATAATATAGAAAATACTCAAATAGATCATTATACTGTTGACAAATATTACAACTATAGTTTTAATAGTAACGAGATAGAAAAATTACATTTAGATAATTTTGATAATGTTTGGCTTGGACAAAAAGATGGTGGATTAAGTATGGCTTATAAAGGATCGGAGTTAATTTCACAAGTAAGTCCTCACCCAATAAAATATCCTCATTTGCCTTCAGAAACCATACGTGCAATTAGCAAAGATTTTCAAGGTCATCTTTGGTTAGGGTACTATAATCGAGGAATTTATTATTACAATAAAGAGACAAAATGTTACATAAAATACTTTGTTAAAGAAGCTACTCAGAATACAGATTGGGAAAGAGTAAGAACTCTTTTTACTGCTTCTGATGGAAGTTTATGGGTAGGGACTTATGCAGGATTGATAAGAATTGATAATAATGGTTATCAACTTTATGAAGCTAAGAACATTGATGAATTACCAAATAATAGATGTTATTCCATTTTTGAAGATGAACAAAAAGACTTATGGATTGCTTGTTGGGGAGGTGTTGCAAAATATAGTTTGGTGAAAAATAAGTTTCAATCTTTTAAAGGATATCAGCAATTATTAAACTATAATATTAGAAATGTAAAAAAATACAATTCAGAGTTAATTCTTAGTACAGAAAATTATGGTGTAGTTGTTTTTAATTTAGAGACAACTACTCAAAATAAAATAGATACTAGAAAGGGAATTTTGGGAAATAGTATTTACAGTACCTTTTATGATGAAGATTCTAAAAACTATTGGATAGCTTCACTTGGAGGTGTTAGTATTTATAACAAAACAAAAGGAGTTATAAAAAATATTACTGAGCAAAACGGTTTGTTAAGTCACATGGTTTATGGCTTAATTAATCAACAAGATAAAGTTTGGTTAAGTACTACAAAAGGATTGGCGGTAGTTGATAAAAATACATTTCATGTAAATGTTATAAACCCAGATGAGGGTTGGCAGGCTCCAGAATTTTCTGAAGGGGCATATTATAAAGATCCAAAAGGTATCTTATATTTTGGAGGCGTAAATGGCTTAAATTATTTTAGTCCAAATGCTGTGAATTTTAAAAAATATACTCCTAAAATTAAGTTGGTTGTTGATGGAAATGAAAATTATGTTAAGCAAATTACCAAAAGTCATACTCAAAATAATTTAACAGTAACAATTGAGTCTATTGTTTTTCCTGAGACAAAACAACAACAATTTAAAACATACTATAAGTTAGTAGGTGTAGATGAAACTTGGAGATTGTTAAAAGAAGATGAATATAGAGTAACATACGCTGGCCTTCCCTCGGGCAATTATAGCTTTTATGTTAAAACTTCAAGTACAGATTCGTTAGGTAAAAAATACTTTTCTATAATTGTTAAAAAAGCTTTTTATGAAACTGTTTGGTTTGGCGTATCGGCTCTTTTCTTATTTGCAATTTTGTTAATTTTTATCTTTTATATAAAAGAAAAGAAAGCAAAAAAACAAAAGGCAGTATTAGAAAAAAAAATAATTGAAAGAACTCAAATCATCGAAAGTCAGAAAGAAGATTTGTTACGTGTAAATCAGAAATTAGATGAGAAAAACAAAGAAATTAACAGTCAGCAAGAAAAGTTATTGGAGTTACACAGTAGTTTAAAAAATGAAGATTTTGAACTAGAAAAATTTAAGACATTTATTTTATCAGAATTTCAAGAACCTATTACTAAAATAATTCAGCAAACCAACAAAATTAAAGGAGACACAGTTGTACAAGAAAAACTGTTGAAAAATGCAGTTAAGTTGATTAATTTAATTTCGGAGTGGAATTATCTAGATCATGTAAAAGACATAGGAGCTCAAAAAAATAGTATTCTAGATTTATTACCTGTCTTGGTGGATATTATGGAGAAGGTTAAAAGCTCTCTACAAAAAAACAAAGTAAATTTTGTTACAGAAATAGATACTAATATTCATTGGGTTGAAGTTGATTTACTAAGGTTTAGATTGTTGTTGCAATATTTTTTTAATGATATTGTTAAATACTCAAATAAACAAAGTAGTTTAAGAATAGAGATTCGTCATCAACACGATTTATTTCAACTTACTCTTGTGTCTAATAGTGATTTACTTATTAGTAGTTGGGAAAAAATATATCACTTTAGCCCCTACTTTAAATCGGTAAAAGTGTTGTTAAATCATCTTAATGGTGTTTTAAATATCGGAGAAAACAATGGTTTTAAACTAGAAATGTTAATTCCTGTAAAAAACGTAGAATCTAATAATAATGATAGTATCAAAACTATTTCTTGGAAACATCTAGAGCAGGAAAAAGAGCTAAACAACAATAACTACAATGTTTTAATTTTTTCTGATAAAGAGAATATAGAAATTACAAAACACCTCTTGGTTGATGAACGTAGTAACTTAATTTTTGAAGATAATGTGTTTGATTTATCATCGGCATTACAGCAAATAAATATAGATGTTGTGGTTTTTTATCAAACAACATTTACCAAAGAATTGGTTTCGTTTTTTAATCAACACAAGCAAGAATCAAAACGCAATCATATTCCCTTTGTATATATCTCAGAAGAAATAAATTATACGCTAAACGAACAATCTTTAGAATTTGGAATAGATGTAGTAATACAATTACCAGCTAGCGATTCTTTCGTAAAAAAGAAAATTTACACTCTTTTAAAGCCTAAAAAAGAGATAGAAGAGAATAAGCTTCAAAAAGAAATTTATGAAATTCTTAGTAAAGAAAACACGCAACAAACTTCTAATGACAAACTCTTAAAAAAATCATTAGAAGTGATTAAAAAAGAATTGTCTAATCATAACTTTAATGTAGAAATGTTAATTGATGAGTTGGGCGTTTCTAGAGTTAAATGTTATAGGCTTTTTAAAGAAGCATTAAAACAATCACCTTCGGATGTTATTACATCACTTAGATTTCAAAAAGCAGAATATTTGTTAAAATATAAAAACTTAAACATTTCAGAAATAAGTTTTGAGTGTGGTTTTAATGATCCTAAGTATTTTGGAAAATCATTTAAAAAACAATTCGGGGTAAGTCCAAAAGTATACAAGGAACAAAATTCAATATTATAAGTATTACTGTAGGATTAACCCTGTGTTAATTGAACGTTAGTGTAACCAAAGCACTCCTTTTTTGATCTTTTTTTCAATTCAATTTGAAGCGATATTACCCCATCGGAATATAAAATCACCACCTTCTTTTTGGACTAGGATCTACATTTAAGGATCGAATTATTAAAACGATTTTTTAAATGAAAAAAGTGTATTTATTTTTATTGATGACCATAGGACTTGTATCCCTTTCTATGGCTCAAGTATCTGTAAGCGGAACAGTTGTTTCCAAAACAGATAGAACTCCTATACCAGGAGCATACGTTGTTCTTAAAGGACAATCAGTCATATCAACCATCACCGATTTTGATGGAAATTTTGTTCTTGAATTAAAACAGGACAAAGGAACTTTAGAAATCACCTATTTAGGGTATCAAACCCAAAGTATTGATTTTTCTGGAAATCAAAAATTAACAATTGCTCTTAAAGAAGAGTCTAATAGTTTAGAAGAAGTTGTCTTAATTGGTTATGGTTCTTCTAGTAAAAAGAGTGTTACAACTTCCATATCAAAAATTGAAGATGTAAAGTCTATTGCTACAAGGCCTGTAAATAATGTTTCTGATTTTTTACAAGGTAGAGCACCGGGTGTTACTGTTTTATCAGATGGTGGAGATCCAACAGCATCTCCTAAAATTGTGATTAGAGGAACTGGTTCTCTTTCTAACGAAACACCTTTAACTGTTGTTGATGGAGTTCCATATTATGGTCCTGCAATTAATCCTAATGATATTGCTTCTATTTCTATATTAAAAGATGCAGCTTCAGCTTCTATTTATGGAGCACAAGCGGCTTCAGGAGTTATTGTTATTGAAACTAAAAAAGGTAAAACAGGAAAACCTCAAATTAGTTTTGATGCTTATACTGCTTATCAAAGTGCAACAAATTTACCTACCCCTTTAAATGCCAAAGAACAAGCAGATGTTTATAATTTAGCGGCTGATAATGCTGGAGTTCCTAGACAAGCTTCTCATGATGCTTCTGTGAATCCTTGGGGACAAACTACTAGAACCAATTGGATTGATGAAGTTTTTAGAACTGCTCCAACTTATAATGCAAATTTAAGTATTAGTGGGGCTACAGATAAAATTAACTATTTAACTTCTTTTGGGTATAACAAAAAAGAAGGGGTGTTAATTGGGAATGATTTTGAAAGATATTCTTTTAGAGTAAAAACTGATATAGACTTGTCTGATAAAATTAAGGTAGGAGAAAATGTTTATTTTTCTAAATCTAACGCTAATGGTTTTGCAGAAACAGCAGGAAACACACAAGGTGTAATTACTAATGCTATGTGGATGCCTTCTGCTGCTCCAGTTTATGATTCTAATGGAAACTATAGCGGTACGGTGCCAAGTGATAGACCAGATTTACTTCCTTTTGCAGGAGCTTATGGAGATGTATACAATCCTGTTGCTTTATTAAAAAGACCAACTACAACACAGCTAAATTCTTTTGTAAATGCAAACACCTACATAGATTATGAGGTTGTCAAAGGATTAAACTTTAAGTCAACATATTCTTACAGCTTAAGAAATGATAATTATAAACGTTTTTCACCTAGAATACCAGAAATAGGTAGAACTAATACTAAAAATTCTTTAGAGCAATCTAATGCAATTACCAATAAGTGGATTTGGAGCAATCAATTATCTTATAAAAAATATTTTGGAGCGCACAGTCTAGATGCAACAGCTATTTATTCAGCACAAAAAACAGATTATGAGTATTTTGGAGCTATTGGATATGATTTTGACGATGAAAACGCATACAATCAATATTTAGGAAATGCTAAAAATTCTCCAAATAGAGCGGTACTTAAATCAGACGTTTTTGAAGATGCATTAAGTTCTGCCATAGGTAGGGTAATGTATAATTACAAAAACAAATATTTTGTTACAGGAAGTATTCGTAGAGATCAAACTTCAAGATTAGCTAAAGACAATCAAGTAGGATATTTTCCTTCAGGATCTGCTGGTTGGGCCATTTCAGAAGAAGATTTTTTTAATGTAGAAGCTATTGATAATTTAAAGCTTAGAGCTTCTTGGGGACAAATAGGAAACATTAATTCTGTAGGGTATTACTCATACAATGTTCCTTTATCATCCTACAATGTTATTGTTAACGGGAATGGTGATTTAAATGCTCAAGGTATTTCTTTAAATCAATTGTCTAATCCTAATTTAACCTGGGAGACTTCAGAATCTTATGACCTAGGTTTAGATGCTACTTTGTTTAATAGAAAGTTGTCATTAACCGTAGATTACTTTAAGAAAACCACAAAAGGAATGATTTTGCCAGGTTTATCAGACAGTCATCAAGGAGCGGATGCTGCTTATGTAAATGCAGGTAAAGTTGAGAACTCTGGTTTTGAATTTACCGTAACTTATAAAGATGCCATTGGTGATTTAGATTATTCTATTGGGGCAAATGCATCAACTCTTAGTAACAAGTTATTAAATCTAGATGGTTATAATAACAATGGTATTGATTATGTGGTACATGGCGATAATTATAAAAATATTTTAACACCCTTTAGGTCTTCTGTTGGAGAACAATTATTTTCTAATTTTTTAGTGCCTTATATGGGTGTTTTCCAATCGCAGTCTGAGATAGATGCCTACACAAAAGATGGGAGCTTAATTCAGCCTAACGCCGTTCCTGGAGATTTTAAATTTAAAGACAGTAATAATGATGGGAAAATAGATGCGAATGATAGGGTGTTTATGGGGAGTTATTTACCAAAAGTAACCTATAACTTTAATCTTAATTTAAATTACAAAGGCTTTGATTTAGCTTTAATACTTCAAGGAGTTGGAAAGGTAAACATATTTAATGCTCAAAAATATACAGCATATAACGCATCTTTAAATGGCTTTAATTTAGATAACCGAGTATTAAACGCATGGAGCCCTACAAATAAAAATACTAACATTCCTAGAGTTTCTACAAAAGATGAAAATCTTAATTATCAAACCAACTCTAGTTGGTATTTAGAAAACGGAGCTTATTTAAGGTTAAAGAATATCAACTTAGGTTATACCCTTCCTGAAGACATTATTTATGGTTCTAGCCTACGCTTGTTTATATCAGCTGAAAATGTGTTTACTTCTACAAAATATTCAGGAATAAATCCAGAAGTAGGTGGTAAAGGAATGGATTTAGGTAAGTACCCCGTTCCTAGAATTATTTCAGCAGGATTATCTCTAAAACTTTAAATAGAATCAATAATTATTGAAATCGATAAAAAAATGAACAGAAATATTTTTAAAATAACAAGTGTGTTATTATTAATGCTTGTTGGATTTTCGGTAACCTCTTGTAGTGAAGACTTTACTGATTTTCAACCTCATGGAAACACCTCTTCTGGTAACTTTTGGAAAACACAAGAAGATGCAGAAAAAGCTGCAAATGGCTTATATTTTTACATGAAAGATGAGGATATGTTTTCTAGAGGATTTATGTGGTATATAAATGCATCAGATGATATCATTACAGGACGTATCAAAGGTTTTGCAGACAACACTAAGAATTTTATTTTAGATGGTAATGAAGATGGATTAAAATGGATGTATCCTCAAAGTTTTAAAATCATTAGAAGAGCAAATGATATATTAGCCAATGTTCCTAATATGAATTTTGATGAGGCTACTAAAAACAGAATCTTAGGTGAAGCTTATTTTATGAGAGCTTTTCATTATCATCTTTTAGCATATCACTATGGTGATGATAAAAGTGGAGGAATTCCAATCATTACAGAAGAAAATATGAATGCAACAGCTGGTAGTTTTAAAAGACCTGCAAGTGTTGTTGATAATTACAAACAAATTGTAGAAGATTTACAAAAAGCTGCTGATTTATTGCCATTAATTAATGATTATAGCGATGCAGATAAAGGTAGAGCAAATAAGGATGCTGCTTTAGCTTACATGGCAAAAACCTATTTATACTGGGCACAATTTGATGCCACTAAATATGTAGATGCAGTTAAAGCTTGTGATGCGGTTACAAATTCAGGATCAGGAAGAGCCTTGTTTACTGTTGGAAATAATAACCCTAAAGAAGATTATAGAAAATTACATAGTCATTTAAGTAACTGGAGTTCAGAATACATTTGGAGTGTAAACTCAGGGGTGCAATCTGGAAGTAAATTGCCAGGTGTTATGTTAGAAAACAAAGGTTGGGGAGTATACAATGGTTGGGGATATTACCAACCAACAGAAGAGTTGTATCAAGAATTTGAAGAAGGAGATCCTAGAAGAGAAGTAACAATTCTTAAGTTTGGAGATGAGTTTCCATACTTTGGGGAAACAAAAAAATATCAATCATCAAATTCATTGTCAGGTTTTCAATTCAATAAATACATGTATGAATATGCTGAAAAAGATGCAATAGGAGTTGATTTAAATTCAAATGGGGATGATCCTTCGACCACTTATAATGTGCCTTTATTGCGTTATGCAGAAATTTTATTAATCAAAGCTGAAGCTTTGATTATGCAAGGTAAAAATGGAGATGTTCCTTTAAATTTAGTAAGAGAAAGAGTAGGTTTAGCTCCTAAGACAAATGCTACTATGGAGGATTTAAAGCATGAGCGAAGAGTAGAATTAGCTGCTGAATTTGCTGATCGACATTTTGATTTGGTTCGATGGGGTGATGCAAAATCGGTATATAGTAAACCACTTCATGGAAGAATTCATGAAGATGCCTCTAATCCAGATTCAGCTTATGAAGTAAAAGAAGTTTGGCCAGCAAGAAATTTTGACCCGACATATATGAATGTATGGATAATTCCTCAAAGTGTAATTAACTCTTCAGGAATTCCACAAAATAAAGGTTGGGATTAATTTGGGTTTATCTTAAAAAAAGGTGCTATGAAAATAGCACCTTTTTTATTGTTTAATCTTTTTTAACGGTTTAACAGTATAGTACTAAAACCAATGGATGTATGTTTTTTGCTTCTGCGTTTAACAAATAAATAGAATAGGGTTTTATAGAGGTATTAGAAATAATCTTAGGGTGTTTTAAGAATTTTAAATACAATCAAAAGTTTTTTAAAAGCAAGTCCAAAAGTATAAAAAGAACAAAATTTAATATTATAAGTATTACTGTAGGATTAACCCAGTGTTAATACAATGTTAGTGTAACAAAAATCCTCCTTTTTAGTGTTTTATGACCACTTTTTAGATCAAATTTTACCCCCTTTGGAATATAAAATTACCCCATTTAGCAAGGTCTTAAATCTACATTTGAGCACCGAATTATAAAACTAATTTTTTAAATGAAAAAAGCGTATTTATTTTTATTGATGACTATAGGATGTATATCCCTTTCTATGGCTCAAGTCTCTGTTAGCGGAACAGTAGTTTCCGAAGCAGATAAAACTCCTATACCAGGAGCATATGTGGTTCTAAAAGGACAAACAGGAACATCAACCATTACAGATTTTGATGGGAATTTTATATTAAACGTAAAAGAAAATAAAGGAATTTTAGAGATTTCTTATTTAGGATATTCCACTAAAAGTGTAAGTTTTGTAGGAAGTCAAAACTTAAAAATTACTTTAAAAGAAGAAGCTAGTGGTTTAGATGAGGTCGTATTGGTAGGATATGGTTCTCAAAAGAAATCAGATGTTACAGGTTCTATTGCTTCTGTAAAAAGTGAAGATTTTAACAAAGGAGTGGTAACCAATCCTGGTCAATTGTTACAAGGTAAAGTGGCGGGTGTTAATGTGTCTAGCGCTAGTGGTGAGCCAGGGTCTGGTCAAGATATTGTAGTTCGTGGAGTAGGTAGTTTACGCTCTGGTACAACACCTCTTTATGTGGTAGATGGTTTTGCAATTGATAATTCAGGAAACGGAGTTCCAACCAATCCACTAAACTTTATCAATCCCCAAGATATTGCTAGTATTGATGTGTTAAAAGATGCATCGGCAGCAGCAATCTATGGAGCGAGAGCAGCCAATGGAGTAATTGTAATTACTACTAAAAAAGGAAAGTCTGGAGTATCTCAAATCAATCTAACTTTATCTACAGCATTGTCTTCAATAGCTAATAAAGTTGACGTTTTTGGAGCAGATGAATTTCGTAAACAAGTAGTCGCTGTTGGTGGTGATCTTTCAGATGGTGGTTCAAATACAGATTGGCAAAACGAATTAACAAGAGCAGCAGTTTCTAACAAAACAAATTTATCTATGAGTGGAGGTTCAGACCAATCTTCATATTTTGGATCTGTAGGAGTAGAAGATATTCAAGGAATTTTAAATAATAACAATTTAAAAAGATATTCTGCAAAAGTAAACTTATCACAAAAAGCAATTGATAATCGTTTAAAAATAGATTTTAATTTAACAACTTCTAGAACGGAAAATCAAAGATCGGATGCAGGATCAATGGTGGTAAGCATGTTAGAGTTAAATCCTACAGTACCTGTTTATACAAATGGTGTTCCTACAGATTTAGGAGACAGAACAAACCCAAAAGTTACAGAATCTATTTACGGAGATTACTCTTATAACAACCGTATATTGGCTAATATTGCTCCTTCTTTTGAAATTATAAAAGGGTTAACGTACAAATTAAATTTAGGAGTAGATTATTCCACAACCAATAGAGATGTGCAAACGTTGCCTTATAAAGAGGCTGGAGTAACTCAAGGATTTTTGGATACTTATGTAAATACAAACAAGAATACACAAGTAGAAAATACTTTAACTTACACACTTAAGAAGAATGGACATGATTTTACCTTGTTAGTAGGACAATCATTTCAAGAAAACTTAAATACTTATAAAGGTTGGTCCTACGATGGCTATCCGGAAAACGGTGTGGAGCCAAGATATCAAATGAGTTTGGGTAATTTAACTGGAGATTCTTCTTCTGCAAATACCAATCAATTACAATCTTTTTTCGGAAGATTAAACTATGGTTATGATAACAAATATTTATTTACAGCTACTATGCGTGCTGATGGTTCTTCAAAGTTTGGAGAAAATAATAAGTACGGATACTTTCCTTCTGTAGCGGTAGGTTGGAATATTGCTAAGGAAGATTTTATGAAAGATAGTTCTATCAATAATTTAAAATTAAGATTTAGCTGGGGACAAACAGGTAATCAAGAAATTCCATCAAAAATTACCAAAGCAAGTTATGGTGAAAGCGGTGAGGATAATGACATTTATCCCTTAGATGGAAGTGTTGTTAATAAAAGTGATTACCCTTTAGGATTGGTATATAGTCGTACTGCTAATCCAAATCTTCAATGGGAGGTTTCTACACAAACCAACTTAGGGTTAGATTTTGGATTGATGAACAATAAGTTGTCGGGTACGTTAGATGTTTTTAATAAAATATCAGACAACATTATTTTAAATGCTATTACAACAGACCCAATCAACCCAACACCAACTTATTGGATTAACATTCCTAACATGGAAATCAAAAATACAGGGGTAGAATTGGCTTTAGATTATCAAAGTGATAGAAGAAAAGACTTTTCTTATAATGTTGGAGGAAATTTTTCGTACACAAAAAATGAAGTAAGCAATTCTCCTTATCAAGTGTTTGCAACAGGAGCTGCACAAGGATCTGGACAAAGTGGAGCAACTATTAATGGTTATATCAATGGAGAATCTATAGGAACATTTTATATGCGTGAATTTACTGGAATTGATGACCAAGGGTTTAGTGTATATAAAGATATGAATAACGATGGAACTATTGATGATAGAGATAGAGCTGCCGCAGGAAGTGCTTTACCTGACTATATGTATGCATTCTACCTAAATTTTGTATATAAAAGCTTTGATTTAGGGTTGAATTTTAATGGTGCAGGTGGTAATAAAATATACAACCACACAAGAATGTCTTCTTTTAATATTGGAAACATTCAAGGATCTTCAAATACAACTAATCAAGCAATAGAGTTCTTAAATGAATCTCCTCAAAATGCAAATTCAGTATCAACCCGTTATTTAGAAAATGGAGATTTCTTAAGATTAAACAATGCAACTTTAGGATATAATTTAAACCCTAAAACTATTGGGATTGGTCAATGGGTAAAAAACATTAGGCTTTCGTTAACAGGACAAAACTTATTTGTAATTACAGATTATAAAGGGTTTGATCCACAGGTAAATACAGGAAGTCAATCAGGAGGAATTAAAACATTTGGAATTGATTACTACTCATATCCAAAAGCCAGAACTTTTTTATTTGGATTAAACGTATCATTCTAATCAAAAAATATTTTAAAAATGAAAAATAAAATTATAGCAGCAATTTTCAGTGTAGGTTTGTTGATGAACTGGAGTTGTACCGATTTAGAAGAACAAGTATTAGATGAATCTTTAAAAGGAACTACAGGGGCAACACAGCCTGTCAGTGGAGCTTTGTCTGCGGCTTACGGTAATATGTCTCAAACATTTAGACATACAAGATATTTTGGTTTGGTTGAATTGGCTACAGATGAAGCCATTTTACCTCCTCGTAATGGTAAAAACGGAGCAGGGACACAATGGCAAGATGGAGATAGATATGTAGGGTTACACACACATAACTTTCCTACGGCTAACAGCTTGGTAACAGAGTCTTGGGATTATTTAACTACAAATATTTCTAGAACTGTAACAGCTATTGAATCATTAACTGCACTTGCTGAAGCAGGAGATAACGAAGCTCAAAAAGCAGTATATGAAATGAGGGCTTTAAGAGCGTATTTTAACATGCTTGTTTTAGATACTTGGGGAATTGCTTTTAAAAAAGAATTTTCAAGTGAAACCTCTCAAATTCTTCGTCGTCAAGAGGCTATAGATTATATAGAAAGTGAATTTTCTTCAGTGGTTACTTTGATGAGTGATAATATTGGGCCAGGAAGAATAACTCAATCAGCAGTTTATGGTTTTTTAGCGAAGTTACACTTAAATGCAGCGGTGTATCGTGATCCATATGGAACTCCAGATTTTAAAAAGGAGGACATGGATAAAGTTATAGAATACACAGATAATGTAATCAACACAGGAAAATTTTCTATTTCTCCAGAGTATTTTGATTTGTTTAATGATGACAATCATGATAATCCTGAAGTTATATTTGCTGTAGATCAAAGAGGAGTATTAAGAAACGATCAAAATCGTTGGGCTTATTGGTCTATGTCTGGTTCGTTATTTCCAAGACCTGATGATTTTTATATTGATATGGATGGTACAGATGGTCCTGCAATCACTTCAGATTTTTATCAAACTTGGGTAGAGGCTTATGGAAATGAAGATCCTGCCAGAGATGCAAGATTCTATCAAAAAAATGCAAATGTTCCTGCTGGTTTAGAAGATTTAACAGGTTTAAATCCAACAAATGATGCAGATCACTATTACTGTGTAGGTGATGAAGATGGTGATGGTGTGAATGATTTTGAAATGGATAGAGGTATTTTACGTGGTGCTATTTGGGCTCCTAGAAAAATAGATTTTAACAAATCTAATGGTGTTATGACTTGTGATGAAGGATATAGAATTTATCCTTTGGCAGAAATGAGAGAAAATGGTTCAGGCGGTGTTACTTATTATGTAAACCATACAGAAGAAATTAATTTTTCACCTACTATTGGATATGCAAGTGGATACCGTGTGGCTAAATGGCAGTTTAGTAAAACTTCTCAGAATGGGAATAACTACAGCAGTGTAGATCTTATTTTATTGCGTTATGCGGATATTTATTTGATGCGTGCCGAAGCAAAACTTAGAAATGGAGAAACGGCAAGTGCTCTTACAGATGTAAATTATGTAAGAAGTCAAAGAACAGCTCGTCCTGATCAAACTCCACCTGCATTATCTTCATTAGATTTAGAAATTCTTTATCGTGAACGTGGTTTTGAATTTTATTGGGAAATGGCCAGAAGAACAGACATGATTCGTTTTGGACATTACGAAGATACATGGACAGAAAAAACAAATACTGACCCTAAAAAGAGATTGTTTCCAATACCCCAAAATGCTGTGGATGGAGCTACAAATGTTCCTGGATACTTAGAACAAAATCCAGGTTATTAATCAACAGTCAACCCAAAGCTTGTAAAAAAGCCAAAGAGGTTTCCTTTTTGGCTTTTTAATTTAAAAGAATTATACAGAATGAATAAAATTATAAAATCAGCTTCTGCATTTTTAGGAATATTGGTGTTGGCATCATGTTCTAAAAATCAAGAACCTAAAAAAACATCAGAAGAGCCATTGAATATCATTTTTATGGTGGGAGATGGAATGGGAGTTCCACAAGTATCTAGTGCATTTTATTTTGGAGAAGAAATCCCAAATTTTAAA
The DNA here is from genome assembly GCF_900130035.1 of Wenyingzhuangia marina. Lineage (GTDB taxonomy): Bacteria > Bacteroidota > Bacteroidia > Flavobacteriales > Flavobacteriaceae > Wenyingzhuangia > Wenyingzhuangia marina. The sequence continues at coordinate 692,843 of NZ_FQXQ01000001.1, forward strand.
CAATTTAAATCTATAGGTTTAAGTAGAACTTCTAGTGTCAGTCATTTAATTACCGATTCTGCTGCAGGAGCAACAGCTTTTTCTACTGGGGAAAAAACCTACAAAAGAGCTATTGGAGTTTCTAAAGACACTATTTCTTTACCTACTATTTTAGAGCAATTACAGGCCAAGGGATATCAAACAGGTTTAGCATGTTTAACATCTTTAACTCATGCAACCCCAGCAGCTTTTTATGCACATGTAAAAGATAGAGACATGCACGAAGAGATTGCAGATTATTTGGTGAATGCTCATGTTGATTTTTTAGCAGGTGGTGGAAAAAAGTTTTTATCTAAAAGAAAAGATGGACGTAACCTTTTTGATACGTTAATCAAACAAAATTATAAGTTAGATACTTTGGCGTTATCTGAAATTGATCCTACAAGACCCAATGCTTTTTTTCTAACAGAGAATGAATTGCCTAATAAGATTCAGGGTAGAAAAGATTTTTTACCTGAAGCAACTAAAAAAGGATTGGATTATTTTTCTGCCAACAAAAAACCATTCTTTTTTATGGTTGAGGGCTCTTTTATAGATTGGGGAGGTCATGCAAAAGATGATAAAATGATGATTGAAGAAGTTTTGGATTTTGATAAAACAATTGGAGTGGTCTTAGATTTTGTAAAAACACATCCAAATACCTTGTTGGTAGTTACTGCTGATCATGAAACAGGAGGAGTTAGTATTGGTAAGTTTTACGAAGAAGATGCACAAGGAAATAAAAAAGAAGTTCCTAATAAGGTACAAGTATATTTTAATACCGATCAGCATAGTACAGAATTAGTGCCTGTGTTTGCTAAAGGTAAGGGTGAAGAGTTGTTTAGAGGAATTTATGAAAACAATGAAATTTACCACAAACTGATAAAGGCTATTGGTAACTAAGTAGCCTTTTGTTTTTGTTAAAAGCAGATGCCACCTAATTTCTCAGGGTGGCATCTTTATAAATTATTTAAGATATGTTTTATATGTTACGCAAATTACTTATTTGTGTATTGTTCTGCAGTATTTCTGCGTTATATGCACAAACCCCAAAATTACATTCTCACAATGATTACATGCAAAAAGTTCCTTTTTGGAATGCTTTTTCTGCAGGATTAAATTCTATAGAAGTTGATGTTTTTCTTAAAAAAGGAAAATTATACGTAACCCATTCAGCAAACGAAATAGATAAAAACAAAACGTTAGAAAAGTTGTATTTAGAACCTATAATGGAGGTTATAAAGAACAACATAGCGTTTCAAGATTTACAATTGCTTGTTGATGTAAAATCAGATGCTATAAAAACCTTAGCTAAAATTGAACAGACTTTAAAGAAATATCCAAAAATTATAGAGCATCCAAATATTAAAATTGTGATTTCAGGAAATAGACCTAATGCCGAGGATTATTATAAATATCCAGAGTATATTTCTTTTGATTATCAAGAATTAGATAACGCATTGGCTCCTAAAAATCTAGCAAAAGTAGCAATGGTAAGTACTAGTTTTAAAGATTATTCTGTCTGGAATGGAAAAGGTAGGTTGACACATGATGATTTTGATAAGGTTTCTAATATCATTAAAAAATTAAAGACTTTTAAGAAGCCTATTCGTTTTTGGGCAACTCCAGATTCTAAATCTGCATGGAACACTTTTGTAAAATTAGGGTTAGACTTTATTAATACAGATCAACCATCAAAATGTGCAGAGTATGTAAATACTTTGAACCACAGAACGGCAAAAGCATTAATAAAATCAGAAGTTTATCAACCTACTTTTGAGTATGAAAAACAAGTCAATCAAAAAGTGAAAAATGTTATTCTTTTAATTGGCGATGGTAATGGTTTGTCACAAATTTCATCTGCAACACTGGCAAATAATAAACAGTTAACGGTTACTCAATTAAAAAACATTGGTTTTATCAAAACACAATCTACGGATGATTTTACAACAGATTCAGCAGCTGGAGGAACAGCTTTTGCTACGGGGCAAAAATCATATAACAGAGCCATTGGTGTAAATACAAATGGAAATAGTATTCCTAATATTACTGAAGTCTTACATCATTTAAATTACAAAACTGCCTGTATTACTACTGATGAAATTATAGGAGCAACTCCTGCAGCTTTCTATGCACACCAAAAAGATAGAGGTTTTGAAAAACAAATAGCAAAAGACTTATTAAGTAGTAAGTTAGATTTTTTTGCAGGTGGTGGTTCTCGTTTTTTTACAGATTTAAAAATAGATGAAGTTTTTACCATTGTATCTAACACAAATCAATTAAGTAATTTGGATAAAAGTGCAAGAGTTGGGATTTTCTTTTCAAAAGGAGGAGTTCTTTCTATTGCAGAAGGGAGAGGAAACTTATTGGCTAAAACAACCAAAGATGCCTTAGGGTTTTTGAGTGAAAAGGAACAGCCTTTTTTTATGATGATAGAAGCAGCGCAGATAGATACTTTTGGACATCATAATGATACAGAAGGGATTGTAAATGAGGGAATTGATTTTGATAGAGCTATTACGGAAGCCATTAAATTTGCTGATGCTGACGGTGAAACTTTGGTCATTATTACTGCTGACCACGAAACATCTGGGTTTAGTGTTTCTAGCGGAAATGTTGAAACTCATCAAATAGAAGGAGGGTTTATTACACACGACCACACAGCTACCATGGTGCCTATTTTTGCATATGGCCCTCAATCGGATAAATTCAGAGGAGTTTATGAAAACAATGAAGTGTTTCATAAAATTATGGAAGTAATCAATGCATTAAAAAAATAGTATAGATGAAAAACATAATCTTTTTTCTTTTAACATTTATTCATTTCTTTTTTGTTCATGCACAAACTGTTGTTTCTGGAAAAGTTTTCTTTGATAACAATAACAACACTCTTTTAGATAAGGGAGAAAAAGGGTTAAAAGGAGTATTGGTGTCTAATGGAAAAGATATTGTAAAAACGGACAAATATGGTAATTATAAAATAGTTACCATTCAAGGAAATAAGGTGTTTGTTATCAAACCTTCTCAATATATTTCTCCGCTGTTAGAAAATAGACCTCAGTTTTTCTTGTCTCAGAACGATATTAAAAATCAGGTTTATCATTTTCCTTTGCAAAAACATAAAGAGCCTAAAAATTTAAATATCACTCTTTTGGGAGATCCTCAAGTAGATATAATTGATGATGTGCATCATGTAGATAAATTGGTTACACAAGAGTTAAATAAAGAAGATGTCGATTTTATCATTCCCTTAGGAGATTTAACTTTTGATAATCATGATATGTTTGCTCCTTTATCAGCTAGTTTAGGACTGATTGGTGCTCCTGTTTTTAATGTGATGGGGAATCATGATCAAAATTATAATGCCAAACATTTTAACGATAGAGATGCCGATTTTGAAAAGTTTTTCGGGCCATCCTATTATGCTTATGAATTTGGTTCTGAGTTATGTTTGGTGTTAAATAATATTTATCCAAAAGGAGACAAAGGATATGTGGGGAAATTAGATGAAGATCAATATGTTTTTGTTGATGAGGTTCTAAATAAAATGAAACAAAAGCACCGATCTATTTATGTGTTTATGCATATTCCATTGGAAGAAATGGAAGATCATCAAAGAGTGTTAAATCTTTTTAAAGCCTTTCCAGAGGTAATGATTGTAGCGGGACATACACATACTCAGTATCAAAAAAGTTTTGCAAGAGAAAATTTACCAGCAGTAAAAGAGTTGGTTGCTGGGGCTGTTTGTGGTTCTTGGTGGCAAGGTCCACATGATAGTAATCACATTCCATTTGCTTTTATGTACGATGGTACCCCTAAAGGATACTGGTTTTTAAATACAGACAAAAATCATCTTACCTATAAAGTTTCAGGAAGGGCTAAGGATTTTCAAATAGAAATAACAGTTCCTGAAAGGAATGAATGGGATACGGCTTTAAATGATTTAAACGATGATTATATTTATGCAAATGTTTTTGCTGGATCAGAAAATACCACCGTGCAAATCAGTTATGATGGAGATAAATGGTTTGATATGGAAAAATATAACGGTGTTGCTCCAAAACTAAAACAGTTGTATAAGTTACAGCAAGAAGGTAGATTTAAAGGACAAAATATAAGTGCTATACCAATACCTAAAACAATTAGTGATCATTTGTGGAGAATTAAAATTCCTAAAAAATTGCAAAAAGTAACTTATTTAATATTAGCAAAAGCCAAAGATGATGAAACAGGTTTAGATGTTTTAGGGAAACGTGTTCTGAGAATTTCTGAGTAAATTTTAAAATTTAATGATTTGTGCTCATTTTTTCATTACATCATTTTCACTCATTAATCAAAAATGATGTATTATCTGCATAAAATTCATTGGTAGTACCAATCAATTTATATTAAAGTCAAAAATATTACAATAGGAGGGGCTTCTGAAAACAAATAGTATATTTGCTCTTATAATTAATGATTATGAGTTATACAAAAAAAGAACAAGAAGCTTTAGATTACCATGAGAAGCCACAACCAGGTAAAATTAAAGTGGTACCGACTAAAAAATATGCAACACAAAGAGATTTAGCATTGGCTTATTCTCCAGGAGTAGCCACTCCTTGTTTGGCAATTGAAAAAAATCCAGAAGATGCGTATAGATATACCTCTAAAGGAAATTTAGTTGCTGTAATTTCAAATGGTACTGCTGTTTTAGGATTGGGTAACATTGGTGCATTGGCAGGAAAACCTGTAATGGAAGGTAAAGGACTTTTGTTTAAAATCTTTGCTGATATTGATGTTTTTGATATTGAAGTAGATACTGAGGATGTTGACAAGTTTATTGAAACCGTAAAAGCTATTGCTCCAACTTTTGGAGGAATTAATTTAGAAGATATCAAAGCTCCAGAAGCTTTTGAAATTGAAAGAAGATTAAAAGAGGAATTAGACATTCCTGTAATGCACGATGACCAACACGGTACTGCTATTATTTCCGCTGCAGCCTTAAAAAATGCCATAGAAATTGCTGAAAAAGATATTGAAAAGGTAAGAATTGTGGTGAATGGAGCAGGAGCTGCAGCCATTTCATGTACAAAACTATACAAAGCTTTAGGGGCAGATCCTAAGAATATTTTAATGTGTGATAGTAAAGGAGTTATTAGCACTAAACGTGATGATTTAAATGAGCAAAAGAAAGAGTTTGCTATTGATACTGAGTTTACAACTTTAGAAGATGCAGTCAATGGAGCAGATGTTTTCATCGGTTTATCAGTGGCAGGTGCATTAACTCCGGAAATGTTAAAAACAATGGCTCCAGATCCAATTGTTTTAGCCATGGCAAATCCTACACCTGAGATCGACTATGATTTAGCTATAGAAACTCGTGATGATGTAATCATGGGAACAGGTCGTTCAGATTATCCTAACCAAGTAAATAATGTGCTAGGTTTTCCATTTATTTTTAGAGGAGCTTTAGATGTTAGAGCAACCGTTATTAATGAAGAAATGAAGATGGCAGCTGTGCATGCTTTGGCAGATTTAGCTAAGAAAAACGTACCAGAACAAGTAAATATTGTATACGGAGAAAAGAATTTACAATATGGTAGAGAGTATATTATTCCTAAACCATTTGATCCAAGATTGATTTATGAATTGCCACCAGCCATTGCTAAAGCAGCTATGGAGAGTGGAGTTGCAAAGAATCCAATTAAAGATTGGGATGCATATGTGCATGAATTGATGGAGCGTTCAGGGTCTGGAAGTAAGTTTGAGCGTATGTTGGTGAGTCGTTCTCAAAAAGATCCTAAGCGTGTGGTGTTCCCAGAAGCAGAGCATATGAATGTATTAAAGGCTGCTCAAATTGTATCTGATGAAGGAATAGCAAGACCAATTTTATTAGGGAATGTAGATTTAATTACAGCTTTAAAAGAAGAAATAGGTTTTGATACAGAGGTCGAAATTATTGATCCTAAGAGTGAAGAATATAAAGATCAGGTAAATGCTTATGCAGAAAAATATTGGGCAAAACGTAGCCGTAAAGGAATTCGTTTGTTAGATGCTCAAAAGCATATGATTACTCGTAATTATTTTGCTGCAATGATGGTAAATGAAGGACATGCAGATGCAATGGTATCTGGATATTCTAGAAATTACCCTTCTACAGTAAAACCAATTTTTGAGACCATTGGTAAAAGACCAGAAGCTTCAAGAATTGCAGCAGCAAATATTATGATTACTTCTAAAGGGCCGTTAATTTTTACAGATACCACAGTAAATATTGATCCTAGTTCAGAAGTTTTAGCAAACATTGCAGAATTAGCAAGTGGAATGGCTAAAATATTTGCTATTGAACCGCATATTGCTATGTTATCTTATACTAATTTTGGAGGTGTAGAAAGTGCAGGAGTTGCAAAAGTTCAAAAGGCAGTAGAAATGTTAAAAGAAAAAAGACCAGATTTAAGTGTAGATGGTCCTATTCAAGCTGATTTTGCATTGAATCATGATTTATTAGAAAAACAATTTTCTTTTTCTGATTTAGTAGGGAAGGAAACAAATACATTTGTTTTTCCTAGTTTAGATGCAGCAAACATTTCTTATAAAATGATTAAAGAGTTGACTGATGCTACATCAATTGGACCCGTGTTAATGGGACTTAATAAACCAGCACACGTAGTTCAGTTAGGAGCAAGCGTAGAAGAAATTGTAAATATTACTGCTGTTGCAGTAATTGATGCACAAAATCAATAGTAAATGATTACCCATTTAAAAGGTAAACTAATAGAGAAAAATCCAACCTACGCCATTGTGGAATGCAACGGCGTAGGTTATTTTTTAAATATATCTTTAAACACATTTTCTCAAATACCAGACAGTGAATTAGTGATGTTGTACACACAACTAATTGTTAGAGAAGATGCACATACTTTGTATGGATTTATTTCTATATTAGAGCGAGAAATTTTTAAATTGCTGATATCAGTTTCGGGAGTTGGACCTAGCATTGCTAGAACCATGTTGTCATCATTAACAACCGAAGAAATTCAAAAAGCATTGGCTACAGATAATGTGGCTGTAATTCAGTCGGTTAAGGGGATCGGAGCAAAAACAGCTCAGAAAGTAATCATTGAATTAAAAGATAAAATTGTCAAAACCTATGATATGGAAAATACTATTGCGTTGACGGACAATAGTATTAAAGAAGAAGCGTTATCTGCTTTAGAAGTATTAGGTTTTGTGAAACGTCAAGCAGAAAAAGCAGTCACAGCTATTTTAAAAGAGACGCCAGATGCAGATGTAGAAAAATTGATAAAACTAGCTTTGAAAAAACTATAAACTGAACTAAATTAAACATACATTGAAAAACTTTTCCCGAATAATAATTCTATTATTAGGTCTTGTTGTAACATACAATAGTTACGGACAAGAAAAGGAAAAAGATACAATAAACACAGAGAATAAAGCTCCTGTTTATTCTTTTGATAATTACTCTGAAGGGGTTTTGTACTTAAAAAACCCAACAGAAAAAGATGTTATTTACGATCCTAAAATTGGTCGATATATCGTTAGAGAAAAAATAGGAAACTCTAGTTTTACCACTCCAAAATATTTAACAGAAAAAGAATATCAAGACTATCGATTAAAAAAAGATATTCAAGATTACTTTAAAGCAAAATCTAGAGCTGTTGATGGAATTAGAGATGATTCTGAGGCAGATCAAAAAGATTTATTACCTACTTTTTATGTAAATAATGATTTTTTTGAAACGGTTTTCGGAGGTTCAGAAATAAAATTAATTCCTAGAGGATCTGTAACGCTTCGTTTTGGTCTTTTGTATCAAAATGTTGAAAATCCTTTGCTTTCAGAAGAAAATAGAAAAAGTTATACGCCAGAATTTGATCAACAAATTAGAGCAAGTTTAACAGCTAAAGTTGGAGAAAGATTAAATGCAGATATTAATTACGATACACAATCTACCTTTTCGTTCCAAAATCAAGTAAAATTAACATACGAACCTACTGAAGACGATATTATTAGAAGTATTGAAGTCGGGAATGTTTCTATGGATGTTAAGAATAATTTAATAAGTGGTGCGCAGAGTTTGTTTGGAGTAAAAACAAAATTACAATTTGGAGCTACTACAGTAACAGGAGTTATTTCTCAACAGCAATCACAGACTAAAAACGTAATTGCAGAAGGAGGTTCGGCCTTGTCTCAGTTTGAATTAAGAACTACCCAATACGATAATAACAGACACTTTTTTATAGCACAATATTTTAGAAATAGATATAACGATGCTTTAAAAGAATTACCTTTAATTAATTCTGCTGTTCAAATCACAAAAGTGGAGGTGTGGGTAACCAATAGAAATACCAATACCCAAGATGTTAGAAATATTGTTGGTTTGGTCGATTTGGCAGAATCAGGAACAGATAAGTATGATAATTCACAATCTAACATAACCAATACTACTCAAGTTTCACAGTCGCCAAATGCTTTGTTGATACCAAGAAACGAGGAGAACACTTTAAACCAATATATTGGTACTCAAAATAATCAATTAAGAAGTGTTCAAGATGTACCTGGAGTACTGTCTGGTTTTCAACAAGGAGCAGAATATGCTATTGTAGAAAATGCAAGAAAGTTAACTCCTAATGAATTTACCTATCACCCTCAATTGGGATATGTATCATTAAATTCTCGTTTAAATGATGGAGATGTCATGGCCATTGCTTATGAATATACTTATAACGGTCAAGCTTATAGAGTAGGAGAATTGTCTACTGATGGAATTGAAAGTGATAAAAATATTGTCGTAAAATTAATTAGACCACAATTAATAGATACTCAGGCTATTGTGTGGAATTTGATGATGAAGAATATTTATTCTTTAGGAGCTTACGATATGCAAAGAGATGGTTTCCGTATGGATTTATTGTATAGAAATGATGCTACAGGACAGGCGTCAAACAATTTACAAGATGCAGAAGAGGAAATAAAAAATAGAACGCTTTTAAACATTACTAATTTAGATAGATTAGATGCTAATAATAATTTAACCAGACCAAGTGGAGATAATTACAAAGGGGATGGCTTTTTTGATTATGTAGAAAATTTAACGGTAGATTCTAAAAATGGAAGTATTATTTTTCCAACAATTGAGCCTTTTGGTAGGGATTTAGAAGAAACATTAACAAGTCAAGAAGATAAAGATAAGTATGTATTTAACGAGTTGTATACTACAACAGCATCGGTAGCAGAAAACGATTATCAAAAGAAAGATAAGTTTTTAATTAAAGGACAATATAAAGCTAGTGCTTCTGATGGAATTTCTTTAGGTGCTTTTAATGTGCCAAGAGGGTCTGTTACGGTAACAGCAGGAGGAATTGTGTTGGTTGAAGGAATAGATTATACGGTTGATTATTTTGCAGGAAGGGTAAAAATTATCAATCCGTCTATAGAGGCTTCTGGTCAGGCAGTAAATGTATCTTTAGAAAATAATACTTTCTTTAATCAACAAAGAAAAACATTTATAGGGTTTGATGTAGAACATAAGTTTAGTGATAAGTTTGTGTTAGGGGCAACATACTTAAATATTAGTGAAAGACCTATGACTAATAAAGTTCAGTTTGGTCAAGATCCTATTAACAACTCTATGTATGGATTAAATTTTAATTATAGTACAGAAGCTCCTGTGTTAACAGATTTGGCTAATTATTTACCAAATATTGACACCGATGCTCCTTCTAATATTTCTGTAAGAGGAGATATCGCTTATTTAAGACCTAACACTCCGTCTAGTATAGATATTGGTGGAGAGGCTACTACTTATATTGATGATTTTGAAGGAGCTCAAATTCCGATTAATATTGGGTCTGCACAGAGTTGGTCTCTAGCAAGTGTTCCTGTTGGTTTTGATGGAGTAGATTTTGGAGAGGCAAATACCAATAGTCTTGATTATGGAAAAAAACGTGCAAAATTAGCATGGTATACCATTGATCAATTGTTTTATAGTAATACTTCTCTAAAACCAAGTAATATTGATCCTAATGAAGTTTCTAGAGCTGAGGTAAGACCAGTACAAAGTCAAGAATTGTTCCCGCAAAGAAACTTAGATATTACCCAAAGAACAAATCTTCAAACTTTTGATCTTACTTATTATCCTAATGAGCGTGGGCCTTACAATTACGAACAAATATCAAACACAAACCCAAAAGAATTAAGTAATCCAGAAGAACGCTGGGCTGGAATTTCTAGAGGTTTAACTACTACAGATTTTCAAAGATCAAATGTTCAGTATATAGAATTTTGGTTGCAAGATCCTTATGAAAATTATAGTATTACCAATAATGAGGGAATTATAACCAACCCAAATCCTACCAATCAAAACGGAACTTTATATATCAACTTAGGAAGTATTTCAGAAGATATTTTAAAAGACAACAGAAAAGGGTTTGAGAATGGTTTGCCAGAAAATGGTGATACTTCAATTGGGGTGGATCAAACTAATTTGGCTAATATCCCTACAGAAAAATCATTATTATATGCTTTTGACCAAGGTGATGAGACTAGGAGAAATCAAGATGTAGGTTTGGATGGAATGAATAATCAGGAAGAAAAAAATAGATTTCCAGATTTATCAACCTTAGAAGATCCATCATCAGATGATTATCATTTTTTTAGAGGAACAGACTTAGACAATCAAAATGCATCTATTTTAACACGTTATAAAAATTACAACAATACAGAAGGGAACTCGCCAACGGCTACATTGTCTCAAGAATCATATCCAACAGCGGCAACCAACAATCCTGATGTAGAAGATATTGATAGAGATCAAACCATGAATACATTAAATGCCTATTGGCAGTATAAAGTAGATTTGTCTCAAAACAATTTAAGCAAAAATACTAATCCATATATTTTTGATGAAAGAACCACTACCGTAACCTTAGAAAACGGAACCGATAAACAGTTTAAATGGTATTTGTTTAGAGTGCCAATTGCTAATGGTAGAGCTATTGGGGGTATCAATAGTTTTCAATCCATACGTTTTATGCGTATGTTTTTAACCGATTTTGAAATTCCTGTGGCTTTGCGTTTTGCTGAATTACAATTGGTAAGAGGAGATTGGCGTATTTATGATCAGATTATAGATGAAAATGATGTTTTAACACCTAGAGAATTAACCGCTACCGAAAATATTGTAGAAACAGGAACGGTAAATATTGAAGAGAATGAAAATAGAGTGCCAATTAATTATATTCTACCTCCAACAATTGTTAGGCAAAACTTACAAGGAACAGCTAATGTGTTACAACAAAATGAACAATCTTTAAGTGTAAAGGTTGAGAATCTTGAGCAGGACAATACCATTGGAGTATATAAAAATGTGAATGTAGATATGCGTATGTTTAAGCGTTTAAAAATGTTTATTCATGCCGAGGAATTAGCTGCAAACACCGTAAATGATGATGATTTAGTAGCGGTGATTCGTTTAGGAAGTGATACTAATGACAACTACTATCAAATAGAAATTCCATTAAAAACAACCGAAGTTCCAAATTTTGGGACTAGTAATGCTCTGGGAGCTTATGCTGTTTGGCCAGAGGCAAATAATTTAGATGTTTCTTTAACAGACTTAACCAGTTTAAAACTAAAAAGAGATGCAGAAAGTGAAAGTTCATTAAGTGTATACCCTGCTAATGTTGATAACTCTACGGTTGCTATAAGAGTAAAAGGAAACCCTAACTTATCTAATGTGAGAACTATTTTTATGGGGGTTAAAAATAAAGATGTTACTCAAAAATCTGCTGAGGTTTGGTTTAATGAATTAAGAATGTCTGGTTTTGATAATAAAGGAGGGTGGGCAACCAAAGTTTCTGCAGATGCTAATATTGCTGATTTTGCAAAAATTTCTTTAAATGGAGGGTATCAATCCATAGGTTTTGGTGGTATAGATCAGAGTGTGAATGAAAGAAGTCAAGAAGAAATAAAAAACTATAGTGTTAATACAAGTGTAAATGTTGGTCAATTATTGCCAAACGATTGGAATGTTAAAATTCCGGTAAACTATACAGTTTCAGAAGAAATTAGAACGCCTAAGTTTGATCCTAAATACGAAGATGTTTTGTCAAAAGACACTAAAGAGATCAATCCAAATAGTAGTAGTATAGATATCAAAAGCAAAAGAAGGAGCATTAGTTTAATCAATGTGAAAAAAGACAGGGCAGATGGGTCTGTTAAAAAGCCTCAAGTTTATGATATTGAAAACTTTAGCGTTTCTTATAGTTATAGTGACGCTGTAAACGAAAGTTATACCATAGAAAAAGACATCAAACAAAGTGTAAATGCATCGGCTAATTATGCTTTTAAGTTTAAACAAATAGAGGTAACGCCATTTAAAAACTCAGCATTATTTGATGATAAAAACCTAAAGTTGATCAAAGACTTTAACTTTAATTTATTACCATCCTCTATTGGGGTTAATAGTAATATCAAAAGAAATTATAGCGAGTATAAAACCAGAGACTTGTTATCAAACCCTAATAATCTTCCTATTCCAATATTAAAGCAACGTAATTTTATGTTTGATTGGAATTACAATATTGGATATCAGGTAACAAGTGCTATTAATGTGGCTTTTAATGCAAGTAATAACTATATCTACGATACTTATGAGCGTGATGGAACTCCAGAAGAGGAAATTGAAAATATGGACTTATATTCTAATTTCTTTAACATTGGTAGACCAAGCAATTATGCCCAAAGTATAACTGCTAGTTATAAAATTCCTATTGATAAAATTCCGTTGCTAAGTTTTGTAAATGCTGACTATTCTTATTCAGGAAATTTTAGTTGGCAGGCTGCTTCTCCATCATTTGTAGATAAAGTAGGGAACACTATTCAGAATGGGCAAACACATAATTTTACAAGTAATTTAAACTTTTCTAAATTTTACAAAGAAATAGGACTTAAAAAGTTGTTTTCACCATCTACTAAGAAATCAAGATTGCCAGTGGTTGGTAGAAAGAAAAGAGCTAGTGGAGCATCTGTAGGAGATTTTATATATGGTTTGTTAAGTTCTTTTAAAACAGCAAAATTAAGTTATAATAGAAATACAGGAAGTTCTTTAAATGGATATGCTCCAGAAATAGGTTTCTTAGGAAGAAATAAGTATAATGGAAGTTATGCACCAAGTTTGAGTTATGTTTTTGGTCAGCAAACAAATGTTCTTCAGAATGCAGTTACCAATGGGTGGTTATTGGGTAGGTCTGGAGAGGCAACAGATGTTATTTACAATAAAAATTATGCAAATAATTTAGTAACGAGTGCTAGTTATGATGTAACCATAAAACCAATGAATGATTTAAATATTCAGTTAACAGGAAACAGAACTTATGCTAGTAATTCTAGTCAGCAAATAGATTATATCACAGGGGGTAGCGATATTGAAGCATCAAAGGTTAATACCTACGGAAACTTTAATATTTCATATTCTTTAATAAAAACGGCTTTTGATGCTGATGCAGATGAATTGTTTAATACATTCATTAATAATAGGTCAAAAGTTGTTAGTCAGATACATCCTAATTATCAGGGAGAAATAAATGCAGGGAATGGTACATTAACTCAAGCATTAAATAGCCAAGAAGTTTTAATTTATTCTTTCTTATCAGCTTATAGTGGTAACGATGTAGTCGGTAGTGATAAAACAATTTTTAGGAGTTTACCAATACCAAACTGGCAATTAACTTACAGAGGGTTAATGCGAGTAGGGTTTATAAAAGAAAACTTTAGCAATTTTACACTTACACATGGTTATAATTCATCGTATACAATTAATAATTTTTCTAGTAATTTAAACTCAGATAATTCAAATCCATTTCAATCTAATTTAATTTATTCAGGAGTTACCTTGGTCGATGCTTTTTCACCATTGATTAAAGTAGATGTAAAATTAAAAAATTCATTGTCGTTTAGAGGTACTATTAATACCAGTAGAACTTTATCTTTAAACTTAAATAATACCACCTTATCCGAGGTTTTAGGAAATGAATATGTATTTGGAATCGGTTATCGTATTAAAGATGTATCTCTTAAAACAAGGTTCTTAAAACAAAGAAAAACCCTAAAAGGTGATATAAATATCAAAGCAGATGTTTCGTATAGAACTGATGTTACTAGCATTAGAAGTATTGATGCCTCAGCAAATCAACCAGTTGGAGGGCAAAATTTATTAGGAATTAAAGTTGCAGCAGATTATAATTTAAGTCGTAATTTTACGGCAAGTTTGTATTACGATCAAAATGTGTCTAGTTATGCAATTTCAACATTGTATCCAAGACAATCAATCAATACAGGACTAAGTATAGTATATAACCTAGGAAATTAAAAAATAAAGAAATGAACTTTCCACAAGAATTAAAGTACACAAAGGATCATGAATGGGTAAAAGTAGAAGGAGATCTAGTTGTGATCGGAATTACAGATTTTGCTCAAAGTGAGTTAGGAGACATTGTTTATGTTGATGTTGATACTTTAGACGAAACTATTGATGCTAATGAAGTTTTTGGGTCTGTAGAAGCTGTTAAAACAGTATCTGACTTGTTTATGCCTATAACAGGAGAAGTAATTGAGTTTAATGATGAGTTAGAAGATGAGCCAGAAGTAGTAAATGAAGATCCATACGGAAAAGGATGGATGATTAAAGTGAAACCAAATAATATTGAAGATATTCAAGACTTATTAGATGCTGAAGCATATAAAGAACTTATTGGAGCATAATAGCTTATTTTTTGCTATTAGTTCTAGTTTGTTGGTTTTAGTTTTAAGTTTGGTAAATATGGAAGGAATTCCAAATTTTACGATTTCATATACCGATAAATTTGAACATGTTTTTGCTTATGCAGTAATTTCATTCTTTTGGATGTTATCATGTAAACTAGGCAAAGTTCCTTTGAGTTTTTTGAGTTTATTTTTAATAATTATAGTATATGGTATAATTATTGAGTTATTACAGCTAAGTTTAACGAGTCATAGAACCGGTGATTTAATGGATGTTATAGCTAATTCTATAGGTGTAGCCATAGGTTATATTTTTTTAAAAATCCTTAACCGTATATATTTGCAAGTCTAATTCTAATTTCGTTATTTTAGCAATCTAAAATTCAATTCAACTGAATAAACAATGGAAGTTAAAAAGAATCCTAAATCTAATCTTGAAAATTTTAGCAAAGTTTTTACATTGCTAGGATTGGTTTTAGCTCTATATGTAGTCTATGTGGCTATTGAGAGTAAAACTTATGACAGAGTTGTAGAGGAACTACAATCAGTAACCCTACAGTCGGATGAGGTAGAGACGATGGTGATGACACAAATCAAACCACCATCTACACCACCGCCACCGCCACCGCCACCACCGCCACCATCTCCAGAACAATTTGAAAAAGTTGAAGATGATGTTGAAATAGAGGAAGTAGTTATTCAGACTACAGATGTTGAGTTAGAAGATGTCGTAGATATTGAGGCTGTTGAGTATAGCGATGAAGGTGAAATGGTAACTTATGAAGATGTACCATTTGCAGCAATTCAAAACCCAGCAATTTTCCCTGGATGTGAGAAAGCCAAAGACAAAAAAGCTTGCTTTAGTGAAATGGTTAGTAAGTATATCAGTAGAAACTTTGATATTGGTTTGGCTGAAGAGTTAGGACTTAGTGGGGTTCAAAGAATGGCGGCAATGTTTAAAATTGACATTAACGGTAAAGTTTCTGAGATTAAGGTAAGAGCCAGTAATCCAGAATTACAAAAAGAGTTTGAAAGAACTTTAAAAGGTTTGCCTCAAATGGTTCCTGCAAGCCAAAATGGTAGAAAAGTAAATTTATTATTCTCTCTACCTCTTGTGTTTAGAGTAGAGTAAAAATTTAAATTATATAAATAAAAAGCCTCGTGATTTTCTCACGAGGCTTTTTATTTATATAATTTTTACTAAAAAATCAACTGTGTTTTTTCGTAGTATTCAGATTTTGAGATTTTTAGGTGTTTTTTTATTTTTAATAAAAAATTTAAAATTGAAAGAAATGAAAAAGATTACATTAAGAATACTTACGTTAATAACGACTACTTTATTTGCTCAAAATCAAGGAGATATTGCTTTTGTGGGATATAATGGTGATGGTAATGATGATTTTGCTATCGTTACATTTGTAGATATTCCTGAGAACTCAATTATTTATTTTACTGATGGAGAACCTAATGCTAGTGGTAATGGTATTATAGATGATTCTGAAGGAGTAATTACTTGGAGTACAGGTGATGCAGTAATTCTGGCAGGAACTGTTGTGACTTTTACAGATATAGGGAATGATACCAATCCATTATATGGAGCCTCAATTGGAGTTATTGATAGAAGTGAGGCAGGTTTTGGTTTGTCTGTTGGAGCTGATGGTGATAATATATTTGCAACATTAGGTAATCCAACAACTAATAATATTACAATATGGTTAACAGGTATTGAGGTTCATGATAACGGTCGTCCATCAAACTTTTCACAGACGGGCTTAACAGTAGGAGAAAACTTTTTGGTTATTGATGATACTCAGAGTAAAGATGGTGGCCAGTATACAGGCTTGAGAACGGGAAAAACAATTAGTGAGTATAAGATACTAGTTAACAATGAAGAAAATTGGACAACGGATACAAGTAATGGTGAATTATTTGTTCCATTTGATTCAACGATGTTTGAAATGACAACATTGACCACGAATGTAAATGTTATTGAAGGTTTAATAGTGTCGGTAGAAGATCAAAAAATAATAACCAATTTAGGTGAGATTATACATGTACGTAATATGCTTGGGCAACAAGTTTTAAATCAAAATTTAGTTAAAGGTATTTATATTGTTACCGTTAAAAAAGGAAATAAGTTTTTTAATTATAAAATTGCTATATGATATTTAGATAGTTAAAAATAAACTTTTTTATTTTTCGGTTTTTGGCATAGCATTTGTGATCTACTAATTAGTTTAGAATATAATTTTCATAGTTTAGTTTAAGAATTGCCTTTAGAAATATTTCTAAAGGCAATTCTTTTTTGTTTAAGGTTAATTGGCACAGCATTTGTTATATATAATACTTAGTTTTTTATAGTTTTAGTTTTAAGAA
Source organism: Wenyingzhuangia marina (assembly GCF_900130035.1). GTDB lineage: Bacteria > Bacteroidota > Bacteroidia > Flavobacteriales > Flavobacteriaceae > Wenyingzhuangia > Wenyingzhuangia marina. The sequence continues at coordinate 710,000 of NZ_FQXQ01000001.1, forward strand.
TTCCCTTTAAGAGATCCCAATCTTAAAGGGAATTCTTTTATGAGTTATCTGTGTTTAAATAGTTTCTCCTATCTTTGCCACAAATTTTAATGTTTAACTAAATTCATATAGCATGCAACTGTATAATAAGTTAAGCGCAGAAGAACGTGCGCAACTAATTGACCAAGCGGGTAAAGACCGCTTAACTATTTCTTTTTACCAATATCATCACATTGGAAATCCACAAGTTTTTAGAGATCATTTATTTATTACCTGGGATCAATTAGAAGTTTTGGGTAGGATTTATGTGGCTAAAGAGGGTATTAATGCTCAGTTGTCTGTACCTGCAGATAAATTTCATGAGTTTAAGGAACATTTAGATAGCATAGCGTTTTTAAAAGATATCAGATTAAATATAGCTATTGAGCAAGACAATAAATCATTCCTTAAATTAAAAGTAAAGGTTAGAGATAAAATTGTAGCGGATGGATTAAATGATGATTTGTTTGATGTAACAAATAAAGGAATTCATTTAGATGCTGAGGAGTTTAATAAATTACTTGCGGATCCAAATACAATTTGTGTGGATATGCGTAATCACTACGAAAGCGAAATAGGTCATTTTGATGGAGCTGTTACTCCTGATGTAGATACATTCAGAGATTCTTTAGATATTATTGAAGCAGATTTAAAAGATCATAAAGAAGATAAAAATTTATTGATGTATTGTACTGGAGGTATTCGTTGTGAAAAAGCGAGTGCTTATTACAAATACAAAGGTTTTAAAAATGTATTTCAACTAGAAGGTGGAATAATAGAATATACCCGTCAAGTAAACGAAAAAGGTCTTGAAAATAAATTCAAAGGGAAAAATTTTGTTTTCGACCATAGAAAATCAGAGAGAATATCTGAAGATGTAGTTTCAAATTGTCATCAATGTGGAGAACCATGTGATACCCATGTAAATTGTGCGAATGAAGCTTGTCATTTACTATTTATTCAGTGTGATTCTTGTAAAGAAAAAATGGATGAATGTTGTTCTGATGAATGCAAGGAAATTAATGCATTACCATACGAAGAGCAAAAGGAGTTAAGAAAAGGAAAATCAAACAGTAATAAGATTTTTAAAAAAGGACGTTCAGAAGTTTTAAAGTTTAAAAAGTAAGTGATGCAAAAAATAGAATTAATGGCTCCTGCCGGGAATTTTGAATCTTTGCAGGCTGCTTTAGATAATGGTTGTGACTCTATTTATTTTGGGGTAGAACAATTAAATATGCGAGCAAGAGCTTCAGTAAATTTTACGTTAGATGATTTAGAGGAAATTTCTAAACGATGTAGAGATAAAAATGTTCGTTCATATTTAACCCTAAACACTATTATTTACGATCATGATTTGTCTATCGTAAAAACATTAATAAAAAAAGCAAAACAAGCTGATATTACTGCGGTTATTTGTATGGATCAAGCGGTAATTGCTATTGCAAGAGCTGAAGGGATGGAAGTACATATTTCTACCCAAATAAATATCACAAATATAGAAACGGTTAAATTCTATGCTATGTTTGCTGATACAATTGTGTTGAGTAGAGAGTTAAGTTTACGTCAGGTTAAAAAAATTACTGAGCAAATAGACAAGGAGCAAATCAAAGGTCCTTCTGGACGATTGGTTGAAATAGAAATTTTTGGTCATGGTGCTTTGTGCATGGCAGTATCTGGTAAATGTTACATGAGTTTACATTCTGCAAATTCATCAGCAAACAGAGGGGCTTGTAAGCAAAATTGTAGAAAAAAATACACAGTTATAGATCAGGAAACTGGTTTTGAAATGGAGCTAGATAATGAATATATCATGTCTCCTAAAGATTTGTGTACCATTGATTTTTTAGATGACATTGCAGATGCTGGAATCAAAGTTTTAAAAATTGAGGGAAGAGGTAGGGCCCCAGAATATGTTGCCAAAGTAATTAAATGTTACCGTGAAGCTATTGATAGTTTAGAAGCTGGAACTTTTGATAAAGAAAAAGTAATTTCATGGATGCTAGAACTTGAAAAAGTTTATAACAGAGGTTTTTGGAGCGGATATTATTTGGGACAAAAATTAGGTGAATGGAGTAAAGGGTCTGGTTCTCATGCTACTCAGAAAAAAGTTTATTTAGGTAAAGGAATGCATTATTTTCCTAAAGCGAATGTAGGTGAGTTTAAAATTGAGGCTTACGATATTAGTGTTGGAGATACTATTTTAATTACAGGGCCAACTACAGGGGCTAAAGAAATGGAAGTAAAAGAATTATTTGTTGATGAAAAATATGCAGAAAAAGCAAGTAAAGGAGATTCTTGTACTTTAAAATTAGATTTTAGAATTAGACCATCAGATAAGCTGTATAAAATAGTAGAAAATATAGTAGAAGCATAATGGTAGTAATTACTTTACAGCGTAACAAATGTATTGGGTGTAACTATTGTGTGGAATTGGCTCCAGGTCAATTCCAAATGTCTAAAAAAGATGGTAAATCTGTGCTGTTACATGCTCAGGATAAAAAAGGTTTTTATACGCTAAAATCTCCTGATGAAACCATTTTTGAAGCTGCAATGGAGGCAAAAAAAGCATGTCCTGTTAAAATTATACAGGTAAAACAAATGTAGAATACGATAGTAGTAGATTAACTTTACTTTCTGTTAGAATAATTCTATCTTTAAAAATTGATAACAAAATGAACGTTGAAGTTGGTTTTGTTTTAATTATGAATCTTACACATAGTGTGAAATAATATATAAAATATATGAGCTGTACTAGTTGCTCAACTAAAGACGGTGGTGTACCAAATGGGTGCAAAAGTAACGGAAGTTGCGGTACTGGAAGTTGTGATAAGTTAACAGTTTTTGATTGGCTTTCTAATATGGAATTGCCTACAGGTCAAAAACCATTTGATATTGTTGAAGTTCGTTTTAAAAACGGACGTAAACACTTTTATAAAAACGAGAAAAATTTTCAGCTAACCATTGGTGAAGTAGTGGCGGTAGAAGGAAATCCGGGTCACGATATAGGAACAGTTTCTTTAACAGGAGAATTGGTTAAAATTCAAATGAAAAAGAAAAAAGTAGCTACAGATAGCGAAGAAGTAAAGAAAATTTATAGAAAAGCTACTTTAAAGGATATCGAAACTTGGGAAACAGCTAGAAATAGGGAAGTTGAAACTCAAAAAAGAGGAAGAGAAATCATTATTAGGTTAGGTCTTAAAATGAAACTTTCTGATGTTGAATATCAAGGAGATGGGAATAAAGCTACTTTTTACTACACTGCAGATGATCGTGTAGATTTCCGTCAGTTGATTAGAGAATTGGCTTCGGCATTTTCTATTCGAGTAGAAATGAAACAAGTAGGTTTACGTCAAGAAGCAGCTCGTTTAGGTGGTGTAGGTTCTTGCGGTAGAGAGCTTTGTTGTTCTACTTGGTTAACAGATTTTAGAAAAGTAAATACTGCGGCAGCTAGATATCAACAACTTTCTTTAAATCCTCAAAAACTTGCTGGTCAATGTGGTAAGTTAAAATGTTGTTTAAATTATGAGTTAGATACTTATTTGGATGCTTTAAAAGGGTTTCCATCTCAAAGTGTGATGCTAAAAACCGTAAAAGGATTGGCTACGTTTGTAAAAATGGACATTTTTAAAGAAACACTCTGGTATACTTATAAAGATGATAAATCTAAATGGTTTAAGCTTACTTTAGAGCAAGTTCAAGAAATTTTAGAAGAAAATAAGCAAGGAAATACTGTTGATGGTCTTGAGGAATATGATGCAGAAAACATTGAAGATACAAAAGTAGATTTTGAAAATGTTGTAGGACAAGATAGTTTAACTCGTTTTGATGAGCCTAAGCAAAAATCTAAACGTAGAAAAAACAATCGTTCTAGAAATAAACAGGGGAACAACCATCAGTCTAAGTCAAACACCCCAAATACAAATTCTACAGAAAGAAAACCAAATAAACCATCTGTAAGAAAATCAAATCAAAGACCAAAACAAAATGTTAATAATACTGTTGGTGGTCCAGAAGAAACAGCTAATAAACCTGTTTCAAAAAAGCCCAACAACCGTAGACGCAACAATGCTAACAAACCTCAAGGAGAAAAGCCCAATTCAGTTTCAAAAGTTGAAGGAAATACCAATACAGAAACCAATCAACCTAACAAACCAAGGCCTAAAAGAAAACCTCAGAGAAAGAAGCCACAAGCTGATGGAAGTGCTCCAAATCAGTCGGTAGATAATGCTGTAAAGTCAAATGAAGGGGCTCCAAATACCAATAAACCAAAACGTAGAAATAACAGAAAAAGACCTAATAAACCAAATAATGGGCCTGCAAAGAGTGAATAAAATTATTTATTTCATATTTGTTTTTCTTTGTATTTCTTGTGATTCTGATAAGAAATACGATACCTACCAAGCTATGGATAATAGTGTTTGGAGGTTGGAGGAACCTGTTGTTTTTGAAGTTGATATTGAAGATACCAATTCACAACAAAATGTGTTTTTAAACGTTCGTACAGATACTGACTATCCATATAGAAATTTATATGTTATTAGTAAAATGACATTGCCTAATGGAGCTATTTTACAAGATACCTTAGAGTATGAAATGGCTGATGCTTTTGGAAATTGGTTAGGAGATGGGATGACAGATGTAAAAGATAATAAGCTTTATTATTTAGAAAAATATAAGTTTACTAAAAAGGGAACTTATAGGTTTGAGTTCTATCAAGCGATGAGAAAAAGAGGTGAAATAGAAGGAGTTCAAGAGTTAAATGGGGTTACAGATGTTGGCCTTAGAATAGAAAAAATACAAGATTAATATTTATAGTAATGGATAAGAAAAAAGCAGCAAAACCGAATTACACTTTTTATTTAAAAGTATTTTGGGCCTTGTTTTCATTTTCTGTGCTAAGTGTATTTGCCATTTTTTTATTGGTAAGTATGGGAGCTTTTGGAAAATTGCCAACGTTTAAGGAATTAGAAAGTCCTGAAAAAAACTTTGCTTCAGAAATTATATCATCTGATGGAGTTACCCTAGGGAAATATTTTAGAGAAAACAGAACTCCAGTAAGTTATGATGAATTGCCACAAGAGTTGGTAGATGCTTTGGTAGCAACAGAAGATGAACGTTTTTATGAACATTCAGGTATTGATTTCTTTAGTTTGGCCAGAGCCATTGCTAAATTAGGGCAAGATGGAGGAGGAAGTACCATTACTCAACAACTAGCAAAACAACTTTTTACAGAAAATTACGGGACTAGAAATATTGTAAAACGTATTGCCCAAAAGTTAAAAGAATGGGTAATTGCAGTGAAGTTAGAAAAACAATACACTAAAGATGAGATTATTACGATGTACTTGAACAAGTATGATTTCTTGTATAATGCTATTGGAATTCGCTCTGCATCTAGAATATATTTTAACAAAGAGCCTATAGATTTAAATATTGAAGAATCTGCTATTTTGGTGGGGATGGCTAAAAATCCATCTTTATACAATCCTAAAAGATTTCCAGAAAATGCTCTTAGAAGAAGAGCTACTGTTTTTGGGCAATTAGAAAGAAATGGATTTATTACCGAAACTGAAAAAGATTCTTTAAACGCTCTGCCTATAGAAATAGACTATAATCCAGAAGGACACAGTGATGGACATGCAACATATTTTAGAGAATACTTAAGAGATTATTTAAAAACATGGATTAAAAATCACCCGAAACCAGATGGAACTCATTATGATTTATATTCAGATGGTTTAAAAATTTATGTGACTTTAGATTCAAGAATGCAAAAATATGCAGAGCAGGCTGTAGATGAACATATGTCTAATTTGCAACGTATTTTCTTTAAAGAACAAAAACGCAATAAAACGGCACCATTCTATGATTTAGATAAATCAGAAATAGACAGAACTATGTGGAATGCAGTTCGTACCACTGACAGATATAGAACTTTAAACACTAAAGGATTAAGTAAAAAAGAAATCCTACAGAATTTTAAGAAAAAGAGAAAGATGAATGTCTTTGATTGGAAAAAAGGAAGTAAAGACACCCTATTGTCTCCGTATGATTCTATCAAATATTATAAAACATTTTTACATTCTGGTTTATTGGCTTTAGAGCCTCAAACAGGTCATATTAAAGCTTGGGTAGGAGGAATTAATCACAAGTATTTTAAATACGATCATGTGAAGCAAGGAAAAAGACAAGTGGGGTCTACTTTTAAACCATTTGTTTATGCATCTGCTATCAATCAGTTTAGAATTTCTCCTTGTGAAAAATATCCAAATACACCTTTTACCATTCCACAAGGAAAATATGGTTTGTTAGAAGATTGGACACCTAAAAATGCAGGTGATGAATACGGTGGAGAATTAACCTTAAAACAAGCTTTGGCAAAATCTATCAACGTAATTACGGCAAGAATGATAGATAGAGTTGGACCATCTACCGTAGTGCAATTGGCAAAAAAATCTGGAATTACTTCTGATATTCCTGCTTACCCATCAATTGCTCTAGGAACTGTTGATGCAAGTTTGTATGATATGGTAGGTGCTTATGCCATGTTTGCTAACAAAGGATTTAGAGTACACCAAACCATGGTGATGAGAATTGAAGATAAAAACGGAAGTGTATTACAACGTTTTGTGCCAGAATCTGAAGAAGTAATGAGCGAAGAGGCTGCTTATGCGGTGTTAGATTTATTAAAAGGAGTGACTATGGAAGGTTCGGGAGTTCGTTTAAGAGGTAAATGGGGAAAATATCCAGAAAATGTTGCTACGGGATATCCATATGAATTTACCAACCCAATTGCGGGAAAAACAGGAACCACACAAAATCAATCTGATGGTTGGTTTATGGGAGTAGTCCCTAACTTGGCTGTGGGTGTTTGGACAGGAGCTGATGAAAGAGCTACGCACTTTAAAGGAATCACTTTTGGTCAAGGGGCTAGTATGTCTCTACCAACATGGGCATTGTTTATGAAAAAATGTTATGCTGATGAAACTTTAACAATTAGTCAAGAAGATTTTGAGCAGCCAGAGAATTTTGGCATCGCAATTGATTGTGGTTCTGATGACGATAAAGTTGATGAAACTTCTTTAATAGAAACCAATCCTGATTTTTAAAATAAGTATATGAAGATTATTTCTTACAATGTAAATGGTATTAGAGCAGCCATTAAAAAAGGTTTTTTAGAATGGTTAAAAGCTGCAAATCCAGATATTATTTGTTTGCAAGAAACCAAAGCTCATAAAGAACAATTAGATATTTCTGAGTTTGAAAAAATAGGATATAAATATAATTATTGGTTTTCTGCACAGAAAAAAGGATACAGTAGTGTGGCAGTCTTATGTAAAGAGGAGCCAAAACATGTTGAATACGGAACAGGGATTGAAAGCATGGATTTTGAAGGTAGAAATTTACGTGTAGATTATGATGCTTTTTCTGTAATGAGTCTGTACTTACCTTCTGGAACGAATGATGATCGTTTAGATTTTAAACTCAACTATATGGATGAGTTTTTAGATTATGTAACTGAACTTCGTAAAGAAATTCCGAATTTAATTATTTGTGGAGATTATAATATTTGTCACGAAGAAATAGATATTCATAATCCTAAACAAAATAAGAATACTTCAGGATTTTTACCAGTAGAACGTGAATGGTTAACCAAATTCATCAATACGGGGTTTATAGATAGTTTCAGGCATCTTAATAAAGATCCCCATCATTATTCTTGGTGGAGTTACAGAGCCAATGCTAGGAATAATAATAAGGGTTGGAGAATAGATTATCATATGGTAACAGCTGATATGAAAGATAGAATTGAAAGAGCTTATATTTTACCAGAAGCCAAACACTCAGATCATTGTCCAATAGTTGTAGAAATATCAAAATAAGAGAACAAATCACATGAAAAAATTAGTTTATTCAATATTTACGGTAGCATTATTAACCAGTTGTGTTACCAAACAAAGGTTTACAGAATTATCTGATAGGTATGATGAGTTAGCGGATACCAATGCTGATTTAATTGCTAAAAATGATAAATTAATTAAAGAAGAAAATTCTTTAAATAAGCAGTTAAAAGACCTACAAAATCTGAATTCAGACTATATTAATCAGGCTAAAATATTAAATAAAGAGATTGAGGCATCTTTAAGTAAATATAAAAAATTACAAGATTCATACGATGCTTTGGCTTCAAATAGTTCTTCTACTATTAACGCTAAAGCCAAAGAGAACCAAAAATTATTATCAGAGTTAGAAGAAAAAGAAACGGCATTGTTTGAGAAAGAAGCAAATTTGGCTAAGCTAACAGCTGCTTTAGATGCTCGATCTAAACGTATTCAAGATTTAGAAGCTTTAATAGCAAGTAAAGAAGCAGCAATGCAAGAATTAAAAAGTGCTATTAGTAATGCTTTAAAAGGATTTGAAGGAAAGGGACTAACAGTAGAGCAAAGAGATGGGAAAGTATATGTTTCTATGGAGAACAAATTGTTGTTTGGTTCTGGACAGTGGGCAGTAGGTGCTAATGGAAAATCTGCAGTAGTAGAATTGGCAAAAGTATTGGTTCAAAACCCTACCATTGATGTGTTAATTGAAGGTCATACAGACGATGATCCATATAGAACAGGTGGAGTTATTCAAGATAACTGGGATTTATCTGTAAAAAGAGCAACTGCTATTGTAAGAATTTTACAAGAAAACAGCGTGTCTCCAAAGCAAATTACTGCAGCAGGACACGGTGAATATGTTCCTGTAGCTCCAAATACAACTCCAGAAGGAAAGGCAAAAAATAGAAGAATTGAAATTATTTTGTCTCCAAATTTAGACGAAGTAACCAAATTATTGAATGAATAGCGTTTTGAATTATAAGAAGATTAGGTTAGGTGCGGTATTATTTTTTATAGGAATTTCTTTATACGCTCAAGAACAAAAAGATAGTATTCAGAGTCAAGTAAAATTAGAAATATCTACAGAAGATTTAAAACTTGAATCGGCTGTTTATGTAAATGATACTATTGATGCTAAGGAATTAGCTAAAATAGATAGTTTGTGGATAGAAAATGTATATAGATCATCAATAATAGATGAGGTATTTACAGATTTAAATCCAGAGGATGGAGAAGAGTTTGTTGTTTGGGATGATTTGCCTACGGATACTTTAAAAAAACGTTTGGCTGTAATCAATTCTAAAACTCCTTTTCATTTAGAATATAACCCCGAGCTAGAAAGGGTCATCAAAAGTTACTTAAAATATAGAAGAAAGTACTACCCTGATATGATGGCTAGAGCAGAATATTACTTTCCTTTATTTGAAGCTCAATTGGCTAAATATGAAATCCCCTTAGAAATTAAATACTTGGCAATTGTAGAATCAGCTTTAAAACCAAGAGCAAAATCTAGAGTAGGAGCAACAGGTTTGTGGCAGTTTATGTATCAAACAGGTAAAATGTACGATTTAAAGGTGAGTTCGTATGTTGACGAAAGGCAAGATCCTGTAAAAGCAACCAAAGCTGCTTGTAAATATTTAGAGCAATTATATCATAGTTTTAATGACTGGGATTTGGCTTTGGCAGCTTATAATTCTGGACCAGGAAATGTTTCAAAAGCTATTAGAAGATCTGGAAACAGAACCAATTATTGGAATATTAGACCTTATTTACCAAAGGAGACTTCAGACTATTTACCTGCTTTTTATGCAACCATGTATATTTTTGAATATGCAAAAGAACATCGCATACATAAAGAGGAGCCACGTATTCATCGTTTTGATATTGATAGTATTCAGGTAAAACAATTGTTGACTTTTCAGCAAATACATGATAAAGTCGGGACGGATATTGAGATGTTGGAGTTTTTAAATCCATCTTATAAATTAAATATTGTTCCTTATATAAAGGGAAGAAATTATAAACTGGTGCTACCATTAAAAGATGCTTTAGCTTTTGTAGATAAAGAAGGTGAGATTTATGAATACGCCACAGCGCAGGCAAATGAAAGAGAAAAACCGTTGCCTAAATATTTTGAAATGAGTCAACGTATTCGTTACAAAGTAAAATCAGGAGATTATTTAGGTTTAATTGCGGAAAGACATGGAGTGTATGTAAGAGACCTTAAAAAATGGAATAATTTAACATCTACCAATTTAAAAATAGGTCAGAGATTAACTATTTATCCAAAGAGAATCAACTAATACTTTACCCTTAACAAACTTGGAACAATCTTTGGGGGATTTACTTTAAAGCTTTATAAATATTAAAACAAACTATCATGAAAAAGATAATTACATTATTTACATTTTTATTTATTGTTGCTTGTGGAGATAATGGTAAAAAAACGAATAATGATTATATGAAACCTTCATCTACGGGTAGAATTAATCATGTAGTAGTAGTGGTAGAACCAGATGTTTGGAAAGGACCAGCAGGAAAAGCGCTTAGAGAAGTAATTCAAAAACCTATTGAAGGATTGCCGCAAGTAGAATATCAGTTTGGTGTTTCTACCATTCCGGAGAGTGCTTTTACTAAAATGTTTAAGAATAGTAGAAACTTGTTGTTTTTGCAGATTGCCGATCAAGAGGTGTTAGCAGCATCAACCAATAAATATGCACAGCCACAAACCATATTACAAGTAAAAGCTACTTCTGTAGAAAATTTGGTGAATTTAATTCATGCTAAAGCTAATGAGATTGTAAATACATTTAAGGATGGAGATTTAAAATCCATTCAAGAAGATATAGTTAAAAATAAATATACTCAAAAAATAAATGCCCTAAGTAAGTTAGGAGTAAAGATGAATATTCCTAATAAATATAGGATGGTGATGGATACTTTGGGTTCTTTTATGTGGATGAGAAGTCATATTGCAGGAGGAATTGCTTCAGGAGATCAAACCAATAATATTATTGTGTATCAAGCCCCACTTTTTGATGAAAACAAACCTGTTTTAGAACAAATTATTAAGAATAGAGATAGTATTGGGAAAGCCTATATTAGAGGGAATGATACTGATAAAATGTACATGATTACCGAAGCTGCTAGAACTCCAAGTATATCAATAACAACGATTGATGGTAAAAAAGCGTACGAAAGTAGAGGAACCTGGGATCTTTTTGGAGCATATAATGCTGGACCTTTTTTAAACTATTCTATTATTGATAAAAAAAATAACAGAGTTGTTGTGATAGAAGGGTTTAATTATGCTCCATCTGTAAATAAAAGAGACTTTGTTTTTGAATTAGAAGCTATTTTAAAAACGGCTAAAATCAATTAGATTTTAATAAATATTTCTTCGTTTTTAACATAAGGTTTTTTGCTTTTAATAATAATAGTATTGTTGTTTAAAATGGCTTCAACAAGGTAATGTGTACCTTTAAAGTAACTATTGTCAACAATAACCTTTATGTTTGATTTTTCTACAATGCTAATTTGTTCGGGATAGAGAATAGAAACTCCTTCTGTATTATTGCCTATATCTTTGTTTAGAATCTCACTCACTTCATTAAAAAATGAGGCTACATATTTATTTTTAGGATCGTTGTAAATTTCTTCAGGACTACCATTAGCAATTATTTTTGTATCTCTAATAATGTACAATCGGTCAGCAAAAGAAAGTGCATCGGTACTATCATGAGTTGCTACAATACAAGTAATTTTTTGTTTTTTTAAATAATTAAAAAGACTTCTTCTTAGGTTGTTTTTTCTAAAATTATCTATGTGGCTAAACGGTTCATCTAATAATAAAACTTCTGGTTCTTTAGCTAAAACACGCGCTATGGCAATTCGTTGTTTTTGTCCACCACTTAAATTTTTAACTTTTATATGAGCAAAATCAGTCATATCTACAACCTCTAAAAGCTCTTGAATTCTAGCATTCTTTTTATCCTTATAAATGTTTGATAGAAATTCACCAACATTTTCAGCAGCTGTAGTATAAGGCATTAAGCTAAAATCTTGAGCCAAATATTTCATAAATGGATGACCAGGGACTAAATGATATTTTGGGCCTAATAATTTTTGTCCATCGTATTGAATTTCTCCTTGTTCAAGATCCATTAGACCGTAAATAATTTCAAGCATGGTGCTCTTTCCACATCCACTTTCTCCTAAAAGAGCAATGTATTCCCCTTTTTTTACTTTAAAATCAATATTTTTTAAAACGGTTTTTTTTGCTGTATAAGCGTAAGAAACATTTTTAATTTCTAGCATAAATCTGAAGTTGAAAGGCAAAGATAATATTTATATTATGGAGTTCTTTACCATTGAAATTATCAAATGTCTTTGTTTATGTCAATTGTTTTTTAATTTTGACCTATGTTAATTTTAAAATTAAATACTATGAAAAAAACATTTAGAGTTTTATTGATGTTAATGATGTTTTCTCAAGTTACCTTTTCACAGGATGGATTTGAAAGTGCTTTTGAAAATGAGAATAATGTTTCTGCTAACCTAGGAGTAACTACTATTGGAGATCAGATATTTATAGGAATGAGAGTCCAACCAGAATTTTCTTTTGGAAAGTTTGGTTTAGGTTTAGATGTGCCTTTGTTGTTTAATGCCAGTAATGGAGAAATGAGAACAGAAGAGTTTAATAATGGAGTAGGTGTTTTACGTATGGTAAGATATCTAAGCTATGGTAAAAAAAAGCAAGATCCTGTTTATGTTAAATTAGGAGATATGACAGGTGAGCAATTAGGATATGGAGCTATGTTGGGTAATTACAGCAATTCAGTATCTTTTGAGCGAAGAAAAGTAGGAATTAGTGCAGATGTAACTTTTAAAGAGATTATTGGTTTAGAAGCTATATATAGTGATTTGAATTTTAATGGATCTCAAAAATTATTTGCTGTTAGACCATATTATAGACCTTTTGGTAAATCTAACCTTCCAATCATACAAACTATTGAATTTGGAGCTAGTTTTGCGAGTGATAAAGATGATTATGAGCAAAGTTCTATAGGAGGAACTATTTCATCAACTAAGTTTACAAGAGATGGTAATAGTGCTTTTGGTTTTGATGTTGGAGCAATTCTTTTAAAGAATATATTATTAAAATTAACTTGGGATATGCAATATACTAGGTTAAATAAAAATGAGGCATTGGCAAATGATATTCAAAACAACCCGGGAAATTACGCGACTTACTCAAATACTAATTATGGAGCGGGAAGTGGTTTTGCTACAGGTCTAGAAGCTCAATTTAGATTTGTTGCCAATATTTTTCATGTAAATGCCAGAATAGAAAGACAATGGTATGGAGATAACTACATTCCTCAATTTTTTAATTTTGCTTATGAAATTAATAAAGACACTAGGTTAATGGAGCTAATTGGAGCAGAAAAATCTCAAGGGATTTATGGTAAATTGGGAAGTGAAATTTTGAGTTTGGTTAAGATAGAAGGAGAGTTGCTGTTGCCAGATAATTTAGAAGATAGCAATAGAGGTGCTATTGTTGGTGTTAATTTGCAAACCAAAGAAATTGGGAAGTTTAGAGCAAGAGGTAAATATTTAAAAGCCCAGTTAAATGATTTAGGTGATGCGTTTAAGTTAGACCAACGTTCGTTAGCAAACTTATTAATAACCTATAGATTGAATAGGTTTATGGAAACAGGGGTTGATTATCAATGGACCTTTGCAGAAAAAGAAGATGGGTCGTTTAGAGCACTTCATCAAGTAAGGCCATACATAGGAGTAAGTATTAAATTCTAGAAATAAAAAAACGTCTTGTAAAAGCAAGACGTTTTTTTTATAATCTATTTTATGTTTTAAAATTGAAAGTACAGTGCAAGGTTATTTAACACTTATATTATTCTTTAATTATGAAAGGGATACTAGATAATATGTGTATTTTATACCATGCCTTAGTATTTTATGACATCTTTCTAAGTGTCTATAAGATATTGATTCAATATAATATATGAATGTTATATATCAGAACATTTTATAGGCATGGTTTAGGTTTCTTAGTTCATAAAGCTAGTATTGTACACAAAAAAACCTGCTAATTTATTAGCAGGTTTTTAATGTTGTTTTGTTTTATGTAAATTCTTCTCTACAAATTAGTTTGCAGCAGGAGTATCTAATAATTCAAAGAACTCATCTAACTTAGGCATGATGATAATTTTTGTTCTTCTGTTTTTAGATCTGTTTTCTGCAGTACTGTTGTCAGCAATCGGAGCGTATTGAGATCTACCAGCAGCAATTAATCTTTCTGGTAAAACATCATACTTAGATTGTAACTCACGAACTACAGCTGCAGAACGTTGTACTGATAAATCCCAGTTGTCTTTAACTGCAGCACCTTCAACAACTAACTTGTCATCAGTGTGTCCTTCAACCATAACATCCATGTTAGGGTATTCATTAACAACAGCTCCAACTTTCTTTAAGATTGCTTCAGCTCTCTTAGAAATTTTGTAAGATCCAGAGTTGAATAATAATTTGTCTGCGATAGAGATAAATACTTTAGTTCCTTCAATGTTAACAGAAATATCTTCGTCGTTTAAACCGTTAGGTAAGATTTTCTTTAAATTGAAAGCTACAGCTAAGTTGATAGAATCTTTCTTAGAGTTAGCTTCTTGAATGTACTTGATGTATTCGTCTTTTTGTTGTAACTGAGATAATGTAGATCTCATGTTCTCTGTAGCAGACTTAGACATTGCAATTAAATTGTCAACGTTTTCTAAGTATTTTTCATTTCCTTTTTCTAAAAACTTAATTCTGTCTTCTAAAGAAGCTACTTTGTTTTCAGCGGCACTTAAATCAGTTTTAGAATCAGCTAAAGCTTTTTCTGTGTTTGCTAATTTGTCTCCTAATTCTGTTTGTAAATCAGTATACTTTTTCTTAGATACACAAGAAGTAGCTAATAACGAAACTGACACGATTAATATCAAAACTTTTTTCATGGTCTATAAAATGTATTATTTTTGAACAAATATAAAAACTTTCTAATAAAAACCTACTCTTATGAAGCAAACAATTGTTAATAACTTGTTAAAAAGATTATTTCTTTTAAGTTTAATTATAATTTCAATTATTTCTTGCTCTAAAGAAGAGGTAAAGTATCAAAAGTTGCAAGGCAATGTGTTCGGCACCACCTTCCACGTTCAATACTCTGATACAGATAATATCAATTATAGTGCCGATATCACTTCTTTATTCGATAAAATGAATAAATCATTGTCTACTTATCATAGTAATTCTTTAATTAGTCAGTTAAATGATGGATTATCAGTTCTTAAGGTAGATTCAAATTTTGTGAATGTTTTTAAGTTATCGAAAAAAATATTTAAAGACACAGATGGGTATTTTGATCCTACTGTGGGTAAAATGGTAAATGCATGGGGGTTTGGCCCTCATAAGTCTAATAGAGACCCTTCAAAAAATGAAATTGATAGTTTGATGAGTTATGTTGGTTTTGATAAAGTATCACTAAAAGGAGATACTATTGTTAAACAAAGCCCTAACATCACTTTTGATTTTAATGCTACCGCTAAAGGTTATGGAGTAGATTTGGTTGGAGAGTTTTTAGAAAGTAAAGGCATTAAGAATTATTTGATAGAAATAGGAGGAGAGATTAGAGCTAGAGGAAAAAACGAACATGGTAAGTATTGGTCTATTGGAATTGAAGAGCCCAATTTTGATGGAACTAGAAGTTTACAGAAAGTAACAACTTTAGATAATGAAGCGATTGCAACTTCGGGTAACTACAGAAAATTTAGAATAGATAGTATTACAGGGCAAAAAATAGCACATACTTTTAATCCTAAGACAGGATCTCCTGCGCATACAGATTTGTTAAGTGCTTCTGTAATTGCTCCTGTTAGTTGTGGAGAGGTAGATGCTTATGCTACTGCTTTTATGGCTATGGGTTACGAAAAAGCTAAAACCTTAGCAAAAAAGCATAAAAATATGAAAGTGTACTTTATATATATAGAAAATGATCAGCTAAAAACATATGCAAGTGATCGTTTAGAATTTGTTGAGTAAAATTTACACACTCTTTACACAGATGGGTAAAATTTCATTTTTCATTAAAGCATATGTCTCTATTTCATTTTCTAAAAAATGATCTGTGACTTTAAACTGCTTTACATTAAAACCAGCTTTAGCTAATCTGTTAAAATAGTCTAGGCCGTAAATTCTAACATGGTCATATTGACCAAAGTGTTTTCTACGTTCTTCTGGAGATGTAATGTTAAAATCTTCGTAAGTATTGGTTTTGTTTACATCTTGTGGAATCTGAAATATTCCCCATCCACCAGGTTTTAATACTCGGTATAGTTCAGACATTGCTTTTGAATCATCTACAATATGTTCTAATACATGATTACAAAAAATAACATCATACGTATTATCTTTAAATGGTAAATCACAAATATCTGCTTTAACATCTGCCAACGGAGAAAATAAATCTGTGGTTGTGTAATCTAAGTTTGATTGTTTTTTAAAAAGTGGATAAAAGCATTGCTCTGGAGCCACATGTAAAACTTTTTTGGGACTTTTAAAAAAATCAGAATGATGATTAAGGTATAGCCATAACAATCTATGTCTTTCTAGAGATAAAGTTCCTGGGGCTAATACATTTTCTCTTTGATTTTCATATCCATAAGGAAGAAACTTACGATAAGATTTTCCATCAATAGGATCGGTATATTTATTTCCTTTATAATAAACAGCTAAAATAGGTTTGGCTATCAAACTTATTTTGATAAGCCAAGGTCTTGGAATGGTGTTTAATATGGTTTTAAAAAGACTCATTAATTAAGCACCATAAGGCTTTGCTCTAAATTTATCTTCCACATCTGTTACAATACCTAAGGCATCATTTACATATTTAAAAGTAGAAAGTATTTCTGGTTTTCCATTTACAATGGCTACATCGTGCTCAAAATGTGCAGAAGGTTTTCCATCTTTAGTTAAAATGGTCCAACCATCGTTTAACTGAACAATGTCTTTGGTTCCCATATTGGTCATAGGCTCAATAGCAACCACCATTCCATCTACAAATTTTTTCCCTCTACCACGTTTACCGTAGTTAGGCATTTGTGGATCTTCGTGCATTTCTCTACCCAATCCGTGACCAACTAATTCTCTTACAACACCATAACCATGGTCTTCTGTAAATTTTTGAATGGCATATCCAACATCTCCAACTCTATTTCCAGCTTTGAATTGTTCAATACCAACGTATAAACTTTGTTTGGTAATTTCTAATAGTTGTTTTATTTCTGGGGCTACTTCACCTACTTCAAAAGTATAGGCATGATCTCCATAAAATCCATTTTTGTATGCACCACAATCAATAGAAATAATATCACCTTCTATTAAAGGTTCTTTGTTAGGAATTCCATGTACCACTTGTGCATTAGGACTCATACAAAGAGAGTTTGGAAAATCGTACATTCCTAAAAAACCAGGTTCGGCACCGTGATCTCTAATAAATGTTTCAGCCATTTTATCTAACTCAAGAGTAGTAACTCCTGGTTTTACTTCTTTGGCAAGCATTCCTAAAGTTTTAGAAACTATTAGCGCACTTTCACGCATTAATTCAATTTCTTCAAGGGTTTTAATGGTAATCATATTCCTGTTTTATGGAGTGCAAAGATAATATTTATTTAAAGAATCCTAAGAAGCCTTTCTTTTTGTTTGTGATTATTTCTGGTTCATCATTAAAAAGGATTTGATGAATTTTTCCCCAACCTAAAAAGCCTCCTATGTTTCGGTCATCAATAAAAAGATCGGCATGAAGCTTTCTAATGGTTTTATCATCTACCGTTTCATCAGGGTAGTTTTTGTTAACCGCATAAAATTCAATACCGTGTTGCTTGCAAAAAGCAACAGCTTCATCTAATTTTCTCCCTTCTCTTAAAGTCCAAAGAATAAGTCTGTACCCGTTTTCTTCTAATTTTTTTAAGGTTTCAAAAGCAAATAAGTGAGGCGTACCAATTTTTGGGTACTCATCTTTTACAATGGTTCCATCAAAATCTACAGCAATAATTTTTTGGTGATGTGGAATTGGCACAATAAACTTTTTTGCAATATTACAATTATATTACTTTTGATTAAAATTTTAAGGATGATTATCAAAGAATTAAATGGAAATAAACCTCAGTTTGGACAAAATTGTTTTTTGGCTGAGAATTGTGTGGTGATAGGAGAGGTAGTTATGGGAGATGATTGTAGCGTATGGTATAATGCTGTAATTAGAGGAGATGTACATCGAATTACGATGGGAAACAAAGTAAATATTCAAGATGGAGCAGTAGTGCATGCTACTTATCAAAAATCGCCAACTACTATTGGGAACTCAGTTTCTGTAGGCCACAATGCAATTGTACATGGTTGTACTATTCACGATAATGTTTTGATTGGGATGGGAGCTATAGTGATGGATGATTGTGTATTAGAGTCTAATTGTATTATAGCAGCAGGAGCAGTGGTTACTAAAGGTACTATTGTAAAATCTGGCAGTGTGTATGCAGGAACTCCTGCTAAAAAAATAAAAGATTTAAGTGAAGAATTGTTAAAAGGCGAGGTAAATAGAATTGCAGATGCTTATGTAAAATATTCAGGTTGGTATAAAGATTAAAAATTTACTTGCTCAATGGTAGTATTGTCGATTTCTTTTACAAGATGATTTAAGGTATTGATATTACTGTTGCTCATTAAATAATGTTCTCCTGGAGTGATATTGTCGTTTAGCAATAGTTGCTCGGATAGTATTTTTTCTGTTTGTTTAGCTACAGCAAAACCAGAATCTATAATGGTTACTTTGTTCCCAATAATTTCTCTAATCTTTGGAATAAGATAAGGGTAATGAGAACAACCCAAAACCAAGTAATCTATGTTGTGACTTATCATTGGTTTTAAATATTTCTGTAAAAGTAATTCCATTTCAATAGAATCTACCAAATTGTTTTCTATTAAAGGAACCAATCCAGTTCCTTCTTGTTCTATAACCAAAATATTAGAGGCAAATTCTTTGGCTGTTTTATGAAATAAATCGCTGCTTAAAGTTCCTTTGGTTGCTAAAATACCAATGGCTTTAGTTAAGGTGGCAAGAGCAGCAGGTTTAATGGCTGGTTCTATACCAATAAAAGGGATGTCAAAAGTTTTTCTTAAAATGTCGATGGCATTAGTGGTAGCAGTATTGCAAGCAACTACAATTATTTTAGCCCCTTTGTTAATTAATATTTCTGAATTTTTAAGACAGATATCTATAATTTCCTGTTTGGATTTGTTTCCATACGGAGCATTTTTACTATCGGCTAAATAGAGCGTGTTTTCATTAGGTAATCTATGAATAATTTCTTTCCAAATAGAGGTGCCTCCTACTCCAGAATCAAAAACGCCAATAGGATTATCTTTCATATTTTTTAAGTGTATAATTGCAAATCTCGACAAAACAATGCATAAAAAAAAGCGCTATGAAAGAATAGCGCTTTTATGATTTTTTATAATAGTTTTAATTATTTAATACCTAATCTAGTTTTAATTGCTCCAGAAATGTCTTCACCTTCAGCGTAAATTAATGTTCTAGCATCTAAGATATATTGAATACCTTTTTCTTTAGCATAAGCTTTAATTGCGTCTTGAGCTTTTTTAACAATAGGCTCTAACATTTCGTTTTGCTTGTTTTGTAATTCTTGAGAAGCAGCTTGTTGTAATTGTTGAATTTTAGCTTGCTCTTGTTGAACTTCCATAGCTCTTTGTTGATTTTCTTCTGGAGTTTTTGATTTTTCTTCAGCAGTATATTTATCATACTTTGCTTTTAAGGCAGTAGATGCAGATTTGATTTCAGATTCATAGGTTTTTCCTAGTTTCTCCATATCAGCTTGCATTGCCTTAGCCTCTGGCATAGAAGCTACAACTTCGTCTAAATTAATGTGAGCAATTTTTTGTGCGTTAGCAAATTGTGTGAATCCTAAAGCTATAATTGCAATTAAAAATGTAGTTTTTACTTGTTTCATTTGGTTATTTGTTTAATCGTTTCGTTTTTTTCGTTCTTCTTCTCTTTTGAGTCTGTCTTCTTCTCGTTTCTTTCTTTGTTCTTCTATTCTTTTTTCTCTTGCTTTTCTGGCGATTTCTCTTTTAATAGCATCCTCTTCTTTCTCAATTTCTTTTTTAGATTTTTGGATGTATTTTAATACAAGCTCGCTAATATCGTAATTATTATTGGTATATAACATCACTATTGATGAAGATTTCTCAAAAATCATGTCATATTTTCGAAGTTGAGCAATTGTTTGTACTGCGTTATAAACCAAATCTTGGTATGGAGTTACCAATTGTTTTCTCAGCTCAAATAATTTTCCTTCGGTACCAAAATAAGTATTTTCTACTTTAGTAATTTCATCTTCATACATTTTTATTTCAAGTTCTCTTTCTTTTATTAAATCTTCGGTTAACAAAGGTTTTTCATTTAAGAACTCTTCTTTCATGGTGTTTAACTTAAGATACATTTTATCTAAGTTTTTTTTCCATGTAGTTGTTTCGTTATCTAATTTGTTTTGGGCTTCTGCATAAGAAGGTATTTTACTTAAAACATATTCGATGTCTACAAAACCAATTCTTTGTAATTGTTGTTGCGCATTGGCACTAAATCCAAAGAAAAGTGAAAATATAAATATTTTTTTAATGAACTTATATATATTGTTAGAAATAATCATGCCATTTTTAAAATTGTTGTCCGATGATGAAATGAGTTTGCCAACCAGACTTACCAACTTCACCAGGAACGTTATCAAATCCGTGTCCAAAGTCAATCCCTAATAATCCAAAGGCTGGCATAAATATACGAATTCCTAATCCAGCAGATTTCTTTACATCAAAAGGGTTAAATTTACTAAAGTTACTATATGCATTACCAGCTTCTACAAACCCTAAAGCATAAATAGATGCAGATGGATTTAATGTAATTGGATAACGAACTTCCATAGAAAATTTATCATATACTGTAGCTCCAACAAACTCAGAAGTTGTTGTTGTTTGACCTCCAAAGTTAGATAATGAACTGTTTGGGTATCCTCTCAATCCAATTACTTCTCTACCATCAAAACTGTTGGTGTTTAATCCATCACCTCCAACAAAATATCTTTCAAAAGGAACTTCTCCTAATTTACCATTGTAATTTCCTAGGTATCCGAATTGAGCATTGGTCATTAAAACAAATTTACCAACCAAAGCAGTGTACCATTTGGCTTTTAAATTGATTTTATAATATTCTAACCATTTAAATCTCTCGTTATTGGTGTCGTAATCTTTATTACTAAATAAAGAAAATGGAGGTGTGAATTTACCTTCAACAGAAAAAGTAGATCCGTATGAAGGGAATATCAAACTTGGTCCTGCAGAGTTACGTTGTAAAGTTACATTGTATGATAAGTTGTTAGAAACTCCTGTTCCGTCATCAAAACTTAAAGCACTACCAAAGTTAAATTGGTTTACAGTATATCTTCTATAGCTAATAGTGTTAGAAATAGAGAAGAAATCATCTGGCCATTTTAAACGCTCCCCAATTCCAATAGAAGCTCCAAAAATATTTAACTTTTGGCTTTTATCTACCTCGTAATATGATGAACCATATCCGTATTGTTTGGTATTGTAAATAGAAAAACTTAAAGATCTTGGTTTTTTACCTCCCAACCACGGTTCTGTAAACGATAAACTATTAGTGGTAGAGAATCTACTTGCTTGTAATCTTAAAGATAATTGTTGACCATCACCTAATGGTAAAGGTTTGTATTCTTCTTTTTTGAATACGTTACGTAGTGAGAAATTGTTGAAAGATAATCCTAAAGTACCGATAAAAGATCCACTACCATAACCTCCTTGTAGTTCTATTTGGCTAGATCCTTTTTCTGTAAGACTATATTCTATCCCAACGGTTTTATCTGCATAGTTAGGTTGTAAGTCAGGGCTAATGGCCTCGGCATCAAAGAATCCCATTTGTCCTAATTCTCTAATAGAACGAATAATATTATCTTTGCTGTATAAATCTCCTGGTCTGGTGCGTAATTCCCTATAAATCACATGGTCATTTGTTTTGTCGTTACCAACTACAGCAACATGGCTAATAGTTGCCTGGTCATCTTCATGTATTCTAATTTCAACTGTAATAGAGTCATTCTCAACTTTGGTTTCAACAAGATTTATTTGAGAGAATAAATATCCACTATTTTGATACATAGTGGTGATGTCGTCAGAATCTGGAGTTCCATCTCCTTTAACACGTTCTTCTAATGTTTTAGAATCATAAACATCTCCTTTTTCAATTCTTAAGATTCTTTGAAGATCTTCACTTTTGTAAGATTTATTTCCTAAGAATTTAATTTCTTTATAAAAGTATTTGTTACCTTCTTCAATATTTAAATGTAAATCAACTGTTTTTTTACCTTCGTTCCATGTAATACTATCGGCAACAATTCTCGCATCACGGAATCCTTTACGACGATATTTTTCAATTAATTTTTTCTTGTCTTCTTCGTAGTTGTCTTCTACATATTTTGAACGTTTCCAAAATCTACCCCAGAATTTTCTTTTGGTATCTTTAAGAGCCTTTCTAACGTCTTTATCGCTAAATTGGTCATTCCCCTCTATGTTAATGTCTTTTATTTTTACCAATTTACCTTTGTCTATATATACAATAGCATTTTTCTGATTGGCATTTTCCGGATTATCAACAGTAGAAATATTAACCTTTGCTTTTAAGTACCCTTTATCAATGTAAAATTGTCTGATGTAATTTTCAGTAGAAGTAATTAAGTTTTCAGTAAGCATTTTACCAGTGGTAAGACCAGTATCTTTTTTAAAGGTTTTTTCTTTAGAATTACTAACACCTACAAATTTAATTTCGTTTAGTTGAGGAAGTTCTTTGACAGCAATTTCTAGGTAAACAGTATTACCCTCCATTTTGGTAATAAATACTTCTACATCACTAAATCTATCAGATTTGTGTAGTTTTTTAATTGCACTGGTTAATTTATCTCCCGGTATTTTTATTTCTTGTCCTGTTTTAAGTCCAGAATAAGAAATAACAGATGCTTCAGAAAAAGCGTTTGTTCCAGTAACACTAATTCCTCCTAAAAGATAATTTTTTGGCGTACTAAAGTCTGGCTGATTTTGGTTAGAAAAAGTATTGTTTGTATTTACACTAACTTCACCGGAAGTATTATTTTCTTCATTTGATATTTCTTGTTTGTTTTCTTCTTGAGCACATACAAGATTTGTAATGAAAATGATTAATATAAATAAGTAATTTTTAAATAGTTTGTTCATGTTCTCCTTCTAATTGTTCACTGGTTTTTCCAAACCTTCTTTCTCTGTTTTGATATACTTCTACCGCTTTGAACAAATCCTCTCTTCTAAAATCAGGCCAAAGTGTTTCAGTAAAATATAATTCAGCATAAGCTAACTGCCATAATAGATAGTTACTTAGCCTTTGTTCTCCACTAGTACGGATCATTAAATCTACGTCTGGTAGGTTTTGTGTGTATAAGTTTTGTTGAATTACGTCTTCTGAAATATCTTCAGAATTTAAAATACCATTTTTTACATCTGTAGCAATTTTTTTGATGCAAGATGTAATTTCCTCTCTACTACCATAACTTAAACAAAAAGTTAAGGTGATTTTATCGTTGTTTTTGGTAGCTTCAAGAACATTGTTAAGTGTTGTTTGGGCTTTTTTAGGTAAATCGTGTAATCTACCAATAGCTTCAACTTTAACTTCTTTTCTTTGAAATTCGGGTAATTCTTTTTTTAAAGCACTAACTAATAAATTCATTAAGGCATCTACTTCAAGTTTTGGACGATTCCAGTTTTCTGTAGAAAAAGCATATAATGTAATAGCCTCAGTTCCCAAATCTTTAGCGGCTTCAACAGATTCTCTTACAGCGGTTAGTGCATTTCTATGACCAAAAATTCTGGCCATCCCTTTTTTCTTTGCCCAACGACCATTACCATCCATAATAATAGCGATGTGCTTAGGTACTTTATTTTGTTTTAGTTTTTCTAGTAAACTCATTAAAATCTTATTTGGTTTTTACTACCTCTAGGCCATCCAAATGTATAATAAATTGAAGTGCCAATATAGTAATAAGCATCCAAAGTGCTTTTGTTTGTTTTAATATTATCTAATACATCAGAAAAAGAAACTCTTGCTTTGGCTTCTAATGAAAAAACAATACGTTTTGTAAGTGCTTGTTTGTATCCTATTCCTATGGGTAGCGCAGCAGAAAATTTTGTTTTTCCACGGGTATTGTAAAATATAGTTGCAGCTTCAAAAATAAGATAACCTGTACTTTTTTTAATCTTTCCTGTTCTTATAAGGTTATATTTTGTGAAGTTAAAATCAATACCTCCTGAAAGTTCTGCTAATTGTGTATTGTAACTTTCCATTAAATTAACAGCTAGTCTATACGAAATTCTAGGATTCATGTTTTTTTTAATAACTACTCCCCAGTTTTTATTTGATGTTGTAATAGGAAAGGCATCGTTACGTTCGCCCACAACACTCCCGAGGTTGTACGTAAGACCAGCTTCGTAAACCTGAGAGAAGCCAATGTTGGCAATTAGAAAAGTAAGGATGTACACTAACTTTCTCATATTCATGATAAAAACAGGGCAAATATAATTAAACGTAGATAAAATGTTGAAGTAATAACCAATAATACTAGTTATTTATTGTTTAATAACAGATTTATTTCTTGTATCATACCCCCATAAAAGTTTATCTCTAAGGGTGTTGATAAATGTATGGTCTTTTAATAGGATGATTTTTGCAGTAAAATTAGCCTTAGTTACAACAATTTCAGTCTCCACATCAATGGTGCTAACTCTTGAGTCTAAAGAAGCTAAAAACTGATCTTCTCTTCTTAAAACTTTTAATTTAATTTCTGTATCATCAGAAATTACAATAGGTCTTGCATTCAAGTTGTGTGGGGCAACAGGGGTGATTAAAAAATTATTGGTGTTAGGCATAATTACGGGGCCTTGACAACTTAAAGAGTATCCTGTGGAACCTGTTGGGGTTGAGATGATTAAGCCATCTGCCCAATAAGTAGTTAAATATTCGTTGTTTAAATAGGCATCTACTCCAATCATCGAATTGGTGTCTTTTTTAGCAATGGTTAAATCGTTTAGAGCATAACCTAAAATAGAGAATTCAGGTTGATGTTCATTACTTGTTACTTTTAACATTACACGTTCATCAACAGTATAATCTCCTTTTAAGAATTCTTTAATGGCTTTGTTAATTTCATTTTTTTGCACAGTAGCTAAAAACCCTAATCTCCCTAAGTTGATTCCTAAGATAGGAATGTTTAAATCTTTAATTTGATTAAAAGCCCTAAGAATGGTTCCATCACCACCAAGGGTAATTAAGGCATCAAAAGAGGTGTCAAGCCCAGATTCTCCATCATAAGTATCTAAATGGTCTACAAACTTAAGTCCGGTGTTTTTAATAGAATCAGCAAAATCAGCGTTGATAAAAACAGCAGTGTTTGCTTTGTTTAGAGCGTTAATTAAGGTAGAAACATAAACTTCGTGCGAATCTTTATAGACTTGTCCAAAAATGGCTACTTTTTTCATAGTAAAACTTTTAGTAGTGCGAATTTAGATGTTTAAATATTTAATAAAGTATTCTGAACGTTTTTTTAAGCTTTCTAAATATGAATCTTCTGTTAAAGTGTTCAAAATGGCATAGTCATACCTTCTAAAAGATTGAATTAATTCATTAATACTTCCAGATTTTACTTTTAAGGTAATTTGTGTGTGTTCTTCATTTTGTTCAGAAATAAAAGAACCTAAGATTTGACTATTGTTAGATTCCACAATTTGACAAATCTCAGACATGGAATATTCAATACTATTTTTTTCAAGTAATAAGATGTTTCCTTCGGTACTTAAAAAATGAGTGTCTGCAAAACAATCTAAAGTATCGTTTAAGTCTAAATAACCAAAATATTCATTTTTTTTATCTACAATAGGTAGTAAATTGGTGTTGTTTACGGCAAAATTAGAGAAGACTTCTAATAAAGTATCTTCTTGCTTGGCAAAAAAGAATTCATACAAATATTCTAATTCAGCCAGTTTTTGATCCTTGTTTTCAATAGAGGTTAAATCTTCTTTAGCAATATTTCCAATAAGCTTTTCCCCATCAATCACGGGGATGTGTGAGTAGGATATTTTTGAAAAGACTTTTAAAATTTGCTTGATCGTTTTTTGATTACTTACCGCAATTTTGTCTTTAGATATGTAGTTAATAAGTTCCATAAATGTCAAATTAAGGAAAATTGTTAATTGTTCGTTCTATTTTGAATATTTTTGCACTCATAAAAATACAGAATATGGCGGTATTAAGCGTAAATGTTAATAAAATAGCTACATTAAGAAATTCAAGAGGAGGAGATGTGCCCAACTTGGTGCAAGTAGCAAAGGATATTGAAGAATTTGGAGGGCAAGGAATTACCATTCACCCAAGGCCAGATGAACGTCATATTCGTTATCAAGATGCTTTTGATTTAAAAGAAATAGTCACCACAGAACTAAATATTGAAGGAAACCCTATTCCAAAGTTTAAAAAATTGGTTTTAGATGTAAATCCAAAACAAGTGACCTTGGTGCCAGATGGTGATGATAATATTACTTCGGATGCCGGTTGGGATACCATTACACATCAATCTTTTTTAAAGGACGTTATTGCCGAATTTAAAGAAGCTGGGATTAGAACTTCTATTTTTATTGACACAGGAAATCCTGCTTTGATAGAAGCTGCTGCAACCACAGGTGCTGATAGGGTAGAATTGTATACTGAGAAATTTGCTGTAGAATACGGAAAAGGAAATATTGGGGTAATTACCGAATATGCTGAAGCAGCTAAATTGGCCAAACAATTAGGAATGGGCGTAAATGCAGGTCATGATTTAAGTTTAAAAAACATCAATTTTTTTGCGAAACACATTCCTGAGTTAGATGAGGTTTCTATTGGTCATGCATTAATATCAGAAGCATTGTACTACGGATTACAAAACGTGGTAAATATGTATTTATATAAATTACAAGACGTATTATAATGGAAGTATTACATTCAAACATAATAGGTTCAGGTTTTCCTTTGATTATTCTTCACGGATATTTTGGAATGGGAGATAATTGGAAATCACAGGCGAATAATTTGTCTGGGGATTTTGAAGTTCATTTGGTAGATCAACGTAATCATGGACGTAGTTTTCATTCAGAAGAATTTAGTTATGAATTAATGGTTCAGGATTTAAAACATTATTTTGAGGTAAAAAATATTGATAAAGCCATTGTTTTAGGACATTCTATGGGAGGAAAAACAGCGATGTTATTTGCAGTGGAATATCCTGAGTTGGTAGAAAAATTAGTGGTGGCAGATATTGCTCCAAAATATTATGCACCACATCATCATACCATTATTGATGCTTTAAATAGTGTAGATTTTTCTATTTTAAAATTAAGAACTGAAGTAGATGATATTTTAAAACAAAGCATTGCAGAAGAAGGAGTTCGACAGTTTTTGTTAAAAAATGTTTATAGAAAAACCAAAACAGAAATGGCTTTTCGTTTTAATTTAAAAAGTTTAACAGAGAACAATTCAGAAGTAGGAGAGGCCTTACCTGCTTATACTACCTATAATGGAGAAGTGTTGTTTTTAAGAGGTCAAAAATCAGATTATATTTTAGATGATGATTTTGCTTTGATTTCTGCTCATTTTGAAAATGCAAAAATAGAAACAGTATCTAATGCAGGGCATTGGTTGCACGCAGAAAATCCATCAGAATTTTATAATAAGTTGATTGCATTTATAAAATAAGTCTAATCAGAATTAAATCAATTGAGCATGAATTGATTATACCTTTTGTTGCTTAACAAAAAAATCGTATTTTTGCACCCAATTTTTTAGAGATTTTAAATAAAATAGTCAAATGAACATTACTAAAGAGAATATCGATGCATTAAATGCAGTAGTTAAAGTTGATATTACAGGAGAGGATTATCAAGATAAAGTTGCTTCTGTATTAAAAGATTATCGTAAAAAGGCAAATGTACCTGGGTTTAGACAAGGACAAGTGCCAATGGGATTGGTGAAGAAGCAGTACGGAAAATCAGTAATGGTAGACGAGGTTAACAAATTGTTACAAGAGTCTTTAAATAACTTTATAACTGAAGAAAAGTTAGATATTTTAGGAAATCCATTACCAAAAATGGATGGAGAATTTAACTGGGATGCTGAAAACTTCTCTTTTGAATTTGAATTAGGTTTGGCTCCTGAAATCAATGTTGATTTATCTAAAGGAAAAATTACAAAATACAACATCGTTGCTAACGATGAGTTGATTGATAAAGAAGTAGAAAACTTACAAAACCGTTTTGGAAATGTAGTTGCTCAAGAAGAAGTTGCTGAAAATTCAACTATTACTGGAGTATTTGCTAATGAAGAAGAAGGAATTGAAACAAAAGCTTCTTTAACTTTAGAAGACATCAAAGGAAAGTTAAACGTTAAGAAATTTGTAGGATCTAAAGTTGGTGATGTTTTAGAATTAAAATCTAAAAATTTATTTAACGAAGACACTAAATTAGCTGCATCTTTAGGTTTAAAAGTAGAAGAAGTTGCTGAATTGGCAATTCCTTTAACTTTTAAAATTGAAGAAATTAGTTTTACAGAGCCTTCTGAATTAGATCAAGAGTTTTTTGATAAGATTTTTGGAGAAGGTGTTGTTTCTTCTGTAACAGAATTAAGAGATAAAATTAAAGAAGATGCTGAAGGGCAATTTGCACAACAAGCAGATCAGTATTTATTAAACGCTATTACTGAAAACTTGATAGAGAATACTTCTTTTGATTTACCAAAAGAGTTTTTAATTAAGTGGTTAGGAACTGCAGGAGAAAAACCTTTAACTGATGAGGAGGCTGCTGCTGAATACGAAAAATCTGAAAAAGGTTTACGTTACCAATTAATTGAAGGTAAAGTAATGATGGACAACGATGTAAAAGTTGATTTCCAAGAGTTGAAAGATTATGCTATCGGATTCATCAGACAACAAATGGCTCAATTCGGTCAAATGAACCCTGAGGATAAGGAGTTAGAAGACATTGCAATGCGTGTGTTACAAAACCAAGATGAAGCTAAGAGATTACAAACACAATTAATTAGCAACAAATTGTTAGACTTATATAAAGAGAAAATTTCTTTTGATGAAAAAGAAGTTACTTATGAAGACTTTGTAAAAGAGGTTTACAAATAATCGTAAGAATATCATATAAAATAAAAAGCGTCCTAATTTTTAGGACGCTTTTTTTATGCTGTAGGTTTAGTTTTTTTAATCAAAGGCAAAATGTTCGTCTAGTTTATTTTCGACCAGTTTTTGAACCCTGTTTACATCTGCATCATCATGAATGTAAATGGTTAAATTCTCTTCTACCCGATCTCTACTGATGGATTTTTGAATTTCTATGGATTCTATTCCACTAATATTATTTAATAAATCTTTACATTCTTGATCGCAACTAGTGTCGTTAATATAAACTTTTAGGGTTTGACACTTTGGACTGTTTCTAATTTCGGTTCTAAATGGCAGCATAACTGTATATTTTAAGGTTTTTAAATCAACTTGGTTCTTTCTAAATTAAGAAAAAGGATTGGATTTGTCAATATGTAAAATAAGATACGACACTAATTCGTCGGCTTTTATATAAAGCTTAATTTTCTAAATCCATATAAGTTCTGTTTACGTTAGTTTTTTTAATACTACTTTTATGAGCGTTTAATTTAATCTAGAAAACCTTTTTATGAAAAGCTCAAAAGCCATTTTTTATATGATTCTTAGTGTTATTGCATTTTCACTAATGAACACAGTGGTAAAGTATTTAAACGATTTTAGTGCTTATCAAATTGTTTTTTTTAGATCTATAGGGACTTTGTGTTTTACCATTCCACTAATCCTAAAAAATAAAATTCCATTTTTTGGAAACAACAAAAAATGGTTATTGCTTAGAGGGGTAGCGGGTGTAATTTCTTTAACCTGTTTTTTTCAATCTTTAAATTATTTATCACTTGGAACTGCAGTTTCTTTAAGGTATACTTCTCCTATCTTTGCTGCCATTTTTGCCTTGATGTTTTTAAAAGAAAAAGTAAAACCTATACAGTGGTTTTTATTTTTAATAGCCTTTGTTGGGGTGTTAATTATTAAAGGATTTGGGGTAGATGTAAACTCTATCGGAATTATTTTTGCTATTTTATCTGCTCTTTTTTTAGGATTGATTTTTGTTCTGATTCGTAAAATTGGGGATTCAGAAAACTCATTGGTCATTATTAATTACTTTATGGTGATGGCTTTTGTTTTTGGAGGATTGATGTCAATCAATCACTGGACAAACCCTAATTTGTTAGAATGGTTGCTGTTGCTCAGTTTGGGAGTTTTTGGATATGTGGGGCAATTGTATTTAACAAAAGCATTCCAATCTTATGAAACCAATGTAATTGCTCCTTTAAAGTACCTAGAAGTGGTATTTATGATTTTAATTGGAACTTTTTGGTATCAAGAAACTTATAATATTTGGACTCTTTTGGGAGTTTTATTGATCATGGTTAGTTTGATTTATAATGTTTATTTAAAAAGGAAAAAAAGTTAACATTAAATCCAATGTTCTCTATCTAGGCTTCTGTATTGAATGGCTTCTGCAATATGTTGCGATTCAATATTTTCAGAATTGTCTAAATCAGCAATAGTTCTGCTTACTTTTAAGATTCTATCATAAGCTCTGGCAGATAAGTTTAAAGATTCCATGGCTTTTTTAAGTAAGTTTTTAGTGTCTTGATTCAGTTTGCAATATTTTTTCAGATGTTTAACATCCATTTGAGCATTGTAATGAATGTTGTTTTCTTGTTGATATCTTTCTGTCTGAATATTTCTGGCTTGTTGTACTCTTTCTTTAATGGATTTACTGGGTTCGGCAGGAATCTCATTACTCAATTTATCAAAAGGAACAGGATTGACCTCTATGTGTAAATCAATTCTGTCTAGCAGAGGACCTGATATTTTGTTGAGGTATTTTTTAACTTCTAAAGAAGAAGACTGGATTTTACTGTCATCATTGATAAAATCTCCACTAGGTGACGGGTTCATACTAGCAATAAGCATAAAACTACTAGGATAGGTAATGGTAAATTTAGCCCTAGAAATGGTTACTTCTCTGTCTTCTAAAGGTTGTCGCATTACTTCTAAAACACTTCTTTTAAATTCTGGTAATTCATCTAAAAACAAAACGCCATTGTGAGCTAAAGATATTTCTCCTGGTTGAGGATATTGACCACCACCGACCAAAGCAACATCAGAAACGGTATGATGTGGAGCTCTGAATGGACGTTCTAAAATAAGACCTTCTTTATTTTTAGTGTTTCCTGCTACGGAGTGAATTTTTGTGGTTTCAATTGCTTCATGTAAAGACATCGAAGGTAAAATACTTGGTAATCTTTTTGCTAACATGGTTTTCCCTGATCCTGGAGGACCAATAAGCAAAATATTATGTCCGCCAGAAGCAGCAATTTCTAACGCACGTTTTACAGATTCTTGACCTTTAACATCCATAAAATCAAAAGTGAATTGATTTTCTATTTCATTTAGATATTTTTGAGTATCAAATATTAAGGGTTCAAAAGTTATGTTGTTGTCTAAAAAATCAATGACCTCACTTAAGTTTTCTAAACCATAAACTTCAAAATCATCAATTAATGCAGCCTCTTTTGCATTTTCTGTAGGTAAGACCATTCCTTTAAAACCTTGATTTTTGGCTTCAATAGCAATAGGTAAAACTCCTTTTATGGGTTGTAAACTTCCATCTAGAGAAAGTTCTCCCATAATTATATAGTCTTTAAGCTTGGAGTTATTTATTTGTTTTGAAGCGGCTAAAATTCCTATGGCCAAAGAAATATCATAGGCAGTTCCTTCCTTTCTCATGTCAGCAGGAGCCATGTTGATGGTAATTTTTTTACCGGGAAAATGAAGGAGATTGTTCTTTAAGGCTGCGTGAATTCTAAAATTACTTTCTTTAACAGCATTGTCTGGTAAACCAACTAAATGATAACCTATTCCGCTATCTATATTTACCTCAATAGTAATAATAGTGGCATCAACTCCCAAGAAGGAAGCAGCATAAACTTTTTCTAACATAGCAAATCAATTTCTTTTTTGCTAAAGTTAAATAAAATATAGATTTAAAAAAGTCTTATTGAAAACCTAGTTCTTGAGCTTTCTTGGATAGTTCTACCAAATTTTTAACATCTAATTTTTTCATCAAGTTAAAACGATGTGTTTCTATGGTACGTTTACTTTTTCCAAGTTTGTCTGCAATTTCTAAATTGGTGAATCCATTTAAGATAAATTCTAAAATTTCAGATTCTTTTCTCGTCAACTTAGAGGCTTCGGAGTGGTTGTTAAATGGATTTGCTTTTGGAGCAGAAGTACCATTAATTAAACTTTTTACAATAGCATCTGTAGTATCTCCACTAAAATATTTTCCACCATTGTATACGCTAGTAATAGCTTTCACAAATTCATCTTTATTTGTGTCTTTTAATAAGTAACCACTAGCACCTGCAGAAATTGCTTTTAAAATATATTCTTCAGAGTCGTGCATAGAAAGAATAATAGACCTAGTACTTGTTTCTAATTCGGTAAGTTTGGCAACAGCATCAATTCCATTCATAATAGGCATACGAACGTCAATAATTAAAATATCAGGGTTTAATTTTATTGTCATATCAACTCCTTCTTGACCATTAGTTCCTTCACCAACAACAGTAAAGTTAGGTTCACTTTCTAATAGAGATCTTAAACCGTTTCTTACAAGTAAGTGGTCATCGACTAATAAAATATTTATTTGACTCATTTTGATGATAATTATTGGAAAATCAGATACTTAATTATATGGTACGTAAAATTACAACGAAAATACGTAATTACACAAGAAAACCTACGTAATTTTTAAAAATACGTATTATTACCTAGTACACTGCGATAATTGTACCATTTTCACGAACTTTGTAAAAAATTATATGATTAGCTTTACAATATAAAATATAATCAAATGAAATTTAATCAAGCAATTTCTTTAATAGATCAAGCCAATAAAAAAGATCCCAATACAGAAGTTTACCAGGGAGTTACCTATGCTAAAGAGTATATATACGGAGTTCGTATGTCTAATCGTTTAGATGTTTTTATGCCCGATGCTCCGGAATCTTTAAAGTTAGCTGCCAGATGTCAGCATATTTGCCGATGGGAAATTCCTAGAGATCGTTACCCAATGGATAGAGTAGGGTACTTAACGTGGCGAAACGATTTAAAAAAATTGCATGCTCAAAAAGCTTCAGATATTTTAACATCAGTTGGTTATGATGATGAGGTGGTTGAGGAAGTTCAATTTATGTTGTTAAAAAAGCAATTGAAAAAGAACGAGTTGACTCAAGCTTTAGAAGATGTGATTTGTCTGGTGTTTTTAGAGTTTTATTTTGATGAGTTTGCAGAAAAACATAGCGAAGAAAAAATAATAGATATTGTACAAAAAACTTGGGCTAAAATGTCAGAAAAAGGACATGAAGCAGCATTGCAATTGCCTTTTTCAGCATCAGGTTTGGCTTTGGTTCAAAAAGCACTAGCTTAATATGGGATTGTTAGATACGTATTTATCAGATAGGGAACGATCACTTTTACAAAAAAGAAGATCAAAAATATCGGGAGCATTCTTTTTGCTTTTTACCGTGGTTATTGTAATGAGTTATATTGTTCAAAACCAGCTATCTGAAGAGAATACTGTTCTAATGACCAAAGATGATATTAAGGACTTAAAAATTAGTTTAGGCTTAATATCGGTATTTGTTTTAGGATACTTAGGTTGGATTTTATTTAGGCTAAT
The DNA here is from genome assembly GCF_900130035.1 of Wenyingzhuangia marina. Lineage (GTDB taxonomy): Bacteria > Bacteroidota > Bacteroidia > Flavobacteriales > Flavobacteriaceae > Wenyingzhuangia > Wenyingzhuangia marina. Next base: position 743,944 of record NZ_FQXQ01000001.1, read on the forward strand.
TAGACCTACTTATATTACTTATCTAGATTTAATTACAGATTTGTTAGCCATTAAAAACAATGTGCAAACGGATGATAGACCATTATCTTCTAGAGAAAACACTTTGTTAAGGTTTAGGGAATTGAATTTTGCGGTAAATAATGCTGTTTTATACGCCACTATTACTGATGAAAACAGAATTGCTTACATCAGTAAAAAGTTTGAAGAATATTTAGGACATAATGAAGATTTAACTTTTAGGAAGTTTGAGGAAGTTCTTACTTATAAACACAATCAACATCATAAAATTAGAAAAGTTTTAAGCTCTGCTACTGAGGAATTGGTAAATAAAGAACTAAGGTTAACCAATCATGCAGGTGATATTTTTTGGATTGAAATGTCTATTATTAACATGGACAATCTTAAAAACTCCCAACGAAGATTAATAGTTTGTCACGACATTACCAAGCGTAAACACGCTGGAATGGAAATGCAACGTGTAAATAGAAATAAGTTTGTGGCCGAGGTACAATCTCAAAAAGATTTATCTCAACAAATTATGACTGCTCAAGAAGATGAGCGTAAACGTATAGCCAAAGATATTCACGATGGAATTGGACAAATGCTAACCGCTTTGCGTTTTAATATTGATGGAATTGACTTTTCTAATAAGGAAAAAGCAGAAGAGAGTTTAAATTCTTTAAAAGAAGTTTTTGGTCAATTAATTAAAGATGTTAGAGCTGTTACTTTTAGTTTGGCTCCACCAGAATTAACAGATCATGGAGTGGCTTCTGCCATTCGTAAAATGAGTAATATGGTGGGTAATTTTACTGGCCATAAAGTTTTGTATGAAAATATTTCTGAGTTTGATAAACGTTTGGATAATAATGTTGAGGTAAATATATACAGGGTGGTGCAAGAAGCGGTTAACAATGCTTTAAAATACTCTGAATCTGAATATATTTTGGTTACTTTAAATCATACGGATTCCTATTTGAAAATTAAGGTTGAAGATGATGGAATTGGTTTTAATCCTAAAATCACAGATTCTTATAAAGGAACGGGTAACGGTTTAAGATTCATGAAGGAAAGAGTCAATTATATTGGGGGAGAATTAAGAATAACTTCAGAAGAAAATCAAGGAACTACAGTACACATTGTAGTACCAATTGAGAAATAATTTCAATTTTGGAGCGTTTTTTGTACAATCATTAATGTATTAACATAAAAACGAATATTATGAAATTGAAATTTTTAGTTGTTGCAATGCTATTTTCGGTAATTGCTTTTTCACAAGAGAACAAATCTTTTTTTGGTATTAAAGCTGGTTACAACCTTTCCTCGTTAAGAAATGGAGATGTTGATAATAGAAATGGATTTCACTTAGGAGTTTATGGAGAACATCAAATAAGTGAACATTTTTCTCTTCAACCCGAGTTGGTTTATTCTCAATTAGGCTTTAAAGATAGTGCTTCTAAAACTGTTAAAATGGACTATATACAAGTGCCCTTAATGTTTAAAGGATATATTTTTAAGCCTTTGTATGTAGAATTAGGTCCTCAAATAGGAGTGAATATTAACAAAAAAGAAGAAATAGATTTTGGAATAGGAACTGCAACAGAAACTTCTGAACCTAATACTTTTGATTGGGGAATTAATGGAGGTGTAGGTTTTGCTATTAATCCTGGAATTACTTTAGGAGTTAGATACTACCACGGGTTGAGTAGCGCTTATAAAGATGCAGATGAGTTTAATACCTTGTATCAAGTTTTTGTAGGGATTAATTTGTAATCTATAAAAAAACAAAAAAAGAGTCGATTTAGAAATATTTCTAAATCGACCCTTTTTTATTTTATAAAAAGATGCTTAAGCTTCTTTATTTAACATTTTCCAAAGCTCATCTTTCAACTCCATAATTCCAATGTTTGCTACAGAAGATATAAACATGGTTTTAATCCCTTCAGGAAGCTCTTGTTCCATTTCTGCTTTTAACTCATCATCTAGCATGTCTGATTTTGTGATGGCTAGCAACCTGTCTTTATGAAGCAATTCAGGATTGTGAAGTTCTAATTCGTTTAAAAGGATTTTATAATCCGTTCTAATGTCATCAGAGTCTGCAGGAATCATAAATAACAAAGTAGAGTTTCGTTCAATATGGCGTAAGAAATAATGTCCTAATCCTTTTCCTTCATTAGCTCCTTCAATAATTCCAGGAATATCAGCCATTACAAAACTTTGAAAGTTTCTATATTCTACAATTCCAACATTTGGTTTTAAGGTTGTAAAAGCATAATCGGCAATTTTAGGTTTTGCTGCACTTACTACAGATAACAAGGTTGATTTTCCCGCATTAGGAAAACCTACCAAACCGACATCGGCTAGTATTTTAAGTTCTATTTGAAACCATCCATCAACAGATGGCATTCCTGGTTGTGCGTATCTAGGAGTTTGGTTGGTAGCACTCCTAAAATGCCAGTTTCCCAAACCACCTTTACCACCTTCACACAAGATTACTTCTTCTTTGTCTTCAGTAATTTCAAATAAAATTTCTTGTGTATCAGCATCACGAACAATGGTTCCTAAAGGTACTTCCAAATACTTGTCTTCTCCATCAGCACCAGTACTTCTACTAGCGCTTCCAGCACCTCCATGTCCGGCTCTACTATGTTTCAAAAAACGTAAGTGATGCAAAGTCCACATTCCTTTATTTCCACGTAAAATTATGTGACCACCACGTCCACCATCACCACCATCAGGACCACCTTTTTCAATAAACTTCTCTCTGTGTAAGTGCATTGATCCTTGTCCTCCTTTTCCAGAAGCAGCGTATATTTTAATATAATCTATAAAATTCCCGTCAGTCATAATTGTAGCAATTGGCTATTGGCCTTGGCCGCTAGCAAATAAATAAGAAATAAAAAGCTATTAGCATTTACAAGTAAACACTAATAGCCATATGCTATTGGCTAAAAGCCTTAAATTTTTATAATGAATCTACTACATCTGAAATTAATCCAGTAATTCCTTCAATAGAACCCACTCCATTAATTCCGTAGTATTTATTTTGTCTTTCGTAGTAATCTTTTACAGGTGCTGTTTCAGCATTGTATGTGTCAATTCTTTTTTGAATAACAGCAGGGTCTGCATCATCTGCACGTCCACTAGTTTTTGCTCTTTCTGTTAAACGAGTTTTTAATTCATCTTCATTTACTTCTAAAGCAATCATTCCATTAATTCCAGCATCTTTTTTAGCTAAAAAAGTATCTAAAGCTTCTGCTTGAGATTCTGTTCTAGGAAAACCATCAAAAATAAATCCGTTTGCTTGTGGATTTTTTTCGACTTCAGCTTCTAACATGTTGATGGTTACTTCATCAGGAACTAATTGTCCTTTTTCGATATATGATTTGGCTAATATCCCTAACTCAGTATCATTTTTCATGTTAAAACGGAAAACATCTCCTGTAGAAATGTGAACCAAATTGTATTTATCTTTTAAAACTTCTGCTTGAGTTCCTTTTCCTGCTCCCGGAGGGCCAAATAAAACAATGTTTTTCATCTAGATTTGTTTAAATTCCTGTATATCAGAAAATAATAATAGTTTAATAAAGAAAGCAAATGTACGGATATCCGTTGAATTCTTGAAAAAAGAATAACGAAACTTCTAAGAGTCTTTTAAAACATAGACTTCTGATAGATTTCTTCCTAATCCATCATAATCCATTCCGTATCCTAAAATAAATTTATTAGGGATTTCTATACCTATATAATCTATTTTGATGTCTTTATTGTACACGGTTGGCTTTAGGAACAATGTTGCTATTTTAATTTTTTTTGCAGAGGTTTTTTTAAGCAATGCAACTATTTTTTCTAAAGTATTTCCAGTGTCGATAATATCTTCTACTACAATTACAGTTCTGTTGGTTAAATCTTCATTAATACCAATAAGTTCTTTTACCTGTCCTGTAGATTGTGTTTTTTCATAAGATGCTAATTTGATAAAGCTAATTTCACAAGGGTTTTGGTAGGCTTTTAACAAATCACTACAAAACATAAAAGAGCCGTTTAATACGCCTAGAAATAAAGGGATTTCGTTTTTACAATCAACAGCAATATCGTTGGTTAATTTTTTTACAGCCTCATTAAGTTTCTGTTCAGAAATATAAGGTTCAAATATTTTGTTGTGTATTTGTAACATCGTCATAGGGATTGATAAAAAAAACCGTTCTAAAAATAGAACGGTTTTAAATATTATAAAAATAAATGTCTTATTCTTTTTTAGAAGCTTTTTTGCTTACTGTATCATACATAATTGGTGAAGCAATAAATAAAGAAGAGTAAGTACCTACTACAACTCCAATAATTAAAGCAAACATAAATCCTTTAATGCTATCTCCTCCAAATAAGAAGATGGCGATTAATACAACCAATGTAGTAATAGAGGTGTTAATAGTACGCCCTAAAGTAGAACTTAATCCTCTGTTTACTACCTCTGAGAAAGCCCATTTAGTGTGCTCCGCAGTATATTCTCTAATCTTATCAAAAATAACCACAGTATCGTTTAATGAGTATCCTACTACTGTTAAGATAGCAGCAATAAATGCTTGGTCAATTTCCATGTCAAAAGGCATTAACTTATAAGTAATAGAGAATACTGATAATACAACCAATACATCGTGGAATACAGCTATTACTGCTCCTAATGAATATTCCCATTTCTTAAATCTTAGTAAGATGTATAAGAATACTACTAATAAAGATCCTATAATAGCCCATCCTGCAGCTTCTTTAATGTCATCAGCAATAGTTGGTTCTACCTTAGCGTAAGATAAAACACCAATTTTTTGTCCAATAAACCCACCTTTAAAATCTTGTAAAGTAGTTCCTTCTGGCAAGTAAGGTTTTAATCCGTTGAATAAAGCCGTTTCTACTTTTACATCAGTAGCAGCTCCTTCTTCATTAATTAAATATTTAGTAGTAATTTTTAATTGATTGTCATTACCATAAGTTTTTACCTCTGGAGCAGATTGAAATACTTCTTTTAAAGATGTGGCAACTTCGTTAGATTTTACTGCTTGGTCAAAACGCACTGTATAAGTTCTACCTCCAACAAAATCAACTCCGTAGTTTAATCCGTTTGTAAATAAAGAACCAATACCTATAAGAATGATGATTCCAGAAAAGATGTAAGCTTTTTTACGTTTTTGTAAAAACTCAATTTCAATTCCTGTAAACCAATTTTTTGTTGTAGGTGTGTTAAAAGCTAAAGTTTTTCCTTTACCTGTAGCAGCATCTAATAACAATCTAGTAATAAAGATAGCTGTAAATAAAGAAGTTAAAATACCTACAATTAATGTGAAAGCAAAACCTTGAATAGGTCCTGTTCCAAATACATATAAAATACCACCAGTTAATAAAGTAGTAATGTTTGCATCAATAATAGCAGATAAAGCTCCTTTAATACTAAATCCTCCATCAATAGCAGCGGTAATTCCTTTACCAGCTCTTAGATTTTCCTTAATACTTTCGAAAATAATTACGTTAGCATCTACAGACATACCGATGGTTAAAATGATACCTGCAATACCAGGTAATGTTAACACGGCTCCAAAAGAGGTTAAAATTCCGAAGATGAATAAAATGTTAACTAACAAAGCAACATCAGCATACCAACCTGCTTTTCCGTAGTATAAAATCATCCAACCTAATACTAATACAATGGCAATGGCAAATGAAATTAATGAAGCATTAATAGCTTCTTGTCCTAAAGATGGACCTACTACTTCAGATTGAATAATGTGAGCAGCAGCAGGTAATTTACCTGCTTTTAACACGTTTGCTAAATCCGTAGCCTCTTCAATAGTGAAGTTTCCAGAAATAGAAGTTCTACCTCCTGTAATTGCATCGTTAACTCTTGGGGCAGTGTACACGTAGTTGTCTAAAACTACGGCTACAAATTTACCAACATTTTCACCAGTCATTTTTGCCCATAACTTAGTTCCGTTCCCATTCATAGACATACTAACTTCTGGGTTGGCACCTAATTGGTCAAATTGTTGACTTGCATCAGAAATAACATCTCCTTCAATAGGGGCTTTGTCATTTCTGTTAGATTTAATAGCATATAAAGGTAAAATATCGTTTGTTGCTTTAGCATCCCATAAGAATTTAGCATACTTGTATTCACCAGTTAATAATGCTCTAACTTGTTTGTTGTTTAAGTATTCGTTTACTTTAGCAGTATCTTTTACAGCAGCATATCCTATGACAGATGAAGCTTGACCTGTTGGTTGTAAATAACTAAATAAACTTGTGTTGTTGTTTGAGATGGAATCGTTTTCAGTTTCAGCTTCTCCTAATAAAGCATCAATTGAGTCATCAGCAGTTTCTTCTTTTTTTACTTCTGTTTTCTCTTTTGGAGATTCAGTAGCAATAATTTCAGATACTTTTTGATTAGCAGCTACTAAGAATTGAACCAATTCCTGACCTGTATATACTTCCCAAAATTGTAATTCTGCAGTAGATTGTAATAATTTTTTAACACGCTCTACATCTTTAGCACCAGGTAATTCAATTAAAATTCTTCCTGAGTTTCCAATTCGTTGAATGTTAGGTTGCGTTACCCCAAACTTGTCAATACGAGAACGTAATACTTGGAATGCAGTTGATATTGAAGCATCAATTTCACCAGCTAAAATAGCTTTAGCTTCAGCATCAGTAGTGTTAAAAGTAATTTTTTCTCTTAAGTTTTTAGTTCCAAAAATAGATGGATCACTTAATTTGGTATCACCAGCAATTTTTTCAAACTCTTGGTAAAACAATTCAAAATAACTATCTGATGAATTCTTTTGAGCAACAGTCGCTGCATCTAAAGCTTGGTTAAAAATTGGATTTTTAGAATCGTTAGACAATCCAATTAAAATGTCTTTAACAGAAACTTGTAAAGTAGCGTTAATACCTCCTTTTAAATCAAGACCTAAGTTAATTTCTTTGTCCTTAATGTCATTGTAAGTAAAATCTCCAAAACCTAATACACCTGGTATATTAGCTACAGAATCAAGATATTTCTTCTCTAATTTAGCAATTTCTCTCCCGTCGTTTTCCTGTGCGTTTGCTGTTGCGTAAGTAAGTGCTTCTTTTTCTACTTTATTTGCGAAAAAAGTAAAAGATAAAGAGTACAAACTCACTAATCCAAAAAGGATGGCAAATAGTCTGATAAGTCCTTTGTTTTGCATTTTTTTATATGTGTTTTCTCTACGTATTTTTTATGTAAGTGTGCAAATATAATATTTCAACTTAATAAAGTCGAATTTTAAGATATTAATTCTTAGCATATTCGTAAATCTTAATGATTTAGGAATATGAATTTAATTTTTTAGGGTATTACATCTACTTTGGTATGATAATAGTAAAATAAAAATTTATTCATGCTGATTTAAGAGTATTGGTAGATAAGAACATTGTAAACCACGTAATAAGTTGTTTATATTTAATGTTTTAAGAGTTTTAAATTGTGTTGTAATTTCTATTATAATATTTGTTTCAATAATCTACTTTGTGTAATTTCGCCGTGAAATGAAGAAATTATTAATTAAATTTTTACTGCTAAGTATTGTCCTGTTAAGTGGATACGGTCAGTTATATGGTTATATAACTGAGGTAAATACTCCTAATAATTTCATTCAAGCAGAAAATACTAGTGCAAATGTTTATGGAAATCATCAAACATACGTAGCTAAATCTACTCTGGCACATTTCGAAAAATTTAATTGTGAAATTGAAATCACAGATAGTGAAGATGATGAAATTACATCATTAAAAAAGAATTTTACTGCAAGTCCTTATTTTGCAAATAAAAATTCTATTCCTACAAGTGATTATATTATTCACTACATTCAACAGGCTTCATTCTTTAAGAAGCTATCTCACTTAATATCTTGTAAAAGATATATCTTATTACGAGTAATCAGAATCTGATTCCCAAACATTCGCTAGGTATTGTTTCTACATTGTCTAGACTTCTTGCGTTTTGTCCATTGGTAAATTTAAAAATCCAATAGGGCTATGTGTGCTGTTGTACACACTTTTCAAAATAAAATATCAACAAATTATATTATTCAATTCAAAACAAATTAATCATGAAGAGAGTTCTTATGCTCGCGAGTTTGTGTGTGCTTTTGTTACATACAAGTTGCAAAAAAGAAAAAGAGAAGGAAGAAGTGGAAACTAAGTTTCCTGTAACTAATCCTATTAAAAAGGACACGGCTATTGTTAGAGATTATGTGTGTCAGGTTCATTCTATACAACACATTGAACTAAGAGCCCAAGAAAGAGGTTATTTAGAAAAGATTTTTGTAGATGAAGGTCAGTTTGTAAAAAAGGGAGAGCCTTTGTTTCAAATTATGCCAAAATTATACGAAGCAGAATATCAGAGTGCAAAAGCGGAAGTAAAGTTTGCAGATATTGAATACCAAAACACCAAAAAGTTAGCTGATCAAAATGTAGTGGCTCCAAATGAGTTAGCAATGGCAGAAGCTAAGTTGGCAAAGGCAAATGCCGAATTGGCTTTGGCTCAAGTGCATTTAGATTTTACTTTAATTAGAGCGCCTTTTGATGGAATTATTGATCGTTTTCACGTAAGACTTGGAAGTTTGGTTGATGAAGGAGAGTTGTTAACAAATCTTTCTGATAACAGTGAAATGTGGGTATATTATAATGTTCCTGAAGCGGAATATTTAGATATCAAAACTCAAATCAATAAAAAAGATCCTATTAAAGTAAATCTTTTAATGCCTAATAATAAGGTGTTTGGTCATTCTGGAGTTGTAGAAACTATTGAAGCAGACTTTAATAACGAAACAGGAAATATTTCTTTTAGAGCAACTTTTCCAAATCCTGAAGGGTTGTTAAGACATGGAGAAACTGGGAATATTTTATCCACCATTAAATTAGACAATGCTTTATTAATTCCTCAAAAAGCAACTTTTGAAGTGTTAGATAAAAAGTATGTGTATGTGGTAGATAAAAATAATGTAATCAAATCAAGAGAAATTATTATTGGAGAAGAAATGCCTCATTTATATGCAGTTGTAGGAGGATTATCTGAAAATGATAAAATCCTTATTGAAGGATTACGATTGGTAAGAGAAAACGAAAAAATACACTCTGAATATGTAAAACCAGATTACGTGATCTCGCATTTAAACTTATATGCAGAGTAAGCCACTTAAATTAAGAAGATATGTTTAATAAATTTATACATAGACCGGTTTTTGCCATTGTAATTTCGATTATTATCGTTTTTATAGGGACTTTGTCCATCAAGCAATTACCGATCTCACAATTTCCAAAAATAGCTCCCACAACAGTCAATATTTTTATAGCCTATCCTGGAGCAAGTGCCGATGTATTGGTAAAGTCAACCCTTGTTACTCTTGAAAATTCTATCAACGGAGTTCAAGGAATGAGATATATGGCAACCGATGCAACTAGTGCGGGGGAAGCTACCTTAAGAATTATTTTTGAACCAGGTACAGATCCTAACCAAGCTGTAATTAGAGTAAAAACTCGTGTCGATCAAGTAATGCCCCTCTTGCCAGAATTGGTGCAACGTGAAGGGGTGGTTATCACACCTATCCAGCCAAGTATGTTAATGTATGTTAACTTATACGCTAAGGATAAAAATATGGACGAAAAGTTTTTATATAACTATGCCAACGTAAAAATGATTCCTGAAATCAACAGGATTAAAGGAGTTGCAAGATCACAAATTTTGGGGAGCCGTAGATATGCGATGCGTATTTGGTTAAAACCAGATAGAATGAGAGCTTACAATATTTCTATTGATGAGGTGATGGAAGCTTTACAAGAACAAAGTATTGTAGGTCGTCCTGGTAGAATTGGTCGAAGTTCAGGGATTGAAGCACAATCTTTAGAATATGTACTTACCTATAAAGGTAGATATAACGAGCCAGAACAATATGGAAATGTGATTCTACGTGCCAATGCAGATGGAGAAAGTATACACTTAAAAGATGTTGCGAATGTTGAGTTAGGAAGTGAGTTTTTTGATATTTACTCAAACTTAGATGGTCATCCATCAGCAGCTATTGTATTAAAACAGAACTACGGAAGTAACGCAAGTGATGTTATTGAATCTGTAAAAGAAAAATTGGAGGAAATGAAAGCTACGTTCCCTCCAGGATTAGATTATAAAATTAGTTATGACGTTTCTAAATTCTTAGATGCTTCCATAGAGCAAGTAGTTCATACACTTAGAGATGCCTTTATTTTGGTAGCATTGGTGGTATTCATTTTCTTAGGAGATTGGCGTTCTACTTTAATTCCAATTTTAGCGGTACCAGTATCTTTGGTTGGAGCATTCTTTATCATACAAGCGTTTGGCTTGTCTATCAACCTAGTAACTTTGTTTGCGTTGGTGTTAGCCATTGGTATTGTGGTAGATGATGCTATTGTAGTGGTAGAAGCTGTACATGCTAAATTTGATGAAGAGCCAAATATTACTCCTTATAAAGCAGTGAAAAAGGTATTAGGAGAAATTAGTGGAGCTATTATCGCAATTACAGCCGTAATGGTGTCTGTGTTTTTACCAATTTCATTTATGTCAGGTCCGGTGGGTACGTTCTATAGACAGTTCTCTATCACCATGGCAAGTTCAATTGTAATTTCTGCATTAATAGCCTTGACATTAACACCAGTATTGTGTGCTATGTTGTTAAAAAATCACCATGGTCATGAAAAGAAATCGAATGTATTAACTAGGTCTCTAGATAAATTTAATGCAGGTTTTGATAAGTTAACAGGTCGATATGTTGCGGTTTTAAAAAGAATTGTAAGCAGACGTTGGTTAACTTTTGGAATTTTAGCAGCCTTTTGTGCTAGTATTTTCTTTGCAAATAAAATATTACCATCAGGATTTATTCCAAGTGAAGATCAAGGGACTATTTATGCCATCATCCAAACACCTCCAGGAGCTACTTTAGAAAGAACAAATGAAGTAGCAAGAAATCTTCAAAAAATATGTGAAGAAGTTGATGGAGTAGAATCTGTATCATCATTAGCAGGTTATGAAATCATGACAGAAGGTCGTGGTTCTAATGCAGGTACTTGTTTAATTAACTTAAAATCTTGGTCAGAACGTGAAGGAACTGTAAAAGATGTGATGGAAGAATTGGAAGAAAAATCTAAAGGTCTTGGAGCGGTGATCGAATTTTTTGAACCGCCAGCAATTCCAGGATTTGGTTCTTCAGGAGGTTTTTCTATGCGTTTGTTAGATAAAACAACCACTACAGATTACCAAGAGTTTGATAAGATCAATAAAAAATTCATGGATGATTTAAGTAAGCGTAAAGAGTTAACAGGTTTATTTACCTTCTTTGCCGCAAATTATCCTCAGTATGAATTAGAGATTAACAATGATCTTGCTATGCAAAAAGGAGTTTCTATTGGTAAAGCCATGGAAAACTTAAACATTTTAATTGGTAGTACTTATGAACAAGGATTTGTGAAATTTGGACGTTTCTTTAAAGTGTACGTTCAATCGGATCCAAAATATAGAAGATTACCATCGGATGTATTGAATTTATATGTTAAAAATGACCATGGAGAAATGGTGCCTTATTCAGCTTTTATGAAGTTGAAAAAAACACAAGGACCAAACGAGGTAACACGTTATAATATGTATAATTCAGCTGCTATTCGTGGACTTCCTGCAAAAGGATATAGTACTGCCGATGCCATTGAGGCTATTAAAGAAGTAGCGGCTGTAAGCTTGCCAAAAGATTATGATATTGCTTGGGAAGGACTTTCTTATGATGAATCTAATAGAGGGAATGAATCTCTTTATATTTTCTTAATTGTATTGGTGTTTGTATACTTTGTATTGGCAGCACAATATGAAAGTTTTATTATTCCTTTGGCAGTAATTTTATCATTACCGGTGGGTATTTTAGGTTCGTTTGTGCTTTTAAAAATAATGGGGCTTGAAAATGATATTTATGCTCAAATTGGACTAATCATGCTGGTTGGTCTGTTAGGTAAAAATGCGGTATTGATTGTTGAGTTTGCGGTATTAAAACGTCATCAAGGAGCAACTATTTTAGAGGCAGCTATTGAAGGTGCAAAAGTACGTTTTAGACCTATTTTAATGACATCGTTTGCATTTATTGCTGGGTTAATTCCTTTAATACTTGCTTCGGGAGCTGGAGCAATTGGTAACCGTACTATTGGAGCTTCTGCACTTGGAGGAATGTTATTTGGAACTGTTTTCGGAGTAGTAATTGTTCCAGGGCTGTACTTTATTTTTGGAAGCTTGGCAGATGGTAGAAAATTAATTAAAGATGAGGATGATACTTCTTTATCAGAAGATTTTGTACATCAAATAGATGATTTTAACGAAAAAGAAGAAAATCATGATAAATAAGATAAATAAATATGCAGGGGTAGTATTGATACTATTAAGTTTTACGGCTTGTAAAACCCCTGCTTTGGTTCAAAAAAATGAAGACACAATATTAGCTGAAACTTTTAATGGAGTAAAGGATACGGTAAATGTGGCAAAAGTTCAGTGGAAAGATTATTTCAAAGATCCTTATTTGGTAAAGTTGATAGATACAGCTTTGGTAAATAATCAAGAGTTGAATATTACACTTCAGGAAATTGAAATTGCAAGAAATGAAATACAAGCCAAAAAAGGGGAGTATTTGCCTTTTGTTGGTTTACAAGCTGGAGCAGGAGCAGAAAAGGTTGGTAGATATACCAGTCAAGGAGCGAATGATGCGACCACTCCATTTAAAGATGGAAAAGAGAATCCAGAGTTTTTGCCAGATTTTATGGTAGGAGCTTATGCTACTTGGGAAATAGATATTTGGAATAAATTGCATAACGCTAAAAAGGCAGCAGTAAGTAGATATTTAGCAACTGTTGAAGGAAAGAATTTTATGGTTACAAACTTGATTGCTGAAATAGCCAATTCATATTATGAATTATTGGCTTTAGACAATCAATTAGCAATTGTAAAGAGAAATATTACTTTACAAAGTAATGCACTTGAGATAGTAAAGTTGCAAAAACAATCTGCCAAAGTAACAGAATTGGCTGTAAAGAGATTCGAGGCACAAGTTTACAGTACAAAAAGTATTCAGTTTCAAATTCAGCAACAAGTCATAGAAGCAGAAAATAAAATTCGATTTTTAATTGGAGGTTATGCTGGTACTATTGAAAGAGATGATGAAGGTTTTGTTGATTTGACTCCTGATGTTGTTCATGCAGGAATACCATCAGAGTTATTGGCTAATAGACCAGATATTAAGCAAGCTGAGTTAGAATTGGCTGCGACTAAGTTAGATGTAAGAGTTGCAAAAGCTAGATTTTATCCTTCTTTGGGACTTTCTGCAGGTATAGGCTATCAGGCTTTTAATGCTAAATATTTATTAAGTACCCCAGAATCTTTGTTGTATTCTATTGGTGGAGATTTAACAGCTCCGTTAATCAATAGAAAAGCAATCAAAGCGGAATATTACAATGCCAATGCAAAGCAAATTCAAGCTGTTTATAATTATGAACGAACTATTCTAAATGCTTATGTAGAGGTAGTGAATAAACTTTCTAAAATATCTAACCTAGAAAGTAGCTTTGATTTAAAACATAAAGAGGTTGAAGCGCTTACGGAATCAATCAATATCTCAAATAATCTATTTAGATCTGCAAGAGCAGACTATATGGAGGTATTATTAACGCAACGTGATGCCTTAGAGTCTAAATTTGAATTAATTGAGACCAAAAAGAACCAAATGAATGCTTTTGTAAATATGTACAAAGCTTTAGGAGGTGGATGGAAATAAGAAGAATTGAGTAGTTTTTTTGTTTTTAATTGAAAATGCCGTATTGCGATAATGTAATACGGCATTTTCTATATCTATAGATTTATTTTCTTGTTAAGAAATAAGTTGTTTTACTTCTTCAAAGTCTAATCCACCATAATTTCCAGAACTCATTAATAAAGTTGCAGAATTTTCAAAATTTTGCTCAAATAAAAACTTTTTAAAATCATCTGGATTTGTATAAATAATTAAATCCTCTCTTTTAAAAGCTTCTTTTATTTGTTGTGCAGAAACTTCGTCAAGTTGTTTGATGGCTACAGCATCAGGAGAATAAAAAACGACTGCCTTGTCTGCTTGGTCTAGCGCTCCTTCGTATTCTTTCAAAAATTCAGCATTCAAACTACTATAGGTGTGTAGTTCTAAACAAGCCAATACGTTTCTATTTTTGTATTGATTTTTTACAGCCGTTGTGGTTGCTTGCACTTTGCTTGGAGAGTGAGCAAAATCTTTAAAAATAACAGCAGATTTTTTCTCAGCTATTTTTTCTAAACGTTTACTAGCTCCTTTAAAACTTTCAATGGCTTCATAAAACTCTTCTTCGCCAACCCCCATGTGTTGACAAATCCATTTGGCACCGGCTAAGTTTTGTAAGTTGTGTTTTCCAAAAATTTCTAAAGGTAAATCACCCTCTGGAGTATCCAAAAGAGTGGTTCCATCTTCAATAGTGTAGTTTGGAGTATGATATGGATATTTCTTTATTTGGTTTTCAGAGTTTTCAACCACGTTTTTTACTTGTTTATCTTCTTGGTTATACACCATAATTCCTCCTGGTGTTAGAGAATCGGTAAAAATTGAAAACTGTTCAACGTAATTCTCAAAAGTTGGAAAGACATTAATATGATCCCAAGCAATACCACTTAACAAAGCAATATTAGGTTTGTATAAATGGAATTTAGGTCTTCTATCAATAGGGCTAGATAAATATTCATCACCTTCTAAAACGATGAATTCATTTTCTTCGGTTAAATGTACCATGGTATCAAAACCTTCTAACTGTGCTCCTACCATATAATCAACATTGATGTTATGATAGTTTAATACATGGAGAATCATAGAAGTAATGGTTGTTTTTCCATGAGAACCCCCAATCACTACTCTGGTTTTTTGTTTTGATTGTTCATATAAAAACTCAGGATAAGAATATATTTTTAAGCCTAATTCTTGTGCTTTAAGTAATTCTGCATTATCAGGTTTAGCATGCATTCCTAAAATAATAGCATCTAAATCTTTGGTTATTTTTTCAGGATACCAACCAAAAGTTAAAGGTAAAATTCCTTTGTTGGATAATCTAGATTTAGAAGGTTCAAAGATTGCATCATCACTTCCTGTTACTCGATATCCTTTGTTGTGTAATGCAATGGCTAAGTTATGCATAGCACTACCTCCAATAGCAATAAAATGTATATTCATCTATCTTGTTGTTTCTAAATTCTTTAAGTAATTAAAAAGTAAATTTACTAAAAGCGAACAACTCATGGCCTTGTTTTTGTACATTTAATGCGAATAACAAATAATATTAAATAGAAATTTATGAAAAAATTAGTGGTTACATTTGGACTGTTATTAGTAGGTCTTGCTTCTCAAGCTCAAGATTTATCTAAGCATGCTATCGGTTTGCGTTTGGGTGATAATGATGGTTTAGGGTATGAAATTTCTTACCAACATGCATTGTCTAATTCAAATAGATTGCAATTTGATTTAGGTTTTAGAGATAGAAATGGAGTGAGTAATTACAAATTAACAGGGTTGTATCAATGGGTTTGGGATTTAAGTGCACTGGCTCCAGGTTTTAATTGGTTTGCAGGTGCAGGTGCTGGAGTTGGTTCTGAGGATAAAGCTGATGGTAGCGAAACATTTGTAAATGCTGATGGTAATGTTGGTATTGAATACAATTTTGATTTTCCATTACAATTGTCTTTAGATACAAGACCAGAAATAGGAATTATTAATGGTGATAGTGATTTAGGTTTAGAAATTGCCTTAGGAGTACGTTACAAATTCTAATTGAAAAAAGAATAAAAGAAAAGCCTCTGTATTTTTACAGGGGCTTTTCTGTTTTAATTTATTCATCAAAAAAATAATTGTGAAGCGCTTTTAAGAATACTTATCTTTGAGCCTCAGAAATACATTAAAAAATGGACTTAAACGTAATCCCAAAAATTAAACACGCAAATAGTGATAATTTCTTTTTATTGGCAGGGCCTTGTGCTATTGAAGGAGAAGAAATGGCATTGAGAATTGCAGAACAAGTAGTGAAAATTACAGATAAATTAAATATTCCTTATGTGTTTAAAGGGAGTTTTAAAAAAGCAAACCGTTCTAGAGTTGATAGTTTTACGGGAATAGGTGATGAAAAAGCCTTAAAAATTTTACGTAAAGTTTCTGAAACTTTTGATGTACCTACTGTAACAGATATTCACGAAATTTCTGATGCTGCCATGGCTGCAGAATATGTAGATGTATTGCAGATACCTGCTTTCTTAGTTCGTCAAACAGATTTAGTAGTAGCGGCTGCCGAAACAGGAAAAGTAGTAAACTTAAAGAAAGGACAATTTATGAGTCCCGGAGCGATGCAACATGCGGTACAAAAAGTAAAAGATACTGGTTCTGATAAAGCTTGGATTACCGATAGAGGAACTATGTTTGGTTATCAAGACATGATTGTAGACTTTAGAGGAATTCCAGAAATGAAAAAGTTTGCACCAACAGTGTTAGATGTAACACATTCTTTGCAACAGCCAAACCAAACAAGTGGTGTTACTGGAGGTAGACCAGATATGATTGGAACTATCGCTAGAGCTGGAATTGCGGCTGGAGTTGATGGCTTGTTTATAGAAACTCATTTTGATCCTGCTAACGCAAAATCTGATGGAGCCAATATGTTAAATATAGCATACTTAGAAAAATTGTTAACGGATTTAACAGCAATTAGAAAAGTGATTAATACTTTATAATTAGAAATGAGATTTAAGTAGTGAGAAATGAGGGGATCTAGTTTCTCACATCTCACTACTCTCTATCTTTTTAATTTTCGAATAATATCTTCTAATCCATTCAATTTTAATTCGTAAACTTCTGCCATCATTTTACCTAAAGTTCCAGCAGGGAATCCTTTGGTTTTGTACCAAACAATATAATGTTCTGGTAAATTAATCAAATCATAGCCTTTGTACTTTCCAAAAGGCATTTTAGTATTGGCTAGTTTGATTAAATATTCTTTGTCTGACAAATTGTGCATTATTTGTATAATTGGTATATGTTTTGAGCGTATAAATATATACATTTGCAATCTTCTTTGACAATTTGGGGACGACTGGTTTTGACAGCGAGGTCAATTAACTAGTAAGCATGCCGAGAGATAGAACTCATTCTCGTAAATCGAGGTTCTAAAACAATAAACGGTGAAGAATCTTTCGCCATGGCTGCCTAATTATCCGAATTAATAGTACGATAAGGCCTAGGCTCACAAGGTGAGCAAGCTATGCATCTCATGCCAGCGCTGATAGACCGCGTGCAATTTAGAGATGTCGTAAAAGTCTAGATAGGAAAAGTATTACTTAGCTGCTTTTCCGAAACTCAATAAGTTAAGCTTAGAGTAAGTTGTTTTTGACTAGCTTTTTGCCGACAATTTGATAAAAACTAAGCATGTAGAAAGCTACGCGATTGCTCGTTTGGACCCGAGTTCGATTCTCGGCGTCTCCACAAATAAAAAAGCCCTTACTGTTTTCAGTAAGGGCTTTTTTATTAGAATTTTATATTAAGCTACAAACAACTTAACTTTTACTGCTACTAAGCCTTTAGGCCCTTTTTCAGTTTCAAAAGAAACTTTGTTTCCTTCTTTAATAGTTCCTTCTATATTGTTAACGTGCACAAAAAAACTATCTCCTGTTTCTTTTTGGTCAATAAATCCATAACCTTTATCGGTGTTAAAATGATTTACAATTCCAATTTTAACAGGGTCTTCTTGTTCTAAATCTTCTTTTTTTGGAGTACTAACATGAATATCACTTAATGATATTTCTTCTCTTACATGTGAAGGATCTGGTTTTTCTGTTGTTAATTGTCCATCAGCTCCCATGTACATGAATTCAGCAGTCTTTTCTCCAGATTCTTTTAACTGCTCTTTGCGGATCGCTTTCTCTTTACGTTTTTTTGCCTTTTTCTTTTCACGTTCCTTTTTTTCAAAACTATCTGCCATCTGCGGTTTTTTAATTTAAATTATTTCGATTTTTGCTAAGATATTAAATAGTGAACGAATAAGCCGTTGAACTCCCGTCTATTTGTAAATTAAGACGATAAATAGCCCTTATTTAGATTTTAAATGGATTAATCTAGAAAATTAACCGATTTAAAACCCAATTAACATAAACCTAATTAGTTACCGTTTTTATGTTATTTCCACTCTTTAGGAATTTCACAAACAGGAATAGGTTGCATTTTATGTTGATTGGCAGTGTTTAATTTGCTGTAAATAGTAAAGACTTCTTTTTCTCTGTCTACAAAATTAGAAGCAGTTTTTCCAGCATCTTGTTGTTTCATAGCCCATTCCAATTCATCATAACTAGCTCCTAATTGATCTTCATCGGTACGGCTATCACCAAACAATCCATCTGTAGGTGCGGCGGTTTGAATGGCAGAAGGAACTTTTAAGTACTTACCTAAAGCAAAAACTTCACTTTTCATCAAATCTGCAATAGGACTTACATCTACACCACCATCACCGTATTTTGTGTAAAAACCTACACCAAAATCTTCAACTTTATTTCCTGTACCAGCAACCAAACTACTGTGTAATCCTGCAATATAATACAAGGTTGTCATTCTAAGTCTTGCTCTTGTATTGGCTAAAGTCAAATTTAAAATAGCTTCATTTTCTGTAGTAGGAACCGCTTTTTTAAAAGTCTCAAAACTTTCAGTCAAATCTACACGTTGTTCAGAAACATTGCTAAAACGTTTTGACAATTGTGCAATATGTTCTTGAGCTCTATTTACTTGGTCTGGGTGTTGGTGAATGGGCATTTCTACACAAATGGTAGGTAAGCCTGTGCTAGCGCATAAGGTTGAGGTAACAGCAGAATCAATTCCGCCAGATACACCAACAACAAATCCTTTTACACCTGCTTTGGTAGCATAATTTTTTAGCCAACCAATAATATGTTCTGAGATCTTTTGAGTTTCCATGTTGCTTATTTCTTATTTTTGTTGAGGTTACTACAAACTTAATCAAAATATACCATAGCATGAAAAAGTGGCTTTGCTTATCTTTTATATTTTTAATGTTAGTTGCTTGTACATCAACTAATAAAACAGAACAAGAAATTGCGAAGGTTAAAACCAATACTCAGTTTGCTTTGTTTCATAATGCGTTGTTTACCGCAAGTCCAAAGGATTTACCTGAATTAAAATCTGATTTTCCTTACATGTTTCCTAAACAAATGCCTGATGAATTGGTTTTAGAAAGGATGAAAGATACTAGTCAACAATTTTTATACAAACAAGTAAAAAAAGTTTACGGTGATTTTAATACTTATGAAACACAGATTGATGATTTGTTTAAGCATATTAAATATTATTTTAATGATTTTAAGATTCCAACCGTGGTAACAGATATCACAGGAGTTTTATATCAAGATAGAGTTTTGTATGCAGATACTTTATTGTTGGTTTCTTTAGATATGTTTTTAGGAAAAGACAATGAAGTATATGGTGGATATGCAAAATATTTATCAGAAACATTTACTCCAAAACACATGACCTCCGCTATTGCTCAAAAAATAATTGATACTAAATATCCTTTTGATAAAAACCGTACTTTCTTGGGACAAATGATTTTTGAAGGTAAAAAAGCATATTTACTAGATTTGTTTTTACCTACCATTACTGATGAAATAAAATTAGGATATACACCTAAAAAACTAGCATGGGCAAAAGTGAATGAAGCAACTGTTTGGGCCTTTTTCATTAAAAATGAATTGTTGTATAGTAATGATGTTAAACTAAAACAACGATTTTTAGAAGTAGCACCTTTTTCTAAATTCTATACTTCTATAGATAGAGATTCTCCTGGGGCTATTGGTAAATATACTGGATTACAAATTGTAAGAGCCTACATGAATAAACATGAAATTTCTCCACAAACATTAATTGATTTAGATGCGCAAACTATTTTAAGTCAATCAGGATATAAGCCTAAGAAATAATGAAAGAGTTATTAAGAGAAGTAAAATCAAAAGTTTTTAATGGTGTTGATGTAAAACTTACTGATGTTGTTGTAGAAGCTGAAAGTAAAGAATATAATGCATGTCGGTTTTCATTAAAGGGGAAGCGAATCATTAGTAGAACTTCTAAAATCACTCCAAAGAAAAAAGGTCAGTTTGTAACGTTTTATCAAAGAAATAATAACGGAGTTATTGAACCATTACATGAGCAGGATCATCTTGATTACTTTTTAGTAACCATTCAGAATAACAAAGGATTCTTTCTTTTACCTAAACAAGTATTAATAGAAAAAGGAATACTTTCTACGCTTGAAAAAGAAGGGAAAAGGGCTTTTAGAGTGTATATGCCTAGTGATGAACTTACAAGTAAACAAGCATTGGCGACACAAAAATGGCAATCAGATTATTTTTATGATGTTAAAAAGGAGATCGTGGAAAAATAATAAGATAAAAAGGAGGTGATCTTAAGAGCACCTCCTTTTTTAAGTTATTAAAAAATTCTTGTTATTACTTTACAATGAACTTGGTGGTCTTTTTAGCACCTGTCTTTATAGATGTAATTTTAGCTATATAAATACCTGAGTTAAGAGTAAAGTTAGTATCCTCAGAAGTTATAATTGATTTTACAATAGCTCCTGTTAAGTTGTATATAGTTATTGTTGTAGATTCATTAATATTTGTAACATAAACATGTCTATCAACGGTAGTTAAATTTGTTTGACTGATTTGATTGTCATCAATACTTAATTGTCCTTCTTGAGCTACACTAATAGCTTTTGTAATGGTATTGTCAAATGCGTCTGTAGCTGTAACGTTTACAACTATTTGTGTTGTTAAGTCAGTTCCTGCAGCTATATCTTGAGTAACGGTAATTGTTGCGTTAGCAGTAGTATCTCCTGAAGAATAATTAGGAAATAAGGTAGAGAAATCAGGAACAGTAAACATTGCTGTTTCAGAAGTAACTTCGTATGAAGAAGGTAAGGATATATCGACACTGCTTATTTGTAAAGCATCTGTAGTGTATGTTAATAATGAACCCTCAGCAGGAATAATTCCATGAAGATCTCCAAATGATTTAAGTATTGCTGCATCTGTATGGCTTACAATTCCTTCATTGCTTATTATAACACGGGCATTGTTAATAATAGCCCCTTCTTCGTTTTTATTTCTCCACGGTGCCATACCTTCTAAGGCAACAGTTCCTCCATTTGCATAGATTTTGGTATCATCTTCGTCCCAACGCCCCCAATTCCAGTTTTGTTTAGCGGAAAGAGAACCACCTTCTAGGACATGAATATTTCCACCCTGAAATCTACTCACACCTCTAACATTAACATCACCTCCGTTATTAATATAGATATCAGAGTTTTCACCAGCGGTACTGTGTAAGTTGTCAAAATAAATTTGAGCATTTACATTAAGTACACCACCTTGTTTCATATATATTACAAAGTGTCCACCAAGATTATTACGACCAGGTATGTCACAAGAATTTGTAGTTGCACCAATGTGATAATCACCTTCATATTGATCAAAAGTAGCTGGTTTACCTGCCCAGTTTGAATCATCTCCAAAATCTGATGAAGTTGCACCTGTCCAGTATATTTCTGAATCGTTCTCATCTGCAATTCCATCTTCATCGTAATCGGTGATTACCATCACGGTTCTTGTTACTTCTGTTGCTGCATTGCTGTCGCTATCTGTTACGTTATAAGTTATTGTATAGGTTCCTTTTATTGAGGTGTCTACAGTGTTAACAGTAACGATATTTGAAGTTAAATCACCGTCAGTCGAATCAAAAGCAGTAGCTCCTTCGTCAATGTATGTAGAACCAAGTAAAACCTGTACTGTTGCGTCTCCAGTTAAAGTAATAATTGGATTAACACCAGCTATAACATTTACGGTTCTAGTTACTTCAGTAGCAGCATTTCCATCGCTGTCAGACACGTTATAAGTTACTGTATAGGTTCCTTCTGTAGAGGTGTCTACTGTACTTACTGTGATGATATTAGCAGTTAAACTACCATCTGCTAAATCCAATGCAGAAGCACCTTTGTCATTATATACAGAACTAACATAAGCTTCAACTGGATTAGCACCAATAATACTAATTTTAGGAGTATTAGCTCCAATATTATCGATTCTGTATAATTCGAAGTTATCAATATGCACTTCTGAGGCAGTTGCATTTTGATCACAAGTGTTAAGTGTTATAAAACCTGAAGCAGCAATAGTTGTGGTAAACTCATGAGTAATAACTTGCCATTCACCTCCGGTATCAACAGATTCGTTTAAAGGGAAATTATCTCCATTTTTAACTACGAATCCTACGTTACCTCCAATGGTTTTTACGGCAACTTGAACCCTGTAAGTAGCAATTTCCCAATCCATATTAATGTCTAAGGCAGAGTCTTCACGTTGTTACCAGGATATACGCAGCCAGCTTGCCCGTTTGATACTATTTTAATGTATGTGTCTCCACAAAAAGCTGTGTTTGGATCGGTAATAACTTCTCTATGTGGACCCCATCCATTCCATAGTGATAAATCTGTTGCTTGTGGATCTGGGCATAAGTTTGTTGGGTTTTCAGGAAATGTAGTAAAACATTGCGCGTTCACATTATAGCTAATCAATGATAGAAAAGCAATGATAAAAAAACGAGTAATTTTTTTCATAAATATTTAGAATTTAATTAGTTAATAAAGTAGTTTTATTTTTGCTATAAATGTATTGAACTTAGTGAGTGAGTTCTATCCTGCACTATCCTGTTTGTTTGTTTTTTATTTATTATTTTTTGTTTTTATTCGAGTATTTATTAGTTTTTATTGTTTTTTGTTGATTATTTGATAATTTTAGGGTGAGAGGGGTTTTAGTACATGTAGATTAATGTATTTGTTTTAAGAATGATTTTCATCGTCATGCTATCGAAAACAAATTCTTTATCTTTGCCATTCAAAATTTAAGAAGATGGCAGTAGCGCATAAATCAAAAATAGAGTTCGAAATAGGACTTGACGAAAATAAAATTCCAGAAACCATTCATTGGTCAGCAACCGATGGGGGAGTAACGAAAGACTCATCAAAAGCAACGTTGATTTCTGTTTGGGATAGTAAAGAAAAAGAAACTTTGTATTTACCACTATGGACAAAAAAAATGCCTGTAGATGAAATGAAAGTGTTTTTTCATCAAACATTGGTGCAAATGGCTGATACTTTTGAAAGAGCTACCAATGATGAAAAAATGTCTGCAACCATGAGAGATTTTTGTGAATATTTTGCAGAAAAATTAGAGTTAGAAGATAAGACAAAAAAGAACTAAACAAGTTCGCATAAAAAAAAGACCGATAACATTGTTATCGGTCTTTTTTATTTTTATAAAATCTGTTAAAGATTAAGCTTCTTCAACAGGATTTTTAATAGCATCAATAATTTTTGCTTCTAGTTCTTCGGCCAATTCAGGGTTGTCTTTAATCAAACCTTTTACTGCATCTCTACCTTGACCTAATTTGGTTTCACCGTAGCTAAACCAAGAACCACTCTTTTTGATAATTCCGTAGTTTACTCCAATATCTAAAATCTCCCCAACTTTAGAAATACCTTCTCCATACATGATATCAAATTCTGCTTGTTGAAATGGTGGAGCAACTTTGTTTTTAACAATTTTTACTTTGGTTGCATTACCAATTACAGTGTCTCCATCTTTTAACTGAGTTTTTCTTCTAATATCTACTCTAATAGAAGCGTAGAATTTTAAGGCGTTACCTCCAGTAGTAGTTTCAGGATTTCCAAACATCACCCCAATTTTATCACGTAATTGGTTAATAAATATAACGGTACACTTGGTTTTACTAATAGTTCCTGTTAGTTTTCTTAATGCTTGAGACATCAAACGAGCATGTAACCCCATTTTAGAATCTCCCATTTCTCCTTCAATTTCACTTTTAGGAGTTAAAGCTGCAACCGAGTCAATAACTACAATGTCAATTGCTCCAGAGCGGATTAAGTTTTCAGCAATTTCTAAAGCTTGCTCTCCATGGTCTGGTTGTGAAATAATTAAGTTGTCTATATCAACTCCTAAGTTTTGAGCATAATAACGATCAAAAGCATGTTCCGCATCAATAAAAGCAGCAATACCACCAGCTTTTTGAGCTTCTGCAATGGCGTGTAAAGTTAAAGTTGTTTTACCAGAAGATTCAGGTCCGTAAATTTCAATAATACGTCCTCTAGGATAACCGCCTACTCCTAAGGCTAAGTCAACCCCTAAAGATCCAGAAGAAATTACTTCTACATCTTGCACAGCCATATCTCCCATTTTCATTACAGCTCCTTTACCATAAGTTTTGTCCAATTTATCTAAGGTAAGCTGTAGCGCTTTTAACTTCGCATCTTTTTCGTTCGTCTCTTTTGCCATTTTGACTCTCTTTTTGTTTGTTTTGATTGATAGCTAAAATACAAATTTATAGAGGATAAACATCTCTTGTTTCTTTTTTTGAATAGAATTGATTTTTAAGGTTTATCTATTTGTTTATTAGTGTTTTGTGTTTGGTTTTTTCTTTTTGAATTTATTTGATGAAAAGTGTGTGTGAAATCACCACACATATAAAAGCCTATTCTTATTAAAACAAGTTTATATTCCGAATTTTAGTCCTATAAAAAAGGTTTTTGGTCTTTGAGGTCCATAGATATAGGTAACATCTCTATCAACACCTTGGTCAAAGTCTTTTTGATATGCATTGAGGATATTTTGTATTCCAGCAGAAACTTCAAAATAAGTGTGTTTGTGATCATCTAAATAAAATTGATAAGATGATTTGCAATTAAGTTCTATAAAAGAAGGTGATTTTTCTAATTTGTCATTTGGAATATATCCTGCTAAATGTTGAACGTACATTGGTCCTGTAAAAACAGCAGAAATATTATTCTGAAAAGCTTTTGTAGGAGCATAAGTAATAATAGTATTTGCGTATATATTTGGAGTTTTGTTAAATTCTCTGGTTGCTTGATTAGAATCGGTATCAGACCATTCTATTTTGTTATTATACAATGTTCTTTGTAAAGTAGCTCCACTTTGTATTAACCACTCTTTGTTGGGAGCATATTTTAATTCCATATTTACACCGTACACTTTTGCTCCTGAAGAATTACTTCTAATCCATTCAAAAATTCCAGAATCTGGAGCTGTTTGGGTTCCTTGTTCTAATGCAAAAGCATCGTTTAGTTGTGTGTAGAATAGTTCTGTAACCAAAGAAAAATCGCCATTGGTTAATTCTTTTGTCCAATCTAAAGAGGTTAAAAAACTATGGGAGGTTTCTGATTTTAAATTGTCAGCATTTCTAATTCTACTAATTTCTCCTGCTGCTAATCCGGAATGTACATCTTCTCCATAAATTTGTGGGGCTCTAAAACCTTTGGCATAACTGGTTCTCCACCTTAAGTCGTTGTTAATATTGTATAAAATATTTATTCTTGGGTTTAAAACTAAAAACTCCTCAGCAAGGTTGTGTATATCTCCTCTTAAACCTCCTAAAATTTTAAGTTTATTGTTAACCATCCATTCTTGTTGTGCATAAATTCCTAGAATATGAGTGGTTTGTAGTATTGGGAAAAATGCGGGATTTTCTTTTCGGTCATCAATATTGTTGTATTTATATTCAATTCCACCAGTAAAGGTTCCTTTATTGTTTAAGAAGCTATCAAAGTTATGAGCGTATTGTGTTCCAGTAACAAACGTAATGTCTTTTGATTTTCCAAAACCTCTAATACTTTCTTTAATGTTTGTATCAGTTGGTTCGTTGCCTGCTAAACCTCCGTAAAAATTTTTGTTTTTAGAAAAAGAAGTTGAAGCATAAACGGAATAATTATCTTTTTTAGAAGGTGATAAATATTCGTAAGTCAATCCTCCGGAAAAAACGGTAGATTCAATTTGTTCTGTAACATCCGCTAAAAAAGGAAGGAAGTCTAAGTTATTACCTCCTCGTCTAAATTCGTTATTTGCATTAAATTCAGCTGTAATTTTTTTTCTATCATTAGGTCTAGTAAATGCTTTTAAACCAAAAGAAGTGTTTTCCATTTTAGTGATTTCTGAAAAACCATCATTGTCCGCATCGTAAGAGTCTCTTTGCCTTTTCATTCCAAAAAGTGCCATTCCTGTGTCGAAATCCTCATTAATAACGGTTCCATTAAACATCAATGTTTTGTCTTGAGCGGTTCCGTCTATCAAAGCTAAATTACTTCCTATGGTAAAACTATTTTCTGAAGGATCTTTGGTAATAATGTTAATGGTTCCTGCAATAGCATTAGAGCCGTATAAGGCGGAACCACCTCCACGAACTACTTCTATTTGTTTGATGATGTTTGCAGGAATTTGATCTAATCCATAAACACTGTTTAAAGCACTAAAAATAGGACGACTGTCTATTAATATTTGTGAATAAGAACCTCCTAGACCATTCATTTTTACTTCCGATGTTCCACAGTTTTGGCAATTGGTTTCCATTCTTAAACCTGGCTGAAAGTTTAAACCTTCAGATAGGCTTACGGCTTGTGTAGCTTCTAAAACTTTTGCATCTGTAACGGTCACAATTACAGGGGCTTTTTTTCTGTTTAAGTATCCTCTGGTAGCAGTAATTACTACTTTGTCTAGTCCTAAAACATCTTCTTTAAGTTCAATATTTAAGTTTTTAATATTTTCTTTATTTATAGTAATGTCAATTTCTTTTGGCTTGTAACCAATAGCACTGATATAAAGTGTGTGAATACCTTTAGTGGTTTTTAAAGTATAGTTTCCGTTTAAATCAGAATTAGTACCTGTGTTGCTTTCTTTTATAAGAATGTCTGCCAATACAGGACTGTCTTTACATGTAATTTTTCCTTGTAGTAGTACTTCTTGGGCATTTGTGATAAAAGAAATAAAGAGACAGATTTTAAGGGTTATAGTTTTCATTAAAAATAATTTTACGCAAATCTATATAAATTTTTAGATTTGTCTAAAAAATATTTTAAACTTGTATTTTAAAAATGTTTACCTTTGGCTTAATGGAAATAGAATTATCACAAGCAGAAGAAAATTACCTTAAAGCTATATATAGTTTGTTTGTTGTAGCTAACAAAGCGGTAAGCACTAATAAAATTGCAGAAAAATTAGAGACAAAAGCCTCATCAGTAACTGATATGGTTAAAAAGTTATCTGATAAAAACTTGGTAAATTATGTAAAATATCAAGGCGTTTCTTTAACAACTGAAGGGAAAGAATTTGCCATACACGTAATCAGAAAGCATAGACTTTGGGAAGTTTTTTTAGTACGTCATTTGGGATTTAAGTGGGATGAAGTTCACGAAGTAGCTGAACAATTAGAGCATGTAAAGTCTAGAAAATTAACAGATGGATTGGATGCTTTTTTAGATTTTCCAAGATATGATCCACACGGAGATCCCATTCCAGATAAAGAAGGGAATTTCATTAAAAGAAATATTACTGTTTTGTCTGCCTTAAAAATAAATGAAGAAAGTAAAATAGTAGGGGTAAAAGACAGTTCTAGCGCTTTTTTAAAGTATTTAGACAATGCTGAAATTAAATTGGGAGCAGAAATAAAAGTATTGCATAAAGAAAGTTTTGATAATTCTATGATGTTACTTATTGAAGGTCAAAAAATATCGATATCACAACAAATTTCTAGCAATTTGTACGTAAAACAAAACGATTAAAATGAGAAAGATTATAACGTTTTTTGTATTGTTTATAAGTTTAATAGCTTGTAAGCCATCGGCTAAAAAAGAAAACATAAAGTTTACTGTGGTAACCACTACCACAATGATTACTGATTTGGTAAAAGTTTTAGGAGGAGATGCCATTGAGGTAAAAGGAATTATGGGGGCTGGTGTAGATCCTCACTTGTACAAAGCATCAGAAGGAGATGTTACCAAATTAAGTCAGGCAGATTTAATTATTTATAATGGTTTGCATTTGGAAGGAAAATTGGTTGATGTGTTTGAGAAAATGAATCAGATGGGAAAACAGACCATTGCTTTGAGTGATTTTTTATCACACGATCAAATTATCAATTCTGAAATGTTTGCTAGTTCTCACGATCCACATATTTGGTTTTCTATTGAGAACTGGAAAACAATAACAAGTGGATTGGTAAAAGCTTTGTCAAAAGCAAATCCTGAAAATAAAGATGTTTATCAAAAAAATGGAGCTGCTTATTTAAAAGAATTAGAACAATTAAAAACTGAAATGACGGTTGTCATTGAAAGCTTACCTAGGAAAAAAAGAATTTTGGTTACCGCACATGATGCTTTCTCATATTTTGGAAAAGAGTTTGATTTTGAGGTAGTCGGTTTACAAGGATTGTCAACCGCAACCGAGGCAGGAGTAAAAGATGTACAACGCATTTCTGATTTTATTATAGAAAATAAAGTAAAGGCCATTTTTATAGAAAGTTCAGTGCCTAAAAGAACGGTGGAAGCTTTACAAGCTTCTGTGGAATCTAAAGGGCATGAGGTTAAAATTGGTGGTCAATTATTCTCAGATGCTTTGGGAAATCCAACCGAAGAAACTGGAAAATATATAGGAATGTATACATACAATGTAAATACCATTGTAAATGCATTAAAATAGTATAAAGGTTTTTGAGTATGATTATCGAGCGGAGTTGAGATAGCGTTGAGAACCGAGTGAATTAATTTTAAAAAGTATCTGATATTTGTTACCAGCTACTAGATTCTAAGTAATATTATGGAAGATAAAATTGCCATTGCTATTGATGATTTAACAGTAGCGTATAATTATAAACCAGTTTTATGGGATATTGATTTGCAAATTCCAGAAGGGGTATTGATGGCTATTGTTGGTCCTAACGGAGCTGGAAAGTCTACTTTGTTAAAATCTATTTTAGATATTATAAAACCTTTGGCGGGATCGGTAACGGTGTATGGAAAGCCCTACAAAAAACAACGTCATTTGGTTGCTTATGTACCTCAAAAAGGAAGTGTCGATTGGGATTTTCCCACTACGGCTTTAGATGTAGTAATGATGGGAACTTATGGTTCTTTGGGGTGGATTAAAAGACCTGGAAAAGCTGAAAAGAAATTGGCTTTAGAGGCTTTGGAAAAAGTAGGAATGTTGACCTTTCAAGATCGACAAATTTCTCAGTTGTCTGGAGGACAGCAACAACGAATTTTCTTAGCTAGGGCTTTGGTGCAAAATGCAGCTATTTATTTTATGGATGAACCTTTTCAAGGGGTTGATGCGACTACAGAAAAAGCCATTATTCAAATTTTAAAGGAGTTGAGAAAAGCCGGAAAAACAGTGGTGGTGGTGCATCATGATTTACAAACCGTTCCAGAATATTTTGATTGGGTTACCTTTTTAAATGTCAAAAAAATTGCCACAGGTCCTGTTGCACAGATTTTTAATGATGACAATTTAACCAAGACTTACGGAATTAATTACAAAACAAGTATTGTAGAAGAATAGGAGTATGAAACAATATTTTGATTTACTAATGGTGGATTACACTTTGCAAATTATTACACTAGGAACAGCGGTGTTGGGAGCTTTGTGTGGTATGTTGGGAAGTTTTGCCGTATTGCGAAAACAAAGTTTGTTGGGGGATGCTATTTCTCATGCTTCCCTACCCGGAATTGCTATTGTGTTTTTAGTTTTAGGTGTAAAAAATAATAACGGATTGCTATTAGGAGCTTTACTAAGTGGTTTGGTAAGCGCTGTTTTTATCAAGGGAATTATATCAAAAACTCATTTAAAATCTGACACTGCTTTGGGAGTGGTCTTATCTACTTTTTTTGGTTTTGGAATGTTATTGTTAACATACATTCAAAAATTACCCAATGCCAATCAATCAGGATTGGAAAAGTATTTATTTGGTCAGGCAGCTACTTTGTTAGCTAGTGATGTTTGGTTGATGTCTTCTATTGCTGGAATTGCATTGATGGTGGTTTTATTGTTTTGGAAAGAATTTAAAATGGTGTTGTTTGATGCTGATTATACCACAACTTTAGGCTTTCATGTAAAGTTTATAGATACTTTAATGACGTCATTTATTGTGATTGCGATTGTGATGGGATTACAAACCGTTGGAGTGGTTTTAATGAGTGCAATGTTGTTGGCTCCGGCAGCTGCTGCAAGACAATGGACGAACAAATTATCTACCATGGTTTTTTTAGCAGGAATTTTTGGAGCTACTTCTGGAGTGTTAGGAACTGCTATTAGTGCCAGTGCTAATAACTTATCTACAGGGCCTGTTATTGTCTTAATCGCAACTAGTTTTGTAATGATATCTTTTGTGTTTTCTCCTATAAGGGGTTTGTTGTTTAGGCAAATTAAATTATGGAACAATAGAAACGATTTAAAACTGATGAAAACGTTGTTATTTATGTATAACATCGCTAAAAATCATGAGAACATATCTCATCCTCATAAAATTCAGTTGTTGAATAATTTTCAAGGATATACTCGTAAAAGTTTAAAAAGTTTAGAATCTGAAGAATTAATCGTTTTAGAAAAAGGCGATTGGTCTTTAACGGAAAAAGGATTTCATACGGCTAAAAATTTATATACAAATCAGTCATGACAAATGCACAATTAGAAATACAAATCATTTTGAGTTTGGTGGCGGTAGCATGTGCTTTGCCTGGTGTTTTTTTGGTGCTAAGAAAAATGGCTTTGATTAGTGATGCTATTAGTCATTCCATTTTGCCAGGAATTGTCATCGGATTTTTTATAACTCAAGATTTAGCATCACCTTTATTGATATTGATGGCAACTTTAACAGGAGTATTAACCGTAGTATTGGTAGAGTACATTCAGAAAACGGGTTTGGTGAAAGAAGATACGGCTATTGGTTTGGTTTTTCCTGCTTTATTTAGTTTGGGGGTAATTCTGATTGCTAGAAATGCTGGAGATGTTCATTTAGATGTTGATGCTGTTTTGTTGGGAGAAGTAGCTTTTGCTCCTTTTGATAGATGGATGTACAATGGAATAGATATGGGACCAAGATCGCTTTGGATGATTGGAACTATTTTATCAGTTTCTATGATCATGTTAATATTATTCTATAAAGAATTAAAAATAGCCACTTTTGATGCAGGTTTGGCAGCTTCTTTAGGATTTACACCTATTGGAATTCACTATGGATTAATGACTGTTTCATCAGTTACAACTGTTGGTGCTTTTGATGCTATTGGTGCTATTTTAGTCGTGGCATTTATGATTGTTCCCGCAGCTTGCGTGTATTTGTTAACCACCAATTTAAAAAAGATGTTAGTAGGTTCTTCTTTGGTGGGAATTTTTGCATCTATTACAGGATATTGGTTGGCACATGCTTTAGATACTTCTATTGCAGGAACCATTGCTACGGTTTTAGGATTGTTGTTTTTTATGGTGTATTTATTTGCTCCCAACAAAGGATATATTTCTCAATGGTACAAAACCAAACAACAAAAAACAGAAGTAGCTATGTTGGTGTTTATGTTGCATCTGGCAAATCACGAAGATGAGCGTGAAAGAAATATCAATCATTTACAAGAACATATCAATTGGAGTAAACAACGTGCGAAAAAAGTACTAAGGTTAGCGTATCAAAATAACATGATTGAAGTTAAAGATGAGGTTATTAATCTAACAGAGAAAGGGTTAGCTTTTACAGAAAAAGCAATTTCTTATATATCGGACAACAAGAACTCAGAATTAGAGGGAATCAAACAAAATTTTTTCCTATTTAGGGGCTAGATTATTTTGGCTTAAATATTGTATTATTATCTATTAAATACTATTTTTAGTAGATAACCCTTAAATAAGTACAGAATATGTCAATTTTAAATATATTTTTGAGTGGAACTCAAAGAACCAACAGAGGTCATTTAGCAAGTATTGTTAAAATAGCAAGGTCAAATGATAAATTATCAAGAGAAGAAATTACTCTATTAAAGAAAATAAAAGCAGATTTAGGAATTAGTGATTTAGTGTTTAGAAGTATCATTCGTAAGCCTGAACAATATCCTTTAAATCCTCCTTTAAGTTATGAAGAGCGAATAGAAAGGTTGTATGCTTTGGCTAACATGTTACATGTAGATAAAGAATCTTATGATTTGTCTCTTAAATTATTGGAAAAATTAGCTGTTGGAATTGGGTTTCCAATAAAAACACATCAAGAAGTTGTGAAAACCGCTGTAGAGTTAGCAGCTTCTAATGCTGATTTAGAAACCTTTGCCAAAGCAGTTAGAAAAGCAAATGAAAGCAAAGAGTAATTCTTATTTTAACCTTATATTAAAAGAGATTGTTTAATTTAGACAATCTCTTTTTTTTATGCTATGATTTCAGAAAGCCCTTTTAAAGTTTACAATGCATCAGCTGGTAGTGGTAAAACATTTACCTTGGTAAAAGAATATTTAAAAATTCTTTTGGTGGCTAAAAATGAGTTTGAATTCCAGAAAATTCTTGCCATTACGTTTACCAACAAAGCAGCTGCTGAAATGAAACAGCGTGTGCTAAAAACTTTAAAAGATGCTTCACAAAATGTAGAGAATAATATTGTTGTTGATTTGTTAAAAGAAACTGGATTATCATCTAGTATAGTTCAAGAGAAGTCACAACGAATTTTAAAGAATATTCTATACAACTATGCTAGCTTTCATATCAATACCATTGATAGTTTTACTCATAAATTGATTAGAACTTTCTCTTTAGATTTAGGACTTCCGTTGGATTTTGAAGTAGAAATGGATACAGATCCGTTATTAGAAGAAACCATAGATTTGTTGATTTCTAAAATTGGAGAGGATAAAGACTTAACGGAAGTTTTGGTAAAATATACCTTGGATTTGGTGGAAGACGATAAATCTTGGAACATTACAGATTCATTGGTTTCTGTGGCCAAATTATTATTAAATGAGGAAAATGAAGTGGAGGTTTCTAAGTTAATCAACACCAATTTATCTGATTTTACCGCTTTAGAAAAAAAGCTAAGAACTTATTTAAATGATACCGAAAAAGCATTTAAAGATATTGGTGAACAAGCTTTGGCTGTGATTGATGAACAAGATATTGCTTATAATTCATTCACTTCTAGTGTTGTTCCAAACTATTTTAAAAAGTTTGTTTCTGGTTGGAATGATAAAGAAGAGGAAATTGCCACAAAGACTGTAGAAAAATGTTTTGACACTGGAAGTTTTTATGCAAAAGCAAAACCCAAAGATCCTAAAAAATTAGAGGACAGAGATAAAATAGATGCGATTCAAAATGATTTATATCCTTATTATGAATTGTCTAAACAGTTAATTGCTACTCAATTTGGACAATACTTTTTAGTTAAGAAAATATTAAAATCGTTAGTGCCTTTAGCGGTGTTGAGTCACATTAATAAAGAATATACACAGTTAAAAGAAGAAAATAATATTTGTGTAAATGCGGAGTTTAACCGTGTGATTAGTAAACAAATTAAAAACGAACCGGTTCCTTTTATTTATGAACGTTTGGGAGAAAAATTTCAGTATTTTTTTATTGATGAAATGCAAGATACTTCCGAATTGCAGTGGGAAAATTTAATTCCGTTAATTGCCAATACTTTGTCACAAGGAAATGGTCAATTGATGTTGGTGGGAGATGCTAAACAATCCATTTACAGATGGAGAGGAGGAAAAGCATCACAATTTGTAGCGCTTTCTGATGAAGCAAATCATGATTTATTTCATGTAGATAAAAAGGTTGTGACCTTGGGAACAAACTATAGAAGTTATAGTAATGTCATCAATTTTAATAATGATTTTTTTGCGTTTTTATCATCTTATATAAAAGAACCCGCTTATCAGGATATTTATGCTCAGGAAAAACATCAACAAACAAACTCGAAAGAGGGGGGGTATGTTCGTTTAGAAGTTTTTGAAAGAGATGAGGAGTTTGTGGCTCATGAAGTGTATCCGGAAAAAATACATCAAATGATTTTAGAAATAAAATCAAAAGGATTTTACTACGGAGATATTTGTGTGTTAACAAGAAAAAAGAATGATGGAATTGCTGTAGCGGATTATTTGGTGTCTAAAGGAATTGAAGTGATTTCTCCAGATAGTTTGTTGTTAAAAAATAATAAGGTTGTTCAGGTTTTTGTCTTTCTATTAAGATGGATAGAAAACCCTGAAGACAAAGAAGTTTTGATCCAGGTACTATATTATTTATACAATCATTTAAATATTGATATTCCTGAGCATGAGTTTTATGAAAACTGTTTGTCTAAAACCAATACAAAAGAGTTATTTGCGTATTTAGAATTGGAGTTTAGTTTAACCAATTTTTTCTCATTGTCTTTATATGATGGATTGGAATATTTAATTCGTGTTTTTCATTTTCAGGACATATCAGATGTTTTTGTACAAGCTTTTTTAGATGTTGTTTTGCAATATCAATTAAAAGAATCGGGTAGCTTACAAATGTTTTTATCTTATTGGGATAAAAAGAAAAAGAATTTAAAAGTAGAAGTAGCTCCAAGTGAAAATGCGGTACAAATTATGACCATTCATAAATCTAAAGGATTGGAGTTCCCGGTGGTAATTTTTCCTTTTGATTTAAATACTGAAGACATCAATAGAGAAAAAGTATGGTATCAAACTCATGATACAGATTTGTTTAATGACTTTGAAAGTTTTCAAATAAAAGCATCAAGCAAATTGTCTTTATATGGTAGTCAGGGAGAAAATCATTTAAACAAAATAAGTGCAGAAATTCAATTAGATAACTTTAATCTTTTATACGTTGCTTTAACAAGAGCAGAAGAACAATTATATATTCTGAGTGATACTAAAAAAAAGAAGGCCGATACACCAAAACTATTTTCTGACTATTTTCAAGAATATATGTCTCAAAAAAATGCAGAAGGAGTTTATGAAATTGGAAATAGTGAAAGGTTGTCAACTATCAAAAAATCTGAAGAGGATTATTTATTAAAATCTTTTTACAGTGTTGATAAAAAAGACAATCAAATTTTTATTGTTCAAAAAGAAAGTAATGAAGACGATGCAAGGCTGTATGGAAATTTAATCCACAATGCTTTTGAGAAAGTGATCTCAGTAAAAGATGTTGATTTAGCCATTACTTATATAGAACAACAAGGATTACCTACTGAGGTTTTTAGTAGTGCTAAAAAATTAATAAAAGATGTTGTTAACCATCCACAATTGTCAGAATACTATAAAGAAGGACTAGAGGTTTACACGGAAAGATCTTTTTTAACTCATAGTGGAGAAATTAATATTATGGATAGAGTTGTTTTTTATGACAATGAAGTTGTAATAATAGATTATAAAACAGGAGTTTTTAACAAATCACATGAGCTACAAATAGAGAATTATACCAATGTATTAGTAGGTTTAGGGTATACTGTGAAAGAAAAATTGTTGGTTTATTGTGATGATTTAGTGAAGGTGTTTAATATTTAAATATCTGTTTATTAGTAAGTTATTTTTTAAAAAGATTGTATTGTTTCTTTGTTGATATTAATTTTCACTACTTTTAAGAAAAAAATTATGAATAGACTAAAATTAACTTTATCGCTTATAGGAGTTTTTACGTTAACTTCTTTAAGTATGAAAGCTCAGGATGAAAAAAATCCATGGGCTATTGGAGTAGGTGTTAACTTTGTGGATCTAACATCTTATGGTATTTCTAATTTAGGAAATCAAATAGGAGATTATGTAGGGTTAAAAGATGTAAATGCATTACCGGTATTATCTAGACTTTATGTTGCAAAATATTTAGACAATGGTTTTACAGCAGATTTTACAGGAGCTATTAATTCTATTGATGAAATTCCCTCTGGAGAAGTATCAGAAAAATCATACTACTCTTTAGATTTAGGGTTAAGGTATGATTTAAATAAATTATTTGGTGAAACAGGTTGGTTTGATCCTTATGCCAAATTTGCCGTTGGAACTTTTTGGGTAGATGGTGATTTAGCAGGAGCAGTTTCTCCATCTTTTGGATTTAATACTTGGTTTAATGATTCAGTAGGTTTAAATTTTGAGACATCTTATAAAACAAATGCATTATTTGGAGATTCTAATTTAGGAAACACCATATATATTGCAGATTACCATTTTCAACATTCAGTCTCATTGGTATTAAGGTTTGGAGCTAAAGATTCCGATGGAGATGGTGTGTTAGATAAAGATGATTTGTGTCCTCAAATAGCAGGAAAACAAGAACTATTTGGGTGTCCTGATACTGATGGAGATGGTGTTGCTGACAAAGATGATGCATGTCCTGATTTAGCTGGTTCATTAAATGGTTGTCCAGATTCTGATGATGATGGAGTGATTGATTCAGAAGATAAATGTCCAAATTTAGCAGGTGATGCTAAAGATGGAGGTTGTCCAGATTCTGATAAAGACGGCTTGTCTGATAATAAAGATAAATGCCCAAATACATTTGGTCCTATCAAAAATAATGGATGTCCTTGGCCAGATACTGATGGAGATGGTGTAACAGATAATTTAGACAATTGTATTAACGAAAAAGGACCTAAAACAAATAATGGATGTCCAGTTCAATTAACTGAAGAGGCTAAAAAGACATTAGGAACTTATGCTAAAACCATTCAGTTTAATTCTGGTAAGGCAGAGTTTAAACCTGGTGTTACTGAAACTTTAGATATTATTGTAGGTATAATGAAAGAATTTGATGGAGTTCGTTTTGATATTGAAGGTCATTCAGATAGTTCTGGAGATGATGCAAGCAATTTAAAATTATCGCAAGAAAGAGCACAAGCGGTAGTAGATTATTTAACTTCTCATGGAATTGATAATTGGCGTTTACATGCAGTTGGTTATGGAGAGACAAAACCAATAGCTAGTAATAAAACGGCAACAGGTAGAGCTTTAAACAGACGTGTGGTTTTAAAAGCTATAGAAACAGAATAGTAAACAAAAGTTTTACGGAAATAAAAAACCTTTTTTGATATTAAATCAAAAAAGGTTTTTTTATGAATAGCGTTCAACTAAGATTCATATGCGACAATTCTTTTTATAGATGCAAAATATATTTGTTGTTAGAAACAAAAAAATAAAAATTATGAAAGCATTAAAATTACTTCTATTTACAGGTTTATTTGTTCTTATAAGTTATAGCACTCAAGCACAAAACGAAAAACATCCATGGGCAATAGGTATTGGTACAAATTTTATAGATGTTTCAGAAGCTGGAATTGGAAGATTTGGAACACAAGTAAAAGATTATTTTAGAATTGATAAAGATTTAAACAATGTGCCTCTTCCTACTCGTTTGTATGTGGCTAGGTATTTAAAAAATGGATTTACTGCTGATTTAACAGGATCCTTTAATAAAATTGATGAAGGAGCTTCTGGTTCA
The DNA here is from genome assembly GCF_900130035.1 of Wenyingzhuangia marina. GTDB lineage: Bacteria > Bacteroidota > Bacteroidia > Flavobacteriales > Flavobacteriaceae > Wenyingzhuangia > Wenyingzhuangia marina. The sequence goes on from NZ_FQXQ01000001.1 coordinate 781,412, forward strand.
GTAGCAGAAGGAAATTATTATTCTGCAGATTTAGGTATTAGATATGATATTAACAAACTATGGGGGAAATCAGGTTGGTTTGATCCTTATGCCAAATTTAGTGTAGGAACCATATGGGTTGATAAAGATATGGGAGCTGTTCTATCACCCGCTTTAGGTTTTAATACTTGGTTTAATGAATCGGTAGGTTTAAACTTTGAAACATCATATCGCTCTAATGCTGCCTTTGGTAATTCAGAATTAGGTCGTGTAAAAAAGATTGGAGGATATCACTTTCAACACTCAATATCTTTAGTTTATAGATTTGGTGATAATGACTCAGATGGAGACGGTGTGTTAGATAAAGATGATTTGTGTCCTCAAATAGCAGGAAAACAAGAACTATTTGGGTGTCCTGATACTGATGGAGATGGTGTTGCTGACAAAGATGATGCATGTCCTGATTTAGCTGGTTCATTAAATGGTTGTCCAGATTCTGATGATGATGGAGTGATTGATTCAGAAGATAAATGTCCAAATTTAGCAGGTGATGCTAAAGATGGAGGTTGTCTAGATTCTGATAAAGACGGCTTGTCTGATAATAAAGATAAATGCCCAAATACATTTGGTCCTATCAAAAATAATGGATGTCCTTGGCCAGATACTGATGGAGATGGTGTAACAGATAATTTAGACAATTGTATTAACGAAAAAGGACCTAAAACAAATAATGGATGTCCAGTTCAATTAACTGAAGAGGCTAAAAAGACATTAGGAACTTATGCTAAAACCATTCAGTTTAATTCTGGTAAGGCAGAGTTTAAACCTGGTGTTACTAAAACTTTAGATATTATTGTAGGTGTAATGAAAGAATTTGACGGAGTTCGTTTTGATGTTGAAGGTCACTCCGATAGTTCTGGAGATGATGCTAGCAATTTAAAATTATCGCAAGAAAGAGCTCAAGCAGTAGTAGATTATTTAACTTCTCATGGAATTGATAACTGGCGTTTACATGCAGTTGGTTATGGAGAGACAAAACCAATAGCTAGTAATAAAACGGCAACAGGTAGAGCTTTAAACAGACGTGTAGTGTTGTCAGCAATAGAATCTGAAGAATAAAAACTTTTTATAATACTTTAAAAAGCCGTTCCTTTAAGGAACGGCTTTTTTGATTTTATTTTATGAAAACATTTTTACAAGAAACGGCTCTAGCCATTGTAAACACTACTCAGGATTATAAAAATACTATTTGTGTGGTTCCAAGTGAACGAGCGGGTATTTATTTAAAAAATGCTTTTAAAGAAGAGTTAAAAGGAAAGGTATCTTTTTTGCCAAAAATCATTAGTATAGAAAATTTTATCAAAGAAATTTCAGGATTGGAAACCATGGATCAGGTTTCTTTGTTGTTTGAGTTTTTTAAAATTTACAAGCAAGAAAATCAAAAAGCTGAGGCAGATACTTTTGAAAGATTTATAGGTTGGGCAACCATTGTTATTCAAGATTTTAATGAGATTGATAGACATTTGGTAAATGCCTCTGAAATTTTTTCATATTTAACAGATATTCAAAAAATAAAAGATTGGTCTCCGTCTAAAGATGAGGTTACGGATACTGTTAAAAATTATATGAGTTTTGTGGGAGATTTACATCTGTATTATCAAGAATTGAATAAAGTTTTGATTCATAAAAAAGCAGGTTATCAAGGATTGGTGTACAAACAAGCCTATAAAAATCATCAAAACTATTTAAAAGAGCATCAACAAAATGATTTTCATTTTATAGGTTTTAATGCGCTGAATAAAGCAGAGGAAGAAATTTTTAAAAGTTTTTTGTCTTTAGAACAAAATCATATTTATTGGGATGCTGATGACTATTATATCAATAGTGAACATGAGGCAGGAACTTTTATGAGAAAGTTTTTTAAGGAATGGGATTGTTTGCAAAAAGAGGATAGAAAAAACTGGGTAAATAACCATTTTGGAGAAAAAAAGAATATTCAGATTTTAGGAAGTCCTTTGAATGTTACAGGAATAAAATCGGTAACTACTTTTTTGGAAAAAGAATTGGTGCCAAAAGACACTGCTTTGGTGTTGGCAGAAGAAACTATTCTTCCAGTGGTGTTAAACTCAATTCCAACATCTGTAAACAAAGTAAATATTACCATGGGTTACCAGTTGAGTAATATTCCATTATCAGGTTTGTTTCAATCTGTTTTTGAATTACACCTCAATAAAGAAAAATTAGGGAAAAATGCCTTTTACTACAAAGATATTCTATCGTTTTTAAGACATCCTTATATTGCCAAAATCAGTAAAAACAATAGTGAAAAAGTAATTAAAACCATCACTCAGAATAATTTAGTATTTGTTACAAAAGAGCAAATTCAGACTTTTTTTAGGACTGCTGAGTTAGATGATAAGGTGACAGATTTGTTTGAGTCTGTACAAAACATTACTGTTTTTATTGATAAAATTATTCAATTCATCAATCACTTAAATGATGAACTAGAAGGAATTGAATTGTTGTATGTAGAAGGATTTAGAAAAGTTTTTCAGGAAATATCTACTTTAAATTTAGAATACAAATACATCAACAACATAAAAGTACTGTATAAGATTTTCAAGAAAATATTGCCTTTAGAAAGTATCGATTTTAGAGGAGAAGCGTTAGAAGGAATGCAGTTAATGGGAATGTTAGAAACCCGTTGTTTAGATTTTAAAAATGTCATCATCACCTCTGTAAACGAAGGGGTTTTGCCAACAGGAGGAAGCGAACGTTCTTTTATTTCTTTTGAAGTAAAAAAACAATTTAACATGCCAACTTATTTGGCTAAAGATGCTATTTTTTCTTATCACTTTTATAGATTGATTCAAAGAGCAGAAAATGTTTATTTGTTGTACAATACAAAGTCTGATGATTTTGGTGGTGGAGAAATGAGTAGATTCTTAACACAATTAATGATTGATAAGGAAGAAGATGTTACTCATAGAAACATTGTAGCGAATATTTCTAGTACCAATAACGATGCTGTTGAGGTTGAAAAAACACCAAAAGTAATAGATTTGTTACAGGCTTATTTTAAAAAAGGAGCATCGCCAAGTAGAATTACGGAGTACATGAACGATCCTTTGTCTTTTTACAATAAAATTGTTTTAAAAATTAGAGAAACAGATAAGGTAGAAGAAGAAGTTGCTAGTAATACGCTAGGAACTGTGGTGCATGATTCTTTAGAATTTTTGTACAAAGACTACATTGGAAAAGTATTAATTGCTGAGGATATAAAAAAAATGAAATCCGAAGCTAAAAACATGGTGCAGTCTAAGTTTAAGGAATATTTTAAAGATGGAGATATCAACACTGGTAAAAATAAGTTGATTAGTGAAGTGGCAGAACAGTTTGTATTGAATTTTTTAAACAAAGAATTGTCCGAGATCAAAGCGGGAAAAGAAATTATTGTTAAAGATTTAGAAAGGGAATATAATGTAGCAATTACCACTCCAAATGGACATCAAGTAAATTTAAAAGGAAAAATAGACAGGGTTGATGAAGTAGATGGTGTTCGTAGAATTGTAGATTATAAAACAGGAATGGTTAAATCTACAGATTTAAAATTGGGAGATTTAAGTTTAGCAACCACAGATTTTAAATATCATAAAATTGTTCAAGTAATGACCTATGTGTTATTGTATACTCAAGTTCAAAATTTTGACTTGGATACAAATGAACTTCAAACAGGAATTTATTCTTTTAAAAACTTTAAACAAGGATTTTTAAGCATGAACTTTTCTAGCAATAATTTTGGAAAAGACTACAGAGTTACCACAGCCTATTTAGAAGAGTTTAAGCAGAGTTTATTTGCTTTAATTGATGAAATTTTAGATAACAAACTTACTTTTGTAGAAAATTTAGAAAACCCCTATAAACTAGAAGCGTAATGGTTCAAAAGAATATCCAAATCTCAGGAAAACATCAAAAACCTATTTTAACTGATTTGCATTACACCAAAAATAAAGTGCAAAAGCCGGTGGTTATTTTTTGTCACGGATATAAAGGATATAAAGATTGGGGAGCTTGGAATTTAATGGCTACGGAATTTGCTAAGCAAGGTTTCTTTTTCGCAAAGTTTAGTTTTTCTCATAATGGAGGAACGGTAGAACAACCTATAGATTTTCCGGATTTAAAAGCTTTTGGACAAAATACTTTAACCAAAGAATTAGATGATTTACAATCAGTGTTGGATGAAATTACCAACAATCCATCTTTTTCTGATGAAATTGATTTTGATAATATTACTCTTATTGGACATTCTAGGGGGGGCGGAATTGTAACGTTAAAAGCCAATGAAGATCATCGAGTAAAAAATGTAATTTCTTGGGCAGGAGTTTCAGATTTCGAAATGAGATTTCCTACTGGAGCCAAATTGTTTTGGTGGAAGTTAAGAGGTGTTGCTTACATTAAAAATGCCAGAACCAAGCAAAAAATGCCTCATTACATTTCTTTTTATAACGATTTTATTCAGAACAAAGAAAGGTTGAATGTTAAAAACGCAGTCGAAAACTTAAAAGCCAATCATTTGTTGGTTCATGGTACTGCCGATGTGGTGGTAAAACCAATAGAGTCAAAAAATGTAAAAAAATGGAATCCAAAATGCGAATTGATTTGGATAGAAAACATGAATCATGCTTTGGGTTCTAGCCAACCATATACAGAAAAAGAAATGCCAAAAGATTTACAACAAGTGGTTCAGAAATCTATAGATTTTATCAATGAGCAATCGTAAATTTTCTTTTAAATATATAAACAGTATTGCGGTTCCAGCTATTATATCTGGAGTCATAGAGCCCATTTTATCTTTAACCGATACTGCTATTGTAGGAAATGTATCTATCAATGCCACAGAAGCTTTGGCAGCAGTAGGATTGGCGGGTTCTTTTATTGCTACATTAGGATGGATTTTTACTCAAAGTAAAGTGGCTATTGCTGCTTTGGTGGCAGAATATTTAGGAAAAAATCAGTTAGATAAAATTATAGGGTTACCTGCTCAAATGATTGGAATCAACATGATTTTAGGATTCCTAGTGTATGTAATCACCTATGCTTTAACAGTATCTATTTTTCAACTCTATAATGCCGATAATTTAGTGTTAGATTATACGGTTTCTTATTACAGAATTAGAGCTTTAGGTTTTCCGTTATTATTATTTATAGTCTCTGTCTTCTCTATTTTTAGAGGGCTTCAAAATACTTTTTGGCCTATGGTAGTTAGTGCAACAGGAGCCATTTTAAATATTGTGTTAGATGTGGTTTTGGTTTATGGAATTCAAGATGTTATTCCAGCCATGCATGTAGAAGGAGCGGCTTGGGCAAGTGTCATTTCTCAATTAGCCATGTTTGTTTTTGCTTTAATTTTATTGTTTGTAAAAACCCCTTTTAGATTAAAAATTATTTTTAATGTACATCCAGAGCTCAAAAGAACTATTGGTATTAGTTTAAATATGTTGGTAAGAACCATTGCGTTAAATACTAGTTTGGTCATGGCAAATGCTTACGCTACAAAATACGGATCTAATTATATAGCAGCATTTACCATTGCTTTCCAAATATGGTTGTTTTTTGCATTTTTTATGGATGGTTATGCAAGTGTATCCGCAATTGTATCAGGTAAGCTAAAAGGAGAAAACAATTATAAAGATTTATCTCTTTTGGTAAAAACCATTACCAAATATGCTTTGGGAGTTGCGCTGTTATTACTTATTATTTTTAGTTTTACTTATTCTTATATTGGATCGGTATTTACGAAAGATAAAGAAGTGATTGCGACTTTTAATTCCTTTTTTTGGATGGTGTTATTAATGCAGCCGCTAAATGCTGTTGCATTTGTATATGATGATGTTTTTAAAGGAATGGCAGAAGCAGTTACCTTAAGAAATACTTTGTTAAAGGCAACTTTTTTAGGATTTGTACCTACATTGATTATCTTAGATTATTTGGAGTTTAAAATGTTAGGTATTTGGATTGCTTTTTTGGTATGGATGTTACTAAGGGCGATAATTTTACGTGTTAAGTTTATAAAACTCCTTAAATTGAATCTTGAATAAAATTGTTGATATGGAAGCATATGTAAAGACTACTATAAAAGATAAAGTAGCAGAAATAGAATTTTTTAGTCCTGCTAGTAATTCTTTAGCAAGTGAACAATTAACTCAGTTGTCTGCTGCAATTAAAGGTTGGGGAGAAAATGACGGAATTAGTGTAATTCATTTAAAAAGTGCAGGAACTAAAGTGTTTTGTGCAGGGGCTTCTTTTGATGAATTATTAGCAATTGAGGATTTAGAAAGTGGAACTAATTTTTTTATGGGTTTTGCCAATGTCATCAATGCCATTAGAACTTGTGGGAAAATAGTAGTGACTTCAGTTCAAGGAAAAGTTGTAGGTGGTGGAGTAGGAATTGCTGCAGCCAGTGATTATGTGTTTGCTACTGAAGGAGCTTTTGTTAAACTATCAGAGTTAAGTATCGGTATTGGTCCTTTTGTGATAGAACCAGCAGTAACAAGAAAAATAGGGTTGACTAACATGGCAAAATTATCTTTAAATGCTACTACTTGGAGAACGGCAAAATGGGCTGCACAAGCTGGTTTGTATCATGAGGTAGAAACAACCTTGTCAGAATTAAATGATAGTTTAGATAAATTTTTAAAACAATTAGTGAGTTACAGTCCACAAGCTTTATCTGCCATGAAAAAAACTTTATGGGAAGGTACAGAGCAATGGGATGTTTTGTTAAAAGAAAGAGCAGGAGTTAGTGGGCAATTGGTATTGTCTGAGGAAACTAACAAGGCTTTAACTCAATTTAAAAGAAAATAAGATGAATAGAAAGATTAGGATTACAAAGAAGTTTGATTTTGAAACAGGTCATGCTTTGCATGGATATGATGGAAAATGTAGAAATGTACACGGGCATAGTTATAAATTATATGTAACAGTTATTGGTTCTCCTATTCAAGATCCTAATCATGTTAAAAATGGAATGGTGATTGATTTTACGGATTTAAAAGAAATAGTAAAATCAGAGGTAGAAGATGTCTTTGATCATGCAACTGTTTTTAACAAAAACACGCCTCATGTTGAGTTGGCAAAAGAGTTACAAGAGCGAGGTCATAATGTTATTCTGGTAGATTACCAGCCTACTAGTGAAATGATGATTTTAGATTTTGCAGAAAAAATAAAAAAGAGATTGCCTAATCATATACAATTACATTCGTTAAAATTACAAGAAACAAGTAGTTCCTTTGCAGAATGGTATGCTAGTGATCAAGAGTAATGGTTTTTAGTTGTTTGTTGTTGGAATTGTTTGTTAAAACTATCAACAAACAACTATCAACCAAAAAGCTATAGATCCTCAACTTGTTTTCCGTTGTATTGATTCATGGTGTTTCCAATACCAGCAGTTCCAAATGAAAGGATTAGTTTGGAGGCTTTATCTAAGAGTTCAGGAAAGTATCTCATCTCGTCTTTGTCCCACTCCCCAAGAACATAATCTACTTGTCTACCTTTTCCAAACATGGCACTAATTCCAAACCTAAAACGAGCATAATTTTGATTTCCCAGTTTTTCGTTAATGTCTTTTAAACCGTTGTGTCCACCGGCACTTCCTTTTGCTTTTAGTCTAAAGGTTCCGAAGTCAATATTTAAATCATCAGAAATAACTAATATATTTTCTTGAGCTATTTTTTCTTTATCCATCCAATATTTTACAGATTTACCGCTTAGGTTCATGTAGGTTGATGGTTTTAGTAAAATAAAAGTTCTTCCTTTAAATTTAAAAACAGCTACATCTCCTAGTTTATCGGTTGTAAAAGAAGTTTCTTGTTGTTTGGCTAATTCGTCTAATACTTTAAAACCGATGTTGTGTCTTGTGTTTTCATATTTTGGACCAATGTTACCTAGACCAACTATTAAGAATTTTTTCATGGGATCTTCGTTAGAAATTTGTTTGGGCTGAAACCATTTAGAAAATAATGTCATTATCTTTTTATGTCAAATATAAGATTCTATCGCATAAAAAAAGAGCGTTACTACTGTAACGCTCTTTAAATATTTTAAGTAAAGATTACTTAGCCTCTGCAGCAGCTTTAGCAGCATTACGAGACATTCTTACTTGAGCAACAACAGTGTTGTCGTTATGTAAGATTTGGTATTGATCGTTTCTTAATTTAGAAACATATAATTTGTTACCAATTTGTAATTCAGTAATGTTAGCTTCAACAAAATCAGGTAAGTTAGCAGGAATTGCTTTTACTTTGATTTTTCTTAAGTTTTGACGTAAAGCTCCACCGGCAATAACACCTTTAGAGTTACCAACTAATTTTACAGGCACGTTTAAAGAAATTTCTTTATCAGCTTGTAATTGGTAAAAATCTACGTGTAAAATTCTATCGTGAATCGGGTGAAACTGAATATCTTGTAACACAGCTTCGTAAGATGCACCTCCTACTTCAATCTTAGCAGTATATACATTTGGAGTATAAACTAAGTTTTTAAATTGTTTTTCATCTGCTGAAAAGTGTAAAACTTTGTCCCCTCCGTATATAACGCAAGGTACCTGTCCAGCATTACGTAAGGCTTTAGTCGATGACTTACCCACGCTTTCTCTTTGAGATCCTTTGATTGTAATTGATTTCATAATATATATTAAATGATAAATTTATCCGTAATTGACTTGAAGTTTTGAACTTTCTCCATTACCTCCGCAAATAAGGGAGCGCAAGATAACACTTTTATTTTAGAACTCTCCTTTTTTAATGGAATAGTATCAGAAGTAATAAATTCGCATAATTTTGAGTTCTCTATTTTCTCATATGCATCTCCAGATAAGATAGAGTGAGTTACAATGGCTCTAACACTTAAAGCTCCTCTTTCCATCATTAAATCTGCTGCTTTGGTTAAAGTTCCAGCAGTATCAGCCATATCATCTACTAATACAACATGTTGACCTTCTACCTGTCCAATTAATTCCATGTGAGAAACTTCATTGGCTTTAATTCTTTGTTTATAACAAATAACAACATTGCTATTTAAGTACTTTGCGTATGCATAAGCTCTTTTAGAACCTCCCATATCAGGAGAAGCGATAGTTAAGTTGTCTAATTTTAAGCTTTCTAGGTAAGGTAAGAAAATAGTAGAACCATATAAATGATCTACTGGTTTTTCGAAAAAACCTTGAATTTGTCCTGCGTGTAAATCCATAGTCATGACACGAGTAGCACCAGATGCTTCAAGTAGGTTCGCTACCATTTTTGCACCAATTGCAACACGGGGTTGGTCTTTTCTATCTTGGCGGGCATATCCAAAATAAGGGATTACGGCAGTAATGTGTTTAGCTGAAGCTCTTTTACAGGCATCTAAAATTAGTAACAATTCCATTAAGTTATCAGCATTGGGGAATGTAGAACCAATAATGAAAACTCGTCTTCCTCGAACAGTTTCATTAATTACTGGTTGAAATTCGCCGTCGCTAAATCTAGAAACGGTTAAATCACCTAGTTCAGTTCCGTAATGTTTAGCTATTGATTGTGCTAATTCAGTGCTTTGGGAACAAGCAAATACTTTTGGAGTTAATTGATTAACAGACATTTGTGTGATTGTTGTTGTTGTTGGTTTAGTTTGGTTGCAAAAGTAGAAATTTTTTTCGTTTGATTAGTGTGAATACATTGATATTTTTTTACATTTGCAGCACCAATAAAATGCCTAGGTGGCGGAATTGGTAGACGCGCTGGATTCAAAATCCAGTTTCTTCGGAAGTGCGGGTTCGATTCCCGCCCTAGGTACATAAGAAAACCCTTAGCTATTTGATTATAAATAGATTAAGGGTTTTTTGTTTTTTATAATCCCCACATGTTCCCCACATTTGCAAGACTAACTATCTATTATTTACAACGTGTGCATAAGTATTGCCTTAAATGATTTTACTTTTGTTTTATGGGATTGGATATAAAAATAGTGGGTTTAGAAGACGTGTATAATCAAGATGTTTATGATTATTATGATAGTTTAGCGGGTACTTTAAATCTAATTTATTCTAACGCATACCCTAAAGAAATAGATTATCACTATAAAAAATTAGATTTTACTTTGGTTGTAAGTGCTAATTTAAAAGGTAGATGTTTTGATTTTGTTAGAATAGATGGAGTTTACAATAAGCATAAACATATTGAAGCTATGCAAAACGATAAAGTAAGATTGTTTTTTAAAGCGGTATAATTAATATTTATAATAAGTGTTAAGTTTTGTGAAGTTTTAACTTTCTAAATTTATAACCTAAAATAACCTCAGCAACTTATTTTAGGTTTAACAGATAAAATGAATAGTTTTCAATGTCAGGTTTTAACAGGTTCTTTGTTGTTTACCCGCACGTTGTGACCCCTAAAAAATCTTTGACTTTATGTTTAAGTAATAAATTAGTTTTCTTACACTATAAAAAGGTTATATCTCTTTTTTTACCGTTTCTAAAACAATTAACATTCTTTTACTGGCTCGAAAACAATTGAGTGTTCTTTTTTACCGTGCGAAAAACAATTAAATATTTTCTCTTTTACCGTTTAAAAAACAATACTTTAAAATTGAAAAAATATTGATTATTCAATTTTGAATAGAAAACTAACTAATTAACTATTTTCCACAATGGCAATTTCTTCATCTGTTAGATTGTATAGTTGGTAAACCATAGTATCTATTTCTTTATCTGTTTGGTTAATTTGGTTTTGTAAATCTTGTGCCTTTTGTTTGTTTTCTTCAAACAGGTCTAGCCATTCAAATTCATCTTTTTTAGTTAAAACGGGTACTTCATATAACCCTGCTTTTAAAAGTTCTTTATTGTTGCTCTTAATAGCTTTGTTTAGTTCTTTTATAAAGTCTCCAAATTCTAACTCATGCCAGTTTTGCAGTTTTTTTGATGGTTTTTGTAAAAGAAATAATTTACATAGGTAGTTTTGAAATTTATTTAGATGTTTTGAATAGATGGTGTTGTGTTCTATTGAATTGTTTACTTCTTTTATTAATTCATTGTCTTTTTCAATGATTATAGGTATTTGACTAATGTAATCTGATTTGTATAGAAAGTAACCACCATTTATCATGCTACTTGTATTCTTCATGTAAAAATCAGTTAGTTTTGAGTTTAAAATACCTAATATTTGAATTTTTGAAATGTCTTTCTTTATTTCAATACCATATACATTTTGATTAAAATAATTAGCTTCTAGTGCTAAGGTAAATGATGGTGATATTGAGGTATGCGATGTAATAATTTTGTCTGCTTCTAAAAATCTCATATCTCTTGCTCTGTGAAAACCATACCATTCATTAATGTTGGTTTTGTACTTTTTTCTTAACTCAATTAAAAAAGTTCTGTATGTATTTAAATATTCATAAGCTAAAGGGAAGCGTTTGTTTAATTCATCTAGGTCTAAAATATTTTGTTCATGATTAACTAAATGATAAGGGTAAATTATTATATAATCATTCGTAGGCGGTGCATATCTTTTAATATTGTTTCCTTTTGTGATTTTTCTTGTTATTTCTTTCTCTATGTAAAATATTTTCCCTTCAAATTCACTCTTTACTAAGTAGCTGTTTGTTAATTCTTCAATAACTTCAAGATAGTAGATTTTATCACTTCCTGGAATTACTCCTTGAGATATGTTTAATGAAATATCTAATAGTTTTTTATGTTGCCTTAGTTTCTTTAATAATTTTAATTCATTTTCATTTTTAAACTCCCAATTATCAAGATTCTGATATTTTGTTTTTATAAAATCATTATCATCTAATATATTTAAATTCTCAGCTATATAGTGAGCTTTCTTGTTTTTGTATTCTTTATATAAAACATACTTTTGAGCTTTTTTTTCTATAAAAAATATCCCAGTATAAGTTGTAGCTCCTTCAAAAATATCAATATCAGAAAAAGATATTATTTTTTTCAAATACTGGTTAGTTTTAAAAAAAAGTCTTAATCCTTTTCCAAAATCAGTTATGATAAACCTATGAGGTTGTATATATGCCATCAAGCCTGATTGTTTTAATAGCTTTACTCCAAGTTCGTTAAACAAAACGTATAAGTCAAATTTTCCAGTGGATGAAACATAATTTTGTTCAAAATAATCAATATTGTTTTTTTCTAAATTTTGAACTCTAACATAAGGCGGATTCCCAATAATCACATCAAAACCACCCTTTGCAAATACTTTAGGAAATTGAGTTTCCCAGTTAAAAGCCTTATTACCTGCTACAGATTTGTTATCTATTAAGGAATTACCACATTTAATATTAGAACTTAAATCGTTTAACTTTCTGCGGGGTTGTGCGGTACGTAACCATAAAGATAGTTTTGCAATTTCTACAGATTCTTCGTTTAAATCTACTCCGTAAATATTGTTTTCTAGTATGGTAGTCTCTATATCGGGGAATATAAAACCACCTCCTAAAATTTTAGTCTTTAGTTCATCAATATAATTATGTTCTTTAATTAAAAAATCTAAAGCTTGGTTTAAAAACGCACCACTCCCACAGGCGGGGTCGCAAATGGTTAATTGTAGTAACCAATCTCTATAAATATCTAATATAGATACTAGGTTTTCAATCGTGCTTTTGTTTCTACCTTTACGACCTTTAAAATATTCATCTTCTTTAAAACCTAATTCGTTTTTCTTTTCGGTACATAGTTTACCAATGGTGTTTTCTACTATGTATTTGGTAATGTATTTGGGTGTGTAAAAAACACCGTCTTTTTTTCTCTTACTTTTTTGTTTGTCAAATTCACCTCCTTGAATTTCTGCGTTAACGCTTTCTATTTCGTTTAAAGAGTTTTCAAAAATATGCCCTAGTATGTTAACGTCTACTTGACTTTCAAAATCATAAGCGGCTAATTTTTTAGTGTGTTTAAAAAGTAGTTCGCTATCTATTTCTAAATTATCTAAAACAAGGTCTTGTTTAAATAAACCACCGTTATAAGCGTAAATTTCTGCCCTTGCGGTTGTACCCTTTCTACCAGTATCTAAAAAGTTAAAATATTGCTTAAAAAGGTCGTATAATGGTCTTTCGTCTCCAAAATCTATATCGGCTTTCCACTTGTCTAATATTTGTTGTGTACTGTTAGGGGGTAATAAACCCCTATCTTCTGCAAAAAATATAAATAGATACCTATCAATTAACTTTTGAGACTTTTGAAATAAAGTAAGTTTTACGTTTTTTTCTAGTTGTAAAAGTTCTGTTTTGGCTTCTATATCATTTTCATCAATAACAGGACTATTGCTTTTTAGTTGTTTGGCATTACGTTTTACTAAATCTCTGTATAGTTCACGTTTAAAGAGTGAATAATCTTTATAAAATTGATTGGTAATTTGTTCTTCTATTACTATGGAAGCTTCTTTTATTTGTAAAGGAACGTTGTTAAGTAAATTATCTTTGTGTAGGCATAAATACAATAATTCAAAACGGTCTTTGCTTAGTTCAAATAAATTAAATTCTTCAAACTCTGTGGCATCATTAATATAAAAACGTAGCTTTTCGTAGTTAGATGTAACCACATAAATACACTCTTTTTGGTTAACCTTATAATCAAAAGCCTGTTTACGTATGCTTTCTAAATCCTTAGTCTTTGTGCTTTTTAATTCTATAACTGCAATAGCATTGTTGTTGCTTAGTATTGCCCCGTCTGCCTTTCTTGAATTGTTTTGATTTTTATATTCAGCAACTAAATTAAAATCGGCATTAGGTTTTAGAGTATAGTCTAAAATATTAACAAACAAATCTGTTAAAAAGATCCCTTGATATTCTTCTTCTTTAGATTTTCTAATGTTATCTTGAATAGTAGGGTTTAAAAAGTGTTTAACGTACTTTTTATAAGCTTTTTCTACTTTAGACGTATCTAACTGGTTAATATGATTTTTAAGTACAGATTTTTGATATAGTGCCATTCTTTACAAAGTCCAATTTTATTAATGAACTATAAATATATAGAATTGTATAGCTAGTTTTAACTACTGATTGAGAATAAATTTTTAGTATTTTCTAGGAGTGATTTAAAGGTAAGGTTTAACTCTATATTAGAACTGTTAAATATTACCCTTTTTTTATTGTTAGGGGGTCGGTTAATGATTACCCCTTTTTTTAATAAATCGTTTCTTAATTGTAGATGTAAATTGTTAGAATTGTGAATGATAAAATCTTTTAATCTTTTTTTGTGTTCGTCTCTTTTATTGGGTTTTAAAGTATCTATCCAGTAAGTTATATTTGAATAATTGTTTAGGTTTTTTATTTGTGGTTTGCTTAGTCCTTTTTTGCTAATGGTTTTATCGTAGTACACCACCTCGTCAAAACGCATTATAAGTAGTTTTAAGGCTTTATTTAATGTTGAGGTGTTCACGTCTGCAAAAGTTACAATACCAGTTCTATTAAACTCTATTGATTTCTTAAAACCTGTTTCTATTCTTAATGTATGTTTTTCCATATTGTACTGATATGATTTGTTGTAAATTTTTATTCTGTAATTATTGTGTTCTACTTGTCCGTAATTTCTACTATATTTAAATTCAAAAGATTTTCCAGTATGATACAATAGTCCTTTTATGAATTGTTTAGGGCAAAATAAAGGATTCGTATTAATTCCAAATTCTATGTTTTGAAAAGTCATTTGTTGAGGTTCGCAAAATAATAACTCACATAAGTGTTTTCTTACTTCTAAAATGTTTTCTAAAGTAAACATATTACCATTATAGCCTTTGTAATTGTTGGGGTTATAGTTTGGTGCTTTTATTTCTTTTAAAGAGTTAAAAAGCTTGTGTATGCTACCTGTAAATAAAACTATTCCAGTATCATAAATAATAATATTACAGAAATGATGGATTGCTACTGTTTTGGGTGAGCAATCACCATTTTTTTCTGAAACCTCAACTCTAAAATCAAATAAAGAATTGTTTTTTATTTTGTCTATGTTGGGGTTGTTGATTAATATTTTAACGTAGTCAATCAAATATATAAGGTTGATAAAGAAATAATATACTAAGTGTATTTGTTTTATATTACTATTCTAAAACACCATAAAACAGTTGATTAAGCGTTGTTTATAAGTGTAAAGAATAGTAATGTTAAAACGTGTTTGTTTTCTCAGATATTAAAACAACTTTTTAAATAGGTTGTTTTATCTGTTTAAATACGGTTTGTTATAAGACGTTTTAAAAAACGTTGCTTATATCAATAAAATTTGGATGTATTAAGCCTAATTATTGAAGTTTAATAATAGATTTCATAATGTCCGAACGCTTATAGTAAACACGACCTTGAATACCAAAAGGAATTAATTTTCCTTGTTTCTGCCAATTATGTAAAGTTGAGAGGTTGACTTTTAGGAATTGAGAAGTTTCTTCTCTAGTCATTAGTTCTTCGGGTTCTTGTAATTGCTTTTTAAATTCTGAAAGGTGTTCTTTTACACCGTCTAAAATAGTTTGTTGTAACTGCTCTGGAGTTACTGAAATGAATTGGATTTGTTTCATGTAATTTTGTTCCATGTAATAAAAATTTAAATTATTATTATGGCAAATCCTTACGTCTGTTTCCTAAATTATTTTAACTTTGTGGTTCTCAAGACACAAGTTAAAGGGCATTAGATTTACTTAGGTAAAGATTTTGCCTTTTTTGATTTATACAAATTTAATACTATCTAAAATTCCCTAGATTATGAAACGTTTAAACTTATTAACAAATCCAATTTGTTGTTGATAAAACTTATAAATGTATGCAAAACGGTTTATTGCTATAGTTTGCTTTATTGATTTTCTACTTTTTTTAATACAGTCATTTTTGGTTTATCATTAGGTTTTAATTCTTCCTTTATTTTTAGCAATTGATTGTATTCGTTTCTCAATTTTTTAACCTGTGATAGTTTTCTACTTCTATCTTGATTTACATAAATATTTACAGTTTCTTCTTTGCTGTGTCCTGTAATGTGTTTTACTTTAGCTCCAAACACTTGGTAATAATGTGTCGTAGCTGTTTTTCTTAACGTGTGTGATGTTATTAATTGCCATTTAGGGTAAACTCCCTCTATGTTGCGTTTGCGTTTTTTACCGTCTATTTCTATCGTTTTAGAAATTGCTCCTTTTGTAGGTCTATCGATTTCAGCCATTTTACAAATTTCTTTTAGGTACTCGTTAAAGCGTTGGTCTGAAATAGGTGTAGGTAAACCGTCTTTTATTATTTCTTCAATAACCTCATCAATTGGTATTACTATTTCTTTTGTGTTTTGAGATTTTTTTTGAGTAAAAACAAAACATTTTGTTAAGTTATGGTCTAAATCAGGGTGATATTGTATATTATATTCAGTTAAAGGAAGTAAATCACTAATTCTTTGAGCTACTTGTAAGCCTAGTAAAAACCATTTACGAGTGTTTAAAAGTCTTTCGTTTGTGATTTCTAAGTTTTCAATTCTTAGTATTTCATCATGTTCCAGTACTATAGTTTTAGAGCTTCTTGTTTTAATTCTTTTAATATAGTCTAACTCTTGGGATACTGGTATTTTATAACGTCTTGCATGCCTGCCAATAGCAATTAAATCATCTGAATATTTTTTTGCTGTATTATGACCATATTTTTCTTTGTTTAATAACCAATGATTAAAATTATCATAAAAGAATTGGTCTATCTCAACAATTTTATAAACGTGGTTTTTTTGATATTTTTTAAAAACCTTGAATAAGGTGTTTAATTGTCTTATTCTGTTTATTGATAATCCTTTTTCACCTATGCTGTTTTCAAATAAATTTGGATTATCAATTATATATTTAATCCAGTACTCAATACTTGCATTTTGTTCTTTTTCTTCTTTGTTGGTAAACTTGTTGTATGTGGTTTCTAGCCATCTTTTAGACGGTTCTAGTCCATCTGTAGTAATGTTGTTGAGGTTTTCTTGAATATGGCTAACAATAGCGTCTAATATGTTTTTCAATTGTTTTAGTTCGGCTGTGGTTTCTTTGGGTCTTTTGGTTTTAATATTCCATTTTTTACCGTCTATTGTTAAGCCTGTAGAAATTGTATAATCATGTTTTCTACCACTTCTTAATCTAATGTAGATTGTTGAGGTTTGTCCTTTGGTTCTAATTATAGGTGAAATGCTAGCCATGATTATCTGTTTTAGAGTTGTAAAGATATAACTATCCCCACATTTTCCCCACATAATCCCCACATTTGTACAATTTCATTAAATGCTATTAAATTAAAAACACTCTGTATGTGTTGTATATATTGGGTTTTTCAGTTTTTTGGTTTTTTGAGATTGTTTAAAAATTAGTTTGGTGATTCCCGCCCTAGGTACAAAGCCCAACTCAAATGAGTTGGGCTTTTTTTATGCAACTTATTTATATGATTATTTATACCGTGTATCTTTTTGTATTTCTTAATTTAGGAGGTATAAAATAAATTTATCATAAAAACATACCAGTACATACTAGTTTTTGTTATATTTGTGTTATGAATCTTGAACCCGTAAAAAGACAGATAGGAATTCCTAAGTATAAGCAGATTATAAAGTCTGTAGAAAACGCCATTACTAAAAAAGAAATGGTAAAAGGAGATAAATTACCATCTATTAGTCATATTCAAAA
Organism: Wenyingzhuangia marina; assembly: GCF_900130035.1. GTDB lineage: Bacteria > Bacteroidota > Bacteroidia > Flavobacteriales > Flavobacteriaceae > Wenyingzhuangia > Wenyingzhuangia marina. Next base: position 799,048 of record NZ_FQXQ01000001.1, read on the forward strand.
AGTGAATAAGGTTTCTAGGGACACTGTACTAACTGCTTTAAATGAATTAAAAACAAGAGGTATTGTACAGTCTATTGCCGGTAAAGGATATTATGTTTTATCAGAAAATATAGAGGTAGAGAAAAAAGTCTTTTTGTTGTTTGATGAATTAAACGGATTTAAAGAGGAATTGTATAACTCGTTTTTAAGCAATTTAGAAGAGAATACAAATGTTGATATCTATTTCCACCATTTTAACCATACGGTTTTTAGTAAGTTGATTTATGACAATATTGGGAGTTATAATTCTTATATTATCATGCCAGCGAATTTAAAAAACACACTCCAAGTAATTGAAAAATTACCGAAAGAGAAGGTTTATATTTTAGATCAAATGCATCCGGAACTTTCTTCATATGCTGCTATTTATCAAAATTTTGAAAAAGATATTTATACTAACTTAATTAAAGGTTTGCCTCTGATTAAAAAGTATAAAAAGTTGATTTTATTGTTTGATGAAAAAATTCAGCCTTCAGGAATGTTAACTGGCTTTCAACTTTTTTGTAATGAAAAAAATATAAAAAGTGAAGTCATTAATTCTTTACAAGATAGAGTGCTGCAAAAAGGAGAGGCGTATATTATTCCTGATGATAAAAATTTAATCAGTATTATAAAAAAAAATAGAGAACAGGGATTAAAAATTTCTGAAGACATAGGGATAATATTATACAATGAAACGTTGCTTAAAGAAGTTGTAGAAGGTGGAATTACCACTATTTCTACGGATTTTAATGAAATGGGTAAACGTTTGGCTCAAATGATTAATTATAAAGAACAAACACAAGTAGAGAACACAAACCGTCTTATTCTAAGACAATCACTATAAAATTATTAACAGTGTATAAAATCAATAAATTACAAGAAAATGGACTTAACTATATAGAAATAGTTGAGGACGATTATATTTCTTCTGCAAAAATATGTTTAGACAGAGGAGGAGCTTTAGAAACGTTGACTTTAAATCGTCAGTCAGTTATTGTAGACTTACATCCGTTAGACTATAAAAACACTTATGCTTCTTCAATTTTATTTCCTTTTGCGAACAGAATTAAAGATGGAAAGTATACGTATAAAGATGTAAAGTATCAATTTGATTGTAATGAAGTAAATAACAACAATGCTTTACATGGTTTGGTGTATAATAAATCTTTTGTAGTAGTAGATTCTGAAATTTCTGACGAAGATGCTTCTGTTACGATGGTTTATACAGCATCAACTAGAAATAAAGCATTTCCATACTTATTTACCATCGCTTTAAAATTTACTTTAACAGATAATAGTCTTGATTTACATGTAGAAGTGGATAATAATGATATCAATTCTTTTCCATTCACCATTGGGTGGCATCCTTATTTTTTAAGTGATGACTTGTATAATAGTACATTAAACTTTACTGTAGCTAAAACAATTGAGTTTGATGAAAGAATGATTACAAAAAATGTAATTGAAGGAGAATTGGAAATGCCAATTGAAATTAAAGATCAGCAATTAGATAATTGTTATGCTTTGAGTGATGGTAAAGTAGTATTTAATACTCCTAAATATAAAATGACCATTGATACATCGGGGGATGAAAATTTCTTTCAAATGTACACGCCACCAAAAGAAAATGTAATTGCATTGGAGCCAGTAACTGGAGTTTCTGATAGCTTTAATAATAAGTTGGGATTACAAGAATTAAAAGCGGCTGATAAGTACGAAATCAATTGGACGGTTACTGTAGAATAGTTAAAATAAATCATACTTAACTTTTTAATCAATAGTTAAGTACTTAATAATGTTTAAATTCATAAAAACATGGATACTAAATTAGTAAAAAAAGTAACAGATAGCTTTGCTAAAAATTTCACATCAGAGCCTGTACTTATTTATTCACCAGGTCGTATTAACCTAATTGGAGAGCATACGGATTACAATGCAGGATTTGTTTTTCCAGCAGCTATTGATAAAGGAATTGTAGCGGCTATTCAAAAAAGTGATAAAAATGTTTCTACTGCTATTGCGATAGATATGAATGAAACTTATCAATTTGATACTGAGAATTTAGATACTTCTAACTTATCAGGATGGAATAGTTATGTAGTTGGTGTTGTTGCCGAAACTCAAAAATTAGGAAAAAAAGTAGGAAATTTTGATATCGTATTTGGTGGTAATATTCCTGATGGAGCTGGAATGTCATCGTCTGCAGCTTTAGAAAACAGTGTGGTTTTTGGAATTAATGAGCTGTTTAATTTAAACTTAACCAAATATCAAATGATTTTAATTTCTCAAGCTGCCGAACATAATTATGTTGGGGTAAAATGTGGAATTATGGATCAATACGCAAGTATGTTTGGTATTGAAAACAGTGCTTTGTTATTAGATTGTAGAACTGCTCAAGCAGAACCTTTTACTATTGATTTTAAAGATTATCAATTGTTGTTGTTTAACACCAATGTAAAACATAAATTATCTGATAGTGCTTATAATGACAGACGTGCTGTGTGTGAAAAAACGGCTGAAATGTTAGGAATAGAGGCGTTAAGAGATGCTACTATTGTTGATTTAGATAAGGTAAAAGAGCAATTGTCTGAAGAAGATTATCAAAAAGTATTATATGTAGTGCAAGAAAATGCAAGAGCTGAGGCTGCTGCGATTGCTATTAAAAGTGATGATTTAGTAAGTTTAGGGAAATTGATTTATGGTTCTCATAACGGATTACAACATCAATATAAAGTAAGTTGTGATGAGTTGGACTTTTTGGTAGACATGGCAAAAGAAAACTCAGATGTTCTTGGGGCAAGAATGATGGGTGGTGGTTTTGGTGGTTGTACCATTAATTTGATCAAAAAAACAGCTGTAGAAGATTTTAAGAAAACAGCTATTGAAGCATATACAAAAAAATTCGGTCATGAATGTTCTCCTTATGAGGTAGCATTATCCGATGGAACAAAATTAATCTAATCAAGAAAAACAATATATCATGGATAAGCATTTAGAAGATTATTCACATAAAAGATTTAATATTTTAACCGGAGAATGGGTGTTGGTCTCTCCGCACAGATCTAAACGTCCTTGGCAAGGTCAAAATGAAGCAGTAAATAACGAAAAGAGACCTGAATATGACGAGTCTTGTTATTTATGTGCAGGGAATACAAGAATTAGTGGTGATGTAAATCCTAAATATACAGGAACCTATGTTTTTACTAATGATTTTGCTGCTTTACAAAGTGATTCACCATCTTTTAAAGTAAACGATGGTTTGTTACAAGCAGAAAGTGAAACAGGTATTTGTAAAGTAATTTGTTTTAGTCCAGATCACTCAAAAAGTTTGGCTGATATGGATGTTCCAGGGATTACACAGGTTGTAAAAACTTGGCAAAAAGAGTACAAGGAAATTGGAGCAAATGATGCAATTAAATATGTACAAATTTTTGAAAACAAAGGAGCGGTAATGGGATGTAGTAATCCGCATCCACACGGGCAAATTTGGTCTCAATCTAGTTTGCCAAATGAGGTTTCTAAAAAAGATACTACTCAAAAAGCATACTTTGCTGATAAAAAATCTAGTTTGTTAGGAGATTATTTAAAGCAAGAATTGAACGGAGACAGAGAACGTATTATTTTTGAAAATGATGCATTTGTAGTCTTAATTCCTTTCTGGGCAGTTTGGCCTTTTGAAGCGATGATTGCACCAAAAAATAAACAAAATAGTATATTGGATATGACAGAAAAAGAAGCGGAATTATATGCTGAAGCAATTTCTGTTTTGACAAAAGTGTACGATAAATTATTCAATACTTCTTTTCCGTATTCTAGTGGAATTCATCAAGCTCCTACCGATGGAGGAGACAATGCTCATTGGCATTGGCACATGAGTTTTTATCCACCTTTATTAAGAAGTGCAACGGTTAAAAAATTTATGGTAGGTTACGAAATGTTTGGAACCCCACAACGTGATATTACTGCCGAAGGTGCTGCGCAAAGATTGAGAGATTTGTTGTAGATAAAAATATTTCAGTAAAATTAAAACCCACTCAAGATTTGTTTTGAGTGGTTTTTTTTTATAAATAGTGATATGTAGATTAATTATTTTATAAAGTATTTTTTTACTGACAAAGCTCCATTTTCATAAGTGTCTCTAATGATATATATACCTGTTTTTAGGTTTTGAATGTTCTTTCCTATATAAATGCCCAAAAAGTTATAAACATCTCTGTCAATTCTTTTTAAATTCTGTTGATTAAGTTGATCATCAATGCTTAAATCATTTGGATTTTCATGATCTAAAAATATAGGATTAATTCCTTTTTGACTTGGCGTAACTTGAACAATCGCACCATTTTCGTCAAAAGTTAATGGATCTATACAAACTTCTCGATGAGTCCCAGGGTCTGCATTGATATAGTTTTTGTTAATACGATGATATACGATATACCATTCATCTTTACCAGGGATTTTAATGGTTGAGTTGTGCCCTGTACCGTATAGTTTATTTGTAGAATCTTGATTAATTACAATAGGCTGGTTTGCAACGTTGATAGGGCCTGTAGGTGATGTTGAGGTTCCATAGGCTACATGATAATTTGCAGATCCTGTATCATCAACTGACCATAAAAAGTAATAAATTCCTTCTCTATAAAAAACATGTGCTCCTTCTCTATAGGCATGTGTGTTTAGATTTCCTCCAGAAGGAGTGATTACCTGAGTAGTGTTTGGTTTTATAGAAATCATATCATCATTAAGCTCAGAAACAGCCATAAATCCATTACCCCAATACAGATAATCTTTACCTGAAATAGGATCATTAAAAATATCTCCATCAATTATTTGTCCACCAGTACCGGAAGGTGTCTCAGATATTAAAGGAGTTCCAGAGTCAGTAAAAGGACCTAGTGGATCATCTGAAACTGCTACCCCAATTTTTTTATTACTTCCAGTATTACCACTATAGTAATAGTAGTATTTGTAAGTGTTGTTTACTTTCTTTTCAATAATTGATGGTGCCCAAGCATTTCCAAAAGCCCATGATACTTGGTTGGTACTTAAATCTAAGATGGTTCCTTCGTCTGTCCAATTTACTAAGTCTGGTGAAGAAAATACGTTAAAAGAACTGCTTCCCCAGCCTGGGAATCCATCAGTTGTTGGATATATATAAAAACGTCCAGTTTTTTCGGAATACATAATGTCTGGATCTGCATGGAAATCTGGTAAAACAGGATTGGCATGGATGTTTACATATACAGAATAGATGTTAGTATTACCGTTTTGTTTAAAAGTATAATTGATAGCTCCATTACTGAAATCTTGAGGTCCTTGAGGTAGTATTTCAGTTCCTGGAGAAGCATATAATTCAGGATCAAAATTGGCAATATCAATACCATAGCGCGTTGATATATTAATGGTTTTATTTGTGTTATTGACGTTAAATCCATCTTTTTTAATCATTGTATTTCTAGCTCCTTGAGGGGTAGAGGATAAAGCGTTACTAGGCCATTTTTGTGTAAGTCTTTTGGCTTCCTCATTTGAAATAGAGATGGTAGTTCCATGGCGAGCATTGATATTGTAGTTATCTTTTGCAAATGTAAAATCGTTAAGATTAGGAGAAGTACAGTATTGATAATGTCCACTAGTGTAACAATCGTACATTAGTACCCAGTCACTTGTGTTGATTAGTCTAAAAACTCCAGATCCTTCAACGGCTTTATTGGTTTGTTGTAGTCTTGGAGAGGGTTCGCTCCATTGAGATCCAGGCTCTTGACCAGAAGAAGAGGTTAATGTTGGTGAGGTTACTTTACTAATACCTCCTAGAGATTCATTTTTAAAAAACATATGATATAAACCATCTATTTCGTTGTAAACAATATCTCCATCAATAGTAGCTGTCCCTCTGTCAAAAAGAATCTTAGGTTCTCCTATTAAATCGGTAAAATCTTCATTTGCATAACAATAATATATCTTGTCGTAAGATGCATTTGGCCCATTGTCAAATAATGAAAAATAAACCATATATTTTTTTTCTATGGGGTCATAAATGGTTTGTGGAGCCCAAACACGCAACACATTTGACCATGTTGATGGAAATTTAGTAGGAAAGTGAACAGTTGAATGTGTCCAGTTAACTAAATCATTAGATCTTAACAAAACCATTCCTCTATTGCTACTCCAACCTTCACCAGACTTCATGTCTGTAACAACCATGTAAAATGTGTTTCCGTCTTCTCCTCTTAAGATATGAGGGTCACGAACTCCTTTTTTAATAGATATAGTATCTGAATTAATAATGGGTTGTCCGTTGTTTAAAGGAGTATAATCGTATCCATCGTTACTTACAGCAAAACGAATTTGTTCTCCATAAGCATCATTTCCAGTGAAATATGAAAATAAATAAGCAGATCTATTCTCTTTTTCAGCAATTGAAACATTAAAATTTTTGTTTGCTTTTTCATCTCCTTTGATGATTGTAGCAGTTAAAACCACGTCTTGTTTACCACTTTCCGTTTCTGATAGTTTTAATACTTTACCAGTATTGCTTATAAATTCAGGATGGCTTGATGTCCATACTATTTTTGTTCCTTCTTTTGTGGTAATAGGTAAGTAAATGTTACTTCGGATATTGTTGACATTACCTTTTATAGATAGCTCCTCTAGGTCTTTTTGAACACTTTCTGCATCGGAAAGCAGAGGTAATATAGTAACTTCTATTTGTTTTGTTTGTGTGTCATTGTTATATTCTAAAGTTGCAGTTAGTGTAGCCTTTATAGCATTAGAGCCAATCTCAGGTCTAGTAATTTGACCGTTGTTTGTTATTACGTTAGGGTTTGAAGAGATCCATGTGATCTTAATGTTTTCTCCAATTGTTGAGGGTAAAAATAGATTAGTATTTACTGAATTCGCATTGGGAATTTCTAAAGTATTTAAAGCTTCTGTTAATATTTCTTGATTTAATACCCCATTTAAAGGAGTTAATTCGTTTGTTAATGATAATATTTCAGAAGTTGTTAAAGCTCCCTGATAAATAATAAAGTTATCATATTTGGCTTTTTTTAAGTATTGGTCATTTTGGTAACAGGATTTTCCTAAAAAATTAAAACTAGTTGATCCTAATTCGTTAGGATTAATGGTTATTTCTCCTTCGGATTTAAGTTCTCCATTGATATAAATTTTACCAATTCCATTAAGTTGTGTGTACGTAAGATTAATCCATACTCCTTTTGGAAGTTGATTTTGAATGCTAACAGTAGATTCTGCCCTGTAATTGGTTTTAGAAATAGTATATCGTGAGTTTTTAGAACCAAAGAAAATATTTCCGTTTGATGTTAATGCCATGTTTGTAGAGTTGGCAAAGGTCCATACAAAATTACCATTACCATTAATATCATAATCGTTGGCTATCATCATGTTTGTGGAAACGCTAAAATTCTCTAATTGAGAAATAATAGAACCAAAGCTTGATCCAAAATCAAAATATCCATCATCATTTCCAAGGGATAAAACTCCTAGGTTATTATATGAGATTAAGGTTGCACCATTGTTTAAAGTTCCTTGATAGTTTCCTGAGGTATCTTGAGTAGTGTCAAAATCATATTTTGCTAATATTGATGCTGTTTGAGCATTTAATATTGATGTAAATAATAAAGCAGCTAATATAATTTTATTTAAAAGTCGTTTTTTCATTAATCCTACATAGTTATAAAATACTAAAATAAGACATAGTTAGAGACAGAAGAGTACTTAAATAGGATAAAAAAGGTAGTAAAACAATATTCTTTAAATAAAACTAACAAATGTTATGTTGAATGTTGTTTTTATTGAGTAAGTTATTGATATTATAAAAAACATAAAAAATCCCAACTCATTGAGTTGGGATTTTTTATGTTTTTTATAATACATTTTGTTTTATTTCTTCTACCACTTCAGGGTTTAATAATGTAGAAATATCTCCTAAGTTTTCAGCATCGTTAGAGGCTATTTTTCTTAAGATTCTTCTCATAATCTTTCCAGAACGTGTTTTTGGCAACCCACTTACAAATTGAATTTTGTCTAATTTGGCAATCGCTCCAATGGTTTTGGTAATTACTTGATTGATTTCTTTTCGTAATACATCTTCATCAGTCGCGATGTCATTGTATTTTGTTACATATGCGTATAATGCATTTCCTTTAATGTCATGAGGAAACCCTACAATAGCACATTCAACAATAGCTTCGTGTTCGTTAATTGCATTTTCAATAGGAGCAGTTCCTAAATTATGCCCAGAAACAATAATAACATCATCCATACGACCTGTAATTCTATAGTTCCCCATAGCATCACGATAAGCACCATCACCTGTAAAATATTTACCAGGGAAGGCTGAAAAATAAGTTTCTTTATATCTTTGATGATTTCCGTAAATGGTTCTAGCCATAGAGGGCCAAGCTCCTTTAATTGCTAAGCTTCCTTCTGCAGGAGATTCTGTAATTTCTTTTCCGTTTTCATCTAATAGTACAGGTTGTACTCCAGGTAAAGGTTGTGTTGCAAAAGTTGGTCTTAAAGGAGTAATTCCTGCTAAAGCTGAAATCATAATTCCTCCAGTTTCTGTTTGCCACCAAGTGTCTACAATTGGACAAGTTCCTTTTCCAATATTATCGTTATACCAATGCCAAGCTTCTTCGTTAATAGGTTCTCCAACGGATCCTAGTACTTTAAGACTATTTAAATTATGTTTTTCAACAAAATGGATAGGTTGTTTTTCTAAAGCTCTAATAGCGGTAGGTGCAGTGTAGAAATGAGTTACTTTTAGTTTTTCTATAATTTCCCAAAAACGACCATAATCTGGGTATGAAGGAACTCCTTCAAACATTACGGTAGTTGCTCCAGAAGCAAGAGGTCCGTATATAATATATGAATGTCCTGTAATCCACCCAATATCAGCAGTACACCAATATACATCATCTTTTTTAGCTTGGAATACGTTTTGGAAGGTATAGGTAGTCCCTACCATATATCCACCACAAGTGTGAACCATTCCTTTTGGTGTTCCGGTAGATCCAGAAGTGTATAAAATAAACAACATATCTTCAGAGTCCATGTCTACAGCAGGACAATAGTCATCTTGTATTTTTTGTAGTTCTTCAAACCAAAAAGTATCTCTACCCTCTTTCATTGCTGTTGGCTCAACAGTTCTGCGATATACAATCACATCTTTTATGCTAGGAGTTTTCTCAAGAGCTTCATCACAAACAGCTTTTAGATTAATAGGTTTTGTTCCTCTGTAAACTTCGTTAGCAGTAATTAATAATTTACATTCAGAATCGTTGATTCTACTTGCTAATGCCGAGGCAGAAAATCCAGCAAATACAATAGAATGTACAGCTCCAATTCTTGCACAAGCTAACATAGCGATGGCTAACTCAGGAATCATAGGCATGTACAAACAAACTCTATCTCCTTTTTCAATCCCTTTGTTTTTTAAAACATTGGCAAAAGCAGATACTTTATGATATAATTGTTTGTAGGTAATATGTCTTGATTCTTCTTTTGGGTTGTTAGGTTCCCATATAATAGCGGTTTTGTTCCCGTTTTTTTCTAAATGTCTGTCTAAACAGTTTTCGGTAATATTTAGTTTACCACCAACAAACCACTTTACTTCTGGTTTTGTAAAATCAGCTTCTAATACTTTGTCCCATTTTTTTCGCCATGTAAATTGTTTGGCTATGTCTGCCCAAAATACTTCAGGGTTTTGGATGCTTTCTTTGTAATCTTCTTTGTATTGTCTATAAGATTTTATCTTCATTCTGATACGATATTTTTGGAACCCTAATTTAAGAGTTTTTTTAATTTTATCCCCTTTTTTTATGTAAACTATATAGTATTGTGTGTTATCGTGATAATTTTATACATAATAAGTTAATTTGTTGGTAATATAACTAAGAGGAGATATGTTTTTTGGTGTTTATTTTTATCAAAAATTGTTTGAAGTACATAGTTCAGGAAAAAGATTAACATTGAATGCTTGTTCGAAAACCTTTTCTTTGTTTCTTAGTGATTTAGCCTTTGTTAATTAATGCTTCTCACTATATTTGTTTTTAGAATTAAAATTCAACTAAAATGAACAAAAAAGTAATCTTAATGATTCTTGATGGATGGGGAATTACTCAAGATCCTAAAGTATCAGCAGTATACAATGCAAACACTTCTTATATAGATTCTTTGTATGATAAATATCCAAATGCTTCTTTACGTACAGATGGTGAATATGTAGGTTTACCAGATGGACAAATGGGAAATTCCGAAGTGGGTCATATGAACTTAGGAGCTGGTAGAATTGTATATCAAAACTTAACTAAGATTAACATTGCGGTTAGAGAAAAAACTTTAGGGGAAGAAAAAGTATTGGTTGATACTTATAAATACGCTAAAGAAAATAATAAAAAAGTTCACTTATTAGGATTGGTTTCTAATGGGGGAATTCACGCACACATAGATCACATTAAAGGACTGTTAGATGTGGCAAAAGAGAATGAAGTAGATAACTTATTTTTGCATGCCTTTACCGATGGTAGAGATACAGATCCAAAATCTGGAGCACATTTCATCAACGAAATCCAAGAATATATGGCTGCTACTACAGGAGAGTTGGCTTCTATGACAGGACGTTATTATGCTATGGATAGAGATAACCGTTGGGAACGTGTTAAATTGGCATATGATGCAGTAGTAAAAGCAGAAGGAGTAAAATCTACCGATGCCATTGCAACCTTAAAAGAAAACTATGCAAATGATGTTACTGATGAGTTTATCAAGCCAGTAATTATGACAGATGCTGATGGAAATCCTAAAGCAAAAATAGAAGAGGGAGATGCTGTTATTTTCTTTAACTATAGAACCGATAGAGGTAGAGAGTTAACAAACATGTTATCTCAAAACGATTTCCCTGAACAAGACACTCAAAAGTTAGATTTATACTTCACAACCATTACTTTATATGATGAAACATTTAAAGGAATCAATGTAATTTATAATAACGATAACATTAAAAATACCATAGGTGAAGTTTTATCTAATGCGGGTAAAAAACAAATTCGTATTGCAGAAACAGAAAAATATCCACACGTAACTTTCTTTTTCTCAGGAGGTCAAGAAGATCCTTTTGAAGGAGAATCAAGAATTTTACGTAATTCACCAAAAGTAGCTACTTACGATTTAAAGCCAGAAATGAGTGCTTACGAGTTAAAAGATGCTTTGTGTGAAGATTTAAAGAAAGGAGAAGCAGATTTTGTTTGTTTAAACTTTGCAAATGGTGATATGGTAGGGCATACTGGAATGATGGATGCGGCTATTAAAGCTTGTGAAGCAGTTGATGAATGTGCTAAGGCAGTGATTGAAACTGGATTGGAAAATGGATATTCTACCTTGGTAATTGCAGATCACGGTAACTGTGAGGTGATGATGAATCCTGATGGGTCTCCAAATACAGCACATACTACAAATCCAGTGCCTTTAATTTTAGTTGATAATGATATCAAAGAAATTAAAGATGGTGTTTTAGGAGATGTAGCCCCAACTATTTTAAAAATGATTGGTGTAGCACAACCAGAAGAAATGACAAGATTCCCTTTGGTATAAGGAAATAAAAAATACATTTTAGTTAAAAAAGCTCAACAGAAAACCTGTTGAGCTTTTTTGGTTGTTAAACTTAATAACAATCTGTCAAAATTTGTCCGTTGGTTTTGTATGTCTCAAAAGAGGGTAAATCATATTTTTTACAGATTTTTTCTAATTGAATAAAAACATCATCTCTCATGATGATAGAGCCACAAATCATAATTGTTCCATTGTTTTGTAAAGTGTTTATAACATTTTTTTCATCCTTTTCTAGTAGCTCCTGAACGTAATTATATTGGGTAACTTCTTTAGAAAAAGTAGCTTCATATTTATTTAAAGTCCCTTTGTGTAAAGCTTCAGTAATTAGGTGTTTGTATAAGTTTTCTGATTGATAAGTACGAGTTCCCCAATACAAGCTAACGTTAGCTTTTGTTTGTTGATGTATCATTCCTAAAAATGGGGCAATTCCTGTTCCGTTAGCAATTAAAATAACGTGTTTTGCTTTTTTAGGAAAATGAAATTCTTTGTTTTGCTGAATGTTTCCTGTAAAAACATCATCTATATTTAGGTTGTTTAAATAATTAGAACAAACTCCGTGACTATGTTTTTTTATGCTCAGTAAAATATTCCCTTTTTGATGACTTCCTATAGAGTATAATCTTTCTGAATTCTCTTTTGGAGGTGTAATCCCTAATAAATCTCCCGAATTAAATTTTTTGTGTTTTACAGGACTAAGAGTTAGCGTAAAGGTTTCATCGTATTCATCAATAATATTTTGTTTGTCTGTAATTTTAAAAACAGTTTCTTTTTGTTTTTTTGTGGACAATTCTTTAGGAATGTCTAAGATGAATTTTAAGGAAGTACTCCATTCTAAAACCCAGTTTCTAAATTGTTCATAATTCTGATTATGAATTAATAAAGGTGATTTTTGAGATGTATTCATCTTATCTTTTGATAAAATTTGCTTGTGTATGTTTTTAGCAAATTCACAGAATTTAGGGTAAGACAAAGATCCTAAACCAATTACATGACAATCAAAAGGTCTCTCAATCTTGATTTGTTCTAGCTTTTTTAAAAACAAATGAGCATTACTAGGTGGTTGTCCTTGTCCGTAGGTTGAGGTAATAATAATTAATTGCTCTGCGTTAGGGTACTGCTGATAGTTGTTCAAATCATCTAAAAACACCTTTTGGTGTGCTTTCAATAAAGCTTGTTGTAGTACTTTTCCTAATCTTTTAGTGCCTCCATTTTCTGAACCAATGAGAATAATAAAATTGGCTTCATCTGCCTTGTATTTGTTTTTGGTTTTAGCACCTAATCTTTTAATGGTGATAACCGTTCCAGAATACATAAAGTATAAAATGGCTAGTGAGCTTATAAATAAAACTAAAGACCATAAAATACTTCCGTTTCCTGTATGTAAATTAAAGCTTAAAACAGATAGTATTTTAACAAAAGGGTAGTGGGTAGTTTGTACTATATCTCCTGTTTTTTGATGGATTTTAAGTTCCTTATCATGCAGATTTAAAATAAAATAATCTTCTTCATCTGTAGAAAAAGGAAATTCTAATTTTGTAATATCTTTAAGTCTAGTTTCTTTAAATATGGTAAACTTAGAAAAAGGGATAACTTTTTTATTTTGAGAAGTATTTGTTATTGAAGAAACCTTGTTCTTAGGTAGTAAAGACAATTTTTCCATAGATAAATAAGTTCCTGTAAAAGAAATAATGATAATAGGTATTAGCAAGAGTCTACCTAAAGTTACATGGCTATATTGTATCGATTTATCATTAATAATTTTAGAACACAATTTAATAAACCCTCCTTGTCTTTTAATCGCTAATAACAAACCTGTAATGGCTATTAAAAACAATAAAAAAGAGGTGATTCCAACAAAAATTCTTCCAGTTGTTTTTAAAAATAAAGACCTGTGAAAATTGATGATAGATTCAAAAAAAGTATTGGATTTTGGAATGTCTGCCAATTTACTTCCATCGAAAGGATTGATGTAGAATTGCCCACTTTCTTCTGAGCCAAAAACAGTTGCTTTTACAAAATAATTGGCATCTACTTCTAGGTCTAAAACTTCTTCGTACTTGTTTTTTAAAGTATCTATTACTTGCGATAGAGCGGTGTTTTCTGCGTTTTTAATATGATAAGGCTGTCGCTTTTCCTGAATAGGTTTAAAAGCTAAAATTGCACCTGTAGTAGCAGCTAGAAACAAAAATAAAGAAGAAGATACAGTCAAATAAAAATGACTGTACCTCCATATTTTATGAAGCATATATTTAATTAGTTTGGTAAAATTCTAACGTATCTTATATATCCAGTTCCTTCGTGTTTGTCTTTAAGATTGTTGTTATCTAAAGAAATTTCTAAATCTTTAAGGTGATAATCTTGTTGTTCTACGGCAGTTTCAAATCTAAGTTTGTAGCCTTTATTCAGATCTTTTTCGTTAAGTTGAAATACAAAAATGGAACGTTCACCGCCAGCAATTGTTGCTCCTGTAATAGCATCTGTGTTTGGTTGCTTTGCTTTTTCAAAAAAGCTCCACCATGTTGATAAGTCAGCATACCACTTTTTATCATCTCCTAAAATTTGAACGGTTTTAAGGTATTGATCGTTTTTGTCTACAACAGATACAACAACATAAGCACCTTCACCTTCGTAATTCTTTAGTTGAACCATGCACTTGTATTTTTTGGTTGGTTCTGTAATGTTACTTACTGTGGTAAAAGCAACTAGTAAGAAAAGGCTACACACATAAAAAATAGATTTATATATTTTCATAAGAGTTCAAATTAAGATTGTTTTAAAAAAGAGATATTTGTTTTGTTGCTTTTTAATAGTTCATTTTCCAAAGCCAAGTCAAAAGCACTTTCCTCAAAATCAGTCAATATATTTTTATCAGCACCTTTGGTTAATAATAGCTGCAATATTTTTTCATCTTTAGCTTTCATGGCAGCCAAATGTAATGGCGTTAATCCATCATTGTCTTTTTTGTTAATGTCTGCTCCTAATTCTAATGCTTTTAAAATTAAATTTTCATCTCCTTTTTCTATAGCAATATGTAAAGGAGTGGTGCTTTTAGATGCGTTTGCTAATGAGATATGATTTGCTTTTAAAACATCTGCTAGTTGATAAAAGTTTGTTTTGTTTCTTTGGTTGTAGGCTTTAAATAAATAATAGAATAAATTGTTTCCATCATTATCTATCACTTTTAAGTTTACTCCATTTTCTGTTAAAAAAGTAAATGTTTCAATATTTATACGTTGGGTTGCATAAGTAATGGCTGCAAGTCCTTGTTTGTTTTGTTGGTTGATGTTTTTGACTAAAGGAGTTAGTTTTTTTAACACGACAAGGTTGTTCCCTCTGGCTGCATTTAAAAAAGGGGTATTTCCATCATTGTCTTTTTGATGAACATCTGCTCCTTTATTGATGAAAAAATCTATAATAGTAACATCTTTGGTGTTACTAGCAATGTGGTGTAGGGCATTTTGATTGTTGTTGTTACTTAAATTCATGTTTAGACCCAAAGCCTCAAAATATTGAAAAACTTCTAAAGTATTACTAAAACCTCTTCCTCCACGACTTGCATAAAGTGCTATGTTTTCTCCATTGTTATTTAGTTGATCATAATTAAATCCTTTTTTGATGAGTTTTTTAATCAAATCTAAATTACCACGTTGTGCAGCATAAAATAAAACGTTGTTTCCATTGTTGTCCTTGATATTAATATCGACTCCTTTTTTTTGAAAATACTTGATAATTTTTCCGTCTTTTGAATGAGAAGCTAATAGTAAAATAGCATTTGCTCCATTCCTTGTGGTGGTTTTTAAATCTACACCATTAGCTAACATTAAATCATAAATTTTTGTGTTTTCATGACCAACATTGGCTGTAAAGGTTAACCAATTAAAACCATGACTTCCAGTGATATTAACATCAGCTCCTTTTTTTAGTAATAGTTTCATTGTTGCTAAGTCTCCGGTATAACCCGCCCACATTAAATAACTTCTACCGTCGTGAGTGGGTTTGTTGATGTTGTTTCCTGGTAAGGACAATAAATATTCAATAGTTTTTATAGGTGCTTTAGCCATAATTGCATAACAAACCGCATCAAAAGCTGCTCCGTTTGGAGTAACGGCATCGTTCCCTTCTTTTATTTTTTGTTGTACAGTAGCTACATCTGGATTTGTTTGCCAAAAAGATCTGTTGTGTAGTTCATTCTTGCTTTGTTGTCTTTGTGAAAAAAGCAAAGCAGGAGCTAATAGTAATGCTATTAATATTTTCTTCATTATGATTTTATTAGGAAAATCCCTTTTTGAAATAAATCAAAAAGGGAATTAAATGATTATTTATATCTGTTTACCAAGTTCCAATAAAGTGGCTTCCTTCAACATTTTTTAATTGAGCTCCTTTAGTTACAGCACCAGTTTCTGTGTCGATAGCATAAATGTTTCCATCTTTTCCTACAGGAGCTTGAGTTACAAAAATTTCATTTCCTTTAACAGCAAAACCTTGATATTGGAATAGATAAAAATCAGCTTCATAAGGGATTTCATTAATTGTAGTCGCTGTTTTTGCGTTTAAATCAACCAATGCAAAAAATCCTTGAGCACCTGCAACTCCTGTTTCAGATCCTTCATGACGATAAGCCAATACTGCTTTTCCATTTCCTGCTGGCCTCCATGCTAAAACATAAGCTCCTGTTACGCCTAAGGCAGTATCTAGGTTAAAATCATAAGAATTATCATATTGGTTGTTTGCTCCAATTTTTAAAATATGAGATCCTTCTGGATCACTTTGATTTGCTTGGTATACATCTCCATTATATTCAAAAGCATTAATACTACGGTATCCATTACTGTTACCGTGTCCTATAGCAGAAGTAATAATTGATGGATTGTCTAAAGATGGATAATCTAATACAATAGTTTTAGTTCCTAAAATATCATAATCGTTATCTCTTTCTAAAGTTGTTGGATCTTTTTTTCTTACCTGAGCTCCAATATATAATTTGTCTCCAGCAGCATTTAAAACAGGCATGTCAATTCTAGAGATATAATATCCTTTTACAGCATTAATATCATCTAAAGAAATAGTATGGTCTTTAAACTCAATGATTTCTTGATTAGCTAAGCTAATGGTTACCACAGCAATTTTAGATTCTGTTTTTACATATACATCATCAGTAACATCATCTATAGTTCCATTATCATTAATCACATCTTCTGTAGATACATATACGGCAGCTCCAGTATTATCTCCATCAAATAATTTAATCCATCTTGGAGCAGTACCTACATATTGGGCAACGGTTACTGGTAATCCAATTTGATTAAATTCTTGTCCGCCATCTACAGTATATTTAAAAAAACTTCCACCAGTATCACCTGCATAAGTAATGTTAAATAATGTGTTTCCATCTTCTGATGCTTGTAATCTTGCCGTTCTGTTGGAAGGAACCACGTAACCATAATCAAAAGGAGCAATTACTTTATTAGGGTCTTTAGCATTTTTGCTACTCACAGCATATACTAGAGTCCCTCCATTTCCATCTCCAGGGTTAGACCCCATTTTAGCTCCCGCAACTGTAATCCATCTATCAGATGCATCTTTTGTTTCAGTAGTAATTCCTTCTTTGTCTATATCATTATCTTCTTTACATCCTACAACGAGTAATAAAGAACTTAAAGCTAGTGTTAAGGTTTTTAAATTAAATAACTGTTTTTTCATATCTATTAAAATTTATTGATTGTGTAATTAAGTTTTATGTAAAAGCTTCTACCTGGTTTTTGTATGGATAAATTATCATAAGCAGTTTTGTCAAAAATATTTTTAGCATCAAAGCTTATGACAAAATGTTCTTTAGGAAATGCATAGCTGATTCCTAAATCTTGTACAAACTGTAAGGGAATATTTGAGAAATTGGAGTCATCTCTAACACCGCTTTCTTGAGATTTTATATATGAAAATTCATCTGTAAAGTATGCGCTATAAAATAGATTTAGACTCGATTTTTTTTGAAAAAAATCTTTAATCGAATAACGAACTCCTGCATTCATTGTAAAAGTAGGAGTGTTGGGGACAGCTACTTCTAGTCCATTAACTAAGGTTGTTAAATTAAAGTGAGACATGTTAAAATTAAGTCCCAAATTATTATTGTAACTATAATTTAAGTCTAGTTCTACACCTTTAGAAGTACTTCTTTTTTCTAGGTTTACGTAATATATAACTTGATCATCTTGATCTAGCTGATCTTTATCAATAGGAAGACTAATTAGGTCTTGTATGTTTCTTGAAAAAAGATTAGTAGTAAGAGTAAAACTATGCTTTTGGATGTTGAATTTTCCAAATCGGAATCCAAGGTTGTAATTGTTACTTATTTCTGGTTTAATGGTTACATTTTCTCTAACATTGTCTCCCGCATTACCAAAAACTTCTGTTTCGCTTGGCAGTCTAACAGCTTTTTCAGCGGAAGTTAACAAGGTGATGTTTGGTAGAATTGCATAAGAAAATGCAAAACCATATCCATTGTAATTTTTATTACTGTTGTAAACTTTTTCTACAACACTCTTAGAGCCATCAGGATTGTCAATAAATTCAGGTTTGTTGTTTAGAACTTTTTGACGGTAGTGCTTTCCAAACAGATTTGCTTTTAATTGATTATTAAAGGCATTTAATTCATAACTTAATGAGTAAATGTTTTTGTATAAGTCTTTGGTTTCTTTAAATGTGTTTTCTAAAGCAGATAAAAATTCATTATGATCTTCTCTATTAAGTCCACTGTACACATGGTTTACCAAAATTTTGTTTTGTTTGTTAATTTCATAAGACAAACCAGTTCTTATTGATGCCACGTTTCTAGAGATACGATTTAAGACGGGACCATATTGAGTTTTTTCTTGTTGTGATCCCCAGTTGTATTTGATGTCGTTCCCTTTTAAATCTTTTAACCTTTCTCCTTTCCAAGTATAAACCCAAGGAACGGTATCATTTACCACACGATTTCTTT
Source organism: Wenyingzhuangia marina (assembly GCF_900130035.1). GTDB lineage: Bacteria > Bacteroidota > Bacteroidia > Flavobacteriales > Flavobacteriaceae > Wenyingzhuangia > Wenyingzhuangia marina. The sequence goes on from NZ_FQXQ01000001.1 coordinate 817,673, forward strand.
TACCGTATAAACCGTTAATGTTTATATCTAATCCTTTTATAACAAGGTCCTTTTTTTGATAAGTTAGTGTGGTTAGTTTGGCATCAGATTCCATAAATCTTCCTTTGTATGGAAGTGTTGACATAAAGGCTCCGTTTGGAATTTCTTTATAGTCGTGAGAACCCGTAAATCCAATAAAAAACTGATCTGCCCATTTTACATCAGTAAATCCTATTTGTGTAATTCCGCCTATAGATTTATAAGCATTGTTAAACATTTTAGCAGTAATTTCAGTAGTTCTTCCGTTAGGAGCAATATCTACAATACCTCTTCCCCAAACTTTATAGTTGTTGGCAGAATAATTATAAAAAGTAGAAGCTTTAAGGGTAAGTCCAGATTTTTTAAAACGATATAACCCGTTTATATTAGATTGTAAAGTATTAAAAGAACCATAAGAAATAGAAGCATTAAAATTGCTTTTAGCTCCTTTTTTCATCACTATATTAATAGCTCCGCCTAAAGCATCATCTGCCAAATGACCTGGAACTACACCTTTGTAAACTTCAATGTTTTTAATCATTGAAGGAGGAATGCTATTTAGGCTAAAAGAAGAACCGTACATGGAAATTGGAATTCCATCAATAAAAATACGGACAGAGCTACCCGATAAGCCGTTTAATGAATATTGAACATTAGAACCTAATCCACCGTTTTGACGAATTTTTACACCAACAGTGGTGTTTAACAATTCGTTGGTTTGAATATTTCTTAAACTAGCTTCTTTGGTTTCCACAACATTTACAGCAAAACCTTTGGTCTCTGTTTTTGTTTTTTCCGATTTGCTTAATAAGCTAACCTGCTTTAAAGATTCTGTGTTTTCGTTAAGAAAAAAATCTAGCTTTAAATTTTCTTTATTCTTTACCGTTACTTCTTTTGTTTCGGTCTTGTAGCCTAAATATGAAACTTTTAAAAGGTGTTTTCCTTGAGGTATATTTTTGATGACATAATTTCCATTTTCATTTACAATTGAAGCCAGTAAGTTATTATCAACAAATATGGTTGCACCAAATAATGGTTCTCCTTTTTCATCAATCACTTTTCCAGAGATGATATTTTGCAAACCTTGTGAATAAGAGCTCGTGATGATTGCAAAAAAGATGAAAAACAATTTAAACTTCATTTCTATTTAGATTTGATAAAAATAATTACTTTTGCAAAAGTATGTTATGTAGAATGAGTTTAGATAACGCAAAGAGAATTTATAATAACGCAAAAGGAATTAATGAGAATCAATATAAATAACTCTGTTTTTGATGAAGAAGAGCCTAATGTTTTAGTAGAGGACGAAGGTACTATTGATTTAGAGGAACGTAATTGGTACTTAAATAATCAAAAAGCAGAAGGTATTGTAAAAGATATACGTTTAGATGGGGCATATTTTTTATCGTATAAGCTGGAGGTGCAAAATAAAAAAAAGCTTCTTATTTCTAGTGATGATCTAGTTTTTAAATTACATTTTGAGTTTGATGAAGATGTAAAATATCAGTTTTTACAAAATAAAGATCAATATATAGAAATAAATAAAGGAACATATGAATTGCTTTTTTTATCACAATACAACAAACAAATAGTTGATCATTTTAATAGTAAAAAATCTATTGAAATATTTTTTGAAGAATTTTTTTTAAAAGAAATAGCTGGACAAGAGTTTAATCAGTTGTTGTCTGATATACAACATAGAGAGGTTTTATTAGATAAAACAAACAATAGTTTACAAGAGGGAGTGTTTATTACAGATGAAATTAACGCTATAATTAATGAAATTAACAATTGTAATTATTTAGGTTTTAAAAGAAAAGTTTTTTTAAGACTGAAAATTAAAGAGTTGATTATTGTTGCGATGACAACATATGAGTCTAGTTATAAAAAAACTAATTTATTAGAGCAAGATGTAAAGTCTTTACAAGATGTTGAGGAATATATTAAGACAAATCTTAAAAAAGATTTAACTATTTCGGAATTGGCAATTCTTGCAGGATTAAATACTTCTAAGTTGAAAAAGAGTTTTAAAAAGGTTTATGGAACAACTATTTTTAAATACATTACTTCTATTAGAATAGAAAAAGCAAAGGAGTTAATTTTAAAAGAAAAATATACTATTTCTGAAGCATCTTATGAGGTGGGATATAAAAATCCGCAACATTTTACAGTAGCATTTAAAAAGAAATTAGGGTATTTGCCTAGTCAGTTAAAAAAATAACTTTTCTATTTTATAAATACAAAAGGGTGTTTGTTTAATTGTGTTTTTCAATTTCTGTTTCAATTTCTTGTTTGTTTAATGGCTTTTCAAAATATTTTAAAATCAATCCATTTTCAATTTTTGTTTCAATTTCAGGAGTGATCTGGAATCCAGATAACATGTAGTATTTTTTTAAAGGATGTGCTTCTTTGGCTTTTTCAATAAATTCAATTCCATTTAAACCAGGCATACTCATATCGCTTATAACTATTAAAATATCAGGATTTTCATCAAGAATATTTAGTCCTTCGTATCCATCAGAGGCGATGAATATATCATATTTACTAGCAAAAACAATTTCAAATATTGTTCTATTTATTTTTTCATCATCAACATATAGAATTTTATGTTTGTTATTCATGTTAATTTTGTTTTAATGGTAAGGTTACAGTTACTGTAGTTCCTATGTTTGGTTCTGAGTTAAACTTTAAAGTACCTTTGTGATCGTTAATAATAGAAGTTGATATAGATAAGCCCAATCCTGTTCCTTGTCCTGGAGGTTTTGTTGTAAAAAACGGATCTGATATTTTGTGTAAAATATCTTTCTCAATACCATGTCCGTTATCTTCAATCTCAATAATTACTTCCTTTTCTTTTAAAGTAGTGACTACTTTAATTTCCCCTTGTTCTTTTATAGATTGTATTGAGTTGGAAAGAATGTTAAGAAATACTTGATGTAGTTTACCCGAATTTCCTTTAACCATAAGCACTGTTTCTGAGTAGTTTTTAATAGTATCTATTTTATGTTTTGTTAAACTACTTAACATTTCAAAACAATTGTCTAAAATAGAATGTATGTCACAATCTTCATCCATGTTTTTGTTGTTGCGACTAAACTGGTTTAAACCATTCAGAATGTTTGAAATTCTTTTTACTCCAATATTGATGCTTTCTAGTAAAATATTGGTATTCTCGGCATCTAGACTTTTGTGATTTTCAAAATAATTAGACAAACCTATTTGAGCACCAATTATGTAATTAAGAGGATTGTTAATTTCATGAGCAACACCAGAAGTTAAAATACCAAGTGTGGCCATTTTTTCTGATTGAATTAATTGTATTTGCGCTTTTTGAAGGCTTTCTAGTGTTTTGGCAAGTTCTTGATTAGAAGATTCAAGTTCTTTGTTTTTTTGGTTCAGTTCCTTGGTTCGCTCGTCTACCTTAACCTCTAATTTTTTTTGATATTTTTCAAGAGAATCATAAAGTTTCATGTGTTCTAATTCTGCACTAGCTCTTGAAGCAAAAATCATTAAAATAGATTCGATAGCATAGGTGTCTTTAATTTCGTTCTTAAAAAGACATACTAAAATCCCAGTAGGTTCTTTTTTAGAATCGTATAAAGGTACACCTACATAAGCCTCAATCTCCATATCAATAAGTAATTGATCATTAGGGAATAACTCAGGAATGTTTTTTAAATATGAGCAAGGATTTTGACCAATAACATTTTGACAAGGTGTGTGTTTTAAATCGTATGTAATATTTTCAAGAACTCCTTCAGTATTAACTAAAGATAAGGTTTCAACAGAATTATGATTCTCGGATAATTTTCCAATAAATGTATAATCTGCATCAAGTGCTTTGTTTAGTTTAATAACAATTTTTTCAAAAAATTGTTCTCCAAGATTATATACATCATTAGAAACAGTCTCATTAATGAGTTGTAATTGTTTCTTTAATTTATATAGTTCTTTGTTACTCATGTTAATTACGTTAAGATAATAATCACTTTGTAATTATTAAGAAACTGAAAAAGGCATGGCCTTTACTCTCAATTCCTAAAAGTACTAATCTTTTTTTTGATTATGATTAAAAAAGAATGCCTACTAAATCTTCAATTTTACTTATTTTAACAATTTCAATATTGGTTTCTTTTTGCGAAACTTTGCAGAATTTTGAGATAAATATTTTTTCAAAACCAAGTTTTTCAGCTTCGGTTATTCTTTGTTCTACTCGGTTAATAGGTCTAATTTCTCCAGCCAAACCAACCTCTGCAGCAAAGGTGTAGTTTTGAGGAACGGGTTCATCTTCGTTGCTAGATAATACAGCAACTACTACAGCCAAATCAATTGCAGGATCGTCTACAGAAATTCCACCTGTAATGTTTAAGAATACATCTTTGGCTCCAAGTCTAAATCCAGCTCTTTTTTCTAAAACAGCTAAAATCATATTTAAACGTTTTAGATTGTATCCTGTTGAGGAGCGCTGAGGAGTTCCGTAAACAGCAGTACTAACTAAGGCTTGCACTTCAATCATTAAAGGTCTCATTCCTTCTAAAGTAGCAGCAATAGCGGTTCCGCTTAAATCACCATCTTTTTTAGAGATTAAAATTTCTGATGGATTTTTAACTTCTCTTAAACCACCTGCTCTCATTTCAAAAATTCCTAATTCTTGTGTAGATCCAAAACGGTTTTTTAAAGCTCTTAAAATTCTGTAAGTATGATTTCTGTCTCCTTCAAACTGTAAAACAACATCTACCATATGTTCTAAAATTTTAGGACCAGCAATACTTCCTTCTTTATTAATGTGTCCAATAACTAAAACAGGAGTTCCTGTTTCTTTGGCAAATTTTATCAACTCAGTGGTAGTTTCTTTAATTTGAGAAATAGAACCGGCAGAACTTTCTACATAATCAGTATGTAAAGTCTGAATAGAATCAATCACCAAAATTTCGGGTTGTTCTATTTGAATGGCTTTAAATATTTTTTGAGTATTGGTCTCAGTTAGGATCAAACAATCTTGGTTTAGATTTTGAACACGTTCTGCCCTTAATTTTATTTGTGTTTGACTTTCTTCACCAGAAACATATAAAACTTTATGTTTCATGCTTAAAGCTACTTGAAGCATTAAAGTAGATTTTCCTATTCCAGGTTCTCCTCCTAACAAAATAATAGATCCTGGAACAATTCCACCTCCTAAAACATTATTTAGTTCAGTGCTAACAGCATTGTATCTAACTTCATTCTGAATTTCAATATCCTTAACCTTTAAAGCAATATTTGCTTTTCTTGGAGTAGTATCTATTTTCCAATCTGCTTTTTCTTCTTTGGAAATAACTTCTTCTACAATGGTATTCCATTCTTTACAAGTGCTACATTGCCCCATCCATTTAGCATGTTGTGTACCACAGTTTTGACAAAAGTATGCTGTTTTTGTTTTAGCCATTATTAAGCAGTTTGTAAAGTTTAAAATAGGTAAAAGTGAAAGAGGTAAATGTAATAAATATTAAGTTTTCTCAGTACTTAATACTTTGTACTCATTACTTATTTTTATTTAAAATAGGCAAGAATAAAAAAGACAATCCTCCTAAAACAATGACCAGGATAGTTTGTGAACTCCACGCAATCCATCCAAAGCTAGCACCTATAGTTGGAGATATGGCATATAATAATAAGGCTTGTTGTATTACATAAGGATATGCACCAATTCCTCCGTTAGTAGTCGCAAAACTAAAAGTTCCTATAATAAAACATATTAAAATGGCATCTAATCCTAAGTGACTAGTTTCTGGAAGAGCAAAAATGACTACATATAGCATTAGTACATACAGAATCCAGATTAAAAAAGTGTAGAAAATATAAGTCCACTTTTTCTCCATGGTAAAAAGGGTTTGAATTCCTTCTACCAATCCAACAACAAAGGTTCTTATTTTTACAAAAAGAGGTTTTTCAGATTTTTTAATAGCACTGAAAGTTACGTAAGCAACCCCTAGAAGTGCCAATCCAATAAAAGCAAGTAAAATTGGGTTAGGCGGAATTCTGTCAATAATTAATTTTTTAATCAATTCATATTGAGCAAAAAAAGCCAAAACAATTAAAAGTAAATAGACCACCATATCTGCCAATCGTTCTGCTACAATAGTTCCAAAAGCTTTTTCAAAAGGAACATCTTCGTATTGATTAATGGTAGCTGCACGAGTAAATTCTCCGGCTCTAGGAATGCCTAAGTTTACCAAATAGGCTACAAAAACAGCCATGGCGTTGTTGTAAAATTTAGGTTGATAACCCAATGGTTTTAACATAAATTTCCAGCGATAGGCTCTACATATATGACTAAGAAAGCCTAAAAATAAAGAAAGACCTACCCACCAATAATTGGCGTTGTAAAAAGAAGTTTTAATTTCAGTTAATTCTTCTTGTGTAAATTTAGAAAGAGATAACCAAATTAAAAAAGCACCTAATAAAAGAGGTAATGCTGTTTTTAATGTTTTTTTGGTACTAGCTTTCAATCTTAGGTAAGGGAGTTAGTTTCTTCATTAGGAAAAACAATAGATGGACTAAATTTTTTAGCCTCTTCAAAATCCATCAATCCATAAGAAATAATAATAATAATATCACCTGGAGCAACACGTCTAGCGGCTGGACCGTTTAAGGTAATTTCTCCACTATTTCTTTCTCCCGGAATAATATAAGTATCTAAGCGTTCACCATTGTTTACGTTTACAATAGACACTTTTTCACCTTCAATCATGTTAGCAGCTTCCATTAAAGCTCTATCAATAGTAATACTACCAATATAGTTTAAGTCTGCTCCAGTAACTTTGATTCTGTGTATTTTAGATTTTACTACTTCAATTTGCATGGTGCAAAATTAATTATTTATATCTTAATTTACGTTATAACTTTTTATAATTAATTTACAACGCTATATTATCTATCAATCTTATTTCTCCTGCAAAAACCGCAATAAAAGCTCTGTGATTTTTGTTTTGATCAAAAACAGTTACCGTTTTTAAATTACTTTCATCAGCAATGGTAAAGTATTCTAACTCTAAATTAGGTTGATTTTTAAATTCATTTTCTACCCATTTTTCAATTTCAACAGGGCTAAAAGAAGTTATCATTTCTTTTGCTTTGGTAATGGTTTTGTAAATAAACGGAGCGCTAGCTCTGTGTTTGGTAGTTAAACGCATGTTTCTTGAGCTTCCTGCCAAACCATCATATTCTCTATCAATAGCACAACCTATAATATTTACTGGTTGTTTGGTAATGCTTACCAGCTTTTTGATGATTTGTAATTGCTGAAAATCTTTTTCTCCAAAATAAGCATTGTTTGGAGTAATAATGTTGAATAGTTTTTTAACAATAGTTCCCACACCATTAAAATGATTGTCTCTAAACTTTCCTTCCATTTCTTTGTCTAGACCTTCAAAATCAAAAATTTCTGCTACTTCATCTTTGTCATACATTTCACTCGCTTCTGGAGTAAAAACAATATCACAATCAACACGTTTTAATTTTTCCAAATCTTCTTCAAGAGTTCTAGGGTATTTTTCTAAATCAGCAGGATTGTTGAATTGAGTGGGGTTTACAAAAATACTAACAACCACAACATCGTTGTCTTTTTTAGCCTCATTAATCAATGATAAATGACCTTTGTGTAAAGCTCCCATGGTAGGAACCAAACCAACAGTTAGTCCTTTGGATTTTAGGTCTGTAATATAAGAACTAGCTAATTCTTTAACAGAGAATACTTTCATTCGTTATGTTTACTTTTAAGCAACTGCAAACTTACTATAAATACCTGTATATTGGGTATTTTTTCGTATTTTTGCAAAATTATATTCAATAATTGAATGATTTATGAAGAACAAGAGAGTTTTATACGTTTCTAGTGAGGTTACTCCATATACACCTTTAACAGAAATGTCAGAAATGTCTTTCGAGGCGGCAAAAAAAGCCCATCACAAGGGCGTACAAACAAGAATTTTTATGCCGAGATTCGGTTTGATTAATGAAAGAAGACATCAATTACACGAAGTAATAAGACTTTCAGGAATGAACTTAATAGTGAATGATATGGACATGCCTTTAATTATAAAGGTAGCCTCTATTCCTAAGGAAAGAATGCAAGTTTATTTTATTGACAATGAAGAATACTTCAAAAGAAAAGCAACTTTTACAGATGATAAAGATGTAATGTTTGCCGATAATGATGAAAGAGCTATCTTTTTTGCGAAAGGAGTTGTAGAAACCGTTAAGAAATTAAATTGGGCACCAGATATTATTCATGTACATGGTTGGATGGCATGTTTATTGCCGTTGTACCTTAAAGAATATTATAAAGACGATGCCTTGTTTGCCAATACAAAAATTGTAACTTCTGTTTACGATAATGAATTTGAAGGAACTTTGGATAATGGTTTAGCAAACAAAGTACGTTTTGACGAAATTTCTGATGAAAAATCAAAAGTGTTAGAAAATCCAACATTCGCAAATATTATTAAAAGTGCTATTGATAACTCTGATGCAGTGATCAAAGCAAGTAGATTTGTAAATGATGATTTAGAAGATTATTTAGACGATTTAGAAAAACCATTTTTAGATTATCAAACTGAGGATACCTTTGCAGAAGCATATTTAGAATTTTACACAGAAAAAGTTTTAAACTAAAAGCCATATATGAGACTTTTGAACATTAAAAATTTTAAAACCATAGCAGCTCTTGGTACTATGGTTTTTTTTATGAGTTGTACAAGTGATGTTGTCACTAATACGGGAGGATTAATTGATAATAATAACTTTTATAAGGATACTATTAATGTAGATCCTATATTAAGTACTGTTGAGATTGATACTGTAAGAACAAATTTATTAAGTACCTATCTTTTAGGAGAATATATAGATCCTAAATTAGGGACTTTAAAAGCCTCAATAGTTGGGCAAATTGTACCAGAAAGATATCCATTAAGAAGAACCTTAAATGATACTTTAAATGCTATTACTACAACAAGTGATGTAGCTACTGTGTTAGAGTTACCTTTGCCACTGGTTAATAAAGCAGGTTCTACAGACGAATTTGAAATAGCAAATTTAGTCGGAGATGTTACTTCTAGTATTGATATAACGGTTGCTACTTTCACTACTTATTTAGAGCAGGTAAATGCAGATGCTAAGCCAAGAATTTATTATTCAGACGGAACAAATAATGCTGGAACGAAAGAAAGTTTAGGAGATGAAACTGTTTTAGGATTTAAAAATGATATTGCAATTAAAGCTACTTATACAGAAGCTGATTCCTTGTTATATTCACTAAATATTAATTTAGATAATGATCATTTTAAAACTGAATTATTAGATAAGCTTGATGAAAAAACGATTGCTAATGATGATGATTTTAAATTACTTTTTAAAGGGTTAAAAATCACAGCTATAAAGGATGGAGTAGGGTATGCGATTCCTTTTGATTTGTCTAAAGCAAGATTGAGAATCAATTATAAAAATACAATTACAGCTACCGACACCGTAATCGAAAGAGATAAGGAGTTAACATTTAAATTCCAAGGAGCAGTTTATGATTTGTACGATCATGATCATGCAAATAGTAATGAACCTAATAAAGTATATGTTCAAGGGGCAGGTGGTTATGAAACTTCAATTGATATTTCAACTTTAATAGCAGATAATAGTGTTGTTTCTCAGTCTGAAAATTGGTTGATTAATCTAGCAAAAATAAAAATTTATTTAGATGAGATAGAAGAGCAGAATTTACAGAACTTCTATTTATATGGAATTAAAACAGATGGAAGTGTAAAGATTATTGATGATTATATCACTTTAGGAGTAGGTTCTGTTAATGGTATTGTTGCTTATGAGGATGTTGAAGACAAAAAAGATCCTTATATTCAATTCTTTATCACAGATTTTATCAAAAAATCACTGGCTAAAGGTGATATTGTTGAATTAAGAGTAAGGGCAAGAGAAGCTTCAGATGCAGGTAGCGTTATAAGTTATAAATCAACAACAGCGAAAGGAGCTATATTGTTAAATGATGTAACATCAGTAAAAGCACCTAAGTTAGAAGTTATTTATTCTAAAATAGTAGACTACTAATCTTTTTTAGATTTAAAGCATAAAAAACCCAACTCATAGTTGGGTTTTTTCTTTTATAAAAGATTGAATTTTACATCATTCCTGGCATTCCTCCGCCCATAGGAGGCATAGCTGGAGTATCTTCTTTAATGTCTATTAATGTGCATGCTGTTGTTAAAATCATACCAGCAACAGAAGCTGCGTTTTCTAAAGCGACACGAGTTACTTTAGTAGGGTCAATAATTCCAGCAGCAAACATTTGAACGTATTCTTCAGTTTTAGCATTGTATCCAAAGTCTCCAGAACCTTCAATTACTTTAGCTACTACTACAGAACCTTCTCCGCCAGCGTTGCTTACAATTTGTCTTAATGGTTCTTCAATGGCTCTATTTACAATAGCAACTCCAGTTTTTTCATCACCATTATCAGTTTCTATATTTGCTAAAGCAGCTTTTGCTCTAACAAGTGCAACACCTCCACCAGCAACAATACCTTCTTCTACAGCTGCTCTGGTTGCATGTAAAGCATCATCAACTCTATCTTTTTTCTCCTTCATTTCTACCTCAGAAGCAGCACCTACATATAATACAGCAACTCCACCAGCTAACTTAGCTAAACGTTCTTGTAATTTTTCTTTGTCGTAGTCAGAAGTAGTTGTTTCTATCTGAGCTTTGATTTGGTTTACTCTAGCTTCAATTGCTTCAGAAGTTCCAGCTCCATTAACAATAGTTGTGTTGTCTTTGTCAATAGTAATATTTTCAGCAGTTCCTAAAGATTCCAAAGTAGTGTTTTCTAAAGTCAATCCCATTTCTTCAGAAATAACAGTACCTCCTGTTAAAATAGCAATGTCTTCTAACATGGCTTTACGTCTGTCACCAAATCCAGGAGCTTTTACCGCAGCAATTTTTAAGGCACCACGTAATTTGTTCATTACCAAAGTAGCTAAGGCTTCACCATCAACATCTTCAGCAATAATTAATAAAGGTTTACCGCTTTGAGAAATTGGTTCTAAAATCGGCAATAACTCTTTAAGGTTAGAGATTTTTTTGTCGTATAATAAAATGTATGGATTGTCTAATTCAGCCAACATTTTTTCTGAATTGGTAACAAAGTAAGGAGATAAATATCCTCTGTCAAATTGCATTCCTTCAACAATATCTACATAAGTTTCAGTTCCTTTAGCTTCTTCAACAGTAATTACACCTTCTTTACCAACTTTTCCAAAAGCCTCAGCGATTAAATCACCAATTGAGTTATCGTTGTTTGCAGAAATGGCTGCTACTTGTTGAATTTGACTTGAATCAGATCCTACTTCTTTAGATTGCTCAGCAAGTCCTGTTATGATAGAAGCTACCGCTTTGTCTATTCCTTTTTTTAAGTCTAATGGATTTGCTCCGGCAGCCACGTTTTTTAATCCTTCTTGCACAATTGCTTGTGCTAATACAGTTGCAGTTGTAGTACCATCACCTGCTAAATCGTTGGTTTTAGAAGCTACTTCTTTTACCATTTGAGCTCCCATGTTCTCTAAAGGATCAGATAATTCAATTTCTTTAGCAACTGATACTCCATCTTTAGTAATGTGTGGTCCTCCAAAGGCTTTTCCAATAACAACGTTACGTCCTTTTGGTCCTAAAGTTACTTTTACTGCATTTGCCAATGCATCCACTCCACGTTTTAAACCGTCTCTTGCTTCAATATCAAAAATAATGTCTTTTGCCATTTTTTAAGTTTTTAATGTTAGATAATCGCGAAAATATCGCTCTCTCTCATGATTAAATAATCTTTTCCTTCGTAAGCTAATTCAGTTCCTGCATATTTACCGTATAAAACAGTATCTCCTACTTTTACAGTAATAGGATTTTCCTTTGTTCCGTTACCTGCAGCAACTACAGTTCCAGTTAAAGGTTTTTCTTTTGCAGAGTCTGGAATAATTAATCCAGAAGCAGTTTTTGTTTCCGCTGGAGCTGGCTCTACCAAAACTCTATCAGCTAATGGTTTAATGTTTATGCTCATATTATTTAATTTATAAAGTTATTACTGATTGTTTAATGGTCGAAAAGTGTGCCAATTGATTGAATGGCATAAGTCTAAAAAAAAATGTCATCATGTAGTGACATGATGACATTTTTATATGGTAAGAATAGTTGTTATTCTGCTTCTTTTGACTCTTCTGCAGGAGCATTATCATTAATGATATCTTCAATGTCAGCAGCTTCATCATTTACAGGAGCAACTTCATCTCTCTGTTGAATAGTGTTTTGTAATTCAGATTTGCTTGCTTCATCTCTAGGAATTGCTAAACTAGATAATAAAATCAATGCTAATAAAGTAATGGCTAAAGTCCAAGTTGCTTTGTCTAAAAAGTTGTTAGTGCTTTGAACACCTCCAATATTACCTCCAGAACCTCCAGTTAATGAAGAAGACAATCCTCCTCCTTTAGGGTTTTGAACTAATACAATTAGGATAAGTAGTATTGCCACTACCATGATTACTATTAACAATAGGTTGTAAGTCATAATTTATTATTTTGTAATATTTTGATTCTTTGTATTTGGTCTGCAAATAAACTACTTTTTTCTGGATATTTCAAACTTAAAATTTTGTAGGCTTGAATTGCATTTTCGTATTTTTTTTGAGCAAGATAAACTTTGGCTAAAGTTTCAGTCATCAGCTCGTTTGAAATATCAGTGTTTGTTGTGGCTACAGTAGCACTATCAATAGGAATATTTTTTTTGATAGGGCTTATTTTAGGATTGTTGTTTATGAATTGATTGATGATTTTTAGCTTTGGATTGCTAATGGTCTTCTTTGTTTCTGCAATTTTTGAGGCTTCGCGTTCAATAGGGTTAGGGGAAGAGATTTGCAACCACTGATTAAAACTGTGTTTTTCAGCCTTATTAAAAGCCAATGGTTTGGCAATTTGTTGCTCAATATTTTCTTCTAACGTATCTTCTTTTTTGATTGTATCTTGTTGAATAACACTAGGTATTTCTTTTTCAGTCTTTGTTTCTTCAATATGAGTGATAAAATCAAAAAGAATCTCTCTGTTAACCGTGTGAGCAGCTACATTCTTTAGTGCATTGTTATATTTAAAATGTTGTTGCTGATGGTATTTTTTTAATAAAAGTGTTTTGTTTAATTGAAAATAAGGGAATTTATCAGCAATATTTTCTAGAGTCTCTATACTTAGAGTCTTTATATTGTTGTTTTTTATTGCTTGTGTAAATTCTTGCATAGTTTTACCAGTTGGCTACAGAAGCGTTAAAAATATTTTGAGTAATTCTTTCAAAAATTTCCTCATATGCAGCTTCTAAAGTAGCTCCTTGTAATATGGTGTTGGCATCATAATCATAAAAGTGACTGAACCTTTTTTCAAAGTTTTTCTTTTCATCTGTTCTATTATAAAAACGAACATTTACTTCTACGGTTAACCTGTTTTGTGCTGCTGTTTGATCGGCAGTAGCAGTCATAGGAGTAATAGAATATCTGGTAATTTCTCCTTCAAATTGTAAGTCACCATTAGTTTTAACCAAATCTAAATTGGTTTGGGTGATGAAAAAATCTTGTAAAGCCAAGGTAAATGCTTGACTTAAACTTGGTTCTACCAAATTGGCATTGTTGTTAAAAAAATCAACCTGAATGGTTTTTGCATTCCCCGTATCACCTCCTGTAAAACTGTAAATACCACAACTAATTACTGTGAAAAGAGTAGCGAAAACTATAAATTTTGGTAAGAGTTTTTTTAACATAACAAATGGCTTATGAGCAAATATAACTTATAAATTATATTGTTTTATTTTTCGGTATAAGGTTCTTTCAGAAATTCCTAGTTCTTTGGCAGCTAACTTGCGTTTGTTGCTATTGCGTTCCAAAGATTTTTTAATCATTTCTATTTCTTTGTCTTGCAGAGATAAATTTTCATCTTCTTCAACGGTTTCTATGTAATATTCTTCATCATCATCTTGATGAATATCGTCATCGTTATTATGAAAAGAAACTAAACCTTCATTGTTGTTATTGATACTAGGACTTGGAGCAAGTGTTTTAGTAGTAGAGGTTTCTAAAAACGCCTCAGATTCTTTTATTTTGCTACCGTGCATAATATTTAAAGTTACTTTTTTAAGTTCGTTTAATTCCGTTCTTAAATCGTAAATCATTTTTAAAAGACTCGATTTCTCTTCTCCAAAAGAATGATTACTTTCATCAATAATCATAGGAAGGGATGAAGAACTTAAATTAGGTAAATATTGTTTTAATTTAAGAGCATCAATATTTCTGTTTTCTTCTATCACAGATATTTGTTCGGCAATGTTTCTTAACTGACGAATGTTTCCTGGAAAATGATACCTGATTAATAAAGCCACAGCATCATCAGTTAAACGAACTGTTGGCATTTTATATTTTTGAGCAAAATCTGAAGCAAATTTTCTAAACAATAAATGAATGTCTTCATTTCTGTTTCTTAAAGGAGGAAGTTCAATTTCTACAGTACTTAATCGGTAGTATAAATCTTCTCTAAATTTCCCTTTTTTAATAGCTTCAACCATTTTTACGTTGGTGGCTGCTACAATTCTAACGTCAGTTTTTTGAACTTCGGAAGAACCTACTTTAATGAATTCACCATTTTCTAAAACACGCAACAAACGTACTTGGGTAGTTAAAGGCAATTCACCAACTTCATCTAAAAAAATAGTTCCTCCATCGGCTACTTCAAAATATCCTTTACGAGTATTGGTAGCTCCAGTAAAAGCTCCTTTTTCGTGTCCAAATAATTCACTGTCAATAGTTCCTTCTGGAATAGCACCACAGTTTACAGCAATATAATTGTTGTGTTTTCTTTGAGATAAAGAATGAATAATTTTTGGAATATTTTCTTTACCCACACCGCTTTCTCCTGCAACCAATACAGAAATATCTGTGGGTGCCACACGAGTAGCTTTTTCTATAGATCTATTTAATTTGGGATCGTTTCCTATAATTCCAAAACGCTGTTTAATTACTTGAACAGATTCCATAATTGTTTTTTTAATAATACTATAAATTATGAGTGACTTACATATTCTCCTAGCAATGTTGCAGAAGTACAATCTGTAATTTTAACTTTTACAAAGTCTCCTACTTTTTGATTTCCTTTAGGGAAAACAATTGCATAGTTTTGAGAGTTTCTAGCCATCCAATGTTGATCAGATTTTTTAGAATTTCCTTCTATTAAAGCAACCACGGTTTTTCCTAAATAAGATTCGGTGTTGGCAAGGCTCATTTTCCTTTGTAAATCAATCACTTCTTGTAAACGTCTTTTCTTTACTTCAGCAGGAACATCATCTGGGAATTTTTTCTCTGCCAAAGTTCCTGGTCTTTCAGAATAAGCAAACATAAATCCGTAGTCGTAGTTTACGTATTCCATTAAAGATAAGGTGTCTTTGTGTTCTTCTTCTGTTTCTCCACAAAAACCAACAATCATATCTTGAGAAATAGCACAATCAGGTAATAAAGTTCTGATGTTGTCAATCAACTCCATATATTCTTCTCGGGTGTGCTGACGGTTCATTCTTTCTAATACAGTAGTACTTCCAGATTGAACAGGTAAATGTAAGTATCTACAAATATTTGGATATTTTACCATTGTGTGTAAAACATTAATATCCATATCCTGAGGATTATTGGTGAAGAATCGTACCCACATTTCAGGAAAAGTATCAGCAACCATTTTTAACAAATCAGCAAAACCAACAGCAGTTGCTTGCGCAATATCACTGGCTTTTTCAAAATCTTTTTTAAGTCCACCACCATACCAAAGGTAACTATCTACATTCTGACCTAATAAGGTAACTTCTTTATAACCTTTTTCTTGTAAATCTTTAATTTCAGAAATAATACTTTGTGGATCCCTACTACGTTCTCTACCACGAGTAAAAGGAACTACGCAAAACGTACACATGTTATCACAACCACGTGTAATGGTTACAAATGCAGAAACTCCGTTAGAGTTTAAACGAACCGGAGAAACATCAGCATAAGTTTCTTCTTTAGATAAAATTACGTTTACAGCATTTCTTCCTTCATTTACTTCCTCTAATAAATTAGGTAAATCTCTGTAAGCATCTGGTCCTACCACCAAATCCACTATTTTTTCTTCTTCTAAAAACTTAGATTTTAAACGCTCGGCCATACACCCTAAAACTCCAACCTTCATATTTGGGTTAATTTTTTTAATGGCGTTATATTTTTCTAAACGTTTACGAATGGTTTGTTCTGCCTTTTCACGAATAGAACAAGTATTTACCATCACCAAATCGGCTTCTTCTAAATTTAAAGTGGTGTTGTATCCTGTTTCTGATAAAATAGAAGCAACAATTTCACTGTCATTCATATTCATTTGGCAACCATAACTTTCTATATAAAGTTTTTTGGTATTACCTTCCTTAAAGTCAGTAGAAAGAGGATGCCCTTGCTTGTTTGCATCAATAATCTTTTCTTCTGTTGTAACTCTACTCATTTTTTGTGATTTTCTAAGGATGCAAATTTACAATAAATATTGCGATTTGTGACAAGATGTCATTATAGATATTATTAAGAAAATCTTAAAATAAGGAATTAAAATTTTCGTTTTAATTTTTCTCCCTACTTTTGTGTGAAATTAGAGATTTAAAAAGGGGTAATTTATTTATGGCGAATAATCTGGTAATAGTAGAGTCACCTGCAAAGGCAAAGACAATAGAGAAGTTTTTAGGAAAGGATTTTCAAGTGGAGTCTAGTTTTGGACACATTGCAGATTTACCGTCTAACGGATTGGGAATTGATGTTGATGGAGATTTTTCTCCAACATATTTAGTCTCTGACGATAAAAAATCGGTGGTTAAAAAATTAAAATCCTTAGCAAAAAAAGCAGAAACTGTTTGGCTAGCGAGTGATGAGGATCGTGAAGGAGAGGCAATTGCTTGGCATTTAAAAGAGCAACTTAAATTAAATGATGATAATACCAAACGTATTGTATTTCATGAAATTACCAAATCTGCAATTTTAAAAGCAGTAGAAAACCCAAGAAAAATTAACTATAATTTAGTTGATGCACAGCAAGCACGTAGGGTTTTAGATAGAATTGTAGGATACGAATTATCTCCTGTTTTATGGAGAAAAGTAAAAGCAGGATTATCTGCCGGTAGGGTACAATCTGTTGCTGTTAGATTAATTGTAGAAAGAGAACGAAGCATTTTAGAGTTTGTAAGTGAAGCTAGTTACAAAGTAGTAGCAGAATTTTACAATGATGAAGGAAAAAGTTTTAAAGCAACTTTACCTAAAGCTTTTGAAACAAGAGAAAAAGCAGAAGCCTTTTTAAAACAATGTATCGGAGCAGAATTTACCATTGCTGATTTAACTACAAAACCAGCAAAAAAGTCTCCAGCAGCACCTTTTACCACTTCAACATTACAACAAGAGGCAGCTAGGAAATTAGGTTTTTCAGTGTCAAAAACCATGACCGTTGCTCAGCGTTTATACGAAGCAGGGATTATTACCTACATGAGAACGGATAGTGTAAATTTATCTGATGAAGCAAAAAAAGCAGCTGCAGATGAAATTACCGTTTCTTATGGAGCAGAGTTTAGCAAGCCTAGAAATTATAATAACAAATCTAAAGGAGCACAAGAAGCGCATGAGGCGATTCGTCCTACTGATATGACTCGTCATGAAATCAATGAAGAATACGATCAAAATAGATTATATGATTTGATTTGGAAAAGAACTTTGGCTTCTCAAATGAGTGATGCACAATTAGAGCGTACCAACGTAAAAATTGAGAACAATAAAAACGCTAAAATTTTCACAGCAAATGGGGAAATGATCAAGTTTGAAGGGTTCTTAAAAGTATATTTAGAAGGAAACGATAACGAAGATGAAGAGCAAGATGGAATGTTACCTCGTTTAACCGTTGGTGATGTTTTAGAACATGAATACATAACAGCGACTCAACGTTTCACCAAAGCTCCATATAGATTTACAGAAGCGTCTTTGGTAAAACAATTAGAGGAGTTAGGAATTGGACGTCCGTCTACATATGCACCAACCATTTCTACTGTTTTGCGTAGAGGTTATGTAGAAAAAGGAACTGTTGAAGGAGAGGATAGAGCTTATGAGCAGTTTGTTTTAAAAAATGATAAAGTAGCTTCTAAAACCTTAACAGAAAAAGTAGGTTCAGATAAAGGAAAGTTAGTTCCAACAGATATTGGAAACATTGTAAATGACTTTTTAGTAGCGCATTTCGAAAAAATTCTTGATTACGGATTTACTGCAAAAGTAGAAGCGCAATTTGATGAGATTGCAGAAGGGAATGAGGAGTGGATTGGAATGATTAAAGAATTCTACCAAGGATTTCATACCAATGTAAAAGACGTTGCCGAAAATGCAGAAAGAGAAAGTGGAGAACGTATTTTAGGAACGCATCCAGAGTCTGGTAAAACGGTTTTAGTTCGTTTGGGTAAATTTGGTCCTTTGGCACAAATTGGAGGGCCAGATGATGAAGAAAAAGAATTTGCAAGTTTGTTAAAAGAGCAAAACTTGGGAACGGTAACTTTAGAAGAAGTTCTAGATTTATTCTTATTACCTAAAAATTTAGGAGAGTATAAAGGTGAAGAAGCGGTAGTTTCTAACGGTCGTTTTGGGCCTTATATCAAATATGGTGACATGTATGTTTCTTTAGACAGAGGAGAAGATCCTATGTCTGTAGATTTTGATAGAGCTGTTGAATTAATCGAAGCAAAAATAAAAGCCGATGCTCCAATTGCTGAGTATGAAAATTTACCAGTGCAAAAAGGAGTAGGTCGTTTTGGACCTTTTATTAAGTGGAACGGAATGTTTATCAACGTTAATAAAAAATACGATTTTGATAATTTATCAAACGATGATATTGTTCAGTTAATTGAAGATAAGAAGCGTAAAGAAATAGAAAAAGTAGTTCACAACTGGGAAGAAGAAGGAATTAGAGTAGAAAAAGCACGTTGGGGAAGACACAATATTATCAAAGGAAAAACAAAAATTGAACTTGCTAAGACAATAGATGCCCCTGCTCTTACGTTAGAAGAGGTAAAGGACATTATTGAAAAAAATGCTCCTAAAAAGAAAGCAAGAGCAAAAAAAGCACCTGCTAAAAAACCAGCAGCTAAAAAAACGACTAAGAAAAAATAGTATTTCATAAAGGTATGATTCAAGATTTTTTTACACCAATATCAGCAGAAGTACTTTCATATGAAGAAACTTCTAAAGAGATGTTGGGTCGTCAATTAGTTAAGCATACAGATGAATTAGGTTTCCCAGATTTGGAAAATGTAAATTTGGCTTTTTTTGATGTTAGAGAAGAAAGAGGAGCTGTAGGTAATCAAGGAACGGGGATTGGTGCTGATGAAATTCGCAAGCAGTTATATCAATTATACGGAGGGAATTGGGATCTCTCTATGGTAGATTTGGGTAGCATTCAGCCAGGAAATCAATTAAAGGATACTTATTTTGCAGTTCAAGAAACTGTTGATTTTTTATTGAAAAATAATGTGTTACCTATCATTATTGGAGGAGGTCAGGATTTAATTTATGCCAATTACAGAGGGTATAATCAATTAGATCAGGCAGTGAATTTAGCGGTTGCTAGCCCAAAGTTTAGTTTTGGAGATATTCAAGACGAGTTAAATTCAAATTCTTATCTAAGTAAAATCATTTTAGAGCAACCTTGTAATTTATTTAATTATGCCAATTTAGGATATCAAACTTATTACAATTCTCAAGAAGAGATTTCTCTTATAGAAAATTTGAGTTTTGAAGCTTACAGAGTGGGAGCGTTAAAAAATATTTCCATTGTGGAGCCTGTAATGAGAGATGCTGATATTGTAGCTATTGATATGGGAGTGGTAAGATGCGGAGAAGCACCAGCAAATGGAAATGCAAATCCAAATGGATTATATGGAGATGATCTTTGTGCTATTGCTAGGTATGCAGGGATTAGTGATAAAGTAACCTCCTTTGGAATATATGAGTACAACAAACTATTTGATGTCAACCATCAAACAAGTAAGTTGATTTCTCAGGTAATCTGGTATTTTATAGAGGGATATTCTTTAAGAACCAAAGATTATCCATACGGATCAAAAGATAGTTATTTAAAATATTTAGTCCCGTTTGAAAATGAGGTAATTAGCTTTTATCAAAGTGATAAAAGTCAAAGATGGTGGATGCAGGTAGATATACCTACACAATCAAAATATAAAAGACATGTTTTAGTACCCTGTTCGTACGATGATTATTTAAACACTATAGAGCAAAAAGTGCCAGAAAGATGGTTTAATGTACATAGAAAAATATCTTAATTTAATAATGAAAGAATATGGTATCCTCTTTCATTGCTCATTTAGATTTTTTTTCTAAGTTTACGCAATTCTATAAAAAAAGACACAACAAGATAATATGAAAAAAATACTGTTCTTATCCATAGTTTACATTACGCTAGTAAGCTGTAGCGGATTTGGAGATAAAGGAGAACTTGTAGGAGCAACATCTAAAAATACTTGGTTTGCTGAAAAGCCTTATGGAATGGTTTTAGTACCAGGAGGTTCTTTTACAATGGGGAAAACAGAAGAAAACAGATGGGGTGGTTTTGAAATGCCTCCTAGAAGTGTTACTGTAAAAGAGTTTTTTATGGATGATACTGAAATAACCAACAGTGAATATAAAGAATTTGTGTATTGGGTAAGAGATTCTATCGTAAGATCTGAATTAGCTAATTATGCAGAAGGTTTTTCTAGTTTAGATGATAAATCAAAATTTGGAATCTCAAATTATAAATATTTAAATGCTGAGGCAACTGCTGATCCTGAAAAATATACTCCATATGAGAATTATATGTTAAATACATATGGTATGATAAAACAAAATCACAAAGGAACTTTACCATTGAATTGGAAAGTGCCATTGTATTGGAAAACGGATGAGTATCCTGATGAAGGATATGCTGAGGTAATGGATCAATTATATTTGCCGCAGGAAGATGTTGGAGATATGAAAGTATTTGATGTTGGTTTATTAAAATACTCATATGTAGCAAATACTAAGCAAAATAGAACAAACATTGCAAAAAAGAACAGTTTTGCAGAGGTAGATATTAATGTTTATCCAGATACTACGGTATGGGCCAAAGATTTTGAGTATTCACATAACGATGCAATGGTTGATAATTATTTTTGGCACGCCGCATTTGAAGAGTATCCTGTTGTAGGAGTCTCTTGGAACCAGGCAAAAGCTTTTTGTAATTGGAGAACAAAAAAGAAAAACGATTTCTTAAGATCTAACGGTTCAGGGACTCAATTACCAGAATTTAGGTTGCCAACAGAAGCAGAATGGGAATTTGCTGCTCGAGGAGGTATTGAGAATGGAAAGTTTCCTTGGGGAGGGCCATATGTTACAGATAGAGATGGTTATTATTTAGCCAATTTTAAACCAAAGAGAAATGACTTTGCTGCAGATGGGTTTACTTATACTGTAGAGGCAAGATCTTTTCAAGCTAATGATTATGGTTTGTATAATATGGCTGGTAATGTTTCTGAATGGACATCTACAGCTTATAATACTACAGCTGCATATATTACAAATTCTTTAAATGCAGATATAGATGATCCGACAAATAAAAGAAAGGTCATCAGAGGTGGTTCTTGGAAAGACATAGCCTACTTTTTAGAGGTAAGTACAAGAGATTATGAATATGCAGATTCTGCAAAAAGTTATATTGGATTTAGAACTGTACAGGATTACTTAGGTGATGCTAAATGGGGAGGACTTCAATATTAATAACATATTAAATAAAAACTATTTTTTACACTTATGGATTTAAACTCAACAGGATTTAAGAAATTTATGGCAATGGCTTATGGTTTAGGAGGAGCCGTTGTTATTTTGGGAGCTTTATTTAAATTAATGCATTGGGATGGTGCTGATTTAATGCTACAATTAGGTTTGTTTACTGAAGCTATTATTTTTGTTATTTCTGCCTTTGAACCAATACCTAAAGAAGAATTAGATTGGTCTTTAGTTTATCCTGAGTTAGCGGGTAGTGGAAGTTCATCAAAAAAGAAAAAAGAAGAAACTCCAGAAGGAGTGTTGACCAAAAAAATAGATGAAATGTTGGCTGCTTCTAATTTAGATGCAAACGTAATTAACAAGTTAACAACAAGTATGAATAATCTTTCTGATGCTGCAAAGCAAATTGGAGAAAGTTCAGGTTCTGTGGCTGATACAAGTAAATACAATAAGGAAATAAGTGCTGCAGCAAATCATTTAGAAAAGATCAATGCAATGTATGCTACTCAAGAAGATAGCATGAACAAAGTACAATCTGCTCAAATGGAAGTATTAAATAATCAATCTAAATTGGTAAATTCTGTTTCTGAAAAATCAGAGGAGTTAACCAAGCAAATGGAAAGCCTGTCCAAAAACATCGCTTCATTAAACAGCGTTTATGGAGGAATGTTATCAGCAATGGGAAATAAATAAAGCTCTATCATAAATAAATCTAGTATTAAATTAAAAAAACTAAGTCTTTATGGCAGGAGCAAAATTAAGCCCTAGGCAGAAAATGATTAACTTAATGTATCTTGTATTGCTAGCACTTTTGGCAATGCAGGTTTCTGTTGAGGTAATGGAAGCATTTGCTAAAATGTACGAAAGATCAGAAGATGCCATAGAACAAGGGGTTGAAAAAAACAAAACAACTTTAGGAGATTTATATCAGTTGAGTAAAGAAAATTCTGCGCAATATGCTGAGATATATCAAATAGCAACTAAGATTGATAACTTATCTAAAGAATTTATCGCTGAGATTAAAGTTTTAAAGGATAAGATTAAAGAAGAGAATCCACTAGACCCAGAAACAGGTAAACTACCTGCAACAGAAATGGGAAAAGGAGATTTAATGGATGAGTTTTTATTTGTTGGAGATAAAAATAATAAGGCAGGAAATCAGTTCGTTTCAGCTGTTGATACTTACAGAGAAGAAATGTTAAAATTAATTTCTGGAAATCAAAATATTGTAAATCAAATCAATGCTAATTTTGAAACAAAACCTGTTGAAGTAAACTCAATAAAAAAATCTTGGTTAGATTATAACTTTAAAGGAATTCCCACCATTGGTACCATTGCTATTTTGTCTAGCATGGAGAATGCAGTGCTAAATATAGAAAATGAAGCGTTGACTTCTTTTTTATCAGGAAGATTAAAAAAAGCAACTTCAGCTAATAATCTAAAAGCATTGGTTATTCCTAGTAAAACTGCTTTTTTCGAAGGAGAAAAATTTGAAGGAGAAGTTTTATTAGCTAGTAGAGATGATTCTAAAGTACCAAATAAAGTTGTGATTAATGGTAATAAATTAGATTTAAATGATGCCAAAGTTTTTAACAATGGAGTAGTTTCTTTATCACTACCATCGGGTAAGGTTGGAGAAAATACGATTGTTGGAGAATTTACCTTTATAGAAAACGGAAAAGAAGTTAAAATTCCTGTTAATAGTAATTATGCAGTGGTGCCAAAACCTAGCGGAGCGGTTATTTCTGCAGATAAAATGAATGTGGTTTATAGAGGAATTGAAAACCCTATTACCATTTCTATGGCAGGAATTAATGCCAATAAAATAAATGCAAGTGCAACAGGATTAAGAAGAATTAATGGATCTAGTTATATACTAAGACCAGGAGGAGGAACTTCTGTTCAAATTAATGTAACTGGAATAACGGATTCGGGAGAAACAATAAAATCTGCACCGGTACCGTTTAGAATTAAAGACATTCCAGCACCACAAGCCAGTATTCGTGGAGAATATGGGTCTATTAGCATGCCAAAAACGAGTTTAGTAAAATCATCTATCTCTGCTGCTTTACCTGATTTTGTTTTTGATTTAAATTTAAATGTGTTAAGCTTTAAAGTAAAGGTACCAGGAAAAACAACAGTAATTGTAAATGGTAACAGAATGAATGCTCAAGCACAAAAAGCAATTGAATCTGCAAGTAGAGGCGATATTGTTACTATCTTTGGTATTAGAGCCGCAATAGTAGGGAACTCATCATATAAGCTTAAAGAGGTATTGCCAATCAGTGTAGAAATTTCTAATTAATAACTAGAATGAAAAATAATAAATTTATAAATAGCTTTTTATTTCTGTTTTTTGCAACAGTTTCTATAGCATTTTCACAGTCTAATTATGGATTGTTAAATGCTAAGAAGGTTTCAGAAATTGGAGTGAAATCAGAGGAACGTATAAAATTAGATCAAGACAAACCATTACCATATGAGTATGTTGATGAAAGAGATATATTATGGTCTAAAGTAGTTTGGGAAACCATTGATTTGTATCAAAAAGCAAATTTTCGATTGTATTATCCTGTAAACGATGATAATAACCCTGCTACTTCAAAATCCTTATTTGTTAATTTATTAGAGAATATCAAAAACGGAAATATTGTAGAAGTTTATGAAGACTCAAAGTTTATTAACAAATTACCTGTTTCTGAAATAGAAAAAAAATTAGTAAGAATTGATACGGCTAGTTATGGTTATGACATGTTAAATCAAGGAGAGACTAATATTGATGAGTATATCGATAAGAACTATATAAAGCCTGAGGATATTCAAGCTTATCAAATTAAAGGAATTTGGTACTTTAATAAGAGAACTAGTCAAATGAATTATCGTTTATTGGCAATTGCTCCCTTGGCTCCAGATGTACAAACTATTGGTAGAGATGAT
The DNA here is from genome assembly GCF_900130035.1 of Wenyingzhuangia marina. GTDB lineage: Bacteria > Bacteroidota > Bacteroidia > Flavobacteriales > Flavobacteriaceae > Wenyingzhuangia > Wenyingzhuangia marina. The sequence continues at coordinate 842,531 of NZ_FQXQ01000001.1, forward strand.
GTGGTTGATGATGATATTTATCCTTTGTTCTGGGTTTTTTATCCAGATGCTAGAAATGTATTGCATCATGCATATCCTATTAAAAATGGTTTTGCAGCTTATACAGAGTCTTTTGATTATTTGTTAAATATTAGAGATTTTGCTTCTGTAATTATTAGAGAAGAGAATATGTTTGGAAACAGAAGTATTAATGAATATATCCGAGGAAATTCATTATTCCAATTAAGAGAAGCACAAAATATTAAAGAAGAAATAAGAGATTTAGAGTCTGATATGTGGACCTATTAATCAAGTTATTTTATAATGCATATATAAGAAAAACTTTCACGATTTGTGAAAGTTTTTTTTTATTCTTGTAAGCTATGAATTAAAGTGTGATTATGCCGTTAGTAAGTTCTAAAGATTTTTCTACGTTACTAAAGCTAAACAAAATACCTATATTAGGTAATTTGGTTGGACGATTTTTTTTGTTTGTAACTCGACTAGATAAAGCCAATAAAGTTTATGATAAACATAAACATAAAGAAGGAATTCCTTTTTTAGATGGTTTGTTAAAGGAGTATGGAATTACCTACCATATTTCAGAAGCAGACTTAGCTAAAATTCCTAAGGAAGGAGCTTTTATTTCAATATCTAACCATCCACTTGGAGGAATAGATGGGGTTTTGCTGCTTAGGATTTTGTTAGAAGCCAGGTCTGACTATAAAATTATTGCTAATTTTTTATTACATAAAATAGATCCTTTAAAGCCTTTTGTAATGCCTGTAAATCCTTTTGAAGATAGAAAGGATGATATCTCAAGTGTAAAAGGAATTATATCAGCTTTAAAACATTTAAAAGAAGGAAATTCTTTAGGGATTTTTCCTGCAGGAGAAGTTTCTACCATTAAAGAAAGAAATATTTATGTTGATAATAAATGGGAAGAAGGAGCAATTAAGTTGATTAAAAAAGCGAATGTTCCCATTGTACCCATCTATTTTCATGCAAAGAATAGCCGTTGGTTTTACCGATTGGCTAAAATCAGTGGTGTGTTAAGAACTTTAAAATTGCCTTCAGAACTTAATAATAAAAGAAAACAGGTAATTCATATTAAAATAGGAACGCCAATTAAAGAAAGGGAGATCCAGCAAATTGATGAGATCACCACTTTAAATAGCTTTTTAAGAGGAAAAACTTATTTACTATCTAAATCCTTCTTAAGAAAAAGAAAACAAATCCTAGAGTATAGAAATCGCTTAATGAAAAAAGCAAAGGAGATTGCCTTGCCTAAAAATCATGAAGATATTTGTAGAGAAATAGAGACCATTAGGGAACATAAAAAAAGATTGTTTATTTCTAATGAGTATGAAGTCTTCTTAACCAAGGCTGATGAAATTCCTAATCTAATGGAGGAAATAGGAAGGTTAAGAGAAATGACTTTTAGGTTGATTGGAGAAGGGACTAATAAAAAAATAGACACAGATAAATACGATGATTATTACCATCATTTAATTTTGTGGAATAAGAATGATGAACGTTTTGTAGGTGCTTACAGAATGGGACTCGGTGAAGAGGTTTTTAAACGTAATGGATTTAAAAGTTTTTACGTGTCTACCTTTTTTAGATTTACCTCTGAAATGGATGAAAAACTCCCTAAAACCATAGAAATGGGTAGGGCTTTTATTGTTCCAGAATATCAACAAAAACCCATGTCTTTGTTCTTGTTGTGGAGAGGAATTGCTGCTGTTACTGTAAAATATCCTCAATATGAATATTTAATGGGAGGGGCTACCATTAGCAATCTGTTTACTAATTATTCAAAATCTGTAATGATGAGTTTTTTAGATACTTATTATAGAAATGATGAGGTGGCAGATTTTATAAGTTCTAAAAATCCATTTGAGATTGATTTAACACCAAATGAGTTTGATTATATGAAGAACTTTATTGATGGAGATGTTAAAAAATTAGATAACATTATTAAAGAAGTAGAAGGTGATAAGTTACGTTTACCTGTATTGATAAAACAGTACATCAAGCAAAATGCAAAGTTTGTGGCTTATAATGTTGACAATGATTTTAATGATGCTATTGATGCTTTAATTTTTATGAGAATTAAAGACATTCCAAAAGAAACTATAGAGCCTATTTTAAAAGATGTTACTTTAGAAAATTAAAATTACCTTCTAAGGTAAATTGTTTTATTTCTTCAATAAAAGACCTGTCGTTAAGCAGTCTTGGAACCTTGTGTTGTCCACCCAGTTTATTTTTGCTTTTTAACCAATGGTGAAATTGATTTTTATGAGCAATGGTAATGATAGGACTTACTAAAGTCATGTCTTTATATCGTTTTGCCTCGTAGTCAGAATTAATTTGTTTTAAAGCATTGTCTAAAGATGTTGTAAAGGTTTTTAAACAAGTAGGTTGTTCTTCAAACTCAATAAGCCATTCGTGACTTCCTTTTGTCTTAGCATCCATAAAAACGGGTGCTACGGTATATTCTTTAATGGTTGAATTTGTTTCTTTACAAGCAATTTTTAAAGCCTGTTCGGCATTTTCAATGATTAATTCTTCTCCAAAAGCATTGATAAAATGTTTGGTTCTTCCCGTAATTTTAATTCGATGTGGAAAAGTTGAAATAAACTTAATGGTATCTCCAATAATATATCTCCACAAACCAGCATTGGTCGTAATGACCAATGCATAATTTTTATTAATTTCTACTTCGGATAAAGGAATGGCTTTAGAGTTTACACTGTTGTATTCATCCATAGGAATAAACTCATAAAAAATGCCATAATCTAACATTAGTAATAATTCATCACTGTCATTTTGATCTTGAATGGCAAAAAATCCTTCGGAAGCATTATAAGTCTCATAGTATTTAAAAGTATCTGATGGGATTAACTTTTTATACTGTTCTTTGTATGGCGTAAAGTTTACACCACCATGGAAATAAACTTCTAAGTTAGGCCAAACTTCTAGAATATTATTTTTACCTGTATGTTTTAAAACTCTTTCTAACAATACCAACATCCAAGAGGGAACACCTGCTAAACTTGTAATATTTTCATCAACAGTTTCTTTAATAATAGCATCCATTTTGGCTTCCCACTCACTCATCAAAGCTACTTCCTGTTTGGGAGCGCTGCTCATATCCGCCCATAGAGGAAGGTTTTCTATAATAATGGCAGACAAATCACCAAAGTAAGATTCATTGTTTTCATATACTGCACTACTTCCACCTAAACGCAAGTTTTTTCCCGTAAAAAGTTTAGCATCTTCATTGTTATTGTAAAATAAAGTAAGCATGTCTTTTCCACCCTTAAAATGACATTGTTTAATAGCATCTTCGCTTACAGGAATAAACTTACTCTTAGCATTAGTGGTTCCGCTAGATTTTGCATACCATTTTATTTTATTATCCCAAAGTACACTTTTACCAGTATTGCGCTGTTCTTCTATATATGGGCTTAAAGCCTCGTAGTTCATTAACGGAACTTGATTTTGAAAATCTTGATACGTATTTATTTTTTTAAACTGATACTTTTTACCATAACTGGTTTTAGCAGCTGCGTCTAGCAACTTTAGTAGCTGTTCGTTTTGAACTTCTACAGGATATTTTAAAAAAAGCTCTACTTGATGTTTTCTTTTTTTAAGAAACCATGAAATAATTGAGTTTAATATAGGTAATGTCATATCCTTTAAGTGCCTAATACAAGTTAAAAATGAATATCTTTGAACAACTAAAATAACTTTTTTCCATGAGATTCCACGGTGTATTAACAAAAATGACCACAGAAAATAAGGATCAGGTTCAGTACTACTTATCTACAGATAGTCACGTATTGAATTTAAATCAATTGTTAAACAAATCAATCGCTATTACTTTTGAGGGGTATCAATGTTTAAGCTGTGGGAAAGAGAAGAAAATTTTTAGACAAGGACATTGTTATGAATGTTTTTATGAACAACCGGGTGTGGCTGATTGGGTGATGAAACCTGAATTAAGTACAGCGCATTTAGGAATTGAAGATAGAAACTTGGCTTATGAAGAAAAAGCACAATTGCAACCACATATAGTTTATTTGGCATTGTCTAGTAATGTAAAAGTAGGGGTAACAAGAAAAACGCAAATTCCAACACGTTGGATAGATCAAGGAGCGAACAAAGCTATTCCTTTTGTAGAAGTGCCTAACAGATATTTGGCGGGAATTACAGAAGTTGCTTTAAAAGATCATGTAAGTGATAAAACCAGTTGGCAAAAAATGTTAAAGAACGATGTTGCTGATGAAGATTTAATTAAAGTAAAACATGAATTAAAACAATATTTACCTGAAGAGACCAAAGAATATTATGTTCAGGAAGATGAAGTGTTAGAACTTAATTATCCTGTAGAAAATTATCCAACGAAAGTAGGAAGTTTAAATTTAGACAAGGAAAATTTTTACGAAGGAATTTTAAAAGGTGTAAAAGGGCAATATTTGATTTTTGAAGACGGTAAAGTTTTTAACATTAGATCTTACGAAGGTTATAAAGTAAGTTTAGATATAGCATAAAAAAAGCGACTCAAATTTGAGTCGCTTTTTATTTAGGATTTAAATTTTCTTATTGAAAACTTTTTGCATCTTCTAAAAACTTAGCCAATCCACTATCAGTTAAAGGATGTCTTAATAATCCTTCAATTGCAGATAAAGGTCCAGTCATTACATCAGCACCAATTTTAGCACAATCTACAATATGCATAGTGTGTCTTACAGAAGCTGCTAAAATTTCAGTTTCAAAACCGTAGTTATCGTATACTTCTCTAATTTCACTAATTAAGTGTAAACCATCTGTAGAAATATCATCTAAACGACCAATAAATGGAGATACATAAGTAGCTCCTGCTTTTGCAGCTAATAATGCTTGACCTACAGAAAACACCAAAGTAACATTGGTTTTAATTCCTTTAGCGCTAAAATATCTACAAGCCTTAATTCCATCTTTAATCATTGGTAGTTTTACCACGATTTGAGGGTGTAAAGCAGCCAAAGCTTCTCCTTCTCTAACCATTCCGTCAAAGTCAGTAGAAATTACCTCTGCACTTACATCTCCATCTACAATTTCGCAAATAGCTTTATAGTGATTGATGATATTAGCTTCTCCTTTAATTCCTTCTTTAGCCATTAATGAAGGGTTGGTTGTAACACCGTCTAAAACCCCTAATGCTTGTGCTTCTTCAATTTGCTTTAAATCAGCAGTATCGATAAAAAATTTCATCTGTTTTAATTTTTTTGTTAAATGTATAAATTAAGTTTAATATCACTTAGTTAATTAATGCTTTTAATTCTTTTACAGTTTCAATAGGATCTTCTGCTCCAAAAACAAAACTACCTGCAACCAATACATCAGCACCCACTTCAATTAAATTGTTTGCATTTTTGTTAGTTACGCCACCATCAATTTCAATTTTAGTATCGCAACCTTTAAAAGTGATTAAGTTTTTTAGTTGTTGAACTTTAGTATAAGTATTTTCTATAAATGATTGTCCTCCAAAACCAGGATTTACACTCATAATACAAACCAAGTCTAATTCTTGAATAATATCTTCTAAAACAGAAATTGGTGTGTGTGGATTTAAAGCTACACCAGCTTGCATTCCTTCTGCCTTAATGGCTTGTATGGTTCTGTGTAAATGTGTACAAGCTTCGTAGTGAACAGTTAAAATATCAGCTCCAATTTCTTTAAATGTTTTAATGTATTGATCTGGATTTACAATCATTAAATGTACATCTAAAGGTTTGGTTGCATGTTTTTTAATGGCTTGTACTACTGGCATTCCAAAAGAAATGTTAGGTACAAAAACACCATCCATAATATCAATATGAAACCAATCTGCTTCACTACTGTTAATCATTTCTACATCACGTTGGATGTTTGCAAAATCGGCAGCTAATACCGATGGAGCTACTAATTTACTCATCTTTGTTTTTGTATGGTAGGTTAGACTAACCTAAGTAAGTCATTAAAATTTTACTTCTTGAAGTATGTTTTAATCTACGGATTGCTTTTTCTTTAATTTGACGTACACGTTCACGAGTTAAATCAAAAGTCTCTCCAATTTCTTCTAAAGTCATAGGTTGGTGTTCTCCCAAACCAAAGTATAAACGAACTACATCAGCTTCTCTAGGAGTTAATGTTTCTAAAGCACGTTCAATTTCTACTTTTAAAGATTCGTGTAATAAAGTTCTATCAGGGTTTGGAGACTCTCCAGAGTTTAATACATCATATAAGTTAGAATCTTCACCTTCAATTAATGGAGCATCCATAGATACGTGACGACCAGAGTTTTTCATAGACTCTTTTACATCATTTACAGTCATGTCTAATTTCTTAGCAATTTCTTCTGCAGATGGTGGGCGTTCGTTTTCTTGCTCTAAGAAAGCGTACATTTTATTGATTTTGTTAATAGAACCAATTTTGTTTAACGGTAAACGTACAATACGAGATTGTTCTGCCAAAGCTTGTAAAATAGATTGACGAATCCACCATACAGCATAAGAGATAAATTTAAAACCACGAGTTTCATCAAAACGTTTTGCCGCTTTAATCAATCCTAAGTTTCCTTCGTTAATTAAATCGGGTAAAGTCAATCCTTGGTTTTGGTACTGTTTTGCAACAGATACTACGAAACGTAAGTTTGCTTTGGTTAAACGCTCTAAAGCAGCCTGGTCTCCAGCTTTAATTCTTTGTGCTAATTCTACCTCCATGTCGGCAGTAATTAAGTCTACTTTTCCAATTTCTTGTAAGTATTTATCTAAAGAAGCTGTTTCACGATTGGTAACCTGCTTGGTGATTTTAAGTTGTCTCATTGAATTTTACTTGTTAAACTTTAATATGTCTTTCTAAATACGAACATATCTTGTTTTTTGTTACAAAAAGAACGTTGTTATTTTAAATTTATTTTTGATAATTTGTTATTTTGCTGATTATCAGTTGTTTTAGATGATTTCCATTTTTTTAAGTAGAAAAGAAGCATTCATGTTTTTGCAGATTCCGTTTTTTAATAAATAATCAAAAACCAATTCGTTATTTATTACTTCTGAATCAAAGTAATAATTCTGAATTTCTGAATGTGTATCGGCAATACTACATAAACTAATATCGTGTGTTGCAATCATTCCCGTAGCTTTTGAGTCTATTAATTTTTCAATAAATTGATGAGAACCATTGGCTTTGTCAACACTGTTTGTTCCTTTTAAAATTTCATCTAAAAGAATAAAATAAGGTTCATTTTTAATGGTCTCTATCACAAATTTTAGTCGTTTTATTTCTGCAAAAAAGTATGAAGTATTGTCTGTTAAAGAATCAGCAGTTCTCATGCTTGTAACTAATTTAATAGGCTTGTATTTCATGTTATCAGCACAGACTGGTAAACCTATATTGGCCATCATTATGTTTAAAGCCACGGTTCTTAAAAAAGTACTTTTTCCAGCCATATTAGATCCTGTTATAATAAAAAATGAATGTGTGTCTATTAAACAGTTATTAGGAATTCTTTTGTGTTTATGAATTAATGGATGTCCTAAATTAGTTGCTTTAATAACGGTTTTAGTGTCTGAGATTTCAGGAAAAATAAAATTGGAATGATTGAATTTAAAATTGGCTAAACTATTTTGTGCATCAAAAAAAGCAATAAGATCAAACCATTCTCTAGTGATGTTTTTATGTTCAGCAATCCACGTTTCAATTTTGTTAGCTTGTTTCATGTCTGATAAAAACAAACCATTTCTTACAAGGGCAACAATGATGTTGTTACGCTGATCTAAAGCATCTAAAATTTTGGCAAATGCTTTAAAAATATCCGAGGCTTTTTGGTTTTTTTGATATAGTTTTTTTTGCTCATTTTTTAGCAGATTAGAATGGAATTGTTCCTTTTCTATCAGCTCTAAAATTTTATAATATTGATGAAAAGTAGTAGTGGTTTCTGTAGCTTTTTTATGAATGATATTCACTTTTTTTACATAAAGCCCAGAAATGATTACTCCTAAAAAGAACCATGCAAATAGGTAGTTGACGTTGAATAAATTAAAGGATGAGCCTATAATAAGAATAAAAGTTATTGTAGAAAATAGGTTAGAAATCAGAACGGTTTTTTTAGAAAATAAAGATTTGTGTTTTTCTATCCATTCTAATATAATATCAACAGGAGTGGTTATTTCTATAAGTTTTGCTGTTGCAGAGAACAACTGCCTCCAATCTGATTTTTCTGAAAGTTCATGAATAGCTTCTTGTTTTTTTGGGATATCGTTAATATTATTATCTGTTAATATTTTTGACAAATTAAGTTTCCCTTTTTTAGTAGCTGTTCGGTTGATGAACTGAAAAAAAGAACCTTTTCCAAACAAATCAATGTCATGGCTGTAAAAATGTGTAGGGTTTATAAATTCTTCACCCGTATCTAAATGTAAATAGTTACCTTTTATAATCTCAATTTCTGTAGTGTTGATGTCTATTAATTTTTGTAATAACTTTTTTTTACGAGTAAGATTTAGATACTTGTTTAAAAAAAAGACAAATAAGATTACTCCAAGTAGAAAGGATGTTACAATGATGATGTTTTTGTGATTCCAAAATAAATAAATGGAAATAATTGTTGAACAAAAAATAATAAAACGAAGGGAACTTAACCAGTTTAACTGATATTGAGTTTTTTGTAATTGTTCTTGATGTTTTAATTTTTTTGTTTTGTAATATTCAATCATCTTTTTTCTTTTTCTAGAGATTAAAGTTAAACATAAAAGTGTTTTATAAGAGTGTTTAAAACATTAAAAAAATCCCTTTCAAAATGAATTGAAAGGGATTTAGTTTTATATAAAAAGAATTTAAAAACTATTCAGCTTTTTTCTCTTCTCTTGGTTTTCTATCGTCTCTACGATTGTCTCTACCTCTGTTGTCACGTCCACCACGATCGTTGTTTTCTCTAGGAGCTCTTTCTTTAAAACCTTCTGGCTTTGGTAGTAAAGCTTTTCTAGATACTTTTTCTTTACGGGTTTTAGGATCTTTTCCAAAGTATTTTACTTCAAAAACATCTCCCATATTTACCACATCAGAAACGTTTTCAGTACGTTCCCAAGCCAATTCACTTACGTGTAATAAAACTTCATTTCCTGGTGCTTGAGTATATTCTACTACTGCTCCAAAATCTAACATTTTAATTACTTTAACTTCGTAAGATCCTCCAACTTCAGGTTTGAATAACATAGAATCAATATTAGCTAATACTGCATCAATTCCTTCTTGGTTGGTTCCTAAAATTTCAACGATACCTTCAGTAGTCTTAGGGTCTTCGTTAATAACAATAGTACATCCTGTAGTTTTTTGTAACTCTTGAATGTTTTTACCACCAGGTCCAATTAAAGCACCAATGTAATCGTTAGGAATTACTCTAGTGATCATTTTAGGAGAGTGAGCTTTTACATCTGCATTAGGAGTTTCAATTACTTCTGTAATTTTTCCTAAGATATGTAAACGTCCTTCACGTGCTTGTTTTAAAGCATTTACTAAAATCTCATAAGACAATCCTTTTACTTTAATGTCCATCTGACAAGCAGTAATACCATCAGCAGTACCTGTTACTTTAAAGTCCATATCTCCTAAGTGATCTTCATCACCTAAAATATCAGACAATACAGCGTAACGATCACCATCAGAAATTAATCCCATAGCAATACCAGAAACTGGTTTTGTAATTTGTACTCCGGCATCCATTAAAGCCATAGTACCAGCACAAACTGTTGCCATAGAAGAAGAACCGTTAGATTCTAATACTTCTGATACAACTCTTACTGTATAAGGACATTCCGCTGGAATAATTCCTTTTAAAGCTCTTTGGGCCAAGTTTCCGTGTCCAACTTCTCTACGTGAAGTACCTCTTAAAGGTCTAGCTTCTCCAGTACAGAAAGGAGGGAAGTTATAGTGTAAATAGAATTTTTCTTCTCCTTCGTGAGTAGGAGAGTCAATAATATTAGCATCTCTAGAAGTTCCTAAAGTAACTGTCGCTAAGGCTTGAGTTTCTCCACGAGTAAAAATAGAAGAACCATGTGTTGATGGTAAATAATCTACTTCTCCCCAAATAGGTCTAATTTCAGTTGTCTTACGACCATCTAAACGTAAACCTTCAGCTAGTGTTAATTCACGAACCGCTTCTTTTTGAGATTTGTTAAAGTATTTTCCAACTAAGTCTCCATATTCTTCTAATTCTTCTTCGGTAAAAGCTGCTTTTACTTCTTCTTTAACTTGTTCAAAAGCATCAGTTCTTTCAACTTTAGAAGTTCCTTTAGAAGCAATAGCATAACATTTGTCGTATGTTAATTCTTTAATACGGGCGGCTAATTCTTCGTTTTCTTCTGCTTGAGCGTATTCACGAGTTTCTTTCTTTCCAAATGCTTCTGCTAATTTTACTTGAGCAGCACATTGTAATTTAATCGCTTCGTGAGCAAACTTAATAGCATCAGCCATTTCTTCTTCAGAAATCTCATCCATTTCACCTTCTACCATCATTACAGAATCAGCAGAAGCACCGATCATCATATCGATGTCAGACTCTGCTAATTGAGCTCTTGTTGGGTTGATTACGAATTCTCCGTTAATTCTACCTACACGAGCTTCTGAAATTGGAGTTTCAAAAGGGATGTCAGATAATTGAATAGCTGCAGATGCACCTAAACCAGCCAAAGCATCTGGCATTACTTCTGGGTCATGAGACATTAACTGAATCATTACCTGAGTTTCTGCATGATAATCTTTAGGGAATAATGGACGTAATACACGGTCAATTAGACGCATGGTTAATACTTCGTCATCACTTGGTCTAGCTTCTCTTTTAAAGAAACCTCCAGGATATTTTCCTGCTGCAGCAAATTTTTCTCTATAATCTACTGTTAGTGGTAAAAAGTCTACATCTGATTGTTTGTAGTTAGAAACTACCGTACATAGTAACATAGCTTTACCCATTTGCACCACAACGCTACCGTGAGCTTGTTTTGCTAATTTTCCAGTTTCGATAGAAACGGTTCTTCCGTCTCCTAATTCGATAACTTCTTTAAATACCTTAGGTATCATAAATAAAATGTTTTAAATGTTGGATTAAATAAGAAATTCCAACGGTTATTGTGTAACAAAAATGTTGTGTTGTTGTAGGGTTTTTTGTTAACAATGGACTCAGAATCTACGTTCTGACCTCTTATTTTATATAACATTGAAATGAATTCCAGCGAAGTCTCTAATGTAAAAAAAAAGAGGCGATTAAGCCTCTTTTTATATCTTGAATTATTTTCTTAATCCTAATTCTGCGATAATTGCACGGTAACGTAAAATATCTGTTTTTACTAAGTAGTCTAATAAAGCTCTACGTTTACCAACTAACTTTACTAATGAACGTTGAGTGTTGTAGTCTTTTTTGTTAGCTTTTAAGTGACCAGTTAAATGTGCAATTCTGTAAGTGAATAATGCAATTTGTCCTTCTGTAGAACCTGTGTCAGTTGCTGACTTTCCGTGTTTTGCGAAAATTTCCGCTTTTTTTTCTGCTGATAAATACATGCTAATATTTTTGTAAATGATTATTATGCGCAATTACCTCTTTGATAATTGGTCGGCAAATATACAAATTTTATTTAATAAAACACATTGCATTATTCTTCTTTATACTCTTTGTTTAATATCAGTTTTAAAGAGATAAATCCTATGAATCCAGCAATTAAGGATGATAATAGAATAATGAACTTAGCCTTATTAATAATGTCATCATTATCAAAAGCAAGAAGGGTAATAAAAATAGACATGGTAAATCCTATTCCACCTAAAAAGCCAACCCCTATAATTGATTTCCAGCTTAAATCATCTGGAAGTTTACAGAAACCTATGGATACAGCAATAAAAGTTAAAAGAAAAATTCCTAGTGGTTTACCTACAATTAGTCCTAAGGCGATACCAATACTGTAGTTTTGAGATAGAGTTTCTCCAATATCACTGTTTAATATAATAGCGGTATTGGCCAAAGCGAAAACAGGTAGGATAATAAAAGCTACGGGTTTATGTAAAAAGTGTTGTAGTTTGTATGAGGCTGAATTCTCTCCTCCATCTCTATATGGAATAGCAAAAGCTAGTAAAACTCCTGTAATAGTTGCGTGTACGCCAGAGTTAAGCATAAAATACCACATAGCAATTCCTCCTATGATATAGATGATTAGGTTTTTTATTCGTAATTTATTTAGAATCAATAGGGTTCCAAAAATTCCTAATGCAATAAGTAAATTTACCCAAAAAATAGTTTTGGTATAAAAGGTGGCGATAATTAATATGGCACCTAAATCATCGATTACAGCTAGAGCAGTTAAAAATATTTTTAAAGAGGTAGGTACTTTGTTTCCTAAAAGAGATAAAATTCCAAGAGCAAAAGCAATATCTGTAGCCATAGGAATTCCCGCTCCAGATTGGGTGTCTGTACCAATGTTAAAATACATGAAAATTCCAGCAGGGATAATAATTCCTCCTAAAGCAGCAAAAATGGGTAATAAAGCATCTTTAATGTTAGAAAGCTCACCATGATATATTTCTCTCTCTAATTCTAATCCAATTAGCAGGAAGAAAATAGTCATCAATCCATCGTTAATCCAATGTACGATGCTGTGACCAGCAAATTGGGTTTGCCAGAAAGCATTGTAGTCTATTCCTGAGCTTGAGTTGGCAATTGTTAAAGATAAAATGGTGCAGACAATTAGTATAAGTCCACTTGTTTTTTCACTGTTAAAAAATTCTTTGTAAAGTTTGGTTATTCTCATTTGATATTCCTTGGGGTACGTTTTTTTATTTTCGAATGGTTCAAAAGTACTAAAGCAAATACGAGAAAACTATTTAATTTACTGGTGTTTAGTAAAAATAGGTGTTACTACGGATAATAAAGTGGTGATATTACTAATAAAAATTATTTTAGAATGTTTTTGTGTAGAATTAATCCACTAGCGGGAGCAATTTCTTTAAGTACCAATTCATCATTCCAATCACTTAATGTTTTTTCAAGAGTTTTTAAATCCATTTTTCCACTTCCTAATAAAAAGAGACTTCCCATCATCATTCTAATTTGATAATGCATAAATCCAGGCCCTGTAACTTTATATATATAACTTTCTTTTGGGAAAAAATTAGCTGTGTATAAATTGTTCTTAATAATTTCTGAGCTAAAAACTTCTCGCTCAAAGATAGTTTTTTTGCTAGTTTTTTTGGTGTATTTTTTAAAGTTGTGTTTTCCTTCAAACAACTTGGCTCCTTGTTGCATTAAATCAATATCTAAAGTGTTTGTTTTTCCTACCATCATAGGAGCAGCAAAAGGATGATTTCTTTCTCCGTGAGAAAATAAATAATGATATTCTTTAAGTTTCACGGCTCCAATCATATCAAAAGAAGCATTTACTTGTTTTATATTAATGATATTTATATCTCTAGGTAGATTTTTATTTAGTTCATTTGTTAGCCATTTAGTATCATAAAATTCTTTAGTAGTTACGTGGCAATAAGCATCATTGGCAGAAACCATGGCATCGGTTCTGCTTCCTCCAAGGGTTTTAAAATTTTGATGATTAAAAATAAAACGCAAGGTTTTTTCTAAATACTCCTGAACTGTTTTTACGTCTGGTTGTTTTTGCCAACCATGGAATCTAAATCCTAAGTATTGTAGTTGAATTAAATAATAATAGTCATCTATATACTTCAATGTCTAGCTTTTAATATTTTTTGTTTTACAATGTCTTCAACAGGAACACCTTTGATGTTGGATTCTAACCACGATAAAATATCTAGGTATAAGAATGAACGTTTTTCATAAGGATGATCTTCGTAAACTTTTAGTTCTTCGTATAATTCTTTAAAAGCTTTTCTTAATTCATGTGGATATAAGTTGCTTAAGTTTCTTAAGAATTTAATCATCTTTCTTTGTACCTCATATAAGTTGTTCATTTTTAATAAGAACTTATAGGTAGATTTGATTAATTCCTCAATGTATTCATCATCTCCAGATTCGTAGTGAGCAACTAAGTTTAATACGCGTGTGTAACAAAGTAAGTCTTCACGCATTTTTAAATCTTTGTTCTTAATAATTTTGTTCAAATAGAAAATACAATGCTCGTAATCTCCTGCACCAAAATACATACAGGCTATTTTGTAATAAAATAACATGACATGATGCGCATCTATTTTTTTATCCGTTTTGTTTAATTCAATCAAAACATCTTTTACAAATTCAGTTCCTTTGTTAAAATCACCTGTTAAATAAAAGGAGTTGATTTTGTGTTGATATAAGTATAAAAAACAAAGGTTTTGCGTGTTTTCCGATGAGAATATTTTTTCCTCGTTGATCTCTTTGGTTAATTCGTCTAGAATTTCTTTAAACTTGTCTTTCTTTTGCAAGTAAAATAAAGATTCTAATAAGTAATTTACCGCCTTTAAATAAAATACAGGATGCAATTTTTTCATGTCGGGTAAATCATGAAAAAGTTGTACTAGTTTTTGAGAGTTTCTATAACACGATAAAAAATCTTGGGTAATAAATCCTTGCCATAAATTGGCTTGATACAAATACATTTTACTAGTAAACCCTAGATCGGAAAATTTATATTTAGGAATTCTATCTGCATAATATTGTTCTACGGTTTGAGTGTCTTTGTCATTTCTAGCATATCCATGCTTTAAAAACCAGCTATATAGTTGTAAAGAAAGGTTAGATAATTTACTAGTGACCATATTTTTTTGATTGATGTTTTTTGCTTCAATCGCCAAAGTATCTGCACGGTCACTCATACTACGAGTAATGTATTGAGACTCGATTACTTTTTCTAGTTCAATAATTTCATAGGCTAAATTGTATTGTTCTTTTACAACAGCCACGCTTTTAGTTTTGTCTAACAAACGTAAACTTTGTTTGTATAAACCTTTGGTGTATAAAATAGTTGCAAAATCTATTTGTTCTCTAATTTGTGTAATGCTATTCTGGTGAATAGGGCTTAATCTTAAACTAATTAAAATTTGTCTGTATAAATGTGCTTTGGTGTTAGATATCTGTTGTTTTTTTATTCCAGTTCGGGCTAGAATTAATTTTTCATCATAAACATTTAGTTTGTCCATTAGAACAAATAGTGCCATAAAATTAGATTGGGTATTTCCTTCTAATCTACCAGCATATAACTTAAATTGTCTTTTTTCAGATTTGCTTAAGGATTTAATTAGCGAAAATAAAGGGTCTTTTTTTTTTTCTTTTTTCATGGTGGTGTTTACCGTGTTTAATACTTCAAAAATACAAAAATATTCAGATTTTTAATGTTGGGTGTCGTAAACTTATAAACGATATTCCCTTGTAATTGTTGAGGTTTGTGGTTTATTGCGTGTTTTGGCTAAGGGAAAGGTAATTTAATAAGGGTTTTGCCCGCTTTACTAGAACCTTATTTTTGTTTGCTTAAAGTAAAAAAGATAACTAAAATGGCTAAGGATCACGTACAGATTTTTGATACTACTCTTAGAGATGGGGAGCAAGTTCCAGGATGTAAACTAAACACAGAGCAAAAATTAATAATTGCAGAGCGTTTAGATTTATTAGGGGTAGATATCATTGAGGCAGGTTTTCCAGTTTCAAGTCCAGGAGACTTTAAATCTGTGGATGCGATTGCTAGATTGGTAAAAAATGCAACGGTCTGTGGATTGACTCGTTCTGTAGAAAATGATATCAAAGTTGCTGCAGAAGCTTTAAAACATGCCGTTAAACCAAGAATTCATACAGGTATTGGTACTTCTGATTCTCATATCAAATTCAAGTTCAATTCTAACAGAGATGCTATTATTGAAAGAGCAGTTGCAGCAGTTAAGTTTGCTAAAACTTTTGTAGAAGATGTTGAGTTTTATGCAGAAGATGCAGGACGTACTGATAATGAGTATTTAGCAAGAGTTTGCGAGGCAGTTATTAAAGCTGGAGCAACGGTGTTAAATATTCCAGATACTACTGGTTATTGTTTGCCACATGAATACGGAGCCAAAATTAAATATTTAAAAGAAAACGTTAAGGGAATTGAAAAGGCAGTATTGTCTTGTCACTGTCATAACGATTTAGGTTTGGCTACTGCAAATTCAATTGAAGGTGCAATTAATGGAGCTCGTCAAATAGAGTGTACTATTAATGGTATTGGAGAAAGAGCAGGAAATACATCATTAGAGGAAGTGGTGATGATTATGAAACAACATCCAGATTTAAATTTAGATACAGGTGTAAATACAAAATTATTATACAGTACTTCTCAAATGGTACAAGAACATATGGGAATGTTTGTGCAAGCAAACAAAGCTGTGGTAGGTTCTAATGCTTTTGCTCACTCATCAGGTATTCACCAAGATGGAGTGATTAAGAATAGAGAAACATATGAAATTATGGATCCTGCAGATGTTGGTGTTACAGAATCTGCTATTGTGTTAACAGCGCGTAGTGGTAGAGCTGCTTTGGCATACAGAGCTAAAAATGTTGGTTACGAATTAACTAAGTTAGAACTTGATGCTGTATATCCTAAGTTTTTAGATTATGCAGATACTAAAAAAGAAGTAGTTGATGAAGATATCCATATTTTAATGGAGCAAAATCAAATAAAATTAAACTAATTGTTTGTTAGTGATGTAAAAAGGTCTCATTTTTGAGACCTTTTTTTGTGGGCTTATAAATCCATAAAAAGTCATTTATTCCTACTATCTTTGTAACATAAAATTTGAACTATATGTTTTTATTTATTGGAGGACCAGAAGTTTTTATCATTTTACTACTTGTAGTGATGCTTTTTGGCGCAGATAAAATTCCTGAAATAGCTAGAGGATTGGCTAAAGGAATCAATCAGGTTAAGAGTGCTACTAATGATATTAAAAGAGAAATTAATACTTCAGCAGCTAAAAACGGATTGGATTTAGATGTAACCAAAGATGTAAAAGATGCAGTAGATGATGTAAAATCTAGTATTGATGACTTTACAGGGCCTATAAAACGAATGAAATAATGAGTTTTATAGACGCTATTATTCATGCTGATGAACAATTACTGATATACCTAAATAATTTTGGTAGTGAGCCTTATGATGTTTTCTGGTTGCAAATTACTAAACCATTAAATTGGTTACCTCTTTTTCTTTTTTGGCTTTTTTTATTAATTAAAAAATTCACTTGGAAACAAGGGATGTTTTTGTTCTTGTTTATTTGCATTATGGCTGGTTTGTCTGATGTTTTGGTAAATATTATCAAACATTCTTTTCAAAGACCAAGACCTTGTTGGCAAGTGGGAGTGATGGAACAAATTAGAAGTTTAAAATGTTCTAAAAGTTATAGCTTCGTGTCTGGACATGCAACAACTTCTATGGCTGTAACTACCTTTATTTATTTGCTGTTTAAAGATAAATTTAAATGGACTGTTCTATTTTACATTTATCCATTATTGTTTGCTTATAGTAGAATATACATGGGGAAACATTATCCTGCTGATATTTTATGTGGATATACTTTAGGGGTTATAGAAGCTATTTTATATTTAAAACTAGCCAAATATTTAATGAATAAATGGTTTGATAAAAACCTATTATAATAAAAAAGGGAAGCTAAAAGCTTCCCTTTTTGTTTTGTTATAAGTTATTGACTACTAATGTGGTTTATAAATATTTAGACCATCTAGCGTAGTTAAGATGTATTATTTTTTAGGAAAATAATTAATCTTAGTTTCAACAGTGGCAAACTGACGGAACATCTCCATCACACCACAATAAGTATCTACAGATAAAGTTACTGCCTTTTCTATTTTTTTCTCATTTAAGTTATCACCATAAAAGTTAAAGTTTACCCACACTTTATGGTAAAATTTAGGGTGTTCTTCTGTCAATTCAGCTTCTACATCAATATCAAAAGTATCTACTTCAATACGCATTTTTTTTATCAAAGAAGCAATGTCAATTCCTGAACAACCTGCTAAAGCTGATAACATTAGTGCTTTAGGCCTTAATCCCTTTCCTTGTCCACCTACTTCTTCAGAACCATCAATAGGAACCATTCCTCCAGGTCCTTCAGATTCAAAATGTACGCCTTCTTTCCAGTTTAAAGATATTTTTTGTGTTGCCATGTTTCCGTATTTTTATATAATCAAAAATAAGCAAAGTAATTCAATTCATCATTTACTTTACAACTCGTATATTTACTTTATGAATCAACCTTTAGCAGAACGAATTCGTCCTAAAACATTAGAAGATTATATCAGTCAGCAACACCTTGTTGGAAAAACTGGTGTGTTGACCAATCATATTAATAAGGGAATGATCCCTTCTTTAATTTTGTGGGGACCTCCGGGTATTGGTAAAACTACCTTGGCGAATATTATTGCGGAAACTTCTAAACGACCATTTTTTACTTTAAGTGCTATTAATGCTGGAGTAAAAGATGTAAGAGAGGTAATTGATAAAGCCAAGCAAAGTGGAGGTTTGTTTACTACCAAAAATCCTATTTTGTTTATTGATGAGATTCATAGATTTAGCAAATCTCAGCAAGATTCTTTGTTGGGAGCGGTAGAAAAAGGTTGGGTAACGTTGATTGGAGCTACTACAGAAAATCCAAGTTTTGAAGTAATTCCGGCTTTATTGTCTCGATGTCAGGTTTATATTTTAAATCCTTTTGATAAAGGAGATATGGAAGCGTTGTTGCAACGCGCTATGAAAGAAGATGATATTATTGCTAAGAAAAAAGTAGTATTAAAAGAAATTGATGCTTTGTTACAAGTTTCTAGTGGTGATGCTAGGAAATTGTTGAATGTTTTTGAATTGATTGTAGCTTCGGAAGAAGAAGGAGTTGTGATTACCAATGATTTGGTTTTAGAAAAAGTTCAACGAAATGTGGTGAGATACGATAAAACTGGTGAACAACATTATGATATTATTTCAGCTTTTATAAAATCTATTAGAGGATCTGATCCTAATGGAGCCGTGTATTGGTTAGCAAGAATGGTTGAGGGTGGAGAGGATGTAAAGTTTATTGCTCGTAGAATGTTAATTTCAGCATCAGAAGATATTGGAAATGCCAATCCAACAGCTTTAATCATGGCTACTAATACTTTTCAGGCAGTCACAACTATTGGATATCCTGAAGCTAGAATTCTGTTGAGTCAGTGTGCTATTTATTTGGCTAACTCAGCCAAAAGCAACACAAGTTACGAAGCCATTAATAAAGCCATTCAGGTGGTAAAACAAACGGGAGATTTATCCGTTCCTTTGCATTTAAGAAATGCTCCTACAAAATTAATGAAGGATTTAAATTATGGAAAGGAATATAAATATGCGCATGCTTATCCTGGGAATTTTATAGAGCAAGAATTTTTACCAGATGAAATTTCAGGAATGTCTTTTTATGAGCCTGGAGTGAATGCTCGTGAGAATGAGTTTAGAAAAGTAATGAAAGATAGGTGGGGAGATAAATATGAAAAAAAGTAGGTGATGGAAACTAGTATAAAAGTTACGTACTTAACCTCTAGTCATTGTGTCAATGATGATAGAATTTATTATCATATTAAAGAAACTTTAGAGCAGAAAGGATGTCAAGTGAGCATTTGCTCTTCTTACGGAGTTCCTGAACATAAAATAGAGAACGGATATACTGTTGATGGGGTCAAACTATCAAAAAAAGATAAAATTAATTGGTTTTATCAACAATTACTTTTGTTAAAACCAGAAGTAATTATTTGTGCGGAACCTTTGCCTATTTTAGCTACTAAAAAATATAAGAAAATACATTCTTGTAAAATTATTTATGATGTAACGGAATGGTATCCATCAAAAAAGAATCTAATAAACCTCTCCTTTGTAAACAAAGTCAGAAGGGGGATGGTTTTGTTTGTTTTTAATTTATATGCAACTTATTTTGTAGATGGTTTTACTATTGGAGAATATTATAAAAAACGATTATATGATTTTTTTTATCCCTTAAAACCAAAAGAAATCATTTCCTATTACCCTAAGAAAAAATATGTGACTTTAGAACCTAGAGAGCTAACAAAAGGAATTTTTAAGTTAGGTTACTCGGGTAGGTTTAGTCAAGAGAAAGGATTAGAAAGGGTTTTTAAAGTAGTAGATTATATAAGAATAAAGAATCCTTCAGTAAAAATTATATTGGTACTTGTTGGAAAGACTTACGATAAAAAAGATGATTTTTTTTTTAAGGATTTACAAGAAAAATATTCTGAGTTATCAATAGAAATATACGATATGGTTCCTTTTGAAAATTTTAGCACGGCTATTTCTGTTTTTGATGTAGCTTTAGATTTAAGAGATAATGATTTTGAAAACACTAGGTGTTTACCCATAAAAGTTTTTCATTACAATGCATGTGGAATACCAGTGGTTTATAGCAATTTAAAAGCGATTACTAAAGGCTATGTTCAGTCAGATTTTTGTATGTTATTATCTCCTGATGATATAGAAGGAATAAGTGTTCATCTTCAAAAGTTTATCAATCATTCAGAATTTTACAAACAGGTTTCAAAAGATGCGGTAAAAGAAATTGAAGAAGGCTATTTGTGGGAACATATAGAAGAAAAAATATTTGATTTTATCAAAAAGTAAATGTGTGAAAATAAGTAAAAACATATTTCAAACTTTAGTGGTTAGAGGAGGAGTTGCTGTAATGAATATGGCAATTGTTTTTTTAACATTAAATGTTTTAGGAGCTGATGGAAGAGGGAAAATAAGTCTTTTTTTAACGGATATTATGCTAATTTCAATGGTTACAAGTGTGTTGTCAAACAGTACAGTTTCTTATCATGTTCCTAAAACCAATATAAAACCTATAGTTAGAACAGGTCTATTGTGGGTTTTATTTGTTTCACTGGTATTAGGTGTTATATTAAGTTTTTTGCATAACGAGTATTTACAAAGACATTTGTTTCCTATATCAATGCTTTTAGGATTGATTACAATGAACCAAATGATTTTAATTGGGAAAGAAAAAATAAAAGAATATAATATTGTTTTTGTTTTAGATCCTCTGTTTAGATTGTTGGTGCTTGTAATTGGCTTTTATGCTTTCAAAATAGAATCATTAACTGTGTTTTTAATTGCTCTTTACGTTGCATTGGGGTTTAGCTTAATGATGTCTACTGTGTTTGTTTTTAAAATTATTTATTCCGATAAAAGAGAGATTGAAATAAAATCTAAAGAAATTTTTAAATATGGGATAGGGACAGAATTAAGTTCTTTTATTCAATTCTTTAATTATAGGTTACTCTTTTATGTTGTTTTTTATCAATTAGGATCTGTAGAACTTGGATGGTTTTCGGTAGCGGTTTCTGTTACAGAATCACTTTGGATTATATCGAGAAGTATTACAGTAAATCAGTATTCAAAAATTTTAAATACATCAGATAAATTAAAGCAAAGAATTATTACTAATAAAAGTGCAGGTCTATCATTTATATTAACCTTAGTAGCTGTTTTGTTGTTGATAGTTGTGCCAAAAGAATTTTTAAGTTTCATTATTAAAAAAGACCTTTCTAACATACAAGAAATTATATGGATTCTTTGTCCTGGTGTTTTAATGATTGCTGTATCTAATGTTTGGGGACATTATTTTTCAGGGAGAGGGAAATATCAAATAAATAATCTAAAATCTCTAATTGGTTTTATTTTGATGATTTCAGCTGCTTATTTTTTAACACCTTTATATGGAATATTAGGTGTTGTTTCAGCAATGCTTTTAGGTTATTTAGGGTCTTCTCTTACTTTACTTGGGTTTTACTTAGCAGATAAAAATAAGTAATTAAAACTTCCTAGCATATAAATAATACGTTTCTAACTCACTTCCAAAACTTTTAAAGAAAGAAGCAATTCCGGGATGCATGGAACCTTCAAAATCTAAAATGTAATTAGTGTTTGCGTACGATTGTATCATAGAATCTAAAATAGCAGTATTTCCTTGTACTTTATTTCCTTGTTGATTGTTGGCTGAAAAAACATAATAAATTCGCTTCTCATCTTTAAAAAATAAGGATCCAGAAATCAGATCTTGATTATCGTTATAAACTCCAAGTGTAATTGGGTTTAATTTTTTTTCTGATGTGAGTTTTTCAAGTTTTAAATAATCAGTTAAGTTGATGTTTAATTCTTCTTTATAGTTTTCCTTAAAGAGTGTAATAATATTTTTGATTGGGATGTTTTGTTCTATTTGAAATTCAAATTTTATGAATTTTTTTAACCTGTCTTTTCTGTCTTTTCTGTAGTTTTTATGAAGGTTTTCATAAGGCCTATCTAAGTTTAAAATAAAATTATTTTTAAGTGAAAATAGTTCAGAATTACACTTACTATTCAATTGAATAGTAGTTTTTAAAAACTTTTTTGGGATGGCTTTTATAAAAATATCTACTAAAGTTGAGTCAAAATTATGGATTGAAAAAACACCTAACTGTTGCGTCCAACAAGGAGGGTAAATGTATTTTATAAAATATTTACTTCTCCATGGTAATGGCATTACAGCTTTGTAATCATCTAAAATAAGTGCATCCCAATTGTCTGCTACAATATCTAGATAATAACTTAATGCGTAAATTCTTGAGTTTACAGCGTTTTGGATACAAGCATCGTATTTGTCAATGTTTATGTATTTCCTTTGGAGGTAACAAATCATGAATCTTTCACACATTTTAAAACATCTTCATAAAAATTTTCCCAATATTTCCACTCATCAAAATTAGATAAACAGTCGTTGTGAAAAATAGAGATTAAAGTTCCGTTGACTTGTTTCACCATGTTTGCAACGTGATTTATTCTCATCAAAGCTTGTTTAGGACTTAGTTGCATTTCAAAACGTAAAACAGTATCGTTAAAAGCATATGGAAAAACTTTTAGAGGTGTCTGAATTTCAAAATCTAAATCATAAAAATAAAAAGGAGTGCAGGTACTAGCTTTAAACCCCATGTGTTTTGGATAACCCATGGTGTAATCTTCCTGAATATCTAAATCAATTAATTTATGATAAGTATCGGGTAATTTATTTCTTCCATGATGTTGTCTAGATAGCTTTGTTGGAGTGTTGATGATTTTTTCTAATCGTCCAGTTTCTTTAATCAAACTATCTTCATCTTCCATGGTGAAATAAGAACTTAGTAACCCTACTTTTGCATGATCTGCGATAGATTTTATAAGCAAGTGATATTTTCTTTTGGTATATGCAATGTTGTTGTCGTAAGTGGTGTAGTTGCTTAAAAGGAAAAAGAAAATGGTTTTTACTTTATACTTTTTTTGTAGATAGATAATTTTATCAAAAGTATCATAAGGATCATTTTTAATGGTTAGCAACGTGGCAATTCTTACCCAAATAGCATACAGCTTAAAAGTAAATAAATCATATACTCCGCTAACAATAGTTCTAATAATTCCTTTTCCTTTAAATAAGAAGGTTTGATTAACACTAAAGGTAGAAATATATTCGTATTTGTTGGGTTTGTGTTCATATTCAGGATATTCTTCTTTTAAAGCTTTTAATAATTTGTAAGCCCAAACATCAATAATAGGCTTGTCTAAAAAATTATGTTTAAAAGCAATACTTTCTTCGGCAGGAAAGCAGTCTGTTTCGTCTAAAACAACTGGTAAATATTCTTCGTATCGACTTAATAAATAAAAGCTTGCCGCAAAAATATCAAACGGGAGACTAGATTTTTTTCCGGTGCTAAAAAAACAAGGAGTACTGTCCCATTGAGATACGTTGATTTCAATATCATTAATTCCTTGTTCAAACAATAAACCATGACTTTGAATAAAAAATTCACCTCCCAAAGGAGATTTTCCATAGCTCATTTTTAAATTATCATGAGCCACAAACTCTTCAATTTTAGAAGTAAATTTTATGGGGATATTAAGAATACGCACAAAAATATGCTTAAAAATATAGCTTACTCTTGGAGTTGTTTTTTGTGTGTATATTAATAATTCTTCTGTCATAATATTATAGAATTCCCTCGTCTGCAAAGCTAAAATAAGCTTTTTGAGTGACTATTAAATGATCTAGAACTTTTATATCTAAGGTAGTAGCTGCATTTTTAATTTTAGAGGTTAGCTGTTTGTCTGCTACACTAGGCTCAAGTTTTCCTGAAGGATGGTTGTGTCCCAAAATCATAGCGGTTGATAATAGTTCTAGACTCTTTTTAAAAACAATTCTTATATCAACTAAAGTCCCTGTAACTCCTCCTTTGCTAATCATTTGTTTTTCTATCACTTTATTATTGTTATTAAGATGTAAAACCCAAAATTCTTCATGATGAATGTCTCCAATAATAGGTTGAAAAATCTCATAAGCATCTTTGCTACAGGTAATTTTAGGAACAGATAAAGCTTGTGCTAAACGTCTTCTTTTTCCGAGTTCTAATGCTGTAACAATGCTAATCGCTTTTGCTTCTCCAATTCCATTAAAAGATTGTAGTTCGTTTAAACTTGCTTTTGCTAGTTGGTTTAAATTGTTGCTAAAGTGATTTAAAATTTGTTTAGATAATTCTACAGCAGACGCATTTCTGTTTCCAGATCCAATTAAAATGGCAATTAATTCTGCATCAGATAGGGAGTTAACGCCTTTTAAAATTAATTTTTCTCGAGGTCTATCTTCTTCATTCCATTCCTTAATTGTTAAAGATTTAGTACTGTTTTTCATAGCTTTACATTTATTAACAGATGCTAACTAAATATAATATATTTGTAGAGAACTAAACTAAAACTATGAGAATCATTATTGCTGGTGCAGGAGAGATCGGATACCATTTGGCAAAGCTATTGTCTATGGAGTCTCATGATATATATGTGATTGATCAGAATTCGCAAAGATTAAATCATTTAAACACACATATTGATGTTTTTACCAAAAAAGGAGATGCTGCTTCTATTGCTGTTCTAAAGGAGGTAGGAATTAGCGAGGCTGATTTATTGGTAGCAGTTACGGAATCTCAAAATACCAATTTAACCATTGCGGGAATTGGAAAAACGTTGGGAGTTAAAAAAACCATTGCAAGAATTTCTAATACAGAATATTTAAAAACCAAAGAAATTAATTTTTCGGATGTTGGAATTGATTATATGATTTCTCCCGAAGAATTAGCTGCTAAAGAGATTGAGGTTTTAATTAAAGAAACTTCTTTTAATGATAAGTTTGAATTTGAAAAAGGAGAATTAAGTGTTTTAGGAGCAAAACTAACTTCAGAATCTGCTATTGTAGGATTAACCGTACAAGAAATTAATTTAAAATATCCTTTTGATTTTGTGGTGATTGCCGTGAAAAGAGAACATTCCTCTAATATTATTATACCAAAAGGAGACACTTCTTTTGAAGCAAATGATCAAGTTTATTTTTCGGTTCCTAGAGAGAGTTTAGATAAAATTCACATATTGGTAGATACTCAAAAGATAGGGATTAAAGATGTTATGATTCTTGGAGGAGGCCGTATTGGTCAAAAAATGGCACGTAGACTTTGTCATAAAAATTTGCGTGTAAAAGTTATTGAGCAAGACAGAGAAAAATGTTTTGAGTTATCTGATGATTTAAAAAACACTTTAGTTATTAACGGTGATGGTAGAGATATTGAATTGCTTGAAGAAGAATCATTAAATAATATGGATGCTTTTATAGCGGTTACAGGAAATTCTGAAACCAATATTATGACAAGTTTGGTAGCCAAATCAAGAGGAGTAAAAAAAACTATTGCTTTGGTAGCAAATATGAATTATATGGATATTTCTCAAACCATTGGAGTAGATACTTTAATCAATAAAAAAATATTGGCTGCGAGTGTTATTTTTAGACATGTTCGTAAAGGTAGAGTTTTAGCTTTGGCAAATTTACACAACGTTGAAGCTGAGGTATTAGAGTTTTTTGTTAGAAGAAATACTAAAATTACAGAACATAAAATCAAAGATTTAAACTTACCAGAAAATATGGTTCTTGGAGGTGTGGTTAGAGGAGGAAAAGCTTTAATGACGTTCGGAGATTTTACCATTCAACCAGGAGATAAAGCTTTGGTGTTTTGTTTACCAGATGCCATTCCGCAAGTAGAAAAGTTTTTTAACAATTAAGCTATGAGAGGATTAAATTATAAAATCATTCTAAGTTTTTTGGGATTAACCTCTATGATGAATGGTTTTTTTATGTTGCTCTCAGAACCTTTTAGTTGGTATTACCATGAGGAGGCTAGTTATGGAATTTTATCAGCAGGAGTCATTACCATTTTATTTGGACTTGTTTTGTGGTTTTTTAACAGAAATGCAAACAAAGACATTCAGAAAAGAGAAGGATATTTAATTGTTACTCTGGGTTGGTTAATGTTAACTTTAACTGGAACGTTGCCTTATTTAATGACGGGAACTATTACTTCTTTTCCCAATGCTGTTTTTGAAACCATTTCAGGTTATTCAACCACAGGAGCTTCCATTTTAACCGATATAGAAAGTGTTTCTAAAGGAGTGTTGTTTTGGAGAAGTGCAACGCATTGGATTGGGGGAATGGGAATTATTGTACTTACCGTGGCAATTTTACCTTTGTTAGGAATTGGTGGAATGCAGCTTTTTGTAGCCGAAGCACCAGGGCCTTCTACTGATAAATTACATCCTAGAATTACTCAAACAGCCAAACGTTTGTGGTTGATTTATTTTAGTTTAACCATTTCAGAATTTTTACTGCTAAAAATAGCAGGAATGAGTTGGTTTGATGCGATCAATCACGCCATGGCAACGTTAAGCACAGGTGGTTTTTCTACCAAAAATGATAGTATTGCTTATTGGAATGATAATCCTTTTATTCAATACATCATTATTGGATTTATGTTTGTGTCTGGAGCAAATTTTGTATTGAGTTATTATGCTCTAAAAGGAAAGACTTTAAAGATTTTTAAGAATGAAGAATTCAGATATTATTTTGTGTTAACTATATTGGTAACAATTACTATTACTGGTTTAATCGTGTTTTTTCAAGATCCAACATTGGTTACAAGTGTTCATCATCCTATGGTTTTAGGAAAAGTAGAGAGTGCTTTTAGGCATGCTGCTTTTCAGGTGGTAAGTGTCTTAACTACTACAGGTTTTGTTACAGCAGATTATACTATGTGGAGTTCTTTGGCTACTGCCTTGATTTTTTCTCTATTTTTTATTGGTGGTTCAGCAGGTTCTACAAGTGGTGGAGTAAAAGTGGTTAGACATGTAATTATGATTAAAAACTCCATTTTAGAATTAAAAAAGCAATTACATCCAAAGGCCATTATTTCTGTAAGATATAATGGAAGTAGGGTTTCAAGAGTAATTATATTCAATATATTATCATTCTTTGTTATTTATATGCTGATTTTTATTCTGAGTACGATTGTATTAACCCTTTTTGGATTAGATTTTAATTCTGCCATAGGGGCTGCAGCATCTTGTTTGGGGAATATTGGTCCAGGTTTGGGGAAACTAGGTCCTGTAAATAATTATGCACATCTTTCGGATATGGCTAAATTGTTTTGTTCTTTTTTAATGTTAATAGGACGTTTAGAACTATTTACGGTACTAATTGTACTAACTCCTTATTTTTGGAAGAGTAATTAGAGAATTAAATAAATGGAGCATTTTTTTACTTGTCCCTATTGTTGAGAAAATATTAGTATGGTTTTAGAGTTTTCTGTAAGCGAGACTTATATTCAAGATTGTGAAGTCTGTTGCAATCCAATAGAAATAAAAACAGCATGGATGGTGAAGAACTTTTGGTGTTTGAAGCAAATCCTATTGGTCAATAAAACAAAAAAGCTCAACAGTTTGTTGGGCTTTTTTTGAGGGATTTTAATATTTAGGGTTGAATTTTGAGTTGCCTATAATTCAATAACATAAGAAGTCTTAGCTTTTATAGAAAAAGAAGTTTCTAAATTTATTTTCTGATTAGAAATAAAATCCACTCCGCTAGAATATCCTGATAAAATTTCTTTAAATCTATTACAATTTACTGTTTGTGTTTGGTTACTATTATTAATGACTACCATTACTTTTTTAGTATCATCATATCTAAAATATGTGTAGACATTGTTAATTGGTAAAAAATGTTTGGTTTTACCTGTGTGAATTACAGGAGTATTTTTTCTCCATTGCAAAAGTTTTTTGGTAAAGTTGTGATATTCATTTTGTTTAGGAGTTCTTCCGTTTTGTAAAAAAGCATTCTGAGAATCGTTTTTCCATCCACCCGGAAAATCTCTTCTAATATCACCATCTCCATGTTTGTTTTTGTCTCCTCGCATTCCAATTTCATCACCATAGTACAATTGTGGAATTCCTCTAATGGTTGATATTAGTGTAATGGCTAATTTATATTTGTTTACATCTCCATCTAAAATTTCATTAATTCTATTGGTGTCATGGTTGGCAGCAAATACTAGAATATTGTCGATGTTTGGATAAAGAAAATCATTTGCAAAATTCTCGTAGGCTCTCATCATTCCAGTGTTCCAATCTTGATTATCTTCGTTAAACATTTGAGTTATGGCATTGTGGAGCGTAAAATCCATCACACTTGGTAAGTAAGAATTGTAGTTTTTTATTTTTCCTATTTTACTGTCTTTTTGCCAAAAAGAAATTTGCGCTTGACTTTGCATCCATACTTCTCCAACAATATTAAAATTTGGATATTCACCCATAATGGTTTTGGTCCATTTGGCAATTCCGTCTTTGTCATTATAAGAATAAGTATCTACTCTTAATCCGTCTAAATTGGCATATTCAATCCACCAAATAGCATTCTGAATTAAATAATTTAAAACCAAAGGATTTTGTTGATTGATGTCAGGCATAGAAGAATCAAACCATCCATCCATACATTCTTTGCTGTCAATGTTAGATGCGTTTGTGTCAAACTGAGAGGTCATTCTATAATTACTTCTTTTAAATCCTTTGTCTCCATCAGCCCAAACATGAATCCAATCTGGTGTAGGTAAATCTTGAATCATCCAATGTTTGCTAGACCAGTGATTGGTTACATAGTCCATCACAAGTTTCATGTCTTTTTTATGTAATTCTTTAGATAAGGATAGGTACTCTTTATTGGTGCCAAATCTTGGATCAATTTTATACAAATCACTTTGTGCATAGGTATGATAAGTAGTTACCGGCTCGTTGTCTTCTAAAAGGGGAGTGCTCCAAAGGGTTGTAATTCCTAAATCTTTTAAATAATCTACATGATTTATAATTCCTTGAATATCTCCTCCATGACGTCCATCTTTATTTTTTCTATCTGCTTTTTCAGTTACAGATTTCATGGAATCATTGTCTGGATTTCCATTCGAAAACCTATCAGGCATAATTAAGTAGATCGCATCAGAACTATCAAATCCTTTTCTTTGACTAGAATTTATTCGTCTAGTCTTGATTTCAAAATTATAATGCTGAACAACTTTTTTATTTTTCTTAAATGTAATAGGGTAGGTTCCTGAAGTTAGGTTTTGGGTTTCTAGGGTTACAAATAAATAGTTTGGGTTTTGAGTTTTAGTGACCTCTAAAATTTCAATGTTTTTTGCGGATACAGAAAGATTAGCAATATTTTTACCATGTACCATAATCTGTACTTGGTGGTATTTCATTCCCTCCCACCAAAAACTAGGTTCAAGATGTTGAATTTGTGCATTAGCACCTAAATAACAAAAGAGAAAGGCAAATAGATAGAGCTGTTTTTTCATTTTTCTTAGAATAAAAGAGGTTGTTAAAAGTTACAAAAAGACAAGCTGTTTTTTCAGCTTGTCTTTTTGTTTTTTTATTTTTCTATAAGACTAATTGCATATCCACCACCTCTAGCAGATTTTAATTTTAAGGTACTTTTACTAGTAACTGTTTTTGTACTGATTTTATAAGCTTGAGGATTTGTTTTGTAATCTGCATCAGCAGCATCGGCATAAATAGTTGCTGTGTATTTTTTGCCTTTTTCTAAAAAGTCTAGTTTTATTTTAGAGTTTCTTTTTTCTAAACCGTTTACATTTCCAACAAACCAATTATTAGTTCCTTTTGCTTTACGAGCAACGGTAATGTAATCTCCTGGTTCTGCTTCTAAATATTTACTTTTACTCCAATCAATAGCAACATCTTTAATAAACTGAAAAGCATCTAAAAAACGGTTGTAATTTTCTGGTAAATCTGCAGCCATTTGTAGAGGACTGTACATGGTAACGTATAATGCCAATTGATTTGCAATGGTTGCATTTACATGAGAATGATTGTCTGGATTTAGTTTTTCAATATCCATTTCAAAAATTCCTGGAGTGTAATCCATTGGTCCTCCAATTAAACGAGTAAAAGGTAGTATTGTTACATGATTAGGTGCATTTCCTCCAAAAGCTTGGTATTCGGTTCCTCTTGCAGATTCGTTACCAATAAGATTTGGATAAGTTCTTGAAATTCCTGTAGGTCTAACAGCTTCGTGAGCATTCACCATAATTTGATAATCAGCAGCTTTTTCTAATGCATATTGATAATGATTGTTTGTCCACTGACTATAGTGATAATCACCTCTAGGTAAAATATCTCCTACATATCCACTTTTAACGGCATCATATCCATGGTCTTTCATAAATTGATAAGCTTTATCCATATGTCTTTCGTAGTTTCTGGTAGAACCCGAAGTTTCATGGTGCATCATCATTTTAATTCCTTTTGATTTTGCATAATTATGTATTGCCTCTACATCAAAATCAGGATAAGGAGTTACAAAATCAAAAACATAATCTTTAGAATGTCCAAACCAATCTTCCCATCCTTCGTTCCAACCTTCTACCAAAACAGCATCAAATCCATGTTTTGCTGCAAAGTCTATATATTCTTTTACATGTTTAGTATTGGCAGCATGTGTTTTGTTAGGAGTTGCGTTTTTATAATCGGTTACTCCTAATTGAACAGAAGGAAAATCGTTGGTGTATGACCAAGAGCTTTTCCCCGTAATCATTTCCCACCAAACACCTACATATTTTACAGGTTTAATCCAAGAAGTATCTTCAATTTTACAAGGCTCGTTTAGGTTTAGGGTTATTTTTGAGTTCAGAATTTCACGAGCATCATCACTTGCCATCACAGTTCTCCATGGCGAAGCACAAGGAGCTTGCATGTGTCCCTTGTCTCCATTGGCTCCTGGGGTTAACCAAGATTGAAAGACCATGTTTTTATCATCTAAATTTAAGTGCATACAAGCATAGTTAATCAATGCTGCTTCGTGAAGATTGATGTACAATCCATCTTCAGATTTCATCATTAATGATGTTTGTACTCCTGTATTTGAAAATTGTGTTTGAGAAGTATTAGGCGTGTAGGCAGATTCAAATATTCCTCTAATTTCAGATAATTTAGATTTTGTATAATCGTATTCTTGGGTGTCATAATCTCCCGGAATCCAAAAAGCAGTATGGTCTCCAGTCATGGCAAATTCAGTTCTTTCTTCTTTAATGGTAAAGTAAGTTAATTTGTCTTGCTCTGGAAATTCATAACGGAATCCTAAACCTGTGTTAAACAATCTAAAACGGATGATTATTTTTCTATTTGTTTCTTTTTGTTGTAAAGTAACAGCTAGTTCGTTATAATTGTTTCTGATGTTTTCAACTTCTCCCCAAACAGGTTTCCAAGTCTCATTAAAAGTAGTATTGTTTGTTTTTAGGATAGAAAAATCATTTAAAAAAGACGGTTCTTCTTTAAGTTCTAATCCAAGTTTACTTTGTTTAATAACCTCTTTTCCTTTGTAGTTTAAATGATAAGTTGGGGTTCCATCATCTAATAAAGAAAAAGACATGTTAAAATTTTTGTTGGGCGATTTTAATTCTTGTGCATTCCCTAACGAGGTTAGCGAAAACCAAATACTGATAGTTAATAATAAGTATTTCATAATTAAGATATTTTAAGAGTTGCTTTTGCTATGGTTTTTTTTCCGTTTAATAAGATGGTTACATCTTTGTCTCCATCTACCGTAAATGTGCTTTTTTCTGAAGTGATGTTTACGTGAATAATATGATTTCTAAAATTTATTTTAAAAGAATAGCCTTTCCATTCTTTTGGGATTCTTGGTTCAAAAGAAAGAAGGTTATTTTTAATTCTCATTCCTCCAAAACCTTTAATAATACTTGTCCATGTTCCTGCCATAGAGGTAATGTGTAAACCTTCGTGAACCTCTTTGTTGTAATCATCCAAATCCAAACGAGAAGTTCTTAGGTATAATTGATAAGCCTGATCCATTCTGTTTAACTTAGAAGCAATAATACTGTGAATACAAGGAGATAGTGAACTTTCGTGAACCGTAATAGGTTCGTAAAAATCAAAGTGTTTTTCTAGTTCTTTTGATGAAAAATGATCTTCAAAAAAATAAAACCCTTGTAATACATCTGCCTGCTTGATAAAAGGAGATCTTAAAATTTTATCCCAAGACCAATGTTGATTGATAGGTCTTTCATTTTGGTTGAGATCTTTTACCTTGATAAGTTCTTTGTCTAAAAAACCATCTTGTTGCAAGTACACTTGATGTTTTTCGCTATAAGGAAAATAGATATTATCAGCTACTTTTTTCCAGTCTGTTAATTCTTGCTCGGTTATTTTTGTTTTGTTAAGAATTCTTAAATAATCTTCGGTATATGTATCTTTTACTTTTTCTATATTTTCTAAGGCATAATTGATGGACCATTGAGCAAGGTAATTGGTATACCAGTTGTTGTTTACATTGTTTTCATATTCATTAGGACCTGTAACTCCCAGCATTACATATTTACCTCTTTCTTTGGAAAAATTGACTCTTTGTTGCCAAAAACGAGCAATACCAATTAACACTTCTAATCCTTTTTCAGGAATATATGAGTAGTCGTTTGTGTAGCGAGTATAATTAAAAATAGCATAAGCAATGGCTCCGTTTCTGTGAATTTCTTCAAAGGTAATTTCCCATTCATTATGACATTCTTCTCCGTTCATAGTAACCATAGGATATAAAGCTGCTCCGTTTGTAAATCCAAGTTTTTCAGCGTTTTCAATAGCTTTGTCTAGTTGATTGTACCTATAAGTTAATAAATTTCTGGCAACTTCTTGGTTTTTGGTAGCCATATAAAAAGGGATACAATAAGCTTCGGTGTCCCAATAGGTACTTCCTCCGTATTTTTCTCCAGTAAATCCTTTTGGTCCAACATTTAAACGAGAGTCGGTTCCTAAATAAGTTTGATTTAAATGAAAAATATTAAATCTAATTCCTTGTTGTGCTTTAACATCTCCTTGAATGGTAATGTCTGCGGATTTCCAAATGTTTTTCCACTCCTTTATTTGAAGTACTAACAATTCATCATACCCAATGTTTATTGATTTTTGTAAAGTTTCTTTAGCAGCATCAATAAGTTTGGTTTTGTTATGATATCTGT
Organism: Wenyingzhuangia marina; assembly: GCF_900130035.1. GTDB lineage: Bacteria > Bacteroidota > Bacteroidia > Flavobacteriales > Flavobacteriaceae > Wenyingzhuangia > Wenyingzhuangia marina. The sequence goes on from NZ_FQXQ01000001.1 coordinate 875,949, forward strand.
CAACGGTATACCCTCCAAATTTATGAATGGTAAAGTGTTGATTTTCCTTTATGTTTTCTTTATAAATAGAGCAAGCCGTTGTGCTTGTATGGCTGTTTTTAGGAACGGTGTTTAAAGGTTTATAATCTATAAACAATTTAGACTCCATATAAGTGCAAACATGAAAGTTTGTTTTTAAGGTATGGGTGTAAATAAATGATTGTTCTGAGTTTTGATTTATTTCTAAAATATTCCAAAATTGATCGTCCCAATTAGAGTCTTTGTTTACAATTCCAGCATCCAAAGATGGCTCGTATTGAATGGTCATTTCTTTGTTGATAGGAGTTACAGTATAAGCAATAGCTCCTACCTCATTATGAGTTAAACTAAGAAATCTTTTTGCGTAAACTTTTATTTTGCAATTGTTTTTAAGGGTAGCTTCAAATTCTCTAGACAACCACCCTTCTTTCATGTTTAGTTCTCTTCTAAAATTAGAAATCTTTTTACAGGTGTTTAAATCTAAAAGAACACCATCAATAGTTACTTTAATTCCAATCCAGTTAGGAGCATTTAAAACTTTTGCAAAATATTCAGGATATCCGTTTTTCCACCATCCTACTCTTGTTTTGTCTGGATAATATACTCCTGCAATGTAGTTTCCTTGAAAAGTTTTACCAGTGTAATCTTCTTCAAAATTTGCTCTTTGTCCCATTACTCCATTTCCTAAGCTAAAAAGACTTTCTGAGGCTTCATTACTATTTGGGTCAAAACCTTCTTCTATAATGGACCATTCGTTTAATATACGTTTGCTTTGATTCATTGTTTCGTTTTTTATTTTGATATAAAGTTGTTGAGGTATTCATTAGATATTTTTGTAAAATCAGTAAAAATATCATTTGCATTGTGTAGTATTTCGGGATGTCCAATTCCTATAGAAGTCATTTTTGCAGCGTTTGCTGCTTCTATTCCAGATTCGGCATCTTCAAACACTATACAGTTTTTGGGGAGTATGTTTAATCCTTTGGCAGCTGCTAGAAATACTTCGGGATTTGGTTTTGCTTTGGCAACAGAAGTACCGTCTATAATGACATCAAACATTTCTAAAAGATGTGTTTTTTTTAAAATGTGTTTTGCATTTTTGCTAGCAGATCCTAAAGCGATGGCTTGTTTGTTTTGTTTTAAAAAGTTTAAAACCCTAGGGATGTCTGGTAAAATATCTGAGGTGTCCATTTTTTCAATGTAACTTAAGTAAACCTTGTTTTTTTGATCCATCAGTTTATTAAATTCAGCTGTTGATACCTGTGTGTTTCCCCAGTTTAATATTTTTTCTAATGATTTTTCTCTACTAATTCCTTTGAGTTGTTCATTTTGTGTTTCTGTAAATTCAATATGTAAAGAGTCTGCAAGTTGTTTCCATGCTAAAAAGTGATACTTAGCAGTATCTACAATAACTCCGTCCAAATCGAATATAAATCCTTTAATCATTTGTTTTGTTTTTAGAGAAATAAGTACAGACTGATTTTTGTTGTTTTAGTTCAGTTCTGTTTAAATGGTTAAAAAAGTGTAATTATCTTGGTATAAAAGAGGTGTCTTTTATGCGTAGTGCTAAAACAGCAGCAATAATTAAGGAGACACCAGCTGTTGTAAGTGCATAAATGGCTTGGTTGTTGTAAAAATATTTTACAATAGGACCACCAATAATGGCATTGATAATTTGTGGAATGACAATAAAAAAGTTGAAAATTCCCATATAAACCCCCATCTTTTTAGGGTTGATGGCACTAGCTAACATTGCATATGGCATGGAGAGAATACTAGCCCAAGAAATTCCTATGGCAATGGCACTACCAATTAAAAAATATTTGTCGGTAGCAAAATAGAAAGACATTAATCCTAATCCTCCAATAGATAAGCAAAGTGCATGTGTTTCTTTTCTACCAATCTTTTTAGAAATATAAGGAAGGAAAAAAGCCATGAATGCTGAGGCTAAATTGTAAACTCCAAAGATAATTCCTACCCAATCACCTGCCTTACTATAAAGTTCAGATTGTGTATCGTTAATTTTGTATATATGTTGTGCAACGGCAGGAGTTGTAAAAACCCACATACCAAAAAGTCCAAACCAAGAAAAAAATTGTACCCAAGAAAGCTGTCTCATCACTTGGGGCATGTTTTTAAAATCTGTAAAAATAGATTGTATTCCTAGGGTTTGTTTTTTAGAAGATGTTGTTTTAATGCCGTCTTCTTTTGCTTTGCGCTCACTAAAATGATGTAACTCTTCTGGGGTGTATTCTTTTGTAGTGAAAACTGTTATTAATACCGAAATTATTAAGATAATGGCTCCTATAATAAAAGACCATATTAAGTTTTGAGGTACGCCATTGTTAGAAACATTAGAAATGCCAAACCAATTAGATAAAGCATAAGGCAGCCAAGAACCAATAACAGCTCCTAGACCAATTAATACAGTTTGAACACTAAATCCTAAAGTTTTTTGATCATCTCTTAAGTTGTCACCCACCAAAGCTCTAAAAGGCTCCATGGCAATATTAAAAGAAGCATCCATAATCATAAGCATACCAGCACCTACCCAAAGGGCTGGTAATATGGCAATGAATAAATTGGCTTGTGGCATTAAAATTAAACCGATAGAGGCTAAAATAGCTCCTATAAGAAAATAAGGTCTTCGTCTTCCTAACTTTGTCCAGGTTTTATCACTAAAATAACCAATAACAGGTTGTACTATCAATCCCATTAAAGGGGCTATAATCCAAAACCATGAAAGTTCGTGAAGGTCTGCTCCAAAAATCTGTAAAATTCTACTGGCATTTGCGTTTTGCAGTGCAAAACCCATTTGAATTCCAAGAAAACCAAAACTCATGTTCCAGATTTCTTGAAAACTTAGTGTACGTTTTTCCATTATTGCAATAGGATTATTGTACGATAAGTGCTAAAAGACTTATCAAAACTTAGTTAATAATTTTTATGGTTGAGAAATAAAAATATAAGTCCTGATATTTTACAAAGGTAGAATTAATTTATCAAACATTCAAAAAAAATTATTTAGTGGTCTGTCTTTCAATCAATGTTGCGTCCATTGTTTGGGTAATGTGAAACTCAGAATTGGTGATTTCTTCAATTTTGTCTATCAGTAGTTTAGCAGAGGCAACTCCCATTTCAAAAGCATGTTGGCTTACAGTAGTTAGGGCGGGAATTGAGTATTTAGATAAGACGCCATCGGTAAAAGCGATAATAGAAATGTCTTCGGGAACTTTATATCCCAAATCTAAAACAACCTTCATTACCGTGATGGCAGAAAGTTCGTTTACTGCAAAAAATGCATCTATATCTCTGTGTTGATGTAAAAGTTTTACAATGCTTTGTCCTAATAATGTAATTTCTTCGTCTTTATTTAATCCTTGGTCTTGAATTTTAATAACCAAGTTAGGATCATAGGCTATATTACTTTCTTCAAGAGCTTCTATGTAACCTTTGGTTCTAAGGCTCCCAACAGTCACATAGTCTTCAGTGGTGACCAATGCAATTTTCTTGCAGCCTGTATTTAATAGTTTATTTACGGCTTTTTTGGCTCCTTCTTTATCATCAATAATTACCTTGTCACAAGCAACTTCGTTTGTAATTCTATCAAACATTACAATTGGCATTCCTTGGTTAATGGTTTCTTTAAAGTGGTGATAATCTTTATTTAATAATGTTTCTTTTGCTACAGACAAAATAAATCCATCTACACTCCCATTCGCTAATGTTTCAATATTAACAACTTCTGTGTCAAAAGATTCGTTAGAAAGACTCACAACAACTCTGTATCCTTTCTTATTTGCTTCGCTGTCTATACCAGCAATTACATTCGAAAAAAAGTAATGGGTAATTTCAGGAATAATAACTCCTATAGTTTTAGATTTTCTGTTTCTTAGGTTTAAAGCAATGCTGTTAGGTTTATAATTATAAAACTTTGCAAAAGCCTGCACTAAATTTTTTGTATCGGTACTAATTTCACGACTGTTTCTAAGTGATTTTGAAACAGTTGAAACAGATAGATTAAGCTCTTTTGCAATTTGCTTTAAAGTAATCCTGTTTGACATATTGGTATATTTTGTGTGGTTAAATAAATGTAATGCTAAAAAAAGGTGTTTTTTATTATTAATCAGTCAAAAAAACAAGTTTTTCGTAAATAATAGTAAAAGTTATCAACACGAAAACGTGATAGTGACCATCGTGATTTGACAACGTTTACGAATTTGTATACGTTTACCTCGAGAAATAAAAATATTGTCAAAAAACTAAACTTAAAAGTATGAAAAAAACATTATTAATATTATTTGCGACGATTTTAATTCCGGTAGGAATGATGGCCCAAAAAACGGTCTCAGGAATTGTAAAAGACAAAGCTACAGATTTGCCAATTGGTGGTGTTTCTATTTTGATAGAAAATACAAATAAAGGAACAATTACTGATTTTGATGGGAATTACAATTTACAATTAGATGATAATGACCCAAAAAACATTGTGATTTCGTATTTAGGATACAAAACACAAATATTAGCCATTCCATTAAATGGAAGGTTGGATGTTGTGTTAGAGGAAGATGTAACTAGTTTAACTGCTGTGAATTTAACAGTAGGGTATGGGTCTATGAAAAAAGATGACATGACTGGCTCGGCAGATTTAGTTACAACTAAAGATTTTAATCCAGGTCCAGTACAATCACCACAACAATTAATTACAGGTAAAGTTGCAGGGGTAACAGTTACTTCAGGAAGTGGTGCGCCTGGAGATAAGCAGAACATTGTGATAAGAGGTGTAGGTTCTTTGTCTTTAAGTAGTGCTCCACTAATTGTACTTGATGGAATTCCGTTAAGCGATTCAACAGTAGGAGGTGCTAGAGATGTGTTGAATACAATCAATCCCAATGATGTAGAAAGTATGGTAGTGTTAAAAGATGCTTCAGCAACGTCTATCTACGGTTCTAGAGGTGCAAACGGAGTAATTTTAATTACAACCAAAAGAGGGAAAAATGGAGCATTTAAGTTTTCCTATAATACCATGACTTCGGTGGCAACTCCTTTTCAAAAAGCAGATGTTTTAGGAGCGGATGAATTTAGACAATTAGTTACCTCCTTAACCAAGTCAGCAGATATTGCTAAATTAGGAAGTGCAAATACAGATTGGCAAGACCAAATTTATCAAACTGCTTTTGGACAACAACACGACTTTAGTGCATTGGGAAGTTTTCTAAATACACCAATGAGATTTTCTGTTGGATATAGTGATCAAGATGGTATTTTAAAGACAGATAATTTTAAAAGAACCACCGCTTCATTAAACTTATCTCCTTCATTTTTTGAAGATCATTTAAAAATTGAGATCAATGGTAGAGGAAATTATACAGAAAACTTTTTTGCGAATAGAGGTGCAATTAGTTCAGCTAGTGATTTCGATCCGACACAATCAGTTTACGATCCTAATTCAATTTTTGATGGGTATTACGCATGGACAGGTACTAATGGTTACCAATTAAACTTAGTGCCAACAAACCCGGTTGCTTTATTAAATTTAGTGAGTGATTCTGCTGAAGTAAGAAGGTTTATTGGAAATACAAAAGTAGATTATAAATTACACTTCTTCCCTGATGTTACAGCTACGTTAAATGCAGGTGTAGATATGGCAAATAGTAATGGGAGAAAAGTAACTTCTGCAAGTATTCCAACTTCGGATACTAGTTTTGATGGTTCTAGAACTGAGTATATTAATGAATCTACAAACACATTGTTAGATTTTTATTTAACATATCAAAAAGATTTTGATAAGCACGGTATTAACTTAGTTGGTGGTTATTCATTTCAAAAGTTTGACGTAGATAACTATAATTATGATAGTGAAAAAGAACAAAATGGAAATGATTTTGAGTTTATCGATAAAAACAGAAACACCTTATTGTCTTACTTTGGAAGACTAAACTATGATTTTGATGGTAAGTATTTATTAACAGCAACTTTAAGAGCTGATGCCTCTTCAAAATTAAATCCAGATAACCGTTGGGGGCTTTTCTCTTCATTTGCTGCTGCATGGAATATTCATAAAGAAAGTTTCTTAGAAGGTAACCAGAATATTAATGAGTTAAAGTTAAGATTAGGATATGGAGAAGTAGGGAATGTAAATGGTTTGGGAGATTACTTATTCTTAACACGTTACTCAGGAAGTCAATCTACTGCTAACTATCAGTTTGGTTCTCAATATTACCAAACTTATCGTCCTAATCCAGTAAATACAAACTTGCGATGGGAAGTAGGTAGAACTTATAATGCAGGTATTGATTATGCGTTTTTTAACAGAAAAATTAGTGGTTCGTTAAATGTATATCTTAAAGAAACTCAAGATTTAATTGCCAATACAGTAGTGGATCCTTTTACCAATTTTGGGAATAGAATCGATGCAAATATTGGTGATATGGAAAACAAAGGAATTGAGTTTAGTATAAATTGGAAGACTGTTTCTACTGAAACCTTAAAAGTGAATTTAGGTTATAATATTGCTTATAATAACAATCAAGTAACAAGATTGCCAGATCAACAGTTTGTTGGAGGGATTAGTGGAGGTACAGGAAACAATGTACAAACACATATAGAAGGAGCTGCTCCTTTTAGTTATTTGGTTTATCAACAATTATATGATACTAATGGAAAACCAATTGAAGGTGCATATGTTGATAGAGATCATAATGGAGTCATCAACGACAAGGATAAGTATCTATACAAAAATCCATATGCAAATGTTACAATGGGGTTCAATACTAGCATTCAGTACAGAAGCATTGACTTTAATATGGTGACTAGAGCTAGTTTAGGAAATTATGTTTATAACAATGTTTCTTCTAGTAAAGGATATGCTAATAGACTGAATGAAACTTCTATTTTAAATAATATTAACAGAGGTTACTTTACAACAGAATTTAAAGAAATGACACAATCTAATTTATTGAGTGATCATTATGTAGAGAATGCTTCATTTTTCAAAATAGATAACATTACACTAGGCTATACCTTGCCAAAAGTATTTGAAAAAGTAAAGATTAGACTTTATAGTTCTGTTCAAAATGTACTAACCATTACTGACTACAGTGGTATAGATCCAGAAGTGAATTTAGGTATCGATAATAATTTATACCCAAGACCTAGAACATACGTCTTTGGTTTAAATGTTAATTTTTAAAAAATATTAAGATGAAAAATAACAAATATATATGGATTGCATCTATTGTCTCAATAATGACTTTTTCAAGTTGTACTAATGAGTTAGATCAGTCACCAATAGATCCAGATAGTTTTACAGAGAAAAATGTGTTCTCTAATGTAGAAAATGTAAAGAGTGCTTTGGCTAAAGTATATGCAAGTTTGGTTTTAACAGGCCAAAGTGGTCCAGCGGGAGATGCCGATATCCAAGGAATTGATGAAGGAACCTCTCAGTTTTCAAGAATGTTGTTTTATATGAATGAGTTAACTACTGACCACGCAGTGGTTGGGTGGGGAGATCCTGGTTTGCCAGATTTGCACGAAATGTCTTGGTCATCAAGCAATACATTAACAGAAGCTATGTATTACAGATTGGCTCAAGTAGTATCATTCAGTAATTCATTTATTGTTAATGCAACACCATTAAATGACGATGTTGAGGTTCAGTATTATATTGCAGAGGCAAGGTTTTTAAGAGCATATGCTTATTACAATTTACTAGATTTATATGGAGCAGTGCCTATTACTACAACCATTTCTACAGAGTTACCTTTGCAAATGACTAGAAAACAAGTGTTTGAGTTTGTTGAAGGGGAGCTTTTAGATGTTCAAAACTTATTAAAAGATAGTGGTGCTAACGAATATGGAAGGGTAGATAAAGTTGCTGCATGGGCGTTATTATCACGTTTGTATTTAAATGCTGAGGTATATATTAATGAAAATAAGTATAATGAATGTGTAACTTTTTCTGAAAAAGTTATTAATTCTTCATATATCATTAACACAATAGATGCTAACTCTAATGGAACTGCGTATGATGAGTTGTTCTTAGCAGATAATGATTCAAATGGGGCACAAAATGAATTTATTTTTGCTTTAAATTTTGATGGACTAAATTCTCAAACTTACGCTGGAACTACTTTTTTAATACACGCTTCTATTGGAGGAACTATGGATCCAGCTGATTTTGGTGTAAATGGAGGTTGGTTTGGTTTAAGAACAACTAAAACTTTGGTGCAAAAATTTTCTTCTTCGGTAACAGGAAGTGATTCAGGTGGAGATCCTATTGCATGGTCAGATACTAGAGCGATGTTTTATACAGATGGTCAAAATTTAGAAATCACAACTATTGCTAATGAATTTACAGATGGTTATGCTGTTACAAAATTTAAGAATGTAGATTCAAACGGAGCTCCGGGGAGTGATGCTACAGGAAATTTTACCGATACAGATTTACCCATGATACGTTTGGCCGAAATTTATTTAAACTATGCTGAAGCAACTGTTAGAGGTGGAGCAGGGAGTATAGGAACGGCGGTTGATTTAATGAACGAATTAAGAGAAAGAGCTTATGGTAATCAATCAGGAAATATTGTTTCAGGAGATTTAGATATTAGTTTTATTATGAATGAAAGATCCAGAGAATTGTACTGGGAAGGCTTTAGGAGAACAGATTTGATTAGAAATAATCAGTTTACAGAATCTAGTTATTTATGGCCTTTTAAAGGAGGTGTTGCTCAAGGTATAGGAGTTGGGAAATTTAGAGATAATTTTCCATTTCCTACAAATATCATCTTGACAAACCCAAATATTGAACAGAACAATAAATACTAAAATTTGGAGATTATGAAAAAAATAAATTTAAAATTAACAAGAATTATTGCGTTGATAATTCTTGTTGGGTTGAGTTCTTGTACAGATGATTCAGATATAATAATCGAGAATAACGCTACGGGACCAGTATTGTTAAATCCAAATAGTGGATCTAATTTAAAGCTGAAAATTGAAAATGAAACTAGTGTTGCCACAACTTTAGTTTGGGAAGAAAGTGATTATGGACAAAACGTATCGGTAAGCTATAAAATAGAGTTAGCATTGTCGGGAACCGATTTTGCAACACCTATAGCTGCAGGACAAACCAATCAAAATTACTATTCGTTGACAGTTGCAGAGTTAAATACATTTGCTTTAGCTGCAGGTTTATTACCTTTTACAGAAGGGGACTTAGATTTGAGAATTTTATCAACTATTGGTTCTCAAGCATCAGCAAAACAAGTTTCTGAGATAACAACTTTAACCATTACTCCTTATACAGCTCAGTTGCCTTCTTTGGCTGTTCCTGGAAACCATCAAGGATGGGCTCCTGCATCAGCACCTTTACTTTCTGCGTCAGCATTTGGAGAAACAGATTATGAGGGATATGTGTGGTTAAATGGAGAGTTTAAATTCATAGCTCCAGATGCTCAAGGTAATTATGCTTGGGGAAATATAGATTATGGAGATGATGGAACATTCTCTGGAGTTTTAATTGCAGATGACGAGTCTAACATTAATGCTAGCCCAGGATATTATTTTGTGGAAGTAGATACAGAAGCGTTGACTTATGCAATTACCAAATATGATTGGGGATTGATAGGTTCTGCTACTCCTGATGGATGGGATGCTGATCAAGATATGACGTATGATGCGGTAAATGATGTGTGGACAATTACGCTAGATTTGATTTCTGGAGAAATTAAATTTAGAGCGAATGATGCTTGGGATTGGAATTATGGAGATGCAGGTACAGATGGTATTCTAGATTTAAATGATGGAACTAATATACCTATTGCAGAGGCAGGTAATTATACAATTGTTCTAGACTTTGGAACACCAAGAGAGTATACTTATACCGTTACAAAAAACTAGATTTGATGAAATAAAGAAGTCTGTTTGAGTTCGTGTCAAACAGACTTTTTGTTTTTTAATTCATTAGAATTTTCTAACAAAGTTCATATGTTGGGTTGTAAAATTCTATGTTTAAAACAGATGAAATGAGAAAAAAATTACATTTATTAATAGGAATTCTTTGTAGTAGTTTTGGTTTTGGACAAGTGGTAATTACTCCTTTTCCTTATGAAATAGATCAAGAGACGTCTATTACAATTACGGTAGATCCTAATAGCAGTTTAACAGATAGCAATGGGTTTAACAATCCTGCTAAAGTATACCTGCACTCTGGTGTGGGAACCGATGCAAACCCGTGGATACATGCTGTTGGAAATTGGGGGCAAGATGATGGCGTTGGAGAAATGACCTTGATAAATGGCCTTTGGTCTATTACATTTGTACCTAAGGATTATTATGGTTTGTCTTCTTCAGCTTTTTCATCCATCACCAAAATGGGAATGGTTTTTAGAAACGAAGATGGAACTCAGCAATTTAAAGATAATGGAGGAATCGATTTTTTGTTTAAAGTAGGGTCTTTTCAATTGAATTTAACAAGTCCAGAAGAAGGAAGTACAACTATTATAAATTCAGGAGAAGAGGTAGCTGTTGCCGCTTCTAATACAGATGGAAATGCTACATATACCTTAAAGACTCAAAACGGAGATGTAGTAAATACGCAATCAAGTATTTCATCATATAATTACACCATCACAAATATTACGGAGAATGATATTTATACATTAGAGGTAACAAAAGATGGGAAAACCATTTCTAGGGACTTTAATGTAATTGTAGATCCGGGAACTATAAATGAGACCATGCCTTTAGGTTTAAAAAATGGAATTAACAGGGTTTCAGCTTCTGATGCAATTTTGGTTTTAGATGCACCAAACAAAGATTTTGTATATGTAGCCGGTAGTTTTAATGGGTATCATCCCAATACCACTTACGCCATGAAAAAAGATGCAGTTTCTGGTAAATTTTGGTTGTCGCTTACAGGTTTAAACGCTTCGGAAATATATAATTATCAATATTGGGTAGTTGATAAAACTCCTATTGCAAATTCACCAAGCATGGTAAAAACAGCAGATCCTTTTTCTACTTTGGTGCTTTCTCCTTTTGATGATCCATCTATTTCTGCAGCAACATATCCAAACATGCCAACGTATCCTAATGGTCAAGAAAGAGAAGTAACGGTATTGCAAACAGAAGGAGATGGCTATACTTGGCAAGTAAACAACTTTGTAAAACCTAAAAAGGAAGATTTAATAGTTTACGAAGTATTGGTTAGAGATTTTGATGCGGATAGAAACTATCAAGATTTAATTGATAAGATGGCTTATTTTAAAGGTTTAAATATCAATGCAATTGAATTGATGCCCGTAATGGAGTTTGAAGGGAATGAAAGTTGGGGATACAATACTTCTTTTCATATGGCTTTAGACAAAGCTTACGGTACAGCTGCTAAGTTTAAGGAACTGGTAGATGTATGTCATCAAAATGGGATAGCGGTAATTTTAGACATTGCTTTAAATCACGCTTTTGGAAGAAATCCTTTGGTACGTATGTGGATGAACGATGCGGATGGAGACGGATGGGGAGAGCCTAGTTCTGAGAATCCTTATTTTAATGAAGCTCCAAAGCATAGCTACAATGTGGGTTCAGATTTTAACCATCAACAGGTAAGAACCCAAGCTTATGTAAAGCAAGTAGTGGAGTACTGGATTGAAGAGTTTAAAATTGATGGATACCGTTGGGATTTAACCAAAGGATTTACACAGAATTGTACGGAGTCTGGAGAGTCTTGTACCAATGCTTATCAACAAGATCGAGTAGATATTTTAAAACAATATGCAGATTACCAATGGGATTTAGACCCAACACAATATGTGATTTTTGAACATTTAGGAACCAATAATGAAGAGCAACAGTGGGCAAATTATAGAGTTGATGGAGAATCTGATGGAGTTTCTAAAGGAATAATGATGTGGGGGAAAGTTACGGATGCTTACAATCAGTTAACCATGGGCTATTCTAATAACGCAGATATTTCTGCCATGGATTATAGAAACAAAGGATTTAGTAAACCAAGGTTGTTAGGATATGCAGAAAGTCATGATGAGGAGCGATTGATGTATCAGAATTTAACTTTTGGTAATTCAGCTTTGTCAAGTCACGATGTAAAAGACTTGGATGTTTCTTTGTCTAGAATGTCGGCACATGGAGCCTCTTTAATTACCATTCCTGGTCCTAAAATGATATGGCACTTTGCTGAGCTGGGAATGGAGAATTCAATTTATACCTGTAATAGCGGTGTGGTTAATACTCCTAGTGATTCTGTTTCTGGAGATTGTAAGTTAGACACAAAGCCTCAACCTCAATGGGTAAATAATTGGATGCAAACCACAGCGAGAAAAAATATATATGATGACTGGGCTAGACTTATAGAGTTAAAAATTGAGGAGCCTGTTTTTGAAGGAGATTTTAGTATTAGTCCAGATGGGAATAATATCAAACAAAGAATATACATATGGGATGATAATATTGCCAGTTCGGAATTGAAAAATGTAGTGGTATTGTCTAATTTTTCAGTGGCAAATTTATCTCTAAATCCTAATTTTCCTTATGCAGGTAGATGGTATGATTTGATGGATGTTACAGGTCAAACTTATATTGATGTTAACAATACAACAGATGAAATTGCAATTAATGCAGGTCAGTTTAAAATCTACGGAAATCAACCCTCTATTAAACTATTAAGTAACGATCGCGTTGAAAAAAACAGTTCTTCTGTTAACATTCAACCCAATCCAAATTCAGGTAAATTTCAATTGACAATAGATCGTGCAAGTACTGTTGTGGTTTATGATATGACTGGAAGATTGTTAAAGTCTTTTCAAGGTGATTTTAACTCAGAAACATTTTTTGATGTTAGTGAGTTAGAAAAAGGAATATATGTTTTAAAAATAAAGAAAGACAATATTTCTTTTGTAGAGAGATTAGTTAAGCAATAGATAAATATTGAAAGTTAATATTGGTATAAAACCTAAAACCCCCAGGGTTTTAGGTTTTATATGATTAGAGATAAATTAGATCTCTAACAATCCATTTGTTTTTCTAACAGCATCTGCAGAAGCTGCAAATTTTGTTGATTCAGCTTCGTTTAGTTCAATATCCACAATTTTTTCAATACCGTTTGCTCCTAATACACATGGTACTCCAATACAAATATCAGATTGTCCGTATTCTCCTTCTAAGTATGCAGAACAAGGGAATATTTTTTTAGAATCCGTAGCAATGGCTTGTACCATGGCAGATACGGCTGCTCCAGGAGCATACCAAGCAGATGTTCCTAACATTTTAGTTAAAGTAGCTCCGCCAACCATAGTTGCTTGTGCAACTTCTTCTAATTTTTCATCAGATAAGAACTGAGTTACTGGAATAGAGTTACGTGTAGCATAACGAGTTAATGGAATCATTCCTGTGTCTGAGTGACCACCAATTACCATTCCATCAATATCAGATAAAGGAGCTTCTAAAGCTTCAGCCAAACGATATTTAAAACGTCCAGAGTCTAAGGCTCCACCCATTCCAATAATTTTGTTTTTAGGTAATCCTGTAGCTTTATGAGCCAAGTAAGTCATAGTATCCATTGGGTTAGAAACTACAATAATAATTACGTTAGGAGAGTGCTTAATTAAGTTTTCTGAAACTTGTTTTACAATCCCTGCATTAATTCCAATTAATTCTTCTCTTGTCATTCCTGGTTTTCTAGGAATTCCAGAAGTAATCACTGCAACGTCAGACCCTGCGGATTTAGAATAATCATTGGTAGCTCCTATAATTTTGGTATCAAAATCATTCAAAGAGGCAGTTTGCATTAAATCCATTGCTTTCCCTTCGGCAAAATTTTCTTTAATGTCTACAATAACTACTTCCGATGCAAAATTCTTAATAGCAATATATTCTGCGCATGATGCACCAACGGCACCAGCTCCAACAACAGTTACTTTCATTTTTGTTTTATTTTAGAGTGATAATTCTTTTGATTACCTAAAAATAAGGATTTGTATTGATTCATAGTATGATTTAAGTCACTAAAAACCTAAAAATAAAAATAAATAATAATAAACGATGTTTTTAAATTCCTTGTAGGTTTGTATTATAACTAATTTTAAAGATATTTTTATTCAGAATCTTTTTTTAATGCTTCAATTCTGTTTTTAATTTTTTCTTGGAACTTAGGCATTTCATTTTGCATCATTTTTTCCATCAGTTCTTTGGTAATGGTAGGTGTTAGTTCAAGAAGTTTGCTTCCAGTCTTACTTTTGTAAAATTCTATCATGTAATCAATATCTTTAACACTAAAGTATTTAGCATAAATATCTACCATAGAGCCGTTAATGATATTGTTGGTGAATGTTTTAGCTTCTTCTAAAATGATAGTGTTTACTTGTTCTAGTTTTTGTTTTTCTTCTTCTGTTTTAAGATTCGATTTCATTTGTTGCTGCATCATTGGTATCATTTGATCCATCATTTGACCAATTATTTTATCTGCTTGCATCACCTCAATCAATTCTAAAACTTTTTCCTTAGGAGCTTGTGCATTAACGGTTAATGTTAAAAACATCAATAGTGTAAAAATCTTTTTCATTTTTTTAATATAGTTTTATAGTTGTGTTCTTAAAAGTAATTAAATATTACAAAAAAACGCACTGTGAAATAACACAGTGCGTTTTATATAAAATGTTTTATGCTGTTTATCTAAAGCTAAATGCTATACCTGCATTGATAGAATTATATTCTTGGATAGTGTAATCACCATAAATTTTAAAGAAAGCTAAATTGATGCTCATACCAGCGGTTGTTTTAAAACCACTAACATCATATTTTAAATGAGGTAAGTCTTCAGGGTCAAGTGTTTCGGTTTGACTTCCTGATACAATACCATTGTCATAGGTATAAGTAACTTCATAATCTCCTTCAACATCTAATTTTGCATTTCCTCCAGAGTATCCTAGTCCAACGTAAAAGTTTACAATTTTTAAATCTACAGATCCTAATAATTGAGCAGTTAAACTAGTTACTTGAAAATCTATATTTTGGTTTTTACCGGGGAAATAATGAGCATTCATTCTTGTATATCCTCCAAATACAGAAACATCAACCAATGGAATTCTTTTTGCTATTGGGAAATATTGTAAGATGTTGTGTTTGATTCCTACTCCAAATAAATCAGTTTTAAAAGAATCACTACCAACTTTAGGTACAAATCTAAAAGTTAGATCGGTTTTAAAAGGCAAACCGATTCCTGCTTGAACGATGGCCATTGGCACTTGGTCAAAACCAATTTCTCCACCAATTCCGTTTAAAGCATTAAACTTATATTCGGCATTATAGCTTACTCCTCCATTTGAAATGGTTCTAGTAGCAACCAATACCTCATTAGTATCTCCTCCAAAGGCAGTTGGTAGCTCTGTACTTGTTCCATTTTTTAATCGGATGTTTGTGTAATCAGAATTGTTAAAAGTAAAGTTTTTACCTGAGCTAGGAACAGTGGATAGAGAGGTGTTTATAGTAATGTCAAAACCTAGTAATCTGTGAGGTTTTGCGGTTCTGTACCAACCATTGTTTAGGTTGTAAATAGTTCCTTCGAAAGCAGGAGTTAAATAAGACTGCATTAAAGTTCCAGCATCTTTACCTGCTGCTAAGAACTGTTCAATTTCTTGTGCTTTGGCAGAAAATAATCCCGCAGATAAAGCCATTATTAATAGTATTCTTTTCATAAGTATGGTTTATTTATGTTATACACGAATGTACAAAAATACTGGTATATGTTTTTTGTAAATATTAAAGCAATAAAAAAGTAGATAACTAAAATAGTTATCTACTTTGATTTTTTATATATTAATGATGTTTGTTAAACATCAATATTTGCATATTTTGCATTCTTTTCAATAAAGTCTCTACGTGGTGGTACTTCATCTCCCATTAGCATAGAGAAAACTCGGTCGGCTTCTACTTCGCTATCAATTACAACTTTACGTAAAGTTCTAAATTCAGGGTTCATAGTAGTGTCCCATAATTGTTCAGCATTCATTTCTCCTAAACCTTTGTATCGTTGAATAGAAGCAGAACCTCCAAATTTTAAGTTAATCATATCACGTTGATCATCAGACCACGCATATTCTTTTTTAGCTCCTTTCTTAACTAAATATAAAGGTGGTGTAGCAATATAAATATATCCTTGCTCTACCATTTCTCTCATGTATCTAAAGAAGAAAGTTAAAATTAAAGTAGCAATGTGAGAACCATCCACATCGGCATCACACATAATTACTACTTTATGGTAACGTACTTTTGATAGGTTTAATGCTTTACTGTCTTCTTCGGTACCAATGGTAACTCCTAAAGCGGTAAACATGTTCTTGATTTCCTCATTTTCAAAAACTCTGTGAGTCATTGCTTTTTCTACGTTTAAGATTTTTCCTCTTAAAGGTAAAATAGCTTGGAATTCACGATCACGACCTTGTTTAGCCGTTCCACCTGCAGAATCTCCCTCGACCAAGAAAATTTCACATTTTTCAGGGTCAGTTTCCGAACAGTCAGATAATTTACCAGGCAAACCTCCAATAGACATTACGGTTTTACGTTGTACCATTTCACGAGCCTTGGTTGCTGCGTGACGTGCTTGTGCTGCCAAAATTACTTTCTGTACAATAATTTTAGCATCATCAGGATGTTCTTCTAAATAATCCGTTAACATTTCTGATACTGCTTGACTTACAGCAGCAGAAACTTCACGGTTTCCTAATTTTGTTTTGGTTTGTCCTTCAAATTGTGGTTCCTGAACTTTAACAGAAATAATAGCGGTTAATCCTTCACGAAAATCATCTCCTGCAATATCAAATTTTAATTTTGATAACATTCCAGAAGCATCAGCATACTTTTTTAAAGTAGTGGTTAATCCTCTACGGAAACCAGATAAATGAGTTCCTCCTTCATGAGTGTTGATGTTGTTTACATAAGAGTGTAGGTTTTCTGCATAAGAAGTGTTGTAAACCATGGCAACTTCTACAGGAATTCCATTTTTTTCACCTTCCATAGCAATCACACCAGCAGTTAACTGCTCACGAGTACCATCTAGGTATTTTACAAATTCAGATAATCCTTCTGAACTTGTAAAAGTTTCAGTGATGTCATTTCCTTCATCATCTTTATTTCTTTTGTCTGTCAAATGAATAACTATTCCTTTATTAAGGTATGATAATTCACGTAAACGAGCTGCTAAGGTATCGTAATTATATACTGTTGTTTGGGTAAAAATACTTTTATCTGGTGTGAAAGTTACTTCAGTTCCTCTTTTGTCAGTATCACCTATTAGTCTTACAGGGTATAAGGCTTTACCTCTAGAATATTCTTGTTCGTAAGTTTGGCCATTTCTAAAAACAGTTGCTTTTAAATGATCAGATAATGCGTTAACACAAGAAACTCCAACACCGTGTAGTCCTCCAGATACTTTATATGAATCTTTATCAAACTTACCTCCAGCACCAATTTTGGTCATTACTACTTCTAAAGCAGAAACTCCTTCTTTTTTGTGCATATCAACAGGAATACCACGTCCATCATCACTAACGGTAATTGAATTGTTCTCGTTAATAAAAACTTCAATATTGTTACAATGACCTGCTAATGCTTCATCAATAGAGTTGTCAATAACTTCATAAACCAAATGGTGTAAACCTCTCACACCAACATCTCCGATATACATCGAAGGACGCATTCTAACATGTTCCATTCCCTCAAGGGCCTGGATGCTATCTGCAGAATACTGTTGTTTGTCTTCTATATTACTCATTATATATTATGTTATTGTTTTTTTAATTCCAATGCTATCAAATATAATAAATAAGATAGATGTACGGTAAGATTGATTAAAAAATGTGTTTAGTTACCAAAAAATAAAAATCGCTTAAATCGCTTAAAAAGGGCTTTATTTTAAGTTTTTATAAAATCATCTTATTTTTTTTTAGCAGAAAAAAGTATAGTCCTTCTATGAACTTATTTTGTTTTTTTAAAATGTCAAATTTTTGATTTTTACTGATTTTTTTCATCGAAAAACTCCTTGCTAGAATCTTGCTTTTTTGATTTGTGAAAAATCTATGATTTTTTAATGAAAACCAATGCTTAAAACTATGATAATGGTCATGAAATCAAAGGATTTATAAGGGTAATTGCCTTAAAAAAGCACTTAAAACGTTTTCGGAAAAAATAATTTTATGGTAGGTCAAAATAAGGTTCTAAAGTAAATTTAAGTATACACTAAAATGAATCTATAAAAACTATTTAAAATGTCAGACTCAAGATCAGCCTCAATAAGGAAATATTCTAGAATACAACACATGGTTAATTTTCAAGGAAGAATTATTAACTTCTTAATTAGTATTATTTTAGCTTTTGGAGGGACTTATTTTTTACAATCTCCAGAATTAGACACACCGCAAATATATGTGTTATTCCTTTTAATTTTGTCGGTTTGTTTATGGGTAACAGAAGCTATTCCGCCATTTACTGTAGGGCTTTTTATTTTTGGTTTTTTAGTTTTTGCACTTGGAAAACATTATCATGATATTGATCCCACGACTTCAAATAAGATTGTTCAAAAATATGTGCAAACTTGGTCCAACTCTGTAATATGGCTAATGCTAGGAGGTTTTTTTATGGCAGAAGCTATGCAAAAGGTAGGACTTGATAAAACAATATTTAAACTTACCATTAAAAGATTTGGTACAAAACCAAGATATGTGCTTTTAGGAATTATGTTGGTAACTGCATTGTTTTCAATGATTATGAGTAATACTGCTACTACCGCAATGATGATTGCTGCTGTGTTACCTTTTTTAAAGACGTTACCTAAGGATGCTAAAATTACAAAAGCTTTGTTGATAGGAATTCCAGCAGCGGCTTCTTTAGGAGGGATGGGGACTATTATTGGTTCTCCACCAAATGCAGTTGCAGTAGATGGTTTATTGCAAAACGGAATTAAATTCGGTTTTTTAGAATGGATGATGATTGGATTTCCTGCTGCTATTATTTTAGTTGTTGTTTTTTGGTTTGTTTTAATTAGCAAATTTATACCTAAAGTTTCTACTATAGATTTAGGCTTTTTAAGCGAAGGTGAGCCAGAAGAAGGTTCTACAGAGGAAATTTTTGTAATGAAAAAGAAATTTGTTTTAGGAGTTTTAGTTGTTACTATGTTGTTGTGGTTAACAGGTAAAATCCATGGAATTTCTGCGGCTACAGTATCTATGTTGCCAATTATGTTACTTACCATGTTTAGAATTGTGAATTCAGAAGATGTAAGAAAATTACCATGGGATACATTAATGTTAGTAGCTGGAGGTTTGTCTTTAGGATTGGCTATTAAAGAAACGGGATTGGCAGAATATTATGTAGGGTTAATTAATCAATATAATTTAAATTTTGTTGTATTAATTGTTGTGTTTTCTTTAATAACAGTGATTTTGTCAAACTTTATGAGTAATACTGCAACAACCACAATTTTAATACCTATTGCTATTATTTTGGCTGCGGATAATCCAATTATATTGCCATTGGTTATTGGGTTTAGCGCTTCTACTGCTTTGTTTTTTCCTATTTCTACACCGCCAAATGCCATCGCATTTAGTACAGGTTTAATAGAACAGAAAGAGTTTAGGTTTGGTGGTTTAATTGCTGGTTTGTTGGGGCCTGCAGTAGTAGTGCTTATTATATTAGGATTTCAAATGTTTGGATTGATTTAATAGTGATAAATAGAAAAAATGAAAAATGATATAAAAATATTTCTTGTATTTATTTTATTAAGTATAAATGGAGTTTCTCAGGAAAAACCAAAAGTTAATTGGAGTCTTACGGCTCAAATTTGGGCTAGATATTCTGATTTAAATGAAGGGACAAAAATAAATGGAGAAACTACCAATTCTTATACGGATGTTTCTATTCGAAGATTAAGAATACCGGTGTCTTCTCAAATAACTCCTAAAATTTATGCAGCTGCTATGTTTGGAGGAAATAACTTTAATGAAGTGAATAAGAAATTTCCTTTAAATGTTTTAGACTTATATGTTGAGTATAAGTTTGATAAAGCTATAGAGGTAGGACTTGGTAAGTCAGGATGGATAGGTTTAAACAGATGGGCCTTGCGTTCTAGTAAAACGTTAATGGGCTTAGATTCTCCTTTGTTTACATTAAACACAGTTAATAAAAATGATGATTTGGCTCGTAATTTAGGAGTATGGTTTAAAGGACAAGTTGGTAAAATTGATTATCGATTGATTATAAGTAATCCTATTGTTGTTTCTAGTATTCCAAATTCAGGAAAAGTAGATTTTGCAAACAACAGACCAAGAGCTAAAATTTCTTCTTATGTAAAGTATCAATTTTGGGAGCACGAATCAAACAAATCTTCCTATCAAACAGGAACTTATATCAATTCAAAAAAAGTATGGAATATTGGAGGTGGGTTTGAGTATCAAAAAAAGGCAATGAGTGATGGAGATACTTCTTTATCAACCACAAATCTGTATGATATCAAACATTGGTCGGTTGATTCCTTTTTTAGTTTACCTATTAATGATGATCAAGGAATTACAGCTTATTTAGGGTATTCTCATTATGGATTTGGAAAGAATTATATTAGAAATTTAGGTGCTAATGGAGCTTTGTTTAGTGGTGGAACTGATTTTAATGGAGCTGGAGTTGCGTTTCCTTTAATGGGAACTGGTAATACTCTGTATACTCAATTTGGATATGCTTTTTCACAAACAAAAATTGTGAATCAGTCTGTTATATTTCAACCCAATATGTCTGTCCAATATTCTGATTGGGATGGACTAAACGATAAAATGATTTTGTATGATGCCACTTTAAATATGTTTTTATCAGGTCATGGGCATAGCAATAAATTAAGTTTAGGGTTTCAATACAGACCTATTTTTGATAAAATAAGTTTAAAACAAAAAGATTATAAAGGGATGTTGGTGTTACAGTACCAAATTTCCATTAGATAATGATGTTTTTTTATTAGTTGTTCGCTAAGGCAGCCAAGTTTCTGATAGGGAATTTGGCTGCCTTTTTTAGTGTTAAACTTTAAACTTTTAAACCTTCTTACTCCGCAAAAACTTTTGTAATTTCGCAAACTTGAAGTCTGACTTAAAATATAGAAGAAATGAGTAAAATAATGCCTGTAGACATCTTGTCTAGCATCAAAGGAGCAAAGTCTTCTGAGGCGGTGGATAAGTTGTTTGATGTAATTAAAAATGCGGAAATCAATCAAAATTCATCAAATCAAAATGCAAAGAATGCCGTGTCTATAGATGATTTACGTGCAGATGTTGTGGAAAATAGTTCAGAAATCACCAAACAAATCATTAGAGAAAACTTTCCGAAAGAGAAAGATGGGTATTTAGTGGTGTCTAAAGTAATTGAAGGTTAGATGGAGTCTCAAATTCAAAAAATACACAATCAATTAGTCGCAAAAGAATTTACTTGTACTGAATTAGTTAAAGAAAAATTAGCGTTACTAAAAGAAAATAAATACAATTCTGTTAACACCGTTTTAGAAGATTTGGCTTTAGAAGCTGCTGCAAAAGTAGATGCTAAAATTTCCAAAGGAGAAGAAATAGGGTTGTTAGAAGGAATTCCGTTTGGAATTAAAGATGTATATATGGTTCAAGGAACTTATACTTCTGCAAGTTCAGACTTGTTAAAAAAATACAAATCAGCCTATACGGCAACGGCTATCCAAAAATTGTTAGATGCAGGAGCCATTCCTATGGCAAAAGAAAATTGCGATAGTTTTGGACATGGATCTTCTTCTGAAAATACGGTTTTTGGAAGTGTAAAAAATGCCATTGATACAAGTTTGGTTGCAGGAGGTTCTTCAGGAGGTTCTGCAGTGAATGTAGCAGCAGATTATACTGTGTTTTCTATTGGTGGAGATACAGGAGGTTCTATCCGTCAACCAGCAGGTTACAATAAAATTTATGGATTAAAGCCAACTTATGGACGTGTGTCTCGTTATGGTTTAATGGCTTATGCTTCATCAACTGATACCGTTGGACCTTTGGCAAAATCTATTGAAGATGTTGCAATTGTAATGAATGTGATGAGTGGAAAAGATCCAAAAGATCAAACAACTATTTTATCAGAAGAAATAAAACAAAATATTGTTGCTTCAAAACCAGAAGGAATTAAAGTAGGATACTTTAAAAACTTTATAGAAAATGATGCTATCGATCCAAAGATAAAAGCAGACTTTATAGCGACTATAGAAAAAGTTAAAGCGGCAGGATACGAAGTTCAAGAATTAGACTTTTTTAATGCAGACACTTTGGTTTCTACCTATTATACTTTAGCGATGGCTGAAACGGCATCGAACTTATCAAGGTTAGATGGAACCAATTATGGAAATCGAATTGAAGATAAAAACCTGAAAGAAACCTACATGGTTACTCGTTCTGAAAATTTTACAGAAGAAACCAAACGTAGAATTGTAGGGGGGAATCAAGTATTGTCTCAAGGATTTTCTGATGCAATTTATTTAAAAGGTCAAGAATTAAGAAATGAAATAGAAGCAGCTTTTGAAGCTGATTTTAACAAAGTAGATATTATTTTATCACCTGTAACGCCAGGACCAGTTCCTAAAATAGGAGAGGTGTTAAGCAATCCACACGCCATGTATTTATCGGATGCTTATACGGTTGGGTTCAGTTTAGGACAATTACCAACTTTAACTTGTCCTTTTGGAACCGAAACCGGAATACAAGTAACAGGAGCTAAAAACAAAGAACAAACAATTTTACAGTTTGCAAACTTCTTAAACCAAGTGAAGTAATGGAATTAGATAGACTAAATTCTTTAATAGAGGAAAACGGAATAGAATTAGTAATTGGTTTAGAAACACACGTTCGATTGAATACCAAATCGAAGTTGTTCTGTTCTTGTGCAAATGAAGAGAGTGAGCAAGCAAACGTAAATATTTGTCCGGTTTGTACAGGTCAAATGGGAGTATTGCCAGCAATCAATAAAGAAGCAATTACCAAAGCTATTTATTTTGGTAAAGCCATCAACTCTACATTTTCTAACGAAATTACGTCATGGGATCGTAAACATTACGAGTACCCAGATAACCCTAAAAACATTCAGATCACACAATTCCACAACCCTATCATTCCCGATGGAGAAGTGGCGTGTTATCGTAATGATGGTTCTCAGTTTACTGTACAAATAGAGCAAGTGCATGTTGAAGAAGATGCTGCTAAATTAGTGCATGAGAAAAATATTTCTTTGGTAGATTTTAACAAAGCGGGAGTTCCGTTAATTGAAATAGTTACCAAACCTTGTATTCGTAACATAGAAGATGCTTCTACTTATGCGCAATATGTTCAACGTATTGTCCAAAATTTAGGAGTTTCTGAAGCGAATTTAGAAAAAGGACAATTCAAATCAGATGTTTCCGTGTCTTTAAGACTAAAGGGAACGGATGTTTTAAACCCTCGTACTGAAATTAAAAACTTAAACTCGTTTAAGTTTATGGTAGAGGCTTTAAAAGAAGAAATAGAAAAACAATTAAATTACTTTATAGAGCACAAAGAATTCAGACCAGATCAAACTACGGTTTTATGGGATGAAGCTTTAAAGCAAACTAAAGTAATGCGTAAGAAAGAATACGATGCAGATTATCGTTATATTTCTGAGCCAGATTTACCTTTTGTAGCCATCAAAAAAACAGTTGATGGAATTACAGTTGATAGTAGTATTTTGCCTTACGCAGTTGAAACTACTTTGATTGAAGGAGGTGTTTTACCACAAGATGCTAAGTTTTTTACAGCTGATGCATTGCGTTCTAAAACGGTGATGAAATTAATTGCTGAGGTAGGTGATGTTGCTTTTGTAGCTAAAACATTAGCCAATAACTTAAAAGCAGAGGATTACGACAAAATTCAAAATATTGAGGATTTAGTATTCATTTTTAAAGCTTTTAAAAGTGCTGAGGTAACTGTAGTATTGGTTCAAAAAGCGATTGAATCTTTGTTGGCAGATGCTACTTTTGATTACAAAAAATACTTTGCTGTTAATACTATTTCTACCGAAAAAATTCAAGAAGCAGTAAATGCTGCTATTACTGAAAACGAAGCAATCGCTAATGATATCAAAGCTGGTAATCAAGGAAAAGCAGGAGTTTTAGTAGGAAAGGTAATTGGAAAAATCGGAAAAGGAGCTCCAGGGAATGTAGTCCGTGAAATGATTTTAGCTTCGCTAGATGGTACAAAGTCACAAGTACAAAGTACAAAGTCTGATGGAGAGGAACTTAGTGCTCAGAACTTAGTGTTAAAGACTAAGGAAGAAGAGGTATTACCAACAATTCCTTTAATTATAAAAGAAGAGTACAGAACGCATATCATTACTCAAATTTCTGAAGAGACCATCAATCAAACAGTAACTTTGGCTGGATGGGTAAACTCTGTTCGTGACCACGGGGAGTTAATTTTTATTGATTTGCGTGATTCTTCTTATGAAATTATTCAAGTTCGTTTAAGTAGAGAATCCTTCCCTAACTTAAGTGAGTTGGTAAGGTTAAAACCAGAATCGGTCATTACTGTTACCGGTAAAATTGTACAACGTAATGAAGATGATTACAATGCTGGTTTAAAAACAGGTAAAATAGAATTAGAGGCATCAGATTTAGATACTTTAAATTTATCTAGAACTTTGCCTTTTGAAATTAAAAAAGCAACCAAAACTAACGAGGCAACCCGTTTTAAATACAAATTCTTAGATCACAGAAATCAAGAAGTTCGTAAAGCAGTAATCAACCGTCACAGAGTAATCAAATTACTTCGTGATATGTTAGATGAGCAAGAGTTTTTAGAAGTAGAAACACCTATTTTAACTGCTGGAACTGATGAAGGGGCAAGAGAATTTATAGTGCCTTCTCGTAAAGAACCAGGTAGTTTTTATACATTACCACAAGCACCACAACAGTTTAAGCAAATGTTGATGGTTGGTGGTTTTGAAAAGTATTTCCAAATTGCTCGTTGTTTCCGTGATGAGGATTCTCGTGGAGACC
Source organism: Wenyingzhuangia marina (assembly GCF_900130035.1). GTDB lineage: Bacteria > Bacteroidota > Bacteroidia > Flavobacteriales > Flavobacteriaceae > Wenyingzhuangia > Wenyingzhuangia marina. The sequence goes on from NZ_FQXQ01000001.1 coordinate 901,021, forward strand.
GTCAACCAGAATTTACACAATTGGATATTGAGATGGCTTATGCTTCTATGCAACAAATCATCGATTTGAATACAAATATGTTCAATACCATTGTAAAGAAAATTTATGGGAACAAATGGATTTTACATCCTTTTGAAGTTATTACCTATAAAGATGCTATGGATAAATATGGTTGTGATAGACCAGATTTACGTTTTGGATTACAAATGCAAGACATTACAAAAATTGTAAAAGGAACTACTTTCCAAGTGTTTTCTAAACCAATTGATGAAGGTGGAATTGTAAAGTGTATCAAAGTTTCTGCTGAAGAACAGGGAGGTAAACGTATGTCTAAAGGACAAATTGAAAAGTTAACCGCTATTGCACAACAACATGGATTAGGAGGTTTGGCATATATTATTGTAAACGAAAATGATTTACAATCTCCAATCATTAAATTTTTAGGAGAAGAAATTGCTCAAAATATCATTAATGTAACCAATGCACAAGTTGGCGATATTGTTTATTTCTCAGCAGCAGATTACGCTACAGCTAATAAGGCTTTAGATGCAGTTCGTCAGGAATTAGGAGCAATGTTAAAATTAATCAACCCTAAAGAGTTAAAGCCTGCATGGGTAGTTGATTTCCCGATGTTTGAAAAAACAGATGAAGGAAGTTGGACATTTACACACAACCCATTCTCTATGCCTGCTATTTATGACATAGAGAAGCATATGAATGGAAAAGAAGAAGAAATAGGAACCATTATTGCTCAACAATACGACTTAATCTTGAATGGTTATGAAATTGGAGGAGGATCTGTTCGTGCACATAAACCAGAAATTTTAGAAGCAACTTATAGAAATATGGGTTACAACAAAGAAGAAATGTTAAAGAGTGTTGGCACGATGTATGAAGCATTTCATTATGGAGCACCACCACATGGAGGAATTGCATGGGGAGTTGACAGATTGATGATGATTTTAGAGAAAAAAGCTTCTATTCGTGAAGTAATGGCTTTCCCTAAAACGGGAAGTTCAGAAGATTTATTGTTTGGATCTCCATCTCCTTTATCTACTAAAAAAGTAGAGGAAATGAATGTTAGAGTTATTGCTAAAAATTAAATTATTCATTGTGTTTTTTCACAGGTTTGTAATTTGAATGGTTGTAAAACACGAATAATGCGTATCTTTGTAGGATGAAAAAGTTGTTTGCTAGAATATTAAGAAAAGAAAAAATATCCTTTAACGAAAAAGGTATTTTTGTCACTTTATCGGATGATACAAATCTTCGGATAAAGTGGAATAGGGTAGAAAAAATTATATTATTGGATGTTTTTGAGGAATATAGTGGTTATTTCTTAACAGAAGATTATAAGTCTAAAGTTTTATATCATGATATTTCTATTGCTTGTAATCAAAATGTAGTGAGAATTCGTACAGGAGGAACTCCTAAAGTAAGAAAGAATACATCAAAATTATTCTCAAGAAAGTTTGGAACAACAAGCATCTATTTTCCGATTTTTGTTGAGTATATAGATGAATCGGGTAATAAAAATTTATATGCCAATCATTATGATGATAAAGCTAAATTAGAAACAATAGAAAAATTATCATCATTTATTCCAAAAGATAAAATTCATCAAAAAAATAAAATAGAAGGTTTTACTCCTTTATCAGAAATATAAAAAAAGCATCACTTTAGTGATGCTTTTTATTTTTATGAATGGGAGCAATAGATAGAACCATTGAGAGTTTTTATCGTATATAATTTAAATAAAATTTATTTAAGTTATGAAGTTGTTTTCTTTTCTTCGTAAGAAAGAGTATGTGTCTTACAATAAACAAGTGGTTTTGACCACCATTGCTAATAATGACCCTAAAGTTATTCCGTGGGGAAACATTACAAAAATTGTTCTAGTTAATGTCTTTGAAGAGTATAGTGGTTATTTTTTAACAGAAGAATATAAATCAAAAGTACTATATCATGATATTGCTATTAACTGTAGTCATAATATAGTCAGAATACGAACGGGTTCCTCTCCAACTACTAATAAAAATATTTCAAAACCCTTTTCGAGAAAATATGGATTGACAAGTGTTTATCATGTCATTTTTGTAGAGTATAATGATGATTTGGGAAATAAAAATTTATATGCATCTCATTATGCTAATGAGCAAAAAAATGAATTAGTAGTAGAATTTAAAGTGCATTTGAAGGAAGAAATTATTCATGTAAAGAAAATTATTGAAGGGTTTACTCCATTATCTCAATTATAGTTTTAACAATGTAAAGGCTAGGTGTTTTTTATTCCTCCTTTTAAAGAATATATTTTTAATCCTAAATCTTTAATCAATTGTTTACTTCTATTTCCAGTTTCGCAATACAAAACAACTTTTTTAGCAGCGTTTAAAAGAGTTGGGTTGTTTCTAATTGTAGATTCTGGAATATGAATTCCTCCAATGTTTTTAATTTCTCTTTCTAAATTAGTTCTAATATCAATTAATTCATACTCATCATTAAGCTCAGAGAAATTAATTTCATTGTCTAATGTTTCAATACCACAAAAGAAATTGTAATCAATTAATTCGGTTATTTTGATGTCTTTATTTTTTTCAAAGCCTAGAACAAAATTTTGATTGTAAAGTGTGTTGATGGTTAGTAGTTTTCCTGATAATACAGTACCAATTCCACAAATAATTTTAATGACTTCGTTTGCTTGATAGCTACCAATAATTCCTGGCAATACTCCTAACACACCTATTTCTGAACAAGAAGGAACTGAACCTTGTTTTGGTGGAGTAGGATATAGACATCTGTAAGTTGGACCGTTTTGATAATTAAAAACAGAAACTTGTCCTTCAAATTTAAAGATAGATCCAAATACTAAAGGTTTGTTGCTAATTACTGCAGCATCATTACATAAATACCTAGTTTGGAAATTATCGGAGCCATCTACAATAATATCATATTGCTTAAAAAGATCAATAGCATTTTCCTTATTTAAAAATTCAGTGATAATATTAAACTTTACATAAGGATTTAATTGCTTCATTCTGTTGGCTGCACAGCGAGCTTTTGATTTACCAATATCATCTACAGTAAACAATATCTGACGTTGTAAATTACTGACATCAACAGTGTCACCGTCCATAATTCCTATGGTACCAATACCAGCAGCAGTTAAATATTGAATAATAGGGCAGCCTAATCCACCAGCTCCAATCACTAAAACCTTGGCTGCTTTAATTTTTTCTTGTCCCTCAATTCCTATTTCGCTTAATAGTAAATGACGGCTGTATAACGTCTTTTCGTTTTGATTTAATTTCATGGTATTTGGTATCTGAAATTTGATATCAAAATATTTGATGTATGAATGTTTACTAACTAAAAGCTTCCCAATCTTTCCAAACAGGCTCTAATCCATTTTCTTGTAACATTGCTGCAATTTGCTCTGTAGGTCTTTCATCAGAAATTTCAAATTGTTCTAAAGATTGGGGTTCTACAACATAACCACCAGGATTTGTTTTAGATTCTGCGCTTAAAGATGTAATTCCCAAATGTACAATGTTATTCCTAAATACTTCACTTTCTCTAGTACTCATAGATAGTTCTACATCTTCATCTAACAATCTAAAGGCACAAATAGTTTGTACCAAATCTCTATCAGTCATTTCTACTTTTGGCTCTAGGCCACCACTATGAGGCCTTAATCTAGGAAAGGAGATGGAGTATTTAGTTTTCCAATAGGTCTTTTGTAAATATTTTAAATGTAAAGCAGTAAAAAAACTATCAGCTCTCCAATCTTCTAAACCAAACAGAGCACCAATTCCAATTTTATGAACTCCAGCTTTACCTAACCTATCAGCAGTATCCAATCTGTAGTCAAAATTAGATTTTTTTCCTTTTGGATGATGTTTTTTATACTCGGCTCTATGGTAGGTTTCTTGATACACCAATACAGCATATAAATTGGCCTCAATCAACTCTTCGTATTCATGTTGATCTAAAGGTTGCACTTCAATAGTGATGTTAGCAAACTTATCTTTGATCAATTCCATGGCGTGTTTGATGTACGGAACACCAACGGTTTTATTTGCTTCACCGGTGACCAATAAAATATGATCATATCCTTTGGATTTTAAAAAAGCAACCTCTTTTAAAATTTCAGCATCGGTTAAAGTTCTTCTCGGAATTTTATTCGTCATGCTAAATCCACAATAAGTACAAATGTTTTGACACTCATTAGACAAATACATCGGAACATACATCTGAATGGTGTTTCCAAAACGCTTTTTGGTAGTCATTTTACTCAAATAAGCCATTTGCTCCAAATAAGGCTTTGCTGCAGGGGATACCATAGCTTTAAAATCTTCTAAATCTCTTTTGGTTTTAGATAAAGCGTATTCTACATCTTGAGTTGTTTTATTATTGATACTCGCTAAAGTATCATCCCAGTTGTAAGTGTCAAATATATTTTGAAATGTTTTGTTCATGTTTTTAAGAATGTAGAATATAAAAGTTAGGGGTTTGGTTAAATTCTAGTTTTATTATTCTTGGTTCTAAATTCTAGTTCAAAAAACTGGTTAATGGACTACTAGCTTCTGCATGTTTTTTAACACTCGCTAATTTTGCATTGTAAGCCATTCTTCCCGCTTCAACAGCCATTTTAAATGCTTTGGCCATTTGCACAGGATTTTGAGAAACCGCAATAGCAGTGTTTACAAGCACAGCATCCGCACCTAATTCCATAGCATAAGCAGCGTGAGATGGACTTCCAATTCCAGCATCAACAATAACAGGAACATTACTTTGTTCTATAATAATTTCTAGAAAGTCGCTTGTTTTTAATCCTTTATTCGTTCCAATAGGAGCTCCCAATGGCATTACGCATTGTACGCCTACTTCTTCTAATCTTTTGCATAAAACAGGGTCTGCGTGAATGTATGGCATCACTACAAATCCTAGTTTTACTAATTCTTCTGCAGCTTTTAAAGTTTCAATAGGATCGGGTAATAAATATTTAGGATCTGGGTGAATTTCTAATTTAATCCAATTGGTTCCTAAGGCTTCTCTAGCTAATTGAGCTGCAAATACAGCTTCTTTAGCATCTCTTACTCCAGAAGTATTAGGAAGTAGATTTACATGAGGTTTGCTAATACTTTGCAACATTTTATCTTGTTCATTCTCTACATCAACTCTTTTTAAAGCAACAGTTACTAGTTCACTTTCTGATGCTAAAATAGCTTCAGACATTAATTTATTTGAGCTAAATTTTCCTGTTCCAGTAAAAAGCCTTGAGTTGAATTCTTTACCTGCTATATTTAGTATATCGTTCATTTTTAATTCTTAAATGTTGTTGATATCATATTTTTGTTCCTCGCTGTTTCCTGCTTGTAACAGTTTATTTAGGCTTCTGATTTTATTAAAATCACGAGTAATTTCTCCTGACATGGCTATACCCGAAACACCTGTTTTTAAAAGTTCTGGAATGTCATTTTCTGTAATACCACCAATGGCAATAATTGGGGTTTCTGTCTTTAGTTCTTCTATAATTAAAGAGTATCCATCTAGGCCTAAAACAGGACTTAAATTTTCCTTGGTAGTGGTAAACCTAAAAGGTCCTAAACCAATATAGTCAACTTCTTTGTTTATTAATGTTTTACAATCTTCTAGAGTATTTGCCGTACCACCAATAATTTGCCAAGAGTATAAATGTTTCCTTACTTCAGTTGGGCATCCATCCGATTTCCCAAGGTGTACACCATCCGCTTTTACTTCTTTTGCAATTTTATAATGATCGTTTATAATTAAGCGGGTTTGAAAATGATTGGTAATTTCTCTGGCTTCTAAAGCTGTTTTTAAAATCTTTTTATCGGATAGATTTTTTAAGCGTAATTGAACTAGTTCAGCACCTGAATGACAAGCATTTTGAATATTTTCTAAATGCTCTTTTGGAGTTGCTCCTTGTGATATATAATGTAGTTTGTTGATAGTCATTTTTAATGAATTTTAGGAGTTAAGAATTAGAGTAGTTTAGAATACTACGACAGTATGAGTTTAACATTTTACTTACCTCATTTATTAAATTATTCAATTTTTGAAATTGATCGGTGTATTCTAAATCTCGAGCTAGAATTAAAAAATATTTACATTCTTCTAATGATGCTTGAGCGATGTTATAAAAACGTAATTTTTCTTTATTACTTATTCTTTTATATTCTTCGGCTATGTTTGCTGTGATTGAAACTGCTGCTCTTCTAAACTGTGATGTTAGCCCATAGATTTCTTCTTTAGGGAATTGTTTTGTGATTGTGTAAACCTCTAACACAAATTGATGTCCTTTTTTCCAAACCAATAAATCTTCAAAATTTTTGCTTTTCTCCATAATTACTCTGGCTTTTTACTACTGAACTCCTCTAATTCTTGAATTCCATATTTATGCACTCCCAACAATCCTTCACTACTATTTAAAAATTGTTCTGTGTAATGTTTTGAAGATCTAGCAGCATCTTCTAATTCTTGACCCAAAGCAATATTACAAGCCAATGAAGAGGATAAAACGCAACCACTTCCGTGTTTTTCAAATACCTTTTCAGTATTTGGTTGTATGTTTACCATAACGATTCCACTGTGATATAATTCATCCCATCCTTTTTTATCTGTTCTGTGACCTCCTTTTAAGTAGATATTTGTTTTACTAGAAATATGCTCTAAGGTTTCTTCAATATCTAAGTGTGGATAGAGAAGCTGAATTTCATCATAATTTGGAGTGATAATGTAACATTGTTTCCAAATTTCATCTAATAAATCTTGACTTTCTTGTGAGTGAAAATCAAAACCGGCACTTGCTTTTATGATTGGATCTAATACAATTTTAACCTCTGAATTCAGCGCGTGTAATTTATTTAAAATAAGCAACAGTGTTGTCCAGTTTTCTACAATACCAATTTTAACAATATTGACTTCAAATCTTTCGAACAACGTTTCTATTTGTTCTAGGATGATACTTGTTGGAACCCAATGACAGTTTTTAAAATCCATATCATTTTGAACGGTAACCGCAGTACAAACAGATAAACCATAAAAATGATGAGCTTCAAAAGTTTTGATGTCTGAAGTAAGCCCGGCACCAGAACTTGGGTCAAACCCTGCAACGCTTAATATGTGTTTTTTCTTATCCATTTACGAATCAAAATAATCATTCATTAATTTAAAATCTTCAACTGGGTTTTCACTATTCCAAATGCCTCCTAAAACACCAACTCCTTTAAAACCTAATTGGGTAAAATTTTCTAAATTATCAGGAGTTACTCCTCCCATTCCAATAATGGTTTTGTCAATATGGTTTACATCAAATCCTCTTCCTTCATATCCTTGTTTAGAGATAGAAGAAAATACTGGACTCAATAAATGATAATCAAACTCAAAAGAACAGTTTTCTAGTTCTTCGGGTTCATGGAAAGAACTACTGATGGTTTTTCCAAACATGTTGTTCAACTTCACAAAATAATCTGATGGAGTATCCAAACAATCTCTTCTTTTTTGTTCCTGAAAATGAATGCCTTTTAAATTATATTCATTGGTAAGTTCATGAAAATAATGAACCACAATTCTGTTGTGATATTGTTCCTCAATCTGATTTAAATACTCGCAATGCTCTTGATAATTCTTATTTGGCTTTCTAAAATGATAATATGATAATCCGTTTTGAAATAGGTGATGTAGTATTTCAATTTCGTTAGGAAAGTCATTTTCAGGAGCTATTAAAATTATCATATTGGTTGTGTTTTTTGATCCTTTAAAATTACTCGAATTAATTTTAATGAGTTAGGGATTGAGGTTTTGTTTGAGCTCTTTTAAGAAAGGTGAAATTTTGAGAAGATATGTTCTCGATTCCGCTTGAACACCTTTTTAAAAAGCGAGTACCGAAAGCCCGACCAAAAACGGTAATTGAGGTTCTCTAAATTACCGTTTTTGGGAACTTCCTAACTATATTTATAGATAAATTTCAGAACCTTTTTCTTTAAATTCTTCAGATTTTTCTTCCATTCCTTTTTTCAGGACTTCGTTATTGTCATCAATATCATTTTCAGCAGCAAAGTCACGAACTTCTTGAGAAATTTTCATAGAACAGAATTTTGGTCCGCACATAGAACAGAAATGAGCCACTTTTGCCCCATCGGCAGGTAAAGTTTCATCGTGATATTCTAATGCACGTTCAGGATCTAAACCAAGATTGAATTGATCTTCCCAACGGAATTCAAAACGAGCCATACTTAAAGCATTATCTCTGTGTTGTGCACCTGGGTGTCCTTTGGCTAAATCTGCAGCATGAGCCGCTAATTTATAGGTAACTACTCCTACACGAACGTCTTCTTTGTTTGGTAATCCTAAATGTTCTTTTGGTGTTACATAACACAACATAGCACAACCGTACCAACCGATCATGGCAGCACCAATACCAGAAGTAATGTGATCGTAACCTGGAGCGATATCTGTTGTTAAAGGTCCTAAAGTATAAAAAGGAGCTTCATCACAAACTTCAATTTGCTTTTCCATATTTTCTTTAATCATGTGCATTGGCACGTGACCTGGTCCTTCTATAAAACATTGTACTTCGTGCTTACGAGCAATTTGAGTTAATTCACCCAAAGTTTCTAATTCAGCAAATTGCGCTTCATCATTGGCATCGGCCACAGAACCTGGACGTAATCCATCTCCTAAAGAAAAAGCAACATCATATTGTTTTAAGATTTCACAAATATCTTCAAAATGGGTATATAAGAAACTTTCTTTATGATGAGCCAAACACCATTTTGCCATGATAGATCCTCCACGAGAGACAATTCCTGTAACACGTTTAGCAGTCATAGGAACGTAACGTAATAACACCCCAGCATGGATAGTGAAATAATCAACTCCTTGTTCTGCTTGTTCAATTAAAGTATCACGGAAAATTTCCCAAGTTAAATCTTCAGCGACTCCATTTACTTTTTCTAAAGCCTGATAAATAGGAACTGTACCGATTGGTACTGGAGAGTTACGAACAATCCACTCACGAGTTTCATGAATGTTTTGCCCTGTAGATAAATCCATGATATTATCTGCTCCCCAACGACAAGCCCAAACTGCTTTTTCTACTTCTTCTTCAATAGAAGATGTAGTGGCAGAGTTTCCAATATTTGCGTTTATTTTTACCAAGAAATTTCTTCCTAAAATCATAGGTTCTGCTTCTGGGTGGTTGATGTTAGAAGGGATAACAGCGCGACCTCTAGCAACTTCTTCTCTCACAAATTCAGGAGTAATTTTTGCTGGAATGGCAGCTCCAAAATGTTCTCCTTTGTGTTGTTTTCTAATTTCGGTCATTTCATCAATTCGTTGGTTTTCACGAATGGCGATGTATTCCATTTCTGGAGTAATAATTCCTTTTTTTGCGTAGTGTAACTGTGTTACGTTTTCTCCTTTTTTGGCACGTAAAGGTTTTCTTAAATGAGAAAAACGCATGTGATCTAAACTTTTGTCGTTTAAACGTTCGTTACAATATTCCGACGAAAACTCTTCTAATTGCTCTACATTTCCTCTGTCTAAAATCCATTGTTCTCTAATTCTTTCAATTCCGTTATGTACGTTGATTTCTTTATTAGGATCTGTATAAGGTCCAGAAGTGTCATAAACCGTTACAGGTTCATTAGGTGTTAATTTACCAGTTAAAGAATCTTTGGTATCGCTTAAAGAAATTTCACGCATAGCCACTTTAATTTGTGGATGGATTTTTCCTGATACGTAAATCTTTTTAGAATTTGGAAAAGGTTGTCTTGTGATTTGTCCTTGTTTTGGAGCGGTGTCTTTGTTTTTCATTTTTATTGTGGTATTTGGTAGTAGGTAGAAAGTATAAAGACTTATCGTAGCTACGTATAATTCGTAATTGATTGCTAATAGAGTTTATCCTCCTTGTGTAGCTTGTATAATTAAAACATCATCTCCTTGGTTAAGAAAATGTTGGTTCCAATTAGATTTTGAAATAATTTGTTGATTGATTGCTACAGCAATTCCATGTTCTGGTTGAGATAATTGTTGTAACAATTGTTCTACAGAACTATTTTCTGAAATTTCTTTAGAAAGGTTGTTTACTTTTACGGTTATCATTATAAAAAATATTTTGGCGATAACCTTTGCAGAAAGACTCTGCTTGAACTTGATTAAGATAGTATGCGAAGAATTACACTGCTAAAATCATAATAAAAGAGGTCTGCGACCTCACTTTTCCCTACGTAAGTCTTAACTTATTCAGGTTCAAAGGGTAACTCTCAGCCTTTTTTGTTAAAAAAGACACCCCTAAAGTTTATCTATTGCGAATGTATAAAAATATTTTTACAACACAATTCATACAGCTGTAAATAAACTGATGGAGAGAAAATGTGTGATTTCTAAAATATTTGAATATTTTAGAAATCTAAAAAATAAAAAAAGATGAAAAAGAAAGTTTTAAAATTTAGTGTATCATTTTTATGGATGTTGTCTGTTGTTTTTACATGTAATACACTAGTAGCTCAAAATAATACAACACCTTTAATTGATTCGATTTTGGTTAAGAAACATTTATATACTTTGGCTTCTGATGAAATGAAAGGAAGAAAAGTTGGTACTGAAGGTATAGAAAAAGCGGCTCAATACATAGAGAATGAGTTTTCGAAATTAGAATTAAATACTTTTGAAGGTGCTGCAGATTATCGTCAACGATTTAAGAAAAAAGGGATTAAATTGTTTAATATCATTGGCGTTTTAGAGGGAACTACAAAGAAGGAGGAATATGTTGTTATTTCTGCACATTATGATCATTTAGGTATTTTAAAAGCTGTAAACGGGGATGCAATAGCCAATGGGGCAGATGATGATGCTTCTGGAGTAACAGCTGTTTTGTCATTAGCAAAATATTGGAAAGAACGAAGTGATAATGAAAGAACAATTATTTTTATAGCTTTTACAGCAGAGGAAAAAGGATTATGGGGCTCTAATTATTTTGGAAAAAAAGTTAATCCTAAAAAGTATGTAGCGGGAATTAATATTGAAATGATTGGTAAAGAATCAAAATTTGGTCCAAAATCTGCTTTTTTAACAGGGTTTGATAAATCAACCTTTGGGAAAATTATTCAGCAAAATTTAAAAAATACAGACTTTAAATTGTATCCAGATCCTTATACTAAATTTAGATTGTTTTATAGATCTGATAATGCATCTTTAGCAAGACTAGGAATACCTGCGCATACTTTTTCTACAGATCCTATCGATACTGATAAATATTATCACACTGTTGATGATGAGGTAGAAACTTTAAATATTGGAACTATTACAAATACTATTAGAGCGATCTCAATTGGTACAGAATCTATTATAAAAGGAATAGATACACCAAGTAGAGTGGTAGACTAAGAAATATTAGTAATTAAAAAAAGCGATTCATTGTCAATGAATCGCTTTTTTTATGATTTATTCGCTAACTGTCCACAAGCGGCATCAATATCTTTACCTCTAGATCTACGGACATTAACTACAATTCCGTTTTTCTCTAAAGTATAAACATAATCATCAATAGCTTTATTACTTGCTTGTTGATATTCTCCATCATCAATAGGGTTGTATTCTATGAGGTTGACTTTACATGGAATGTATGAGCAGAATTGTACTAAAGCATTGATGTCTTCTTGTTTGTCGTTGATGTCTCGCCAAACCACATATTCGTAGGTAACTCTACTTTGTGTTTTTTCATACCAATATTCTAATGATTCTCGTAAATCAGTTAAAGGGAAATTTTTAGAAAACGGCATGATTTTATTTCGAGTGTCCTCAATAGCTGAATGTAAAGAAACCGCTAAGTTGAACTTTACTTCATCGTCAGCTAGTTTTTTAATCATTTTTGGTAATCCAGAAGTAGAAACCGTAATTCGTTTAGGGGACATTCCCAAACCTTCTTCACTCGTAATCATTTCAATGGATTTCATCACATTGTTATAGTTCATCAATGGCTCACCCATTCCCATGTACACAATGTTAGAAAGTTTGTGATTGTAGTAATGTAAACTTTCTTGATTGATAGCTGCTACTTGATCGTAAATTTCATCTGCGTTTAAGTTTCTCATTCTTTTTAAACGAGCCGTAGCACAAAATTCGCAATCTAAACTACAACCTACTTGACTGGAGACACAAGCTGTGGTTCTAGATTCGGTTGGAATTAGTACAGATTCTACAATCAATCCATCGTGAAGTTTTACAGCATTTTTTACAGTACCATCTTTACTGCGTTGCATGTTATCTACCTTAATATGGTTGATCACAAAATTTTCTTCTAACTGATCTCTGGTTTGTTTAGAGATGTTTGTCATGTCAGCAAAAGAATGAGCAGATTTACTCCATAACCACTCATAAACCTGATTTCCTCTAAAGGCTTTATCTCCTTGAGAGACAAAAAAGTCTCTTAATTGGTCTTTGGTAAGTGCTCGGATATCTTTTTTAGACATGGTGTATGATGTAAAACTATTTTGCAAAGGTACATAACTCTTGTAAAAGAAAAATCCTGAAGTATAAAACTTCAGGATTTTTAATTATTTGTTTGGAAATGGATTAGATAATCAACATTGCATCTCCATAAGTGCTAAACTTGTATCCTTCTTTAATCGCTTCTTTGTATGCTTTCATTAAGAAATCGTAACCAGCAAAAGCGGCAACTTGCATCATTAAAGTAGATTTTGATGGATGAAAGTTCGTGATCATTGCATTTGCAATACTAAAGTCATATGGAGGGAAAATAAATTTATTGGTCCATCCATCATAAGGATTTAATCGTCCGTTTGAAGAAACTGTAGACTCAATTGCACGCATTACAGTAGTACCAACAGCACAAACTCTACGTTTATTATCAATAGCATTGTTTACTTCTTCACAAGTTGCTTCTGAAACCATCATTTGTTCAGAATCCATTTTGTGTTTAGATAAATCTTCTACTTCTACAGGATTAAAAGTTCCCAATCCAATGTGTAAAGTGATTTCAGAAAAATCTACTCCTTTAATTTCTAAACGTTTCATTAAATGTTTAGAAAAATGCAATCCAGCGGTTGGAGCTGCTACTGCACCTTCTTCCTTAGCATAAATAGTTTGGAAACGCTCTGCATCTTCTTCTTCAACATCTCTTTCTAAATGTTTAGGAATTGGTGTTTCTCCTAAATCTTCTAATTTTTGTCTGAATTCTTCGTAAGATCCATCATATAAAAAACGTAAAGTACGCCCTCTAGAAGTGGTGTTGTCAATTACTTCTGCTACTAATGAGTCGTCCTCACCAAAGAATAATTTATTACCAATTCTAATTTTACGAGCAGGATCTACTAAAACATCCCACAAACGGTTTTCAGCATTTAATTCACGTAACAAGAAAACTTCAATTCTAGCACCAGTTTTTTCTTTGTTTCCGTACATACGAGCAGGAAAAACTTTGGTGTTGTTTAAAATCATCAAATCACCATCATCAAAGTAGTCAATAACATCTTTAAATTGTTTGTGCTCTATGGTTTGTTCTTTTCTGTTCAAAACCATTAAACGAGATTCATCTCTGTACTCCGCTGGGTGTTTAGCGATAAGTTCATCAGGTAAATCAAAATGAAATGCAGATAACTTCATGTATATGTTGTTTTTAGATAAGGGTGCAAATATACAATCCTGAGATAGGCGTTGTCAAGCATATTGAGGTTTATTTTTGTTTTTAAAGTAATGAGTACAACGTATTAAGTACTGAGGGCGAGTGTTTATATAGGAGGATAGCTATTTTTAATTTTATTTTTTTAAATATAAAAGCTCATAAATTCATTGAATTTATGAGCTTTTAGAAAAATGTAGACTGAATACTCAGTACTTTATACTTTTAGTTACTGAAATCTTCCAAAATCATCCCAGAAACTAGGATAAGATTTAGAAACGACTCCCGCATCATCAATATTAATGTTGGTTTTTAATAACAAGGTAGCAAAAGCCATGGCCATACGGTGATCGTTATAAGTAGCAATGTGTACATCGTTATTAATCGTTCCATTAAAAGCTTTTACGGTTAAAGTTTCATTTGTATATTCAATAGTAGCTCCAAGTTTTGATAACTCGTTGTACAGCGCAATAATTCTATCGGTTTCTTTAATTTTTAAAGTATGTAAACCCGTCATGTGACATTCTACTCCTAATCCAAAAGCAGTAACTGCAATGGTTTGAGCAATGTCTGGAGCTTGTACCAAATCAAACTCAACTCGTTTTGGAAGTGTAAAGTTTGGTGTTTTTTCTATGGTAATGGTGTGTCCGTTAAAAGTAGTGTTTACACCAAATTCCTTATAAATTTCTTGCAATACAGAATCTCCCTGTAAACTATTTTCTTTATATGATGAAATGTCTAGTTTTCCGTTTTCTGATAACGCAACCAATCCATAAGAATAAGAAGCAGAACTCCAATCAGACTCAACTGTAAACTCAGTATTTTTAATGTTTTGGGTTGGCTGAACTGTAATAAATTGTCCTTCAAAATTTGTAGAAACTCCTAAATCATTCAATAAACTTAAAGTCATTTGAATGTATGGAATAGAAGTAATTTTTCCTTCAAACTCAATAGTTAATCCATCAGGTAAAGTGGGAGCGATTAACAATAAAGAAGAAATATATTGACTGCTTACACTACCATCAATTTTAACTTTGTTAGCAGTTAAATTAGTCCCTGTAATTTTTAAAGGAGGAAATCCGTCATTTTTAACATATTCAATATTTGCACCTAAAGAACGCAAAGCATCCACTAAAATTTTAATAGGACGTTCTTGCATTCTTGCAGATCCTGTTAAAATAATTTCTGAATTTGGTTTTACAGCAAAATAGCTAGTTAAAAAACGCATGGTGGTTCCTGCGTGTCCAATATTGATTTCTTTTTCTGTTGATTTTAATGCGTTTTGCATTAAGTTAGTGTCATCAGAATTAGATAAGTTACTAATATTGATGCTTGGGTACAACGCTTGTAAAATTAACAAACGGTTACTTTCACTTTTAGAACCAGTAATTTGAAATTCATCGTTTACCGTTCCATTGTATTTTTTAAGGAATTTTGTTCCTATATCTGCATGTGCCATTATAAAATATTTTTAGCCTTGCTTTTAGTTAAAAAAGCCATTACAAATCCATAACCAATAATAATTGCAACTCTTGTTGCTACAAAAGGAACCCAAGTACCATCTTCAAAACTTTCAGAAATAGCATTTAAGTTTCCGTTTTTAAATAATTCTGCTGCTGTAAAAACAATGGCTAAAATAAATCCGAAAGAAATCATGAACCTAATAGCTAATTTCCACAAAGGGGTAGTTGCTATTTTTTTTACTTTTTGATTGGCCATTATTGTAGTTTTTTATTGTTGTGATGACGATCGTGATCACGTTTTGTTTTTAAATCTAATTTAGCATCAAAAGCTGCTTGCAAATCTACTCCTGTTTGATTTGCCAAACACAAAAGCACAAATAAAACATCAGATAATTCTTCTCCTAAATCTTTGTTTTTATCGCTTTCTTTTTCTGATTGCTCTCCATATCTACGAGCAATAATTCTAGCAACTTCTCCAACTTCTTCGGTTAATTGAGCCATGTTGGTTAGTTCGTTAAAATAACGAACTCCATGTTCTTTTATCCAGTTGTCAACATCTAATTGTGCGTTTTTAATATCCATTTTTGATGGTTTAATTTAAGATGACCCTTTTGGGTTAAAACGGCTCAAAGATAAGAGTTTGTTCATCAAGTAAAAAAGATAAAAGTTGGAAAGTGTTAAAGCTTCTTTTTTGTTAAAATATCTAAAAATTCTTGTCTAGGAATTTCATAGGCTCCTAAACTTTCTAAATGCTCATTGTGTACTTGGCAATCTAACAAATCATAGTTGTTTTCAACTAAATAATTATTCAACCAGGCAAAAGCAATTTTAGAGGCGTTACTTACTTTGCTAAACATGCTTTCTCCACAAAAAACATGTTGTTGATCTATACCATACAAACCACCAACCAATTCATCATTGTGCCAAACTTCTATGGATTTTGCAACTCCTAATTCGTGAAGTTTAATATAAGCTTGCTGCATGTCATCGGTAATCCATGTACCCAAACCATCGTCCCTATTAATGGTTTTACAGTTATAAATCACTTCTTTAAAATGTTGATTAAAAGTAACCGTAAAGGTATTTTTTTTGAGGAGTTGTTTTAAGCTTTTTGAGGGTTTGTAATGTCTTGGATCTAAAACCATTCTCCATGCCGGACTGTACCAAATAATAGGTTCACCATCGGAATACCAAGGAAAAATTCCTTTTTGATAAGCTGCCAATAAACGTTCTGTAGATAAATCTCCGCCAATGGCAAGAACATCATCTTCGTTGGCCAGAGTTGGATTTGGAAACTCTATTGAATTTGGATCTAATAAATACATGAAATTGGTTTAATGCAAAAACGCTTTCAAGTTTATTGAAAGCGTTTTAAATATTGTTGGGATGATTTTCTTAGAAAGGTAAATCATCTGGTTCTTCGTTTTGAGCAATTGAAGTTGTTTCAAAAGTTGCTGGCGCTTCTCCTCCTTGTGCAGCAGGTGCAGTTGCTTCAATTCTCCAACCTGTAATAGAGTTAAAGTATTTAGCTTCTCCTTGTGGGTTAATCCACTCACGACCTCTTAAATTAATAGAAATTGTTACATCTTGTCCTACTTTGTAAGCATCTAAAATATCTACTTTATCTTGTACAAACTCAATCATTAACATTTGTGGATACTGCTCATCAGTAGTAATAACTACTTCTCTTTTTCTAAATCCGCTCGCTCCAAATGTTTGCGTGTCGTTAATCAATTTAATTTTTCCTGATACTTGCATGTTCTTCATTTATTTATTGAAAATCAAAAATAAATAGATTGTTAAGAAACTAGAATAGAAACCGTTTAAACTTATTAACAAATCTAAATAATTGTTGATAACACTTTGTAGGTGATGGCTTTAGGACTAATGGTTTCCATGACGTTTTCGTAGCCTGGAATTATTTTATTTCCGTAGACGGAAGTAGGGAGTAGTGGGAATTTTTTTCGGTCTGCTGTTAAACAATTGATTTCTTGATGAAAAGGAGCAAAACCAGCATAAGGATGAGTTGCTCCCCATATGGTGATGGTGGGAACGCCATACATGGCAGAAAAATGCCCATTACCACTATCCATACTTATCATTGCAGATAGGTTGCTAATAATGGCAAGCTCTTGTTTTAATTTAATTTTTCCAGCTACAGAAAATGTATTGCTGTGTTTTTTGGTAAGCTGATCTAAGGCTATAATTTCTTGTTGACCACCTCCAAATAATAAAATTTTATGTTGTTTACTCAAATATTCTATCACTTGTTCCATCAATTCTAATGGGTATTTTTTTCCCTCGTGAGCCGCAAAAGGAGCAATTCCAATTATTTTTTCATCAGGTTGATAATTGAATAAAGTTTTTAAATCATCTGTTAAAACTTCTTTTGTTTTTAACGATGGTTTTTCTAAATCAACAGAAATACCCAAAAGAGCAAACACGTCTGCATAACGTTGATGGGTAGTTGTTAAAGGTTTAAAAACTTTGTTTTTTAAAGAGGTTAGGGCTTTTTTTTCTGCTCTTCCTTTGTTAATAAATGCTACCTTGGTTCCGTCTAGCTTAAGTAGAGTTCTTAAAATTTTAGAACGTAATACATTGTGTAAATCTGCAACGGCATCAAATTTTAAGAGTTTTAATTCTTTGTAAAGTTTGTAAATTCCTTTAAATCCCCTGTGTTTTCCTTTTACATCGGCTGTAAAAAAAGTTACTTGTTCAAGATCATCAAAAAGAGGTTTTAAAAATCCTTTAGAAACTAAGGTGATTTTAATATTTGGATGTTGAGCAATTAGGGTTTTAATCACAGGCACCGTCATGGCAACATCTCCCATCGCAGACATTCTAATGACTAAAATATGTTTTTGATCCATAGCGTATAAATGGTAACTTTTTAGTTGAAGATAGTAAATTAAATTTTTTATAAAATCAATAAGGTCATCCCTACGTTAATTTTGTCAGAGGTTAAATTGTTAATTTCTTTAATACTATTCACAGTGGTGTTATGGTTTTTAGCAATTAGAGATAAAGAATCTCCTCTTTTTACAATGTAAGATAATGGAATATCATCTATAATTTTAGTGGCTATTTTTAAAACCATTCCTATTTTAAGGTTGTCGGAAGTTAATTGGTTTGTTGTTTTAATTTCTGTAACTGTTTTGTTGTAATGTTGGGCAATATTGTATAGGTTGTCTCCCTTTTTTACAATGTAGGTGATTTCTGATTTAATAGCATGAGACTCATTGTTTAAAATACTATCACTCAGAACAACAGGAGTCGAAATAATATTTTTGTCAAAAAATTTAAGATCAGATATTTCATCAATAATTCTAGAACCACTTACATAAGCTTTGTTCCAATATTTTTCATTAATAGAAGAAATAATCACTCCTTCTGATGAGGAATGAATAAATTGAAGATCATTTATAGTTTTATCAACCACAATTCCTACATGACTTACTCGGTTTAATCCCATGGTTCTAAAAAAAACAAGGTCTCCTTTTGCTAAATTTTCAAAGGTAATTTGTTTACCCACTTTGGATTGTTGAAAAGAACTTCTAGGGAGGATTATATTATTTTCTTTAAAAGTAGTGAGTACAAAACCAGAACAATCCATACCATAAATGTCTGTTCCTCCTGGTCTATATTTGATGCCTTTATATTTTAAGGCTGTTTGAATAATTTTATCCGCAATTTTTTCATTTTTATAAATGGCTCCTATTTCAGAAGTTACGTTCTTTGTTTCTTCATGATTCTCTTTTTTACCTTGAATGTAATAAAGAGAATCACAAGAAATTAAGAGTAAAAATGTAGGTCCTAAAAAAAAGGATAAATTATTTTTTTTCATGACTGCTAAAATAGATATTCTACGGATATTTGAATGATAAAAAAATAACACAATGAGCAAAAGAAATTTAGCTTTATTAGCCGTTTTTAGTACAGCTGTTTTTTATGGAATTAATTACACGTTGGTAAAAAGGGTAATGCCAAATTATTTAAGTCCTTATGCTTTGGTTTGGGTAAGGATTTGTGGAGCTACGATATTGTTTTGGATTACATCCTTTATGATAAAATCATCAGAATTAGAAAAAAAAGATTTTCCAAAAGTAGCATTGCTTTCTATTGTTGCCATTGTTATTAATATTTTGTCTTTTTTTAAAGGTCTTAGTTTAACAACTCCTATTAATGCATCTGTTATTATGGTAACCACACCTATTTTGGTGTTTGTGTTTTCCTTAATTATTTTAAAAGAAAAATTAGAGTTAAAACGTGGTTTAGGAATTATTATTGGATTGTTGGGAGCTTTTTTGTTAACTACTGCTGATAAAAAAGTGGCAGAGAATGCCGTAAATATTCCATTGGGAAATTTATTGGTATTTGTAAATGCATCTGGCTATGCTTTGTACTTAATTTTAACAAAACAAATGATTGAAAAATATCATCCTATTACTTTTATAAAATGGTTGTATACTTTTGGTTTGTTGTTTATGACTCCTTTTATTTTTAATGAAGTGTTGGTGGTAGAGTGGCAAAAAATACCTTTCAATATTTATTTAATTATTGCTTATGTAGTGGTGTTTGCAACTTATTGCAATTTCTTATTTAATCTTTATGGTTTAAAACAATTAAAACCAACCACGGTAAGCGCTTTTATTTATACCCAACCTGTAATAGCAAGTTTGTTTGCTTTATTAGTTGGGAGTGATGAGCTTTCTTGGGTAAAAATAGCTTCTACTTTGCTTATTTTTATAGGGGTTTATTTGGTAACCTTAAAGCCTAATGAGGTTAAGAATAAAGTTACTGCTAACTAGAGAAGTCTATCCAATGTAAAATCCGTATTTTTACAGCCAAATTTTTTGGATACATGATACAGTCAATGACAGGATATGGGAAAGCAATTGTTCAATTGCCTACCAAAAAGGTTACTATAGAAATTAAATCTTTAAACAGTAAACTGTTAGATTTAAACGTTCGTATACCTCAATACTACAAAGAAAAAGAAATTGATGTTCGTAAAACCATTGCCAATACAGTGGTTAGAGGGAAAGTTGATTTTTCTATTTATGTAGAAATGACTGCCGAGGTTTCTCAAACCAAAGTAAATGTAAATGTAGTGGCTGATTATATGAATCAGTTAAAACAAATTGCTACAGGTACGGATGTTGAGTTGTTAGATATGGCGATGAGATTACCAGATACTTTAAAAACAGAACGTGAAGAGTTAGATCCTGCAGAATGGGCTTTGATAGAAAAAGGTGTAGATGAAGCCATTGCTGCTTTGGTGCAATTCCGTAAAGACGAAGCCAAATCTTTAGAAGTAGATTTTAGAGAACGCATTCAAAATATTCAAGATTTATCTAAAGAAGTAGATCAGCATGATGATGATAGGATGGTAGCAGTAAAAGAAAAATTACGCAAGGCTATTGATGATTTAGAAGTAAAAGTAGATGAAAATAGATTTGAACAAGAATTAATTTATTATCTAGAAAAATTAGATATCAATGAAGAAAAAGTTCGTTTGGCCAATCACTTAGAATATTTCTTAAAAGAATTAAACAATGAAGTTTCTGATGGTAAAAAATTAGGATTTATTGTTCAAGAAATAGGAAGGGAAATCAATACTACAGGTTCAAAATCTAATTATGCACCTATGCAACAAGTAGTGGTGCAAATGAAGAACGAATTAGAAAAAATTAAAGAACAAATATTAAACGTTTTGTAACATGGCCTCAGGAAAATTAATTGTGTTTTCTGCACCATCGGGTTCTGGAAAAACCACCATTGTTAGACATTTGTTGTCAGAAACAGATTTGCCTTTAGACTTTTCTATTTCGGCAGCTTCTCGTGAACCTAGAGTTGGAGAAATAAACGGAAAAGATTATTATTTTTTATCTGCCGAGGAGTTTAAAAATAAAGTGGATCAAGATGCGTTTTTGGAGTGGGAAGAGGTTTATAAAGACAACTTTTACGGAACTTTAAAATCTGAAATTACTCGTATTTGGGCAGAAGGGAAACACGTAATTTTTGATATTGATGTGGTTGGAGGGTTAAATATTAAAAAACAATTCCCAGAGGAAACTTTGGCTATTTTTGTACAACCCCCTTCTATTGAAGAAATGGAACGAAGATTGCGAGGTAGAGCTACAGAAACCGAAGAAAAAATTAAAATGCGTGTGGCCAAGGCAGAACAAGAAATGGATTTTGCTAAAAAGTTTGATACGGTTTTAATTAATAATGATTTATCAGTAGCAAAAGAAGATGCTTATCAAATAGTGTCATCATTTATAAATAAGAAATAGAAAGATGAAGATTGAAGATGTTCAAGAAAGAATACATTCAGCAATTAATAAGCTGAATTCTCATGATTTATATAAAGACTTAAATAGTATTCAAGACATCAAACAATTTATGGAAAGCCATGTGTTTGCTGTGTGGGATTTTATGTCTTTGTTAAAGAACTTACAGATACAATTAACCTGTGTTTCTAAAGTTTGGATTCCTGTAGAAAATCCTGTAACTGCTAGATTTATCAATGAAATTGTGCATGGAGAAGAAACAGATGTAAATGAGTTGGGAGTGCCTATGAGTCATTTTGAAATGTACTTAGAGGCTATGAAAGAGGTTGGAGCTAGTACAGCAAAAATCGATTTGTTTATCAACTTAATCAAACAAGGAGTTCCAGTTTTAGATGCTTTAAAAGAAGTTGAGGTTTCTGAAGCTGTATATGATTTTGTGTCTTATACTTTTGAGATTATCGACAGAGGAAATGTACATGAAATTGCTGCTGCGTTTACCTTTGGTAGAGAAGATGTAATTCCTGAAATGTTTTTAGAAATTGTAAAAGAGACAAAAAAACAAAATCAAGACAAAGCCTATACTAAATTATTGTATTATTTAGAAAGACATATTGAGTTGGATGGTGATGAACACGGTCCTTTATCATTAAGAATGATAGAAGAGTTGTGTGGAGCAGATGAACAAAAATGGCAAGAAGTGTTAGCGGTTTCTGAGCAAGCTATTGAAAAAAGAATAGGACTTTGGTCTGGAATTCAATTAGAGTTGGTTTAGCATGAAAGTAGGTTTGTATTTTGGAACTTTTAATCCTGTACATGTGGGGCATGTTATTTTAGCCAATCATATGTTGCATTATACAAACATGGATGAGGTTTGGATGGTGGTTACGCCACACAATCCTCATAAGAAAAAAAGCACACTTTTAGAAAATCACCATCGATTAGAAATGGTGTATAAAGCTACTGAAGATTATGATCATGTTCATCCAAGTGATATTGAATTTAAGCTGAAACAGCCTAACTATACAATTGATACTCTGGTGCATATTTCAGAAAAATTTCCAACGCATGAATTTGCGATTATTATGGGAGAAGACAATTTAAAATCTTTTCATAAGTGGAAAAATTATGAAGTAATTTTAGAAGATTACGAAGTATTTGTGTATCCTAGAATTACCCAGAAGAAGCAAGAAAATAATTTAGAAAATCATCCAAAAATACATTTTGTAGAAGCTCCTATTGTAGAAATTTCATCTACATTTATAAGAGATGCTATTAAAAATCAAAAAAGTGTTCAGCATTTATTAACACCTAAGGTTTGGGAGTATATAGATTTAATGAATTTTTATAAATAGAAAGTAAACAATACATTTGTTAGTTGTGGTTTGGTTTTTGACCAATCATATAGCATTAAAAAATAAATGGCAGAAAAAAGCAGACGTATTAAAAAGAAATGGGTTAAGAAATACCGTTTGGTGGTTTTAACTGAAGAATCTTTTGAAGAAAAGTTCTCTTTTAAATTAACACGTTTAAATGTTTTTGTTTTTGGTGGGTTGTTTAGTGTGTTTTTAATTGCTTTTACAGCAGGATTAATTATTTACACACCTTTAAAAGAATACATTCCAGGCTTTGAATCTCCCGATTTAAAAAAGAATGCCATCAGTTTAAATTTTCAGTTAGATTCTTTAGAGCAACAGATGCATGCTTTAGAATTGTATACAGAATCTATGAAACCTACTTTGTTGGGAGATAAAGCTATTGAAATGGATGTGTTGCCATTTGTAACTAAAGAAGGAGAATCGGTCTATCAATCTGGAATTATGAATAATGACTCCATTCATCATAAGCTAGAAAAATTATATGGGTTGTTACAAGAAAAAAACAACACTATTGAAGCGCTTAGAACAAAGTACAAAGGAGTTAATTTTTCAGAAGATTCTCTTCATGATCATGAAGTAGTGCTTCAAGAAAATCATTTAACGGAAGAAGAATTAGAATCTTTGGAATCTTCTATGTTAGATTCTGTGTTTAGAGAAAAAGTAGAAAGAGAGGAACGTTTCAGTATTTTTGGATATGAGTATAACAAAGCTGACCAAGTTTTTGTAACACCAATACAAGGAAACATTACAGACGAATATAATGCTGTAGCGCATCATTTTGCTATAGATATTGCAGCAACAAAAGAAGCTCCTGTAAAATCAATTGCTGATGGAACAGTGGTTTTTGCAGAATGTTCTATAGAAACAGGTTTTGTGGTGATTATTGTGCATCAAGACAATTATGTATCGATATATAAACACAATTGTAGATTAAATGTGTCACAAGGTTCGTTGGTAAAAGCGGGTCAAGTAATTGCAAACGTTGGTTCAACAGGAGAGTTTAGTACAGGACCACATCTTCATTTTGAAATGTGGAAAGATGGGTATCCAGTAGATCCAACTAATTTTATGAAATTTTAAGAATGAGTATAAAATCAACATTAGCCTTGCCTTTTGCTAAGGTTATTCGCAAGCAAGTATATAAATGGGCAAATAATCCTGTTGAGACACAGGAAAAAGTGTTTCAATATTTAATTAAAAATGCTAAAAATACGGCTTTTGGAAAAGATCATAATTTTGAGAAGATTAAAAATTATGAAGATTTTAAAAAGTTAGTTCCTGTAAATGATTATGAGGGAATAAGAGCTTATGTAGATAGAATAGTTGAGGGAGAATCTGATGTTTTATGGAAAGGTCGTCCTTTGTATTACGCAAAAACATCAGGAACTACTTCCGGGGCAAAATATATTCCTATCACCAAAGAATCCATGCCTACGCACGTAAAAGCAGCTCGTAATGCTTTATTGTTTTATATTACAGAAACAGGAGATGCGTCTTTTGTAGATGGTAAAATGATGTTTTTACAAGGAAGTCCAATTTTAAAAGATTTAAAAGGAGTAAAACTTGGTAGACTAAGTGGTATTGCTGCACATTATGTACCGGGTTATTTACAAAAAAATAGGTTGCCAAGTTGGGAAACCAATTGTATTGAAGATTGGGAAACTAAGGTTGATGCTGTAGTTGAAGAAACTGTAAAAGAAGATATGTCCGTAATTAGCGGAATACCATCTTGGGTACAAATGTACTTTGAAAAACTACAAGAAAAGACAGGGAAAACAGTATCTGAGTTATTTCCTAAATTTAATTTCTTTGTATACGGAGGAGTTAATTTTGAGCCTTATAAGCATAAGTTTGAAAGTTTAATAGGTAAAAAAATTGATTACGTAGAATTATACCCTGCTTCCGAAGGTTTTATTGCTTATCAAGATTCTCAAACTGAAAAGGGAATGTTGTTGCAGTTAAACAGCGGTATTTTTTATGAGTTTATTCCTGCTGATAAATTTTACGAAGAGAATCCACCACGTTTGTCCATTGGAGAAGTAAAATTAGGTGTAAATTATGTTATTATATTAAATACCACTGCTGGACTTTGGGGATATAATATTGGAGATACAGTTGAATTTACTACCCTAGCACCTTATAGAATTAAAGTTACAGGAAGAATTAAACATTTTATTTCTGCTTTTGGAGAACATGTAATTGCTAAAGAGGTAGAAAAAGCTTTAAACGATGCCATGGTAGGAACAAATGTGACAGTGAGCGAGTTTACGGTTGCACCACAAGTAACACCAGAAAGTGGATTGCCATATCATGAGTGGTTTATAGAATTTGTAGAAGAACCAGAAAATTTAGAAGCTTTTGCTGCTAAGATTGATAAATCCATGCAAGAGCAAAATATATATTATTTAGATTTAATCACTGGTAGTGTGTTAAGACCATTGGTAATTACTAAGGTTAAAAAAGGTGGTTTTCACGAATATATGAAGTCTATTGGTAAATTTGGAGGACAAAATAAAATTCCTCAACTATCTGATAACCGTAAAATTGCAGATGTATTACAAAATTTTAAAGCATAAAACAATTAGCAAAAGCTGTCTAAAAAAAAAACTAGAAAAACATGAAATTACACATGAATAAACAAAAGGTAGCTTTTAAAATTAGTTTGTTATTTGCTTTTTTTTGTGGAACAGTAGTGTTTTCTCAAAAAAAATCTAAAGGTTTTAAACTTACAGAGGCAAATGTAAGAGCAATGCAAGCCACTGGTTTTGTAAGATGTGCTACTGTTGAGTATGAAAAAAAATTATCAGAAGAGAATTCTAATAAGGTTTCAGAAGAAGTTTTTGAATCATGGATGTCTACCAAAGTTGCCCAACTAAAAAAAAGTAGAGCTAATGGGAGAATAGCTGCTCAGGTTTATACCATTCCTGTAGTTATTCATATTGTTCACAATGGTGATGAAATAAATACTCTAGGAAATGCAAAGGGAGAAAATATATCAGATGCTCAAGCAAGATCTCAAATAGATATTTTAAATCAAGATTATCGAAGAGTGGCAGGGACTCCAGGAGGAGTAAATTCTACGGGCAAGGCTGTAGATATTGAAATAAATTTTGTGTTAGCAAAACAAGATCCTGATGGTTTAGAAACAACAGGGATTATTAGACATGAAATTATACCCTATACCGATGAGGTATCTAATCCACCTGCAGGACTTGGAAGTTTAGGGGATGGAGGAGCTGATTGGGAATCTTATGCAGATGTTCAAAAAATGAAAAGAGAGACCCAGTGGGATCCTACAAAATACTTAAATATTTGGACCATTAGAATGGGAGGAGAAACTTTAGAAGATGATGGTTTGTCTGATTTGTTAGGTTTTGCACAATTCCCTAGTAATTCAGGTTTACAGGGTATAGATGTGATTGGAGGAAGTGCTGCTACCGATGGTGTTGTGATTTCTTTTCACGCTTTTGGAGCTTGGTCAAAACGAGAAATAAATCCAGAAAATAAACATTCATTTATAATGAATAATCGCTATAACGAAGGAAGAACAACTACACATGAAATAGGACATTGGTTGGGTTTAAGACATATTTGGGGAGATACAGATACTTGTGGAAATGATGATTATTGTTTAGATACCCCTAATGCAACAGAGGAACATTATAGTTGTGATCAAACATATGATACTTGTACGAATGATGGATTAGGAAATGATATGGTTGAAAATTACATGGATTATACCATCGATGGTTGTATGGATACTTTTACTCAAAATCAAAAAGATAGAATGTTAACGGTGTTAAATAATTCTCCAAGAAGAGTAGACTTATTAAATTCATCAGCATTGAATATGCCTTTGTATGGAAGTGATCAGCTAAAAGATTTTGTAGTTGATCCTAATCCTTTTACGGATGTAGTAAAAGTAATTGGAATGGCAGAAGGCTTGGTAAAGTTATCAGTATATGATGCATATGGAAAAGAGATGTATACTGAGAATTTTTATGATGTAAAAAAGGTTTTCTCAAAAGAGTTGGATTTTAATCAACTAGCTTCAGGAATTTATATTGTATTGATTCAGAATGAGGAGAAAAGAATTGTGAAAAAAATAATTAAGCAATAAAAAACTTGTTTGTTATTAATGATGTCATCAATAACCTAATATCAAATAATATGAAATTATATTTAGTTCCTACACCTATTGGAAATTTAGAAGATATGACTTTTAGGGCTATTAAAGTTTTAAAAGAAGTAGATTTGGTATTGGCAGAAGATACCCGTACAAGCGGAAAGTTGATGAAGCATTATGAAATCAACACTCATATGCAAAGTCATCATATGCATAATGAGCATAAAACAGTAGAACAAATCGTTCAAAAAATAAAAGGAGGAACTACAGTTGCATTAATTTCAGATGCAGGAACTCCTGCTATTTCTGATCCGGGATTTTTGTTAACTAGAGCTTGTATCCAAAATGGTATTGAGGTAGATTGTTTGCCCGGAGCAACAGCTTTTGTACCCGCTTTGGTCAATTCAGGATTGCCTAATGAGAAGTTTGTGTTCGAAGGTTTTTTACCTGTTAAAAAAGGACGTCAAACACGTTTGCAAATTTTAGCTGAAGAAGTAAGAACCATTATTTTATATGAATCTCCACATAAATTAGTGAAAACATTAACACATTTGTCAGAATATTTAGGTGCTGATAGGCAAGCTTCTGTTTCTAGAGAATTGACTAAAATGTTTGAGGAAACCCAGCGAGGAACTTTAACTGAGTTAGTAGCACATTACACTAACAAACCACCCAAAGGAGAAATTGTTTTAGTGGTTGCTGGGAAAGGTTAGCAGTTATCTAACATCAAAAGAGTTAATTAGTCTATCTGTAATTAATTCATAGTCTTCATTTTTTCCTACCCATAAAGCAACTAAGTGAACTACTTTTGTATTATTTTTTGAACAAGTAATACTTTTAAAATAGATGTCATTTCCATCACTCTTAAAATTTCCTTTTTTAATAAGAGCAGGGTATTGATTGATAAAAGTATCAGAATCTGAATAATATAAATCTGTTCCGTTAACTTTATTTAATACTTCAGAAATAGAACCATCAGAACCTGCTTTTAAACTCATGTTTTCTATTGCTTGATTATAATGAACAGCAGTAAGTACAATACTATAATTAGGATTTTCTGTATAACTATAATTGTTCATTTTTAAAACAAGTTTTTTTACTTCATCAGGTAGTTGAATTTCAGCAGTTTCTTTTTCTAAAAGATAAGGTGATTCTAAAGAGACCTCTTTGTTAGAAAAATATTGTCTTTTCCAATCTTGCTTTAATAATTCAGAAGCTGGGTAAGCCAATTCATGGAAAAAAGAGTATAATTTAGACCCCTGTTGTTTTCCAAAATAAGCACCAATTAAAGAGCAAATCACAATAAATGTAATCTGTAATATTTTTTTTAGACTTATCTTTTTTGATTTGGGTTTTGTAGTTTGTTTAGTTACGCCTACTGTGTTTTTATAGTCCTCAAGATTTTTATTAGGATATTTTTGTTGCCAAGCCTTAAAGTTGTTTGGTATTTTTTTACCACAAGCATCACAAAATATCTGATATTCAGATTTTATAGGATTAAAATGATGGCAACTTTCACATTTAATAAATTTCATGAGTTTGGTTTGGGTATGATAAAGATAAGCATTGCAATTTTATGATAAAAAAGAATTTTAGAGTTCAGAAAAAAATAATCAATCAGCCCAGTAAAACAAGTGTTTCTTCTGATTTTATTATAAATTGTTGCTTTTGTTATAGAGTGTTTAAACTTTCGATTTGTTTATTTTGGGTATCGTAATAATTTAGAGGGAGTCTAATTGGTTATCCTTGCTTTTTTTGTAAATTTGCCGACCTGTAATTCATTGAATTGCAACCATAACAGAAAACAATAAATAAGTCGAAAACAATATGGCAACAACATTATTTGACAAAGTTTGGGATTCACATGTCGTACGTCACGTACAAGACGGACCGGATGTGTTTTTTATCGACCGTCATTTTATCCATGAAGTTACGAGTCCAGTAGCATTTTTAGGATTAGAAAGTAGAGGAAACAGTGTATTGTACCCAGAGCGTACTTTTGCTACTGCAGATCACAACACACCAACAATTAACCAACACTTACCTGTTGAAGATGCATTATCTGCAAACCAGTTAGATGCTTTAGAAAGAAATGCAAAAAAGCATGGAATTTCTCACTGGGGATTAGGAGATATTAACAATGGTATTGTTCACGTTGTAGGACCTGAAAACGGAATTACATTGCCTGGAGCAACTATTGTTTGTGGAGATTCACATACTTCTACTCACGGTGCATTTGGAGCCATTGCTTTTGGTATTGGTACTTCTGAAGTAGAAATGGTATTGTCTACTCAATGTATTATGCAATCTAAGCCTAAGAAAATGCGTATCAACGTAAACGGAAAATTAGGTTTAGGAGTAACACCTAAAGATGTTGCTTTGTATATTATTTCTAAGCAAACTACTTCTGGTGCTACAGGTTACTTTGTAGAATATGCAGGAGATGTATTTGAAGATATGACTATGGAAGGTCGTATGACTGTGTGTAACTTATCTATTGAGATGGGTGCTCGTGGTGGTATGATTGCTCCAGATCAAAAAACATATGACTATATAGCTGGTCGTGCTCAGACTCCTAAAGGAGCTGATTGGGATAAAGCTATGGAATACTGGAAAACATTAAAGACTGATGAAGGTGCAACTTTTGATGCAGAATTTAACTACGATGCAGCAGATATTGAACCAATGATTACTTACGGAACAAACCCAGGAATGGGAATGGGAGTAACTAAAGATATTCCTACTGCTGAATCTGTAAAAGGTGGAGTAGAAACTTATAGAAAATCTTTAGGTTATATGGATTTCCATGAAGGAGATTCTATGATTGGTAAAAAGATTGATTTTGTATTCTTAGGATCTTGTACTAACGGACGTATAGAAGACTTTAGAGCTTTCTGTTCAGTAGTAAAAGGACGTAAAAAAGCAGATCATGTTACTGCTTGGTTGGTTCCAGGATCTCACAAAGTAGTAGATCAAATTAAAGAAGAAGGATTAGATAAAATAATTACTGAAGCAGGTTTTGTGTTAAGAGAGCCAGGATGTTCAGCTTGTTTAGCAATGAACGATGATAAAATTCCAGCTGGGAAATTATCAGTTTCTACTTCTAACCGTAACTTCGAAGGACGTCAAGGACCAGGATCTAGAACTTTATTAGCTTCTCCATTAGTAGCTGCAGCTTCTGCTGTTGAAGGTGTGGTGACTGACCCAAGAACAATCTTAACTGCTAACGCTAACGCTTAAAAAATAGAATACAATGGCTTACGATAAATTTGAAGTATTAACAAGTACAGCTTATCCACTACCAATTGAGAACGTGGATACAGATCAAATCATTCCTGCTCGTTTCTTAAAAGCAACTGAGCGTGTAGATTTTGATATTAACTTTTTCCGTGATTGGAGATTTAACGCAGATGGAACTCCTAAAGTAGATTTTCCATTAAACAAAGATATTTATGCAGGATCTAAAATTTTAGTAGGAGGACGTAACTTCGGTTCAGGTTCTTCTAGAGAGCATGCAGCTTGGTCTGTATACGATTTTGGATTACGTTGTGTAATTTCATCTGAGTTTGCAGATATCTTTAAAAACAACTGTTTAAATGTAGGGGTATTGCCTGTACAAGTATCAGCTGAATTTGCAGATAAGTTATTTGCAGCAATTGAGGCAGATCCTAAAACAGAAATTAAAGTAGATTTACCAAATCAAACAGTTACTTTGTTAGCAACTGGAGAGTCTGAATCTTTTGACATCAATCTTTACAAAAAAGATAACATGTTAAACGGTTTTGATGATATCGATTATTTAAAAAACATTGAAGGAGAAATTACTGAATTTGCAAGTAAAAGACCTTTCTAGATAGATGTTTCTTTAAAAAGAGAACATTCTTTATAATTTTAAAAGCGTTTCACTTAATTGTGAAACGCTTTTTTTATCTTTGCCTTCCGTGTTTTTTAGGGAGCTTTTTAAATAAACTGATTGTAAATCAGACTTTAAAAAATAAAAGCCTTAAAAATTAGCTTTAGATCATGAGCAGAAAGAAAATAGAAATAATGGATACTACACTTCGTGATGGTGAACAAACCTCAGGAGTGTCTTTTGCAGCAAATGAAAAACTTACAATTGCTCAATTATTATTAGAAGAATTAAAAGTAGATCGTATTGAAATTGCCTCGGCACGTGTGTCTCAAGGAGAATTTAATGCGGTTAAAAATATTACAGATTGGGCACGTGAAAACGGTCACATCAATAAAATTGAAGTGTTGACTTTTGTTGACAAAGGAACATCTATTCAGTGGATGATTGAAGCTGGTGCAAAAGTGCAAAACTTGTTAACTAAAGGTTCTATGAATCATTTAGAACATCAGTTAAGAAAAACACCTGAGCAGCATTTTTCTGAAATTGCCGAATCTGTAAAACAAGCTTACGAGAAAGGGATTGAAACCAATGTGTATTTAGAAGATTGGTCTAATGGAATGCGTAATTCTAGAGAGTATGTCTATCAATATTTAGATTTTATAGTTACACAACCTGTAAAAAGAGTAATGTTGCCAGATACTTTAGGAATTTTAACGCCTCAAGAATCTTTTGATTATATCAAAGAAATTAAAGATAAATATCCAACCTTACATGTAGATTTTCACTGTCATAACGATTATGATTTAAGTGTTGCCAATGCCATGGAAGCTATTAAAGGAGGAACAGATGGCTTGCATTTAACATTAAACGGAATGGGAGAGCGTGCAGGAAATGCACCTTTGGCCAGTGTGGTTGCAGTAGTGAATGATTTTATGCCAGATTATTTGGTTGAGGTAAATGAGAAAGCTTTATACAAAGTAAGTAAAATGGTAGAAGCTTTTTCTGGATTTAAAATTCCGGAAAGTAAACCTATTGTGGGGGAAAATGTATTTACCCAAACAGCAGGAATTCATGCTGATGGAGATAATAAAAAGAATTTATATTACAATGATTTGTTGCCTAAGCGTTTTGGACGTAAGCGTAAATATGCTTTAGGGAAAACATCAGGGAAAGCCAATATTCAAAAAAACTTACAAGATTTAGGATTGAGTCTAAATGATGAAGAGTTAAAGTTGGTAACACAAAGAGTAATTGAATTAGGAGATAAAAAAGAATTGGTGACTCAAAATGATTTGCCATATATTATTTCTGATGTACTAAATTCAAATACCATTGCAGAAAAAGTTAAGGTAGAAGCTTACGTATTAACACATGCAAAAGGACTAAAACCATCTACAACTGTTTCTGTTTCTTTTGAAGGAGAAATTGTTGAAGAAAGTGCAAGTGGAGATGGTCAATATGATGCATTTATCAGAGCATTACGCAAAATTTATGATAAAAAAGGATTAGTTTTGCCAACGCTAACAGATTATGCTGTACGTATTCCACCAGGTTCTAATTCAGATGCATTGTGTGAAACAGTTATTACTTGGAGCTTAAACGGAAAAGAATATAAAACGCGTGGTTTAGATTCAGATCAAACAGTATCTGCAATTATGGCTACTGAAAAAATGTTGAACATTATATAATCAAATGTCATGTGTATCATGACGACATAAATATTACAAAATGAAATTAAACATTGCATTATTAGCTGGTGACGGAATTGGACCAGAAGTAATTGATCAGGCAGTAAAAGTTTCTGATGCAGTTGCAGCAAAATTTGGACATGAAATAACTTGGAAACCAGCCTTAACAGGGGCTGCTGCTATTGATGCAGTTGGAGAGCCTTATCCAGATGAAACTCACGAGATTTGTGCTGCTTCTGATGCTGTTTTATTTGGTGCTATTGGTCACCCAAAATATGACAATGATCCTTCTGCACCAGTTCGTCCGGAGCAAGGATTGTTAAAAATGAGAAAAAAATTAGGATTGTTTGCTAACGTACGTCCTACTTTTACTTTTCCATCTTTATTAGATAAATCTCCTTTAAAAAGAGAGCGTATTGAAGGAACTGATTTGGTTTTCTTACGTGAATTAACTGGAGGAATTTACTTTGGTGAAAAAGGAAGAAGAGATGGTGGAGACACTGCTTTTGACAACTGTGTATACACAAGAGAAGAAGTACAACGTTTGGCTAAAAAAGGTTTTGAATTAGCAATGACTCGTTCTAAAAAATTATGTTGTGTGGATAAAGCCAACGTATTAGAAACGTCTCGTTTATGGAGAGAAACTGTACAAGCGATGGAAAAAGATTATCCAGAAGTAACTGTTGCTTATGAGTTTGTTGATGCAGTAGCAATGCGTTTGGTACAATGGCCTAACTCTTACGATGTATTAATTACTGAAAACTTATTTGGAGATATTTTAACTGATGAGGCTTCTGTAATTTCAGGATCTATGGGATTAATGCCATCTGCTTCTATGGGAGCTGATATTGCTTTATTCGAGCCTATTCATGGTTCTTATCCACAAGCTACTGGATTAAACATTGCAAACCCAATGGCAACTATTTTATCTGCTGCTATGATGTTTGAAAACTTTGGATTGCAAGAAGAAGGTGCTGCTATTAGAGCTGCAGTTAACAAAGCTTTAGAAGAAGGTTATGTTACTGAGGATTTAGCTAATGGAGGTAAATCTTACGGAACTAAAGAAGTTGGAGATTGGTTAGCTGCTCAAATCTAATCACATTTCTATAGAAATATAAAAAAGGCCATCTTGTACAAGATGGTCTTTTTTTATAGTTATTTATTGGTTTCTAAGGCTAATTCTGTAATCTTTTTATATAAGATTTCATATTCTAACAACAATGATGTTGTGTATCCATCACACCTTGTTCGGAGACCTAAAAAATGAGAGATTTTGTATTTCTGCATTTTCCTAGCCCATAGTTTTGGAATCATTAATGGAATGGATGTGTAAAAATAGTTTGTGTTATTAAGCACATCTTTTAATTGATAGCGAAGTTTTCGATTTGGCTTTATTCCTAAATTTAATAAAGAGGTATGATAGAATACTTCATCAATAAAAGATTGAGGTTTTTTAAGAATGGTTTTGATATCATCAATTAAAATAATTCTTAAAATAGATAACAAATGATGCTTATCTGTTGTCTTAATCAACCTACTGTAGTGATAGCAAATTTGTGCCGTTGTAGGGTAACAAGGAGATATTAAATAAGGGTAATTTACATAATCTTTAGAGGTAACCGTTCTTAATAGATAACTAATAGAATCTTTATCTTGTTTACAAACTTTAAGTTTGTTTTTAGAGGACCATAAAAGGATATTTGTTAATACACAAGCATCTGTTTCAATGGGCATTTTTTTTCCAAAATAAACAGCATAAGTTCTTAAATTCTTGTATTGGGTTCTTTTATGAAAATTCCATTGTAAAGTTCCATTAGCATGTTTAATTAGTTTTTCTTTTAACCATTCATGTTTTTTTTTCTTAGGATCGGTTAAGTAAATGTACACGGTGTCATCAGCATCATCGGCAAGTTTAAAAAAGTTAAAATGCTGCATTACTTTTCCATTTGGAAAAAAATCCATCGGATCGGTTTTAAAAAAATTATAGGTTTTTCCACCTTTAAAATTTTTAAAATAAGGGTAACAGTTAATTACTTGTTCAGTAATATCATCAACAATAGGTTTTAAGTTATTTGGTATTGATGGATATAGTTCTTTTAAGGTAAAAATAATAGCACTAGAGAAAAAGATGTTTTCATCTTCTCTAGAATAAGGAACCAAAGAGTGGAGTCTTTGTGAGGCAAAAATTCCTTTAAGATAACCTTTGGCTATTCCTTCTTTTTGTTGTTGTGCTAAATTTTTTAAAAGATTACTAATCAAATTTATTCCGTTTGTATTAAAAGTACACTATTTTTTAAAAATAGCATAGACCGGAAAATGATCACTAAAGCCTCCTCTATAAAATTTACCAATATAAGTTCTTAAAGGTTCTCCTTTGTTTCTACCTGTCCAATCTGTTAAAAAGTCTTCGTTATATATGGCAGCTTTTTGAAATTGATTTTTTTGTTCTTTCTCAAAAGTACTACTGTAAAGAATTTGGTCAAACAAATGCCAAACGCCATTGTGAATTAAAGTACCTTCTTTAGGAGTTAATAGTTTTTCCATTGGGTTTTTAATACGATTGGATACTAAATGTTTGGCAATACTCTCAGAGGTTGGATCATCGTTAAAATCTCCCATAATAATAATTTTAGCTTCAGGGTCTTCTGCTAAAATTTGGTCAATTCTATAGTTTAGAATATTGGCCAAAGCAATTCTTTTAAAATGTGTTTTGTCTATTCCTTTTCTTCTAGAAGGCCAGTGGTTTACAAAAACATGAGTCAGTTCTCCGTATAAATTTCCCTGTACATAAAGAATATCTCTAGTATCATCTTTTACGCCATTGGTTTCAAAAACTTGAACAGGAATGGCTTCTGAGGATGTCAATTCAAAAAAATCTTTGTGATATAAGAGTGCAACATCAATTCCTCTTTCGTCTGGAGAATCGTAGTGAACACAATCGTAATTTAAGTACCTTAAAACTTCTGAATGAATAATATCAAGGGCAACTTGTTTGGTTTCTACTTCTGCCAAACCTACCAAAACAGGAGGGAACATACAATCGGTAGTTCCTATTTTAGAGATGACTTTAGCTATTTTATTTACTTTATGCTGATATCTGTAATGTCCCCATTTTTTACGACCACTAGGGGTGTAATCATTGTCCAACGTGTGGACATCGTCCTTATAATCAAATAAGTTTTCTGTATTGTAAAAAGCAATTGAGAATAAATTTTCCTTGGTCACTTGGAGTATTTTTTTGAGTGGTAAAGATATCTTTATTCAATAAAAATGTCAAAGAAAGCTTGTTTAATATCACTATAAAAAGGCAGCATTTTCCGTAAAATCTCTTTGTGTTGAAACTGTGGGAATTATGTACATTTGTAGCATGATAGAAGAAAAGAAAGTAACCTCAGAAAAAACAGTATTGGTGGGTGTCATTACACAACATCAAGATGAGGCAAAGTCTACGGAATATTTAGATGAATTAGAATTTTTGGTAACCACAGCTGGTGGTACAGCCGTAAAAAGATTTGTCCAAAAATTAGAAAAACCTCACCCTAAGACTTTTATAGGGACTGGTAAGTTAGAAGATGTAAAAGCATATATTGATTCGCACGATATAGGAACCGTTATTTTTGATGATGAGTTGTCTCCCGCGCAATTAAGAAACATAGAAAAGATTTTAGATACTAAGATTTTAGATAGAACTACCTTGATCTTAGATATTTTTGCGCAACGTGCAGAAACTAGTTATGCAAGAACGCAAGTTGCCTTGGCTCAATGTCAATATATGTTACCAAGATTAACAAAACTTTGGTCTCACTTAGATAAGCAAAAAGGGGGGATTGGAATGCGTGGTCCTGGAGAAACAGAAATTGAAACAGATAGACGTATTGTAAGAGATCAAATTGCTTTGTTAAAAAAGAAGTTAGAGACGATTGACAGACAAATGGCTGTACAGCGTAAGAACCGTGGTAAAATGGTTCGTGTAGCTTTGGTAGGATATACCAACGTTGGAAAATCTACCTTGATGAACGTGATTAGTAAAAGTGAAGTGTTTGCAGAAGATAAATTGTTTGCAACTTTAGATACGACAGTTCGTAAAGTGGTGATTAAAAACATTCCTTTTTTAATGACAGATACCGTTGGGTTTATTAGAAAGTTGCCTACACAATTGGTAGAGTCTTTTAAATCTACCTTAGATGAGGTTCGTGAAGCAGATTTATTGCTACACGTAGTTGATATTTCACATCCTACCTTTGAAGATCATATTAATTCTGTAAATCTTATTTTAGAAGAAATTGAGAGCGCTAACAAGCCAACGTTAATGGTGTTTAACAAAATTGATAGTTATACACATGAAACTATTGATGAAGATGATTTGGTGACTGAAAAAACTGAAAAACACTATACACTTGATGAGTTAAAGAATTCTTGGATGTCTAAAATAGAAGATGAATGTGTGTTTATTTCAGCATTAAATAAAGACAATATGGAAGATTTTAAAGAAAAGGTTTTTGATATGGTTCGTGACATACATACCAAACGCTTTCCGTATAATAATTATCTGTATTCAGAATATGATGAAGAAGGTAATAAGCTTTAATAACAAAAAATCCCGAGTATTTCACTCGGGATTTTTTGTTATAACATTTGTATGTAATCTTTCATTCCGCTCAAAATACTTTGTACGGCATAAGAGGCAAGTATTAATCCCATTATTTTACTGATGACGGTAATTCCATAATCGCCAATTCTTTTTTGTACTACGTTTGCCACAAGCAATAACAAAGCAGTTAGCCCAATTACTAGCATGACTAAAAAAGTAGTAATGGCTTGTTGTTGTAAGGTATATATATGATTGTCTGTCATTAAAACCACAGCCATAATAGCTCCAGGGGAAGCAATAGAAGGAATGGCTACAGGGAAAATAGTTACATGTTTATAATCATTAATTAATTCTTTTTCTGAAGCTGGTTTTCCGCTTCCAAAAATCATAGAGAGTGCAAAAAGAAAAAGAATCAATCCTCCAGAAACTTGAAAAGCATAAAGTTTAATATTCATCCCTTCAAGAATTACTTGACCAATAATAATAAAAAACAATAAAATAGCAAATGCAACTAAAGAAGCTCTAATAGCTATTTTTCGTTTGTGTTTTTCATCAAAATGTTTGGTGGCTTCTAAATATACAGGAACAGAACCAATGGGATCTATTACAGCAATCATAAAGAAAATAGAAGTAATAATTTCTTTCATAAATTAATGAACTTTAACTCCTGTAGTGGTAAAAGACAATCCTTGCTGTCCAGATGTTGAAATCATTACGGCTTCAAATAAAGGTTGATTACTTTCTTGTTTTATAATCCAGTCAAACATAAAGTTTCCTCCAGTGCCTCCCTCTTTATCTGTTTCATCAATTACAATCTCTACAGTTTCCATAGGAGCTAAATAAATAGGATGATTAAAATAAGATCTGATTAGTTTTCCATGGGTATCATAATAATCTGCCTTTTTAATGTAAATAGTATCTTGTCTATCCGTATTTCTCATGCTTACGGTAACAGTTAAACTATGTTTTTTATGTTCTGTATAACTATATACTTGTGAGTAAACAGATAGATGTGTTGCTCCAGAAATAAAATTTTCATCAGTTATTTTGGAAATTCTTTTTTCCCAGTTCACAGGATTTATAGAGCTAATTTCTTTTTCTTCTTTACAAGAGATTAGTAATATAGTAGAGAAAATAATTAAAAATATATTTTTCATAATGCGGATTCTAGAGGATCAATTACTTGTGTTAAATTACTTAATTACTTGCAGGTGATGAAATTTAATTAGGAAGAACTCATAAAAAAACCTCTAGTAGAACTAGAGGTTTTAAATTATATATAAAATGTGTTTCTTTAGAATTTATAGTTAAATCCTAAACCGAATACTTCACGAACCTGAACGGCTCTTACAGCATTGTCATCATAAATGGCTTGCAATGCAATGTTTGCAGATAAAAAGTCATTTACTTTCATGGCTACGTTTAAAGTGTAATCAATGTCTATATTTCCTGGGTTCTCTAAATAGTTGGCATACATGTTTAAAATGTTTTCAAAACTTACGTTTTTAAAAGCATCAAACTTGTAATAAGCAGCAATGTTAGCACCTAATTCAAAACGAGAAGTTTTTCCTTCTTCTACACCAAAAGCACTTTGTCCATTAGTAAATTCACTATTTACAAAAATAGCTCTAGCAGAAGCAGGAGTAATGTTCACTTTTAAGTTATCTGATTTTTTCCACAAGGCACCAGGACCTGCTTGTAAGTAGGCTGGAGAAAAGAATGTAGAAATTTTATCAGTTTGGGCAGCCGTTTTATAACCGTCTGCAAATTGAGTTTTAAAGTTTAAATAAGCAGAGTAGTACCAAAACTCACTTGCTTTTTTACCATATAAAGATGAAAGCTCAATACGGTCATCTGTTTTTTGAAAATTGCTATTTCCTGCAGTTTTAGTTAAACCATAGGCAAGAATAATTTTGTTATCCCAAACATCATTGTCTTTTTTGTAGTTAAAACCATAGTTGATGTTTGCATTGGTAGCAATGTTGTTTACTCCACCTCCTTGCCAATCTTTGTTATAGGCAGATTGGTTAAACAATAAAGTAAATACTCCTCCTTTTTTCCAGTTACTTTCTTTTTCTTGAGCAAAAGTGATAGTTGAGATCAATAATAGAGCTAATGCTGAAATTCTTTTCATAATAATTTTTATTTATTTTTCGATTTTTTAAACAGTGGTACTGTAGAGCAAGCTTCACCATACATGATGTTTTTGGCTACAGGAAGTAATTTACTAATTAATAAAGTATAGGCAGACTCTGGAATAGGTTTGTTAGCACACCCTTTAATAATTACAGGTTTGTTTTCAAACGGGTTGACATCAAATTTAGAAATGATTTCAGTGTACAGAACAGTTTCTAAAAGGTTTAAATCACCTACTACACATTTTTTAGCGTAAAGACTAGCATTACTAGCTAATAAAAGATATGCCCATGAAGGAATAATAGCATCGGCACTACAAGTAAATGCAATGTATTTGTCTTTCAAACTAGTCCAATCATATTCGGCAACTTTTTCTCTAAAGTCTTTTTCTCTTAGAATAATTCCTTCGTATAACCAGTCTTTAATATCAAACAGAATACGTTCTCCTGAAGGATAAAAATCTTCTAAATCTATATTTTTTAAAGAGCTATTGGCTACTCTGTTTACAATTTCATCCATAATTAATTAGTATTTAGCACACAGTTGTTAGTGAATAGTTTTATGATGACCAACAACCAAACATTATCTATGTACTTTGTACTGATCACTCAGTACTAATTATAGAAATCCTAATTCTAGTTTTGCTTCTTCACTCATCATGTCTTGTGTCCAAGTAGGATCAAAAGTCAATTCAACTTCAGCACTTTCAATTTCTTCTAAGGCACAAACTTTTTCTTCAACCTCTTTTGGCAAAGTTTCAGCAACAGGACAGTTAGGAGAAGTTAAGGTCATTAATATTTTAGCTTGCTTTTGGTCGTTTACAAGCACATCGTATATCAAACCTAATTCGTAAATATCTACAGGGATCTCTGGATCGTAAATAGTTTTTAACACATTTACAATTTTATCTCCTATTTCTACAGTTTCTTCGTGGTTCATTATTTCTTGTTTTTAGCAGTTAGGCATTTAATTTACTTTGCATTCCTAATGCGTATAGTTTTATTTGTTTAATCATAGAGACCAAACCATTGGCTCTGGTTGGTGATAAATGTTCTTTTAAACCAATTTCATCAATAAAATCCATTTCGGCATCTAGAATGTCTTTAGGAGATTGGTCGTTAAAAACGCGTAACAATACAGCAACAATTCCTTTGGTAATAATGGCATCACTATCTGCTGTAAAGTGTATTTTATCTCCTTTAAGCTCAGAATGTAACCAAACTTTAGATTGACATCCTTTAATAAGATTGTTGTCTGTTTTGTATTGATCTTCAATCACAGGTACAGATTTTCCTAATTCTATCATATACTCATAACGTTGCATCCAATCCTCAAACATTGTAAACTCATCTACAATTTCCTCTTGTATTTCTTTGATAGTCATATTTTAAACTTATTTTTGCAGCCACAAAGATACTGAGTATAAAGGTAGGATACAACTGCAATTAGGATTGATTCTAACTTATGTAATTATTGAAATAAAAATAAATGAGTAAATTATTGGTTATAGGAACGGTAGCTTTTGATGCTATTGAAACTCCTTTTGGAAAAACAGATAAAATTTTAGGGGGTGCAGGAACTTATATAGGTTTGTCTGCAAGTAATTTTAAAAATGTAGATACTGGATTGGTGTCTGTTGTTGGTGATGATTTTCCTCAAGAGTATTTTGATTTATTACACAGTAAAAACATCAATACAGAAGGAATAGAAGTTGTAAAAGACGGAAAAACGTTT
The DNA here is from genome assembly GCF_900130035.1 of Wenyingzhuangia marina. Taxonomy (GTDB): domain Bacteria; phylum Bacteroidota; class Bacteroidia; order Flavobacteriales; family Flavobacteriaceae; genus Wenyingzhuangia; species Wenyingzhuangia marina. The sequence goes on from NZ_FQXQ01000001.1 coordinate 941,947, forward strand.
TTTTGGAGTGGTAAGTATCACAACAATATGAACCAGAGAGATACTTTAATTACAGACTTAAATGTATTAGAACATTTTAATCCTGTAGTGCCAGAAAAGTATAAAGATGCAGAAATCGTTATGTTAGGAAATTTACATCCTTTGGTACAAAATGCAGGTTTAGAGCAAATGAATAAAAAACCAAAAATGGTGGTGTTAGATACTATGAATTTTTGGATGGATATTGCTTTAGATGATTTAAAAATGTTGTTGAAAAAGGTAGATGTGATTACTATTAATGATGAAGAAGCTCAACAATTAAGTGGAGAACATTCATTGGTAAAAGCAGCAGCCATTATCCACCAAATGGGACCAGAATATGTGGTGATTAAAAAAGGTGAGCATGGAGCGTTGTTGTTCCATAAAGATAAAATGTTCTTTGCACCAGCATTGCCTTTGGCAGATGTTTTTGATCCAACAGGAGCAGGAGATACTTTTGCGGGAGGATTTACAGGATATTTAGCACAACAAGGAGATTTATCGTTCGAAAACATTAAGAATGCAGTTATTTGGGGATCTAATTTAGCCTCATTTACGGTAGAAAAATTTGGTGTAGAACGCATTGCAGGCGTTACTTATACTGAGGTAGAAGAGCGTTTGGCGAAATTTAAGGAGTTAACGAAATTTTCTTTGTAATTTTGCAAAAAATTTACGGTTTTACGACTGATGTAAAACTTAATCAATAAAAGATACAATATGTGTGGTATTGCAATGGTGAGGTTGCTAAAACCTTTAGAGTATTATAAGGAAAAATATGGTACAGCTTTTTATGGTGTAAACAAGATGTACTTACTAATGGAAAAGCAACACAACCGTGGTCAAGACGGAGCTGGGTTTGCGAGCATTAAATTTAATGTGAATCCTGGAAGCAGATACATTAGTAGAATACGTTCTAACAAACAGCAACCTATTCAACATATTTTTAAAAAAATAAACCAGCGTATTAGCGAGACTGTAGAGGCAAATCCTGAAAAAAAGGATGATGTAGCTTGGTTAGAAGAAAATACGCCTTTTATTGGTAATTTATTTTTAGGTCATGCCAGATACGGAACTTTTGGAGGAAACTCTATAGAAAATGTACATCCGTTTTTACGTCAAAGTAACTGGAGACATAAAAACTTAATTGTAGCAGGAAATTTTAACATGACCAATTCTAAGCAATTGCTTGATGAGTTGATTGAGTTAGGACAACATCCAAAAGAAAGTACTGATACTGTTACGGTAATGGAAAAAATAGGTCATTTTTTAGATGACCAAGTAGAGTCTATTTATCAAGATATTAAAGCAGACTATACTAAAAAAGAAGCTTCCCCTGTGATTGCAGAAAAGGTAGATATCGTTAGAATTTTAAAAAGAGCTACTCGTAGCTTTGATGGTGGATACGCTTTGGCAGGGTTGTTAGGACATGGAGATGCTTTTGTAATGAGAGATCCAGCAGGAATTCGTCCAGCTTTTTATTACAAAGATGATGAAGTTTTAGTGGTGGCATCAGAAAGACCCGTAATTCAAACTGCTTTTAACTTAAAAATGGAAAAAGTTAAAGAATTAGAGCCAGGTCATGCTATTATTGCTAAAAAGAATGGAAAAGTATCTGTAGAAAAAATATTAGAGCCTTTAGAGAAAAAAGCATGTTCTTTTGAACGTATTTATTTTTCAAGAGGAGGAGATGCAGATATTTATCAAGAAAGAAAAGATTTAGGAGTTCGTGTGTTCCCTCAAATTATTGAAAGTATTGATGGTGATATAGAAAACACAGTTTTTTCATATATTCCTAACACAGCAGAAACTTCTTATTACGGAATGTGTGAAGCAGCAGAAGATTTCTTAAATACTCAGAAGACTGAAAAAATATTAGCTGGTGGTAAAAATTTAAGCGCTCAAGAAGTGAGTGATATTTTATCTATCAGACCTCGTTTTGAAAAATTAGCTATTAAAGATGCTAAATTAAGAACATTTATTACTTCTGATGACAGTCGTGATGATTTGGTAGCTCATGTATACGATGTGACTTATGGAGTGGTTAAAAAGGATGATAATATTGTTATTATTGATGATAGTATTGTTCGTGGAACAACTTTAAAAAAGAGTATCATTAAGATTTTAGATAGAACAGAGCCAAAGAAAATAGTGGTTGTTTCTTCTGCACCGCAAATACGTTATCCTGATTGTTACGGAATTGACATGGCTAAATTAGGGGATTTTATAGCCTTTAGAGCCGCTATTGAATTGTTAAAAGAAACAGGACAATATCAAATTGTAACTGATGTTTATAACAAATGTATTAAGCAACGTAGTACACAAGATTCAGGAATTAAAAACTTTGTAAAAGAAATTTATAAGCCTTTTACTCCAGAACAAATTTCTGCTAAAATTTCAGAGATGTTAAAAACATCTGAAATTAATGCCGATGTTCAAATTATTTTCCAAAGAATAGAAGGTTTACATGCAGCGTGTCCTAACCATAAAGGAGACTGGTATTTTACTGGTGATTATCCTACAGATGGAGGAAAGCGTGTAGTTAACGAAGCTTTTATTAATTTTTACGAAGGAAATAATAAGAGAGCTTACTAAGCTTAAGAGTATAATATTAAAAGCCGATGTTTAAAATCATCGGCTTTTTTGTTTTGAACTTTTTGTATAAAAAAAATAGCCGTTTCAAATATTTGAAACAGCTATTTAATTGTTTTAAAAATCTATTATGCAGAGTTTCTACTCGCATTCGTGTTACCAAATAATGATCTAGTAACAATTTTTTCAAAGGTTTCTAATCTCTTTTGATCAGGGTTTGCACCAGGCTTGCTCATTAATTGAACTTCTCTTAATGCATATTGTTGAATAGTTAAAAGAGGTAGTACAATAGAATCACGCACTGCTATCGAAGCTTTTCCGTCAGGAAAGTTTTGCATTAATTCTTTGTGACCTGCCAATTCTAATAATAACTTTTTAGTTAATAAGTATTCATCGTGAATAATGTTCCAGAAAGTTCCAAATTCTTCATCTTTAGCCATGTAATTGGTTAAAGCAAAGTTTGATTTTTCCATAGACATCACACTGTTTTCTAATAACGTTTTAAAGAAGTTGGAGTTGTTGTATAAATCTTGAATTTTGTCAAATTCTCCAGCGTCTTTATATTTCTTAAAAGCAGTACCAACTCCAAAGAATCCAGGTACGTTTTGCTTTAATTGAGACCAAGATCCTACAAAAGGAATAGCTCTTAAATCACTAAAGTTTAAAGAGTCTGATTTAGCACGTTTTGATGGACGAGATCCAATATTTGCTTTACCATAATACTTTAACGTACTCATTCTTTCTAAGTAAGGAATGAACATTTCGTGGTTTTTAAAGTCAGAATAAGCTTTAAAACTTAATCCAGCTAAATCTTCCATTAACTCCTTTTGTTCATCTGTTAAAGATGCATTCATAGGGTCGTTAAAAATTCTGTTGGTGATTCCGGCACCTAATAATTGTTCTATATTATATTGAGATGAATCTAAGTTACCAAAATTAGAACTAATGGTTTGTCCTTGAATAGTTAACTGAATTTCTTTGTGTTCAATGTTTTCTCCTAAAGAAGCATAGAATTTAGAAGTTTTTCCTCCTCCACGAGCAGGTGGTCCACCACGTCCGTCAAAGAATATTACTTTAATTCCGAATTCACGAGATACTTTAGACAATTCTTCTTTTGCTTTGTAAATTCCCCAGTTAGCCATTAAATAACCACCGTCTTTGGTACCATCAGAAAAACCTAACATAATGTTTTGTTTGTTATCTCTACTGGCAATATGTGCACGATATTCAGGAATAGAATATAATTGTCTCATTACTTGAGGAGCAATTTGTAAATCATCTACCGTTTCAAATAAAGGAGCAACATCTACTTTTAAACCTTCATCAAACCCAGAAATGTTTAACATTGCAAAAGTTTCCATTACGTTTAAAGCAGTTTGGTTGTTACTAATAATGTATCTATTAGCACCTCTTTCTCCGTTTTCTTTTTGAATGGTTGCAATGGCTCTCATAGAACCTAAAGTTCTAACGACCATTTCTTCAGAGAATTGATCAGGGTCAACATCTCCTTTTACTTTTGCTAAAACTTGAATTTGTTCATCTGGAGATAATTCTAAATAATTACTTGGGAAAATAGTGTTTCCTTTTTCTTGTAATTCTTTAATAATTCCAGTAAATACATCATGGTGAACACGGCTATCTTGACGAATGTCCATGGTAGCAAAGTGGAAACCAAATATTTTTACTTTATTGATAAAAGTATCTACTTCATCAACAAATAAATTACTGTGCTCTTCCTTTAAAGTAGTTTTAATAGAAATCATTTTACTTAATAATGATTGTACAGAAATTCTAATAGGAGAATTTTCAGTAATACAGCTATCGTATAAAGCAGATTCTATTTCGTTCATAATTTCGTAAACACCAGGGAAAGTAAGTCTACGTTTTAATTGACGAATGTCTCTAAAGTAATTTTTTAAGATGGTTTGTCTTAATTTTCTAGCTACTCTTAATGTAGTTTCTGTTGTTACAAATGGATTTCCATCTCTATCTCCACAAGGCCAGAATCCTAAGTTGATAATTTCGTTTTTGATGTCTTCACCATCAAATAAATTGTAGTGAATGTAATCGTAAATTTTACTAATAGAATGATAGAATACATTTTCTAAATACCAGATTAAACTAATTGCCTCATCATAAGGTGTTGGTTTTTTATCGGCAAAGAAAGTAGTTCTACCTAATTGAGCTAGTAGTTTTTTAATTAAGCTTAAGTCATCCTTCTTAATAGCTTCTTGTAAGTCTGTTAAAATAGTTAAAACAGTTCCAGGATAAAATTGTGTAGGGTGAGCTGTTAATACCAATCGGGTTTTAAATTCCTCTAGGTAATGCTTAAGTTCATTTCTAACTCTTTTAGCACTTGCTTCTTCTTTTATATTTCTTAAAGTACCTACTCCCGCCATGTTGTTTACAATAGGGAAAGCGGCATCTTCTATAGCGTCGAATAATACAACTTGACGTTCTATGTATTGAATAAACTTGAAAAGGAAACTAATTTTGTCTTCTTCTGTGGAATCAGATTTGTATTTAGTAAAGAACTCATCTACAATCTCTGTTGGAGTTTTTCCGTTTTTAAAACCTTCTATACAGCTCTCGTTAAATAAAGGTAGCAATGTTCCTGTTTTTTCTACACTGTCAAAGGGTAAAGTAGCAAAAACACTATTGTAAACCTGATATTTAGCAAGAACGCTATCGTTAAATCTTGATAATTTGGTTTGTTTAGACATGTGATATTAAATTTGTTTCAGGCAAGATACAACATGGCTAAGTATTGAAAAAAAAAATAGCCAAAAAAATACAGCTTTTAAGCAAAAAGTTATAAGATTAACAGGAGTTTTGCTAATGTTTTATTGAAATATAAACTAAATTCTTCTTTTCAGGTTTGCTGGTTAACATTCTGTCTGCTCTATGGCCAATAACCCATATAATTTGTTGTTGATTGTTACAAAGTAGCCAAGTAGTTTCTTTCTCTCTTAATGATAATTTTTCATCTTTAAAATACTTGCTTATTTTCTTTTTCCCTCTCATCCCAGTAGGATAAAAATAATCTCCATCTTTCCATTTTCTAATCAGCAAAGGAAAAGTGGTGTTCTCCATGTTTAGAGCGATACAGTCTTTGGAGATTTCCTTGCTAGCAAAAGAAAAATTTAAGGAAATTGGCAGGTGATGAATATCTTGCATGTGTTCTATTTTATAGATTTCATCACTATTGTTTACTTCGGAATTTACAGATAATATTAAATTCTCTCTATTGTTTAAAAGGGTATGAGTGTCGGAGTGAATTTGTTTACCTGTTTGTGTATAAATAAGTTTTATGATTTCTTGAGTGGCTTTAAATCCATAAGGTTTAAAAAGTTCATAAAGCTCAAAATCCGATAGGTTTTTAATTGTGTTTTGATTTATTAAAAAATCATCTCCTTCGGGAACAAAAAATTCTTTGTGTAGAGCGGCTATTTTTTGTTTGATGAAATTTTTGCTTTCATGAATCTTTAACACAGTGTTTAAAAAATTCTCTTCAAAATTAGGATGTAGTTTGTAAAGCTCAGGTGTAATGTTGTGTCTAATTTTATTTCTTATGTATTTGGTTTCTGCATTACTTTGGTCTTCTCTCCATTTGATGTTAAATTCTGTTGCATAAGTTTCAATATCATTTCTAGAAACAATTAACAAAGGTCTTATGATATTGTTGTTAATGGGGGGAATGCTTGCCAATCCATCTAAACCAGTACCTCTAGAAAGGTTGATGAAAAAAGTTTCCATCACATCATTTAGATGATGGGCTGTTAAAATATAATCATATTCGTATTCTGTGTATAATTTCTGAAACCAATCGTATCTTAATTCACGAGCTCCAATTTGAGTATTGACCTTATTTTTTTTACAATATTCTTTCGTTAAAAATTGAACACTATGAAATTGACAATTAAATTCTTTGGCAATTTTTTCTACAAACTGTTCATCCAAATCACTTTCGATGCCTCTAAGTTGAAAGTTACAATGTGCAATTCCAATATTAAACTTTAAAGTGTGAAATGCATGAGCTAAAACCACACTATCAATTCCTCCAGAAACGGTAAGTAATAGTTTTTTTCCTTTTAAAAAAGGAAAGTTTTTTTCTAGGTGTTTTTCTAGTTTTTGCAGCACAATTTTTTTTGTTAAAAATACAAATTAGTTAAAAGTTATAGAGTTAAAATATGAAAACAATTGTTAAATGTGTTTTAACACAGTTGATATTAGCAGAGTTTATATGTATTTTTGTTCAAAAATATTGTTGAAATGAGAAAGTATTATTTAGTACCTTTTAAAAAAATGTTCGATTTTAAAGGAACATCAACTTTAAATGAATTCTGGGTTTTTTACGGAATTAATTTGTTGATTTATGTAGCTATCGTTTTTTTAAGAAAACCATTAGGCATACCAATGTATACTAATAAAGTGTTTTTAGGAATGGTTGCTATTCCTCATATAGCAATTGGGTTTAGAAGGTTAAGAGATGCAGGAATCAATAGTTGGCTTTTTTTAATTCCATCTGTGAATCTTATTTTGGCAGGACTTCCATCAATAAAAAAAGTGCAATAAATAAGTTTTTTAAACGATTTAAATAGTATACATAATTGCTGTAAAGATTGAATGAAAATGAAAACATTACCAATAAAAGCCATATTTATTTTCCCCTTAGCTTGTTTAATATCAAATACATTACTAGTATTAAGTTTGACTGATTTATTTACTGAAAGTTTTTTTCAGAAGAAATATTTTATTGTTTATTTAATTATGATTATTTCAGTATTCCCTACTGTTAAAATTTGTGTAGAATACTATAGATCTAAGGAGTAGGATTTATTGTTGAGGTGTAGAGAGTACTTCTCTCATGGCTTTTGCTTTTAACAAACATTCATCGTATTCTTGTTCTGGGTTGGCCTTGGCAGTAATGGCACTTCCTACAGAAAAGGAAACGTATTTTTTTGTTTGATTGTACACAATACTTCTGATCACCACATTAAAATCAAAATTTTGGTCGGGTGTAAAATAACCTACGGCACCAGAGTAAATTCCTCTTTTGCTTGCTTCTAAATCTTCAATAAATTTCATGGCTGCAATTTTTGGTGCTCCTGTCATGCTTCCCATTGGGTAGCAAGCTTTAATAGCATCTACTATATGAATATTGGGTTTTATTTTACAAGTAATGGTAGAAATCATTTGATGCACTTGCTTAAAAGTATAAATTTTGCAAAGTTCACTTACTTTAACAGTTCCTTTTTGAGCGATGTGAGATAAATCGTTTCTTACCAAATCCACAATCATAATATTCTCTGCAATTTCTTTCGTGTTATTTTGTAACAACTCAATTTGCGAGGCATCTTTTTCGGGTAAGGTTCTTCTTCTGGCGGTTCCTTTAATAGGTTCGGAAACCAAAGTGTCTTGTTTTTTTTGTAAAAATCTTTCTGGAGATGCAGATAGCAAAAACAAATCATTTAGTTTTAAAAAAGTAGCAAAAGGAGCTTGAGAAATGGTATTTAAATCTAGATAAGTATTCACTGGATGAATGTTGGCGTTTTTTGCATAAAATTCTTGACAAAAATTTAATTCATACACCTCTCCTTTGTGAATTTCATTCAGCGCTTTTTCAACTTGTTTGATGTATGTTTTTTTATCAATTCTGTGTTGAATGTCAAGAGGTGTTTTTGTGACTTCTTCTTTTTTAGATGTTAAAATAGCGTTCCAATCTTTTTCAATGTCATCAACCAAATCTTCAGGATATCTAAACAGCACTCCATCTTTTTGGACTTCAATCAGTTTTTTAGGTTGAAAAAAATAGAGATCAGGAAAACCTGTTTCATCAATGTTATCAGAACTTAATTTTTCAACATCATTTTTTAAATCATATCCTAAATAACCAAAAGCATAATCTTGAATTTTATCAATATAAAGTTTTAATTGTTCAAAAGCGTTTTGGTAATCAGTGGTAATAAAACTAATTTGGTCAACAGCCAGAAAACCTTCAATATTGGTCTTGTTATTGCTGTTAGAATCTAACCAAGCAACTGTATTGTATTGTGCTCCCCAAATTAAAAGTTTATCTTTTATTTTAGAGACGTTATCAACCTTAAAAAGCTTTTGTATGCGTTGCATAGGTGTGAATTGAATTTGCAAATTTAATAATCTTACCAAAGTATAAAGAGTTAATGTGTAAGAAGTGTAATTTTTAATAGATTTATAGACAGAAAAGAAAAAGATTTAAATAGCCTATGTGTACAGTAACCTATGTTCCTAGCGAAAGAGGATTTGTTTTTACCTCTAATAGAGATGAGCAAAAGTGTAGAAAAACCATTGCTCCAGATAGTTATGAAGAAGATGGAGTGAATTTGTTTTATCCTAAAGATGAAGTAGCAGGTGGGACTTGGATTGGAGTAGCAGAACATAAAAGATTGGTTTGTTTGTTAAATGGTGGTTTTGTGTATCATGATCCTACCATAAAATTTCCCAAAAGCAGAGGTGTAGTGGTAAAATCTATCTTAACTTCCAAAAATTTACTAAATACTTTAAATACGATTGATTTAAATGGAGTGGCTCCTTTTACTTTAATTGTGGTAGATTGGAGTGATGATGATAAAATTTATGAATTAGTTTGGTGTAGAGAGGAGAAAAATATTACTGAATTAAATACAATACAACCTTATATTTGGTCATCATCAACATTATATACAGAGGAAGTTAAGATACAGCGAGAAGAATGGTTTAAAAATAACTTACTTTCTTCATCGGATGATATCAAACAAAAAGTTTTAAAATTTCATCAAAATGAAAATTTAGGAAATCAAGAAATTGCTCCTAAAATGAAACGAAGTGTAGTAGAAACTGTGAGTACAACTATGGTTATAAATGAAAATGATATTTTGTCTATGGAGTATCATGATTATATTCAGCAAGAGTTTATACAATATGATAATTTGTTTAGTTCTGTAAAAGCGTAGTTTTATGATGTATGATGGTGTTATAGTGGTGTTGTCTTATCCTGATACTGTGGTTCGCCCGGCACATTCGGAATTTTCAAGTAAAGTTTGGCCTAAATTAGGGATTGGTAGTGAAAATGCTATTCAAGCTGGTCATGCAGCTATGTTGTTAATAGATAAAAAATCAAACGAGGTAAATTATTTCGATTTTGGTAGGTATATTACTTCTTATGGAAATGGACGAGTAAGAAGTAAAGAAACAGATCCTGAATTGGCAGTTCCTTTTACGGCTGATTTTAAAGATGATGTTTTGGTAAACTTAAACGAAATGTTACTTTGGTTAGATGCAAATCCTGAAAAAACTCATGGTGATGGAAGATTGGTAGCAAGTGTAAATGCCGAAATTGATTATAATAAGGCAATCAATTATGTGAGTAATTTAATTGCAAAAAAGGAAATTCCATATGGAGCGTTTGTAAAAAATGGAAGCAATTGTGCAAGGTTTATTACGGATACTATTTTAAACTCATGTGGAAATACGTCTATTGTATTAAAATTAAAAACATCAAATTTATTAACGCCTAGCCCTATAGGAAATGCTATCAAAGGAACTACGGAAGATGATATTTATGTAGTTGAAGACCAAAAAATAGATCATTATACCAATCGATCAGTAATTAAAGAATATGGAGCTTGTTTTTTTAAAAAGTTCAATAGAGAATTGAATTTAATTGGAACAGAATTACCAAACAAAGCACTTTTTAATATAAAAAATGCTACTTGGTTAGGAGGAATTGGTAGTGGAGCTTGGTTTAAAATTGAAGAGAAAGAAGATGTAAATCTTTATAGAATTGCAAGGTATAATGTAAAAGGTGAAAAAGATTTTGAAGGAGTTTTTAAAATAAAAGACTTTAGTTTTAATGTTGATGAACCTTATGAATTTGTTCATCCATCTAATTGCATAGAGGTTTATATAGAACAGAATACCAAAGAATTTATTTTGTCTAAAATCTAGTTCATAATAGAATTTGTCTGTAATTGAAAAGATGGAACAGTAACTCTAAATGTTTTTTTCTCGTCAAGGTTTAACATAGTGTAATAACCTTTCATAGAGCCACAGTTAGAAAGTAGGATGCAGTGAGATTTGTATGAATGTTTTTCTCCAGACTTAAGAATGGGCTGAATGCCAACAACTCCATCTCCTTCAACAATTTCGGTGTGATTTAAGGAATCATATATTTCCCAATGTCTAGAAAATAATTGAACAGTGTAGGGAGATAAATTTTCAATACTAATATAATAGTCATATAAATAATGTTTTTGTTGGTTGCGCTCTTGCACACCACAAAAAACAGTATTTACTGATATTTTTATTCCTTGAGTAGTTGCCTCAGTCATTTTAGTATTGTTTGTTTAAATATAAATAAGAAATCTCTAGAAAACAACTAATTTTCAATTTGCTGTTTACTGTTTCCAATTCCATAGCCTACAACTTCGTAATAAATTGAGTTTGTGGGTTGGAAATAAACCAAAGCTTCGTAGTTGTTTTCGGTTTCAAAATAAGATCCACTAATGGTTTTTTTATCAATTTTTTGATTGTCTAAAACCACAAAATCATAATTATAGAACCCTTGTTTTAAAAAGATGCTACAGGTTAAATATTTGCCCGAAGCATCTGGACTTAACTTGTTTTCGTGGCTAAGTTGGTAGTTGTTAAAACCACCATAAACATAGATGTCTTTATTTTTAAATTCTTCTTTGTTTGCCAAAGAAAATAATACATTACTATACTCTGCTTCGGTAGCTGGTGTGTTAGATCTAAAATTTCTAATCACATAACTTCCGTTGATATCAGGATTGTATGTGTAAGTATTATTTGCTCTACTTTTTTGAGTAAATAAAATAGTATTAAAAGAATTGTCTTCTCTGTAAGAGGTAGAAATGTATCGCGTGTTTCTTAAGATTTCGTTATTGTCAAAATTCAGGAATTCGTTTCCTGCAATAAACTCAGTTTCTTTGCTAGGCCTGTAGGTATAAGTATTTCTTTCTGTAAATGTTGGTTTTAAAAAAGGGGTTCTTGTTTGTTGATCTCCATTTTGAAAAATGAAGGTTTTAATCTCTGAATTGGGATAATTAATAGGGAGTTCTTTGTTGTTAATTATCATAGAAACTGCTTGCTTTTCGTTGAATAAAGACAAATCTCTACTTTCAGAAATATTAATACTTACAGATACTTTGTTTTCGTATAACACAATTTTTCTTTCGCAAACCACCTCGTTATCTACATTTAAAATTTGGAATAAATAATTTCCTGATTTTGTAATTTTTGTGTCTTCATTGGGTATGGAAAACTCATAATGAGTATAATTATGTAGTGTTCCAAAAGAATTTTCCATGTTGTTAATTTGCATATTGTTAAATCCATCAATATAGTACGAAGTTGGAATTTTAGATGGAGTCCAATCAATTTCGCAAAGGGTAATTAAATAGTAATATTCATCTTGATTTCCCTCAATATCATCAAAGCTAAAAGTAAAAGAGCTATTAAGAGGTTGTGTTGTTTCAGAAAATTCTTTTTGACCGTTTTTGATAATCACACTTTTTATTTGTTGATTATCAAAAATTTGAGCCTGTAAAATGAATGGGAAGGAGATAAGAAAGATAATTTTTTTTAAAAACATGTTATATAAGTGTTGTTTTGCTAATATATTGTTTTGTAGTGATTTGTTCTTTGTATTTTATGAAAACGTTTTCGAGAAAATAAAATTATTTAGAAGTGTTATAAATAAAATGTGAGGTCAAAATTAAAGGTCTATTTGTAGCTTTAAGAATACACATTTTAATTAAATTTGTTCCATATTTTATACGTACAAAATAAATTAAATTTATAAATATGTCACAAGACATTAGGGTAAAAAAAGGCTTAAATATTAAGCTTAAAGGACAAGCAGCTATGACTACAGCTGCTGTTTCTCGTTCCGATTTCTACGCTATTAAACCTACAGATTTTCATGGTATTACACCAAAGCTTACAGTAAAAGCAGGTGATGAAGTTGTTGTTGGTGATGTAGTTTTCTTTTCTAAAGGAAATGACAGGATTAAGTTTACATCTCCTGTAAGTGGAACGGTTAAAGAGATTAAGAGAGGTGCTAAGCGTAAAGTTTTAGCAGTTATTGTTGAATCTAAACCAGAAGATCAATTTAAGGATTTTGGTGCAGCAAACCCTTTATCGTTAGAAAAAGAAGCTGTGTTAGAAAAGATTTTAGAAAGTGGAAGTTTTGCTTACGTAAAACAGCGTCCATATGATATTATCGCAAATCCTAAAGATAGTCCAAAAGCTATTTTTGTTTCTTCTTTTGACACAGCCCCTTTAGGACCTAACTATGCTTTTGCATTAAAGGGAAAAGAGGAAGCTTTTCAAGCAGGAATCAATGCGTTATCAAAATTAACTGAAGGAGCAGTAAACTTATCTGTTGATGCCAACGAAGCAAGTTTTTTTAGCAAAATTGAAAATGCTAACATTCTTAATGTTTCGGGTAAACACCCTGCAGGGAATGTTGGGACTCAAATTGCTGCGGTGAATCCTGTAAATCAAGGAGAACGTGTTTGGACGGTTAGTGCTCAAGGAGTGGCTACTATTGGAGAGTTGTTCTTAACAGGAAAGTACAATCCAATTAAATTGGTTGCTTTGGCAGGTTCTCAGGTTAAAAATCCACAATATTATGCACTGTCTGCTGGTCAAAATATAAAATCATTAATTGAAGAAAATGTAAATGTTAAAGGTTCTAGAATTATTTCTGGAAATGTTTTAACAGGTACAAAAATTCAATTAGATGACTTTTTAGGTTTTTACGACAATGTGATTACAGTAATTCCAGAGGGTGATAAACACCGTTTCTTTGGATGGTTGCCATTTGTTGGTAGTGGTACTATTCATAGTTTTTCTAAAACTTCTTTTGCTTGGTTAAATTCTGGAAAAGAATATGACTTAAACACAAGTTTAAATGGAGAAGAAAGAGCATTGGTTGTAACTGGTGAAATGGAGAAGGTTGTGCCTTTAGATATTTACCCATTACAATTACTAAAAGCTTGTATAGCAAATGATATTGAGAAAATGGAAAATTTAGGGATTTACGAAGTAGCTCCTGAAGATTTTGCTTTGGTTGATTATATCAACACTTCAAAAATTGAAGCTCAAGAAATCATCAGAGAAGGATTAGACTTAATGATTAAAGAAGTAGGATAATGGATTTTTTAAGAAAGAAATTTGACGAAATAAGAAAACCTTTCAACCCGGGAGGTAAATTCGAAAAATTTGCTCCAGCAATAAACTCTATAGATACTCTGATGTTTGTGCCTAAGCACAATACTCACAAAGGAGCTCATATTAGAGATGGAGTAGATTTAAAAAGAGTAATGGTAACGGTAATATTTGCCTTGTTACCTGCAATGTTCTTTGGTATGTACAACCTAGGATATCAGCACTTTTCTCAGTTAGGAGAGAGTACTGCCTTTTTAGATTGTATGATCTTTGGAGCATGGAAATTTTTACCAATGTTATTAGTCTCTTACGGTGTAGGTTTGGCTATTGAAATTGGTTTTGCAATTTATAACAAACATGAAGTAAACGAAGGATACTTGGTTTCAGGGATGTTAATTCCTTTAATTATGCCCGTTGATTTTCCTTTATGGATGTTAGCGGTATCTGTAGTTTTTGCTGTGTTTATTGGTAAAGAAGCTTTTGGAGGAACAGGGATGAATATTTTTAACCCAGCTTTAATCGCTCGTGCTTTTGCATTCTTCTCATACGCTCCACAAATGTCTGGAGATAAAGTTTGGGTTGCTGATGCAAGTACTATTGATGCAGTTTCTGGTGAAACTATTTTAGGTCAATTGGCAGCAGGTGCTCATAGTAGTTGGTCTGTGTTAGATATGTTCTTAGGTTATGTTCCTGGTTCCGTTGGTGAAACTTCAGTATTGGCTATTTTAATTGGAGCAGCTATATTAATTGCAACAGGAGTAGGATCATGGAAAATAATGACAGGAGTTGTTATTGGAGGTGCTGCAATGGGATTAATATTTAATGCTCTAGGATTAAATGCTTTAATGGAATTTCCTTGGTGGCAACACTTATTAGTAGGAGGTTTTGCTTTTGGAGCAGTATTTATGGCAACAGATCCAGTATCTGGTGCACAAACTGAAAAAGGAAAATGGATTTACGGAATTTTAATTGGTTTCTTTGCAATTATGATTCGTGTATTTAACGGAGCATATCCAGAAGGAATGATGATGGCCATTTTATTAATGAACGTTTTTGCTCCAACTGTAGATCACTATGTGATTGCAGGGAATATTAAAAAGCGTAAAAAACGTTTAAAAGCTGCATAATTATGAATAAGAATAGTAACGCATACACGTTTATCTTTGCAATCATTATTGTAACAATTATTGCAGGATTATTAGCATTTACTGCTACAAGTTTAAAACCTTTACAGGACACAAACGTAAAAGCAGAAAAAATGCAAAATATATTAGGAACCATTGGGGTTACTGATGTATCGAGAGAAAAAGCAGAAGTTGAGTTTAACAAATACATCAAAGAGCAATTAGCTTTAAAAAATGATGGACAGGTTGATGCAACTACCGATGCTTTTAAAATTGGTTTGAAGAATGAAGTAAAAAAGGACGATGAAAATCAACGTTATCCCTTATATATAGCTGAAAAAGATGGTGAAACTTTTTACATTGTTCCTTTATATGGAGCAGGTCTTTGGGATGCTATATGGGGATATATAGCTTTGGCTTCTGATAAAAACACAATTGTAGGTGCTAACTTTGATCACAAAGGTGAAACTCCAGGTTTGGGAGCAGAAATTACTACAGATTGGTTTCAGGCACAATTCAAAGGAAAGAAAATTTTAGATGAATCAAATAATTTTGTTTCAGTAACAGCGGTAAAAGGTGGGGCTAAATCAGGAGATACTCATGGCGTAGATGCTATTTCAGGAGGAACAATTACTTCTGATGGAGTTTCTAAAATGATCAGTGAACGTTTGTCACATTATTTACCTTATTTTAAAAATAACTAGTCATGGCAGAAGGAAAAGAAGCATTATTTTCAAAGCAAAATAAAGCGTTATTATCAGATCCATTAAATGATAATAACCCAATTTCAGTTCAAGTATTAGGTATATGTTCAGCGTTGGCAATTACTGTGCAGTTAAAACCAGCAGTTGTAATGTCTTTAGCCGTATTATTTGTGGTTATAGCCTCTAACGTCATCGTATCTTTAATACGTAATTTAATTCCTGGGCGTATTCGTATTATCGTTCAATTATTAATTGTTGCCTCTTTGGTAATTTTAGTTGACCAAGTATTAAAAGCTTATGCATATGATGTAAGTAAAGAATTATCAGTATTCGTAGGATTAATTATTACCAACTGTATTGTAATGGGACGTTTAGAAGCATTCGCTTTGGCTAACGGACCTTGGAAATCTTTCTTAGATGGAGTAGGAAACGGTGCGGGTTATGCATTAATATTGGTATTGGTAGCTGTATTTAGAGAATTGTTAGGGTCTGGTAAATTATTCGGAATTGAGATTTTAGGACATAAGGCGAAAACATTAGCAGAGTCTACAGGTTTATATTCTTTAGGGTATGAAAACAACGGATTTATGTTATTGTCTCCAATGGCATTAATTACAGTTGGAATTATCATTTGGGTACAGCGTTCTAAGAACAGAAAATTAATTGAACAACACTAAAATCTATAGTTACGATGGAATATATTAACATCTTTGTAAAAAGTATATTTATTGATAACATGGTATTTGCATATTTCTTAGGAATGTGTTCATACTTAGCAGTATCAAAAACAGTAAATACAGCTGTAGGTTTAGGAGCGGCAGTAGTATTTGTATTGTCTATTACAGTTCCTGTAAACTTTTTAATAGACTCATATTTATTAAAACCAGGAGCTTTATCTTGGCTAGGAGAAGAGTACGCTAGTATTGATTTATCATTCTTAAGTTTTATCATGTTTATTGCAGTAATTGCATCTATGGTACAGTTGGTAGAAATGATTGTTGAGCGTTTTGCTCCTGCATTATACGGAGCATTAGGTATTTTCTTACCATTAATTGCGGTAAACTGTGCAATTTTAGGAGGTTCTTTATTTATGCAACAAAAAGATTTTGCCAATGTTGGTGAATCTGCAGTATATGGTTTAGGATCAGGAATTGGATGGTTATTAGCTATTGTAGCTATTGCTGCTATTAGAGAAAAAATCGCATATTCTCATATTCCAGGACCTTTAAAAGGTTTAGGAATTACTTTCATCATTACTGGTTTAATGGCGATTGGGTTTATGAGTTTCTCAGGAATCAAATTATAATAATAAAGAACAGATATAATTATGAATGTAATTGCAATTAGTATCGTTGTTTTCTTGATTATTGTTTTAATCTTAGTAAGTATTTTATTAGGAGCTAAAGCAAAACTATTACCATCAGGAAAAGTAAAAGTTACGATCAACGGAGAAAAAACAATTGAAGTAGATACAGGAAGTTCTTTATTAGCAACTTTAGGTAACGAAAAAATATTTTTACCATCAGCTTGTGGTGGAGGTGGAACTTGTTTACAGTGTGAATGTCACGTTCACTCTGGTGGTGGTGAGGCTTTGCCTACAGAAACACCTCACTTTACTCGTAAAGAGTTAGCAAAAGGTGCTCGTTTAGGATGTCAGGTAAAAGTTAAAAATGATATGGAAATTTCTATTCCAGAAGAAATTTTCGGAATTAAGAAATGGGAAGCTACTGTGGTTCGTAACTATAACGTAGCATCATTTATTAAGGAATTTGTAGTAGAAATTCCAGAAGATATGGATTACAAAGCAGGAGGATATATTCAAATTGAAATTCCACCTTGTGAAGTAAAATATTCGGACATGGACATTACAGCTCACCCAACGGATCACCCAGGGGAGCCTGATAAATTCCAAACAGAATGGGAAAAGTTTGGTTTATGGCCATTGGTAATGAAAAATCCAGAAACAGTAGAGCGTGCTTATTCTATGGCTTCTTACCCTGCCGAAGGAAGAGAGATTATGTTGAATGTACGTGTGGCATGTCCTCCTTTCGATAGAGTAAAAGGTGGATGGATGGATGTAAATCCAGGAATTGCTTCTTCTTATGTATTTAACCAAAAGCCAGGAGATAAAGTAACTATTTCAGGACCTTACGGAGAATTCTTTATCAATGAAGAGTCTGATGCAGAAATGATTTATATTGGTGGTGGAGCTGGTATGGCACCAATGAGATCTCACTTATATGAATTATTCCATACGATGAAAACAGGTCGTAAAGTATCTTATTGGTATGGAGGTCGTTCTAAACGTGAGTTATTCTATATTCACTATTTTGAAGACTTAATGAAGAAATTCCCTAACTTCCAATTATATTTAGTATTGTCAGAACCATTAGAGGAAGATAATTGGAAAGTAAAGAAAGATATTCATGATAAAGAAGGTGATGGATTTGTAGGATTTGTTCACCAATCATTAATAGATAATTACTTAAATGATCATGAGGCTCCAGAAGATGTAGAATTTTACTTCTGTGGACCACCAATGATGAACCAAGCAGTAGTTAAAATGTGTGATGATTTTGGAGTGCCAAAAGAAAACGTACGTTTTGATGACTTTGGGGGGTAATTTACCTTTTACATATAAAAAAAGCTTTTTAGATTTTCTAAAAAGCTTTTTTTATTTTTAGTCACTAATCATTTTTAATAAAGATATACCTATTAATTTAATTGCATGAATAAATCAAACCTAATATTTTTTATAGTTAGTTTATATACTGTTATTACAGTATCACAAAAAAAGGACATCACCTTAAATGATATTTGGAGTGGTGAGTTTAGAACAAAAAGTATAGATGAAATTCGTTGGTTAAATAATGATAAAGAATATACCGTACTAAATTGGGATCCTATAACAAAATCAAGTACAGTAGATTTATATGATTATAATTCGAATATCAAAAAGAAAACAATTGTTAGGTCTTCGTTTTTAAATATTAAGCCTTTTTCAGATTATTCATTCAATAAAAATGAAGATAAATTGGTGTTAACCACAGAAATGGAATCTATTTATAGAAGATCGTCTTTAGCAAAATATTATATATATGATTTAAATACTTTAGAATCTACTTTGGTCGATGATAGAAAAATTCAAGAACCTACATTTTCTCCTTCTGGAGATGCTTTGGCTTATGTATGTGAAAATAATATCTACATCAAAAACCTGAATACAAATGTTACTATTCAGATTACTTCGGATGGAGAAAAGAACAAAATCATTAACGGAATTACAGATTGGGTGTATGAAGAGGAGTTTGAATTTGTTCGTGCTTTTGAATGGAATAAAACAGGAACCCAATTGGCCTATATAAAGTTTGATGAAACCAATGTGCCAGAATTTTCTATGGATGTTTACGGCCAAGATTTGTATCCAAAACAACAAGTGTTTAAATATCCAAAAGCAGGCGAAAACAATTCAATAGTGTCTCTTTATAATTATCATATTTCATCAAAAGAAACTTCAAAAATTAATTTTCCTGAGAGTCCATATTATATTCCCAGAATTAAGTTTACTGAAAAAGAGAATGTATTAAGTGTTCAAACGCTTAATAGGCATCAAAATAATTTGAACTTATATTTTTGTGATGTTGAGAAGAATCAAGTCAATCTTGTGTTGAATGAAAAAGATGATGCTTATATTGATATCACTAATAACCTTACATTTTTAAACGATAATAGTTTTTTGTGGACAAGTGAAAAGGATGGATACAATCATATTTACCATTATTCAAAATCAGTAGCTTTAAAAAAACAAATCACCAAGGGCAATTGGGAGGTTACAGATTTTTATGGTTATAATTCAAAAAATGAAACGCTCTATTATCAATCTACAGAAAATGGAAATATCAATAGAAATGTTTACGCCATCAATTTAAAAGGTAAAAATAAAATAAGATTAACTAAAAAAACTGGAACCAATTCAGCAACCTTTAGTGCGGGATACACTTATTTCATCAATAAATTTTCTAACGCTACAACTCCTTATATATATACACTAAATAATACAAGTAAAGCAGAACAAATAAAAGAGTTGATTAATAATAATCAATTACTAAGAAAACTAGAAAGTTATCATATTTCTAATAAAGAGTTTTCTACCATAAATGTCAATGGGAATGATTTAAATATGTGGATGTTAAAACCTGTAGATTTTAATGAACAAAAACAATATCCTGTATTAATGTATCAATATAGTGGACCAGGTTCTCAAGAAGTAGTGAATAGGTGGCATAGTGCAAATGATTATTGGTATCAGCTTTTAGCAGCTAAAGGATATATTATCGTTTGTGTAGATGGTAGAGGAACTGGTTTTAAAGGTGCCGATTTTAAAAAAGTTACTTATAAAGAATTAGGTAAGTACGAAGTAGAAGATCAAATTCAAGCAGCCAAACAATTAGGGATGCTTTCATATGTAGATAAAAATAGAATAGGTATTTGGGGATGGAGCTTTGGAGGTTTTATGAGTAGTAATTGTATTTTAAAAGGAAACGATATTTTTAAAATGGCTATAGCGGTTGCCCCGGTAACAAGTTGGAGGTTTTATGATACTATATATACTGAAAGATATATGCAAACACCACAAGAAAATCCTACAGGTTATGACTTAAATTCTCCTTTAAACTATGCAGATCAATTAAAAGGGAAGTTTTTATTAGTTCATGGTTCTGCTGATGATAATGTACATGTGCAAAACTCAATGCGATTAATCAATCAATTAGTCAATCATAACAAACAATTTGATTGGGCTATTTATCCAGATAAGAACCATGGAATATACGGAGGAAACACAAGATTGCAGTTGTATACTAAGATGACAAATTTTATTGAGCAGTCTTTGTAAGTATAATTTAAGAGATGTAATAAGAAGAATGAATAAAAAAGAGACTTCTATAATAGGTCTCTTTTTTTGTTTTAGGGATGTTTTTATAAGAAAGATGGTAGTTTTCATTTAGTAAGTGATATAGTTTTTAGGTACTGATTAAATGTCTTCAGAGGAGGTTATGGATTACTAAGAGAAGTTTGAGTATGATATATAGGAGTTATTAAAGGGTTTTAACTCCTAAAATGATGCTAATAATAAAAATAATTTAGGATGTAATAATCGATAAATAAGGCTGTTAAGATGCTTGGTTAAAAAAAGTCAAAAAATAGTTAAAGATATATTAGGAAATAAAGTTAAAAGGTGCGTATCTTTGCACCCGCAACGGCGATCAGGTAACTGTTTAAAGGAGCGAAAAAGTTCAGATACATTAGGGGTTTTATTGGTAATTAAGTTTACTATTTAAGGCAAAAAAAGATTTAAAAAAAATTTTAAATTTTATTTGTTTTAGAAGAAATAAAGTTCTTATATTTGCATCCGCTTAGCGAAGCAGCTAGGTTGTTAACTCATAACTGAGTTAGTGAAAACAAGACACGCGATGCGTGAAGT
>NZ_FQXQ01000006.1 GCF_900130035.1 Wenyingzhuangia marina
TTTGGTTTTCATTCAAATCAACACAAATAAAAAAACCTTATAAACATAGCGTTTATAAGGTTTTGGGCACTTTTGTGATAAAAGTTGCGGAGAAAGAGGGATTCGAACCCCCGGACCTGTTACAGTCAACAGTTTTCAAGACTGCCGCATTCGACCACTCTGCCATTTCTCCTGAGCGTCTCACGATTTCTCGTTTGCGAGTGCAAATATAGGATTAATCTACATTATCACAAAAAAATAATAAAGTTTTTTTCATCAGCAAATCACTTCTTTTATTAAGATACTCATTTCCAGTAATTAATTTAATTAAATAACTTATTTCAATTTATTTAAAGAACAATCTTTCAAATTTCCGTAAATTCGCACAAACTTATTTTTGTATGGCAAATAAATTTGGAAAGCTATTTACCATCACCACTTTTGGTGAATCTCATGGACCTGCAATCGGAGGGGTTATTGACGGATGTCCTGCTGGGATTGAATTAGATCTTGAAGCAATTCAAAAAGAACTTGATCGAAGAAAACCTGGACAATCTAAAATTGTAACTCAACGTAAAGAACCAGATACTGTTGAATTTATGGCGGGGATTTTTGAAGGAAAAACCACAGGAGCTTCTATTGGCTTTAGAATTGTAAATACCAATCAAAAATCAAAAGATTATTCACATATTAAAGATCAATATCGTCCATCACACGCTGATTATACTTATAGTCAAAAATATGGACATAGAGATTATAAAGGTGGTGGAAGAACCTCTGCTAGAGAAACTGCCAATTGGGTAGTTGGTGGAGCAGTTGCCAAACAAGCTATCCCTGAAATTAAAATCAATGCTTTTACTTCTTCAGTAGGAAATATACATTTGGACACTCCTTACCAAGAGTTAGATTTTTCTTTAATAGAAAGTAACATCGCTCGTTGTCCAGATGCTAAAAAAGCAGAGGAAATGATTGATTATATAGGTGAAATTAAAAAACAAGGAGATACTGTTGGTGGTGTGGTTACTTGTGTCATTCAAAATGTACCAGTAGGATTAGGTGAACCTATTTTTGATAAATTACATGCACAATTAGGAAAAGCCATGTTATCAATCAATGCTGTAAAAGGTTTTGAGTTTGGTAGTGGTTTTGAAGGTGCAGCGATGACAGGTAGCCAACATAACGATATTTTTAATGCTGATGGTTCTACCAAAACAAACTACTCTGGAGGAATTCAAGGTGGAATTAGCAACGGAATGGACATTTACTTTAAAGTAGCTTTTAAACCAGTTGCCACTGTAATTCAAAAACAAGAAACTATTGATAAGGATGGGAATATTGTAAAAATGATGGGAAAAGGTCGTCATGATCCTTGTGTGGTTCCTAGAGCCATTCCTATTGTAGAAGCTTTAGCTGCCATGGTTATTGTTGATAATATCATGTTAGACAAAGCAAGAAGAATATAATTACTAGTTATTGGTTTTCAGGCAACATGCCATAATTCAATACTTCTCAATAAAAACAAAAAAATCGAAACATTTAAATGTTTCGATTTTTTTATTGGGTCAATACCAAAAACCATGAACAACGAACTAACAACTAATCAATTCTTTCAATTTTAGCTCCAACTGCTTGTAGTCTTTCAACAATATTTTGGTAACCTCTGTCTATTTGTTCTACATTATGGATGATACTTGTTCCTTTTGCAGATAATGCTGCAATCAATAAACTAATTCCCGCTCTAATATCAGGAGAAGTCATGGTAGTAGCTTTTAAACTATGCTTGTGATTCATTCCTACAACATTGGCTCTGTGTGGATCACAAAGAATTACCTTAGCTCCCATGTCAATCAATTTATCAACAAAGAACAAACGGCTTTCAAACATTTTTTGATGAATTAACACCGTTCCTTTTGCTTGTGTCGCAATGACCAATACAATACTCAGTAAATCTGGAGTGAATCCAGGCCAAGGAGCATCAGAAACGGTTAACATAGATCCGTCTATATAACTTTCTATTTCATAAGAATCTTGCTGAGGAATGTAGATATCATCTCCTTTTTGCTCTAATTTGATTCCTAACTTTCTAAAGACACGAGGAATTTGCCCTAAGTTTTCCCAAGAAACATTCTTAATGGTCAGTTCAGATTTGGTCATAGCTGCCATTCCAATCCAAGAACCAATCTCAATCATATCAGGTAATACTCTATGATCGGTTCCTCCTAATTTTTCAACTCCTTCAATAGTTAACAAGTTAGAACCAACTCCAGAAATTTTAGCTCCCATTCGGTTTAACATATTACACAACTGTTGCAAATAAGGCTCACAAGCAGCATTGTAAATAGTTGTAATTCCTTCGGCCAAAACAGCTGCCATTACAATGTTTGCTGTTCCAGTTACAGAAGCTTCATCTAACAACATATGAGCTCCTTGTAAACGAGAAGATTCTACTCCGTAAAAATGTTCTTCTTTATTATATCTAAACTTAGCTCCAAGGTTGATAAATCCTTCAAAGTGTGTATCTAATCTTCTACGTCCAATTTTGTCTCCTCCTGGTTTAGGAATGTATCCTTTTCCAAAACGAGCTAACATAGGTCCTACCAACATAATAGATCCACGAAGTTTTTTACCATCTTCTTTAAAAGCTGCAGAACTTAAATAATCAATATTTACCTCATCAGCTTGAAATTCATAAGTATGCTCATCTAATTGATTCACTTTTACTCCTAAATCTCTTAAAATATCAATTAGTTTATTAACATCAATAATATTGGGAATGTTCTCTATCTTAATTTTTTCTGGGGTAAGTAAAACAGCACACAAAATCTGTAATACTTCGTTTTTTGCACCTTGTGGGGTAATTTCACCTCTTAGCTGGTGCCCTCCTTCTACTTTAAATGTTGCCATGTAGTAAAATTATTTGCGGTTTTTATGATTGTTGTTATTGTGTTTTCTACCGTTATTTCGGTTATTATTCGATGTTTTTCCTTGCTGAATATTCATTCTCCCTGAATTACTCTTACGCAATAAAGTAGCGCTTTGAGCCAACTCCTCTTCAGAGCCTCTTAAATCTATTTTTCCTTTAGATAGTTCATTTAAATGGCTGTAGATTACAGCATCTTCAACTGTGTCTTTGTTCCAATTTAAATAACACTTTTTCATATGGTTGGCGATATTTAAAATTAGAGCTTCTCTTAATTCTCCTTCATCCCAACTTAAAGCCACATCAATCATAGTCTGAATATTGTTTCCATAAAAACGATACTTAGTTGCTGACTTAGGATAATTTAATCGTTCAGGCTTTGCATTAACCTCTTCAACAGTCAACTTTTCATATGGAGGATCTACCTCTAATTGAAATTGCGACATGATGAATAACTGATCCCATAATTTGTGCTTAAAATCTGGCACATCTCTTAAGTGGGGTTGTAAATTCCCCATGACATCTATAATGGCATAAGCCATTTTTTCTCTTTCTTCTTTATCTTCTAGTGCTACACAATGATCTACTAACTTTTGTACGTGTCTTCCATATTCTGGAATAATCAAAGTGCTTCTTTCAGAATTGTATTCTAAATCAAAACCCATAGTTTTATTTAAGTATTTACTTGTTGTTTTTTGTGAATTCAGATGAATAGACCATTACAACAATTGGTCTTACAATAAACAATTATTTCCTTTAAAAGGAAAATATATTCACAGTTAGTTTTATTTAATAAAGTTTTAAGAGTCTATAATGTTCAACTTGGCAAATTGAAGCAATATCTTTTTGGTTCCAACATTTTCAAACTTTACCTCAGCTTTAACATTTACGCCAGCACCTTCTACACTAATTACTTGTCCCACTCCGAATTTAGCATGACTTACTTTATTTCCTGCTGCTAACTTTTGAGCAGGTTTATTTGTGTTCATTTTTTGTGCCAATTGTGGTGTTACCTTTCTTAAATTTTGAGGTTGTTTAAACGGTGTTTTCTTTTCTGGTGTTTCTTTATTTCTAACCGAACGTGTTACTGGTTTTCTAAAACGAATTTTATCTCTAGGAATGTCATCATCATCAAACAAACCACTATCTACAAAACGATTGGCTACGACTTTATTGCGTTGCGGAGCCAAATGTTCTATATAACGTTCGTCTATTTCTTCTAAAAATCTACTTGGTTCACAATCTATTAATTTTCCCCATCGGTAACGCGTGTGGGCAAAACTTAAATAACATTGTGTTTCTGCTCTAGTTAAAGCCACATAAAACAAACGTCTTTCTTCTTCTAACTCACTACGAGTATTCACACTCATGGCCGATGGAAATAAAGTTTCTTCCATCCCCACAATATACACATAAGGAAATTCCAATCCTTTTGCCAAGTGAATGGTCATTAAAGAAACCATAGGTGTATCATCTTCATCTTTATTATCAAAAGTAGAAGCCAAAGCAACATCTTCTAAAAAGGCTGTTAAACTACTATCTAAATCTTGTTCTTTTCTTTCTTCAATAAAATCTTTCATTCCGTTCAGTAATTCCTGAACGTTTTCTACCCTACTTACTGCTTCTGGAGTTCCATCAACTTGTAAATCTTTAATTAAACCTACTCTTTTTACCACCTCATCAGCTACTTCAAAAGCATTATTTGCTTGGGCAGATATTTGTAAACTCTGAATTAAAGTTGAAAAATTATTCAACTTGGTTTTGGTAAGGCCTTGAATTTTAATATCGGTACTTTCTATGTCTGATATAATTTCAAATAACGATTTATTATAATGATTAGCCGCTACCGATAATTTATCCATAGTCGTTTCTCCAATTCCTCTTGCCGGATAATTGATGATTCTTTTTAACGCTTCCTCATCATTTGGATTGATTAACACACGCAAATAAGCCAGTAAATCTTTGATTTCTTTACGTTGATAAAAAGACAATCCTCCAAATATTTTATACTTGATTCCTTTTTTACGTAAGGCATCTTCCATAGCACGAGATTGTGCATTGGTTCTGTAAAGAATTGCAAAATCATCATAAGTTTTTTGAAGATTCATGGCATTTTCAAAAATAGAATTGGCCACCCAACGTCCTTCCTCACCATCAGAAAGGGTTCTCATTATTTTTATTTTACCACCTTCATCATTGGCTGTAAAAATAGTCTTATCTAAACGTGTTTTATTTTTCTCAATCAAACTATTGGCAGCTTCTACAATATTACTAGTAGAACGATAATTTTGCTCTAGCTTAAATGTTTTTACATCAGGATAATCTTTTTGAAAATTTAAAATATTATTGATATTGGCTCCACGGAAGGCGTAAATAGATTGCGAATCATCTCCTACCACACAAATATTCTGAAAACGATCGGCCAAAGCACGAACAATTAAATATTGTGAATGGTTGGTATCTTGGTACTCATCTACCATCACATATCTAAATCTATCTTGGTATTTTGATAAAACATCTGGAAAGCGAACCAACAACTCATTGGTACGCAACAATAAATCATCAAAATCCATGGCACCTGCCTTAAAACATCTATCTACATATTCTTTGTAAATAGCCCCCATTTGTGGTCTCATAGCCATGGTATCGGCTTCAATCAACTCGGGATTATTTCTATAGGCTTTTACGGTGATTAAATTATTTTTAAACTGAGAAATTCTACTTAAAATAGCTTTAGATTTATACTGATCTTTACTCAATCCCATTTCTTTAATAATGGAATTCATCAAACGAACGGTGTCCTGAGAATCGTAAATGGTAAAACTTGACGGGTACCCCAATTTATCTGCTTCAGAACGTAAAATTCTAGCAAATACGGAGTGAAAAGTTCCCATCCAAAGATTTTTAGCTTCGCTTTGACCAACCACAGCAGCAATACGCTCTTTCATTTCACGAGCAGCCTTATTGGTAAAGGTTAAAGATAGTATCTGAAAAGAATCTACTCCATTTTTTAACAAATGGGCAATTCTATAAGTTAATACTCTTGTTTTTCCAGATCCTGCACCGGCAATAATAATCATTGGCCCTTCCATTTGCTCAACGGCTGCACGCTGTGGAGGGTTTAATCCTTCTAAATAATCTGACACTTGGCTATTCTTTTTTAAGTAGGCTAAAAATAAGAATTATTTAGGGAATGATGAGTGCTATCTTTTTGTTTTCTAACGTTAAGATTAAACGATGTAGATAGACTGCATTAAAGAAAATCAATCTTTCCCATATTCCAAGATATCTGCGGGTTGGCAATCTAGAGCTTCACAAATAGCTTCCAAAGTAGAAAAACGAATGGCTTTGGCTTTGTTATTTTTTAAAATGGATAAGTTTGCCAAGGTAATTCCTACTTTTTCTGCAAGTTCAGACAAAGACATTTTCCTCTTTGCCATCATTACATCTAAGTTTACAATAATTGCCATCGTTATACAGTTAGTTTATTTTCTTCCTCTAAATTATTTCCTTCTTTAAAAATCTCAGCCATAATATATGCCAGTAAAGATAGAATTAAAAGATTTGGGGTAATGTTAATTCCATTAATTCCACCTCTTTGAAATACATGATAATAAAAGGATGTTAATACACAAATAATTAACAAATACTTACCTATTCTTCTAAATGACAATACATTATTTTCTTGAAATGTTTTTACTTCCTTAACAGATTCCATCACTTTTTGAAATTCACCGAAACATAAAAAACCAAGAAATAATACGACAGAGTATTTAATAAAACTAACATATAGAGAAGTTTTCTTTAACTGGTCTAATGTAAACACTTCAGAATCTTTTTGCTCACCTTCATATTTATAAGTTCTACGTGTATTTATATGTATCCCATTAGAAACCTTATATGAAGTTACAAAGGAATTATTCTTAAAATCCAACTTATTACTTAAATCTATTTTATTGTAATATGATGGGTTTATTTGCAAATGCACAAAGAAACCTGTAAAAATCAAAAAAGTCAAAACATATAACACACGAATAAATTTACAAATAACAATAGCAATACTAAGGAGGGTGTTCTTTTTCATAACAATTTATTTTTTTTATTAGTACAGCAAATATACTAACAAAAAACTATTAAACAACAAATATTTATTGTATTTCAATAAAAATAAAATCCTTATCAATAAATATAGAAAGATTCAGTTAACTATCACATAAAACATCAAAACAAACATATCGCAGCATAGCAACAAAGTTTTTACCCTATCTATAAAAAACACTATTAGTATATTTGGCCATAAATTAACCTTCCCATGAAACATGTTTTATTTGTAACCATTTCTGTTTTACTATTTTCCTGCAACCCTAAAAATCAAGAAAAAATTATAAATTTTAATAAAGTAGAAGTCGAAAACATTTTACAAGATTCTTTATTAAGCATTAGAGCTATTGAAATATTAAACAACAAAAATGTAGCTTTTGCTGCCAATAATAGTGCTTATGGATTTTACAACCCTAAAACAAAGATGTGGGATATAGCTATTCAAAAATACAATTCACTAAATCTACATTTTAGAGCCATCGCTCATACAAATAAAGATTTTTTTATGATTACCATTGAAAACCCTGCTTTGTTGTTTAAGTCTACAGACACCGAAAACATGGAATTAGTGTACAAAGAAGAAAGCAATGGTGTTTTTTATGATGCTATGACTTTTTGGAATGACAACGAAGGGATTGCGGTTGGAGATAGTATGAATGGGTGCTTATCTATTATTATTACTAGGGATGGTGGACAAACATGGAAAAAAATAGCTTGTGAAAATTTACCTAAATCAGAAACCAACGAAAATGCTTTTGCTGCCAGCAACACCAATATTAAAACCATCGGAAATAAAACATGGATTGCTACTTCAAGCGGTAATGTATATTATTCAAAGAACAAAGGGGTTTCTTGGCAAGTTGTAAAAACCCCCATCATTCAAAATAAAGAAACAGAAGGCATTTATAGCATTGATTTTTATGATGAAAATAACGGATTTGCTATTGGTGGAGATTACACTAAACCAAAAGAAAACAATTCTAACAAAATAAAAACAACAGATGGAGGAAAAACATGGAATTTAGTAGCTAAAAATGAAACTCCCAATTTTAGAAGTTGCGTACAATACATACCAAACAAAAAAGGAAAAGAATTGGTTGCTATTGGTTTTAACGGAATTGATTTTAGCAATAATGCTGGGGAATCTTGGAAACACATAAGTGATGAAAGTTTTTATACCATTCGTTTTTTAAATGATAGCACAGCCTATGCTTCAGGAGCAGGAAGAATTTCAAAACTTACTTTTAAAGAATAAAAAAACTATCAATATATTTATCATAAAACAACCTATCTATGAAATATAAAGTAAAACTACTAAGTCTTGTTACCGTTGCTCTAAGTATCTCCTGTAAACAAAAACAATCTTTAGAAAAACAATACGCTGATATTAATTTAATTTATGTTGATTCTACCATAAGTCCCAACCAAAATTTTTTCCGATTTGTAAATGGAAAATGGCTAGACAGTGTTACCATTCCCGATGATAAAACAGTTTGGGGAGGATTTAACGAATTAGGAGAACAGACTGACAAAAATGTACTATCAGTCATTAAAAAAGCTATTGATTTAGACACCTTAAATCCAACTTCTGATGAAGCAAAAGCCATTAATCTATATAAAACAATTATAGATATAGACGCTAGAAACAAGTTAGACATTAAACCTATTACAGATAACATTAAAAGAACTTATGACATTAAAGATTTAAAAAGTTTGCAAAACTATATTTCCGAATCACAAGTAAAAGGTTCTTCTAATTTTTTTTCTATTTATGTGGATGCTGATGCAAAAGACAGTAACAAAAACGTGCTATATGTTAGTCCTGGACAATTAGGATTGCCAGATAGAGACTATTATATTTCTGAAGAAAAAGATTCTAAATACAAAAAAGCTAAATACGAAACTCATATTGCTAAAATGCTTCAATTTTTAGATATTAAAGATCATGATGCCAAAATAATGGCTACAAATATCGTGGCATTAGAAACTGAAATGGCCGCTGCAAGATTAGACAAAGTAGCTCGCAGAGATCCTAAAAAGACTTATAATCCTATGAGTGTTGCCGATCTTCAAAAATTATCTCCATCAATTAATTGGAGTGAACATTTTAAAAAAGTTGGTATTCCAAAATTAGATTCAGTTGTTGTTTCAGACGTTCAGTACTTAAAAGATTTAACTACCATTTTAAATAAGAACCAAATTGATAGCTGGAAAGCTTATTCACAATGGCTTATCTTAAGAAATGCTGCCTCGAAATTGTCTGAAAAAATTGAGAAAGAAAACTGGAATTTTTATAGCAAAACACTTAACGGAGCTGTAAAACAAGAGCCTAAAGAAAAAACAGCTGTAAGAGTAATTAATAACGCTATAGGAGAAGCTCTAGGTAAACTTTATGTGAAAGAATATTTTCCGCCAGCAGCAAAAAAGATTACCGAAGAAATGATTCAAACATTAATTGAAGCATACAAGGTTAGAATTGATGCTTTAACTTGGATGGATGATACTACCAAAGAGAAAGCAAAAGAAAAGTTAGAAAAAGTAACAATTAAAGTAGGATATCCTAATAAATGGAAGGACTATGGCCAAGTGGAAGTTAAATCACCAGAACAAGAAGGAGATTTTTATACCAATATTCAAAATATTACAGAGTGGAATTTCAAAGAAGACTTATTAAAATTAAACAAGCCTGTTGATAAAAGTACCTGGTACATGGCTCCACAAGTAGTAAACGCTTATTATAACCCACCATATAACGAAATTGTGTTCCCAGCAGCAATTTTACAACCTCCTTTCTTTGATTTTAATGCAGATCCGGCTATTAATTATGGAGGAATTGGAGCTGTTATAGGCCATGAAATTTCTCACGGATTTGATGACAGCGGTGCTGATTTTGATGCCGATGGAAACTTGGTCAATTGGTGGACAGACAATGATTTAGAACAATTTAATGCTTTAGGTGATAAATTAGCGGAACAGTATAGTGCTATTGAAGTTTTACCTGGAACTTTTATCAACGGTAAATTTACTTTGGGAGAAAACATCGGTGACTTAGGCGGCATAAATGCAGCTTTTGATGCTCTGCAAATTCACTTACAAAAACACGGAGCACTAGGTAAAATTGATGGATACACTCAAAATCAGCGTTTTTTCATGAGTTGGTCAAATGTTTGGAGAACTAAAATGAGAGATGATGCTTTAAAAACGAGAGTAAAAACAGATCCACATTCACCTGGAATGTATAGAGCTACTCAACCTCTTTTAAATATTGATGCATTTTACACTGCTTTTAATATTACAGAAAAAGATAGTATGTATTTACCTATAGATAAGAGAGTAAAAATTTGGTAATAATTAATTATTTATTATAACAAAAAAGCGAGAATATCTATATAAACATCCTCGCTTTTTTTATAAATATTCTATAGTTTCCTATTTCTCTAATTCAAAACTAGTTATTCATCAACCCAAAAATCTTCACAGTTTCTACCGCTTCTTTTACATCGTGAACTCTTAAAATTTGTGTTCCTTTTTGCAAGGCAATAGTATTCACAATGGTCGTTGCATTCAAAGCTTCTTGTGGCGTAATATCCAAAGGTTTGTATAACATAGATTTTCTTGAAACTCCTGTTAACACAGGCAATTCCATTTGTTGAAAATAATCTAAGTTTTTTAGCAGTTCATAATTATGGACTACTGACTTTCCAAAGCCAAAACCTACATCTAAAATCACATCATGAACGTGTAAAGCATTTAATTTTTCTACTTTTTTAGACAATTCATAAAAAACTTCAGTTACAATATTATCATAAGCGGGAGCTTCTTGCATATTTTGAGGATTTCCTTGCATATGCATTACAATATAAGGCACTTGTAAACTAGCAACTACATCAAACATTTTATCATCTAAATCTCCTCCTGAAATATCATTAATCAATGCTGCTCCAGCTTCTATACATTTTTGGGCTACTTTACTACGAAATGTATCTATAGAAATTAAAATAGTTGGAAAATGGCTAACCAATAATTTTACCACAGGTACAATACGATTGATTTCTTCTTCTTCAGAAATATGTTTGGCTCCAGGTCTTGAAGAATAAGCACCCACATCAATAAAAGTAGCGCCATCTATCAACATTTTTTCTACTTGTAATAAGATGGCTTTTTCATCTTTATATTTCCCTCCATCAAAAAAAGAATCTGGGGTAATATTTAAAATCCCCATGACCTTAGGCGTAGATAAATCGATTAGATTTCCCTTACAATTGATGCTAGTTTTGATTTTCAAAATACTTTTATGTTTATATAATCGTTAAGATTCGTAATTGTTTATTAAATTCGTTTTCGATATCGAAAATACTGAAAAAAAAATACCCACAATGTCTAACACAGCCAAAGAATACGATAAAATAATAGTAACCTGCCAAAGTTTATTCACAAAAAAAATGAGTGATTACGGGAGTGCATGGCGAATTTTAAGATTACCGAGCTTAACAGATCAAATTTTTATCAAAGCGCAACGCATTAGACAACTACAAGAGAACGAAATCAGAAAGGTTGATGAAGGAGAAGTTTCTGAATTTATTGGAATTATTAACTACTGTGTAATGGCTTTAATTCAGATAGAAAAAGGCATTGCAGACCAACCAGATATTAACACCAAAGAAGCGGTTGAATTATACGAGAGACATATTAAAATCACCAAAGAATTAATGATGAATAAAAATCATGATTATGGGGAAGCATGGAGAGATATGCGTGTAAGTTCTTTAACTGATTTGATTTTACAAAAATTATTACGTGTTAAACAAATAGAAAACAACAAAGGAAAAACATTGGTTTCCGAAGGAATTGATGCCAATTACCAAGACATGATTAATTATGCTGTTTTTGCTTTAATTCACTTAACTTTATAATGCTATGAAATACATCACACACCTTTTTAGACTTTTTACAGGAGCCCTGTTTATTTTTTCAGGTTTTGTAAAATTGGTAGATCCTTTAGGTTCTGCTTATAAATTTGAAGAGTATTTTGGTGCAGATGTATTAAACTTAGAGTTTTTAATTCCCTTTGCCTTGCCTTTTGCCATTATACTTATTATTGTAGAATTGGTATTAGGAGTTGCCTTACTTATTGGTTACAAAACCAAAATAACACTATGGAGTTTGTTAGCAATTACCACTTTATTTTTATTCTTAACATGGTATTCCGCTTTTTATGATAAAGTTACCGATTGTGGTTGTTTTGGTGATGCTGTAAAACTAACTCCTTGGGAAACATTTTATAAAAATGTGGTGTTTATTGTTTTGATTCTTTGGATGTTATTTACTAAAAAACACATCAAACCTTTGTTTGGTAAGAACATCAATCAGTGGTTGGTTTTTCTATCTGTTTTTTCTTCTTTATATGTAGTTTATCACGTATTGACTTATTTACCGCTTATTGATTTTAGACCTTATGCGATTGGGAAAAACATCAAAGAAGGAATGCAATATAATAAAGACGGTGACATTCCTCCTGTACATGATTTTTATTTAGAATCGGATACTGAGGAGTTATCCGAAACCATTTTAAATGCTCCAAAAGCACTTTTAATAGTAACCAATAATTTAGAACAAACTGATAAAGAATCTTGGAAAAGCATTATTGAATTGGCTAATAAAGCCAAAGAAAAAGGATATTTGGTTTATGGAATTTCTAGTAGCAGTTCTGTTTTAATAAAAGAAACCGTTAACACCTACAAACTTCCTTTTGAAATTTTATTCTGTGATGGGACTACTTTAAAAACCATGGTAAGAGCTAATCCTGGAATTTTGGTTTTGAAAAACGCTACTGTTACCGCTAAGGAAAGCTGGAAAAATAGTGATAAAATAAAACTTTAAACATATTTTAAATTACATTCAATAAAAAAGCCTTTCATAATATACTCTGAAAGGCTTTTTTATTGAATGAATAGAATTCTATTATTGCACCACAACTTTTACAGCGGCTATATTTTTATCCTTAGATATTTTAACAATATAGATTCCAGCCTTTAAATCTCTGTTTTTTACATCTTGTCCTGTAAGATCATATACCGCTTCTAAATGTGCACCTTCAACCTTAATCACTCCATTCTCTACGGCTATTTTTACCCCTGGTATTTTATTTAGCAACTGATTTTCTATAGTGTTAACCTGTATTTCTTTTATATTATTCGGTTGTATGTAAGAAATTGATTTTGCATTTGCGAATGCTATTGAAAAAATAAAAGCAGCAATAAGTGTATTTTTTTTCATGTATCTAATTTTAAAAGTTATTACATTGTTAAAACTAATACAGTTTAGCTAGCAATTTCCCTACCATAAATTATATTTTTATTTTAAATAAGATATTAATGGATGATCTTTATACTTTAAATCTTCTATAAATAATTTAGAAACTTCTGTAGCACCTAATTTTGACAAATGTGTATCATCAGATTTCCCATTTGGATAATAATCTATCTCTCCTGGCTCAAAATGTAGGTGTAATTTTTCCGAACCTTCTACTCCGTAAGATTCTTCTAAAACCTCTGTTAAATACTGTAAATCTACCAAAGGAACATTGTACTCTTGAGCAACTAAACGCACTACTAAAGGATAATTTCCATGAGTATCAATCAACGTTCCATACTCATTAAAATTTCTTCTTACAATAGAAGTTAACAAAATAGGATTTGCTCCTTTTTTTCTAGTTTCTTCTACAAACTTAATCAAGTTGTGTCTATATCCTGTATAAGGATTTGTATAACGATCTGGAGATTTAAACTTTTGATCATTGTGCCCAAATTCAATCAATACATAATCTCCTTTCTTTAATTTTTCATAAACTTTACTCCACCTTTTTTCACCAATAAAACTACGTGAACTTCTTCCATTTACGGCATGGTTTTCAATCGTTACATTTTCATTAAAAAAATCGGGTAATACTTGCATCCAACCATGTTCGGGGTTGATTTCTGGGTTCTTTTTATCAGCCATAGTAGAGTCTCCAATTCCATAAATTGTAATATGTGAGGTTCCTTTACTTTCTAATTTATTTCCCTCTGATTCTTTACAAGATTGCAAAACAATAAAAAATACTATCAAACAAATTTTATAAACTTTCATACCATTTATGATTTATAGATTTTTTATGCTCTCCTAAAATATTTTCTCTGCTATATTTTTTAGCTGCTGATTTTTTTAATTGATGAGACCAGTTAACTCTTTTATCTGTATTAGACCCTTCTCCAAAATTTTTATATTCACCATAAAACGTAGTTTCTTCAGCCTCTTTTTTAGACCAATTATGCCACCCTTCAGGTAAAATATGCTTACCCAATTCACAATTGATAAAAATGGTTTTAGCATAAATTCTCCATGGTCTACCTAAATACATCTTTGTAACCTCTTTGGCTGCAGTTAATTTACAATTCTTAAACACAAAACCATAATTGGCATCTTGTGTAGTAGAAGCAGCTGTTATATAAGAATTTTTTTTGCTGTATATTTCACAATTTTCAAAAAGAGCAGTAGCTTCTCCAAAAATATAATCTGTAGTCCCCTCTATATAACAATCTTTATAATATTGTTTTCCTTCTCCAGAAGCATATAAAGTATCTTGATTCCCTAATAGTTTGCAATTAATAATAGCTACTCTATCAGACACCACAGACAACGCAATAGCTTGCCCTACATTTCCTGATGAATTTTCTACTGTAATATTTTTCATCACAAAATCATTGGCTTCAACCAACATTGTCCAAGTAAAAAAAGTGCTATTTCTACCTAGATCTATCTTTCCAAAAAAATCATTGTAAGTAATAATTGTTTTATCCTTACTCTCTCCTATTATAGTGATTTTTGTATTCCATTCATGGACTTTTATCTTTTCATGATACACTCCATTTTTAACAAAAATGTTTACTCTTTTATAAGGAAAAGATTTTGAATGATTAATGGCTTCTTGAATGCTTGTATAATTTCCGCTACCATTTTTAGCTACTACAACATTATACTCATCAGTTGGTTTTAGTCTTTTTTTTTTACGTTATACTTGGCACTCCATCTATCATACTTTTTTATCACCTCTTTTGGCTCATTTACATACCAAGCATATCCATTTCTACGCTCTTCTCCAATTTCTGAAATATCGTATTTTTTAATTCCATCTCTATCACAAAAGAAGGGTCTATTATTATCTAATTCCATGAAACGAGCCCAGATAGGCTTTGCATCAGGATCTTTTACCATTGTTTTTTTACTAACCTTACCTTTATCATTATACTCTCTATCTTCTCTTAATCCAGTAATCATCACTTTTTTAAACCAAGTATGAGCAGCATTTATCGCGCTTATAACTTCTTTTGATGGATTTTCTATAGACATTAACAACAATACAATTTTAGCAGATTCTGCTCCACTCAATGATGGTAATTCATAAGCTCTTGCTTTTGCTGGTTTAAAAGTATTTTCATCATGTTGTGCACACCATGCTGTTAATACTCCATTTTGCTTGTATTGAGTTTTTATAATACAATCCACTCCTTTATCAAACGCAACTTTAATTTTTTCTATAGTTTCTTGATCTGGTTTAATTGCATACACTCCAGAATTATCTCTAAGTTCTTTTAACAATTCCATAATATTAACCATTGAATTGTCATTATAAGTAATGTGCGTATAATATCCTTTTTTTACAGGATAAAACTGAGGCCACCCTCCATTATCATATTGTGCTTTTAACAAATAATCTACTCCTTTTAAAAAGGCTTTTTTATAAACTTCATTTTGAGTTTGACGATATATTTTAGACAAAAACACCATTTCTTGAATAGTAGCTCCATTGTCTGTTGTAGCTCCTTTACCAATATTTTTTAAAGATTGTAACTCTTGTTTTTTTTCTCTTGAAAGAGGCTTTTGCATCTGAATGTTTTTAGGCCATCCACCAACTTCTCTTTGATAAAGTAGTACATTTTCTGCAACCGCTATGGCTTCATCAGAACCAAACCACTCTCCATCCTCCATTCTTGTAATATTTTTCCAAGACTTTTTTAAAACTTGTGCAGAGGTTAACGTAGACACAAATAATGAAAGACAAAAAGTAATAATTGATAATTGTTTAAAATGTTTCATATTGTATGTTTTATTAAATAATAAACGTGGTATTCTACAACTCAAAAGCTCCTAAATCTGGTGCTGTTCCATTAAAAGGTAAACCTACATCAACTCCTGCATTTATTAAATCACTTCCAGTATTTAAATGAAAAAATGTAACATCGGGTAGGCTACCATCAGCCTTTCTTTCATTCAATAACTGACTATAGTCTATACTTACAAAATCATCTTGACTAGTTGTAATTCCATTCTGCCAACTGTTATTAGTTTCTTCAACACTGGTAGCTCTAATAGTTCCATAATCCCCTAAATAATTACAATTTTTAATGATTAATTTTTCTAGTGGATTGGTATTGCTAAACGAAAAATTTCTTCCATTATCATACGCCGAGCAGTTATATATTGTAACAATCCCTCTATTACTATTATGATCAAAACCATCGGCAGTATTTCCTACAGCAATACAATTTGTATATTTTGCATTATGTTTTAAGTCTTTACCATCACTTCCTCCAGTTTTAAAACCATTTCCATCACCTATACCTTTTTGTCCCAACTTATTGTAACCATTTTTTATAGCCCAACAATTTTCATAGGTTGTTAAAATATTATCCGAACCTCTTAAATAACCATCCCAACCATCATCTAAATTTTGCCAAGCTCTACAACCTATAAATTTATTCCCAGTTCCTGCTGTTAGTTTACAAGCAAAACCATCAGCATTTTCATTAGTAGAATCCGCATTATAATAAGAATCACAGTTTAAAATAGTATTATTTGCTGCTCCATTATCTATTTGTAAACCTGTATCAGAACACTCAGAAAAAGAACAAAACTCTATAAGATTATTATTTCCTCTTACCTGTAATCCATTATCACCTGCTTTAAAAACATCAATTCCTTTAAAATGCCAATAATCTGCATTTAATATAATTCCTTGATTTGATGAATTTTCTGACATCGAAGAAAAATCTAATTTTACTCTTCCTGTTCCTTCTTTTGCAATCAATTTTATCTTGTTATTCTCGGTTCCAGATACTGTTAATGTAATTCTAGAGTTCATTACATAAGTACCTCCTTTTACTAAAATTGTTTCTCCTGCTTTTACTGATGATAGTGCACTTTTTAATTGTGTAACATTTTCAATTAAATTTTCTTCTGGATTAAAACTAGATATTACAATCTCTTTGATTCCTTTTACAATTCCTTTATCTAAAGCGGTTGCTGTTACTGTAACGGTTCCATTTTTTTTTGCCGTGATTAAACCTTCTGAGGAAATATTAGCTATTGAAGCATCCGAGAGACTCCAAGAAATCGATTTATTTGTAGCATTTTCAGGAATTACAACTGCATTCATTTGACTAGTTGTACCTTCAGTAATATCAGCCCCTGTGATGTTAACAGTCGTTACAAATACCTCAACCTCTTTAGTATCCTCCCCAACACTATCTTTTGAACATGCAAATACAAAAAGAAGTAATAGTAAGTAATTTAATTTAATAATTTTCATGAGTATCTACCTATTTTTTAAAATTCTTCTAAGCTTATTTTTTTACTTGTTTAACTCTAAAGCAGCTAAAATAAAAGGACCTGTTGCTTTTGGATCATTGTCTTTTTTACGTTCGTTTACGTAATATTCAAAAGATCCATCTCTATAAGGATTTCCTCCTAAACCAGCCACCGCACAAGCTTGAGTAATTACCACTTCTCCTTCCTCGTTAACTTTTACCAAATCTCTTGTCATTCCGTCAAAAGCTTTTAACGCAACTTCTTTATATTTTTCTGGTAAATATCCTTTGTTCACTCCTTTTGCCAAAGAATATGCAAACATTGCAGTTCCAGAAGCTTCTAGATAATTTCCTTCTTTATCTCCCATATCAGTAACCTGATACCACAATCCAGACGTATCTTGTTGTTTTACCAACGCTTCTGCCAATTGATTTAAATATCCAACCAATTCTTTTTGCTTTGGATGATCTTTAGGGAAATAATCCAAAACATCTACCAAAGCCATTGCGTACCACCCTAAAGAACGAGACCAAAAATTAGGAGATGTTCCAGTTTTTTTATCTGCCCAATCCATTTTTTTACTAGCATCCCAACCATGATATAACAAACCTGTTTTTTTATCTCGAGCGTGTTGTTGAATTAATTCAAACTGCTTGGCTACATCATTTAATTTTTCTCCATTTTCAAATTTGGTAGTGTAATGCGCATAAAAAGGCTCTCCCATATATAAGCCATCTAACCACATTTGATTTGGATATATTTGTTTATGCCAAAATCCTCCCTGTGGGGTTCTTGGTTGTTCTGCCAGTTGTTTTCTAATTAATTGTAGTACTTTTAAATACTTTTCATCTTTAGTTCTGTCGTACAAATTAAACAGGATGTTTCCTGCCACAACCATGTCAATATTATACTTTTCAAATTTATATGTTGGCACTGTACCATCTTCTTCAATAGTAGCATCCGCATATCCTTTTATATAATTGTAATATTTTTCATCGTTGGTTTTTTCGTATAATTTTTCAATTGAAAAAAGTACCAATCCGTGAACATAATCCCATTTTGGTGTATCTCTATCATCTATTTGAAAAGATTCTGGATGACGCTTCATTAAAGTTAAAGCTAGTCTTTCTGACCATTTTAAACTAGCCGGAATAGCCATTTCTTTAACAACTTCTGTTTTTTCTTCTTTTTTCTTTTCTGATTTACAACTGCTAACTGTACCTAAAACGATTAATAATCCTGCAGATGCTTTTGCGATGGTTTTTAATTTATTCATGTTTGTCTATTGTTGTTATTTTAGTTTAATACGTTATTGGTATTTAAAAGTTCCAATTGATTGTCTAAATACTTTAAAAATTCTTCTTGAGTTTTAATTCCGTCTTTTTCTTGTTCCCAAGCTCCTAAAAAATAGAATGTAACGGGGTTTGTTGTTGGCTTAAATTTTAATAAATAATCAAATTCACCTTCTTTAACCTCTGCTGTAGCCTTTTCATAAAAAATAGCCATTCCTAAATTATCTGGCACTAAAGTTTGCACTCCATAAGTAGCAATATATCCCCATTTGTCGTTTTCACTATCTTTTTCAAAATAATTAACTCCATGATTGATAATTCCTGTACAAACTCCTTCTAAAGCTGTTGAAGTTTGAATGGTATGTTTGGTGTATCTTTTATCTGGATAAATTTCTAATTCAGATGTCAAATCTACTTTTTCACCGGCTGTTTTCCATCCGTAATAATTCACTAATACAGATGAACTTTTTTCAGTGTTTTTTACAGAAGCAAAAGTTGAATCTACTTCTCTAAAGTGAAACATTTTATGATCAACTTCTCTTCCTATAGATCCAATTCCTAACCCTTTTCCTACTTTTAAAATATCTGTTCCCCAAGATTGTTTTTCATGGTAAGAATCAAAACCATCTAATCCCACTTTTGACAATACCAAACTATCTGTTGTTTTCCCAAAAATATCAATGGCATTTCTCCAATCTAAATACAATCTATATCCAACTTTATTACTCTCCCAACCTGGACCTTCATATCTAATATACCATGAATGATCTGTATGTTCTTTTGGTACCTTTAACGAGGTTACATTTTTAAAATGCCCATCAATATATTCTTTATGTCCTCTTGGTCCATCTACCCATTCTCCTCCTTCTGCAATTGAAATTTCTGCATATGTTTTTATAGAAGTATCTTTTTTATCTTCTGTTGATTTTTTCTCTTTACAAGCAATAATTAACGTTGCTAAAAAAGCAAAACCAAGAGCTATTTTTATTCTTTTCATTTTTATTTTTATTTAAAAGTTCTATCTAAAAATTTAATAACATAGTCTATTGTTTTATCAAACCAAGGATGCAACAACCAAAATGGATGAGGAGAATTTGGAATATTTTTAACTTCACTATAAATTCTATGCTCGTCTAGTATTTTAATCATATCGTCTCTACCTGCATGAAATCTTGTGTACTGACTATTAATAAATAATATAGGTGGTGTGTTTTTATCTGTTTGATATAAAGCTGAAGCTTCATTCCATATTTTAGGTATTTCTTCATAAGTTCCTCCTAACCACCAGATAGCCATATCACCTTCCTTTGATTCTGGATGTTTAAAAGCCAAAATACCATCAATATCAATAATAGCTTGCACTGATGCTGAAGGCATTCCTTTTTTTATTGTTTCTAATTTCTGATGCCCATTTGTTGTTCCAACCAGTGCTGCCATTTGTCCCCCTGAAGAACATCCTAAAACCGCTACTTTAGTAGTATCTATATGGTATTTTTTTGCATTTGATTTTAGAAATTGAATGGCATTTTTAACATCAATAATTCCTGATGGATAAGTAGCTTCATCAGACAAGCGATATTCAACCGTAAAACAAGTATATCCTTTTGAGGCTATTTTAGCTGCCATAGGCTGCATATGCTCTTTACTTCCAGACTTCCATCCTCCTCCGTGCAGTAATATTACCGCTGGATTTAATTTTGACATATTATAAAAAGCATCTAAATGTAAATTTCTATTTTCTAAACCTTTATAAACAATGTTTTTTTTTACCAGCACATTCTTGTATTCCTTAAGCTTTACTAGAGTTATTTTAGGATATTTTTTTTTCTCTTTTATAAAAGTACTGTAGACTGTATAAGCAGTATCTTTTTTTATTTCTTGACCCAGCATAGATTCCGTAAAAAATATGTTTAGAAGACAAAAGAAAAAAAGAAAAGATTTTAAAAAAAACATCATCAATTATTGAGTTTATTTAAAAAGTAGGCCTGTAAATAACCAGACCTACTTTTATTACTAACTTGAACTATAGAAACTAGAAACAATTTTTAATATTATTCAAGGTTCTTCATTAAAGAACCATTTATGTACGTATTTATATATTTTAAATTTGCTACATTCTCTAAAGAACTTATTTTATCTACCTTTTTAATATTTACATTTTTAAGCGTAATATTTTTAACTGGAGATTGCTCATATCCTTTTGCTAAAACCCCATACTTCCCTCCGTCTTCTACTTCTATATCTTCTAACAAAACATTCCTAATAACTGGCATAAAATCACCTTTTTGATCACCATAAATAGCATAATGCATATTTAATTTTAACACTGCTTCTCTTACCTGACCTACTTGAATTTTTCTTACATAGACTCCATCTACAACACCACCTCTTCTTGTATTTGTTTTAATTCTAATGGCTCTATCTAAATTAGGACTGTTCATTTCACAGTTCTCCACATAAACATTGCGAACTCCTGCAGACATCTCACTACCAATTACAACTCCTCCATGTCCATCTATCATTTTACAATTTTGAACAACAATGTTTTCACTTTTAATTCCTACTCTTCGTCCATCAGCATCTCTACCTGCTTTTATAGCAATACAATCATCTCCTGTATTAAAAACACAATTTTTAATGATTACATTCTTAGAGTACTCAGGATCACAACCATCGTTGTTAGGACCATGGCTGTTTACTGTAACTCCATCAACAATAACATTTGTACATCTAGTTGGATGTATTACCCAAAAAGGTGCATTTATTATTTTTACTCCTTGAATCATAACTGTTTCACAATTAAAAGGCTCAAAAAAAGTTGGTCTTAAATAATGTCCATCTCCAAAAATTCTTTCCGTTACTGGAACTCCTCTATCAGACAAATCCATTAACATAGGAATTCCTAAACTATCTTTTTGTCTCGGTTTTCCTTCTTCCCATCCATACTTTTTACTACCACACCAAGACCACCAATATTCATTACTTCCTTGTCCGTTTAAAACACCTTTACCTGTAACAGCAATATTCTTCTTATCCTTTGCATAAATCAAAGGAGAGTAATTCATAATTTCAACTCCCTCGTAAGAAGTCATCACTATTGGATAATCTTTTACATCTGTACTAAAAAGAATTTCCGTTCCTTCTTCTAAATGTAAATTCACATTATTTTCTAAATGAATAGGCCCTGTTAAATATTTTCCTTTAGGAACTAAAACAACCCCTCCTCCGTTGTCTGAACAAGTATTAATTGCTTTTTTAAAAGCCTCAGTGTTTTTAGTAGTTCCATCAGGAACCGCTCCAAACTCAACAACATTATATGTTTTATCTAAAAAAACAGGCTCTTTAACATTTTTAATAACTTCTGCCATTTTATCCCAAGGAGTATGTCCTTTTTCTTTCTTCTTTGAAACATTTACACAAGACAACGCAGAAAGCAATAATACGACCAACAACAATCCTTTTTTTCTAAAAAAACCCAAAATTAGTACTCTTTTCATATCGATAGATAAAACATAATTATAATTAGATCACTACAACACTTTGTGCAATCGATTACAATAATATGAAATATAGTTAAGAAGAACAAGTACATCAATAATAATATTTAGCTTTCTGTTATTATCCCTCAATAAAACAATCTATATTTTATTAAAAACACATTACAACAAAAAAATATTCTATATTTTTAGCAACAAGCATTCCTTTATTGACAAACAATAATTTTTGTTTATTTCTTTAAGCAACAAGCGTATATTTGCAATAACTTAAAAAAATTAAACCTCTAGAATGACAAAAAAAACAACAATATATGATATTGCTAAAAAACTCAATATCACAGCTGCTACAGTCTCTAGAGCTTTGAATAACAATCCTAAAATAAGCAAATCTACCAAAGAAATTGTTTTAAGAACCGCTGCTGAAATGAATTATGAGCAAAACAAACTTGCTCAAGCTTTAAAAAATGGAAAAAGTTTTAATGTTGGTGTTATTATTTCTCGTATTGACTCTAACTTTTTTGCCTCTATTATCAGAGGGATAGAAGAAGAACTATTCAATCATGGATATCATGTTATTATTTGTCAAACGAATAATAATGAAAACATGGAAGCAGAAAATATTAACACTTTATTAAACGCTCAAGTAGATGGAATTTTGATGTCTATTTCTAATATTGATATTGATAAAAATGATGCCTTTAAAAGAATCCTAAATAAAAAAATCCCTCTTTTATTTTTTGATAGAAAAAAATCTATTCCAGGAATTAGCTCAATTACTATAGATGATTTTTCTGCTGGATATAAAGCCACACAACATTTAATTGATGAAGGTTGTAAAAGAATATCTCATTTAACTGTTGATAGAAATTTTGAAATTTTTAGGGATCGTTTTTTAGGTTATCAA
The DNA here is from genome assembly GCF_900130035.1 of Wenyingzhuangia marina. GTDB lineage: Bacteria > Bacteroidota > Bacteroidia > Flavobacteriales > Flavobacteriaceae > Wenyingzhuangia > Wenyingzhuangia marina. Next base: position 23,320 of record NZ_FQXQ01000006.1, read on the forward strand.
AAAGCATTAAGCGATAACAACATCTTGTTTGATGAAAGCCTAGTTATTGAAACTAAAAGTAATATTGAAGCAGGTAAAGATGCTGCTAAAAAATTATTAAAATTAAAAAATCCGCCAGATGCTATTTTTTCTTCAAGTGATTTTAGTGCCTTAGGAGCCATACAGGAAATAAAAGCTCAAGGAATTAGAATTCCACAAGACATCTGTGTTGTTGGATTTAGTAATGAACCTTTTACAAAGTTTATGGAGCTTTCTATTAGTTCTATAGATCAATCTCCTATTGAAATGGGTAAAACAACAGCACGTGTATTTATTGAACAAGTAAAAAACAAGGAAAAATATATTGAACAAAAGGTGGTTCTAGATCCTACGCTTATTGTTAGAAAATCTTCCTCAAGAAAATAAGATATACCCTATTTTGGATATAGTATAAAGTAAATTATCTTCTTTTATCAACCCATAACTAATACATCTTATTTATTACAAAAATTAATAAGAAAAACTCATTTACTAAAACGTATGTTCTTAAATCAGCTATTATAAAACATTCACATAGACCTACTTTTAAACTTTAATTGCTCAATTACTCTTTGTAATATTTTTATACATCAAAAACGGTATACTTATTTATAAAAATCTTAAAAAAGCATCTTTGTCAATTCAACAATAATTTTAACAATATGATGATAGTTTTCATCATAAATCACGACAATATCAATAAATAACACACAATATTTAATAATTAATTGATTTAACCCTCATTGTTAACAGATTTACCCCCTATGTGATAAAAATATCATACATATATTTGAAATATATTTTTTAACTGATTACTATCTAAGATTTATGATTTACAAACTACTTAAAAAACAACTCATTTGTGGAACTTTTTTCACAAAAAATAAAATAAACTCAGGCTTGAAAAGCCTAAAAATCATGCTGTTTTTTATAGCATTTTACACAAATACTCATGCACAAGATATAGACGTAACTCAAACTTATTTAAATAATGCAGGCTTTGATATTAATTGCAACTATTTAACAGGTGGAAATGAAACTATTTCAATTTCAACACCACCTAATACTAATGTGGTTGACGGATGGTCATTAGCTGATGTTGAAGTTAAAGGTTGGGGAGCAGCATCAACTTTTGAGTTTGGTTGGAACGGAAGTTTTAATGGAGCTTCTCTGCCAGCTACTGACTCTAAAGGGCTGACTGGATCAGGTCAAGGAGCTCTTGGAATTAGTATTGGATTGAGTGGAGACCTTATATACAAACAAGAAACTACTTTGCCTGCTGGATTATATTCTATAGAGGTTAGTAGTGCTTTTGAAGGAAATAATACTATTGAAGCTAATTTAACAGGTTGGGTTGGAAACAATGGAAAATCAGTTTTTTCTGATTACACAAATAGCTCAACATTAGGAACCTGGCACACAACTACTATTCCTTTAAGACTTACCTCTGAAACTACTGGAAACATTCAGGTAGGTTCAAGAGCATCAAATTTAAACACCCGTCTTAATGCAAAAATTTTTACTGATTATGTTAAAATTATTAGTCACCCTGTAACAAAGGCTAATCTTCAAAAATTAGTAGACTCAACTCAAGTAATGATTGCAGATCCTAAGCCAGTACGTGAAGGATCAACAGTCTATGCTGATTTACAAGTAGCCATGACAAACGGACAAACTGTTATTGATAACGAAACAGCTACTGTAGAAGCTATTTTAACCAATGAAGATAATTTAAAAATGGCTATTGACGCAGTAAACACTGCTATTTACAAAGCTAATTTTACTCTATACAACAATCACGTAGCGACTTATTCATCACTAGACAACCTGAGTTTAGAATTAACTGGTAAAGGTCAAGTAACCCTTACCTCACCAACGAGTCCTATAATTAATGGTGCAATTGACCTAGCCTCTCCAGACATCTGGATTTATTTTCAAAATGTATTACCTTCTGAGGTAGCAAATAAGTATTTATCAAATATTACTGTTAATACTCAAGAAGCAATAATAGGTTCTAATATTAGAATAACCAATTATTTAAAAGGAGCTATGGTTATGGCACATTCAAACGACTACAAAGCTCTAACTGCATACGGTCAAAAAAATCAGAATGGAACATCCATGGATTTTACTATTAATAAGCATTATAAAAGTAGTGAGCTTAGTGATATGGAAGATAACATTGAGTCTTTTATATTAAAAAAAGGATACATGGCTACATTTGCTGTAAATCAAGATGGAACAGGAGGTAGTAGAGTTTACATTGCAGATGATACTGACGTTGTTATAGATGAAATGCCAGAAGGATTATCAAACAGTATCTCTATGGTAGTAGTAAGACAATGGAGATGGACAACAAAAAAAGGGTGGAGAGGTAGTCCATCTGGTGCCACTAGATTTAATGCTAGTTCTAGTTATGATTACAACAATGCAGATTACGGTACGCTTGATGTAGAATATGTACCAATGAGACACAATCCAAGATGGAATAGCTATGGGAATTTTATGGATAAATTCAGTAGTACACATGCTTTAGGTTACAATGAACCTGATAACTCAGTTGATGATGGTTTTAGTACCGTAGCAGATGCCTTAAGAGAATGGCCAAAAATGATGGAGTCTGGACTAAGATTGGGTGCTCCTGGAACTACTGATGGTGGACTGAATTGGACATACGATTTTATAGATAAATGTGATGCTTTAGGATACAGGGTTGACTTTGTGCCTTGGCATTTTTACAGAGCTAACAATACAGCCCAACAATTATATAATCAATTACTAGCAATACACAACAGAACTGGTCGTCCTATATGGATTACTGAGTTTAATAATGGTTGTAATTGGACATATAATGGAAATGAACCGACAACGCAAAGAAACGGAGAAGTTATTAAAGAATTTATAGCCATGCTAGAAGATGCTCCTTTTGTAGAAAGATACTATGTATGGGATGGTTGTAATGAAACCTTGAGAATGACAAACTCTGGTAATGGTGCTTTATATCCAGCAGGTATTGCTTATCGTGATCAAGAATCTACAATGGCTTACACAGAAGACTTCTATAATTCTGTAGCAACAAAAACAATTCAAGAAAACGAATCTGGTTTTTGTGGATTAGACGGTAGTATCGATACCAACTACCCTCATACAGGGACAGGGGTTTCAAATACTACAGACGAAATAGGAAGTGGTATCGACTATAAGCTTAACTTTATGTTTGACGGTACAGAAACTTTAACAATAAGATATGCCTCACCTGTTGATTGTACTGCTAATATTTTAATAAATGGCTCTATAGTGGCAGAGGCTCCTCTTCTTACTACAGGTGGGTTTGAAACTTACTCAGAAGTATCTATAAATATTCCTGTGACTAGTGGAATATCAGATCTTAGAATAGAAGCCAATACCAATGCTGGTATAGGAAATATAGATTACATAACTATAACTGATGGTTATCCTGCAAGCTGTGAGCCTAACCCATCCTATCCGCTTGTCTTATCTGCTTCAGATGAGGAAGCTGGGAATACAGCAACAAAAATGTTTGATGACAGCACTGCTGATAACTCAAGATGGTCTGCTTATGGTTTTCCACAAACAGCAGTAATTGATTATGGTGAAAATAAATCCATTATTGGAACTAGACTTTCAACCTTTCAAAATAGAGCCTATAAATACACTATTGAATTATCAGACAATTTATATTTTACCAATTCATATGTTGTAGATCGTAGTACAAACACAAGTACCTCACAACCAATCTCTGATGACTTTGATAAAGTAACAGCAAGATATGCTAGGATTACGATAACTGGTGCCTCAGGATATATAGGTGAATGGTCTAGTATTACTGAGTTTAAAATAGTTGAAGAGGGTGGATTATCAAGTAAAAAAATTACAGATGAAATTAGAATACATCCAAATCCTGTTAGTGATTACTTAAATATTGATTTTGAAAATGATCATATTGGTTACATCGTTAATATTTTTAATCTAACGGGAAAGTTAATAATGGAAACTAGCATACAAAACCAAAACAATAGATTAAATTTAAGTAATTTAAACTCTGGCGTATACTTGCTAAAAATTACAGACAAAAATCAATCAACAAAAGTTGTAAAAATTATAAAATTATAATTTTACCTATTTCTAATAATAACACTATAAAAGCCCTTAATATTTCACTTTAAGGGCTTTTTTTATTTTTAACATAACATCAATAAAAAAACTATCTTGTGTTTGACATAATATTCAAGATGAAAAAAATATATTCTATTTTAATTTTAACCGTTCTCTTTTCTTGTAATCTAAAACCTAAAGAAGATGTATTGTTAAAAAATGGTATTTCTATAGACCTAGCCTCTTATAGAAAAAAACAAATTTCAAATATTATTTATCACTTAAAGTTTAATATTCCTTTAAAAAGGGAAGAACCTATTGTGTCTGAACTAAAAATTAATTTAGAGATAAACGATTTTGAACATCCTTTATATTTGGATTTTAATGAAGATAAATCTCTTCTAAAAAAAGTTTTGGTAAATGGTAATAGTGTTTTAATCAACCATCAGAAAGAGCACTTAATTATAGATAAAGACTGCCTAAAAAAAGGAGTAAATTTTATCACAATTAAATTTAATGCTGGAGAATTATCTCTGAATAGAAGTGATGATTATTTATATACTTTATTGGTTCCTGATAGAGCAAGCACATTATTCCCTTGTTTTGATCAACCAAATCTTAAGGCCAAATACACATTAGACATTACAACTCCCAAAGACTGGAAAGTCTTATGTGGATCCCCATTACAATTAAAAGAAAATCAGGGCGATTACACCAGACACTTGTATAATAAAACATCTGACAAAATGAGTACCTATTTGTTCTCTTTTGTTACAGGTATATTTAACGAAAGTATTGATGAACTGGGAGCCATGAAAATGAAATTATTATACAGAGAAAATAATAAAAGTAAAATCAATGCAAGTTTGAATGAGATTTTTAAATTACATCAACAGTCTATTGATTTCTTAGAAGATTATACCCAGCAGAAATTTCCTTTTCAAAAAATAGATTTTGTTAGTATTCCGGGGTTTCAATATGGAGGTATGGAACATGTAGGGGCTATTCAATATAGAGAAGCCTCTCTTTTTTTAGATTCAACCGCTACACAAAGTCAAAAGTTAAACAGAGCAAAATTAATTGCTCATGAAACTTCACATATGTGGTTTGGTAACTTAGTTACGATGGAATGGTTTAATGACGTTTGGTTAAAAGAAGTATTTGCCAACTTTATGGCTGATAAAATTGCATCCCCATATTTCCCTAATATCAATCATGACTTACAGTTTATGGTTACCCATTACCCTAGTGCCTATAGTGAAGATCGAACAAAAGGAACGAATTCAATTCGTCAGAAATTAGACAATTTAAAAAACGCAGGCTCATTATATGGAGCAATTATTTATAACAAAGCCCCTATTATGATGCGTCAACTAGAAGCTATTATAGGAAAAGATAAATTTAAAAAGGGAATTAGAAATTACATAAAAACTTATGCTAACGATAATGCCAACTGGAATGATTTAGTAGCATTGTTAGATAAAGAAACTAATATTAATTTAAAACAATGGAGTTCTGTATGGGTTAATGAACCTAGCCGACCTATAATAACCGATGATATTGAATATTTTGATGATAAAATTACCTCTTTTCAAATTAGTCAGAAAGCTGAAAATGGTAGTAACAATATCTGGCCTCAATCTTTTGATATTGGCTTGGTTTATAAAGATTCTGTACACATTACTAACGTTCAATTAAAAGATCAAAATACAAATCTAAATACTCTTATTGGTCTCCCTAAACCAGAGTCAATTATTTATAATTATAATGGTATTGGCTACGGTATTTTCCCCTTAGAAAATTCAAAATTAAAGATCTCTCACATTAATAATGATATTGCTAGAGGATACTCATACATTAATCTATATGAGAACATGTTAAATAACAGCATTTCTCCACAAAAAGCATATAACGAACTTTTAAATGGACTTGAAAGTGAAAAAAATGAACTTATTATTAGATTGATCACAAATGAAATATCTAGCGTATTTTGGAAATATTTTACTAATGAACAACGAAAAAATATTTTGCCTTTTTTTGAAAAATCACTAAGAAATTTATTGCACAAAGATTTAGCCCCTGGAATAAAAAAAACAATATTTAATCTATATAAAAATGTAGCATATTCAGAAAAAGGGAAAAATTACTTATATGATATATGGAACAAATCTGAAACTTTGATCAATTTAAATTTAAACGAAGTTGATTATACAAGTATTGCTAGCAAACTAGCCATTTATAAACATGAAAAAATTGATGAAATTTTAGAAAAAACAAAATCTAACATTACAAATATAGATAGACAAAAAGAGTTTGATTTTATATTACCATCACTATCTAATGATGAATCTGTTAGAGATGCTTTTATGAATTCCTTAACCAATCCGGTAAATAGAGAAAAAGAATATTGGACACTAGTGGCCTTAGACAATATACATCACCCACTACGACAAAAAACAGCAATAAAACATTTACCCTTATGTTTAAATTTGTTAGAAGAAATATTTTTAACCGGTGATATATTTTTTCCTAAAAGCTGGCTAAACAGTTCTATAGCTAATTATTCATCGGAAGAAGCATTGCAAATTGTTGAAATATTTTTAAAGGAAAATCCTAATTTAAATCCTGTATTAAAAAACAAACTACTACAAGCTACGGATGGATTGTATAGATTTCAAAAAATAAATAATAATTAAAAAGAAAACACCAAAAATAAATATATTATTTTTGGTGTTTTTAGTAGCGGGAACTGGACTCGAACCAGTGACCTTCGGGTTATGAGCCCGACGAGCTACCTACTGCTCTATCCCGCGATTTGGATTGCAAAGATAAGGGATATTAATGATTCTCACAACTGAAAAACAAAAAAATATTTTGCCTAAAAAAAGTTACCATAGTTAAAATATTATTGCCAAACTCTCAACAAAGTAAAAAACGCTAATTTTTAGTTAAAATGGAACGCTACACATTTAAGTATTCATTAATCATCGTTACAAAGAAACCATTCAACTTCAAATAAAGTCAATTTACCGAACAATAGAACTTAACATATCATCTAAGCATAAATTTGCACTAGTACAAAAAAAACATCAACACTGTTTACAAACACCAAAATTTTTCCTTATACAACTATCAGCTGTAAGACAATAAATTATCTCTTTTTTTAATAAAGTAATCTACGAAATATGTCACTTCATCGATATTAAAATTCTGACAACACAAAAACCATATACATTTGTTAATAGTTACAAAAAAATTGATTACCTAAATGTATTTTGCAAAAATAAAAAAATGAAAATTCATAATACAATAATCATAGACGACGATAAATCTACCATTGAAATAATGAATAAACTCTGTTCCAAACATTATTTTTTAAAAATAGAGAAATCCTTTACCGAATCTGTAGAAGCATTTGAATATGTAAATAAAAACGATGTTGATTTAATTTTTTTAGACATTGAGATGCCGAGTTTAAATGGTCTTGATTTTATAAAAAATGTAAATAAAAACATTAACTACATAATTATTTCATCAAAAAAAGATTATGCTTTTAATCTTATAGGAAATCAAAATATAGTAGGCTATATACACAAACCTATAAATGAAGATTCATTTAACAAAAAGGTAGATAGTTATATAAATAGTTACAGAAACAAAAACACTGTTTTAATACCGCACCAAGACTCGGACTTTATATTTGTTAACTACAATAGAAAAATTGTAAAAATAAATGTTGATGGTATTCTTTTATTAGAATCTAGGGGAGATTATGTTATCATAAAAACAACGTGTAAAAAAAATTATTTGACAAAAAATACTTTAAAAAATTTCATCGTAAAACTCCCTGGTTGCTTTATTAGAGTTCATAAATCATACATAATTAACATCAGTAAAATAGATGAAATTGAAAACAATATTATAGTAATGGGCAAAGAACATATTCCAATAAGCAAAACATATAATAAAATACTTAAACAAAATATAAATACAATTTAAAAGTCTAACCTTTGAGAGTTGTAGAGTTGTTATAGGTTCTCTATCATATTTCATATTAGTGTTAGGCTTTTATTTTTTAAAAAAACATGAATAAAACAATTATTATTTTACCTCTTGATATTAATACAAATAAAAGAGAACTAAAAACTCTAAAACAAATTCTAATTAGCAGCACCGGTGAACTAGTTTTCTCAATTCCGGCACATATTAACCATCCTTTATATAATGATATACAAAAATTACAAATTAAATATATTGGTAGAATAATAATTCTTCCTCTTTATAAGGAGATCAATACTATTCAAATGAGTATTCATGCACACAAAAGTCTTTTAAAAGAAACAGATGTACATTATTTTGCTAATTATACTTTTAAAGATTTAAAAAACATTAACATCATGTACAATAACATAGACACAATAAACAACAACCCTCAACTAAAGGTTGTTTTTTGTGAAAAAGAAACTACAAGAAAAAAATCAAGCTATAAAAAAGTAATACATAAAATATTAAATATTAACATATTTGACTTTAATATATGTAAAAGAGTAATTTCAAAAGATATTGCAGAATACATATATGAAGACTGTAATTTAAAAAACAAGTATTACTTTAAAATCTATTTTATTAAAAAGCTATATATCTTATTAGGTAAAGAAAATTTACCTCTATCAATATATTAAAATAATGAAGCTGTTTGTATTTGTTCTTTTTTTTATGATGACGATAAATAACTATTCACAAAAAAAAACAAACTTATCTATTTATATAGATCCTAAAATGTTGATTTATGGCCCTTACATGAATGATAAAAAAGGTGCCCTTGATATACTATCTAGATTTTATATTTCAAAAAACAAAAATGAATATGGACTTGAACTAGAATATTTTAATCGTATTCATTATTTAGCATCAGGACTGTTTTACAGTCGACAAATTTTAAAAATTAAAAAAACATATATCTACACAGGTGGTAATATTGGATTCATTTTTAGAACATCAAAATACAACACAAAGACTCCTTCTTTTTCTATTAATTGTAGAATTAAATACAAATTAACCAACAAACTTAGTATTTCTTTATTAGCAAATTATAAACACCGAAGTGATTTAGTAAAATTATACAACAATAAAAAAATACTATATTTTAATGGTTATATAGGTCTAAACTACTTAATACATTCCTAGATAAATTATGATATATAATACTGAAAATATTAATAAAGATAATAATTATTTAAATTTAGATTCACAAGATTATAACTATATCTTTTCTCATATATTACGTACACCTTTATATAATTTACATGCTCTAATTAATTGGTTTGAAAAAGACAACGAAGACCTACTAGATAATGTTAATCGACATAAATTAAAACTTATTAATGCCTCAATCGAAAGATTAAATTTTATAGTGACAGACATTACAAACTTTTTAAACATTGAGCAAAATATTGAAAAAAACTACCCTATAAGTTTAGATTACATATTTCAAAAAATTCAAACTAAACTAGAAAAACCATTACGAATTGAAATAAAAATATTGCAAAAACTCCCTGTTATATATAGCAACAGTCCAGCAATGGAAATCTTGTTTAATCATTTACTCATTAATTCTTTTCAAAATATTAAGAACAACTCTGGAAGTATTACAATTGATTATGAAGAAGATGAGAATAATTACAAATTCATATATACGGAAAACTGGAATACTCTTGACAATACATTTCATGACATTTTAGCTTTTAAATCATATTACGTCCCCTCTAATAATTATCATTTATCAATAATTAAAAAAATTATAGAAAGTCTACACGGAGATATAAAATTTTACAAAATATTAAACAAGGGAATTAAAATAGATTTTACAATTCCAAGATACTAATTAACGGTACAAATCTTTAGTATCATTTTAGGTAAATCAAATTCGAAAATCTATTTTCCTTTAATAAACGATTAGAAAAAGCCATTCATCTTCTAAAAAAAACCTTTTACCGAAAAAAAAAAAATGTCATGTATGCTTAACTATATATTTGATGATATAATCGTTAAAAATCTAAAAACATGTCTTGGTTAAAAACAATCACCTGGATATCAATCACTTTAACAACAGTGTTGATTTGGTATAGTATTATTCTTTATTATTAAGATCGTTCATTATAATTTTTAAAAACTAAAACATTTTAATAATATTTTTTCAAATAAAAAAGGCTTCACATTTCTGTGAAGCCTTTTTTATTTAGTAGCGGGAACTGGACTCGAACCAGTGACCTTCGGGTTATGAGCCCGACGAGCTACCTACTGCTCTATCCCGCGATTTGGATTGCAAATATACGAGATATCAACAATTCCCAAAATAATTTCACATAAAATATTCATAAAAAAGTTAACTTACTATTGAACAATATTTTAAGATAACAACTCATGTTAATTCTAATAAATACACAAAAAAACATAAATCATCAACTTTTGTACATTTTTAAACAACAAACACTACAATCAATTAAACTTAATTTAAAAATTAAAGTCATATCATAAATAAAAACTAAAACTAACAAAAGATTACCCCATGAAAAACAAACACATTATACACTTATATAACAGGGTGGGTTTTGGAATTCTTCCTCAAAACTTAGACAAATTAAGTCGTTTTTCTATGAAAGAAAACGTTAATTATCTTTTTAAAAAATCTAAAACCATTACTCCTATTATTGTTGATACTTCTAAATTGGAAAACATCAAGTCTCTTGATAAAAATGACGAAAAAAAACGTATGCTCCAAAAAGAAAACAGACGTTTGTTGGCTAATTTAAATTCTGAATGGTATTATCAACTAAATCATTCAACCGAATTACTAAGAGATAAAATGACTTTATTTTGGGCAAATCATTTTGTTTGTGCTGAAAATGATGTTTTACAAACCCAGCAATATCTTTTGGTTTTAAAGAAAAACGCTTTGGGAAACTTTAGAGATTTTGTACTAGAAATCTCCAAAACCCCTATGATGATTAAATATCTTAACAATCAGCAAAACCGAAAAGAAAACCCTAACGAGAACTATGCCCGAGAATTAATGGAGCTATTTACTTTAGGAAATGGACATTATACAGAAACAGACATTAAGGAATCTGCAAGGGCTTTTACTGGTTGGTCATCAAATAAAACTACATTTATTTTTAGAGCAAAACATCATGATTTTGGTAGCAAAACATTCTTAGGTAAAACGGGTACGTTTAATGGTACAGATATCATTGATATCATTTTAGAACAGCCGCAATGTGCTTTGTTTATCTCAAAAAAAATATACAAAGAGTTTGTTAACCCTACACCAAATCAGGAACATATTACACAAATGGCTAACGTGTTTAGAAAAAATTATGATATTTCTGATTTGATGGAATTTGTGCTTACTTCTGATTGGTTTTATGAAGATAAAAACATAGGTGTTAAAATAAAATCTCCGGTAGAACTATTGGTCGGAATTCAAAAAGTAATTCCTTATACTTTTAATAAAACCAAATATTTTCAATACCTACAATTTAATTTAGGTCAAAAATTATTATATCCACCAAACGTTGCAGGTTGGCCTGGAAACAAGCAATGGATTGATGCCAACACCATTATGTTAAGATTAAAACTAACCTCTACCATTGCCCAGCAAAAAGAAATAGAACTAGAACCCGAAGTAGCTTTTGAAGATGATTTTGAAACCTTTAACAAACGTAAAAACAATAAGAATAAATTATTATTTACAACAGTTGATTGGCAAGAATTTAACCAACAAATAAAAAACACAAACGCTACAGATTGGCAAGAAGTACTTATTGGTTCTAGCTTAAATCAAAACACCGTAGATTTTATTAAAAAAATAAACACTAACAACATCAAAGAATTCTGTATTGCCCTTATGTCTTTACCAGAATACCAAATGTGCTAAACTCCACCTATTATGAAAAGAAGAGATTTTTTAATTAACAGTTCTTTGGCTAGCGGAATGTTTTTTGTTCCAAGTTTTGTTTCCGCTTTCGAAAAAATTCCGACAAATCTTATTGGTCATAAAAAATTAGTAGTCATTCAACTTTCTGGAGGAAATGATGGTTTAAACACTGTAGTGCCTTACAGAAATGATTTGTATTATAAAAACAGACCTAATATTTCTATTCCAAAATCAGAGATTTTAAATTTGAATGGGGAACTTGGTTTACCTCCCTCTATGTCATCTCTCAAAAATTTATATGATCAAGGATATGTAAGCATTATTAACAATGTTGGATATCCCAACCCCGTAAGATCACATTTTAGATCGGCAGACATTTGGCAAACAGCCAGTGACGCTAATGAATATAAATCTTCAGGATGGTTAGGGAATTACTTAGATATTTACAATCAAGAATCTCACATGGCAATTGATGTAGACAACAAACTTTCTTTGGCTTTAAAAGGAAATGACAAGAGTGGAATTGCCGCTTTTGATCCTAAATTATTATACAAAAATGCTAGTGATCCTTTTTTTAATAAAGTGATTAACAAACATCATATGGATGAACATTTGAGTGAAGAAAACTTAGGCTATTTATACAAACAAATGATTCAAGCAGAATCATCCGCTTCCTATATTTTTAACAAATCAAAGACGTATGAATCTAAAGCTAATTATCCTAAAAATGCTTTTGGTAAACAATTAAATACAACTGCTAGTTTTATTAACTCTCATTTAGAAACCAAAGTTTATTATGTTTCTATGGGTGGTTTTGACACACATTATGCCGAAACCAACAGACATAAAAGGTTGATGAATATTTTATCTGAAGGCTTAGAAGTTTTTGTGAATGATTTAAAACAAAATAACACTTTTAAAGATACTTTAATTATGGTTTTTTCTGAGTTTGGAAGACGTGTAGAAGAAAATGGAAGTAAAGGAACAGATCATGGAGCTGCTAACAATTTATTTTTAATTACAGAAAATCTAAAAAAACCTGGAATTTATAACAACCATCCAAACTTAGCAGATTTAGATGATAATGGAGATATTAAATATGAAATAGATTTTAGACAAGTATATGCTACAGTTTTAGAAAAATGGTTAAAGGCAGACCCTAAAAAAGTATTAGGAAAACCTTTTAATCATTTAAATTTTATATAGACAGAACTGTACAAAAAACTTAAAACTGCATTATGAATTATTTTATAATGCAGTTTTTTTATCCCCCTGAATGAATACCCTTTTATATGATAATTTTTGTATCATATCTGTAATTATTAAAGCATCATTTCGACAATAGTGATGAAATTAAAATAAAATTCATGAAACTTTTAGTTAAACTTTTACTTACCATTATTTTATCTACTAGCGCATTTGCACAAGACAAAACCAAAGCGGTATTCACAACCGAAAAGGGAGCTATTAACGGATTTGATCCAGTAGCTTATTTTACAGAATCTAAACCCGTAATAGGGAAAAAAGACATCACCTACAAATGGAACAATGCTACATGGCATTTTAGCTCAAAAGAAAACATGACCCTTTTTAAAGCAAAACCTAATAAATATGCTCCTCAATATGGAGGATGGTGTGCCTTTGGTTGGTCAAGAGGATACCCAGCAAAAATAGAGGCTGATGCATGGAGCATTGTAAATGGTAAACTTTATTTAAACTACAATAAAGAAGTCCAAGAAACTTGGTCTGAAAAGAAAGAAGAGTTTATTATAAAAGCCGATAAAAATTATAAAGAAAAAGGATTTTAACTCTCCAAATCTTTATCATTTTCACATATATTTTAACCATCAACGTAATTAAAATTTGATTACCGTTAATTACATTTTATAAAATTCAACATGACAAATAACAAACCTACCCACTATTCTATTTTAGATTTGGCCGTTGTAGCCAATGGAACCAGTATCCAGCAAACTTATAAAAACACGCTTCGCCTAGCCCAAAAAGCAGAATCTTACGGGTACAAACGTTTTTGGTTAGCAGAACATCATAACATGGCAACCATTGCCAGCAGCGCTCCTAGTATTTTAATAGGATATGTTGCTCAGGGAACCACAAGTATTAGAGTTGGTTCTGGTGGAATTATGCTCCCAAACCATGCTCCTTTAATTGTGGCTGAACAATTTGGAACTTTGGGATCCTTATACCCTAACAGAATTGATTTAGGTTTGGGAAGAGCCCCAGGAACCGATCAAGAAACTGCACATGCCATTCGTTCTGATTTTATGGATGCGGCCCATTCTTTTCCTAAAGAAATTGATAAAATTCAAACTTTTTTTTCTGAAGAAAATGCCAGTTCTAAAGTAAGAGCTACGGTTGCTGAAGGTGTTGATGTCCCTTTGTACATTTTAGGTTCTAGTACAGACAGTGCTCACTTGGCTGCTAAAAAAGGATTGCCTTATGCTTTTGCTAGTCATTTTGCCACAGCAATGCTTTTAGATGCCTTAGACATTTATAGAAACGAATTTAAAGCTTCAAAAGCGTTAAACACTCCTTATACAATTGCAGGTGTTAACGTAATTATTGCAGATACTGATGAAGAAGCTGAAAACATTTCTACTTCCTTCTTTAAATTGATTGTTGGAATTTTAACTGGAAAAAGACAACCTTTATCTGAACCTACAGAAATGACAAATGACTTAAAAGAAATTTTACAACATCCTTCTGTACAACAAATGATTAAATATTCTTTTATAGGAAGTAAAGAAACTGTGAAAAAACAAATTCAGGCTTTTTTAGAAAAAACAAAGGTTGACGAAATTATTGTCACAACCAATATTTATAGTATTGAAGACAAAATACACTCCTACAAACTGCTTTCTGAAATTATGAAAGAAATATAAGTATCAAAAAAAAGTGCCTTACATTTTATGTTAAGGCACTTTTTAAACAAACTATAATTAAACTACTAAAACTTTCTTTTTCTACTTGATTGGATTTATTTCCATTCAAAATCTCCCTTCTCTACAGACCAATCATTTCCAAAAAAACCTGAAGCTTTTACAGCAGACATTCCATTTTCTAAAACATCATCATCAAACAATAAAACATCTGGAAAAGTGGTTCCATTTACCAAATAATGATTCATATATGCTGCTTTCATTCCTTTGCTTCCTGTTGCAGTTACTACTCCAACACAAGCTATATCACTATCTGTTCTTGGTACAATAAAATACATTCCCCATTGGTTTCCTGTAATTGATTTTCCATCAAAATCAATCTTATTATTTTCTACCTGAATAGGTGATTTCTTCAACAACGTTTTCCATGCAGCGTTATTACTTTTATTTCCATAAATCACCACATTTCTATCTGCATATTTCTTAGGCGAAAAATCTACATCTTTCACCAATTCAATTTTTCCATTGGCACGGTACCAAAACGTTTCTGCATCAAACCTAGCTCGGTTTAAATACCATTCATTTTCTTCATCAGTTCCTTTGGTTGCATATACAAAAACTACATGGTGTCTAAAAGCATCTTTAAACCCTCCATTTCTATGAGGTCCTTTTTGCGCTAAACTAGGAACTGATGTATTTTTCCATACTCCATCAACTTTTTGAAAGTACATTTTAGCTCCTTTATTAATTGTGATGATACGCTCATCTATTTTAATTTCATTTTTATCAGTAACTAATTTTGAAAAATCAACCAATAACAAAGCCGCATTATTTGTTTTGATAGACAAATCTCCCTCTTCTTTAGAAAAGTTGAATGAACTGGTTTTAAAAGGAATTTCTTGCTGGTATATGGTAACAAAATGTGAACTTGCTGATACTCCTGGTGAACCTGTATAGAATTCTAAGTTTTTAATTTCATCATCTTTTTTAATAGTATGTCTTTTAAAGAAATTAAAAAGAGGTTCCCAGTCTATACTATGATCTCCATACCAATGCGTTCCATCAGGATATTCATAATACACAAAATCATTATGAAAAGTTCCCAATCGTTGTCTCATTCCTCTAGCGATAGAAGTTGGCACTACATTGTCTTTTTCTCCATGTAGCAAATACACACCAACATGTAAATAATTACGAATCAACTCCAACGTTCTACTAGGGGTTCCTGCTCTTTCAATCATTTTTTCGACAGGAGTCAATTCTTGAGACTGATTAAATTTTAAACGACTCACTATTTCTGGTGTCATTCCTAATTTTGTTAATTCTGTTTGCGGTAATTCTAAAGTACTTTTTAAAAATCCATCTCTGTATAACAACAAATCTGGGTAACCAGCACAAGGAGCAATGGCTGCAAATTTATCTGGATAAGTAGCTCCTAAATACCAAGTTCCATGTCCTCCCATGGAATGACCTGTTAAATATATTTTTTGAGGATCTGGTTGATAAATGTTTTTAGCATCTGCCATTACTTCTAAAGCATCTAATCTTCCCCAGTCTTCCCAAGCAAATCCAAAAGGACGTCTATTGGTTGGTGCCACCAAATCACCCCAATCTTTTTGTTTATAGGCATTGGCTTGATTTACGGCTTCTACCGAAGCTCCGTGAACAGATAAAAAGAAAGCTCCGTTTTTTAAATCTTTGTTGCTTGATGGAGCAACACTATAATATTGTACACTTCCATCAATATCACTAATAAAAGTACGTTTGATTTTTTGGTGTTTAGACTTTACTTGAATTTCAACTTCTTTGGTGTCTAAAACACTGTTCTTATTTTTTAAAATAATATTTAACTTTTCTGCTCCAACTTTGCTATTATTAGATACTGCAGCAATAGAAAAAGGCATTTTTAACACACTCATAGGAGCTATATCAGGAACGATAGTTTCTAGTTTCTTACCTTTTAATTCTGATTCTAAACTATATCCTTTTATCCAAGTATTGGTGCTATTCACCACTCTAATTCCACCAGTATAGTTTTTAGATTCATCAAACAAAACATCAGGAACCAAAACATCTCTTGTGGTTAATTGTACCTCCATTTTGGGCTCTATTAACCTTGCTCTAATTCTAGGAAAACGTCCTACTTTTAGTACAAAAACATTCATTCCTTTTTTTAACTCTAGAGGAATTAAATTCCATCCAAAATCGTAATGATCTCCTTCGTGTGGCAATCCATTAATCAAAACAAGTGAATGCCCCGATGCTTCAAACAAAACCGTTTTTACTTTGTTAGATTTGTATTTTAACAATACATAACTTGATGATAGATTTTCATCATTAAAACTATTGGTTTCATCTACTTTTATGGTTTTCCAAACCATTGGATTTCCAACAAAATCAATATCAAAAGTTTCTTTGTTATTAGGCAAGTAATTTTCCTCTTCTAAAAACCTAGCATAAACAGGATCTTTAGGAAAAGAAGAGGAATTAAAATGATGGGTAGGTACTTTTAATGTTAAAGCTTTTTTAAAAACATGAATTAATTTTCCTTCTTGAATCGTTTCTATTTTTTCTTTTCCAAAATACTCAACAATATTTCCTGTTTTTTGTTGTGCAAAAAGACAACTTTGTATAAAAACTAACAGTAAAATAAGAGGTTTTATTTTTCTCATGATGATGATTTCTTTACTTAAATATGATGGTTGAAAATAAAACTACATCAAAACTAGCCTGCTAAAAACATATTTCGACAAATAACAAATTACACAAGCTAAATAACTTATGTAATGAATACTTTATTACAATGATTCCTCACTAAAAATGAATGTCACCTTGATTTTGTACGATAATAACACCTCTTATTTTTTTAATAATCTGTATTTTCATCATCTCATTTAAACCCTTAAAAAATGACCAAAATTAAACTGCTATTTTTAGTATTTATTTTTTCTCAAAACATCTTTAGTCAAAATGATTGGGAAAACCCGGAACTATTTCAAATCAACAGAGAAAAAGCTCATGCAACTTTTTATTCTTATTCAACTTTAGAAAAAGCACAAAAAAACAATCCACAACAAGAAGACAACATTCAGTTCTTAAATGGAAAGTGGAAGTTTCAATATGCAAAAACAATCTCTGAAAGAAATTTAGACTTTTTCAAGTCTGGTTATGATGACAGTAATTGGGATGAAATAACGGTTCCTGGTAACTGGGAAATGTATGGTTATGGATACCCTAACTACACCAATGCAGATTATCCTTTTACTCCAAATCCCCCATTTATTAGTGAGTCTCCAGTAGGGTCTTATATCACTTATTTTAACCTTCCAAAAAACTGGAAAAATAAAGAAGTTTATCTTCAATTTGGATCCGTAAAATCAGGATATTATTTATGGGTAAATGGTAAAAAAGTAGGATATAGCCAAGATTCTAAATTACCTTCAGAATTTAATATTACCTCTTATTTAACATCTGGAAAAAATAAAATAGCTGTTCAGGTATTTCAATTTACCGATGGTAGTTACTTAGAAGATCAAGATTTTTGGAGATTATCTGGAATTCAAAGAGATGTTATTTTACAAGCCAAACCTAAAACACACATTAATGATTTTTATGCAGATGCCTCTTTAGACAACAACTATGAACATGGTGTTTTAAATTTAAATATTGATGTTAAAAACATCAAAAACAAGAACAAAAAATTTAGCATCAAATATCAATTAGTAGATGCTAATGGACAAGAAATTAGTAATAAAAAATCTAATTTCAAATCAACTAAAAATGAACAAACTATTTCTTTTGTTGATGAAATTCCTAACGTAAATAAATGGTCTGCAGAAAATCCATATCTGTATAAATTAATCATTAGTCTTTATGACCATAAAAATCAATTGATAGAAGCAACTTCTATTAAAACAGGATTTAGAACTTCTGAAATAAAAGATGGACAACTTTTAGTCAATGGTAAACCTATCCTTTTAAAAGGTGTAAATAGACACGAACACAATCCTTATTTTGGGCATGTGGTGAACAAAGAAGACATGATTGCTGATATAAAAACAATGAAGCAATTTAACATTAATGCCGTAAGAACTTCTCACTATCCTAACGATCCAATGTGGTACCAATTATGTGATGAATATGGTTTATATGTTTATGATGAAGCTAACATAGAGTCTCACGGAATAGGATATGATATTGACAAAACTTTAGGAAACAAGCCTATTTGGAAAGCTGCTCATGTAGAAAGGATTACCAACATGATTAAAAGAGATAAAAACCATCCTTCTATTATTGTTTGGAGTATGGGGAACGAAGCTGGAACTGGAGTTAACTTTCTGGCAGGTTACAAAGCTGCACATGCTTTAAACACAAAACGCCCAGTGCACTATGAACGTGCCGAAAGAATGACTGACCTTAAAGAAAGACATACCGACATTGCAGGACACATGTACGCTTCTATCGGATTTGTTAAAGATAGATGGTTAGGTTCTGACAAAGATCGTCCTTTTATTTGGTGTGAATATTCTCATGCTATGGGAAATAGCAATGGAAACTTCCAAGAATATTGGGATTTAGTAAAATCTCACCGTCAATTACAAGGTGGATTTATCTGGGATTGGATGGATCAAGGACTAGCCAAATTAGATGAAAATGGAAAACAATTTTGGGCTTATGGTGGTCATTTTGAACCAGAAGGTATTTACCATGACAATAACTTTTGTATGAATGGAATTGTAGATCCTGACTTAAAACCTCATCCTGCATTGTTTGAAATTAAAAAGGTATATCAAAATATTATCTTTAAAAAATTAGATATCAAAACAGGAAAAGTTCTTATTGAAAACGAAAATTTTTTTACCAACATAGATAACTACTCTATTGTTTGGGAATTTTTAGAAAATGGAAAAGTTACCAAATCTGGAAAATTTATTCCATTAGGAGTAGCTCCTCAAACCCATAAAGAATTCAAAATTGAACTTCCTGAAATTGATAAAAACTCAGAT
Organism: Wenyingzhuangia marina; assembly: GCF_900130035.1. Taxonomy (GTDB): domain Bacteria; phylum Bacteroidota; class Bacteroidia; order Flavobacteriales; family Flavobacteriaceae; genus Wenyingzhuangia; species Wenyingzhuangia marina. Next base: position 43,296 of record NZ_FQXQ01000006.1, read on the forward strand.
TCTTTTTTAAATATTTATGCAATTCAAAATACTGAAAACACTTTTATTCCTTATGGGCACAAAATAGCTTCTGAACAATTTGAATTGAATACTGTTATTGCTTCTAAAAACAATAACATCACCACTAAACCTATTGAAAAATCAGAGACTGACAATGAAATCATGATAACTGGATTAAATTTCATTACTCAGTTTTCTAAAAAAACAGGATTATTAAACACTTATATTTTAAATGAATATCCATTAATTAAAGCTCCATTAAAAATTGATTTTTGGAGAGCTCCAACAGATAACGATTTTGGAAATCAATTACAAAAAAGAGCTTTGGTTTGGAAAGAAGCTGGTGATAAATTTATATTACAAAGCATTAGTTCTAAAAAAGTATCTAAGTCTGAAATAATGATCTATACATCTTTTAAAAATGAAGAAATTGAAGGAGCTATTGATATTAATTATTTAATTAACGGAGAGGGAGAAATAACAGTAGATTATAGTTTTGAAGCCAAAAAAGAAAATTTACCTGAAATTCCAAGAATTGGACTAAAACTTGAAATGCCTAAAGAGTTTGATAACCTTAAATACTATGGTCGTGGTCCTTGGGAAAATTATGTAGACAGAAATACTGCTGCTTTTGTTGGTGTTTATGATTCTAAAGTTTCAGACCAATATTTTGCTTATAACAGACCACAAGAAAACGGACATAAAACAGATGTTCGCTGGTTAAGTTTAAAAAATCAAATTGGAATGGGATTTGCAGTAAAAGCTTTAGAGCATCCTATTGAGTTTAACGCTTTACACAACAACACTTCTGATTTTGATCCTGGAACAGAAAAGAAATTAAGAACTACTTTAGATATTGTTGAAAAAGATTTTGTTGAATTACACATCGATCACAAAATGATGGGTGTTGGTGGAGACAATAGCTGGGGTGCTAAACCACATGATAGTTATATGTATTTTGCCAATAAAAAATATGAATTTAGTTTTATCTTAGCTCCTGAAAAATAAAAACAGAAATAATGAATTTATTACAACCCCAAAAAACCATCATAAGAATCTGTGCTATTCTTATGATGGTTAATCCCTTAGCACTTTTAGCCCAATCTACAAATACCTTATGGTTTGACGAACCCGCCAACTATTTTGAAGAAACACTAGTTTTAGGAAATGGTAAAATGGGAGCTTCCGTTTTCGGTGGTGTAAGTACAGATCAAATATATTTGAACGATGCTACTTTATGGTCTGGAGAACCTGTAAACCCATACAACAATCCAGATGCACATCAATATGTTACTCCTGTTAGAGAGGCTTTACAAAACGAAAATTATAAAGCTGCAGATTCTATAAATCGTTTTTTACAAGGACCATATTCTCAATCATATGCTCCATTAGGAACTATGATGGTTCACTACAAAAATCAAAGTGACTTTAAAAACTATCATCGTGAACTAGATATTAGTAAAGCGATTTCAACAGTTACTTACCAAAGTAATGGAATCAATTTTAAAAGAGAATATTTTGTTTCTCATCCAGACAAAATTATGGTTATTCGCTTAACAAGCGATCAAAAAAACAGCATTAACTGTAGCATTGATTTTAATAGTCTTTTAAGATATAAAATCACCAATACTAAAGATGTCTTAAATATTAGCGGTTATGCTCCTTATCATGCAGAACCTAGCTATAGAGACAACATAGAAAACCCTATTCTTTTTGATGAAAATAGAGGAACAAGATTCTCAACACTATTCAAAGTAAAAAACACTGATGGAGAGATTATAGCAACAGATAAAACTTTAGAAATAAAAAACTGTAGTCAAGCTACCATTTACGTTTCTATAGCAACTAGTTTTAATGGTTTTGATAAAAATCCAGCTACAGATGGACTTAACCATCAAAAAATAGCTTTTAAAAATTTAAATAAAGCTTATAAAAAATCTTTTGAAGAGCTAAAAAACAATCACTTAAAAGATTATCAAAGCCTATACAATAGAGTAACATTAGACCTAGGACCAACTAAGGCGACTAAATTATCTACGGACAAGAGATTATTACGTTATAGTGACGAAGGAATTGAAGATAAAAACCTAGAGATTTTATACTTTAACTATGGTAGATACTTATTTATCTCGTCATCAAGAACCAAAGGAGTTCCAGCCAATTTACAAGGTATTTGGAATCCTTACATGAGACCACCTTGGAGTAGTAACTACACCTTAAATATAAATGTTGAAGAAAATTATTGGTTAGCAGAAACTGCCAATCTTTCTGAACTTCACACTCCACTTTTAGAGTTCATCAACAATATTTCTAAAACAGGAGCTATTACCGCTAAAACTTACTATGGAGTAAACGGTTGGGCTGCTTGTCAAAATTCAGATATTTGGGCACTTAGTAACCCTGTTGGTGATTATGGTGAAGGAGATCCTAATTGGGCTAACTGGAACATGGGAGGTACATGGTTAGCTACTCACTTATGGGAACATTACATTTATACACAAGACAAAAAATATCTAAAAAAAGATGCATATCCTGTGATGAAGGGAGCTGTAGAATTCTGTTTAGATTGGATGATAAAAGACAAAAACGGAAAATGGATTACTTCTCCTAGTACATCACCAGAGAACAAATATATTACTGCTGATGGATATCACGGTGCTACATTATACGGAGCTACTTCTGACTTAGCTATGATTAGAGAATTATTTAATGATTTCATAAATGCTTCAGCAGAGTTAAATATAGATAATGACTTCTTAGCTCGTGTAAAAGATGTAAAAGATAATTTATATCCTTATCAAATAGGTAAAAAAGGAAACTTACAAGAATGGTATTATGATTGGGAAGATGAAGAACCTAAACACAGACATCAATCTCACCTTTTTGGTCTATACCCAGGTCATCATATTAACGTGAATGATACACCAGATTTAGCCAATGCAGCTCGTAAAACTTTAGAAATAAAAGGAGATGAAACCACTGGTTGGTCTAAAGGATGGAGAATTAATCTTTGGGCTAGGTTGCAAGATGGAAATCATGCATACAAAATGTATAGAGAGTTATTAAAATATGTTGATCCTGATAAATCTGATGGAACTCATAAAGGACATGGAGGAACATATCCTAATCTTTTTGATGCCCACCCTCCTTTTCAAATTGATGGTAATTTTGGAGGAGCTGCTGCAGTTATTGAAATGTTAATGCAATCTTACGAGGGTAATATATATTTACTACCTGCACTACCAGATGTTTGGGACCAAGGAAGCATTAAAGGTATTAAAGCTAAAGGTGGTTTTGAACTTGAAATGGAATGGAAAAACAATACATTAATCAAAACCAAAATTAAAGCTACAAATACAGGAAAAACCACTTTGATTTATGGAAAAATTAAAAAAGAGGTTTCATTAAGGAAAGGTGAAACAAAAGAGATTTTGTGGTAACAACAAAATATATTTATAGCGCTAAAGCATTCATGTTTTAGCGCTATTTTTTCATCTCCATCATATGGTCATTTGCCCAAGAAACTAAGTTCTTTAAATTTGGCAATAAACTTTGTCCTCTTTCTGTTAAATTATATTCTACTTTAGGTGGAATTTGAGGATATACCTCTCTGTGAATTAAATCATCTGCCTCTAACTTTTTTAGAGTAACAGTAAGCATTTTTTGAGAAATGGTTCCAATGTACTTATGAATTTCATTAAAGCGTAAAGTATCTGCATCTCCTAATAATAAAATTACCAAAACAGACCATTTATCTCCAATTCTATCTAACACATTTCTAACCGGACAATTATCGGCATCCAAATATATTTCTAAATTATTTTTGTTCATAACCCACTCATTTCCAATATTAATTACCTTAAGGTAAGTGTCTTACTTTCTTTTCAGTTCTTGTATAAACAACAAATCCCTTTTATCTTTGACTTACCAAAAGTAAGTAAAAAACTTTTATTACCATATAATATAAAATATATTCAAAATGAAAAAAACATTGATTACAGGAGCTACAGGTGGTTTAGGAAGTACCGTTGTAGACTTTTTAAAAGCAAAAAATAAAATTGAAAACTTAGTTGTATTGGTTAGAAATACAGAAAGTGATTTAGCCAAACAATATAAAAAAGAAGGTATTGAATTTAGAATTGCAGATTATGACAATGTAGATGCTTTAGAAAATGCTTTTAAGAACATTGAAGTATTATACTTTGTTTCTGGAAGTGATATTAACAATCGTTTACCACAACATAAAAATGTAGTGGCAACAGCTAAAAAAATGGGAGTTAAGCATATTTTATACACCAGTACTGTTAGAAAAGATGAAAGCGCTTCGGCACCATTATTTCCTGTAGTAGATTCTCACAAACAAACAGAAGAACTCATCATTGCTTCAGGAATTAATTACACCATATCAAGACATAGTTTGTATGCAGAAGTAATTCCAATGTTCATAGGAGACAAAACTCAACTATTACAAACAAAATCTATTTATTTACCAACAGCCAATGGAGCAACAGCTTTTGTTCCTAGAAAAGATTTTGCCGAAGCAGAAGCAAATATTCTGAGTAATCCTGAAACCTATGAAAATAAAATTTTAGAGTTTAACGGAAGTGAAACCATTACATTCTCTAAAATTTCTGATTTATTATCTAAAATATTAAATGAACCAATCACATATATTTCACCTGAAGAAGCTGAGTTTAAAACTAAAATGACAGAAGTTGGTTTACCCGATTTTATTATTGATATGTTAATCATGTTTAGTTTAGGAATTGCCAACAATGAGTTTGATCAACAAACAAATGATTTAGAAACTGTTTTAGGAAGAAAAACTCAATCATTAGAAGAATTCTTATCCGAAGTTTATCAATAAATTTTACCCCAAAAAACAATCTATAAAAGGCTTACATATTTTGTAAGCCTTTTATTTTACTACCTTTATAATTCTTCCTCTCCACATTATCATTCTTAATGTTGGTTTGTGTAACTTTGCAGTTCAATTAATACCCATGACACACAAAGCAGGTTTTGTAAATATTATCGGAAATCCCAATGTTGGGAAATCTACTTTAATGAATGCCTTTGTTGGTGAAAAGTTATCTATCATCACCTCTAAAGCGCAAACAACCAGACATCGTATATTAGGAATTGTAAACGGAGATGATTATCAAATCATGTTTTCTGATACTCCAGGGATTATTAAACCGGCTTATGAAATGCAAACTTCTATGATGGATTTTGTGAAGTCTGCTTTTGAAGATGCTGATATATTGATTTATATGGTGGAGATTGGAGAGAAAGAATTAAAAGACGAAGCTTTTTTTAATAAAATTCAAAACTCTAAGGTTCCTGTGATGTTGTTAATCAACAAAATAGACACATCTAACCAAGAAGAAATTGAAGAAAAATTGGCTTATTGGGAAGCAAAAGTACCTAAGGCAAATGTGTATTTAATTTCTGCTTTGGAAAACTTTAACATTGAACCTGTTTTCGATAAAATTAAAGAACTACTTCCTGAATCTCCAGCTTTTTATCCTAAAGATCAATTAACAGATAAGCCAGAACGTTTCTTTGTAAACGAAGCCATTCGCGAAAAAATATTATTAAACTACAAAAAGGAAATTCCTTATGCAGTAGAAATTGAAACAGAGGAGTTTTTTGAGGATGATACAATCATTCGTATTCGTTCTATTATTATGGTAGAGCGTGAAACACAAAAAGGAATTATTATTGGTCACAAAGGAGCTGCTCTAAAAAAAGTAGGAATGGAAGCCAGAAAGGATTTAGAAATATTTTTTGATAAAAAAGTATTCCTAGAACTTTATGTAAAAGTGAATAAAAATTGGCGTTCTAACGATAGACAGTTAAAACGTTTTGGATATAAAGACTAACAAAAAAGCCACTCAATGAGTGGCTTTTTTTATTTATTAAAATATCTTTCATGCAATACATTTACATGATGTTGAACATGCCCCACACATATAAATCCAAAAATTAAAGGACTTACATGTATTCCAGAACATTCTCCTTCTCTTAAAAGCATTTCATCACTAAAGCTTTTAAACAATGCTATTGTAGAAGTTCTTACCAAAGAAAATTCTTGTAATAAATCTTTTACAGATCTATTACTCGCGTCGGTGTGTTTGGCATATTTTTGCTCTTCAAAACCAATCAGCTCTTGTTGTTCTCCTCTAGCAATTGCCAAAGCTCTGTAAGACATAATTCTTTCGGTATCTATTAAATGCTGTAAAATATCTTTGGGAGTCCATTTTCCTTGTTGATACTGATAATCCTGTTGTTTAACTAATAATTCTTTTAAATTTTCTAAAATGTTTTGTGAACTAGTTAAAGCTTCTAAAACTGTTTCTTTTTCTGATACTAAATCTATATACCTATCATAAAAGAAAGGCATCTCTTTTATATTAGTTTTTTTCATTTGGTATTAATAATCTCTATAGTTGTTAAATAAATCGGCTTTTACCCCTACCACAAACCACTGGGTATTTTCCACATTAAAAGTATAACCAGTAGATTCTGGTACAATTCCTATTCTGGTAATAGGACTGTCTGATTTAAAATTACGAATTAAAGCTCCAGCAAACAATTTAAAATTATTAGATGGGTTGATTAAATAACTTACTTCCATATCTACATTTAAAGTAGTGGCTACATTTCCCTGTAAAAACTTCTGATTGTAATCTCCATTTCTTTCTGTTGCCAACACAAATATATTTCCTCCATATGAGATGGAATCTCCATCTATATCAAACCCTTTTTTACCATATACTACTTTTGCATGTGCTCCCCAACGGTTTTTATGATACCTAGCAATAAACACTGTTTCCCAAAAGTTAGCTCCCCATAAATGAGCCAATGGCTGTCCAAAATGAGCGTAATTATGTTGCTGCTCGTGCGAATAAGTAAATCTTGTTACTTTGTTATATTCAGCTTGTAATTGTAAGCCTTTCACTTTAAAAGCATCAAAAAATTTAGCTCCAATTTGAATGGCATTTTTATTTGCCCAATATCGATTTTGAGGTTTAAAAAATTCAGCTGCTTTAAAATCATCTAATAAAAATTGTCCGTAAAAAATATTATTTTCTCCTAATCTATATTTCATATCCATTCCTACAATTCCGTTCCCAGAATCTTCACCATTGGCAAATTCTAAATTTTTATAAAAAATAATAGGATTTAAATATTCTGCAGGATAAGCTCCAGAACCTCCTGCATTGTCGGTAATAATTCCTTCAAAAATACCCAAATTAAATTTAGGAGTTACATTCCAACTTAAGTGATGTAATGTTCCATATTTTCTTTTATGACCATAATTCATTCCCGCCGAAGCATCATCAATAGAATAATTAAAATCTTTTAGCCACATATACATATTTGTGTATTGCACCTTTCCTACAGTGGTGGTAATTCTTGCATAGGTGCTTGGAGCAGAAACATCAGACAAAAACAAAGAACGATATCCATCTCCTATAAAATTTTGTCCATGACCAAATTGCACATTAAAAAATTTACTGGGCGTATAAGAAACATATCCTGTGGAAATTCCGTAATCCATTCCATAAGCTCCAAAACCTTTGGCTTTCCCTCTTCCAGGTACCAACCCACTTGCATCTTCTGGTTGATTGATTTTTATATAATCGTAAATAAATTGTGTGTATTCAGTTTGACTTTCAAAAGCCGAGGCACTATAAGAAAACTTACTTCCCAATTGTCCTTCAATTTTTAAAATTCTTGTGTTATTAATTGTGGTTCCAACATCTGTATTATCTACTCCTGCATCTACATCTAAAAGTATATCCAGATTAAACCAATAGTCGTTTCCTCTAACAGCTACCAAATGTTCATTCCATAACTTTCTTCCTCCCCAAGATTTTTTATCTCTAAGTAAATTAGTCTTATACTTATCTAAATCTGCAACCTTGCTCACTGCATGATAAACATATGGTTTTATAGCTGTATGACTATTTTCAGCCTGATAAATTCCTTGCTCAAAAACACTATAACTAGCATGATTAAATGGAATTCTTAACTGACTTTCATGTTCTGGAAAGAATGTTTCTTTTTCTTGAGCATTTAAAATATTTGCTCCTAATAATAATCCCCAAATAATTTTTTTCATCATGATATTCTAGTCACTGTATCGTTAGTCAACTTATATTCTTGCAAACTTTCTTTACAAACAGCCATGCCGTCTGCATCAAATTTTAACCTATGTCCGTATTCACTTACCCATCCTATTTGCTTTGATGGATTTCCAACCACTAAAGCATAAGATTTCACCTCTTTTGTTACTACAGCACCTGCTCCAATCATGGCAAACTCTCCAATGGTATTTCCACATAAAATTGTAGCATTAGCTCCAATACTAGCTCCTTTTTTTACCGAAGTAACTTTGTATTCATCTTTTCTAATAATAGCACTGCGGGGATTGATAACATTGGTAAATACCATAGAAGGCCCTAAAAAAACATCGTCTTCACATTCCACACCGGTATAAATAGAAACATTATTTTGCACTTTTACGTTTCTACCTAATTTTACAAAAGGTGACACCACTACATTCTGACCAATGTTACAAACCTCTCCTATTTCTGAATGAGGCATAATATGACTAAAATGCCATATTTTGGTTCCTTTTCCAATCTTAGCTCCCTCATCTATAACTGCTGTTTCGTGGACAAAAAATTCTTGAGACATATTATCTAATATTTTTATTTATCAACTTTTATATTAATTTTTCTTTCCAAGATTTCCATTTGTATTTTTTAGAAAACACAAACAATAAAACAGGATATAAAATTGCTATGGCAACTAATTCCATTATTAAACTTGGTGAAGATGTATCTTTGAAAATAGCGGCTGTTTGAAAAGCTGTCCAATCTGTAGTGACCAACAAAGCTGATATTAAATTGTTTGCTGCATGAAAACCTAAAGACAATTCCATTCCTTCATCCATTAAAGTCATGACTCCTAATAAAAATCCAGTTCCTATATAAAAAACCATGATTCCGTAACCCAATTCCTTTACTTCAGGATTTGCATAATGTAACAGTCCAAAAATGACTGATGTAACTACCAAAGGCATCCACTTGGTTCTAGTGCTTACTCCTAAAGCTTGCATTAAATAACCCCTAAACACATACTCTTCAAAACTTGTTTGAATAGGAATTAGTATGATAGATAATAGAAGTAATACTGCAAATTTCTTTGCATCAAAATTCCAAACAATACTTTCTGGACTCAGAAAATAACTGATTCCATTCAACAAAACAATCATACTTCCCCAGAAGAAAAAAGAAAAAAACACACGTTTAAAATCTATTTTAGTTCTACTAGTAGTTAAATTTATCCAACTTTGTTTGTGTATTTTTTTTATAACCAAATACAATGTAATCATCCCTCCAACAAAAGGTAACATCATATAAAACATAGACAGATTACTGTCCATTAAAGTATATAAGTAATTTAAATCTTCAACTCTTGAAGCATCGGCTGTTCCTTCAGCAATTTTATTAGCAACTACTATATTATAAGGTAAAGAAAATACTAAAGCACCAATCACCACTAAAATGATTCCCAACACGTAATTCCAAATACTGTGATTTGCTTTATATGCTTGTGCTAAAAATCTATTTTCCATGCTTTGTCTTTGTTGTATTTAATATTTCCATTTACAACTTCTAAAGGACTTTCAATATTATTGGTAAACAAACTACCTGTTCCCAAACCTTGAGGCATTGTTACCCCCAAAGTATAGGTATATTGACTAATGGCGTTTAACCCAATATTACTTTCCAAAGCAGAGGTAATCCAATAGGGAATATTTAAAGAATTGGCAATTTCAATCCACTCATTACAACCTCTAAAACCACCTACCAAACTAGGTTTTAAAATAATATATTGTGGATGAATATTTTTTAACAGGGCTACTTTCTCTTCATATTTAAAAACACCGATCAATTCTTCATCTAAAGCAACTGGTACTGGAGATTTAGAACACAAATCTCTCATTGCATTTAGTTCTCCTTGTTTAATAGGCTGTTCAATAGAATGAATTCCTAACATGGCTAAACGCTCTAATTTACGTAAGGCATTTTGTGGATCAAAGGCCCCATTAGCATCTACTCTTAATGTGATTTCTTTAGGGGTAAATCTTTCTCTAATACTACTTAGTAATTTAATTTCTGTATCAAAATCTATCGCTCCAATTTTCATTTTGATGGTAGAAAACCCAGCTTTAATTTTATCAGCAACTTGCTCTTTCATAAAAGCTTCACTCCCCATCCAAATCAATCCATTGATAGGGATAACATCTTCTCCATTTGTAAATTCTGAAGGAAACAAATCAAATCCATTAGAACTTTCTAAGGACAAAAAAGCTTGTTCTAATCCAAATTGAATAGATGGAAACTCAATTAACTCCTTCCATAAAACATCTATTCCTAAATGAATATTTTGACAAGCCCATTTTAAATTGGCCTCATAATCTGGTCTATCATCTGCACTTAAACCTCTAAACACACCTGTTTCTCCGTATCCTATTTTTCCATCCTTTTCTAAAATAATAAAATAGGTTTCTTTGGTTTTTAAAATCCCTCTTGAAGTCCCCGAAGCTTGCTTAAAATCAAGGATGTATTTTTTATAATTTGCTTTCATACACTAAAAAACCTTTTGGATTTAACCAAAAGGCTTTGATTTTATTAAACATGATAATTATTCTTCTAATATTGATTTGGCGTTTTGCAAACCTTTTTCTAAATCAGAGCCTTTTAACTTATTTACATCAACGAGCATCATAAAAACACTTTGTAAGGCTCCATAGTATAAATCTTGTCCCCATATAACTTTGGTATCAGTTCCATTGTCATCAAACTTAAAAAATGTGGTTGAGTTGAATTCAACAGGTTTTTCAATTCTTAACTCAGAAATAATTTCTTTATTAGGGATCATTTCTATAATTTCCTGTTCTCCAACTCCAACTCGCTTATGTTCTGATTTCCATGCGCGAACAGAACCTACAGTGTTCCCAACTCCTCTATATTCATGTACTGTATTTGGATCTAAAGTTTGTAAAACATCATATTCCTCTATATTTTGTAAAGAGGCAAAATAAGGGTAAACTACATCTATTGGTTTCTCTATAATAATTGATCTCTGAATCGTTTCAGATTTAGGAGCAATCATTATCAAAATTAAAAGTATTGCAATAATGACTACAGATCCATATAGGAAAAATTTTTTCATTTTTATTAGTTTTACAAGTTCCTTAAAAGTATTAAATAATTAATCCTAAACCAAAAAGGAGCGAAAACAAAAAAGTACTTAAAGCCACTTTTTTTAATTCAGGATCTAATAATACTGCTTCTTTATTGGTATAAACTGTTTTGATGTGTTTTAGTAAAGGAACAAAAGCTATTAAAAATAAATATGCTTTAAAAGAATACCCCATAGCAACTACATAATAAATAGTCGATAACATTCCAACAATCAATAATATATAATGATAAATCTTTGCTTTATTAGCCCCTAGTTTTACTGCCATTGTGTTTTTGTTGGATTGGATGTCAGATAATCTATCTCTCATATTATTCAAGTTTAATACTCCAACACTAAACAGTCCAATCGTAATAGCGGGTAAAAACGATAAAGTAGAAACTTCTTGAGTATATAAAAATTCACACCCAACTACTCCTAGCAATCCAAAAAACAAAAAGACAAAAAGATCTCCAAAACCTGAATATCCATACGCTCCTTTTCCCATGGTATATTTCATAGCTGCTCCAATAGAAGCCAAGCCAAGTAAAAAGAAAACAATAGATAACATAAAGTTTTCACTACCAAAAGAAACATAAATTAACAACAAAGCTATTATTAGAGTAATTGCAATGGTTACATAAATACCTTTTAACATTTGCTTTGGAGAAATAGCTCCACTTTGTAAGGCTCGTTGTGGGCCTACTCTATTTTCGTTGTCTGTTCCCTTTACTCCATCTCCGTAATCATTAGCAAAGTTAGACAGCACCTGAAATCCAACAGTTGTTAACAAAGCCAACACACAAATATCCCAACGAAAAACTCCTTTTGAAACTGCTAAAAAACTTCCGGTAATTACTCCTGACAACGACAATGGCAAAGTTCTAAGTCTTGCCGCTTGAATCCAATGTTTCATATTTTATTCATAAAAAAAATGACTATAAAACACTTATAAAGTGTGACATAGTCACTTTTAAAATTTTTGTTTTTTAATATTATAACCCCAAAGATTCTGCTAATAACTCAGCAATGTCTTTTACTTCCACTTGATTTTCTTTTTTATGGTGTTTTACTCCATCTGTCATCATGGTATTACAAAAAGGACATCCTGTAGCAATTACATCTGGCTTGGTTTGTAATGCATCTTCGGTTCGTAAATCATTAATATCTCTATCACCTTTTTCTGGCTCTTTAAACATCTGTGCTCCTCCCGCACCACAACATAAAGAATTATTTCTTGATCGTTTCATTTCAACCAAGCTAGTTCCTTTGATAGATTTTAATAAAGTTCTTGGTGCCTCATATTCATCATTCGCTCTTCCTAAATAACATGGATCGTGATAAGTGATGGTATTGATATCTAGTTTGGCATCAGAAAGATCTAATTTTCCTTCCTTTACCAATTGCTCTATAAATTGGGTATGATGAAAAACCTCATATTTTCCTCCTAACTCAGGATATTCATTTTTAAGGGTATTAAAAGAATGTGGACAGGCTGTTACAATTTTTTTAACATTGTATGCATTCATCACCTCAATATTAGTCATGGCTTGCATTTGAAACAAAAATTCGTTTCCAGCTCTTTTAGCAGCATCACCACTAGAGCTTTCTTCCGTTCCTAACACCGCAAAATTCACCTCAGCTTTGTTTAATATTTTAACAAAAGCTCTGGTTATTTTTTTAGCTCTATCATCAAAACTTCCTGCAGAACCTACCCAAAACAAAATATCTGGTTCTTTTCCTTCGGCAAACAAGTCTGCCATTACTGGTACTGTTATCATATCTAATTACGAATTTTGAAATTACGAATTACGAGTTTGGTGAATTTGTAATTCCTAATTGATAATTGTTAATTGACTATTCCTCGTTTACCCAATTCAACCTATCCATTTGACTATATTGCCATGGTGCACCATTGTTTTCTACATTGGTCATCATTGCATTTAATTCTTGAGGAGCTGCAGATTGTTCCATCACTAAATATTGTCTCATATCCATAATAATAGATAATGGATCAATATTTACAGGACATTCCTCTACACAAGCATTACAACTTGTACAAGCCCAAATTTCTTCTTGAGTAATATAATCATCTCCCAACAATTGCTTTCCATCATCTTGAAAAGTCCCTTTATTAGCATCTATATTTCTACCAACTTCTTCTAACCTATTACGAGTTTTCATCATAATAGCTCTAGGCGATAATTCTTTACCCGTTAAATTTGCTGGACAAACCGAAGTACAACGTCCACACTCTGTACAAGTGTAGGCATTCATTAACTGTACCCAATTTAAATCTGTAACATCACTCGCTCCAAATTTTTCTGGTTCTCCTTCATCTTCAGCAGGAGCAGCATATGGATCTGCATTAGGATCCATCATTAATTGTACCTCTTTTGTTACATTTTTATTATTTGGAAATTGACCTTTTGGTTTTAAATTGGCATAAAACGTATTTGGGAATGCTAATAAAATGTGTAAATGTTTTGAGTAATATAAGTAGTTTAAGAACACTAAAATTCCACAAATATGTAACCACCAAGCAGTACGCTCAATAAGATGTAAACCTTCAAAAGAAATATTTTGGAACAATGGTACAAAAAACTGACTAATGACATTTCCGGTTCCAGATTGTTGTAAGTGTACATCAGTCGTATTCATAATTAAGAATAAGGTCATCAATACCATTTCAAAATACAGGATGTAATTCCCATCATTTTTAGGCCAATCAGTCATTTCTTTGTTCCAAAAACGTTTAATTTTAAGCACGTTTCTTCTTAACCAAAAAATAGTTACCGACACAAATACTAATAAAGCTAAAACTTCAAAAGTTCCGATTAAAAATCCGTAAAAAGCTTTACCTAAAATGGGTAAGAACAAACGATGTGTTCCTAACAATCCATCTAAAACAATTTCTAAAACTTCAATGTTTATAATGATAAATCCTATATATACAATTACGTGTAAAAATCCTGAAACAGGTCTTCTTACCATTTTAGATTGCCCCAAAGCAATACGAATCATATTTGACCAACGTTGAGATTTTTGATCTGACCTATCTAAATCTTTCCCTAGTTTAATATTACGAATCAACTTTTTTACATTGCTAGCAAAAAAATAAACTCCTACACCTAATAGTATTGCAAAAATGATATTTGGGATCAACTGCATAATTTTTAGTTTTCTTTAGTTTCTTCTGCCTCTTCGTATTTTCTTTCTTTTTTTCCAAAGATTGAAAAGTGAACAAATCTTTTTGGATGTTCTTTTACATCTCTTAACAATTCTTCTAACTCCTTACTAGCAGCCTCTAAATTATTGTATAAGTCTTCGTCTTTAGCCAACAATCCAATAGTTCCTTGCCCTGCTTGTATTCCTGCTGTAATACTATCTAAGTGAGAAGCAGTTCTATTAATTTTAGCTGAAATTTCTGTTAGCTTTATTTGCGCTAAGGAATCAGAAAAAGTTTTTAAGTTTTTGGTTGTACTCTTAATATTGCTAAAAGTAGCATCTAAGTTTTTTTGATTGCTTTGCACCAACACTTCTACAGATGTCGAAGTATTTTTTAAACTTGCCAAAATTAAATTTAAGTTTTCAAAACTCTCATTTAAATTATCTAAAGTTTGTTTGTTTAATAGCGTGTTTAAGTTGTGGGTAACAGAGTCTATATTTACAATTACATTTTCTACTTTAGATTGTAAAGGGTTTAATTTATCGGTAATTGATGAAAAAATATCAGATTCTATTTCTCCTTTTAAATAATCTCCTGGTTCTGCTGTCTCTCCATCATAAGACGGAATAATGGCTAACGATTTTCCTCCCATCAATCCTCCGCTGTAAATTTTTGCTATGGATTTTTTAGAAAAAGTCACATCTTCTTCAAGAGTAAACTCTACAACTAGCTGACCTTTTTTCTCAGGATCATCACTAAAACGAATGTCTATAATTTTACCTACCGTAAAACCGTTCATTGTAACGGCACTAGATTTTTTTAGTCCGTTAATATTCTTGTATGTTGTGTAATAACTATTTAAGCCTCCGTTAAATAGATTTCTGCCTTTTAGGAAACTAAACCCCCAATAAAACAATGCTAATATTACCAACGCAGCAATACCTGCTTTTAATTCTCTAGAAATTTTTATCATAGAACGAAAATACGAAATATTTAATTTGTTTGCCTTTTCAAAGCTTCTTTTAGCGTGATTCTTTCATCATTTAAAAAAGCCACCACAAAAGCGGAACTATATTTTTTAGATTTTGCAGCCGCCAAATACCTTTTTGCTTGGTCATAACTACTTGTTTTTCCTAAATAATATTTATAATATTTTCCAACTTTCACAGCTTCAACCTCATTTAAACCTTTAAAGTTAGAAGGTTTTGTATTGATTTTATTAGTTGAAGAAGCTATTTGAACTTTATAATAAACATTTGAAACCGATTGACGAACTGGTTTAGAAACAGAAATTGGTTTTACTACTGCCGCAGTTGGAACGTTTACCTCCTCATTAAAACCTACAATAAAAGCAGTTTTATATCCTTTTGATTTTGCCAATTCTAAGCCTGAATTAGCAGCGTTCTTGGAATTATATTTTCCTAAATAATATTTATAAAAACCATCTACAGCAACTCTTTCTACATCTTTTAATCCTTTAAAATTATAAGAGGAAGGACTGATTCTATTTTTACTAGAAGCCAACTGAACTTTGTAATAAGTTCCAATTTTTTCTGTATCAAGAGCAACATTACTTGTACTTGGATTATTAATAACATCTCCATCATAAAAATCGTTTGCAGCCACATTTAACTGTTGATGGTTGTAATATTTCTCTACAGACTTAGCAATGGCATTTGCCATTTGTTGTTGCCCAGCTGCTGAATATAAATATTGACCTTCTATTCTGTTTGTTAAAAATCCCGTTTCTATCAACACACTTGGCATATATGTTTGATACAATACCACAAAACCTGCTTGTTTTACTCCTCTGTTAACTCTATTCAAAGATTTTTCAAACTCTGTCTGAATTAAACTAGCTAATAATAAACTTTGATCTAAATTTTCTTCTTGTTCTAAAGAAAGACCAATAACTGATGTTGGATTACTCGGATCAAACCCTTGATAACGCTCTTGATGATTCTCCTCTTGTAAAATCACCTCATTCTCCGCTTTGGCTACTCTAAAATTTCTGTCATTTCCTTTTAAAGATAGTACCCATGTTTCAGCTCCTATTGCCTGACTCGTGTGGGCATTACAATGTACTGACACAAATAAATCAGCATCGGCATCATTTGCAATATCACCTCTTCTCCATAAATCTACAAAAACGTCTGTTTTTCGGGTATACATCACTTTCACACCAGGAATGGCAGATAATATTTTACCTGTTTTTAAGACTATATTTAGTGCAACATCTTTTTCCTTTGCTCCTTTATACCCTACTTTACCTGGATCTTTACCTCCATGACCAGCATCTAACACTACAATAAAACCTTCGTGTTTTTGTGAATAAAGGTCTGTATTCATTGAGCCAAAGAGCACAATAAACACAATACATATGCGTATTATATAAAAGTTCTGATATTTAAATATGGGAATCAATTTCATCAATAAAATTTAATTATTTTTGGACTTTTAAATTGGCATCCATATTGTTGTCAATTGGACTAGACAAAAATAGAACTTAAAGCATTGCAAACAAATAGACTTTACATTCTTTTATTAGTTTTATTCATGTGTTTAAGTGGTTTATCTACTAAAGCTCAAGATAAAACTACAGATACCGATATTATAACGCAAGCTAAAGATTCTATTGTACAAAATGATAACATAGCTGCTATTAAAAATGATAGTATTACTATTATCCAAAACGACAGTATTCCCAATATTGCAAATGATAGCATTGCTCTTCCTAAGAAAAAAGAAGCTATAGAATATATTATAGAACACTCATCTCAATCTACCGAAGGCTATATTTTAGAAGATGTCCCTAATAAAAAAGTTGAAATATACAATGAAGCTCATGTGGTATATGGAGATAATGATATTACCGCTGGACTAATTTTAATTGACTACAATACAAACATTGTACAAGCAAAAGGTATTCCTGATGAAAAAGGAAAATATTCTCAATTACCTGTTTTTAAAACTACTGGAAACGAAACCACACAGGACTCTCTAATTTTTAATTATAAAACCAAAAAAGCCATTATTTATGGTTTAGAAACGGAACAGAACGGAATTAACACCTTAGGTCAGAAAACAAAAAGAGTAAATGATTCTACCATTTTTGTTCGCAATATTATTTTTACAACCTCTGATCCAAGACATCCAGATTATTATTTAAAAACTACAAAAGCAAAAGTAGTTCCAGGTAAAAAAATTATTACTGGCCCAACTAATTTGGTTATTGCAGATGTACCCACTCCAGCCATTTTTCCGTTTGCCTATTTTCCTTTAACCAAAAATAGAACTTCAGGTATTATTTTCCCTACCTATGGTGAATCTTTTAATCAAGGATTTTTCTTGCAAAATGGAGGTTATTATTTAGCATTGAATGATTATTTTGATTTAAAACTTACTGCCGATATATACTCAAACAGTAGCTGGGGTTTTAATGCTTCTTCTAGTTATCGAGTGAAATATAAATTTAGCGGAAATTTTAGTTTTAACTACGACAACCTTATCAGTGGAATTGAAGGTTTTTCTAGCTATAGTGTTGCCAAAAACTTTAACCTAAGATGGTCTCACAGTCAAGATAGTAAAGCTTCTCCAAACAGTAGATTTTCTGCTTCGGTAAACTTAGGTAGTAGTCAATATTTTAGACAATCTGTAAATGAAACAAATAACGGTTTAGGATTAACAAACACCTTAAGTTCTTCTGTTTCTTATTATCAAGATTTTGTAGGAACTCCTTTTAACATGAGTATTTCTGCAAACCATAGGCAAAACACAAATACAAAAGATGTCTATTTAACATTACCTTCTTTACAGTTAAACATGGATAGACAATATCCGTTTGCACCTAAAAACGGAGCAAAGAAAAATGCTTTTCAAAAAATTGGTCTTACTTATTCTTTAAAAGCAGACAACCAAGTAACCACCACTGAAGATGAGTTTTTTAGTAGTAAAATGTTTGACAAAGCAAAAAACGGAGCTCAACATAATGTTAGTCTGAGTACCAACATGAAATTGCTTAAGTATTTTTCTTTATCGCCTAGTATGAGTTATAGAGAAGTTTGGTATTTAGACAAAATTCATAAAGAATATGATCCTGTAGCAAATAAAGTTGTAACAGATACCATTTCTGGTTTTAATGCCTTTAGAGATTATAGTGCTTCTACTTCTATTAGTACTACTATTTATGGAATGTTTAAATTTAAAAACAGTAATTTAAAAGCCATTAGACATACTATGAGACCTTCGGTTTCTTATAGTTACAGACCTGATTTTGGCTTTTATTATGAAGAAGTACAAGAAAATGCAGATGCTACAAGCTTTCAAACTTATTCTAGATTTGAGAACGGTATTTATGGAGGTCCCTCTAGGGGTGTCTCAAACTCATTAGGATTTAGTTTGGCCAATACCTTAGAAGGAAAAGTAGCCAATAAAGATGATTTAGAAGGAGAAGATAAAAAAATCACCATTTTAAACTCTTTAAACCTAAGTACCAGTTATAATTTCACCGCTGACAGTTTTAAACTTTCTCCTTTAAATGTAACAGCAGGAACCACTATCCTAAAGAAAATGAACCTAAACTTTGGTACTTCATTGGATCCTTATGCTTTAAAACAAAATTCAACTACAGGTAAGTTACAAAGAGTAGATGCTTTGAGTTATTTAAATGGAGGACCATTACTTAGAATGACAAGAGCCAACTTTACCACAGGTTATTCATTTTCTAACAAAGATTTTGAAAAGAAAAAAGAAGGAGTTAACACAGAAGAAGAGGAAGAGCCAACAGCTTATGATCAGGATTTATTTGGTGCAGATCAACAAAATACTAATGATTTTTCTGTAACCCCAGAAGATGAGGAAAATACTCAAAAGCAAAAAGAAGAAACTACAGATTTGCCACAATATATTTCTAGCATGCCTTGGAACATACGTTTCTCATTTTCTACAAATTACACCAACAGTTTGGGTGAAAAGAAAATATCATCTGCTTCTTTGATGTTTTCAGGAGATGTAGAATTAAGTCCAGGATGGAAAGTTGGAGCGTCTTCTGGTTATGATTTCATCAATGGAGGTATTACTTATACTAATCTAAGATTTACGAGAGATTTAAGAAGCTGGAGTATGAACTTTAACTGGGTTCCTATTGGAAATTATAGTTCTTATTATTTCTTTATCGGAGTTAAATCATCTGTATTGAGTGATTTAAAATGGGACAAACGTAACGTTAACAGAGATTTTTAACTTAAATACATTCTAATTTTTTCTTGTAACTCATTGGTTGTGCTATACAATTCAAAAGCACCATCAATAATAAAAGATATTTCTCCTGTTTCTTCAGAAACCACCAAACACATAGCATCTGTTTTCTCAGTAACTCCAATAGCGGCTCTGTGTCTTAATCCAAACCTACTTGGCAATTTTTTCTCTGACAAAGGCAGCACAACTCTTGTGGCTACCACATAGTTTTCTTTTACAATAATAGCACCATCGTGTAGTGGACTATTTTTATAAAAAATACTTTCTAGAATAGGAATATTGATTTCAATATTCATGCTATCTCCTTTTTCACTTAAAAAATCAAGACTATTATTTCTTTCAATTACAATTAAAGCTCCTGTTCTAGAAACACCAAATTTTTCGCAAGCCATTACCAAAGCTTCCACATCTACATCAATAGATATTTCTGCTTTTAAAAACTTTAATTGGTTGATAAAATTTCTTTTGCTTTTAAAA
Organism: Wenyingzhuangia marina; assembly: GCF_900130035.1. Lineage (GTDB taxonomy): Bacteria > Bacteroidota > Bacteroidia > Flavobacteriales > Flavobacteriaceae > Wenyingzhuangia > Wenyingzhuangia marina. The sequence continues at coordinate 63,463 of NZ_FQXQ01000006.1, forward strand.
TTGGTTGACCCTAACATCAGCAAAAATTTACGCATTTCGGGATGAAAAATAATAATCAACGCAATAGCCCCACCACTTATTAAAGTTCCTAATAAAGAACTAAACATCTCCATATGTAAAGCCTCTGTAACTTTATATATTAAAAAAACAATAGCTATACCAATAAAAATATTAATGGCCACTGTACCTTTTAACAACTTATATACGTTAAATAACAAAAAGGCTACTAAAAGAATATCTAGCAGATCAATAAAAGTAAATTCCAAAAAACTGAACACAGGCTTGTTTTTATATTGCTTGCCTAAAAGTAATCATTTTTAAAGAAACTCATATTTTGACACCTAAAAACTAACATTTATATTCGCTTAAAATATTTTATGATGGATGAAATTCTAGAAATCCTTAAATACACGCTTCCATCAGTAATTACTGGTGGTGTAGCTGCTTACTTTTTAAAACAATTTGTTTTTATGGAAAGTAACAAACGAAAGTTTGAAATGCTAAATGATAAAAAGAAACAAAGTTTACCCATAAGGCTTCAAGCTTATGAAAGAATGACCTTATTTTTAGAACGTATAAATATCACTAATCTTGCTTACAGAGTTGAGCCAGAAACATTCAATAAAATTGAATATGCCAAATTATTAATAAGTCAAATAAACGCTGAATATGAACACAATTTGGTTCAACAGATTTATATAAGTCCTGATTGTTGGACATTAATTACTAACACAAAAACCACTATTTTAAATAACATTACCGCTTGTAGCATGCACGATAATTTAACGAGTGGAAAAGATTTACAGCAGGAGTTAATTAAAATTGGAAAAGAAGGACCATCCCCCACACAAATTGCCCAACAATATATTCAAAAAGAAGTACAAACTATTTTATAAACAAAAAGCCCATGCAAATTTGCATGGGCTTTTCTCTTCTTCGCAACAACTTTATTAAAACTAACTAAACTATTCTGTAAAATATATTTTTGAGGCACCAAGAGCTACTTTTGTTGTAAACACTTTTTCTTTAGTACTTAAATCAAATACATAAAGATCACTTTGAGCAGTAAAGCTTGGTTCTACACCGTATAGGTTTCCGTTTTTAACTGCCATTCCATATAAACTTTGAGATATTAATGCTGTAGTTGGTAAAGTCTCTTCTCCTGAATTCACTTTATAAACCCCTCCTGATAGATAATAATATATTTGTCCGTTGTCATAAGTCATTAAACTAGGATGTTCCCCTTCTTTAAACTCTATCGTTTTTGTTATTGTATTAGTAGTAGTATTTATAATATGTATAGCTGCTTTTGTTTCACTTTTTATAGTTGGCCATGGATCATAAACAATACTACCTTCCGATAGAACTAACAAATCTCCATTATTATTAAACAACAACTCATCTGGATTCTCTTTCACTGTAATTTCAACAACATCATCAGTAGCTGTATCAATTACAGAAACAACATTATTTGTTCCATATGCTCCTTTGTGAGATACATATAACTTATTTCCTTTGACAACAATTTGTTCAGGACCATTTGATACAGAAATTATTTTTTCAACAGCATTGGTATTTAAATCTGCAACAGCAATAAAATCATCTTCTGTGTTATATGGATCTCCCCAATTGGTAATATATCCTTTATCTCCTACAACGGTCATAAAGCGAGGAGTGTTTAAGTCAGTTTTAATTTCTCCTGTTTTAATAAAAGTTTTTTTATCAACCACCGTAACCGTATTGGCATTATCTACAATAATAAAAGCACTATTTTCATTAAAAGCCATAGATTGTAAATAAGTCCCCAATTGAGTTCCGTTAGCACTTAAATAAATAAATTGATATTTTAATGTTTGGTCTGATGACAGATAAGTAACTGAACCTGTCCCTGCTCCCGATCCTTCTCCGCTGATTAAAATTCCATTAGAATAATCTCTATTTATTAACTCTATAGAATCATCATTATTACATGATACGATAATAAGAGCAATAACTAAAAGCTTTAATATTTGTTTGGTAATTTTCATTTAATTTTAAAATTTATAATTGATATTTAGGTTATAATTTCTTCCGGGCATAGGTCTTGAAATACTGTATAAATACAGCTGGTTAAAAATATTTTTAACCGCTAGTATCACATGTAAAGATTTGGTTCCTTTTTTTAACAACGAGACTCCTGTTCCTGCATTAAAAACAGTAAATCCATTTAATACTGCCCCGGGAGTGTTAATATTATCTTCTGTAGTATATACTTTACTCTGACTTAAATTCTGTACATAAGCTGTAAAAATATTATTTTGATAATTTACAGTGGCATTAAATAAATGTCTAGGCACAAAAATGAGTTCTTTATTTGTCTCTGTATCTTTTGCCACAGTATAGATGTAATTTGTAGCAACATCAACAGAATGGTATTTTGAAAAAGGATAACAAAAACTAGCATAAAATTCGGCTCCTTTATGGATAGATTCGTTTAAATTAATAGGAGTCCAAACATCAGGTCTGTTGATATCTCCAATAGGAGTCCAAATAATTTTATCAAGAACATGCATATAAAACAAGGTGCTTTTAAAAGTAAACCAATCATTTTTATATTGATATCCTGCATCTATTTGTTTTGAGTTTTCTGGAATTAAATCTTCATTACCTTGCCCTGGCCAATGCAAATCATTTAAGGTAGGCACTCTGTAATTGGTGGAAATATTTAAAAGGATTTCATTATTATCATTCAAAGCATAATTACTTCCTAAAGAAAAAACAGTAGGTACTTTAAAAGCAGAATTAAATTCTTTTTTACTCTCAATATTATATTTCCATTGTTTGTTTATTATTGAATTAAACCCAAATGCAAAAGCATATTGTTCTCTGTATTTTTTATTTGGAACTCCACTTACATCCCCTTCTATATTTTGAATATCCACATAGGTATTGATAGTCGTTTTTTTATTAAAATGATATTTAAAATCATAATTAAACAACCATCTTTTAGATTTTCCAAAATCAAAACTATTGCTGTTTTTATTTTTAAAATACCTGTACTCTTGTGTTAAATAAGCTGTTTTAACAACATGAGAAAACTGATTTTTCTGCACCTCCCAAACCAATAAATTACGCTGATTGATATCCTTATATTTTTCATTCGCAGCACTTGGATTTTGCAATTCTCCCGAAAATAATCTATCTCCTTTAAAACCGGTGGTATAAAAACTTAACGTATTTCCTTCTGTAAATTGATACCCTACACTTAAATTTAATCCGTAATTTTCGTAATCACCATTACTATTCTTTAAATAATTTCCATTCGCATCTTTATACCTCTCATCAATTAAATCATAATCATTATCGGATTTATTAAAATTTGCTCCTAACTTAAGTGCCCACTTTTCAGTTCCTAAATTGGTTTTTAAAAAATTAGAAGTCGTATTAAAACTCCCATAAGAACTAAACAATTGAAAATTTTGATGTTTGTGAAAGTACAGATTATCATTTGCATGGATAGAACCTCCAATAGCTCCAGAACCATATTTTACAGAACCTCCTCCGCTTTTTATTACAATTTCATCTGCTGTATTTAAAGACAAACTATTTAACCCTGTTTGTCCATTTCCAATAGCATTGACGTTAATTCCATTCCACATAACTGCGGTGTTGGCTGCTGATGTTCCTCTAAAACGAGCAGAGCTTGTCCCTCCATTTCCATAATCTCTAATGGCAACTACAGAATTAAATCTTAAAGTTTCTGTAAGGTTTGTTGGGTTTTTTACAATATTATCCCCTGTTATAAGGGTAACTTTTTGACCAACTACATTATTTCTTACATAAGAATCGGCCACAATGGTAACTTTACCCAAACGATTAATTGAATCATTTTGAGCTACGGTAACAGCACAACAAAGCATGCTTAATAAAAAAAACGCATTACATAGTTTCATCATAAATTTCCTTTGCTCCCGAAAGAATTTATATTGATGATTGTGGCAGGTCTCCTGACTTGCGTCTTGTTACTACCTTCCCATTTATAAAAACAGTGGTATAAGTTTGTAACAAGCACCCTATTGGGCTAAGCTTACAGTTGCGGGGACAGTTCTTGATTTTAACAAGATTCCCTTTTAATTTTAGCTCTCAATTTCTTGAATAGCATAAAAACCAAAATCGTGGCAAAAGTACGGTGTTTTTTTAGTTCTCAATTATTTTTTATCAAAATAATTACAATACTTATGTTCTAAGCCTGTAGCTTCAGTAAAAACTGTAGGGTGAAATATTTTAGACAACACTATAATTCCATCTACCAATGTACTTGCCGATGATTGGGTAAACAAATCAAAATCTGCCAAGTAAACTTGTTTATTTTGTACCGCTCTTAAAGTTTTCCATTCTGGTTGTGCTTCTAAAAACTTCATGTCTTCTAAAGTTCTTTCTTGGGTATAACCACAAGGAGCAATCACTAAAACTTCTGGGTTGTATTTTACTATTTTTTGCCAATCGATGACAATACTATCACCTGAGGGATGAGATAACAAATCTATTCCACCTGCATACCCTATTTGATGAGGAATCCAATGTCCGCAATTAAAAAGGGGATCTATCCATTCTAACAACATCACACTTTTAGGCATCACTCTAGCCTCACGTTGCTTATCAACTATATCTGCAATTTTATTTTTAAGAAAAGTAACATGGTCTTTTCCTAAAACTTCTTGATCTAAAGCTTTTGCTATGGTGATGACATTATCAAACACATCTTCTAAAGATTGTGGAGTGATAGAAATCAGTTCTGGAATTTTTGCTAATTTATTTACTGCTAAAGAGGCACATTCAGTATCTATCTGACAAACATCACATACATCTTGGGTAAACACAACATCTGGAGCAATTTTAGCCAAGGCAACTTCATCAACAAAGTATAAACTTTCTCCCGATGCTTTGCTTTTAGAAAACAAGGTATTGATTTCATCACTAGTATAGCTCTTTCCTTCTAAAACACATCTTACCACGGGTGTTTTTTCTTTTAAAGCAACTTGCGGACATTCAAACGTAATTCCATCTAACAAATCTTGCAGACCTAAATCGTAAATCATTTGTGTTACAGCTGGCATAAAAGAAGACACTTTCATAGAAAATAAATTTAAGACTGCTAATGTAAATTCTTTTTACAGATATTTTTTTTTAATCTTAAAAAACTTAGCAATCTTTGCTCAAAAATTTTGATATGATACATTACATCACCGGAGGAGAACGCTCTGGTAAAAGTAGCTATGCTCAAAAAATGGCAGAAGAATTAAGTCCAAATCCTTATTACTTAGCCACTTCTAGAATTTGGGATGATGATTTTAAAAAACGCGTAGATAGACATATTTCTGATAGAGATGAACGATGGACAACCCTAGAGGAAGAAAAACATTTAAGTACTATTATTCCAGAAAACTCTGTAGTTGTGATTGATTGTGTTACCTTATGGCTCACCAATTTTTACACAGATACAAAATATGATGTAGCAAAAAGTTTGTCTTTAGTTAAAGATGAACTAAACAAATTAAAAAAAGTAAATGCAACCATTATTATTATATCTAATGAAATAGGAATGGGCGTACATGCAAATACTGAAATATCAAGAAAATTCACCGAACTACAAGGTTGGGTAAATCAAGAAATTGCTAAATTAAGTAACAAAGCAACCTTTATGGTTTCTGGACTTCCAATGACTTTAAAATAAATTATCATGAACTTTCAAGAAACTTTACAACATAAAATAGACACCAAAACCAAACCTTTAGGATCTTTAGGGATCTTAGAAAAAATAGCTTTTAAAGTAGGAAATATTCAACAAACTACTTCTCCAATTTTATCAAAACCTGCTATTTTAATTTTTGCTGGAGATCACGGTATTGTGAATTCAGAACCTGTGAGTCCTTTTTCACAAGAAGTAACCACACAAATGGTTTTTAACTTTTTAAATGGTGGAGCAGCCATCAATGTATTTTGCCAACAGCACAACATCTCTTTAAAAATTATTGATGCAGGTGTAAACTATGATTTTGGGAAAATACCTTATTTAATTGATGCTAAAATAAACAAAGGAACTGCAGATTTTTGCATACAACCAGCCATGAATCTTGAAGATTGTAAAAAAGCAATCAATAAAGGAAAAGAAATAGTTACCAAACAATTTACGGAAGGAACCAATATTATTGGTTTTGGAGAAATGGGGATTGGAAACACCTCTTCTGCTTCTTTACTAATGAGTGCATATACCAAAACAGATATTAGTAAATGCGTGGGTAAAGGAACAGGACTTAATAATGATGCTACTAGGGTAAAAGCTGCTGTTTTAAGAAAATCTCAAGAAACACACTCCAACATTACAAATCCACTGGAAATTTTAGCTACATTTGGAGGTTACGAAATTGCTATGATTACAGGAGCTATCCTCCAAGCAAAAGCATTAAATATGACGATTTTAATAGATGGTTTTATCGTAACATCCGCATTATTGGCAGCCCATGCTATAGAACCAAATGTTATAGATAATTGTATTTTTTCTCATTGCTCAGATGAACAAGGACATACCAAAATGTTACAATTTTTAAAAGCAGATGTCATTTTAAATATTGGACTGCGATTAGGTGAAGGAACAGGGGCTGCTTTGGCTTATCCTTTGGTACAATCTGCTGTAAAATTTTTAAACGAAATGGCTAGTTTTGAAAGCGCCAATGTGACCAATAAATTAAGTTAATATGAAAAAAGAAATTGCTGTTTTTTTAACGGCTATTATGTTTTTCACAAGAATTCCTTGTCCTAAAAACATAGATCACTCCCCTGAAATACTAGCCAAAAGCAGTCGTTACTTTTCTTTGGTAGGAATTATTGTTGGAGCTTTTGGAGCCTTGGTATTTTATGTGGCTGAGTTTCTTTTTAATGATGCTATTTCCATACTCCTAAGTATGGCAGGAACTATTTGGATTACAGGTGCTTTTCACGAAGATGGTTTTGCCGATGTTTGCGATGGTTTTGGTGGCGGTTGGACCAAAGAAAAAATATTAACCATTATGAAAGATTCTAGAGTAGGAACTTATGGAATTGTAGGTTTAGGGTTGTTATTAGCTATTAAATATCAAGCCCTTTCAGAATTTGATATTTACAATTGTATTGTTGCCATCATTGCTGGTCATGCTATTAGCAGATTTGCTGCCACTACTCTAATTTATACAGAACCTTATGTACAAGATATCAATAAAAGTAAAGTGAAACCATCGGCAATTGGGATTCAATTAAAAGATGTCATCATTAGTGGAATCTTTGCCATTATTCCGTTGATTTTCTTTTTTAACATCTATGTATTTCTTGCTTTTATTCCAGTAATGATATCAAAATACATGTTGGCAAAATATTTTCACAAATGGATTGGTGGGCACACAGGTGATTGTGCAGGTGCTACACAACAAGTTTCGGAAGTCGTCTTTTATTTAAGCTTATTAATTATTCTATGATTCTTTATTTAATAAGACATACCACACCAGACATAGACAAAGGAATTTGTTACGGGCAAGCAAACCTTCCACTTTCTGAGGATTTTGAAGAAGAGGCTAATTTTTTATTATCAAAACTAAAAAACCACGAAATTCAACAAGTCATTAGTAGTCCTTTACAAAGATGTACTAAATTGGCTAACAAAATAAAAGCTGATTTCACCACAGATGATAACTTAAAAGAATTAGATTTTGGAGATTGGGAATTGATGGATTGGAATAAAATTCCGCAAGAAGAAATTGATCCTTGGATGCAAGATTTTGTTCATGTTCCCGTTCCTAACGGAGAAAGTTATATGGATTTATATTTAAGAGTTTTGTCTGTGTATCAGAACATAAAAAAAGACAAAACCGCTTTGGTTACTCATGCTGGAGTCATCAGAAGTATTTTAGCACATATCACCCAAACAGACTTAACAAATTCTTTTGATTTTAAAATTCCTTACGGAACCATTGTACAAATAGATACTGAAACCAACCAATATCAAATTCTTTAAATATGAAGTTTTTTACTCATCTTTTTATTATATGCACTCTTATTGCTTGTCAACCTAAAGCAAATAAAAAAACAGAAAACAAGGCTGTTATCAAGCCAGAGTTTGCCAAAGGATTTACATATGAAAAATATGCTAAGTATATAAAAGTGATTGTAAAAACTCCCTATAAAGGAGCCACAACTCCATATGAATATATTATTGTTAAAGGAGATACAGTTATCAAACCGAGTAATGAAAATCAAATCATAATCAACACTCCTTTAAAAAAAATCATCGCTACTTCTACCACACAAATTCCTGTTTTAGAAGCTTTAAAAAGTGAAACTTTATTAAAAGGATATCCCAACACCAAGTTCATCTCTTCTAAAAAAACCAGAACTTTAATAGACAACGGTAGCATTGTAGATATTGGTCATGAAGAGCATATGAATACAGAAATGGTTTTGGATATTCAGCCTGATATCTTGTTTGCTTTTGCGGTAAACAACATCAACAAAAACTTTACCACCTTAAAAAAAGCAGGAATCCCCATTGTGATTGATGCTAGTTGGCTTGAAGAAACTCCTTTGGGTAGAGCAGAATGGATTAAGTTTTTTGCCTTGTTTTTAAACAAAGAAAAAGAAGCAAATTTAGTTTTTGATGAAATCGTGAAGAACTATCACACAGCGTTAAAAACTATTCCTGACAACATTCATAAACCCAATGTTTTATACGGAGGAATTTACAATGATATTTGGTACACTCCTGCTGGAGATAGTTATGTAGCACAAATTATGAAAGATGCAGGCACCAACTATTATTGGCAAAATACAGAAAGCACAGGAAGTTTGGCTTTACAATTTGAAGAAGTATTTGTAGAAGCTAAAAATGCAGATTTTTGGTTTGCTCCTGGTTATGCTCTTGATAAAAAAGCATTGGCTAATAACAACAAACACTATTCAAGTTTTAAACCTTTTAGCACCAATAATATTTATACGTACACAAATACTGTTGGAGAAACTGGTGGATTAGTATTTTTTGAATTGGGTGCTTTAAGACCTGATTTAATTTTAAAAGATTTTATTAAAATATGTCATCCAGAGTTATTACCAGATTATGAAACTACTTTTTTTAAGAGGTTGGAGTAAATTTTATATTAAATATAAAATTTCGTTGGCTGTTTTGTCTGGTGCTTGAATCCTTTCGAGTACCAGAGGGGGCATGCAAAATTTTATAGGTTTATAGATGTTTTGAGTCTATAGACTCACAGAGATTTCGTATAATTTTTAAAAAGTTCATAAACTCAGAACTGTAAATTATTTTATGAGTATCGCTTCCAAGTATGACAACTTCTTTTTGGACAATACAACCATTTACAAAAAATAATATCTTTAATTCTGAGTAAGTTCCTATGTCTAAAAAACCTTTGTTTTTTATCCTATCTAATTCAATTTGCTTGTTTTTTGATTCAAAAAACATGTTAATATATTTCTTAATTTTTTCAACCTTTATTTTATTAATCAAAGTAGATTTTTCTTTAAGACTATGATTATATATAGAATCATTTACAATACTAAATTTATATTCAAACACTTTATTAGCGTCCCAATACTTTATTTGTATACTGTCCGATTTAATCTCTCCTTTGTTAGGTGGCAGTTCTTGAATTTTACTTTCGCAAAATTCAATATTAAATTGATATAAAAAGGTAAAAAATATTATTAATAAGCCTCTCATTATTATTATTTCATGCGTTTATTACGTTGATTTTTTGAATTATGGAGTATTTTCTATCTTCATTCTGTTGCTCGAATCCTTTCGAGTACCTATTAAGTATTAAACTATTTTTTTAAAAGTTAAAATAACGTTGGCTGATCTCCATTAATCTCCTCTTCATCTTCTACTTCAATGTCATTTTCAGCAGGACTATATGGTAATGGTTCTAGCCTATTAACTAGTTTAATTTTATCATCCGTTAATTGATTTCCTAAAGCTTTAATTCCTTTAACAGCTATAAAATCTTCTAAATCTATTACCAAATTATCTAGGTTACGCTTGCTAAATACCACCTCAACATTAGGTCTATAATCGGTAACTACAATTTGTAATTGTGTTTTAGGATGTTCACTAATAAAGAATTCTTCCTTGTCAGGAGAATCTATCACAAAGCGTTTTACGTAATATTTTTCTTTTTCTCCTTCGTAATAAATAGCAGAAATAGGCTTGTTTGGTTCCCACTTTTCTAACACTACCATGTCATCTTCAAAATGCGTAGTTAAAGCTGGTGTAATGGTTTTTATTTTTCCAGATTGTGTGGCTACCAACAATTTATCTTTAGCCGTAAATTCCCCTAATAATTCTCCTCTACCATCAACATTTAAACGCTGTACAGTATCATCAAACCATATTTTACGAGGCTTTAAAGTAGAAGTCCCTGCTGATTTAAATTCAATCTTCTTAACTGGATATTTGGTAATTAAATTCCCTTTTGAAGAACGTCCTTTAATCATCAAATCAGAAAAATCTATATCCCACTTTAATTTCTTTAAGCCAGCCAATGGTTTTAATTCAATAGAAACCGTTTCTGCTTCTCCATTAGGATTGGCAGTAAAATACCAAACTACAGAACCTTTATTTCCAGCAGTTAAATCGTATTCTTTATCTCTAGTAACTCCAGTAACATTAAAACGTTTCATATAACTTGGACCAGAACGACCATCACGATACATCATATTGTAAATGGTACGTTTGTCACTTTTCTTAAAGATGGCCACATGAATAATGTCTTTACCAACAAATGTTTTTTGAGCCACTTTGCTCACAATCATCGTTCCGTCTTTTCTAAAAACTATCACATCATCAATATCGGCACAATCTGCAACAAATTCATCTCTTTTTAAAGAAGTCCCCACAAAACCTTCGGCTCTGTTTACGTATAATTTTTCATTACGCATTACCACTTTGGTAGCTTCAATATCATCAAAAGTTCTAATTTCTGTCATACGAGGTTTTTCTTTCCCGTATTTTTCTTTCAAACTCTTAAAGTAATCAATAGCAAACTCTATTAAATTGTCTAAATGATGTTTAACTGTTGCTATTTCATCTTCTAAACTTTCAATAATTTGCTTGGCTTTATCTATATCGAACTTAGAAATTCGCTTGATTCTAATTTCTGTTAAACGAACAATATCTTCTTCTGTAATGGCTCTTTTTAAATGCGATATATGTGGTTTTAATCCTTTATCAATAGCAGAAATTACTCCTTCCCAAGTACTTTCCTCTTCAATGTCACGATAAATTCTATTCTCTATAAAAATACGCTCTAGAGAGGCAAAATGCCATTTTTCTTGCAACTCTCCTAACTGAATTTCTAACTCTCTTTTTAATAAATGCAGGGTGTTATTGGTTGATATTTTTAAAATATCAGACACTCCAACAAACACGGGTTTATGATCTTGAATGACACAACACAATGGAGAAATAGAAACCTCACAATTGGTAAAAGCGAACAAAGCATCAATAGTTTTATCAGGTGAAACGCCTGGAGGTAAATGAATTAAAATCTCAACATTTCTAGCAGTGTTATCCTCTATTTGTTTGATTTTAATTTTCCCCTTGTCATTTGCTTTTAAAATAGATTCTATTAACGTTGATGTAGTAGTTCCAAAAGGAATTTCGTTTACCACCAAAGTCTTTTTATCTAACTGAGATATTTTGGCACGAACTCTTACTTTTCCTCCTCTGGCACCATCATTATAATTGGTGACATCCACTACTCCCCCTGTTAAAAAATCTGGAAACAAAGTAAAACTTCTCCCTCTTAATATTTTAATAGAAGCATCTATCAACTCATTAAAGTTGTGTGGTAAAATTTTGGTTGATAATCCTACAGCAATTCCCTCACCTCCTTGTGCCAAAAGCATTGGAAACTTTACTGGTAAATTGATAGGCTCTTTTCTACGTCCATCATACGAAGCTTGCCAATCTGTTGTTTTTGGATTGAACACTACTTCTAAAGCAAACTTAGACAAACGAGCTTCTATATAACGAGCTGCTGCTGCTCGGTCTCCTGTAAGAATATTCCCCCAGTTTCCTTGCATATCTATCAACAATTCTTTCTGCCCAATTTGTACCATGGCATCAGAAATAGAAGCATCTCCGTGTGGATGATACTGCATACAGTGCCCTACCAAATTAGCAACCTTGTTGTAACGTCCATCATCTAAATCTTTCATAGACTGCATAATACGTCTTTGCACAGGTTTAAAACCGTCTGCAATGGCTGGTACTGCACGTTCTAAGATTACGTAAGAAGCATAGTCTAAAAACCACTCTTTGTACATTCCTGTAACTTTGGTAATGGTCTCTTGACTTTCTACCGGTTTATGATTTTCAAATTCGTTTTCTTCTTGATTGTTGATGTCGTCTTGCATAAAATAGCAACTAATTAAATATGTTTTACTTTTTATTCTTTTAAGTTAATGTCTTAATTTTCCTCAATAACATCCAACTCATATTTCAGATTGTCAATAATAAATTCTTGACGGTCTGGTGTGTTTTTACCCATATAGAATTCTAACATAGATTCAATAGATTGTTCTTTGTCTAACATCACAGGATCTAAACGAATGTTTTCTCCAATAAAATGTTGGAATTCATCTGGTGAAATTTCTCCCAATCCTTTAAATCGTGTAATCTCTGCTTTTCCTGTTAATTTTTCTATGGCATTTTGTTTTTCCTCTTCGGAATAACAATAAATGGTTTCTTTTTTATTTCTTACTCTAAACAAAGGCGTGTCTAAAATATACAAATGTCCTTCTTTAATCACTTCAGGAAAAAACTGTAAAAAGAAAGTAATCAATAACAAACGAATGTGCATACCATCCACATCGGCATCAGTAGCAATAATAACGTTGTTGTATCTTAAATTTTCTATTCCGTCTTCAATATTTAACGCGGCTTGTAATAAGTTAAACTCCTCATTTTCGTACACAATTTTTTTAGTTAACCCATAACAGTTTAAGGGTTTTCCTTTTAAACTAAATACGGCTTGAGTATTTACATTACGAGATTTGGTAATAGATCCACTTGCAGAATCTCCCTCTGTAATAAATAAAGAAGTTTCCAAATGTCCTTCTTTTTTAGAATCTTCTAAATGAATTCTACAATCACGTAATTTTTTATTGTGTACACTTGCTTTTTTAGCTCGTTCTCTAGCAATTTTTCTAATTCCAGACAATTCTTTACGTTCCTTTTCTGCCTGCATTACTTTACGCTGAATGGCTTCTGCAGTCGTAGGATTTTTATGTAAATAATTATCTAAATTGGTTTTAACAAAATCGTTGATATAAGTTCTTACCGTTGGCAAATCTCCTCCCATTTCAGTAGAACCCAACTTGGTTTTGGTCTGACTTTCAAAAACAGGTTCCATCACCTTAATGGCAATGGCACTTACAATAGATTTACGAACATCCGAAGCCTCGAAATTTTTACCAAAAAACTCTCTAATGGTTTTTACCACTGCTTCTCTAAACGCATTCTGATGCGTTCCTCCTTGCGTGGTATGTTGTCCGTTGACAAAAGAATGATACTCTTCGCTGTATTGCGTTTTACTATGAGTCATGGCAATTTCAATATCATCTCCTTTTAAATGGATAATAGGATAAGCCAAGGTATCTTCGTGAATATTTTCTTCTAATAAATCCTTTAATCCATTTTCAGATACAAACTTTTCACCATTAAAAACTATTGTTAACCCTGGATTTAGGTATACATAGTTTTTAATCATTTTAATGACATATTCACTACGGAATTTGTAATTCACAAAAATGGAAGCATCTGGATGAAAAATGACCCTAGTACCTCTACGAATAGTTGTTGCTTCTAAAGGAGTTTGATTGACCAACTCTCCTTTTTCAAATTCGGCCGTGGTGGTTTGTCCGTCACGAATAGACTGAATAGAAAAACTACTAGACAAAGCATTCACCGCTTTGGTACCTACTCCGTTTAATCCAACAGATTTTTTAAACGCACGAGAATCATACTTTCCTCCTGTGTTCATTTTAGAAACCACATCTACTACTTTCCCTAAAGGAACTCCACGTCCGTAATCTCTTACTTTAACCACCTCATCTTTTACAGAAATTTCAATGGTTTTCCCAACGCCCATCACAAATTCATCAATGGAGTTGTCTATGACTTCTTTAATTAAAATATAAATTCCATCATCTTGCGATGATCCGTCCCCTAATTTACCAATATACATCCCTGGTCGCATACGAATATGCTCTTTCCAGTCTAACGATCGTATATTATCTTCGGTATATTTTGTTTCTTCACTCATAAACAAAGCTCTGATTTAGGTTCTTGTTAAATTTAAGGTTTTATTCGTCTTTACCGACAGTCTGTAAAATTGAATTATCAACAGGTTTTTAACGCAATCATCGTTCTTTTTTTGATACAATTCTAACACCTAGAATTACAATCACAACTCCAATTGCTTGTATAAAAGTAATACTTTCTCCCAAAACAATAGTTGCTAATACAATAGTAAATACAGGACCAATACTTCCGATGATCGCAAACTTAGAAGCCCCTAGTTTCTGAATGGCATAAGACACTAAATAAGAAGGCAGTACCGTACAAAAAACAGCCATCAGTATCTCGTATTGATATACCTCCGCTGGATAATTTAAAACAGACTGTCTATCTGAAATTAAATAATGAATAATTACAGAACTACATGCCACAACCATAGCCATTGAGGTAAAACGAATGGTTCCGAATTTTGGAATTAACCAACCACTCCCCACCAAATACGATGCATATGTTAACGCACTCATAAAAATAAGTCCAGCTCCTAAAAACAAATGATCATCATGATTGATTTGCAACTCCGAAGCAAAAGTTAAAAAGACACCAAAATAAGTGATTACAATGGCCCAAATTTGTTGTTTGGTAATTTTGGTTTTTAAAAACAAAGCACCTATCAATACCACCAATGTTGGATACACAAACAAAATGA
Source organism: Wenyingzhuangia marina (assembly GCF_900130035.1). GTDB lineage: Bacteria > Bacteroidota > Bacteroidia > Flavobacteriales > Flavobacteriaceae > Wenyingzhuangia > Wenyingzhuangia marina. Next base: position 78,489 of record NZ_FQXQ01000006.1, read on the forward strand.
TTCGCTCTAAACTTGCGGATAAAAATTTTAATCCGTAAAAATCAAAAAAGCTAGCTACGTAATAACCTATTACCCCAAAAAGAACTAACCACAAATAATGCTTTTTTTCTAGACCTGTTTTTACCTCATTCCTTTTAACTGCTAAAATCACCAAATAAAAAGGCAATGCAAACAACATTCTTAACAAAAGAATGTGAACAGTTGGAACTTGAAAGTCATAAATTAATTTTACAATAATCGCTTTTGATGAAAATAGAAATACTGCCAACAAAGCAATCAATACACCAACAGTATTTTCTGATATTTTTTTCATGATTTTATCATATTAAAAAAGCCAATTCATAAATGATGAATTGGCTTTTATTTTTTATTGATGGAGAAAATTAGACATTAAATCTAAAATTCATCATATCTCCATCTTGTACTATGTATTCTTTTCCTTCTACAGATAATTTTCCTGCTTCTTTTACTTTGGCTTCACTTCCTAAAGTAACATAGTCGTTATATTTAATGACTTCTGCACGGATAAATCCTTTTTCAAAATCTGTGTGAATTACTCCAGCCGCTTGTGGTGCAGTATCTCCAATATTAATGGTCCAAGCTCTTACTTCTTTTACTCCTGCAGTAAAGTAGGTTTGTAAGTTTAATAACTTATAAGCAGCACGGATTAATTTTGCAGCACCTGGCTCCTCTAAACCAATATCAGATAAAAACTCTTTACGCTCTTCAAAACTTTCTAATTCATTGATATCTGCTTCTGTTCCAACAGCTAAAAATAATACTTCAGCATTTTCATCTTTTACAGCTTCTTTTACCAACTCAACATATTCGTTTCCATCTACTGCTGATTCTTCATCAACATTACAAACGTACATTACAGGTTTGATGGTAATGAATTGTAATGGTTTTACAAACTCTAATTCTTTTTCTGTAAAAGACAATGCACGAACCGAAACTGCTGCTTCTAAAGAAGTTTTAATCCTGTCTAAAACATCAAATTCAGCTTGTGCTTCTTTATTTCCTGTTTTAGCTAATTTTTTAACTCTTTCTAAACGCTTTTCAACCGTTTCTAAATCTTTTAATTGTAACTCAATATCAATCGTTTCTTTATCTCTAATAGGATCAATAGAACCATCAACATGAATAATATTATCATCATTAAAACAACGTAACACATGTAAAATAGCATCTGTTTCACGAATGTTTGCTAAAAATTGGTTTCCTAAACCTTCTCCTTTACTTGCTCCTTTTACCAATCCAGCAATATCAACAATTTCTACAGTTGCAGGTACTACTCTTTCTGGATTTACCAAAGACTCTAATTTCTCTAATCTTGGATCTGGTACATTTACCACACCAATATTAGGTTCAATTGTACAGAATGGAAAGTTTGCACTTTGCGCTTTTGCATTAGACAAACAATTGAATAGCGTTGATTTTCCAACGTTTGGTAATCCTACAATACCTGCTTTCATGAGTTTTTATTTTTAGAAGTGGCAAAGATATTAAAAGCTAATTATTAATGATGAATTGTAAATGATTAATTATGATAGAATCTACTATTTCATAAAAACATAAACCTAAGGTTTAATATTCTTTGTATTTTAGTAATGAATTTAAATCCCCGAACATGAATTTATCAATGAGTATTCCCGCTTTGTTGTTTCCTGCCATCTCTTTATCAATGTTGGCCTATAACGCACGTTATTTAGCCATTGCTTCTTTAATTAGGCAATTACACAAAGAATATCAAGATTCTCACGAAAAAAATATTGGAGATCAAATTAAAATATTGAGTAAAAGATTAACCTTAATTAGAGCTACTCAAGGTTTTGCTATTTTAAGTTTTATGGGAGCTGTATTAACCATGTTACTCCTTTTTTTAATGATGCCTTTAACCGCTGATGCTGTTTTTATTATTAGCCTTTGCTGTATGATGGTTTCTTTGATTTTATTGTTTATTGAAATTCAAGTATCTACCAAAGCTTTACAAATACAATTGAAAGATATTAAAGGAAAGTATATTTAAAGTTTTAATATTAAATTTTAAACAAAAAAGAGATGCTATTTTTTCAATAACATCTCTTTTTTTATATAAAAATTCAGCTATTTAAGCTTCACTTCTTTTTATTCCTAGCTCTAATCCTCTAAGTTCAGCCAAACCTTTTAATCTACCAATAGCTGTGTATCCACAATATGCTTTGTCATTGGTTAAATCATCAATCATTTGGTGACCGTGATCTGGTCTCATTGGAATTTCAATTCCTCTTTGCTTTTCAATTTTAGCAACTGCTTTTACTACTTCATACATATCGCTAGAACCTCCTAAGTGATTGTCTTCAAAAAAGCTTCCATCAGCTTCTCTTCTTACATTTCTTAAATGTAAAAAGTGAATTCTATCCGCAAACTTTTCTATCATTTTAGGTAAATCATTATCCGGATTTGCCCCTAAAGATCCTGTACAAAAAGTAATTCCGTTACTAGGGCTATCAATAAACCCAACTAAATCTTCTAAATCTTTTTCTGATTTAATAATTCTTGGCAATCCTAAAATATCCATTGGTGGATCATCTGGATGAATAGCCATTACAATTCCATTTTCTTCAGCAATAGGAACTACTTGATTTAAAAAGAATGATAAATTTGATTTTAAATCTGCATGACTTAAACCATCATACTGCGCAATCATTGCTTTAAATTCGTCCATAGACAAATCGTCTACCGTTCCTGGCAATCCTTTTAAAATACAATCAGACAAACGTGTTTTTTCTTCTGATGACATATTCTCAAAAGATTCTTTTGCTTTGGCTTGAACCTCTGGAGTATAATCTTTTTCTGCCCCTTCTCTTTCCATCAAATAAATTTCAAAAACAGCCATTTCAACTTTATCAAAACGCAAAGCCGTAGCTCCGTTTTTTAAAGGCCAAAAAAGTTGAGTTCTTGTCCAATCTAGCACAGGCATAAAATTGTAACACACATTTTTAATTCCACATGCCGCTACATTTTTTAAACTTTGCTTGTAATTTTCTATACGGTGTAAATAATCTCCCTTTTGTAATTTGATGTTTTCATGAATAGGAATACTTTCTATAAAAGACCATTCTAAACCAGCCTCTTCAATCATGTTTTTTACTTTCATGATTTCTTCTACTTCCCAAATATCACCATTTTTCACATGATGTAAAGCCGTTACCACTCCTGTTGCACCAGCCTGTGCTATGTGAGATAATTGAACAGAATCATTTACCCCAAACCATCTAAATGTTTGTATCATTTTTCTAACTTATATCTTTATTAAACACCACTAAAGGCACTAAATCCACCGTCAATTGGCACTACGATTCCTGTTACAAATTTTGAAGCATCACTTAACAACCACTGTACTGTTCCGTTTAATTCTTCCGATTCTCCAAAACGTTTCATAGGTGTATTTTTAATAATGGTATTTCCTCTTTCTGTATAAGAACCATCTTCATTAGTTAACAAACGTAAATTTTGTTTTCCAATAAAAAAACCTGGAGCAATGGCATTTACTCTTATTTGATCTCCAAATTTTAATGCAAAATCAGAAGCCAACCACTTGGTAAAATTGTCAATCGCTGCTTTAGATGCAGAATAACCTACAACTCTTGTAATCGCTTGTGCTGCCGCCATTGAAGAAACATTAATAATACTTCCTTTTCCATTCGCCACAATCTCTTTACCAAAAATTAAACATGGTAACACTGTTCCATCTAAGTTTAACTCAGATACTTTTCTAAAATCTGCCATTTGTAAATCAAAGAAAGTTTTATCTGGTGAAATGGTTGCTCCTGGCATATTTCCTCCAGCAGCATTTACCAAAGCATCAATTTTTCCCCACTTGGCAATAATTTTATCTTTTACTTCTGTTAAAGAAGCTTCGCTTAACACATCACATGCGTATCCAACAACATCTTTTCCTATTTTTTCTAACTCTGCTAATTTTGCAGCAACCGTATCTTCGCTTCTACTAATAATTACCACTTTAGCTCCTTCGCTTAACAAATGCTCTGCAATGCTACCTCCTAACACTCCTGCCCCACCTGTAACGACAATCACTTGATCTTTGATATTGAATAATTGTGCCATTCTAACTTTAATTTTATATTTTCGTGTACGCACACGAAATTAATAAAAAATAATGAACCAAACAGCATCCATCACTATTTTAACATAATTTTGCACTGGTTTTTACGGAATTAACAAAATAAGGCATTGAAAAGCATCAAAGACATCGCATTAAAGGCAAACGTTTCTATTGGAACTGTAGACAGAGTTTTACACAATAGACCGGGCGTTTCTGAAAAAACCAAAAAAAAAGTTCTTAAAATTATTGAGGACTATAATTATACGGTAAATCCTGTTGCTAGTATTTTGGCATCTAAAAAAACGTATACCATAGCGACTCTTTTACCAGAAAACATAAATTCTGATGAATTTTGGGAATCTCCTAAACAAGGAATTGCTAATGCCATGGAAGAAATTAAAAATCTTGGATTTTTAATCAACAACTTTCATTTTAATCAATTTTCATCAAAAACCTATATTGATGCTTTTCATAAAATGGTAAACAGCAAACCTAGTGCGGTATTAATTGCTCCTATTTTTAACAAAGAAACCAAAGAGTTGATTGGTTTGTTAGAAAATGAAAACATCCCTTATGTATTTATCAATACCGAAACAGAAGGACTTAACAATCTATCTTTTATTGGGCAAGATTCTTTTAAAAGTGGATTGCTAGCAGGAAAATTAATGAATTGGGTATTACCTAAAAAAGCTGAAATTTTAATTATTGAAATCAGAAAAGACATTTCTAACTATACTTCTATTAACAAAAGAATTAATGGATTTAAAGATTTTTTTAAAACCTCTAAAAAATCGATTACTATTCACAACTTACATTTTGAACATATTGAAAATAGTGAAACATTAAAAAATCAACTTAGCAATTATCTTTCTGAACATACTCATATTAAAGGAATATTTGTTCCTTCAAGTAAAGTTAGTGCTGTAGCTAAAATAGTTGAAAGCTTAGACAGAAAAGATATTGAAATTGGTGGTTTTGATACAACAAACAAAAACATTAAATATTTAAAAAATGGAACTGTTGATTTTTTAATCAGCCAAAAACCTATTCAACAAGGGTACGATGGAATTAAGTTGCTCTTTAATTATTTAACCCATCAAATAAAACCCGAGAAATACTATTTTTCTCCAATTGAAATAGTTTTAAAAGAAAACGTAGATTTTTTATAGCAACTAAATCACATCCGTTTTTATAGCTAATTTCAATGCCTTATATTTGCCCCATCATTTTTTGAAAACAAATAACATGAATACAATAGAAGATTTTAAAGCATACGTAGCAGATGTTGAAGCTACAGAAGGATACACAAAACCATTAGCATTTGGATTAGGAATTCGCCGCTCTAAAGGAGACAAAGTTTTGGACGTAAACTTTCCAGGAATTAACTGGGATACTGCTTTTGGAACTGCTGCATTATTACAAGATGTAACAGGTTTTAAAGGAAGTGAAAATGGATTTGTAACTGTTTCTAAAGCTCAATTACAAAATGCTTTTGACAACTTTGCTGCTTTTCATGGAGAAATAGAAAAACACCCAAACATTATTCTTATTCAACAATTGTTAGAGAACATTGCATCTCCTAGCAATACATATCAAGAAATTGATGTAGTTGCTTATTTCTTATTTGATAAAGATCAACCTGTTAATGATGCTGTAGAAGGATACTTTAAACTCCAATGTTTATCGCAATTACACGTATTGCCACACGGATTGTCTTTAGAAGGTGTTTTTGGAAAATTAAACAACATTGCTTGGACCAACCAAGGACCGATTTTACCAGAAGATTTATCTGCAGAAAGAATTAAAGCTACTTTTAAAGGAGAAAACATTGTGGTAACACATGTAGACAAATTCCCTTATATGGTAAACTACCACGTACCAAACGGAGTAAGAATTGCTAGTGGATCTCAAGTTCGTTTAGGAGCACATTGTGCTGTAGGAACAACAGTAATGCCTGCTGGTTATATTAACTTTAATGCAGGTACTAAAGGAAATGCTATGATTGAAGGTAGAGTTTCTGCTGGAGTTGTAGTAGGTCACGATTCTGATTTAGGTGGTGGAGTTTCTATTATGGGAACTTTATCTGGTGGTAACAAAAACGTAATTTCTATTGGAGATAAATGTTTATTAGGAGCTAACTCTGGAACAGGAATTTCTTTAGGATTTGGATGTACTATTGCTGCTGGAGTTTATGTAACTGCTGCTGCTAAAGTTTGGTTATATGATGCCAACAAACAACCTGTAGACATCAACGGAAACAAAGTTGAAGAAAGACAAAACATTGTAAAAGGTGCTGAGTTAAACGGAAAAGACAAATTGTTATTCTTATTAGATTCTACTAACGGACACTTAACTTGTCGTCCTAACCCAAAAACGATTGAATTAAACGAAGCTTTACACGTAAAGAACTAAAATTTGTTTAACTATAATTTCAAACCACCTTTTCTTTTTTTTGGATTAGGTGGTTAAAAAAATACTATGAAAAAAATATTTGTACTAATTTCTCTTGTTATTACTTTAACAGGATGCAGTTCAACACTCTTATCTGTAAAAGACAATAACATCACCCCACACCAATACAAAAAGCCCTTATTTATTACAACTGGTTACTATAGTACTAAATCTGGATTTGCTCAATTTTTCAGTTCTAAAGCTACAGAACTTAATAAAGTTTCTGATATCAACAAAAGCCTTTTAAATAATCTTTTAAAAAGGTTTAGCTCTAATGGTATAAAATTTTCAGCTCATATTGTTAATATAAATATAGAAGAAGAGAAAAAACCCAAACTAAATGATAATGAAAATGCTGATGATATATCTAAAAAAGCTGAAATATTAAGTATTATTAATAGTAAAAATATTGACATATTAATTAAAATTATTCCAACTAACATTAGCACTGCGCATTACACTTCTCCTTCAACAGGGCTAAATGGAGAATTTTCTATGAACAGTTCAAGTAATTTATCATTTAAATACACAATTACCGCAATAGACACAAAATCTAATAAAGAAGTTTGGAAAGGCACCTATGAAGTAGATAATGCCAATTCCTTTTTAGATAATACACCTAGTGTACTTGCTAAAAAAGTTCATTTGAAATTAATGGAAGATCAACTTTTTTAAAAAAGTATTCATTTCTTAAAATTAGACATAAGGAATAATTATTGTAGCTTCATTATAAAATTAATTTCCATGAAGAAAATCATCTATTTTCTATTTGCCCTTATCATTATCAGCTGCAATAGCCCTAAAACAACTATTAGTCAAAAAAAAGATGATATCCCTCCAACTTATAAACGAGTTTTATTTGTTACTGATAGTTATTATACCAATCAGAATATCATTAAGAAAATTTTTGACACAGAACTTAAAAATAAATTAACCATTTCTAAAATCAACACAAAAATTGTTGAATTTGCTAAAGAACAATTAGGAGAACAAAATAAATATGCTGATTTTTATTTGATTAAAAACAACTTGGACAAAACACTTGTTTTAAGTCAGGAAGAAATTCAGCAAAACATAGATGAAGAAGTCTTAGATAAAAACATTGATTTGGTAATTACTATTTTTCAAAAAGACATCCAAAGACTTTACAATAAAATAAATAGCAAAGAAAAAGTTTTTGAAAAAGACACCTATAATGCTACTACAAATTCTAGCAATTTAATGTATACTTATGTTTTTACAGGAATAGATATTAGCAAAGACACTGTGGTTTGGAACAGTGAATATGGTGTACAAAATGCAGATGATATATTTAACAACATCCCAAAACAAGTGGCACAAAGTTTAGTAAATCAACTCAACGAAAATCACTTGTATTAAACAATTCACAAACCACTCTTTTTTTGATTGAGTGGTTTTGTTTTTCACTACTTTTGCCAAAATTTTTTGGATGTCAATTACACTTTTATCATCTCCTTTACAAGGATTTACAGATTTTCGTTTTCGTAACGCATTCCATCATTATTTTGGAGGAATAAATACATTTTACGCTCCTTATATTAAGATGAATGGTAAAATGGTGATTAAAAACAATTACCAAAGAGATTTAAATCCTGAAAACAATCAAGTTTCTGAATTAATTCCTCAGGTAATGACCAACAATCCCGATGAATTTTTATTTGTTATTAAATACATTCAATCTTTAGGCTACAAAGAATTAAACTGGAATTTAGGTTGTCCTTATCCAATGGTCACCAAACAAGGAATGGGATCTGGAATGATTTGCCAACCTCAAAAGATTGATGAAGTTTTACACAAAGCACATAACGAAAGTGATGTAACCATTTCTATGAAAATGAGAATGGGTTATGAAGAACCAACCGAAATTTTAGAGGTATTCCCTATTCTAGAAAAATATCCATTAAAAAATATTGCCATTCACGCTCGTATTGGTAAGCAACTCTACAAAGGAGGGACTGATTTAGACTCTTTCCAAAAATGTATAGAAAACAGTCCTCATAAATTATATTATAACGGAGATATTACCAGTGTACAAGCTTTTAGAGAATTACAAGAACGTTTTCCTAGCATCGATCATTTTATGATTGGTCGTGGTTTAATTGCAGATCCTTTTTTACCTAGCATGATTCAGAACAACACCACTGAATATCCTGAAAACAGATGGCAGATTTTCAAAGAATTCCACGACACCATTTATCAACAATATGATGAAGCTTTGTCTGGTCCTACTCCTATTAAAATGAAAATGTTAGGGTTTTGGGAATACTTTTCTCAATCTTTTGACAATCCTCAAAAAACATATAAAGCTATTAAAAAGGCTGGAAATCAAGTAAAATACAAAGCTGCTGTGGCAGAAATTTTTGCCAAGCAACAATAAATTAATTGGTTAAAATAAGCTTTACAAATACAATTTAAAATACTGTATTCCATTTTATTATGAATAGCTTTGCAGCCGCAACCTGAAAAAACAAAACATGAAGCGTATTAACGAATATAAAAAGCTTTTTAAAGTAGAAGGAGCTATCTCTCTTAAAGAGTTAAAGACTACTTACAGAGGATTGGTAAAACAATGGCATCCTGATAAATTTCAGGACGAAGAAAAGAAATTAGAAGCCGAAGAAGTAAGCACTAGAATTATTGACGGTTATCATTTCTTGGTAAGTATTGCTCCAGAAACCAAAGAAGCAAACCTAGAAGAATACAAAAAAACCATTACCGAATCTCAAGTAGCAGATTATCATCACAAAAGTATGTTGTTAGAAGTAACTTTTACCGATGGAAATACTTATGAATATTTTGGAGTGAACCATAAATTATTCCTAAAGTTTGTAAACAGTAAATCTATCAACAACTTTGGAAGACGTAATATTTTTAATTCTTTTACGTACAGAAAATCTAAAAAAGGAACTGTAGAAGCATAAACAAAAACTGTTATCTTTAATAAATCACAAAATAAGATGATGATGAGTAGCTCGCTATTTTTCATCATCTTTTTTTATATCGATTACCTATCAACCTATTAAATACTAGCAATAAATAAACTATTTTTGCATCATGGTAAAAGAGATTCAACTTCGTATAAAACTGCAAGAGGAGACCAAGGCAAACATTCTAGAAATGAAAGCTGCGGAATGGTTAAGTATTTCTAGAAAAGACATTACAACCGTAAAAGTCTTACGTAAATCTATCGATTCTCGTAAACCTCAAATTTACTTTAATTACAAAGTAGCAGTTTACGTTAAAGAAGCGGCTCCAGAACAATCTGAATATCAATTTAATTACCAAGACGTTAGCAACAAACCAGAAATTCATATTGTAGGATTTGGTCCTGCAGGAATGTATGCAGCTTTGCGTTGTATTGAATTAGGATACAAACCTGTGGTTTTAGAACGTGGTAAAAATGTACAAGACAGACGTAGAGATTTACGTCAAATCAACCAATTCCACAACGTGAATGAAGATTCTAATTACTGCTTTGGTGAAGGTGGTGCAGGAACTTATTCTGACGGAAAACTATACACACGAAGTTTAAAACGTGGTGATGTTCGTAGAATTTTTGAAAACTTGGTATATCACGGGGCTACAGAACAAATTTTAATTGATGCACATCCGCATATTGGAACTAATAAATTACCAAAAATTATTGCCAAGATTCGTGAAAATATTATCCATTATGGTGGAGAAGTTCATTTTGAATCTAGAGTCGTTGACATCATTACCAAAAACAACAAATTACAAGCCATTCAATTACAAGATGGAAGAGAACTAAGCGCTAAAGCTTTGATTTTAGCTACAGGTCATTCCGCTCGTGATATTTATGAATTGTTAGATAAAAAACAAATTGCTTTACAAGCAAAATCTTTTGCTATGGGGGTTCGTGTAGAACATCCTCAACAAATTATTGATGGAATTCAATATCATTGTGAAGGAAGCAGACATGAATTATTACCTGCTGCTGCCTACGGTTGGGTAGAACAAGTCCGTGAACGTGGAGTATACTCTTTTTGTATGTGCCCAGGTGGATTTATTGTTCCTGCTGCCACAGCCAATGGAGAAGTGGTGGTGAACGGAATGTCTCCCTCTAAACGAAACAATATTTTTGCCAATTCTGGGATTGTGGTAGAAATCAACGCACAAAAAGATTTACAAAAATACGAGCAATACGGAGCGTTAAAAGGATTACAATATCAAAAAGATTTAGAACGATTGGCTTTCACTGCTGGCGGAAGAACACAAACAGCCCCCGCACAAAGATTAACCGATTTTATTGATGGAAAATTATCACCTGAATTAAATCCAACCTCTTACCAACCCGGATTAAATTCTGCTCCTTTACATTCTTTATTACCTAAAGCCATTGGGGGTAGATTGCGTAAAGGCTTTGCACAAATTGGAGCCAAAATGCACGGATACAATACCAATGAAGCAAATATTGTTGGAGTAGAATCTAGAACCTCATCTCCTGTAAACATTCCTAGAAAAGAAAACTTAGAACACCCAGAAATTCAGGGATTATACCCTTGTGGTGAAGGAGGTGGTTATGCAGGTGGAATTATTTCTGCCGCTATGGATGGTGAACGTTGTGCTGAGGCAGCCATTCAGAACTTAAAAGCATGATAAAATAAAAAAGCTGTACGCCACCCTAAATTCGTTTCAGAGTCGCACCAAAAACTTTACAAAACCATCAACGTATAAGATGCTGAAACAAGTTCAGCATGACGGAAAGAAAAAAAACGTCATCCCGAAATAAATTCAGAATGACGTTTATTTAAACAATCTCTTTTTATTGATGTTCTATAAAACTAGAAACTATTCTTTAGCTAAATACACAGAAGAAGCAGCCATTAAATCACTATTAAACATAGGACTAATGTTTCCTCCTGAACCAATATTATTAAAAGCTAAAATTCTTCCTCCTCCATTACCAGCTTCGGCAATGTATACAATTTCCGAATCAGCATCATAAGCAACATCTACAGGATTTCCCATCATCGTATTAGAACCTGCAACTCTTGTTTGATTCGCTAATGAAATCATTCCTCCATTTTCAGTAGCATTTAATTTATTAGAAAAATCTTTAATAATATGGAACCCTCCATCATCTTGTCCGTTTGATGCCATTGCAATATCTGTCATCACCAATACATCAGAACCAACATCATAAGTAATTCCGTGCGTTCTTACAATTCCCTCTATAGCAATACGTTTGCTTGCACTTATAGAAGTATTAGTTGTGTTACTTAAAAAATTAGAAAAAACAGCCAATTCATTTGTAGCATCTACAACAGCATATAAATCATTTCCGTTAAAAGTAATTCCCCAAAGTTTAAAATCAGTAACAACGGTATTTCTAAGTGTAAAACTTCCGTTAGTCATTTCGTAAATGTATAAAGTACCATCAGGAGTGTTCATGTCTCCGTCTACATCAGCGTTATCAGCTACAACATATAAATTTCCGTTAACAGCAACTTCTCTTGGGCTCATCATATCGCTACTTCCTGTAACACCTACACTAATAGAAGTCCCTCCTAAAATACTATTAATATTTACAAATCCTTCTAAACTATTACCTGAACGAGATGCCTGAAATACTGATTCAGATTCAGAATCATAATAAACACCATCTGCTGCTGTTGAAGAAGTCACTAATGTTTTTGATGAAATATCTTGACTAGAAGTAACATCGTAAACAGTAATATCTCCGTTTGAATTGTTGGATGCAAAAAGACTTAGTTTAACATCTCCCATAATAAGGTTATTGTCATCTCCGTTATCATTACATGATACCGCTAAAGTAGAGGCAACCATAGCCATTGCAACTACAAGTTTTGAATTTGATTTTTTCATTACATTCTTAAATTTCATGATTTTTATTTTTATGATTACACCTTACTTACGCAAGAATAATGAGGATGGTTTTAAAAAATTGAAAAAAATTTAAGAGAATTTCTATTCTTGTTTTCTCTACAAACGCAAAACACAATAAACCAAAACATTACATAAAAAAAGAAAGCAACTACGTAGAATTTAAAAAGCTTAAGTACATTTAGCTTTTTTGGTTTATATTTAAATTTCAAAAAAAAATGGGAAGACTGTGTTATAAACAATAAAAATGACCAACGATTATTACTATTCTATCAATATTAGAAAGACAACACCTTTTTGTGCAGAAAATTATATTCTAAAAACTTCCGAAATCAAGTTGTTTCTTGAGCGAGAATTTGGAGACTCGATGAAAGAGTTTTCTTTATCTGAACAATCAGAGGTGTTAAATAAATTAAAGATTAAGTTTAAAGAAAGACTGACTTCCAATCAGTATACCAGTGATAAAATAATCAATGATCTTCTAACAAATTTAGAACGTTTTCTAAAAGATGCTGCACTTACATGCAGTTTATATATTAGTACAATAAATCAAATTGATGAAATGCCTATTCAGGATAGAATTCCGACCAAATTTATTGGAAAAATCCCCGTCAATGAATACACAATTGGAATTCCTCAAATTTTTGCTCATTCTTTTTTAGATGGAATGGTTAAAGTCTCAAATACCTTGAGAATCATGACAGAAGAAAGGAAAACACCATACATTGAGGCAGAGACAAGAGCAAAAATTAATAACATCTATTATGAATTTGATAATGCCTTCCCTAATATTTGGGACGTAAGAAATTCGTGGCAACATATTGAAGATCGCATGAGAGGTAAAGGGAAATTTGAAAAAGAACTTAACGCAAAAATGTTAGTACTGTCTACTTTAAATGGGCACAATCTAACATATACCATCTCCGATGGTCATATTCATTCGATAGAAATTTCCAAAAAAAGTCTTATCAAAGCTCAATATTTTGTTCAACAAACTTGGGATTGTTTTGAATGGATTAAAGGAAAAGAAATAATACAATGATGTTTATAACAAAACCTAAACTGCATTAAAACTCAGTTTAGCCAAAACACGTTCCACTCTCCCTTTCACATTTCTTGAACTCACTTCTTTTTTGTTCTTAGTTTACATTACCTTGCAGTAGCAAATCAATATCTATTTCTGCAATGTCTACAAACCACAAAAATCAATCAAGTATCCTTTCTAAACTAGGAATTACACAATTAAATCCTATGCAAGAAACTGCTCAAGAAGCCATTGCTACTAACAAAGATGTTGTTTTGTTATCGCCTACAGGAACGGGAAAAACCTTGGCTTTTTTATTGCCTATGCTAGAAAAGTTAAATTCAGATAGCAAAGAAGTACAGACATTGATTATTACTCCTTCTAGAGAATTAGCCATACAAATTGAGCAGGTTTTTAGAGAAATGGGAACGGGTTACAAAGCCAATTGTGTGTATGGGGGTAGACCGATGTCTAAAGATAAAATTGAGTTGGCACATACGCCAACCGTTTTGATTGGAACACCGGGTAGAATTGCAGATCATTTACGTAAAGGAAGTTTTGAAACATTTGATATTGCTACCTTAATTTTAGATGAGTTTGACAAATCTTTAGAAGTTGGTTTTGAAGCAGAGATGAGTGAAATTGTGGAATTACTTCCATCTATCAAACAAAAAATATTAACCTCAGCCACTCAAGAAATTGAGATTCCAACTTTTGTAGGCATTCAAAACCCTATAGAGATTAATTTTTTAGGTGAGAAAAAATCTCAATTAATCATCAAAAAAGTATTGTCTCCGGACAAAGACAAATTAAAAACTTTGGTAGATACACTTTGTCATATTGGAAATAAATCTGGAATCATCTTTTGTAATTATAAAGACAGTATTGCTAGGGTAAGTGATTATTTAAACGATTATGAAATTCCACACGGTTGCTTTTATGGAGGTTTGGAACAAAAAGACAGAGAACGTGCTTTGATAAAATTCCGTAATGGAACTTATCATATTTTAATAGCAACCGATTTAGCTGCTCGTGGTTTAGACATTCCAGAAATTGATTTTTTAATCCATTATCAATTGCCTTTAAAAGTAGAAGAATTCACCCATAGAAATGGTAGAACTGCTAGAATGAATAGTGAAGGAACAGCCTATGTAATTCAATGGAAAAAAGAAGACTTACCAGATTTTATTACTATTGATGATGTAGCACATTTGCAACAAAATACATTACCTGAACCATCTCCATGGAAAACCTTGTTTATTTCTGGAGGAAGGCAAGACAAAATATCAAAAGGAGATATTGTAGGTTTGTTAATAAAAAAAGGAAAGTTATCTGGAAATCAAGTGGGGGTGATAGAACTAAAACATGATTGTGCGTTTGTATCTGTAAAAATTAAAAACACCAAACCTTTGTTAGACATTATTAACAACGAAAGATTAAAGAAAAAGAAAGTTAGAATTACCGAAATTTGATTTCTTACTTTTATATCATCAACATGAAAAAGTAAACAATGCAAACCACATCAACCAAACCTCATACCAGAAACGAAAAAATTCTCTTAATAGCCATGATTCTTAGCATGTGTACCTGGGGGACTAGTTGGACTTGTGCTAAAGTTTTGGGGACTTATACAAGCGCTTTAAACCTAAGTATGATGCGTTTTATTTTAGTCCCTTTGACTTTAATTCCGCTAACTTATTTTGCTAAAATTAAAGTCAATGTAAATAAAAAAGGATGGTTTCATGTAGCAGGAGCATCTATCTTTATTTTATTGTACACCTTGTTCTTTTTTAGAGGAGTTCATGAAGGATTTCCTGGAGCTGGTGGCGTTTTAGTAACAACCATCAATCCTATATTTGCATACATTATTGGATTGGTCATCAGTAAAATACTACCGAGCAAACAAGAATACCTTGGATTGCTTTTTGGATTTTTAGCAGGAATGGTTTTGTTAAAAGTTTGGGACAATACAGCAGCCATTTTAGATGTAGGAAATATCTATTTTTTATTAGCTGCTTTTGTTTGGGCTGTGATGAGTAAAATTAGTTCTCACGCCAATAAATTTGGAAACGCTATTGGGTTTAGCTTATGGACTCATATTCTAGCAGCATTAATTATTGCTTGTTTTGTTGATTTTAAAGAACTTAAACAATTATTAATCACAGCTGACACCAAATTCTGGTTAAATATTTTATATTTCGGTGTGGTAAATTCAGCCTTAGCCACTACCTGCTTCTTATATGTAACGGCTAGAATTGGGGCTGAAAAAGCCAGTACTTATATTTTTATTGTTCCTAGCACCGCTGTATTAACCTCTTTTATATTTATAGGAGAACAAATTTTATGGAATACAGTTGTTGGAGGTGTTTTAGGAATTTTAGCCGTATTTATCATCAACGGAAAGTTTAATCGTAAAAAGAAGAAAAAAGTAAATGTGATGAGAAACATTGCTCGATAAACATAAAAAATCCCAAAATGAAATTTCATTTTGGGATTTTTTATGTTTTATAAATTGGAGTATTTTATCTTCTATTTCTACCTCTACCTAATTTAGAAGCTGCACTTTTTTTAGCTTGCACCCACTTTGGTGTTTCACCTGGTTTGGCTTTCTTTTTAGCCGTTTTAGGTTTTTGAGCAGCTTTTGGAGAACTGGTTCTAGAAGGCCCTTTTTTCATCGCTTTTAATTCTTCAGCTGTTGGTGCTTTAAAATCAAAACCTTCTAAAGATTGCATCGGTAATTTTAATCCTAGTAATTTTTCAATATCTAAGGCAAATTTTATTTCCTCACCACAAACCAAAGAAATAGCATGTCCACTTGCTCCTGCTCTACCTGTACGTCCAATTCTGTGAACGTAATCTTCTGGTACATTTGGCAATTCGTAATTAATTACGTGTGGTAACAACGGAATATCTAATCCACGAGCTGCAATGTCTGTAGCTACCAACACTCTCACTGAACTTTTCTTAAATCCCTCTAAAGCTTTGGTTCTTGCTGCCTGACTTTTATTTCCGTGAATAGCAGAAGCGGTAATCCCTGCTTTTGCCAATCTTTCTGCCAATTTATTAGCTCCGTGTTTGGTACGTGTAAAAATTAAAACCTGACTCCAGTTTCCTTTTTTTACCATGCCAATCACAGCTTCTGGTTTGTCTCCTTTATTTACATTGTAAAAAGTTTGTTTTACTTTTTCTGCAGTCGTGTTTTGTGGAGCAGACTCCACCGACACTGGACTATTCATAAAAGTATTGGCCAATGCTTTAATGTCTGGAGAAAAAGTAGCAGAAAACAATAAGTTCTGACGTTTTTGTGGAACCAACGCTAATATTTTTTTAATATCACGTAAAAATCCCATGTCCAACATTCTATCGGCCTCATCTAAAACCAATATCTCAATTTTAGACAAAGACAATGCATCTTGACTAATTAAATCTAATAATCTACCTGGTGTAGCAACCAATACATCTACTCCTCTTCTCAAAGTTGTAATTTGTGGTTTTGGTTTTACTCCTCCGAATATTACGGCTGATTTTATATCTAAAAACTCACTATATTCTCTTACGTTTTCATAAACCTGTGCTGCCAACTCTCTTGTTGGTGTTAATACCAAAGCACGTATAGGTCTTCTTTTCCACTTATTTTGAGTAGATAATGAATGTAATAATGGTAATGTAAATCCTGCTGTTTTTCCTGTTCCTGTTTGTGCAGATGCCAATACATCTTTACCTTGTAAAATATGTGGAATGGCTTTTTGCTGAATGGCTGAGGGCTCAGTATATCCCTTTTTGTTGATGGCTTTTAAAATAGCCTCTGATAATCCTAAAGATTCAAATGTCATAAATATATTTTAAGAATGGCTTCAAGCCGATTCTGTAGCGGCTGCAAAGGTACGACTTAATAAATGATATTGCGATTCTTTTTTATATTGTTTGATAATGAGATAGATAGACACATCTATCCTCATAAATTTAGAAGCCAAAAGCTACAAATATTTAAGAAGAATGCTTTAGCTTCGTATTACTATGAAAATCACAGAAACACACACTTCTCCTAACTTACCGTACGGCATTAGATTATCTGATTATGCTGTGGGAATTTTTGCTAGTATTCCAAGTAAAGCAGGAATTAAAAAAGCTATTAAAAAAGGATTGATTTTGGTGAACAATCAACGTGGAGTTTCAGGACAATTTATTGTTGGAGGAGAAAAAATTGAATTGTTAGAAGATGAAAACCTTATCAAAAAAAACATCGATTTAGCCTTAGAAGTCCTTTGGGAAGATGATTATTTAGCTGTGATTTATAAGCCTGCTGGTCTATTGGTTAGTGGTAACAAAGCCAAAACAGTCACCAACGCTTTGCCTTTTAACTTAAAACCTAGTACACAAGAAAACGCAGTAAAACCACAACCTGTACACCGATTAGATTTTGCAACAAGTGGATTGTTATTAATTGGAAAAACAGCTGATAGCATTAGAGAATTAGGAAAATTATTTGAAAACAAAACGATTCAAAAAACTTATGAGGCCGTAACTATTGGTAAAATGAAAAACCAAGGAACTATTAATTTCCCTATTGATGGAAAAGAAAGTTTGTCTAGTTATCTTCTTTTAAAAACAGTTAACTCAGAAAGATTCGAAAAACTAAACTTGGTACAATTAACCCCACATACAGGACGAAGACATCAATTAAGAATTCACTGTGCACATATTGGAAATCCTATTTTAGGAGATGTTGAACACGGTATTGAAGAAAAAATTTTAAAAGGAAAAGGATTGTTTTTACATGCCAAATCTTTGGAGTTTACACATCCTTACACTCAAGAAAAACTAGTAATTCAAAAAGAAACCCCTGCAAAATTCAACAGATTATTTATTTAAAAAATTGAATCTTAAACCTTTATTATTAGAAACACAAAATCCAGCCTTTAGAGCTGGATATCTATGTAAAATAAACTTACTAATTGTCATATAAAAAAGGGCAAGCTGCCTACATCACACCGCTACAACCAAGTACCCTTGCTGCGTTCCCGCCCTGGGGGATTCCGAGGGAGCTAGTTGTGTAGGACTTGCCCGGCGGCAAATTTACAACCTTATTACAATTCTCACAACATTTAGCACATCATTTTTTAACATTCAATTCATCTTATTCAAAGCGTACACTTTAGCCCAAGAA
This sequence comes from Wenyingzhuangia marina, assembly GCF_900130035.1. Lineage (GTDB taxonomy): Bacteria > Bacteroidota > Bacteroidia > Flavobacteriales > Flavobacteriaceae > Wenyingzhuangia > Wenyingzhuangia marina. The sequence goes on from NZ_FQXQ01000006.1 coordinate 97,125, forward strand.
ATACCTATATTTGCCATTAAATTTTAAATAGAAAACATTCAAATGAATTCATTTTTTAGCACAAAACCTGTTTTAAAATTCGGAATCCTTTCCGGACTTTTATTAGTTTTAAATGAAGTAATCATCAATACCGTAACACAAACCAATCCATATATTGGAGAAAGAGATTCAGTATTTTCTTTAATTGGTTTAATTATTCCTGTAATAGTAATTGTATTTGCTATTAACTTCTTAAAAAAGAACAGCAACATTGAAAGTTTTGGACAAATTGTTAAACCTGGTTTAATCATTGGGTTGATTACCGCTCTGGTTTATATTGCTTATACATTGTTATTTATTTATAGCATTGAACCTGATACTTTAAATCAGTTTGATGAAATCAATCGTCAGCGTTTAATTGCAAATGGTCAAGTTAAAAATAGTAAAGATATTGCCGATGCAGTACAACTATCAAGAAATGCTTTCTTACCAGGGACTATTTTGTTTAGTATTGCCGTTAATTTATTCATAGGTTTTATTACTGCGGTAGTAACTGCTATATTTGTACGTAATAAATAAAACAAGCATGCAAATATCTATTGTAATTCCATTGTTAAATGAGGCGGATTCTTTACAAGAATTACACCAATGGATTGTAACAGTAATGAATCAAAATAATTACAGTTACGAACTTATCTTTATTGATGATGGAAGTACAGATGGTTCTTGGGACATGATTAAGGCATTGCAAACTCAGAATCCAAATGTAAAGGGAATTAAATTCTTAAAAAACTTTGGAAAATCTCAAGGATTAAATGCTGGTTTTATTAAAGCCGAAGGTGATGTTATTATTACCATGGATGCTGATTTACAAGACAGTCCCGAAGAAATTCCGGAACTTTACAACATGGTTATTCAAGGAGGTTACGATATTGTAAGTGGATGGAAAAAGAAACGTTACGATTCTAAAATCAGAAAAAACATTCCTTCAAAATTATTCAATTGGGCTGCTAGAAAAACTTCTGGAATCCAATTAAATGACTTTAATTGTGGATTAAAAGCCTATCAAAAAAAGGTCATCAAAAGTATTGATGTTACCGGTGAAATGCACCGATACATTCCTATTTTGGCTAAAAATGTTGGTTTTAAAAATATTGCAGAGAAGCCTGTACAACATCAAGCAAGAAAATATGGGGAAACCAAGTTTGGAATTGATCGTTTTACCAACGGTTTTTTAGATTTAATCACTTTGTGGTTTTTATCAAAATTCGGAAAACGCCCTATGCATTTCTTTGGTTTGATGGGAACTTTTATGTTTTTATTTGGTTTTATATCAACCTCATATATTGGAATTCAAAAACTACTCATTGTTTTCTATTATCACGAAACAGCCAAATTAGTTACTAATAACCCCTTATTTTATATCGCCCTAACCACCATGATTTTAGGAACGCAATTGTTTATTGCTGGATTTATTGGTGAAATGATTTTAAAGAACAGAAAAACTAACAATTTGTACTACATTGAAAAAGAAATATAAATCAGATTCTATATCTTTATATTAATAAAAACACTAATCTAACTTAATAATAAAACATGGTAACTCCTGAAATTATTGAAGCTTCAAAGCAATGGCTAACTTCTACATTTGATGCCGAAACTCAAAAAGAAATTCAAGATTTAATAGATAATAATCCCGAAGAATTAACAGACAGATTCTACAAAAACATGGAATTTGGAACTGGTGGTATGCGTGGCGTTATGGGAGCAGGAACCAACAGAATTAATAAATATACTTTAGGTAAAGCTACTCAAGGTCTTTCTGATTTTTTAATTCAGAACAACCCAAATAAAGAATTAAGTACCGTAATTGCTTATGATTGTCGTCATAACAGTAAAGAATTTGCCAAAGTAGTAGCAGATGTTTTCACTGCCAACGGAATTAAAGTTTTTTTGTTTGATGACTTAAGAACTACTCCAGAATTATCTTTTGCGGTTAGATATTTAAAAGCAGATGCTGGAATTGTTTTAACAGCTTCTCACAACCCACCTGAATACAACGGATACAAAGTATATGGTGCAGATGGTTGTCAAATAACTCCTCCAAATGATGGGTTGATTATTAACGAAGTAAACAAAGTTTCTTTTGATAAAATTAATTTCAACGCAAACGAAGACTTATTAACTTATATTGGTGAAGAAGTAGACAATGCTTTTAACCAAGTATCTGTAGACAACGGAACTTTTGGAGATGTTGATAGAAGCGCGTTAAAAATTGTTTTTACCGCTTTACATGGAACTTCAATCAAATCAGTTCCTCAAGTTTTAGACAAAGCAGGATTTAGTGATGTACATATTGTAGAAGAACAAGCCACTCCAAATGGAGACTTCCCAACTGTAAAATCACCAAACCCTGAAGAGCCCGAAGCTTTAGAAATGGCTACATCATTAGCAAACAAAATTGGTGCTGATATTTTAATGGGATGTGATCCTGATAGTGACCGTTTAGGAATTGCTGTAAGAGATTTAGAAGGAAATATGAAGTTATTAAATGGTAACCAAACCATGATTTTAATGACTGATTTCTTAATCAACCAAAAGAAAAAAGCCGGAAAATTAAACGGAACTCAATTTACTGCAACTACTATTGTTTCTTCTGAAATGGTAAAAGTTTTAGCAGACCATTACGGAATTGACACCGTAATTACTTTAACCGGATTTAAATGGATTGGAAAAGCAATTGCAGATAATCCATCTAAAGATTTTGTAGGAGGTGGAGAAGAAAGTTTTGGTTACATGATTGGTGATTTTGTTCGTGATAAAGATGCCGTAACTTCTTGTTTGTTAGCTTGTGAAATGGCTGCCCATGCAAAAGCAAACGGAACTACTTTATACAAACAATTATTAGATATTTATATTCAACATGGATATTATAAAGAGAGTTTAATTTCTATTACTAAAAAAGGAATGGACGGTGCTACTCAAATTCAAGAAATGATTGCAGATTTCCGTGCCAACCCAATGAAAGAAATTTTAGGATCTCCTGTAAAATATGTTTGCGATTATGAATCGTCAATCAAAAAGAATTTAATCACTGGAGAAGAAACAACTATTGACATTCCAAAATCTAACGTATTAATTTACCATACGGAAGACGGAACCAAAGTTTGTGTAAGACCTAGTGGTACCGAACCAAAAATAAAATTCTACTTTGGTGCAAAAGGAACTTTAACAAGTCACGACCAAGCAGAAACAGTAGAAGCCCAATTAGATCAAAAAATTAAAGATGTAATTGTGGCCTTAAACCTAAATTAATGAATGAAAAATTTTAAAAGATTTTTATCCTATGCCTTGCCATACAAATGGCAAGGTTTTTTTGCCATATTATTTAACATACTATATGCCTTATTCACCGCTTTATCGTTTGTAACTTTAATGCCTGTATTAAGTGTTATTTTTGGTGAAACAGATCCTAATTTTACAAAACCTGATTTCCCTGGAATTACACATTTAAACAAAGAATACCTAGAAACTTTTTTAAATTATTTTGTAACTACAAACACCCAAAACAATGGTATTGAAAACACGTTAACTCTGATGGTTGCTGGAGTTGTTTTTGTCTTTTTGTTAAAAAATATTTTTGGTTACTTGGGTAATATTTATATGATGTTTTTAAAAAACGATGTTTTAAAAGACATCCGTAATGAAATGTTTGAGAAAATTATTTCTTTACCTGTTTCCTTCTATTCAGAAAAAAGAAAAGGAGATGTGATTTCTAGAGCAACCAACGATATTGGTATCGTAAATAATACTTATTTAGATTTGGTGATTACTTTTATTAGAGAGCCTTTAAATATTGTTTTCACGTTGATTATCATGTTTAATATGAGTTGGGAATTGTCTCTATTTATATTCACATTCATTCCTGTTTCTGGATTTGTAATTTCTATCATCACAAAAAAAATAAAACAACAATCTACCGCTATTTTTCAACAAGGAGGAAATATGTTAAGTAGTATTGAAGAAGCCATTACAGGACTAAGAATTATCAAAGCTTTTAATGCTGAAAAATTTATTATTAACAGATATAATGAATTAAGCGATAAAATTCTTAGGCTTAGTAATAAAATGGGGAAACGTGCCTCTGCTTCTAGTCCTACTAGTGAATTTTTAGGAATTGCAACCATTGCTTGTTTGCTTTGGTTTGGGGGAAGAATGGTATTGGTAGGAGAATCTATAGAACCTAGTCAGTTTATTGTTTTTATGGGATTGGCTTATAATATTTTAACCCCTGCAAAAGCTATTTCTAAAGCCAACAATAGTATTAGAACAGGAAATGCAGCAGCAGATAGAGTCATTGAAATTTTAGACAGCACCAATCCATTAGCAGATCAAAAAAATGCTGTGGAAATTACAGGATTCAATCATGAAATTGTTTTTGATAATATTTCTTTTAAATACCATCAAGAATATGTGTTAAAGAATTTTTCTTTAACCATTCCTAAAGGAAAAACAGTAGCGTTAGTTGGCCAATCTGGTAGTGGAAAATCTACTTTGGCTAATTTAATTACTCGTTTTTGGGATGTAAACGAAGGAAAAATCACCATTGATGGTATTGATATTAAAACCATCAACACAAAATCTTTAAGAGCCCAAATGGGAATTGTAGCTCAAGAAGCTTTGTTGTTTAATGATACTATTAAAAACAATATTGCCTTGGGTATTTCTGACGCTACTGATGAAGCAGTCATGCAAGCTGCAAAAATTGCAAATGCACACGAGTTTATCAAAGATATTCCTTTAGGATATAACAGTCCTGTTGGAGATAGTGGTGGATTGCTTTCTGGGGGACAAAAACAAAGAATTGCTATTGCTAGAGCTGTGTTTAAAAATCCGCCAATTATGATTTTAGATGAAGCCACATCAGCTTTAGATACAGAATCTGAACACTTGGTACAACAAGCTTTAGAAAACATGATGGAAAACAGAACTTCTATTGTGATTGCTCACCGATTATCAACCATTCAGAATGCGGATTTAATTGTAGTGATGAAAAAAGGGGAAATTGTAGAACAAGGAAAACATGAGGAGTTAATTAATTTAAAAGGAACTTATTACAATTTGGTGAATATGCAATCTTTAGAATCATAAACATAAAATAAGAACGTATAAAAACAGCGTATTGATGGTTTCAATACGCTGTTTTTATTTTAAAAAGTAACTTCAGTAGCTCCCAAACCATATCGCTGATAAGAAGCTTCTTCATATTTTAAAGAGTATCGATTAAAAATACTATACAATCCATCCTTTAAAACTCCTTCTCCTACTCCATGAATAAATACAATTTTTGGTATTCTATTTTTAATAGCAAAATCAACCTTATGCTGAGCCGTATCTAATTGTTTGTTTAAAATATCTCCATTAGACATTCCTGATTTAGATTTCACCAACTTTTCAATATGCAAATCAACCTCCATGACCACACCATACTTTTCTTGTTTGGATTTTTTAGAACTTCTTTTATTTTGCTCTACAAGTGAAGCTTTTTGACGTAACATTTTGTTGTTGATATCTGAGAATTTTGACATTTCAGACTGTTCTACCTTTACTAAAATCAACTGATTTATTTGATATTCTAACTCAAATCCATCTTCATCCAAAACAAGCACACTGTTTTTCAATACTTTAGAGACAACTCCTTTTATAATAGAGTCTTTCACCAGTACTTTATCACCTGATTTAAGTTTCATTGTTCCTTAATTATATATTAACATGTGTTTATACCTTAGCTCCTATATTTGTTTTTTAAAATATAAAAACACCCTAAATGAACATCCTACATAAAACAAATGTTAAGGATTTTTTTGAAAGAGCTATTAGAAATACAAAGTTAGATATTCAAAGAGAAACTTTACTAGAAAATATTGCGAATAAAATTGCAAAAACAATTCTTAAAAAAGGAGAAGTAAATATTAACTTTATCTGTACACATAACTCTAGAAGAAGTCAGTTTGCACAAATTTGGGCGTATTTTGCTATGGAATATTATGGAATTAATAACGGATTTAGTTTCTCTAGCGGAACCAGTGCCACAACATTTTACACAAGTACTTTAAAAGCTTTAGAAGAATCTGGTTTTAAATTTAGTTTAGAAGAGTTTAGTCATAAAAACCCAAAATATATTATTAATTACAATGGAGCTAAAAAAGAAATCTTAGGTTATTCTAAAGTAGTAGAAGACCCAATTAATAAAACTCCTTTTATTGCCATTACTACTTGTGGAAATGCTGATGAAAATTGTCCTGTTATTTTAGAGGTATCAGCTCGTTTTCATTTACCATACAAAGATCCTAAATGGAGTGATGATGAAGATAATGAAAAAGAAATATACTTAAATACTTCAAAAATCATTGCAGGAGAAATGGGAATCTTATTCAAGAAAGTTAAGGAACAATTGTTATCCTGAGACAAAACATTTAATATATAGTATTAAAAAGAGGAAATAATTCAATATTCCCCTTATATAAAACAAGTTGTTTTTATATTTTTAGCTTTCTTATCAATTGTTATGCTAAAAATATATGTCATTAAAAAAAACACTTCTATTATTTACATGTCTTCATGTATTAATTTCTCAAGCTCAAGAAAAAAATAGTTTACTCTGGAAAATTTCTGGAAATAATCTAAAAAAAGACTCCTATTTATATGGAACCATGCATGTTAGTGAAAAAATTGCATTTCATTTAGACGATGTTTTTTTTGAATCTTTATTAAAAGCTGATTTTGTTGCTCTAGAAACAGACCCAACTTATTGGTTAGATAATATTTATAAAGACAACGAATTAAATAATCAACTAAACCAATCTTTAAGCTCTTTCAATTTAGATTTTTACAACACTCCTTTTAAGTTGGAACAATACAAACAAGAAGAACTCATGTTTTTCTTATCGAGAGAAAGTATGTTATTAAATAGAGTTCTATACAGAACTAATCCAATGACTCAAAACTTTCAAGAAGATACATTCTTAGATATGTTCATTTATCAATCAGGTAAAAGATTTGGAAAACCAATTTATAGTTTAGAAGATTACGATCGTTCTTCTTATTTGGTTAAAAAAGCAACTGCAGCAGCACCCAAAGAAAAAGCTGATATTTGGTTGCAAAAATTATTAAAAAAACAGAATTATTACGATTTAATGAATAATGCTTACAGAGATAGAAACATCTATTTTTTAGACTCATTAAACAAAGGATCTAATACGGAATTCTTCATGAAAAACATGCTTTACAAGCGTAATGAGGAGATGGCTAATAATATTGAAAAAATTGCTACGAATGGAAGTTTATTCTCTGCTATTGGTGCTGCACATTTGGCTGGAGAAAAAGGAGTTATTCAACTTTTAAGAAACAAAGGGTATAAAGTAACGCCCTTACTATCAAAAGAAAGTAGTAAAGGAAAAGGACTAAAACAGAAAATTGAAAACACCATTGTTGAAACAAAATTTACCGAACAAACTAGTTTAGACGGTTTTTTTAGTGCAAAACTTCCTAACAAATTATACGAATTAAATATTGTAAATAATACGGTTTATTTATGTCCTGATTTGGTTAATGGATCTTATGTAATTGTTACTAGAATTTCTACTTTCTCTAAATTATATAATGATAATATTGATAAAGAAAATATTGATCGGTTGTTAACAGAAACCATCCCTGGTAAAATTATATCTAAAACACCTATAGAGAAACAAGGTATAAAAGGATTGGACATTGTGAACAAAACAAAATCTGGAGATTTTCAACAATATCAAATATTCTTTACTCCTTTGGAAATTTTAATTTTTAAAATGGCAGGAAAAAAGGATTACGTAAAAAACTATGGATCTCAATTCTTTAACTCTTTAAAGTTTAACCAGACTTCTTCCTCTTTTACCAAAGTACATCCTATATATGGAGGTTTTCATGTAGAAGTTCCTAATTATCATTCTTTTACCAATATCTCTAACACAGGGCATAGACTACTTCAAGCTATTGATGATAACCAAAATTATTATTTTGTAAAAGAAGTTACCCTTAATGATATTGATTATATTGAAGAAGATGAATTTGAACTTAAAAGAATTCAAGAACGTTTTTATATAAATAATGAATTTGAGTTCTCTCCAAAAGATTTTATCTTTTCTAAAAAAGAAAAAAGTTATCAAAGTAGTTCTAAATTAAAAGCATCAATCGGTAAATATTTACATTTAAAAACCTATACAAATGGAGCTCATTATTATTTACTAGGCTATTTATCTGAAAAAAATGAACCAAACGAACGTTTTTTTAAATCATTTAAAATAACTGATTTTACCTATTCTAAAGAAAATTTTGAAATAAAAAAAGACACCTCATTGTTTTTTAATGTAAACACTACAACAAAACCTTTATTCAAAAATTATCAGAACCAATATGGTAACGAAAAAAAGAAAGATTATGAACCTTTTGAAAGAACAGCAGTATATAATAGTAGAGCTAATGAAACCGTTTTTGTAACATTACAAAAAGACCACGATTTATCATCATACAAAAACATAGATTCTTTGTGGAATGACATTAGTTACAAACCTAACTTTTCATTTGAATCTATAACCAACAACTTTAGATCTTTTAAAGTATATAAGAAAGAAAAAGGGAAAAATAACAAGGGATATTATTACAACTATTTGCTAAAAGATTCTTTAAGTAGTAAAGCCATAAAAGTAAACCATCTTGTGACAAACAATGTTTTGTATAAATTAGAAACTTTAACAGATACACTACATAATGAAAGTGAATTTATAAAACAATTTTATAGTTCATTTACACCAAAAGACACAGTTATTGGAAAGCCATTATTTAAAGACAAAGTAGACATTTTTATTACCGCACTAAAAAATAAAGATAGTATTGTTTTAAATGCATCTGACTATATAAAGTTTGACAAGAGTAACATACATAAACTGGTTAACCTTTTAAAGAAATATGACTTTGCAGACAATCAATTAAAAATTAAAAAAGACTTAATTAAACAATTGGCAAAGTTTAAGGACAAAAAAGTTCAAAGTTTTTTAGAGAAAACTTATGAAAACTCTTTTGATAATCCAAACAATCAATTTGCAATTGTATCCTCTATTACCAATGAAAAAAACGAAGAGAGCTACAAAAAATTACTGAGTTTATTTAAGACAGACATTCCATTAACATCCTCTAAATATAAGATTACCAACTTATTTTCTAAACTAAGTGATTCTCTAGAACTGGCTAAAAATCTATATCCAGATATATTAAGCTTTAGCACAATTTCCGAATACAAAGATCCTATATATAATTTATTAGCAAAACTGGTAGAAAAAGAAACTATTGATCCTTTGTTCTATGAAGATTTTAAAAATCAAATTTTAACAGATGCTAAAATAGAATTGAAGAGACAAATAAATAAAAAAATTGAAAACGCCTCTTCAAACTACAATTATAACAACAATTCTAATTACTATTCAGAAGATGATCCATTAAATAATTTTGTGAAAATTCTTTTTCCTTTTAGAAAAGAGAAAAACATCAAAAACTTTTTTAACAGACTTAATTATACAGAAAATTATTATGTAAAAAGCACATATGTTACACTCAAACTAAAAGAAGATAATAAATTGGAGAAGAAGTTTTTTAATAATTTATTAGCAAAATTAAACAGTAGAGGTGTATTATATAAAAAGCTAGAAAACATTAAACGAACTGATATATTTCCAAAAAAATATAAAACCAAAGAAGAAATCTACAAATCTTACCTATTTAAAAATAATCAGAAAGAAAACTTACAAGACACCATTGTATTTATAGATAAAAAAGAATTTATAAAATCAAAAATACCTTATGAGGTTTATTTTTACAAATCTAAACCACATATAAATTCAAACTCCTATGACAAAAACTGGAAACTGAGCTATATAAGCTTTAAAAAGAAAGAAGAAATTGGTATAAAACATTATTATAAAATGGAAAACAAAGCTATAGATGAAACCAAACCTATCGAAAAAACTATAGAAATAGCAACTGAAAAAATTAAGCTAAAAGATAGAAAAAGGGTGAATTTAGAGGAGACAAATTATTATGGATACTAAATAATAGTTGATTTCATAACTCTAGAAAAAGTCATAGCTATGCATTTAATATAAAAGCCTTCACAAAATGTGAAGGCTTTTATATTTTTGAGTAAATTCCAATTTATCTAACTTCTGTATAAACAAAAAAACTTCTGTTTTCACAGAAGCTTTTTGTACGGGCGGAGAGACTCGAACTCTCACACCTCGCGGCACTAGATCCTAAGTCTAGCGTGTCTACCAATTCCACCACGCCCGCTGTTAAAATCTTTAACGACTGCAAATATAAACAATAGTTACAATTTGCAAAGAGAAATATTATATTTTAGTAATACTTTAATATTTCATCATGAAAAACATCAATCAATACATTTCTAAACACAAAGAACGCTTTTTAAATGAACTTATTGAGCTCTTAAAAATCCCTTCTATTAGTGCCGATTCAAATTACAGGCCGCAAGTTTTACAAACTGCCAACCACGTTTCCAATGCTTTAGCAGAAGCTGGTTGTGAAAACATACAAATTTTACAAACCAAAGGAAATCCTGTAGTGTATGCAGATAAAGTGATAGATCCTAATTTACCTACCGTTTTGGTTTACGGTCATTATGATGTGCAACCTGCCGATCCTATAGAACTTTGGGACACTCCTGCCTTTGAACCGACCATAAAAAAAACAAAAATTCACCCAGAAGGAGCTATTTTTGCCAGAGGCGCTTGCGATGACAAAGGCCAAATGTTTATGCACATTAAAGCCATTGAGTTTTTAATTGCTACAAATCAACTGCCATGTAACGTAAAATTTATGATTGAGGGAGAAGAAGAAATTGGATCTCCAAGTCTTGCTCCGTTTATTAAAGAGCATGCTGAATTGTTTAAAAATGATGTAATCTTAATTTCTGACACTGGAATGATTTCTAACGATCAACCTTCTATTACTACAGGTTTGCGTGGATTGAGTTATGTAGAAATTGAAGTTACAGGTCCAAACAGAGATTTACATTCTGGATTTTATGGAGGTGCTGTGGCAAATCCTATCAATATTTTAAGTCAGATGATTGCCAAACTTCATGATGAAAACAACCATATTACCATTCCTGGTTTTTATGATGATGTATATGAATTGTCTGAAGAAGAAAGAGCAGAAATGGCCAAAGCTCCATTTGAACAAAAAGATTATAACAAAGCATTAAATATTGAAGAAGAATGGGGTGAAAAATCTTATTCTACTATTGAAAGAAGTACTGTAAGACCTACTTTAGATGTAAATGGTATTTGGGGTGGTTATATTGGCGAAGGGGCTAAAACCGTGTTGCCATCAAAAGCTTTCGCTAAAATTTCTATGCGATTGGTACCCGGCCAAGATCCCGATAAAATCACTCAATTATTCACAGACTACTTTATGAGCTTGGCTCCAAAATCTGTAAAAGTAGTGGTAAAACCTCATCATGGAGGAAAAGCTTATAGAACGCCATTGGAGTCAACAGGATATCAAGCAGCCTATAAAGCATATGCAGAAACTTTTACCAACGCACCTATTCCACAACCTTCAGGAGGTAGCATTCCAATTGTTTCCTTATTTAGTGATGTTTTTAATAGTCATACTATTTTAATGGGATTTGGATTAAACAGTGATGCCATTCATTCTCCAAACGAACATTATGGATTGTTTAACTTTTACAAAGGGATAGAAACCATTCCTTATTTTTATCAATACTTTACCCAAATACATCAACAAAATGCGTAATGAACATACTTATAAAATTGGCTTAGAGTGGAAAGGGAAACTTACCACTGATAAAAGAAACAGGTTACGCTATGAGCGTATTTATGAACTAAATTTTGATAACAAACCTAGTTTAATGGGTTCTGCTGATGCTACTTTTCATGGTGATGATAGTTTATACAATCCTGAAGAAATGCTCCTCTGTGCTTTGTCATCATGCTATATGATGTCTTTCTTTTATTTATGTAGTTTAAAAAATATTGAAATTGTTGGTTACAGTGACGAACCTATTGGAATGATAAAAGTAAATCCTAACGGAAGTGGACAATTTGAAGAGGTTACCTTACAACCTTCTATTTGTATTAAACATAAAGATGCTAAAGAAATTGAAGTGATTTTTAACGAAGCTCATGATTATTGTTTTATAGCCAGATCTTGTAATTTTAACATCAACCATGCTCCTAAAATAGATTATTATTAAATGTAAATAGTAACCATTTTTCTCCAATACTTGGCCCTATGTGCTTCACCATCCCATTCATTAAATTGATAAGAAATTCCTTTTTCATCAAGAATGGTTTTTAATTTATAGTTGCTTTCTAAAAACAAATCATCTTTACCAATCACTAAGACGATATCTAAATTTTTAATATCAGCTATTAAAGCTTCATCGTGCAAATTTTTTAAATATTGATTTGGCATATGATAATACACAAAATCATTGTGGTACCCTCCTAACAAATCATCAAAATAACCTTTACAAACAGTTAAATCATAACGCCCGCTCATTCCCACAACTTTGCAAAATAAATTAGGATGTCTCATGGCAATATTTACAGCATGATAAGCTCCTAAACTACAACCCGCAGAAATCACATTTGGATTGTTATTTACTTGATGCATTAAAGGAAAAACCTCGTTTAACAAATAATTTTCGTACTGGCAATGTCTGTAAATTCTATGGCCAGGATGATCATGTGCATTATAAAAAGTTTCTGTATCAACACTATCAATACAAAAAATCTGCAAATGTCCTTCATTAATTTTTTCTTCTAAAGCTTTAATAACTCCCCAATCTTCATAATCAAAAAAACGTCCCATTCTTGGCGGAAAAAACAAAACTTTTGCTCCAGAATGACCAAAAATCAACAATTCCATTTCTTTTTCTAAATTGGGACTGTGCCATTTATGGTATTCTCTTTTCATAGCTTTTCTTTATAATTAAGACATTTCTAAAACCGGAAATGATTCTTTATGAGTTTTAATAATATCAAACCAAATCTTATATCCTTTTTTATTTAAATGCAAACCATCCTCTATAAAATAGTCTTTATTTGGTTTTCCAGAAGCATCTAACATGGCTTCATAAATATCAATAAAATAAAAGTTTTTATCTTCTTTAGATATTTCCTTAATGTTACTATTTGTATAACGAATACTACCTTCTAAATACCATCGGCTAGGGCTAGGTTTTATAGAAACAAAAGTTACGGGAATATTTCCATAATCTTTTCTAATTTGATCTAATAAAGTTCTAAAAAACAGTACTATTTCCTCTGGATGTCTCCCATCTCCTAAATCATTATCTCCTGCATAAATCATGACTGCTCTAGGATTTAATCCTTTGAAATTTTTTTTATAAAACCAAGAACAGGCTGCTAGTGTAGAACCTCCAAATGCTAAATTAATTGGGGCATATTCTTTAAAAAGAATTGGAAGTTCATTCCATAAATTAAAAGAAGAACTCCCATAAAAAACCATATCAGGCTTGTATTTTATTTTATTTTTTTCTCGTTCTAATCTTTCTAACTCTTCATGATACCAAAACATCTTCCTCTTTTTTAAATCGAGGGCTAAAGTTAATCAAAATTTATGCTTCAGGCATAACATCCTGAAATTTAACTATTTTATAAAGCCTAATTCTTTTTGTTTCTTTTTTGTTAAGCTTTTCACTACCAAATCATAAGAATGATCTATCCATTTTTTTATGTCATCTGTAGACATATCAGAAGCTAATAAAATAGTGTTCCAATGTTTTTTATTCATGTGAAAAGCTGACGTTACTGACGAATATTTTTCTCTTAATTCAATAGCCATTTCTGGATCACATTTTACATTTACTGCGTGTGGTATCCTTTCCAAACCTGTTAAAGCAAACATTTTATCAGACACTTTAAACACCAAAGTAGATTCGTCAAAAGGGAAACTCTCACTTACATGAGCTTTGGAAATACAATACGTTCTTAAATCTTCTATATTCATTTTTATCAATTTTTCTTAGGACAGAACAGGATGCCCACTAAGATACATTTTGTAAGTTTGTAAATCAAACATTGTATATTTTCTAATGATTATTACCACCAATCCATATACTCAAAAAAAAATTCAACAATATTCTTTTTTAAAAGATGAGGAGTTAAATTTAAAACTAAATACAGCTCAAAAAAGTTATAAAAATTGGAAAAATACTTCTTTTAAAGAAAGAGAACAATTGGGTATAAAACTAAAAGAATTGATGCTGAGTCGTAAAGAATCATTGGCAAATCTTATTAGTACAGAAATGGGAAAACCCATTACTCAGTGCTTAGCAGAAGTAGTCAAAACAAGTACATTGGTTGATTATTTTACAAGTAATACAGCCAATTTTCTTAAAAATATAGACTTAGATGAAAACACTTATGTGAGTTATCACCCTACAGGAGCTGTTTTTGGTATTATGCCATGGAATTTTCCACTTTGGCAAGTATTCCGTTATGCGTTTCCAAACATTATAGCTGGAAATGTTTGTTTGTTAAAACATGCTCCAAATGTTACGGGTTGTGCCATAGCCATTCAGCAATTATTTGAAGATGCAGGTTACCCAAAACATGTTTTCACCAATTTAATTATTGATATTCCACAAGTAGAACAAGTAATTGCTCATAATGTGGTGCAAGGAGTTTGCCTAACAGGAAGTACAAAAGCAGGAAGTTCTGTAGCTGCTTTGGCAGGGAAATATTTAAAAAAATCGGTATTAGAATTAGGAGGTACAGACGCTTCTATTATTATGGAAGATGCTGATTTTGATACTGCTTTAACTTCTGCTTTTGATTCTAGAACCGCCAATTCTGGTCAAGTATGTATTGCTGCCAAAAGAATTTTTGTACCTAAAAACAAATTGGAATATGCTATTGCCTTTTTTAAACAGAAAATAGCGGATTTAAAACAAGGAAATCCTTTAGAGGAAAGCACTCAAATAGGTCCTATTTCTAAAGCTGAGTTTTTACCTATTTTGCAAAATCAAGTGGAAAAAACCATTAAAAACGGAGCTGAATTAATAGTAGGTGGAAAAATTAAAGAACCTTTTTACGAAACCACTTTGTTAGTTGTAAACAAAGAAAACTCTATGTTAAAAGAAGAAATTTTTGGTCCCGTTATTTGTGTTATTCCTTATGAAAATACTGATACTTTAATTGAAGAAGTTAACAATTCTGAATATGGATTAGGTACTGCTATTTGGACAAAAAATATTGGAAAAGCCAAATCACTCGCAGAAAAAATAGAAGCAGGTTATGTATCCATCAATTTTAAAGTAACCAGCGATCCTAAATTTCCTTTTGGAGGAATTAAAAAATCTGGTTACGGAAAAGAATTAGGAGAACATGGTTTAAAAACTTTTTTAAATGCCAAAACCAACACCATTGCTTAAACCCAAAATAATTCACTAGCAATTCCATCAGCTAAAAACTTTCCTTTTTGTGTAGTTTTTAGCTGATTTTGTTTTAACATTAAAGTACCGTTTTCTAAAAAAGGTTGAATCTGTTTTTCCAAAAAGATACTGGTTTTTATTCCAAAATCTTGAGATACTTTTTCTAAAGACACCCCCCAAATAGTTCTTAACCCAGTCATAATATATTCATTATACTGATCTTTAACTGTTAATATTTCTTGACCAGATGGCAAACTATTTTCTAATAAAGACTTAATATATTTAGCATTGTTTGCTACGTTCCAACTTCTAATATTCCCATTAAAAGAATGTGCCGAGGGTCCAAAACCTAAATACCATTTTCCTAACCAATAAGACGTGTTGTGTTTTGAATAAAAGTTAGGTTTTCCAAAGTTTGATATTTCATAATGATCAAATCCTGCTTGGGTTAAGGTGTTAACTAAAATATCAAAATGTTGAGCCGCCAAACTTTCATTAATAACAGGATATGTTCCTTTTTTGATAAAATCTGCCAAAGCAGTTCCCTCCTCCACCGTTAAAGCATAAGAGGAAATATGTGAAATTCCAAATTTTAAAGCTTGTTGAATATTTTGTTTCCACTCCTCATTAGATAATCCCGGAATTCCATACATCAAATCAATAGTAATATTGTTAAAATATTGAGTAGCCGTATGTAAACATTGTTTTACTTCTTCTGATGAATGTGCCCTATTCATCATCTGCAACTCTTTATCACCAAAAGATTGCACCCCTATACTTAACCTATTAATTTCTGTTTGTGCTAATTCTTTTATTTTATCATCTGTTAAATCATCAGGATTGGCTTCTAAAGTAATTTCAGGAATCTCAATTACTTTATAGTATTGCCTGATCGTTTTAATAATGTTTTTAATTTCATCAACATCCAAAATACTTGGTGTTCCTCCTCCAAAATAAATAGTCTTTACCGTTTTATTTTTAAATTCATCAGCCCTTAAAATAATTTCTTGTACCAATGCTTTTAACAAAGGCTCTTTATTTTTTAAAGAAGTAGAAAAATGAAAATCGCAATAATGACATGCTTTTTTACAAAACGGGATGTGTAAATAAATACCTGACATTTTTATTGATTATTTGTTGATTTGTTTAACTGCTTAGTTGCTATTGACAATAATTAGTAATTAACCCCTGAGTACTTTATTTTTATTCTATTGATATTAATCCCTTAAACAATTTCACAAATAAACGATTAAGCAACTCAACTATTTTACTATTTTACTCTCATTCTGACTTACAAAACTTGCCCAACCACTGTAATTTTTTCCTCCAACTTTTACACCGCTGTTAAAAAAGTGACAAACAGCTGCAGCCAAACCGTCGGTAGCATCTAAATTTTTGGGTAAGGTTTTTAAATCTAACAAACTCTTAAGCATCATTGCTACTTGTTCTTTACTGGCATTTCCATTTCCGGTAATGGCCATTTTAATTTTTTTTGGTAAATATTCCGTTACTGGAATATCTCTAGACAAACCGGCAGCCATCGCTACTCCTTGTGCCCTACCCAACTTTAACATTGATTGTACATTTTTTCCAAAAAAAGGAGCTTCAATAGCCAATTCATCAGGATGATAAGTATCTATTAACTCTATGGTTCGTTCAAAAATCAAGCGTAGTTTTACATAAGGATCGCTGTATTTACTTAACAACAATTCGTTCATTTGAACAAATTCCATTTTTTTTCCTACAACCTTAATTACTCCAAATCCCATAATGGTGGTTCCGGGGTCTATACCTAATATAATTTTTTCTACAGCCAATAAAGTGGATTTAACTATTTTAGCAAAGATAGCTAAATTGAATGCTACCATGGTGCATGCTTAAATCAATTCGTAAACATTTTACTTTGCTCAACAACATATTAAAGTATATGGTGAGTTGTATTGCCTTGTTTTATATTGCATATAGAATTTACACCACTACTTTTAGTGTTTCAGATCTTTATCATTTTTTAAATCCTGTAATGCTTATTTTTATTATTCTTCTGTCTTTTGGGAATTGGACTTTTGAAATTTTAAAATGGAAAATTGTGATTCAGACTTTTGAAAAAATTTCTTTTAAAAAAGCAGCTTATGAAACTTTGGTGGCTTACACCTATGGATTGATTACCCCTTTTAACTCAGGAAATTATTTCAAAAAAATTCTTTTCTATTCCAAAAAGCACAGTAAAAAAATCGTGTTTTTAAATTTGTCCAAAGGGATTTATCAAATGATGACCACTATTATTTTTGGAAGTTGGGGAGTTTATTATTTGATGGATAATATTGATGCTAGAGCTTTTAATCAACAAACATTTTTAATTATTACTAGTTTTATAGGATTGATAGTTTTTGTTGTTTTCAGAAAAAAAATCATCCCATATATTAAAAATATTCCTGTAAAAGTTCACATTCAATTATTTCTGTTTTCGGTAATCAAATTTCTTTTCTTTTCGTTCTTGTTGATGATCTTATTACATCAATCCAACATAAATTCACTAACATTATATGCAGGTATTTGTGCCATTTATTTATTAAGTTCTTTACTACCCATTTTAAATATTTTAGATTTTGCCATTAAAGGAAGTATGGCTCTCTTTATATTGGTTCCTTTAGGATATTCCGAAGCAAATATTTTAATTGCTTATTTTATTTTATGGATTTGCAACCATGCTGCTCCAGCCATTACAGGAAGTTTTTTACAGTTTTATCATCTTAAAAAAGAACAAATATGATTGTCATAATCCTTTATAGTTTGATGATTCTTCTTTTTATAGTTGGATTGATTCGTCTGCCTAAAACAGAAATTGATAAAACAATTCCTCAAAAAAAAATCAGTATTCTTATCCCATTCAGAAACGAAGAAAATACTTTGGATGCACTTTTAAAAAGTATTCAACATTTAGAATACAACTCAGATAACTTTGAAATTCTTTTGATTGATGATGAATCTACAGACGCTTCTGTAAAAATCATTAAAAGATGGCAAGATAAAATACCAAACCTTAAAATATTAAACAACCATAGAGTAAGTAATTCTCCTAAAAAAGATGCCATTCAAGTAGGAGTACGAGGTGCTCAATTTGATTTTATCATCACTACAGATGCAGATTGTATACTTCCTAAAAATTGGTTATTGGCTTATAATACCATTATTCATCAAAAACAAAGTTTGTTTGTAGCAGGTCCTATTGCACTTAAAACCCAAAAGAATTTTGTAGAACAATATCAAAAATATGACAATCTAAGTTTGATAGGAGTTACCATTGGTAGTTTTGGAATTAAACACCCCATGATGTGTAATGCTGCCAATATGGGTTTTGATAAAAATGTTTATTTACAAATGCAATCTCATCAAACCAACATTACAAGTGGTGACGATGTTTTTACTCTGGAAAACTTTGTAAAACAATTTCCTAAAAAAGTACATTATTTAAACACTACGGAAGCACTAGTCGTTACAAAAGCGGAAAACAATTGGAAAAGTGTAATTCAGCAACGTATTCGTTGGGCAGCCAAAAGCACACATTATAAAAGTTTGTTTACCAAAACAATTGGATTATTGGTTTTAATCACCCAGTTATTCATCGTATTTGGATTGATGTTAAAACCGCTATTTATTTTTTACTTATTGCTAGTAAAAATCGGAATTGACTTTGTCATTATCATTATTACTAGTAAAAAATTAAAACAAAAAATCAGCATTCCACAATACGTATTGACGGGAATACTTTATCCTTTTTTAAATACTTCTATAGGAATAAAAGCACTTTTTGGTGGTTATCATTGGAAAGGAAGAAACTTTAAAAGATAAAATTATTATAATGGAAATTAAACTTTACAAATTAAATCTTAATTCAAGAGAAAAAAAATTATCTCCTTATACTTTAACAATAGAAGGAAGACAAATAACATATTTTAACATTCATAAAGAACATACTAAAAGTATTGTTGAAACAAAATTTTATACATTTGAACGCGACAACAAATACAAACATCGCTTCAAAAATTTAAAACTAAATTATCGATTTATGATAAATGGAAATGACGAATGGGAAGATGACTCAATTGCTTTCCTTCAAGGTTATGTTAGGCTAAATTTTTATCAAATAGTAAAATTAAACTGGATACATAACAAAAGTTGGATTCAAAAACCTGAAAATATAAAATGGTTAATCAGTATACCAATCTCTATATTTACTGCTTATGTGACATCCAAATTAACATCTTAGCTTACTTCCCCAAAAACTGAGCAATTAAAGTATCCGCATTTTTTAACAAATACAACACAAAAAACAACACGGCTACTAATAAAATAACTCTAAGTCTGTTTGGCTTTTTTCTTTTTGGTCTTGTAAACTCTGTCATATTTATATTTTTTTAGTACCTCTTAACATTTCTCTTTTCCCTGGAGGGCCAGGCAATCTTTCAACTTCAAAACCTACAGTTTGCATAGCTCTACGCACACTTCCTTTGGCTGCATACGTTACTATTTTCCCACCTGGTTTTAAGGCGGTAAACATCAAAGCAAAAATTTCTTCAGTCCACAAATCTGGTTGCACTCTAGCTCCAAAAGCATCAAAATAAATCAAATCAAATGCATCTACATCGTGTAAATTGTGGAAAAACATCTGACGTTTGGTCAACCTAAAATTAGGCGTTACCTCTTGTGGTTTGTTCCAAGAAGTTAAGTGCATCTCCTCAAACTTGTGCGATAAATTCCTAGTATCTAATTCCGACACATAGTTCAAAGCCAACAATTCATCTTCTCTAACAGGATAAGCCTCTACACCAACATAATCTATTTTACGTTGATCTTTAGCCGTTTCTAACATGGTAATAAAGGCATTCAATCCTGTACCAAAACCAATTTCAAGAATAGAAAAATCATCTTTTTCCATAGATTTATACCCCATCTCAATAAACACATGATAGGCCTCTTGAATAGCACCATGCGTGGAATGATAATTCTCGTTCCATGCAGGGAGGTGAATCGTAGTAGATCCATCAGATGTTATGATAATTTGTCTTTTCAAAACAGTTGGTTTATGGCAGCAAATATATACATTAATATACTTTGTTAAAAAGTGTTTTTATTGCATACTTTACAATTTTTATATTTACTTTTGTTCTCTATAAATATTTTTTTTACAAACGAAATCATGGGAATTAACAACCAGAACATCACGATTAAAAAATCTACTACCACAAAAATTAATGAGGTAGATTTTAGCAATTTATCGTTTGGAGAAAACTTTACAGATCACATGTTTGAATGTGATTATATTGATGGGAAATGGACAAATGCACAAATTAGACCTTATGGTCCTATTTCTCTAGACCCATCAGCTAAAGTATTCCATTACGGTCAAGCAATTTTTGAAGGAATGAAAGCCTACAAGTCTGTCGATGGTGCCGTCTGGTTATTTAGACCTGAAGATAACTTAATCAGATTAAACAAATCTGCTGTGCGTTTGGCAATTCCTGAATTTCCTAAAGATTTATTCTTTGATGGAATGGAGTTGTTGTTAAATATTGATAAAGAATGGATACAAACTACTGAAGGTAGTTCTATGTACATCCGTCCTTTTATTATTGCTACAGAGCCAGGAGTTTCGGCTTCGCCAGCAAAGCGTTATAAATTTATGTTTATTTTATCTCCAGCACAATCTTACTACAGCGGAGAAGTAAAAGTATTATTTGCTGATAAATTTAGCCGTTCTGCAAGTGGAGGGGTTGGATTTGCTAAATGTGCAGGAAACTACGCAGGGCAATTCTATCCTACAAAATTAGCGAACGAAGCAGGTTATCAACAAGTAGTATGGACAGATTCTAGTACTCACGAAAAATTAGAAGAAGCGGGAACAATGAACGTTTTCTTTAGAGTCGGTGATACTTTAATTACAGCTCCAACTTCCGACAGAATCTTGGATGGTATTACACGTAAAAGTGTAATTGCTATTGCAGAAAAAGAAGGATACAACGTTGAAGTAAGAGATATTTCTGTTTACGAAATTGAAGAAGCTGCAAAAAACGGAACTTTATTAGAAATGTTTGGAGCAGGTACAGCAGCGGTTATCAACCCTATTGTAAGTTTTCATTTTAAAGGAAATGATTATGATCTTCCTAAGTTAGAAAACAGTTATGCTTCAATTATTAAAAAGAAAATTACCGACATTCAAACAGGTAAAGCAGAAGATCCATTTGGTTGGAAATATGCTGTAAGGTCTATTTAAAAAAACAGACTCATAAAACTCAAAAGAGCCTAATAGGCTCTTTTTTTGTAAATTTGTACTTCAAAACTAATGTAATGGACACTTTAGCAAAAGCAAAAGAAAACTTAAACAATAAAGGTTTTTTAGATATTGAGACCAAAGATACTACAGATTATGTAGCGGAAATCAATCGATTAAAAAAGGAGAAAAATGCTGTCATCTTAGCCCACTATTATCAGGAAGAAGCCATTCAAGATATTGCTGATTTTGTAGGAGATAGTTTACAACTAGCCCAAGAAGCAGCAAAAACTGATGCAGATGTGATTGTATTTTGCGGGGTTCATTTTATGGCAGAAACTGCTAAAATTTTAAACCCTAAGAAAAAGGTTTTATTACCAGATTTAAAAGCTGGTTGTTCTTTGGCAGATTCTTGTCCACCAGAAGAATTTAAAGCTTTTAAAGCCAAGTATCCTGACCACAAAGTAGTAACATACATCAACTGTTCTGCTGAAATTAAAACAATGAGTGATATTGTTTGTACTTCATCAAATGCAGTAAAAATCATCAACTCTTTTCCAAAAGATCAAAAAATCATCTTTGCTCCAGATAAAAACTTAGGAGATTATTTAAACAAAGAAACTGGTAGAGACATGGTTTTATGGGATGGAGCTTGTATGGTACACGAAGCTTTTTCTATTGAAAAATTATTGACTCTGGCTGCAGAACACCCTGATGCTGAAATTATTGCACATCCAGAATCTCCTTCACATATTTTAAAAACAGCAAGCTATATTGGTTCTACTGCTGGTTTGTTAAAATATGCTAGAGAGAGTAAAAAAGATAAATTTATTGTAGCTACCGAAGCAGGTATTTTACATGAAATGATAAAACAAGTGCCTAACAAGCATTTGATTCCTGCCCCTGCAGAAGAAGACAATAGTTGTGCTTGTAGCGAATGTTTTTACATGAGAATGAACACCATGAAAAAGTTATTCTTATGTTTAGAACATGAATTACCAGCTATAGAAGTTGATGAAAAATTAGCAGCTGATGCTTTGCTACCTATCGAAAGAATGTTAGCACTTTCTAAATAAAATATGATTAAAACAGATTTTCTAGTCATCGGTTCTGGAATTGCAGGACTTTCTTATGCACTAAAAGTTGCGAATCACTTTAAAGATGCTCAAGTTATTTTGGTAACAAAAGCAGAAAAAGAAGAAAGCAACACCAAATATGCTCAAGGTGGTATTGCTACAGTAACCAATACTGATACTGATTCTTTTGAACAACACATTCAAGACACCTTAATTGCTGGTGATGGTTTGTGTGATGAAGCTGTGGTGAGAATGGTGGTTGAAGAAGCTCCTAAAAGATTAGAAGAACTCATTGCTTGGGGAACAAAATTTGATAAAACCAATCAAGGTGATTACAGTTTAGGACGTGAAGGAGGACATTCTCAAAATAGAATTTTACATCATAAAGATGTGACTGGTTCTGAGATTGCTCGTGCTTTGTTAGAAGCTGTAGATAAAATTCCAAACATCACTTTATTAGAAGATCATTTTACTATAGATTTTATTACCGATCATCATATTCTAAGAGCACAAGGTCACGAAAAAACTGTGACTCACAGAGATGAAATTACCTGTTACGGTGCTTATGTGTTAGATGAAAAAACACAAGAAATAAAAACCATTCAAGCAAAAGCAACTTTGTTAGCAGCTGGTGGTAGCGGTCAAGTTTATAGAACTACAACCAATCCTAAAATTGCAACAGGTGATGGAATTGCCATGGCTTATAGAGCCAAAGCAAAAGTTCAAGATATTGAATTTATTCAGTTTCACCCAACTGCTTTACATCAAGAACCTGCCCAATCTCCTGCCTTTTTAATTACAGAAGCAGTTCGTGGGGAAGGTGGAATCTTAAGAAACATTCACGGAGAACGTTTCATGGAAAAATATGACGATCGTTTAGAATTAGCTCCAAGAGATGTTGTAGCCAGAGCGATTGATACCGAGTTAAAATTAACAGGTGAAGATTATGTGTATTTAGATTGTAAACACATCGACCCAGATCATTTTGTAAATCATTTTCCAAACATTACCAAAAAATGTAAATCTTTAGGTATTGATGTACATAAAGACTTTATTCCTGTAACGCCTGCTGCACATTATATATGTGGTGGTGTGGCTGTAAATATGAATGGAGAGACTACTATAGAAAATTTATACGCTTGTGGAGAATGTTCCAGAACAGGTTTGCATGGAGCCAATAGATTAGCTTCAAATTCTTTGATAGAAGCCGTAGTTTATGCGCACAAAAGTTTTGAACACATCCTTACAAAATTTAATTCTTTAACTTTTAGAGATGATATTCCTGACTGGGATGATACAGATACTTCTCAAAACAAAGAAAACATTTTAATTACTCACGATAGAAAAGACATTCAAAAAATCATGAGTAATTATGTAGGTATTGTTCGTTCTGATGAGCGTTTACAAAGGGCTGCTAACAGGTTAGATATACTATATCAAGAAAATAAAGAACTATATAAAAAAGCAAAACTTTCTGTACCCATTTGTGAGTTAAGAAATATGATTACGAATGCTTATTTAATCATACAAGCTTCTATGGAACGTAAAGAAAATAAAGGGGGATTTTATAATCAAGATTGCTCAAAATCATAAAAAACAATATCTTTATACGGATGAGATTTTTAGCATACTTACTTTCTTTAATCGTTTTTGTCATGATAGCACTACCATGCACAGATAGTATTTTTGATTCTATAAACAAAAGTGTAAGTACTGAAATTCACGAATCTCATCAAGAACATTCACAAGATATTCATGATGAATGTACCCCACTTTGTACCTGTAATTGTTGTGGGACTTCTATTACTCTCCCTGTTTTAATTACGTTTAAACAAAATAATCTCAAAAATTACGACACTTGTAATTTTTTCTACGCTTACCATTATCATTATAAATTTGCCAAAGGTCTTTGGCACCCACCAAACATTGGTTAAACCATTTTAGTAGGACAAGTACGTCTTGTCATCACATAAAGTTTAACCAAATACAACAAACATGTTTGATAAAATCATAGCTTATTCGGTTAAGAATAAGTTCATCATAGGGCTATTTATGTTAGCGCTAACCATTTGGGGTGTCTATTCTTTAAGACAAATCCCTATTGATGCCGTTCCTGACATCACTAACAATCAGATTCAAATTATTACGGTAAGTCCTACCTTGGCAACACAAGAAGTAGAACAATTTATAACCACTCCTATTGAATTGTCTTTGCAAAGTCTACAAAAAACAGAAGAGATTCGTTCCATTTCTCGTTTTGGATTGTCTGTAATTACCGTCGTTTTTCAAGAAGATTATGATATTTATCTGGCCAGACAATTGGTCAGTGAACGATTAAAAGAAGCTCAAAGCAACATTCCTAACGGATTAGGAACGCCAGAAATGGCTCCTATTTCTACAGGATTGGGAGAAATCTATCAATACGTAGTAAGACCTAAAAAAGGTTTTAAAGAACAATATTCAGCAAGTGATTTAAGAACCATACAAGATTGGATTGTAAAAAGACAATTGTTAGGAATTGAAGGAGTTGCTGAAATTAACTCCATGGGAGGTTACTTAAAACAATACGAAGTAGCTATTGATCCAATGGTTTTAAAATCAATGAATTTAAACATCACCAATATTTTTGATGCTCTAGAAAAAAGTAATGAAAATACCGGTGGAGCTTACATAGAAAAAAAACCAAACACCTATTACATCCGTGCAAAAGGAATTGCAAAATCTTTAGAAGATATTGGAAATATTGTGATTCAAAAACAAAACAACACTCCTATTTTAATTAAAGATGTGGCAACGGTTCACTTTGGAAAAGCTCCAAGATATGGAGCTTTGGTTCGTGATGGTGAAGAAGTGGTCGGTGGAAAAGTAATGATGTTTAAAGGAGCGAATTCTGCAGAAGTGACAGAATTGGTTAAACAAAGAGTTATTCAAATCCAGAAATCTTTACCTGAAGGTGTTATCGTAGAACCTTATTTGGTTAGAGATAAATTAATTTCTACAGCCATAGGAACCGTGGAAAAAAACCTCATTGAAGGAGGTTTAATTGTCATCTTCATTCTTGTTTTATTATTAGGAAACTGGAGAGCTGGATTGATTGTGGCCTCGGTAATTCCTTTTGCTATGTTGTTTGCCATCTCTATGATGAACTTATTAGGAATTTCTGCCAACTTAATGAGTTTAGGAGCCATTGATTTTGGATTGATTGTAGATGGAGCCGTGATTATTGTAGAAGCGATTGTACACAGGTTACAAATAAAACATGCTGGAAAGCAACTGACAAAAAAAATGATGAATAAAGAAGTTATTACTTCTTCACAAAAAATTAGAAGTTCTGCAGCCTTTGGAGAAATCATCATTTTAATGGTTTACATTCCCATTTTAGCATTGGTAGGTATTGAAGGAAAAATGTTTAAACCTATGGCACAAACCGTGATGCTAGCCATTGCAGGAGCTTTAATTTTATCTTTGACTTATGTTCCTATGATGGCTTCCCTATTTTTAAATAAAAACATTACCTCTAAAACAACCTTTGCCGACAAACTGATTGATGCTGTTCAAAAAAGATATCAACCTGTTTTAGAAAAAGCTTTAAAACATCAAAAGAAATTTATGGGAGGTACTATTGCTGTTTTCTTAATTACCTTATTGGTTTTTACTAAAATGGGAGGAGAGTTTATTCCTACTTTGGAAGAAGGAGATTTGGCTATGCAACAAATTTTACCGCCTGGAAGCTCCTTAACACAAAGTATTGAAACTGCTAAACGAATTCAGAACAAGTTGATGAAAGAGTTTCCTGAAATAGAAGATATTGTAGCCAATATAGGATCTGCTGAAATTCCTACCGACCCGATGCCTGTAGAAATCGCAGATTACACTTTGGTAATGAAACCTAAAAAAGAATGGACCTCAGCAGAAAACAGACAAGATTTATTTGAAAAAATTGAGACTTCTTTACAAGATATTCCTGGAGTTGGTTATGAATTTTCTCAACCCATTCAGCTTCGTTTTAATGAGTTGATGACCGGAACCAAAGCAGACATCGCTATTAAATTATTTGGTGATGATTTAGATCTGTTGTATAACAAAGCCAAAGAATCAGAAAAAATTATTAAACAAATTCCAGGTGTTGGAACTATAAATGTTGAGCAAACTATAGGAATGCCTCAAATTATTATTGAATACCAATATTCAAAATTGGCTCAGTACGGTTTACATATCCAAGATGTTAACAAAATTATTAGAACTGCATTTGCAGGAGAAAAAGCCGGAATTATTTACGAAGGAGAAAAAAGATTTGACTTGGTCGTTCGACTAAATGAAAATTCAAGAGCAGAAATAGATGATCTACAGAACCTGTTTATTTCATTAGATGATGGAAATCAAATTCCGTTAAGTACTATTGCTAACATTCAACTGAAAGATGCTCCTATGCAAATTTCTAGAGAAAACACCAATAGACGAATTGTAATTGGAGTAAATGTAGGCGATACTGATGTAGAAACTTTGGTTACTCAAATTCAAGAAAAATTAGATAGTGAATTAGAACTACCCTCTGGATATTATTTTACTTATGGAGGACAGTTTGAAAATTTAAAAGCGGCTAATGCTCGTTTATCAGTGGCATTACCAATTGCTTTGGCATTAATTTTCATCCTGCTTTATTTTACATTTGGATCTTTTAAACAAGCTCTTTTAATTTTTACAGCCATTCCATTATCTGCCATTGGTGGTGTTTGGGCATTACAATTAAGAGGAATGCCCTTTAGTATCTCAGCAGGAATTGGATTTATTGCTTTGTTTGGAGTAGCCGTATTAAACGGAATTGTATTGATTGGTTATTTAAACCAACTAAAAAAAGAAGGAATGGAAAATGTATATGATAGAATTTTAGAAGGAACCAAAGTCCGTTTAAGACCTGTAATTTTAACCGCTTCCGTTGCTTCATTAGGATTTTTGCCAATGGCTTTATCTACTTCTGGTGGAGCTGAAGTTCAACGCCCATTAGCTACCGTTGTGATTGGCGGCTTGATTTCTGCAACTTTTTTAACCTTGGTCATTCTACCCATTTTATATCAGTGGATAGAAAGCTGGCAACCTAAAAAATTAACTTCAATTTCTAAAACAACATTAATAATTTTTATTTTTACAGGCTTAGGAATATCGTCACAAGCACAAGAAAAATCAATTTCTTTAGAAGATGCCGTTCAAATAGCTTTGAAAAATCATCCTAAAATAAAAGCAGGATCTTTAGAAGTTTCAAAAAACGAATCTTTACAAAATGTAACTTATAATTTAGGAAACACCTCTATTGGTTATAAAGGAGATGGTTTGTTTGTAAAAAATAATCAACAAGTCAATCAAATTGAAGTGTCTCAAAACTTTAACAATATTGGAATTTCTAAAGCGAATAATCGCTTACAAAATGAAATCACACAACAAAGCACTTTGGATCAATTATTAATAATTAGCGAAGTTTCTTATCAAGTTAAACAAACCTTTTACCAATTTCAACATCAAAAAAAATTACAAAACATGTATGCTAAATTGGTTAAAGCGTATCAAAAATACAGCAACATTGCCAATGCAAGAGTTAATGCTGGTGCTAGCAACCCAATGGAAGCATATACTTTAAGTTCCAAATTAAAGGAATATGAATTGCTTATAAAACAATTGCGTTTAGAAACAGAAAATTCTAAAAAACAACTACAATCTTTCCTAAACAGTGAGGTAGCGTTTTGTCCAAATAATAATTTTAAAAAAGCCACCCTTGAATTTAACGATAGCACCCAGCTTGTTTGGTTAGAAAAAAGTAAGCAAAATATTGCCATTGCCCAAGCAAAAATGAAAGTGAGTAAAACACAGTTAAATCCTAGTTTTAGTATTGGTTATGCTGCTCAAAATTACGTGCAGGGAGGTTGGCTAAATGGTATTTCTGGAGGGATTAGTATTCCTTTATTTAACAATCAAACCAAACGAAAAATTAAAGCTCAAGAACTTGATGTAGAAATTGCTAAAAACAAATATAAAAGTGATGCTTTAGTATTTAACCAAGAAATTAATAAAGCCAAAAATCAGGTGTTAAGTTATCAGCAGGGAGTTGAATTTTACGAATCTCAAGTAAAGAATGTAAACCCGGAAATGATTAGAATTGCTGAACTTAATTATCAAGCAGGAGAAATTACCTACTTAGAATTATTAAATACTTTACAAATTGTAAGCAGTAACGAACAAAAATATTGGAATCAGCTTTTGGCTTATAATCAGGCTGTAGCTTACTATCAATTTATCACCAATCAACAATAAAAAATCATGAAAACATATATCAAACCTATTTTTAGCGTTTTATTTCTTTTCTTCATAATGATCTCATGTAAAAAAGAAGTAAATACAAAGCAAGCAGTACAAAATAAAGAACATGAACATCATGGAAATAAAAACATTCATTTAACTAAAAACCAAATCAAAACCATCGATTTAAAATTAGGAGATTTTACAAAAATCAAAATAAATGCTTTTGTAAAAGCTACAGGTTTACTTGGTTTACCTCCTAATGCATATTCTTCTGTAAATGCAAAATACGAAGGAATTATATCGGGACATAAAAAGTTTATTGAGGGAGATTTTATTAAAAAAGGTGAAATTATTGCTTATTTAGAAAATCCTGATTTTATTGTAAAACAACAAGACTTTTTAAAAACCAAAGCAGAGCTAGAACTTCAAGAAATTGAAGTGACTAGACAACAAGAATTAATGGATGCCAATGCTGGAATTTCTAAAAACCTACAAACGGCTAAAGCGAAAGCAGCCATTTTAAAAGCTGAATACATGGGAATTACACAGCAATTAAATTATTTAGGGATTGCTACAAAAAATTTAAATCCTACTAATATTTCACAACAAATTCCAATCATTGCTCCTATGAGTGGATACATTACCAAAATTAACATGCATAATGGTATTTTTGTAATGCCCAACGTTTCATTAATGGAAATTGTAGCCAACGACCATTTACATTTAGAACTAGATGTTTATGAAAAAGATATTGATAAAATAAAAGTTGGACAACAAATAAGCTATACCACTCCAGCGATTAACAACATTCAGTACAAAGGAGAAGTGAGTGTTATTGGTAAAGAGTTTAACGGAACTGCCAAAACAGTTAGAGTACATGGACATTTAGAAGACTATAAACCTATTTTTATTAAAGATTTATTCATCAATGCTAAAATATGGTTGAATGATAAAACGGTGAATGCATTGCCTGAAAGTGCTATTTTAAAAGAAAATGGAAGTCACTTTATTTATGTTGCCTCTACTCATAAAAATGATAAAGAAACTGAATTTTTAAAAATAAATGTAAAAACAGGAGCCACCAACAACGGATTTACAGAAGTTTCTCCAGTAGATGAAATTCCAGAAAACATGCAAATTGTAATTGATGGTGCTTATTATGTATATGCACAATCTAAAAACGGAGAACTTAGTCACGAACATTAAGTAAAACTTTATTTATCAAAACAAAAAGCACAGCCAATGGCTGTGCTTTTTTCTAAACTAAAACTAACTAAACTTAATTAATGTACCGAGGAAGTATCTACTTTACCTGCTCCTTTTTTAATTAATAAAACAAAAGGAATACAGAGTAAAAACAACACTCCTAAGTATAAAAATATATCCATATAAGACAATACAGTAGCTTGTTTCATTACCGAAACTTCTAATATTTTGTATGCCTTGTCTAATGCTTCATTTGCAGCGTAACCTTTGCTTATAAACATCATTTTTAAACCTTGAATTCTTTCCTGTACTTGCAAGTTCACTGCACTAATATTAGGCAATAAATCCACTTTATGTTGTTGGGTAAACCTTGCAATCATGGTGGTAATAATGGCAATTCCAAAAGAACCTCCTAATTGTCTTGTCATTCCCGTAAAAGCAGCCCCATCTCCAATATCTTTTCCTATCAATGTTGATAAGGATAATGTTGTAATAGGAACGAATAACAATCCTAATCCAAAACCTCTAACCACCAATGGCCAAAAGAAATGTTCTGTTCCTGTATCTGGAGTCATTACTAAGTACATCCACAAACTATAGATAAAAAAGATGGCAAAACCACCTGTAACCAAATATTTTTGAGGCACTCCTTTTTGTAATAATTTACCAATAATTGGCATCATAAAAGCAGTTGTAATAGAACTTGGTACTAATAACAAACCTGCATCTGTTGCCGTAAATCCTAATACTGATTGTGTATAAATTGGAATGATAAAAGTGGAACCGTACAATCCAAATCCTAAAATAAAAGTCATAATAGTACCAATTCTTAAATTACTATCTTTTAACACACTTAAATTTACAATAGGATGTTTGTAGGTTAATTCTCTCCAAATGAATAATATCAAACCAAACAAAGACGTTACTGACAAGGCTGTAATTAATGAATCATCAAACCAATCATCTTGCTGTCCGTGTTCTAAAACAAATTGTAACGATCCAATAAAAGTGGTTAATAAGATAATTCCAATCCAATCTACCTGACTTGCTTTTAGTTTTTCTCCATACTTAGGACTTCTTACAAACAATATGGTTAATGCAGCTGCAATAATTCCGATAGGAATATTGATATAAAATATATATGGCCATGAAAAATTATCTACCAAATATCCTCCTAATGGAGGTCCTAAGGTTGGTCCTACAATAACTCCCATACCATAAATAGCTTGTGCCATTCCTCTTTTTGCTACAGGATAACTTTCGGTTATAATGGTCTGAGCCGTTACCAATAAGGCACCTCCACCTAGACCTTGAATAAATCTAAAAGCTACTAATTCCCATATATTATTAGCGTTACCACATAAAAAAGAGGATACTGTAAAAATGACAATAGAAGTAGCAAAATAATTTCGTCTCCCAAATTGCTTAGACAACCAACTTGTCATGGGAATAATAATTACGTTTGCAATGGCATAAGCCGTAATTACCCAAGCTACATCAGTCAGTGTAGCCCCTAAGCTCCCCTTCATATCATTTAAGGCAACATTCACAATAGTAGTGTCTACTATTTCTAGTAAGGCACACAGAATTGCTGTAATGGTAATAATTACCCTTCTGTAACCGTATTCTACTAAACTGTCTTGATCTTGCATAACTTATTTTAAATGAACATCAACCTCTACATTCATTCCTGAACGTAATTTTGCCAATGCTTCTTTATTATTATTTTCTGTAAATTCAATTTTTACAGGTAAACGCTGAATGGTTTTTACAAAGTTACCTGTAGCATTATCTGGTGGTAATAAAGAAAACTTAGATCCTGTTGCTGGCGAAAAGGTAGCTACTATTCCTTCAAACTCCTCCCCTGGATAAGCATCTACCTTTACGCCGACTTTTTGTCCTACAATCATTTTTGACAATTGCGTTTCTTTAAAATTGGCTACTACCCATTTTGTTGAGTCATCTATTAAATAGAACAAAGATTGACCAGGTTGCACAAACTGACCTTTTTGAATTTTAACTGCCGATAATTGTCCAGTAATTGGAGCTGTTACTACGGTATAACTTAAATTCAACTTTGCTGCATTTAAAACAGCTTCTGCACTTTTTACATTTGCTTCGGCAACAGCTACTTGTTTTTTAGAAATATCTGTTTGAGAAACTGCTGCATTTTTTTGACTGCTACTTGCCTTCTTTTGATTTTTTAAAACTTGTAAATGATTTTCAGCTTCCTGTTTTGCAGCCAAGGCTTGCTCATATTGTTGTGCTGTGATTGAATGATTTTTATATAAATTTTCATATCTTTTGAAATCATTTTCTGCTCTCCACAATTTAATTTCTGCAGATTTAATGGTTTCTGTAGCAGTATTTACTTGTGCGCTTGCAGTAGCTGAATTTGCCTCAGAAGAACCAATACTTGCTTGAGACACCAACAGTGCATTCTGTGCTGCTAATAAATTTGCCTTTGCTTGTTCAATTTTTACTACATAATCACTGTTATCTATCACAAATAAAGTATCTCCTTTTTGTACCTCGTGATTGTCTGACACATATACTTTCTCTATATATCCTGCTACACGAGGAATAATTGGACTCATATTTTCTTCTATATGTGCATCATCTGTTTCTTCATGAGATAAGGAATGAATAAACTTATAAGTTCCATAAACCACTCCAATAGTAACCAATACCGAAATAATAGCTACAAATTTTTTATTGATTTTTTTCTTTTGTTCCATGATATGAAATATTCTTTATTTTTTTAATGTGTTGATTAATGATCCTGTTGCTTTTAACCAAGCATAATACTTTTCTGTAATGTTTGCTTTGGCGTAAGTCACGTTTAATTTGGCTTGTAATTGATCTACATCTGCCTCTAACAAATCGTTGGTATCAGCCAAACCATTGTTGTATTTATCTTGTACAATTCTGTAATTTTCCGTTGCCTGTTCTTCTGATTTTGTATAGACATCGTATTTTTTTACCGC
Source organism: Wenyingzhuangia marina (assembly GCF_900130035.1). Classification (GTDB taxonomy): domain Bacteria; phylum Bacteroidota; class Bacteroidia; order Flavobacteriales; family Flavobacteriaceae; genus Wenyingzhuangia; species Wenyingzhuangia marina. The sequence goes on from NZ_FQXQ01000006.1 coordinate 130,464, forward strand.
TAATTGATATTCTTGTTTTGCATTTTCTACTTCTACTTTTACTGCATCATTTTGAACGTCAATTGCATATGCTAATTCTTTAGCTTTACTTTTGGCAACTTTTACATTGCTTTTGTTTTTAAAAATACTTCCTATATCATAAGAAACCCCTACACCTATGTTCATGGCGTTAGTAACCTTTAATGCATTTTTTAAATCCAAAGCAACATATCCTCCAGACAATCCAATAGTTGGATAATAGTTTCCTTTGGCTACTTTAATTTGATTTTCTGCTGCTTTGTATTGATAATCTAAAGCTTCTAAATCACTTCTTTCAATAGTCATATTATCAGTTACCAATTCTTGAGTTCCTAAATTTTCTGATTGAATATCTATGACAGAATTTTCAGGTAATTTTAACATCATAGCCAATCTGTAATTTAAAATATTGGCTGTTTTTTTAGCTTCTTCTAAACTCACTTCAATGTTAGATTCCTGAATTTGGGCTTTTAACAAATCGTTTCTAGCAATAATTCCATTTTGCTCCATAGCAGTAAAATCTTTCACTCTTTGTTTAGCACTTTTTAAATTTTCCTCAATTAACAAAGTTGTTTGATTTGCCTTGTATAAATTGATAAAACTTTGCGTAACATTTAAAGCAATTTCTTCTTTTTTGCTTTCAGCATTTAATGTGGCAGCTTTGTAGTTATTCTCACTTGCCTTTACCGTATTTTTTAATTTAAAACCAGTAAACAAAGGCATTGAAACACTTGCCTGCCCAAACATTAACTGATTTACATCTGGAGTATTTCCAGCTGTTTCATTTTCATTTCCACCCATTTCCATTTCTACATTTGCATTGGTTAAATAAGCATACTGACCAGTTATTTTAGCATCGGGATATAATAAATTTTTTGCTACCTGTAACTCGTGCTCTGCTGTATGTACTTTTACATCTGCTATTTTAGACACATCACTATTTTCTAGTGCTAGGTGAATAGCTTCTTTTAAATTCATCGCTTGTTTACTTTGTGCATGTAATCCTATGGTTACAAAAACACTCAGCAAGAGTATTTTAAATTTCATTTGTTAATAATGATTTAATGGTTTGTTGGATATGTTTGGTTAAAGTTTGATGTACATAAATATCAACAGCTACATCATTCTCTAAAGGGATTAAAGTTTTATAGAAACGTTTATTGTAATAGAAATTAAAGTATGATCCTTGTACGGTTGGCATTAATAACTCAATATTTACATTTTCATTAAAAACACCTGCTTTTTGCCCTTCTTCCACAAAAGCTTTAATCGTTTTAAAACCTTCTAACTTTTCTTTGGTATATGCTTTAAAATCAAAACCTCTTGTCTCATTAGAAAACTCAAAATGAATAATTTTATACATTCTTCTTTTAGCATGTGTTCTATAAACAATTAGCTTTATTAAATCATCTAATTTTTCGGTATATGATTTCTTTTGATTAACAACCTTTAATAACTCGTTTCTAAAATCTGCAATACGGTATAATAAAAATGTTTCAAGTAATTTTTCTTTCGATCCAAAATAATAAGAAATCATCGCCACATTTACATCAGCCTCTTTGGCAATAGTCCTCACAGAAGTTCCGTCAAAACCATTTTCAGCAAATAGCTTTTCTGATACATTTAAAATATGAATCTGTTTATCATTTAATTTCATCTCTTCAATTATTTATTCTTAAATCCAGTACAAAGTTAAACAAACGTTTAATTTAAACAACTGTTTAATAAATTATTTTTTGTGATTTTTTTTTAAAAGAGAAAAATCAATATTAAAATCAGCTAATTTAAGCGGTTATATGAATAACGAATTTAGCATAGAGCAAGAGGAGCTTCAGTTTGAAGCTTTGATTGACGGACTCTTAAATAATCAATACGGATTTACTGAGAGCTTTATGGATGTTGACACGATTTCTGGGCTAAGAGATAATCTTTTTAGATACAGAGAAAATGGTGAAATGCATCCTGCAGGAATAGGAAAAAAATTTGATTACCAAAAGAATACTTTGGTAAGAGGTGATTTAATTAAATGGATTGATGAAAATTCTACCAATGCATTTGAGCGTTTATTACTAGATAAAATTAACAGATTTATTACTTATTTAAATAGAACCTGTTACACTTCTATCAACGCCTCTGAATTCCATTATGCTACTTATGAAGTAAATAGTTTTTACAAACGTCATTTAGATCAATTTAAAAGTGAAAAAGGGAGAAAATTTTCTTTGGTTATTTATTTAAATGAAGACTGGACTCCTGAAGATGGAGGAAAGTTATCTCTTTATTTAAATGAAAATAAAATTGATGATTTATATCCTTTAAAAGGGAGAGCTGTATTTTTTAAAAGTGATGAATTAGAACATGAAGTACACCCCTCATTAACAAGAAATAGAATCAGCATTGCCGGTTGGTTAAAAAGTGTTTAAAACCAAAAAGAGTCAGAAAAATCTGACTCTTTTTTATTTGTTATAAATTCTATTCTCTTGTTCTGCAACCCTAATAAAAGTAGTTCTTTTTGTTAATTCTTTTAAACGTTGAGCCCCTACATAAGTACAAGTGCTTCTAATTCCTCCTAAAATATCTTGTACTGTTTGTATCACTTTTCCTCTATAAGGAACCTCTACTGTTTTCCCTTCACTTGCTCTATATTCCGCTACTCCCCCCACATGTTTTTCCATGGCTGTGGCAGAACTCATTCCGTAAAACTGTTTAAACTTTTCTCCATTTTTTTCAATCAATTCTCCCCCACTTTCATCATGTCCTGCTAACATTCCACCTAACATTACAAAATCTGCACCTGCCCCAAAAGCTTTGGCAACATCACCTGGCGTAGCACAACCACCATCACTAATAATTTGTCCTCCCAAACCATGAGCAGCATCGGCACACTCTATAATGGCAGACAATTGTGGATAGCCTACTCCTGTTTTAACTCTTGTGGTACAAACAGATCCGGGTCCAATTCCAACTTTTATAATGTCAGCCCCAGATAATAATAATTCTTCAACCATTTCACCCGTCACCACATTTCCTGCAATGATTACTTTATCGGGATATAAATTTCTAGTGTTTTGAACAAAATTAACAAAATGCTCTGAGTATCCGTTGGCCACATCAATACAAATAAACTTTAAGTTCTTATTTTGCGATAAAACCTCTGCTAATTTTTCAGCATCTTTGGCACCTGTTCCTGTACTAATGGCAATAAAATTCTCAATTCCTTTTGGTGCTTTTGATAAAAAGTGATTCCATTCCGCTACTGAATAATGTTTGTGAATAGCAGTGAAAATACAATGCTCCATTAAAGCCATCGCCATTTCAAAAGTTCCAACCGTATCCATGTTAGCCGCCATAATAGGAACTCCTCGCCATGTAGCTTTGCTATTTAAAAATTTAAATTCTCTATCTAAATTAACCTGAGCCCTACTTTTTAAGGTTGATCTCTTAGGTCTTATCATTACATCTTTAAATCCTAATTTAATATCATATTCAATTCTCATAGGAAGGTTCTTTTAGCTTTACTTCTAAATTTACAAATTGTTTAAAAGTATATTTCCATTAAAAGTCATTTCTATTCATGACTTATTAACAATTAATTTTAATAGATATTGGTTTTAAAAACAGAAAAGCCAAAACATGTTGTGTTTTGGCTTTTCTTATAATTTATAAATTCTTTTAATTTTCTTGATAAACTCCCATGTTAGCGTATTTTTCAATACGTTCGTTTACCATCTTATCTACTTCCTTAGCCTCTAATTCCGCAAATAATCTAACAATCGTTTCTCTAACAGTATCAAAGGTTGTTTCTCTATCAGAATGCGCACCTCCAAGTGGTTCAGGAATAACTCCATCAACCAAATTTAAAGCACTCATATCTTTAGAAGTTAATTTTAAAGCTGCAGCAGCTTTTTCTTTAAACTCCCAAGACCTCCATAAAATGGTAGAACAATTTTCTGGAGAAATTACAGAATACCATGAGTTTTCCATCATTAATACTCTATCTCCAACACCAATTCCTAAAGCACCTCCAGAAGCTCCTTCTCCAATAATTATAGTAATAATAGGAGTTTTTAACACACACATTTCAAAAATATTACGTGCAATTGCTTCACCTTGTCCACGCTCTTCTGCTTCTAAACCAGGATAAGCACCAGGAGTATCAACAAAAGTAACTACAGGAATTCCAAATTTTTCTGCCATACGCATTAAACGTAAAGCCTTTCTATATCCCTCTGGATTGGCCATTCCAAAGTTTCTGTATTGACGCATTTTGGTATTGATTCCTTTTTGCTGTCCAATAAACATAAAACTTTGATCTCCAATTTTCCCTAAACCTCCAACAATCGCTTTGTCATCCTTTACAGTTCTGTCACCATGTAACTCCATAAAAGTATCACCTGCCAATGCTTTGATATAATCTAAAGTATATGGTCTGTTTGGGTGTCTAGATAATTGTACTCTTTGCCAAGGGGTTAAATTCTCATAAATATCCTTTTTAAGATTGATAATTTTATCCTCAATCTCTTTACAAGTATTGGTTACATCAACCTCACTTTCTTCACCAATTATGGCACATTTTTGTAACTGTTCTTCTAATTCCTTAATAGGTAATTCAAAATCCAAGTATTCCATCATTATAAATTTTGGCTAATGGCAAATATAGTAAGTTATACGGATTAACATTCTGTTTTATTTAATTTTTAATTAACATTATATAGACTTAACTTATGTCAGTTTTTAAAAATTGACTTACTTTGTAGATTATATAGATGATAGATTATGGGAATATTTAACAATAAAATTGATATTACAGAACTCTACCCCAAAGGTTTTGTTGATATTCACTCTCATTTATTACCTGGAATAGATGATGGAGCCAAAAACATTGAAGATTCATTAGCATTAATTGAAAGATTGCAAAAGCAAGGAATTAATAATTTTAGAATTACACCTCATGTTTTAGGAGGTGTTTGGGAAAATAGTTCTAGTGTTATTAAAGAAAAAGAAGCGGATTTAAGAAAAGTACTTAAAGAGAAAGGATTTGACAATGTAAATATTCATGCAGCTGCAGAATACATGTTGGATGATCATTTTAGTGCTTTACTTGATAATAATGATATATTGCCTTTAAAGGACAAATATATTTTGGTAGAAATGTCATTTTTCAATCCTCCTTTTAACTTAGATGATCTTTTATTTCAAATTCAAGTAAAAGGTTATGTTCCAGTGTTGGCACATCCAGAACGATATAATTATTATCATAATAATATGTCTCAATATGAAAAGTTAATTGAAGCTGGCTGTTTGTTTCAATTAAATCTATTGTCTTTAACTGAACAATATGGAAAACCCACTACTAAAATAGCCTATGAATTATTAAAAAAAGGAATGTATACCTTTACAGGGACAGATACACATCACAAAAGACACGTCCATTTAATGAACGAAATAGCAACAAAAAAGAATAAGAAATTGTTAACACCTTTATTTGAAAACAACATCAAAACATTTTCTTTTTAAACATAAAAAAACCTCAACAATTGTTGAGGTTTTTGTTTTTTATGAGTTATTAAGATTGATAACTTCTTGTTCCGTTAAATGTCTGTAATGACCTCTTGGTAAATCTTTCTTAGTTAAACCTGCAAAAATTACACGATCTAACTTGACTACTTTATATCCGAAGTGAGCAAATATTTTACGAACAATACGGTTACGTCCGGAGTGAATTTCTATTCCCACTTCATTTTTAGACTGTCCTTGTACATAAGCTACATCATCAACAAAAACTTTTTTATCGTCAATAATTGGTCCTTCTGAAATAGATTGTAAATCTTTTAAAGAAACTTTATTGTCTAAAGTAGCATGATACAATTTACGTTTGTTGTGTTTAGGATGTGTTAACTTTTTTGCCAATTCTCCATCATTCGTAAACAACAATAACCCTGTAGTATCTCTATCTAATCTACCTACTGGATAAATACGTTCTTTACATGCTTTACTCACAAGATCCATCACTGTTTTCCTACCTCTTTCATCTTCCATGGTAGTAATATAGTTCTTAGGTTTATTAAGTAAAACGTATCTTTTTGTCTCTGGATTGATTAATACATTGTCAAAACGAACTTCATCAGTTGGTTGTACTCTGTATCCCATTTCGGTAATAATTTTACCATTTACAGTAGCACTTCCAGTTTCAATATAAGTATCAGCATCTCTACGAGAACATATTCCCGCATTAGAAATGTATTTATTTAAACGAATTCCTGTTTGATTTGATGGAGTGCTAACCACTCTCTTTTTTGGAGCATCAGTTGCTGATGGTTTTGCCTTACTAAAAGATTTCTTTTTAGCAAATGGCTTTGCTCCTTCTTCATTTGTAGCATCTGCAGGTCTTTTAGTAAAACGTTTACTATTGGGTTTAAAATTACCAGAAGGTTTTCCTTTTCCTCCTTGACCTTGTTGTCGTCTTCCCGACGAGTTTTTATTTGTATTCATTTTATAAATTTTGTGTGGCAAAATTACGAAACAATCCGTAATAAAATACTATAATCTTACTTCATTTAATATCCTGATTAACAATACAGAAGTATCAATTAAAGAAAGACTAAAAACCCCAATCACCAACACGACTCTTAAAAAGTTATGCAGTAAAAAATAATGTTTATTCTTTTTAGCCTTAATTAACAAGACCAAAAATAAAGGCCCCCAAAAAACACTTGTATAAAAATAGTATTTCATAACCCCAACCTCTGGAAATCTTAATAAAAAATAAGTAGGGATTGTTAATAAAATCAATAAAACATATACGTATGTTTTGACCTTACGATCACCATATTTTAATACCAATGTTTCTCTATTATTTAACAAAGCACCTTTGGCTCTTTCAAAATCTTTGATCAATTCCTTTAATAAAATCAACAAATACAAATACAATCCATGGGTAATAATTAATTCTGAAATATTTTCGTAATAAACAAAAATCACAAAAAAGGGCAAGACATCTAAAATAGAAACTGATAGAATTCTTATTAGTGGATACCTTTGAAGTTTGTGAGAATACAACCATATTAAGAATATATAACCTCCAAAAAACACTCCTGCTTTCCATGAAATGATCATTCCAAAAACAAAGGCAATAAAGTTTAAAGTAAAGTAAACTTGAAGTTTGGTTGTTTGGCTAACCCAGTTGCCTATTTGCGTCTTAACGGGTTTGTTAATAGCATCGATAGGAGCATCATAAAAATCGTTGATAATATACCCCGCTGAAACCACACTAATGGTTGACAGAACAACAAGATGTAAATGCCAATCTAACAACACCTCTCTTAAAGGTTGATTGACAGCAAACACAAAAATAGCAGCTAAATATTGTGCTACCGTTAAAAGCATAATATTGTAACCTCTAACGACTGAAAATAATGCTAAAAATTTATGCCTTTTTGTGGCTGCTTTATCCATAATTGGTTAGATTTTAAAATCTATAAACCAATTCTAAATGATGACCTGCTAAAGAAGTTTTTGCTTTTTCAAAATCTGCAGCAAATCCTAAAATATAGCCTCCACCACCAGAACCACAAAGTTTTAAATAATAGTCATTAGAATCAATTCCTTTTTTCCATAAATCATGGAATTGCTTAGGAATCATTGGCTTAAAATGATGTAAAACTACTTTTGATAATTTTTTCACATTTCCAAATAATTCTTTTGCATCACCACGTAAAAAGTTATCGATACAAGCGTCTGTATGAATCACAAACTCTTCACTTAACATTTTACGAAAACCTTCGTTCTTCATTTTTTTCATAAAAATGTTTACCATTGGTTCCGTTTCTCCTATTATTTTTGAGTCTAATAAAAACACTGCTCCCTTTCCATTTTGTTGATAAGGGATGCCTACTGACTCAATATCGTTCTTTGATTGAATTAAAATAGGTAAGCTTAAATAACTATTTAAAGGATCTAAACCTGAACTTGTTCCGTGGAAAAAAGATTCCATCAAACCAAAAACTGTTTTTAGCTTTAATAATTTATCCTTGGTTAAGTTTTCTAAAACTGTAATTTTATCTTTTGCATATTGATCGTAAATAGCAGCAACTATAGCTCCTGAACTACCTACTCCATATCCTTGAGGAATGCTAGATTCAAAATACATTCCATCTGCTAAATCTTTTTCTAATTGCACCAAATCAAAAGAAACCAAATCTGTATCTAGTTCTTTTAAGTAATTTAAATACTTAACTAAGTTTTGATTAGATTTTAATTTATCTCCTTCTAAAACATCTGCTAATTTAAAAGCTCCTTTAAAAGAATTATAAGGAATGGCTAAGCCTTTAGAATCTTTGATAATTCCATACTCCCCAAACAGCAAAATTTTTGCATAAAATAATGGTCCTTTCATAGTTTAGTTTTTTGTACAATTTGCATTGCACAATGAACAATGCAAAGATAAACAATTATTAATTGTTAATAACTAGATTTTTAATTGTTTAGCACCACTTCCTACACAATCGTGAATAAATGATTTGTCTTTACAATAGATGGCGAGTTTACTTTTAATAAATTCTTGTACAGCTTCTTTTTCAATTTCAGGATACAACAAATGCACATTTGCACCAGCATCTAAAGTAAAACACAATTTACTTCCAGTCTTTTTTCTATACGTCCAAACCTTATTAATTACTTCCAATGTGTTTGGTTTCATTAAAATAAAATATGGATGGCTAGTCATCATCATAGCGTGCAAAGTCAACGCTTCACTTTCTACCAATTCAATAAACTGATCTACATCGCTATTGGCAAAAATGTCTTTTATTTTGTTGATGTTCTCTTGTGCTTGTAAAAAACGTTGTTCTGCAAACGGATGTCCATGCATTAAATTATGACCAACTGTACTACTTACTTGTTTTTCTCCTTTATCAATTAATAAAATTGTGTCTTGATAATTTTTAAAAATAGAAGCAACCCCATCTACATAAGGAATTCCATATAAATCTGAACTCCCTTCAATATTCTCATGAGCTCCCCAAACAACAATATCACCTTTTACACTCCTACATGCACTTCCAGAACCCAAACGAGCTAAAAAGGAGGCTTTTTGATAAAATGCTTCTTCAGTTAAATTAATATTGATCTCTTTTTCTATACTCATTAAACACAAAGCGATGGCACTCATTCCACTTGCCGACGAAGCAATTCCACTACTATGAGGGAAAGAATTTTTAGTATCAATTACAAATGTATATTCTCTTAAAAAAGGAACATATCGTTCTATTCTTTTGAAAAAAGTTTCAATTTTTGGTTTAAAGTCTTCTTCTTCTTTGCCATCTAAAATTACTTTAAAATCATAAGTTCCTTTTACATCTTTCCTTTTTCCATAGGTTAAAGTTGTGGTGGTATGACAGTTAGATAAAGTAAAACTGATTGAGGTATTTTCTGGTAATTGAGGATTTTTCTTCCCCCAGTATTTTACTAAAGCGATATTACTTGGGGTTTGCCAAGTAACTTTTCCAGATTCTTTACTTGCGGCTAAAGACTTAGGGATAAATTTTTGCTCCATTGCAAATGTCTATTTTTTAATAACCATAAACCTAAGTTTTATAGTTGATATGTGAAAATTTTAATCTTGATTTTTATCTACGCAAATCACATTCCAAAGTTTTATAGATTGGCTATATTTGCATTTATGAGAAAATTAAAATTGATTTGGGATTTTAGAGGAGCAACGGGTTTAGGAACTGCTAAACACCATTGCATACATTTAAAAGAATTTGCTGAATTAGAAAAACTTAATTACCACCTTATCGATCATCAAGAAGTAAACGACATGTGGTCAACTGCTTTTATTGTAGTTGACGAAGCCGACATGAAAATTTACAGAGATGCTTTAAAACCTCACAGAGGAGAAGTTTTTGAATAATGGTTAAATATATTAATAACCGATTAAACAACTCAACAATTAACTTTTAATAAGCAATCGCCTCAGAAATTACCCAGCCACCTGTCCAAGCATTTTGGAAATTAAACCCACCTGTAACAGCATCAATATTTAAAATTTCACCGGCAAAAAATAAATTTTCGTGGAGTTTACTTTCAAACTTTTTAAAGTTTACTTCTTTTAATTTAACACCTCCAGCCGTTACAAATTCATCCTTAAAAGTACTTTTTCCTTGAGCATGAAAAACGGTAGCTGTTAATTTTTCGGCTAACAACTCTAAACTTTTATTAGAAACATCTGCCCATTTGGTTTGTCCATCCATTTTACAAACTTCTAAAAATCGAGACCATAAACGTTTACTAATGGTTTCAAACGGACTTCGTTTTTCTAAAATTGATTTTACTTCTGTCTTTTTGGTTTTAAATAACACATCCAACGCTTGTTGTTTGTTACAACTTAACCAATTAACAATTACCTGATATTGATACTCTTTTTCTGCCAACAAAACAGCTCCAAATGCTGATAGTTTTAACACTGCTGGACCACTAGTTCCCCAATGGGTAATTAACAAAGGGCCTGTACTTTTTAATTTGGTGTCTTTTATAGAAACTTCAACATTTTGAACGGCTACTCCAGGCAAATCAACCAATAAAGGATCTTTAATATTAAAGGTAAATAAAGAGGGAACTGGTTCTACAACTGTATGTTCCAAATCCGTTAATAATTTCCACATGGGTTTACTGCTTCCTGCTGTTACTACCAATTTATCACAAGTATACTCATTATGATTGGTAATAACTTTCCATATTTCATTTTCTATTTTTTGAAAACTAGAAACTCCTTCACTTTTTTTAATGTCAATCCCTAAATCTTGAGTGGCATTTAAAAAACAATCAATAATAGATTGTGAAGAATTTGATTCCGGAAAAATACGATTATCGGCTTCTATTTTTAGAGGCACTCCCCTTTTTTCAAACCACTCCATGGTATCACCTGTCATAAACTGATGAAAAGGACCCAACAATTCTCGTTTCCCACGAGGGTAAAATTCTGTTAATTCTTTAGGATCAAAACAAGCGTGGGTTACATTACAACGACCTCCTCCTGAAATTTTTACTTTTTGTAAAACTTCTTTTCCTTTTTCTAGAATACAAACAGATAAATCTCCATTTTTTTCTTTGGCATTAATAGCCGTAAAAAAACCTGCTGCTCCTCCTCCAATAATAATTACGTTGTAATGTTTTGTCATATTTTACAAAGATACAATCTCTTGATAAGCTTCTAATAAGGTTGGAAAAACTTTTACAGCCCCATTGGCTAACAATTGTTCTTCAGTATATTCAGTGGTTAACCCAACAGCTATCATTCCAGTCGCGGCTGCAGCTCTAATTCCTGTTAAACTATCTTCAAAAATAAGCGTTTGCTTAAAATCTTCTTCTTTTACACCAAGTTGTTTGGCTAAAGTTAAATAAGGTAGCGGACTTGGCTTAGGTTCTGGAAACAAATCAACTCCCATACAAACCTTAAAATCAGCTCCCGTTTGCTTTACGGCATGTATTACAAAATCGGTATAAGCGTTACTCGCAATTCCATGTGGAATGTTGTGATCTGCTAAAAACTTTTGAATTTCATTCACTCCAGGTAACAAGTCTGGTGGAACTGAAGTAGTTACAATATGTTTCTGTTTTAATTTATTTACTTCTGATGCTTTGCTAATATCTCCTCCAAACTCTGCAAAATATTCTGCTATTTTATAAGGAGCTACTCCAGCATGAGTATCTCTTGGAAAAGGACAAATTTCTTTATCAAATACTTCTCTAAAAGCATTGGTCCATGCAGACATATGACATTTAACACTATCTACAATGACACCGTCAAAATCAAACAAAACGGCTTTTGGAAATGGAAGTTTATTCATGGTATATTTCTTAAGAATGAAAATTATTTTACAAACAATTTGGTTAAATAACCATTTAAAAATTTGTTTGTAGGATCTAACTTTGAACGTAATGTTCCAAAATCATTCCATTTGGTGTAAAGTTTTTCAAAATCACTATAAGTCGCTTTAAAACGTTTTGCCCAATGTGGCTTTCCTCCATATTTTAAAAAGACTTCTTCTACTTTTTCAAAAGCTTCGTAATCATCTGCTTTAGGAGAATTTCTACAAACACAACCTACAGTTACCACATCTTCATCGGCAGCATAACTTAACCAAGCATTGTCTTTCTTTAAAAAACGAACATCCATAGGCACATGCACATAAGCCTTGTTTGTTTTATCTTCTAACATGGCTTTTAAATCTTTAAATAAATCTTGGAATTTAGAATATGCTACTGTCCATTCTGCCAACTCCATGGTAGCCCCTCTTTTTTTAGTCACCGTAGCATCGTACAAACTACCTGCATGTTCTTGCTTGGCGGTAAAAAATAAAAAGTATAATATCTTATTAGCAATAGAGGTAAAGCTTGGATATTTATGTGTGTATTTGTAAAGTTTTTGAGAAACTTTTCTTCTATTTTTATAATATTTTGGAGCAGATTTTTCTTTAAAAGTAAACTCTTTATCTACTTTGGTTCCTAAAATTACATATCCATGATTGGTATGTGGCAACCATAAAATTCTTACAAAATCATATGTTTGTAAAAAGCCATCTAATTTGGCAGTCCAATCAGCATCTTTCATAGGAGCTTCTTTAATGTGTAAACGATAATTATCTTCACATTTAAAAGTGATCTCTGAATAAACACCTAGCAATCCTAAAGAAACACGAATAGCATCAATTTCTGGATCTTGCTCTGTAAATTCTTTAATACTCCCATCAGCCATGACCATTCTGAACTTGGATACATATTTAGATAAAATGAATCCGTTTGTTCCGTGAGTTGCTGTTGCCAATGCCCCACCAATGGTAATTTTATTGATGTCTGGTAAACAAGGAATACACCAGCCACAAGCTTGAACGGTATTGATGACTTTTTCTAAACTCGCACCAGCCTGAACAGTAACTTCTTTGGTTTCTTTATTAATGTTTACAATTTTATCGTAATTAGAAACATCAATTAAAGTTGGAGTTCCTGCATGGATATCTGCAGAAGAAAATCGATTTCCAAACACACGAAGTGAAACATTGTTTGCTACGGCATCCATCATTTCTTCCTCGTTACTTACTTTTATTAAATTTTTATAAGTATGTTTTATATTTTTGTTCCAGCTAATCCAAGTGTTGGTTGTTTGGGCATTTTTGGTTGATTTGCTCAAAATATTTTGTCGCTTTTGTTGATTATTTATGGTTAGTGTAGTCGTTAACTATTTAATATCTTTTCGATATTTGGTTTAAAATAATTAGGTCCTTTTAACACTTTTCCATCTTCTCTGTAAATTGGCTCCCCATCTTCTCCTAATTTACTCATATTACTTCTTTGAATTTCTTCAAAAACTTCTTCTATTTTATGTTGCATTCCGTGCTCTATAATAGTACCACATAAAATATATAACATATCACCAAGAGCATCAGCAACCTCAACCAAATCACCGTTTTGAGCAGCTTCTAAATACTCTTTATTTTCTTCATCCATTAAATTAAATCTTAGATTGATTTTATCCTCTCCAATAGCTGCAATAGGTTCGTTTTTATATCCTAATTTATATGCGGTGTGAAATTCTTGTACTGCTTTGATTTTATTCTTCATTTGTTTGTTAATTTTGGTGAAAATTAAATTTTATGTTTTCTACTGGACAAATCTACTTTGCAATATTTTTTGTTTTAACTTTTACAGCAGCCATGATTTGGAGCTATAGAAAAGATTTAAAACGCCATAAACTTCATTACAAAAATACGGCTATTAAAGTTTTTATTGCAGGTATTGTAGTAATCATCTCTTTTGTTCTAATTAGGATTGCTTTAAAATAAGCGTTACATTTTTTCTATTTCGTTTAGCTTATCATGATTTACAATAGTAAAACCATGTTCATCAAATTCATAAGAAATCCCAAACTTATAATCTATTTTAAGTTGGCTAAAATCATAAGAATGTAGTTGATACAGTTTTTGGTTAAAGGCTTCTTCATGATATTGAAATAAGATATAGATTTCCACTTCTAAATCTTTCAATTCTTCTTTTGTGTAAGAAAATAACGGGCTATCTTCATCAATAGGATGTACTAGTGTCCACATAGTGGGTAAGTACATTACTTTGTTACGCTGTAAACTTAATTCATAAAATTTTCTACTAAACTCACCGTTTTCATCCTTCTCAGTAATATTTATAACAGCGTTTAACTCCGGCTCAATCATCATATTAACACGTTTATTCATTACCCTAAACATTAATGCGCTGTGTTCTTCAAAATCACGAACTACTAAATGATCTGAAAATTTAATTTTTGCTTTAGGCTTAGAAAACCGACCATATAATAATCCTGTAATAAAAGAAAAAGATGTTAATCCCAATAAAGCTTCAAAAGAAGAAACAAAACCACCTAGAATTCCACTAGGAGCAATTGCTCCATAGCCCACAGTGGTTAAAGTTTGAGCACTAAAAAAGAACAAATGTGTTAAATCTTCTATATTATTTCCTGTGGAAACCTGAAAATGTTGTGGACCAATAAAATAATAAATGAGTGCAAATAAAGTATTGATTAACACATAACCAATTAAAACGTAGGTTAAAAAAAACAGCCAAGGAATATTAATTAAATACGTGTATAAGTCATCAATTGTACGAGGTCTATTAATGTGTTTTACATTAGAATTTCCATTTACAATAACTCTTTGTGCATTTCTATTTGACTTATATCCAACACCTGGATCTTTTAAGATTTTTGCCATATGCTAATTAAAAAAAAAGCCTTGAATAAATCAAGGCTTATGAGTGTATTAATGAATCCACTTATATTTGTAATCGCAATCTTTAAATTTTCCGTTTAGCTTAACATAGGTATCTTTAATTTTGGTATCATACCATTTTTCTAGAACTTCTTGTTTCTTTTTTTGCAAAGCTAGTTGCTGAAACTTTACATAATCTTTAGATAAATCTGCTTCGTGAGCCTCAATTTTATTTTTAACTAAATTCAATTTATACATTTTAACTCCTTCTCTAGATTCTTCGAAGTAAACATCGGTAAGTTCTCCTTCTTTTAAACCGTCTATCCTTTTAAAGAAATCTGCTCCCATTTTGTTTAATTCAAATTTAGAATCTCCAGTATTTGGATTTACTAAAACTCCTTTATTCAACCTCGTAGCTTCATCATCAGAATATTTAGTTACGGCTTCTTCAAATGAAATTTCACCTGCTATAATTTCTGCTCTAACGGATTCTAACTTTTCTTTAGCTGCCGATAATTTAGCTTCATCTATTTTAGGCTGAATTAAAATATGTCTTACATCTCTTTGTTGACCTTTTATTTTTTCTACTTGTAAAATATGATATCCATATTGAGATTTAAATGGCTCTGAAACCTCTCCTTCTTCTAAACTAAAAGCAGCTTCTTTAAATTCTTTTACAAATTCACTTTCTCTAGTAATGGTATATTTACCACCATTTTGAGCAACCCCTGGATCTTCTGAATATAAAATAGCTTTTAACCTCATACTAAATCCACCTTCAATATCTTTTTTGATTTTGTTTAACTGATCAATAGTTGCTTGAACATCTTCTTCTGTTGGTTCCGCCTCTATAGTAATTTGAGCAAGTTCCACTTCTACTCCAAAATTTGGTAAATCTCCTTTGTCTTTTAGATCTTTATAAAAATATCTAATTTCTTCTGGAGTCACCACTACATCTGCAACAATAGCATCTCTCTCTTTAGAAATAAGCGCATTCTCTCTTTGTATTCTTGTTAATTCCCCTCTTAAATCATCTAAATCATCAAATCCATACAAAGCCACTACTTTATCCATATCTCCAATTTGAGACTTAAAATGTTCTAAAGTTTTTTCTACATTTCCTGCAATTTCTACATCAGAAACCACAATACTATCAATTACTGCATGGTGAGCTAATAATTTTTGGCTCATTACATCTTCCATAATTTCACAATCAGGAATATTTACTTTTTCTTCAGCTCTAGATGCAATTTCTTGTTTATATTTAACAATGTCAGATTCTAATATTATGTTTTCTCCTACCACAGCTGCAACACCATCAATCTTAATTTTTTCTTGTGCACTTACAGCGTAAAAGCCTAAAAGACATAACCATAATGCGTGGTATTTTTTAACGAACTTCATATTTTTTTTGTTTTACGGCATCATCAATCAAAATTTGTTCCATTTGATCAAAGAACTTTAATTTATTTTTTTGTAGTAATATATTCTTAATCGTGGGCTTTACATATTCTAAAGGAGCGATGTCCCCATTATTTAAAGTTTCACGAATGTAAATATAGTAAACACTTTTATCTGCTTCGGTCTTTTCAATCAACTTATTATTTGACTTTAAATCCCAATCGGATAGCACTGGAAATTCTGGTTTTTGAAAATAGACATCTTTTAAAGAAACCCATACAGAATCTTTAAAAAAATAGTCATCAAATCCTTTATAATCAGTTAAAATTTCTGATTTATCATCTGCTTCATCAGAAAGAAATAATTTTTTAATATTATATCTTTTTCTGTTTTTAGAATCTATATGTATGTACTTAAACTTTATTAAAGTTTCATTTAACTTAAAACTTTCCTTGTGTTTTACATAAAAGCTGTCTATTTCGTTTTGAAAAACCAAAGTATCTAACTTTTTGTTTACCAAAGCGTTTTTATAATAAGTTACATATAGCTCTTCTTTGTACTTGCTAACCAACTCATCTAACTCTTTTGTGTTGTCTAAGTTAATCTTTGCATTTCTGTATAATAATTTTTGTTTTGCCCAATTCTGAATGTATTCTTGGGTAACTTTTAAACTATCTACAATAGAATTTGTTTTGGGTAAATTGTTTTTTAAATCGTCCTTTGTTAAAGTAAAATCATACACTTTTGCCACAACGTTTGTTGCAGTGGTTTTATTTTGATGACATGCTATCAAAAATAAGAATCCTATAAGTGCTAATAAGTGTTTCATTATTTATATGACTTCTCTAATTTTTTAACCTGACGTTTGTAATATTTCACTTCACTTTTATTACGTAAAGACTCCATCCATTCTTTTTGAATTTTGTCTTGATAATCACTTTCTACATATCCTTTAACATCCTCAAACTTTTCGCCTTTGTCCTTGTAATTATCTATGTTCTCTTCATAAAAAGCTTTCACCAATTCTGGCTCTTTTGCAGGCACATCCCAAATATGCTCTTTCATCAACTCAAAAATCTCAAGACCATTTTGATAAGATGTTAAAATAGCTTTGTATTCTTCATTTTGATCTTCTAAATGATCAATTACATATTCTTTTAATTGCTGATTTTTGTATTCTTCAAAATAATCTAACGGCTTTTTAGCTCTTCTGTTTTTTACATACTTAAAAAAATCTGCTTGTAAGTATGGCTTTCCGTTGATGGTAAACAAAACGTTCTGTAAACTATCTACTGGAATATTATAAACTTTATTTGATTCAAAAATAGCTTTAGCCTCTTTATTTACTTCTAGCTTATTTTTTGCTTCCATTTTAGCAAAAGCTACTTCTTTTGGCTTTTTACCTCTTACATCATTTAAAACTTTCTTTTTTAACTCTTCTTTTGCGTCTTCAAACGACTGAACTGGCTCTTTTTCTATAAACTTAACAATGTGCCAACCGTAAGGGGTCTTAAATGGTTTAGAATATGTATTGGGTACTGACATTGAAAAAGCTATATCTTCAAACTCACTAGGCAATCTTCCTTTTTCAAAAGCCTGTAAAACTCCACCAGAGTTACTACTTCCTTTATCATCGGAATATTGTTTAGCCAATGCTGCATAATCCTCTCCTTCTTCCAATTTCTGATAAATACTATCTATTTTAGCCTTTTTAGAAGCGTCTAAACCAGCAATCATAATATGTGCAACTTTTACTTTCCCTTCTGATTTAGCTAAATCTTGAACTTTAATAATATGATATCCAAACTGAGATTTTACAATATCAGACATTTGACCTACAGGTGTTTTATAAGCGGCATCTTCAAAAGGATATACCATTCTAAAAGCAGTAAAATATCCTAAGTCTCCTCTATTTTGAAGTGCACTTTTATCATCGGAATATTTAACAGCTAATTCACCAAAATCAGCTCCATTGCTAATTTTCGCTTTAAGATCTTTTATTTTATTATAAGCTTCAATGGTATCATTTCCTTTAAAAGCTATTAAAATATGACTTGCTTTTATTCTATTAACCGTTCTATAATATGCTTCTTGTAGTAAGTTTTCTAGAGTAGCATCGTCCGTTAAAAAAGGGGCTGCTAAATCTCTCTTATATTTGCTTAACTCTTTTTTAATTGAACTTAAAGTATCCAAACCTTCTTCCTTAGATTGTTTTAACTTTAGTTTATAATCTACCATTAATTGTAAATCCTCTTTAAAGTTCTTTTCTAAAATGGCGGCATCTTTTTCCTTAAATAATTTTGTGAATTCCGAAACATACGTCGGTTCTCCATCTATTTTAAATAAAACTTTGTCTTTTTTTTGTGCTGATGTACTTAAACACATGAACACAGTTACAATTCCTAAAAAATATTTTTTCATAAAGTTAACCTATAATTATAATGATATGATTCCTTCTATTTTTTCTACAGCGTAATAATTTTTAATTACCTCATCTGCATTTTTAACTTTTAATAAAATTGAAACACTTACAAACTTACCATTCTTAGAGGCTCTAGTTGTTATTTTTGCCTTGGTATTTTTAAAAACATCTTCAACTTCTTTCTCTTGATTTTTGGTTGTTGGAACAATAAATTTATACAAATAATCTGAAGGGAATTTAGTATTATTTTCTAACTTCTCTTTTAAATCTTTATAAAACGCTTCTTTTTCAGTCATATTATAGTTATCCTTAGTAATCAGGCTACAAAACTATAATTATTTCTTATTTTTACTCCCTCGTAATAAGTTTATTTTATATATATGCCACAAAAAATAGTACTAACAGGTGCTCCTGGTACCGGTAAGACTACTGTATTAAACTTACTTCGTTCAAAAGGTCACTTTTGTATGGAAGAAGTTTCTAGAGAAATTATTCAAGAAGCAGAAAGAATGGGTTCTAAAAAGCTCTTCTTATCTCAACCCATATTGTTTAGCAAAATAGTTTTAGGAAAAAGGATTATTCAATACCAACAAGCCAACAACAGCGAAAAAACTCATTGTTTTTTTGATAGAGGAATGCCAGATATTACTGCTTATTTAAACAGTATTCACACTCCTGTTGAAGAAACTTTTAAACAATCTAACAAAAAATACATTTACGACACGGTATTTATTTTTCCACCATGGGAACAAATTTACACCAACGATTCCGAAAGATTTGAAACTTATGAAGAAGCTTTAGCTATTCATAAAGAAATTGTTGAAGAATACAAAAAAACACATCAGAATATTATTGTAGTCCCTAAAGGAACTCCAAAAGAAAGACTTAAGTTTATCTTAAAAAAATGCCATGCTTAATACCTCTCCTGAAAAACTAAAAGAAATACTCCAAAAATACTGGAATCACACTTCTTTTAGACCCTTACAGGAAGATATTATTCAAAACATTTTACACAAACAAGATACTTTTGCAATTTTACCTACAGGAGGAGGGAAATCTATTTGTTATCAAATACCTGCTTTACTTTCAGAAGGAACTTGTGTCGTAATTTCTCCTTTAATTGCTTTAATTAATGATCAAGTTGATTCATTAAAACAAAAAGGAATTGAAGCGATGACAATTCCTAGCAGATCAAATACTGATGACATTATTCGTTTGTTTGATAACATTAGAATTAAAAAGATAAAGCTATTGTATTTATCTCCTGAACGATTGAATCAACCTATTATTCAGGAAAAGTTAAAACAATTAAACATTTCTTTTTTTGCGGTAGATGAAGCTCACTGTATATCGCAATGGGGACATGATTTTAGACCCGCTTACTTAAAAATTTCTTTGTTAAGAGATTTGTTACCTAACATTCCTTTTTTAGCGGTAACTGCTACGGCAACAGTTAAAACACAAGAGCAAATTATTGATTTGCTAAAATTAAAAAATGTTAAAAAGCATATAGGTTCTTTTGATAGAAAAAATCTTGCATATCAAATTTATGAAACGCCTCAAAAATTCGATTTGCTCTGTAAAATTTTAGGTAAAAGAAAAATAGTCACCATTATCTATTTACAAAATAGATTGGCGGTTATGGAACTTGCTAGCAGATTGCAACAACAAGGCTTTAAAAGTACTTATTACCATGCGGGCTTAAGTTCTAAAGAAAAAGAAAAAAACTACCAAGCTTGGAACAACGAGGAACAAAATATTATGGTAGCCACCAGTGCTTTTGGAATGGGAATTGACAAGAGTAATGTAAAACTTGTAGTTCATCTAGAAATTCCACCTAACATAGAAAGTTATGTTCAAGAAGCTGGTAGAGCTGGTAGAAATGAGCAAAAAGCTTTTTCATGCGTGATTTTATCTCAAAACGATTTTAAGAAGTTTAAAAATTTAAGCACTCAAAACGAGCTTACTTTTGAAGATGTTTTTACAGTTTATCAAAAATTGAATCAACATTTTCAAATTGCCTATGGGGAAATTATTGAACAAGCCTTTGATTTTGATATTGATGCTTTTTGCCTTAAATACAACCTAAATACAAATAAAATGAGTAAAGCTATAAGAAGATTAGATAATTATGGAATTGTTAATTATCAAGAATTATATGAAAGTAGCACCTACATAAAAGTAATTTGTAGTAGTCAACAACTTTTAAATTTTTGCGATCAGCATTATAGTTATCAAATATTAATTGAAACCATTTTAAGGAACTATACAGGAATTTTTGAAATGCCTAAAAGACTGAACATTCCCCGTTTGTCTAGCAAAACAGAAATATCTATTTCGGACATCGACAAAAAACTAGCGTATTTAAAAGACATTCAGTTCATTGAATACGAAAGAAAACAAAACAACCACAGTTTACAGTTTTTAGTTCCTAGAGAAGACAAACAAACCATTAATGTAGTTAAAAAAGATTTGGTTGCACTAAATGTTATTGATAACGAAAAAAGCATCAATACTTTAGCTTATTTTGAAAACGAAAGCATTTGCAGAAATCAACTAATTTTAAATTACTTTAATGAAAAAAGTTCTAAAAACTGTGGTATTTGCGATATTTGTCTTGAAAGCGAAAAAAACATCAGCCTAGAAAATTTAAGTAACAATGTTCTTGCTTTCTTAAAAACCAAACCACATACTTTTAATGACTTGATGATTGCTTTAAAAAGCAACTCAATTAGTTTAAAAGAAGTTTTAAAGTATTTAATCAACGAAAATTACATCCAACAAAACCAACAATATTATCAATTGATATGAGTAAATTAAGAATCGTATTTATGGGAACACCAGATTTTGCTGTGACCATTTTAGATAAAGTTTTACAAGAAAACTACAATGTAGTAGGAGTTATTACCGCTCCAGATAAACAAGCTGGTAGAGGTAGAAAAATTCAACAATCTGCCGTAAAGCAATACGCCGTAAAAAAAGGATTAACAGTTTTACAACCTACCAATTTAAAAGCACCAGAATTTCAAGCTGAATTAGAAGCTTTAAACCCTAATTTGCAAATTGTAGTTGCGTTTAGAATGTTACCAAAATCAGTTTGGAGCTTACCAAAATACGGAACCTTTAATTTACATGCTTCTTTATTACCAGATTATAGAGGTGCTGCACCAATTAATTGGGCCATTATTAATGGAGAAACAGAAACAGGAACGTCTACTTTCTTTTTAGATGATAAAATTGATACCGGAGAAATTATTCTACAAAACAAAACCGCTATTGGTGCAAACGAAACTGTAGGTAAATTACACGACAAGTTAATGCACTTAGGAAGCGATTTGGTAGTCGAAACTTTAGAATTGATTGAACAAGGAGAGGTTAAAACACAAAAACAAGCTGCACACAGCGATAAATTGGCCTATAAAATACATACAGATACTTGTAAAATAGATTGGAATCAAACCAGTGATAAAATTCACAATCACATTAGAGGCTTAAATCCATATCCTGCAGCATGGACTACTTTGGTAAACGATGACCAGGAAATTAGTGTTAAAATTTACGGATGTGAAATTATTGAAGAAACTCATCAATTAACCCCGGGAAGTATTATCACCGATAAAAAAACCATTAAAGTAGCTACATTAAATGGATTTATAAAAATCAACCAATTAAAGCTAGCTGGTAAAAAACTAATGGATACTGTTAGCCTACTAAATGGATATACTTTTACTGAAAACGCAAATATGCAGTAAATACTAACACAGTACATAAAACAATAATTTTAAACCATCTTTATCAACAAAAACAAAAAGTTATTAACAATTCAATGTTTTTAAGGGCTGAACACTTGCACAAGCTATAATTCCTTATATATTTGTTTATGTATAAACTTATTTAATTTAAAATAAAATATTCAGTTATGAACAAATCAGATTTAATCGATGCAATTGCAACAGATGCAGGAATTTCTAAAACAGCAGCTAAAGCAGCTTTAGAATCAGTAACTAATAATGTAACTTCTACTTTAAAAGATGGAGGAAAAGTTTCATTAATTGGATGGGGAACTTGGTCAGTATCTAAAAGACCTGCTAGAGATGGTAGAAACCCTCAAACTGGAGCTACTATTAAAATTGCAGAGAAAAACGTTGTTAAGTTTAAGCCAGGTGCTGGATTATCAGACGCTGTAAACTAATAACAAATTATAGTATTTAAAACTCCTTTGAAAAAAGGAGTTTTTTTTATGCTTTTTTTTTCTTAAGTTTATTAAAAAGCTATAGTTATGCCTTTCTTAAAACCCTCAAAAGGAAGATTACTAATTGCTGAGCCTTCCATCTTAGGAGACTTATCATTTAATCGTTCCATTATTTTGCTTACAGAGCACACCAAGTCCAGCTCTATAGGGTTTATTATGAATAAACCTTTGGGGTATAGCTTAAATGATTTGATTCCAGAAATTAAATGTGATTTTAAAGTTTATCAAGGTGGTCCTGTTGAACAAGACAATTTATATTTTATCCATAAAATTCCTAACCTACTAACCAATAGTATA
Organism: Wenyingzhuangia marina; assembly: GCF_900130035.1. Taxonomy (GTDB): domain Bacteria; phylum Bacteroidota; class Bacteroidia; order Flavobacteriales; family Flavobacteriaceae; genus Wenyingzhuangia; species Wenyingzhuangia marina. Next base: position 153,610 of record NZ_FQXQ01000006.1, read on the forward strand.
AAAGTGACTGATGGTATTTATTGGGGAGGAGATTTTAATGAGTTATCGAGGTTACTGAACGAAGGTTTAGTAAACAATGAAGACATTAGATTTTTCCTTGGTTACTCTGGATGGGGACAAGGTCAATTAAATTATGAATGGGAAAGAGACTCTTGGTTAGTAAGAGAAAACGATTACCAAAATATATTTAGCACCCACAATAGAAATTTGTGGAAAGAAAATTTAATGGAACTTGGCGGAAAATATCAAATATGGGCAAATGCACCAATAGATCCTAACCTAAATTAACCATCAACTTTGTAATTTCTGCTACTATTTTTGTCTCAAAAGTCTTTTTTCTGTACTTGGTGATGGGCTGAATTCCAACAATTACGTTCGTTAAAAATACTTCATCTGCTTTTTGAATAGCAAATGGAGAAATAGAAGCTTCTTCAATTTCAAAATCTGAGTTTTTTTCTAAAACATCAATAATGTTTTTTCTCATCACTCCTTTTACACAACCATCAGACAATGGTGGCGTAGTGATTATATTTCCTTTTACCAAAAAGATATTCCCATTGGTAAATTCGACCACGTTTTTATTAGTATTCAACAACACACAGTTATCAAACTCATTTTCTTGCGCATAAATCCCTGCTAAAACATTGGTAATTTTATTGTTGGTTTTAACTGTAGAAAGTAAATTAGGATTAATCATAAAATCTTTATACAAATCAACCACATATTCATTTTTTACAACAACATCAACTTTTTTAGCTTCTACCACATAAGAAATTTGATGGTTTACTGGAGCATACAATCCTTCTGCATCTCTATAAACAGTAAATTTTACTCTATTTTCTCTACCAGTGTTGGCATTAATGGTTTTTAAAATTTCTGCTTCAAAAAACTCTAACGTAAAATCTAACGGAATTTGCATACGTAGCATTCGCATAGAAGCCATTAATCTAAAATAATGGTCTTCACAGAACACCACTGTTTCATTTTCTATTTTAATGGTTTCAAACAAAGCATCACCATATTTAAATGCTCTGTTATTAAAATTGATTTGATTGTTGTTTTCTGAAACAATATTCCCATTAAAATTAATCATGCTACTATTCTATTTTTTGGCAAATTTACATAAAAAAAAGCCTTGATGTTCATCAAAGCTTTTATACAATTGGTGCTAGTTTAATTATGCTCCAATAATGTGTTTTAGTTCAGCAATTTGATTTTCCCACAACATTTTAGCTTCTTCCATTTCATCTTCTTCCGCAAAATCTGTGATAATTAAAGAAACGTCTTTAGTTAACGCATCTACTTGAATTTTAAATTCAAAATAAGCATTATCATCTTCATCTTCTACCCAATGAAACTTTGCTCTATCATCAGTTTTTGATGCTAATAATTTTGCTTGTTCTTCTGCCCCATCCCAAATAAAGGTAAACATCTCACCTCTAGAATTTACATTGTCTGCAAACCATTCTCCTAAACCTGAAGGAGTTGCAAAATACTGATACAACATTGATGGTGATGCGTGTATAGGGAATTCTATCTGAAACTTTTCTTTAACCATGATCGTACTCATTTTTTTGATGGTTGGCAAAGTAATATTTTTTTACTTATTAAAAAAAGAATGTGGTTTTAAAGTTATTTCTTTTTTTCAATGTGAATTTCTCTAACAGGCAAGGGTTTGTTTGCGCTTGGTAAAACAGATGGATATCTTTCTAGTTGACCATATAAAAATGCTTGTTGTAAGATATTTTCAATCATATAATCTTCCATCACATTTTCTGGATGATATTCTAAATCTAAATCAATCTTAAAAAAACTTGCAGAAAACCTATACCAAAAGGCTCTAAATTTTCCTCGTTTATCTTTTATGTGTTCATTAACGGTTTCTCCAGTAAGTCTATGTATTAACTTAATTAAAATTCTTCCTTCTGTTTTAGTTAACTTTTTTACATCCTCGGAAAATTGTGCTTCAAAAATCTCTTGTTTTTCTTTAATGTATCTTTTTCTTTTCCTTGAAGAATCTATCTTTTCAATAGTTGCATTTAAACTATCTAATTTTTCTTTTGCTAAAACAGCATATGGATACGCTTTGTAAGTTTTTTTTCTAAACCAAGCATAGTAACGCATATCATAATGGTTTGTAAATTTCGGTTTAGGAAATAATACAACCGTATCTAATTGTATTTCTTTATTAGGATCAGTAATAACATATCCATCTTCATATTGTTCCTCTAAGCTAGTCCCCTCTTTTTTCTGAGCTAGGGTCACTAAAGAAATCAACATAAAAACTAAAGAAACTGATATTTGTAATTTTAATTTCATCAATATCAAAAATACATAATTAACCTGCTTAAAAACAAGAATCAACATACATATTATCTAAAATCAAAATAGTATTTTTGGTTACTTAAAAATCGATACATGATGAGTGAACAGACCATTTTAAACAAAAAGTCATTAAACTTTTTAGAAGAATATTTAAACAATGCTGCTCCAACGGGTTACGAAAGTAATGGGCAAAAAATTTGGATGGATTATTTAAAACCTTATGTTGATGAATTTATTACAGATGCATATGGTTCTGCTGTAGGAGTTATTAATCCTAAGGCTGAATATAAAGTTGTAATTGAAGGTCATGCTGATGAAATTTCTTGGTATGTAAATTATATTACTGACAATGGATTGATTCATGTAATCAGAAATGGTGGTAGTGACCATATTATTGCTCCATCAAAAAAGGTGAACATCCATACTAAAAAAGGAATTGTAAAAGGTGTTTTTGGTTGGCCTGCAATTCACACAAGGCTAAAAGGAAAAGAAGAAGATACTCCAAAAATTGAAAACATTACTATTGATGTTGGTTGCGATACCAAAGAAGAAGTTTTGGCTTTAGGCGTTCATGTTGGTTGTGTGATTACATATCCTGATACATTTGAAATTTTAAACGGAAATAAATTTGTTTGTAGAGCCTTAGACAACCGTATGGGAGGTTTTATGATTGCAGAAGTAGCTCGTTTAATTAAAGAAAACAATATTGATTTACCTTTTGGTTTATATGTAACAAACTCTGTACAAGAAGAAATTGGTTTACGTGGAGCTGAAATGATTACCCAAACCATTAAACCAAATGTAGCTATTATAACCGATGTTTGCCACGATACTACCACTCCTATGATTGATAAAAAATCCGAAGGAGATAGTAAAATTGGTGCAGGACCAGTAATTTCTTACGCTCCTGCTATTCAACACAATGTTAGAGAATTAATTATTGAAACTGCAGAGAAAAACGACATTCCATTCCAACGTCACGCATCATCAAGAGCAACAGGAACTGATACAGACGCTTTTGCCTACAGCAACGGAGGTGTCCCTTCTGCTTTAATTTCTTTACCGTTAAGATATATGCACACCACTGTAGAAATGGTTCATAGAAGTGATGTAGAAAACGTTATTAAATTAATATTTGAAAGTGTTAAACAAATTAAAGAAGGAGAAAACTTTAATTATTTTAAAGAAAAAAGTTACAGTCTATAAAAGACTTAAACTCCTACTTAAAAAAGGCTAGAAAATATTTTCTAGCCTTTTTTTATTTTCTATTATTCCAATTCCACATCTATCTGATTCAAAAACCTAAACAAGTGTAAAAAGAACACCAAAAAAACATTCGTAAACTGCTTAAAAACAGACAAAAACAAGTTACGAAATCGTTGTAGTAAAATAAAAAAAAGTATGATATTTATTGCAGCTAATAAAACTTAAACTACATGTTACACCAACACAAAACCTTAGGGGAATTTATCAACGAAAATCAACATGCTTTTAAATACACCACAGGTGAATTGTCAAGCTTAATTAACTCCATTAGATTGGCTGCAAAAGTAGTAAACCACGAAGTAAACAAAGCTGGATTGGTTGATATTACTGGAGCTGCTGGAGACGTAAATGTTCAAGGGGAGGCACAACAAAAGTTAGATGTTTATGCCAATGACAGATTTATACAAACCATGATTAATAGAAATATTGTTTGTGGAATTACAAGTGAAGAAGAAGATGATTTTATTGTGGTGAATAGTAAAGACAAAAATCATCAAAATAAGTATGTGGTTTTAATAGATCCCCTAGATGGTTCTTCTAATATTGATGTAAATGTATCTGTAGGAACTATTTTTTCTATTTATAGAAGAATTACACCTATTGGAACCCCTGTAACTAAGGAAGATTTTTTACAAGAAGGAAAACATCAAGTTGCAGCAGGTTATATTATTTACGGAACCTCAACCATGTTGGTCTATTCTACCGGACATGGTGTGAATGGTTTTACCTTAAATCCCGCTATTGGTACTTTTTACTTATCTCATCCAAACATGGAATTTCCTGAAGATGGAAATATTTATTCTGTAAACGAAGGAAACTATTTAGAATTTCCAGAAGGAATAAAAAAATACATTAAATATTGTCAGCAAATTGAAGATGACAGACCTTATACTAGTAGATATATTGGATCTTTAGCATCGGACTTTCATAGAAATATGATTAAAGGAGGGATTTATATGTATCCAAAAAGCACCAAAAATCCTGAAGGTAAATTAAGATTGTTATACGAATGTAATCCAATGGCTTTTTTAGCTGAACAAGCCAATGGAAAAGCAAGTGATGGTTACAAAAGAATTTTAGATATTAAACCTACCCAATTACATCAAAGAGTTCCTTTTATTTGTGGAAGCAGAAACATGGTTGATAAGGCAGAGGAATTTATGAAACAATATTCTTAATCAACCAACACAATAAAAAAGCCGAAGATTTCTCTTCGGCTTTTTTTATTTATCTTTTAAATTAAGCTTTTAATCCTAACGCCTCACCTCTTTTTAACATTAAATCAAACGCTTCATCATAATCGTTAGCTATTTTTCCATCTAAAATAGCCTCTTTGATATAATCTTTAATCTGACCTATTTCTCTACATGGCTTTAAGTTAAAAGTTTTCATGATGATTTCACCAGAAATTGGCGGCTCAAAATTACGAACCTTATCACGTTCTTCAACTTCCTTAATTTTATCTCTTACCAATTTAAAGTTATTATGGTAACGTTTAAATTTATTTGGATTCTTAGTCGTAATATCTGCTTCGCACAAAGTCATTAAACTTTCAATATCATCACCTGCATCAAAAATTAATCTACGTACAGCAGAATCGGTTACTTCCGAAGCCAATACAATAGGTCTTGAGCTTAACAACACCATTTTTTGTACAAACTTCATTTTATTATTTAATGGTAATTTTAATCTCTTAAAAAGTTTAAACACCATTTTAGAACCTACAAATTCGTGATTATGAAAGGTCCATCCTACTTTTTTAGAAAAACGTTTGGTAGGAGCTTTTCCAATATCATGTAACAAAGCTGCCCAACGTAACCAAACATCATCTGTATTTTCAGAAATATTATCAACAACTTCTAAAGTGTGATAAAAATTATCTTTATGCTTTTGTCCTTCTACCTCTTGTACTCCTTTTAAAGCCGTTAATTCGGGCAAAATTTGGTGTAACAGTCCGGTTTCTTCTAAATGTAAAAAACCTACAGATGGTATTGGGGCTTCTAACATTTTATTGATTTCTACCATGACTCTTTCACGAGTAATGATTTCTAATCTTTCTGCATTTTTACTAATAGCTTCTAATGACTCCTTTTCAATCTCAAAATTTAATTGCGTTGCAAACCTAATAGCACGCATCATTCTTAAAGGATCATCAGAATAAGTAATATCTGGATCTAAAGGAGTACGAATTATTTTAGATTTTAAATCATCAATTCCTCCAAAAGGATCTAACAAATCACCCAAAGAATTTTCGTTTAAAGAAATTGCCAAAGCGTTGATGGTAAAATCTCTACGATTTTGATCATCTTGTAAAGTTCCCTCTTCAACCTCAGGGTTTCTGCTATCTTCTGTGTAAGATTCTTTTCTAGCCCCAACAAACTCAATTTCTATGTCTTGATAACGCAACATAGCCGTTCCATAGGTTTTAAAAACCTGAACTTTTGGTTTGTTTGGCAACAAATCTGCAACTTTTAAAGCCAAATCAATTCCACTACCTACAGCAACTACATCAATATCTTTTGCCGTTCCCCTTTCTAAAATAAAGTCACGTACAAAACCACCAATCACAAAAGCATCTACTTGTAATTCCTTTGCGGCTTGGGTAATATATTCAAAAACATTGTGTTGAATAGCTGTTTTATAGTTTTCTAGAATTTGCATTAAGCACGTATTACGGTTACCTGATTTTGATTTGTGACCTTAATAATCGTTGAGGATTTTTCACAAATTTTATCGTGGTGCAAATCTACTACATAATCTACTTCATTCAAAATTGCTGGACTTATTTCAGAAAACTGTTTTGGAGTGGGTTCTCCGCTAATATTTGCAGAGGTAGAAACAATAGGTTTCCCAAAATCAGCAATCATTTTTTTACAAAAATCATCAGAAGCAATTCTAATAGCAATGGTATTGTCTTTTCCTATGGCATTTTTTGCAATTCCTATAGGATGATCATATACAATAGTTGTTGGATTTGTGGCTTTTTCTAATATTTCTAAAGCTTTATTAGGAACCTCAGCTACATATTTTTTTAGCATTTCCAAAGAACTCACCAATATGACCAAACTTTTGGTTTCTTCTCTTTCTTTAATGGCATATATTTTTGCCACCGCTGCTTCAGAAGTAGCATCACAACCTATTCCCCAAACAGTGTCTGTAGGATAAAGAATTGTTTGTTTATTATTAAGTTTCTTCTCTGTTTCCATTAATTTAAAATATCTAAAGACTGTAAACTCACTAGTTTTGTATACATTCCTCCTTTTGCAATTAATTCTTGATGAGTTCCTTTTTCTACAATGCTACCTTTTTTCATCACCACAATTAAATCTGCATTTTTTACTGTCGATAATCTGTGTGCTATTACAATTGAAGTTTTATTTGCCATCATATTTTCAAGAGCATCTTGGACCACTTTTTCAGACTCTGTATCTAAAGCAGAAGTTGCTTCATCTAAAATCATAATAGGTGGATTTTTTAAAACAGCCCTTGCGATAGCAACCCTTTGTCTTTGACCTCCTGACAATGAACTCCCTCCATCTCCTACGTTGCTCTGATAACCTTTATCAAATTCAGATATAAAATTATGAGCATTTGATATTTTAGCAGCGTGAATAATATCTTTTTCAGATGCATTATCTACGCCTAAAGAAATATTATTAGCAATAGTATCGTTAAATAAAATAGAATCTTGAGCAACAATCCCCATTTGACTTCTTAAAGATTTTGTAGTTACATTTCTAATATCCAATCCATCAAAGGTAATACTACCTTCATTAACATCATAAAATCTAGTTATCAAATTTGCTAGGGTAGATTTTCCACTACCAGATTCTCCAACCAGTGCTACTGTTTTTCCTTTTGGAACAGTTAAACTAAAGTCTTTTAAGACATATTCATTCTCATATTTAAAAGACACATTATTAAATTTAATTTCTCTCTCAAAACCTGTAATAACCTTAGCTCCTTCAGCATCTATTAAAGGATTAGGTGCATCTAAAATAAAACGAACTCTTTCTGATGCCGCATTTCCTCCTTGTATGGCATGACTTGCCTTTGCCATAGCTTTAGCTGGCGTTAAAATTTGATAGGCTAATCCCATATAGGTAATAAAAGCACCACCCGTTAAGGTTTCTTCTAATAATACCAAAGTACCACCATAAACAAACAAAATAGAAATAGTAAAAACTCCTAAAAATTCACTTAGAGGACCCGCCATGGCCATTCTAGCCCCAATAACATTATTTTTGTAATTAATTTCTTCAGACTGTTCTTTAAACTTACTTTTAAAAAAAACTTCCGCTGTAAAGTTTTTAATAATTTTAATTCCTCCAAGCGTTTCTTCTATTCTAGAAAGTAAATTCCCTTCTAAGGCAAAAATATCTCCCGAAATATTTTTAATAGTTTTCCCTAATCTTGATATTAAGAAACCCGATACTGGCAGAAATATTAACACGAAAATTGTTAATTTCCAACTAATCCAAAACATTGCTCCTAAAGTAAATAACAAGGTTAACGGTTCTCTTCCAATCATCATTATAGCATTCATAAATGATGATTTAATGGTTGTAATATCCGCTGTCATTCTTGAAATTAAATCTCCTTTTTTTTCTCTTGAAAAAAAAGAGACATTTTAAAGATGTCACCTTGTAATAAACATCATTTCTTAAATCTTTTAAAACTCCGTTATTTAAATATGTCATATACACCATTGACAAGTAAGCAAATAAATTTTTTAAGAAAAAGGCTATAATCATAAAAACCATCATCCATATTAATGTACTAAAAGCACCTTTTTCATTTGTATTAACAGTTATAAAATAATTTAAATAATTCTCTAGCGTATCCTTATTTAAACTTCCTAAACCATTAAACACTGGTTTTTGATATATTTTTTCTCCTTCTTTAAACAAAACATTCATAACTGGCATTAAAGACAGCATTGACAATGCAGAGAAAAATGAGTACAAAAAATTAAAAAAAATACTTGATATAAAATTTAACTTATAAGGAGCTAAATATTTAAAAAAGTGTTTTAAATTTTTCATTTATTTAATTGTTGTTAACGTTTATATTTTTTTTAACTTAAGTATCAACTCTGCTAATAAATTATTATTTCTTGGTAATTTTGCATTCGTTAATTGTTCTTTCATTTTATTCCCTATACTTATATAAGACAACTCTTTTTTAATAAACCTTTGTCCATTTTCAATTATATCTATACTATTTTCCCCTTTATAGACTTGTCTCATTTTTAAAGCGGCTTCTTCAATATTAGCATCTGCAGCTATAAATCCTTTTTTTAACATTCCATGGCTTCCTTTTAAAGGTTTTAAAGAATATCCTATTGGAAAACTATTTTCATTATTCATAAAAACCATATTCCCAGAGTAACCAGTTGCAATAACAGGTTTTTTAAAATACATAGCTTCTGCCAAAGTAAGTCCAAAACCTTCTGACCTATGCAAAGAGACCAAAGCATCTGTGTTTTCTATAAGTCCTGTTAACTCTTGTCTTGAAATTCGTTCATTAATAACTCTAATATTATGATTCTCTTTAAGTATATTCTCTAGTTTTTGCTTTTCTTCTGGAAAATCATCTAAACCAATGCTTTTTATAATAAGTGTTGCTTTCTCATTTTGTGTAAATGCTTTTTTAAAAGCTTTTACAACAGCAAAAGGATTCTTTCTTAGAATAGCACTATGAGAATCAAAAATGGTTAAAAAGTTAAAGGTATCTTCTTCTAGCGTTAAATCCCTTTTACTTAATGCTGATGTAGGTATTTGGACAGGATGAGGAATACTAATTACTGGACATGGAGCTTTAGCTGAAAAAATATCAACACAAAAATCACTTGCAGTCCATATTTCATCAAACAAACTCATGTATGGAATAATATCTTTTGGTATTTCTTTAAACTCCCATACCCAAAAAGCAATATTATATCTATTCTTAAATTGTTTTTTTCCTGTTTTTTTAACAAACTGTTTAATCGTTCCTATATTGATGTGAAAAATATTTATAGGATACTTTTTTGCATTTTCTTTTTTTTGATGATTATAAACATCTCTCTTATGGTTAAAAAGATAACTCACAACATTTACATTTACTCCTACAAATTCTAATGCCTTTACATTAGAAATTGATGCTTCTGTCAAGCCACATGGTTCATTAAAATAACCTATATAATTTACTCCTATTTTATTCATTAATCATTTTCTTTTTTTATAACTCTTTATAAATCTCTAAATATGCTTTTGCCATCATTTTATAGTCAAATTTTTTTGACCAACGGATTAAATTTTCTTGATACTCTGTTTCATTATCATAAAATTCTTGCATTCCGTTTTTATAAACGGCCACCATATGATCTGAATCAAAATTTTGAAAATAAAAAGCCAAACTACCACCTATTTCTGGTAAACTCGTTTTAGTACTCAAGAATACTGGCTTCCCAAAAACCATAGCTTCAATAGGCGGAATCCCAAAGCCCTCAGCAGTAGATGGATGACACATACATGTACTATATTTAATTAAGGCCCATTTTTCTTCATCACTAACATTATGACAAAAATGAACTCTATGCTCTACTGACAAGCATTTAATTTCTTCTTTAACTATTTTGAAATATTCTTGGTTACAATCTGAAATCACTAAAACCAAATCTTCCTCTATATGAGGTAACATTCTTACAAGAGATAATTGATTTTTTTTTCTAAACAATACACCTATATTTAAAATATATTTTTTACTTGCCAAAAATCTATAGCTTCCTAGGTTGTAATTAATGGTTATATCCGGAAAGAGAATTCCATTATAAACGACCTTTAACGCGGGTTCCTTTTTAAAAGAAAATAATTTTTTGTTTTCTAAAAAATCTTGTTTAACAAATTCAGAAATAAAAACAATAACATCAGCATTATATATGTTCTTTTGAACTTTTTTTAACTCTTTATTATATTTTTTTTTTGAAATTTTCTCGTGAATAAAATTTAAATCATGAAGAGTTACCACTTTTTTCTGTCCTGATTTTTTAAAATGAAAATATGAAGATAATTGATGACTGGTGTGAATAATATGATACTTATAAGTATAAAAAGGCACTAATTTATGAATGGTCTTTCTTTTTCTAATTTCAAAACCTGTTTTTAAATCAGCTAATATTTCTTGGGGTCCGTATAATGAGACTTTTAATTTATTTACTTGCGAAAAACTTAACAATCCAAACACTAAGTTCTTAAATACATTTGCGATTCCTGAGTTTGGATATCTTAGCCTCTCTAAATCAATTAATATCTTTTTTTTTCCTTCCATCATCTGTTATTAAAGACAAAACAAACTAGTTTAGCTTAAATTCTTATAAAGCTTCATCAGTTGTTCAGCTATAACTTTGTCATTAAATTTTTGAACATATTTCCATCCACTTTCTTCCATTTTTACTCGCAATTCATTATCATCTTGAATCCTATAAATAGCTTTTTTTAATGCTTTTTTATCATGTGGTTTTATATAAATACTATTTGCCCCCCAGCTTCTTTAAAACAACTTCCTTTTGATGAAACAACAGGTATTTTTGAAAACAATGCTTCAATTATTGGAATTCCAAAACCTTCGAAAACACTTGGATAAATAAAAATATTAGCCATCTGATAAATCATGGCTAGATCAGTCATGTTTACCACCTGTGGAAAGTGCACTCTTTGTTCCATTCCATTGGTTATAATATATTTTTTCACCTTATCTAAGTATTTAGTCTTTTTACCAACCACCACCAAATGGTCTGATGTGTTTTTAATTGCTTTTACAATAGTTAATAAATTTTTTCGCTCTTGTATAGTTCCCACATTCAACAAATATTTATGAGGTAAAAAATATTTATCTTTTACTTTTTGTTTTTCCTCTGTGCTGTAAGATTCTTTAAATGCAGCATGACATCCTTGATAAACAACCTCTACTTTTTCTTCTTTTATTTTAAAAAAATTTACAATGTCTTTTTTTGTTTGCTCACTGATGGCAATAATTTTATCGGCAGCATGAACTGCTCTATTAAATTTTTTTAAATAAATTTTTACTTCTAAATATGAATAAAGTTTTGGATACCTTAAAAAAATTAAATCATGAATGGTAACAACTGTTTTTATATTTGTTTTTTCAATACCAATAGGTAATTCATTACTTAACCCATGATAAATTTGAACATTATCTTCTAATAAATCTTTTACTATCGCTTTTTGTCTCCATAAAGAATTTAATTTTTTCCAAATTTTTATTTTAGGCATACAAACAAACATGTTAGATTTTAACTCTAACCTATTAATACTTCCTAATCTAGGGTTGTATAATAAATATTTATGATCAATAAACTGATCTGCTAAAATCCTTAAAGTATCTCTACTATAGTTTCCTAAACCAGTGGTATTATGAAACACCCTTTTTGCATCATAACCAATATTCATTATAATTATTATTTTAATTCTACATTATTTTTCATGTAGCATATTTACATTGGTTAGATGTTGATATTCAAAAAAGGTTGCTTAAAAATATTGTATACTATGTTTGTTATAACTAATCATGTAATAATAGTGAGGTTTATAACCTATAACAGCATTACAAAACACTGTTATATAATTTTTATTTTAAATTAACGTTCTTTGCAAAATATAGTTTTAACCATATTATTTTAAGATACTCTTGAACAAATGAAAAGACTTTCTTTTTTTTCCTTTTTTGACCCTAACAACCAGATAGATGATTATGTTATTTTCTATTTAACTGAATTAAAAAAAGTATCTGATATTATATTCTCTTCTGATGGAGAATTATCAATTAATGAATTAGAAAAAATAAATCATTTGTGCCTTTTTCAAACAGGTATAAAACATGGAGAATATGATTTTGGATCACATAAAAGAGCCTATAAATTAGTTATAGAAAAAGACATTCTTAAAAATTATGATTGGTTAATCCTTGCTAACGACTCCTGTTATGGCCCATTTGTTCCTTTTGATAAAATTTTCACTAAAATGGAGAGTCTTCCTTTAGATTTTTGGGGAATGACTCATAATACTGTAGATAAATCTCCTCATATACAAAGTTATTTTGTAGCATTAAACAAAAGCTCTTTTCTATCTGATATCTTTAAAAATTTTATTCTAAGTATTCAAAAAGAAGATATTAGAAGAAATATTGTTATAAAATATGAACATGGCCTAACAAAATGTTTACATGAAAATGGCTACAAATATGACACTTATATGCCAGATATTCTTGGAAAATTCACCAATGATCCATTAAAAAACTGGGATGAAATGATAAAAAAAGGATTTCCTTTTATTAAAAGAACTCTTTTTACTAGAAATACATATAATCTGAGAAATCTCAAAAATTATAAAAAAATTATAAATAATCAATATCCAAATTATAATACTGATTTAATTGAAGGAAACTTAAATCGTTACCCTACTTATACCTCAAATAAAGATCTATTTATTAAAAAACTAAAGAAAAAATTACGTCTCAAATAGATTATAATTATGAGTTTAAAAAAAATAGTAGTATATACTGCTCTTTTCGGAGAGTACTGTGGTATTATTGAACAACCAAAAATAAAAGGAGTTGACTACATCTGCTATACAGACCAAGATGTTTCCTCCAACTCTTGGAAAGTTATAAAAATAACTCCTCCTATTCACGAAGATAATACTAGATCTAATAGATATTACAAGATACTACCACACAAACATTTAAAAGAATATGACATTAGTATATATATTGATGCCAATTATTTAATTATTGGAGACATTATATCATTAATAAAAAATGTTTTTAAAAACAATCTATTTACCTGTTTCAATCATAACTTAATTACTGGTGACGCTAGAAATTGTATCTATAAAGAACTTGAACATATTTTGTCCTTACATAAACAAAAGGGGGTTTTTAAAGACCATACTGAAGTCATGAAAAAACAATTAGAAAAATATAGAAATGAAGGATACCCTAAAAACAATGGTTTAATCAGAGGCTCTGTTCTAATTAGACAACATAACCATAAAGATGTTATTGCTTTTATGGAAAAATGGTGGGAGGAATTAAATACAGGTAGTCGTAGAGATCAACTTAGTTGTAATTATGCAGCCTGGAAAACAAATTTCACCATTAACTATTTACCAGGCAATGGAGTCAGAGGAAACAAATGGTTTTTAAAATTGGGTTCTAGTCGAAAAAGTTTCACTAAGAAGCTAATAGAATATAAGCTTAAACGACTATTTGGTATCTATAAATTCTCTTAAATAGGTCAGAGACACTTGTATGCTGCTATCTTCTATTTTATAGCATTTATAAAAATATCCGCAATATGCTCTTCAGTATATTTTGTTTGAATAACTTCTGCTGCTTTTACTCCTACACTATCTATTTTATCAAAATCAGATTTTAAATAAAAAATAGTCTCTGCTAAAGCCTTTGCTGTATTTGGAATTAAAACTATGTTTTTATTATCTGTAAAAACCTCTTTTATACCAGGAGTATCCTTTGTAATAATACATTTACCCATGGCAGCATAATGCCATACTTTGTTTGGGATCACAATATCTGTTTTAAATGACTTTCCAAAAATCCCTAAGCAAATATCATATTTAGCAATTTCAATATTTAGTTCTTCATACTTTACCCAGCCTTTTAACAAAACATTGGTTAGCTTGTGTTTTGCTATTTTACTTTTTATTTTCTCATAAAAAACACCATCACCTATCAATTCAAACTTTATATCTTTAACATCCTTTAGTAAAATAGCACTATCAATAATTACATCTACTCCTTGCAAAGGAATAAAGCTTCCATAAAAACCAACCTTAAAAACATTATCTCTAAATTTTAATACTTTTTTATGATTAAAGTCGGTTGTATCAACTCCAATAGGAAGTACCTTTATTTTATCTTCTGATATAAAAAAAGTCTTAGAAAAATATTTTTTGTGTAGTAAAGTGTCTGTTAGTAAAATGTCTGCTCTGTGAAAAGGAATAAAATCCAACCAATATTTTATAGGTGCTTTCCAAAAATGACCGTAATCAATTACTTTGGTCATAAACTTTGAAATTAATGGATCAAAAATTATAGGCTTGGAAGTATACTTTTTTATAAGTTTAATGTCCTGATGCCTAAAAGGTGGTACATAAATATAATCTACATCTTTTTCTAATTCTAAAAAATGAGCCTTATCAAAACTACTTCTTTTTTTAAATTCATATGAACGAACTTCAACATCTTCTCTCTTTTTCAAACCATTTATCAAAACTCGAACCCTATTATAATCCAAGTTGATCTTTCCCACAAACAGAATCTTCATTTCGTTTATATTTTTAAATTCCTTTTTACAAATATCATTAATCTAACATATAGTTTTCATATTTTTGAAAAAACATTTTAAAATGGCATCTATTTCTATCATTATTAGTACCTATAATGCTCCAAAATGGTTAGCAAAAACATTATGGGGCTATAACCAACAAACATTTAAAGACTTTGAAATGGTTATTGCTGATGATGGATCTAAACAAGAAACAATTGACTTGATTAATTCAATCTCTAAAGAAGTTAATTATCCTATTATACATGTTTGGCATGAAGACAATGGTTTTCAAAAATCAAAAATACTTAACAAAGCTATTCTTTCTTGCTCCTCTGATTATATTCTAATGTCTGATGGGGATTGTATTCCTATGCCTAATTTTGTTGAAACACATTCTGTCAAAAAAAAAGAAGGATGTTTTCTTTCAGGTGGATATCACAAATTACCTATGGATTTATCTAACCTTATTTCAAAGGAAGATATTGAAAATGGAAACTGTTTTGACAAAGATTGGTTGAAAAAAAATGGAATGAGAAATTCTTTTAAGAATAATAAAATTAATGCTTCTAAGATAAAAAGTACGTTTTTAAATTTTATCACTCCAACAACTCCAAGTTGGAACGGACACAATGCATCTGGCTGGAAAAAAGATATTTTAGCTATAAATGGTTTTGATGAACGTATGCAATATGGTGGTCAAGACAGAGAGTTGGGAGAAAGATTAGTAAATTACGGTATCAAACCAATTCAAATAAGATATAGTACAGTTTGCTTACATTTAGATCACCCAAGAGGGTATGCTACTCAAGATTCTATTAATAAAAACTTAGCAATACGTAAGGAAACAAAAAATCTTAAGAAAAAATATACTGATTTTGGTATCCGTAAAAAATAAACATAATTCTTAATAAGATCTTTTAACTTTTAATTATTATTCAACAATTATAAAAAACTAATTATGTCCAAGATATTAGCTTTCGATTATGGAACCGTAAGAACGGGGTTGGCGGAAACCGATGATTTAAAAATGATGGCTTTTGGATTAGATACCATACCTACCAAAGAAATTTTTAGTTATTTAAACCAGTATTTAAAACAAAATACTGTTGAACTGTTTGTAATAGGAAAACCTAAACAAATGAACGGTTTAGAAAGTGAAAGTGAAGTTTATATTAAAGAGTTTATTAAAAAATTAGACAGCACTTACCACATTCCCATTGTAAGATTTGATGAACGTTTTACATCTAAAATGGCTTTTGATACCATGATTGCTAGTGGTATTGGTAAGAAAAAAAGACAGAACAAAGGTTTGGTTGATAAAATTAGTGCTACTATTATTTTGCAAGAATTTTTGCAAAGTAACCCTTAACAAAGAAAAATATGAAAGGAATTATATTAGCCGGAGGATCTGGAACCAGATTGTATCCACTCACCAAAGCAACCTCCAAACAATTATTGGCTATCTATGACAAGC
>NZ_FQXQ01000002.1 GCF_900130035.1 Wenyingzhuangia marina
CAGGACCATTATCATCAATTACTGGATTGTTAAAACATCCTTTAACAGATAGCGGATTGGCTCAATTCTTAGCGGATTACCAAAAAGGGAATTAGGTTATAAGGTTTTTGAATTTATTATAATAAATAATACTTAATTAAACAATCGGTTGTTTAGTTAAGTATTATTTGTATATTTGATAATATAATTAATTTTTTATTTAGTTATATTGTAAAATATATAGTATTTAGTTAGTAATTATTAGAGACTGCTATTTTTATAGTGGTCTCTATCTAATTAAACAAGGTAAAGTCATATGTTTTTTTAAAAGTGTAAAAACAACACTTTGAAAAGTATCGAATTAAAAAAGAGAATAATAATGGTGAAAAGTTTGATGAATATAGTTTTGTTTTTATCGTTTGCAAATATATTTTGTCAAGGATCTGAGGATTTAAAGTTATGGTATAAAACTTCTTCAGGAAATATTTGGGAAAATGCTTTGCCAATAGGTAATGGTTTTCAAGGAGCAATGGTATATGGAAATGTAGAGAAAGATATTTTTCAATTAAACGAAGGAACTGTTTGGAGCGGAAGTCCAAATAGAAACGATAACCCAAATGCTTTGGAGGCATTACCAAAAGTTAGAGAGCTTATTTTTAAAGGTGAATATAAAGCTGCTGAAAACTTAGCAAATGAGAAAATAATCACCAAAAAATCTCACGGACAAATGTTTCAGTCTGTAGGGAATTTGGAGTTAACATTTACAGATCATGAAAATTATTCTAATTATTACAGAGAATTAGATATTGAAAATGCTATTGCTAAAACTACTTATAATGTTGATGGAGTAACATATACTCGAGAAGCTTTTACTTCTTTTCAAGATAGAGTTATGATTATAAAACTTTCGGCAGATAAACCAAATAAATTATCTTTTTCAGCATCACTTACTAGTAAACATGTTAAGCAAGAAATTAAAGTTAATGGCAAAAATGAACTTTCACTTTGGGGAACTACAAGTGATCATGAAGGTGTTGAAGGAAAAGTTAAATTTAATGCACTTGCCAGAATAAAAACGGATGGTGGTAATATCACAAAATCTGCTAATACAGTAAATATTAAAAATGCTAATTCTGTTACTATACACGTCTCCATTGCTTCTAATTTTAATAATTATAAAGATATAAATGGAGATGAAAATCAGCGAGCTAAAGATTATATGAATAAAGCTTTCGATAAGAATTTTGAAATTATGAAGGCTCAACATATTGCTGCTTATCAAAAGTATTTTAACCGTGTGAAACTTGATTTAGGTACTACAGATGCTTCTAAATTGCCAACTGATGAACGACTTAAAAAATTTAATGATACAGAAGATCCATCATTTGTTACTTTATACTATCAATACGGTAGGTATTTATTAATTTCTTCTTCACAGCCAGGTGGACAACCAGCAAACTTGCAAGGTATTTGGAACGGAAGTATGAAGCCAGCATGGGATAGTAAATACACCATTAATATTAATACAGAAATGAATTATTGGCCAGCTGAGAAAACCAATCTTTCTGAAATGCATGAGCCACTTTTAAAAATGATTATGGAACTTTCCGAAACAGGAAAAGAAACAGCAAAAGTCATGTACGATGCCGATGGTTGGTTAGCGCATCATAATACTGATATATGGAGAATAACAGGTCCCGTTGATGGTTCTTTTTGGGGAATTTGGAACGGTGGAGGAGCTTGGTTAAGTCAACATTTATGGGAACATTATTTATATACTGGAGATAAAATGTATCTAAAATCTGTATACCCTGCAATTAAAGGTGCTGCAGAATTTTATGTTGATTTTTTAGTAGAACATCCAAAATATAAATGGTTGGTAATTGCACCGGGAAATTCTCCTGAAAATGCTCCAGAAGAACATCAAAGAGCTTCTATAACAGCTGGATCAACCATGGATAATCAACTTGTTTTTGATGTTTTTAGCACAACTATTAACGCTGCTAAGGCATTAGGAGAGGATAAAGAATTAATTGAAAAACTAGAAGGATTAAAGAAAAGGTTACCGCCTATGCAAATAGGTAAACATAACCAGTTGCAAGAATGGTTAGATGATGTTGATAGTCCAACAGATAATCATCGACATATTTCACACTTATATGGATTGTATCCTTCTAATCAGATTTCGCCATATAACAACCCTAAACTTTTTGCTGCAGCAAAAAACACATTATTACAAAGAGGAGATGTTTCTACAGGTTGGAGCATGGGCTGGAAAGTAAATTGGTGGGCAAAAATGCAAGATGGAAATCATGCATATCAATTAATTAAAAACCAGTTAATGCCGCTTGGTTCTGTTCGTGGTGGTGGCGGTACTTATAATAACCTTTTTGATGCACATCCACCTTTTCAAATTGATGGTAACTTTGGTTGTACTTCTGGAATTACAGAAATGTTAATGCAAAGTTCAGATGGAGCAGTACATTTAATACCGGCTTTACCAGATAATTTTAAGAATGGTATGATTAGTGGATTAAAGACAAGAGGTGGTTTTACCATTGATAATATGATATGGGAAAATGGTAAGTTAACTTCTGTAAAAATCACATCAACTTTAGGAGGCAACTTAAGATTAAGAACACCTAATGAAATCAAATCGAAATCAGGAAAAAAACTTAAAAAAGCATCTGGTGAGAATAAGAATGATTTTTTTGTAGTTAGTGAAATTAAAGAGCCTATCATTTCTAAAGATTCTGATATTCAACCAATACAATTAAAAAGAACATTTCTATACGATATACCTACTCAAAAAGGTAGATCTTATACTTTTAAAATGAAATAGAAAAATATCAATACTATAAACCAAAACATTATAAATGCGTTTTAAATACTTTAATAAATCGATTTCCTTATTAGCTAAAAATTCAAGCTATTTATTTTTTTTACTAATTCCATGTTCATTTTTTGCTCAAATGGAACCTTTTAAATTACAAGAAGTAAGAATTACAGAAGGGCCTTTTAAAAATGCTCAAGATGTTGATATGAAATACATTCTTGATTTAGAACCAGACAGGTTGTTAGCTCCATATTTAATAGATGCTGGGTTTCCAACAAAAGAAGATCGTTACGGGAACTGGGAAAGTATAGGCTTAGACGGACATATAGCTGGACACTATTTATCTGCTTTAGCAATGTTATATGCTTCAACAGATAATCAAGAATTAAAAACACGTTTAGACTATATGCTTTCTGAATTAGAGCGTTGTCAAAACAAAAATGGTAATGGTTATGTTGGAGGAATACCACAAGGAAAAATATTTTGGGAACGCATACATAAGGGAGATATAGATGGAAGTGGTTTTGGCTTAAATAATACATGGGTACCTTTATATAATATACATAAATTATTTGCAGGTTTAATAGATGCTTACCGTTTTACTGGAAGTGAAAAAGCTAAAATGATTGTTGTTAAACTAGTGGATTGGTTTGTTGATTTAATTGAACCTCTTTCTGATGAGCAAATTCAAAATATTTTAAAGACTGAACATGGAGGTATTAATGAATCTTTTGCAGATTTATACATTATTACAAAAAATAAAGAATACTTAAATACAGCTAAGAAATTAACACACAAAAATTTTCTAAACCCACTACTGCAAAAAGAAGACAAGTTAACAGGACTGCATGCTAATACCCAAATTCCTAAAGTTCTTGGGTATGAAAAAGTAGCAGAATTAACAGATAATAAAGAATTATCGGAAGCTGTTAAGTTTTTTTGGCATGATGTTGCACAGACCAGAAGTGTTGCTTTTGGAGGTAACAGTGTGGCAGAACACTTTAATCCTGTTAATGATTTTAGTGGTATGATAAAATCAAATCAAGGACCAGAAACGTGTAATTCTTACAACATGGTTCGATTAAGTAAAGCTTTGTTTTTGGATCATAATGATGTAAGTTATTTAGATTTTTATGAGCGTACACTTTACAATCATATCCTTTCAAGTCAGCATCCAGAAAAAGGAGGTTTTGTATATTTTACACCTATTCGTCCTAATCATTACAGAGTATATTCGCAACCTAATACAAGCATGTGGTGTTGTGTAGGTTCTGGTTTAGAAAATCATACTAAATACGGTGAACTTATTTATAGCCATAACGAGAAAGATGTGTATGTTAATTTGTTTATTCCATCTACTTTAAATTGGAAAGAAAAAGGAATTTCCATAACTCAAAACACTAAGTTTCCTTACGAAAATGAATCTGAATTAGTTTTAAAACTTAAAAAGAAGCAAACATTTTCAGTGAATATTCGTCAGGCAAAATGGGCAGAAAATTTTGAAGTTTTTGTAAATGGAAAACTTCAAAAAATACAAGGAAAACCTTCCAGTTATATTACGATTAATAGAAAATGGAAATCAGGTGATAAAATTACTGTAAAATTTAAAACTTCAACTCACTTAGAAAATTTGCCTGATGGATCTAATTGGGTAGCCTATGTTGATGGCCCTATTGTATTAGCAGCCAAAACTTCAACTCAAAATTTAGATGGTTTATTTGCTGATGATAGTCGTATGGGGCATGTAGCTCATGGTAAATATTTTCCATTAGATGAAGCTTATGCTTTAGTTGGTGAGAAAAACAGTTATTTGTCAAAAGCAAAAGACAATGGAAACCTTCATTTTAGTTTAGATTCTTTAGAGCTTCAACCATTTTTTGAAGTACATGATGCACGTTATCAAATGTATTTTCAAACATACAGTCCTAGTGAATATGAAGAAAAGCAAGCCATGCTTAAGCAGCAAGAATTGGAGGCAGCAGCTCTTGAGGCTAAAACCATTGATAAAGTAAATTGTGGAGAGCAACAACCAGAAGTTGGACATTTATATAAAGGAGAAAAAAGTTTTTCTGGTTATGATGATAAATTTTGGAGAAGTACTCGTGGTTATATGTTTTATCAATTTTTAAACAAAAATTCTGAAGGTAAATTTTTAGATATTTCAGTATTGGATGAATTAAAGCTGGATAATGTTAATATTTCTGTAAATGAAAAACCTGCTGAAATTATTTCAACAAAAGATAAAACCATAAGAATAAAATTGAGTGATGAAGAGATTGTAAAAGTAAAAATTACATCAACTAACAACAGGCCAACACCAAGATTTTACGAATTGAGAATATTAAAAAACTAATAATTATATAGATTATGAATTATAAAAATATTAAAATTTCACTTTTGTTTATTTCCTTGCTAGCGTATGGAAGTTCTTTTGCTCAGAATCCTATCATAACAGATATTTTTACGGCAGATCCAGCACCAATAGTTTATAACGAAACTGTATATCTTTATACAAGTCATGATACAGCAACAGTTGCTGATACCAATTATAAAATGCCTGATTGGTATGTTTTTTCATCAAAAGATATGGTGAATTGGACCAATCACGGTTCTCCATTATCACCTAAATCATTTTCTTGGGCAACGGGTGATGCTTATGCTGCACAATGTATTGAGAGAAATGGGAAGTTTTATTGGTATGTTTCTACATTTCATAAAAAAGATGAAAACAGTAATGGTGGAGCAGCCATTGGTGTTGCCGTTTCAGACAGTCCAACAGGGCCTTTTAAAGATGCTATAGGAAAAGCTTTAATTGTAAACGAAATGACTACTGAATTAAAACATGGTTGGGATGATATTGATCCTACAGTGTTTATTGATGATGATGGACAAGCATATTTGTACTGGGGAAATGGAAGCTGTAGAATGGTGAAATTAAAAGAAAATATGATTGAGCTAGAGGGAGAAATAACCAATTTTAAACCTAAAAATTACATCGAAGGTCCGTGGGTTTACAAAAGAAAAGATTTGTATTATTTAGTATATGCTAGTGTAGGTACAAAGCCAGAGATGATTGAATATTGTACTGCTACCAGTCCAGAAGGACCATGGGAATATAGAGGTATTATTCAAGAAAACGTGCCTAATAGTTTTACTACACATCCAGGTATTGTTGATTTTAAAGGGAAATCATATTTCATGTATCACAATGGTACACTTCCTACAGGAGGAAGTTATAGACGTTCCATTTGTATTGATTACATGTATTACAATGAAGATGGTACCATTCAAAAAATTGTTCAAACCAAAGAAGGTGTAAAGCCTGTTAAATAAAACAATCATAAAAATGAAGTTTAGATATTTTATTCAGATAGCCTTAATCCTTTTTACGATTAACAATTATGGGCAAGATAATAAAGCACACAATCCGATAATATATGCAGATGTTCCAGATGCATCCATAATTAGAGTAGAAAATACTTATTACATGAGTAGTACTACCATGCATATGAGTCCGGGGGTTCCTATTATGAAATCTAACGATTTGGTGAATTGGGAATTGGTGAGTTATGCTTATGATAGATTAGATGAAGTAGATGCCATGAATTTGGAGAATGGTAAAAGTACCTATGGAAGAGGATCTTGGGCAAGTTGTCTGCGTTATCACAAAGGTGTTTTTTATGTAAGTACTTTTGCAGCTACTACAGGTAAAACATATATATATTCAACTAAAAACATAGAAAAAGGTCCATGGAAAAAAATATCTTTTTCACCTGCTTATCACGATCATTCTATTTTATTTGAAAATAACAAAGCTTATATTGTTTGGGGAGCTGGAAAAATAAGTATTGCGGAGTTAAAAGAAGATCTTTCGGATATTAAAGAAGAAACAAAAAGAGTACTTATAGAAAATGCAACAGCACCTTCTGGAGATAATATTATGTTACCCGCCGAAGGATCACAATTATTTAAGATACGTGGAAAATATTATTTGTTCAATATTTCTTGGCCAAGAGGCGGAATGAGAACAGTTATTATTCACAAAGCAGATAATCTTTCAGGACCTTGGGAAGGCCGAGTTGCTTTACAAGATAAAGGAGTAGCGCAGGGAGGTTTAGTCAGTACCCCAAAAGGGGAGTGGTTTTCATACTTATTTAAAGACAATGGAGGTGTTGGTAGAATTCCTTATATAGTACCTGTAAAATGGGTTAACGATTGGCCAGTTTTGGGAGAAAATGGAAAAGTCCCTTCAACGCTTGATTTGCCAAAGAGTAAAGGATTGATTCCTGGAATAGTAAACTCAGACAATTTTGATCGCAAAAAAAATGAAAAAGATTTACCATTGGTTTGGCAATGGAATCACAATCCAAATAATGATTTATGGTCAGTAAAAGATAGAAAAGGATTTT
The DNA here is from genome assembly GCF_900130035.1 of Wenyingzhuangia marina. Classification (GTDB taxonomy): domain Bacteria; phylum Bacteroidota; class Bacteroidia; order Flavobacteriales; family Flavobacteriaceae; genus Wenyingzhuangia; species Wenyingzhuangia marina. Next base: position 7,225 of record NZ_FQXQ01000002.1, read on the forward strand.
TAAGATTAAAAACAGGTAGGGTAGATACTTTATTGGTTCAGGCAAAAAACACACTTACTCAACGAACCATAGGACCAGAAAGTAAAGCCACAACATTATTAGATGTAAGTAACATGAATGAAGGAGATGTTTCAGGTTTGTGTTTGTTACAAAAACAGTATGGTTTTATTGCTGTAAAAAAAGAAAATGGAATAAAAAAAATCATCATGGTTAGCGCGGCTAGTGGCACCGAAAAAGAACTAGGAAGTATTCCATTAAAACAAAATCAAGTTTATTTTAAAGCAGAATGTGATTTTAAAAATCAAAAAGATTCAGGACAATTTTATTACAGTCTTGATGGTAAAAAATGGGAGTCTTTAGGTGATCTAATTAAACTACCTTATACATTACCGCATTTTATGGGATACAGATTTGGATTGTTTAATTATGCTACAAAACAAATAGGTGGATTTGTAGATTTTGATTATTTCAATATTTCTGATAAAATATCAGAATAAAACTCATTTAAAATAGCTTATCAATGAATCGTTTTTTTTGTAACCTAAAAATTAATGTATACTTTTTTATAACATGCATATTATGTGTAACAAGTATATGTGCCCAAAAATTACCTTTTCAAAATCCTAATTTAAGTTCTGAAGAAAGGGCTGAAGATTTAATTTCTAGATTAACCATTGAAGAGAAAGCAACTTTAATGTGTGATCAATCTGATGCCATTCCGAGATTAGGCATTAAAAAGTTTAATTGGTGGAGTGAAGCATTACACGGTTATGCGAATAATGATAATGTTACTGTTTTTCCAGAACCTATTGGAATGGCTGCTTCTTTTGATGAAAAATTAGTCTACAAAGTGTTTGATGCTGTTTCTGATGAAGCTAGAGCGAAATATAACCAATGGATTCAAGATGGGAATGAAAACAAGCGTTTTTTAAGTCTTTCTGTATGGACTCCAAATGTAAATATTTTTAGAGATCCTCGCTGGGGACGTGGTCAAGAAACTTATGGTGAAGATCCTTATTTAACTTCATTAATGGGAGTTTCTGTGGTTAAAGGGTTACAAGGTCCTGATGATGCTAAATATAAAAAACTACTGGCTTGTGCTAAACATTTTGCAGTGCACTCTGGTCCTGAGTGGAGTAGACATGAGCTAAATTTAAATAACATTAATCCCCGAGAATTATACGAAACCTATTTGCCTGCATTTAAGTCGTTAGTGCAAGATGCAGACGTACGACAGGTGATGTGTGCTTATCAAAGATTGGATGATGAGCCATGTTGTGGTAGTACTCGTTTATTACAACGTATTTTACGTGATGAATGGGGATACAAATATTTAGTAGTTTCTGATTGTGGGGCAGTAACAGACTTTTATACAACTCATAATGTATCTTCGGATGCGACTCATGCAGCTGCTAAAGCAGTATTGTCAGGGACAGACGTAGAGTGTGTTTGGGAAAAATATCCTTTTAAAACGTTGCCAGAAGCAGTAAAAAAAGATATAATCAAAGAAGAAGATATCGATAAAAGTTTAAAACGTGTTTTAATTGGTCGTTTTGATTTAGGAGAAATGGATGATGATGCTATTGTACCATGGGCTCAAATTCCTGCATCTGTTTTAAATAATAAAGAACATCAACAATTGGCTCTTGAAATGGCTAGAAAATCGATGACACTTCTTCAGAATAACAATAATATTCTACCATTAAAAAAATCAACAAAAAAAATAGCTGTTATAGGACCTAATGCAGATGATAAACCTATGTTGTGGGGAAATTATAATGGAACACCTAATCAAACGGTTACTATTCTTGACGGGATAAAATCAAAAGTGTCAGAAAATAATATTTTTTATGATAAAGCTAGTGATTTGGTTGATGATAAAGTAACGACAAGCTACTTTTCAAAAATTACTTTTGATGGAAAGAAAGGATTTAAAGCAACTTATTGGAACACTCCTGATAGAACGGGAGATATTGTTACAACTAATCAAATAATAAACCCCTTAAAATTAACTACTGCTGGTCAGCATGAATTTGCTTCGGGTGTAAAGTTAGAAGGGTTTTCGGGAAAATATGAAGGTGCGTTTGTAGCTACAGAAAGCGATGAATTGGTTTTTAAAACGGGTGCTACTGGAGTTTTTGAGTTAATTGTGAATGGAAAATCTATTACAAAATATACAAACTGGCGTACCATACCTGGAAGGATTCCATTTAAGGTAGAAGCGGGTAAAACCTATAATATTGAAATTCTTTTTGCGCAATCTAACAATTGGCAAGCGAATCTTGAATTTGATTTTGGTAAAGAATATGATATCGATTTTAGTGGTTTGATTAAAAAATTAAAAGGTATTGATACGGTTGTATATGTTGGAGGACTTTCCACCTTATTAGAAGGAGAAGAAATGCCAGTATCTTATCCTGGTTTTAAAGGGGGAGATCGTACTCATATTGAACTTCCATCTGTTCAAAAAAAATGTTTAAAGGCGTTAAAAGATGCAGGTAAAAACATTGTTTTTGTTAACTGTTCAGGCTCTGCAATTGCTCTAGCTGATGAAACGAAACATTGTGATGCTATTCTTCAAGCTTGGTATGGTGGGGAGTCTGGAGGACAAGCAGTTGCAGATGTTCTTTTTGGAGATTATAATCCGTCCGGAAAACTGCCTATTTCTTTTTATAAAAATTCAGATAACTTAGGTGATTTTGAAGATTATTCAATGAAAGGAAGAACATATCGATACACAGAAGATGTTTTATTTCCATTTGGTTATGGATTAAATTATTCTGATTTTAAAATAGGTGAAGCAAAACAAAATCAATTAAGTTTAAAACAAAACCAATCTCTTAAGTTAACAATTCCTGTAAGTAATGTAAGTAATCAGGATGGGACTGAAATTGTACAAGTTTATATTCGTAAAGTAAGTGATAAAGACGGTCCAATAAAAACGTTAAGAGCTTATAAACGAGTATTTGTTAAAGGAGGAAAAACAGAAAATATATCGATTGTATTACCATATTCTTCATTTGAATTTTATGACTGGAATACTATGAAAATGAATGTTACTGCTGATGAATATGAAATTTATTACGGTAACAGTTCAGATAGTAAAGACTTAAAAATAAATAGAGTTGTAATACAGTAAAATAAAATGAAGAAGATTCAGAAAAAAATAACAATTCTTATTCTAGGTCTATCCTTAATGATTCCTGATGTGCAATTACAGGAAAAACAGTATTCAAATTCTGGGAATTCACAAGATGAGTTTTGGAGAGCCGCTAGAGATGAAGGGTTAACATCAATTAATTTAATGACATCAGGAAAGGATAAAGTTAGAGTTTGTTTTCAGTCCTTGCCTAATACAAATACAAGTCAAGTTTAAAACGTTCGTTTAATATAGACGGATAATTAGAACTTTAATTCATACATAAAGAAAAATAATTTTTAAAAATTACTATAATGCACAATAAAAAAACAAGTTTAATGATTACATTTTGTTTGTCTACAATCTTAGCTTTTAAAGGAATAGCTCAGAACAATATTAAGCAAAAACCAATCATTCAAACAAAATATACAGCAGATCCAGCACCAATGGTTTATAATGATACTGTATTTCTTTATACATCACATGATGAAGATGATGCCAAAGGTTTTAAAATGTTAGACTGGTTACTTTATACATCAACAGATATGGTAAATTGGACAGAACATGGTATTGTTGCTTCACTAAAAGATTTTAGTTGGGCTAGACAAGATAATGGAGCATGGGCTATTCAAACCATAGAACGTAATGGTAAATTTTATATGTATTGTCCAATGCATGGAGGTGGTATTGGAGTTTTGGTTTCAGATAGTCCATATGGACCTTTTAAGGATCCTATCGGGAAAAAATTAATAGATTCTGATCATGTTTGGAATGATATAGATCCATCACCTTTTATTGATGATGACGGACAAGCTTATTTATACTGGGGAAATCCAGATGTATATTACGTGAAATTAAATAACGATATGATTTCTACTTCGGGAGAAATAGTAAAAGAGCCTACAAAACCAGCAAATTATCAAGAAGGACCATGGGTTTATAAAAGAAATGGACACTATTACATGTCTTATGCTTCAACTTGCTGTCCAGAAGGAATTGGATATGCAATGAGTGATTCACCAACAGGACCATGGGAGTATAAAGGAATGGTGGTAGAAGCGAGTGAAAAAACAAGAGGAAATCATCCTGGAATTATTGATTATAAGGGAAAATCATATTGTTTTGGACATAGTTATGATCTTATAAAAAGAGAAACTTCTACATTTTATGAAAGACGTTCCGTAGATATGGATGAGATATTTTATAATGAAAAAGGGGAAATAGAAACATTACCATATTGGTCTGTTAATGGGCCAGCACCTGCAGGTACTGTTAATCCATTTATGGGGGTAGAAGCTGAGACAATGGCTTGGAGTGAAGGCGTTAAAACAGATAAAAGTAAAGAGTTAGGAATTTATGTTACTCAAATCCACAATGGAGATTATATTCAAATTAGAGAAGTAGATTTTTCTAAAGGAGCAAAACAATTTAAAGTTGATGCAATGCCCTTGTCTGGAGGTGTAATTGAGATTAGAATAGATGATAAAGATGGAGATTTATTAGGAGTTTGTAATATAAAATCTAATCACAAAGAGTCATGGGAATCATTTAAAACTAAAATAAAAAAAGTAAGTGGAATTCATGATTTATACTTGGTTTTTAAAGGAGATACGCAGGAGCAATTATTTAACATAGATAAATGGAAATTCAAGAAATAAAAATTAAGATGAAATATATATACCTACTAAGCTGTTTATTAATATCTACTGTTGTTTTTTCTCAAAAAACAGAAAAAATATTAAGTCCGGATAAAAATTTAGAAGTCACTTTTACATTAAATAAAGGAATTCCGAATTATTCTATAAACTATAAAGGGAAGCAGATTTTAGAAGATTCTCCTTTGGGATTTATAACTAATAGTGGTGATTTTAGTAAAGACATCAACTTTGTTAAAGCAACTAAAGGAGAAGTTAACAAACAATATAATCAAGTTAAAATAAAGCAATCAAATATTGAGTATAAGGCAAACACATTAAAAGTTACTTTACAAAATGGTGATGAAAAAGAAATGGCTATTTTATTTCAAGTAAGTGATAATGATGTTGCTTTTAGATATGAACTTTCAAAATGGGGAGATACAAGAACTTGTATCATCAAAAAAGAAACAACAGGTTATAAATTTCCAAGTGTTACCACTTCTTTCCTTTCATCAATGATGAATCCAATGTCAGGGTTTGCTAGAACAGCCCCAAGTTATGAAAGTGGTTATGTTGTAGATGCCTCAATGGAGAGTAATACCTCTAAAGAAGGTTACGTTTTTCCAGGGTTATTTCGTATTGGTGATCATGGATGGGCATTAATTTCAGAAACAGGAGTGAATAGTCAATACTGTGCTTCTCATTTAAGCGCTTATTCAAATGGAGTTTATACTGTAACATATCCTAACGAAAAAGAAAATGATGGTTTTGGAAGTGTTGGAGCTCAAATTGGACTTCCTGGTGTTACTCCGTGGAGAACTGTTACAGTAGGAGAAACCTTAGAGCCTATAGTAGAAACTACCATACCTTTTGATGTTGTAGAGCCTTTATACAAGCCTTCTCAAGAGTATAAATATGGACGTGGAACATGGAGTTGGATTGTGTGGCAAGACAACAGTATGAATTATGAAGATCAAGTAAAGTACATAGATTTAGCAGCTGCTATGAATTATGAATATATTCTGATTGATGCTTGGTGGGATGAAAGGATAGGATATGAAAAAATGGAATCACTTATAAAATATGCAAACGCTAAAGGAGTTGATGTTTTTCTATGGTATAATTCAAATGGAGCGGCTAACGATGCTTTTATGACACCATTAAATAAAATGAATACAGCCATTGCCCGAAAAGAAGAAATGAAATGGCTTAAAAAAGTTGGTGTTAAAGGATTAAAAGTAGACTTTTTTGGAGGGGATAAGCAAGAGACTATGCGTTTGTATGAGGATATTCTTTCCGATGCTAATGATTATGGATTGATGATTATATTTCATGGAACAACACTTCCTAGAGGTTGGGAAAAAATGTATCCTAACTATGTTGGTAGTGAAGCTGTATTGGCTTCAGAAATGCTTATTTTTTCTCAAGATGTTAGAGAAAAAGAAGCTTATTATGCTTCATTACATCCATTCATAAGAAACGCTGTTGGGAGTATGGAATTTGGAGGTGTTTTGTTAAATAAATACTTAAACAAAGGAAATAGCAAAGGACAAAAACGTTTAACTACAGATGCTTTTCAATTAGCCACGGCAGTTTTGTTTCAAAACCCAGTTCAAATGTTTGCATTAACGCCAAATAACTTAAATGATGTACCAGATTTTGAGTTAGATTTTATGAAGGAGGTTCCAACCATTTGGGATGAAACCAAATTTATAGATGGATACCCTGGAAAATATAGTGTGATAGCAAGAAGACATGGAAATAAATGGTATGTAGCAGCTGTAAATGCAGAGGATAAAGCCAAAAAAATAAAACTAAAGTTGCCAATGCTTAAAGGGCAAACTTTAATAATGTATAATGATAATAAAAATAGAGAAACATATCAATCTAATGTAGATGTTTCTAAAAAAGGAGAATTATCAATAACAATTCAACCTAAAGGAGGATTTGTTTTAACAAAATAAAAAAGAATGAGAGATTTTATCAAACTATTTTTAGTCGTTATTTTGTTTAGTTTGCACTGTTCAATAGCCACGGCTCAAAATCCAATTGTGCAAACATCTTATACAGCAGATCCAGCACCAATGGTTTATAATGATAAAGTATATTTATATACAAGTCATGATGAAGATGGATCAACTTGGTTTACCATGAATGATTGGCGACTATATACTACAGAAGATATGGTTAATTGGACAGATCACGGAACAGTATTATCATACAAAGCTTTTGATTGGGCAAAAATTAATGCTTGGGCACCTCAATGTATAGAAAGAGGAGGAAAGTTTTACATGTATGTTCCGGTTACTGATAGGAATGGGAAAAACGGTATTGGAGTAGCTGTTTCAAATTCTCCTTATGGTCCTTTTATAGATCCTTTAGGAAAACCTTTAATACAAAATAGTAATGCTGATATTGATCCTACAGTTTTTATAGATGATGATGGTCAGGCATATTTACTGTGGGGAAATCCTGTATGTTATTATGTAAAACTTAATGAAGACATGGTTTCTTACAAAGGAGAAATAAAACAATTTCCTAATACAGAAAAAGCCTTTGGAAAAAGAGAAGGTAAAGAAAATCCAAGAAGGCCAACAACTTATGAAGAAGGACCTTGGCTTTACAAAAGAAACAATTTGTACTATTTACTTTTTGCAGGTGGACCCATATCAGAGCATATAGGATATTCAACAAGTAAAAGCCCAGTAGGGCCTTGGAAATATCAAGGAAAGTTAATGCCAACGCAAGGAACTTCTTTCACCAATCATCCAGGGATAATTGATTTTAAAGGTAAAACTTACTTTTTTTATCATAATGGAGCTTTGCCTGGTGGAGGTGGATTTACACGTTCTGTTTGTGTAGAAGAAGCTAAGTTTAATAAAAATGGTACTATTGTGCCTATGAATATGACAAGTGGTATTAAAGAAAGTCTAAAACCTTTAAATCCATATGTTAAAAATGAAGCGGAAACCATTGCTTGGTCAGAAGGTGTAAAATCAATGGAAAATAATGTTGTAGGTAATTTTGTTACAGCAAATTATAACAACAGTTTTATAAAGGTTAAAACCGTAGACTTCAGAAAAGAAGGTGCTTCAAAATTTATTGCAAGAGTTGGAACTACGCATAATGGAAATGTATCTATGGAGGTACGATTAGATAGTAAAGATGGTCAATTAATAGGAACTATAAATGTGCCGATGACCGGAGGGAATGATAGATGGGCATTAAGAACTATTGATGTAAAAGAAGTTTCGGGAATTCATGATCTATATTTTGTTTTTAAAGGTAAAGCCGCCAATCAGATAATGTTTTTTGATTATTGGATGTTTCAAAAAAATGAATAAAAGAATATTGAATTTAGTTTTTTAGTGTATTTGCCTAAAAATAATAATATATCAGTTTTATCTGTTTTTTATTAACAAAACACTATATAAAATAAATTTAATTATGATTAATACGATAATATATCATATTTTCGTAAATAAAAACAATCGGTTGTGTAGAACTGCTATTGCAACTAAATAAAAAGATTAAAAAATAAAAAATAAATAATTAATAATAAGCCTAATGAAAAAAAGACAAAACCTACTATTGTTTATGATGATGACTATGCTGTTTTATACAGGAGTAAATGGTCAGAATAAAACCCCACTATTCACAAATTTTGAATACAAGGGGGATGATAAAGTTTATAAAGAGAATCCTTTAAACTCGGATGAATTTTATACTCCAATTTTACAAGGGTGTTATCCAGACCCCGCTATTACCAGAAAAGGAGATGACTATTATATGGTCTGTTCTTCATTTGCAATGTTTCCTGGAGTCCCAGTTTTTCATTCTAAAGATTTGGTAAACTGGACAGATTTAGGAGGAGTTTTAAATGATGTCTCTAAATTCAATCCTCATGATACTGGAATCAGTGGAGGAGTGTATGCCCCAGGAATTACATACAATCCACACAACGATACTTTTTATATGATTGTTACTGCTTTTTCAGGAGGACTAGGGAATATAATTGTTAAAACAAAAGATCCGATGAAGGGTTGGGGAGATCCAATTAAATTAGATTTTGGAGGGATAGATCCATCTATTTTCTTTGATGATAATGGAAAAGGTTATGTTGTTCATAACGATGCACCTGCTCAAGGAAAAGAATTATATAATGGACACCGTGTGATTAAAGTGTGGGAATATGATGTTGAAAATGATAAAGTAATTCCAGGAACTGATAAAGTTATTGTTGATGGAGGAACTGATATCACTAAAAAACCTATCTGGATTGAAGCCCCTCATCTTTATAAAAAAGATGGTAGCTATTACTTAATGTGTGCACAAGGAGGTACAGGTGGTTGGCACAGCGAAGTAATCTTTAAGAGTGATAGTCCAAAAGGACCGTTTATTCCTGCTCCTAGCAATCCTATTCTTACTCAAAGATATTTTGGAAGAGATAGAGATAATAAAGTAGATTGGGCTGGACATGCTGATCTGGTATTAGGACCAGATAATAAATATTACGGTGTTTTCTTAGCAGTACGACCAAATGAAGAAAATAGGGTAAATACAGGTCGTGAGACTTTTATTTTACCAGTAGATTGGTCTGGAGAATTCCCTGTGTTTGAAAATGGATTGGTTCCATTAGAACCGAAATTAAAAATGCCTAAAGGTGTTGAAAATAATACTGGAAAAAATGGATTTTTCCCTAATGGTAATTTTACGTTTACAGATGATTTTACATCAGAAAAATTAGATTATCGTTGGATTGGATTAAGAGGACCTCGTGAAAGCTTTATAAAAACAAGTAAAAAAGGATTACAAATTAATCCGTTTGATACGAATATAAAAGAAGTAAAACCAACATCAACTCTTTTTTACAGACAGCAACATAATGTGTTTTCATTTACCACAACTTTAAATTATAAGCCAAAATCTGAAAAAGATTTAGCAGGTGTTGTTGCACTACAGAACGAAGGGTCTAATTATGTATTTGGTATTACCAAAAAAGACAAAGATTATTATATAGTATTACAGAAAAATTCATGGCCAAGACGTAGAGGTACAATTATTTCTGAACTAGTAGCAAGTACTAAAATAGATATAAAAAAGCCCATAACACTTCAAATAAAAGCTAATGGAGATAAATATGAGTTTAATTACTCTTCATCAAAAGAAACTGATTTTAAAAACCTTGGAGGAACAGTTTCTGGAGATATTTTGTCTACTGATGTTGCAGGTGGTTTTACAGGAGCTTTATTAGGGCTTTACGCTACTTCTGCAAATGATGCACAACCTAAATAATTATTAAATAAAAGGCTATTTATAGTGCGCTATAAATAGCCTTTTTCGTTTAGGTTTCTCTCTATCAGTATAATTAACTTAATGCAGGTGATACTAATTTTAAGCTAAAAAAGAATGAAAAGAATAATAAAAAAAGGAATTGCTATAACTTCAATTATATTGATGGCCGCTTGTGGTAAAGAAGATTCTATTGAAACTTTAACATATCAACCCCCAAAAGAAAAACCAATAACAGTAAACATTCTTTCAGAAGAAATACATCAAAAAATTACTGGGTTTGGAGGGGCTAATAGAATGTGGGGAAATGAAACTTTAAGTTCTAATGAAGCTGAAACATCATTTGGTTTAGGAGAAAATCAATTGGGATTGAGTCTTTTTAGAGTTAGGCTATCATCTAATAAAAATGATTGGAATCTTATTGTTAATTCTGTGATAGAGGCCAATGTAAGAAACATAAAGGTGTTGGCATGTCCATGGTCTCCGCCAGCAGCTTTGAAAAGTAATAATAGTGATGTTGGAGGACATCTTTTACCTGAAAATTACAAGGCTTTTAAAGATTACATAAACGAATTTATTGAATTTATGAAATCAAAAGGTGCTGTTATAGATGTTGTTTCTATTCAAAATGAACCCGATTGGAAAGCAAATTATGAGTCATGTGATTGGACTGCAGAAGAAATGATTAATTTCTTAAAAGCTCCAGGTGAAATTGTTGGAGCAGAATTGGCTGGTCCAGAATCTCTGAATTTTAATCCACAGATGACCAATGCAATTCTTTCTGATCCTGAAGCATCAGCTAAATTAGATATTGTAGCGGGGCATTTATACGGTAGTGGAATTGGAAAATTTCCTTTGGCAGAACAACAAAATAAAGAGATTTGGATGACAGAATGGTTGTTAAATTTAGGAACAGGAAATTCTGGAGCTACACCATGGGGAGAAAGATCAGAATTTGATAAATGGAAAGAATCAATTGAAATGCTTACCAAAATGCATGAAGCCATGACAAGTAACTGGAATGCCTTTATTTGGTGGTACATCAAGCGTTATTATTCTTTTATTGGTGATGGAGAACAAGGAACAGTTTCTGGAAATGTATTAAAACGCGGTTATGCATATTCACACTTTTCTAAGTTTATCCGACCAGATTATGTAAGAATAGGAACAGAGATAGTAGAAGAAACCTCTCCTTTAAAAATTACGGCATATAAAGGAAATGAGAAGACTGTTGTTGTAATTGTTAATCCTGAAAATAAAGATTTTGAGAATGTTGAGATTAACAATATTATTTATGATAAAGCTATAAAGTATTTAACCTCTCAATGGGTTTCGATGGAGGTTGAAACACTTTCTGTTACTAATGATGTTTGTGCCTTAAGTGTCCCTGCCAATAGTGTAATTACTTTAGAATTAAACAATTAAAAATATATAATGATGAAAAACAATATTAAAATTTCATGTTTGTTACTACTGTTGTTAGTGGGGCAAAATATTTTTTCACAAGATTCAAATTTTCATATTTACTTAAGTTTTGGTCAATCCAATATGGAAGGAGCTGCAAAAATTGAAGCTCAAGACACCGTTAAAGTAAATAATCGATTTAAAGTTTTAGCAGCTTTAGATTGTCCAGATTTAGGAAGAGAAAAAGGAAAGTGGTACACAGCAGTGCCACCATTATGCCGTTGTAATACTGGACTTACTCCTGTAGATTATTTTGGTAGAACAATGCTAGATAATTTACCAAATAATGTAAAAGTTGGAGTAATTAACGTAGCTGTTGGCGGATGTAAAATTGAATTATTTGACAAAGATAAATATCAGTCTTACGCAAAAGATGCTCCTGATTGGATGAAAAATATGATTAAGGAATATGATGGAAATCCTTATGCTAGACTTGTAGAAATGGCAAAAATAGCTCAGAAAGATGGAGTTATTAAAGGAATATTATTACACCAAGGAGAATCTAACACAGGAGATGAACTTTGGCCAGAAAAAGTAAAAATTGTTTATGACAACCTATTAAAAGATTTAAACTTAGATCCAAATAGTGTTCCTCTTTTATCAGGGGAAACAGTACACGAAGAGCAAGGAGGAATTTGTGCTAGTATGAATAAGATTATAGCAAAATTGCCAGAAACCATTCCTTCGGCTTCAGTTATTTCTTCAAAAGGATGTTCTGTAGCTTCAGATAATTTACATTTTAATGCTGAGGGATATAGAACTTTAGGAAAAAGATATGCAGAAAAAATGCTTTCTTTATTAGGTTACGTAGCTTATAGAGATAAAGAGCCAATAATATTAAAGGCTCCATTTGGGTTTGATCAAGAAAAATCAAAAGTTAAGCATGGAAATGTAGAAACAATTAGTTATAAATCTAAAACAGTAGGAGTTACACGTAAGGCCAATGTTTACACTCCTCCTGGTTATAATAAAAATAAAAAATATCCGGTATTGTATTTATTACACGGAATTGGAGGTGATGAAAATGAATGGTTTAAACATGGAAATCCTCAACATATTTTGGATAATTTATATGCTGAAAACAAACTAGAACCAATGATTGTAGTATTGCCAAATGGTAGAGCTATGAAAGATGATAGTGCTACTGGTAATATTATGGCTAAAGATAAAGTGGAGGCATTTTCTACTTTTGAAAAAGATTTGTTAAATGATTTAATTCCTTTTATAGAAAAAAAGTATAAAGTTTATAAAGATAGAGAACACCGTGCTATTGCTGGTTTGTCTATGGGAGGTGGACAATCTTTAAACTTTGGATTAGGGAATTTAAATAAATTTGCTTGGGTAGGTGGTTTTTCATCTGCACCTAATACGAAAGCACCCGAAGAGTTGGTGCCAAATCCAGAAGAAACAAAAGAACAGTTAAAATTATTATGGATTTCTTGTGGAGACAAAGATGGATTGTTACCATTTAGTAAACGTACACACGATTATTTATTTGAAAACAATGTTCCTCATGTTTATTATTTAGAACCAGGATATCATGATTTTAAGGTTTGGAAAAACGGATTATATATGTTTTCACAGTTTTTGTTTAAACCTGTCAATACAGAATCACTTACAAAATATTCTTTATTAGGAACCCCTTCAGTAACAAACATTAACAATGCACAATATCCACAAGTGTTACCTAGTAATAGAGCTGTTTTTAAAGTTAAAGCTCCTAATGCTAATAATGTACATGTAAATTTTGGTAAAAAATATAACATGATTAAAGGTGCTGATGGATATTGGAATGTTACTACAGATGCTTTAGACCCAGGTTTTCATTATTATGTGTTAAATATTGATGGAGCAGAAGTTGTAGATCCATCAACAAATACCTTTTATGGTATGGAACGTATTGCAAGTGGTATTGAGGTTCCTGCAAAAGATCAAGATTTTTATGCTTTAAAAGACGTACCTCATGGTAATACACAAGAAATTTTATTTCCATCAAAAAGTACAAGAACAACTCGTAGAGCATTTGTATATACACCACCAGGATATAATAATTCAAACAAGGAATATCCTGTTTTATACCTTCAACATGGATGGGGAGAAAATGAAACTTCATGGAGTAAACAAGGTCACGCAAACTTAATTATGGATAATTTAATTGCTGAAGGGAAAATAGAACCTTTTATTGTTGTAATGACTTATGGAATGACTAATGAAGTTAAATGGGGTAAGTTAAATGAATTTGATATCAGCCGTTTTCAAACTGTTATGGTTGATGAGTTAATTCCTTATATTGATACTCATTTCCGTACAAAATCAGATCAAGTAAATCGTGCCATGGCAGGTTTGTCAATGGGAGGTTTTGAAACTCGTTTAATCACGCTAAATAAACCAGAAGTATTTTCACATTATGCAATTTTAAGTGGAGGTACATACACTCCAGAAGATTTAGCAAATCATTCAAATTTAAAATTAGTCTTTTTAAGTTGTGGAAGTAAAGAAAATCCAGAAGACGTAAAAAAAGCAACCAAAGCACTTAAAGAAGCTGGAGTTAATACTGTTTCGCATATTTCAGAAGGAACTGGTCATGAGTTTTTAACATGGCGTAGAGCTTTATATAATTTAGCACCTCTTTTATTTAAAAATTAAGCTATGAAAAAATTAAAAAATAAAGTTTTATTCATTTTTTTGGTAACGGTATTCATCAATACTATATGTATAGCACAAGAATCTGTAATTGAAGATTTTGTGACTTCTAAAACCACCCAAGAAGGAAAAGAGTATCCACAGGTAAATTCTGAAGGAAGAGTAAGGGTTAGAATCTCAGCACCTGAAGCAAAAAAAGTTCAGTTAGATATTGGAGGTGTAAAGTATGATTTATCAAAAGATGGAAATGGTGTTTGGATTGGTGAATCAGCACCACAAGATGAAGGATTTCATTATTATCAACTTAACATTGATGGAGCTTCTGTTCCTGATCCAGGAAGTTTATACTTTTTTGGAGCAGGTCGTTGGGGAAGTGGTATTGAAGTGCCTGCCAAAGATCAAGACTTTTATGCGTTAAAAAATGTGCCTCATGGAGAAGTTCGCGAACACATTTATTTTTCTAAAGTTAACAATAGTACACGTCGTTGTTTTGTTTATACACCACCTGAATATAATGAAAATACGAGTGAAAAATATCCAGTTTTGTATTTACAGCATGGTGGAGGAGAAAATGAGACAGGTTGGTCTAATCAAGGACATGCCAATCTTATTCTAGATAATTTATTAGCCGAAGGCAAAGCCAAGCCATTTATTATTGTTATGGATAACGGTACTTGGAGAATGCCAAAAAAATCCAATTCAAAACCTCAAGAAGAGGGAGTAAAGCGTACATGGCCACCACAAGGTTGGGCAGATGGATTTAAAAACACACTAATAAAAGATATCATTCCTATGGTAGAAGCAAACTACCGTACGTTTTCGGATGCTTCTAATAGAGCTATGGCTGGTTTGTCTATGGGAGGTATGCAAACACGTGTAATTACTTTAGACCGTCCAGATTTGTTTTCTTCTGTAGGTATGTTTAGTGGAGGTAGTATAAGTTTAGAAGATCTTAAAAAATCACCTGATTTTAAAGAAAAAGTAAAACTTTTATTTATAAGTTATGGAAGTCGTGAACTAGAAAATCCTAGACAAAGTTCTTGGGGAGATCCTAAAGAGAATACCCAAGCTTTAAAAGATTCTGGAATGAATGCTCATTTTCATGTATCACAACTAACTGCTCACGAATGGCAAAGTTGGAGAAGAGCATTTAAGGAGTTTGCAACTTTAGTTTTTAAATAATAAGTTTTTAGTCAGTAAGTTATGAAGCAATATTCTGTTAAAACGGTTCTGGTTCTTTTATTTTCATTCTCTTTATGTTGGTCTCAAGTTGATGAAGAAATTATTCAAGATTTTAAGTCTTCATCGGTAAATCAACCGGGAAAAGAATATCCAAAAGTAAACTCACAAGGACGTGTACTTGTTCGTATAGAGGCCAAAGAAGCTAAAAATGTTCAATTAGATTTAGGTGGAATAAAGTATAACTTGACTAAAGATGATAAAGGATTTTGGTCAGGAGTATCTTTACCACAAGATAAGGGGTTTCATTATTATCAACTTAATATAGATGGTGCTTCTGTTCCTGATCCAGGAACCTTGTATTTTTATGGAGCAGGACGTTTAGGAAGTGGAATTGAAGTTCCAGCACCTGATAGAGATTTCTATGCCTTAAAAAATGTTCCTCATGGATTGGTTAGTGAGAATATTTATTTTTCTAAAATAACGAATTCATGGAGAAGATGTTTTGTTTACACTCCTGCAGATTACGATCAAAATACTAAAAAACGTTACCCTGTTTTGTATTTACAACATGGTAGTTTTGAAGATGAAACAGGTTGGTCTGTGCAAGGAAAAGCAAATCTTATTCTTGATAATTTAATTTCAGATAAAAAAGCCGTGCCTATGATTGTTGTTATGGATAACGGTTATGCTAGTAAAGAGGGAGAGACGAATGCTTCTTTTTCGGTTTTTGAAGAAGTAATGACTCATGAAATAATTCCAATGATAGACACTAAGTTTAGAACCATTAGTGATGCTAAGCATAGAGCTATTGCAGGATTGTCTATGGGGGCTAATCAAACGATGAGAATATTGATGAATAATTTAGATTTATTTTCATCATATGGAGGTTTTAGTGGTACTTCAAACTATCCTACTGCAGAAGAAATAGATCCTTCTAAATTCCTTAATGGAAAGTTTAATGATGCTAAAAAAATAAATCAAAAAATTAATGTTTTATTTCTAGGAATGGGAACTAAAGAGCCCATACCTTTTCCTAATTCAATAGGAGCATTTACAGCCATGCTTACAAAACAAGGTGTTGATTATGTCTTTTATGAATCACCAAACACGGCTCACGAATGGTTAACATGGAGAAGATGTTTAAATCAGTTTGCTCCATTACTTTTTAAGAATTAATAAAAAAGAAATGAAAACAAGACTTGTTACAATCGTATTTTTAATAGGACTTTTTATCACTATTCCTGTAAGTGCACAGCAAATAATTAAGTTGTATAATCAGGAAATTCCTAATTCAAAAATATCAGACATTCAAGAGTCTGGAGATGGAGTTTATGCTAATGTTACTAAACCAACATTAGAATATTTTAAGCCAGAAATAGAAAATCATCAGGGAACAGCGGTTATCATAATTCCCGGTGGTGGTTATGGAGTAGTGGTTTATGATGGAGAAGGAGTGAGTACAGCCAAAGCTTTAGCAAAAAAAGGAATAGCTGCTTTTGTTTTAAAATATAGATTGCCAAGTGATACCACTATGGAGGATAAAAAAATAGGTCCTATACAAGATGCTCAGCAAGCTATTAAAACAGTAAGAGAAAATGCCGAAAAATAGGGAATAGATAAAAATAAAGTTGGTGTAATGGGGTTTTCTGCAGGAGGACATTTAGCGGCTACTGCAGCAACTCATTATAAAAATTATTATATAGAAAATACTGAAGAAATGAATCTTCGTCCTGATTTTCAAATTTTAGTGTATCCAGTGATTAGTATGACAGATGATTTAACGCATTCTGGATCTAGAGATAATTTATTAGGAAAAACTCCTAGTAAAGAAGATATTCATCTTTTTTCAAACGAAACACAAGTTGATAAAAATACACCACCAGCATATTTAACGCATGCTACAGATGATAAATTAGTAGACGTTAATAATAGTATTTTTTATTATCAACAATTAAGACATCATAAAGTAGATGTTGAAATGCATCTTTATCAAAAGGGAGATCATGGTTTTATTTTTAAACATGCTACGTGGATGAATTCACTTTTTGAATGGATGAAATTAAATAAATGGATGTAAAATTTTATAAAAGGAACAATGTCTAAACATTACAAAGTCAATGAAATAAAATTAATGCTTACTGTATTTGTTTTATGTTTTAATGTGTCTTTTTCTCAAAACAAAGAGTTAAAACCAACATATAGAAACCTTTTTCTTGAAGCAGGATATAATAAAAAAGCGATACAAGAAAAGTTGTCTAAAGCATATTCGGATTTGTTTGAAGGACCAAATAGAATTTATTTTAAAGTAGAAGATTCTTTAGGATATGTATCAGATATTAAGAACAAAGATATTAGAACAGAAGGAATGTCCTATGGAATGATGGTTGCTGTTCAGTTAGATAAAAAAGAAGTTTTTGATCGTATTTGGAGGTTTTCAAAAACGTATTTACAACATCAAACAGGTCCTAGGAAAGGATATTTTGCATGGAGTTTTAATCCTAAAACCATGAAACAAAACTCACCAGGATCGGCTTCTGATGGCGAGTTGTATTATGTGACAAGTCTTTTGTTTGCTGCTAATAAATGGGGAAACGATACTGGAATTAATTATTACAAAGAAGCTAGAAAAATTTTAGATGCTATGTGGGAAAAAGATGGTACAGGTAATATTTATCATCTTATAAATTTAAAACACAAACAAATTAGTTTTGTTCCAGAGGGTAAATCGTATCATTGGACGGATCCTTCATATCATTTACCTGCTTTTTATGAAATTTGGGCAACGTATGCTAAGGATGGTCATGATGATTTTTACAGAGCATGTGCAGATACATCTAGAGTATTTTTACATAGGGCAACACATCCTGTAACTGGATTGAATTCTGATTATACAGAGTTTAGTGGAAAACCACATCCTACACCTTGGATGCCTCCCGGATTTAGATATGATTCTTGGCGTGTACCTATGAATATTGCCATGGATTATGTTTGGTATGGGAAAGATAAATCTTGGCAAGAAGGTTATGCTAAACGATTTCAAAATTTTTTAAGATCTAAAGGTTTAGATACTTATGAGGATCAATTTAATTTAGATGGTTCTAAACCTGAATTTATTTTACAAGCAGGTACTGTAAAAAAATTAAGACATTCTATAGGCTTGGTTTCTACAGCAGCTACTACTTCTTTAATTAATAAGGAGAAGGGGAGTTTAGATTTTGTTCATGCGATATGGGATGCTAAACTAGAACCTTATGAAGATGGATATTTTGATCCTTATTATGATGGTTTATTATATCTTTTTAGCTTGATGCAATTAAGTGGTAATTATCAAATAATAACTCCACAATAAAAATAATATAAAAACAGAATCCTAACTTAATATTAAAGTTAGGATTTTTTTATGCTAAATATGTCATTATATAAGTAGCTTAGATAGCTATTACAACATATAATTTCTTAATATTAAAACAATCAGTTGTGTCATTTTAATATCTGTTTTTTTAGTATTTGTAGTTTATAATAAAATTTATTGATAATTTTTTAGATAAAAACCGATTAAATAATTAAATTACAAATGATAATATTTGGATAAGAAAATGAAAAGATATATTATGTTAAAATGATGTATCTTTGATTTTTATTGGAGAGAAATGAAAGAACATACAGAAGTTACGATATATGATATTGCTAAAAAACTGAATTTAGCAACATCAACAATTTCCAGAGGACTTAAAGATCATCATAGTATAAGTAAAAAAACTATTGATAAAATAAAGAAAACAGCTGCAGAAATGGGGTATCGCCCAAACAATTTAGCAGCAAGTTTAAGAAGTAAAAAAACTAAAACAATAGGTGTTTTAGTGCCAACTATTACGCAACCGTTTCTCTCATCATTAATTAGCGGAATAGAAGTAACAGCAAATAAAGCAGGATACAATGTTGTTATTATGCAATCTCATGATTCCTATTTAGAAGAAGTAAGTTTAACTAAATCATTATATAGCAATAGAGTTAGTGGTGTAATTTGTTCTTTAGCTATGGAAACTGTAGATACAAATCACTTTAATTTATTTATAGATGCCAATATTCCTTTGGTTTTTGTAGATAGGGTTCCAAATAGCTTTAATACATTCCGTGTGGTTATTGATAATTTTGAATCAGGATATATAGCTACTAAACACTTAATTTCTCAAGGATGTAAAAGAATTGCTCATATTACAGCAGGATCAGAATACAGTATTTATAATGAAAGGAAGAAGGGATACTTAGAAGCTTTAAAAGAGTTTAATTTGCCTATTGAAGAGGAGCTTATTATAAAAGTAGGAGGTATTACTTATGAAGAGGCAGAGAAAGCAAGTTACAAGTTATTAAGTTTAGAGAATCGTCCGGACGGTATTTTTGCTCCCGGAGATATTTTAGGGGTAAGTGCTATTCAGTGCGCAAAAAAAATGAGAATTAAAGTTCCTGAAGAATTATCTGTTATAGGATTTAACAATGACCCGATTTCTTATATTATTGATCCTAACTTATCAACAATTACACATCCTGCATCAAAGATGGGGCAGACCTCTGCAGAAATAATTCTAAAAAATTTAAAACCTAATAAAAAGAAGTACGAAATAAAAGAAATGACTTTTTTGAAAACAGAAGTGCTGGCAAGAGAATCTTCAGACAAAAAAAGACTACTAAATGTAAATAGTAGTCTTAAAATATAAAGGAATCATTATTTTATTTGGTTCGAAAAGGAGAAGCCGGCAATCCTTCTTTATTATATAAATTAGGATTATCAGGATTATCAGCCCAAGCATATTTAACATATTTAGGATTGGGAACTTCATCACTCCAAACAATAACCTTATTGTCTTTTATTTTAGCTTTAGCCCAAACATATTGTTTGTCTTCACCAGCAATAGCAAATTCGCTTAATTCCTCATTATCATTGGTTGTTAATCCGCTACCAATATGTGTAAAAGAAATAATTACTTTATTTCCTTCTATTTTATAATCATTATATAAAGGACCAGAATACACTACATTTTCTTTATAAGCTAGTTTTAACCCAGCCAAAGCCATTCTTTCTCCAACATCTTTCTTGTTGTCAGGATGAATGTCATTCCATTCTCCAAGATCAATATTAACAGTCATAGCTGTATTTGGAACCTCTAAGGCCTCTAGTTGAGATTCTCTTAATTTTGCCCAATTACTTTCTGAGGGTAAATAAGACACATCCATATAGTTAGGAAGTTGAGCATATATAAAAGGAATATCATTATTTTTAAACACCGTTCTCCAACTATTAATTAAGGCAATCATGTAATCTTTATATTTTTCTGGTTGACCTGAATTACTTTCTCCTTGATACCATAAAATTCCTTTTACAGATATTTGTTTAAATGGAGCTACCATAGCATTGTATAAAGATGTTGGTTCGTTTTGTGGATTTATTCTTCTTATACTATTTCTTTGTCCATAAAACTTATGTGGTTTAAACACTTCTCCTACTTTATATTTCCAATAACCTTTTAGATCAATTGTATCATTTTCTGCAACTATATAATATGGTTTATCTGGAACAAAACCTCCTTTTCCTCCATTATTGGTTACACGTACTACAAAGGTGTTTTTACCAGGTTTTAAAATGTTAGAAGGTATATGATATCTTCTTTGTGGATATTGATAAGTTGTATTTGCTACCTTTTCACCATTAATATATAATTCATCAGCATTAACAATTCTTCCAAGAAAAACTCTTGCAGGCTTGTTCGTCATATTCGCGGGAATATTAATTTCTTTTCTATACCAAACAACACCATCTAAATTGCTAACTCCTTGGTCTTCCCAATACCCAGGAATGTTTATGGTTCTCCAATTTTTTGGAGTAAAATTGATATCGTACCATTTTAAAGAATCAAGCAAACCTTTATCTTTTACTTTAGGAGAAGCAGGAGAGAAGTTACTTAGTTTTCTTTTTTGTTTATTTAAAAATTCAGGATCTTTATTTTCGTTGATGATATTCATCATTTCAGGAAAATTTTTATATCCTTCTTCAGGAATCCAAGCTTCAATAGGAGTTCCTCCAACACTAGCATTTATTAATCCTATAGGAATGTGATATTTTTCGTAAATTTTCTTAGCGAAAAAATAAGAGACTGCTGAAAAAGGTCTAACCTGTTCTCCTATAGCCTTTTGCCAAACACCTCCTGTTAAGTCTTCTTTTTCACCAGATATGCTTGTAGTAGTAGGAACTTTGTAATGACGAATTTCAGGATAGTTGGCATTTTTGATTTCATCTGCATATCTAACATCATGAATATCTAATTGATGTACCATGTTTGATTGTCCTGCACAAAGCCAAACATCTCCAATAAGGATGTCGTTGACGTTAATACTATTCTTACCTGAAATTGTCATTTTGTATGGACCACCCGCTTTCATTCTAGGTAATATTATTTCCCATTTACCCGTATTTGATGCTTTTGTTTTATATTTTTTCTTATTAAAGGAGACCGTAATTTCTTCATTATTACTTGCCCATCCCCAAATAGGAATTTCCGTATTTCTTTGCAGTACAATACCATCACTAATTAGTTTAGGGAGTTTTACCTGACCACTAATTTGTGAATGATATATAAAAAATAAGGTGATTAAAAATTTAAGTTTGTTCATTATTTATGAATATTATTTTACGGTAATTATAGTTTCTGCCATTGTTGACGCTCCTAATTCAACACTACGTTTCATAGGGCTAGAACCTCCAATGTAAATATTAAATTCTCCTGATTCAATAGTACTAGATCCATCATTTTTAATAATTTCAAAATCTTCAGGAGTCAACTCAAAAACAATTTTTTTAGAATGTTCTGCCTTTAAGTGAATTCGTTTGGTTTTGATAAGTTTAAAATTAGGTACAGTTACAGAAGCTTTTTTATCTGAAATATAAACTTGAACAACTTCATCAGCATTTATTTTACCTGTGTTTGTAATATTTACTTCAACATTAACATTTTCTTTTTTAGATATTGATGATGAAGAAGCTTTTATGTTGTTGTAATTAAAAGTGGTGTAGCTCAATCCAAATCCGAAAGGATATAATGGATCTACATCCATGTATTTATAAGTTCTTCCTTTCATTGCATAGTCATCAAAAGCAGGTAGCTGATCTATAGATTTTGGAAAGGTAATAGGTAATCTTCCTGAAGGAGAAACTTTTCCAAAAAGAATATCAGCCACTGCAGTACCTCCTTCTTCACCAGGATACCAAACAAATAATACAGCATCAGCTAGTGCTTGTACTTCTGAAAGATTTATAGCACTACCACCTGTAATAACTGCTATAATAGGTTTTTTGTCTTCAGGATTTTTATCAGCTGTTTTTCTTAATTCTTTTAGATAATCAATTTGATTTTTTGGCAAACTATAGCTTAAAATATCACCAGCAGTATCGGAATCTAAAGAATCTCCCTCTTCACCTTCTAGTTGACTAGAAACGCCTAAAACAACAATAGTAACATCACTATTTCCTGCATGGGCTGTTGCATAATTTATAGGGTTTATAGAAGGTTTGTTTAGCATAGCTCCTAGTCTGTACTGTAATTGACTGGTTGGTTCGATAGCTTTACTAACTCCTTCTAAAATAGTAACCATATTAGGGTTAACTCCATAGTAATTTCCTAACAATATTTCTATACTAGCAGCATTTGGACCTGTAACAAAGTATTTTGATAGATCGTTTTTTAGAGGTAAAATTCCATTGTTTTTTAGAAGAACAATACTTTTTTGAGCAGCTTCTTTAGATAATTCTCTATGCTTTTCACTATTTACTACTTCAAAAGGAATGTTATCGTATGGATTGCTTCCCACAGGATCAAATAATCCTAATTTAAATCTTGTTTTTAGCAGAGTAGCTAATTGTTCATCTATTTCCTTTTCAGTAATCATTCCTAACTTAACAGCTTCACTAAGTGATTCGTATGTAACTCCACAGTTTAAGTTAACCCCAGTTTTTATAGCCAATGCAGCAGCTTCTGCAGCGGTTTGTACTCTTCCATGACCACCTTCATTAGGTTGATTGTATAAATCTACCAACGCCCAGCAATCAGAAACAACATGTCCTTTAAAATTCCAGGTATTTCTTAAAACATCATCTATTAAATAGTTATTACTACAACATGGCTCTCCGTTAGTGCTATTATATGCACACATAATAGATTCAACATTGGCATCCACTAATGCTTTAAAAGCAGGTAAATAAGTTTCCCACAAATCTTTTTGATTTACTTCTGCATTAAATTCATGTCTTAATTTTTCAGGCCCACTATGTACAGCAAAGTGTTTGGCACAGGCAGCTGTTTTTAAATAATTAGGATGATCACCTTGTAAACCTTTTACAAAAGAAACACCTAGTATAGATGTTAAATATGGATCTTCTCCGTAAGTTTCCTGCCCACGTCCCCAACGAGGATCTCTAAAAATATTGATGTTAGGTGTCCAAAAAGTCAACCCATTGTATTGTTTATGATATCCTTTTTTACTAGTGGCATTGTAAATAGCTCTAGCCTCATCTGATATGGCCGATGACACTCTATAAGCCAAATCTGGATCAAAAGTAGCACCCAAACCTATCGCTTGTGGAAAAACTGTGGCAGCACAAGAACGTCCTACTCCATGTAATGCTTCGTTCCAATAATCATAAGCGGGTATCCCTAGCCTTTTTATTTCTGGAGTTCCATTCATCATCTGTGCAGCTTTTTCTTCTAGAGTAAGTCTAGAAATTAAATCTTCAACTCTTGCATCTATGGGCTTTGAAGGATTTTTAAATAAAAGTGAATCTGTATACACATGATCACTTTTTGTATCTTTTTCAGTCTTATTGCTGTCTGTTTTACACGAGGATACCAAGATTGATCCTATGCATAAAATAAAGATTTTGAAAATGTTTTTCTTCATGATATTAAGCTATATTTAAGTTTAAATTTTAGTTATTGAAATTTTAATTTTTATTTCTCATTTGATTGTTATAGTTTTACACAACCGATTGCAAGTTATGTTGTTTTTGCTATTTTTACAATTTTTAAGTGTTTAAATTGAAAAATAATCATTTTGTGGTTTCCGAAATTTTTAAATTATAATTAATAGGTTATAGATGAATAGATTAATACTGAGACAGTTTTTGCTATTAACTTTATGTTTTGTTAGTGGCAATGTTTTTTCAAATAATGGTTATAAACTATGGTTACAATATAATTTTGTTGAAGATAGTAAGTTAAGAGAAGAATATAAAGTAGGATTAAACTCAATTTTTTTTGCTGGAAATTCAGAAACTGTAAAAGTTGCATCAAAAGAGTTGATGTTGGGACTTTCTGAAATGCTAGGTGAGGAGAACTTTAAAAACAATAAGTGGAATTCTCAATTAGTATGTGCTTCAGAAGCTTTTCTTAACCATGAATTGAAAAAACTGTTGAAAAGTGAATTAGAAGAAATCAATGATGAAGGATTTGTTCTTAAAACTTTCATGGTTCATGGTAAGCAAAAAACAGTAATTACAGGAAAAACAGATATTGGAACCATGTATGGTGTATATCACTTCTTAAGGTTATTACAGACTCATCAATCTATCAAACAGTTAAATGTTATAGAGTCACCAAAAATAAAAGTTCGTGTATTAAATCACTGGGATAATTTAGATAGAACCGTGGAAAGAGGGTATGCAGGGTTTTCTATTTGGGATTGGCATCGTTTGCCAGATTATATAGATCAGAGATATATTGATTATGCTCGTGCCAATGCATCTGTAGGAATTAATGGAGTAGTATTAAATAATGTAAATGCCAATGCACTTATTTTAACTCCTTTTTATTTAGAAAAAGTAAAAGCATTGGCTGATGTATTTAGACCTTATGGAATAAAGGTGTATTTAACAGCTCGTTTTTCTGCTCCAATAGAAATAGGTGATTTAAAAACTGCAGACCCACTTGATAAGAATGTTATTCAATGGTGGAATAAAAAAACTGAAGAAATTTATAAGATGATTCCTGATTTTGGAGGATATCTTGTAAAAGCAAATTCAGAAGGACAACCAGGACCACAAAATTACGGAAGAAATCACGTAGATGGTGCTAATATGTTAGCAGATGCATTAGCCACATTTAAAGGAATTGTAATGTGGAGAGCTTTTGTGTATTCTGAACATGATGTAACCGATAGAGCCAAACAAGCATATAGTGAATTTGTCCCTTATGATGGACAGTTTAAAAAGAATGTAGTTGTTCAAGTAAAGAATGGAGCTATCGATTTTCAACCTAGAGAACCTTTTCATCCTATGTTCGGAGCTATGCCTAAAACTCCTTTAATGATGGAGTTTCAGATTACCCAAGAATATTTAGGACAAAGTACACATACTGTGTTTTTACCAAAGTTATTTGAGGAAGTTTTACACGAAGATACTTATGTAAATGGAAAAGGATCTATTGTAGCCAAAGATGTTGACGGCTCATTACACGGAGATAAATTAACAGGAATTGCTGGTGTTAGTAATATCGGAAATGATATTAATTGGACAGGAAATGTAATGTTACAAGCTAATTGGTATGGATATGGTCGTTTGGCTTGGAACCCTTATTTATCTTCTGGAGAAATTGCAGATGAGTGGTTACGTTCAACTTTTTCTAATGATAAAAAATTTGTAGAACCTGTAAAAGAAATGTTATTAGATTCTAGGGAAGCTGTAGTGAATTACATGACACCTTTGGGATTACATCACATAATGGCCACAGGACATCATTATGGGCCTGGACCATGGGTATCTAATCTTTCTAGACCAGAATGGAATCCGGTTTATTATCACAAAGCAGATGAAAATGGTGTTGGTTTTGATCGTACAAAAACCGGAAGTAATGCGGTAGCACAATATGCTCCTGAGGTAGCAAAAATGTATGGAGACATTAAAACCTGTCCTGAGGAATATTTATTGTGGTTTCATCATGTTTCTTGGGATTATAAATTAAAAGATGGAAATGTACTTTGGGATGGAATAGCATTAAAGTATCAAGAAGGAGTAGAGGAGGTAAAGTCTATGAAAAAGACATGGCAGAAGATGAAACCTTATGTTGATGATGAGCGTTTTAAAGAAGTAAATATGTTCTTAGATATACAACTAAAAGAGGCTAAATGGTGGAGAGATTCATGTTTGTTATACTTCCAGCAATATTCAAAAAAAGAACTACCTGTAGGAGTTGATAAGCCAGAACATACATTGGAGTATTATAAATCATTAAAATTCCCTTTTGCACCAGGAAACTAATAATAAAGATAAAATGAAGATATATATTATAAAAAATAGATTATTTGTTTTAACACTGTTAATGCTGTTTTTAGTGGTAGATAATGTTAGAGCAACAACCACTCAGCAATATGTTATTAATAAAGAGACCAATAATACTTTTCCATTAGCAACCAAAGGTAAAGTAGTTTCTATGATAATTGGGGATCATGATTATAAAGGAGTAAAACGTGTAGCTACTCATCTTCAGCAAGACCTTTTTAAAGTTACCAATGTTTTGCCTAAAATTTATGATTCTAATTCAAAAAACGAAGAATACATATTAATTATTGGAACTCTAGGAAAAAGTGAAATCATAAATAAACTTGTAAAAGAAGGAAAGATTGATGGAACTCAGTTAAAGGGAAAATGGGAGAAATTTATTACTCAAATTATTGAAAATCCAATTAAAGGAGTAAAAAAAGCATTAGTAATTGCTGGTTCAGATAAAAGAGGAACTATTTATGGTATGTACAATTTATCTGAGCAAATAGGAGTTTCCCCTTGGCAATTTTGGGCAGATGTTCCTGCTAAAAAGCAAACAGAATTACATGTATTACCAGGAGTACATTCATTAGGAGAGCCTAAAGTAAAATATCGTGGAATTTTCATCAACGATGAAGCACCAGCACTAACAGGTTGGGCAAATGAAACCTTTGGAGGATTTAATTCTAAATTTTACGAACATGTATTCGAGTTAATTTTAAGGCTAAAAGGGAATTATTTATGGCCAGCTATGTGGGGAAATAAATTCTATGTTGATGATCCTAAAAATGGAGAACTGGCTGATGAATATGGAATTGTGATGGGGACTTCTCATCATGAACCTCTAACAAGGGCTCATGCAGAGTGGAATAAAAATATTAATGGAGCATGGGACTTTAATACCAATGCAGAAGGTTTGAATTCTTTTTGGAAAAAAGGAATGGAGCGTATGGGGGATAGAGAAACCCTTGTAACTATTGGTATGAGAGGTGATGGAGATGAGCCAATGACAGAAGGTACTGCTATAGAATTGTTAGAAAACATCGTAAAATCACAGAGAAATATTATAAAAGAAGTTACGGGAAAACCTGTAGAAGAGACACCTCAGATATGGGCACTTTATAAAGAAGTTCAGGAATATTACGACAAAGGGATGAAAGTTCCTGATGATGTAACACTTTTATTGTGTGATGACAATTGGGGGAATTTAAGAACTCTTCCTAGTTTAGATGCAGCTCCTAGAAAAGGAGGCTATGGGATTTATTATCACTTTGATTACGTTGGTGGACCAAGAAGTTATAAATGGATCAATACAAATCAAATTGAGCGAACATGGGAACAAATGCACTTGGCATATGAACATGGAGTAGATCAAGTTTGGATTGTTAATGTGGGAGATATCAAACCAATGGAATTACCAATATCTTTCTTTTTAGATTACGCATGGAATCCTAACGATTGGACAGCTGATAACTTAAAAGATTATTATGTTTTATGGGCTGAGGATAATTTTCCGAAAAAATTTAAGAATGAAATAGCAAACCTTTTAAAGTTGTATACAAAATATAATTCTAGAAGAACTCCTGAATTGTTAGATCAAAATACTTATAGTTTATTGCATTATAACGAGGCTGAAAAAGTAACTAATGATTATAAAAAACTTGCAGATAAGGCTATAAAAATAAATGAAAATTTAAAACCTGAATATAAAGACGCCTTTTATCAGTTGGTATTGTATCCAATTTTAGCAAGTGCTAATTTACAAGAACTGTATCTATATGTTGCCAAAAATTATTTATACGCAAAACAAGGAAGAGTAGCAACCAATAAATATGCTGAAAAAGTTAAAGAATTATTTAACAAGGATGCTGAATTAACAAAATATTACCATAACCAAATGGCTAATGGTAAGTGGAACCATATGATGTCTCAAACTCATATAGGTTATAGAATTTGGAGTGATCCAAAAGAAAATATTCTTCCAAAGACTAAGACCATTCAAGTTGAAAATATTTCTGATATTGGAGTAGCTGTTGAAGGTTCTGATAAGTGGTGGCCAAATAATTTAGAAAAAGTAATGTTACCAACTTTTACAACCACAGGAAGTGATCTTTATTATTTTGAAATTTTTAATAGAGGTAATAAACCTTTTGATTTTAAAATTAAGTCAAAATCAGAATTGATAAACTTATCTAAAACCAAGGGAACAATTACAGATCAGGAGAGAATTAAGGTTTCTGTGAACTGGAAAAAAGTTCCTGAAGGGATAAGCAAAGGAGAATTTATTTTAGAAGCTAATGGAAAGAAAATACCTGTTTATATAGAAATTAATAATATAGATTTAAGTAAGGCTAAAGGTTTTGTAGAAAACAAAGGTATTATATCTATCAATGCATCTAGTTTTTTAGAAAAAAGTGAACCAGAAAACTTTACATGGGAAATTATAGATAATTTAGGGAAAACCAATTCAGCTGTAATTTCTTTACCAATAAAAAAAGGAAGAGTAGCTTTAAGTAATACTTCTCCTAAACTATCTTATCCAGTTTATTTTACAAACAAAGGAAAAGTTAAAGTACATATGTATTTTGCTCCAACTATTAATTATAGATCAACAGAAGGAATGTATTATGGACTCTCTTTTGATAATCAAGACCCAGTAAAAGTAAATTATAGTTCTGAGCCTAATACTTTTAATTACAACGGAAAAGTACCACAAAATTGGCATCAAAATGTATCCGATCATGTGAAGATAATAACTACAGAACTTGAAATTAATAAAGAAGGAAATCATACCTTAAACTACTATAGAGTTGATGAGGGATTGGTACTTCAAAAAATAGTGATAGAAACAAAAGATAGTCAATTAAAAGAATCTTATTTAGGTCCAAAAGAAAGTATTAAAATAAATTAAAATATCATAAGTATGAAAATAATAAAAAACTCTCTACTCTTAGCAACAGCTTTAGCGATAGGAATTGGCTGTAAAAGTAGCAACAATAAAGCATCAGAAGAATTAACATTAAAAGATGCCTATAAAAATAGATTTTACATAGGTACTGCTATGAGTAGACCTCAAATAGAAAATCTTAAATCTGAAGAAACCTCTCTAATTGCTAAAGAATTTAATAGTATTACGGCAGAGAATATTATGAAATCTATGTTTTTACATCCTGAGGAAGATGTTTTTAGTTTTGAAACATCCGATAAATATGTTGATTTTGGGGTGAAAAATAACATGTTTATTCATGGTCATACATTAATATGGCACAGTCAATTAGCACCATGGTTTAGAGCTAAAAAAGATAGTCTTGAAATGAGTGTTGCTATGGAAAATCATATAAAAACAATTGTAGAACACTATGACGGTAAAATAGATTCATGGGATGTTGTAAATGAAGCATTAAATGAAGATGGAACTTTAAGAAAATCTGTTTTTTTAAATACTATTGGGGAGGACTATTTACCTATGGCATTTAAATGGGCATCTGAAACAGATCCTAATGTAGATTTGTATTATAATGACTATAATTTAACAGACACGGAAAAAAGAAAAGGTGCAATTCGTTTAATTAAACAAATTCAAGATAAAGGAGTTAAGATTGATGGAGTAGGTATGCAAGGACACTGGCATTTAAATAGACCTTCTTTAGAAGTAATAGAACAAAGTATTTTAGATTATGCTGCTCTTGGAATAAAAGTTGCTGTAACGGAATTAGACATTAGTGTATTACCAGACCCTTGGGGATTACAAGGAGCAGAAATCAGTCAAAGATTTGAGAATAATGATAAAATGAATCCATATCCAAAGGCGTTGCCTGATTCTATTCAAACAAAATTAGCAAATAGATATAAAGATATCTTTAAGTTATTCTTAAAGCATCAAGATAAAATTAGTAGAGTTACTTTTTGGGGAATTAGCGATAAACAAACGTGGTTGAATGATTTTCCAATAAAAGGAAGAACCAATTATCCGTTACTTTTTGATAGAGAATTAAAACCTAAAAAAGCTTTTCATACTCTTGTTGAATTGACAAAAGAAAATTAAGATTAACAATTAAATATAAAACATGAGTACTATATCAGAAAAACTATCCATTAAAGAAAAAATTGGATATAGTTTAGGTGATCTCGCTGCCAATTTGGTTTTTCAAACCTTGATGACTTATTTGGCTTATTTTTATACTGATATCTATGGACTTAAAACTAGCCATGCTTCAGTAATTATGCTAACAGTAGGTCTTATTGCTGCATTTGGTTTTAATCCTATTATTGGTGCTTTGGCAGATAGAACAGTTTCTAAATGGGGAAAATTTAGACCTTGGATATTATGGACAGCCGTTCCTTTGGGTGTAGTTGCTTTGTTAGCTTTTAGTACCCCTAATTTTGATTACAAAGGAAAGGTGATTTATGCTGTGGTAACATACACTTTATTGTTGTTATTGTATGCTGCAAATAATCTACCATACTCTGCTCTAAGTGGTGTAATTACAGGAAACATGTCAGACAGGAATAGTTTGTCTTCTTATAGATTTGTTGGAGTAATGTTTGCCCAATTCTTTGTGCAAGTATTTATGTTACCAATTATAGAGACTGCAGGTGGTGGTGATAAAGCCGTAGGAATTGAAATTGTTATGACTTGGTTGGCAATCATAGGTACGGTAATGTTACTTATAACTTTTGTTACTACAAAAGAACGTATTGTTCCCAAACCAGAACAAAAATCTAGTGTTAAAGAAGATTTAGGAGATTTGTTTAAGAATAAACCTTGGGTAATCATACTTGCAGTAACGGCTATGGTTTTTGTTACATTAGCTATGAAAGGAGGAGCTTATGTTTATTACTTTGAAAACTATGTTGATAAAACAGCATTAACAAGTTTTATTCAACCCATATTAGGTTTTTTATCATCTATAGGCGTTAATTTCTTTGGAGAAAATCCAGTTTCTGCTGGTTTTGGTTTGTTTAATGCAGGAGGAATTATTTTTATGATTATCGGTATAACCATATCAAAAAGCTTTGCCGATAAGTACGGAAAAAGGGATGTGTTTAGAGTTGCATTGTTTATATCTACTTTGTTTATTCTGTTTTTTTATTTATTCCCTTCAACTTCTGTAGAATTAATATTTGCCTCTCAAATATTACATGGTTTTTTCTATGGATTAACCATTCCTCTACTATGGGCAATGATTGCAGATGTAGCAGATTATTCTGAATGGAAAAATAATAGAAGAGCGACAGCAATTATTTTTTCGGCAATGATGGTTGGATTAAAAGGAGGCTTAAGTATTGGTAGTGCTTTACTAACCTATATTTTAGGATTGTATGGATATGTAAGTAAGGAAGCATCTATAGTAGGACAAGAAATTGTACAACCAGAGAGTGCTATTCATGGTACAAAAATGTTGGTAAGTATTTATCCTGCTATACCTTTTTTAATATGCATAGGATTATTGTTTTTCTATGAAATTAATAAAACTCTAGAAATAAAAATCGAGTCAGATTTAAAAGAAAGAAGACTTCAGTAATTACTGAAGTAGACGAAAATATTATAATATAAAAATAGATTAAAATGCCAGAAGAAAGTATAGAAAATATAGATTTTGAGACATTAAAT
The DNA here is from genome assembly GCF_900130035.1 of Wenyingzhuangia marina. Lineage (GTDB taxonomy): Bacteria > Bacteroidota > Bacteroidia > Flavobacteriales > Flavobacteriaceae > Wenyingzhuangia > Wenyingzhuangia marina. Next base: position 39,498 of record NZ_FQXQ01000002.1, read on the forward strand.
AAAACAGCAATTTCTAAGCCCCTTGTGACCCACATGTATACAGCAGACCCCTCTGCACATGTGTTTAATGGTAAAATATATATTTATCCATCACATGATATAGATGCTGGAATTCCATTTAATGATAATGGAGAGCATTTTGGTATGGAGGATTATCATGTAATTTCAATGGATGATATTAACTCTGAGGCAGTTGATAATGGTTTAGCTCTTCATGTGAATGAAGTACCATGGGCAGAAAAACAAATGTGGGCACCTGATGCCGCATACAAAGATGGAAAGTATTACTTAATCTTTCCTGCTAAAAATAAAGAAGGAATTTTTCAAATAGGAGTAGCTACTAGTACCTCTCCAACTGGTCCTTTTTTAGCGGAACCTGAACCTATAAAAGGAAGTTATAGTATAGATCCTGCTGTGTTTAAAGATAATGATGATTCGTATTATTGTTATTTTGGAGGGATTTGGGGAGGACAATTACAGAATTATAGAAATAATAACTATTCTTCAAATTACGATTTACCTAAATCAAACGAACCTGCGCTAGGACCTATTGTGGCTAAAATGTCTGAAGATATGTTACAGTTTGCAGAAGAGCCTATAGAAATAAAGATTCTTGATGAAAATGGAGATCCATTGTTGGAAGGAGATAATAATAGACGTTATTTTGAAGGTCCTTGGATGCATAAATATAAAGGGAAATATTATTTTTCTTATTCAACAGGAGACACACATTTGATTTGTTATGCAATAGGAGATAGTCCATATGGGCCTTTTACTTATAAAGGTGTTATTTTGAATCCAGTAGTAGGGTGGACTACGCATCATTCTATTTGTGAAATAAATAACAAATGGTATTTATTTTATCACGATTCAAGCTTGTCTAAAGGAGTAACACATTTACGTTCTATTAAGGTTGCAGAGATCACTTATAATGATGATGGAACTATAAATACTTTAGACCCTTATTTGATTTAAGTAATTAAATTTAATGTTATTAATAAAAAAGCCATGGAAATCTCCATGGCTTTTTTATTAATCTGTTTTTTAAGTAGTTCTTTATTTAAACAAACTTTGTTTTTGTGATAATGTATATTTTTAGTTTTTTTTTAATAAAAAACTAAAACAATCGGTTGTTTTATTGAATTTAATTAATATATTTGATGTAAATTAGTAAGTGTGGCAATTACACATATAATTGATTAGGAATTGACAACCTAAGTTAAACTATTAATTTTTTCAATCAATAAGAACAATCGGTTGTTTGTGGGGGGATTACAATACTAATTCTAAATTAAACTATAACTTAAATAATAAACAAACTAAGCCTATGATTCAATCGTCATTTTTTGAGAAACACATTTGTCTGTGTGGTATTTTTTTTATGATAAAAAATATAAAACCATGAAAAGTTACTGTAAATAGATTGTAAAACTTAATAAGAATTAAGTAGTGAAAAAATCAAAACAAAATAATAATATGAAAATAAAATTATTTAAAACCCTCTATTATCATAGGGTATTTTTAATGGGGTTAATACTTCATTTTGTGCTTACTAATGAGATATATGCTGCCGATATACCTGAAGGAGTACAATTAAATAATCAGGTCAGTCAGCTTACAATTACAGGAAAAGTAATTTCTGCTGCTGATAAAATGGGGATTCCAGGAGTTACTATTATGGTTAAAGGAGAGGAAAATATCTTTACGATAACCGATTTTGAAGGTGACTATACAATTAAAGTTCCGTCTTCTAAATCAGTTTTACTCTTTAATTATATGGGGTATGAAACAGTAGTAAAGAAAGTAGGACAGTCAAAACAAATTAACGTAACGATGACTCAATCTAGTAGTGCTCTAGATGAAGTTGTTATTATTGGTTATGGTAAACAAAAACAAGCAAGTGTTGTTGCTGCAATAGCTTCAGTTAAAGGAGAAACTTTAGAAACAGCAGGTGGTGTTTCTAGTTTAGGAGCTGCCTTAACAGGGAGTTTACCAGGGGTAATAACTACTGCTAGTACAGGGATGCCTGGAGAAGAAGATCCTAGGATTTTAATTAGAGGAAGTAGTACTTGGAATAATTCCTCACCATTGATATTAGTCGATGGTATAGAAAGAGACATGAGTAGTGTTGATATTGGTTCTGTAGAATCTGTTACGGTATTAAAAGATGCTTCAGCAACGGCTGTTTATGGTTCAAGAGGAGGTAATGGAGTAATTCTTATTACTACAAAAAGAGGTAAAATAGGTAAGGCACAAATTAGAGCTAGGGTAAATTCAACAATTAAATACCCTTCAAAACTACCAGGAAAATATGATGCATATGATGGTTTACTAGTAAAAAATCAGGCAATTGAAAATGAGTTAGGAATTAGTCCAGAGAGTTGGAGTGATTATTTACCTCAAGCAATTATTGATAAATATAGAAACCCAGCTAATTTGGAGGAAGCTGAGAGATATCCAAATGTGGATTGGGCAGAGACATTATTTAAAAATCAAGTAATGTCTTACAATGCAAACTTAAATGTAAATGGAGGGACAGAGTTTGTTCAATATTTTGCTAGTGCTGATTTTTTAAGAGAAGGTGATTTATTTAAACATTATGATAACGGACGTGGTTATGATCCTGGTTATGGGTATAATCGTTTAAATGTTAGGTCTAATTTAGATTTTAAACTAACACCTACTACAAAACTTAAAGTAAGTTTAGCTGGTTCACATGGAACCAAAAAAAGTCCTTGGGGACAAAATGGAGGGGAGTATACTATGTGGGATGCTGCCTATTCTACAGCACCAGATGTGTTTTTGCCAAGATATGCAGATGGTTCTTGGGGGTATTTTGCTCCAAATGAAGGGAAAGCTTCAAATTCAGTTAGAAATCTTGCAATTAGTGGTATTCAATATAAGACCACAACAAAAGTACAGACAGATTTTACATTAGATCAAGATTTAGATAAAATAGTAAAAGGGCTTAAGTTTTCAGGAAAAATAGCCTTGGATAATGTTTATGTTGAAGCAGATAGAGGAGTTAACGATTTGTATAATGATATTCAGGAAAAATGGGTTGATCCAGATAGTGGATTGATTACTTATAAAAAATCTTACGATGCAAACAATAGATTTGATTTTCAAGAAGGTGTAAAGTGGTCTGCAACAGGAGGGAATGTAGAAGATTGGTCAACACAACGTAGACTTTTTTATCAACTACAATTAAATTATAATGTAGATATAGAAGAACATAATATTACGGCTATGGGACTTTTTAACCGTAATAAATTTGCTCAAGGAAGTGAAATCCCCCAACCAAGAGAAGATTGGGTGTTTAGAACAACTTATAGTTATGCAGATAAATATTTATTAGATTATAACGGAGCTTATAATGGATCTGAAAAATTTGGACCGGGTTATCGTTTTGCCTTTTTCTCTTCAGGAGGTTTGGGTTGGGTAATTTCTAAAGAAGATTTTATGAAATCGGTAAAATTTGTAGATTTCCTGAAATTGAGAGGTTCTTATGGACAAATAGGAGATGATGGTGTAAATGGAAGATTTCTTTATCGTTCTCAATTTTCTTATGGTGGAGCCGCCAGATTGGGAATGAACGGTGAAGCTGCAGCCCAAAGTCCATATACTTGGTATAATGAATCATCAGTAGGTAATCCAAATGTACAATGGGAACAGGTAGAAAAAACCAATATTGGTTTGGATTATAAATTATTTGATGGTTTTATATCTGGTAAGTTTGATTATTTTAAAGATGTACGTAGTGATATCTTACTTGTTGGAGATCGTAGAGCCATTCCTCCATATTTTGGAACGGAGGCTCCTGTAGCAAACTTAGGAAAGGTACAGAATCAAGGTTATGAGTTAGAAATAAAATTGAACCATACTTTTAATAATGGTTTAAATTTATGGTCAAACATAAATATAACGCATGCAAAGAATAAAATTATTTTTGCTGATGATCCTAAGTTGTTACCAGAATACCAAAAACAAGAAAATAAACAAATAGGTCAAGCATATTCATATGTTTCAAATGGTAATTATAATACTTGGGATGAGGTATATTCAAGTACAATACATAATACAAATGATAATCAAAAATTACCAGGTAATTATTTTATATTAGATTACAATGCTGATGGAATCATAGATACGTATGACAATATACCTTATGGATTTACAGGAAACCCACAAAATACTTATAATACAACTGCTGGTTTTATATGGAAAGGTTTAAGTGGATATGTGCAATTTTACGGTGTAAATAACGCATCTCGTCAGGTAGTACTACAAAGTTTATCTTCTCAAAATCATGTTGTTTATGATCAGGGGTCTTATTGGTCAAAAGAAGATTACAATGGAGAGTCACCAATCCCTCGATGGAAATCAACACCAAGTAGTTATAACAATGCGAATCGTTTCTTTTATGATGGATCGTACTTACGTTTAAAGAATGCTGAAATAGCTTATACTTTTGATGCAAACTCTAAATGGGTACAAAAAATGGGGATTCAAAACCTTAAGTTTTTCATCAATGGAAATAACTTATACCTATGGTCTAAGATGCCAGACGATAGAGAGTCTAATTTTGCAGGAACTGGTTGGGCTTCCCAAGGAGCTTATCCTACAGTAAGAAGAGTGAATTTAGGAATTAATGTTACATTTTAAGCACTAAATAATATGAAAAAATATATAAAATCAATATTTAAATATAGTCTCTTAGCGTGTATGTTTCTTTCAGGAGCTGCATGTGAAGATTATTTGAACGTAGCTGAGGATGATGCGATATCAAAAGAAGAGGCTTTTAAAAACTTTACTAATTTTCAAGGTTTTACGGAAGAGTTGTATCATTGTATACCAGATTTCACCAATAGATATTGGACGAATTCTTGGAACTGGGGTGAAGATGAGATTCAATCAACAGCTCGTGATTTTCACTTTGGTGTAAAAATAGACAACGGAAATTTTTGGGGATGGCAGTCTGAACATGATGGATGGGGAGCTGGTTGGATGAATAAATCCAATGCTTCTAGAAACGATGATAGGATGTCTAAAGATTTATGGAAGAATGGATGGTATGGTATCCGTAAGGCCAATATGGGCTTAGAAAATCTAGATAAATTAGTAGATGCTACCCAAGAAGAGAAAGATTTAATTAAAGGACAATTATTATTCTTTAGAGCTTGGTTCCATTTCCAGTTTATTCAATATTTTGGAGGATTGCCATATATTGATATGGTTCCACCTGGAGATGAAGTGTTAAGCTACCCTAGACTAAGTTATCAAGAATGTGCTGAAAAAGCAGGGGCAGATTTTAGAGCAGCTGCTGATTTGTTACCGACACATTGGGATAATTCAACTGCAGGAAAAAGAACTTTAGGTAAAAATGATTTGCGTATTAATAAAATCATGGCCTTAGGATATTTAGGAAAGAATTATTTATGGGCAGGAAGTCCTTTAATGAATAAAGAATCTACAGGAAATAGTAGTTATAATGCAGATTTTTGTAGAAGAGCAGCAGAGGCTTTTGGAGAATTGTTAACGCTAACTGAGGGAGGACAAGCTCCATATTCATTATTACCTTTTTCAGAGTATAGTGACAATTTTTATACTACAGGACAAAACTGGCAAATGCCAGGGGGGACTGAAGCTATTTTTAGAGGACCATATTGGGGGGCTCATGGTTCAACTTATGGGACAGCAAAGCAATATCAACCAGCCCCTGTAATAGAAGATGGAGATGTTAAATTCTTACCAACAGCCAATTATGTTGATTATTATGGTATGGCAAATGGATTGCCAATTAATGATATTACGCAACCAGATCCGGTATCAGGATACGATCCTGAATATCCTTGGAGAGGACGTGATCCAAGATTTTATAACGATATCGTATTTGATGGAGTAAAAACGGTACAGGGTTCTATGCCGGCTGATGTTGTTCAAAATCGTTATGCCAATTTATTTACTGGTGGTAGCTATAGAGGTATAAGTACTGGTAGTCGTACAGGATATTTACTGTATAAATTTATTCCTATTACAGCTAACAGGTATGATCAAGGACATGCTTGGGGTTCAAATTTAAATATACACTTACCGTGGATGAGATTATCTGATGTTTATATTATGTATGCAGAAGCTGCGGCTCAAGCTTATGGTTCTGCATCAGGTAAAGCAACAACATATAGTAAAACAGCTGTAGATGCTATTAATATAGTTAGAGACAGAGCGGGAGTAGGACATGTAGATGGTCAGTTTTTAGGGTCTTTAGATGATTTTATGGGAGAAGTAAGACGTGAACGAGCGGTAGAATTGGCTTTTGAAAAACACAGATTTAATGATCTTCGTCGTTGGTTGTTATTAATAGAAAGTCCTTATACACTTAAGAAGTCAATTGAATTTGATCGTACAGGTGCTTTTGATACAAGTGATCCAACAAATAATAAGGTCGTTAATATTCGTGAAGAAGTTATTTTAGAACGTAAGTTTACGGAGAAACACTACTGGTTACCTTTAAAAAATGCTGATGTAAACATGTATTTAGAGTTTCCACAAAATCCAGGTTGGTAGTTTACATAGACAATAATAAAAATGATAATACAAATTAGAGAATAATGAGATATATACAACTAAAATTAGTATTGTGTTTTGTAGTTATTGCTTCTTTCCCATTTAAATTAATAGCGCAAGAAAATAAGATAGATAGTTTAGCGGCTCAAATAAATAATGGTACTTCATTAGAAGTAGAAAAGAATCAATCAGTACAAATAGCATTTAGGAAAGTTCAAGAAAAAGACCTTTTAGGAGGTGTTTCATTTGTGAACTTGCCAGAAATTATGAATAAAAACTATACAACATATAGTTTAGATGGTTTACAAACCTATATAGGAGGTTTTAATGGAAGTATATGGGGGAATGGTGGAGCTCTTGTACTGGTAGATGGTATACCAAGAAGTGCAACTAGTGTTCAAGCCATAGAAATTGAACAAATTAGTGTACTTAAAGGAGTTTCTGCTGTAGCACTTTACGGTAGTCGTGCAGCCAAAGGAGTTATTTATATTACCACCAAAAAAGGAAAAAATCAAAAACAACAGATTGATGTAAGGGTTAATACAGGGGTAAATACTATAAAAAGTACTCCTCAATATTTAGGTTCAGCAGAATATATGAACTATTATAATCAGGCAAGACAAAATGATGGATTAGGTGAATTGTATGACTATGAAACGATTTATAATCATGCTTCAGGAAACAATCCTTATAGATATCCAAATGTAGATTACTATTCTTCTGATTACTTGAGGGATATTTCTACACAACAAGATGCAAACTTACAAATTTCTGGAGGTAACGATATTGCTAGATATTATACTAATGTGAGTTTTATGACCGCAGGAGATTTTATAGATTTTGGAGAAGCAAAAAATAATAGGACCCAACGTTTTAATGTTAGAGGAAATGTTGATATTGATATTACAAATAAAATATCTGCAACCATAGGAGCCAATGCTATTTATTATAATGGAACAGGTGTGAATGCAAATTATTGGGGAGGAGCTGCTACGTTAAGACCTAATAGATTTGCTCCATTAATACCCATAAGTATGATAGAAAGTGGAGATGTTAATTCATTAAATCAAGTACAAAATAGTACTAATATTATCGACGGGAAATATTTATTGGGTGGAACTCAACTTGATCAAACAAATCCATTTGCAGGTATTTATGCTGGAGGAAGTAATGATTATACAAGTCGTCAATTTCAATTTAATACTGCTATTAATGCAGACTTAAATGATTTACTCGAAGGTTTATCTTTCCGTACTATGTTTGGGGTTGATTATGAGTCTTCATATAACCAGGCTTACAATAATAATTATGCAACATACGAACCAAAATGGAATAATTATGCAGGTTTTGATCAAATCTCTAGCTTAACAAAGTATGGTCAAGATGCTACTTCTGGAACACAAAACATAAGTAATAGTACTTATGGTCAAACAATCTCTTTTTCGGGACAGTTTGATTATATCAAGAGTTTTGAGGGGAATAACATATCAGCCTCTTTAATTGCATCTGCATTTCAACAATCCAGAGCAGAGGTATATCATAAAGTGAGTAATGGTAATTTAGGTTTACACTTAGGATATAATTATAAAAGTAAATATTATGCAGACTTTAATGGTGCTATTGTACATTCTGCTAAACTTGCTGAAGGAAATAGAAATGCATTTTCTCCAACAGTTTCAGTAGGATGGAGATTAAGTGAAGAGAACTTCTTAAAAGATTCAGATATTATTGATAATTTAAAATTATCAGTATCTGCGGGTATTTTAAATACTGATTTAGATATTTCTGATTATTATTTGTATGAAAGTATTTATACTCAGACTGATGGTGCTTGGTTCAGCTGGAGAGATGGATCTTTAAACAGATCAACTGATTCAAGAAGAGGTGAAAACTTGGATCTTACATTTGCTAAACGTGAAGAATTTAATGTAGGACTAGAAGCATCTTTCTTTAAGAATTTCATCAACTTTAATGGATCATTTTTCGCAAATAAAATGACAGGTAATGTAACTCAAGCAACAGTATTATATCCAAGTTATTTTACAACAGGATGGCCAAATTCATCTTTTATACCTAATATCAATTATAATGATGATAAGCGTATTGGTGCTGAATTTAACTTAAAGTTTAATAAAAAAATAGCAGAAGTTGATTGGTCATTAGGACTTACGGCTATGTACTATGATACTGAAGCTTCTAAACGTGCAGAGTCATTTGAGAATGAATATCAATATAGACAAGGAAAACCATTAGATGGAATTTGGGGATTAAAGAGCGATGGTTTCTTTATGGATGCAAATGACATTGCTAGTTCTCCTTCTCAGACTTTTGGAGAAGTGTTTCCTGGAGATATCAAATACAAAGACCAGAATAATGATGGTGTTATTGATAATCAAGATCAAGTTTATCTTGGTAAAGGAGGATGGAGTGGTGCACCACTTACATTTGGAGTTAATTTAACTACAAAATGGAAAGACTTAACTTTCTTTGCTTTAGCAACAGGTCAGTTTGGAGCAAATGCCATGAAGAATAGCTCTTATTTTTGGATAGATGGAGATGATAAATATTCAGTAATAGTAAGAGATAGTTGGACAGAGGAAACAAAAGAAACAGCTACATATCCTAGACTAACAACCTTAAATGGAGATAATAATTTTAGATCTTCAGATTTTTGGATGTATAGTACTAATAGAATAAACCTTTCTAAGGTTCAAGTTACTTATGATTTTCCAACAAGTATCTTAAAGAAAACATTTGTAAAAGAACTAGGGATTTACATGAGTGGTGCTAATCTATTAACCATATCTCCAGAACGTGAGACAATGGAATTAAATGTAGGAAGCTCTCCACAGACTAGATTTTATAATTTAGGAATCAAGGCTTTATTTTAAATTTTTAACAATCATTAAATAACTAAATGATATGAATAAAATATTATTAATTTTTTTATCTATTGTCTTTTTGATGACAAGTTGTGATGATCTTATTGATCCAGCAGTTGAAAACAATAGAGGACTAGACGATATGTATGGTGAAGCAGAGTATGCACAAGGTATTCTTCTAAACGCTTATACAAGACTTCCTAATAGCTCATGGACATTTAATGACGTAGCTACGGACGATGCAGTTACAAACGATGTTAACAACAATTATTTAAAAATAGCAACAGGTCAATGGACTTCAAACCTTAATCCATTTGATCAGTGGAGAAATTCAAAAGCAGCTATTCAATATTTAAATATTTTCCTTGCTGAAGTAGACAAAGTTTTATGGGCTAAAGATGAAAATGTTAGCGAATTGTTTAGAAAGCGTTTGAAAGGGGAAGCTTATGGATTAAGAGCTCTTTACATGTATTATTTATTACAAGCACATGGAGGAGAATCTAATAATGGTGAATTACTAGGAGTTTCAATAGTTTTAGATCCAGAAGACCAGAATTCGGATTTTAATAAGCCTAGAAACACATTTGAAGCTTGTATGCAACAATTATACAGCGATATTTCAAATGCTGAGCAACTTCTACCTTTAGACTTTGAAGAAGCAACAACATTGCCATCAGGCTATAATAACTTAGATGATTATAACAGAGTTTTTGGTGATTTTGCTAGACAAAGAGTTTCTGGGAGAATTGTTAAGTTTATCAAAGCACAGGCAGCCTTGTTAGCAGCAAGTCCTGCTTTTAGTAATGGGAACACTACCACATGGGCTGATGCAGCTAATTATGCAGGCGATTTATTAACCATTAATAATGGTGTAGGTGGTATAGATCCATTAGGATTAACATGGTATAAAAATAGTGAAATAAACACATTAGGAACTGGAGTAAATCCTGCTGAAATTGTTTGGAGAACAGATGTAGCCGATAGTAATTCATTAGAGTTAGATAATTTCCCACCAACAGTATATGGTAGTGGACGTATCAATCCTACTCAAAATATAGTAGATGCCTTCCCAATGGCTAATGGGTATCCTATTTCTGATGCAAATAGTAATTATGATCCTTTAAACCCATATACAAATCGTGATCCTCGTTTAAAGTTATATATACTTGTAAATGGAGATGTAGCGGGAGTAAATAGTACAGTAATTAACACTGCTGCTGATGGTACAACAAATGATGCCTTAAATAAAGTAGAAACTTCTACTCGTACAGGATATTATTTAAAAAAGTTGCTAAGACAAGATGTAAATACAAATCCAACAACTCAAAACCAGCAAAAGCATTATAAACCACGTATGAGATATACTGAGTTATATCTTATATATGCAGAGGCTGCAAATGAAGCTTGGGGGCCAATGGCAACAGGAGGAAGTGCTACTTTTTCTGCCTATGATGTGATTGCTGCTATTAGAGAACGTGCAGGGATTACTCAGCCAGATATGTATTTAGAATCAATTAAAGCAGATCAAGTTGCTATGCGTGAGTTAATAAGAAATGAACGTAGATTAGAACTTTGTTTCGAAGGATTCCGTTTTTGGGATTTAAGAAGATGGAATAAAGATTTAAAAGAAACAGCCAAAGGAGTTAGTATTCAAGGAGGAGCTTATCAGTTTATCAATGTTGAAAATAGACTTTATGATAATTATATGAAATATGGCCCAATACCATATAGCGAAATTATAAAGTTTGATGCTTTAGAGCAAAATAAGGGATGGTAGGCTATAAAAACTGACCATTCCATAGATGATTATAATATTTAAATCTAAAATTACAAAAAATGAAAAATAAGATATTTTTAATGTTCACAATCTTACTAGTTTCTTTGACAGCATGTCAAAATCAAGATTGGGAATTTGATGATTTTGAGTATCAATCTGTGTACTTTGCATATCAATATCCTGTAAGAACCATAACGTTGGGAGAAGATGTTTTTGATACATCATTAGACAATGAGTATAAATGTAAAATATATGCAACATTAGCAGGAGTATATGAAAATGACAAAGACGTATCTATTGATTTCTCTGTTGCAGATGCATTAACTACAGGGTTACTTTTTAATGAAGGAGGTGATCAAATAACTGCAATGCCGAGCAATTATTATAATTTATTAACAAATAAGATAAAAATTCCAAAAGGAGAGTTAATAGGAGCAATTGATGTACAGTTAACAGATGATTTCTTTGCAGATCCATTGGCTATTAAAAACAATTATGTGATCCCGGTTCAGATGAATAATGTAATGAATGCAGATACTATTTTATCTGGTGAACCTTTATTTCCAGGGGCAAAAAGAGGTTTAGATTCAGAATGGAGTAAAGCTCCTAAAGATTTTGTTTTTTATGCTATAAAATATATAAACAAATGGCATGGTAATTATTTACGAAGAGGAAACGATGTCATTGTAGGTAAAAACGGAAATACTGCTTTAGATGAAGAAATTATTAGACATAAAGAATATGTTGAATATGACGAAGTTTTTAAAGTAAACACCAAAGCCTTAAACAAATCAGTTTTTCAATTAGTATTTAAAGATAAAACGAATAATGATGCTAATATTTATTGTGATTTGGTAGCAACTTTTGATGACAATGGAAATTGTACTATATCAACAGAGTCTAACACATATACAGTATCTGGTACGGGTAAGTTTATTAAAGATGGAGAAAAAAATAGTTGGGGAGACAAAGATAGAGATGCTCTTTACTTAGATTATGAAATAGATTTAGCAAACATACACATAACTTCTAAAGACACTTTGGTAATGAGAGATAGAGCTGTTTCTTTTGAAACATTTACCCCTGTAAGCCAGTAGTTTTAAGTAAAATGATATTACATAAAATTTAAAATAATTATGAAAAATATATATAAAATATCACTTTTAGCAAGTACTATAGCATTATTATCTTCTTGTCAAGAAGTAGATTCTTTAGACTTTCAAGTAGAAAAATCGGAAGCTATTGCTAAAATGGAAGAGATAAATTCTTATCAAGATTTAAAGTCTTACATAAACAGAGAAACAGATCCAAATTTTAAATTAGGTGCAGGAATCGGTATGTCAGACTATATTAGTCAAAATGTGATGTACAGATTGCTTAATAGAAATTTTGATGAAATGTCGGCAGGATATGGAATGAAACATGGTGCGATTGTCCAATCAGACGGGAGTTTAGATTTAGATAATGTCAATGAATTTATAGCGAAAGCATCAGCAGCAGAAATATCTGTTTTTGGTCATACCCTTTGTTGGCATGCCAATCAAAATGCAACTTATTTAAATAGAATAATTGCTCCAGATACACTATCGGCAACAGGTCCAGGTTGGGAATTAATAACAAAGGCTGATTTTGAAACTGATGACAATTCTAACTATTCAGTAAATTCAAATGTAGACCTTAGTTTTACTGCAGTAGGAGAAGGAGCAAATGGAACAGGAAGAGCTCTTAAATTGACTAATGCAGCAGTTCGTGCGAATGATTGGGAAGCACAGTTGTATATAGTATTTTCTCCAGTAGTAAAATTAGGGGAGAGATATACACTTACAATGGACATACGTTCAGATGTTGATGCAAGCTATCCCACACAAGCACAAATTAGTCCAGGAGCATACAAGCATTGGGATTTCTTTGGGGCTTTGCCTTCAACAACTACATGGACTACCTATACTAAAGAAATTACCATTTCAACAAGTACAGAAAATTGTGGAGCTATCGCTTTTAACTTAGGAAAAACAGCTACTAATTTTTATTTTGACAATATAACCTTAACAAAGTATAGTGCTACAGGAAGTGTTCAAACAGAAGAAAAAACACCTGAACAGAAAAAGGAAATTGTAGGAGAAGCCTTAGATAATTGGATTTCAGAAATGGTTACAAACTGTGCTCCCTATGTAAAAGCTTGGGATGTGGTAAATGAGCCTATGTCAGATTGGCCAAATCAATTTGAGTTAAAATCAGGAGTAGGTAAGACCGATATGGCTTCTGATGAGTTTTATTGGCAAGATTATTTAGGAAAAGATTATGCCGTAGAAGCATTTAGGTTAACAAGACAATATGGAAATCCAGATGATATCCTTTTTATCAACGATTATGGTCTTGAAGGAGGAGGCGATAAATGTGATGGCCTTATCCAGTATGTAGAATACATTGAAAGTAAAGGACAAGTGGTTGACGGAATTGGTACTCAGATGCATGTAACTTTAGGTGAAACTACCATCGAAAACATCAGAGATATGTTAACGAAATTAGCAGCAACTGGTAAGCTTGTGAAAATTTCCGAACTTGATATGGGGATTAAGGTAGGTGGATCTATAATAAAAACAGAGTATGTTACTGCAGATCAATTACAGCAGATGTCAGACTTTTATGAGCAAATTGTAAAAGCTTATTTTGAAATTGTACCAGTAGATCAACGTTACGGTATAACACAATGGGCTATGACAGATAGTCCAGAGGATTCATTCTGGAGACGAGGTGAACCAATTGGACTTTGGGATTTAGATTACAGTCGTAAGCCTGCTTATACAGGTTTTGCAAAAGGTCTTAGTGGTTTGTAATCATAGAAGTAAAATTATTTAATAGTAAATTAGTTTTTTTTAATAGTAAATTTATCTGTTATTAGTGCTTAAGAATTGTTATCGTACAAAGTTTGTTCGTAATGTATTCTAGTATCTAATAACAGATTTTCTTTATGAAATTAATTTTTTGAGTAAAATAAAAATATTGATAATGAAATTAATAAAGTTATTAACGATGTCTATTTTGTTTACAGCAATAAGTTGTGCGAAAGATGATATTACAACAGTTGTTTTAGAAAGTCCAGACAAGAAACAAGAAGAAGTGGATCAAGAACCTACTGATAGACCCATAGCGACCCCATTATTACATGTAGATGGTCGTGTTTTAAAAGATCCATGTGATAATGAAGTATTACTCCATGGAGTTGCTTTAACACCAAGTCCTTGGTTTAATGGAGGAGCTGTAGGAGAGTGGAGATGGAATAATTATGATGTTGAAGGTTGTTTAAGTTACAATAAAGGAGTAATGAATAAACTTACGAATACCGACGAAGGATGGTATTTAAATTATATAAGACTCCATATAGATCCTTATTGGACTAATAATATTGGAGTAAGTGGAATATCTGAAAATGATATTTCAGAATTTAATTTTGAAAGATTTAAGAAATCTATTGATGATGTGATTGTTCCTTTAATAAAACATGCTAAATCAAGAGGAATGTATGTGATTTTGAGACCTCCTGGTGTATGTCCACATGTTATAGGGGTAAATGGACCCTATCATGAGTACTTAAAAACTATTTGGGGATATATATCAGACCATCCTGATTTAAAAAATAGAGACAATTTGATGTTTGAATTGGCAAATGAACCCATACGTATAAAACTTCCTGATGGAAGTGAAGGAGCTAATACACAAGCTCATTTTGATGAATTAAAAAAAATATTTCAATCTGTGGTAGATATTATTAGAGATAATGGAGCAAATAATATTCTTTGGATTCCAGGTTCTGGATATCAATCACAATACAAAGGATATGCAAATAACAAAATTGAAGATGATAATATAGGGTATGCTGTTCATATATATCCTGGATATTGGGGACAAGATAATAACAATCCTGAAATCTTTAAAGCCAATTGGAATGCTAATATTAAACCGGTAGCAGATTTTGCACCTATTGCTATTACGGAAATTGATTGGGCTCCAGAACAATATGATGTTTGGGGTAAAGGAGGTGTTACTGGTGTTGCTAATGGTTGGGGATTTGGAGCTAATTTTAAAGCAATTGTAGATGAATCAGGTAATGTAAGCTGGAATTTATTAGCTCCCGAAAATTTAATTGATAAGGGAGCATTGGATGGTGGAATTGCATATGATGCTAATCCAGAAGCATGTGCTTTTCCAGTTCATAATTGGTTTAAAGAATATGCTAAAGATTTTAAAAGCTGTGAGTGATAAATAGTAGAAAGAAATAATAACAAATAAAAAAACACCTAAGAATTAGTCTTCTTAGGTGTTTTTTTATACTTATAAATGATCTTAAGACTTATTTTATCTAGTAATTATATAGAAAAATATCATTCCATTTATTTATTTTTGATCATATGGTAAAATCACTTAAGAAATTAAATAAGCAATTAGAAGGAAGTCTTTTAACAGACAAACTTCATAAAAATATTTATGCTACAGATGCTTCGGTTTACAGGAAAATCCCAATAGGAGTTGCTTACCCAAAATCTAAAAGTGATATAAAAAGACTGGTTACATATGCCAATCAACATCAAATAAGTTTAATTCCACGAACAGCCGGAACTTCTTTGGCCGGTCAATGTGTGGGAGATGGTTTGGTAGTAGATGTATCTAAACATTTTACTCAAATCTTAGATTATGATAAAGAACAGAAGCAAATAACGGTTCAGCCCGGAGTGATTCGTGATGATTTAAATCGTTATGTACAAGCTGATGGTTTGTTTTTTGGTCCTAATACATCTACAGCCAATAGATGCATGATAGGAGGAATGGTTGGTAACAATAGTTCTGGAACTACTTCCATTCGTTATGGTGTGACTCGTGATAAAGTTGTTCGTTTACAAACAATTTTAAGTGATGGAGATGAAGTGGTTTTTGAAGCCGTATCTACCGATGTTTTTAAGCAAAAAACAAACTTAAATTCAGTGGAAGGAAATATCTATAAAATGATATTCAATACTTTTTCAAAAACAGAGGTTAAACAAGAAATCATTAAAGAATTTCCAAATGCAGATATCCATAGAAGAAATACAGGATATGCCATTGATGAATTGTTGAAGTTTGAATTGTTTGGAGGAACTGAAAAAACAATTAACCTAGCAAAAGTATTGTGTGGTAGCGAAGGTACTTTGGCGTTTACTACAGAAATTACTTTGCAATTAGATGATGTACCGCCAAAACAAAATGTAATGGTGGCTTCACATTTTCATTCTGTTCAAGAATGTATGGAGTCTGTGGTTGTGGCCATGAAACATCAACTTTACAATTGTGAGTTGATGGATAAAATTATCTTAGATTGTACCAAATCTATCCGTTCACAACAAGAAAATAGAACTTTTTTAGAAGGTGATCCTGCAGCTGTTTTAATGTTAGAAGTAGCTGCTGACACCATTGAAGATGCTCAACAACAAGCAGACGCTTTGATTACTGATTTAGAAAGTCATGGATTTGGATATGCACATCCAAAAGTTACAGGAGTAAAAATAAATGGAATTCACGATTTAAGAAAAGCAGGTTTAGGAGCTTTGGGAAATTTAATTGGGGATAAAAAAGCTGTAGCTTGCATAGAAGATACGGCTGTGAGTTTATCAGATTTGCCAAATTTTATTGCTGATTTTTCTAAAATGATGAAAGAATTTAATCAGCAAGCCGTGTATTATGCACATGCTGGGGCAGGAGAAATTCATTTACGTCCCATTCTTAATTTAAAACAAACTCATGATGTAAACTTATTCAGAACCATCACTACAAGAGTAGCGCAATTGGTAAAACAATATAAAGGTTCTTTAAGTGGAGAACACGGAGATGGAATTGTTAGGGCTGAATTTATTCCAATGATGATTGGTGAAAAGAACTTTGCCATCCTCAAACAATTAAAAGAAACTTTTGATCCCAATTATATTTTTAACAAAGGAAAAATCATCAACCCATTTCCCATGGATAAAGCCTTGCGTTATGAGGTAGATAGAATGGAACCAGAAATAAATACCTTGATGGATTTTACAGAAAATCAAGGAATTTTGCGCTTGGCCGAACAATGTAATGGTTCGGGAGATTGTAGAAAATCGGTCGCAGCAGGTGGTACTATGTGTCCTAGTTACCGAGCCACTAAAAATGAAAAAGATACCACCAGAGCCAGAGCCAATGCTTTACGCGAGGTGTTGACAAATAACAATGCCAAAAATAAATTTGATGACAAGACATTAAAAAAGGTTTTTGATTTGTGTATCAGTTGTAAAGCCTGTGCTAGTGAGTGTCCTAGTAATGTTGATGTTTCAATTTTAAAAGCAGAGTTTTTATATCAGTATCAAGAAGTTAATGGGTATTCTTTTAGGAGTAAATTGTTTGCCAAAATAAACAACATCAACGAGCAATTAGTTGTTTTTAGTGGGTTGATTAATATGTTTAATAATACATTATTGGCTAAGAAAATATTAGGAATTAGCACTAAAAGAACTTTGCCTAGTTTAAAGCGTTTTACTTTAACTCAATGGATTAGAAATAATCAAGAAAAGTTACAGTTAGAAAATCCTATTAAAAATGTTTATTTTTTTAATGATGAGTTTACTAATTTTTATGATGTACAAATAGGAATTGATACCATAGAACTGCTACATCAACTAAATTACCAAGTGGTGTTTTTGGAGCACGAACAAAGTGGAAGAGCTTTAATTTCTAAAGGTTTTTTAAAAGAAGCCAAAGAAGTTGCCAATATCAATATAGAGGTTTTTAGTCAGGTTATCAATCCGGAAAATGCATTGATAGGAGTGGAGCCTTCTGCTATTTTAAGCTTTAGAGATGAATATTTAAGATTGAGTAATGACAAGGAAAAAGCTCAGCAAATAGCTGTAAATACTTTTACCATTGAAGAGTTTATTAGCAAAGAAATAGCACTTGGTAATATTCAATCAAATGTTTTTACTCAGGAAAATAAAGAGCTAAAAATTCATGTACATTGTCACCAAAAATCGTTGAGTAATAGCAAACATACTTTTGATATGTTAAATATTGTTCCTAATTACAAGGTGACCCTTTTAAATACGGGGTGTTGTGGTATGGCAGGATCTTTTGGGTATGAGCAAGAACACTACGAAGTGAGTATGCAAATGGGAGAAGATACTTTGTTTCCTAAAGTAAGAAACCTAGCCAATGATACACTTATAATAGCTTCAGGAACTAGCTGTAGACATCAAATTAAAGATGGAACTCAAAGAGAGAGTCTTCATGCAGTAACGGTGTTAAGACAAGCGTTGGCTTAAATATTTTATAGATTAAGGTGTTCGAGAAACTCAGCATAGGCTGCTCAACATCTAGTAATAATTTATATCAATAATTAAGTCACCATTTCTAAAACATTCAAATGTTTTTTTAAGATTCCAGAAGGTGTTTGTTTGGTTTCATCAAACACACGAGTGTCTCCAAACAAAATAAAACTATCCTTGGCTCTAGAAACGGCTACATTTAACATGTTTGGTTTGTCATCTTTGTCAAAAAACAAGGTTCCTTCATCCAAATTACTATATACAGAGCTAAACAATACAATATCTCTTTCGGCACCCTGTAGTGCATGAACTGTTCCTAGTTTGATGTCATTGATATTGTAACCAGCCTCAATCAAGGCTTTAGATAATTCGTTTTTCTGACTCGCAAAAGGTGTAATGATCCCCAAAACTTTTTCTATAGAATTTACTTCATAAGCTTCTTGAATGGTCTCTTCGTTTTGTCTTAACCATTTAATAATAGCATTGACTTCGTTTAAATTACAGCGACTGTTATATTTACGTTCGCTTACTCCTTCAATGTGATAAGCCAACATGGATGGAAAAATTTGATCTTCAGAAGCGCTTCCTTTCATGGGTTTTAAAATTCCTCCATAGGCCAATTCGTTACAAAAGTTGATAATCTCATCATTACATCTACGGTGTTCTAACAAAACCATTCCGGGTTGATTTCCTGTAGGTAGCAATGTTTTAAATTCGCAAGCATTTTGAGCCATTTTCATAATACTTCCATTAGAAGCTAAAAAACCTAAGTCGTTTAATAGTTCTGTTTGGTTTGGATTTGCAATTATGTTTTGATTGATTAAATTTCCTTGATCAATTTTCTGGGGAATAGACCAAATAGGTTCTATTTGTTGTAAATCGCCTACAACAATGGCTTTTTTTGCCAAAGAAAATAAAGGAATACTCACCTCTGGCGTAACTTGTCCAGCCTCATCTACAATTAATAAATCTATAAAGTTAAAAAGAGGAAGATATTCAAAAATAGGTTTTCCTTCTTCATTTTCTCCTTGAAACTGACTGTAGATAAAATGTGGAGGAGCCATGTAAAAAGTAGCCACAAAACAAGGGGTTAGCATGGCTCTTCGTTTCCATTTTTCGCTAATGGCTTTTTCTCCAGTTCCTTTTTCAGTGTTGTTTTCTATTGCCTCTTTGGTGGCTTCTAACCATCTTGCTTCCCAATAATGAGTGGCTAATAAAAAAGCTTTGTGTCTTAAACCAATATCTAACTCATCATAAAAATACTGATGTGTTCTGCTGTTGGTGTTCATTTTTTGATATTCAAAATCCCACATCTGCGCTTCGGAAACAAAAGGATAGCCCTTGATGTTATTTATTTGTTTCCAGTCATTTAGTTTGATGTTAGATTGCATGGCTAGGTTTAAATTGGCTAAAACATCTTTGATAAATTCCAAAGTTTTATTTTCATCACCAAGAATGTCAGTTGCTATTTTAAAGCTGTGGTCTTTAGGGTTTTTAGAGGTTTTATCATCAAAAAATATTTTTTTAACCTTTTCTATAAAATCAGCATTTTTGGCTTCTTTCTTTAGTTTGTCGATTTGATTACGCCATTCTTTTAAATTAAGAATGTGAATTTTATCTTTTTCAATTTTGTCTTTATCGTGAATTAAAATTGCATTTATTTGATCAATAGAGTTGATGTAATCAGTACAAATACGAGTTCCGTTCACCAATTCATCTTCAATTAGTGTGATTTCTTGTTGTAAATGATTACAAGTATCTTCTAAAGATTCAGGCTCAAACTCATAATAGTCTTTAAATCGATTAAAAAAATAGGTTTCGGCTTCGGAAACATATTGTTTGTTTTCTAACTCACACAAAGTACCCTCGTGTCCAAATAAATTTCCTTTTAAAAAATTGATGTTTTCTAAAGATTTTGGACTTTTAGAGTTAGACGGTAAATAGGTGGCATAACCATTAAAATCAGGAATCCAACGAGCTGATAATTCTTTTAAACTACTTTCAGAATTGATAAAACTATCAATAATATTGGTCACCGCTTGGTTATTACTAGAACAAGCCAAAATCACAGGAGCTTCCTCACCAATAATGGCCGATTTTACAAATTCAGTTGCCACAACACTTTGTAATAAAGTTGTTTTTCCAGTTCCAGGAGGTCCATTTACTGCTGTAACAGCGTTTTCTTCGGAAGTTAAATAAGACAATAAGGTCTTACGTTGACTAATAGACAAAGGAAATTGATTGGACATTTGTCCAGTATGGAAATGATTATAACTTAAAAAACCTTGATCCGTAATGGCATTTTTTCTGTCTCTTTTATTTGGGCTAATAATTTTAGAAAGCAAAGGAAGTTCTTCAACTTCGTCTAAAATATTGTCGTACAAGAACAAAATACTTTTGGCTGTTGCAATTTTAGAACTGGTAGCAAAATACATTACTTCTGGAATGGTTTGATAATTTTCCGTTCTGTAATTCTGAATGTTTCTATAAGTAATATTTTTAAAAACTTCATTTATATAAACCCAATATTCATCCCAAGGAACAGGGATTTCCTCATCTTCAGTTAAAGGTTCTTCAATTTCTCTGGCATTTATGATTTTCTCTGTAGATGAAAAAATGAAATCATTCTGGGCATCTGCAATGGGAGCTAAATAATTTCTAACGATTAAAGGAAATAATGCTTTTGAAGTTGACAATTGTCCAGAACGATTGACCTTTGCAGGAATCCAAAATGGTCTAATAGTTTTATTTTGATGTGAGATGTTTTCTGAAAAATATTCTAAATAAAAAGGAGCAATTAATATTTCTGTTTCCGTAATTTCTCGCCAGTTAGCACTGTCTTTTTTACTAATCCCTTTTAGTCTATTAATTCTCCGTTCTTCAGCATCTAACATTTCTGTAGCATGCTTGGCATTGATGGTTCCATTTCCAATAAAACAGGTTTTTTCTTCGTACAAATTTTTAATTCTATTGATGTCAATCGCTAGATTTTCACTATCTGTTAAGCTGTTTTTATAATAATGAAGCCAGTTTTTTTCGTTAGCCATAAACCTAAATAAAGTTGTTTTTTAAGGCTTGCTAAAATAATTTTTTCACTCTTGTTTTGGGAGGTTTGAAAGAGGTATTAGTAGGAATTTATGAACAATTTGGTATTAGCTTGATAGTGAGTTGATAGTAATAAATCTAATTATGCTAATCAATAGTAGGGGAGTTCTAAAGGTTCATGTAAAATATTATAAAGCCCTTTTGAAATGTTTCAAAAGGGCTTTTGGTTGTGAGTTAAAAGAATAAAAGTAAAATCTATTTTTTGGTTGTTTTATTTACTTAACAATTAATTTAGTTTGTACGCTACCTTCGTCGCTTATAACAGTAACAATATAAATTCCTGGACTTAAAGCATGATTAAGATTGATAGAAGACTGTCCGCTTAAAGCAATACTATGGACCAACTGCCCATGAGTATTATATATACTTATTTGTTTTGCATCTTTTGGTAAAGTAACTTTTATGGTTTCTCCTGTACTTATTGGGTTAGGAGAGATGTATAATTTTGATTCATTTTCACTCTCACTATCTGTCATAATTTCAGAAGGAATTCCCTTTCTAGAGCCACTTCCAGAACAATTAGCTGCAACCGGAGTAATTCCTTCTACTTCTAGCTTGTCAATATTTCCTAAACCTGAAGAAGTGGTTGCTTCCAATCTAATAGAATTCACTCCAGCAGCTAAGGTAACTGTTACCATCGAGTTGCTGTTTTCAGCCCAGGTAGTCCAGTTTCCAGTACTAGGAAATGAAGCTGATGTAGCAGTATTTCCATTAATCATTACATTTCCGTTTCTATCTGTACTCCCTCCATTTGCATATCGCCATCTTAGGGTGTAAGTTCCCGTTGACGGTACTGTTACAGACCAATCGATACCATTACCAGAAGCATTAGCAGTGTTGGCAAAACCTGAGCCAGAGTACCCCGCATTGTTACTATCTACAGTACCATCTACGCCACAGAAACCTGTTTCATTTTCTTGAATGGTAATGGTTTCTACTGTTTGATTTACAGTAATATTAAAGTCTTGTGTAGAAACACAACCATTACTATTGGTATAAGTAGCTGTAGCTATACAGTTTCCTGTTGGAGTTACCGTGTATTCCCTTGATGAACCTGAACTACCACATCCTGTCCATGCCCATGATCCTCCAGTTGTTGGGTGTGGACCAAATTTTACTGATGAACCTTGATTAATTGTGACATCATTAGCTGCTTGCCATGAACCACCATTTACCTGTAAATAAGGAGTAATTGTAGTAGGTGTGCAACTTAATGGAGTCGCTTCAATTGCTGCAGAATTATAAGTGTTACCATCAGTGGCAGTAACTTTTACCCAATAATAATAAGTAGTTCCATTGGTTACTGTATTATCTGAATAAGTCGTACCATTCGTTACGTATGATAATCTTCCTCTACCAGCTGGATTAGGATCGGTATCTCTTAGTACTTCCTGAATTCCTGATATTCCTTGTAGTGACCATGATAGATTAACGACACCATTATCAGCCGAGGCTTGTAAAGTAATTCCATTTGGTACAGGCTCCACCAACTGAATATTAGGATTTGGTGGGGTAGACATTCCTCCACCAAAATAAAATCCAAGATTTGGAGGTTGGTTATAAGTATTATTCTGCCACGCAATAGCTGATCTGTAATTTGGATCGTGCATTAATGTGTACATTCTTTGAGTAGTACTGTAAGGGCTCACAAAGACAACCATACCTGTGTTATCTGTACGTCGATATATGACTTCTTCTCTCCAATCTCCCAAAATATCAGCCATTAAACAAGGGTTGGATTTACTTCCATTGTTATCAGAAATGGGTTCAATATTGTATAATGTCGCCATTCTATCGGTTCCAGATCCATTCCATTTACCAATGACCGTTTTGTCGAGTATTTCACGTTGGACATCGCCATCCCACCAAATACCAAAATTATAAGAAGCTCCACCACCTGTTGCAGTTGGTATATTAGTAGATATTTGTTGTCCTGTACAGCTACGAAGACCAGAACCATCACTACCCCAAACTTCCATACCGTAGTAATTTGGATCTATATCTGCAGCCATACATCTTCCAATATCACCACTGGAATAACTAGCCCATTGTACAGTACCATTAGTGGCATTTCTTATGGCTAATCCCGGAATTGTTGAACCATTAGCATACTCTTGGGCACCAAAAAACTCCAAACCAGAAATATTAGGATTGATATCTGCTAAATGAGCAGCATCTCCGTGACCAAAACCAGTAGAATACATCCCAACACCATACTCATTAACTGCCATACCACCATAAGTAATCTCATCTCTACCATCACCATCAAGATCCCCAGCAGCAAGGTTGTGGTTTCCTTGTCCAGTATAAGCAGTAGTTTGACCATTGGGATTGCTATCCCAGGCCCATTCTTTAGTTAAAGTTCCGTTTCTAAAGTTCCATGCTTCCAGTTTTATTCGTTCATAAATCCCTCTACTGATCACAAAACTAGGGTTTACACCATCAGTATAGGCAACAGCCCACATACATTTAGTAGACCTATGACCAAGTTGAGAAAGATTCATACCTGGCAATCCCCATTGTTGTATTGGGGCAAGATCGATATATGAATCCCATGCAATTTCTGCACCTGTTTGACCATCAAATATTGATATATAATCGGGTCCGTCGACTCTGAAAAGAAAAGGACCATTAGCTGCAGCTGTAGAACGATAGTTGATTTGTCCATCACCATCTCTGTCTCCAATATTATTTCCTAAACCGTCAATCATACCATCAGATGTTCTAGTGGCAATTTCGGCTTTTCCATCGTTATCAAAATCATACACCAAAAAATTCACCTCTTGATTGTGGATCAAATTAGGTCCCATATTAATAGACCACATAAAGGTACCATCAAGTTCATATGCTTCTAAAAAGTGATAATTGATTGAGTTTGCACTTTCATCATTTGCAAGTCTTTTAATAACAATTTCGTATTCCCCATCACCATCTAAATCTCCAACAGAGGCATCATTTACTGTGTGGGTAGTGTAACTACCGTTAATAGATCTGACCGGAATGGTGAAAGATTCCCATCCTCTAATAGTGGTGGCAGGAGATAATGCTTGCTCTGTTCCTCCAATAACGGCAGCTACACTGTATGAATAATCGGTAGTAGTTGTATCAACATAATTTGATACACTAAGATTGGAAGCAATTAGTGTTGACTCACGATATAAGTTGTAAGTAGCATTCTGGGCGTATTCGTCACCGAGAATTCTCCAACTTATTAGTACTGAATTAGTACCGGTTCGCATGGCGATTAATCCACTGTCAAGTTTTTCCATATAACGCTGGGCTTGAACATTCATTGAATTCATGCATAGCATCATACTCATAGCAAATAGTAATAGAAAAGGTTTTTTCATAACAAAATTTGTTTTAAAAATGATTAATATTTAGTTAGCTTAAACACACATTTTATTTACTGATAACCTCATAATTTAAAATTACAAAGCATTATAAACAAGAAGTGTATGGGGCTTACTCCCCTTTAGAAATAGTACCAAAGGGGAGTTGTATATATTTAAAATTTTAATTCAATTTTATCTCACAAATAGTTTTACCTGAACATTTCCAACTTCCTTCTTAACTCTAATAATGTAAATCCCAGAGGGTAAGATATGATTTAGCTCTAATTCTGCTTGACCATATAGTATTTTCTGATAAATTACTTGTCCCTGCATATTCACAATACTTATATGTTTTGCGTTTTTAGGAAGGGTGATTTTAAAAGTTTCTCCTGATCGTATTGGGTTTGGAGTGATGAATAGTTTTGAAGTTTCAACAAAACTACGAGTACTTAGCATTTCCCCATCACAACCAGTCACAGATGGAGTTCCACCTTCCACTTCTAATAAATCAATATTTCCTAAACCATCATTGTTGGTAGCGACCAATTGAATTTTATTAAATCCTTCTTTTAAGTTTACAGAAACAGTTGAATTGCTGTTTAGCTCCCATGTACTCCAATTACCAGTCGTTGGAAAAGAAGCAGTAGTTACATTGGTTCCATTAATGATGATATTTCCATTTCTATCAGAAGTTCCCCCATTTGCATAGATCCATCTTAAAGTGTAGGTTCCGGTTGAAGGAACAGAAACAGCCCATTGGATACTGTTTCCCGCAGCATTAAAAGTATTAGCGAAACCTGTTCCAGTATATCCTGTATTGTTTGTATCTATAGTTCCATCTACTCCACAGAAACCTGCTTCGTTTTCTTGAATAACAATACTTGAATTAGGGAAGATGGTAGTGTTTGTTATGTTAGAATTAGATATTTCTCCATCAATATCTGTAATTTTTATCCAATAGTAGTAAGTAATTCCTGTACTAACAGTATTATCTTTATAAGTGGTTGTTCCTGGAGTGATATTCGCAAGGCTAATACTTCCTTCGGTCTCCGAGCTAGTGTTTCTCATCAGCTCTTGTTGTTGTATTTCTATTCCTGCTACATTCCAATCAATATCAATCGCATTTCTGTTGGCAAATGCTTGTGCTGATAATGACTTTTCTCCATTCATTTTAATATTTGGGTTGGGAGGAGTATCCATCCCTCCTCCAAAATAAAATCCTAAATGTGGAGGCTGGTTATAGGCTACGTTTTGCCATGCAATACTTAATCTGTACACAGGATCGTGCATTAAAGTATACATTCTCTGAGTAGTAACTTTGTTGGTGGTAAAAATTATTAGTTTTGAACTATCTACATTACGCATTAAAATTTCTTCTCTCCAATCTCCTATAATATCAGCAGTCAGAGTAGGAGTGCTTTTGGTACCATTGTTAGAACTTGCTCCTTCGATATTATATAAAGTTACTAATCGATCACTACCATGAGTTGAAGAATTCCATTTGTTTATGACAGTTCTATCTAAGATTTCCCTTTGAACATCTCCATCCCACCAAAGACCGAAATTAAAACTAACACCACCTCCTGTACTTGCTGGAAGTGTTGTGGAGATAACAGTCCCGTTTTTATCATGTAGGCCACTACCATCAGAAGACCAAACTTCAAGTCCTCTATGATTATTGTCTATATCCATGGCTACACCACGTCCAATATCTCCTGAAGCCGGTACTTCCCATAATATTGCACCTGTCCCTGCATTTCTGATAGACATACCCGGTCTTGTAGATCCGTTAGCAGTTTCGTGTGGCATATAATACTCTAAGCCTGGTGAATCGGGATCAATATCCGTTAAATGTCCTGCGTCTCCATGTCCGTAACCTGTAGAATAAAGTCCTATACCATCATCATCAATGGCACAGGCTCCATACATAATTTCATCTTTACCGTCTCCGTCAACATCTCCAACAGCCAAATTATGATTTCCTTGACCTTTGTATGGGTTTGAACCGTTACCAGTATCAAAGTTCCAACGTTGGATTAACTCTCCATTTCTATAATCATAAGCAACAATGGCAGTTCTAGTGTAATAACCTCTACACATTACCAAACTAGGTTCAATACCATCTAAATAAGCAATACAAGCTAAAAATCTATCTACCCTATTTCCATAACTATCTCCCCAATCGGAAACTTTTCCTCTGGCAGGAGTGTAATCTACAGTGGCCATTTCTACTCCTGTTTCTCCATTAAAAACGGTCAGAAATTCAGGACCTGAAAGAACATATCCTCCAGAGTTTCTATAATCAGCAGAAGAACTTCCTATGATATTGTTTTTTCCATCTTTGGTTCCATCAGCTGTTTTACATGAAATTTCAGCTTTACCATCTCCATCAAGATCGTATACCATGAATTGTGTATAATGTGCACCAGATCTTATATTAATTCCTAGATCAATTCTCCAAAGACTAGCTCCATCAAATTCCAATCCTTCTAAAATGGTGTTTCCTGTATAACCAGAATGTGCATTGTCTTTTGAATTTGATGGAGACCATTTTAAGACAATCTCATAGTCCCCATCTCCGTCTAAGTCTCCAACACTCGCATCATTGGCAGAGTAGGTGTAAGCAACTCCATCTGGAGTAGTCCCTCCTTTTGGTGGACTTAAAGGAATAGTATTGTAAAAGCTTCCCCAAACAGTTGTTGAGGCAGATTGATTTCCTTCAGTTCCATTGATAACAGCACTTATGGCATATGTACTGTTTGTTGGAGTGTTATCAATATAATTGGAGACAGTTAAGTTAGAAGCGATGAGAGTTCCTGATTTGTATAAGTTATAAGTAGCACCATCAGTATATTCAGGTCCTAAAATTCTCCAGGATACCAAGACTTCGTTGGTGTTGACTCTTACTGCATGTGCTCCTCGATTTAGTTTTTCCATATTTCTTTGAGCCTGCACATTTAATGGACTAAGTGATATAAGTATATTAATACTTAAGAGTAATAAGTAGTTTTTTTTCATTTATTGAGTTTGTTCTTTGTTTGTATATTTCTAGTTACACAAATATTGTTATTGTTAATTGATTAACTATCCTGTGCTATCTTTGAATTAAATTTATTTTTATTTGTGTTTCTCTATAAATATGATAATTGCTAGGTCTAAGGTTTTTTTAAAACAAAAGTTGATATTCCTCTTTATTTTAAACTTACCTTTAAGTGATACAAAATGTATTCATAAGGGTATGATAACTTAATCCATAATTTTACTATGAATGTTGAAACAGAAGAATTAGATGATTATTTAGACAATCACTATATCCATAGAAGTAATTGGTTAAGGGCAGCTGTATTGGGAGCCAATGATGGAATTTTATCAACGGCCAGCCTTGCTATTGGGGTGGCAACCGCAACGGAACTTAGAGAGCCTATTATTTTAGCCACTTTAGCAGGATTGGTTGCTGGAGCCTTGTCTATGGCTGCAGGAGAATATGTTTCTGTAAGTTCTCAAACAGATGTAGAGAAGGCTGATATTGAAAGAGAAAAAATAGAATTAAGGGAAACCCCTGAATTGGAGTTGCAACGTTTGGCAAATATTTATGAAAATAGGGGACTAAAAAAAGAAACCGCTTTGTTGGTTGCTAAAGAATTGACAGCAAAAGATGCCTTGGCAGCGCATGTTAGAGATGAATTGGGAATTAATGAAATCAGTCAAGCCAATCCTATTCAGGCAGCCATTGCCTCTGGAGCGGCCTTTACCGTAGGAGGCTTGTTGCCTTTTTTGGTGACTCTTTTTCTTCCTTTAAAAAGCATGGAATATTCTTTATATGGTTTTGCTTTGTTTTTTCTAATCATTCTAGGAGCGTTGGCTGCGAAAACAGGAGGTTCTAGTATTGCAAAAGCAGTAATCAGAATTACTTTCTGGGGAACCATTGCAATGGGATTAACTGCTTTGGTAGGGTACTTTTTTAATGTGAATATTGTTTAAATAAAAGAATCAATAAAACTTTTTAAAATCTAACCAAGTGTGATATAAGTCACATATAAAACCAAATAGGCGTTGTACTTTTAGGTAAAAAAACAAGATGCCTAAAACAATTAAAATACTTGGAACAGGATGTTCAAAATGTCAATCTATGATGAAAGTGGTGACGGATGTTGTGACTCAATATCACGTAGATGCCACCATAGAGAAAGTAGAGGATATGATGAAAATTATGGAATTTAATGTATTGGTCACTCCGGCTTTGGTGATTGATGACATCATTACCATTAAAGGGAGAGTCCCTTCAAAAGAAGAAGTATTGGCTCTTTTAAACACATAGTACAAATCCCGTTAAAATGTTTGATTGGTTACAACATATTACAAATTGGTTGGTTTATGATGTAATGTCCTTATCTAAAGGTGAGCATTTGTCAGAAGCGTTGAACTTTTTTATTTATGATGCTATTAAAATTTTAATTCTTCTTTTTGTGGTGATTTTTTTCATGGGAATCGTCAATAGTTACTTTCCTATTGACAAGGTTAAAAATTACCTTTCTAGAAATAAATTATATGGATTAGAATATTTGATGGCTAGTCTTTTTGGTATTGTCATCCCTTTTTGTTCTTGTTCCTCAGTTCCTTTGTTTATTGGTTTTGTAAGAGGTGGAATTCCCTTAGGCGTTACTTTAGCCTTTTTAATTACTTCTCCATTGGTGAATGAAGTAGCTATTGGATTGTTTATAGGATTATTTGGTCTTAAAACCACCGTTATTTATGTGGTCAGTGGTGTGTTGCTAGGAACTATTTCTGGAATCATTCTCCAACAATTAAAACTCGAATCTTATTTAACTCCTTGGGTTCAAAAAGTTTTGGCCAATGCGCAAAAAGAACAAGATACTTTTATTGCCGAAAAACAAACCATTAGTAAACGATTACCAGCCATATGGAAAGAAGTAAAAAGCATTATCAAAGGAATTATTCCCTATTTGTTAGTGGGAATTGCTGTTGGTGGGTTGATGCACGGTTATATTCCCGAAGGTTTTTTTGAAAACTATATGGGTAAAGACAATCTTTTCGCTGTTCCTATGGCGACTATTTTAGCCGTCCCCATGTATACCAATGCATCCGGAATTCTGCCAGTTGTTCAGGTCTTAATTGATAAAGGAATTCCTTTAGGAACAGCCATTGCTTTTATGATGGGTGTGGTAGGACTGTCTTTACCAGAAGCCATGTTGTTAAAAAAAGTAATGACTTTTAGATTGATTGCAATCTTTTTTGGAGTCGTTACTATTTGTATTATGATTTCTGGGTATATGTTTAATTTGATTTTATAAAAAAAATCATTCTTTTAAACTCGATACGACTTTAATGTCTCCTTTTAACATTTTTTCAACTGGACATTTTTCTCCAATTTCTACCAAACGTTTTTTTTGAGCTGCATCTAAATTTCCAATCACTTCAATTTCTTTCTCAAAAGTGATGGTTTCAGACGACGTATTTATTTTGTGTTTAACATTTATATTAATGTGCTGTACATCCCAACCTTTTCTTTCTGCATACATACGAATGGTAATGGCAGAACAGGCAGCTAATGATGAATTTAACAATTCTGTAGGGGTAAACCCTAAATCTTGACCACCTACCTTTTCTGGTTCATCGGCAATAATAAGATGGTTATTTGTTTTGATTTCAGTTTTATATAATTGTGTCCCTATAGAGGCAGATACGGTGTTCATTTAATATTGTTTTTAGTGTTTTATTAAAAGTGTCTTGGTTTTGGCAAGGGAATTTTAACGGTTTCATTCGGTACGGTAGGAAATTGATTGTTTTCCCAATCTTGTTTGGCTTTTTCAATGATGTTCTTGTCTGAAGCAACAAAGTTCCATTCAATAAAACGTTCTTCTTTAAATGGTTCTCCACCAAAAATATAAACGGTTGAATTGGCTGCTATTTCAAAAGTACAAAGGGTTGCTTCTTTGGCGACCAATAATTGTTTTGATCCGTAAGTGTAACCATCACTTGTAATGCTCCCTTCTAAAATATAAAGAGCACTTTCTCCAAACAAATGTTCTCCTATGGAAATAGATTGGGTTTCTTTCGCTTTTATTTCAATAAAATACAAGGAACTATATACAGGAACCGGAGAGGTTTTGCCAAACGCTTTCCCAGCAATTAATTTAAATTGTATGCCATGGTCTTCCCAACTAGGAATTTCTTCCGCAGCAATATGAGTAAAAGAGGGTTCGCACAGTTCATCTTCTATAGGCAAAGCTACCCAAATTTGTAAACCATGTAATTTTTTAGAAGTATGTCTTAAGCGTTCTGGTGTTCTTTCGGTATGTACTGCTCCTTTACCCGAGGTCATCCAGTTCACAGCCCCAGGTGTTATTTCTACCTCTGATCCCATACTATCTCTATGTACAATAGCTCTCTCAAATAAAAAAGTCAAAGTAGACAAGCCGATATGTGGATGCATGGCCACATCCATATTTTCCTCTTCATTTAAAGAAACAGGCCCCATATGATCTATAAAAATAAAAGGCCCCACCATTCTTTTTTGTCTAAAAGGGAGCAAACGTCCCACCATAAAATTTCCTATGTTGGCGGCACGTTCTTCAATAATTAATTTTGTATTTGACATGTTTCTTTATTTTAAATCATCTATAATTTTGTAAATACAAGGTATAAAATCAACTTAGGATTTGTTTCATGATTACTGAATTATTAACAAAAATATGACTTCTCTTTTTGTGACGGAGGATTAACACATTAGAATAAAAGAAGAGATTAAACCTTTAATCCATTAGGAATTTTTTAAATTTACAAGACCTCATTGCTATAAAAAGTGACTTCCCTAAAAGAGCAAAATAGACAGACCTAATAAGCTATTGATGAAAGAAAACAAAATACCTGTTCAGACATTATTAAAAGGTGAGTATTTAAAAGTCATTCGCTTTCATAAGGATTTAGATGATCTATCGGTCGTTCCACACAGGCATGATCATTATGAATTGATATTGGTCTTAGGAGGAAATGGACAACATACCATCAATTTTAAAAAGTATGAAATTTCTCCTGATAAGCTTTTTTTTATCAATACTGGACAAGTTCATCAAATAGATAATTTTGATAGAGAGGGTTGGTTAATTCTTTTTGGAGAGGAAATTTTGAATAGGTTTTTACAAATCCATCCTCAGCAAAATGAGTCAGGATTGTTGAATTCATTTTCTTCTAATCCATACATTGTTTTAGATGATACTTTAGAAAAGATATTTCTATTGATTGTCACGCAAATTCAAACGGAATTAATTGATGCCAAACAAGATGCCAACGTTTTGTTACATTATATTTCCTTGTTTTTATTACATGCTAACAAGGCACATATACAGCAATATCCAAAAGACCAACTAAACCCAATAAATAGAAAACAGTTTTTGTTGATTAAAGACTTGGTAGATGTACATTACAAAGATCAACATCAAAGTTCTTTTTATGCTGAGGTCATGAATATGGATATTAAAAAGGTGAACAAAATATGTAGACAATCTACAGGAATGACTTTGTTTGGAATTTTACAAGAAAGGATGCTAACCGAAAGTAAAATTCAACTTCAAACCTCTTCGAAATCCATTAAGGAAATTAGTTATGACTTAGGATTTAATGATCCTGCCTTTTTTGGAAAGTTTTTTAGAAAACACACTGGTATTACCCCGTTAAACTTTAGAGAAAAGAGGCGTGTTTAAACAATAGATTGCCCGAAAAGAACCATTCCTTTAGTGCTACCGTACCTTATTTTTGTTGGTATGGAAGCACAGAAACAATTTATCAAAGCATTTGGATGGGGAGTTATAGCCTCCTTTTTTTTATCCTCAACTTTTATTATTAATAGCGTTATTTCTGGAGCTGGAGGACATTGGACATGGACCGCAAATCTTAGAACGTTATTTCTAATTCCAATACTTGCTTTGGTGCTGCTTTTTACCAAGCAATTAAAAACCCTATTAATAGTACTTAAAAAAAGTCCCTGGGTGTTTGTAAAGTGGGGAACTGTTGGTTTTGGAATTTTATACACTTCATTATCTGTCGCTTCTTTAATGGTTCCAGGATGGATGGTTGCCGCTATTTTTCAGATAAATATATTGGCAGGAATGTTACTTTCTCCTTTTATATATAAAGATGAAAGAAAGTTCATTCCTAAAAAATCACTTTTGATATCTGTGTTGATTGTTTTAGGGGTTTTGGTGATGCAATTTGAAAACTTCACCGAATTATATGTTTTTTTACCTGCTATGATGAGTTTTTTTCTGGTGCTGATTGGAGCCATAGTTTGGCCCTTGGGAAATAGAAAATTAATGGTGGTTTGTGAAGAAGAAGAGTTTAAATTAAATGCCATTCAAAGAGTTTTAGGAATGAGTATTGGTTGTATTCCTTTGATGATTGTTATTGGTATTGTTGGTTTTGTTGAGGTGGGGTTGCCTAGTCAAAATCAAGTCATGTCGTCTTTTTATTCAGCCATATTTTCTGGTTTTTTGGGAGGGGTCGCCTTTTACAAAGCAACACAAATGATCCATCAATCTCCCATTCAATTAGCAGCGGTAGAGGCGACTCAGGTTTTTGAAATTATATTTGCCTTGATTGGAGAGATGTTTTTAATGAATGCCCCAATTCCTGGAATATATGGTCAGGTTGGAATGATGATGATTGCAGTGGGAATTCTGATTCATTTGGTCAATAATTGGAAACGTTCTAAAAAATGGATATTCCAATTAAAAGTTTAGGATATATTGGGTTCTCTGTTTTGTGAAATTTGTAAATAAAACAATAGTTTTGTGAGTCCTTTAAACAGAATAATCAATCATGTCTGAGCAGTATCCTCTTAGAAAAAATAAAACACCTTGGCCCACAAAAAAAGCGATGGAGCAGGTGTATGAAATGAAATTGTGGGGGAGTGGAGAAGAAATGTTTTATTCTGGAGATGGCTCTCATATATCAAAAATTGTGGAGCCATATAAACAAGCTGTGATATCATTTTTAAACTCTTTTCCAACACCTATTACAGTCTGTGATTTTGGTTGTGGAGATTTTAATATAGGAAAAGACTTTGTACAATATACTAAACATTACAAGGCGGTAGATATTGTAGCTCCACTAATAAAATACAACAAACAAAAGTATCAGGAAGAAAATTTAACTTTTTATTGTTTAGATCTTGCCGTGGATGAGTTACCCAAAGGAGATTGTGCTATTGTTAGACAAGTATTACAACATTTATCTAACAAAGAAGTACAAGCTATTTTAGATAAATTGACGGATTTTAAATATATAATTTTAACGGAACATATCCCTGTAGGAGATTTTATTCCTAATCAAGATATTATTTCTGGACAAGGAATCAGGATAAAAAAACAAAGTGGTTTGGATATTTTAAAAGCTCCTTTTTGTTTTCAAGTAAAAGAAACAAAAGAACTCTGTTCTGTAATGTTATCTCCCAAAAAGGGTAGGATCGTCACTTATTTATATAAGGTTTTTTAAAGCTTATTGAATTTTACAGTTATTGAACAATACTTTATCAGGTTTGTTAAACTCGGTACCATTGACATCAAAAAGAACGTTGTTAAATTGAATGTTTTGACTTCCCATAACTTCCATCGTGGTATCTTTTGTTTTGATATAAGCATTGTTAATTTGAATATTTTCAGCATCACGAATGGTGATGAGATTCGTCCCTTTAGCATCCACATTATCGATGATCAAATTTTTCATTGGTGATTCTGGAATTCCGTAAATTTTTAAAAAATGCGTGCTGTTTTCTATGATGATATTCGTGATGGAAATATCACGAAAAAAAGGAGTTAAGTTGGTTACTTTTCTAGCAGGCAATCTTTCAGCCAATGCTCCTACATAAGCAGGTGTTCCTAACATATCCCATTTGATGGCTGTGGCTTCTAAATTCATACGAATTCTATCATAATACAAATGTTCTCCACCACCACCTCTTGGTCTACGAGTTTTAAAACGAATTCCGACAACAGTTCCTTCAAACACACAATCGTGAACATATAAGTTTCTAATAGTTCCTGCAGTTTCACTACCACAAGTAATTCCTCCATGTCCTTTTTGTGCCAAACAATAACGAACCACTACATTTTCGGTTGGTTTATTGACTTTTAATCCATCTTCACCACGACCAGATTTCATGGTAAAACAATCATCCCCTGTATTCAACGTACAATATTCAATCAATACATTTTTTGAAGATTCAACATCAATTCCATCCCCGCGAGGAATTCCGTAAGAATTGACATATACACCACGAATGATGACATTTTCACAATAGGTAGGAACAATGTTCCAAAAAGCCGTATTTTCTAAAGAAACTCCTTCTATGTACACATTTTTACAGTTGATTGGAGAAATGAACTTTGGAGGAAAGATCCAACTTTCTTTTGATCCATCGTGGATGCGTTCTGAGGATGGTTTAGAGAGATCTACCAAGGTTTCAATAGGCTCTAAATAAGAACGTTCTTTGATTTCTCCAGCATAAGGCCCTATTAACTTCCCTTTTCCTGTGATGGCTATGTTTTCTTGTCCGTTTGCATAAATACAAGCCGCTAAAGACATCACTTCTAAACTTTCTATACGAGTAAAAACAGCAGGTTGATAATCTTTTACGTTTGTGCTAAACTGTAATACAGCATTTTCAGAAATGTGTAAATTCACGTTGCTTTTTAAAACAATACGTCCGGTTTTCCAATTTCCTTGGGGAATGATGACTTTTCCTCCTCCTTGCTTAGAAAGTTCATCAATGGCATTTTGGATAATGTTTGTGATTAAGATCTCTTGTTTTCCTTCTAAAGCTTTGTTTAAGTTTTTATCTCTGTTAGGAAAGTTAGGCTTTTTGAAAACAGGCATGTCAAAAGGAGCTGACACTGGAGCAATGTTTTCAGGCATGACCAAATATCCAACTTGTTCTTTGGTTGGAATGGTTTTTAACAAACTTTTATTTGGACCTATCGTTGGATTGTTTTTACAACTTAAAACAAATAATATACTAATTAGGGATGTTAAGAATCTCATAACTTCATGTAGTGTTCAATTTGTAAAAATAGCATTTTATGAAAGTAGACACTATAATTTTGTTCAGTGGTTTATTTTGTAAAAAGTTTACATTTAGACATAGTTTCTCTTCCATTTGACGTTGAATTTACCACCCTCTATAAAAAAGTTATCAACATGAAGTATTGGGCTTTACTTTTCAGTACCTCAAACGATTACAAAACAAATCAATCGTAATTTTTTTAAATTTTTAGAGACCTCAAACAAGCTCAAAAAAACTTAAACTAAACAGGTTTAAACTGTTGAAAACTATAGTTTTGAATGTTATGGTAGATTTTGTATAGCTGTTAATTTAGGAAGTATCTACGCACAGTGTGTAGGTTGCTCGTTAGAGTATCATTTTAAAATTTTAATTGTATGATTCAGGTAAAACCTATACAAAAAGTGAATCCGCTAGACTTAACCGCGGAAAGAAAGTATTATGCGCATGCTGTAGCTACTGGAACGGTAGATTTGGAACGGTTGGCCTTTTTAATTGCTAACCAAAGCACCGTAAGAGAGGCTGATTGTTATGCTGTTACTTTGTCTTTAGTACACAATATGATTGATGCCTTGGAACAAGGCAATATTGTGAAACTAGACAAATTAGGTTCTTTTCAAATAGGAGTAAACTCAACAGGAGTTAGCACCGAGAAAGATTTAACAGCAAATGCCATTAAAAAAGCCCATGTAAATTTTAGACCTGATGCAGGTTTGAGAAAAATGCTAAAAAACTTAAAGTTTAAAGTGTCTTCTTAGCTTTCTTTTTAGAAAAACAGAAGTTTTTAATGTCCCTGACAGTAATACCTGTCGGGGATTTTTTGTTTTTTATAAAAACTGCACCTTTTCAGTTCCACAAAAGGAACGGTGCTTTTGTTCAACTGAAACGTTTCTCTTAGTCAACCGAAACGTTGCTCTTATGTAAGAGGAACGTTTTAGTAGGATTATTCCACGGTGACTTCGAGAGCCTCAGTCACAGATTTTAGAGTGTTTTGGTTATTGAGTTTATTTAAATACAACCACAATAATAAAGGTAGCTGAGGCTCTCGAAGCTACTTGCCGATACAGAAATTAGCAAAAATATTCCCTAGTAAATCATCGTTGGTGACTTCACCGGTGATGAGTCCAAAATAGTATAACGTTTCACGAATGTCAATGGCCATTAAATCGCTAGACACATTGTTTAATATGGCTTCATCTACTTTGTTAATTTCATTTAAAGCCTTTAGTAACGCATCATAATGACGTGAGTTGGTCACAATGGTATCACTATTATTTAAAGCTCCAATATTCACCATTTTAATCAACTCATTAGTTAAAATTTCTATCCCAGTTTTAGACTTTGCAGAAATGGCAATTAGTTCTGGAATTTCTTCTTTTAAAGCCAAGATGTTTTCATCTGAAATGGTATCGGCTTTGTTACCAATCACAATCAATTGTTTTTGAGGGAACTTATTTTTAATAGAAGCCAATTCGGTCTTAATAGTTGAGACTTGATATTGGATGCCATTCAAATCAAACAAATAAATAACCACTTGTGCTTGAGCTATTTTTTCAAAGGTTTTCTGAATACCAATGCTTTCTACCACATCTTTGGTTTCTCTAATTCCTGCTGTATCAATAAAACGGTAAGCAACCCCATCTATAATGATTTCATCTTCAATGGTGTCACGAGTAGTTCCTGCAATATCTGAAACAATGGCACGTTCTTCGTTTAACAAAGCGTTTAATAGGGTAGATTTCCCCACATTGGGTTCTCCTACAATGGCTACTGGAATTCCGTTTTTAATCACATTTCCAACGGCAAAAGAATCAATCAATCTTTTTAAAACCAGCTGAATTCTAGCCACTAATTTTTTGAACTCAGTTCTATCGGCAAATTCCACATCTTCTTCGGCAAAATCTAATTCTAATTCAATCAAAGAAGCAAAGTTGATTAATTGATCACGTAAGTTCTGAATTTCATTAGAAAAACCACCACGCATTTGTTGCATGGCTACTTGATGAGAAGCTTCAGAGTCAGAAGAAATCAAATCTGCCACGGCTTCTGCTTGAGACAAGTCTAATTTCCCGTTGATAAAAGCACGTAGTGTAAACTCACCGGCATCGGCCATTCTAGCTCCTTTTTGCAGTAGGATTTGTATAATTTCTTGCTGAATGTATAAAGAACCATGACAAGAGATTTCAATGGTATCTTCTCCTGTGTAGGAATGAGGGTTTTTAAACACAGAGACCAATACTTGGTCAATCACTCTATTGTTATCCATAAAGTGCCCCAAATGTAAGGTATGCGATTTTTGGTCTAACAAAGACTTATTTTCCTTGATAGAGGTAAAACAATCATTCGCAATGGTAATGGCATCTGGTCCAGACAAACGAATCACAGCAATGGCTCCTACACCAGAAGCAGTGGCTAAAGCAACAATAGTATCTTTTAAAATCATGTGGCAAAATTACGTGTTTTTATAGAGAATCACGTAGCGTTTTCTTAACTATTCAAAATACGATTGATGGACTGTAATTCTTCCTGAGAAAAATCAGTATTGTTTAATGCCAATACATTTTCTGCCAATTGGTTTGGACTACTAGCACCTACCAACACTGTAGTAATGGCAGGTTGTGTTAAAATCCAAGCCACCGCCATTTGTGATAATTTTTGTCCTCGCTGTAAAGCAATTTCATTCAGTTGTTGAATTTTATCGATGGTTTTAGGAATTTCATCAGCAGTTAAATAAGTATTATTCTTAGAAGCCCTAGAGTTTTCTGGAATTCCTTTTAAATATTTATCTGTTAACAATCCTTGCGCTAATGGAGAAAAAACAATTGATCCTATTTTTTCATCTAACAAAGTAGGGAGCAATTCAGTTTCTACAGAACGCTCTAACATAGAGTATTTAGATTGGTGAATAAGAACAGGAGTTCCTAAGTCTTTTAATATTTTTTGAGCTTTGATGGTTTCTTCTGGACTGTAACGAGACAAACCAATATACAAAGCTTTTCCTTGTTTTACCATTAAGCTTAAGGCATGCATGGTTTCTTCTAAAGGCGTTTCAGCATCCGGTCTGTGGTGATAAAAAACATCTACATAATCCAAGCCCATGCGTTGTAAACTCTGGTCTAAACTAGCCACTAAATACTTTTTAGAACCATTGTTTCCATAAGGACCAGGCCACATATCGTATCCTGCTTTAGAAGCAATAAACAACTCATCTCTATGATTGGCAAAATCTTTTTTTAGAATACGACCAAAATTTTCTTCGGCACTTCCGTATGGAGGTCCATAATTGTTTGCCAAATCTAAATGTGTAATTCCTAAATCAAAGGCTTTTTTTAAGATGTTTCTTGCATTTTCAAAAGAATCGTAAAAACCAAAGTTATGCCATAATCCCAAAGATATTTTAGGTAATAAAACACCGCTGTTTCCACAACGATTGTAGGCCATAGTATTATATCTTTCAGGATTTGGAATATAAGTGGTAGGATTAGATTTGTCGTTGATGTTCATATTGTTGTTTATTTTGCTGACTAATGTACAAAAGGAATTTTACATATGTAAGGTTGCTTTACCAATATAATTCACCAAATCACTAGCAATTAAAGAAGGCATTCCTATTTCTTTAATAGTTAAATCGCCAGCCAATCCGTGTAAATAAACCCCTAAAATAGCCGCTTGCAAGGGCGTGTATTTTTGAGCCAACAAACCGGCAATCATTCCTGTTAATACATCTCCGCTACCACCTGTAGCCATGCCCGGGTTTCCTGTGCTGTTAAAATAAATAGTTCCGTTTACATCAGCAATAGCAGTATGGGCTCCTTTGAGCACCACTAGGCATTGATAAGTTGCTGTAAAAGCTCTTAGTTTTTGCAACTTTTCAGTTTCATTGGTAAAAGAACCTACCAAACGTTCAAACTCTTTAGGGTGTGGAGTAAGAATACTGTTTTTTGGAATTTGATTTAACCATTCTTTATTCTTGGCTAAAATATTAATAGCATCTGCATCAATCACCATCGGCGTTTTGGTGGCTTTGATGACCAAGTGTAAAAAAGTTTGCGTTTTAGGATGAATGCCTAACCCTGGTCCAATTCCCACTGTTTTATGAGTGCTGATATAATTTCCTTCTAAAAAATGCTCACAAGGTAAATTACCGGTCCACATAGCCTCTGGCACACTTGTTTGCAAAATTTGCATCCCACAATTAGGCGTGTAGGCAGTAGCCAAACCTGCTCCAATTCTTAAACTCGCTTTGGTTGCCAAAACTACGGCTCCCATTTTTCCATAACTCCCACCAATCATTTCTACATGTCCAAAAGTACCTTTGTGAGAAAAGGAAGCTCTTTTTTCAGTGAATTTTAAGATGTCTTTTGATTGGATATACTCGTATTGAGTCTCAATAGTTTGTTTATAATTTTCTGACAAACCGATGGATAAAATTTTCCAATTCCCTACATAATGTGCGGTTTTGGGTAATAAAAAAGTAAGTTTTGGAGCTTCAAAGGTTAAAGTATAATTGGCTTTTAAGATAGTATTCTCTTTGGAGAAATCTGCCACTTCGCAAGGCAATCCGGAAGGGATGTCTATCGCTACTTTTTGATTATTGAGTGTGTTTATTTGATCAATCAATATTTTACAAACACCTTCAATAGGTCTGTTGATTCCTGCTCCAAACATCGCATCAATAATTACAGAATGTTCCTCAATAGGAGGGATGTGTTTTTCTGAAATAATGGTTTTAATGGTAATACTATCTTTTAACAAAGCTAAGTTTTCTTCAAAATCAGGACTTGTATTAGGACTGTGTTTTACAACATAAACAGTCACTTTATATTGATGTGCTAATAAGATTCTGGCAATCACCAAACCATCACCACCATTGTTACCCAACCCACAAAAAATAGTAAAATGAGTATGAATAGGATATTTATTCCTTAACCATGTTGCACATTTATCTGCGGCACGTTCCATAAGTTGTGCCGAAGTTATTTTTTGTTCTTGAAGGGTATAAATGTCTAACTCTTTTATTTGAGGAGCATTGAATATTTTCATAGGACATGTATTTATTTTAAAATTATGGATTTCTTTTTAATAATCAATTTCGTGCCAAAGTGTAGTTTTTTATTATTTTTAGAGGTAAACTAAACTATAATGCAGAAAATAATTGAACTATTTAAAGAAGTTTTTGATACCCATCAAGAATATTTAGGAACTGTGGTAGAGCATCACATTCAAAAATTAAGAGAATTAGATGAGTATTTACCCCCAACACAATCTTTTTTTATTGTAACCAATACTTCTAAACAAACCTATGAATTTGTGAGTAAGAATTTTGAAGTAGCTTTAGGATTGGATAGAAATAGAATGACCACAGAAGGTTTGTCTTATTGGTTTTCTCATTTTCATCCTGAAGATATTCCCCTTTGGATGGGAGCCTTGGAGGATATGATGATATATACCATGACTCAAGTAGCTGAAGAAGACCGTACTAAATTGTGTTATACATGGAATATAAGAGTTAAAAATTCTAAAGGGGAATATGTAAATATTTTTGAACATCAAACGCCGACCTATTTTGATGAACAAGGAAAACCCATTATTGGTATTTCTCATGGATCTGTAACCGGAAATGGAGAAAGAAAACCCATTATTGGAGTGATTAAAAAGCTAAACGACCAAAATGAATATGAAACCATCTATTATAAAAATTACTCACAAAAATTATTGTCTATATCGTTAAGCAATAGGGAACAAGATGTAATTCGTTTGTTGGCTTTAAACAAAACCAGTAAAGAAATTGGAGAAAAGCTATTTATCAGCCAACATACCGTTGATGGACATAGAAGAAGTATTTTAAAAAAATTAAATTTTAGTTCAACGCAAGAATTGGTGCATTATTGCTTAACACATCAGTTGTTTTAAAAAAATACTCAATATTGAGGGTTGTGATAT
The DNA here is from genome assembly GCF_900130035.1 of Wenyingzhuangia marina. GTDB lineage: Bacteria > Bacteroidota > Bacteroidia > Flavobacteriales > Flavobacteriaceae > Wenyingzhuangia > Wenyingzhuangia marina. The sequence goes on from NZ_FQXQ01000002.1 coordinate 81,497, forward strand.
AATAGGCTTTAGGTTTAATTTTAGAGTAAACTAAACTATTATGAAAAATATATGTATCACTACTTTAATGTTATTTACTGCATTAACGTTTTCTCAAGTTTCATTTAAAGTAAATCCTTCAAAAGTTAAAGAAGTTAAAAATACATCTTACGATCGTTTTAATTACATAGAAGTCCACCCCAAAGAATTTTGTGGTAACTATTATAAACACAGTGATTATAATAAATTTGGGATGCAATGGAGTGTAGAAACTGAAATTACATTAAATCCAGATGGGACTTGTAAAACACGCTGGTATAACAGCGGGTATTCTGGTAGAAAACCGAAAACCACCTTGGTTTCTGGAACTTGGGCAATGGCTGTTAAAGATAATAAGCCGATTACTAAATTAAAAGACGGCAACACTTGGTATCAAATTATTTTAATGTCTGGTTCTGATAAAAAATTAGCATATTACGACCATTCTGCCTACTACGATTGGGTGACTGCTGATAAAACTACTAGCTACCTACAATTGGTGTTTTCTAGTGATGCTCCTGTACAAAAACAAAAGAAATAGAATTAAAAACTAAACTTATGAAACACATTTTTATACTATTTTTCATCTGTTCTCATTTTGTTTTTGCACAAAAAACAGAAACTTTTACACAAAAAATTATAGGGGAGTCTCAGGCTAATGGTGGAGAGTTTGGATATGAGGCAATTATAAAATATTATGTAAATGCACCTGGTTTAGGTGATATTTATGCAAAAGTTGGAATTGTAGATTTTAAAATTACATGGTTTGAATATAAAGGCAAAAGAGCTGATAATATGGATGCTTTTAATTTTCCTATATCAATTTCAAAAATACAATGTGATTTTAATGGTAGGTTAGATATTGGTCGTTTGCCTACACAAGTTGCGGTTGAAATAGTAATGAGAGGTGTGCAACAAGGACAACTAGATATAAAATATTTTGAAAAGAATGATATAAACCAAATAGTAAATTATTTTGACCTAAAACAAAATAAACAAAATCTAGAAAAAGTTTATTTAAATTTTAAATATGCTCAATTATCAGTGGGGTATTTAGAAGCATTGTCTAAAATTGCTACGCATATTGATAAACAACAAAATACGGTAACACAAGAAAACGAACTAAAACAAGTATCGGAAGAGAAAATAGAAACGCAAAAAAAATCGGTTTCTAAGAACAAGAACTCAACAACAAACAATCAATATAAATTCAATACCCAAACAAAAACACAAAGTTCTAATAGTAGCAATGCTAATGATAAATTTTACAAATCAATTAAACAATTTGAGCAAAAGCAGAAAAGAAAAATGGAAAGTGCCCAAAGGTATGAGTATTATACTGCTAGAAATTTAAACTTTATACAAGATCAGCTAAGTAGGAACACACAAATAAAAGTTAATTTATCATCTATACAAACAGCAAAATCACCTGAAGAAGTTTTGTTGAATTTAGAAAATATAAAAGCTTCATTAGATCAAAAAATAGAGAATAACAATCAAACATTTTAAAATACGATGGCTTATGTAAGTTCTATGTCTTCAAATACGAAAGAAGAATTACATACAAACATAGCTGCTGCTGGATTCATGGGGCTTAAGACTCTTGCAGATAATAGCAAAGCTAAAAAGGAAAAAAAACAAGCAGAAAGAAATGCAAGAACAAAAATGTTAAATTTTAAAGAAGAAATTATTGAAGCTTATAACAATGGTTTAAATGAAAGCATAAACACACTTGTCAATACACCCAATGAAAATGTAGAACAATATGCAATAGATTTAAACCAATATTATCAATGTTTAATTAAAGAAGTAAATAATAATTTTTCTTACAAAAGTTCCTCATGGTCTACACCTTCTTCATTATGTAAACAACCAGTTGCAGCTAGAGTTATTGAAAAGGAAGTAACATCGGATGATTATTTAAAAATTTCTAAAAGAAAATTTAAGTTTTATGGTAAGTATAATGATGAACGTTTTTTTGAATCTGCTAAAATGTACGTAAACAAAGCTATTGAATCCGATAAAAAAAATGCATCAGCCTATATTTACAGAGCTATTATTAATGGAAATGATATTATTGAACAATACAGAGATGTTTTAATTGCTGAATATTTAAAAGGTAATAAGTTTAACGATAAGTCTCTTAAAAAAGAAATAGAAAATCAGTTTAATCAAGAGTACAAAGTAGCCGTAAATGTAAGTGATATTGTTTTTTTAGAAAGAGCGGCAACCTATGAATTATATCCTAGTGATAAATTATACAGTCCTATACAAACAGCCATAAAATTAAACAATGCCGCTGTCTTTGCTATCTTAGCAAAACAAAAAACAGAGTTGTATTCAAAATATAAATTTGACTATTTTTTGCAAGCCACAATTAACAATAATAACAACATTGTAGATTATATTATAAAAAATGAACCAAGTGAATTTGTTAAGGATATAAAAATTAAAGATGCCTTAGAGATTGCTTTTTTTAATGATAATCATGTTATTTTTAATTTGTTGTTAGACAATGGAGCTTTAACAAAATATTTAGATCAAAAAGTACTAAGCAATCAAGTACTAAAAACTAAATATGCATATTATTTAATTAATGCAGGTTACACTTTAGGAAAATTAAACTTAGTTAAAAAAGGAAATGAGTTTTATGAATTTCCAGAGGATTTCTATGTTAGTACTCTTGTAAATGGTCAAAAAGAAAAAGAATCAAATGAAATAACGAGTTATTTTTTATCTAAAATAAAAAATAAAATAATAAAAGTTAATGGAAATAGCTTATATCATATCGCTATAAAAAACGACGATCTTTCTTTATTAAACAACTTAGCTTTACAAGGTTTTGAAAAAAATATATTAGATGATGATGGATTTAATTTTATATCTGCCATAGCTATTTATGGACCAGATGAAGTTTTAAATAATTTAAGTAACTTAAATTTAGACCTAAACATTAAGGATGAAAGAGGTATGACTCTTTTGCATTATTGTGCTTTAGCAAACCATCCTAATATGGTATACATAGCTGAAAAAATTTTAGAAACCAAAAATGTAAATGTAAATACTCAAAACAATATGGGATATACACCACTACATTATGCAGGTAAAAATAATGATTTATCTATGTATATGACTTTATTAAATTACAATGCTGATAAAACCATAAAAGATAATAAAGGACAACTTGCCAAACTAAAATAAAAGAAATTATGAAAAATGTTTTTTACTCAATTTTAAGTTTAATTATTTTAAGTAGTTGTGCCACAATAAATTCTAAAAGTGTTTATCCGGTAACTATTAAAAGTAATGAACCTGTAAAAGTTACCGTATATAATAAAAAGAACATAAAAATTGCTGAGACCAAAACATTAGCTCAAGAAAACAGTTTTCAGCTAAAATCATCTGCAGGATATTTCCAAAAAGCAAAATATCATTTAAGAGTAGAGAAAAATAGATTTATGACTCAATATTTTACTGTAGACAGTCAAATTGATGATTTTTATTGGGGAAAATGGTCAGATGGTGCAATGGGGTTAGAATTGTTTTACATGGCTTCTGGTGGTTTGCTTTATGGGATGCTCATTACAGATCCAATAACAGGAGCTATGTATGAGTTTAAAAAAACAAACTACAATGTTGATTTAAAACCGTATGTAAAAACAATTTTAGATAAAAATGAATTAATAGAAAAATATAACAAGCTGAATAATTAATATTTCATTTGGTATAGTTGGTTAAGAATTTCTAAGATTGTTAGTATATTTGACTCTATGATAAGTCAAAAAGAGGTAAAGTTGATTGAATGTCCCAGAGATGCCATGCAAGGAATCAAGGAATTTATATCTACTGATTTAAAAGCTAAATATATCAATGCCATTTTACAATGTGGTTTTGACACGGTGGATTTTGGGAGTTTTGTTTCTCCTAAAGCCATTCCTCAAATGGCTGATACTGCTCAAGTATTAAATAAACTTGACTTATCTAACACTAAAAGTAAGTTGTTGGCTATTGTGGCCAATGCTCGTGGAGCTACGGATGCTTGTGCTTTTGAAGAAATCACCTATTTAGGATATCCTTTTTCTATTTCCGAAATTTTTCAAGTTCGTAATACCAACAAAACCATTGAGGAGAGTTTTATGGAATTACAACAAATTATGGAGATTGCTCAAAAACACAACAAACAAGTAGTGACTTATTTATCTATGGGCTTTGGGAATCCTTATGGAGATCCTTGGAATGTAGAAATAGTAGGGAAGTGGGTAGAAAAATTATCTGCTATTGGGGTAAATATTCTGTCTTTGTCTGACACGGTTGGATCTTCAACACCAGAAGTGATTAGGTATTTATATGCTCATTTAATTCCTGCCTACCCAAAGGTTGAATTTGGGGCACATTTACATACGACTCCAAACAAATGGCATGAAAAAATAGAGGCTGCTTATAAAAGTGGTTGTCTTCGTTTTGATGGAGCTATTAAAGGATATGGTGGTTGCCCAATGGCTACTGATGCTTTAACAGGAAACATGCCTACTGAAAAAATGTTGTCTTACTTTACCCAGCAACAAGTATATACTGGAGTAAATTCTTTACGTTTTGAGAGTGCCTATAATGTTGGGTTACAAGTTTTTTAATTGACTATTATTAAATCTATGTAAATTTATTTATAATAAATTAAAATAACGTTTGTTTATTTAGAATTGGTCTGTATATTTGCAAAGCAAAAAACACAAACCATAACAAGTCTAAATAAAAATGAGAATTACAAAATTAACATTAGTAGCGATTGCAGCAAAAGGAATTATGTTTACATCTTGTAGTAAAGATGAAGTGAAAAATATTACAGATCCTATTGAATTCCCTAAAGATTTATCTGATATTGATGTTAGTGAATTAACGGTTCCTACAGATTATGTATTTAATAGAAATCAAACTACAACTATTGATTTTTCTGGGCAAACGACTAGGTTGTCTCAGGTAAATGAAATTGGGGGTTTGTTAAAAAGTACAAATCCAATTCCAACGCAAGAAGATTTTAGCAATAGATTTAATCAGGCAACTGGATTTACTGATGCTTCTTTAAACGGAAGTAAAAACGTGAGAAGTAAAGTAGCTGCCTCAGTAGGTTTGTTTCAAACAAACTTAACTTTAAGTGATGAGATTAAAGCTGATTTTGATGGTTATTTAACAAATCAAATAGCTGTATTAGAAAGTCAAAATGAAGCGAGCCAGGGAGTTGCAGGTACATTTGTTAGTGGAACAAGAACGAGATATTTTAATGAAAAAGGATTAGAGTATGATCAAGCTTTTTTCAAAGGATTAATTGGGGCTTTAACAATAGATCAATCTTTGAACCATTATTTCAATAGATTAGATGATAACTATGATTCATCAAATGCTTATAGAAATGATAATGATGCTGATGTGTTGGTTGATGGAAAAAATTATACAACTATGGAGCATCACTGGGATGAAGCTTATGGATATGTATATGGTTTAGATGGTGCAGACAAATTATTAGGACATTATTTAGAAGAAATTCAAGGGCAACAATATTTTGCAAACACTCCAGAAATTGTATTCAAAGCTTTTGTTATTGGTAGAGCTGCAATTGAAGCAAAACAATATGATGTTAGAGATGCTGCTGTTAAATTAATTAGATATCAAATTTCTAAAATTCCTGCAGCCAGAGGAATTTATTACTTACAAAAAGCTAAAGGAACTATAGCAGATTCTTCAGCGGATAAAAGAGACGCTTTTCATGCATTATCTGAGGCTTACGGATTTATTTATTCATTACAATTTACCTATAACCCTGCAACTAACGAGCCTTATTTCACGAATGCTGAAGTAAAAGCATTGATTGCTAAACTATATGGTGGAAATGGATTTTATGACGTAACAGCTCAAGTATTGGATGAAGTTTCTGCTGATATTGTCGCAAACTACGATTTTACCGTAGCAGATGTTATTCAATAAAAACAAATATTAATAAGAGATAATATTGAGGTATACTACTTTTTGTATGCCTCAATTTCTGTATTTTTGCACCTCATTTAGAAAAAACTAAAAATGAAAAAACTAATTTTATTAATCATAACATCTTCACTTTTAATTTCTTGTGTTAAAGAAAATAACGGAAATGTCACCATTGAAAAAGATAATTTTAATAGATCGTTAATTTTGTCTAATTGGGTACAAAATATTGTATTGCCTGCTTATGAAGATTTTAAAATAAAGTTAACGGATTTAAAAAGTAAAGAACAAAACTTTACAGCCAATCCAAACACAGCTACTTTAACGGAATTACAAGATGCGTTGTTTCAAGCTCAATTAGTTTGGCAGCACGTAGCCATGTTTGATTTACATAGAAATAGCTCAGAAAAAGCTTCTTATAGACTATTTATGAATACTTATCCTATCGACAATGAGACAAGTATTGGTAATTCTAATGAGGATGATGCTACCTTAATAGATCATTTAGAAAATGGTGATGCTAGTAATATCGAACTAGATAGATCTAATGCGATAGATGAACAAGGGTTTCCTGCTATCGATTATTTAATAAATGGAGTAGCTTTAACTAAATACACCACAGATCCAAAAAAAGAAAACTACAAAGTTTATTTAACAAAAGTGGTAGATAGAATGGTTTCCTTAACTAATAACGTGGTGAGTTATTGGAATAATAATGCAAGTGCTATCATTGCAAACAATGGTTCTTCTGCAACTGCTTCTTTTGATTTGATGTTAAATGATTATATCAATTATGTAGAACAAGGATTTAGAGAGTCTAAAATAGCAACACCTTCGGGGAAAAGAAGTGGAAATGAATTTAAAAATGAATTGGCTGTTGAATCTTATTACAGTGCAGACCATTCAAAGGCTTTGTTTGATGAGGCTTATAAAGCTGTGAAAAATTTATATTATGGAATTTCTTATGATGGAACCAAGACTGGAACTAGTATTGATGCTTATTTAAAATATTTAAATGCCGAATTTTTTAATACTTCAGATAAGAAAGACTATAAAATAGCTGACTATATTGACACAAAGTTTGCAGATATTGAAGCTGTAACTCAGGATTTAGATGATAATTTTGTAACACAAATTAACACAGATAACACAAAACTATTCACAACATTTAATGTAATTCAAGAATTTGTTGTGTTGATTAAAACCAATACTTTTCAAGCCTTAAACGTTAGGATTGACTACGTTGATGCTGATGGTGATTAAGCAATCATGACAACCTTAAGAAATTACATATTACATCATAAAACAAAAGCAGCTACCTTAGCTGCTTTTCGTGTACTATTTGGTGTTTTAATGCTAGGTAGTCTCATCCGTTTTGTCGCTATGGATTGGGTAGCAAAATTTTATATTTTACCCAAATGGCATTTTACCTATTATGGTTTTGGTTGGGTAAAAACTTTAGGAATTTATACCTATGGTTTGTTTGCTGTAGCCATGATGGCTTGTGTGGGAATTATAGTAGGGTACAAGTATAGAATTTTCATGATTTTGTTTTTTTTATCATTCACTTATATAGAATTGATAGACAAAACCACTTATTTAAATCACTATTACTTTGTAAGTGTGATGAGTTTTTTATTAATTTTTTTACCTCTACATGCTACTTTTTCTATAGACGCAAAAAATAAAGGAATTGATTATAAGTATGTTCCAAGTTGGACCGTTGATAGCATAAAACTTATTTTAGGAATCGTATATTTTTATGCAGGATTGGCCAAATTAAATTCCGATTGGCTATTAAGAGCACAACCTTTAAAAATATGGCTTTCTACCAAAACAGATATGCCAATCATTGGTTCTTTTATGAATCAATCATGGTTTCATTACACGATGAGTTGGAGTGGAATGTTGTATGATTTAAGTATTCCTTTTTTATTATTGATTCGTAAAACCAGACCTTTTGCTTTTGTGGCTGTTGTGGTTTTTCATGTGTTTACAAGAATCTTGTTTGATATTGGTATGTTTCCTTATATCATGATTTGTTTAACCCTTGTTTTCTTTGATAGTTCTTTGCATGAAAAGTTCCTTTTGGGACTTAAAAAAGCATTCAAAATAAATGATTTAGACTCAAATACAACTGTTGAACTATACTCGTTTAAACGTATAAAAAATATCTTATTTATAATTAGTCTATTTATTGTAATTCAACTATTTTTGCCCTTCAGAAATTTGTGTTACCCTGGTGAGTTGTTTTGGACAGAACAAGGGTTTCGTTTTTCTTGGAGAGTGATGTTAATGGAAAAGGTAGGTTACACTAATTTTATTGTAAAAGATAGTGTGTCTGGTAAACAGTTTCATGTTAAAAATTCAGACTTTTTAACTTCTTTTCAAATCAAACAAATGAGTTTTCAACCAGATTTTATTTTGGAATATGCACATTTGTTAGGAGATCATTTCAAGAGTCAAGGACATCAAAACATACAAGTTTTTGTAGAAAGTTATGTGGCATTAAATGGACGATTGAATCAATTATTTATAGATCCAAAAGTTGATTTATATAAACAAGAAGAAGGTTTTCATAACAAAACATGGATTTTACCCTTAAATGATGAAATTAAAGGATTTTAGGTTATTTGTAGTAATGTTGTTTTTGTTTCAAGCAGGTTTTGCTTATCAAATCACCTTTAAAATATTAGACAAGAATACGCAACAACCTTTAGTAGGAGTTCAAGTAGTTGCAGGAAAAACTGCTTATATAGGAATTACCAATCAAAAGGGAATTCTAGAGGCTGAGTTAGATCATCAAACAAAAGAACTTACTTTTTTTTATTTTGGATACGAAGTTTTAAAAAAGAAATACTCGTTTATACAAAACGAAAATATTACTCTTTATTTAACTCCTTTACAGCAAGAATTATCAGCAGTTGTTTTAAACACAAAAAAGAGAGAGAATTACGGTTTAACAACACTAAAACCTGTTGAAGGAACGCATATTTACGCGGGTAAAAAAACAGAGGTTATTAATTTAGATTTGGTGGTTGGAAACAAAGCCAGTAACAATCCTAGACAAATTTTCGCAAAAGTAGCGGGACTTAATATATATGATAGCAATGATGGAGGTTTACAATTAAACATAGGTGGTAGGGGATTAGATCCTAACAGAACTGCTAATTTTAATACTAGACAAAATGATTACGACATTAGTGCTGATGTGTTGGGATACCCTGAAAGTTATTACACGCCACCCACAGAAGCTTTGGAACGCATTCAAGTGATTCGTGGAGCGGCTTCTCTACAGTATGGAACTCAATTTGGAGGTTTAATTAATTTTATAACCAAACAACCTTCCAAAAAAACTGTTTTATTTGTTACACGTAACACCGTTGGTTCTTTTAACACTTATACAAACTTTACTTCTTTAAGCGGAACACTTGGTAAGTTCAATTATTACACTTATTACAATGGTAAAAAAGGAGATGGATTTAGACCTAATTCGGACTATAAATCCAATAATTTCTTTACTCATTTAGGATATGATTTTTCTGACGATACAAAATTATCATTTGAATTGTCTTCTTTTAATTATTTAGCGCATCAACCAGGAGGTTTGTCTGATGTGCAATTTTTAGAAGACCCATCACAAAGTTATTTAAAGCGTAATTGGTTTGGAGTAGATTGGAAATTATACAATTTAAAACTAGAGCATCAATTAACAGACATTTCAAAACTAACCGTTAGTGTTTTTGCTTTAGATGCCTATAGAAAAGCAGTTGGGTTTAGAGGAAATCCTACAATACAAAAACCTAATTTATTCAATGTAGATGGGGATGAGCAAAATAGCGATGGAACTTATACTTTTTATAGAGACTTAATTGTAGGGGACTTTAGAAATTATGGTTCAGAAATACGATTTTTATCTAGTTATAAATTTGGAAAGACTAGAAATTATTATCTGTTAGGAGGTAAGCTATACAAGGCAAGCAATTCACAAAGACAAGGAGCAGGAAGCAAAGGTATAGATGCTGATTTTTCTTTTGATGAAAGTGCAGAACAATATCCAAATCAAAATGAGTTTAAGTATCCAAACTTTAATACTTCATTGTTTGGAGAACATATTTTTAACATCAATAAACATTTTAGTATCACTCCAGGATTTAGATTTGAGCATATTAAAACACAATCCGAAGGAACCTATTATGTATATGATTACGCTGGAAATGGAGCTCAAAGTTATTCTGAAGACGACAACAATCTTTTTGTAAGAAACTTTGTATTACTAGGACTAGGCTTGAGCTACAAACCTAAAAGCTCTTTTGAATTATATGCCAATGCATCTCAAAACTATCGTTCTGTAACTTTTTCTGATATTAGAACCGTAAATCCAACATTTATCATTGATCCAAATATTACAGATGAAACCGGATTTACTGCAGATTTAGGAGTTAGAGGAAAGTCAAAAAAAACTTTTTCTTATGATGTGAGTGCTTTTACATTGGTCTATGGAAATAGAATAGGGCAAGTGTTGAATAATAGAGCGCAATGGGTTCGTAAAAATATTGGGACAGCCTTTATTTATGGATTGGAGTCTTTATTACAATGGAATATTAAAGAAACGTATTTTAAAGAAAATGATGATTTAATTTTTGATATATATAGCAATATAGCACTTACTAAATCGGTGTATTTAGAATCGGAAGATGCCAATGTTGCTGGGAATGAGGTTGAATTTATCCCTTTTATGAATTTAAAAACGGGAGCAAGTTTTGGGTGGAAAAACTTATTGACGAGTGTACAATATACTTATATTAGTGAACAATATACAGATGTTACCAATTCTGCTTACAATCCAAACAACGATACTAACACCATCGGAGCGATTCCGTCTTATGATATTTTAGATGTATCCTTATCTTATAAATTCAATAAAAATTTTAAATTAGAGGGTGGAATTAACAATTTATTAGATAATAGTTATTTTACCAGAAGAGCTACTGGTTATCCTGGACCAGGAATTATTCCTGCAGAACCAAGGTATTACTATGTTACCTTAGAAATTAAAATTTAAAAAAATGATCAAAAAAATATTGATAGCTGTTGCCGTTGTTTTTGTAATTGCACAGTTTTTTGGAAGAGAAAAAAATGAAGCACCTACTAGAGAATTAGAAGTATTTATTACAGAAACAACCCCTAGCAAAGAAGTTAGTAATATACTAAGTGCTAAATGTTATGATTGTCATAGCAATAAAACAGAATATCCTTGGTATGCCAATGTTGCTCCTGTTTCTTATTGGATCAATCATCATGTTGAAGAAGGAAAAGAGCATTTGAATTTTTCTGATTGGGCAAATTATAATACCAAAAGAAAAAAACATAAATTAGACGAATTGATTGAAGAAGTTGAAGAAGGAAAAATGCCTTTAGATTCTTATGAAAATCTTCACGGTGATATTACGGAGTTAGAAAAAGAAGTATTGATAGCTTGGGCTAAAAAAGCGATGAACTCTTATTAAATTCACCATAACAAATTCATATAAAAGGTAATAGGAAACAATTCTATTACCTTTTCTTTTTTTATAGTATTTCACCCTTTTAGACAAAAGAAAAAGGTATTTATTTTAAATAAATCTAAATAGTTTATATCTTTGTTCTTCACTTTATTTTACTATAAAATGAAGGTTACAAATGACCCCATTTTTATAATAAAGATATTTAATTATAACTTGAATGAAAGGATCCACAATTGCAAGCTTACAAAAAGGAGAGAGAGCTATTATCAAATCTTTTGAAGGGATTGATGTTCCTTTAAAGTTAATAGAAATGGGTTGTATAGAAGGGAATTATGTAGAGGTTTTACAGAGAGCTCCTTTAAAAGATCCTATCTATTTAAATATTAGCGGAACTTATTTGGCGATCAGAATAGAAGTAGCATCAAAAATAATGGTGGAAAGATTATGAGTGATATCAAAGTAGCCTTAATAGGAAATCCAAATACTGGAAAAACTTCATTATTTAATAGATTAACAGGATTAAATCAAAAAGTAGGAAACTACCCAGGAATTACGGTTGATAAAAAAGTAGGACACTCAAAGTTAAACAAAGCCATTAGTGCCGAAATTATTGATTTACCCGGTACTTATAGTTTAAATGCTAGTTCTTTAGATGAAGATGTAGCAGTACAAGTTTTATCAGACAAAACAAACGAAAACTACCCTGATGTGGTCGTGGTCGTGGTAGATATAGAAAATCTTAAACGTAATTTATATTTATATACCCAAGTAAAAGATTTAGGAATTCCGACCATTTTAGCAGTGAACATGGCGGATCAAATGAAAAATAGAGGGATCGACATCGATATGCAGTCCATGGAGTCTTTGTTAGAAACTAAAATTGCTTTGGTTAGTTCTAAACAAAACAAAGGGATTTCTTTCTTGAAAAAATTAATAGTTGATTACAAATCTTTAAGCACAGTTCCTTGCTTTATTGATGAGCCTTCTGTATTATCTAAAATTGTAAATACTGAAAAGAAAAAACATCATTTAGAAACAGTTAGGCGTTATCAATTTATCAAATCGGTATTAGAAAAAACCTATAGTCAAGACCCTCAAAATGCAAAAGATTTACGATCTCTTTTAGATAGAGTTCTAATTCATAAGTATTTTGGATACTTAATTTTCTTTACCATTTTATTTAGCATTTTTCAAGCCTTGTTTTCTTGGTCTGCTTTCCCAATGGATTATATTGATAGTACTTTTGCAGGATTTTCAGAAATGGCAAGAGCTCATTTACCTGAAGGAGTTTTTACCAATTTGTTAGCCGAAGGAATTATTCCCGGAATAGGAGGAGTGGTGATATTTATTCCCCAAATAGCCTTTTTATTCTTGTTTACATCAGTATTAGAAGAAAGTGGTTATATGAGTCGTGTGGTGTTTTTAATGGATAAAATCATGCGAAAGTTTGGATTGAGTGGAAAAAGTATTGTGCCTTTAATTTCTGGAACTGCTTGTGCCATTCCAGCAATTATGGCTGCTAGAAACATAGAAAATTGGAAAGAAAGATTGATCACTATTTTGGTTACTCCGTTTACCACTTGTTCTGCTCGTTTACCTGTCTATGCTATTATTATTAGTTTAATTGTACCTGCAGAGGCAAGATTTATGTCTTTTAATGTACAGGGATTGATGTTGATGGCCTTATATTTATTAGGTTTTGGAGTGGCTATTTTATCTGCCATGTTATTAGATAAATTTTTAAAATTAGAAACCAAATCATATTTTGTGATTGAAATGCCTAATTATAAATTGCCATTGTTTAAAAACGTAGCTTACACAGTAATTGAAAAAACCAAAGCATTTGTTTTTGAAGCAGGTAAAATTATTTTGGCTATTTCTATTTTATTATGGGTATTGGCTTCTTACGGACCAGGAAAAGACTTTAGTCATGCCAAAGAAATTGTAACTCAAAATTATCCAGATTTAAATGAAGAGGAATTAAATGCAGAAATTGCATCTTATAAATTAGAGAATTCTTACATAGGAATTATGGGGAAAACCATAGAACCGGTGATTAGACCTTTAGGATATGATTGGAAAATTGGAGTAGCAGTCATTACTTCTTTTGCAGCTAGAGAAGTTTTTGTAGGAACCTTAGCAACTATATATAGCGTTGGTAGCGAAGAAGAATCTACCATAAAAGATAGAATGAGAAATGAGGTGTTTCAAGATTCTAAAAAACCAGTATATTCCTTTGCTACTGGAGTTTCAATTTTGTTGTTTTATGCTTTTGCTATGCAATGTATGAGTACCATTGCTATTGTGAAAAGAGAAACCAATGGATGGAAATGGCCATTGATTCAAATGTTTGTCATGTCAGGTTTTGCGTATCTTACAGCTTTAATAGCTTATCAAATTTTAAAATAATGGAAATCATTCAAAACATATTGGTGATTGTCACAGTTGTTTTTGCTCTATGGATTCTTTATAGTAAGTTTTTTAAAAAGAGTAAACACAAAAAAGCTTGTGGTAGTGATGATTGTGGTTGTTCCTGATTTTTAACAGGCCTTATTTTATTAGGTTTTATATTTTTGTCCTTTAAATTTACCCATCATGAAAAAACTAGCACTCCATTGGAAAATTATTATAGGTCTTGTATTAGGAATTCTTTTTGGAATTCTACTCTCTAGTATCCAAGGAGGAAAGCAGTTTACGATTGATTGGATTCAGCCTTTTGGGACTATCTTTGTTAAATTACTTAAGTTAATAGCCATTCCTTTAATCATGGCTTCTTTAATCAAAGGAATTTCAGAGCTAAAAGATATTTCTAAGTTTAAGTCTATGGGAATAAAAACCATGGGGATTTATATGGTCACCACCGTTATTGCCATTTCTACAGGATTGATTTTGGTTAATGTATTAAAGCCTGGTAATGGAATTTCTCAAGAAACCATTGCTTCTTTAAAAGAAAATTACAGTTCTAACGAAGGAATTCAAGGGAAAATTACAGAAGCTAGTAATAGAAGTAATCAAGGGCCATTACAATTTTTGGTTGATGTAGTTCCAGACAACATTACTTTTGCAATGAGTGATAATAAGAGTATGCTTCAGGTAATCTTTTTTACCGTTTTTATAGGAATTAGCATGTTGATGATTGCTCCCAAAAAAGCAAAACCTTTGATGAAGTTTTTTGATTCTTTAAACGAAGTTATTTTAAAAATGATAGACATCATTATGCTTTTTGCACCGTATGCTGTCTTTTCTTTATTAGCGACAGTAGTAGTGACTTCTGATGATTATTATGTATTATTGGCCTTGTTAAAATACTCAGGAGTGGTTATTTCTGGATTGTTGTTAATGATTGTTTTTTACACTTTATGTGTGTCTATTTATGTAAAAAAATCACCTCTTTGGTTTTTAAAAAATATTTCTCCAGCACAATTATTGGCTTTTTCTACCAGTTCTAGTGCTGCCACTTTACCAGTAACCATGGAAAGAGTAGAAGAGCACTTAGGTGTACATAAAGAAGTTTCTAGCTTTGTACTACCTGTTGGAGCTACCATTAATATGGATGGAACGAGTTTGTATCAAGCGGTTGCAGCGGTATTTATCATGCAGGTTTTATGGCCAGAAGGACTAACTTTTCAACATCAGATCACTATTGTGATTACAGCTTTGTTAGCTTCTATAGGTTCTGCTGCAGTTCCGGGTGCTGGAATGGTGATGTTAATTATTGTGTTAGATAGCATTGGTTTTCCAAAAGATATGTTGCCTATTGGATTGGCTTTGATTTTTGCGGTGGATAGACCTTTAGATATGTTTAGAACTACAGTAAATGTTACCGGAGATGCTACTGTTGCTTTAATTGTAAATAAAAGTGAAGGAATGTAAACACTCTATGTTATATCTTCAAAAAACAACCCTCTTTTCAATTTACTGAAAAGAGGGTTGTTTTTTTGAATTGTAAGCCGTAATTCTTATATCAGGACTGTTAGTACAGGATAAGACGATTTATTAGCAATATCTAAAGAAACACTTTGATTAAAGAATTTTGAGATGCTAGATTTACCATGGGTTGGAATGGTAATTAAATCAATATTATTCTCATCAGCGTAATATTTTACACCATGTATCACAGAGTAATCATCGTAATTAGCAAAATATTCTAAGTTGTCTAAATTTCCATCAGCCTTCATTAAAAAGTTCTCAAATCTGTATTTCATTTCTGCTGTAGATACAAAACCACCATCAGGTTTGTTAATAAACAATAAAGTAGGTTTTACGTTGATTAACTTAAAAAATTCTTGAGCTTTTAAATAAGCATTGATAGATTCCATTTTAAAATCACTCACAAAAACAACATTTTTAAAGTCAATTTTTTTCAATTCTTCTTTTACAATCAACACAGGGATTTTTGAATTCCTCACTACTTTTTCTGTGTTAGAACCTAAAAAACTACTATGATGACCTGCTCCATGAGATCCCATTACAATTAAGGAAGCATCTTGGTCAATGGCTAAATCTCCAATTTCAGGAAACACTGTAAAATGTTTGATAATGATATTAATTTTAATGTCTTTAAGATAGGGTTGATTGGTAAAAGCTTCCATTTTTTTTTCAGCATGTTTAATCATAAAAACAAGCGTTTTACCATAATCACTATCATGATTAGAATAGCCCAAAGGCATTTCTAACATGTGTACCAAAATGATTTCTGACTGATGTTTTTTAGCTAGTTGAGCAGCAGCTTTTAATGCATATTCTGAAAATTCAGAAAAGTCAACGGGAATGATTATTTTTTTCATGATAGCGGAGTTTTTTTTCTCTATTAAATTTACAAAAAGCATTAACGTTAACAAAGGATTAAGAGTTTTAAATTCTTAGTAAAACCTTTGGGTTGTTTTATATTAATTGTTGTATATTTGCATGCAATTAAATCATACCTAATTGCAAATGTCTACAAACAAAGTTATTTCTGAAGGTCTAACATACGATGATGTTTTATTAGTCCCTGCTTATTCAGAAGTGTTACCAAACACCGTTTCAATAAAATCTAAATTCACTAGGAATATTCCATTGAATACACCTATTATATCTGCTGCCATGGATACCGTTACGGAGTCTAGAATGGCTATTGCTATGGCTCGTGAAGGAGGAATTGGTGTGATTCATAAAAACATGTCTATTGCTGAACAAGCAAAACAAGTTAAAAAAGTAAAACGTTCTGAAGCAGGAATGATTTTAGAGCCTGTAACTATTACAGCAGACCAAACTGTTTTAGATGCTAATTTATTAATGCAAGAGCACAAAATTGGCGGAATTCCTGTGGTTGATGAAAAAGGAATCTTAAAAGGAATTGTAACCAACCGAGATTTGCGTTTTGAAAAAAACAGTAATAGAAAAATTGCAGATGTAATGACTTCCGAAGGATTGGTAACCGTTTCTGCGGGTACTTCTTTAAAAGAAGCAGAAGTTATTTTGCAAGACAATAAAGTTGAAAAATTACCAATTGTTGATAAAGACTATAAATTAGTTGGATTGATCACTTTTAGAGATATCACAAAAGTTCGTGAAAATCCAGAAGCAAATAAAGATGAATTTGGTAGATTAAGAGTAGCTGCTGCTATTGGAGTTACAGATGATTGTTTAGATAGGGTTGCTGCTTTGGTTAAAGAAGGAGTAGATGCAGTTGTGTTAGATTCAGCTCATGGTCATTCTATCAATATTTTAAATAAATTAAAAGAAGTTAAAGCTGCTTATCCAAATTTAGATGTCGTGGCTGGTAATATTGTAACCAAACAAGCGGCTTTAGATTTAGTTGCTGCAGGTGCCGATGGAGTTAAAGTTGGAATTGGACCTGGTTCAATTTGTACAACTCGTATCGTTGCAGGTGTGGGATATCCTCAGTTATCCGCAGTAATTCAAGTTGCAGAAGCATTAGAGGGAACAGGAGTTCCTGTGATTGCTGATGGTGGAGTTCGTTATACAGGAGATATTCCTAAAGCCATTGCTGCAGGGGCAGATTCTGTAATGTTAGGATCTTTATTAGCGGGAACTAAAGAAGCTCCTGGAGAAGTCATTTTGTTTAACGGAAGAAGATTCAAGTCTTATAGAGGAATGGGATCTGTAGAAGCAATGAAAAAAGGTTCTAAAGATAGATACTTCCAAGGAGATGAGGATAATAGTAAGAAATTAGTTCCTGAAGGAATTGAAGGACGTGTTCCTTATAAAGGTGAATTGTATGAAACCATGCATCAGTTTATTGGTGGATTAAGAGCTGGTATGGGATACTGTGGTGCAGCTACTATTGAAGTTCAAAAAACTGCTGAATTTGTAAGAATTACCGCTTCAGGAATTGCAGAAAGTCACCCACATGATGTAGCAATTACAAAAGAGGCTCCAAATTATTCAAGACAATAAAATATTGCAACAATAAAAATATTACCACCTATTCTTTTTAGGTGGTTTTTTTATATCTTTTTACCAGTAAAAAATAGTACAAATAAAGTGAAGGATTTGTGTTTTGAAGGGCTTGTACAGATCATTTAAAAATTGAGAAACAAAAGAAAATAATAGAAAAAGAAAACATGAATTACATCCTTTATGATGGTGCTTTTAGGGAAGCACTTTTACCCTTTACTTTTACAAGACCTGTAGCAGATATTAGAATTGGTATTTTAACCATTCGTGAAAAATGGGAAAAATATTTAAGGTTAACAACCACTACGTTGACAGAAGAATATTTAAGCGATAAATTTCCAATGTTAGAAATGGAAGAAAATATTTTTATCAATGCAGGATATCTTCCAAATCAGGAATTTTTTAAAGCAGTAAAAAACTTAAAAGCCAATCAAAAAGTAGTTTGTAATGAGGATATTTTGGCTTTTTACAGTACCGAAGATCAGGATGAAGTAGATTTTGATAGTTATGAATCTATTGTTTTAGAAAATATTGAATGTATAGAACACAAATGGGATTTGTTTTTAAAAAATGAATATGCCATCCAACAAGATTTTGAATTGTTAACTACGGATGAGATTTCTATGGAAATTCCAGAAGGTGTTCAGGCTATTAACAAAGAACAGATTTTTATAGAAGAAGGAGCTACTATTTTTCCTTGTATTTTAAATGCTTCTAGTGGACCTATTTATATTGGAAAAGAAGCGACTATTTTAGATGGAGCATTGATTAGAGGGCCTTTTGCTTTGGGAGAAAAAGCACTGATAAAAATGGGTGCAAAAATATATGGTGCTACCACCGTTGGACCTAACAGTAAAGTAGGTGGAGAAATTAAAAACAGTATTATTTTTGGAAACTCTAATAAAGGTCATGAAGGATATTTAGGGAACTCTGTAGTAGGTGAGTGGTGTAATTTTGGAGCAGACACCAATATCTCTAACTTAAAAAACACTTTTAGTAAAGTGCGATTGTGGAGTTATGAAGAAGAAATTTATGAAGACACTCAACAGATGTTTTGCGGATTGATGATGGGAGATCACTCTAAAACCGGAATCAATGCCATGTTTAACACTGGTACAGTTGTTGGTGTAAGTGCCAATATTTTTGGATCAGATTTACCAGAAAAGTTTATTCCATCATTTACATGGGGAGGAAACAAATTGGTAGATGTTTACAATCTGAAAAAAGCCATAAGGACTGCAACTAAAATGATGGAATTTTCGCATCAAGAAATTTCTGAACAAGACAAAATGATTCTGGAAGAAGTCTATCATCAAACAAAAAAATATAGAAACAAAATTGAAAACTAAAACTTTAGAAGAAAGAGTAAAATCTGTAATACGTGATGTACAAGATTTTCCAAAACCAGGAATCTTGTTTAAAGACATTACCCCAATATTATTGCATCCAAGTTTATTACAAGAGATGATTACAGCCATGGCCGATCAGTTTAAAGATGTAAAAGTTGATGCGGTAGCTGGGATAGAATCAAGAGGATATTTGTTTGGAGTATTATTGGCACAAAAACTCCAAGTACCTTTTATCATGATTAGAAAAGAAGGTAAATTACCTGCCAAAACCATTAAAGAATCGTATGATTTAGAATATGGTTCTGCAACTATTGAAGTTCATGAAGATGCCATTGCAGAAGGAAGTCATGTGTTGATTCATGATGATTTATTGGCTACAGGAGGAACGGCTGTTGCGGCGGCAAAACTAATTCAGCAAAAAGGGAACGTAGCGGGATTTAGTTTTGTGATAGATCTTACTTTTTTAGAAGGAAGTAAAAAATTAAAAGAAATTCAACCGATTATAAAATCATTAATAACCTATTAATTTATGCAATACTACATAAGATTATTATTTGTTGTTTTTATAGCGAGTCAAACACAAGCTCAGCGTTTGTATCGTTTTAACGACAACGGAAAAACAGCTACTAAAGAATTTGATTTGGTAGACACCAAGCTTAATTTGAGTTTTAATTTTAATGATCAGACCGTAAATGGAGAAGCTTGGATTACCTTATCTCCACATTTTAAAAGCACCAATAAACTACAATTGGATGCTAAAAAGATGAATATTTACGAAGTTAAAAAAGGAAATCAAACTTTAAAGTTTTACAATACTGGTACCAAATTAAATATTGATCTTCCAAAAGTTTATACCAAGAATGATACTTTGACTTTATATATCAAATACAGAGGAAATCCTAACAAAGTAGAAAGTGAAGGTGGGATAGCAATTACCGACGACAAAGGTCTGTATTTTATCAATCCAAAAGGAGAAGATGCATCTAAGCCAACAGAAATATGGACACAAGGAGAACCTGAACAAAATAGCGTTTGGTTTCCAACTATTGATAAGCCAAATCAAAAATCAACCCAAGAAATTATTCTAACGGTTCCTGATAAATTTGTAACGCTTTCTAATGGGAAATTAATTTCTCAGAAAAAAAATGAAGATGGAACCAGAACAGATCATTGGAAACAAACCTTGCCACATGCTCCTTATTTGTTTTTTGTTGGGGTAGGAGATTTTGCAGTCATCAAACAAACTTGGAGAGGAAAAGAAGTTAATTTTTATGTAGAACCTTCTTATAAAGATACTGCAGAGGAATTGTTTAAAAATACTTCTAAAATGTTAACCTTTTTTTCAGACATCACGGGGGTAGAATACCCTTGGGACAAATACAGTCAAATGATTGTACGTGATTATGTGAGTGGTGCAATGGAAAATACAGGTGCAGTAATACATGCAGAACAAGCTATGTTGTCTAAAGGAGAGTTGTCTGAAAGAAATACTTGGGAATCTACCATTGCACATGAATTGTTTCATCATTGGTTTGGAGATTTAGTTACCACTGAAAGTTGGGCAAATATTACTGTGAATGAATCTTTTGCAAACTACTCGGAATATTTATGGTTGTACCATCAATATGGAAAAGACAGGGCAGATGAACATATGGATAAAGACAGAGGACAGTATATGAATCCTAATGCTTTGCAGGAAAATTATGAAAAACATTTGGTGCGTTATAATTACTCAAAAAAAGACGATGTTTTTGATGTGGTGAGTTATAACAAAGGAGGAATGATTCTTCATATGCTTAGAAATTATTTAGGAGATGATATTTTCTTTGCGGGACTTAAATTGTATTTAGAAAAAAACAAATTCAAATCAGCAGAAGCGCAACAATTACGTTTGGCTTTTGAAGAAGTAAGTGGAGAAGATTTGGTTTGGTTTTTTAGTCAATGGTATTATAGCAACGGACACCCAAAGTTAAAAGTGAGTTATGAGAATGATTTACTAAGTGATAAAGTAAAAGTAAAAATCACTCAATCTGGGAAAGAATTCGATTTTCCTGTAACCATTACTGTTTACGACGGAGATAATACCAAACAAGAATACAAAGTGTTTGTAGATGGAAAAGAAAAGATTTTTGAATTTCCATTTAAAAAAGAACCTAAATTGGTTAAGGTAAATTCTGATCATGTATTGTTGGCAGAAATTATAGAGCCTGAATTGACTACAGAACAATTGATTTATCAATATCAACATGCAAATCACTATGTAGATAAAATGAGTTCTTTAGAATTATTGAAAGACAAACAAGATGATAAAGATGTTTTTAAGCTGTTTGAAGAAGCTATTAAAGATCCGTATGAAACCATTCAAGCATATGCTTTAGAGAATATTAATTTGGCTGGTAGTTATGCCAAAAGAAGAACAATTTCTAAAATTACGGAATTGGCTAAAGATAAAAATCCTAATGTAGCAGCTGCAGCCATTTCAACTTTAGGGAAATTATTAGATAAAAAATACTTGTCCATCTTTATCCAGGGAATTGATAATATCTCTCCTAAAGTAAAAGGAAATAGTTTGTTAGCCATGTATTATATAGACAAGGATAGAGCGCAGAAATATGCAGAAGGATTGTCTGTAAACATTAAGAATTATATATATGTTCCTTTATTAAAAATATATTTAGAACAACGTAAACCCGAACAAGTAACGTTTGTTGCTAAGTATTTGTTGACTGGAATGTATTTGATTCAAGATGAAAAATTAAAGAAAAACTTTGAAGATGCTTTTGACTGGGTGGCAGCTACCGATAACGAAGAGGCTATTCAAATTATGGTTGATGATTTTGTTGAAAAAGGATTGAGGTATAGAAAATATAACTTTAATTACGAGTGTATTAGAGTTTTAAGAAAAGTAATTGCCAAGCAGCAAGAAGTAAATCATCCTAATAAAAATGCAATTCTATCTATTTTGGAGCAAGGAGTAAAGAAACTAGCTATAGAGTAGGTATAATTTATGAAGAGGTTTCGGAATACTCTTTAAAAGTTCCGTTTTTATAAAAGACAACAATTCTTTCTATGTCAGAAGGAGTTGTTGTTTTTTTTTGCTCATTATTTACAGTAGGGTTAGCTGTTGTATTTTCTTCAGTATTTGCAAATAAGCCCTGATTTATTTTGGTTGATTTATTTTCTTTGATAGGGAACTGTTCTTTTCCGTATAACAACCAATCTAACGATACTTCTTTATAAGTGTCTACAATCTTTAAAACAAATTCTAGGCTAGGTTTGTTTCTCCCAGAAAGTAAGTGAGAAATACTAGAACGCTGTACGCTAATTTCATCTGCAAACGTAGCTGCAGATAAATGATAATGCTCTAGTAATTTATGTAGTCTGTTAATGAATTCTTCTTGGTTTAACATTGTAAATTCTATTGAATAAAATTGATGTTTACAAATGTAATTAATTATTGTTTCTTATCATAATATATTTTAAAATCAGTTGGTTACAGATCGTATGTTAGTATAATAAACTTTAATTAAATTACAATAATAATCTCTTTTTTAGTGTTTTATATGTTTTTATGTGTTGCAAAATATAGATACGTAGTTTTGTTGAATTTAGTGTTTAGGAAATGTTTACAAAAGTATAATGAAATTCTGAGTAACGAATACTAGGGTTTACAAATGTAATTTACAATTGTAAACAAAAGGTTGTTTACTTTTGTAACATGAATAGATTAGATTTAGATACTTTAGAAAAATGGTACCTAAACAATTTCGAGGATAAATTGTTAGGTAGACGTATTGTTTTAGAAGATATAGAACCCATCATTAAGACTTTAAAAGCCCCTTTTGTGGTTCGTGAATTAGGAACTTCTGAAGCAAATAAAAATATATATCATATCACTTTAGGTACTGGACCAAAAAGAATATTATTATGGTCTCAGATGCATGGAAATGAAAGCACAGGAACCAAGGCTTTATTTGACATTTTTAAATATGTAGAAACTTATAAAGAGGATTCTTTTATTAAAGACTTATTAAATACATGTACTTTGATCTTTATTCCAATGTTGAATCCGGATGGAGCTACAAACTTTACCAGAGTAAACCAGAATGATGTTGATTTAAACAGAGATGCAGTAGATTTAAAAGCGAAAGAAAGTAATTTACTAAGAGCTGTTTTAAATGACTTTAATCCTCATTTTTGTTTTAACCTACACGACCAAAGAACCATATTTAACGTTGAAGGGTTTAAGAATCCGGCAACCATTTCTTTTTTAGCACCTTCTATAGATGAGCCTAGAACGTTAACAGAGGGTAGAAAAGAAACCATGGCTGCGATTGTGGCAATGAATGAAACCTTGCAAGAAATCATCCCTAATTACGTGGGAAGATATACAGATGAATTTTATCCAACAGCAACTGGAGACAACTTTCAAAAGCTAGGACACAATACTATTTTAATAGAAGCAGGACACTATCCTGGCGATTATGATAGAGATATTGTTAGAAAATTTAACTTCTATGCGATTTTAAGTGGTTTAAACTACTTAGTTTTTAATGAAAATTACACTCATTATGAGCCATATTTTGACATTCCTAACAATGGAAAACAAAATTATGACCTAATTTTAAGAAATTTTTTAGATGATCAAAACAAGCAGGTAGATATTGCTTTTCAGTATGAATATGAGGTAGTTAACAATCAATTAGTGTCTAAATTGGTAGAGTATCAAAGAGGTGATTTAAAAGAATTTAATGCTTATAATGAGTTTTAGTTTAAATATTTGTTAAGAATACTTATATTTATTTTGTAAAAAGAGAGAAAAACACTAGAATATTGTATTTTTGTCACTTAAATTTTTAGAAAGTAAAATACCTCAAATCCATGAAGAAACATCATTTAGACGAAATAGATCACCAAATATTAGATATGTTGATTGATAACGCAAGAACTCCTTTTACGGATATTGCTAAAAAATTATTAGTTTCAGCTGGTACCATTCATGTTCGTGTTAAGAAAATGGAAGACGAAGGAATCATTAAAGGTTCTACGCTAACATTGGATTATGAAAAAATGGATTACAATTTTATTGCACACGTAGGTTTGTATTTAGAAAGTAGTTCTAAAATTAGACAAGTATTAGCCGCTTTAGAAAACATTCCTAATGTAACAGTTGCATACATTACTGCAGGCAAATACAATATTTTCTGTAAGATTAGAGCAAAAGACACCAATCAAGCAAAAGACATTATCTTTTCTATAGACGATATAGATGGTGTTAGAAGAACGGAGACAATGATTTCTATGGAAGAAAGCATTAATGATAAAAAAAGAATGATGCACGCTATTTTTAAAGATTATTAATAGTAGTTTCATCGTAAGAAAACACCTTAGTGCCCTACTAAGGTGTTTTTTTATGTCCATTTTTAATGTATGATTTTAAAGCCTTATTATATCAATAAAGACATTTCTTATCAGTTTTCTTTTGCAATTCAAGACCTTGCAAAGGACTGGTCTTTGGTTCAACATTATAATTTATACTTAACAACTCCTTATTTAACGGCTATTGAAAACAGTAAAATACCGCATCTTGGTTTTTTGTATGTAGTGGTTTATCAAAAAGAAGTTCCGGTAGGGCTAATGTATTTTCAAAGTATAGAAATTACCAATGGTTTTTATTTTCAAGACACTTTTCCTCATGAAATAAAGAAAAGAATCACCACCAAAATGTTAAAAAGCCTTTGTGGGAATTTAATGGTATGTGGTAATTTTTTTGCTACAGGAGAAAATGGGTTTGTTATGCATCAAGAAATTTCTACAGAAGTAGTTTATGAGGTGGTTAAAGATTTAAAAACGGCTTTAAAACAAACAGGAACCTCTATAGGCTTAAGTTTTATCTTGTTTAAAGAATTTTGGAAAAATCAACAACTGGCCATTCAGCAAACCTTGCATAAAAAATATCATTCTTTTGAAATTGATGTAAACATGGTTTTAGAAATGGACAATACTTGGCATACGTTTCAGGAGTATTTATCGTCCATGACGACCAAATATAGAACTAGGGCAAAAAGTGTTTATAAAAAGACTATTGAGATAAAAGAACGTGAATTATCGGCAGCAGACATTAAAGCGGCTAAATCGTCTATACATAATTTGTATGTATCTGTAGTGAAAACAGCGAGTTTTAACATGGTAAAGTTTACGGAGGATAATTTTTATCAATTTAAAAAAGAACTTAAGGATGATTTTGTGTTTAGAGGATATTTTTTAGAGGATACTTTAGTTGCTTTTAGCACAGCTTGTCTTACAGATGGTTGTTTAGATGCCAATTATGTAGGAATTGATTATAAAATAAATGAAAGTTTGCCTTTGTATCAACGCATTTTGTACGATTACGTTCAATTAGCCATTACCAACAAGGTAAAAGAACTAAGGTTGGGAAGAACGGCTGAGCTTATAAAAAGTAGCTTAGGAGCCAAACCTGTAAGGATGCAGCTATATATAAAACACAATAATAAAATGGTAAACACTTTAATGAAACCCTTGATAAAAAAAGTAAAGCCAAGTGTGTACGAATTAAGAAGTCCTTTTAAAAAAGATCAAAAAGCATAAAAAAAACCTCGGAGGAAACTCCGAGGTTTTTTGTGAAATTGAGTGTTTAGGTAAATTGACAAATAATTCCGCCCATCAATCCAAGTGATATTGCCCAGTATCCCGTATGTATCATTACATATTTAAAAGATTTTCTTTCAAACAAAGCATTAATTCCAATAATAGGCAAGGCTAGTAAAATAGCATTGATCATTCCGTGCAAAGCTCCATGTTTAAAAGTTCTAAAGTTTTGTCCGTAGTTGGCCATAAATTCACTAGTGTAAGCAAAAAGATCAGAATTAGGATCATTTAAACCTGGTTCGCTCATCAAAATAGAGAAAAACCCAAATTGATGGATCACAATTGGGGTTAAAGCCACCGAAATAAACAAACTAAGCAAATAACACCACAAAAAAATCATAGGATTTGGTTTTTCTATTTTTTCGGGATTGATATTGGATTCTTTCATCCAAGCGGTTCCCAAAACTTTAGGATGATACCAAATAAAACCAATAAATAAAGGAACTACAGCAGTAATTAATAATATAATTAGGTTAAAATTCATGATTATAGTTTTTAAAGTTTAGTACTCTAAATATAAGAATTTAATCAATCAGGTTTGTGAAACTATTCTAAATACGGGATCTATAGCGAAAAAACAGGGTTTAAATTTCGTAAAACTTTAAAAACTGCGTAGTTTTGCAAAACTCAAAAAGACCATATGGAAGTAGAAATAAAGAAAACAAGTACTAATAAGAAGGAATTATACGACTATCAAAAAGAAAACATCAATAATGTTTTTGATAAAATAGAAAACAAACCTTCTAATTACAACTTGGTTTTTCAGTTGCCTACAGGAGGAGGGAAGACTGTTATTTTTTCTGAAATAGCCAGAAGATTTATTAAGGAAAAGCAGAAAAAAGTATTGATTTTAACTCACAGAATTGAGTTGAGTAGTCAAACTTCTAAAATGCTTGATGAATTTGGGGTGACTAACAAAGTAATTACCAGTGATGTAAAATCTTTGGACGATCAAAATGATTTTATGTGTTTTGTGGCGATGGTAGAAACGCTTAAAAACAGATTAAACGATGATTTGTTAGATATGAAAGATGTGAGCATGGTTATTATTGATGAGGCTCACTACAATTCTTTCCGTAAACTTTTTAAGTATTTTCAAGACTGTTTTATTTTAGGAGTTACGGCAACGCCTTTGAGTTCTAACATAAAACTTCCTATGAATGAAATTTATGATGAATTGTTGGTAGGAGAACCTATTAGTACTTTGATAGAAAGAGGTTTCTTGGCAAAAGCTACTACTTATACTTATGATGTTGCTTTGGGAGGTTTAAAAGTGGGGATTAATGGAGATTATACCGTAAAATCTTCAGATGATTTGTACACCAGTAATATCATGCAAGACAAGTTGTTACATGCTTATATAGAAAAATCATTAGGTAAAAAAACTTTGATTTTTAATAATGGTATTAGTACTTCTTGGCATGTATATGATACTTTTAAAGCTGCAGGATATGACAATATTCGTCATTTAGACAATACTTTTTCTAAGCAGGAGCGAAGTGAAATTTTAAGATGGTTTAAAAAAACACCTGATGCTATTTTAACTTCGGTAAGTATTTTAACTACTGGATTTGATGAGCCAAGTGTAGACACCATTATTTTAAACAGAGCTACAAAATCTATCACTTTGTACTACCAAATGATTGGTCGTGGATCTCGTGTGTTTAAAAACAAAAAAACATTTAATGTAATTGATTTAGGAAACAACGCGGCTCGTTTTGGGTTGTGGAGTGCACCTATTAACTGGAAACGTATTTTTAAATCGCCAGATTATTATTTAGACAACTTAATCAATGATGAAGAAATAGAACGTCAGTTTGTATATGACATGCCTAAAGAGATTCGTGAAAAGTTTAAAAACACAGAAGACATTACTTTTAAGGTAAAAGAACATTATGACAATGCTATTAAAAGAGGAATTAAATCTAAAGTAGTGTTAGATAAATCTGTAGCACAACACGCACAAATGTGTTATGAAAATGCAGAAGATGTTTTTGAGGCTCGTGATTTGGCCATTTTATTAGATGATGATATTAAAGACCGAATTAAAAAATACTCTCATTACATGATTAAAAGTACCAAAAACTACATCATGTGGTTAGAAGAAGATTATAAGCGTAAGCTAAATACAGAGATTAATATGAAGTTTAAAGAATAAAAATTTCATAAGATTTTAACATATAATTTTATTTATTAAGAAAAAAATAGATAATTTCACTTTACATAAATCAAACTAAAGAAAATTAAAATGAAGAAAATTTTTAGAAACGCGTTATTAGTATGTTTAAGCGCTAGTATGTTTGTTGGATGTTCTAGTATGAACAACACAACCAAAGGAGGATTATTAGGAACGGGAGCTGGAGCTGCTATTGGTGCTGGTATTGGAGCGTTAATTGGTGGTAAAAAAGGAGCTGCTATTGGTGCTATTGGTGGTGCTGCAGTAGGTGGAACTACAGGAGTTATTATTGGTAAAAAAATGGATAAGCAAGCTGAGGAATTAAGAAATTCTATTCCTGGAGCACAAGTATATAGAGTTGGTGAAGGAATTGATGTGGTTTTTGATAAAGATTCAGGAATTTATTTTGCTTCTAACAAATCTGAAATCAATGCTGATACTAAAAATGTTTTAACAAAATTGGCAGAAGTATTACAAAAGTATCCTGAAACCAATTTATTTGTAACAGGACATACAGATTCTGACGGTGCTGAGGAATACAACATGAAATTATCTTATGAAAGAGCCAATGCTGTTGCAGATTACTTAAAAGCATTAGGAGTTCCTGCTGATAGATTTACCGTTAAAGGTGAAGGAGAATTGTTACCAATTGCTGATAATTCTACTGCTGCTGGTAAAGCTAAAAACAGAAGAGTTGAATTAGCGATTATTGCTAACGAAACCATGATTAAACAAGCTGAAGAAGAAGCTAAAAATCAATAATACAAAAAGGACTGTAAAAACTACAGTCCTTTTCTTTGATATATTCTATTTAACATAATATAAATTATAACACAATATTAGTATCTAATATAATTTAAACTATAATAGATGCTATTGGTCCACTGTAATTAAATAACTTATTAAATTTAACCCGAGAATTAAATCTTAAATCACTTAATTCACTGTTTCTATAAAAATATATTCTTTCACCATTAATATCTTGTTTAATAAAACCAAAATAATTTTCAAGTTTTATAATTGTTCCTTCATAAATTTTAGGAATATTATTTATGGTAACAATACCTTGCTGTTTTTTCTTAAATCTTGAATCTAAAGGTGCGTCTTTTAAATATTCAAAATAATCCAAATACTCATCTTCTTCGAGTAAGTATAATGTTCTAGCATACCAAAATTGAGCATCATATCTCTTATCATTCTTAACAAAAGATTTTCTTAGATAATGCTTGAGATCTATGTAGTTTTCACTATTCTTTTTCATTAATAAAATAGCATACTTGAAATTTAAATCTTTACTATTAACGTTAATGTCAATTGATTCCTTTAGAATTATTAAAGCATTTTCAATATTATCGTTATCAATATAATAGTTAGATAATCTAATTGCTAAATATGGACTTCTCTTATTAACTTCAAAAGCAGACTTTAATGAAGCTAATGCTTTTGGAGAGTTATCTAATAGATTATTAAAACTAGCTTCAGCATCAAATAAAAAACTTTCATTTGGATAATTTTGCATTGCTTTTGCTAAAGTTTTTTCAAAATCTTGAATCTTTTTTTCTATTAAGCTTGAATTATTTTCTTCAAGAAATTTTTCTAATTCTAATATGTATATTTTTAATAAAGTATGATATGCGTGTACAATGTTTCTGTTTTTTTTATTACTTATTATATCCTGACATATATCTTTAGATGACTTCAATAAAGATTTAATCACTAAATTTTGTGAGTTATTCGTAGCTTTCCTTAACAAAAACTCTGCTTTAGAATGTGCAATAGAACTATTTTTTGGTTCAATTTCATGTGCTCTATTTAATAACATATTAGCTTTTTCTAAATCACCATCATTATGATTCATTTCAAAGATTGATTCTTGTTGCATTAAGGCTGCTTGTTCTCCTATATTTTCATATGCAATATTATAGAGTTCTCTTATTTTATTTGGATCTCTAAATACTTCCATTAGCTTTTTAGCATTTGTTAGAGCAATAAAAACTTGTTTATCACTGTCATAATCAATATCAAGTTTTGAAATAATACTTATATACTTTTCATATCGTGATTCTTGATCAATCAAAACCTGTTCAAAAACTAATTCAGCTATATGTTGATGTCTAGTCGTAAAAACATAATCATTTATAACATAGTTTCTGTGATGATATACAACAGATTCTAACGGTTTGAATAGTTTGTCTTGAAAATAAGAAAAATTAATTTCGTGTAATCTAGATATAATACCAGCTCTAGCATAAGCTCCAATTCTGTGAAAAATACAAATTGATAAATATAAACTTTGTGCTTCTTCACTAGGAATAGATTTAAACTCATTCATTACTATATCGGCAAATGGTTTACCTGCTGTAGCCTCATATAAAGCAACGAGTAGTTCTCTACCTGATCGTTCAGAAAGTGCATACCTCTGTTCTTCAATACTTTTACCTGTTAAATATCCTAAAGATTTATGTTTTTTAAGTAATACTATTAAATCATCAATCTCTTTATCATTTAGATATTGTAATGTATAATCTTGGATTAAAAAAGTATTCAACCTATCTCCTCCTACATTCCATACATTTGTTCTTTCTGAACAAATAATTGTAATTTGAATGTTGTCTTTTTTTGCCTTGTTTAAAAGATATTCAATATCATCTACTTTATCAACAACACCGTCAATAAATAAATATATCCTTTCCTTAACTAATTGATATAATTCTGCAAATCTATTATATTCTAAAGGTACATCGGATTTATAATATAGACATAGTTTCTCAAAAGTTATTGCTGCATCCCAAGCAAGTCTATGCATTAATACTGTTTTTCCAGAACCTGCATTACCTTTTATCAAAAATAATTCTTGTTTAACGCCCCTTTCATCTTCCTCAACCAAAAAGACATCAGATAAAATAGAATCTGTTACTTTTCTATTTACATCATAATTTTTTAAAATAGGATCCCAACCCTCAAAGTAACCTTTATAAAAAACTTTAGGTTCTGTGTCTTTTTCGGCTAGGTTTGTGTGTAAATATGTTACGTCTCTATTTATAAACTCTATTAAACCTTCAGTTGGTTCACTAACGTTTGCTTGAAATTTTGCCATTATTGGATGAGAGAAATCTTCTCTCACAATACTACTTAATATTCTCTCATTTTCAGTAATACTTTTATCAAGCTCATCTATAAAACTCTTAAAAGAAAGTTTAATTGAAGATATTTTTTTTGAATCCCAAAATCTAGATTCTTCTTCTGTAATATTGGGACCGATCATGTAAGATCGAGGTCTAGCGTCTCCCTTTTTATTAAGTTCTTTTAGAGTAGATCTTATATCTAAATCAGCAAAACTAAAACCTACATATAATATTGAATATTCGAAAGAGCTTTCTTTTAAACGTCCAAATAATCGATCTCTTTCATCAAGATGATCTACATATTGATCTGGTGTTAATATAAGAGGCAATTTTTCATCTGTTATATCTGTAATAGAACCATGTAGTTTGTTATACATAACGGAATTTGGAATACTCATTTTATCTTGTATTCGTTCACCGTTTTTAATAAATGTTGCAAGAACTTGTTGCCTATTTCTTACTTTATCATATGAATCTTCAATTAATAAATCGTAATTCGTTGTATAAATTGAATGCCACTTGTATAAAGGTATTCTTAAATGATGGTCTCCAGGTTTAAATTGTCTAAAAATGTCAGAAACAAACTTTTGAACTGTAAATAAATCTGTTTCACTTATGGCTAATTCTGAAACATACTGTAAATCTCTATCCAAATAATTTGGACCTAAAAACTTTTCACTAATTAAATTTGCTAATTGATTACCACTTGGTGGTTTGTCACCATTAGGATGTTTAGAATCAAACGCAGCTCCAGCTCCTAAAAACAATATTACTTTTCCTTCCTTAATTTTATCTAAAAGGGCTTTAGGTATTTTTGATTCGTACATGTTTTAATATTATCGATAATTTCAAATTTAGTGAAATAATATAGTTTTTACTCATCGAAACTTAACTTTCAAATAAATACTCTAAAATAGTTATTCTCCTCCCGGTAAACAGTGTTGTCTTAAATAATTAGTATACAAAGTTTGTAAATGTTCACTTGTCCCTGCTCCTTCTGAAATGGAATGAGAACGGTTTGGGTAGGCCATTAACTGAAATTGCTTGTTGTGTTTAACCAATTCATTAATCAACATTTCGGCATTATTATAATGTACATTGTCATCGCCTGTTCCGTGTATGTATAATAAGTTTCCTTCTAAGTTTTTAGCGTGTGTAATTGGAGATCCATCAATAAAATCTTGTATATTTTCTTGTGGCAATCCCATATAACGTTCTTGGTAAATATTGTCATAGGTCAGTTGGTTTCCCACTGCAGCAATGGCAATTCCAGTTTGGTAAATTTTAGGGTATTTAAACAACAAGTTTAAAGTGGTAGAACCTCCTCCACTCCAACCCCAAACGGCTACACGTTTGGCATCTACAAAATCCCAGGTTAATACTTCTTTGGCAGCCATGGCTTGGTCAGAAATGTTTAATTTTCCTATATTTCTGTAAATGGCTTTTCGCCAAGCACGTCCTTTGGGTGCTGGGGTTCCTCGGTTGTCTATAGACATATAAATATAACCATCATCGGCCATGTTTCCTTTATACAATCGGTTCCCTCCTACACCATATTGGTCTTTTACATTGGCTCCCCAAGGTTCTGCATAAACCATAAAAACAACAGGATATTTTTTAGAAGTATCAAAGTTGGTAGGTTTTATCATCCAACCATCCATTTCAGTACCATCTGCAATGGTTACTTTAAAAAACTCAACCTTTTTTTCTACTTGTGCCGCTGCTACTTTAGCTTTAAAAGAAGTGTTATTATCTGTAGAAATATGGTTTGGTAAGCTAATGAATTCTGCTACCGGTTTTGTATGCGTATTGCTAAAACTATGAAATGCATATTTTCCTGTAGGAGATACTGAATAATTATGAGTCCCCTCAAAATCTAAAGGGGTTACTCTTTTGGCTTTTCCTTTTCCATTTAATTTTGTTTTGTACAAATATTTTTGAGTAGCATTGTTTGGAGAGGCATAAAAATAGACCAAGTTTTTTTGTTCGTTTACCGCCAATACATCCATTACATCGTAATCTCCTTTGGTAATACAAGTTACTTTTCCTGTGGTACTAATTCTGTACAAATGTCTCCAACCATCTTTTTCACTAAACCACAAAAACTCTTTGTTGTTATTAATCCATAGAAATTTGTGACGATAGGTTAAGCCATAAGAATTTTCCCATACACTTAAAACATCAATCCAAGCAGCATCTTTTTCATCATAAATTTGTTTTGTTGTATTGGTAATAACGTTGCAGTTTAAAATTTTGCTTTCGTTTTGTTTACGATTTAATTGTTGTATAAATAAGTTTGTTGGTGAGTTCCATTCGATACGCGGTAAATAATGCTGACTAGGATCTCCTGCAATATTTAACCATGTAAGGTTTTTACTGTCTATTTCAATCACTCCTATTTTGGCAGGAGATGGAGTTTGTCCTGCTGTTGGATATTCTACTGGAATCACTTTGGAATACACATCATCAGTAAGATTAATCATGTTGTAATCACGTATTTCTCTTGCATCAATTTGCCAAAAAGCAATACGATTGCTATCTGGACTCCACTGAAAACCATCTCTACACGCAAATTCTTCTTCGTAAGCCCAATCAAAAGTTCCGTTAATTAACTTTCTGTTTCCATCAGTTGTTAAGGCAGTTTCTGTTTGTGTATCGACATCTTCCACGTACAAATTAAACTCACTTACATAGGCTACTTTGCTAGCATCTGGTGATAGTTTTGCAAAACGAAGCGAAGAAGCGGGTCTGTTTTTTCCTATTTGAAAAAGGGATTTTGTGTTTAAGTCTAACAACCAATAATCTCCTTCTGTGTCTAATCTCCAAACTTTTTTAGTATTGGTGTAAAGAAGTATTTTTTGGTGATCTTTAGAAAAACTAAAGTCTCTAATGTTAAGAGGTGTACCATTGTTTGGCGTAATCATTTCTGCAGTAACCAAAACCTGTTTGGTGTTGCTAGGAAGTGTGGTTTTTGTAATTTGATTTTGTTCTACTCTGTAGAAAGAGTTTCCATCTTTAGACCAATTAATTTGTTGTGCATCACTAAATTTTATAATGACTAAAAATAGGATTGTAAACAGAAGGTTTTCTTTTTTTAACATCGTTAGATTTTATAATTAACTTTTTTTTTGAATGGATGAAGTTAACTTTTTTTGGAATAAAACATGTTGTTATCACAGATAGAATATTTATGGTTTTTAATCATGTTTTCTACTGTTTTAGAGATGACATCATAAAAAAAACGTAAGAAATCTATCAAATATTGGGTTGATTTTTTAACCATCAAATCTTGCCATTCATAAACCCAAGCTCCTATTTAATTGTATCTTTGTTTTTTTTAATAAGAAATTATCTTTTTTATGCCTTTCAAAAAATTACATGCCGATATCAAAGAAGTATTACAAAATCTAGAAATCACTACTCCTACCGATTTTCAAAAGACCAGTATTCCTGTTATTAAAAGTGGAACCAGTGTTTATTGTACGGCTCCTAAAGATGAAGGAAAAACCACTACTTTGATTTTAACAACCATGCATAAATTAAAATGTGAGGAAGTTGGTAATATTCCAAGAGCTTTGGTATTGGTAGAAAATAATGACAAAGCGCTGGATTTGTATCAATCTTTTTTAAAATATACCAAACAGACTTCTTTACGTGTGTATGTAGCCAATGAAAAAGAACACATAGATTTGTTAAAATCAGAGATTTTTGAAGGAGTTGATATTTTGATTGCAACACCACAACTTATAGCTAAGTTACTGATGACTTATGGTGTAAACCTATCTGAATTAAAGATTTTTAACATAGATGATGCGGAGTTTTTATCGCAAACCAATGCTTACAATGCGGTGTTGTCTATCACCCAAAGCATTAGCAAATGCCAATATGTATTGTACTCCGAAAAAAGAAACCCTAATTTAAAACGATTGGAATCTTATTTTATGGAATATGCCAACGTAATTAGTGTTTAAACGTTATACATTTTAACCTTTCCTATTTCTTTGCATCTTTCTGATGATGAAAAATATGATTAAAATTAAAATAGGTCCACCTAAATACAGAATGATTTCCAAGGGATTAGAAAAATCAAGTGCTTCGTTATCATCTGGATGTGGAATTTCCGAAGGAATTTGCAATAAAATTAACTTTGTAAGTAATAGCATTTTTTATTTTTTTTTAAGATTACAGATTCTTTAAGTTAAGAAAAAATAGAGGCTTTAAAAAATGTTTTTTAGCTTATGGAAATATTAAAATGTAATAACATTTGATTATTTCTTTTATAAAAAGGCAACTAGGCCTTGTAATAGTGCATTGTTTTAAATGAAAATACTTAAATTTGGTACAACCATTTGTGTTTAAAGTGCTGATTGGTAAAATAAAACACAATTAGTTTTGCTAAAATTATTACATGTCTATATTACTACCTAGTACTCAAAAATTTATTTTAAAATTTAGACAAAGGCTTATGTATTACCGTGATGGTTTTTATATTATGCCTTACATTGCTAATTCTCCTAAAGCAACACTAAATAGTTTAGAATCAATGCCTTTTATAAAGAACTATCCTGATCAGAATATGATGAGTTCTAATAATCCCTTTTTTAATGGCGATTTTCATTATCAAGAATTGGAAGAAGGTTTATGGCTTTTAGTTTCTAACATAAAATTTAAAAAGAATGTAAGTTACGATTTGATTTATGACAAATCCATCCCCGCTAGTTATTACACACTTAGTTACTATATTCATAAAAATAAAATAAAATCAACGCCTTCATTAATTGACAATAAAGTTAATATAGATAAGTCATGGATTCTTTTTAAACCTGGTGCCAAAGCGATCAATGCACATTTTGCTGGTTCTGAATCTATTTTTTTAACCATCAACTTTTCAGAAAGCTGGATGGAAAAAAATGCCAGTTCAAGTGATTTATTTATTGATGAGAAATTAAAAAAATGGTTAAAATCAGAAGATGAATGTTTGATTTTACCTGAGCTTTTTAATGGTTCCAATCATGTATCACAGCCTGTGTTAGATAGTATTTTATTCAAAGGAAATAAAGGAGTAATAGATGTTTTAAAATTAAAAATTCAATCACTTGAGTTGATTTCTTTTTTCATAAAAAAAATGAAAGAGACAGGTGGAAATAATAGACATTATATTCCTATAAACCAAAATAGAAGAAAAATTATCAAAGCAGAAAAACGAATATGTGATGCTATTTTTCAAGATTTTCCGGGAGTTGAAGAAATTGCTTCTTATGTTGGAATGTCTCAAACCAAACTCAAAGCTGATTTTAAAAACACATATGGAAAGACGTTGTTTAAGTATTACCAATACAAACAAATGGAAACGGCCAGAAATATGTTGATGAAAGAACCTAATTTAAAAATAACCTATATCGCTAATGTTTTAGGTTATGCCAATGTTAGTAAATTTTCGTCTGCTTTTAGAAATTGTTTTGGGTATTTACCTTCTGAAATGAATATAGAAAGTGAGTCCTAATTAAAGTTTATGACTGTTTTTTTATCATTAATATTCTTATTAACAGGTGTTTAATATGTCTTTTAAGGATATACTTTTGTCTTATTGGAGCTGTTTTGTCTATTTTTTTTAAATAATTTTATTCTTATAGGTAGTTTTTTGAAAACCTGTAAAGTAAGAATATTAATAAATAATTTATATCAAAATGGCAGCAATTAGTATTACTTTAAATCAAGCTACAAATACTTTTTCTATTACATTAGACAAATGGGAATGGACAGGGTTAACTGTAAATGGGACTTCAGTTCCCTCTTCTCAAGGAGATATTCAATTTGAATTTAATCAAGCTTCTCCAGGAAACATACATTTTGTAGCTACAGCTAATCAATACATTGATCTTGTTAATCCAGGGAACACAATGTATATTAAAGGTGTAGAAAATGACACTTATATGTGTGTAATTAGTTATCAAGAAACGGCAAATCCCAAAGTCATTACTTTATATGGAATATTAGCGGTTATACCTGCTCCTGTTCCAGGTGCTGTAAATGGGCCTATAACTTTTTCTCAAGGTAGAATGACAGGAAGTTTTCAAACCATCAATAAAAATATAAACCCTAACACTTCATTAGTAGGAACAAAATGGAGATTATCTATGAATCAACAAGGAACAGAAGTTAATGTTAATATAGCATTTGATGATTCAGGAAAATGTAGTTACGGTCCATATAATTGTAGCTATACTCAAACAGAGTCGAGTTTTATTATATTAAATCCTCACGATTCAAGCCAAGTAACTAAAATTTCGGGGACTTTTAACATTAGTAATGGAACAGGTGAAGGAATGTTAACAAACGAATTTAATCACCAACCGATTGGTTTAAAAATACCTTTTACTTTAAAAAAACTTTAATTTTTTAAGATAAGATAGATATAAAACATCTATTCAAATTACAACAAAAAACCAGATGATTAATCATCTGGTTTTTTTATAAAGAATAATATCTGAAAATTATTTTATTTCTTCTCTTCCATCAATATGAATGGCAAAACGACCTTTTTCTTTGGCATGTGTTTGCTCTTGTTCTGGCCAAGGCCAACCACCAAATTGTGTGGTTTGATATTCGTGAAAAGCTTCTTGAATTTCGGCATCTGTATTCATTACAAAAGGTCCGTATTGAACCACAGGCTCGTTTAATGGTTTTCCTTGTAACACTAATAAAAATGCTTCCTTACTTCCATTCTGAATGCTTATAGCTTCCTCAGGATTTACTTCAATAATACTTTCTTTAGGAATTTTGTTTTCTTCTATAACTAGATGATCTCCTTGGTAAAAGTAAAGTGTTTTATGCACTCCTTTTACTGTACTTGCAGGTAACGTAAACGTAGCATTTGCTTCCATTTTAATAGTCAACACCTCTACTCCATTGGCCGGATTCGCAGCCCAAGAATCTGGTGTAGTATCTGGAGCTTGGGTTCCTTTATAATTTCCAGCAATCACATCAATAAAGGTTTTGTTTCCAAGATCATCTGTTTCTGTTATTACAGGAATCATGTCTTTCCAAAGCATTTTAAAATGTGGCTCTACCAACTTGCTTACTTTTGGCAGATTTAGCCAAATTTGAAAAATTTCTAAAGGATTTTTTTTGTCTTGATGAATTAAAGGAAACATTTCAGAGTGTAAAATTCCTTTTCCTGCGGTCATCCATTGTACATCTCCTTCTCCAAAACGTCCTGCTCCACCCAAGGAATCCGTATGATCTACAAAACCTTCTTTGTTAATGGTAATGGTTTCAAAACCTTTGTGCGGATGGTATGGAAAACCAGGAACTCTACGTCCGTGATACATTCTAAATCCATCTTTAATCACAAAATCTTGTCCTATATTTCTCCCTATAAATTCTTTTTTAGGCATTCCCATCTGTTCATCTCCTGCTGGAAAATCATCTTTGTGATAAGCACAAAACAAGAAAGGATCTTTTGTTTCCCATGGAAATCCTAAAGGTTTTATATTTTTTATTTTTGTCATACTCATGATATATTTTTTAATTGTTGTTTATACAACAATAGTCCTAATTAAAGATACAAACTTACAACTATCATACAAATTCTAAAGGAATAAAGCAGGGGATTTATTAATTTCTATGATGTTTTAAGGCTAATGAGTTCATATCCTTATTTTCTAAATGTTTGTTTTCTTGAGGGAAAAACAAGGTATTAATCATTGCTTTTCCAAAGGAAGTCGTAGTTAAAATATTTTTAGACTTTTTCAATAATGGAAAAAAGGGTCTTAATAAGACATAAATTATATTGTACCAAAACGTTTTTGAGCTAATTCCTTTTTCTGGTAAAATGGCTCCTAAACGAATCATGTAAGCATCTTTAAACCCTTTGTTTAAAATGTAGTTTTCGGTTTTACCCTTTACCCTAGCCCACATAACATTCCCTTTTTCGGTACTGTCTGTGCCTTTACCAGAAACATAATTCACCACCATGTTCGGATTGGTTTGATACAAAACATCTGTCAGTTTTTTAGTGTACTCAAAGGTAACTTTTGAGAATTCCTCTTCATTTAAACCTATAGAAGAAATTCCCATACAATGAAAACAAGCATCATAGCCATTCATTTCATTTTTAATACTTTCAACCTCTGAAAAATCTTTTAAAATGACTTCATGAATTTTATCATCTTTTAATTCTAAAGAACGTCTGTTAATCAGTAATATTTTCTCAATATCAACACTTTCTAAACATTCATACAAAACGGCTTTTCCTACCATTCCTGTACTTCCTGTAATAATTACTTTTTTCATGTATGTATTTTCTAGAAATTATTGCACCTCTTTGGTAGTCTTTTTTTTGATTTCTCCACGGTAGCTAATAGGCGATCTAGAAGTACTATTGATGAAAATATCACCTTGAAGGTTTGGAAACAATCTTATAGAAATAGTAAAGCTTTCTGAGCTGCTTTCACTTTTTGCATTAAAGTTAATTAGGTAAGAATCATCTTTTCTTTTAGTGACTTTGTAATCTTTCATCAAACCTTTCAACTTAATAGCGCTATCTCCTCCTCCATAGTTTACATTCATTTGGCGTTCCCCATAAAAAGGTAAATGAGAAGAGATACTATCACCAGCAATGGTTAAAAAGTTAGAATTTCCTGTTAAACTAACACTTCCTGCACTACTGCCAGGAGGCATTATTCCGGAGTTCATTACTTGCTGCAAGGCATTGGTTACTTGTGGTCGTGCCCAATTTGAAATAATAGTCAAGTTTTGTTCTAAAACCAAACTATCTAATGTATTTATCTGTGTTTGTAGACTTGCTTTTTTGGGAGTACTACAAGATACAATAGCAACCATTAAAAGGAAGCTTACTGTTAAAAATTTTAGTTTTCTCATACTTAAATATACAAAATGTCATTTGATTATAAAATCAAAAAAAGCACCTTTGTCCCATGTTGTAAAACAATAGGATCTAAAGGTGCAAAACTCAAATATAAAAGGGTATAAACTTATATTGTAAGTGTTTGTATTTTATCTTCTTTGGTATATTGAATGGTAAAACTTAAACTTGTTAAATCAGCTTTTAAGAGTGCAGTTTCTTTATTATTTGTCCATTGAATATTGATTTCATTAGTAGTAGTATTCATTATCTCTACCGTTCCTAAAAAGGCTTTGTGAGTATTTCTTAATTGAATTAGTTTCAGTTGATTTAATACAACCTCTTTTTTCAATCCATTTTTAATATCCTCTAGACTTAAAGTAGTACGATTGATTTCTTTATGACTATCCTTCCCTCCTTTTTCTACAGCATCATAATCATTCGTTCCAGCAAAAACATCTAAATACCAAACTTGTGGCGTTCCAGGCATAAACAATTGAATAGCTCTGGCTAACAACATCTTCTGATCATTTTCACCTAAAGCGCTGTAAAATGTTGCATTTACCTGATAGTATGATATTTTTTTCCCTTCAGCATCATATAAGTTTTTAACTCGTCCTCCTCTATCCATAATAGTGGTCATAATGGTTTCTATGTCACTATCTTCCAAAAGGCCTTTGTTGTAAACATGGTTTACTTCTTTTCCTTTAAGGTCTAAGACTGGAATTCCGTCATGACAACCTAACATATTTACTGTTCTGTATCCCTTTTTTACAATTTCTTTTGCCCAAGTAAGTAAAGCCTTGCTGTTGGCTTTTTCAATGGTATGAATGGTCAATCCAGGTAAGAAAAAATCATAAATTTGATAATCTTTGCTGGCTACTTCTTCATGTAATCCCAATCCATATTCAGCATGAATCTCTGGTAACAATGTCAAATTGTTTTTTTGAGCTATTTGCTTAATTCTATCCAAATAATCCCAAGTTCCAGGTTCGTTAAAAAAGTTAGTTTGTCCAATTTCTTTGTGTAAATAAGCAAAGGCATCTAATCGTAAAATTTTACATCCGTAGTCACTTAGTTTTTTTAAAGTTTCTTCATAAAACTCCCACACCAATGGAGAATTAGCATTCACATCCATTTGTCCTAAATAAGAACGATTTTTGGTCACAACTTTTAAAACTTGTGCTTTAAATTGATTGAGATCTCCCAAATCAATTTCAGAAACCTCCTTATTTTGATCAATGGCTTTGTTTACAATTTCACAAATTTCTTGTGCTTGTTGGATGTCTAAATTCCATACATTTTCTAAATCTTTTACCTTAATGGATTGATAACTAATTTTTTGATAAAAAGTATTCCAATAAGGTTTTTCAGTGCCATCAGGAAAACGAACGTTTAAAATTGGTAGTCCTGATTTTCGCATAAAAAGCTTGTCTAAATGCTCTTTGTTAGGAATTACTACTCCGTCATTTCCCATGACTCCTTCACCTTCCCAAAAGGCATTCCAGTCAATAAAAAAGTCTTTGTATTTTGAGGCTTTTCCGTGTTTTAATAAATCTTTAAACTGCGGAGAAGCTACAGATAAGTGATTTAAAACAATATCAAACTTTAAAGAGATATTCAGATTTTCTAAAGCTTCTAAATCATTTTTAGAAACCAATTCTTGGTTAATATCATAATCTATAATAGAAAACCCTCTATCTAAATCACTATTAAAAAAGGTAGGTAATATATAAAATAATGAAAATGTACTTTTAAACTCTGGCAGTTTAAGCATGCTAATCATGTCCTGTAGGTTGTTTCCAACACTATCAGGATAAGCGTTTAACATAACTCCGTTGATATTTTGATTGATTTCTTTTTTCATGTTGATTTTTTTTAAAGCTGAATATTTTCAGGTAAACCACCGATGTTTTGTAATTTGATGGCTGCTACTTTTAAGCCTGTTTTTAAACATGCTTGCAAAGGTTGTTGCTGAATGTAACTGGTTAAAAATCCA
Organism: Wenyingzhuangia marina; assembly: GCF_900130035.1. GTDB lineage: Bacteria > Bacteroidota > Bacteroidia > Flavobacteriales > Flavobacteriaceae > Wenyingzhuangia > Wenyingzhuangia marina. The sequence goes on from NZ_FQXQ01000002.1 coordinate 123,581, forward strand.
GACCAAAATGCATCTCCAGCTCCTGTAGCATCCTCTACTTTTTCTATTTTAACAGCAGGTAATTGAATGGTTTCCTTTCCTTGTTGAGACAAAATAACTCCATTACTTCCTAAGGTTAAACAAATAGTCTCTACGCCCATTTGATGAAAGAAATCAAAAATTTCTTGGTGACTCAATGTTTTGTTAAAAAGTCTAAATACATCATCTTCACTTACTTTTACCAAAGGATTGTATTGACAGTATTCTTTTACCACTTCTAAAACCTCTCTTTCGCTATCCCAAATTTTTTCTGAATAGTTAATATCTATACTTAATTGGCAACCCAACTCATAAGCTTTTTTGGCTTTGGTTAAGATAGTTGTTTGTGCAATGTCTTTACTCAACGCAAAACAAGTGGTGTGATATATTTTAGTGTTTAATAGGGTTTCTTTAGTAATTTGAGACTCATAAATACAATAATCTGCCTCTCTATAAGGAATAAAATCAGGGGTTCCTTCTGTTCTAGAAACAAAAATGACACTGGTTGATTTGTTTTTTAATTGATGAACAAACTGAGTATCAATATTGTTTTTTTGTAAGTTCTCCATCACAAACTCTCCCAATCCATCCTTTCCTACACTGGCTACCAATGCAGTGTTTAAACCTAGCCTAGAACAATAAGCGGCCACGTTGGTAGGAGATCCTCCTAAATACCTGTGATAATCTTTGGTTTGATTTATTTGTACGTTAGATTGATGTCCGATGAAATCAATCAGTACCTCTCCAACACAAAGAATATCTATGTTTTTTATGTTAGTTTTCATATTTTCTGAATTAATGATGACTTGCAACAATTTTGTGATCTGTTGCTTTTTTAGCTTTCATAAACAGTGTAATTACAGCACTTATTAATAACAAGACTCCTGCAAATGTGATGGCTTGACGAGGATCGTTGTCTAAAAAGTTTTTTAAAATATATCCGAATGATAGATTTTGAATAATCATAGGAATTACAATCATCATGTTAATGATTCCCATATAAACCCCATAACGTTCTTTTGGAATGTCTGCAACAACCATTAAATAAGGAATTCCCATCATACTAGCCCATCCAATTCCAAAACCAGTAATGGCAAAGAACAATAAGTTTTTATCCTCAATATGTGGAAAAGCAATAAACCCTGCTGCTGCCAATATCAAACAAACCATATGGACTGTTTTGGCACTATATTTTTTAGCATAACCCACTAATATAAAAGCGACTAAGAATGTAACAATGTTATACCATCCGTTTACCAAACCTGTCCAACTCACCGCTTCTTCATAAGCTTCTGGATTGCTTTTTGGTGTGGCATTCCAAACAGACAAGGCAATACTTTTTGATGAATTTTGCCAATAACAAAACAATGCATACCATTGAAATAAGTAAACCAATGCCAGGTGCCACATAATTTTAGGCATGCTTCCTATGGCTGAAAATATTTCAATTAATGGTTGCAGAACACTTCTTTTTTCTGCTCTCATTTTAGCTAATTCTTCTGGAGTAGGCGGAATTTCTTTAGTGGTTTTAATACTCCATAATACAGAACCTATAGAACAAACTGCTCCTAAAAAGAAAGAGGCATATACCCATGTTGGTAATGATCCTGTTTTTCCTATAAATATCATGGGAAAAATAAATAAAGATAAATTTGCCAATGTTTGTCCAAAACCTGTAAAAAAGCTTTGCATTTGAAACCCTAAAGGTTGTTGTTCTTCATCTAATTTATCAGCAATAAAAGCTCTATAAGGCTCCATTGCAGTGTTGTTTCCTGCATCTAAAATCCATAACAAACCTGCAGCCATCCATAAAGAACTACTATATGGAAATGCAATTAAAGCAAGACTACACATCAAAGCTCCAATTAAAAAATAAGGTTTTCTACGTCCAAACCTTGGAGACCAAGTTTTATCACTTAAAGCACCAATTAAAGGTTGTACTAACAAACCTGTAACAGGTCCTGCTAAGTTTAATAAAGGAATTTCATCTGGACTAGCTCCTAAAAAATCGTAAATAGGATTTACGGCACTTTGTTGCAATCCAAAACTATATTGAATTCCAAAAAAACCAACATTCATATTTAGTATTTGCCAGAAACTTAATTTTACTTTATGGAACATCACTTTTGGTTTTTATGAATTAAGACTTAGGTTTTTTGTTTTATAAAGAGCTGATGTTTTGTGATTACACCAGCTCTTTTATCATAATTCTAACGGATTAGAATTGGTATTTCAAAGCTAAGCTAATAGATCTACCAGGTAAAGTTCTACCTCTTACATAGTTTACTTGGTTGTCTGTAATACTTCCTTCTTCAGCTTCTGTAACCGCAATAACATCTAAAATATTATTTACAGATAAATTTACGTTTAAAGATTCTGTAATTGCATAGTTTACAAATCCACTTGTCACTACAAAACTTGGCATTACTAATTCGTTAGCGTCTTGAGCATATGCTTTAGATTGTCCTACAAAGCTTAACCCTATTGAGTTTTGTTTTACACTACCAAAATTATAAGATGGCATGATGTTGTAAATAAAGTCAGGTTGTCTTCTTGGTTTGTTTCCTTTGTTTGCTCCAGAAGTAATTTCTGCATTGGTATAAGTTACCGCTCCTCTTAAGTTAAAATCTCCAAAGTTGTAGAAACCTTCTAATTCAAGTCCCATAGATTTATAATCATTTTCTATAATACTGTTAGAGGTTGCTTCAAATCTTAACCCTATTGAGTTTTGTTTTACACTACCAAAATTATAAGATGGCATGATGTTGTAAATAAAGTCAGGTTGTCTTCTTGGTTTGTTTCCTTTGTTTGCTCCAGAAGTAATTTCTGCATTGGTATAAGTTACCGCTCCTCTTAAGTTAAAATCTCCAAAGTTGTAGAAACCTTCTAATTCAAGTCCCATAGATTTATAATCATTTTCTATAATACTGTTAGAGGTTGCTTCAAATCCTCCTTCTTCGTTGGTAGTAGCATAGAAAGCTGTTGCATATACGGCACCTCTTCTAAGATTTCTTTTAAATCCAAGTTCTGCTTGAGAAAGAAAGTCTAAGGCATTTATTTTATCTCCATCTAAGTAATCTAATCCTGAGAATAAAATACGGTCAGATTTAGCAGATGCACCTTTACTATATCTTACAAATACAGATTGATCATCTGAAAACTTATAGTTTACACCGGCAGAATAAGAAACGTAGTTGTAATCATAATCTACACCTGTTGGGTTTGCGTTGTCTATTACATGTGCTGTTTGTTCTGGGGTAGAAATGGTTCCGTCTCCATTAACATCAATAGCTCCTTCTTTACCTCCTGCAAAAGATCCACTTACTTTCCCCATATCATATCTAATACTTGCATCAATAGTTAAGTTTTCGGTTGCATCAACTGAAACTTGTGCGTATGGTGCAGATACATTGTATTGTGTATCATAATTACGGTGTAGATTCCCCCATGCTGGTGTTCCATAATTTAACAATCCGTTTTCACTTAACCCATCAACATTAATCAATCTAGCATTGTCATCAGAAGCATCTTGAACATAAGTATTCCACATCCATGACATAGAAATGTTTTGAATAGACTTAAAGTATCCAGCAGTAATACTTATGTTGTCAATAGTCTTAGCTAATTTTACATCATTCATAAAATTATTTAAGTTGTTTAATTCTACGTCAAACATATGAATTCTACTCACTAAAGTGTTTGCTTCTACAGCATTTCCTGTGTCTGCATAAGTCAAAGCTCCTGTTAATTTAGTTTCCATATCGGTAGCAGTCCCTACACTTTCTACAAAAGGAGTAATAAATCCACCTTTGTTCATAGAAAAACGTCCGTTGTTGCTAATTTTCCAATCGTTGTCTAAATCAAAACTAGCTTCAAATCCTACAGAAGTAGATACTGGATGCATTCCATCTGTTACATGACCTCTTTTTGTAACACCATCAGGTCCAGTACGTAATGTTTGAGTTAAGTTAGCTGTGTGAATAGAACCTCTAGTGGCATTAAATCCTGGTGCATTGTTCCATGTAGGATTGGCATTGGTTCCAGTAACTTTAATAGGCACTGGCATATAAGCAGCAGTTCTATCATTTAAATATTTAGCATATAATCTAATATGTCCGTTGTCAAACTTCTTAGTCAAGCTTACTTTTAACTGTCCTCCATTGTTAGCTGTAAATCCTGTAGTTCTAATTCCTTCTCCCACTCTGTAAAAACCTCCTGTATGGATAAATAATCCATCATTAATCTCAGTTCCATAGTCAAAATCTGTTCTAAAAGAATTGTAGTCTACTCCAAAAGTAGTTCCTATAGATCCACCTTCTACTTCTCCAGTTTTACTAATAATGTTGATGATTCCCCCAGGACCGTTAGAGGTTAATGTAGATGCTGATCCCCCACGAATAGCTTCTATTTTAGCAACATTGTTGTCAAATCTTGTAAAAATATCAGCCGTACCAAAAGCGATATCTCCATATAACAACACTGGCAATCCATCTTCTTGTAATTGTACGTATTTAGATCCTCCAGAAGAAATTGGCACCCCTCTTACCGCAATGTTAGAGTTTCCTTCCCCTCCTGATGATTCTGAACGAATACCTGGAATGGTTCTAAAAATTTCTGCTGTTGATCTTGGTGCAGATTGTGTAATAGTTGCTGGTTTCATTGTTGTTACAGAAACACTAGACTCTATTTTAGATTTTGGAGTGGCAACCCCTGTAATAATTACTTCGTCTAAAGATTCTGAGCTAGACTGTAACACAATGTTTAAAGAAATATTATTTCCTTGTGCTACTATTTTTTTAGAATACTTTGTATATCCTAAATATTCGGCCACTACTGTGTAGGTTCCATTTTCAATGTTTTTAATAACATAATTACCATCAAAATCTGTTGCTGTACCTTGTGAGGTTCCTTTTAATAATACAGTAACCCCTAATAATGGTTCTCCGTTTTGATCTTTAACGTTTCCTGAAATTGTTGTTTGCGCTACAATTGACGATACTGAAAATAGCAGCATTAATAAAACACCCCATTTGAATTGAATTGAATTTCTCATAATAGTATATTTTTTGTTAATAGTTAATAATTTACCTGTTTATTTTGCTAAATTATAACTGAAGTTGAGTAAAAATCGAGTGTTTTTCAACGAAAACGTTTTCGATTTTACCTAAAACGTTTTCGGTCATTATTTTTTACTACTTTTATTTCATCAAAAAGCAAAAAATGAAGCCAGTTACCTTAAAAGAAATTGCCGAAAAATTAAACATCTCTGTTACCACTGTTTCTAAAGCTTTAAAAGATTATTCAGATGTAAGTCCAAAAACCAAAGCGTTGGTAAAAGAATTGGCAGCTACTTTAAACTACACGCCTAATTCTTTTGCAGTAAACCTAAGAACCAAAGAATCTAAAACCATAGGCTTGGTGATTCCTGAAGTGGTACATCATTTTTTTTCTAACGTTATCAAAGGGATTATTTCCGAAGCTGAAAAAGAAGGTTATTTGGTTATTATATTACAATCTAACGAATCTTATGAGCTAGAAAAAAAACAGGTGGAGTTGTTAATGAGTCATCGTGTAGATGGTATTTTAATTTCATTGGCCAATGGAACAGCAGATTTTAAACATTTAAATGCTGTAATAGAACATGACAAACCTTTGGTCATGTTTGACAAAATAGCGAAACTGGTAAAGTGTTCTAAAATTATTATTGATGATCAAAAAGCAGCTTATATGGCAACCCAACATTTAATAGATACAGGTTGTAAACGCATTGCTCATTTTAGAGGACCTTTGTTGCCGCAAAATTCTATTGATCGATTTTTAGGGTATAAAAAGGCTTTGTTAGATAACGGAATGGAATACGATCCTAGTTTGGTGTATTTAAATGACTGTGACGAAAATAGTTTTGATGATGGAAAAATGAATGCTGCAAAACTTTATCAAGAACAGAAAGGCGTAGATGGAATTTTTATCAATACAGACATGGTTGCTATTGGGGCTATTTCTGAATTTAACAGATTGGGAGTAAAGATTCCCGAAGAAATTTCTATTGTAGGATTTAGCAACTGGTTCATGTCTTCTGTCATCTCCCCTACCATCACTACCATAGATCAGCCAGGTTATGTTATGGGACAAACAGCCTTTAAACAGTTGTACAAAGAAATCAAAGCCATTAAAAACAAAACAATGCTAAGTCCAGAAATCATTCAATTAGAAACTGCTTTGGTTAAAAGAGAGTCTACTAAAAATTAACGGTATGTTCTTTGTTGGGTATATTGACTAATAATCAACAGATATGAAACCAACCACTTTTATTTTTGACATGGACGGAGTAATGATAGACTCTGAGCCTTTTTGGAGAACAGCACAAATTAATTTATTAAAAGATTTAGGACATACCATTACGGTGCAAGACTGTATTCGTTATACCATGGGAAAAAGAATTGATGATGTAGCAAAAACCTGGTGCGATTTATATTCTTTAAAAATAGAGGCCAAACAATTAGAACAACAAATTTTAGATCAGGTGGTTGTCAACATTTTAAAAGATGGACAAGCCATTGATGGATTGTTAGATTTGCTACATTTTCTAAAAAAAGAAAACTATAAAATTGGCTTGGCAACTTCTTCTAGTTGGAAAATTATTGAAGCTGTACTACACAAACTAGAGATAAAACATTTTTTTGATGAAATATGTAGTGCCGATGATGAAGTTTATGGAAAACCAAATCCAGCGGTGTATATTAAAGCTATGCAAAAACTAGAATCAAAACCAAGTGAGTGTATCATTTTGGAAGATTCAGTTACGGGAATGATTGCTGCCAAAGCTTCTATGGCTTTTACCATAGTCTTAAATGCAGATGTATCTGCCCCAAAATTTTCAATAGCAGATCAAAGATGTCCATCTTTAGCAAAAGTATTAAGTTATTTAAAAACTTTATAAAAATGAACTACCCCGACCCAAGGGTACGGGGTATCTAAAACAAACTTAATTGCTTATCCTTATGTAATAGGCTATATTCTTTTTCCATACCTTGAGACTTGACATACTTCGATATACTATTCTCATCTCCAAATTTACTTACTGTATTTACAAAATATCCTGATGACCATAAACTTCCTCCCCATAATTTCTTTTTTATTTCCTTATGCTCTTTGAATAACTCTCTAGCTAAAATACTTTTCAGTAGTGTCACAATTTTTGTCGGACTATAAGTTGGGACTGATTGGACTAAAAAATGTACGTGATCTTGATCTGTTCCTATTTCTAAAAAATTTAACTCATATCTTTTAGAGATTTCTAAACAAACTAAAACCAGGGTTGTATCAACTTCTTTACTGAATATGATACGTCTATATTTGGATGGAAAAACAAAATGATACAACAATACAGAAACATTATGTGATTTATGGAGATATTCACTCATACTGTAAAGATAAATAATACGACCCAAGGGTCGGGGAATTAACCCTAAGAGATTAAAAAGCCCTAGTAATTATACTAGGGCCTTTCGTTTTACATAATATTAAGAATAAAAACTATTCTTCACTTTCTTGGTCACCACCGTTCATTCCTTCATTATTTCCCCAATCTCTTTTGGGTCTTTCTCCTTCTGTTCTTTGTGGTCTGTTTTTTCTCATCTTTTCAAAAAAGGTTTTAAACTCCTCTAAAGTAATTCCTCCATCAGCGTTTGCATCCATTTTATCAAAGCCCTTTGACATTCTCTTTCTATCTTCAACTTCTTCCTTTACAATTTTACCATCACTATTTTTGTCTAATCTCTCAAACATTTTTTCTGGAGTTGGTCTTTCTCTTTTTTTTGTATTAGAATTTTCTTCTTGAGAAAAAGCGCTCATTCCTACAAACAAGCAGATTGCAATGGCAATCATTATTGATTTTTGTGTTTTCATTTTTGATAATTTTTTTTAAAGATTATTGTTTTTTAATCTATTTATGTTGTTTAGACTTAACATATTTGCTTTGGTTTAATCATAATGATACATAATTATTTAAATTTTTAATTTCTTATATTATTAACATTCTTTTATAAATATAGAATTATCGCTCATGAAAAATGAATGAACGTTCATTTTTTATACCTTTGTCTCATAATTAGAATGATATGCAGCCATTAAGTAAAAGTGAAATCAAAAGAAAAGCCTTAATTAAAGCCACTGTTTGTTTGGTCATAAACAATGGATTTCATGCAGCACCCATGTCTAAAATTGCTAAAATGGCAAACGTTTCACCTGGAACCATTTACTTGTATTTTGAAAACAAACAAGATTTAATCAATAAAGTTTATTTAGAAATAAAAGCTTCATTTGCTGCACATGCTTTTAAGGATTTTAATGAACAAATGACTGTTGAAGAAGGTTTTAAAAACATATGGAAACAAATTGCTGATTTTAAATTAATGCAAGTTGATGAAGCTTTGTTTTTAAGTCAATGTGACAATACTCCCATGATAGACGAAGAAAGTAAAAAAGAGGGAATTAAGCATTTACAACCCCTACTCGACTTATGGAAACGTGGACAAGAGCAAGGTGTTATCAAAAATTGTTGTCACTATATGTTATATGCATACACTGTTTATCCTTTAGCGTTTTTAATGAATGCCAAACAAAAAAAAGACATAACTATTAATGAACAATATATCCAAGATGCCTATTTAATGGCTTGGGATAGTATCAAACAATCAAAATAAATTACAATGGAATTATTAGACAAATTAAACTGGAGACACGCTGTAAAAGCGATGAATGGAAAACAAGTACCTCAAGAAAAAATAGATAATATTTTAGAAGCCATTAGGTTAACTGCTACTTCTAGTGGATTACAACCTTTTGAGGTATTGGTTATTGAAAATCAAGAAATCAAAGAAAAAATTAAACCTGTAGCTTGGAACCAATCTGTAATTACGGAATGTTCTCACTTATTAGTTTTTGCTGCTTGGGATACATATACTCCAGAACGTATCAATGAAGTATTTGACTTAACAAACAAAGTTCGTGGTTATGAAAACGTAGGTTTTGAAAACTACAGACAAATGTTGTTAAATACCTATCCACAAAAGCCTGCAGACGAAAACTTTACGCATGCTGCTAAACAAGCTTATATTGCTTTTGGTTCTGCATTAATTGCTGCTGCTTATGAAGGAGTAGATGCAACACCTATGGAAGGATTTGATCCTGCTGCAGTAGATGAAATTTTAGGATTAAAAGAAAAAGGACTTGGAAGTGCTATTTTATTGCCATTAGGATATAGAGATGAAAAAAACGATTGGTTACACGGACAAAAGAAAGTTAGAAAAAGTGCCGAAACCATGTTTACAACACTTAAATAAAACAATATGAACCAAACAATCATTTTAAAACAAAGACCGATTGGAGCCCCTACTTTATCAAATTTTGATTTTGTAAATGATGACTCAGATTTAACCCCAAAAGAAGGAGAAATATTATTAGAAACCACTTATATTTCTGTAGATCCTTATTTAAGAGGTAGAATGAGTGATGCAAAGTCTTATGTAGCTCCTTTTGAGGTTGGACAACCCATCAACTCAGGGATTGTAGCAAAAGTTCTTGTTTCTAAAAACACCAACTTTAAAGAAGGAGATTATGTATCTGGTCTTTTAGATTGGAAAACAAAACAAATTTCTAACGGAAAAGGATTAAACAAAGTAAATAATCAGAACAACATTCCATTAAGCGCTTATTTAGGTGTTGTTGGTATGACTGGTTTAACGGCTTACTGTGGTCTTACACAAATAGGAAAACCTAAAGAAGGAGAAACATTAGTGGTTTCTGGTGCTGCAGGAGCGGTAGGTACTATTGTAGGACAAATAGGTAAAATATTAGGATTGCGAGTAATTGGTATTGCAGGATCAGATGAAAAAGTAGAAATGTTAACTTCAGACTTTGGATATGATGAAGCCATTAACTACAAAACAACAAAAGACCTATCTTCTGCCATCGCTAGTGCAGCTCCTAACGGAGTAGATATCTATTTTGATAATGTAGGAGGAGATATCTCTGAAGCTGTTTTATACAATATCAATCAATTTTCAAGAATTATTGTGTGTGGAGCCATTTCTGTTTACAACAATACAACTCCACAAAAAAATGCAACCGTTCAACCTTTTATTGTTAAAAACAGTGCTTTAATGCAAGGTTTTATTGTCTCTAATTATGCAAGCATATTTCCAGAAGCTATCCAAAAACTAGCAACTTGGTTAGAGCAAAACAAATTAACCCATACAGAAACGATTGTAGAAGGTTTTGAAAACACTCCCCAAGCATTTATTGATTTACTCGATGGAAAAAACAAAGGGAAAATGATTGTAAAAACTTCTTAAATAAATCATCTAAAAAAAAAGCATATGAATAATTTTGAATATCAGAATCCAACAAAAATACTATTTGGTAAAGATCAAATAGAAAACATAAGTAAAGAAATTCCAAATAAGGCAAAAGTATTGTTGCTTTATGGAGGAGGTAGTATCAAAAAAAATGGTATCTATGAACAAGTAACCAAAGCATTAAAAGGGTTTGAGGTAGTTGAGTTTGGTGGTATTCCTGCCAATCCAGAGTATGCTGTTTTAATGGATGCTTTAAAAATTATAAAAGAACAAAAAATCACCTTTTTATTAGCTGTTGGTGGTGGTTCTGTTATTGATGGTACTAAGTTTTTATCCTCAGCAGCTTTGTATAAAGGCGATACTCCTTGGGATATTTTAACTGAGAATATCAGAACAACTAGCGGAATGCCTTTTGGAACCGTGTTAACTTTACCTGCAACGGGTTCAGAAATGAATTCTGGAGCGGTTATTACCAGAGAGGAAACCAAAGAAAAACTTGCCATGGGAGGTCCTGGATTGTTTCCTCAGTTTTCTGTTCTAGATCCAACCGTAATCCAATCTATTCCTAAAAGACAATTGGCCAATGGAATTACAGATGCCTTTACACATGTGTTAGAGCAATACATGACTTATCCTATAAATGCTTTGTTACAAGATCGTATTTCGGAAAGTATTTTACAAACCTTAATAGAAGTTGCACCTAAAGTAATGAAAGACCCTAAAGATTATAAAGCAGCTGCAGATTTTATGTGGAGTTGTACCATGGCTTTAAACGGGTTGATTCAGAAAGGAGTACCTACAGACTGGGCAGTACATGCCATCGGTCACGAACTTACGGCTTTGTACGGCATAGACCACGCTAGAACTTTAGCGGTAATTGCTCCTAGTCATTACCGATATAATTTTGAGGCTAAAAAAGAAAAATTAGCACAATATGCAGAAAGAGTGTGGAACATTACCGAAGGTTCTGTAGATGAAAAAGCAAAACAAGCCATTGTAAGAACTGAAATGTTTTTTAATGGTTTGGGTATTGATACCAAATTATCTGATTATACCAGAGATTATATGGGTACCGCTCAAGAAATCTCAAGAAGGTTTACCGTTAGAGGTTGGAATACCTTAGGAGAACATAAAAACCTAAGCCCTTCTGATGTAGAAAAAATAGTAACCATGGCTTATTAATCCCTCCCCTATATAGCCCCTAAATAAAAAATCCAGTAAATTATTTTACTGGATTTTTTTGTAATTAAATGATGATGCCATATTTAGGTGTTCTCTAAAACTCTTTAAAAAATACGGTGTTCGATTGTTTTTTAGAACTAGTAATGACATATATGGTGTTCGAGCGGAGTCGAGAACCATGATGTTTCTTCTAATTTTTTAATATTTCCATAAAACACATTTCCACTTTACCTTAGCTTCCTTTTTTATAAAGTTAATCACTCTGCTTCTCGACTCTACTTCGACTCCGCTCTGCAACCACGCTCGAAGACCCTAAACTCTGCAACCGTGCTCTAAGACCTTAAAAACACCTTTATAGTTTCTTAATTTCTTCTACTTCTATTATAATTTACTTTTGTTGCAACATAGTGTACCTTATTCTACAGGGTGGGTGTTCGAGCGGAGTCGAGAACCATTGGTTTCTTTGGTTTTTGAAACCCTTAAATTAAGACATATTATATCTTTAGCTACCTTTTTTATAAACCTAAACATGGTACTTCTCGACTCTACTTCGACTCCGCTCTGCAACCACGCTCGAAGATCCTAAACTCTGCAACCACGCTCTAAGATTATAAGTATAATACTTATCCAACGTAGAAAAGCTACAGTCGAGAACCATTAACTATTCTTGTTTTTAAATGCTTCCATAAGATACAAAGCAGTTCTATTTTAGCTATATTTCTAAACGATACTAATCATTGTTTTTCCCTACTCTATTACGGTGTTCGAGCGGAGTCGAGAACTATGATGTTTCTTAGGTATATGAGGGTTATTATAAAACATATACTTTCTATACTTTAGTTACCTTTTTATAAAGTTAATCACTCTGCTTCTCGACTCCGCTCGAAGACCATAAACTCTGCAACCACACTCGAAGAACATTAGCTTCTTTTGTATATGGAGGCTGTTTTAAAACATGTACTTAAAATTACTTTGGTTGCTTTTTTTATAAAGTTAAGTATGATGCTTCTCGACTCCGCTCGAAGACCCTATGCTCTGCAACCTTGCTCGAAGACTATTAGCCCTGTAATCATGTTTGAAGACTGTGGGTTTCTTAGGTGTGTGAAAGTCTTGATATAAAATATATTCTTGTTTTATTTTCTCCTTTTTATAATATTAAACATGGTGCTTCTAGACTCTACAGGGTGTTCGAGCGGAGTCGAGAACCATTGGTTTCATTAGTATATGGGTGCTATTATAAAACGTGTACTTTCTTTAGTATAGTTGCTATTTTTATAAAGTTAAGCATTGTGCTTCTCGACTCCGCTCGAAGACCGTGAGCATTGCAACCACACTCGAAGACCCTATCTCTACAACCTTGCTCGAAGACCGTGAGCTTTATAACCCGCTAAAAGACTGTGAGCACGAAGACTACCGTTATCGTGTTTAGTATCTTTCCTCGCTATCATCCTCGTAAAACTAAACAAATGTTTAATAATGCTAATAATTCTGTCAATTAGAGTTCTTTTGGTTCGGTTTGTTCCGAACTAAGTATTATATTTGCAGCCAAATTACAAGAATATGGATGTATTATTGAAAAATCAAAAATGTCATTTGGTTGAAAAACTAGGAATTCATTTTGAAAAAAAGGAAGGACTAGCACCCGTAGCGGCAAGAGTGTTTTCTTATATTATTTTAAATGGTAAAGGAGGTACAACTTTTGAGGAGTTGATAGAAAATCTTTGTGCCAGTAAGAGTACCATTTCAACACATTTAACCCATTTACAGGGTTTAAATAAACTAAAATACTATACCAAAATAGGAGATCGTAAAAAGTATTATATCATGAACCACGACAGTATGGTGCAAGGGATTAACAAAACCATTGAGGATTGGAATAAAGAAATGAAAATTCATCAAGAAGTAATGTCCTATAAACTAACTGTTAATAATTTAAAAGAAACCCTCAATGAAGAAAAGTTTAATGTAGAGTTCCACAAAGATTTTATTGAGTTTTTAGACAAAACCATAGAGTCTGTAAAAGAAATAAAAAACCGAATTATAAAAAACCATCAAGAAAATAATTAAATGAAAATGAAGAAAATTTCCCTATCAGTAGCATCGGTAATGCTAATTGGAATGTTGTTTAGTTGTGGAAAATCACAACAGGCTACCCAAACAAATCAAACCCCTCCTACTTTTAAAGTAACCGCTATAACAGGTAAAGATGTTACCGACTTTAGAAGTTATCCTGCAACCATAGAAGGGGTTGTAAACAGTGATGTAAGAGCTAAAGTTTCTGGTTATGTTCAAAAAGTTTTGGTTGATGAAGGACAAAAAGTAACCAAAGGACAACCTTTGTTTCAGCTAGAAACACAAACCTTATCACAAGATGCAGAAGCAGCAAAAGCAGCTGTTGACGTGGCAAAAGTAGAAGTAGAAAAATTAATTCCATTGGTAGAAAAAGGAATTATTAGTGCTGTACAATTACAAACGGCCAAAGCTAATTTGTCTCAAAAAAGAGCAAACTACAGCAGTATTAGTGCTAGTATAGGTTATGCCATGGTTAAAAGTCAAGTAGATGGATATGTAGGAGCTATTAACTTTAGAGAAGGTTCTTTAATTAGTTCTAACGACTCTCAGCCATTAACAACCATTAGTGATATTCAGCAAGTGTATGCGTTCTTTACCATGAACGAATCTAACTATATAGATTTTTTACAAAACGCAGAAGGAAACTCTATTCAAGAAAAAATAGACAACTTCCCTCCTGTTAGTTTGGTCATGGCCAACGGAAAAACTTTTGATCAGCAAGGAAAAATACAAACCTCTTCTGGACAAATTAACAGAAATACAGGTACGGTAAGTTTTAGAGCGGTGTTTAACAACCCTAATCAAATTTTAACCAACGGAAATAGTGGACAAATTAAAATTCCTACTTTTTACGAAAATGCTATTGTTATTCCGCAAGAAGCTACTTATGAGCAACAAGGAAAAGTAATGGTTTATAAGTTAAAGAAAGACAACTCTATTAGCTCATCTGTCATTCAAATTAAAACAACTTTACACAATGTGTATGTGGTTTCGGCTGGAATAGAAAAAGGTGATAAAATTGTTGCCAACGGTGTAGGTAAATTACACGACAACATGCAAATTACTCCTAACGAGGTTTCTTTAGATAGTATTTTAAAGCCTATTCAGGTTTTATTTAAATAATTTATAACTACAATCACATGTTAAAAACATTTATAGAAAGACCCGTATTATCTACAGTGATTTCCATCATTATAGTAATGCTTGGTTTTATTAGTATTAACAGTTTGCCCATAGAACAATATCCTGATATTGCTCCCCCAACTGTTAAAGTAACCGCTTCTTACCAAGGAGCCAACGCAGAAACCGTTCTAGAAAGTGTGATTACACCTATAGAAGAGCAAATAAATGGTGTTGAAGGAATGACTTATATTACTTCAACAGCCTCTAACAACGGTACCGCAGATATTACCGTGTATTTTGATCAAAATACAGATGGAAACGTTGCGGCAGTAAATGTACAAAACCGTGTAGCAAGAGCCACTCCTCTATTGCCTAAAGAGGTAACACAAACAGGGGTAACTACTCAAAAGCAACAAACAAGTGCTTTGATGTTCTTGTCTATGTATTCTGATAACGAAGATTACGATGCTACTTTTATTCAAAACTATTTGAGTATTAACGTGGTTCCTGCCCTTCAAAGAATTAATGGAGTTGGGAACGTAAATGTATTCTCTCAAAGTAATTATGCGATGAGAATTTGGTTAAAGCCAGAAAAACTAGCGGCTTATAACTTAATTCCTTCTGATGTTACCGCTGCTTTACAAGAGCAAAACTTAGAAGCCTCTGCAGGGTCTTTGGGACAAAACAACGGAGAGTCGTTTTCTTATGTGGTAAAATACCAAGGTAGATTTAAGTACAAAGATCAGTACGACAAAATTATTATCAAAGCTTTGGGGAATGGTAAATTCTTAACCTTGGCTGATGTAGCTACTATAGAGTTGGATGCACAATCTTATACTTCTGGAGCTTCTAGTTTAGGAAAACCTGCTGTATTTATGGGAGTTTTCCAAACCAAAGGATCTAATGCACAAGAGATTATTGAGAATATTAAAGTAACCTTAGAGAACGTTAAAAAAGACTTGCCTAAAGGATTGGATATTTTTATTCCTTATGACACTAGTTTGTTCTTAAATGCTTCTATAGAAAAAGTAGTTCATACCTTATTAGAAGCCTTTTTATTAGTATTTATTGTGGTGTTTATCTTTTTACAAGATTTACGTTCTACTTTAATTCCGGCCATTGCAGTTCCGGTATCTATTATTGGTACTTTCTTTTTCTTAAACCTATTTGGATATTCCATCAACCTATTAACCCTATTTGCTATTGTATTGGCCATTGGTATTGTGGTAGATGATGCCATTGTGGTGGTAGAAGCCGTACATGCTAAAATGGACAGTGGTGAAAAGAATCCTAAAAAGGCTACCAATGATGCGATGCACGAAATATCAGGGGCAATTATTTCTATTACCTTGGTAATGTCGGCTGTATTTATTCCAGTAACCTTTGTACAAGGGCCTACAGGAGTATTCTATAAGCAATTTGGGATTACTTTAATTATTGCCATTTTAATTTCTGCAGTAAACGCTTTAACCTTAAGTCCTGCTCTTTGTGCTTTGTTCTTAAAAACACATCACGAAGGACATGATGATAAAAAAGGGATTCACCGTTTTTATGCTGCTTTTAACACAGGGTTTAATGCTACGGTGGATAGATATGGTAAATCGATACATTTTTTATACAAAAGAAAATGGATTACGTTGGTTTTAATCATATTGACGTTTGGAGGAATTTATTATACTTCTCAAAACACCCCAACAGGATTTGTTCCTAATGAAGATAGAGGTATGATTTTTACAAATATAGAATTACCTGCGGGAGCTTCTTTAGATAGAACTAGTATTGTTACAGAAGAATTATATGCTAAAATTAAAGACATACCAGGAATAGAAGGAGTTTCGTTTATCAAAGGAAATAGTTTGTTGAGTGGTTCTGGAAGTAATTACGCTATTGGTTTTGTGAAGTTAACAGATTGGGCAGATCGTAAAGATCCATCACTTTCTACGGCAGCCATTACAGGTAAACTGTTTGGAGTAGCTTCTACAGTTCCAGGAGCGAATATTATATTCTTCTCTCCTCCTAGTATTAGAGGTTTTGGTAACTCAGCTGGTTTTGAAGTGAACTTATTAGATCGTTTTGGAGGAGATTTAAAAGAGTTAGATGCAACCAACAAACAATTTATGGGCGCTTTGATGAGTCACCCAGAGGTAAAATATGCACAATCTGCTTTTAACGTTAACTATCCTCAATATGAAATGGAAGTAAACGTGCCATTGGCAAAAGAAACAGGAGTGCCTATCAATAGTATTTTCTCTACTTTACAGAGTTATATTGGTGGAGTGTACGCATCAGACTTTGCCAGATTTGGTAAACAATACAGGGTGTATATACAAGCATTGCCAGAAGACAGAGCAGATGTAAACTCTCTAGACAAGATTTTTGTAAGAACCAACAAAGGTGAAATGTCTCCTATTACTCAGTTTGTAAAATTAAAAAGAGTGTATGGACCACAATCTGTTACTCGTTTTAACTTGTACAACTCAACTACCATTAGTGGAGCGGTAAATGAAGGATATAGTACGGGAGATGCAATTAAAATAATTGAAGAAGAAGCGGCAAAATTACCAAGTAATTACAGTGTTGCCTACTCTGGTTTGACTCGTGAAGAGGTAAACGCAGGAAACCAAACAACTTATATTCTTATATTGAGTTTGTTGTTTGTTTATTTCTTGTTAGCAGCTCAATACGAAAGTTATATTTTACCATTGTCAGTTATTTTATCCATTCCATTAGGAGTCTTTGGAGCTTATATTACCACCAATTTGGCAGGATTAGAAAACAATATCTATTTCCAAATTGCCTTAATTATGTTGATTGGTCTGTTAGCTAAAAACGCCATCTTAATTGTAGAGTTTGCTTTACAAAGAAGAAAAAATGGAGAAGGAATTGCGGAGGCAGCCATTCATGGAGCCAAAACACGTTTAAGACCTATTTTAATGACTTCTTTTGCCTTTATTTTAGGATTGATGCCGTTGGTGTTAGCTCAAGGAGTTGGAGCGGCAGGAAACAGATCTATTGGTACAGGTGCTGTAGGTGGATTGTTGATAGGTACTATTTTAGGGGTGTTTATCATTCCAATATTATTTATTGTCTTCCAAACGTTACAAGAAAAAGTATCTAAAACAGCGTATGAATTAACAAAAGACATTGAGTAATGATGAAAAAATATAACAAATATAATGTAGCCATGATGTTAGGAGTATCCGTACTCCTAACCTCTTGCTTGGCTGTGAAAGATTATAAACAACCAACTGTAAAAGAAACATCTAAAGAAGTTTATAGAGTTGAAGGGGAACAAATAAAACAAACAGATACGGTTTCTATGGCTTCTGTATCGTGGAAAACCATGTTTACCGATGCTTATTTACAAGCCTATGTTGAGGAAGCCTTAGAGAATAATTTTGATTTACAAATTGCCATCAAGCAAATGGAGTCTGCCGAGTCTTATTTAAAACAAGGAAAAGCAGCTTTTTTACCAACCTTTAGTATTGGGGCAAGTTTAAATGATCAAGAAGTTTCTAAGAATAGTAGATTTGGAAGTTTATCGGCAAACAGATCTATTCAGACTTATGAGTTAAGTGGAAACTTATCTTGGGAAGCGGATATTTGGGGTAAAATAAGAAGTGGTAAAAGAGCTAGTTTGGCTAGTTATTTACAGTCTGAAGCAGCACAACAAGCCGTGAGAACAGAATTGGTTGCTAGAATTGTAAGAGCTTATTATCAATTATTAGCATTGGATGCTCAGTTAGAAATTACCAACCAAACCATAGCGGTTCGTAAAAAAGGAGTAGAAACCATTAAGGCTTTAAAGGAGTCTGGACAAGTAAATCAAGTAGCAGTAGATCAAAATATTGCACAATACAATAATGCAGAAGCGCTTAAGATAGATTTAGAAGCTTCTATTTTTCAGTTAGAGAACAGCTTGAGCATTTTATTAGGAACAACGCCTAGAAAATTTGAAAGAAGTGAATTGAGCAAGCAAGCTATTGATACTGATATGCAAATAGGAATTCCTGCTTTATTGTTAAGCAACAGACCTGATGTAAAATCTGCTCAATATGCTTTGATGCAAAATTTTGAAATGAAAAATGTAGCCAAGACCAATTTATATCCATCACTTACCTTAACAGCTTCTGGAGGATTTCAGGCATTAGAGGTAGACAAATGGTTGACTGGAAATTCAATTTTTGCGAGTATTATTGGAGGGATTACCCAACCTATCTTTAATCAAAGAAAGTTAAAAACACAGTTAGAGGTTGCTAAAAATAATGAAGAACAAGCTTTGTTAAATTATAGAAAAGCCTTATTGGTTGCAGGTAGCGAAGTGTCAAATGCTTTGTATGCTTACCAAGCAGAAACTAGCAAGTTTGTATTTAGAGCAAAAGAAGCAGAAGCGTTGAGTAATGCAGAAATTAACTCTGAAGAATTGTTAAACAATGGTTACGTAACTTATTTAGATTTGTTAACGGCTAGGCAAAGTGCTTTAAGTGCAAAACTAAACTTGGTAGATAGCAAACTGCAACAATTATTAACCGTAGTAGATTTGTACAAAGCCCTTGGTGGTGGTGTAAAATAAGCAATAGGATAATAATTAAACATAAAAAAAGCTCCAGCGTTAACGTTGGAGCTTTTTTTATGGGTATTTATATTTTTATTCAGGCCACAAAGCATTGTCGTCTTCATCCCATTGAACACCAAATTGAATTTCTTGTAAGATATTGTCTGTAAACCAAAAAAACATATTGGCTTCATCTACATCTATCAATTCGTGATTAGGATTTTCAGGAGTAGAATAATCTTCAAATTCCATGTCTCCTAATTCGTGCTTTTCAATAAAATCTTGAACTTCTTCAATTCCTTTTCCTACCAATCCTACACCATTCAATTCAAAATAACTTGAGTTGATGGTAATGGTTTCTAGTCTCCAATCTTCTTCTTCATCAAAAGAAAAAGCGATACCACAATTGTCGTAATCCCAAGTTTCTACAGCATCACCGGTCTCAAAATCTTTCTCAACTTCTTTATCAGTAGGCATTCCTAAAATGCTTAAAACATCTGTTTTTAACATTCCAAACTTTACTTTACCAACTCCTACTCCTATTTCAATGTTTTTTATTTGCTCAATCATATCATTTGGCCAATGGCCTTTTTAAGTTCAATATTTATTTACTAGCAAACATCTCAACATCTGTAGCACTAATTTCTTTTTCTCCAAGAATTAACAAACGTTCAACCACGTTTCTTAACTCACGAATGTTTCCTGTCCAATTGTATTCTTGTAATTTGCTAATAGCCCCCTCAGAAAAAGTTTTAAGAGCCATTCCTTGCTCCTTGGCAATAATTGCAGCAAAGTGTGTGATTAAAGTAGGAATATCATCTCTACGATCGTTTAAAGAAGGAACTTGAATTAGAATAACCGCCAAACGGTGATATAAATCTTCTCTAAACCTACCTTCTGCAATTTCTTTTCGCAAATCTTTGTTAGTAGCCGCTAAAACTCTTACATCTACTTTGATGTCTTTGTCAGAACCTACCCTACTAATTTTACTTTCTTGTAAAGCTCTTAGTACTTTTGCCTGTGCAGAAAGACTCATGTCTCCAATTTCGTCTAAGAAAATGGTTCCTGCATTGGCTGCTTCAAACTTTCCAGCCCTGTCTTTATTTGCTCCAGTAAAAGATCCTTTTACATGACCAAACAATTCACTCTCTATCAATTCTGATGGAATGGCAGCACAGTTTACTTCTACCATTGGAGCTTTAGAACGTTCACTTAAATCGTGTAACCTGTGAGCCACCAATTCTTTTCCTGTTCCGTTAGGACCTGTAATTAAAACACGAGCATCGGTTGGAGCTACTTTATCAATCATATTCTTGATATGTTTGATGGGTTGACTCTCCCCTATCATTTCGTATTTTTTACTGACTTTTTTCTTTAACTGTCTGTTTTCTACAATTAATTGTTTTTGGTCTAAGGCGTTACGAACCGTGTTTAAAAGTCTGTTTAAATCTGGCGGTTTAGAAATATAATCATAAGCCCCCATTCGCATGGTTTGTACAGCGGTATCTAAATCTCCATGTCCAGAAATCATAATGACAGGAATTTCTGGCTTTAGTTCTTTTATTTTTTGCAATACTTCTACCCCATCCATTTTAGGCATTTTAATATCACAAAGAATTAAATCATAATCATGTTCTTTGATTAGCTCTAACCCTATAATTCCATCTTCGGCTTCTTCTACATCATAGGTATTGTTTTCATCAGCAATAATTCTTTTTAAAACTCGTCTAATTGCTGCTTCATCTTCTATCAGTAATATTTTACTCATTCTTGTTTAATATCAAAGGTTATTTTTGAAACATCCATTTTACCAATTGTTTCATACTTGGTTTGTTACCGTAGGTTAAAATTCCGATTCTGTAAATTTTACTAGCAACATATACCGTTGTGATAAAACTAACCAATAATAATGCCAAGGACAAAATTATTTGCCACATAGGAACTCCAAAAGGGATCCGCATTAGCATCACCACAGGAGAGGTAAATGGTACAAATGAAAACAACAGGGCTGTACTTCCGTTTGGATTTCCGTTGATTACCGTTACAATGCCAATATACACGGCAAACATTAGCGGTAATAAAATAGGATGCACAAATTGTTGTGTGTCGGTTTCACTACTTACAGCAGCTCCTACAGCAGCATAAAAACTACTGTATAATAGGTATCCACTTAAAAAGAAAAACACAAAACCGACAAAGATTTCGGTATAGTTGATTTCCCAAATAATGTTGAATATTTGTTCTATTTTATCTGAATTCCCTCCAACTGACGGGAAATATATTTGCAATAAGAACAATCCTCCTAAAAGTAAAATCCCCCATATTAAAAATTGTAGAATTCCAGCCAAAGCATTTCCAATGATTTTTCCTAACATTAGCTGAAAAGGTTTTACGGTACAAACCATAATTTCTACCACACGGCTGTTTTTTTCTTCTATAATACTACGCATTACAGAATTACCATAAATAATAACAAACATCATAATTAAATAACCACTTCCAATGGCAACCGTACCTTTTACCCATTTTTGAATGGTAGCATGGGAATCATCTTTTTTACTGTAATGGATAGGAGTATTCTCAGTAGCTTGCTTAATAACAGCTTCCTTAACACCTTTGTTTTTTAACTGCTGTAAAACCCAATGCTTTTCTAAAATGGTTTCTAGAGAGTGTAAGGGAATTTTATCATCTCCATAAATCTCCATCATGTTAGATAATGGGTTTGCATATACCAAACCATTTAAATCCTGATCATTTACAAGTTTTTTAGCAGCCTTAAAAGAAATAACCGTTCTGTATTCTACTGTAATATTTTGATTTTCTTTTTGAATATCAGCCGCTATTTCCGGAGTGGTCACCGCTAAAATAGAAACCTGTTTATAGTTTTCTTTGTTCTCTTTACTCGCAAAATAAAAGATAGCTGCAAACATTCCAATCATTAATATTGGACTTAAAAAAATCAATACTAAATATGCTTTGCTACGAACTTTAGTAATGAACTCACGTTGTATAATAAGAAGTAACTTATGCATTTTCTATGGTTTTGATAAAGATGTCTTGTAAACTTGGGGTGTGTTGTTTGTAAGAAATTACTTTTCCTACTTTTAATAAATCCTGTAACAAATGATCGGTTTCTTTTTGATTGTTTACAACTTCAAAACGAATTTCATCGTCTTCTTTTTGGATGATATTCGTTTTATAAGCAGCATTATTTAAAAACAATGCTAACTCGTTTTCTTGATAATTAGCAAGTGTGACTTCAAAAGTTTCTTGAATATATTTTTTCTGAATATTCTGAATGCTTCCTTCTAACAAAATATTTCCATGATGAATTAAACACAAAGCATCACACATTTCTGCTACAGACTCCATTCTGTGAGAAGAGAAAATAACAGTTGTTCCATTTTTCGCCAAAGTTTTGATTTCTTTAGCAATTAAATTCGCGTTAATAGGATCAAAACCACTAAAAGGCTCGTCTAAAATCAATAAATCTGGTTGATGTAAAACAGTAATAATAAACTGTACTTTTTGAGCCATTCCTTTAGAAAGTCCTTGGATTTTCTTTTTTCTCCAATCTGTAATATCAAACCTATCTAACCAATAATTTAACTGTTCTAAAGCCTTGGTTTTAGTCATTCCCTTTAGTTGACCAAAATACAAAGCTTGCTCTTCTATGGTCATGTTTTTATACAAACCACGCTCTTCGGGCAAATAACCAATATGTCTTACCGCATTAGGAGTCATAGGAATTCCTTTGAAAATAATATTTCCGCTATTGGCATCAATAATTTGATTAAGAATTCTAATCAATGATGTTTTTCCTGCCCCATTTTGACCAATCAATCCATACACACTCCCTTTGTTTATTTCTATGGATATATGGTTTAAGGCTGTTTTAGTACCGTAGGTTTTGTATAACTTTTGAATACTGATGATAGGTTCTTGCATAAATGCTAAAATTCTTTTTTAAGAGATTTCAAAGATATTATATGTAAGGTATATATCCTTTACATAAACAAATTAATTCTTCAGTATTTGAAATAGATGCCTCCACATTCTTTTGATTAATAAATATTAAAACACCATTTTAACACCTATTGTTTTGTTTTATTGACTGATTATTGACTGTATTTTTATGAAATTAACATATGTATTGTGCATGCATAGTTATTTTTTCTTATCTTTAAAAGAAAAACAACATGAAAGGAGTCAATGATGTAAATTTTGATTACTTATATAGGTGGACTTGGCAGTCCATTCAGAAAATGTATAATGAAGAAGCCCAGAAAAGAGAGAGCTCAATGACTATTGGTTTTGTTTTAATTAATATTCATTCAAAAAATGGAACTCCTTCAACGATGCTTGGTCCTCGTATGGGTATAGAAGCTACTAGTTTATCTAGAACATTAAATAAAATGGAAGAACTAGGACTTATTTATAGAGAAAAAAACCCAAATGATGGTAGAAGTGTTTTAATTAAATTAACCCCTAAAGGAAAACAGCAAAGAGAAGTTTCTAAAGAAATAGTCTTAAAATTTAACCACACAGTAGCCGAAAATTTGACTAAAAAACAGATAGAGATTTTTTTAGATGTGACAGAAACCATTCAAGAATTGATAGAACAAAAATTAATCTTTTAAGATGAAAAAACATATAAAAAAAATAGCAGTTATTGGATCTGGAATCATGGGATCTGGTATTGCTTGTCATTTTGCAAACATTGGTGTTCAGGTTTTATTATTAGATATCGCCCCAAAAGAATTATCTGAAACAGAAGAAGCTAAAGGTTTAACTTTAGATCATCCTTTGGTAAAAAATAGGATTGTAAACACCAATTTACAGTCGGCCATAAAATCTAACCCTGCCTCTTTATATGATAAAAAGTTTGCTGATAGAATTGAAACAGGAAACTTAGATACGGATCTTAAGAAATTAGGAGATGTTGATTGGATTATTGAAGTAGTTGTGGAAAGACTAGACATCAAACAAAAAGTGTTTGAACAAATAGAAGCCCATAGAAAGCCTGGAACAATTGTTTCTAGTAACACTTCAGGAATTCCAATTCAGTATATGAACAAAGGACGTTCTCAAGATTTTAGAGAACATTTTGCTGTAACTCACTTTTTTAATCCTGCCAGATACTTAAAACTTTTTGAAGTAGTTCCGGGTCCAGATTGTAAAAAAGAAGTGGTAGATTTTTTAATGAATTTTGGTTCTAAGTTTTTAGGAAAAACAACAGTGTTAGCTAAAGATACTCCTGCTTTTATAGGAAATAGAATTGGGATTTTTGGAATTATGAGCATGCTCCATATTGTAAAAGAATTGGACATGACCGTAGAAGAAGTTGATAAGCTAACAGGACCTGTTATTGGTAGACCCAAATCTGCAACTTTTAGAACCGTTGATGTTGTTGGATTAGATACCTTGGTACATGTGGCTAATGGACTGTATGAAAATTGTAAGGAAGATGAAGCTGTAGCTTTATTCAAAATCCCTGATTTTATTCAAACCATGTTAGATAATAAATGGTTGGGAAGTAAAACTGGAAAAGGATTCTATAAAAAACACGAAGATCACCAAGGTAAAAAATCCATATTAGCTTTAGATTTAAATACTTTAGAATATAGCACTTCTAAAAAAGTAAGTTTTAAAAGCCTTGCAGCAACGAAAACAATTGATAGGGTTGCAGATAGATTTAAAATTTTAATAAAAGGACAAGACAAAGCAGGTGAGTTTTACAGAAAAACATTCGCAGCGTTGTTTGCTTATGTTTCTAATAGAATTCCAGAAATATCTGATGAAATTTACCGAATAGATGATGCCATGAAAGCTGGTTTTGGTTGGCAACATGGACCTTTTGAAATATGGGATGCTATTGGTTTTGAAAAAGGGTTGACTTTAATTGAAGATGAAGGACTTACTTGTGCAAGTTGGATTCAAGATTTTAAAGATTCTGATAGCTCATCTTTTTATACCGTAAAAGAAGGAAAGAAATATGTATATGACATTGCTTCTAAAACTCAAATAAAAATTCCAGGGCAAGATAGTTTTATCATTTTAGAAAATATTAGAGAAGCCAAAACCATTTGGTCTAATTCAGAAGCTTCCATTCAACATTTAGGAGATGGTGTTTTAAACGTAGAGTTTCAGTCTAAAATGAATACTTTGGGTAGTGGTGTTTTACAAGCTATTAACAAAGGAATTGATTTAGCTGAAACGGAATATGATGCGGTGATTTTAGGAAATCAAGCAACTAATTTTTCTGTAGGTGCTAATTTAGCCATGATATTTTTACTAGCTGTTGAGCAGGAATATGATGAGTTAAATTTTGCAGTTCAGTATTTTCAAAATACGGTCATGAGAATGAGATACTCCTCCTGTCCTACTCTAATCACTCCAAGAGGTATGACTTTAGGTGGTGGTTGTGAATTAAGTTTACATGCTGATAAAGTAATTGCTGCTGCAGAAACTTATACAGGTTTGGTTGAATTTGGTGTAGGAGTTATTCCTGGAGGTGGTGGAACAAAGGAAATGACCAAAAGAGTGTCTGACATGGTTTTAAAAGATGATGTAAAGCTAAACAGAATGAGAGATGCTTTCATTAACATTGCCATGGCCAAAGTCGCAACATCAGCTCATGAAGCTTATGATTTAGGATATTACGTTCAACATAAAGATTTGGTGGTTGTTAATGAACATCAACAAATTGCAACCGCTAAAAAATATGCAAGGCAAATGTTAGATGATGGTTACTTAATTCCTACTCCACAAAAAGTAAAAGTTTTAGGGCAACAAGTTTTAGGAATGTTCCAAGTAGGAGCTGATAGTTTGGTAGCCGGAAAATATGCATCGGAACACGATAGATTAATTGCAAATAAATTAGGATATGTAATGGCTGGTGGAGATTTATCTGAACCCTCATTTGTATCAGAACAATATTTGTTGAATTTAGAACGAGAAGCTT
This sequence comes from Wenyingzhuangia marina, assembly GCF_900130035.1. Classification (GTDB taxonomy): domain Bacteria; phylum Bacteroidota; class Bacteroidia; order Flavobacteriales; family Flavobacteriaceae; genus Wenyingzhuangia; species Wenyingzhuangia marina. The sequence goes on from NZ_FQXQ01000002.1 coordinate 149,853, forward strand.
TTTTATCTCTTTTAGGAGAAAAGAAAACATTGGAAAGAATTCAGCACATGTTAAAAACAGGGAAACCGTTAAGGAATTAGTTTTGCATTAAGCCTTAGGCTACAAGCTGTAGGCTATTAATTAATACTCAAAAAGCATAAGGCATATTGCTTAGAGCCAAAAGCATAAAATTATGAAAACAGCATATATAATAAAAGGATATAGAACAGCCGTAGGAAAAGCTCCAAAAGGAATTTTTAGGTTTAAAAGACCTGATGAATTGGCTGCTGAAACCATACAGTACTTACTAGAAAAAACACCAGAATTAGACAAAACCAGAGTTGATGATGTCATTGTAGGAAACGCGATGCCTGAAGCAGAACAAGGTTTAAATATGGGACGTTTAATCTCCTTAATGGGATTAAAAATTGATGATGTTGCAGGTATGACAGTAAATAGATATTGTGCATCTGGGATTGAAACCATTGCCATTGCTGCAGCTAAAATACAATCTGGAATGGCTGACTGTATTATTGCGGGTGGTGTAGAAAGCATGTCATACATTCCTATGGGAGGTTACAAACCTTCTCCAAATTACAAGGAAACCAATGCCGGTCACGAAGAGTATTATTGGGGAATGGGATTAACAGCAGAAGCCGTTGCAAATGAATTTAAAGTTTCTAGAGAAGATCAAGATGAATTTGCATACAATTCTCATCAAAAAGCTTTAAAAGCGCAAGAAAACAATCTATTTGAAGAGGATATTGTTCCTATTAATATAGAAGAAATATTTGTAGATAATTCTGGGAAAAAACAAACGAAAAATTACACAGTAACCAAAGATGAAGGACCTAGAAAAGACACTTCTTTAGAGGTTTTGTCAAAACTAAGACCAGTGTTTGCAAACAATGGATCGGTAACCGCTGGGAATTCTTCTCAAATGAGTGATGGAGCAGCTTTTGTAATTGTGATGAGTGAAGAAATGGTGAAAGAACTAAATCTTGAGCCTGTGGCTAGGTTGGTTTCTTTTGCTGCTGTAGGTGTTGAGCCTAGAATTATGGGAATTGGACCTGTTATGGCAGTTCCAAAGGCTTTAGAAAGAGCAGGATTAACTAAAAAAGACATCGATTTAATTGAGTTAAATGAAGCTTTTGCCTCACAATCAATTGCTGTTATTAGAGAATTAGGAATCAACCCAGATATTGTAAACGTAAATGGAGGTGCTATTGCTTTAGGGCATCCACTAGGTTGTACAGGGGCAAAATTATCTGTGCAGTTAATAAATGAAATGAGAAGAAGGAAAAACAAATATGGTATCGTAACCATGTGTGTAGGAACAGGACAAGGAGCAGCAGGTATTTATGAATTTTTAAAATAATCAATGTAATTATATCAATCAACCCGTTTTCCAAAACATAAAAACATAAAAAAATGAGTAAGCTAATTAAAGGAGGAGAATTTATAATAAAAGAGACAGACTGTAATAATGTATTTATAGTAGAAGATTTTGACGAAGAACAACTCATGATGAGAGATTCCGTAAAGGAATTTATAGATCGTGAAGTATGGCCACATAAAGAACGTTTTGAAAAGAAAGATTATGCTTTTACCGAAGAACTAATGGTTAAAGCAGGAGAAATGGGCTTCTTAAGCATCGCTGTTCCAGAAGCTTATGGAGGAATGGAAATGCCATTTATGTCAACCATTTTGGTATGTGATTATATTTCAGGAGCTAGCGGTTCTTTTGCTACAGCCTTTGGTGCACATACAGGAATTGGAACCATGCCCATTGTATTGTATGGAACTGAAGAACAAAAACAAAAATATGTGCCTAAATTAACTACTGGAGAGTGGTTTGGATCTTATTGTTTAACAGAGCCAGGAGCAGGTTCTGATGCCAACTCAGGAAAAACCAAAGCAGCATTGTCTGATGATGGAACTCATTATAAAATTTCAGGACAAAAAATGTGGATTTCTAATGCTGGTTTTTGTAGTCTGATGATTGTGTTTGCAAGAATTGAAGATGATAAAAACTTAACCGCTTTTATTGTTGAATATGACAAAGATAATCCTAATGGAATTACCATGGGTGAAGAGGAAAAGAAATTAGGAATTCGTGCTTCTTCTACCCGACAAGTATTTTTTAATGATACTGTTGTCCCTGTTGAGAATATGTTGTCAGACAGACAAAATGGATTTAAAATAGCATTAAATATTTTAAATATTGGACGTATCAAATTAGCTGCTGCTTGTTTAGATGCAAGTAGAAGAATTATTAACAATGCAGTAAACTATGCGAATGAGCGTAAACAATTCGGAACTAGCATTTCAACTTTTGGAGCTGTTCAAGAAAAAATTGCATTAATGTGCACCAAAACCTTTGTTACAGAAAGCGGGGTTTATAGAGCTGCTGGAGATATTCAAAAGAAAATTGATGCTTTAATTGCTGATGGAATGCCTCATGCTGATGCTGAATTAAAAGGAGTAGAAGATTTTGCTTTAGAATGTGCTATTCTAAAAGTATATGGTTCTGAAGTAGGACAATACAATGCTGATGAAGGTATACAAATATATGGGGGAATGGGATTTTCTGAAGACACTCCAATGGAAGGTGCTTGGCGTGATGCTCGTATTTCTAGAATTTATGAAGGAACTAATGAAATTAACCGACTGTTAACCGTTGGAATGTTAGTGAAAAAGGCATTAAAAGGAGAAATTGATTTAATGACTCCTGCAATGAATGTTGCTAATGATTTAATGGCTATTACTTCTTTTGATACTCCTGATTATAGTGTATTATTTTCTGAAGAAAAGGAAATCTTAGGTAAGTTGAAAAAAGTATTTTTAATGGTTGCTGGTAAAGCTGTTGAAAAATTTGGAATGGAATTAGAAATGCAACAAGAAATTGTATTATGTGCTTCCGATATTCTAATAGAGATATACATGGCTGAATCTACCCTATTGAAAACAGAAAAGTTAGTTAATAAAACTTCTGAAAAAGAAGCTGCTTTACAAATAGCTATGACTAAATTAAACTTATTTAATGTTGTAGAAACAATTAACAGAAAAGGAAAAGAGGCTATTGTATCTTTTACAGAAAATGATGAGCAACGTATGTTATTAATGGGATTAAAACGTTTTACAAAATATAATAACTACCCTAATGTTGTTGCTCTAAAGAAAGAGATTGCCAAGATAGCTATTACTAAAAATGGATACCCTTTTTAAAAATTGTTCTAGAAGAGTAAATAGATCATATAATAAAAATAACCAGAAGTCGACCCTAAATTATCTCCTCGATTTCTGGTTGTTTTTGTAGTACTATCCAAAAAAAGCGATACAGGAAATTGTATCGCTTTTTTTATTAAAGAATTAATTATGAGTAGTTTAATTAGACCCCGTTAACTCCCAAGAAAGCACGTTGCAAAAGTAGTTACCTTGTTGTGTAGCAACAATTCCTATAGATACTTCTGTTGTTTCCTCAAGAATAAATTCTACCTCTACAATTCCACCAGTAACCTCAATTTTTGTATATCCTAATACTAAAATATCATTTGCATCAATATTGTCTTCTAAATTAATATTATCAGGATTTGAATTGTCTTCTACATTTTCCACATTTGGTAAACCTGTATTGCCTTTAGCAACTACAAAATATGCTCCATCAGAATTTGTATCATGATTTGTATCTCTAATATCAATTATTAATTTATAGTTTGCAGGATCTAAAGTAATAACTTGATGTATTTTACCATTTATAATATTTGATTCTCCCCAACCAGATTCCATATTAAAAATATTTCCGTTCCATTCATCCCATCCACCTAGACCTCCGTGGTTTTTTGCTGCGTCATTTGTAATCCATGGAGCAGCTAAAGTCCCCCATCGACCATTAGTAGTTTCAGCTATAAAAGGTACTGCAGCGTTTTGTAATTTTGGAACCACTAAAGGCTTGTGTGTTTTATAGCTTGTATATACTGTGTCTGTATTTACAGGAGAAAATAAATATGCTGAACGATATTGTATCGTTGATCCAGCTACAAAGTCTAAAAGATCAATTTGGTTTGCAACAGGAGTAACAAAAAGTTTCTTTTCAAAACCATCTGTACTTTGATATAATATTTCACTACCTAAATTTCCCCCAGATGTTGACGACGTTTCAAATTCTATATTTAATGAAGGGCTATCTAATTTACTAGCTGTGATATTTCTATTTTTTAAATTTAAAATATAATTATCTCCATATACTTCAACACCTCCACTTATTGAAGCAGAAGTATTCCCTTGCTTGTCAATGGTTTTTACTTCAAATAAATATAGCTTTTCATCTAAATTATCAATTTCAGAATTGATAGTATCAGCTTCATTAGAAGCATCAACGGATATAGTTGATGAATCCGCTCCATTATTCCAAGAAATACTTACTTCAGCAATAGTTGGATCATCAATAACTCCTTTAATCCAAACTTTATTTTTTCCAGGGATAATTTCAAAGGACTTTAAATTTGTTATAGGAGCCTTTTCTGCTTTTGGTGGCTCAGGTAGTTCATTAAAATCACATGATACTAGTGTAAATACAATTGAGGAAAATAACAGTTTTACAACATTAGTTAGTTTACATTTCATTTTAAATTAGTTTAGTTGTTTGTTTTTGTTTAAAATAAATATACTATATAGAGAGTACAAAATATATTTAAAGCACAAGATATGTACAATGCAAAAAAAACGCATCCTGCAGTATCCTGTTAATAATATCACATCAAATACAAATATTTAACTTAAATAATTAAAAAACAGATTCCCTATTTTGAGTATATGATATTATGTTTTTTGCTAAAACAATTATTATATTACTTGTTTATGAAACGAAACATTTATTAGATAATAGAAGTATTTATCATTTTATTAATGTTTTTAAGCTCTTTTTTGATAAAAAATCTTATGCCAGAAATTCATTCCTCTTTTTGAGCCTTTATTTGTTCTTTTAATGCTTTTAACCTGTCTTTATGAGCTTGTTCCTTTTCTTTTATTTTGTTCTTTTTTCTTCCCATTAACTTGGTATGCTTAGACTTATTTTTAGTGTTTTTATCACTTCCTGCTTTTGCCATAATAAAATATTTAAGAATGAATCCCATCTATATATGTCCAATGGTCGTTTTCTTTTAAAAAACGAGATTTTTCATGAATTAAATTAGGAATACAATTTTCTATAAAAAAAGCTTTAAAAGTTACAAAACCTTCACTAGTCTGTATTTCTTTAGCTTCTAAAATTTCTAATCCTTTCCATTCAACACTTTGTGTCCATTTAAATATTTCTTCTTTTTCAGAAATTGGTCTTGTTGAAGAATGGTGACTTAACATTAAAAAATCAATATCTCCTAACACATACGCTGTATATCTAGATTTCATTAACTCTAAAGGAGTTTTAGCCAATTCAATATTTTTATGAATAAGTTCGCAACAAAGTTTATATGATTTTTTAGAACCACAAGCACACAATACCCCTTCTCTATTGGCATTGGTTTTTGCTTCTAAATTAAATCTATACTTTTTAGCTGCTTGGTTTTCTTTTTGCTTTTGAATAAGTTTAGAGAATTTGGACACGTTGAATGTTTTTAATACAAAAATACATTAATCTATTAAAGTAATAAGAAACAGTTTTTGTTTACGTTTATAATGCTTTCCATTTAGTGTTTTTTCAGAAGCTTCTCTTGTAACATATATTTGATGATTGTTTTTCCAAGCAATGGCTTCAGTTTGATTGGAATAACCTAAAGTAGCTGTTAAAGAGATTTTAGAAATCTGTGGTACAGTTTTAAAATTTTTAACTTTTAAAATATATGATTGGTAGTTTTTATCATAGGCAGTTCCAATAAAACTATCTGTACTACTGTTATATGCAATAGAAGTTAGCAAACAGTTTATTGATAAAAATCTTGTTTTATGAGCTTGATACACTCCTGGTTTAGTAGGTAACACATATATATTTGTTTGATTATCTTTCCAGTTCTTAGTAAATAGATATAATTGATTTTTATATATTGTTATTGCTTCACAATCAAAATTACTGTTGTGATTTTCTTTTACAAATGTTTTTTGATTTTCATAACTATAATAAATTTTTTCAGCCTCTACTTTGTTATGCTTTTTGATATCATGCTTAGCAACTTTGTAGATAACTAAGTTTTTTCTATTTCCATAATTATTTCCAGTATCTCCAATATAAATAAAGTCTTTATCTTGAGTAATAGACTCCCAATCTACATTTGAAGCATTTTTGACTTCAATAATTCTTTTTATTTTCCCTGATGAAGCTTTTAGAACATATAATTCTGATTTACCACCGGAATCATTAAATGTCAATATTTCTTTTTGATCTTCTATATAAATAATACCTGAAGTTTCAGATATTGCTTTAGATAGTTTTATTTTCTCTTCAATCTTTATAGACTGGCTCAATAACAATTGAGAGAAAAAAAATATGATTATGACTGAAAATTTCATAGGAATAAAGCTAATCAATTTAAGTAATTTGTATAAAAAAACTCCTTCAAAATTAATTGAAGGAGTTCTATATGTTATTTAATGGTTATTTATAATTAACCTTTAAAATTAATTTTACGCATACGTAAACTTGCTGGAGTCACCTCTAAATATTCATCAGCTCTAATGTATTCCATACATTCTTCTAATGAAAAGTTTACTTTAGGAGCAATCTTCATTGCTTCATCAGTACCTGATTTACGCATGTTTGTTAATTGCTTTCCTTTAATTAAGTTTACAGCCATGTCATCAGACTTACTGTTTTCTCCAATTACCTGACCAATATAAATTTCTTCATTAATATCAATAAAGAATTTACCTCTATCTTGTAAACGGTCTAAGGCATAAGCTGTTGCTTTACCTGCTGCCGCAGAAACAATCGCTCCTTTTTCTTCTTCAGTAAATTCTCCTTTAAAAGGCCCGTATTCACTAAATCTGTGGTTAATAATTGCTTGTCCTTGAGTAGCTGTTAAGATTTTATTTCTTAAACCAATCAATCCACGAGATGGAATGGTAAATTCTAAGTGTTGTAAATCTCCTTTAGGCTCCATAACCATTAAATCTCCCTTACGTAAAGAAACTAAGTTTACAGCTCTAGAAGCAACATCTTCAGGAACATCAATAGATAATGTTTCGTATGGTTCACATTTTTTACCATCAATTTCCTTAAAAATTACTTGAGGACGACCAACTTGTAACTCGTATCCTTCACGTCTCATTGTTTCAATTAAAATAGATAAGTGTAATACTCCACGACCAAAAACATTAAACTTGTCTTCAGAATCTGTAGTTTCAACTTTTAACGCTAAGTTTTTTTCTAATTCTTTAAATAAACGATCACGTAAGTGGCGAGAAGTCACAAACTTACCTTCTTTACCAAAGAATGGAGAGTTGTTAATAGTAAACAACATACTCATTGTTGGTTGGTCAATTTCTGTTCTTGGTAATGCTTCAGGATTTTCTAAATCAGCAATAGTATCACCAATTTCAAATCCTTCAACTCCTGTAATTGCACAAATATCTCCACATCTTACTGTTTCAACCTGTACTTTACCCATTCCTTCAAAAACGTGTAATTCTTTAATTCTAACTTTTTTAGTAGAACCATCAGCTTTACATAACATGTAATCTTTATTTACATGTAAATCTCCACGGAAAATACGTCCAATAGCAATTCTTCCTGTAAAAGCAGAAAAGTCTAAAGAGGTAATTTGCATTTGAGGAGTTCCGTCATTATAAGGAGTTGCTGGAATAGACTCTAATACAGCATCTAATAAAGGTACAATATCAGTTGTTTGATTTTTCCAATCAGTACTCATCCAGTTGTTCTTTGCAGAACCGTAAACAGTTGTAAAGTCTAGTTGCTCTTCTGTAGCTTCTAAAGCAAACATTAAATCAAAAACTTTTTCGTGAACGATATCTGGAGTACAGTTTTCTTTATCTACTTTGTTTACAACTACAATTGGAGTTAATCCTAATTGAATTGCTTTTCCTAATACAAAACGAGTTTGTGGCATAGGACCTTCAAAAGCATCCACTAATAATAAAACACCATCAGCCATTTTTAATACACGTTCTACTTCTCCACCAAAATCGGCGTGACCAGGAGTATCAATAACGTTGATCTTAGTTCCTTTGTATTGAACGGATACGTTTTTAGAAAGAATGGTAATTCCTCTTTCACGCTCTAAATCATTGTTATCTAATAATAAGTCTGTACGTTCTTTACGTTCGTCTAAAACTTTTGCTTGATCAATAATTTTATCTACCAAAGTAGTCTTACCGTGGTCAACGTGGGCTATAATAGCAATGTTTCTTATTTCTTGCATGGTTGCACTTTAAATTTAAAGCGCAAAAGTAATCAAAAGATATTAGAAAATATGATTAAAAACTGTTTATTAATTCTTTCTCAAAAGCTTGTTAATGTAGGTTTTACAGACCTTGTGTTAATTGGCACTAAAAAAATCTTCTGGATAAGGTTCTCCCAACTCATCAGGTGATAGTTTTCTTCCCATTTCAAATGCATTTTCTAACGCTATTTCTTCGGTCCATTTACCAACAACAATATCAGGTGTAATAAATTTATAAGCAACTATTCCATTAAAAAGTTCATCATCAGCTATATAATTAAAATGAATAACTAAAGTGTTGTTAAACACAAATCCATAGCCTGTTTGCTGTTGCTCTCCTTCTATTAACCAACTTGCTTCTATTTGATTGCTCACCAAATCTATATTAAGTAAACCTGTGTAATAACTTTCGTTACTATCTGGATTTCCTCCTGCAATATTATAAACACCACAAATATTAACCATATTGATAGAGAAATCTGGAGTTGGTTCTGAAAACTCTAATAATCTTAACCTTTTTAGCAGTTCTTTCTTTTTACTATCTCTATAGTTTAAAGCCAATTTAGACTTATTATACCAATGCTTTACTTCTTGATGAAAATTACCCATGCATTAGTCCTTTTTATTCAATGTAATTACGGTAATTTCAGGCCATATACCTACCCTACCAGGAAAACCTAAAAACCCAAAACCTCTGTTTACATATAAAAATTGTTCTTTGTTTTTATACAAACCAGCCCAACGCTTGTAAATATATTTTGAAGGACTCCATTTAAAACCTGGTATTTCTACCCCAAACTGCATTCCGTGCGTATGTCCTGATAAGGTTAAATCAATGTTTTGTAAATTTGGAATAACCTTTTCATCCCAATGAGTAGGGTCGTGAGATAATAAAATTTTAAAATTTTCTGGATTGGTTCCTTCTAAAGCTTTGGTTAAATCTCCTTTTTGAGGAAATGGTGGTTTTCCCCAGTTTTCTACTCCAACAATATCTATTTGTTGTCCATCTTTTTCAATAGTGTGCGTTCTATTGTTTAACAAATCAAAGCCCATTTCTTTTTGATGAATAAACAAATCTAACAAATTTTGTCTTTTTTCTTCATTGCTATTCCAACGTTTATGAGTTCCGTAGTCATGATTTCCCAATGTAGAAAATACTCCTAAGGGAGCTGTCATACTTCCAAACAACTCTTTGTAGGGTATAATTTCTTCGGCTTCGTTGTTCACCAAATCTCCTGTAAATAAAATCAAATCTGCTTGTTGTTCTTTAATCATATTTACTCCATGAGCAACTTCATCAAAATCATCAAAACTACCCGAGTGCACATCAGAAATATGTACAATTCTTAATCCATCAAAAGCTTTAGGTAAATTTTTAAAACTTAAGGCAACTGTTTTTATTTTGTAATTGTATTTCCCTTTGGTAATTCCATATAACATTCCTAAAAAGGGAATACTGGCTAGTCCTAATCCTACTTGACCAATGAATTTTCTTCTTTCACCAAAATTGACTTTTGTATCAGAACTTAAGAAAATTCTCCAAATAATTTTACCAACATATTCTACAATTCTAATAATTTCATCTAGTAAAGCAGTACATAACATCCCTAATTTTAGAACTATAAAAGCAAACGTATAACCAAACCAAAGATTCATTAAAACCGTTGCGTTGGTTGGTCTGTCATCAAATTTTAAAACAACAATGGCAAAGCAGCTATAACTAACCAACATACTTAAACCATAAAACCACTTAAAACCTATTTTAAGTGTGTTGCTACTAAAGTAATTTCTAAAACTTGAAAAAAGATAAATATCTAAAACCAAAAGGATGGTTACAAAAATGAGAATTCTACGAATCATGTTGTGTTAAAATAGGTGATAAAAGTAAGGATTTTAAACTAAGTCATAAACCTTTAATTATTCTTACAACATCCCTTTAATAAAAAAATATTTTGCTTTATTTTGCAGTACAAATACCAATAAACATGCAAACTATACTATCTACAAGCTATCCTGTTCATTTTCAAGAAACTGGTTACGATGCTATCAATCAATTTATTGCTGATAAAGGCTTTAAAACCGTTTTTATATTGGTAGACGAGAACTCTCATGAACATTGTTTGCCTATTTTGCAACAAGAATTAGAGGTGGATGTTACTTTTGAAGTGATTGAAATTGAATCTGGAGAGGTAAATAAAAACCTTGGTACTTGTATGAGTATTTGGCATGCTTTAACCGATTTAGGAGCTGATAGAAAAAGTTTGTTGATTAATATTGGTGGTGGTGTGATTACTGATATGGGTGGATTCGTTGCTTCTACTTACAAACGAGGAATTCAATTCATCAATATTCCAACCACTTTATTAAGTATGGTAGATGCTTCTGTTGGAGGTAAAACAGGAGTAGATTTAGGGGTGCTAAAAAATCAAATTGGATTGTTTGCCGATCCTGAAATGGTGATTATTGATCCTTTGTATTTAAAAACTTTGGCCGAAATAGAAGTAACTTCTGGAATGGCTGAGATTATTAAGTATGGATTGACTTATGATAAATCTTTATGGAATCAATTTATTGATGAAAACAAAGAAGTTGATTTGGTAGGAATGATTCACCGTTCTATAGAAATTAAAAACGAAGTGGTTTTAGAAGATAGATTGGAAGCCAACTTACGTAAAATATTAAACTACGGACACACCATTGGTCATGCTGTGGAATCTTACTTTTTAGAATCAGAAGATAAAAAGACATTAACGCACGGTCAAGCCATTGCTTTGGGAATGATTACCGAAGCTTATATTTCATCAAAGTTATTTGATTTTCCACAAGAGGATTTGACGTTAATCAAAAAGACCATCATAAGAATTTTTGGTAAAGTACCTGTACTACCTGAAGATTACGATGCTGTGATAGATTTGATGAAACACGATAAGAAAAACTTAAACGGACAAGTAAACTTTGTATTACTAGAGGGTATTGAAAAATATAAAATTGATTGTAAAGTATCTACAGACTTAATAGTTGAGTCTTTAAATTATTATTTAGCTTAAGAAAGTATTAAGTAGTTAGTACGGAGTACAAAGATTTAATTTCTAAACAATGTAGTGATGTCAAAAATTGATGCTTTTTTTGAGAATCAAGAAGAACCTAATAAAGGGGTGTTTATATTTCTTAGAAATTTCATTAATCAATATCATTCAGAAATAACATTACATTTAAAATGGGGACTACCCTACTTTTATTTCAAAGGAAAACCATTGTGTTATTTATGGAAAGACAAAAAAACAAACATACCTTATATTAGTTTTGCTAAAGGTCCAAATTTACATCACCCTGCATTAATTCAAGGAGATAGAAAAATATTTAAAATATTACCTATCAACCCTAATCAAGATATCGATCTAAACTTGATACAAGAAATTTTAGACGAAGCCATTAAAAACTATTAAACTGTTATGACAAATCAAGATATCCTTTTACACAAAACCTTAAAAGACTATTTTGGATACGAGCAGTTTAGACCCTTACAGAAAGAAATTATCACCAGTATTTTAAACGGTGAAGACAATTTGGTTATTATGCCTACAGGTGGTGGTAAATCTATTTGTTACCAATTGCCTGCCATCTTAATGGATGGATTGACTTTAGTGATTTCTCCATTAATCGCATTGATGAAAGATCAGGTAGATGCTTTAAATGCCAATGGAATTCCTGCTGCTTTTGTCAACAGTTCTCAAACAGATTTAGAAAACTCATCAATTATAGAAAGGGTAAAATCTAAAGAAATAAAATTATTGTATCTGGCTCCTGAAAGTCTTGCTTTTTTTGAGCAATTATCTCAGGTTTGTGAAATCAGCTTGATTGCTGTGGATGAAGCACACTGTATTTCTTCTTGGGGACACGATTTTAGACCTGCCTACACACAATTATCATTCTTAAAAAAACGATTACCGAACACTCCGTTAGTGGCTTTAACAGCTACAGCAGACAAAGCCACTCGTGAAGATATAGCCAATCAGTTAGAAATTTCTAACGCAAAAAGAAACATCAGTTCTTTTAACAGAGCCAATTTAAGTTTAGAAGTTCGCCCCGCTCAAGACAGGGTTACACAAATTGTTGATTTTGTAAAATCTAGACCCAACGAATCTGGAATTGTATATTGTTTAAGTAGAAAACAAACTGAGCAATTGGCAGATAGACTAAAGAAAAGTGGATTTAAAGCAGCAGCTTATCATGCGGGTTTACCGGCTGATGTAAGAAGTAAAACCCAAGAAAATTTTATTCACGACTCCACACCTATTATTTGTGCCACCATTGCCTTTGGAATGGGGATAGACAAATCTAATGTACGTTGGATTATTCATTATAATTTACCCAAAAACATAGAAGGATATTATCAAGAAATTGGTCGTGCTGGACGTGATGGATTGGATTCTGAAACCATTTTATTCCATTCTTATGCGGATGTGATTCAGCTAAGAAAATTTGCAGAAGGTTCTGGAAATGAAGAAGTACAATTGGCTAAGTTGGAGAGAATGTTGCAATATGCCGAAGCAACGAGTTGTAGACGAAATATATTGTTGAGTTATTTTGGAGAAACGGCTACAGAAAAATGTGGGAATTGTGATGTTTGTAACCACCCTCCTACCTTTTTTGATGGAACAGTAATTGCCCAAAAAGTTTTGTCTGGAATTTTTAGATTGCAAGAAAAAGAACCTTTAAACGTAGTAGTAGATTTTTTAAGAGGTTCCCAAAATGCAACTATTTTAGATAAAAATTATCATTTATTAAAAACTTATGGAGTTGCTAAAGATATTGCTTGGAAAGACTTGCAACAATATATGGTACAAATTATCAACCAAGGATTTTGTGAAATTGCTTTTCATGAAAACAATGCTTTAAAGTTAAATGAACTTTCTAAAGAAGTCTTGTTTAATGGCATGAAAGTATCTTTAACCAAACCAGTTGAATTTGTAAAAGCAGACGAAAAAACACCACAAAAAGCAAGCAAACCACAAAACAACTTATTTGAACGATTACGAGTGTTACGCTTAGAACTGGCTACTGCAAAAGGTGTTCCTGCTTATGTAGTGTTTAGTGATGCTACATTGAAATCTATTGCTAATGAACGTCCTGTGACCGATGAAGAGTTTTTAGAGATTGAAGGAGTTGGTAAACAGAAACTACAAGATTATGGTTATGATTTTATTACAGAAATCATCAAGTTTAACAAAGAAAAAGTAGTAAAGCCTGTAAAAAAGAAAAAAGGAAAAACAGCTACTCATCTAGAAACTTTAGAACTACACAAGCAAGGATTTTCTGTGGAAGAAATTGCAGAACAAAGAGGTTTAACCCCCAATACTATTCAAAGTCATTTTGTAAAATTATATAACGAAGGAATTAACATAGATTTGACAAAATTTGTATCAGAAAAAGAAATTGAAGCAGTAAAAGAAGCCCAAGAAAAAATTGAAAACCCAAAATCTTTAAAAAGCTATTACGAATATTTTAATGAGCAAATAGATTATGCTGCAATTAAAATGGCTTTGGTTTATTTAGAAAATGAAGAAAAATAAATATTTACTTCTCTCATTTTAAATTATGATATTTGGTTAATTATGTAAACTCATGGATTTTGAACCTTTATTATTAACCTTTAAATTAGCCTGTATTACGACAATTCTGTTGTTTTGCATTGCTATTCCATTATGTTATTGGTTGGTACATACGCGTTCTAAAATCAAACCATTTATAGAAACTTTGGTAAGTATGCCCTTGGTTTTACCTCCTACTGTTTTAGGATTCTATTTTTTAGTTTTTTTAAGTCCCAATACCGCTTTTGGAAATTGGTTAGAAAACATCTTAGGCATCAAATTGGTTTTTTCTTTTGTAGGATTGGTCATTGCTTCTATCATGTATAGTTTACCATTTATGGTACATCCCATTCAATCTGGATTGGCTGCTTTGCCAAAATCTTATACAGAAACTGCAAGATTGATGGGAAAATCAACATGGATGATTTTGACTAAAGTTTTACTGCCCAATATAAAACCTGCAATTTTAACTGGATTGGTTTTAACCTTTGCACATACCATTGGCGAGTTTGGTGTGGTGTTAATGATTGGAGGAAATATTCCCGGAAAAACAAAAGTAGCTTCTATTGCTATTTATGATGAAGTAGAAACCTTAAATTACACTGCAGCCAATCAATATTCTTTAATTTTATTAAGTATTTCTTTTTTGATTTTATTGAGTGTTTATTTAATCAATGGAGGCTATTTAAAAAGAACCATTCGATGATGTACTGTAATCTTCAAAAAACATATCGTTCTGGAAAAAGATCTTTTTCTATAGATATTGAGGCTTCTTTTAAACTCAATACAATCAATGTATTATATGGGAATTCTGGAGCAGGAAAAACATCCTTATTACGTTTGTTAAGTGGTTTAGATAAAGTAGATTCAGGATTGATAATTATTAATAACAATGAATGGTTAAACACCAAAAACAAAACTTTTTTACCTGTACATCAAAGAGAAATTGCCTATGTTTTTCAAGACTATGGATTATTTCCGAACATGACAGTTTTAGAAAACTTAGAATTTGTTAAAAAAAAGATTAACAAAGTTCTTTTAAATGAAGTGATTGACGTTTTAGAATTGACACAATTATTAAATACTAAACCTAATAATTTGTCTGGAGGTCAACAACAGCGTGTAGCTTTAGCAAGAGCCATTTTACAAGAACCTCAGTTTTTATTTTTAGACGAACCCTTAACAGCTATTGATGAAACACTACGATATAAGTTGCAATCTTATATCTTAACATTACAACAAAAGTATCAGTTTACCGTCATCATGGTAAGTCATAATTTACAAGAAGTATTAAAAGTAGCATCACACGTTTGTGCTATTGACAATGGAAAAGTAACCAAACAAGGTGATCCTAAAATTTTATTAAGCAATAATAAAGAAAATGTTTTAACGGGAATTGTTTTAGCTATGTATGAGCGAGAAGTAAATGTTCTAATAGGAACTCAACAAATTACTATTCCAAAAACATATATCTTATCACAAAATTATATAATAGGTACAGTTATAGAAATAAAATTTTAATGATTTATAGAAAATTATCTATCAATTAATTTATATACTTTTTAATTAAAACAAACATTTGTTAATTATTTAAGACTAATAAGTTGAATTAAGAAGTCATATCAGTTATCTTTGTAAAGATATCGCTCCCCTAAGATTTTTCAATTTAAGATAATGTAATATTAATTGATATTTAAGATGAAAAAAATTGCATGGATTTTTCTTGCATTAATTTCCTGTTCTAAAAAAGAAGACACTCCATGTGAAGAGGTAAATAAAGGTTATATTACAAGGCTTAATAATGCTAAGGGTATTAATCAAAAACAACAAAATCTTCTTATTTTAAATCAATGGATCAAAGAAATTAGGAGTTACAAGTGCTCCCCAGAGACTTATTATAAATATTATGAAGAAATTAATAATGTTGATTAGTAGTTACTAATTAGCCTTTATATTTTTTTATTTAAAACATTAAGTGTATTTATTACATTTATGTTATTTTACTTATTTTTATGGGAAATAAATATAAATATTTCATGAAAAATTATTTCCTTATCCCCTTTTTATTAATGTGCTCATTAGTAACATTAGCACAAAAGCAAAGCATTAATAGTCCAGACAAAAAATTAAACCTATCTGTTTCTATACAAGATGGTAAGCCATTTTATAATGTTACTTACAATGGACTTACAATGCTAGAAGACTCTCCTTTTGGATTGATTGCTGATGTTGCAGATTTTAGTCAGAACTTAAAAATAAAAACCACCAAAAAGAATAGCATTGATGAACAATACACCATGGATAGAATTAAAAAATCATCCATCCACTACATCGCCAATGAACTTGTAGTTACGCTAAGTAATGCTCAAAATCAAAATATAGATGTGATTTTTAGAGTTAGTAATAATGATATTGGTTTCCGTTACCAAATACCAACTTTTGGAGAAACACTTAGTTGTGTGATAGAAAAAGAAATTACTGGGTTTAATTTTCCACAACAAACCACTACTTTTTTAACACCACAAGCAACTCCAATGATTGGTTGGAAACGTACAAAACCTAGTTATGAGGAAGAATACATAGCCGATGATGTAATGGGAAATCCTTCTAAATATGGGGTAGGTTATACTTTTCCTGGACTTTTCCATGTTGGAGAAAATGGATGGGTTTTGGTTTCAGAAACTGGAGTTGATAGTAAATATTGTGCTTCTCACTTAAGTGAGGGAACCAAAGAGGGACTTTATACGATTGCTTTTCCTAATGAAGGTGAAAATAACGGAATGGGAAGCACTACTCCATCTGTAGGATTACCTGCTGTTACGCCATGGAGAACACTTACCGTTGCTAACAATTTAAAGCCTATTGTAGAAACCACCATTCCTTTTGATTTGGTAAAACCTTTATATGAGCCTTCTCAAAAATACAATTACGGAAAATCTACTTGGAGCTGGATTATGTGGCAGGACAATAGTATTAATTATAATGATCAAGTAGCTTATATTGATTTAGCTTCTGAATTAAACTACCAATTTGCTTTGATTGATGGTGGATGGGAAAAAAATATTGGTTATGATAAAATGGAAGAACTAATCAATTATGCACATTCCAAAAACGTAGATCCATTTGTTTGGTACAACTCAAATGGTTCTTGGAACGATGCTCCACAAGATCCAAGAGGAAAAATGGATACTTCTATTGCCAGAAAAAAAGAAATGAAATGGCTAAAAAGTATGGGTGTAAAAGGGTTAAAAGTTGATTTCTTTGGTGGTGACAAACAAACTACCATGAAATTATATGAAGACATTCTTTCTGATGCCAATGACTATGGTCTAATGATTATTTTTCATGGATGTACTTTACCAAGAGGTTGGGAACGTATGTATCCTAACTATGTTGGTAGTGAGGCTGTATTGGCTTCTGAAAACTTAATATTTACTCAAAGATCTAATGATTTAGAAGCTTTTAGCGCTTCATTGCATCCTTTTATTCGCAATGCTGTAGGATCTATGGAATTTGGTCCTGTTTTGTTAAACGAACGTCACAATAGAAATAATGATGGAGGAACTATTAGAAAAACTTCGGATGTTTTTCAATTAGCAACGGCAGTTTTATATCAAAACTCTGTACAAATGTTTGCCATTGCTCCAAACAATTTAACAGATGCTCCTGAGTTTGCTATTGATTTTATGAAAAATGTTCCTACCACTTGGGATGAAACTATTTATATTGATGGATATCCAGGTAAGTATTGTGTATTAGCTCGTAGACATGCAGATAAATGGTATGTCTCAGGAATAAATGCATTAACAAAACCAATTACTTTAAAAGTAAACTTACCTATGTTAGCAGGAAAAAAAGTAACTGAATATAATGATGATAAAAACCTAATTTCTTCTAAAAAAGAAACTAAGATTAAAAAATCTGGGAAGGCTAAAATTACCATTCAACCAAACGGAGCTATTATTTTTGTAAAGTAGTACTCACTTAATATATCATACTAATTCATCAAAAGCTGCGATTTTTCATCGCAGCTTTTTTTATGAAATATTGATATGTTTGTAAATAAAAAAACTCTATCCCATTTATCAGTTATGTCTTCCAAAACATTACACTACAAATCTGTTAGTTATTTTCTTCAAAAATTAAAATACTCAAGCCCTGTTTTTAAAGATTTTGCGGTTATTCACTTAGAAAATTTACATACACCTAGTGAACTTATTGATTTAAAAGTTACTTGTGAATTTTACTGTATTATGTTTAACAAAGCTAGTTCTAACTTAGGGTATGGTGGTTTGGAATATTATTTAAACGCAGGAGCTTTATCTTTTGTTGCTCCCAATCAAATAATTGAAGGAAAAGAAAATACCAATAGCAAACAAGGTTGGGTTTTGTGTTTTTCTCCTAAGTTTCTAAAAAATCATTCTTTATTAGAACAATTACATCAGTACCCATTTTTTGCATACGATTTTAACACGGCCTTGGCAGTAAATAAAACAGATGAAGTACAAATGAATTTAGCCATTAATAGAATTGTTGATGAATGCAATCAGCGAGATTTTTTATCACAAGATATTATTTGCTCTGAATTAGAATTATTACTTAAACACTGTTTGCGTATTGCTTCTAAAAACAATTATTTAGCAACCAATCATCTAAATAACGATGTCATCAGCAGTATAGAAAAACTTCTGGAAGATTATTTTATTAAAGAATTACAGTTAACTCTTGGGCTGCCTAAAATAAATTATTTATCAGAACAACTTCATTTGTCTAATAAATATCTCAGCAGTATTGTCCATCAAATAACTGGGATAAAAACCACCGACTATATCAATCAATTTGCTATCAATAAATCCAAATTACAATTGCTAAATTCTAACAAAACAGTGCAAGAAATTGCTTTTGAAACCGGATTTTCTCAACCTCATTATTACACCAAATTGTTTAAAAAGTATAACGAAATTACTCCAAAAGCCTACAGAAATTTACATCAACAATAGCAATCTGTAGTTTGTGTTAGTCAATCCGTAGTTTGTGTTATTTTTTAAAATAAATGTTGTGTTTTTTTGCTTTTCATTAAATCATTAATTTTTTATATGAAAAGAAAACTACTCACACTAACAGCTTTTATTGTAGGAATTACCACCTATTCACAAAACGTAAACATCCCCAATGCTACTTTTAAAAGTTATTTGGTAAACAACGGTGCAATTAACATCAATGGTGATACTGAGATTTCGGTTGCCGAAGCACAAGCTTTTGGAGGAACGATTAATGTGAACAACAAAGGAATATCAGACTTAACAGGTATTGAAGCATTTACCAATTTTATTACTTTAACTTGTTACGGAAACAACTTAACATATTTAGATCTTTCTAGTTGTAGCAATTTAAGAAATCTAAACTGCACCAATAACAACCAATTAGAGCATTTAAATATTGCCACAGGAAACAACAGACTTTTATACCAAGTAAATGCCAATAATAATGCTAGTTTATTGTGTATCCAGTTAGACAATGGTTATAGTCTCACCAACAATCAAAATATTTTATGGACAAAAGATAGCCATACAGATTACAGCTATAGCGATTGTAGATCTCAAAACATTTATGTAAATGTAAATGCTACAGGAAATAGCGATGGTACTTCTTGGGCAGATGCTTACACGACCTTAAGTGATGGTTTGGCTGATTCTTCTCAAAATGATGTAATATGGGTAGCGAAAGGAACTTATAATCCTAACAACAACATTGATCCATTACTTATTACAGCTAAGGGAGCTAAAATTATGGGAGGATTTCAAGGAAATGAAAACACGTTAACGGATAGAGATGTTAGTAAAATTTACACCGATAATGCTACCATTATTACAGGTGATTTTAACAATGATGACATTGCTGGAGATTTTAACGCTAACCGAACTGACAATGCCACCAAATTGTTAAAATTAGCAGCTCACAATGTAACTCTAGACGGGTTTATCCTTCAAAATGCACATACTTCTGCCTCTAGTCCAATTATTGAAGTAGGAACTAATATTACCAATTTTTCATTAAAAAACATTTTCATAAGAGAAAACTACAGCAATGGTATTTTATTAGATTGGAGAACTTTTTCTGGAAATGTAATTGTAGAAAACGTAGCAATTAAAAACAACAGCACAAACAATGGAATCCTTTTGGTACAACACAACAATACCAATACAAGTGAACTTACTACAAACTGGGCTAATATTTTATTGGCAGACAATACTTACAATGCAGACTGGGGAGCCATTTGGTTTAGGAGAGGAACTTCAAGTAATACTGGTAGAAATGTAAAACACTATGTAAGCAACGCTACTTTTATAAACAATAGTAACCAACACGCATCAATACGTAATTTAATCAATGTAAGTGGTGATGGTTGGCATCATTTGGAAATTTTAAACAGTATTTTTTGGAACAACTTATACAACACCAATACAGTAAGTGACAATGATCTTTTTAATACCAAAAAAAACGAAGGAAACAATCAAACTGTTGTTGTTAAAAACGTAATAGGAAATATTAGTAGTATTGTTACCACAGGAGTTTATTCTGAAACTAATGTAAACAATACTGCTGCTGATTTATTTTTAGATGCAAACTACAAACCAACATCAAATTCATCGGTTGTTATAGATCAAGGAGACAATACACTTTACAACACAAGCTTGTTTAATAATTTTGATTTACAAGGAAATGATAGATTTTACAACACCACTATTGACTTAGGAGCTTTTGAATATGAAGGGACTTTAAGTGCAAACAATATTCAAAAAGACAAATCTGTTCATATTTTTCCAAATCCTGTTGACAACGAATTGCATATAAATGCAAATTCACCTATTAAAAGCTATGCTATTTATAACATCACAGGTGATTTGGTAAAAGAAAACCATGAGCTATCGGAGAACATCATTAACTTATCATATTTAAGTTCTGGAGTGTACATTCTTAGCATTAACACAGAAAAAGGAATTGCACATCAAAAAATTATGAAAAAATAAAAGTGTAAATAAACAATTAAAATTGTTGCGAAAAAGAGAACTGCCCAATAACTTATATTGGGCAGTTTTTTTATAAAAATTACATTACTGAAAATTGTTCTTTAAAATTCAATATAAAATCATTGATGTATTTTTTGTTTTTATCTGCTTTTCTTACCACCAAATAATGGGTTCTTTTTAATCCTTTATTTCCAACTTTTTTAAATACAATATTTTCAGGAATCTTAAATAATTTTAAAGCCCATAAAGGCATACATGTAATTCCAATATTAGCCTCTATCATTTCTAAAGCCACTTGTGTTAAAGGAACTGCCGATATTTTTAAAGGCATTACATTGTTTGGTTTTAGCCATTGTTGGTAAACTGAAACTGTTTCTAAAGGATAAGAATGAATAATTAAATGTTCTTGATAAAAATCTTTGGCCATTATTTTCTTTAACTTATTTAAAGGATGTTCTTTATGCATTATAGCTAAAATCTCATCTTCAAAAAAAGGGATACAAAACAAAGAATTATCTTCAGGCTTTAGGGTAACAATGGCAATATCAATTTCATTAGAAAGTATTTTTTGAATTGGATGATGCGTAGCTTCTAAATTTAAATCTACCTGTATTTCTGGATATAACACCCCCATTCTTTGTATAAATCCAGGCAAACCATGATAAAAAGAATAACATTCTGTACTTACCTTGATGGTTCCTGTTGAACCTGCTTGTATTTTTTTAATATCATTTAGTCCTTTTTCAATACTGCTTAATACGGTATTTCCTAAATGATACAATTCAGTTCCTTCTTCGGTTAATTCCCATTGATTTCTTTTTCTAAAAAAAACCTTAAACCCTAATTGTAGTTCTAATTCTTTTAACTGATGACTTAATGCAGATTGAGTTAAGAATAACTTTTCTGTAGCATTTGCTAAGTTTCCTTCTTCTACAATGGTTTTAATTAACCTAAAATACTTTGTTTCCATGGTCGCAAAACTACGTAATGTAAAGAATAATCAAACAATTTTCAATTAATTTCAATCTACCATGATTTTTTTTCAATCTATTCCAAATTTTAGGAGTATCATCCTTTATAATTTTGCAAAGTCTAAAAATTAAGTAACCTCCCATTCCTTTATTTTAGTATGAGCAAACATAACATTAAAAGAACTCTAAGAGTATCAAAGTACATTATATATAAAGAAACATTAGTAGATTATAAAGAGCATTTTTGGTCTTTTATAGGTGCGTTTGTAGGTATAGGTTTAATAGCTTTTCTACAATCAAAATTTTTAATAGATCAAGAAAATATACTATTAATAGGATCCTTTGGAGCTTCTAGCGTATTAATTTACGGAGAAATACAAAGTCCCCTAGCCCAGCCTAGAAACTTAATAGGAGGACATATGATTTCAGCTTTTATTGGCGTGACCATGTTTAAATTATTTCCTGATATGATGTGGTTTACTGCATCATTAGCAGTTGCTTTGTCTATTGTACTGATGCAAGTAACCAAAACCATGCACCCTCCTGGTGGGGCTACTGCCTTAATTGCGGTTATCGGTACAGAAAAAGTAAAGGCTTTGGGGTATTTATATGTAATTGCTCCTGTCTTTATCGGAGTAATAATATTATTACTTGTGGCTTTAATTTTTAACAACATTACTTCACATAGACGTTATCCATCTAAAAAAATAACAAAGACTAAGTTCTTTAAAAAGCTATCTAAATCATATTAACAAGGTTTAAATGTGTAAAATTTACACACTTACAATCTTCTTTTACACATATTATACACGTTTTTTTTTAAGCAAAAAAAACACTAAAACCCCACAAACACTTGTAAAACAAAGGTTTGTGGGGTTTTAGTGTTTATATAAATCTTATTGGCATATTTCTTTCTTTATACCTAGTGTAAATAATTAATAACAAATCAAAAAATATTAATCATGAAGAAAGTAATCCTATCAATCGCAATTTTAGCAAGTGGAGTAGCAACGTATGCAATACCAACCCCTGAAACCCCTATTAACACCATCAACATTATTATGAATGATGGATTTACAGAAGTAGCTGTAGACAAATTACCAGAAGCTGTTACCAATGCTGTAAAAACAGACTTTGAAACAGCAACTATTAGTAAAGCTTATGTAAACTCTAGTGAACAATACAAATTAGAACTTACTACTAATGGTGCCTCAAGTACTGTTTATGTAGACAAAGATGGAAACTGGGTAAAAGTAAGTGACATCAAATAATTCTAAACAATCAAAAAAAACAATTTTTATAAACCATATAAATAAATATATCATGAAAAAAGTAATCTTATCAATCGCAATTTTAGCAAGTGGAGTAGTAACGTATGCAATGGTTAGCCCTGTAATGCCTACTACAAGTATCAATATCGTAATGAACGATGAATTTACAGAAGTAGCTGTAGACAAATTACCAGAAACAGTTACTAGTGCTGTTAAAAAAGCTTATGCTACAGCAACTATTGACAAAGCTTATGTAAATGCAAGTGAGCAGTACAAATTAGAACTTACTGTTGATGATACAGCTAAAACTGTATATGTTGACAAAGAAGGAAACTTAATCAACTTAAATACAGTTGAATAATTTCTCCTTATTCAATTATGAAAAAGAAAAATAATTTTTAATCATTAAATAAATATATCATGAAAAAGATCATCTTATCAATCGCAATTTTAGCAAGTGGAGTAGCAACGTATGCAATGGTTAGCCCTGTAATTCCTACTACAAGTATCAATATCGTAATGAACGATGAGTTTACAGAAATAACTGTAGACAAATTACCAGAAGCAGTTACCAATGCTGTAACAAAAGATTTTGCTACCGCAACTATTAGTAAAGCTTATGTAAATGCAAATGGACAATACAAATTAGAACTTACTATTGATGATGCTTCTAAAACCGTATATGCTGATAGTGAAGGAAACTGGTTAGAAGAAAGTGCTGTTAAATAACAAACATATATAAAATTATAGCGTAAGATCTATAATTCACTTAAAAGGGCGTTTTTAATTAAAAACGCCCTTTTTGTTTTTTTTAACTACATAAGTCATGATATCTTAATATTTTTGTAAAACCAAGCACTACCATATGAAACAAATACTATTAATTGAAGATGATGTTACTTTTTCTAACATGTTAAAGAAGTTTATGGAACGTCATAAATACATAGTTGATGTAAGTTATAACATTTCAGGAGCTAACAACTTGCTAAAATCCAATAATTACGATTTAATTTTTACAGATTTACGTTTGCCCGATGGAGATGGTATTGCCTTATTAAAGCAAATAAAGCAAGAACAAAATTTAACTCCTGTGGTTTTAATGACTAGTTATGCAGAAGTAGCTACTGCTGTACAAGCCATGAAACAAGGAGCTTTTGATTATATTTCTAAACCTTTTAACCCTAACGAAGTTTTAGAAGTTATTACCAACGCTTTAGAAATTAAAGAAAATAAAGATGTTGTAACCAAGCAACCAGCAATCTCAAAAAAAACAAATGAAAACTCCGATTTTGTAACTGGAATCAGTGCAGCTTCCAAAACTTTAAATGAATATATACATTTGGTAGCCCCTACAAACATGTCTGTTTTGGTTACCGGAGAAAGTGGAACAGGAAAAGAAGTTGTTGCCAAAAATATTCACTTGCAAAGCTTAAGAAAAGACAAACCTTTTGTTGCTGTAGATTGTGGTGCCATCCCTAAAGAAATTGCTTCTAGTGAATTTTTTGGTCACAAAAAAGGATCTTTTACAGGTGCTGTTCAAGATAAAATAGGACACTTTGAAGCTGCCAATGGAGGAACCCTTTTTTTAGATGAAGTAGGTAATTTATCTTATGAAAATCAAATTCAATTATTAAGAGCTTTACAAGAAAGAAAAATAAAACCAATTGGTAGTAGTACAGAAATAAATGTAGATATTCGATTGGTTACCGCTACCAATGAAAACTTATTAGAGGTAGTAGAAAAAGGTAGTTTTAGAGAAGATTTATATCATCGATTAAATGAGTTCTCTATTGAAGTTCCTAGGTTAAAAGATAGAAATGATGATTTAATTCTTTATGCTGATTTCTTTTTAAACAAAGCCAACAAACAACTAAATAAATCTGTTGTTGGGTTTTCTAAAGAAGTATTAACTATTTTTCAGAATTATGAATGGCCTGGAAACATTAGAGAATTATCAAATATTATAAAAAGAGCCACTTTACTAACTACAGGAGAGTTAATTGAAGTAAATGCCTTACCTAATAAGTTTTTTAAAACTACAGAAGTTAAAACTTTTTCGGAGAACTTTTCTACCAAAGAAAATGAAAAAGAACTTATTATAAGTGCTTTAGAAAAAACGGATTATAACAGAACCCAAGCAGCAAAACTATTGAACATTACCAGAAAAACACTTTATAATAAAATGAAGCTTTATGAGATTTAGTTTAAATAATTTTCTAAAGAATTAATAAATTTATTTAGCTCCTTTTCAAAAGCAATAAAAATCTCTTGATCTGTAAATTCTGCTGTTTCTAACATTTCTAAAAAAGGAATAACAGTTTGTACTTCTAATTGCTTAAACATGGTAAGCATTTTATGACTAAGCTCATTAACATCCTTAAGGTTGTTTGCTTCAATAGCTTTTTTTAGTAAAATTTTATTGTTTTGTGTATCCTTTAAAAAGACAGACAAGGTTTGCTTAATTGCTTGTTCATCATCATTTAAAAATACACGCAAAGTTTTAATACTAAAACCATTAGGTGTATTTAAAACATTGCTTTTTGATTGCTGCTCTTTTAGAATATTGGTTCCTTTAAAAAACTTTAATAAAACAGTTTCTAATTGATGTATAGTAAAAGGTTTAATCAATACTTCAGAAAAACCATTTTCAAGATAATCTTTGATAGATAAATTAGATCTACCTGTCATGGCTACAATTGGTTGATTTTTATATCGATCATGATTTTTTAGGACTTCCATAAAATGAATACCATTCATTTTGGGAAGCTGAATGTCTGTAAGTACCATATCAAAAGAAATATCATTAATGGCATTTAAGGCTTTTTGAGCATTTTCAAACACATACAATTCAACACCATATTGACTAAATAAATCTTTTAATAATTGCTGCATAGATGCATCATCTTCTACCACAACAACTGTAATATCAAAATTTATTTGGGTACTTAAAGATTTTTCATTCTTAATAGATTCATTAGATAAAACCATAGGAAAAGAAAACACAAAAGTACTCCCTACTCCAAGTTCACTAGAGAGAACCAAATTTCCACCCAGTAATTCCGATAATCTTTTAGAAATAGTTAAACCCAAACCAAAACCATTTTGATGATGATTTGTATCTGTATTTTTAACCTGAGTAAATGCTTTAAAAATATCTTGTTGCTCTTCCTTGTCTATTCCAATACCAGTATCTGTTACAGACAAGTACAACATCTTTTTTTCTTTATCTAAAACGCTTTTAAGAGTAATGGTTCCTTGTTCTGTAAACTTACAGGCATTGGCTACCAAATTGTATAAAACTTGCTTAATTCTATAGGGATCACTAATAATAAGATGATTCAGTTTTTCATCAAAATCTATAACAAAACGAATTGGTTTTTGTTGAATTAAATTCTGAGAATGATTGATAATTTCATGCATTAAGTTTTTTAAATCAAAAGGCACAGAGGTAATAGATATTTTATTGTTTTCAATATTTGAGAACTCCAAAAGATCATTTACCAATCTTTGCATATAAGCCGATGCGTTGTTAATATGCCCAATATAATTGGCTTCTTTGGTGTTTTTTATCGCTTTTAAAAGCAGTTCACTATATCCTGAAATGGTACTTAACGGAGTACGTAAGTCATGACTTACCATAGAAATAATTTGAGACCTACTTTTTAAGAGAGCTGAACTTGTTTTATTAGCTTCTTCTAGTTCTTTTCTATAACGTTCATTTTTCCAAAAATCATTTAAAAAAATGATGGAAAAAATAAAAATTACCACAAAACTAAATCCGGCAGCAAACAAAATAATACGTTTGCTTTTGTTTAAAGAATTTTCTCTTTCTTGATTTATTGTTTTAGTGCTTTTTATAATATCTTTTTCTAATGTTTGTAGTAATTCTCTTAGTTTTTTTGAAATAAGAATGTCTTTTTCAATTAAATCACGTTCTTTTCTTTCTATAGACCTACGTTTGTTTTCAATATCTTTTTGGGCTTCACTTAAAATAGTTCTGGAAATCATTAATAAAGAATCTATTTGATCTTTATTATATTTTGTTACATCCTTTTCATCAGGATTTAACTTGTTTAACATTTTAACGTAATCTTTTAAATAAAGATTAGACGGAGTTTTTTTATCATAAAAATCAATATTTTCAACAAAGTCTGTGATAAACATTTTATCAAAATTAGCAGCTGATTGACTTTCTAAAATAGAATCCATTGAACTTAATTTACTAATTACTGTATCAATAGATTTTTCTGAATTGTTGTTTCTTTTTAGCTTCTTTACCGCTATGATATTTTTTAACTTATGATCTATAATTAGTCTAATGCTATCTAAAATATTTTTCTGAAAATCGTTGTTTACGATAAAATTTAGAGAGTCAATTTTTATAGACAACTGCTTGTTTTCATCATTATATTCTTTAATTTTTTTTGATGAATTTAATTGTATGGCAGCTCTAGATAAATTTTCATTTTCGTAAATACTAGCAATTAAGCTACCTACTTTAATAATTTTACTTCTATCAGAAATATCTTGCTTTTGAATTTTGGTAAAATTATCAATCTCCGAAATAATTAAAATACCTGCAATGGTTGCCAAAACACCAAGAATTATATATCCTGATAAAATTTTAAATGTAATACTGTGTTTTGGTGATTTCATACAATGCAATAGCTTTTAAGATATAAATATAGGGACTTCTTTAATCTTAAAAAAAATGTTACGATGTTAACTTTTAGAGGAAAAACACATTAGAATTAATGTTAGTTTTAAAAGTTGTTAAGATGTATTTTTAAACGTTTATAAAAGTAGAAGTTCATTAAATTTATATAGTTTAGCTTTTTTAAAATATCTGTTTTTATATACCCTACCTTATGACTTTTTACACAAAAAAAACAATTAGCCTGTTCTTCATTATTTTTTCTATAACTTTTTGTTTTGCTCAGAAAAAAATAGAAAGACCTACGAATACAATCGTTCAAAGTTTTATAAAAAAACTCCCTAATAACTTAAAAAACTTAAATCTTAAAGATTTAAGAGAATCAAAAGACTCCTTAAACATAAGAGTTTGGAGATTAACGAAGATACTTACAATAAATTGTAATAATTCTGTCTCATCAAAATACATAAAAGTAGATCCCAAAAATCCAACAGTGCAGCCTACTCCACTTTATACAGATTTAAACGCTAAAATTCTTTTAGACTCTCTAGTGAAAAATAGAATATTAGAACTTAAAGATGATAATTATAGAGTAAGAGGTCCTGAAGCCTATGTTATAATAATTGAAATTGCCACTAAAAACAATTATAGAGTTGTAAGTTTTTGCTCTCCAAACAAAGACAGAAGTGAAGACAATAAAAGTGTTTTAAATATTATAGACATTATTGATAAAACCATTAAAAAAGAAGAGGAAAAATTAGATCATTAAGAATTTATAATAGCTAAAACAATAAAAAAGACAATAGTTTTTGTAGATTTCACAATTCATAAAAAAGTAAAATTGAGAAACTATGAAGAAAACACTATTATTATTAATTGCGATTATTACATTATCATGTAATAAAAAAGATGAGTTTGATTCAATCTCTTTAAGTACTTCAGAAAAATATTTAAGTGCTAATGAAGAATACCAAATAGAAGCATCTTCTAATTCTAATATTACTTATACCGTAGAAGATGAATATCATACCGAAGTTTCAACATCAGGATTGGTTACGGCAAAATATGTTGGAGAAACAAATGTTTTGTTAGAAAATGCCGAAGACAGTAAAATTCTTAAAATTATAGTTGAACCAAAATACACCACCTATCCTGAACCAGAGTTTGAGTTTGGAGATACTAAAAGTGATATTATTAATAATTTTGGAGAAAATTATGAAGAAATACCTTTAGATGAAGAAGGCAATTTTACTTTACTAGGCTATGATAATTATTTTAGTAAAGCACCAATTATTTTATTTATGTTGGACAGAAATAAGAAAATAGTTAGTTATGCTATTTTAACCTACAACGAATACTTGCCTGAATTGGCTGGTTTTTTAACCGAAAGATATTTATCATATATAGAAGAAGATAACACCTTCTATTTTATCAATCAATTAGAATATGAAGATGCTGATTTATTACTAGGCTTGGGAGCTTATGATGAAAATTTTTTAATTGTTCAATATTTTGATTTATCCATTGCTCCTACTACCAAAAAATATAGAACTTCAAAATCCTTAACCAAACCAGACACAAAAAAGTTAATCAAAAAAATGTATACCAAATAAAGTACATATAATAAACCAATACTATATAAACAGAGTTTTAGAAAATTGACTCCAAGTGGATAAACAATTCCCGAAATTTGATAGGACTTTTCTTACGTTTTATTTGCTAAATTAGACGCCAAAAAATAATGATATTATATGCAAAAGCGTTATCTAAAACAATAAGAATAAAAAAGTATGAATTATAAAGTTTTTAGTTTAGTAATTGGTTTTACAATTTGGTTTTTTGCAACCCTTGCATTTAGAGTTGCAGGACAATATTTCTTTCTTACAGATAATTCCACTGTTTTAATTGGACTTTATTTAATTGTTGTTCCATTTTTAGGTATGGTAGCAACTAAGGTTTTTAACAGGTATAAATTGAATAAATTACAAGCAATTCAATCTGCTACTATAATGGTTCTTCCAGGTATGGTGTTCGATACATTCTGTATTGAGTTTTTTACATGGGTATTTCCTAACCTACCTGAAACTGATGCTGCTACTTTTGGCTCTTGGTTAATGTGGGCATATGCCACTGTTTTAGTTTTTGGACTAATTAGAAAAGATAAAAATGAATAGTTTTAGTAAAAAAGAGCTTCTATTTTACTGTAAAGTATTGTATATATTTATACCATAATGATATTGCAATAAGAATTGTTAAAAGAAAACCTATGAAAAAAGAACAATCAAAAAAATCAAAAATCCTATCATCAGTTGTTGGTGTAATATCATTCGGAGTTTTTTATATTATTGGTAGACAATTTTTTGCTCCAGATTTAGAAACGGAATTAAATAATGTTGCTATTCAGTTAAATAAACAAACTCCTATGCAAGTAGATGAATTTACTAGATTAGATAGTGCTTCTTCTAAGGGCGCTACAAATCTTATGTACTACTACACTATTATGAACCTTGATAAATCTGAAGTTAATCTTGACACTGTAAACAAATATATTAGACCTAGTATAATTGAAAACGTTAAAACAAGTCCTGATTTAAAAGTTTACAGAGACAATAATATAACTATGGATTATATTTACTTCGATAAGAATGGAGAATTTGTAATTAAGTTAGCTGTTACTCCGGAGCTTTACAATAACTAAATTAAAGCCTCTTTGTAAGAACTTTAAACAAGAGAAAGTAAGAAAATACTGATAACACTTAATTAAACGTAATATTCAGTACCTTTAGTTTTAACAATAATTTTATGTGGAATTACCCCCTCCATTATTTTACTTAGCTCTCAAATATGGAAAATTAAAGAAAATAGACAAAAATGGAAAGTTAGAAACCTTGGAAAAGATATAATTTCATATCAGGAAAAAATCAACGATAAATTGAAATTTTCTGAGAAATATATTGAGTATGAAAATAATAAGATTTAACAATACAATTACATAAAATGGAAAAACATTATTCTTTGAGGAAAAACCCACCTTTTGAAATATTTATAAAGAAAAACGAATTTAAAGTCGTTGATAGCTTAAATCCTGAACAAAGTAAAACATATTATTTTAACCATATTGAAAAGCTATCGCTAAGAAAAGAGAAAATTAATTGGATAAGTTCATTTTTACTTATTCCATTAAGTCTTTTAAGTCAAGGAGGGTTTGGAATACTAGACAAAAATAAAAATGAAATACGTTTTTTTCATGACGATATTCCAGTTCGAATATTTTTGAAAGGATGTGACATGAATATAGCTGAATCTGTTTTTGAAATATTAAGATCCAAATAAAAACTACACACAACACTGGCTAAACTTCATGCGGGTTTAGTTCTAACTTTAAAGTTTTGTGTATATTTACTAAGTCGCCAAATCTTGTTGATTTGGCTTTGTGAAATCAAAAGAAACAAAGCCAAACAAAAAGCTTCGGCTTAGTACGTGCTCGAAAAGGCTCTGCTCCTTTTCTTCCCGCACAAAGCCTAGACAAAACCGTTTTGTATAACTCCGAAAAACCTTTCGAACCACAATGGATTACCAAACATACCAACCACATATTGACTTAAAATCACTTGTTAGTTGCTATTGGACTTTAGAAATACCTAAACAGTCTCAATCGCAAAAACAACGAATAGTACCTGATGGTTGTATTGAAATGGCTTTTATTCTTGGAGACAACATAAAACGTTATACTTCTGAAAGTGAATTTATACTTCAACCTCGTTCAATGGTGCTCGGACAAACAATTAAACCTTTTTACATTGAACCAACAGGATATGTAAAAACTTTTGCTGTCCGATTTTATCCTTATGGATTTGCCAATTTTGTTTCTGAACCAATCAGCAATTTAGCAAATAAAGAGACTCCCATAAATCAGCTTTTTGAAAAGAAAATTGTTGATGATTTAGAGCAAAAAATAATCGAAGCAGAGAATACTGAACAACGGATAAGCATTATCGAAAAATTTCTTTTGGATAGGCTCAATGACGAAAAAACAATTAATACAGTTGTAAAAAACACCGTTGATTATCTATTATCCACAAACGGTAGTGTCTCAATAAACTCAATACTTAAAGAGAATTTGTCAAAACGAAGACAACTAGAAAGGAACTTCAAAAAGCAAATTGGGCTAAGTCCTAAACAATTAGGAAAGGTTATTAGATTACAAACCGCTTTAAAAATGTTGCTTGACCAGAAATCCGAAAATTTAACCAATGTTGCCTATGAAAGTGAATATTTTGACCAAGCACACTTCATAAAAGACTTTAAGGAGTTTACAGGAATAAACCCCAAAGAATTTATCAATCACGAAAACTTAGCTCTTTCCGCCCTTTTTTATAAGTAGTTTAACGGTGTCGCATTTTTACAATTTCTAGCAACAATACACTGCTAAATTTGTTTCCTTAACAAAACAAGGAAAATGAAATACACATTATTAATCACAATTATTATCTTGACTTTTGGCGTAGCAGCCTGTAAAAACAAAAATACTTCTGCTTCCGAATCAAAACCACCTAAAGAGACAGCAATCAAAAAAGACAAGAATATGAACAGCTATGTATCAATATTTGAAATTCCAGCAATGGATATTTCAAGAGCTATTAATTTTTACAAAGAAATTTTAGGAATAGAAATTGAAAAATTAGATTTTCCAGAAATGGAAATGGGCTTATTTCCATACCAAGACCAAATGGTAACAGGTGTTATTGTGAAAGCAGAAAGTTCCAAACCTTCTGCCAGCGGTATTACTATTTACTTGAATGGTGGAGATAATTTGCAACCTATTCTTGATAAAGTAGAAAGAAACGGTGGAAAAATAATTATCCCAAAAACTCCTCACGCTGACGAAAGTGGATTTTTCGCTATTTTTCACGATTCGGAAGGAAATAAAATGGGACTTCATTCGCCAAATTAGAAAAAGAGCAAACGCATCACAAATTATAAAAGTAAAAGTGACTTGGGTGTATACTCAAGCCGCTTTTTTTGTCTAATTCAATATCTTAACTATTTTAAAGGTAATCGCTTTTAGTCCACTACGTTTTATACACAAGACCTTTTTGATTTATTGCTAAAGGCAACAAGAAAAACCAAAAAATGTTATGTAAGACAATAAATACGAACAGTAAATGATGTTACATACCTCCTACTACTCTTTTCATAAAGAGAAGTTTTAAAAATGTTGGTTGCTAAATAAAGTTGATAGTTAAGCATAAAAAAACGGTTTAAGAATAATCTTAAACCGTTATATTTAAAGAGTTTTCAACTCTTGGGTGGAAGACCGGATTCGAACCGGCGACCTCCTGAACCACAATCAGGCGTTCTAACCAACTGAACTACAACCACCATTTGCGCGCTTTCGCGTTAGCGGTTGCAAATATAATAGGTTTCTTAGTTTCTACAAAGAAAAAAATTAAAAAATATCAGATAAATTTTTAACAGTAACGTAACGTTCTGTGGTAAAGCCTTCTGCAAATTCTACTCCGGTTAATCTTCCTAAATCTCTAGACCTGTATAACACACTATCTATAAAATTTTTACTCGTAATAGGCGATTCTGGCTCATTACTATTAGGATCGTAGAATTGAGATTTAAACGCTTTAATAGCATTTTCCTTTACATCAATATAATCGGATACATCTACCACAAAATCAGGCTCTATATTTTTCCATTGTATATAATGAAAAACACTTTTAGGTCTCCAAGCTTCTTGATCACCATAACCTATATCTGTTTTTATAGCTCTTAATCCTGATAAGAAACAAGCATCAGAAGCCAATTTACTTGCTTTGGCATGATCTGGGTGTCTATCATCAATGGCATTACATAACACAACATCTGGTTGATATTTACGAATAATTTCAACTATTTTTAATTGATATTCTTTTGTGTTTTCTAAAAAACCATCTGGCAATCCTAAATTTTCTCTTACCATTACTCCTAAAATTCCAGCAGCAGCTTCTGCTTCCATAGCTCTAATTTTAGGGGTTCCTCTTGTTCCCAGCTCTCCTTGGGTTAAATCTAATATTCCAACTAATTTTCCGTCTGCAACTTCTTTGGCAATGGTTGCTCCACAGCCTAACTCCACATCATCTGGATGTGCTCCTATGGCTAGTATGTCTAATTTAAAACTCATGTTTATTTTGTTATCCAAGCAACTACACTTGGGTCATTAGGTTTGGTTTGTGGACTAATAATCATTTCTAATTTTCCATCTCTACCGATTAAGTATTTTTGGAAATTCCATTTTACTTTAGAATCCTTATATCCGTTAAATTGTTTCTTCGTTAAAAACTGATAAATTTCTGCTTGGTCTTTTCCTTTTATATCAATTTTTTCCATCATAGGAAAAGTAACTCCATAGTTTAATTGACAAAATGATTCAATTTCCTTATTACTTCCTGGTTCTTGATGCATAAAGTTATTGGCAGGAAACCCTACAATAATAAAGTTTTGCTCGTCTTTATATTTCTCATAAATCTCTTCCAATTGTTTGTATTGCGGAGTCAAACCACATTTTGATGCTGTATTCACAATCATAATTTTTTTCCCTTTTAAAGTCGAAAAATCAAAATCGTTCCCTTGAATGTCTTTTACCACAAAATCATAAATAGATTTTTTAGTATTGGTCACAAGTGTAGTTTGTCTTTTAAACGCATAAATCCCTACTAATAACACAGGAATTACCATCCATAAAATTTTCATAAGCAGTCAATATTTTTTATCTCTCAAAGATACACTTCCCCTTGGTCGAAATCAAATCTAATTTATTTCATCAAAGTTTAAAAATGTTCTTATTTTTGAGCCCTATGATAAACGTAAGCATACTTGGTACCGGTAAAGTTGGAACGCATTTAATTAAGGCTTGTATAAATAGTCCTGTGATTCAATTGGTGCAAATATACAATCGTTCTGAGCAAGGATTAACGCTTTACCAAGGCCTTACTCCTACAACCACAGATTTAAATAGTTTAAAACAAGCTGATTTATATATTGTGGCTTTACCCGATGATGTGATTAAAACCATAAATTTATCTCATTTACAAGGATTAATTGTACATACATCTGGAACCAAGTCGTTTAATATTTTACAGGCCAAAAGACGTGGGGTGTTTTACCCTGCTCAGAGTTTTACCAAAGAAAAAAAAATCAACTTTAAAGCGGTTCCTGTTTGTTTAGAAACTGAATTTAATGCTGACTTTAGAGTCTTGCAAAATTTTGCTAGCATGATTGCCCAGCATGTTTATGAGATTTCTGAAGAAAAAAGACAAAAATTACACTTAGCAGCTGTATTTGCCAATAACTTTAGCAATAGAGTAATGGGCATTGCTTATGACATTTGTAAAGAACATCAAATCGATTTTCAGATACTACAACCCTTGCTGCAAGAAACATTTTTAAAAACACAAATACTTCCTCCTAAAGTTGCTCAAACAGGACCTGCAGTTAGAAATGATGCAGAGACCATAGAAAAACATTTAAATCAATTAAAAGGAACTAACAAAGAGGTATATCAAATATTAACCAAATCAATACAAGAAAAACATGGCATTAAGTTATAAAGAACTACTAAACGATGTAAAAGCATTTATTTTTGATGTAGATGGCGTTTTAACCAACGGAATGGTCACTATTTTTCCGAATGGAGAGTTGGTGAGAAATATGAATATTAAAGACGGATATGCGTTAAAATCTGCGGTTGATGCAGGATATAATGTTTGTATTATTTCTGGTGGAAGTAATGAGGGAGTGAGAACTAGATTAGAAGGTTTAGGGATTACGGATATTTACTTAGGGGTACATGATAAAATTGAAAAGTATCAAGAGATTATAGGAAAATACAGATTAGAGCCTAAGGACATTGTTTATATGGGTGATGATATTCCTGATTATCCAGTAATGGAATTGGTTGGAATGCCTTGTGCTCCACAAGATGCTGCCCCAGAAATAAAAGCTGTTGCCAAATATGTATCACCAATAAAAGGTGGAGAAGGTTGCGTACGTGATATTATTGAACAAGTAATGCGTGTGCAAGGAAAATGGAACGGAAAATTCTATGCTAAATTTGATTAGATGATTGTTTCTATTGGCGAATTCAAACTAAAAAAACTCACCTTATTGCCTGAGTTTTTAAAACTGTCTAAACAGATTTACAAACAGTCACAAAACAGTAAAGGAAACATAAAATCTCAATTACATAATCAAGGTATTAAAACATTTTATTCTTTTACACATTGGGAAAACATGGAAGATATGTTAACTTTTGTACATGCCGATTTTCATGGAAAAGCTTTACAAGAAACCCAACGTTTGTGTAAAGAAGTTTCTTTTTTACATTATGAAACTGATGATTTGGTAGATTTAAAAATGGCGATTAAAGAATTAAAAAATAGTTCGGGAACTAGAGTGATTAAATACAATTAGTATTTGTTTAAATAAAAAAGGGTTAACTAAATAGTCAACCTTTTTTATAATATATAAATTCAATTAATCCCAAATATTAGAAGATGAAACACTTAACTTCCCTCCTCCTGTAAAAAATAAAGTAATTGATCCTAACAGGTATAAACCTATTAATTCTATACCCCAACCTCCATAAGCATTTAGCGAAATGATCTCCGCTGGATGTGCTATGAGAATAATAAAGATGGCTCCAAAAGCATAGACTAAAGAAGCCAAACGAGTTCTATAACCAATTAAGACTAAAAATGGAGCTATAATTTCTGTGATATAAACGCCATAGGCCATAAAAGATGGAAATCCTTTTTCTGTTAACATCCCTTCTATGTAAGAAATGCCCTTTAACTTAGCTATTCCGTGTAATAACATTAAGCCACCAATAGCAATTCTTAAAACTAATAATCCTAAGTCGGTATTTTTTTTCATAAGTTTTTACTTTAAATATAATTAATTTATAAACATCTAATTTCTAAGGTGTTTTGTTACATAAGAATTACTTAGGGTTATCTCCCGCCATCAAACTGGATATGACATGATATTTTGGAAATTGATCTAAAATAATTTTAATGATTACCGTTATCGGAATTGACAAAATTAATCCTGGAATCCCCCAAATAAATCCCCAAAGCATTAACATTACTAAAATAGTAATTACATTTATAGAAAAAGTTTTCCCCATAAAAACAGGTTCTAAAACACTTCCAAAAATCACTTGTACTCCAGTAATTGTTAAAACAAAAAATAATAAAGTACTCATTACTTCTATTTCTACCAAGGCAAATATAGATAGTAAAACAATAGATACGATAGAACCAATCATTTGAATAAAGTTGAGTAAAAAGGCTAACAATCCCCAAAATATTGGGAAACTTACATCAAAGAAAACACATCCCAAGCTAAATCCTATTCCGGTTAATAAACTAATTACAAACTTTACTTTTATAAAAGTAATAATGTCTTTTTCTATTTTTCTAAACGTTTTAACTGATGCGTGTTTATATTTAAATACGGTATTGTTCAATAGCTTTTCTGTATCAATAGAACCTGCTAATAGTAAAATAGCAAAGAATAAGGTCATTAAAGTCATAGAAACGATGTTTCCTACAAAATCTAATGAAGGCACAATTTTACCAACAAAATTTCCTCCTTGAAAATAATGATTTATTAAAGAGTCACCTTCTACCCTAACCACACCAAAATACTGCTCAATCATTACAATTAAATCAACAATTTTAGTCTCGGCCTTTTGAAAAAAAGTACTATTAGCTTTTAATATTTCATTACTAGATAATTTTATTAAAATAGCTGCTATTTTACCAACACCAATAATAACTAATATAACAGCCATAATTCCAACAAATTTGGGAGCATTTTTTCTGTTAAACCATCTCATTAAGGGTAAAAACAACAAAGCAATAAACATTGCTAAAACAAGAGGAATAAAAATAAAGGATAAGGTTTTCAAAAGAAAAAATATAAAAGGAATTACTATAATTAGTAATAACATATTGGTTGTTCTGGTGTCTTTCATTTTTGGGTATTATGACTTATTATTTATTTAATAAAATCTGTGTTAAAAGTAAGAAAATGAATTGTCATTTTTAGATAAAAAGTCAAGCTTCTAAATATTTTAATCTATTAAGGGAATCTTAATTTAGTTCTTGTATGACTCCTTGTTTTTTATTTGATATCTTTATGAAAAAGATGTGTGAAATATGAACAAACCTAGGATTAAAAACGAAGAACAATACGAAGCGTTAAGAGATAAAGGTTATAGTAAAGAAAAATCAGCTAGAATTGCCAATACCCCTGATGCAGGCAAAAAAGGAGGTAAAGCAAATCCATACGAAGAATGGACTAAAAAAGAGCTGTATGATAAAGCCAAAGAAATTGATATAAAAGGCAGATCTACCTTCAATAAAAAAGAACTTATTAAAGCCCTAAGAAACAATTAAAACTATGAAGTTAATTCCCTCTAATGTGATTAGACAATTGTTTATTCTTTTATCTATCTCGCTAATTGGCTCCCTTATATTTATAAATTTAACAGCTTATCTTTCTGGCATACTTGGAGCTATTACTTTATTTGTGATATTAAAAAAGTATATGGAAAAGTTGGTAGAAAAAAACTGGACCGTAAATATTTCATCTTTTACTTTAATGTTCATTTCATTCATAACCATTTTACTTCCTGTTTTAGGAGTGTTTTTTATGCTTGGAAACAAACTAAAAAAAGCCTCTGAAAATTCTGAACAAATTATAGAAAACATAAAAAATAAACTAAATGAAATTGAACAATATGTAGGAATAGATATTGCCTCTAACATCAACACCTCAGAAGTATCCAAATCTCTGTCTGAAAATATTCAAAATTTAATAGGGGGAACTTTTAATACTCTAATGAGCATAGCCATTATGTATATTTTACTATATTTTATGCTTATTAACTATAACAAAATAAATAAAGTTATATACAGTTATATTCCGTTTAAAAAGAAAAACTATGAACTTTTAAATCAAGAAATTACTTCTATGATAAAAGCAAATGCTCTAGGAATTCCTCTTGTTGCCATTGCACAAGGAATTGTAGCATTGGTTGGATTCTTAATTTTTAACATAGACAATTCTTTCTTTTGGGCAGTAATAGTAACCATTGGATCTATGATACCTTTTATTGGTAGCATGTTAGGAATTATACCTGTATTTTTAATTGCCTACTCCAATGGAGAAACATTTAATGCATGGGCTGTTTTAGCCTATGGAGTTATTCTTGTTGGAGCTACTGACAACTTAATACGCTTATTTATATTAAAACAATTAGATGATGCTCATCCATTAATAACACTATTTGGAGTAATTATAGGAATTCCTTTATTTGGTTTTATAGGATTGATTTTTGGACCTTTACTAATGAATCTCTTTTTTATTCTTGTGCGTATTTACAAAAGTGAATATGGTAATGATTCTCAAACTTTAGAAGTTAGTTCAGATTAACTTGAATTTAAAATTTGAGTAGATATTTTATATTATTTAGCTAATATGCATCTACATCAATATTCATTCTAATAGCTCTAAAACGTCCAATAGATTCAAACATAGTTCTTACTTTTTTGATATAATCTTTGGTCGCAGGTACCGATTGTTTTGGCGGAATTTTAATAATCAATTGTTTGATATACATGTTCCTTACCCTAGATACAGAAGGTGCTGTGGGACCTAATAAGTTTTTACCAAAACTGTTTTTTAATGATTTCCCTAACCACTCTGATCCTTCATTTAGCAAATTAAAATCTTTGTGTTTTAAGGTAATTTGAATCAACCTAAAATATGGAGGATAATAAAAATTTCGTCTATCAGTAATTTGCTCATTATACATTTGTTCGTAACTATTAGTGGTTACTTGCTGTAAAATTTGATGATAAGGATTAAACGTTTGTATTAATACTTGTCCTTGTTTTTGACTACGTCCTGCCCTACCCGATACTTGAGTCAACATTTGAAAACTACGCTCATGAGCTCTAAAATCTGGAAAATTTAACATGTTGTCTGCATTCAAAACTCCAACCAAAGTAACATTGCTAAAATCCAATCCTTTAGACAACATTTGTGTCCCAACCAAAATGTCAATTTCACCATGTTGAAAAGCATCAATAATTTTAGCATATCCATATTTACCACGAGTGGTATCTAAGTCTAAACGACCAATATTTTGTTCTGGAAAAAGGCTTAACAACTCTTGCTCAATCTGCTCTGTTCCAAAACCTTTACTCGATAATCCTGTACTACCACATGCATCACATTGCAAAGGAATAGCTCTGTGGTATCCACAATAATGACAACGAAGTTCATGTTTAAATTTATGTTCGGTTAGGCTTACATCACAGTTAGGACATTGAGGTGAAACACCACAAGTTTCACACTCAACCAAGGGAGCAAAACCACGTCTGTTTTGAAACAAAATCACCTGTTCTTTTAATTCCAAAGCTTCTTTAATAGCGGTTAAGAGTGTATCAGAAAAATGTCCTGTCATTCTCTTTTTTTTATGCTTTTCTTTGATGTCTACCAAATGAATTTTGGGCATTTGCACATTTCCATATCTACGATTTAAACTCACCAAACCATATTTCCCGTTTTTGGTGTTGTAAAAAGATTCTAAACTGGGTGTAGCCGAACCTAAAATGATATGTGTTTTATGCATTTTTGCTAATACAATAGCTACATCTCTGGCATTA
The DNA here is from genome assembly GCF_900130035.1 of Wenyingzhuangia marina. Taxonomy (GTDB): domain Bacteria; phylum Bacteroidota; class Bacteroidia; order Flavobacteriales; family Flavobacteriaceae; genus Wenyingzhuangia; species Wenyingzhuangia marina. Next base: position 190,471 of record NZ_FQXQ01000002.1, read on the forward strand.
TATCTTGGAGCAGGATCAAATTGTTTGTATGAAGATTCGTGTTCTTCATCCACAATAATCAACCCTAGTTTTTTAAAAGGCAATAAAGTGGCAGAACGAGTTCCTAAAATAATTTTAGCTTTCTCAGAACCCTTTAAAATATGATTCCAAACTTCTGCTCTTTCGTTTTGTGAATATTTAGAATGATAAACACTTAAATCATCTCCAAAAAAACGCTGTAATCTAACAATCAATTGAGTGGTCAAAGCAATTTCAGGCACTAAGAACAAAACTTGCTCTCCTTTGTTAATGACCTCTTGAATTAAATGTGCATATATTTCTGTTTTACCGCTTCCGGTAACTCCATGAAACAAACATACATCCGTTTGTGTAAAAGTATTTTTAATGTCCTTAAAAGCAATCTCTTGTTCATTACTTAATTCTGGAATTGATTGACTAGCATCTCCAAAAGAAATTCTATCTGTTTGAATTTCATAAACATCAAATATTCCTTTCTTTTCTAACCCTTTACAAACTGCATTACTAATACCCGATGTTTCTAAAAGTTCCTTCTTTTTTATAGGTGATTTGTCTTTGGCTTTTATCATAAAATAATGCATTACCAAAGTTCTCTGCTTTTCGGAACGAGATAACAATCCTAATAATTCTTGTAACTTTTCTTTATTCTCCCATTCCTGAGTTAAACGAATATAAAGAACCATTTTAGGTTGATACTGCTCGTATATTTCCTCTTTAAGACTTATAGCCTCAACATCTATCATTCCTTTTAAAACAGGAAATACTTTTTTGGTTGATAAAATATTTGACACCTGAGAAACGGTAATCTGAGATTGTCTTTGTAGGGCTTCATAAATCAAATAAGCATCTACTGATAAAAGATTAGAATCCTCAAAATTAGGATTGGCTATAACAACCGTTTCACTTTCCAATAAAAAAACAGATGGTAAAGCAGCTCTTAAAACTTCCCCCAAAGAACACATATAATAATTAGCAATCCATTCCCAATGTTTTATTTGAGTTTGAGTCAATACTGGAGTATCATCTAAAATTTGATAAATATCTTTAGCTTCATAAGCCTGTGGTTCTTCCTCATGAATGTGATAAACAATTCCTGTATATATTTTGCTTTTTCCAAAAGGTACTGCTACTCGCATTCCTGTTTTCAGGAAATGTGCTTCTTCTTCAGTAATACGATAAGTAAACTGTCTCTCTAAAGGAATGGGTAATAAAATATCTACAAAAAAAGGTTTAAACAACACTTTATAAGAAATTAAGATTGTTGCAAAGAAATGGGAATTTAAGCGTTTAAAAAAATCTTTAAATCATAAAGTTTAGCTGATGAATATCATAGTTGTTAAAGGTTCTTAGTTGTAACTTGATATATAATATTAAAATCTATTGTCATGAATACTTCTATCCTAATTGCTAGAGTTTTAATGTCTCTTTATTTAATTTTCGGATTCGGAATGTTAATGAATCAGACGTATTATAAACAAGAAATCAATAAACTTTTATTAAAACCAACCTTTGTACTACTAAGTGGATTTTTAGCGATAACTTGTGGGGTTATTATTATTTCTGTACATCCTAATTGGAGTGATGACTGGAGAGTTATGATTACTTTATTTGGATGGGGAATTATTTTAAAAGGAGCCTTTTTTATCATTGCTCCAAAACAAACACAAAAAATTAAATACACTTTATCAAAATCTGAGAGTATTGCTCCAATGACTATTCTGTTATTAGTACTTGGGCTTCTTTTTGGTTATTATGGGTTTATTAAGTAAACAAACGGTATCATTATATGTTTTTCTACACAAAACAATACAGGGAACTACAGGACAGTAGCAGATAGTTTTTGTTTTTTTTGTAAATATTTTTACAATTAATTACATAATTAAGAATACAAACAACTATTTAACAATGAATTCATCAAAAAAAAACAACTTAATCATCACAATGATGTTAACCGTTTTTTTATCAATCTCTACCATGGCATCAAATACACCAGGTTTACATAGAATTGATAAAGAAACAAATACTACTAAAATAAAAGAAAGTCCCTTAGCTGAAAACTTAGTTGAGGAGCGTGTGCCTGTAATACATCTTATAGGAGATTCTACAGTAGCTAGTTATAACGAAGGTGGTTTTCCTTTTCCTTTAACAGGTTGGGGACAAGTACTTCAAAATTATATTGATGAAAGCAATTATGTAATTAATAACAAAGCAATTGCTGGAACAAGTTCAAAAAGTTTTTATGAAAACCATTGGACAGATGTAATTAACAACGTACAAGCAGGAGATTATGTTTTTGTTCAATTTGGAATTAATGATAGAGCTAAAGACCCTAACAGAGAAACTGATCCTGCTACCACCTTTAAACAATATCTTACAAATTTCGTAAATGAAACTCAGGCCAAAGGAGCTACTTGTGTATTAGTTTCTACCGTAAGAAGAAATGCTTGGAATGATACAACACCAAATACTGTTTACGATTCATACCACGGGCATCCTGTAGCGACAAGAGAATTGGCTGCAACTTTAAATATCCCTTTAATTGATTTAGATAATAAAGCTAAAGTGTTAATGGAATCCGTTGGAAAACCATACTCTACTGATTTTATTTATTTACATCTTAATCCAGGTGAATATCCTGCATATCCTAATGGAAAAGCTGACGATGTACATTTTAAAAGAATGGGGGCTTTAGAAATGGCTAAACTTGTCGTTGATGAAATTCAAGACGAAGCTTCTACTTTTAATAGTATGAATCTTTTAGTATCCTCATTAAAAAATACTCATAGCATTACTATCAATAAAAACATGGAAGATGCTGGATTGGTAACTAGAAATCAAGTATTCCCTGTAGGTATTAGCATCACATTAAAAGCAACACAAAACCCAGGATATATTTTTAAAAGATGGGAGGATGAAGCAAACAATACTGTAAGTACTAACAAATTATACAACATCACTACAGGAAGTTCTGATGTTACATATAATGCTATTTATGAAATTGATGCAGATTGTCCTCCTGTTACTCTATTCACAAAAGTAAATGATGGAACTTTAGAAAAAACAAATAAAGCGATCGTAAGTACGGGGGATAATGTAATTTTTTCTCCTGATGCGGTTGAAGGTGGTACATGGAGTTGGACAGGTCCAAATTCTTTTACTGCGACTACTAAAGATATTACATTAAATGACATCCAAACAAGCAATGCTGGTGACTATATAGTATCTTATACCACTGCCGGTTGTGTAACTACTAAAACTTATAATGCTACTGTAGACGGAAAGGTTTATGAAGATGGTAGTGTTATGATGTCTGCAGAAGGAAGTATTGAGAACCAATCCGTAAAAATATCTTTCGATCAAAAAAATATCTCTGGTTATCTTCAATTATACCGTGATACAGATGACAATCCTGCTGGAAGAGGTAGAATTGCCTATGTTCACTCTAGTGCTACTGAATATATAGATACTGATGTGGTTGCTGGAACCACCTATTACTACTGGTTCAAAGGAGCCGACCTTAACGGAAAAGAAATAGGGGGAGGTCCTGTAAATGCATCTATACAAGGAACTACAGATTTATGGTTAGAAGCTGAATGTGGTAATACTGGTTCTGTTTGGGATGAACTGTCCGACAACAATGCTTCTAACAGTAGTTATGTAACAGTTGTAGAGGGTACAAATATTCCTGAAGGAAACACAAATACAGCTCCAGCATTAGTAAATTCTTCTGAACCGTATACTGCTGCAGAAAATAATGGAAGATGGGGTACTCTAGCCGCTCCTTGGATTACAAATAATGCTGCTAAAAACCATGCGGGGTATGGTGGTTGGGATGATTTCCAAGGATTTAATATTTTTAACATGGAATCTGGTTGGGGAGAGCCAGATTTTATTGATGGAAAAATTCATCAAGTGGTTAATTTAGAGGCTGGAAATTATACACTAAACATTAACGTTAAAAATACAAACCAAAATACAAATCCTCAAGGAGCTTATTTTGTAGTTTCACAAGGTAATACAGGAATACCAAACACAAACGATGTTGAGACAGACGCTAATGTATTAGGGTATAGAAAAATTGATCTTGAAGAAGGAATTTTTTCAATTAACTTTACGGTTAATCAAACTTCTGATGTTTCTTTTGGACAAGTATCTACTCAATCGGGAAACTTTTTCTGTAATGTACTTTCATGGGAGTTAACAGTTCCCCCAAATACAGATAAACTAATTTCATATGATTTTAATATTTCTGAAACAAGTAATTATTCATTATGGACACGTTCCATTGCTACAAGTACAGATGATTCAATCCTAATTAGTGTTGATAATGGAGCATGGACTACTTGGAATGTTACTAACAATAGCGACTGGATTTGGAGTGAAGCGACAAATTTAAATTTAACAGCCGGAAACCACACTTTAAATATTTCTTATAATGGAGGAGCTGTTAAATTAGATAAAATATTAATTTCTAATACAGGTATTACTCCAGCAGGGACTGGAGAAATGGCTAATAACTGTACCTTAAGTGTTGCTAATTTTGATTTTTCTTCAAAATTTAACATCAATCCAAACCCTGTAAATGAGATCTTAACTATTGAAGGTATTGATTCAAAACAATCAATTTCAGTATTTAATATTGCAGGGAGTATTGTTAAAACCACTACTATGAACATCAACAATAATAGTTTAAACGTAAGTAACTTATTACCTGGAGTTTATTTTGTAGTGTTAAATGGCAACAACAATAAAACAACAACTACTAAGTTTTTAAAAAATTAGGAATTAGGATTAAAATTTTAAATAAAAAGGCTTTCATTTTAAAATGAAAGCCTTTTTATTTAATTAAGTGTCTTTTAAAACTTCCAATAAGTATAGAGACCTATTCCATAATTAAAAGTAACCTCGTTATCAATTAAATTCTGACTCAAAGGTAATTGTGAATTTACTCCAACAACAAAATGTTCCGTTTCTGCTTGTACTCCAATAGTAGCGTTTAACATCTCTCCATTGGTTCTATTATCTACAATACCAAAACGTTTTGAGGCTAAAAAATGATCATAACTAGCTCCAACAATTGGAGCAATACTCGTATTCGTTCCCAAAGGAAAAACATAAGAAGAGGCAACATTTACCTGTGTTTGATTTCCAAACTTAAACTCATCATTGTTAGTTCCTTTTAAAAAGTACATAGCACTTATGTTTATAGACCACTGATTCAAGTTATAGTTATATTGTAAAGGCAATAACAAATCCCAACTTCCCGTTCCTAATTGTGCCGCAGAAGTCTGATTTAGACTAGAATTCTTTAAATCAAATTTCCCCGTTGGCATTTTTACTCCAGCTCCGATTTTTAAACTATGATTGCTTTCTGCATTCAAAACATTAATCAAACCATAAAAACTAACATCACCTAAACCATTATTACTAAAGTCTCCTGTTGATTTGTACCTATTGTTAAAACGATAAGGAATAGTTCCTTTGATTTGAAAATAATCTGTTAACTGATATTGTCCTGTAATACTCAAGGTATTTACATGATCATCTGCCAAAGGAATGTTAGGATTGGCATTGCTTTGGATGTATTGAAAATGCATATAATTGTAGGTAAAACCAATATAATTTCCCCCTAAAACATTTGCAAAACCACTGCTGTTGGAGGCTCCACATCCACAAACATCGCAAGCATGTATTTTCGTAGAAAAGCTTATTAATAGAATAAAAAATATTTTAGTTAGGTCTTGCAAAACGTTCATCGTTTATAAATTCGTAATCTGTTAATGTGTCTAAGAAAGCTAAAATGGCAACTTTCTCATCTTCTGTCATAGGAATTCCTAAAGAGGTAATTTCTCCTTTATCATTTTTTTGAATTAAACTCTCATCCAAATTTTTCATTTTAGTGATTTTTGGAAAAGTATCATCATCATAAAAGTCTAATACTTTTTTTAACAACACTATTCTACCATCGTGCATGTACGGAAAAGTAACTTTTACATTTCGCAAACTAGGTACTCTAAATTGGTAATAATCGTCTCTTTGTTTTAGCTCTTCAACTGTAGCAAAGGGATTGGGAGAATTTATCCTAGCTCTTCCTGTTTCTGATGGAAAATTAGGATTTTCTTCAATTCCATTGTTCATAAACTTCTGGTTGGTAAATAATTCTCCACTATGACAACTTGCACATTTTTGATTGAACAAAGCTAAACCTTGTTTTTCTATAGCTGTAAACTCTCCTCCTTTTTCTCCTCGTACATATTTATCATATTTGGAATTTGATGAAACCATCCCTCCCATAAACTGAGACAAAGCACTCAATAGATTTGTACTATTAATGGCATCTTCTTTTTGAAAAGCTTTGGAAAACATTTGCTGATATTCATTATCCAATTTTAATTTGGCAACAACGTTAGTCATTTTTTCGTCCATTTCCACAGGCTCTGTTATAGGAATTACTGGTTGATCTAACAATTTATCTTTAGCTCCATCCCAAGTAAAATCTTCCATATACGCAAGATTTTGAATAGGTTGAGAATTTCTTGTTCCTGTAACTCCTGCATGAACCCCTTCACTTAAATCATGTCCGTGATGGGTAAACGCATGAGATTGGTTGTGACATTCAGCACAACTAATACTATTGTTTAGAGACAATCTATTATCGTAAAAAAGTTTACGTCCTAAGACAAAACCTTCTGTTGTAATATTATGGTTCTCAAAATCGTATGTAGGGTTTGGAAAATTAGCAGGTTGTTCAAAATTAAACTCAAACACCTCATAGCTTTCCTCATCTTTACTACAACCAACTAACAACAGTAATATCGTTATAAAATATAATGAATACTTCATTTGTTAAAAATTAGAAGAAGTTATCTGAAAAGTATTTTTTTCAAACAGAACTTATTTCAATTTGTCATAACTACTTATTCACAGTATGTTATGGGGTTTGAAATAAATTCAGAATGACGTTTTGTAATACTTTTCAGACAGTCTCTTTATGTAATTATTTAGTGTGAGTGGCTATGCTCATCCCCTTCTGAATGATCATGCTGTTCAACATCTTCTAAATTGATCGCTTCTTCGTTGGTATGTAAATGATCTAGAGTAATACTGTTGGCAAAATTATCTGCATAATTTGTAGCATTGTCATCAGTACCTCCATGAGATGCTACTGCATCAAAAGGTACTGAAACTCCAGGTGCATCAGGTGTAAATATTTTTTCAATAGCGACTATTAAATGAACACTAGGTGATATTTTTGAAGCCACAGTTAAAGTTTGAGGAAATTCTAAATTTACTATACGAGAACCTATAAAGTTTTCTCCTTTGTCTCCTATATGTATTTGCAAATTATTAGGGGCTTGGGCTGTACTTGTATTAGCTCCTTCAATTTTAGAAAAAATATAAGAATTAGGGTTCCATGTCCACTGCATATCAGCCTCAGCCAATTCCATTAATTTTTCTTGTGCATCTGCATTTCCAGCAGCAACTTCTTTGCTAACTCCAACAGTAAAAGTCAATGATTTATATGATCCTTCAGGAACACCTGTTAAATATGTTTTTACCACTCCATTAGCATCTGCATGTGCTAAATCTATTAACTGTGCTCCTATGTTGTTAGGAATTTCGTATTGTGAATCATCTGTAGCAGTAACTACAACATCCGATATTAAATATTTAAATTTGGTTAATTCTATATTTTGATCTTGATTTTCTTTGTCTTTTAACGTAATTAAATCTCCAATCATTAAAGAGTGGTCAAATTTAACAACAGCAGAAACATGTGTTCCTTCACTCTGATCAATATTATTGTCATCATCATTACTACAAGAAATTAATAAGGCAGCTGCTAAGGCTCCTAAAAAATAAGATTTTAAAGTTTTCATTTTATGGTATAATAAATTTTAAATAAATAGGTGTAATGACTTTCGATATTCTAAAAACGAAGTCATAAAAAGGCATAAGTATGCCAAAAAATTATTTAAAACTATACCATTGGAGGTTTGTTGATTTTATGACTTAACAAATAAGTATAAGTAAAGTCATAATCAAAATAGGTAGTTATTTCCTTTGGAGGAAATATAGACAAATTAATTTTTTCTATAGCTTGAAAATAAACAGGAAAAAAGGCAGCGCTAACATTTACAACTGCTTTTCCATCTTCAGAAGTATCAATAGCATTTATTTCTTTTGCTAAATGACATTGTCCATTACATTGTAGTTCTGGCTTGTCTTTGTTAACACAATACTTCTCTATTATTTCACTTAAATGCGTTTCATAGTAAACCACATTCCCTACAAAGTATGCAGGACGTATAGACAAGGTTGTCAATAATAATATGAGGATAAATTTCTGAAACATTTCGACTGCAAATATAGAAAAGCATTCTAATTAACCACTAAGTTTATCGATAGAAATCTTAGATTTTTAAAACCATTGCAGCGGGTTCTAAATGAGGATTCATAAATATATAATTAGTTAACCAAAGATTTAGTTCGTTTATTTCATGTGGTAACAATCTCTTGGTAGCCTTATTAAATTCATTAATAAACAAATCAACATCAAAACTTACTTTCTCAAGTATATTAAGAGTATAAGTATACATTTCTCTTGGCATCGTCTTTTTTTTTATAGCGAAACAAATATAACTTAAACATTTGTTTATTTCCAGTAAAATTGCAAAAATCAGTGTTAATACTGAGCAAACATTATTAGATACCTTTAAAGAATATCTAATAACTTTTTAACGGAACTTAGCGTTTTATATTGTTGATCTTCTAACCTATTTTGATCAACAATTTCAAATTGCCAAATGCTATGGAAAGGGATATGAATGGCTTCTGCTCCAATGTTTAATACGGGCAGAACATCTGATTTTAAAGAATTTCCAATCATTAAAAAATCTTTTGGAGCAATGTCTAAATGTTTTAAAATTCGCTGATATCCTTCTGGATTTTTTTCACTCATCACTTCTACATGATGAAAGTATTTTAGTAAACCAGAACGTTCTAATTTTTTTTCTTGATCTAACAAATCTCCTTTGGTCAAAACGATTAAAGTATATTTTTTTGATAATACTTTTAAAACCTCTTCAATACCTGGTAACAACTCAATAGGTTTAGAAAGCATTTCCTTTCCAATATTTAAAATTTGTTGTGTAATCTTTGCGGGAAGTTGATTGTTAGAAAGTTCAGTAGCACATTGAATCATAGACAAAATACAACTTTTTACTCCGTAACCATATAAAGGAATGTTACCTGTAATGACTTTATAGAGTTCTTGCTGAATTTTATTTTCAGTTTCATAAATAGACAACAACTTGGCGAATTTATCTTCAGCTTCTCTAAAATAAGGTTCATTTACCCAAAGTGTATCATCGGCATCAAAAGCAATAACTTTGTATTTAGGCATGTTGTAATATATGAATTGCTTTTTGTAAATCTTCAGGAGTATCAATCCCAATTACTTTAAAAGGCGTTTCTACCATTTTCATTTTCATACCATGTTCTAAAAAACGAATTCCTTCTAGCTTTTCAGTCGCTTCATTCTGACACATTTTCATTTTAGGAAAATTTAACAAAGCTTGTCTTCTAAAAGCATATATTCCTATGTGCTTGTAATATTTTACGTCTACTTCTTTGTCTCTAGGATGTGGAATTGGAGCTCTAGAAAAGTACATCACACAATTGTTATTGTCTAACACTACTTTTACATTATTAGGATTTACAATTTCATGCCAGTCTTCCATAGTGTGTACTAAAGAGGCGACAGAAATTTCTTCTTTAGTATCGTTTTTAAAAACCTCTATTAAGTCTTGTAGAGGTTCTATTCTAGTAAAAGGTTCATCGCCTTGAACATTGATGATAATATCTCCAGGAACCATCTCAGCCGCTTCAGAAATTCTATCAGAACCACATTCGTGTTCTTTAAGACTCATAATGACATTTCCTCCATTGCTTTCAATTTCAGATTTAATTTCCTCGCTGTCTGTTACGACGTACACCACATCAAAAAGTCCTGTTCCTACAGTAGCTTCATAAGTACGGGTAATTACAGTCTTACCACATAAATCTCTTAATAATTTTTTAGGGAATCTGGTCGCTTGTAAACGAGCAGGAATCATAGCAATTACTTTCATAACAATGAATTATTTTCCTGAATAAGTTACGTAATTTCTTGGAGTTTCATATAAAGTTATGGCTAACTTTAAGTGATTTGGAATGTGAATTCTTAGTTTATTCCATATATAAATGGAAATGTTTTCGGCTGTTGGATTGGTTGTTTTAAACTCAGCAATTTCTAAGTTTAAGTTTTTATGATCCAAAACATCTTCTACTTCAGTTTTAATTAATCTTTTTAAGACTTTTAAGTCCATTACAAAACCTGTTTCGGGATCAATGGCTCCAGTTACAGAAACCACCAACTCATAATTATGTCCATGATAATTAGGATTGCTACATTTACCAAAAACTTCAAAGTTTTTAGCGTCATCCCAATCAGCTCTAAACAAACGATGCGCTGCGTTAAAATAAGCTACTCTATGTACCGTAATTTCCATAATTAATTAGCTTTTTTATTTGTAAACAAGTTCCCTATTAACACATAACCTGCTAAAAAGTATAACAGAAAGTTCAATCCAATGGTATTAGCATTAAACTTTACCAATTCCCAAAAATCTTGATGGTATTGAATTAAAACACTCACTAAACTTGCTGCCAAAGCAAAGATGACTCCAATGATGATTTTTCTCTTAACCCTTTCCATTATTGACTAATAAACTCGTAAAACTTTTCAAAAATAATGATAAACCAAGCAGTATAAATTTCTGGATTTTTTTGCATATCTGCTTTTACATCTTCTAATTTCATCCATTTGTATGCTTCCGCTTCATCAGGATTTAAATTAGGCTCTTCATTATATATTCCTGTTAATACATGATCAAACTCATGCTCTGTTAAGCCATTGTCAAAAGGAGCTTTGTATATAAAAGAACAAACATCTTTTAAATCAGTCGTAAAACCCATTTCTTCTTGCAACCTACGTTTACCTGCTTCTATATTGGTTTCTCCTACTTTTTGATGACTACAACAAGTATTGGTCCACAACAAAGGTGAGTGATATTTGTCTTTGGCACGTTGTTGCAACATTAATTCTCCTGCATCATTAAAAACAAAAACGGAAAATGCTCTGTGTAACAAAGCTTTTTCATGCGCTTCTATTTTTTCCATTATTCCAATTTGTTCGTCTTGTTCGTTTACAAGAATCACTTGATCCATATATTTATTTTAAAATTTGAGCTGTGTGCTCTTTGGTTTTTACTTTGGCTATCACTTCTTCTATAATACCATTTTCATCAATAATAAAGGTAGTTCTGTGAATACCATCATATTCTTTTCCCATAAACTTTTTAGGTCCCCAAACACCAAAAGCTTCAATCACTTTTTTGTCTTCATCGGCTAATAAAGAAAAGGGTAATTCTTGTTTGTTGGCAAAATTTGCTTGTCTTTTTACAGAATCTGCACTTACTCCAACGACCTCATAATTCTGAGCTAAAAAAGTTTGATAATTGTCTCTTAAATTACAAGCTTCAACAGTACAGCCTGGAGTACTTGCTTTTGGATAAAAGAAAACCACTAGTTTTTTTCCTGCAAAATCACTTAATTTCACAGTCTTTTCATGTTGATCTATTGCCTCAAAATTGGGAGCTTTATCTCCTACTTTTAACATCTCCATAATACATTGATTTTTTTAATCGAAGAACAAATATAAAGAAAGCAGTTAGGATGACTAAATAGAACTCAAGAAAGTTGTTATTTAGACGATTCCTAAATCTTAAGGTTGAAAAGTATTTTTCCCATATTTTCTAATTCCTATAAAAGCAAAAACCAAAGCAGCCATGGGTAATAAAATCATATAACGGTATAAATGATTTCCGATAGTTGAGTATATAATAGCTGAAATAACAGGAAAACAAGCCATAGAAAAAGAGTTAATCGCCTCACTAATTCCCATAATTTCTCCTTGCTTTTTTGGATTGGCATTTACAGATATTAATGAATTAAACACAGGAAAACAAAGTGATAATCCTAAATTTAAGACATAATAAAATAGAATAAACAACCACAAGTTTTTTGTTAATGTAATCGCAATTAATCCTAATACACAACAACAAAGTCCTAGAATTAAGGTTTTAAAAGCTCCTAGTTTACTAATAAAAAACTTAGATACAAATGCTTGGTTTAAAGACAAAAAGAGCCCAATAACAAACATAAATAATCCTAATTCTTTAACATCAAAATCAAACAAATCAATTAAAAACAAAGCCATCGTTCCAATGTAGAAGCCCATCATTGCAGAGAAGAAAAACTTCATAGTAAACAGTACTTTAATAAGAGGTGATGGATCTACTCTTTTAATTCTTAAGGGAATAATTAATATTTCCCAAATATTTGTTTTCTTTTTAGCAACTCTTTTTTCTACAGGATGTGTTTCTTTTAGCCATTTAAAAATGGTGATTAAAGTTACTACAGAAATAAAAATTGAGGTAAATAAAGTTCCTAAATATCCTATAGAAGTTGATGCGGTAATCCCTCCTAAACCTGGACCGATAATCATTCCAATTCCAGCAATACCACCCAAATAACCAAAAATATACTCTTTCTCTTTAGTTGTTGTTAAATCACTTACATAAGCATTGGTAACAGAAGTATTCCCACCAGTAATTCCATCTAAAATTCTAGACAATGCAATAATCCATAAAGGAAGAGCAAATCCAAAAACAGGATATTCTGGTAAGGCAATGGCAATCACAAAAATAATCCAACTTAATAATGTTCCTGTCTGACTAATTAGTAAAATAGGTTTTCTACCTTTTTCATCAGACATAGAACCCAGCCAAGGTGCTCCAATAAACTGGAAAGCACTATACAAGGTTATTAACAAACCAAACACCCATTTTGGAGCTCCATAACTATTTACCACAAAAGGTAAAATAGGCATTAATAGGCTAAATCCTAATACGTTTACAAAGGTTAGTAAATAAGCAGGAATAAATTTTTTCATGAAGTAAAAATAGCATTTAGAACATTACAATTTAGAGATTGTTTTCTCTATTTTTTGTTAAATGATTTATTTAAAGAAATCACAAACCTCTGTCGTATTTCTTAATAAATAATTACTTTTGATTTGAAACTTATTCCTATGCTAAAACAAGAAAAAGTACAATTTGTACTAGATACTTTAGAAAAATTATACCCAGAAACGCCTATTCCACTAGATCATAAAGATCCTTATACTTTATTAATTGCTGTATTGATGTCTGCACAAAGTACTGATGCTAGAGTAAACACCATTACTCCTTTGTTATTTAAAAAAGCAGACAATCCTTATGACATGATAAAATTAACGGTAGATGAAATTAGAGAAATTATAAAACCTGTAGGCTTATCTCCAATGAAATCTAAAGGAATTCATGGACTGTCGCATATTTTAATAGACAAACACAACGGAGAAGTTCCAGCCAATTTTAAAGATTTAGAAGCATTGCCTGCTGTGGGTCACAAAACAGCAAGTGTGGTTATGAGTCAAGCTTTTAACATTCCTGCTTTTGCTGTAGATACCCACATTCATAGACTAATGTATCGTTGGGGATTAAGCAACGGAAAAAGTGTTGAGCAAACAGAAAAAGATGCCAAACGTTTGTTTCCAGAACATACTTGGAACAAATTACATTTGCAAATTATTTATTACGGAAGAGAGTATTCCCCAGCTCGTGGTTGGGATTTAGACAAAGATATCATCACCAAAACCATTGGTAGAAAATCCGTGATTGAGGAATATTACAAAAAGAAAAAAATAAAATAAGGTTTGACATTAATTTTTGTCAAACCTTATTTCTTTTAACATGTTTCCTTTCACTATGCTTAGGGATTTAGAAAAACTTAATAAAAAAGAAACTGTTTCTTTTCGGGGCTTTAAAGTTGAAGTATTCATTTTTTTGTCTAATGACGAATCTGAGTAGTTTTTTATCATATATCTATCGTTTAATACCTTATTAACGTTAGATATATCAAAATATTTTATCAGTTAAATTTTATTACTTCTTTTTCGGCTAATATTTTTCTTAAATTAATCAAAGCATAACGCATCCTACCCAAAGCGGTATTAATACTTACATTGGTATGCTCTGCAATTTCTTTAAAACTTAAATCCATAAAAATTCTCATTCTTAAAACTTCTTGTTGATCTTCAGGTAAAAAATCAACCAGTTCTGCTACATTTTTAAGGGTTTGCTCCAATTCAATTTTATCTTCAGCATTTAAATCTTCTGCTTCAATAAAGTCCAAAACATCATAATTTTCTGTAGCATATTTAGTCTTCTTACGTTTTTTATCACGGTAAAAATCCATAGTTAAGTTATGGGCAATACGCAAAGCCCAAGGTAAAAACTTTCCTTCTTCGTTATACTTTCCTCTTTTTAAAGTGTGAATTATTTTGATAAATGTGTCTTGAAAAAGATCATCAGACAAATCTCTATCAAAAGTTTTAGAATATATATAACCGAAAATCTTTTCTTCATGTCGCGCTATCAGCTCAGACAAACATTTTTCATCACCTTTAATGTATAAGGAAACCAATGTAGCATCTGACTGCTTAGAATTTAATTCCATTTGTAATTACTTTTTAGTTCGAGTAATTTTAAGGTATAGGCGATCTGGTTTTAATGATTATATATAGTTCGTAAATATACAATAAACATACCAAAATTTAATTATTATAATTAGTACTATTATAAATGATGGTTTACCTTATAATTGTTACAAAACAATTATTTTTACGTTCTCAACACAAGCATTATTCATGAGTAAAGTACTTGAAAATTTATCTCCAAAAGAATTCATTATTATCAAAGGTGCAGGATTGCACAATTTAAAAGATATTGATGTTGTTATTCCAAGAAACAAGTTGGTGGTCATTACAGGATTGTCCGGATCTGGAAAATCTAGTTTGGCTTTTGATACTTTGTACGCCGAAGGACAACGCAGGTATGTAGAAAGTTTATCGTCTTATGCTCGTCAGTTTTTAGGTAAACTTAATAAACCTAAGGTAGATTATATCAAAGGAATTGCTCCTGCCATTGCCATTGAACAAAAGGTAAATTCTTCTAACCCACGTTCAACTGTTGGAACCACTACGGAGATTTATGATTATTTAAAATTATTATATGCCCGAATTGGGAAAACCATCTCTCCTGTTTCTGGAAACGAAGTCAAAAAAGAAACAGTCTCTGATGTTATTAATCATTTAAAAAGTCTAGAAGAACGCACCAAATTATTGTTACTAGCTCCTTATGATTTAGGAAATAGAGATGCTGACAAAGCCTTACAAATTTTGGTACAACAAGGATATGCAAGAATTAAAGTTGATGAAGAAACGTATAGAATTGAAGAAGTAAATCCTAAGGATATTACCGCCAAAACGGTGTTGAATTTGGTGATTGATAGAATTGTAGTTAAAGATGATGAAGATTATTACAATAGATTGGCAGATTCTATTCAAACCGCTTTTTACGAAGGAAAAGGAATTTGTACGTTAGAAAATTTAGACAATAAATCCACCAGAGAGTTTAGCAATAAGTTTGAGTTGGATGGCATGACTTTTTACGAGCCTAACACTCATTTTTTTAGCTTTAACAATCCTTACGGAGCTTGTCCTACTTGTGAAGGTTACGGAAATGTAATTGGTGTAGATGAAGAATTAGTGATTCCAAATACTTCATTATCTATTTACGAAGATTGTATTGCTCCTTGGAAAGGGGAAAGTGGTGCTGACATGAAAAATCAGTTAATCAATCATGCTTATGAATATGACATTCCTGTACACAAACCATGGTTTGAATTAACCGATGCTCAGAAAGAATTGGTTTGGAACGGAACCAAATCCTTTGAAGGAATAAACGACTTTTTTAAATATTTAGAAGCTAAAAGTTATAAAATTCAGTTCCGAGTGATGTTGTCTCGCTACAGAGGTAAAACAAAATGCACCACTTGTAAAGGAACCAGATTAAGACCAGAAACCAAAAATGTTTTTGTTGGTAAAAAAAACATCAACGAACTAATTAACCTTCCCATTGATGAGTTAACGGTATTTATGAAAGTATTAAATCTTGATAAATACGATGCCGTCATTGGGAAAAGATTACTCACCGAAATAAACAACAGGTTACAGTTTTTAGACAATGTTGGTTTGGGATATTTAACCTTAAACAGAGCTTCTAACACTTTGTCTGGGGGAGAAAGTCAGCGAATCAACTTGGCCACTTCTTTAGGAAGTAGCTTGGTAGGATCTATGTATATTTTGGATGAACCTAGTATTGGTTTACATCCAAAAGATAGCTTAAAATTAATTGAAGTTTTAAAAAAATTACGTGATTTAGGAAATACCGTCATTGTGGTAGAACACGATGAAGATATTATGAAACAGGCCGATTATATTATTGATATTGGACCTGATGCAGGAGTGTTTGGAGGAGAATTGGTTGCTGAAGGAACTTACGATGAAATCTTAAAAGCGAACACGCATACTGCAAATTATTTAAATGGTTGTGACAAAATTGAAGTTCCCAAAAAGAGAAGAACTACCAAAAATAAAATTGAAATTATTGGTGCTAGAGAAAACAATTTAAAAAACATTAATGTTAGTATTCCTTTAAATTGTTTGTCTGTCATTACCGGAGTTTCAGGAAGTGGAAAAAGTACTTTGGTAAAAGATATTGTATATCCTACTTTACAGAAACACATTTTTGGACAAGGAAACAAAATTGGTGAAGTCACTCAAGTCAAAGGAGATTTAGATGCGATTAAAAACGTAGAATTCATTGATCAAAATCCTATTGGAAAATCTTCTCGTTCTAATCCAGTGACCTACATCAAAGCATATGATGATATTCGTTCTTTGTTTGCCAACGAAAACTTGGCTAAAATGAGAAACTATCAACCAAAACATTTTTCTTTCAACGTAGATGGCGGTCGATGTGAAACTTGTAAAGGAGAAGGAGAAGTTACTATAGAAATGCAATTCATGGCCGATGTACATTTGCCATGTGAAACTTGTAATGGTAAACGTTTTCAAAAAGAGGTTTTAGAGGTCAAATTCAACGATAAAAACATTGATGATATTTTAAACTTATCTATTGATGAAGCCGTTGAATTCTTTGGAAAAACAAAACAAAGTAAAATCAGTAAAAAACTACAACCTTTACAAGATGTTGGTTTAGGATATGTAGCTTTAGGACAGTCCTCTTCTACCCTTTCTGGTGGAGAAGCACAACGTATTAAACTGGCTTCTTTCTTAGTAAAAGGAAGTAGACAAGAACCTACACTTTTTATTTTTGATGAACCTACCACAGGATTACATTTTCACGATATTAAAAAGTTGTTAAAATCTATGAATGCCTTAATAGACAACGGACATTCTTTAATTGTAATTGAACACAACGTTGACTTTATTAAATGTGCCGATTATATTATTGATATAGGGAAAGAAGGTGGTAAAAAAGGTGGAAATGTATTGTTTATGGGAACCCCTGAAGATTTGATTCAAAATAAAGAATCTTATACAGGAGCGTTCTTAAAAGAAAAGTTGAATTAAGATGGAGAATAAAAAATCAATAAGACCCAATATTCCATCAGCAAAAGTGGATAAAAACATGTCGGCTGAAGAACAATTTCAGAATGCAGTATTACGTCCTATCATAAAAATGCAGCATAATTTAATTATTGCTTTGTTTGATAACTATTTACAACATTCAGATTTCAACCTACAAAACTTAGAAGTTCATCAAAAAAATGAGTTTTTAAAATCAGCAGTCACTAGAAATCAACATTTAAGAAATCAGTATATTGGGATGGTTATAGGAATGTTTACTAATGAAGAATTTACACTGTATTTAAACAATGCTTCTGAATATAGTAGGCGAATTATTCAAATGATTTCTAAAAGACTTCAAGATACTTATTAAATCATTGTACTACACAATTTTTATCGTTTCTAAACGCTCAAAGTCATAACTTTAAGTAAGTTAACTATCTTACTATTATGGCATCATCGACTTCTCATATCTATCAAAAAATTGAAAAATACCTTGGTGAATTTGTGTATGGAGGAATCGATGGTTGTGTAACAACTTTTGCGGTGGTTGCAGGTTCTGTGGGAGCCAATTTAGACAGTTCTATCATTATTATTTTGGGGTTTGCTAATTTACTTGCCGATGGTTTTGCCATGTCTGTAGGTGCTTATTTATCTGCCAAAACAGAAAAAGATAATGGATTGAAATATGCTAGCAAACAGGAAGATATTGATCAATTAGAAAGAAATTTCAATCCTTTAGGAAAGTCTATTGTTACTTATATTTCTTTTTTATTAATAGGAATATTCCCTCTTTTGGCCTATGTTTTTGATTATATTTCGCCTATAAAAGCCAATGTCTTTTTATACTCTTCTATCTGTACCGGAATTGGATTTGTAATTGTGGGCTCTTTAAAATCTTATATCAACCACATTGCCATCTGGAAGGGAGTTGCTGAGACCCTTTTATTAGGAATTTTAGCAGCTATTGTTTCTTATTATGTAGGAGGTTTTATTGAAGGCGTAATTTCATAAAACGTTTTTTACTTTTTTTACAAATAATCGTTATGTTTACAAAAAACAATTGCTTGTGATATTTAAATTTTAAAACATTCTTAAATAGTCATATACAACTACATTAAAAAGAAAAAGTAAACATCTAAAATGAAACACAAACTAATCTCTCCCTTAATTATAGGCTTACTAATTACTTCGCTAGTTCACTCACAAAAATTAAAAGTAAAATTCGGTGAATTTTCAAGAGACGAAATTAAAATGTCTCGTTACGAAAAAGATACCACAGCTAAAGCAGTGGTCTTATTTGATATTGGAAAAACAAGTTTTATAGATACTGATAAAGGCCTTGAAATAAAATTTACCAGACATAAAAGAATTAAAATATTTGACAAATCTGCATCTAATTATGCAGAAATTACCATCCCATATTATGTTGATGGTTATGGAAAAACAGAAATCATAAAAAACATAAAAGCCGTTACTTTTACAATAGAAAACAATAGATTGGTAGAGACAAAACTTGATCCTTCAAACATTTATGATGAACAAATTAATGAAAGATGGTATCAAAAAAAGTTTGTATTTCCTAATGTACAAGAAGGCTCTGTTTTTGAATATACCTACGAGTTAAAAACCCCGTTTTTTTTCAATATTCCCGATTGGACTTTTCAAGATAGGATTCCTACTATTTATAGTGAATATGAAGCTAGAATGGTTCCTTTTTATGATTATGTATTTATTGCTCAAGGAATTAAAAAATTTGATTATCAGAATTCAAAAATTAGCAATTCAGAAAGAACCTATGCTAGAGTAGAATTTAAAGATTACATCCACACATATGTATTAAAAGATGTTCCTGCCTTTAAAGATGAATCATACATTACATCTGTTAATGATTATATCATGAAAATGGACTTCCAAATGGCAAAGATTAAATATCCTACAGGAGGAACAAAAGATATTATGTCTACTTGGACTGGGCTAAACGAAGCATTGATCAAACATAAAAATTTTGGAAAATATCTTAAAAGCGCCTCTCGTTATGCTAAAAAAATTATTGAAGAAGAATTGAGTTTAAATGATTTGAATCCTACTGAAAAAGCACAAAAAATTATTGAATATGTTAAGAATAATTTTATTTGGAATGGATTTCATGGTAAATATGCTCGGAAATCAGTAAAAGAGTTTGTTAATAAACATGAAGGTAATGTCGCTGAAATCAATCTTTTTTTAATAGCCATGCTTAATGAAGCGGGCATTGAAGCAAAACCCATTATTTTAAGTACTCGCAGTCATGGTAAAATTCCTATTGAATATCCTTTTGATCATATAACAAATTATGTGATTGCTTTTGTAAATATCAGCCCAGCTTTTTTAACTGATGCCACTAAAGATCACTTGCCTTACAATATGCTTCCAGTTAAATGTTTAAATGAAAAAGGAATTATTGTAGATGAGGAAGAAGAAGTAAAATGGGTGAATCTAAGCAGTCAATTAGAATCTTTAGAAAGAATAAATATTCAGCATATTACTAATCCATCAACATTAAATACAGATGTAATAATTGCAATGCAAAGTACAAATTATGATGCTTATCAGAATAGAGATTTATTTGAGAACAACACTACAAAAATAAAAAATCATTATACCTCTAAAGTTGGAGAAATCAGTAATGTAAAAACCCTTAATTTTGATAATGAAAGGTATCCATATGCTATAAACTTTAAAGGATCTTATCAATCAGAACAAATAGTCAATAAAATAGTTATCAAACCTTTTTTAAATTTTCCTAAGAGAAAAAACAATTTAACTCAAGAAGAAAGGAGTTATCCTGTAGATTTTGAATATATTAAAGACAGACAATTTAGTGCTACCATTACCATCCCGAAAAACTATATAATTAATAATCTACCAGAGAATTATAAAGTAGACGATGAACTAGTTAGTATTAATTTAAGTTATACTAATAATGAAAATACAGTTTTTGTAGTAGGAAATTACAAATTTAAGAAAGCAGTTTATGTTCCTGAAGAATACACTAGAGTTAAGTCTTATTTAAACACCATAGTTAACAAATTTAACCAATATGTTGTTCTAGAAAAAACACAAGAGTTAACCTCTAAATAAAACTATATTTTAGTAAACAAAAAATCCCCTACATAGACTGTAGGGATTTTTTGTTTATAACTTTTTAGCATTTTGCACTTTCTGTTTGGTTAGTGCAATTTCTAACACTTCTTTCATTTCAGACACGTAGTGGAATTTTAATCCTTTTACATAAGATTCTTTAATTTCCTCTATGTCTTTTTTATTGGCTTCACACAAAATAATTTCTTTAATATTTGCTCTTTTAGCTGCCAATATTTTTTCTTTAATTCCACCCACAGGTAACACCTTACCTCTTAAAGTAATTTCTCCTGTCATGGCAATTTTAGATTTTACTTTACGCTGTGAAAAAGTCGATACTAAAGAGGTTAACATAGTAATTCCGGCACTTGGTCCATCTTTAGGCGTTGCTCCCTCTGGTACGTGAATATGTACTTTATATTCATCTAAAACCCTTTGCTTAATTCCTAAATTCTCAGCATTGGCTTTGATGTATTCCAAAGCAATAGTTGCTGATTCTTTCATCACCATTCCAAGATTTCCTGTAATAGACAATCCCTTTCCTTTTGATAAAATAGATTCTATAAATAAAATATCTCCTCCAACGCTTGTCCAAGCCAAACCTGTAACTACTCCAGCAACATCGTTGTTTTCGTATTTATCACGTTCCATTCTTGCAGGACCTAAAATAGTTTCTATTTTTTCATTAGTCAAAGTCACTTCGTATTCTTCATCCATGGCTACAGATTTGGCTGCATAACGAACCAACTTAGCAATCACTTTTTCTAGATTACGAACTCCTGATTCTCGTGTATAACCGGTAACCACAAACTCTAACTGAGATTTTCCGATTTTTAAATGCGCTGTTTTTAATCCGTGTTCTTTTAATTGTTTTGGCAACAAATGTCTCTTGGCAATTTCCATTTTTTCTTCAATGGTATATCCAGAAACATTAATCATTTCCATACGGTCTCTTAAAGCCCAAGGAATATCACCAATACTATTTGCTGTCGCAATAAACATGGCCTTAGACAAGTCGTATCCTATTTCTAAGAAATTATCATAAAAAGCTGAATTTTGTTCAGGGTCTAAAACTTCTAACATCGCAGAGGCAGGATCTCCTTGCATTCCTACCGCCATCTTATCAATTTCATCTAATACAAAAACAGGATTGCTTGTTCCCGCTTTTTTAAGATTCTGAATCAACCTACCTGGCATGGCTCCAATATAGGTTTTACGGTGTCCTCTAATTTCAGACTCATCACGCAAACCACCCAAAGCCATTCTTACGTATTTTCTACCCAAAGCTTCTGCAATAGATTTTCCTAAAGAAGTTTTTCCCACTCCTGGAGGTCCATACAAACAGATGATTGGAGATTTCACATCTCCTTTTAATTTTAAAACAGCAAGATGTTCTATAATACGTTCTTTCACTTTTTCTAATCCAAAGTGATCTCTATCTAAAACTTCTTGAGCTTCAATTAAATTAAACTTGTCTTTGGTATAAGTATCCCAAGGCAGCTCTAACATCAACTCTAAATAGTTGCGTTGAATAGAATATTCTGGCATTTGAGGATTCAAACGCTTCATTCTAGTCACCTCTTTTTCAAAAGTTTCTTTTACCTCTTTAGACCATTTTTTCTTCTTAGCTTTTTTTAGTAATTCTTGAACTTCGGCTTCATGAGAATTCCCTCCTAACTCTTCCTGAATGGTTTTTAATTGCTGATGTAAATAATACTCACGTTGTTGTTGGTCTAAATCAATTCTGGTTTTGTTCTGAATATCATTTCTCAACTCTAAACGTTGCAACTCAGTATTCAACTTTTTTAAGATAGCAATAGCTCTATCTTGCAAATTATTGATTTCTAACAACTCTTGTTTTTCTTCCACAGATAATTCTATGTTAGAAGAAATAAAGTTGATTAAAAATGAATTACTCTGAATATTTTTAATCGCAAAAGTTCCTTCTGATGGAATATTTGGATTTTCTTGAATTACGTTTAAAGCCGTTTCTTTAACTGTTTGAATGATCTCTTTAAACTCATCCGTATCCTGTACAAACATATCGTCAATCATTTCTGTGGTAGCAGCCTTAATAAAAGGTTCGTTTTGCACCACAGCATTTAATTTGATACGTTTTTTTCCTTGAATAATCACCGTTGTATTTCCATCAGGCATTTTTAAGACACGTAAAATTTGTGCTACTACTCCTGTGTGATATACATCATCAAAAGTTGGATTTTTACTTGAAGGATCTTTTTGAGCAACAATTCCTAAAATTTTATCGCCATTGTTTACTTCTTTAATCAACTGAATGGCTTTGTCTCTAGTTGCTGTAATTGGAATCACTACTCCCGGAAATAACACAGTGTTTCTTAAAGGTAAAATTGGCAAAGTATCAGGAACCAATTCTTTATTCATTTCCTCTTCATCTTCAGGAGTTAATAAAGGAATTAAATCTGAATCTTCATCAATCATATTGTGGAAAGACAATGTGTCTATTTTTATATTTTTATGTCTACTCATATTTCAAAAATGTCATTTTGACACTAGGTATGTGTTTGGTTGCTGATATGGGTCTGCAAAGGTACAGAAAATCAAGCATGTATTATTAATTACATAAGATAAGTCAATTTTAATGCCATACCTTTATAACTGACAAATTGTAAAATCCTATGGTATTTTAACCACAGATACTTTACTTTTGCGCTTATGAAACGAGTATATTTAGACAACGCAGCCACCACCCCTATGCTACCCGAAGTAGTTGAGGCCATGGTACAAACCATGAATGTTACTTTTGGAAACCCCTCTTCTACCCATGCTTTTGGACGTAGTGCTAAGGCGGTAATTGAAAATGCTCGTAAAAACATTGCCAAACTTTTACATTGTACCACTTCAGAAATAGTATTTACCTCTGGAGGTACGGAAGCCGATAATTTTATTTTAAAAAATGCAGTCCATCATTTAGGCGTGCAACATATTGTAACTTCTGCTTTGGAACATCATGCGGTGTTGCATACGGTTGATTTTCTTGCGACTAAAGGTGTTGAAATATCCTATGTGAATACTCATAAAAATGGAACTATTGATTATAATCATTTAGAAGAAATTTTGAGGAATAGCACTCAGAAAACCTTAATTTCTTTGATGCATGTAAATAATGAAATTGGAACTATTTTAGATTTGCCAAGAGTAATTGCTTTAAAAAAACAATACAATATCTTGTTTCATAGTGATACGGTACAATCTATAGGTCATTTTGAAATGGATTTAACCACTTTAGACATTGATTTTATTACTGCTGCTGCTCATAAATTTCACGGACCTAAAGGAATTGGTTTTGCTTTTTTTAGAAAAGGAACCGCCATTGCTCCCGAAATTTTAGGAGGAGAACAAGAACGTGGTGCTAGAGCCGGTACCGAAAATACAGCTGCCATTGTAGGTCTGGAAAAAGCTTTGTCTGTTTGTTTACAAAACTTAACTGAGGATGTAGCTTATTTAAAAGAATTGAAACAATATTTTATTTCAACATTCACTACCAAAATACCTACGGCAAAATTTAATGGAATTTCTGGGGAGCTAAACCAAAGTACTCACACAGTAATCAATATTCAGTTTGATAAAGATTTACCGATGTTGTTGTTTCAATTAGACATGAAAGGGGTTGCCGTTTCTGGCGGTTCTGCTTGTCAAAGTGGTAGCAATAAAGGCTCTCATGTATTGCAAAGTTTTTTAAACGATACCGAGCAACAAAATACCTCGGTACGTGTGTCTTTTTCTAAATTGACTACCAAAGAGGAAGTTGATTATTTTGTAGAGGAGATTGTGGGGTTGGTTTAAAATCTCTAATTCCTAACAATTTTCATTTCATAATAACTTTTATAGATTCTGCTTGAACGAAATAAGTAAATATTCCTAGCTATAGCACTTCAGTAAGAATTGTTTAAACATCTTTACAAATTACTCTTTCAAGAAATTCTCAATAAAGTTATTAGGATGTGTTTTTTTTGGCACTTTAAAATCAAAATAATCGGATAAAGGAATGTCAAATCTTTTGTGATTTAAATAGTTGTTTAAAGCGATGTTTAATCCTTGACTGTATAAATGATGCTCTGCTCCTGTTGGGTCTTCGTGATATAAATCATTCTCTGCAAAACCTTTAAATTTAGGTCCTGTAACTTTAATACCAAATTCATCGGGGTTTTTACCTACAGGACTATGGGCGGTACAGGCAAACTGATGCCAAAATCCGGATTGAATACAATTGTGCATAAACAACTGACGAACTACTTCTAAAGAATCTATGGTTTCTTGGGCAGTTTCTGTTGGGAATCCGTACATTAAATAGGCATGCACCATGATATTTTCCTCAGAAAAAGCTTTGGTAACTCTGGCTACTTGACCAATGTCTACTCCTTTTTTCATTTTAGCTAACAATCTATCTGATGCTACTTCTAAACCTCCTGTAACCGCTATACATCCTGATTTTGACAATAAGGCACACAACTCTTTAGAAAATGTTTTTTCAAAACGAATGTTTGTCCACCAAGTAATATACACTTTGCGTTCTAGCAATTTATTTGCAAGTGCTCGTAACATTTTTGGCGGAGCGGCTTCATCTACAAAATGAAAACCTGTAACGCCTGTTTCTGCTATAATTTTTTCAATTTTATTGACCAAATCATCAGCAGTGGTGTTTTCGTAATTTCCTATATAATCTAACGTAACATCACAAAAAGAGCATTGTTTCCAATAACATCCATGAGAAATGGTTAGTTTGTTCCAACGCCCATCGGACCACATACGGTGCATCGGATTCATTACATCTAAAAAAGACAAATATTTATGGTGTGGCAATCCTACATAACTTGGAGCCGGTAAGTTTTTATGATGAAAAATAGTATTGGGCAATTTGTTTGCATAAACCACTTTATCATTCTGTAAAAGATAGGTTCTTTCCAAACCTTCTACACCTATTTTTCCTGCAATATATTCTGTAATTCTAAGCAAAGGACTTTCCCCATCATCTAAAGAAATAAAATCAACATAGTTAAAAATTCTAGGATCGGACAAACGTCTTAACTCAGTATTTGGGTATCCCCCACCCATGGCCATTTGAATTTGTGGATATTCTTGTTTGATGAACTGAGCACATCGCAAAGCAGAAAATAAATTCCCTGGAAAAGGAACGGTAAAACAAATTAAATCATACTTATTTTCTTGCAAATGCTGATCTAAAATGTAAATCATTTCATCTTCTATCAACGTGGTTTCGTATTGTAAAAACTCATCAATGGTATCAAAACTAGAAGCGGCACGGGCAATACTTTCGGCATAACGTGTAAAAGAGAAAAACTCATCTACATTGGCATTGATAAAATCACCCAATTCCTCTACAAATAAAGTAGCTATATGCTTGGCTTTGTCTAAAATTCCTAACATTCCAAACTCGGTACTTAAATCTTTTTCAAGCTTGATACGTCTATGTCCGTGAGGTAAAAAATCTTTATGAATAATTTGATAAGCTGCTGTTACTTCTTGCACACGCAAGTAATTCATCACCATATCTACCTTATCAATATACTCCTGCTTTTGTTTCCAAACCAATGGAAAATCGTAGTTTTTAAGTAAATCAGCCTGTTTAAAAATAGCATCAATAAATTCACCTGTAAACACTGCCGTAAACAACTCAATACTTAAATCCATTTGAGTAGTTTTTATCCCTTTGTTATCTAAAAAACCTTTGATATAAGCGGTGGCAGGATAAGCAGTATTTAACTGAGTAAAGGGCGGTGTTATTAAAAGTGTATTGACTGGCATATGATTGTGATAATAATACAAAGATAGGTTTCTGGTATGAATGTTATGCGTTTTTACACAGTGTATATGATGAAAAGTGTTTTGTATATTTATAGGGATGTATTCTTTTGATTCTTTGCGCTATGAAAAAAAAAATTATTTTAAAACCTGATATTTATAAGAAAGTTAATATCATTCTTATTGAGTTTGAATATGATCCTGATTTGATTTATAAGTTAAAAACTTCGGGCTATCCAATTAAATGGAACAATCATTTTAACACATGGTTCCTTTTAAATGAGGGGTTTGATATCAATTCTTTTTATCAAGATTTTAAAAATATATCCTATATTGATTATAGTGCTTTACAAAAGGAAAAATCAAAAAAAGTTATTAGTGTTATAGCACCTCCTAAAGATCCAATTAAGTTAAGATTAAACCAAGAACAAAAAGAGCAACTGAATGCGTTTTATAAGTTTTTAAAAGGGAAAAGATTTAGTGAAAGTACTTTAAAAACATATACCAATTTGGTAGCTGAATTTGTGATTCATCTAAAAGAGATTCAGATTTTTAATTTACGAGATATTGAACTGTATATAGAATATGCGTTGGTTCCTGCCAATGCTTCTATAAGTACGCATAGGCAATTTATTAGTGCTATGAAACATTATATAACATTTACCCAAATGCCCATTGAGATTGATTTTAATGCTTTGGCTCCTAGAAAAAGTAAATTGTTGCCAAATGTATTATCAAAAGAAGAAGTGATTGAATTGATTAGGGTAACCAAAAACTTAAAACATAGAATTTGTATTGCTTTGATTTATTCATCGGGTTTAAGAATTGGCGAATTGATTCATTTAAGACTAAGAGATATTGATTTGCAAACACAACATTTAAAAATAGAATTAGCCAAGGGAAGAAAAGACAGATATGTGCCTATAGCCAATGTAATGATGCCTATGCTACATAATTATTTAACCACTTATGAACCTACAAAATATTTGATTGAAGGTATGGAAGAAGGGACTCCATATTCCCCAGAATCTATTAGAAAATTTTTAAGAAAAAATTGTAAGCTTGCCGGAATTACCAAACGCGTTACACCACATACTTTAAGACACAGTTATGCTACTCATTTATTAGAAAACGGTACAGATATTAGATATATTCAGGAACTTTTGGGTCATTCTAGGCCAGAGACGACGATGGTTTATACACATGTTAGAAGTCAGGATTTACAAAAAATAACCAATCCGCTAGATTTATTTGTAAAGCAAATAGAGATGCAACAAAAAAATAATACTATTTTTAACCAGAAACAAACACTAAAAGGTACGGATAACCCGTAACTGAATATTATTTTCAGTACTTTTAGTTTTTATATAACAAGTTGGCAACAATAATTTAAAAACCGCCAATCGTAGCTATTTATATATTTTATAATAAAACCTAGGCTTTAAGTATTAATGACATCGCCTAGGCTGTACAATCAAAACGGAAGATTACTTTCTGTTTCCGTTTGAATCTTTACATAGCTGTCAATTTTATTACTCGCAATATATTCATCGTAGATTTGGTTTATTTCAGATTTGCTATAACATCCGCTGAGCCAAAATCTATCTACATATGTGTTTTTACCATACTTAAGTCTATGTAGCAACATATTAAATTCTTTACCTGAACTTCCACAATAAAAACACTTAAATACTTTTAATTTGACATTAACTCTAAAAATGAATTTACTACTTGATTCATTGCATATTGGACAATACTTTGACCTATATATTTTGTGGTTTTTATCCTGCCTTTCTAAAGAAGGAATCCAATGTTTAAAAAGTGATATATTCATAATATCCGTGTGTTTGCCCTCGTTCCTCACGCATGGCGGTTTTTAAATTACAGTAGCCAACACACGCTAAAGTCAAGCTGTGTCGGTGGTTTCTCGTTGTTTGTTTTGTGTTTACTCGCTTTCGGTTAGTCTTAAAAATCTTTCGATTTTCCGCAGCCAAACCTTAGCTAAGTCAGTTAGCAAAAATTAAAAAACAATGAAAAACCGAAATCATAATTTAGCTCTATTATTTTTATTAATATCCTTAAATATATTTGCACAATCTCCTTTTGGAGTAAATTTAGCTGGTGCAGAATTTGGATCAAATATACCAGGAACTTTCAATTCTGACTATACCTACCCAACAGATAGTGAATTAGACTATTATCAAAGCAAAAACCTAAATCTAATAAGATTACCTTTTAGATGGGAAAGAATTCAGCCAATTTTGAATGGTAGTTTAGACTCAAATGAATTAATGAGAATAAAAAGCTTTTTACAATTAGCTAATAACAGAAATATGAAAGTAATTATTGATTTACACAATTATTGTCGTTACAAAATAAATGATGTATATGAAATAATCGGTTCAAATAATCTAAGTGTTGCCAATATAACAGATTTATGGACTAAACTTTCGTTAGAACTAAAAGACGAACCAAACATTTGGGGATATGGCATAATGAATGAACCACATGATTTGCTTCCTAGCACACCTTGGTTTGACATTGCTCAATCAATAATAAATGGAATTAGAACTAATGACCAAAACACGACAATAATAGTTGGTGGTGATAGTTGGAGTTCTGCTGAAAGATGGCTAACATACAGTGATAATCTAAAAAATCTTGTAGATTCATCAAATAACATAGTTTATGAGGCACACGTATATTTTGACCATGATGCTTCTGGGTTATATAATGATAACTATGACAATGAAGGTGCATATCCTAATATTGGAATTGACAGAGTTACACCTTTTGTTAATTGGTTAAACTCAAATAATCTTAAAGGATTTATTGGTGAATATGGTGTGCCTGCTGATGATAATCGATGGCTTGTTGTACTGGATAATTTTCTGAATCACTTAAAGCAAAATTGTATTAATGGAACATATTGGGCTGGTGGTCCTTGGTGGGGCAACTATATTCTTTCTATCGAACCGAATAATAATGTAGATAAACCACAAATGAGTATCTTACAAAATCATATTACTACTACCAATTGCTCTTCTTTAGGAATTAATGAAATAATTAATTCTTCCGAAATTCATTTATACCCTAATCCTTTCATTGACTCTATCCATATAAAGGGAATTAATGATGGTACAATTATATATATATATGATATTAAAGGAAGACTTATAACGACAAAATTATTGGAAAATTCAAAAATTCAAAATTTGAATAAATTAAAATCCGGTATCTATATAATAAAATCTAATAAACAATATATTGCTAAAATTATTAAATAACTTTTGCTAACACCGTATAAAATTAATTGCTAGTGCAAGCCTACTTATGAAAATCCTCGCAGACTTTCTATCTGTGATTTATTTGCTAAATTAGTTGCTTAAACCACGCAACTAATCTTATACAAAAACGTTGGCTGTAATAAAAAAAATGAAAAAAATAGTTGAAAACACAGGAGAATTTATCGTGAAATATAATGAGAAATTTTCTGAATTTGAAGATAAGTATCCGAATGTTAGTTCTTCTATAAGAAGTGTAGTTGGAATTTTTCCTGTAGGAACTCTAATCACTGAATTAGCAGTAGATAATTACTCTAGAAGAAAACAAACTAGAATAAATAAATTCATAGAATACTTTATTCAGAATTTAGAAAAACACTCTTCTGAAGGGAAAACATTTGAAAATTTTGATAATGAAGATTTTGAAGATATTTTTGAAGGAATTTTATTTAGAGTACATCGAATTAAATCTGAAGAAAAGAAACAATATTTCGCAAAAATTTTAGCTGAAACAATTTTTTTAGAAAATAAAAATCATGATTTTATTGAAACATTTTTAGATTTAATAGAACGTTTAAACTCTAAACAAATTGAAATCTTAAATCATTACTACAAACAAAAAATAGTAATGGAACCAATTTCTTTTGAAATAAAAGAAAACAAAAAACGAATAAAATCAAATAATGAGTCTAATTTTGAAATTCTAAAAGAGCGTAATAAAAAACTTCAAGAAAAAGCTGTTAAAATTGCTCAAGACACTATAGACAAAGATTTTAATATTGATAATATAAGTTTAGCTTATCATAAGCAAGATTTAGTTTCAAAATCATTACTACAAGATATTGGTATGGATGCATTAGGAGCACAACCATATCTTTATTTGGAAATTACAGATTTTGGAAAAATTTTTCTGAAATATATTAGAGGTTATTAAAAATTACTACAGCCAACACCGGCTAAACTTCATGCGGGTTTTGTGCTTACTTCAAAGTTTTGTGTATATTTACTAAGTCGCCAAATCTTGTTGATTTGGCTTTGTGAAATCAAAGAAACAAATCCAAACAAAAAGCTTCGGCTTAGTCCGTGTTCGAAAATCTTGGCGATTTTCTTCCCGCACAAAGCCTAGCCAAAACCGTTGTAGTACATTTGAAAAAATCGATAAATCAAGAAAAAAAAGTTTGTATAGAATGTGAATCTGATTATTATAAAAATAATTCAGAAATGACAGAGTTATGTCCTAATTGTGCTTATGAATTATATGGATACCCAAACTGCGAACATGAATTCAATAATGGAAATTGCATAAAATGTGGTTGGAATGGAAATATTTCAGAATATATTAAAAGTAAAATCAGAAAAATATTAAAATAGCTCCAATTATTGTCTCTTATTTTTTTTGAACATTTTAAATTAAAAAGTTTACACACAAAAATCAAATCGAGAATTACTGAAATACAATGAAAAATGAAATTATTGAAAAAATAGTTGTTAATGAAAAAAGAGAACTAATCTTAAAAATAATGGGTAATGGTCGCTCAATATACCAATATGTTTATAGAGAAGCTGCAGGGGTATATTGGGATAATAATCAAAAAGCTTTCAAATCTACATCAATAAATGAATGGACTGTATCTCAATGGTTTTTTCACATTAAAGATATTCTAAAATTAAGTCTGAATGTAGAGTTGACAATTGATAAAAACGTAGATTGGGAGAATATTTCAGACGAAGAGAAAAGAAAAATAAAAACGCACTACAACACCGGCTAAACTTCATGCGGGTTTTGTTCTTACTTCAAAGTTTTGTGTATATTTACTAAGTCGCCAAATCTTGTTGATTTGGCTTTGTGATAACCAAAGAAACAAATCCAAACAAAAAGCTTCGGCTTAGGTGCGTGTTCGAAAATCTTACCGATTTTCTTCCCGCACAAAGCCTAGCCAAAAACGTTGGCAAATATTTTCGAGCGAGATTTTTTGAAATAAAATTTTTGTAAATTTGCAGTATGAGTAAAAAAGAAGACATACAAAATTATATATCTAATCTGAAAAATAGATTAAAAGATGAACTTCCTAGAATTTCAGAAGAGATTCGTGTCTATGAAGAAAAACTTGCTGAAGGAAAATTAAATCCTAATCCTACACCAGGACCACAATTTAATGGATAAACCAAAATTATTAGTAATTGCTGGTTGTAACGGTTCTGGAAAATCTTCTTTCTCGAAAGCTTTCACTGAAGGAGAAACAAAACCTTATGATTATGATAAAGTCTATAAAGAAAAGTATGAATCTCTAATTGATACTGAATTTAGAGACCGAATGGCTCATAATCTTGCTAGAAAAGATCTAGAAAACACAATAAAACATTCTATTAAAAATAGAGATGATTTCTGTTATGAAACAAACTTCAACTCTACTCCATTGTATTGGCCTGAGATTTTTAAATCTGAAAATTATAGAGTTGAAATAGTTTTCTTTTGCTTAGATTCAATTCAAAAAGCAAAGGAAAGGGTTCGTATTAGATTTGAAAATGGTGGACATTTTGTACCTGATAATGAAGTTAAAGAAAGATATGAACTAGGTTTTAAATACTTGAATGAAAATTGGAAATTCTTTGATTCTGTTACTCTTTTTGAAACAAGTAAATACAATGACACTCCAAGTCACTTATTTACAATTGAAGAAGAACAATTTATATTAAAAAATGATTTTCCTGAATATCTTGAAAAATTCATTCCTAGTATAAAAGAGCTAAATAAAAAACATTAGCCAACACCGGCTAAACTTCATGCGGGTTCTGTGCAATCTCAAAGTTTTGTGTATATTTACTAAGTCGCCAAATCTTGTTGATTTGGCTTTGTGAAAACAAAAGAAACAAAACCAAACAAAAAGCTTCGGCTTAGTTGCGTGTTCGAAAATCTTGGCGATTTTCTTCCCGCACAAAGCCTAGCCAAAAACGTTGGCTGTAATAAAAAAAATGAAAAAAATAGTTGAAAACACAGGAGAATTTATCGTGAAATATAATGAGAAATTTTCTGAATTTGAAGATAAGTATCCGAATGTTAGTTCTTCTATAAGAAGTGTAGTTGGAATTTTTCCTGTAGGAACTCTAATCACTGAATTAGCAGTAGATAATTACTCTAGAAGAAAACAAACTAGAATAAATAAATTCATAGAATACTTTATTCAGAATTTAGAAAAACACTCTTCTGAAGGGAAAACATTTGAAAATTTTGATAATGAAGATTTTGAAGATATTTTTGAAGGAATTTTATTTAGAGTACATCGAATTAAATCTGAAGAAAAGAAACAATATTTCGCAAAAATTTTAGCTGAAACAATTTTTTTAGAAAATAAAAATCATGATTTTATTGAAACATTTTTAGATTTAATAGAACGTTTAAACTCTAAACAAATTGAAATCTTAAATCATTACTACAAACAAAAAATAGTAATGGAACCAATTTCTTTTGAAATAAAAGAAAACAAAAAACGAATAAAATCAAATAATGAGTCTAATTTTGAAATTCTAAAAGAGCGTAATAAAAAACTTCAAGAAAAAGCTGTTAAAATTGCTCAAGACACTATAGACAAAGATTTTAATATTGATAATATAAGTTTAGCTTATCATAAGCAAGATTTAGTTTCAAAATCATTACTACAAGATATTGGTATGGATGCATTAGGAGCACAACCATATCTTTATTTGGAAATTACAGATTTTGGAAAAATTTTTCTGAAATATATTAGAGGTTATTAAAAATTACTACAGCCAACACCGGCTAAACTTCATGCGGGTTTTGTGCTTACTTCAAAGTTTTGTGTATATTTACTAAGTCGCCAAATCTTGTTGATTTGGCTTTGTGAAATCAAAGAAACAAATCCAAACAAAAAGCTTCGGCTTAGTCCGTGTTCGAAAATCTTGGCGATTTTCTTCCCGCACAAAGCCTAGCCAAAACCGTTGTGTGCAATCAAATTTTGATACGTTACCAACTTTTGGTATATTTGAATAAATATTATTTGAAATGGGAAAAAACACATCAATATCACTTGGAAATCATTTTGAAAGTTTTATTAATTATGAAGTTAATTCTGGAAGATATAGCTCTGTAAGTGAAGTTATTCGTTCTGCTTTAAGACTTTTAGAAAATGAAGAAAAAAAAGAAAGAGAATTAATTAAAGCTTTAGAAGCTGGAGAACAAAGTGGATTTGTAGATAATTTTAATCCAAAAGAAAACTTAGAAGATTTACACAGAAAACACTTATGAGTAAAAACGAATATCGAATAAGTGTAGAAGCTAAAAATGATTTGAATGAAATTTGGGTTAAAACACTCCACAAATGGTCTAAAGAACAAGCTGACAGATATTATAATTTAATAATAGACGAAATAGATTTTATTGCTGATAATTTTATGATTGGAAGATCTATAAAAGAAATTAGAAAAGGCTACAGAGTAACAAAAATGAAATCTCATTTAATCTTTTACAGAAAAAATGAAAATAATATTGTGGAAGTTATTAGAATTTTACATCAACGAATGGATATTAAGAAACATTTGAAATAAAGACTGCACACAACACCGGCTAAACTTAATGCGGGTTTAGTTCTAACTTCAAAGTTTTGTGTATATTTACTAGGTCGCCAAATCTTGTTGATTTGGCTTTGTGAAAAAAAAAGAAACAAAACCAAACAAAAAGCTTCGGCTTAGTCCGTGTTCGAAAAGCTTGTCGATTTTCAAGCCCGCACAAAGCCTAGCCAAAACCGTTGCCCACAATATGAAAAAATTGCTATCATTAATCATTTTAACTATCTTTTTTAGTTTTAAATCTCAATGTCAAGAAAAGATTAATTACGCAAATTTATTAGAAAAGTGTTTTACTCAAAATGAGATAAAATTATTAAATAATGGTTGTGAAATTTTTGAAAATGAAATATTGAAAATTTACACGAATGAAAATATAGGAATATCCTATAAAGAATTTCTTGAGGACATTCAAACAATGCAAATACCTCTAGAAGTATTCGAAAATAAGAAAACAACAGAATACATGAATAATTTAAAAAAGTCTGAATTATTCAACAAAATATGGAAAATATATAAAAAAGAAATTAACACAGAAATAGTTGTTATATCTAATGACGATAATGAAAGTAAACCTGAGGAAGAATATTTTCAAATAAAGAGAGATGGTAAATATCTTAACTGCTTAATAGAAAACTGTGAAAATCAAAACTTAAAAGAATTATTAAAAGCCATCAAAGAAGTTCCTGATATTAATCCAGCAATATTAGCAATTGCTTTAACAAATGAATTTAAAGAAGAAGAATTTAATTCTAATATAATGAGATTAATAATTGCAATTGATTTTTATTATGAATTGAAATTAAATTTAATGAAATAAAATACAGTGGGCAACACCGGCTAAACTTCATGCGGGTTTTGTGCTTACTTCAAAGTTTTGTGTATATTTACTAGGTCGCCAAATCTTGTTGATTTGGCTTTGTGAAATTAAAAGAAACAAAACCAAACAAAAAGCTTCGGCTTAGTTGCGTGTTCGAAAATCTGGCCGATTTTCTTCCCGCACAAAGCCTAGCCAAAACCGTTAGCAAATATTAAAAATGAACAAATTCAGACTCAGGCCAGCATATGGGAGTAAAGAACTACTAATCGAGTTCACTTCGGGTCCCGAAAAGAGCAACTTTATTTCTAACCTTGAAAAGGCTCTCTACTCTATAAATGTAAAAATTATAGGTTCAAAAGATTTATGGATCAATGACGAAATGCTCCTTGAGGCTAATTGTGATCTAGGAACATTTTCAATATCTATTGACACTTGGGGGTTAGCTTTTATAATGTCAGAGAAAAATCAAAAAGTAATTACTGAAATAGACTTCATTTTGAATGAAAACCAAGATTATGAAAAGGAAGCCGTTGATTTTGAAAATTACAAATAATAATACATTTAGTAATTTTTAGTAAATATTAAATCCAAACTATCACAATTCAAGAATCTAAATCTTTAGATTTTAAAATATTCTTGAATATGGAGAAAGATCTGTTGAAAAAATTAAGGAAATAAATACAATAAATAATACACAAGCTGAAAAAATGAAAGGAATTGTTAATAATCAGAATTACATATTAAATGAGCTTTCAAAAATTAATGATAGAATCATAAAATATATATTTGAAACAAGAAAATAACATTTGCTAACACCGGCTAAACTTCATGCGGGTTCTGTGCAAACTTGAAAGTTTTGTGTATATTTACTAAGTCGCCAAATCTTGTTGATTTGGCTTTGTGAAATCAAAGAAACAAATCCAAACAAAAAGCTTCGGCTTAGGTGCGTGTTCGAAAATCTTCCGATTTTCTTCCCGCACAAAGCCTAGCCAAAACCGTTGTAAGTAATGCCTAAAAAACATGCTCTATTCAATAACTTAACGCAACAAATCTAAAATTATAGATTTGTAAAATGAGTAGTAGAAAACATCAAAAATTAACACTTAAAGAAAGAGTTATCATTGAGACTTTATTGAAAGAAAATAATTCTCAAAGTTATATTGCTAAAACACTCTCCAGAGCTAGATCAACCATATCTAGAGAACTTCATAAATGGGGTGAAAATTATAGAGAAGAATATTCGGCTGAAATTGCGTTTTGGGCAGCTAAAGACTATTATCTAAACAAAAGAAATAGAGACAAAATATCAACGTATAAGAAACTAAGATTTTATGTTTATAAAGGTCTTTTAAATCAATGGACTCCTGAACAAATTGCAGGAAGTATCAAAATTAAATATCCAAATGACCCAATCATGTCGATTTCTCATGAAGCTATTTACAGACACATATATTTAACTCCTCAAGGAGCTTTAAACAAAAAGCTAATCAAACTACTTGTGCGTAAAAAAACGCGTCGTAGACCTATTAAAAAGAAACGTGGAAATGGATCTAAAATAATCAATCAAGTCAGTATAGACCTAAGACCTAAACATATTGAACTTCGGGAAGAAGTCGGACATTGGGAAGGGGATTTAATCATTGGTGCTGGACACAAATCTGCTATAGGAACCATTGTAGAAAGAAAATCTAGATACACCTTAATCATTAAACTTAAAGCTAGAAATGCTAAAGAAATTGCCAAAATGTTTTCTAAAAAACTAAATCAATTGAATCCTATATTTAAAAAATCCATGACATACGACAATGGAATTGAAATGGCTAAACATAAAAACATTACCAAAAACACAGGTATGAAAATTTACTTTGCTCACCCCTACTCTTCATGGGAAAGAGGAACTAATGAAAACACAAATGGACTCATTAGAAGGTACTTTCCTAAAGGAACTGACTTTAATAAAATCAGTGAGAAAATGCTCCTAAAAGTACAAGAGAAATTAAATAATAGACCTCGAAAAATTATTGGGTTTAAAACCCCTAAACAAGTCTTGGAAAATGAATTGAAATTTGTAGCTTAGACTTAACTTAAAAAAAGCAACGGTTGTTGCGTTACAACATTGAATGCAGCCATAAGTCCGAATAAAAAATTAAATTTTAGGGAAATGCAAATCGTTGATGAAATATTAAAAATAAAAAATGTGAAAAACACAGCTGTGCGAACTGTAGTTTTACATCACCTCTTAAATCAAGAAAAAGCACAGTCACTAAAAGACATCGAAAATGCATTAGTTAATACTGACAGAAGTTCTATTTTTCGTACTTTAAAAACCTTTGAGGACAATAAAGTTATTCACAGTATAGAAGATGGTTCTGGCATGACAAAATATGCTGTTTGTGCCGAGGGCTGTAATTGTGAGCCAAAAGACTTACACTACCATTTTTATTGTAATAATTGCAACAAAACATTTTGCCTTTTTGACGTTCCTCTTCAAAATATTAAGCTTCCTAAAAATTTCAAAATACAACAAGCCAATATGGTTATAAAAGGATTATGTAACAACTGTAACGAATAATCTTTGCAATCGAGTTGCGTTCCAAGACTTTTACATTTGTAATATCACTAAATAATGATATTATGAAAAAAACAACATTTGAAATAAGCAAAATGGATTGTCCATCTGAGGAAAATCTAATCCGAATGAAATTGGAAGGAATTTTGAGTATTGCAAATTTAGACTTCGATATTCCAAACAGAAAATTGATCGTTTTTCATAGTGGAGAAATTGACCAAATCGAAAAGTCAGTTATCGAACTGAATTTAGGCGGAAAGAAAATTTCAACAGAACAAACCAACCAAACTGAATTTAAAGAAAACGAAAATCAAAAAAAACTACTTTGGTCTGTACTTGCCATAAATTTTGCTTTCTTCCTAATCGAAATGACAACTGGAATTATCTCAAAATCAATGGGACTTGTTGCCGACAGTTTGGATATGCTTGCGGATAGTTTTGTGTACGGAATTAGTTTGTTTGCAGTTGGCGGAACTTTAATTAAGAAAAAGCGAATTGCTAAACTTGCTGGATATTTTCAAATAGCACTTGCGATTATTGGATTTGTGGAAGTATTGAGAAGATTTTTCGGAGCCGAGAAACTTCCCGATTTTTCTACAATGATTATCGTTTCAATTTTTGCACTTATAGCAAACGGAATTTGCCTTTATATTTTGCAAAAGTCAAAGAGCAAAGAAGAGGCTCATATGAAAGCAAGTATGATTTTTACCTCGAATGACGTGATTATCAATTTGGGAGTTATAATTGCTGGAATTTTAGTGAATTGGTTAAGTTCAAGTAAACCTGATTTGATTATCGGAACAATCGTTTTTGCGTTGGTAATTCAAGGAGCATTTCGTATTTTGAAATTAAGTAAGTGAATGAAAAAAGCACAACTTACAACAACGTATATAAAAAATAGCGGTTTAGCTGCTTAAACGAAACAAAAAGAATAAATTAAAGGTCAGTTATAATCCGAAAAATTAGTTTTAAAAAACCCGCTACTTATCATATACAAACCCGTTGGCATTAATTGAATGCAGCAGTATGACAATTGAAACAATCAATTTATTTGAATATTGAATTATGAAAACTAATTATCTGATACTTTTTTTAATTATTATTAGTATTTCGAATAATAGCTATTCTCAAAAATTAGATTCTTTACTATTTGAAAATAATACTCCTAAAATTGAAAATCCAAATACAGACCGTTTGGATTCAATTTCAAAAGAATTCTATAACAAAATAAATAATTTGGCTGATGAAGGAGTTATAATGAATACAAAAGAATCAAAATCACCGATTTTTTTTCACGTAAAGGAAGATGGAACGAAAATATCGTTAATTGATTTTTTTAATGAACAATTTGGAAAGAAAACAAACAGATTTAGAGCTTTTTTCAAAGTGGAAATTGATTGGAATGGACAAATCAATTTTGTAAGACTTGTTGGTTATATTGGGAATATTGATAATATTGATTTTACGAATTTTTGGAAAAAAATTAAGGTTCACCCAGCAACTGAATTTAATATACCAATAAAGACAATTGTAACAATTCCGATTAATAAAAACTAATGCCAACACCGGCTAAACTTCATGCGGGTTCTGTGCTTTCTCAAAGTTTTGTGTATATTTACTAAGTTGCCAAATCTTGTTGATTTGGCTTTGTGAAACCAAAGAAACAAATCCAAACAAAAAGCTTCGGCTTAGTTGCGTGTTCGAAAATCTTGCCGATTTTCTTCCCTCACAAAGCCTAGCCAAAACCGTTGCCTCACAATTATGAAGAACATCCTGCTGATATTTATAATCTTGATTTCATTGACTGCTTGCGATTCTAAAAAAAGCAACTCGACTGAAAAAAATGTAGCGGAATCTGAAAAAGGAACAGCTGAATTAAATATTCAAAAAGCTGAACTGAACGAATTAGAAAAAGAAGAGAAATTAAGAGAGAGAATTAATACTCAATATCTCGCTGAATTATCAAAATGCTCACAAAACATAAGTGCAGTAACTAATTTTAATGGAAAAAAAGAATTTTGGAGAATTTGTAAAAACGACAGTGGAAAAAGAATAATCCAAATTGACTCACACGAAGAAACTGCTCTTTACACGGAAGTTTATTTTGAGGAAAATGGAGAATTAATTTACGCTGAGGAATCGATTAAATATATGCCGATTAATCATTTTGTTCTTCAACCTTGGACTTGCCAATTTTATACTGAAAAAGGAAAACTTGTTTCTCTTATGTCATTAGGTCACGGAAAAACAGAAGATGACGAATGGAATCCTGAGATAATATTTGAGATGTATAAAAACAGAATATCGGAATTGAAAAAAATAGCGAAAGAATAAAAAAACTGTGGGCAACACCGGCTAAACTTCATGCGGTGTTCTG
Source organism: Wenyingzhuangia marina (assembly GCF_900130035.1). Classification (GTDB taxonomy): domain Bacteria; phylum Bacteroidota; class Bacteroidia; order Flavobacteriales; family Flavobacteriaceae; genus Wenyingzhuangia; species Wenyingzhuangia marina. The sequence goes on from NZ_FQXQ01000002.1 coordinate 230,683, forward strand.
TGCTTACTCCAATGTTTTGTGTATATTTACTAAGTCGCCAAATCTTGTTGATTTGGCTTTGTGAAACTAAAGAAACAAAACCAAATAAAAAGCCTCGGCTTAGTCCGTGTTCGAAAAGGCTCTGCTCCTTTTCTTCCCGCACAAAGCCTAGCCAAAAACGTTGTGCACAATTAAAACCAAACTATGGCAATCACAGATAAATTTGATAATTACTTAATTGCCGAAGTATTAAAAGCGTATCTGATTGATGGAAAAAGTCATAGGAATATTCAAAGAGAAATACTTTATTTACCAGCACCTGCTCGAGGTGGAGGATTTGTAGTAATGGAACTATTACATCATTTCAATATTCGCGGAGATAGAAAAGGTATTTTAAACGAACATTCAATTTCAGAACTTCGAAAAAATAATGATTCAGACTTTATAAAAGCCTTAGATATTATAGAAGAACTGAATATTGTAAAAGAGGAAGCGGAAAAATACTTTGTTCGAAATCAAAAAATTAATAAAAATAATAATCCGACTGAATCAAAAAGCGAAATCAAAGTACGAGCTTATCAAAATAAACTAAGAGAAATTGTATTGGACAATTACAATTCGACTTGTGCAATTTGCGAAATAAACAAAACGGACTTACTTATTTGCAGCCACATTAAACCTTGGACTGTAGATAAAGAAGAAAGGTTAAATCCAAAAAACGCGATTTGTTTTTGTGTTTTACACGACAGAATGTTCGATAAAGGATATTTTTCGTTGGACTCTGAATACAATATTCTTTTCGGAACAAAATCTGACAAACAAATTGAAAAACTTTTGACTGGTTTGAAATTTAAAAAACCGAAAATTAATGAACCTGATAAATCATTTTTGGATTATCACTTTAATGAAATATGCAAATAACTGTGCACAACAACGTATAACCGCAATTACGGCGGATTCGACTACGTCCGAATCCACTCGGAATTGCTAACGCCAGTTATAAACCGAAAAACTTCGTATATTTATCCGTAACTGACGGTTATACAAACCCGTTGTGGCTAATTAAACAAAAAATGAGAATAGTATTAAAATTATCTCTAATTTTTATTCTGGCAATTCAATGCAAAAGTGTTGAAGAAAATAAACAGTCAGAAAATGATTGGGTGGAAACACAAAAGTCAAGAGACTATTTTGATTACGCTGTTTATATTCAAAAACACCCAAAATCAAAAAATATTGAGAAAGCATTATCCGAATATTTATTTTTGCGGGATAGCGTAGCAGGTTTTTTAGGGTGTGGAAAATACAATACATCTCTAAGTTTTGTAGATGAAGAAAAAGTACTATTTGACAATGAATTAAAGAGTATAGATTCTTTAAGTTTTATAACATTTGAATATTTGAAAAACGGAATTCCAAATGTGTCAACACATAAATATGATGTTCAAATTCCGCAATCAAATATGTGGGATTCAATCTCGAAAGTTCATTTTGACATAGTGTTTTATGATAAGCCCTTTCCTATAAAATCACTTAAATTTGTGTTAAACGAAATTAGTGACGGAATTCATAATTACAAAAAATACTTATCAAAAAAATGGTATAAAAAACCTTACAATGAATTAACAGATAATTTAAAAATAGAAATTGACTATTTAAATGATTCTAGGTTGTCCTTTTTTGACTTTTCATATATGAATGGTAAAAGAATTGTTCCACCGCCTCCACCAGAATTTGATAATGATAAATTTCAAACTGAAGAATAACTAGCCACAACACCGGCTAAACTTCATACGGGTTCTGTGCTTTCTCAAAGTTTTGTGTATATTTACTAAGTCGCCAAATCTTGTTGATTTGGCTTTGTGAAATCAAAGAAACAAAACCAAACAAAAAGCTTCGGCTTAGTACAGGTTCGAAAATCTTACCGATTTTCTTCCCGCACAAAGCCTAGCCAAAACCGTTGGCATGCATTAAAAATGAGAAAAACAATAAAATATTTGAGTTTAATTAATATCATAGGAATTACTGTTGTTTCTACATCTTTGATATTATCAATTTTAATAAAACCCTTTGTTTGGAGTGAATTATTAATTGCTCTAAACCTCTTGATAAGTATCCCGTTTATTATATCTGCAATAGTTACTCTAAAGAATATTAAAAATCCAAATGAACGTAAAATTCAAAACACTTTAATCGGAGTTTTTCTTGTTCTTTGGTTACCAAGTATAGCTCTTCCTTTTGCTTATGAAATTGGAGGACTTTTAATCTCTTTGATAATTCTTGGAATAGGACTTTTGGGAATATTGAAAACTAAGAATATAATGCATAAAATGATTTTCATAAACACCGTTGGAATATTCTTTTTAGTTATAAACTGTTTAATTACTTTCGGAATTATTAATGGAAAAATATAAAAACTACAAGCCAACACCATATAAAATTCATTAACTAATTGAAAAATACGTAAATGTTTAAATTATGAATAGATCTAAAAAGAGAACAAAAATTCACGGAATTACAACAGCAAAGTCTGAAAAATAAAATAAACGAGACTCAAATAGAAAATTTAGGAGAATTATAAAGTGAAAATTAACTTAAATGAAACTGAATTACTCGAATTACGTGAAGTTTCGAATATTTGGAGCTTTGACAAAGACTGAAAAAAATATAATTCTGAAATGACTGAAAGAGAATTAAAAAAATAAAAAACGACATGCCAACACCGGCTAAACTTCATGCGGGTTCTGTGCTTTCTCAAAGTTTTGTGTATATTTACTAAGTCGCCAAATCTTGTTGATTTGGCTTTATGAAAACAAAAAAAACAAATCCAAACAAAAAGCTTCGGCTTAGTACAGGTTCGAAAATCTTACCGATTTTCTTCCCGCACAAAGCCTAACCAAAACCGTTAGCCTTAATTAGAGAAAAAACCAGAAATGATATTCAATAACAGAAAAAGAAAACAAGCTGTAATAGACTTTTTTGAATATGTAGAATCTGAATTATTAATTAATGAAGAAGATTCAGAAGTCATTAATGAAATAAAAAAACAACTTAAAAGCGGATTTGAATTAATAGAAAATAATGAGTGCGGAATCGCTTTTGAAAATTTAGCATCTGAATTAGTTGAACATTATATAATAATTGACCGAAAAGGAACTGAGATAGTTAAAAAAGTGATTAAGCTTTGTAAACTTGACAAAAAATGTGAATTTGATTTAAGAAGAATAAACTCACTTGGCTACAAAATCGGAAGTTGGAAATTAACAGATTCAGAAAAGTTAGCTAAAGAAAATAAATACACTTTTTACAAACCAAGTAAAGAAATAACAAAAAATCTTGAAGTCGGGAATATTGCAAAACTAACTTTCGAGTTTGAATCTTCTAATTCAGAACATCCAGGAGCAGAAAGAATGTGGGTTGAAATTACTGAAATAAATAATAATAAATTTAAAGGTAATTTAGACAATCATCCATTCTATATACACGAATTATATGCTGGAGATGAAATAACATTTGAACATAAACATATTATAGACCACGATTTAGAATTATCTGAGCCAAATCTTGTAGACAAATATTATGATAGATGTTTTGCTACAAATAAAGTATTGTATGAAAATTCACCAATAAACTATATATACAGAGAAGAGCCAATGGAAGTAGATAAAGAAAGGGGTTATATAGATACTGGTTGGAGATTTTTATCAGGTAACGAATCTGATGAATATATCGAGGATTTTGAAAATATTAGTTTAGTTTCTATTGGTTCTATTTTATCAAGAGATGATTCTTTTATTGACTTACTCGAAGCTGAAATTGGAACAAGTTTTGAGCGGAATGAAAATGGAATATTTGAAAGAATAAATGAATAATAACTAAGGCTAACACCGGCTAAACTTCATGCGGGTTCTGTGCTTTCTCAAAGTTTTGTGTATATTTACTAAGTCGCCAAATCTTGTTGATTTAGCTTTGTGAAACCAAAAGAAACAAAACCAAACAAAAAGCTTCGGCTTAGTTGCGTGTTCGAAAATCTTACCGATTTTCTTCCCGCACAAAGCCTAGCCAAAACCGTTAGCTAACATTAAAGAACAAACAATAGCACAATAACTTATGAAAAATAATCTGCTATTAATCATCACTTTTCTAATTTTTCTTAGCTGTAATGGGAAGTACAATCAACAAGAATCATTACCTAAATATGGATTGTTATGGAAAATTACAGGAAATGGTATTCAATCCCCTTCTTATTTATTTGGGACATTTCATGAACAAGGAGGGATGTCTGTTCTTGATTCAATTCAGTCTTTTGATTCAATCTTTATATCCACTGACCAATTCATTTGCGAAATGGATTTAAGGAACGCTGTCAAACTGCTAACGAAAAAGAAAGATTCAAAATCGAATAGCTATTTAAAACCCTGGCCTAACGCAGATTCAACGTATGTAAATTTATTGACAGATAAACAAAAAAGCATATTAGACTCAGCTATCAACAAAGATGAATCCCTTAGAATTATTAGAGAATGGAATCTTAGACCTGTACAAGCATTGAGTTTTATAAAATATCAATCTCAAAAGAATGCTAAAATCAATAAGTTCCCTAGTAAAGATAATTCTTACTATGATTCGGTTAGAACAATAATCCTTGATGTCTATCTTCAACAACAAGCCAATAAGTATAACATGAATATTGAAGAATTAGATTCAATGGAGGAGTTTCAAAAGCTCAATGACTCTATAAATAGTCGCCTTCCAACAATGAGCTATAAATCTGAGGTAGAATTTATGATTTATTCTATTCAGAATTATCAGAAAATTGACTCTTTGCAAAAGGAATATATCAACAAATTATTGACGTTATATCTACAGCAAGACATAGCTTTAATTGGACAACAACAAAAGGAAGTCAACCGACATAATAATATGATTATGTCGTTCTTAGGGAATGAAAATTTTATAGAAATACAGGAAAAGATGCTAATTGATGAGCGTAATAACTTTTGGATGAAAAAAATTACCAATCTGATTATAGATAATTCGTGTTTTATTGCTGTGGGTGCAGGTCATCTTGGTGGAGAAAAAGGATTAATTAATCAATTGCGAAATTTAAATTATTCGGTAGTTTCTGTGGAAAAAACTAAAAAATAATTAATAACGTTTGCTAACACCGGCTAAACTTAATACGGGTTCTGTGCTTTCTCAAAAGTTTGTGTATATTTACTAAGTCGCCAAATCTTGTTGATTTGGCTTTGTGAAATCAAAGAAACAAAACCAAACAAAAAGCTTAGGCTTAGTACAGGTTCGAAAATCTGGCCGATTTTCTTCCCGCACAAAGCCTAGCCAAAACCGTTGTGTAACATATTGCTGAAAAATGAAAAATTTACTACTTCTAATAGTCTTAATACTATGTCTATCGTTTCAACAAAAAGAAAAAAAATATACCATAATTGGAAATACCGAGAACATTCCAAATGGAACAATTATAAATTTATTTAGAGATTATGGAAATATATCTACTTCAATAAAAAGAGATACAATCATAAATGGTGTGTTTAATTTTGAAGGAATATTAGACGATGAAAATGTTAAAATGTATTTACAAATCGAGAATGATAAACAATTTAATGGTGTTTGTGAATTATGGGTTGATGATAAAATCATCAAAGTTTCAGCTAATAGTAATCTTTTATCATCTTGGATAGTAGATAGTAAAAACTTAGAACAAATAAACCTTAATAAATTCATTGAAAAAACTCGAAACACACAAATTCAAATAGACAGTTTAGAATTAACTAGAAATAAAAACAGACAAAACAAAAAACTTTCTAAGAAAATTTTAAAATTAACAGACTCTTTAAATCAATTAAAGCAAGAAATTGAGTTTAAATTAATTGAAAAAAATCCGAATAGTAAAAGTGCAGTGAAATTATTTTATGAAAATTCAAAATTTAACTCTAAAATTACTAAACAACAGATTGAAAATATTTATAATTCTTTAACACCTAAATATAAAGAGACTCTATATGGAGAAGGAATTTATTTAATATTAAATCCTCCTAATAAAATAGAGATCGGTAATAAAATGGTTAATTTTAAAGCTCTTGACAAAGAAGGTTTAGAACATTCATTGACAGATTTTAAAGGAAAGTATATATTATTGGATTTTTGGAGTGTTGGTTGTGGACCTTGCCATTTTGCTATGCCTGAAACAAAAAAAATTGACTCTATGAATAGAGAAATTTTAACAGTTATAAGTATTAGTATAGATACTAATAATGAAATTTGGAAAAAAATTTCTGAGCATAAAAAAATTAATTGGATCAATTTATATGATGGTAAAGGATATTATGGTGGTGCAGCTAACTTATATTCAGTTAATGGAATTCCATCATATTTTTTAATAAATCCTGAAGGAATTATCATCGATAAATGGAAAGGATATAGTAAAGGGTCAATTATTAATAAGTTAAAAAATCATATTAATAATTTCAACGATAATTAACGTTACCCAACACCGGCTAAAATTAATACGGGTTTTGTTTCTTTCTCAAAATTTTGTGTATGTTTATTAGGTCGCCAAATCCTTTTTGATTTGGCTTTGTAATAAGAAAAATAAATCTAAAAAAAAGGCTTCGGCTTAGTACGTGCTCGAAAAGGCTCTGCTCCTTTTCTTCCCGTACTAATCCTAGCCAAAAACGTTAGGCACAAGCAAAAGAAAACTATAAAACAGATTATTATGAAAAAAAGAATTTTATTAATTGCTTTAATTGGAATAAGTTTTAATATAACTGCTCAAAATGGATATATATCAGGAACAGCAGGAATAATGAGTAAAATACATATTACTAACCCAAGTGTCGGAAGTGATGGGGCTTATCTTGATCTCAACATGGGTTTAAGTAATTTATATGCAGCTGGTATCAAAGGTTATGTACCTACTGGACAACCTGGAATAGATAGAGTTTTTCTTGGACTTTATACAACGACCTATGATGGTGGTCTTCAAAAAAGAATAGAAAGAATGACTATTTCAGATCGCGGTAATGTTGGAATAGGAACAATAAGACCTTTATCAAAACTTGATGTATCAGGAACAACAGGAGTGATGAGTAAAATAAATATAACTAATCCAAGTGTCGGAAGTGATGGAGCTTATCTTGATTTTAATATGGGTTCAAGTGATGTATATGCAGCTGGTATCAAAGGTTATGTACCTACTGGACAACCTGGAATAGATAGAGTCTTTCTTGGATTTTATACAACGACCTATGATGATGGTCTTCAAAGCAGAATTGAAAGAATGACTATTTCAGATCGTGGTAATATTGGAATAGGAACAACAACACCTGATTCAAAGCTAACTGTTGCTGGAAATATTCATTCTCGCGAAGTTAAGGTAACTATAAATGCAGGAGCTGATTTTGTTTTTAATAAAGATTACAATTTACCTTCATTAGAATCTGTTGAGAAATATCTAAAAAACAACAAACATTTACCTGAAATAGCATCAGAAAAAGAGATGAAAGAAAATGGACTTCTTTTAGCAGAAATGAATATTAAACTTCTTCAAAAAATTGAGGAATTAACTCTTTATACAATTCAGCAAGAAAAAGAAATTGAAGAATTAAAATTTATTGCCTTAAAATTTATTGAATTAGAAAAAAGATTAGAAAGATTAGAAAAGTAATAAAACCAGTGCCTAACACCGGCTAAAATTAATACGGGTTTTAGTTCTTGCTCAAAGTTTTGTGTATATTTACTAAGTCGCCAAATCTTGTTGATTTGGCTTTGTGATAACCAAAGAAACAAAACCAAACAAAAAGCTTAGGCTTAGTACGTGTCCGAAAATCTTGCCGATTTTCTTCCCGCAAAAAGCCTAGCCAAAACCGTTAGGTGCAATTAAAAAAAAATGAAGAAAACGATTATAATACTTTTTACGTTTATCAATTCTTTATTCGTGTACTCACAATCTGAAATCAGAACTTATGATAAGAGTGAAATGGATATTTATAAGTGGATTACAACTATAAGTAAAGGAGATTTATTTATTCCTGAAAATCAAAATAACAAGGAATTTCCTATTGGAGAGTTCTATCGATTAATTATCACAACATCTGAAATCTATAACGAAATTTATATTGAAAAAGGATCTGAAAGTGAAAACGGAGGAGGAACAGAAATAGTTTGGAAAAGATTAATAAACGAAGATGACCTTTACTCAAATTTTCATTTAACAGGTGAATTCTCGGATATAAAATTTGTCAAATGGAATTCTTGGAATTCATTCATTCTGAGAATACAAGGAGAAAACTATCTATTTAATGAAATTGACAAAGCTGAAATTAAAGTTGAGAAATTAAAAGAATAAAAACTGCACCTAACACCGGCTAAACTTAATGCGGGCTTCTGTCCTACTCCAAAGTTTTGTGTATATTTACTAAGTCGCCAAATCTTATTGATTTGGCTTTGTAAAACCGAAAGAAACAAAACCAAACAAAAAGCTTCGGCTTAGTTGCGTGTTCGAAAATCTTGTCGATTTTCTTCCCGCAAAAAGCCTAGCCAAAACCGTTAGCCTTAACATATTAAAAAAAAATAATTATGCGATTTTTAATGACTTTATGCTTTTTTCTAATTAACATTCTCGCAAATGCACAACATGAACAGGGAATTATATATACAAAAGATGGGAATATTATTAAAGTTGAGATACCTATATATAAACAAGGAACAATAATTACGAAAAGTAAAATCAAATATCTTAAAGGAGACAAAAAGAAGAAAATATCTTTATCTAAAATAGATCATATTGAAATCGATAAAAAAAACTATAAAGTTATAACTTATAAAAAGGAAGAGAAATTTGGACCGAATAGAGGAATTAAAACTCACACGGTACTTGCCGAAATAATTAATAACGGAAATATTAAACTTTATCGTTCTTATTCTCTTGTAAGTAATGGAAGCATGGGGTCTAATGGTTTTTATAGTGTTAATGGAACATCATTAATTGAGAGTAATTTCTTAATTAAAGGAGATTTAATACAATGGATTTCTAAAGTCAACTTTAAAAAACAGGTAAAAGAATTCTTCTCAGGTTGTAATGTCTTAATAGAAAAAATAGAAAATAAAACATTCAAATATGAAGATATAGAAACAGTTATTTTATTTGGAAATAGTGAATGTGAAATTCTATAATTTCCTGAAAAATTTACGAGGAATTTAATAGTATATGCATAGGCTAACACCGGCTAAACTTCATGCCGGTTCTGTGCTTTCTCAAAGTTTTGTATATTTACTAATTCGCCAAATCTTGTTGATTTAGCTTTGTGAAAACAAAAGAAACAAAACCAAACAAAAAGCTTCGGCTTAGTACAGGTTCGAAAATCTTGCCGATTTTCTTCCCGCACAAAGCCTAGCCAAAACCGTTAGCCTAAACAGGAAATTTCGACCGAAATTTCCGCAGATAAATTAATTCTTAACTTTTCTTGAAGCATTTTGAAACCAATCTTAACGCAAAAAATTAAAGTCTGAAACTTTTCTGTAAACCGATAATTTATTGACTTTTTTTTAAGAAAATTATCTATTAAAAATAATCTTTTTTGTAGCTGAAAATTATTGACTTTTCCCTGTGTGTAAAAAATAGCATGCTGAAATTGTGTGTGAGAATGAATAAATTATCACTCATAATTCTTTGAAATAAAATTTATAAAAATGGTATTAAAAATTGCGTGCTGAACTGTACGCAGAAAATGTTTCATTGATAGATTTATTTAACACCAAAAATATTAACAAACAAAACGTTCAATTTTATCGTAACAACGCGATTTGAAAAGTAGTAACGTTGAAAAAAATAAGGATAATACATTTTTTCAACAAAAACATTTTCGTGGCTGAAATCTGAAAAACTGCATAGGCTAACAACAGCTAAAAAACAAAGCTTTTTTATTTTCTTCCCTAAATTGGTTTTCTGTTTATTTTATGTAGTTTTAAGTCTGAAAACTAATCGGCTAGTTTAACGCTTCGTTTCCTAGCTAAAACCGTTGTACAATATTATGAAGCAATTTCTATCTTTTAGTATTTTTATTTTTCTCTTTTCATGTGAAGATAGTAAACAAAATACTAAAGTTGCCGAGTCTTTAAAAACAGAATTAAAAGACTTAAATAAAAACTCAAAGAAATTAGAAAATATAATGAAAGTTTCAGACTCTCTTTATTTTGAAATCCAAACAGCTATTAACAATGACAATAGTGCCAAAATAAAAGTCACTGAAAAGTCAAGTTGTAACATAAAAACTCTTTTGAAAATTGACTCTTTAATTGAAATTAATTCTAAACTAAGTGACAATGAATATTCTACTTTTTTCTCCAATATTGACCCAAATTGCTCCATTAACATTGAATACTCTGAGTTTACTAATGAATTAATCTTTAAAATACTCGAGACAAATCCTGAAAAATTTATTTCTTTTTTAAACTATGTTCCCGTGGAAAAGGAAATTTTAGAATATCTGTTGAATCAACTTCAGAATCCAATAAGTGATACAATAAATTTGAATGAAATTGCATCAAAATTAAAAGAAACAAAAACGGAAAATTCACAACTTAAAAAGCTAGTTTTAAACTCTATTAGTACAGCAATATTAAAATATAACTAAACATTGTACAACACCGGCTAAAATTAATGCGGGTTCTGTGCTTTATCAAAGTTTTGTGTATATTTACTAAGTTGCCAAATCTTGTTGATTTGGCTTAGTTAAAACCAAAGAAACAAAACCAAACAAAAAGCTTCGGCTTAGTTGCGTGTTCGAAAATCTTACCGATTTTCTTCCCGCACAAAGCCTAGCCAAAAACGTTGGCAGTAAGGAAAATAACAATTACTCTATTCAAAAACATCATCAATAATTAAGTAAATATTTGATTAAAATTGATTAAGAAACAAACATTTATAACAGATAAAACAAAAAATGAAAACGAAGATAATTTTAACAAAATGTTTTCTCATATTAAATATATTAATGGGGTTCTCACAAGAGGGAAATCTCAATAAAATAGTGACAACTATAGAACTTGGAGGTAATTCAGGGACATATAGTTTAAATGGAGAGTTTGAGATTTTTGAAAAGAATAATTATTCACTTAATACAAGGTTAGGTTTTGGTTATGTACCTTTAGAAGACACACAATATTTAGCAATTCCATTTGGATTTAACGTCCTAACAGGAAAAGGGAAACATCATTTGGAGGGTGGATTAGGTTTATCTTATATTCAAGGATTGACTTTTAAATTTATACCAATTGGTAATTCGGAAAAAAATTATTCTGATGAAGCGATATATTTTGTTCCTTCGATTGGATATAGATTTGACAAACTAACTAAAGGGTTTGTCTTTAAAATTTATTATTCTCCTTTAATTATGATGTATGATTTCTTTGATGAAAATCAATTCATAGATAATGAAACTAAAGGTGTTACTCCATTTGGACAACCATCAAAAAAAGATTGGGTTAATTATTTTAATAGTAATGATTTTTTTCCAAAAGCAACAAGTAAATATGGGAATTTTGGTATTACAATTGGATATAGATTCTAACAATACCCAACTGCCAACACCGGCTAAACTTCATGCGGGTTCTGTGCTTTCTCAAAGTTTTGTGTATATTTACTAGGTCGCCAAATCTTGTTGATTTGGCTTTGTGAAATCAAAGAAACAAAACCAAACAAAAAGCTTCGGCTTAGTACGTGTTCGAAAATCTTACCGATTTTCTTCCCGCACAAAGCCTAGCCAAAACCGTTACCATACATTTAGATGAAAAAGCAAAATCCCTATTTAGGAACATTATTGTTAATTGGAATTGTCTTACTCTTTCAAGTAGAATTTGTGAGGGAAACAATTGACCCAATTAGAGAATATTTTCCCGTTCTATGGATTGCAGTATTAATTTGGAATATTTACCAAAGAGTAAAGTACAAAAGAGGTGGAAACATTAATCAACTAAGAATACCAACAAACAATGACGATTATTACAAAACAGTTCCTTTTATTTTTGGAATATTATTGACTGTTGGAGGAATTTTAGCCTTAAAATACCTAGAATCTGAAAGGATTTTGTGGAGTTTACTCTTTATGACTGGAATTCTCTTATTAATATTAAGTTTTTTATTTGTTCCAAGTGGAATTATTGAAATTAAAAAGAATGTATTGAGTTTTGAAAATGGTTCTCGGAAAAAATCCATTGCAATTGAAAGAATTAAAAATATTGAATTGAAAACAAATGAAATAATTCTGAATGAAAAGAACGAGAAAAAACATTCAGTAAATCATATGAATTTGACTGAAAAAACTCAAAAAAGTATTTCTGATTTACTGAAATCTAAATTAAGAATCAATATTGAGCAATAAACGTATGGTAACAATGTGTATACTTAATTGCTTAACCGTTTTTTCCTTTGGAAAAAACTCGTTCACAGCCAATTTTAGTTTTTATTAATTAACTTTAACCAAAAAACAACGCAACTAAGCATAAGCACTAAAACGTTAGCACCAAGTAAAAAAAAGAGATAAAAAACATGAAAAATCTTATAAAACTATTAATATTAACTCTACTAGTAGTTTTATCCTCCTGCGAAGAGGATAAATTAATATATCCAGAGATATTATATAGAGATATTTCTCCTGACATCTCCTTAACCACTTTTTATTCAATAGACTACCTTAAAAAAAATCCTAGTCCTAATTTTTCTACAACATATGGAGGTGGAATAAAAATCATTAACTCTGATACAATCTACCGTCAAGCATATACAACAGATATTTTTGATATGGATGGAAATAACAAACCAGATTTCTCATTTACTGTAGAGCATAATTTTGCAAGTCCTAATGAAAACGATTATGATGAGTTCTTAATTATAATTCGTTGCCCAAGCTTGAACCATGAAGTTTCATTGAGTGACAAAACTAATGGGTATGTTAAAAAATATCAATTAGGAGAATCAATTGTTGAATCAACTTTTAATTTTAATTTCTATAATCTAGAAGGGGTTTATTACTTCGACCGACCAGGAGCATATATATATGTAAAAAACAATAAAAATAATTTTGAAAATATCGGAGATTATTATCTTGCTGTAAAATTTAAAAAAAACGAGAAAGATTATTATGGATGGATACATGTTGAATCTAGTTTTCTTAATTTAAAAATTAAAGAATGTGCTATTTCAACTATTCCAAATAAAAAAATCAAAATAGGACAAACAAATTAACCAGGTGCTAACACCGGCTAAACTTCATGCGGGTTTCTGTGCTTTCTCAAAGTTTTGTGTATATTGACTAGGTCGCCAAATCTTGTTGATTTGGCTTTGTGAAATCAAAAGAAACAAAACCAAACAAAAAGCTTCGGCTTAGTACGTGTTCGAAAATCTTGGCGATTTTCTTCCCGCACAAAGCCTAGGAATAGTCAAGGATGACGTAAAGATGACATAACCTTGACGCTATCAAAATATTGAATTCAATTTAATTTTATCTAAAATAATTGAATAAAATAAAGACAATGAAAAACAAGAATTTAGCCAAAAAAGTAAAAGATTTAAGAAAAAGAAAAGGTATATCACAAGAAGAATTATCTGAAAATTCAAACTTGAGTTTAAGAACTATTCAAAGAATTGAGAATGGAGAAAGTGAACCAACAGGAGATTCACTTAAAAAAATATCTAATGCTTTAAATATTACTCCCGATGAATTAATCGACTGGGCTGAAATTGAAGATAACGGTTTTTTAAAAGCAATGAATTTATCTGCATTAACATTTATATTTTTCCCTTTACTAGGAATAATAGTTCCATTGATAATGTGGACTTCAAAAAAAGACAAATTAAAAAACATCAATAAAATAGGAAAAGACATAATAAACTTTGAAATAACATGGACATTAATAGTCTTTACTGGATTTATTATAAACGTAATTTTTCTTGCTAAAGATTTTGGTTCAAACGGTATGTTAACACCTAGTTTTATAATATCTAGTCAAATTAGAATTTTAATATTCTTAATAATCATGTACGGTTTAAATATTTTATTAATATTAATAAATACTTATAAAATTCATAAAAACAAAGAAATATTTTACTATCCTAAAATCCGATTTATTAGAAACTAAAACTATTAAATGACTACTGAAAATGAAAAAACAAATTCTCCAAGATTTTAAAAGACTGAAAATTTTATTAATTATAGCAACGATAATTCAAATTTCTTATCTAGTTATATTAATAACAACACACGATTTTTTTGAAACAATTAACAATGAATATAGTATAGATAAAATTATATCAATTATCTCTTATACAATAATAGCAATATTATTATGGTATGAATGGAAAATAATAATCTCTGAAAAAAAGGAAAAAATCAGTAATACGTTTATGTTATTATTCTTAGGAATTATTGGAATGTGGTTGTGGTATCCTAACAAAAGAGAATTAGATAAAATAGCTGAAGATATTACTGCGAAACACAACAAAGACTAAACTTCATAGGGGTTCTGTGCTACTCCAAAGTTTTGTATATATTTACTAAGTCGCCAAATCTTGTTTCTTTGGTTTTGTTAAAACAAACAACAATTATTGTTTTAAACATAATATAGTAAAAAATAACCTATATTTATATTTCAGATTAAGTTTGTATACACAACTCTAAATATTTGAGCATAAACCAAACTAAAACAATAAAATGCTTAAAATCAAAACATTACTAATTACTATCTTTTCATTTACACATCTATATTGTCAAAATCATTGGGAAAATATAATAAACGAAACCGACGAGTTTAAATATTTTTTACCAACGATAGAACCAACTGAAAATTGGAAATCATTAAACTATGATGATTCAAGTTGGGAGGCTGGATTTGGTGGATTTGGATATGGAGATAATGATGACACCACTATAATTCCTTCAATAAAATCTATCTTTTTACGTAAAGAATTCACAATATCGAACACAGTAAAAATAAACAATTTAATTTTTAACATCGATTATGACGATGCTTTTGTAGCTTATTTAAACGGAGTTGAGATTGGAAGGTCTAAAAATATTCCAAATGGAACCCCGAGTATAAATGAAAATATTTCCATAGATCATGAAGCTCAATTATATTCTGGAGGGCAACCAGATTATTTTACCGTTGATATAAACTTATTAAATACAGAGTCTAATATCCTTGCTATACATATTTTAAATATCGATAAAAATTCATCTGATTTATCTGCAAGAATATTTCTAAATGCCGAAATATCAGATAGCAATATTATTTTCAACAAAATACCATCATGGTTTAAACAACCTATAAGTTATACATCATCAAACTTACCAATTATAAAAATAAATACCGAAGGAAAAACCATTGTTGATGAACCTAAAATTATGGCTAAAATGCAAATAATAAATAACTCTAACGGCATCAACAATTTTAGTGATACACAATACGAATACGATGGAGATATTGGTATAGAAATAAGAGGTAACACATCCCAAGGATTCCAAAAAAAAAGTTATTCACTTGAAACCAGATTAAGCGATGGATCTAACAATAATGTCTCAATTTTGGGAATGCCATCTGAAAACGACTGGGTATTACATGGTCCATACTCAGATAAATCTTTAATGAGAAATGCTTTAGCATATAGCATTGGAAATGCCATGGGAAATGGCTGGCATCCAAGAACTCAATTTGTTGAAGTTGAAATTAATGGAGAATATAATGGAATTTACCTTTTTGTTGAAAAAATTAAAAGAGATAAGAATCGTGTTAATATAGCTAATTTAAAACCCGAAGACAACTCTGGAGATGAATTAACTGGTGGTTATATCATTAGTATTGATAGAGACCAAGAAGGCAGTTGGAACTCACCTTTCTTAGGAAGAACAGGAAGTGTAGACATCCCCTTTTCTTATGTAGATCCAGATTATGAAGATTTAACAACCCAGCAACGAAATTATATAAAAGATTATATAACAGATTTCGAATACTCATTAAATGGAAATAACTTTAAAGATCCAAACCTAGGATATAGGGCTTATATTGATGTAGAATCGTTTGTAGATTATTTTATAATTACCGAATTAGCCAGAGATATAGATGGCTACAGAGTAAGTGTATTTTTTCATAAAGATAAAGATAGTAAAGGAGGTAAACTTACTATGACTCCTTTTTGGGATTACAACCTCTGTTTTGGAAATGCAAACTTTTTTGGAGGAGGAGACAATAATGGATGGGCTTCTGATGGAATTGGCAATGGAGATTGGTATGAAATTCCGTTTTGGTGGGATAGATTTAGAGAAGACCCTTATTTTGAAACAGTATTAAAATACCGATGGGAAGCTCTTAGAAAAAATGTACTAAACAAAAATACTATAAATAATATTATTGATTCTTATCATGATATTTTACAAGTACCTCAAACAAGAAATTTTGATAAGTTTGATATTTTAAGCACTTATGTTTGGCCTAACAATTATGTTGGTAATACATACGCAAACGAGGTAAACTATTTAAAAAGTTGGATTGATGGTAGAATAGATTGGATTGATGCTCAAATAAACCTAATAGAACCTTCATTCTTATCAAATAATAAGCTTGAGACTAATAATATAGCTACAGTATACCCTAACCCTTTTAATGATAAATTTACAGTAGCACTAAAAACAATGAGTCATTCAAACATAAAAATTGTTATTTATAATTTACTTGGCCAAACTGTATTTCAGAAAAATATAAATTCTGTTTCAGAAAATCAATCAATAGAGATTACTTATAACGATTTAGGCAATAAGGGTAGTATGTTTATTTATAAAATTATAGAGAAAGGCTACCAAGTTAAATCTGGAATAATTGTACATAAATAAAAAGTAACAGTGTTGTTTTTTAGCCCAAAAATCAGGAATTATTTACTTGATAAAACAACTATTTATATTCTTATTTAAAACACTAACATACCTCAAACCTTAAAATTATTGCTAGAAAATATATAGAATGGTTCTTCTAATTTTTATTTAGTAATCATCAATCCAAGAAAATTTTTCATTGATAATAACTTTCTTTTTATCGTTTATAAAATTTAAGTAAGCCTGAGCAACTGGTGATAGTTTTTTTGATTTCAACCAAATTAAGTTCCAATTTGTAACAATAGGTAAACCCTTAACTGGAATGATTTGTAAATCTTTGTTTTTTATACTATTTTTTACTCCAATCAAAGGCATTATAGAACAGCCTAATCCTGAAAGAACGGCCTGTTTCACTGCCTCATTTGAAGTAAGTTTAATTTTTTTATTTACTAAAAAATTATTTTTAGCAATAAAATCTTCCATAGCATTTCTAGTTGCTGAACCTTGTTCACGATAAATTAACGGTGCATTTTCAAACAGACTTTTTTTATTTTTAAACTTCTTTATGTCTAGCTGTTTGCTTCCAACAAAATAAAGCTTATTTTTCATCAGTTCAACATTATGAACTTTTAATTTACTTGGTAGTACAGAAACCAGTGCAAAATCAACTTCATTTAACTCCAAGCTTTCTATAACTTTAGCTTTATTGGTTACATCAATAATAAGTTCTACCCCAGAATTCTGTTTCATAAACTCCGATAAAAAATAAGGCATCACGTACTTTCCAGTAGAAACAATTGATATTTTTAACCTTCCAGAAAGCACTCCTTGATAAGACAAAGTTTTATAATTAATTGCATGAACTTCATTTAAAATCTTCTCAGCAGCCACAGCAATTTCTTTTCCAAACTCTGTAACATAAAGTTTTCTACCTACCACTTCTGTAAGTGGAATTGGAAATTGGTCTTGAAAATTTTTTAACTGTATAGATACGGCTGGTTGGGTCAGATGAAGTTCTTCTGAAGCCTTAGTAATGCTCTTTAATTCAGATATTTTCAAAAATATTTGAAGTTGATGCAAAGTATAATTCATAAATATTTTTTATACATATAATAACAAATATAAATAAAAATTTATGAACTATATGTTTAATATTTGCATGAGAATTAAAAACATAATCTTTAAAAACTTACAATGGAAACAAAAGGATTAATACAAGTTGAAAAAAAAACACAAAAAATTCAAATAGTAAAAGGAGATTTTACTCCATCTGAAGCATCTCAAGTAATCATGTCTTTAATTGATGAAAAAATTAATTTTCATAAAATTCAAAGACTTCAAAAATGGGAACAAAACCATCAATTTGACACTAACAATTTAGACAATAGAATAAACCAACTGATTAAAGAAAAAGAAATTGCCAAAACATTTATTACAAAATCTGAAAACCTTAACTGTAATATGAGTATAAATGGCACTATTGAAATAAGTATAGAAGAGTAAATCTACAAAAGATACCTATTCCCCTCTTATATTTTATTTCATATCAGAACAGTCTTTTTAAAGCTAAAAACAACAATAGCTAATACACAAGTAAGTCAATATATTAAATATTATTAAACCTAAAATAATGATTTCAAAACATACACAGTTCGAAACTACCTTAAACATTATCACAAAAATTCAGTGGCTATTGTTTATAGGTATGCTTTCCTACCTACTAATTAATTATCCAAATATTCCTGAATGGCACTACGGAAATGTTTTAAGAATAAATGGTTTTACCCTACTTATTTGGACAGTTGTAACATTTTTTAGTGCACTCATAAGCAGCTATGGAAAAAATTATCTTAAAGGCTTTAAGTATCATTCTAAATTTATAGCATTAAGTTTAGGATTCACCTTGTCTATTATGGTATTTGTTATGGCAAACCACATAGGGGGATTAATAGTTTTTTGGATGTTGATGGGTTTCTTTATGTCTAAATTGATTGGTATAAATGCTTCATGGGGAGAAGCTAAAGAAGCTTTAAAATACACACTAAAATATTTTTTAACAGGTAGTCTATTTTTATCTATAGGATTGATATTATTAGCTTTTTATACCAAGGAAATTACCTTAAATGGTATAATTTCAAAAGTGAACGAAATACCTTATTACATTACCCTAATATCTGGACTTTGTATTATTACTGCAGCCATCATCCAGTCAGCTATATATCCTTTTCATCGTTGGTTACTTTCTGCAATGACAGCACCAACACCAGCATCAGCCTTAATGCATGCAGGATTTGTAAACGGATCTGGAATATTATTGACTTTATTATCTCCTATTTTATTTGCTTCAAACACCTTAATCATCTTATTTATAATTGGAGGATTAACTGCTGTTATAGCTCAATTTACTAAACTTTTACAAGTCAATGTAAAACAAAAATTAGCCTGTTCAACCATCGCACAAATGGGCTTTATGATTATGCAATGTGGTTTAGGTTTTTTTAATGCAGCTGTAGTTCATTTAATCCTACATGGTTTTTATAAAGCTTATCTGTTCTTATCATCCGGAGAAAATATAGCACATTCTAAACCACAAAATCAATCAAACATAACAATTAAGCCATTACAAATTATTGTAGTTCTTCTTTATAGCGCTGTAGGAACATTTCTTTTTGGTTATTTAACAGGAAAAGGCATTCATTTAAATAGTGGTTTGTTTTTAACTCTTATTGTAGCTATTACTGTTGGGCAGGTGACTTATAATATTGTAAAAGAGCCTAGCTTAAGTGTTTTTCAAAAAACTGTTTTACCACCGGTTTTGTTTATCTCAGGAATGGTAGCCTATGCTTTAATGTATAATGGAGTAACAACATTAATGAGTGATATGCCTCTAGTTGCTGTACCTCTATCGGTATCTCCAATAGAAATAACTTTTGGGATCATATTTCTAATAGGGTTCTTTATCATGAAATTAGGTATTTACAGAAACCATCCTTGGATCTATGCTAAATTGCTAAACATCTCTCAGCCCAATAAAAAAACTGTCTTAATGTATAAATCGTAATCATCATGATAAATCAAATCATTCAAAAAAGTATAGAAGAAGCTTCTCAAGTTATTGGAAAAACATGGCCCTTACATGCTTTTGTTACGTCCAATCCATTATCAGGCTATGAGCAAAAATCCTTTAAAGAGGCTACCAAACAAGCCGAAAAACTCTTGAATGCTAAAGTATTTCCTGAAGCAGCAATATTTAGCGAGGCCTTACAAAAGAAATATATTGATAGAAAAGAATTAATAGCATTACTTAAAGAAAATCAATTGCTAGATACTCCAGAGGAATATTTAGAACAAATGGCATTATATAAAAAGAATGCAAAAATTAATAATCATAATGTTTTAGACAACATCACAGCAAAGTGGCTAGCTGCTTTTATGGACGAAGGCTTGGCTGAGTGGGAAATGCCTAATAGACAAGAAGGGTTTTATAAAGCATGGAGAAAACTTGCTATATATGATAACGAAATCCCTAAAACAACTATTGCAGACATTCCAAAAACCAGTAACGAAGCTCTTGAAATAGTCTTAAAAGATTATGAAGAAGAGGATTACATAAAAATATTCACTTTTCACTTAGCTGCCTTACCTGGATGGACTGGATACATAAACTATAGAATTTCTTCTGAATCTAAATGGCAAGAAGAATACCCAATATCACTTAATGATTATTTGGCAGTAAGATTATGGATTGCAAAAAAAATAAAGGCAAGCATTTTCCCTAAAAACGAAGGAATAACAACTCCATCCTCTATTTCCAAAATACAATATATTTGGTTAAAAGCATGGGAAAAAAGTTGGCAAAATGAACTCAAATTACTTTTAGAGGGACAACAAACAGCTTTACAAGATTCTGATGATGAAACAACAAACAGCTTAGAAGCTCAAATGGTTTTTTGTATAGATACCAGATCAGAATTAATAAGGAGACATATTGAAAACAAAGGACAATATGAAACTTTTGGATATGCCGGTTTTTTTGGAATCGCCATGGATTATGAAGATATGAATAATGGCCTAACTAAAAAATCTTGCCCTCCTATTGTCAATTCTGCTTATCATGTTTCAGAAAAACCAAAAGCAAATCATTCTGAAAAAGTAATTAAATACAAGCAACATAAGGAGACTCTTAAATTTAAAGACTACTTCTTAAAAAGAATGAAAAACATGTTACCTTCTGCTTTTGGATATGTAGAAGGATCTGGATTATTTTATGGAATATCATTAACTGCAAGAACCCTATTACCAAGCCAACTTTACAAGGTAAATAAAGAGCAAACAACTACTCACGAAACATTGTGTGAACCAGAAATTAAAAAGACTTGCAGTACAGATCATCTAGATCTTGATATTCCTTTAGCAGAAAAAGTATCTATTGTAAAGTCTGCTTTTGATTTGATGGGGTGGCAAAAATTCGCTCCCATAGTACTTTTTGTCGGTCATGGAAGTCATTCAGCAAACAATCCATTTGGCTCAAGTTTAGATTGTGGAGCTTGTGCAGCAAGTCCAGGTAGACATAATGCCAGAATGCTTGCAAAATTGGCAAACCTAAAAGAAGTGAGAGAGGCTCTAAAAGATCATCATCATTTTAACATTCCTGATAACACTATTTTTATAGGAAGCGAACACAATACAACAACAGATGAAATTGTATTATTCGACTCGGAAGTTCCAGCATCTCATAAAAATGAATTACAAAACTTAAAAATAGATTTAAAAAAGGCACAAGAAACAGCTACTCAGGAAAGATTAGGCATAGCTAATAATAGTGTAAAATTTGCTCATAAAAAAGCAAACAACTGGGGGGAAACTAGACCTGAATGGGGGTTGGCTAAAAATGCTGGATTTATTGTAGGACCAAGAAGCTTAACCCAAAACCACAACTTAGGCGGAAGATGTTTTTTACACTCTTATAACTGGGAATCAGATAAAACAGGTAAAGCCTTAGAAGGTATTATGCAAGGAGCTATGGTAGTAACACAATGGATTAACAATCACTATTATTTTTCAACTGTTGATAACAATGTTTTTGGTGGAGGAACTAAAATCACTCATAATATCACTGGAAAATTTGGAGTAGTACAAGGTAATGGTGGTGATATTAAAATGGGGCTACCCCTACAATCCTTAATGCAATCAGATTCTGAAATGCATCACCAGCCACTGAGATTATCAGTTGTTATTCATGCTCCACTAGATAGGGTTATTAATATTCTTGAAAGAAACGAAAAAATTAAAAGTTTATTAGATAATGAATGGATTTATTTAATGATTATGGATCCACTTACTGATAACACTATATATACTTACAGTAAAAACATGAACTGGAAAACTGCCAATAAAAAGGCTAGTAAAAAAGAAGCTACAAAAAGTATTATCGTTGAAAGTGAAGTTGAAGTTACCATGTAAAAACCATTAACTTCTCTTTAAGAATATCACATATTCATCATCCAAAAAAAGCCTTTCAAATCTTTGAAAGGCTTTTTTTCTATATAGAGAACCACCAATTTGCAAAAAAAATGATTCTATTTCTATAAAAATATTATTATCAGCCATGTTTTACTATTAACATTTAACAACTAAAAAAACAAGGACTATTGCTAAATTACTTATAATCAACATAAACTTATATTCTATATTCCATTTCATTAAAAGCTTATAACTTAATATTTTTTTACTTCTTTAACTTCTGTTTATTTTGATAAATTAGAAAATAAAAAGCTAATTTTAGGATATAACATTTTTATAAGAAATACTATATATTAAATTAATAGTGAAAAGTAATGAGTAAAATGGGAACAAATAAAAATACTGAGAATAATTTAAAAAGACTCAATGCTATTTTTCAAAGTATTCCCATACCTAGTTATACCTGGGTAAAAAATAAAAATGATTTTGAATTGATGGATTTCAATACAGCTTCATTGAATGTTGAAGGAGATACTCTTAAAGATTGTTTACACACAAAAGCTTCTGTCTTTTATAAAGACCAACCAAATATATTAGCTGATTTAAAAAAATGTTTTAAAGAGAAATCCACTTTTGAAAACAAATTAAATATTAAATACACCTATATCCATCCTGATGCTGTTTTAATACAAACGGAAGTAATTAAAAGCAATAAAAATTTAGTTACTCACACAGCAACAGATTACATAAATTACCAAACAGTTTTTATTGAAAATAGCCCTGCTGCTATCGCAATGTTTGATAATGATATGAGATACTTATCTGTAAGCAATAAATGGGTTGAAGATTACAAATTATCAGGACAACAAATAATAGGCAGATCTCATTATGATGTTTTTCCTGAAATAAGTCAAGAGTGGAAAGATATTCATCAACATTGTTTACAAGGAAATATTGAGAAAAAAGAGGAAGATTCTTTTAAAAGACTTGATGGAAGTATTGACTGGATAAAATGGGAAGTACGACCTTGGTATAATATTGCACAAGAAGTTGGTGGTATTGTAATGCTTACAGAAAATATTACTCAACGTAAAATAGCAGAAGAAGAACTAAGAAACAGCGAGTCAAAATTAATTGAAGCACAGAAAGCAGCCAAAATAGGAAGTTGGGAAACAGATTTAACTACCCTAAATGTTATTTGGTCAGAAGAAACTTTTAATATTTTTGAATTAGATTTTGAATCCTTTAATCCTACCCATCAATCCTTTTTAAGCTTTGTTCATCCAGAAGATAAACAAATAGTAGAAAAAGTATTTAATGACTCTTTAATAAACTCTAAGGGTTATAACTCTATTGAACACAGAATTATAACCTCTAAAGGAAATTTAAAATATGTTGAAGAACGATGGAAAGTTATAAAGAATGTTAATGGAGAAATTAATAGTGTTTTTGGTACATGCCAAGACATTACCGAAAGAAAATTAATTGAAGAAGAATTAATTTCTGCTAAAAAAAGAATAGAAATAAGTGAAAATAGGTTACAACTATCATTAGATGCTGCTCAAATTGGTATTTGGGAATGGAATCTTGCAGACAATTCTATTATTTGGGATAGTAAGATGTATAAAATATATGGGGTTTCTAAAAAAAACATAGAACATAAATTTGAAGCATGGACAAATTTTTTACACCCTGATGATAAAGAAAAAACAATAAAAGAAATATTTGAAGCTGTTAACAATCAAAATAAATTAAACACTTCTTTTAGAATTATTAAAGAAAATGGAGCAATTGTACATATTAAAGCAGATGCACTGGCTATAAGTAATTCGGAAGGTAAACCAATTAAAATGATTGGTTTAAATAAAGATATTACGGAACAAAAAGAGTTAGAGAACAAATTAAAACAGTACAAACATTTTTTTCAAAATAGCAACGATTTTTTAAATATTTCAAACAAAGATGGGGACTGCGAAATTGTGAACCCACAAATGATTAAAACCTTAGGCTATTCCGAAAAAGAATTTCTAAACAATTCCTTTTACGATACCATTCATCCTAATGAAATTATTATTTCAAAAAATGAAGTTGATAGACTTTCCTCTGGAGAGATTACCAATAATTTCCAAATTAGGCAACGTAAAAAAAATGGAGAATATATATGGATAGAATGGAATGTATTTCCAGATGAAGAAACAGGAAAATTTTATTCTATTGGACGTGATATTACTGAAAGTAAAAAAGCTACTGAATTAATAAATTATCAATTTTATAACGCCCCAGATATTATTCTTATTGTAAATAAGAACTTTAAAATTGAAAGAATAAACAGAGGAAGACAATATACAAAGGAAGAACTAATCGGTAGGGATTGTATAGAAGTACTTCCTGTAGAAAGTAGAGAAATTGCTAAAAAGGCAATTATTAAATGTTTTGAAACTGGTGAAAATCAAGAGATTGAAAATATTATAGAAACAGGAGCTTGGGTACGTTCTCGTTTTGTACCAATGACTATTGATGGAGAAACTAGACAAATCATAATTTTTGCCACCGATATTTCAACAGAAAAACAAGCAAAAATTAAATTATTAAAAAGCGAAGAAAAATACAGAAACATCACTGAAAATATTACTGATGGAATTATAGTGATGGATAAAGATTTTAAAGTTACTTATAGAAGTCCTACAAATAAAAAAATTACGGGCTATGCTGACAAAGAACTTAAAGATCTAGACTTTATGAGCATGATTCATGAAGAAGATAGACCTAAAGCTTTAGAAGATTTAAAAAGACTACCCAAAATTACAAATAAGTTTGAGGTTTTTAAACTACGTTTACAACATAAAAAAGGACATTGGATATGGATAGAAGGAACTATTATAAACATGAAAAAAAACAATAGTAACAATGCTATTGTTATTAGTTTTAAAGATGTTACTGAACGTATAAAATCTGAGGAAAAACTAGCATTATCAGCCTTAATTATTAACTCTTCAGATGATGCTATTATTAGTAATACTAATAATAATTTCATTACCTCATGGAACCATGGAGCTGAAAAAATATTTGGATATTCCTCTGAAGAAATTATTGGAAAATCAGTATACAAATTAATTCCTAAGAATTTTTATTATGAAGAAGATATCCTTTCTGAAAATATAAAATTAGGACAATCCGTAGACCATTTTGAAACGTTAAGAGTAAAGAAAGATGGTACTATTATTAATGTATCTTTAAAAATCTCTCCTATTGTTGATGAATTTGGAAAAGTCATAGGAGCATCTAAAATTATCCGTGATATCACCTCTAGAAAAAAGCTAGAACAAGAACGAAAAACAATTATTGATGATTTGGTACAAAGAAATAGAGATTTAGAGCAATTTTCTTATATCGTTTCACACAATCTTCGTGCTCCAGTAGCCAATATTATAGGTATTAGTAGTTTATTAGAACACTCAGAGTTAATTTCTAAAGACAATGAATTATTATTAGGTTTAAGCAAATCCGTTCATGGATTAGATGTTGTAATTAAAGACTTAAATCAAATTTTACAAATGAAAAGAGAAGTTAATGAAAATAAAGATTTAATTAACTTTACAGGAGTATTATCAGAAATTAAATTAAGTATTTCTAATTTAATTTCGCAAGAAAATGTTAAATTCATCATTGATTTTTCAGCAAAAAATGAATTCTTTACCATCAAAAGTTATTTGTATAGTATATTTTATAATTTAATAAGTAACAGTATTAAGTATAAACATTCTAATAGAAATCCAATTATAGAAATTAAAAGTAATTTAACTGAAAATGGATTTGAAATTGTTTATAAAGACAATGGTCTTGGAATAGATTTAGAAAAAAAAGGAGAACAAGTTTTTGGATTATATAAAAGATTTCATTTTCACACAGACGGTAAAGGAATGGGGTTATACATGGTTAAAACACAAGTAGAAACATTAGGCGGACATATTTCTATAAAAAGTAAAGTTAATGTAGGAACAGAGTTCAAAATAGAATTTAAAAATTAAAAAAATCAACAAGAGTAATGAATATGTCTTTTATATTAATAGATGATGACAACATTAGTAATTTTATTAATGAAAGAATAATCCGCATAGAATATCCGGAAGCAGAAGTTACCCATTATACAAATCCTGTAAAAGGTCTTGAATTTATATTAAATCATTTAACAAAAAAATCTTTCTTGTTTCTTGATATTAATATGCCCGAGATGACAGGATGGGAATTTATAGAGCAAATAAATCAGGCAGAACTAAGTGTTAAGCAAAATTTACAAATCTACATGCTATCTTCATCTGTGGAACCTTCTGATTTAGAAAAGGTAAAAACCAATGAAAATATTATTGGGTTTATAGAAAAACCTTTAACAACTACTTTTTTAGCATCTCTTAGAAATTAATACTTCCCTCCTTGCATGATTTAGTTATCACCCTAGCGTACTGTTAACCGCATTGCTTTGTGTATCTTTGCTAGCAACTTAAACCTTTTAAGATTATTTATTACTTAAATAATATAATCTTTTGAAATAAAAAATCATGTCTAAAGAGAAACCAAAACGCATTAAAAATAAAATTCATTCTCGTAATAAAAACAAAGAACGATATGATTTAAAGGCTTTAATTGCTGTCAATCCAGAATTGAAAAACTACATTAAACCTAATATTAAAGGAGAAGATACTGTAGATTTTTCAAATCCAATAGCTATAAAATTACTTAACAAATCCTTACTACAGTACTATTATGGTATAAAAAACTGGGACTTTTCTGATGATTATTTGTGTCCATCAATCCCGAACAAAGCAGATTACATTCACCACATGGCTGATGTTTTAGTAGAAAGTAATTTTGGTCAATTACCTTCTGGAAATAAGATTACTTGTTATGATATTGGAATGGGGGCAACCTGTATTTATCCCATTATTGGAGTTACAGAATACAACTGGAATTTTATAGGTTCTGACATTGATGAAAATGCTATCATCTCCGCTCAATCAATAGTTAGTAAAAATGATGCTTTAAAAAACAAGATTACTTGTAGATTACAAGGAACTAAGAAAGACTTTTTTTACGGAATTATAGACAAAGAAGAAAAAGTAGATCTTTCTATATGTAATCCGCCTTTATATGCTTCTTTAGAAGATGCTATAAAAGGAACTCATAAAAAAAATGCTCCTTACAGAGTTTCAGAAATTAAAGAAGAACTTATTTATGATGGTGGAGAAACCGGTTTTTTACAGAAATATGTAAAAGAAAGTAAAAAATTTGCTGAAAACTGTTTTTGGTTTTCTGCCCTAGTTAGCAAACAATCTAACCAAAAAGGAATGGTTGAATTCTTGGGAGAATTAGGAGCCACACAAACAAAAATCATCCCAATGGGAGTCGGGAACAAATCAAGCCAAATTATTGCTTGGACTTTTCTTAGCAAAGAAGCACAAATCGCTTGGAAAAAATTAAGATGGACAAGTAAAAAGTAATTCCCTCTTGATAATAATTATATTTTCACTAACTCTTCAAAAAGAGCACTTTACCCAAATACAACATGAATATTTATCAACAAATTGAAGCAGAAATACAAGCTGCTTCTCATATCGTGATAACAGCACACAAATCTGCCGATGGAGATTCTATAGGATCTTCTTTAGGTTTGTTATATTTTATAGAAAAATTAGGAAAATCAGCTGTGATTTGTCACCCTGATAAAGCTCCTGATTTTTTATATTGGATGGATACTTCTTCTATTTTATTGATGGAAGAAACCCCTGAAAAAGTAACCAATGCTTTTGAAGAAGCTGATTTAATTTTCTGCTTAGATTACAATGCAACCAATCGTGTTGGACCAGAAATGCAAGTATTACTAGAACAAGCTACTTGTAAAAAAATCATGATTGATCACCATTTAAACCCTGAAGAATTTCCTTTCTTAACCGTTTCAGAAACAACAGTATGCTCTACTTCCCAACTCATTGTAGAACTGATTGAACAATCTGGACATGGAGATTTGTTAGATGAAAAAATTGGAACGCCTTTATACTTAGGAATTTTAACAGATACTGGTAGTTTTAGATTCAATTCTGTACAACCAAGAACTCATGAAATTTTAGCTAAAATACTAGCTGCCGGAGTAGAACACCATCTTATTCACGAAAAATTAAATGACAATAATACAGAAAGTCGTTTACGCTTACAAGGATATGCTATGAGTGAAAAATTAGAAATTTTGTACGACTACAACGTGGCTATTATCTCTTTATCTAAAGAAGAATTGGCCAAATACAATTATAAAAAAGGAGATACTGATAGTTTGGCTAATTTAATATTGTCTATCAAAGGAATGAAAGCTGCCATTGTTTTTACCGAAAGAGACGGAATCATGAAAATATCTTTCCGATCTAAGGGAACCGAAAACCCTGTAAATGTTTTGGCAACAGAACATTTTAATGGTGGCGGACATGCAAATGCTTCTGGTGGAATGAGTGAATTAACTGTAACAAAAACCTTAAACAAACTAAAGGACTTAATTCCTAAATATTTTCCAAAAAACTAATAAAACTAGCGAGTGGCTAATAAAAAACACATAAAATTATGACACAAAAAGAATTTTTAGCCCAAAATGTATACAATACACAACCCACTTATACTGTAGAAAATGATCCTGATACGTTGTATTTTTCTGAAGAAGGTTTTTCAGAAATTTTAAATAAAGCAGAACATTATGGAATTGCCATTTATGATATCAAATCGGCATTAAATGGAGAAGCTGGAACTTCTGCACATCACGAAACTTTTAAGAAAAAAGCCACGGATCCCACTTGGTACAAAGGCGTTTTTAAAACCTTAAAAAACAAACAAAAAGGATTTTTATATGCTGCTACTTATAAAGTTTCTAAAAAATTATTGAATAGATAAGTTCAAAACAGAATCAAACTAAAACGCCCTTTGTAATGATCACAAAGGGCGTTGTTTATTTAATAAAATTTTCCATTTTCTGTTTATAAACTATTTCAAATAATACGGTTTAGTTAAAACTAAAGTGTATATGTACTTGAAAAAAATCTTAACAATAAAGATATAAATAATACTATTTAAAATTTATTTTAAAAACACACAATTATAATAGATCTCTTAAATACTTTTAAAGAATAAAGGCATAATACTTGTAATATCTTTTTAAATAAATTTGACTAACTAAAAACAAATGTTAAAAACACATTTATATTTGTTTTTTAATATATTTACTAAAATTTTAAATAAGCATACATGAAATTTCTTAAAATGTTTTGGCTACTAAGTGTAGTTTTATTGTTTTCAAATCATGGTTATTCTCAAGACCAAAAATTTAATAATCCTATTGCAGAGCAACGTGCAGATCCATGGGTATTTAAAACGGATGATGGTATTTATTACTTAATTGCAACCGTTCCTAATTATGATAAAATCGTAATCAGAAAAGCCACAAGTATTAATGGATTAAAAGATGCACAGGAAAAAACTGTTTGGACAAAACATAAAAAAGGTGTGATGGGTCATCATATTTGGGCTCCAGAACTACACAAGATTGACGGAAAATGGTATATCTATTTTGCGGCAGGAGAAGCTGAAAATGTTTGGAACATAAGAATGTGGGCTCTATCAAATTCATCAAAAAATCCAATGGAAGGGGAATGGAAAGAAGAAGGGCAAATTAAAACAGAACTAGAATCTTTTTCTTTAGATGCCACTACTTTTGAACACAAAGGAAAAAGATATTTAATTTGGGCACAAAACCTTAATAATGGAGCAGATGGAACTTCATTAGTTATGTCAGAAATGAAAAACCCTACTACTTTAAAAGGTAAAGAAGTAGTAATTACTGATCCTGAATTTAGTTGGGAAAGAGTTAAATATAATGTTAACGAAGGGCCTGCAGTTATTAAGAAAAATGGTAAAATATTTGTAACATATTCAGCCAGTGCTACTAATGATAATTATGCAGTAGGTCTATTGTGGATTGATGAAAATGAAGATTTATTAGATCCTAATAATTGGCATAAATCTCCATCACCAGTTTTTTATTCTAACGCTGATGTAAAAAGATATGGACCAGGTCATAATTCTTTTACAACTTCTGAAGATGGAAAAACAGATATTATGATTTACCATGCAAGAGATTATAGAGAAATTGAAGGAGCTGAATTATCAGATCCAAACCGTGCTACCAGAGCAAGAGCCATAAAATGGACAAAAAGTGGATTTCCTGATTTTATACAAAGACAAGGAGATTAATTAAAAAATAAACTCTACAAAAAATCCGATCATAGTACTATGATCGGATTTTTTTTAATGTATAATATTTATTAAAACTTTAAAGTAACTCCTACTAAAAAGTTTCTAGTCGCTTGTGGGTAATATCCGGCACCATCTAAAGTGGTAACAGCATTCGGATCTGACCAATCATCATCATAGGTGTAATAATATCCTCTATCTACATATCGTTCATTAAAAATATTGTTTATCAAAGCTGAGAATACGATCGAATTAAAAATTTCAGAAGTTTCTATAGCATAGGTAACATTTATATCACTCTTGTAATAATCATTTAATACATCAGCTGTTGTTACTTTACTATCTAAATTACTCATGTATTGTTTTCCTACATATTTTGATAAATATGAAATTTGAAAATTATTAGTTGGTTGATAAGTAAAAACACTACCAAAAATAACATCTGGTGAAAATGAAATATTAGTATTTCCCAAGTTTTGTAAAACTCCATCAATACTAGCAATAAAATCTCTGTTTTTATTAGTACTTATTGCTGCATTTGGTTTAAATGATAGTTCTTTGGATATCTGAATACTTGCATCAACCTCTAAACCTAATCTATAACTTTTACCTGAAGTAGCTCTAATAGGAGATCCTACTCCATCAATAGCTCCTGTTAACACTAATTGATTCTTATAGTCCATATAAAAAAGGTTGGTATTTACTTTAACTATTTTATTATTGGCTCTCCATCCTAATTCATAATCATAAAGGGTTTCGTGAGTACTAACGCCTCCTTCAAAATCATTCCTATTAGGTTCTCTATTCGCTACTGCAACAGAGGTATAAAAACTATTTTGAGGGTTCATTTTATAAGTAAATCCAAATTTTGGATTAAAGAAATTAAAATTTGCATCTACATCAATTGGAACAATATCAGAAGTAATTCCTTTTGTTTTATAGTTTACAAAACGTCCTTGTAAATCTGCATAAGCAGATAATTGTTCAGTTAAGCTAAACGTTGCTTTGGCAAAAAGCGAAAAATCTGTTTTTTTAGCATCAGATTCATAGTACTTATCCCTAATGTTTGTATTAGCAGCTAAATCACTTCCCCAAGTTACTTCTCCAAAATGATTTCCTGAATAATTTGAATAAGAAACTCCAGTAATAAAATTGACATCCTTGGTTTTATAATTGGTGTTAAAATTAGCTACATAAAAGTCATTATCTAACCAACGTCTAACAATTGCATCACTACCATCAACTATTAAATTATTAAAATCAGCTGCATCTTCTCCTGCTTTATATTGTTCAAAAAAACCAGCACCTTTGGTATAGTTTAAAGCAACATTTGTTGACCAGTTATCGTTTAATTTTTCATTCCAATGCAATTGATAATGGTTTTGAGCATAATCATCCACTTCATTATCATAGGTATAAGGATTTTGTCTCCTATCATCTTCTAATTGTTTGGCTGTTAATCCTTCCCAAGCCTGGTATGTTTTTTCTTTACCTCCAAATGTAATCGCTTTAATCAACGTATTTTCATCTGTATAACTTGCTTGTAAATAAAACGATTTTAAATCTGCATAGGCTCTATCTACATAACCATCAGAATAAATATTAGACAACCGTCCTGCAATTTCTATATGATCATTTAATTTTCCTGTACTAAATTTCACGGTATGCTTTCTAGTATTATAAGATCCAAAAGAATTTGATATTTCTCCCGAAGCTTCGTCAGAAACCGCATCTGTTAAAATATTAATACTGGCTCCAAAAGCTCCAGAACCATTGGTTGATGTTCCTACTCCACGTTGTAATTGTAAATTTTGAGTTGAAGAAGCAAAATCTCCTAAATTCACCCAAAAAGTCCCATGACTTTCTGCATCGTTATAAGGAATTCCATTTACCGTAACATTGATACGTTCTCCGTTAGAACCACGAACACTCATATAAGTATATCCTACTCCTGCTCCAGCATCTGATGAAGAAACTACCGATGGCATATAATTTAATAAAACAGGAATATCTTGTCCCAAATTACGTTTTTCTAATTCTTTTTTAGAAATATTAGAAAAAGTTACTGGTACGTCTGAGTTTACCCTAACTGCTGATACCAAAACCTCATCTAATACTGTTGAACTTAGTTCTAGAACAAACGGAATAAAAATGTTTTTAGATAATTTAATCTCTTTAGAAACGGTGTTATACCCTAAATAAGAAACTTGAAGAGTATAGTCTCCATTAGGTAACTGAGTCGTAAATTCTCCATTTACATCTGTTAACACTCCTTTAGTAGTTTCTAAAACCAAAACAGTAGCTCCCAATAAAGCTTCTTTATTTTGATTGGTTACATTTCCTGAAAGTGTATAACGCTGGGCGTTTGCAAAAATACTTGCAAACAAGAATAAAAAAATAGATGTTTTTTTCATTTTAAAAATTTTAAAACGAATAAAAAGAGGTAATTATTCCTGTAGTTATTTTGAATAATTTGTTGTGAATATCATTATTTATGATATTCTTTTCCCTAAACAGCATTGCCTGTTCTAGGTTCGTTGGGTATGATCTCAGCCATTATTTAGTTCTAAATTCTACAGTTTAAAATTCATGGTTTAACAACCTAAATTCACACTCCAAAACAAATGAACTATAATTAGCACCCCTTTATGAGAACGCTGCAAAAATACGCTCTATTTTATGAACTAAAAACCTAAAAGTGAATTATTATTTAATCGTGATTTGGCTTTTTTCTTAAACTTTTCTTCTCTGCATTTCGTTGTTTACTGTCTATCCTTTTTTGAATAGCTGATATGCTCGGTTTGGTAGGTCTTCGCTTTTTGGGGCGAACTAAATTTTGACTTAATAGTTCCAAAAACTTCTTAATAATAAGGTCTTTATTTTTATGCTGTGACCTACTTTCATCACAAAATAAAATCAGAATATTTTCTTTGGTTAATCTTGAGGATAATTTCTCTATCAATAATTCTTTTTCCTTATCAGAAAGTGCATTAGAGTTTGATAAATCAAAAGTCAGTTCTACTTTAGAGGAAACTTTATTTACATGTTGTCCCCCTGCTCCAGAACTTCTGGTAGCTTTAAAGTTTAACTCTTTTATAATTTCTTCTTTATTCATCCTATTGATTTACTTTTTTATAACAATTTATTTATTTCTGTAATTGCTTTTTTTAAACGGGTTTCTTTGTCTCCTTTTAAAGTAATGTAAGGTTTTTTATATTTTTTTAAAGTATTTTCAAAAGCTAAAAACATTTCTTCAGCTTGTTCTGGTCTATCTCTTAAATCATCAGCCTCCCAAGGAACATCTATATAAGTTAGTAGATACAAATTATATTGATTATCTATAGCTGCATTTTTAACACATTCATCTACAAAACCACTATAATACTCTTCTGAATAAACTTTAGTTTCAAGCAAATTTGTATCACAAATCAAAATTTTGTTTGCTTTTTTCGCCAAAGTATTTTCTAGTTTCATCTGACCAATAGCAATAGGAACAATGTCTTTTATTTCGCAAACTTTATGCTCTTTATCCCACTTTTCTTGTAAATAATCTCTAGAAAACTCTGGTACCCAAACTGTATTATAATATTCAGCTAGCTGACGAGAAAGTGTTGTTTTTCCTGTAGATTCTGGTCCAAACAGCACAATTTTAATTAGTTTATTGGGTTCTTGTCTAAGCTTTTTTTCCATGCTAAATAACCTTGTACGGCTAGTATTGTAAAAATAAGATATTGTAAGGATAACATTCCTAAACCTCTGTAAGCATACAAAGGAACTGTAATTAAATCAGCAAAAATCCACAAGGTCCAATTTTCTATTTTTTTCTTGGCCATGTACCACATTCCCGTAAAGAAAATTCCAGAAGTAAAAATATCTATATAATTCTCTGGTTTAATTTCATATCCAAAATATTTATACACTTCATAGGTAATAACCATAGTTATGATTACTAGTAGAACTCCTATTATTTTTTCTGCAACAGTAGTTCTAGAAATAGGAACTACTGTTTCGTTATTTTTCTTTCTTGACCAGTTCCACCATCCATAAATACTCATGACTGAATAGTAAAAATTCATCATCATATCTCCAAAATACTGAGCTTTGTAAAGTAAATAAACGGTAATCACCGTGGCGACCAAGCCTACTGGATACACCAAAATATTTTCCTTTTTAGAATATACCACACTGGCAATTCCAAACACAAATGCAATGGCTTCTAAAACAATATCGCCAACAGGAGTATGTTCATAGGCACTTAAAAAAAAATTAAAAATGTGGTTCATAGTTACTTCTATCAGACTTTACCATTTTTAAATTCACCACAACATTTTCTTGATTTTCAAATGATATTCTAATCTCCTCTGTTAAGAATGGCATTACTTTATCATAATCTCCATAAACTTGAGTACTCATTGGATTTTCTAATACTGTAAATTCTGAGGCTCTTAATCTTTTTATAAAATTGATAATGTGTTCTTCAAAATTATCGTGTAGTGGTAATAAGGTTAACTCTATGGAAACTTTCATATTTATTGATTATTTGAGGGTAAAAATAGGCATCATTTTTTTAGTGGGTAAAAAAATAGACATCGAATTTAAAAATACTATGAACCACTAAAGTAATCTTACTGTTTTACTTTGTTTATTAAAAGAACTAAACTAGTTTTATAGCAACATTAACATTTTAACTTTTAGCACATTTAAGCCCCATGAAAAAGAGTATTATTTTATATTTATTATTATTTCTTTCCATATCTGGTCATGCACAAAAAAATCAAATTAAGGATGATCTAAACTTGTTACCAGAAGTAACCTACCAACAAATTTCAAATACTACAGACTACAATTCTAATTATGTTTTAAAAGTAAAGCAGCCTATTGATCATAATGATCCTAGTAAAGGTTTTTTTAACCAAAAAGTATATTTATCTCACAAAAGTTTTGATCAACCAACAGTACTTGTTACTGCTGGATATCAGGCTAACAATAATGGTATTTATGAGTTAACTGATTTATTAAAAGCCAACCAAATTTTAGTTGAACATAGATTTTTTGGAGAAAGTATGCCAGATAGTCTAAACTATAAATACTTAAATTTAGAACAAGCTACTGCAGATTTACATCATATAAAAGAACTTTTTAAAGATATTTATCCTAAAAAATGGATTAGTACAGGAATTAGTAAAGGTGGAGCAACAACTATTTTTTATCGATATTTTTATCCTAATGACGTTGATGTTAGCGTGCCTTATGTAGCTCCTATAAATAATACTTTTGAAGAACCTAGAATTTATGAATTCTTAAATACTGTTGGTACTGATGAATGTCGTCAAAAAATTAAAGACTTTCAAATTCAAATATTAAAAAACCGTGACAAAATATTACCTCTTTTAAAATTCTACAGCATGGGTGTTGGTGCTAAATATTCTTATTTAACTATTGGAGAAGCTTTTGAATATGCAGTTATGGAGTATCCTTTTTCTTTTTGGCAATGGGGTGCTAGTTGTGATGAAATTCCATCTAAAAAAGCATCTATAGAAGATATTACCAAATACTTTATTGAAGTTTGTGATTTAACTTTTTTTAGTGATCAGTCTATAGAAAAATACAATTCTCACTATTACCAAGCAGCAACCGAAATGGGATATTATGGTTATGAAACTAGTGAATTTAAAGATTTATTGGTTGACTTACCAACAGATAAAAATCCAATGGCTTTATTTTTTACTTTTAAAATGGAAGAACCTTTTAATGGAGAAATATTAGAAAAAACAAACAAATGGTTAAAGAAAAAAGGAAATCACATTATATATATTTATGGAGGAAATGATACTTGGACTGCAAGCGCTGTTCCTTTTAGTAGTAAAGTAGACTCCAAATGGTTTATTTTAAAAGATAAACATCATGGTAATGCAAGAATTAAAGGAATGAATACTTCTGAAAAAGAAGCGTTTATTTCTACACTTGAAAAATGGTTATCAATTAAAATTGAACATTAAATAACACTTTTTTTTAAATTTTCGAAGGGACTATTATAGTCCCTTTTTTTTATGTCCCATACATACAATTTTCATGTGTTTTCAGTACGACTTTACTCTTTTTTAAATCATTTAGAACCTACTTTTGATAGTCGTTTTAGCAAATTATATAAAAGTCACCTAACGGTACAGGATGGAAAACAATCGTCATTCTTTTATTTTTAAAATCAGGAGAAAATCCTCGTTATTAAGTATTAAAAACATCAAACTATGAAAAAAGGAATCCTTGGTCTTTTAGTTTTAGGAATTATTGCTTGTACAAATTCTAAAAAAGAAGATGCACTAATTAACAGAAAAGAAGTAGTTACCCGTAACAATGTTGTAATTAAAGAAGCCGATACATTGGCTTCACTTTCAGTTGGAAACGGAAATTTTACTTTTACTACTGATATTACTGGATTACAAACCTTTTGGGCGGAATATGACAATGGTGTTTCCTTAGGAACCATGTCTAACTGGGGATGGCATACTTTACCCAACACAGAAAATTATACTTGGGATGAAACCCTTAAATATTTTGAGGTTGAAGGAAGAAAAGTTCCTTATCGCCATCAAATAAAAGACAATGAAAGAGCTAAAGAAGCTTGTGATTATTTTAGAGAAAACCCGCATAAAATTCATTTAGGATTGATTGGTTTTGATTTACATTTTGCTGATGGAACCAAAGCAATTCTTTCTGATATTAAAAATCCAACACACGAATTAGATTTATGGACTGGTAAAATCACTTCAGATTTCACTTTTGATAACCAACCTGTTCATGTAGAAGTTTACTCGCATCAAGAAAATGATTTGGTAGCTGTAAATGTTAAGTCCCCTTTAATTAAAAAAGGACAACTTTCTGTAGAATGGAATTTTCCAGCACCAAAAATTGCGCATACAGGTAGCGGAATTGATATGCAAAATATTGATACTCATAAGAGTGATATCATAGATCAAAACAATAATAACATCACTCTAAAAAGACAACTTGACAACGATGATTACTTTGTAGAAATTGATTGGCAAGGAACTTCAGAAATAACTCAAACAGACAAACATCAATTTAAATTATCAAACAAAAACGAAGATCAAATTCAGTTTTCTTGTCAGTTTTCTCCTGATGAAATTACTAACAATGTCCCAACTTTTAAAAGTACCGAAGAAAATAGTAAAACAGCTTATCACAGTTATTGGTCTAAAGGTGGATTTGTAGATTTTGGAGCTTGTACAGATGAAAGAGCTCCTGAACTAGAAAGAAGAGTGATTTTATCACAATACTTAACTAAAATTCAAAGCACAGGAGATTTACCTCCGGCAGAAACAGGTTTAACATTTAATAGTTGGTTTGGAAAATTTCACTTAGAAATGCATTGGTGGCATGTAGCACATTTTGCACAATGGCAACGTGGTGATTTAATAGAACAACAATTAGACTATTATTTTGATATGTTAGAAAGTTCTAGACAAACGGCTCTAGATCAAGGATACGAAGGAGTAAGATGGCCAAAAATGATTGGTCCTGATGGACAAAACAGTCCATCATCTGTAGGATCTTATTTAATTTGGCAACAACCGCATATTATTTGGTTGGCAGAACAAATGTATCGTCAAAACAAATCCCCTGAAACTCTAAAAAAATACGAAAAATTAATTGTAGAAACAGCAAACTTTATGGCTGATTTCCCAATTTGGAATGAAGAAAAAAAACAATTTGACCTTGCTCCTCCATTAATTCCCGCACAAGAGCATTGGGAAAGAACTACAACTTATAATCCTCCTTTTGAGTTAGCACAATGGTATTGGGGATTAACCACTGCACAAAATTGGTTAAAAAGATTAGAGAAACCTAAGAATGAAAAATGGGAAAAAGTTAGACTAAATCTTGCCACTCCAGATCAAGCAGAAGGATTGTATTTAGGAATTCAAGGAGCTACAGAGTCTTATAATGATGTTGAATTAATGAGAGACCATCCAATGGTTTTAGGAGCTTATGGTATTTTACCTCATTGGGATAAAATTGATCCTAAAGTAATGGAAGCTACTTTAGAAGTGATTGCTAAAAAATGGGATTGGCCTAACACTTGGGGATGGGATTATCCTATGTCTTCTATGTCTGCTGTTCGTTTAGGGAAACCTGCAATGGCCTTAGATTTATTATTAAAAGACGTTCAGAAAAACACCTATCTTAAAAATGGTCATAATTATCAGGATGATCGTTTGCGAATTTATTTACCAGGAAATGGAGGTTTGTTACAAACTGTTGCCATGATGTGTGCGGGTTGGGATGGATGTTCTGTAGAAAACCCAGGTTTTCCTAAAAATGGAAAATGGAATGTAAAATGGGAAAACTTAGAACCTGTTTTTTAAACAAGTCCATTAGTTTCACCTTAAAATCATTTTATGAAAAAGTACCTTATACTACTCCTATCAGTATCAATATTTACAAGTTGCCATACAGAAACAAATGAAAACATTAGTGTTCAAAAAACTTGGCACCATCAAACTCGTGAACTCCGTTACCATCCCGAAGGAAATGAGTTTGTTATTATAAACGGAGAAAAAAGATTCAACCGTGCTTTATACGGAACCAATACTGGTTTTAGAGTAGAAGCTGGGGATTTGCCTGAATTTGGCTTGTATATGACTCGTTATGGTGGAACGCTAAAGTTAGGATTAGCAAATAATGATACTTCCATTTGGCTAATTGATGCTGAAAACATAAAAATGACCTATGGTGCTGGTGCTATAAAATACAGCATTATAGATTCTATTTTAAAAGATGGAAAATTAGAGTTAGAATTACTAGCCTTACAAGAGGCTGATGGAATGATTTTAAAAGTAAACTCCAATAACATTCCTGAGGATGTAAAGTTGGTTTGGACTTTTGGTGGAGCCACAGGAAAAAGATTTTCTAGAGAAGGGGATTTAGGAGCAGATCCTGAATCTAACTTTTATTTAAAAGCGGAAAACTGTATTAATAATGATATTTATTTAAACGAAGGGGCTTTTAATTTATATTATAGTAAAGGCAGAGAAACCCCTAAAAACGCTAAACCTAATAATGATGAAATCAACAATAATAAACTCATCACAAGAAAGAGAATTGCAGGAATTGTTACTACAAATAGTTCTTTAAAAATTGGAGATGCTCATCATTTAGAAACGCCTAATGAATTACTAAACTCAAAAGAATCTGATGCTCCAGTTGTCGTAGGTAGTCTTGAGTTTAATCATTCAACTGAAAATTATTTTATGCTCTATAATCCTGATACAGGAGTTCCTGCTACGCATAAATCAATGCAGAGTTTATATACTAAAACTGATAAAATTCGTGAAAAAATTGCGAATAAATTTTGGATGAATACTCCAGACAAATATCTAAATGCTGCTGGAGCTCAATTGGCAACTGCTGCGGATGCTATTTGGGATAATGAGTCTTATTTTATGCATGGAGCTGTGGCTTGGAGAATGCCTTTACCAGGTTGGAGAGGTGCTTATGCTGCCGATTGGTTAGGAAATCACGATAGAGCCAAAGCACATTTTAGAGGTTATTTTGCTGCTCAATATACAGATCCTAAAAGTGGACCTGTGGTAGCCGATCCTAAAACTCATTTATCCAGAAATAAAGAAGAAAAAGGAACTTCTATTTTTACTTCTGGATACATCAGTAGAAACCCGAATAAACAAAGTAAACCTCATCATTACGACATGAACTTGGTGTTTATCAACCAGTTGTTGTGGCATTTTAAATGGACAGGTGATACAGATTTTTTAAAGGAAAGTTGGCCAGTAATAGAAAGACATTTAGAATGGGAAAAAAGAAATTTTGATCCTGACAACGATGGACTTTACAATGCTTATGCAGCTATTTGGGCAAGTGATGCTTTACAATACAGTGGTGGTGCGGTTACCCATGCATCTGCTTACAATTATAGCGCTAACAAACAAGCGGCAGAATTGGCAAAACTTATTGATGAAAATCCTGCTCCTTATCAAAAGGAAGCTGAAAAAATTTTAAAAGCCATCAACAAACGTTTGTGGCTAGAAAACAAGGGAACTTATGCCGAATATCAAGATTTATTAGGAAAAAAATTAGTCCACCCTACTCCTGCATTATGGACTATTTATCACGCTATTGATGAAGGAATCAGCAATCCTTTTCAAGCTTATCAAGCAACAAAATATGTAGATAACAACATTCCACATATTCCTGTTTACACCAATGATAAAACACAAGAAAACTTATACACTTTATCAACCAGTAATTGGATGCCTTACACTTGGTCTATTAACAATGTAGCCATGGCCGAAGTTTTACACACTGCCCTAGCCTATTGGAAATCGGGAAGAAATAATGAAGCTTTTAAGTTGATGAAAGGAACCATGTACGATTATATGTATATGGGAAGTTCTCCAGGAAATTTTGGGCAATTATCCCATTTTGATGCTTTTAGAGGAGAATTGTATCGTGATTTTGCTGATCCTGTTGGGGTAGCTTCTAGAGCTTTTGTAGAAGGTTTGTTTGGGGTAAAAGCAGATATTATCAATAAAAAAATAGAAATTACTCCTGGTTGGCCAAAAGATTGGCAATTTGCTATAATGAAAACTCAAGACATTGGCATTGATTACAAACAAAATAAAAATACTGATGTATACAACATCACCACAAACTTTAAAACTGACATCAGTTTAGAATTAATTTTAAAAGTAAGAAGAGAAAAGATTGAGAACGTAAGTGTCAATGGAAAAAAGGTTGAATGGCAAAACAAAGAAGATGCTGTGGGGCAACCACAAATTCTAATCAAAACACCTATAGATTCAATTTTTGACATTCAAATTACATGGAGTGGTGCTGACTTCTCCTCTCCAAAAAGTAAGTACACAGTAACTCCAGATGAAATCATAAAAATTCCTTTTAATAAGGCTAAAATCGTAAATTTATTTAATCCACAAGATGTTTTTTCAACCATAGAAAAACACACAAATGATATTCAATTAAAGTTAAAATCATCAACTGGAAACAAAACTTTATTTGTGCAATTAGAACAAGGAAAGTACAAATGGTGGCAACCTATTCAGTTAAATATCATTTCAGCTATTCAAATCATCAAAAAAGAAAAAGGAATTGAAAACGATTTTCAAATAGCAGTAAAAAATAATACTCATAAATTGATTAATGGAACTATTGAAATTAATCAGTATCAAGAAAAAATAAACATCAACAACAATAGTCTATCTAAGAATATTAAAATTCCAAACAATAATTTATTACCAGGAACCAACCTTGTAAACATTAAAACTAAAGATATTCAATATCAAAAAACATATTTAAATTGGAATGTAAAACCCAATACCAATACCGTTTTTGAAACCATCAACCTAAAAAATTATTATAATGATAGGATTGTTAATATTTTTGAAGAACAATATTTTTCACCTCGTTCTCCATATCCAACTTTAAGTATTCCTGTACAGGGAATTGGAGATTGGTGTTCTTATAAAGAGCACGAAGAAATTGATGATTCTGGCTTAATGACAAAGGCAAGAAAAGACAATCAGATTGTGTCTCCACAAGGAATTCCTTTTAACATTTTAGGAGAGCCTACGGATAATATTATATTTACTTCTCAATGGGATAATTATCCTGAATCTGTAAACATTCCTTTACAAGGAAAAGCCAAACATGTTTATTTGTTAATGGCTGGTTCTGCACATCATATGCAAACTAGAATGATTAATGGAATAGTAACGGTTAACTACATCGATGGAAGTTCAGACAAATTAGAACTTATCAGTCCAGAAAATTGGTGGCCAATAGAACAAGATTATTATCAAGATGATTTTGCTTTTGACACAGGAAAACCGCAACCTCCCCGTTTGTATTTAAAAACGGGAGAATGGCATATGGATTCTTATGAAGTACTAAAAAAGAATGGAACGAATAAAATTGAAGGAGGTGCAGCACAATTGTTAGATCTGCCTTTAAACAACCAAAAAGAATTAAAATCACTAATCCTAGAAACCTATTCTAATGATTTAGTTGTAGGATTGATGGGGGCTACTTTGGTTAGATAAAATTTTAATCTGATGAAACACATTTATTTTGACACCCTCTTTTAATTAGGTATTTTAATAGAAAAATAAAATCTATGAGTTCCCTTAAAAAAGAAGATATCAATCAAGAAGTATTTGATTTGTATGATGCTTACGCACATAACAAAATCAATCGTTCTCAGTTTTTAGAAAAGTTATCATTGTATGCTGTTGGTGGAATTACCATGAGCTCATTACTTAGTTTTATTTCTCCCAACTATACCGATACGATGACTGTGGCAAAAGACGATCCTAATATCAACGCTAATTATATCACTTATCCTTCTCCTAAAGGAGGTGGTACCATTAAAGGATTGCTTTCTATGCCTAAAAAACATAATAAAAAATTACCGGGTGTGATTGTGGTTCATGAAAACAGGGGATTAAATCCTTATGTAGAAGATGTAGGTCGTAGAACGGCTTTAGAAAATTTTATCAGTCTTGCTCCTGATGCATTAAGTCCGCTAGGTGGTTATCCTGGGAATGATGATGAAGGTAGGGCATTACAACAAAAACGTGATAAATATGAAATGTTAGAAGATTTTATAGCCGCTTATCATTATTTAAAAGGACATCCTAATTGTAATGGAAATATAGGGGTTGTTGGTTTTTGTTTTGGTGGATGGATCTCTAATATGATGGCTGTAAAAATCCCAACACTTTTAGCATCTGTTCCTTTTTATGGAGGACAACCTTCAGCTGAAGACTCAACATTGATTAAAGCTCCTTTGTTATTACATTATGCGGAATTAGACAAACGTGTAAATGCTGGTTGGCCAGCATATGAAATTAATTTAAAAGCTAATAATTTAGAACATAAAGCTTATTTTTATCCTAAAGTTCATCATGGTTTTCATAATAACACTACTCCACGCTATGATGAAGAATCCGCTATATTAGCATGGAAAAGGACTATTGATTTTTTTAATGAAAAACTGAAACAAACCAACTCATGAAAATAAAACTCATTTTAACTATTACTCTTTTCCTATTTTTCTTTTTTCAATCAGCAAATTGTTTAAGTCAGAACAAAAAAAAGATAAAAAAAAACATTCCATTAGATAGTATTAGACTTAGCGATCCCGCTATATTGGCCGATGCTAAAACTAAGATGTACTATATGACAGGAACAGGAGGTTTTTTATGGAAAAGTAAAGATTTAGCTTTATGGGAAGGTCCATATAGAGTTGCTAAAACAGATCCTAACTCATGGATGGGGACTAGACCCATGATATGGGCTGCAGAATTACATCAATATAAAAACAAATACTACTATTTTGCTACGTTTACAAATAAACGAGTAAAAATAGATACCGTAGGAGAAAATATTATTGACAGAAGAGCCAGCCATGTATTGGTGAGTGATAAAGCAGAAGGTCCTTATACCCCTATGAATGACAAAACCTACTTACCTGCTAACATGCCTACTCTAGATGGAACTTTTTGGATAGATACTGACAACAAACCTTATATGGTATATTGTTACGAGTGGTTGCAAAATGAAAATGGTACCATAGAAAAAATAGAGCTAAAACCAGATTTAAGTGGTAGTATTGGAAAAGGGAAATTATTATTTAAAGCAAGTGATTCCCCATGGAGTAAACAGAAAAATAATGATGGTACTATTGGACCGAATAAAGTAACCGATGGATGCTACTTATTTAGAACGGGAACTGGACGTTTAGGAATGATTTGGACTAGCTGGATTCATGATGTATATGTTCAAGGAGTTGCTTACTCAAAAAGTGGAACTTTAGACGGTCCTTGGATCCAAGAAAAAGAACCTATTACTCCTCCTAATTTTGGTCATGGAATGATTTTTAAAACTTTTGAAGGAAAAACTTTAATGGCCATTCATAGTCACTCCGTTGTAAAAGGTAATTACCATAGAGTCCCTCATTTATTTGAAATAGATTTGTCTGGAGATAAATTAAAGGTGGTAAAACCCTATAAACCTTAAAAATATTAATGAATACCCTTGAAATATGTTGTTATTCTGCTACTTCAGCCATTAAAGCAGCAGAAGCCGGAGCTAATAGAATTGAAC
Organism: Wenyingzhuangia marina; assembly: GCF_900130035.1. Classification (GTDB taxonomy): domain Bacteria; phylum Bacteroidota; class Bacteroidia; order Flavobacteriales; family Flavobacteriaceae; genus Wenyingzhuangia; species Wenyingzhuangia marina. The sequence goes on from NZ_FQXQ01000002.1 coordinate 275,451, forward strand.
TTTGTGAAAATTTTACTGAAGGAGGTACTACGCCATCCTACGGAACTATAAAATATGTCTTAGATCGAGTGAAAATACCTGTAAACGTAATTCTTCGTCCAAGAGGTGGTGATTTTTTATACAACAACGCAGAGTTTGAAGTTATGAAACAAGATGTTCTAAAAATTAAAAAACTTGGAGCTAACGGAGTTGTTTTTGGAATGTTAACAGCTTCTGGCGATATTAATATTAAACAAGTTAAAGAAATTAAAGAATTAGCCTCTCCTTTAGAATGTACTTTTCATAGAGCTTTTGACATGTGTAATGATATGTTTAAAGCTTTGCAGCAACTTAAAGAAATTGGCATTCAAAAAGTATTAACCTCTGGTGGAAAAAACACCGCTTATGAAGGCATAGATGTTTTAGAGCAACTTGTAGTATTGGCTAAAAATGATATTATTATCATGCCTGGAAGTGGAATCAATGATAAAAATATTAAAGAAATCTACATAAAAACAAAAGCTAAAGAATACCATGCCTCTTGTAAAACATTTGAAAAAAGTGATATGACTTATTTTAATCCTAACATTCAAATGGGAAAAAATAAAAGCATTAATGAATATCAACAGATTTCTGTTAATACTTCACAGATAAAAAAGATTTTAACACTTCTGTAAAATAAAAATGTGCACTTTTTAAAGTGCACATTTCAAATAGTTCTTAAATAAGAAATAGTTAGTTTTAGTTAATCCATTACCAATAACTGATAATATTTCAGCATATATATAAAAACACAAACTAAAACAAAATTAATTTCACATTATTTTAATAAAAAAATAACAAAAACTTAAATACACTATCTAAACATCAATAAAAAACAGTCTCAATTTTTATTGATGTTTTATTATATCTTCGTAGTACTATGAAAGCAGCTACTATAAAACCAATCAAAACAGCCTTAGATAATATTAGTAGAACAGAACTCATTCATATTATTTTAAGGTTATCTAAATTCAAAAAAGAGAATAAAGAACTTTTAAGTTATTTGCTTTTTGAATCTAACAACGAACAAGATTATATTCAGGATATTAAAGTAGAAATGGATGAAGCCTTTAAAGCAATTAATACTAGTTCTTATTTCTACATCAAAAAAAGTGTTCGTAAAATTCTAAAATCAGTTAAAACCTATATCCGCTACTCTAACGTAAAAGAAACAGAAGTTGAACTACTACTCTATTTTTGTAAAAAACTACGATCTATGAGACCCTCTATGACTAAAAATCAATTATTAATTAACTTATACACAAGAGAAATTAAAAACATAGAAAAAAAGATTGGCACTCTTCATGAAGATTTACAACATGATTATACTTATTTATTAGATAATTTAAAGTCATAAACCAATTTTTTGAAATAATCTTTCAAGGCCTTTAAAAGCTTTAAATCTATATCCTAAATGAATAGAAGCAAATATTCTGGAATCTACCAAATCTATATTAGAATATTCTGGATAATTGGTTGAGGTTATCAATACACTTATACCATAATAAAACTTACTTGAATTATAGCCCAAACCTAAACGAGTTCTTAACCCTATGTTATGAATTAATATATCATCTCTATCAACTCCACCATTAATATTATCGTGAATATTTTTCACATATTTAAGTCCAACACTTGGGGTTATTTGACCAAATAAATATTTATTTTTATCTAAAATCAAATTATAGATGTACCCCCCCATTAAGCTTATGTTGTAACTTTCATCATTTAATACAAAATAATCATCTGAAGGTTTTTCAATTATAGAGTAATGATACTTTACCAAAGCCATCCATGTACCTTTAGACTTTATTTGTCTTTCAGTATTTGAAAAAATAGCTCTATAACCAAATTTATTACTAAAATAATACCTGGTTTCTCCACCTATTTCTAATGTGTTTAAGTTTGAGACTTGTAAATAAGCATCTTCACCTTTTATCCAATCTTCATTATATTCAGAAGTATTTTTTATATAAAAACCCTTGGTGTGATAATAATAAAATTGCTGATAAAGTTTTGGAAAATAAATTCTAAGTCTGTAATGTCTAAATTTTGCAGGTCCTTTAAGATCAAAATCATTTTTTAAAAAATCAGGAGAAAAACCAACTTTAATTCCCAATATATTATAATTAAGAGAAAAAGCCAGTTTACCTACTTCATTTTGTCTTAAAGAATAATTATTTAAACTATTAAGATTGGTTACTTCTAATGCCTGCTCTTCTAACTCTAAAGAAGTTTTAATATTTATTCTATGTGAATAATTCTCCACATATAAAGTATCCTTTTTCTGACCGAAAGCAGAAACTGAAATTACTAAGATAAGCTGTCTTAGTAGTTTCATTTATAACCAAGATTTTGGATTCATTAATACTTTTAATAATCTTTCCTCTTCTGAGTCTTTTTCAGGTTCATGACAATAATGCCATTGCACATGAGGAGGCAAACTCATTAAAATAGATTCTATTCTACCATTGGTTTTTAAACCAAATAAAGTACCTCTGTCGTGAACTAAGTTAAACTCAACATAACGTCCTCTACGTACTTCTTGCCAATCTCTTTGTTCTTTGATATATGTCAACCCTTTTCTTTTCTCAACAATAGGCACATAACTTTCTAAAAAGCTATTTCCAACTTCTGTTACAAAATTGTACCATTGATGCAATGACATTTCTTCTGTGGGCTTTAAATAGTCAAAAAACAAACCTCCTATTCCACGCGCTTCATTTCTATGAGCATTCCAGAAATACTCATCACATTTCTTTTTGTACAAAGGGTAAAATTCAGTATTGTGTTTATCACAAGCATTTTTACAAACTGTATGGAAGTGAATAGCATCTTCATCAAACAAATAATAAGGTGTTAAATCTTGTCCTCCACCAAACCATTGTGTTACCACATTTCCTACCTCATCATACATTTCAAAATAACGCCAATTAGCATGAACCGTAGGTACCATTGGACTTTTAGGATGAATGACCAAACTCAACCCACAAGCATAAAAATTACCTGCTTCTACTCCAAATTGTTTGCGTAAAGCCATTGGTAACTCTCCATGTACAGAAGAAATATTAACTCCTCCTTTTTCAAACACTTGTCCATTAGAAATTACACGAGTTCTTCCTCCTCCTCCTTCTGGTCTATCCCACAAATCTTCTACAAATTTTGCTTCACCATCAGCAGCTTCTAGACTAGCACAGATAGTATCTTGTAAATTTTGTATGTATTGATAAAATTGTTCTTTCATTTTTTTCATTAGTAAAAAGATTAAACGTAGAAGGTATAAAGACAACTCTCAAAAAAAGAGTTAAGAATATAGAAATCATTTCTACAACTTATATCCTTTTACTTTTAATCCTTCTACATTTTACAATTAAGCATTGTATTCCTTAACTGCATCAATAAATGCTTTGGCATTGTCTAAACCAATATTTGGTAAAATACCATGCCCTAAGTTTACTATGTATTTGTCTTTTCCAAAAGCATCAATCATAGTGGTTACTTGCTTCTTTATTTCTGCTGGTGGCGAGAACAAACGTGTAGGATCAAAATTACCTTGCAGTGTGATATTTCCTCCTGTTAATTTTCTTGCCCATTCTGGAGTAATGGTCCAATCTACTCCTAACGCAGAAGCATTTGATTTAGACATCTCTTCTAAGGCAAACCAACATCCTTTTCCAAAAGCAATTACTGGAGCATCATCTTTTAAAGCTTCAATAATTTGATTGATGTATTTCCAAGAAAACTCTTGATAATCTACCGGTGATAACATTCCTCCCCAAGAGTCAAATACCTGAACAGCATTTACTCCCGCTTCTACTTTCTTTTTAAGATAAGCAATAGTTGTATCTGTAATTTTTTGTAACAATGCATGAGCAGCCAAAGGTTGTGTAAAACAAAACTCTTTAGCTTTATCAAAATTCTTTGATCCTTGACCTTGAATACAGTAACACAAAATAGTCCATGGAGAACCTGCAAAACCTATTAATGGAATTTCATCATTCAACATTTCTTTGGTTAATTTAATGGCATCCATTACATATCCTAAAGTCTCATCAATATCTGGAACAATTACTTTTTCCACATCTTGCATGGTACGAATAGGGTTTGGTAACCATGGTCCTATGCCCGCTTTCATTTCCACTTCAATATTCATCGCTTGCGGAATCACCAAAATATCTGAAAACAAAATAGCGGCATCCATTCCGTATCTACGAATCGGTTGTACTGTAATTTCTGCTGCCAACTCAGGTGTTTGACAACGTGTAAAGAAATCGTACTTCTTTTTTATCTCTTGAAACTCTGGCAAGTATCTTCCTGCTTGTCTCATCATCCAAACTGGAGGTCTCTCAACAGTTTCTCCTTTTAAGGCTCTTAAGTATAGGTCGTTTTTTATCATATCTAGTAAAATGATTGTAAGTAAAAAGTAACAAGACTTTTCATCCAATCTCTATTTTAATGTTCGTCTAAAATTATATAACATCTTCTGAATTTGCTTTATCTTAAATAATAAAGTTTCAAAATCTTCTTCTTTTATAAACTCTAATTCAAAAGCAATAATTAATTGAGTCTCTATTTCGTATGCAGATCCCAAAGCAATGGTAATAAATCTTGCTAAATCTTTACTTGTTTCTCTTCCACAGCCTTCAGCAATATTTGAAGGTATAGAAACAACCGCTCTATTCAGTTGACTTGTTAATCCATAAATTTCAGATTTAGGAAAAGATTTTGTTACTAAATAAACTTCTTTACAAAAGTCTTTAGATATTTTCCATATTTTTAACTCTCTAAAATTATGCATTTAAAAACGTCTTTTTACCTTTTACTTTTTACCCTTTTACATATTACTCAGCTATAACAGCCATAGATTTCTCTATCGCTATTTCTAATTTCTTTAATTCTTTTATTGTTATGGTTGAAGATAAGAACCAAGCTTCGAATTGTGAAGGTGGTAAAAACACCCCATTTTCAATCATTGCCCAAAAGAATTTAGCAAATTTTGCAGTATCAGAAGTTTGAGCATCTGCAAAGTTTTTTACTTCTTTATTGGTAAAAAATGGATTGATCATAGAACCAAATCTATTCACTACTAAATCAACACCGTATTTTTTAGCAGAAGACAACAACATGTTCTCTAATTTTTCAGCAACAGTATTGAACTTATCATATGGATTTTGATTTTTCAACTCTGTCAATGTAGAAATTCCCGCTGCCATTGCAATTGGATTTCCTGACAAAGTTCCTGCTTGATACATTCCCCCTAAAGGCGCAACGTTTTCCATAATTTCATTACAAGCCCCGTAAGCTCCCACAGGAAAACCACCTCCAATTACTTTTCCTAAACAAGTAATATCAGCTTCTACTCCAACCAATTCTTGTGCACCACCAAATTTAGAACGGAAACCAGTCATCACCTCATCACAAATTAGTAATGCATTTTTTTCTTTGGTTAAAGCTCTTAAACCTTTTATGAATTCATCACTTGGCTGCACCACTCCCATATTTCCTGTTACTGGTTCTAAAATAACCGCAGCAATATCATCATGTTTTTCAAAATGAGCTTTTACACTTTCTAAATTATTGTATTCAGAAATTAACGTATTTTCTACCGCTTGAGAAGGCACTCCTTTAGAACCTGGCAAGCTTAAAGTTGCCAATCCAGAACCTGCTGCTACCAACATGGCATCCATATGTCCGTGGTAACAACCCGAAAACTTTACAATTTTATCTTTTCCTGTATGTGCTCTTGCCAAACGAATTGCACTTAACACTGCTTCGGTACCAGAGTTTACAAAACGAACTTTATCCATTCCAGGAAAAGCATCACAAACTATTTTAGCCAATTTAATTTCGGCATTGGTAGAAGCACCAAAAGAAGTTCCCTTTTTTATAGCTTTGGTTACTGCTTTTTCGACTTTTTTATTTCTGTGGCCTAAAATCATAGGTCCATAAGACAATACCAAATCTATGTATTTATTTCCATCCACGTCTTTGATATAAGCTCCTTTTGCCTTATCTATAAACAATGGATTTCCACCTACTGAAGCAAATGCTCTCACTGGAGAATTCACAGCTCCCACAAGATTTTCACATCCTTTTTTGTATAGTTTTTCTGAATTGTTAAAGTTCATTTTTATTTAATGTATAATGATTTAAGGTAAAAGGTAAAAAGATATTTATGTTTATTGAAACTTAAAGTATCCTTAATCTTAAAATCCTTTTACTTTTTACTTAATATTTTAGCTACTTCTTTGGCAAAATAGGTGATGATAATATCTGCTCCTGCTCTTTTCATAGACAATAAAGACTCCATCATTACACGTTCACCATCAATCCAACCTTTTTCTGCCGCTGCTTTTACCATAGCATATTCTCCACTTACGTTGTAACAAGCAATCGGTCTATCAAAATCTTCTTTTAAATCTCTAATAATATCTAAATAAGATAAAGCAGGTTTTACCATTAAAATGTCTGCTCCTTCTTCATCATCAAAAGAGGCTTCTCTATGCCCTTCTAATCTGTTTGATGGATCCATTTGATAGGTTCTTCTATCTCCAAATGTTGGAGCAGAATCTGCAGCATCTCTAAAAGGTCCATAAAATGCTGAGGCATATTTAACGGAATATCCCATAATTGGAATATTTGGAAAACCATTATTATCCAATGCTTCTCTCATGGTTGCAATGGTTCCGTCCATCATTCCTGATGGAGCTACCATATCTACTCCTGCCTTTGCATGAGAAATGGTTTGTTTAGCAAGATTGATTAAAGTAGCATCATTATCTACATCATTCTCGTGAATAACTCCACAATGTCCATGACTTGTATATTCACAAAAACAAACATCTGTAATGACATATAAACTAGGATAATTCTTTTTGATGAAACGAACCGCTTGTTGCATAATTCCGTTATCATTCCACGTTTCAGTTCCTTCATCATCTTTTTCTGATGGAATTCCAAACAACAAAACAGCTGGAATATTTAAAGCTACAACTTCATCCAATTCCTTTGAAATTCTGTCTAGCGAAAAACGAAAAATCCCAGGCATAGAAACAATTTCTTTTTCTATGTTTTCTCCTTCTTCTATAAATAAAGGATAAATTAAATCATCTACGGTAAGATTATTTTCTTTTACCAATCTTCTAATTCCTTCGGATTTTCTTAATCGTCTTGTTCTATTCATAACTTAGTAGTTAGTACATAGTACACAGTACAAAGACTATCGTAGCTACGTAATTTATTACTTCTTAGTACTCTGTAATTAAACTTTGTACTATATTATTTCTTTTAATTTCTGAATGACAGACTCTACCGTAGTATCTTCTGCCATATATACTTCATTAAAACTATTTAAAGCTTCTGTAGCTGTAGTTACTCCTATACATACAACAGGTTTATTGACAACTGAATTCTTTTTTAAATAACTTATGATTCCTGTAGGGCTAAAAAACAATATAATATCAAAATCTTCTTTTATTTTTTGGGGAACTAATGTTGTTTGATACACAATATATTCTGTAACCAAAACACCATTTTCTGCCATAATGGTTGGTAAAACAGTATTTCTTATATTTCCACAAAACCAATTAACTTCTTTTATATTAAGTTCATGATTTGCAATTTTATCAACTAAAAGATCTGATAATTCTTGAGCATTACTAGCTACAACTTCTACTTTTACTCCATGTTTCTCTAATAATTTCTGTGTTTTACTTCCTACACAAAAAACAGTATTAAATAAATCTGCTTTGTTTTTATGAACTTCAAATACAGACTTTACACTATTAACACTTGTAAAAATGGCATTTTCTATCTTCTGATCTAATACAAACCCTTCTCCAAAAGAAATATCAATCATAGATACTTCTTTCACATCAAACCCTTTTAATAAGTCTTGTTGATGATTGGTTAATATTTTAGTAGATAGAATTTTCATTTATTCTCTATACAATTTTTTATTACTCAAAATCACTCAAAGTGACTTTTTATTTTTTAATTACTTTTTTGATTTCAGCCATTAAAACATCCCCTCCATTTGCTAAAATTTCTTGAGCACATTGCTCTCCTAAACCTTTAGCATCTTTTAAATCGGCAATTTTAAAAACACCCTTTTGTTCTTTACCGTCAATAGCACTTAACAAACCTTTAAAAGTTACTTTATCTGCAACAATTTCTGCATTACCACCAATAGGAGCTGTACATCCACCTTCTAAAGTTCTCATAAAATCTCGCTCAATTCCCACACACAAAGCTGTTTCTTTATGATGAATTTTAGCACAAGCTTCTAGAACCTCATTATCCGATTCTAAAGCTGTAACCATAATAGCTCCTTGAGCAGGTGCCGGAATCATCCAATCTAACACCAAATGATTTTCTGGCAACAAATTAATACGCTCTAAACCTGCTTTAGCAAAAATGGCTCCATTCCAATTATTATCTTGTAACTTTTGTAAACGAGTATTTACATTTCCACGCAAATCTGTTAAAGTATGTGCTGGATATTTGTGTAACCACTGAGCTGTTCTACGTAAACTACCTGTAGCAATAACTGCACCATCTGCAACCAAATCTTCTTCTGTTCCTTTATAAACAACTACATCATGTACATCTGCACGTTCTAAAACAGCTGCCTGTACAATGGTTTCTGGTAATTGTGTAGGTACATCTTTTAAAGAATGAACTGCAATATCTATTTGTCCACGCAACATGGCAACGTCTAATGTTTTGGTAAAAACCCCCATGCTTCCAATTTGATGCAAGGGAATGTCTAAAATTTCATCACCAATAGATGACAATTCAACTATTTCTGTTTGATATCCTAGATCTTGTAATTTACCTTGTACCAAATAGGCTTGCCATAACGCTAACTCACTATTTCTTGTACCTATTCTGATGACTTTACTCATTATAGAGTTTTTATAGAGAAGTATTAAATATTTTACTCACCACATCAATACTTTGATTGACAGATGTATTTTCATCTTTTAAATGCTTTACAAACTGCGTGGTGATTTTTTGAATCATTCTAGAAGTAATAATTTCTGCATGTTCTTCATTAAAACCTTCTAAACGTTTTTTATGTAAATCCAGCTCATCATGTTGAATAGCTAACAAAGATTCTTTTAATGCATTTACTGCAGGCGTAAATTTTCGATGCATTACCCACTCGTTAAAATCTTGTTTGTGCTTGTTTATAATCAACATTGCCTTTGGAACTTCAGCAGTACGTTTTTCTAAGGTTTTGTCTGTAATTTTAGATAACTGATCTACATTTACCAACGTAACATTTTCATATGATTTTACATCCTTATGAACGTTTTCTGGCATTGATAAATCTAAAATTAATATTGATTTATCTTTACTAATATTTTTAGTAGTAATAGTTGGCATATCAGAACCTGTAGATACTATTAAAATATCTGCATCTTCAATTTCTACCTCTAAATTTTCAAATGTATTAATTGCAATATTCTGATGAACTTCTGAAAATTCAATTGCCTTAGAGTGTGTTCTGTTTATTAAATGAATATTATTGTTTTCTGTATATTCAAGTAAATTTTTACAAGCATTTTTACCAATTTCTCCTAACCCATAAACCAACACACGTTTAGAATTGTAGTTCTCTACATTTTCAATAATATATTGAGTAGCAGCATAAGCCACCGAAGTAGTTCCAGAACTAAGTTCCGTTTGGTTTTTTACTTCTTTACTTGCCTGCAACACAGAGTTCATCAACCTTTCTAAATAAGTATTAATGGTTCCGTATTTTTGAGCTATTTGATACGCTTGTTTAAGTTGCCCTACAATTTCGTAATCTCCTAAAATTTGACTTTCTAAACCTGTTCCTATTTTGAATAAATGCAAAATAGCTTCTGATGATTTATAAATATTAGAAAACTTAACAAAATCTTCTACGGTACCATTAGAGTGTTCGCATAACAAACTAATTAATTCAAAAGGATGTTTTGCAAAACCAGTAATTTCTGTTCTGTTACAAGTAGAAACCACCATTACTCCATCAATTCCTTTAGACTTAGCATCTTTTAGTAAAGCAATTTGTTTTTGCTTAGACAAACTAAAAGCGCTACGTGTCTCCACATCCGCCTTTTTATAACTAACTCCAATGTTATAGAGTTTGGTTCCTATTTCATCTTTATTCATATGTTGACATACCATAAGTATCGACAAAAGTACCACCATTATTTTTTTAAAAACATCGACAAAAGGACTATAAACAACTCCATAAGGTAAAGCCTGTAATTTAAAACATCTCTAAATAACCTAAAAACCTAGAACTTATATCGATCCTATGATAAAAATCACATACCTATGCTATTAATAAAAGTGTATTAAAAAAACATATTTCTCAATGTAATTAAGAGTAATTAACTTAATTTTGTACTGATTAAAACAAAAAATAGCGTTAAAAAAATGATTCATTTTGATCCAAACAAATACAAAAACATCGATAAAAGTACTGCTACTTTTTTAAATGAATCTCAGGACTTTAGCATCCTACAAATCACCAATCATGAAACTGATATTCAGTATTATAAACATAGTGATGATAGAAATTATATTTATGTTTTTTTTAATTTAAACGACTCATGCAAAGTTGCATTTAACATGGAGCATTGTGCTGTTAATTTAGAAAAAGACACTTCATGCATGGTTTATTTTAAAGAAACCGAAATGAATTTACTTTTTGAATTACCTACCAATAGCAATTTAATTGTATTATTAATTCCTGTTCAATATTTTCATTCTTTATTTACAGCAGAAAACAATTACCTTTTTAATTATGACAACTTCATTGTTGGAAAACCTATTATAGAAAAAAAAGATACCAACACAGCTTTACAAGTAGTATTGCATCAATTGGCTACAAAACCAAAAAACACACCGCTACATACTTTATTCATTAAAGGAAAAGTATACGAATTACTAAGTCTTTACTTTAGCAATGCTGATGAAAATACCGATGAAAAATGTCCTTTTATGGCTAATGAAGATACCATTAACCAATTAAGACAGGTAAAAAACATCATCATTGATCAAATGGCTGATCCTCCATCTTTGGAAGAACTATCTAAAACAGTTGGATTGAATATTAAAAAACTAAAACAAGGATTTAAGGAAGTTTATGGAGCTCCTGTTTTTACTTTTTTACTGAATTATAAATTAGAGTATTCTAAAAAATTATTAATAGAAAACCTCTTAAACGTAAATGAAATTGGAAACAAAATAGGCTACAGTAACTCTAGTCATTTTATAGCTGCTTTTAAACGTAAATTTGGAGTTACTCCCAAACAATTCACCAAACAAATCAACACTTAATGGAACAGCTAAAACACAATAAAACTGTAAATAACAATATGGATTTTCCGTTAATTGTTATTGGTGAAGAATTGAGAACACCACAAAACGTGGGAATGGGCTTAAGAGTTTCTGAGGCTTTTGGTGTAAAAAAGTTTTACTTAAACGATAATTCTCCAAATACAGAAAACAGACTGGTACAACGAACCGCTAGAAACACTGACAAAAACATTAATATCATTAGCTATCATGATATCATTTCATTAATATCCGCTTTAAAAAAAGAGGACTATTTTATTATTGCCTTAGAAATTACAGACAAAAGCAAAAACATACAACAATACAATTTTACAAACCATAAAAAAATAGCTTTGTTAATTGGTTCCGAAAGATTTGGAATTAACCAAGAAGCATTAAATCTTTGTGATGAAAGCATCCACATTCCTATGTACGGAAAAAACTCTTCTATGAATGTAATTAACAGCCTTAGTGTGAGTTTGTATGAAATCACAAAACAACTAACACATAAAAGTAATTTATAATGAAAGGAATATTACTTGTAAACTTAGGCTCTCCTAACAGCACATCTGTAAAAGATGTAAGAAATTATTTAGATGAATTTTTAATGGACGAACGTGTAATTGATGTTCCTTTTTTAACAAGATGCTTATTGGTAAAAGGAATTATTCTAAACACAAGACCCAAACAATCTGCCGAAGCCTATAGCAAGGTATGGACTAATGAAGGGTCTCCGTTAATTGTTATTTCAGAAAAATTCACCAATAAAGTAAAAGAACACGTAAAAGCTCCAGTGGCTTTGGCGATGAGATATGGAAAACCATCTATAGAAACAGGAATTACTGAATTAGCAAATCAAGGAGTTACAGACATTTTATTAGTCCCTCTATATCCTCAATTTGCCATGGCAACAACAGAAACCATTGTTGTTTTGGCTGAAAGAATTATTAGAGACAAGTTTCCAAAAATTAAATTAAGTTCTTTTCCTGCTTTTTATAACAAACAAGATTATATTGATGTGTTGTCTAAAAGTATTCAGGAGACTTTAGAAAAAGAAGAATACGATCATTTATTGTTCTCTTATCATGGTGTTCCAGAAAGACATATTAAAAACTCAGATATAACCGGAAACCATTGTTCATTAAATGGTGAATGTTGTAATACAAAATCTGAAGCTCATGAATTTTGCTACAGACACCAATGTTACGCAACCACTCAAGGGGTGGTTGAAAAACTAAATTTAAAACCTGGTTTTTACAGTACATCTTTTCAATCAAGACTAGGAAAAGATCCATGGCTACAACCTTATACTGATGTTACCATTAATGATAGAGCTCAAAACGGAATTAAAAAACTAGCAGTAGTCACTCCAGCTTTTGTTGCCGATTGTTTAGAAACTATTGAAGAAATTGGGATGGAAGCCAAGCATGAGTTTGAAGAAAATACTGGAGAAAAATTCACCACTATTCCATGTTTAAACGATAGAGAAGACTGGGTAGCCGTAGTGAGTAACTGGTTAAATGAATGGCTTAACAAATAAAATATTATGGAATATTTATACGTAAAATCTCTACACATTATTTTTGTAGTTACTTGGTTTGCTGGATTATTTTACATGGTTCGTCTTTTTATTTATCACACTGAAGCCGAAGAAAAAGAAGAACCTGTTAGAGCTATTTTACAAAAGCAATACAAGTTGATGGAAAAAAGATTGTGGTATATTATCACATGGCCATCAGCTATTTTAGCCAGTTTATTTGCTTTTTATTTATTGTATTTAATGCCATATTACCTGGAACAACCATGGATGTGGGTAAAACTATCTTTTGTATTAGCTCTATATTTATACCATTATATTTGTCATAGAATTTTTGAGCAATTGCAAAACAATGTATGTAAATATAGCACCATGCAATTACGATTATGGAATGAAGTTGCTACAATTATTCTCTTTGCTGTTGTATTTTTAGTAGTACTAAAAAATGCCATTGGTTGGATATGGGGAGTTGCAGGAATATTACTCTTTTCTATTACCTTAATGATGATGGTAAAACTTTACAAAAAAATGAGAGCTAAAAAGAATTGGGAAAAAGAATAACAATAAAAAAGACATCAAAAAATTTTGATGTCTTTTTTATTTTAAGAAGATTACTTCTCCCCTACCATCCATAGAATTACTACCTATTAAAAAGTTGGTATTCTGTGGGAGGATTTTAAATAAAACCTTACTAAATCTGTGAGTCCCTATTTGATTAATAATTTCTTTATAAGTCAAACCTCCTTCTTCAAACCAAATTTCCTCAATTTCATACTCGGTAATATATTCTTCTAATTTTATCAATTCTTGATCTGGAACTTGAATAATTTTTTTTTGTAATTGCAAATTAGACGTAACATCTCTATCCCCTACAAAAAGGATTCTACTTGTATCATTAACAATAATTGGTGCGTTACTAAGTTGCATATATTTTATCAAAAACAATACCTTAATTCCAGCTTTCATTAGGAAATGATCTAAACCAGTATATCTAAAATGTTTTTTATAAAAAATATTCATAGCTCCATAAAAATGTCTTAAATACTTTACATCTTTACGAGTACTCTCCCCTTTATAGTGAATAACAACAGATTTCCCATAATAATAATTAGTATACCCCGCTTTTGTTAGTTTATAACTGAGGTCAATATCTTCCCCATACATAAAATAATCCTCATCAAAACCACCTACTTCAAGGTAACGTTGTCTTTTAATCAACATAAAAGCTCCAACCAAAACCTCAACTTTACCAATTCCATCTTTTGTTAAATAGTTAGAATAATACCCACTATGATTAGAACCTATCATTCTTTCAAAAGATGTTTTGGGTCTTGGCAAACCTCGTTTACTTTCTGGTAAAAAAGATCCAGTTCCATCTATCAGTCTTACTCCTAAAGCTCCTAAATCATTCTGTTGATCAGCGAAAGATAAAATTTCATCAAAAAGTGATTCTCCTATTACAGTATCAGGATTTAAAATCAATACATATTCACCTTTTGCAATGGCAACTCCTTGATTATTGGCTTTGGAAAAACCTACATTCTCTGTGTTTTCTATTAAAACAACTTCAGGAAAAAGATCCTTAACCATTTCACAACTTGTGTCTTTAGAAACATTATCGACCACTATAATTTCTCCCTCAATATCTCGAAGCGCTTTTTTTACACTATACAAGCATAGCTCTAAAAAATAACGGACATTATAATTTACAATAACAACAGATACTTTCATTGATTTTAATTAGATATATAAATCTTTTATTAACCATCGAAGATAAAAAATATATTCACTTAATCTTCTATTGATATACATGATTAAATGACATAAAATATCTTAATTACCCTATGCTAAAAATATAAACAAGATTACATTTCTGTTGTCTCGATTAAAATAACCATTAATATTATAAATGGTGAGTATATTAATAAACCTGTAAAAGTATTTATGTAAGAACAATAAACTATCCTGCATTACTTCAATATAAGAAATATAGCTTATATTAAATAGTTCTTTTGAATTCTATAATATTTTGTTTTGAAGTATAATTTAACTTAATTTGTATTAAGAATTAAGCAATAATACGTTATAAAATTCAATAATTTATTAACTATTAATCAATATTATTTTTGTTTAATTAGATAATCAACATTTATTTACTTCTAGTTCCTTTAACCAAACACAACCATTAAAATGGGAATGACCAAATTTATTACCATTGATGAAAATTCAAGGGTACCAAAATACCAACAAATAGTAGACTCTATCATTCACAACATATCAATAGGGAATTTTGTAATAGATCAAAAAATTCCTTCAATAAACATGTTTAGTGAAGAATTTTATTTGTCTAGAGATACTGTAGAAAAAGCTTATAGCATTTTAAAGCAACGCAACATTATTTCTTCTATTAGAGGTAAAGGTTATTATATTACAAGAACCAAACTAATATCAAAAGTTAATATCCTGTTTTTAGTTAACAAACTAAGCACGTATAAAACTAGGATTTATGATTCTTTTATCAACACTATAGGAGCAAATTCACATGTGGATATTCACGTATATCACTGTGACGAATCTGTCTTTTTAAGTTTGTTAAATAAATATAAATCTAGTTATGATTATTATGTAATCATGCCACATTTTAAAACTGACAACTTAAGACATATTAGTTTTACAGATGAGGTATATAATGCCATTCAAAAAATACCCAAAGAAAAATTAGTTGTATTAGACAATACCAAACTTGGTGCTGATGGTGACATCATTGAAGTTTATCAAGACTTTGAAAACGACATTTATGATGCATTGAATAAAGGAATAAATAAAATAAAACAATATGAACATATTATATTAGTATATCCTTCAAAATCTGTATACCCATATCCTAGAAGAATTTTACATGGGTTCAGAAAATTTTGTGTAGAAAACAAACTAGATTTTGAAATTCTTGACGAGGTTTATGATGATATTATTTTAAAAAGAGGAGATTTATTTGTCACCATAGAGGAATCAGACCTTGTTAAATTAATCAAACAAATTAGAGAAGATGAATATGTTTTAGGAAAAGAAATAGGAGTTATCTCCTATAACGACACACCTTTAAAAGAACTTCTTGGCATCACAGTAATGTCTACCGATTTTAAGATTATGGGGGAAACTGCTGCTAAAATGATATTAAACAAAGAAAAAGGAAAAGTAAAAATTCCTTTTAACTTTATTGATAGAAAATCAATTTAAAAAACATCAAAAAACCAATTTAATATATATTAAATTGGTTTTTTTTTAAAATTAATTTAACTCCAACAGTACAGTACAGGATAGAAACACTGTACTCATATCATACTTTTGGATCATTACATAATATTATTACATCAAAAATTAAAAATGGGAAATCAGACTAAAAACTTCAAATACGTTGACTATCTGTGGGACAATGAGAAAGCAAATGCTTTGGGAGATGATCAAGTAGCTTTATTCTTATACCGTTCTAATATATTAGGAGCAGACCTAAGAATAACCAATTACGGTGGTGGTAACACTAGCTGTAAAACAATTGAAACAGATCCTTTAACAAATGAAGAAGTTGAAGTAATGTGGGTAAAAGGTTCTGGTGGAGACATTGGAACTTTAGATAGAGCTGGTATTGCTGGTTTATACACAAAGAGATTAAGAGATTTAAAAAATGTATACGGTGGTTTAGAAGATGAAGATCGTATGGTTGGTTTATTTGATCACTGTATTTACGATTTAGACAGTAAAGCCCCATCAATTGATACACCTTTACATGGTTTATTACCATTTGCTCATATAGATCACTTACACCCTGATGCTTTAATTGCTGTTGCTGCAGCAAAAGACAGTGAAAAAGTTACCAAAGAAATTTGGGGTGACACTATGGGATGGGTGCCTTGGCAACGTCCAGGTTTTGATTTAGGTTTACAGTTAGAAAAATGTTTGGCTGATAATCCTGGAATTAGAGGTATTGTTCTGGGTTCTCACGGTTTATTTACTTGGGGAGACACGTCTTATGAATGTTATATGAACAGTTTAGAAGTTATTGAAATGGCTTCTGAATATATTGAGAAAAAAATCGCTGAAAAAGGAAGTGTTTTTGGCGGTCAAAAAATTGAAAGTTTACCAAAAGATGAGCGTTTAGAAAAAGCAGCTCAAATTATGCCAGTCTTAAGAGGTTTATGTTCTTCTGAAAACAGAATGATTGGACACTTTGCTGATTCTGATACTATTATGGAATACATCAATAGTAACGATTTAGAAAGATTAGCTCCTATGGGAACTTCTTGTCCAGACCACTTCTTAAGAACTAAAATTCAACCTTTAGTTTTAACATTAGATAAAAATGAAGATTTATCTGATACCGAAGCAATCTTAAAAAAATTAGAACCTGCATTTGAAGCTTATAGAGCTGAATATACAGAATACTATAATACTTGTAAAAAAGATAACAGCCCTGCTATTCGTGATGCAAATCCAGTAATTATTATTTATCCAGGAGTGGGTATGTTTAGTTTCGCTAAAAACAAACAAACAACACGTGTAGCTAATGAATTCTATGTAAACGCTATTAACGTTATGCGTGGTGCTGAAGCAATTACTGAATATACTTCTTTGCCAAGACAAGAAGCTTTTGATATTGAGTACTGGTTATTAGAAGAAGCTAAATTGCAACGTATGCCAAAAGAACAACCATTGTCTCGTAAAGTTGCTTTAGTAACAGGAGCCGGTGGAGGAATTGGTAAGGCAATTGCGGATAAATTAGCTGCTGAAGGTGCTAATATTGTTTTAACTGATATTAACGAACAAAGCTTAATAGAAGCTAATGCTACTTATAAAAGAGACATTGCCACTTATGCTATTTGTGATGTAACTAGCCCAGAATCTATTGCTTCTGCTTACAAAAAAGCTTGTATAGAGTTTGGAGGTGTTGACATTGTTGTACACAGTGCTGGGTTAGCAATTTCTAAATCTTTAGAAGATACTACAGATAAAGACTGGAATATTTTACAAAGTATTTTAGTTAAAGGTCAGTTTGATTTAGCAAAGCAGTTTTCTGCAATTACTCGTAAACAAGGATTAGGAGGAGACTACATTTCTATTGCAAGTAAAAACGGATTGGTTGCCGGACCAAACAACGTTGCATACGGAACAGCTAAAGCTGCACAACAACACATGGTACGTTTATTAGCTGCTGAATTGGCTAAAGATAAAGTACGTGTAAATACAATAAACCCTGATGGAGTTATTGTTGGTAGTAAAATTTGGGAAGGTGCTTGGGCTGAAGGTAGAGCCAAAGCCAACGGAATTACCGTTGAAGAATTACCAGCATTTTACGCTAAAAGAAATTTATTGAATGAAATTATTACCCCTGCAGATATTGCAAATGGAGTTTTCACTTTTGTTGGAATTCTTGATAAATCTACAGGAAATATCATCAATGTAGATGGTGGTATGGCTAACGCTTTCGTAAGATAATTACAATATTTACTTTCTAAAACTCCCATAGAGGTTACACCATTATGGGAGTTTTTTTTCAAAAAACAATAAAATGAAATTACAAAATCAACAAATTCTAGATGTAAATAAAAAGATTCTTGAAGAACATAACGATAATTTTGAATTTTTAGCAAACAAACTAACTAAAAACGGTTATGATGTAAATGCTATTTTATCAAAGTTATCTGAATTTCAAGTAGCAATTCCTAGCTGGGCTTTAGGTGCAGGAGGAACTCGTTTTGGACGTTTTGGTTTTTATGGTGAACCAACTACACTTGAACAAAAAATAGAAGATGTTGGAATTTTACATGCCTTAACTCAAACTGCTGGGGCTGTATCTTTACACATTCCTTGGGATGTACCACAAGACTACAATGCTGTTAGCGAATTAGCTTCTTCTTTAGATATTAAATTTGATGCAGTAAACTCTAACACATTTCAAGATCAAAAAGATGCTAAGGAATCTTATAAATACGGTTCTTTAAGTAACACTAGTCAAGCAGTACGTGAACAAGCTATTCAACACAATATTGATGTGATTAAAATTGGAGAAAAATTAGGATCTAAAGCTTTAACAGTTTGGTTGGCTGATGGTTCTTCTTTCCCAGGTCAAAATAACTTTCAAACAGCTTTTCAAAATACTCAAGATAGTTTAAAAACAATTTATAAGGATATTCCTGAAGATTGGAAAATGTTAATTGAGTACAAGCCTTACGAACCAAACTTTTATAGTACTGTCATTCAAGATTGGGGTGCTTCATTAATGTTAGCTAACGAATGTGGAGACAAAGCTTATACTTTGGTTGATTTAGGTCACCATTTGCCAAATAGCAACATAGAACAAATTGTTTCTATTTTAAGTTTAAAAGGTAAATTAGGAGGTTTCCATTTTAATGATAGTAAATACGGAGACGATGATTTAACTGTTGGTAGTATCAAACCTTATGCTTTATTCTTAATCTTTAACGAATTGGTATACGGAATGGCTAATAACCCTCAAAATCCAGATTTGGCTTGGATGATTGATGCAAGTCATAACATTAAAGATCCTTTAGAAGATTTAATCCAATCTTTAGAAGCAATACAAGAAGCATTTGCAAGAGCGTTATTGGTTGATCAAGCTGCTTTAAAAGCTGCTCAATTAGACAATGATGTAGTTAAATGTCAAGAAATATTACAAGGGGCTTACAGAACAGATGTTCGTCCTTTAATTGAAAAAGCTAGATTAAACAGAGGTGGTGCTATTAGTCCTATTAAAGCATACCGAGAATTAGATGTAAGAAATTATTTAATTAAAGAAAGAGGTAGAAATACAGTAGCAACTGGTCTATAATCTATTTACATGAAACAAAAAGTAACTGCAGTCTTCGACATCGGAAAAACGAATAAAAAATTCTTTCTCTTTGATAAAAAATACAAAGAAGTTTATAGAGAATATGCTCGTTTTGATGAAATAACTGACGAAGACGGTTATCCTACAGAAAACTTACCTGAATTACAAAAATGGTTGAAAGAATTATTTCACCGTATTTTAGATTCAGAAGAGTATAATGTAAAAGCAATCAATTTTTCAACCTATGGGGCTAGTTTTGTTCATTTAGATGAAAACGGAGAGTTATTAACTCCCCTATACAACTACACCAAACCTATGGATGAAGATTTGATTGCTTCATTTTACGAGAAATATGGACCTGAAGAAGAATTTACAAAGAATACAGGTTCTCCAAATTCAGGAATGCTAAACTCTGGTATGCAACTATATTGGATAAAACATACTAAGCCAGAAATCTATAAAAAGATTAAGTTTTCTTTACACTTACCCCAGTACATGAGTTATTTATTTACAGACATTGCCTTAAGTGAATACACAAGTATTGGTTGCCATACAGGATTATGGGATTACGAAAAGAAAGACTATCACGAATGGGTTTATAAAGAAGGAATAAACACTAAACTTCCTCAAATAGTATCTACAGAAACTAGTATTAATATGAATTACAATGGTAAACGTATTAAAATTGGTGTAGGTATTCATGATAGCTCTGCTGCCCTATTACCATATGTAAGAAGCTCTAAAAAGAAATTTGTCTTAGTATCTACAGGAACTTGGAGTGTGTCTTTAAATCCATTTACTCAAACAAATTTAACTAAAGATGAAATACTTAGTGGTTGTTTAAATTATATGAGAATTAATGGTAAAGCAGTTAAAGCCGCTCGTTTATTACTTGGTAGTGAATACAAATCTCAAGCACATAAGTTAACCGAAATTTACGGTGTTCCTCAAGAAAATCATAAAACGGTAGCTTTTGATTACGATTTGTATACAAAACTACTAGAAAATTTTTCTTACTGTTTTAAATGGAATGTAATAGAAAACAAAAAAGCACCTGAAGAAACAATTCTGAAACATAAAACTTTTGAAGAAGCTTATCATCAATTAATGATGGAGTTGGTATTGATTCAAGTAGAAAACATCAAAATAGCAACCGGTGAAGATCCTGAAATCAAAAGATTATTTGTTGATGGTGGATTTAGTGATAATGATATTTTTATCAAACTATTATCTCATCACTTTAGAGGGATGAAATTAAGATCTACCAATTCATCATTAGGATCGGCATTAGGGGCTGCCATTGCTATTTCAGATTCAAAATTAAATTCAAAGTTTTTAAAAACTAATTATTCATTAAAAAAACACGTGCCATTTATAATTACGTAATTTTTTAAAATAAAAATCAAACTATTACTATGAGTCAAACTAATATCAACGAGATACAGGAAATTGAAGAAATTGCGGGTGGGGAATTCGAAAGAGAACCCGTTCCTCAATCCAAGTTAAAAAGTTGGAAAAGTTTTATCGGAATGTACGCAGGTGAACACGCTGCAGGTACTGAATTTGTGATTGGACCTTTATTTTTAACCACTGGTGTAAGTGCTTTTGATTTAATTATTGGACTGATGCTAGGAAATCTTTTAGCTGTATTAAGTTGGCGTTTTTTAACAGCCGAAGTTGCGGTTAAAAACAGATTGACTCTATATTACCAATTAGAAAAAATTTGTGGTAAAAAATTAGTAACCGGATATAATTTAGCTAACGGAATTTTGTTTTGTTTTTTAGCCGGATCTATGATTACAGTATCTGCAACAGCAGTAGGAATTCCTTTTAATATGGAAATGCCTACACTTACAGATACCATGCCTAATGGAATGACCTGGATTGTTATTGTACTAGCCATTGGAGCAGTTATTTCGTTAATTGCATCTAAAGGCTATGATACTGTTTCTAAAGCAGCAAACTGGATGTCTCCAGTAATTGTATTAGGATTTGTAGCTTGTGGTGTAGTTGCTTTAGGTCAATTAGAGGTACATAGTTTTTCTGATTTTTGGAACATATGGGGTGAAGGTTCAGAACCTTTTCCTGGTCAAATAAAATATACGTTTTGGCATATTGTAATTTGGTCTTGGTTTGCAAATGGTGCAATGCACATTGGTATGTCTGACTTATCAGTATTCCGTTTTGCAAAAGAAGCTAAAGCTGGTTGGGCAACTGCTGCTGGTATGTATGTAGGTCATTATATGGCTTGGATTGCTGCTGCATTAATCTATGCTGTCTATATTAAAACTCCTGAAGCACAAGCTTTGTTAGGTAATAATTTAGCCCCATCTGTAGCTCCAGGTCCTTTGGCCTATAATACCATTGGTATTTTTGGAATCTTAGTTGTGGTTTTGGCTGGATGGACAACTGCAAACCCTACAATTTACAGAGCTGGTTTAGCATTTCAAGCTATTATGCCTAAACTATCTACTTTTTGGGTTACTATTATTGCAGGTACAGTAGCAACTGTTGCAGGATTATTCCCTGCTTTTGCAATGAAATTATTAGATTTTGTTGCTTTCTATGGATTTATTTTAGCACCATTTGGAGCAGTAATTGTATTTGAACATTTCTTTGCTAAAAAGTTTGGAGTTACTAAAAACTATGCTGAAGTAGCTGGAATAAAATTTAACAAATCTGTATTATTAGCATGGGCTATTAGTTTTGGATTGTTCTACTTTATTTCTGTTAAATTTGATATATTCTTATCATTTGTAACGTTACCAACATGGATTTTATGTGGAATACTTTACTTAGTATTTAGTAAAGTATTTCAGAAAAAATAATAAACATATTTAAGTTTAAACCTAAAAAAAAGGGATTTCAAAATTAATTTTGAAATCCCTTTTTTTTAGTTATGTATATGTCTATAAAATATCGTTTGAATCCTGTAAATTTTCCTTGATAATAATTTCAACTGGAATATCAATGTTTAGCGAGACAGTTTGATCTTGAGTAATTTTTTGGAAAATTTTCATCAAAGATTGGTAACCTTGTAACTCTGGTTTTTGATTAATTAAATATTGAATACGTTCTTCTTTTAAATAATCTATATTTTTTTTATTTAAATCAAAGCCTAAAATCTTCACATTATTATAACTTTTATCACTTAAAAATTTTGCAAAAATATAAGACCTAGAATTGGTTACAAATACACCTTTTTTTGTTTTTAAACTTAATAGGTTGTCTAATATTTTATTCTCTTCTAATTTAGCATCAATTGTATGTACTACTGAATGTATTTTAAGATTGGGGTTTTTTGATATTAAAAAGTTTTTAAATCCCAGCTCTCTTTCTTTTTGATTTCCTTGAAACTCTGATTTTTCTACCAATGTAAGCGCTATATAAATACCATCATCATCAATAGTATTGTACAATAGTCTCCCTGCAACCTCACCTGCTTTGGTAGAGTTTTGATAAATAAAACTAGTATTTAATACTTTATCGTTTTTACCATCAATAAACACAAGTGGTTTATTTTCTTTATTTGCATATTGAACTAATTTATTAGACAACTCCTCAAACAAACTTACTGTGATAATTCCATCATAATTTTGACCTAATATTTAATCTACTATTTTTTTATAGTGATTCTTGTCATCAGAACTAAAATCAATAAACTCAAGCTCTACTCCAAAATCACTTAATTCATTTAAAGCTTTTTTAACTCCCATTCTTGGAAGATTCCAATAACTTATACCATTAATAACTTGAGGTAAAACTACGGCAATACTAACTTTTTTACCTGCAGAAAGTTTTAATCTACTAGCAATATTATTTTTAACATAACCTGTTTGTTTAACAATCTCTAAAACTCTTTGTTTTGTTTTAGGAGAAACCCCTGTTCGATTATTTAATACTCTATCAACAGTACCTATAGAGGTATTTGATAGTTTCGCTATTTCTTTTATTCCTACCTGTTTTACCATCTTAGATCATAAGATTAATCTTTTACCAAAAGTCAAAATTTATAAACAAAAAAGGCCTGCTAAATATATTATATAGCAAGCCTTTAAGTTAAAAATATAATAGATTAAAAGTTTAAATAACCTTTAACATT
The DNA here is from genome assembly GCF_900130035.1 of Wenyingzhuangia marina. GTDB lineage: Bacteria > Bacteroidota > Bacteroidia > Flavobacteriales > Flavobacteriaceae > Wenyingzhuangia > Wenyingzhuangia marina. The sequence goes on from NZ_FQXQ01000002.1 coordinate 299,289, forward strand.
GTTATAACAAATATCTTGAACTATTTTTGTTAACCAAGGCATATCGTTTGGTAGCTCTCCACTTTGAATTTTTTCTCCAAAATAGTTACATAACAATCGTCTAAAGTATTCATGTCTTGGGTAAGATAAGAAACTTCTAGAATCTGTTAACATTCCAATAAAACAAGAGATTAATCCTAAACTAGATAATGCATCAAAATGATCTTCTATTCCTTTCTTTTGATCTAAAAACCACCAAGAAGCACCATATTGAACTTTACCTTTCATAGTTCCTTCATTAAAGTTTCCTATCATAGAAGCAAAAACGTAATTGTCTGCAGGATTTAAATTGTAAATAATTGTTTTACCTAATTTATCTTCTTTATTTAAATGGTTTAAGAATTTAGATAAACTTTGTGCTTGTGGAAAATCTCCAATAGAATCCCAACCTGTATCAGGTCCTAAAATTCTTAATTTTCTTGAATTATTATTTCTTAAAGCTCCTAAATGTAATTGTTGAACCCAACCTTTTTCATGGTATTTTTCAAATAAAATGACCAAAATAGCTGATTTATACTCTTCAATTTCTTCTGCTGTTAAAGCTTTACCATCTTTTCTTTTCTTAAAAGTTGCATCTACTGATTTTAAATCAAAATCTGCTGCACAAATGTTTTCTAAACCATGATCAGAAACTCTACACCCTTTTTCATCAAAAAAGTTTACTCTTTCTCCAATAAAATCAATTAAATCATAAACAGAGCTAATGTCTTTTTTATAAATTTCTTCTGATTTTTCCATATATTTAATAAAACCATCACTTTCAATATTCATAAACCCATCAGGTCTAAAAGTAGCGGTTACTTTAAAAGAATTTCCTTGTGCTTTTATAGCATCATGGTGTTCTAAAGTATCTAAAGGATCATCTGTAGTACAAATATGTTCAACATTCATCTTCTTTATTAATCCTTGAGTACTAAACTCTGGCAAACGTAACTTAGCAGATGTTTGCTCGTATATACTTGCATGATTTTTTTCTGTAAGTAACTCATCAATATCAAAATAACGTTTCATTTCTAAATGAGTCCAGTGATAAAGAGGATTTAACACAGCATAAGGAACGGTAGAAGCCCATTGCTTAAATTTTTCTTCATCAGAAGTATTCCCTGTAATATATTTTTCATCAACTCCTAAAGTTCTCATCGCTCTCCATTTATAGTGGTCTCCTTTTAACCAGGCTTGAGAAATATTTTGAAATGAGGTGTTTTTTGCTATTTCATCTGGAGGTAAATGACAGTGATAATCTATAATTGGTAAATCTTTTACTGCATTATACAACTCAACTGCTTTATCATTTTGAAGTAAAAACTGATCATTAATGAAGTTCTTCATTTTCTATATTATTTATTTCGAAATTACTAATCGTTAACGTTAACAAATGTATTTTATTTTATTCATAATTCAAATAAATATGTATAGGAATCATTAATTTTGTCTGTTCTTTAAAGATAAAAAAACGCTCAATTCTAATTGAGCGTTTTTTTTAAATAGATTTTCTATTTATAAAGCTGAAAGTATTTTTAATTTTACCTTTTTTTCTTTCCATAAGCATTTTAGCCGCTGTTTTCCCCATTTTTTTGAAATCTGTAGATATTACAGCAATCCCTAATAATCTTTTTAAAGGAGTTTCATTATAAGATAAAACACCTATGTCTTTTCCTATTTTTAATTTATTATCGTTAATAGCGTCAATTACATTCACCAAATCATCATCATCTATAATAAACTGCAACTCTCCTTTTTGTAAATTTAAATTATCTGTGCTTGAAACTTCATAATCCATATTGTGCTCAATACAGAATTTCTTACAACCTCTATAAATTTTATGCTGATAAGAAAACTGCTCGTTTTCTGGAATTCTTACAATCATTTTTTTATGATTGATTATTTTATCCTTACCATTTAACAGTGCGTTATAAACATCGTTTTCAAAATCTTGATAAATCTCTATAATATCACCATCAACAGATAAATCATTATTATCTAAAATCACCAATTGATTTCTAGGAATTTTTTTGATAACCTCTACAGCTTTATCTGAAAAAGAAAATTCTTTTGCATGATTACTTTTAAAATGAGGCATTATTACATAATAATCATAATTACCAATATTCTTTTCTAATAGTTTTAAAAAATGTGATTCATCACAGTGGTAAATCTCAATATCAATATTAAAATCATCTCCCAACTCATCTATAAAAGAATTATAAACTCTTGATTTATAATCATTCATCTTATTCATTAAATACAGAATATTTTTCTTTACCGAAATTTCTGTACTTTGTACATAAGTTGTTTTTCCTTTATTAGCTGCTATTATATTTTTACTTTTTAATACTTTATATGCTTTTTCAACAGTGTCTCTAGAAACTTTATATTCTTTGCTGAATACATTAATAGAAGGTAGTGTTTGATTTTTTTTTATATTTCCTTTAGAAATGTTATCAATAAAACAATCTACTATTTGTTGATACTTAAATTTATTGGGGTCTGTATCAAATTTTAAATCTTTTAACATATTCATTTTTCAGGGGATTATTAGCTACTTTTAATTCGATCGCAATTTAAAAAAAAGGAATCAATTATTAGACCAAACAACAGCTACAACTATAAAACCAATCAGTTGTTTTTTATTAAACCATATAACAAATTAATAGATTTTTTACAATTAAAACTTTCAAAATTGATCATTGGTCAATTCTCCATGAATGAAATTAAATACACTTATAAAAAAATTACTCGATAATTACTTTTAAAGTGTTATTTAAATTATCTCCGATAATATGAAGAATATAAATTCCTGATTTTATTCTATTAGATCTTTCTAAAATAAATTGATATTTATTTTTTGCTTCTAACTCTTGCTTAAACACAACTTTACCTGCAATATCTTTTAAAATAGCTGTGATATAATTTTTATTATATGATGGTATATTAATATTGATTTGTTCTTTTACTGGGTTAGGATATACTTTTACCAAACTACTATTTTTAGTGATTTTTTTATTACTTAATGATACATTTTGATATAGTTCTAAAACTTCCGTTTCATTTAAGGCATAATTAAATATTTTAAGTTCATCTATCATTCCTTTATATGGTGCAGGAGCTGTACCAGCCAACAATTCATATTCACCTATATTTCCTAATATCAAATCACTTACTTCAGCAATTCCAGTTACGCCTGTCTCATCTATTTCATTTGAAAAAACTCCGTTTATGTATAATCTTAATTTATGATTTTTGACATCTCTCATGACCACAATATTCTCCCATTCGCCAGTAAAAACTGGAATGGCACTTGATGATAGTTCTTTTTTAATTACATTATCGTCTATAGCAAAACGTAGTTGACTGTCTTTGAATTCAATATTATATCTTTTTCCTGTAGTTCCTAAACTTACATTCGTTTTAAAAGAACCTTTACATAATAGATAAGCACTATTAGATACCGTAGGCATTAATTCTGGTCCAGCTTTCATCCAAACAGAAATCGTAAAAGAACTATTATTTAAAAATATTTGATCTTTATTTGGAATGTTTACGATATAACTATTATTAGGAGAAGTAGAAAAATCTATAGCATTTCCAGATTTTCCAGTAACTCTAACATCTGCATTATCATAATTATCATCTAAAACACCAATATTGTTATAACTTGTTTTATCATCAATATCTCCTCCATCAAAAACGGATTCGTTAAAAGGCCAATATCCTACCATTTCTTCAGGAACATTTGCTATGGTTTTAAAATTCCAAACATCACCTTTTGTTGTACCTTTATCATTAGTTGCATCAACTCTCCAATAATAATAAGTGTTTGATAATAAATTTTTCAGTTCATATGATGAATTACTATAAACAACTTCTGATAATTTAGTAAGATTATTTTCTTCTGTTCCAATATAAATAGTAAAAGTTGATGTGTTATCACTACCAGCCCATTTTAAAGTTGCTTTTCCATCAAATAGTTCAACATAATCATATCCTAAACTAGGAGATATTATGGATGCTTTAGAAGGTGCTGTTGGAATTTGTGGAGTGATTACTGATGAAACCTTACTATAGACTGAAGAACCTGAACTATTTATTGCTTTAACTCTATAATAATATTTAGTATTAGGTATTAAATCAACTTCATTATAACTTGTTATATTAGCATTTAGATTTGCAATAACTATAAAATCTATACCATTGGTAGAACGTTCTAAAATGTATGCTTCTTCCTTATCAGTATTATCATTCCATTGAACTGTTAAAGTACTGTTAGGAGGCGTTTCTGTAGACATCTGATTCGAAAAACTAACACTTGATGGAGGTATAATAAAATCTGGAGGCGTTATATTTACCAATCCGTTAATATAAACCTCAATATTCAAATAGGGTGCATTTGTAGCACTTACTGCCAAAGCATCACTATTATCGTTTTTATTTAATCCATTATTTTCTTCCCAATCATCAGGCATTCCATCATTATCTGAATCTAAAGGAGCTGGAGCTGCATATACATGACCTACTCCTCCATTAATAAAAGGCAAATCTGTTTCTCTATATACATAAAAAGCTTTTAAACCTTTAGATTTTAAATCGTCAATCATTAAACTATCAACCTGATCTCTTTTTGGATATGATGCACCAACACTTTGTATTATTTTTTCAAAAGCTTGTTGAGCAGTTAGTAGTGGATTTTTCATCGGATAATCATATGGAGTTGACAATATAGTTGACATATCACCTGTAGGATATCCATCTGTATCAGCTGTTACTAATGTTCCATTTAAAGTTCCATCTCTATTATTATCATAATAGTTTCCAGATCCATATAAATAAAAATTTGAGTTACCTCTACTAAAAGGTGTATTTCTAGTAGTACTAGTATTAGGCCCACCTATAAAATAATTATTAATAATATTAACATTAGAAACACCATCAGAATCTCCCATAATGTAAGCTTCCCCAGATTCTGTATGCCCGTAAGTATTTCCATAATTTCCCCAATTGTAAACTACATTATTTACAAATTCATTAATTCCTTTAACTTTTGGATTTCTAGTTTTATTTCCAGTATATAAATTACCTATAAGACTTACTTTTCCTCCTGAAGGCTGAATTAATCCTCCTGCAGAGTGATTATGGCGATGTAAACCTTGACCAATAATTGAATTTTGAATGGTAATATTATCTGGCTTTCTACCTTTACCATCCCAATTTATTGAAAAGACTTCATCTGTTCCCCATGAGAATGTCATATGATCAAAAATCATATTTTCTCCATTAGACAAGCCAGAAGCATCTTGATTTTTTGCTGCTCCACCAAAACGAATTCTAATATAACGAGCAATAGTATTACTAGCTCCCGAAAAAGTTACTCTAGGACCATACAAAACTATTCCTTCTCCAGTTGCTGTCTGACCTGCAATGGTTGTATTGTTTGCTACTACAATTTGAGACTGTAAATTAATGATTCCTCCTACTTTAAAAATAACAAATCTACCAGGTTGACTTACGGCATCTCTAAAAGATCCTGGTCCACTATCGTTTAAATTAGTTACCAAATAAATTTCTGGATCTACATATCCTCTTGCTCCAGTGGTATATTTTCCAAAACCTGTTGCTTCAGGAAATGCCAATGTTTGTGCTTTTAAATTCTCAAAAGAAATAAAAAACACTAAAATGATATAAAATTTAAATCCATAATTTAAAAGTGATATTTTCTTTTTCATAAAAAGTAATATTTTAGTTTTTACAGTAATTAATAAATCATCCTACACTATATTATTAATATCATCAATTATAAATTTAAAAAACATAATATTCATAATAAAAACAACAAAATGTTATCGATTACACAAAAACAATAATACTAAATATTAAAGAAATTACAACTATTAAAAACAAACTATTATAAAATTATCCTAAACAAAAAAAAGCTCTTGAAATATATCTAAGAGCTTTTTGTTATAATTTATAAATATCAAAACTTAACTTCATTGGTTTCTCCATTTCTATATTTAATGGTAACCCTGTTTTCTTTTGTTGTTGAAATAATACTTTTTATAGGAACCAATTCTTTAGATTTCCATTTTTCTCCAGCCTTTTTCCATAGCATTAACGTCGCATAAATTTTTGAGTCTTTTATTTCTTTATACTCATCCACCACAACATTTAATACTTTACTGTTATTACTCTCTGGATGTAAACCTGTAGCAGAAACTACTTCAGTATTTTCCCAACCTAAAATTGGAATGATTGCTAATTGATATACGCCATTATCTATAATAGTTACTTCATAACCTTTAACCTTTTTATGTGTGGTTACTATTTCTTTATCCAATTTTGGTAGTGCATAATGCCCCAAACGCATTTCTATAAGTTTGTCACTTATGTTTTTATCTACTCTTAAAATCCCATTTTCCAATGGAATATCTGCTAAATTAAATCTGATACTTTCATCCGTTTCTAACTTTACATCTCTGTAATAAATACCTTCTTCAAATTTTTTAAAAGTGTACAACCTAAAGGCTTCCCATTTATTTTGATGATTTTTCACAACATAATTCATCGCTACTTCACCATTTTCTCCATCAGCTTGCCATGGAAAAGCACTATTATAAGATAAGCGATTATAGTTTTCTGTAGAACGAAATTTTTGCCAATCGTCTTTTACTTTTTCATGACACCAAGCTCTTATCTCTGAAGCTCCAATATTAGGATAATCTGTAATTAAAATTTCTGATTTTCCTTGGTATTTATTGTAAACTTTTCCTTTTTCTAATTCATCATCCCAAGCACCATTATTTTCTTTGGCCGTCCAAAATGAACTATCATCTGGTACTAACAAACCGAAAAATGCTTTTCCCATCCAATATACACTTCCTCTACAGCTATATACTTGCACTGCTGGCTCAAAAGCTCCATAAAAACCTAAAGTTGGAACATTATCTTTCATAAAATCAGGATGTGTAAAAAACTGTTTAATAACTCCTGATGAAATTCTTCTCATCCAACCATAATTCACATTTTTATCATCCTGAAACCCCATTAACGGAAATGGAACAATAGCTCCTGTTCTGTAGCTAATGCTTCTACCATACATAATCATTTTTCCATCTTTACTAAACAAGTATGGATAATTATCTTTTAATCCATCAAAATTTGATTCGAATTTTGCTGCAATCTCAGGGTAATATTCTTTTCCAAAATATTCAGACCAAAGCATTCCATACATCTGAAAAGCCCACATACTGTAATAATCATAAGCAGGACTGTCATTATACCATCCATTTCCTCGATAAGCCAATAAAGATTTTTCTAAATATTTGACCAATAAGTCTTCATTTACTTGATAACCTTGTTCTTTAAAAAAACTCAAAACAAAAATGTTAAAGAATTTCCAATTAGAATCAACAGTAGGTCCATCACCGTAGCTAAGCATAATTCTAGCCAATTCATCTTTTTGTTCTTTTGGCAAAGGTTCCCATAAAACTTCTGGGTTTACCAACATTGATAATGCTAAAGCTCCAAATTCAACTAAATTCTGACTAGGTCCTCCATTTTTAGCCCTAGGAACAATGTATGATTTACTTGTAGGATCTATTAATTTCCCTATCTGATAACGATAATAGTCTGCAACCTTAATATTATTGATTACCAAATCAGGTCTTTCCTTTAATATAGGAGAAGCTATAAAAAGTGTTCTACACAATCCTTCTAATTTCTCTGTCGGCACTCTACCTTCATTATGCGGATAACTTTTTCCTGGTTGCTTAGGAAATTTCATCGGATCATCCAATGTTTTAATATAACTAAAAGCTCCCTCTAACAAATACATTGCAGCATCTTTCCAATGTTGCTTTGTCATTCCTGTATAAGGACTTAACTCATAATTTGGATTTTCTATTTTAAAAACAGAATTATTGTTTTTACTCGACAATACCTCATTGCTCTGTGCATTTGTATATAAACACAATAAAAAAACACTTAGGGTTGCAAATTTCTTAATCATTTTATTCTTGTTTTTGATAAACTCTAACATAGTCAATTATATATTTTGATGGAAATTTTACATCAGAAAAATCTCCGCCATTTACCCCTCCCACAGCTAAATTTAATAGTAAATATTGTGGCTTATGGAATGGATTTTTATGATTTGTTAAATTATAAGTTTCCTTCAAATCAACTTCATTCAACAATTGATCATCAACATATAGTTTAATAGAGCTTTTATCCCACTCCATTTTCCACACATGAAACTCATTTACCCAATTTTCATTATTAAATTTTGAAATTGGATATTTGTTAGCTCTCCAAACAGGTTTCCATTTACTATTAGATTCCCATGCCACATTGGCTAACAAATCTCCTTTGTAAAACTCCATAATATCAATTTCTCCATTAGTAGGCCAATTTGGCTCCAGCCCAAGTGTCCAAAAAGCTGGCCACAATCCTATTTGGGTTGGGATTTTAGCACGCATTATAAATATACCATAAGTAAATTCTTGCTTGTTTTTACTTATTAAACAACTCGAAGTAATATGAATTAAATCTCTATTTTTTCGCCAATCTTTATCCTCTATAGTGGTAAAGTCAGGATTCATTTTATTTTCATTTCTAGCCTCAATAACAAGATATCCATCTTTACAAAATGCATTTTCTTTTTGATACCATTGATTTTCCTGATTTCTTACAAAACCAGTTTCATAATCCCAATTTTGATCATTTGGTCTTCCATCTTTTTTAAACTCGTCACTCCAAACCAACTGATATCCTTTTATTTTTGGAATCACTTCTTTTTTTAAGCTTGAGCAACTTACTATACACAACACACATATAAAAATATTAAAAAGAGCTTTGCATTTTTTCATTTTCTATAAGATAGAATTTTAATTAAAAGTGATACCCTACAAATTTCAATTAAATAACGATTCTTACAAGGTTTATTTTAATAAAAAAAAGGGTGTAAATCCTTATAAATAGATTTACACCCTAAATTATATAATTTATAAAATTAGGTTTTTACTCTACAAAACGAGCCATTTCAGAAGCTGCTAAAAGAAAAGCTCCTACTCCAAAATCAGCTGTAGAGTTAATATCTACTACTTGACCAGGAATTGCTTTTTCACCTATTGGCTGAACATACCCTACTGCTCCATTTTCTTGTAATGCAACAGTTGTTAAATAATTCCATGATTTTTGCACTACTGGTAAATAAGTATCTTTATCTAAAATACCATTGTTAATTCCCCATAAATAACCATAAGTAAAAAATGAAGTTCCGCTTGTTTCCGGTCCTGGAGCATGTTCTAGATCTAAAATACTACGCGTCCAATAACCTTCATTTTGTTGAGCTTTTGCTAAAGCAGCAGCCATATCTTTAAAACGGTTTATATACTTTTGTTTGTGTTTTGCTGTATCAGGTAAGTCTTGAATAATTTTTGCATATCCTGCAAAAATCCATCCATCTCCCCTTGCCCAAAAATCTTTCTTTCCATTTACACTTTTGTGTTTAGGATATATGTATTTAGCATCTCTATAATATAAATCAGCCTCTTCATCATACATAATACTATTCGCATAAGTTAAATACTCCTCTAACTTTTCTAAGTACAATTCGTTCCCAGTTACGTTATATAACTTTGTCATCACAGGCATTACCATATATAAACCATCAACCCACCACCAATAATCGTTATTAGGAGTACTCATTTGATATTCCATAACCTCTTTTGCACGAGCGATTTTTTTAGGATCATTTTTACCGGTAAAATTGTATAAATCTATATAAGTCTGAAAACAAATTTGCCAATCTCCAAACAACACGTGCTTATCGTTTTCTCCATAATTATATCTCCATTCTGACTTGTTATTAGATTTAGCTCCCATCCATTCATTTTGCTCTGCCCAAGCCATAGAGTAATCTAGAAAAGATTGATTTTTAGTAACCTTATAAGCTTCCATGTTTCCTGTGTGGTAAGCTGCACGATTCCAAAAAGCATTCCCATGTTTAGGGTGGGTATTTTGCCAATGATTGTTTACTTTGTTAATAATACCTACCACTTCTTTTTTGGAATGATTTATTCCTGTTGATTTTTTTAATGATTTACAACCAACCAAAAAAACTGTTATTAAAGCAAAAAGAATACTGAATGAATGTTTTAATTTCATAATTATTTAAAAAATTATAGTTTTTGTTTATTCCTAATAAAAGACTGACTCAAATGTAATCATAACACTTAACCACCCAAAGCTACAAATAAATATAAGTTTTTAGGATACATTAGGGGAGATTATAATATCTCTAAAGGGGAATAATGGTATTTTACATTAAAATCAACTTTTATTGAGGGGTTTATATCATTTTTAGAAATAAAAACTATTAATTTTTATCCACTAATGGAATTTTATCTCCACAAAATTACCACTCAACGATATTAATCAACCAATAAGCGAATAAGACTATATAAATACAAAATCAGTCTTAATTTAGTGGTAGCGACTTTTTCATAGCGATTTCTTCTCAAATGTTTTTTAACATTTAGAAGAGAAGTGTTTAGTAAAACTCATAGCAATTTTTTGTTACTAAACGCAAAAGCCCTTTACTTTCGTAAAGGGCTTTTAAATTTTATGTTTAGTTATTAAAGATTAGCTTCTCCTAATTCTTTTAACTTTTCAGTATTCTCTGTTAATTTTAATTCATCAATAATTTTATGAATATCTCCGTCTATAATTTTTGATAAATCATACAAAGTTAAACCAATTCTGTGTTCTGTTACACGACCTTGTGGATAATTATAAGTTCTAATTTTGGCTGATCTATCTCCAGAACTCACCATCGTTTTACGTTGAGCCGCATCTGCCTCTAACTTTTTAGCCAACTCCATTTCGTAAATACGAGAACGTAAAACTTTCATGGCTTTGTCTTTATTTTTATGTTGAGATTTTTGATCCTGACACTGAGCTACAATTCCTGTAGGTATGTGTGTTAAACGAACCGCTGAATACGTTGTGTTTACAGATTGACCTCCTGGTCCTGATGAACAGAAATAATCTACACGTACGTCTGAATTATTAATTTGCACATCAAATTCTTCTGCTTCTGGTAACACCATTACAGTTGCTGCAGATGTATGAACACGTCCTTGGGTTTCAGTTTGCGGAACACGTTGTACACGGTGCACACCAGACTCAAACTTTAAATCTCCATAAACATCCTCACCTGTTACACTAAAAATAATTTCTTTGAACCCCCCAGAAGTTCCATCAGCAATATCTTCCACTTCAGTTTTCCAACCTCTAGAAGCGGCATACTTAGTATACATTCTATATAAATCTCCAGCAAAAATACTTGCTTCATCACCACCAGTACCAGCTCTAATCTCTACAATAACATTTTTACCATCTGCAGGGTCTTTTGGAATTAACATGAACTTAATATCATCTTCTAATTGAGGAATTCTTTCATTTCCTTCTTCAAGTTCCATTTTAGCCATCTCTACCATTTCAGCATCAGAACCATCTGCAATAATTTCTTTAGCTTCATTGATATTAGAAAGCAAATTTTCATATTCGTTTGCTTTTTCTACGACTTTACTTAAGTCTTTATATTCTTTATTAAGTTTAGCATATCGCTTTTGATCAGAAATAATATCTGGTTGAATAATCAAATCTGATACTTCATCAAAACGTTGCTTAACAATTCTTAACTTATCTAACATGTTACATTTTTTGTAGACTGCAAAATTACAATTTAAAATTGAAATGCCGAAGTTTATTCATACACGTAAAGTAAGGAAAAGGCATAAAAAAAAATCCCAAAACAAAAGTCTTGGGATTTAGTCGCACTAAATAAACTAAGATGTTAAGCTTATCGTAACCTATCTACAGATTTTACAAGATCTTCATCTTTCTTAATTGCCTTGTTTGCCATGACTAGCAAAACAATATTGACAATCGGAAAATAAATCCCAATACCTTTCTCAGAAATTTGCATTTCTCCAGATAATTTTAGAGATACGTACATCAATACACTTAATAAATAGAAGTTGATCAGAATATTTAATCTGTTAACCACAAATTGATTTTGTCTTTTTTTATAACTAAAAATAGCTATTAAAGAAAAAATTGCAGCCAATATAAAAAATATTCCTACTGATTTTAAAAGAACTGAGTTATTCATAATGGTGTTTGTTAAAAACAAACGACCATCTTCATTTAAAGTAAAAAAAGAAACGAAATTGGTCAACACTCCTGCAATAATAAATACAGATAATAAATACAATGTTTGAATTCTTTGAATCATACTTTTTAAAATAACGATTACAAATTTACATTTTCTTTTTATTTATAAAGACTTTGTCAGATAAAAAAAAAAACTATATTTGTCTTATCTAATTAAACAATTATAGCAGAAACACTTACCTGTTATATTATTTTCAATTTTAAAACAAACAATTTTCTCTTAATAACATAATATGTCCCATTTTAAGAGATTTTAATATTCATTATACACATTTTAAATGTTCGAAATTTCTCAATTAAAAGCAAAAACACTTGCAGATTTGCAGGAAATTGCAAAAACAATTGGATTAAAAAAAACTAGCCAACTAAAAAAGTTGGATTTGATTTACAAAATTCTAGATGAGCAAGCTGCTCACGAAGCTGCAAAACAAGTTACTACTCAAAAAACAGCGGAAGAAGACAAACCAAAACCTGTTAAAAAAACTAGAGTAATAAGAAAACCTAAATCAACCTCTACAGAAACACAGCAAGAAACTACTGTTGTTAAAAAAGAAGAAGATAAAGAGGTTTTTAAGGCAAAGGAGAAAAAACCTAAACCTATAGAAAAATCTCAAGAAAGACCGCAAAAAGCTCCTAGAAACAACCACAAAAACAACGAGCTTAAAAATACTGAGAATAAAGGAAATAATGGTAATAATACCCCAAACCCTAATCAACCTCAGAACAACAACCCTAACAATCCTAATAATACTCCTAGGAATAATAAAAACACCACTAGAAATAACAAAAATAACAAAGGAAAGAGTCTTAAAGACCCTAACTACGAGTTTGATGGTATTATTGAAAGTGAGGGAGTTTTAGAAATGATGCCAGATGGTTATGGATTTTTAAGATCATCAGATTACAATTACCTTTCATCACCAGATGATGTATATGTATCTCAATCTCAAATAAAATTATTTGGATTAAAAACTGGAGATACTGTAAAAGGGAATGTTAGACCTCCAAAAGAAGGAGAAAAATATTTTCCATTAATTAGAGTCTCTAAAATTAACGGATTATCGCCTAAAGAAGTAAGAGATCGTGTTTCTTTTGAACACCTTACACCTCTTTTTCCAGAAGAAAAATTTAATTTATCAGGAGGTAGAAGTTCATTATCTACTAGAATCATGGATTTATTTGCCCCTATAGGAAAAGGTCAACGTGGTATGATTGTAGCTCAACCCAAAACAGGTAAAACAATGTTGTTAAAAGACATTGCCAATGCTATTGCCTCTAATCACCCTGAAGTATATCAATTAATTTTATTAATAGATGAAAGACCTGAAGAAGTTACAGACATGCAACGTAGCGTTCGTGGGGAAGTAGTCGCTTCTACTTTTGATGAGCCTGCAGAAAAACATGTAAAAGTTGCCAATATTGTTTTAGAAAAAGCAAAACGTTTGGTAGAATGTGGTCATGACGTGGTAATTCTTTTAGATTCTATTACTCGTTTAGCAAGAGCTTACAACACAGTAGCACCTGCATCTGGTAAAATATTATCAGGAGGTATTGATGCCAATGCATTACACAAACCTAAACGTTTCTTTGGAGCTGCTCGTAATATAGAAGGTGGTGGTTCTTTAACCATTATTGCTACTGCATTAACAGAGACTGGTTCTAAAATGGACGAAGTTATCTTTGAAGAATTCAAAGGAACTGGTAACATGGAACTACAATTAGAAAGAAATATTGCTAACAGACGTATTTATCCTGCTATCGACTTGATTAAATCTAGTACTCGTAGAGATGATTTATTATTAGATGAAAAAACTGTACAACGTATGTGGGTATTAAGAAAGTACTTAGCAGACATGAATCCTGTTGAAGCTATGGAATTTATTAAAGACAGAATTAAATCTTCTAAAAATAATGATGAATTTTTAATCTCTATGAACGGATAATTTTTATTCAAAAAAAAACAAAAAGCCTCTCTATATCTTAGAGAGGCTTTTTGTTTCTACTATTTAAATTTAATTTTTGGGTTTTTACTAAACTTATAAACCAATTTCAATTTATAAACTTCAAAAATTCGTGAAACAAGCTTGTTGAACTTAAAATTAAACAACATTTCAATAACACTATCAATATCTGTGGTTTGATGAATATATCCTATTCTGCGTTCTATTTTATCATCACTATATTTAGCATACATCCTTCTACAAGAAGCTTCACTTAATTGCCATTTTAGCAAATGTTTATTTCTCCACTTTTTTCTATAAGCAACAAAATTCTCATCCCCTGTTTTTAAAAAATCGTCAACATAATTTGCTGCTAATCTAGCATTTTGCATCGCGTATCTAATCCCTTCCCCTCCTAAAGGATTTACAGTAGAAACCGCATCACCAATAGCCACCACTCTATCTTTATAAAACGTATCTTTTATACTTGGACTATATTTTAAAGTTCCTCCATGAATATCTATCAATCTATAGTCATCTATATTAAGATACTCTTTAATAATTTTTTCAGTCATTTTTTTCATAGAACCTTTAAACTCATCTTCTTTATCAATCTGAATGTAAATTTTACCAGCTCCTACTTTTAAAATTCTATTTTCCATTGGAAAAATCCAAGAATATCCTTTATAAGCCCATTTATCTCCTAAGAAAAAGAACAATGATTTTTTATATCTATCATAAACTTCTTGACTGACTTCTATTAAGTACTCAACACCTCCTCCACATATTAATTTAGGCTGATCCTTTAAACCATCATATACAACTCTCCTACTAGGACCTGTTCCATCTATTAAGAGCTTGGCTTTAAACTCAACTTCTCCTGTAGATGTTTTAAAACTCGCAACAACACCATCCTCAAGTAATTGTTTTCTCAAATAAGTATGCCCCATTAAGACATCACTACCATTTTTAATAGTTTCATCTGCTAAAAACTGCCTTAATCTTCCAAAGTCTAAAACAAC
This sequence comes from Wenyingzhuangia marina, assembly GCF_900130035.1. Taxonomy (GTDB): domain Bacteria; phylum Bacteroidota; class Bacteroidia; order Flavobacteriales; family Flavobacteriaceae; genus Wenyingzhuangia; species Wenyingzhuangia marina. The sequence continues at coordinate 314,524 of NZ_FQXQ01000002.1, forward strand.
TCCCTTATTATTAGTTCCATTCCAAGAATACAAATTTTCGGAACATTGAATTTCCAAATTTTCCCAATAGGCTCCAACAACACTTTCTGGAATATTAAATTCTGTTAAAGGATCCAAAGTCATTCCTGCACTCGAAAAATTATTATCCTTAAAACTTTTATGTCTTTCTGTTAATAAAACTTTATATCCTTTTGCTGATAATTCTCTAGCAAACTGCCCCCCTGCTGGCCCTCCTCCTATGACGATAACATCATACTCTTTATTAATCATATTAATTCATATCTAAATAGTAAAGTAATTATACTAATAATTACTGATTCTAAACGATCAAAATCATATTATTAATATAAAAATATCATCAATCTCGACAGCAATTAATATATAGTGAATCTAAATAAGCTAAACTGCTTTATAGCAGGTTTTTAAAATAACAGAGCTTAATTGATTCATTATGAGATATTTTGAACTCAAAAAAATATAAGGTTTATTTTTATCATATTATCAGTATTTCTACGTAAAAAAACAATTATTCACAATAAAACTATAATAATCAAATAACAAAGTTATGTAACTACTTGTATAGTTTGTTATTCATTAATATTTGCGTAATTTTGTCACCTATATTTATTTAAAATATGATACAGAAACAAGGACTATACTTACCAGAATTTGAACATGAAAACTGTGGGGCAGGTTTTATTTGTAACCTTAAAGGTGAAAAGACCAACCAAATTATTCATGACGCATTAGAAATTTTAGTGAAACTAGAACACCGTGGAGGTGTTAGTGCTGACGGAAAAACCGGAGATGGTGCTGGATTATTAATTGACATCCCTCATGACTACTTTAAAAGAGTTTGTGACTTTGAACTTCCTGAACAACGTAAATACGCTGTCGGAATGGTTTTCTTACCAAAGAACACCAATCAGCACAAGTTTTGTAAAGAAGCTTTTGAAAAAGAAATTGCCAAACAAGGATTGACAGTTTTAGGATGGAGAGAAGTTCCTGTTGACTCTTCACAATTAGGAGAAATTGCATTGGCATCTGAACCAAATATTGAACAAGTATTTGTTGCTCAAGGTGACTTAGAAGAAAACATTTTTAGAGCTAAATTATATGCTGCACGTAAAATTACGGAGCATACTATTCGTAATTCTAAGATGTCAGAAGCTAGTTATTTCTACTTACCTTCTTTATCAAACACAACCCTTATCTACAAAGGTATTATCATGCCTGAAGATATTGGTCCTTATTATACAGATTTACAACAACCAGATTTAGTAACTAGATTGGCATTGGTACACCAACGCTTCTCTACCAATACTATGCCTGCTTGGGAATTAGCACAACCATTTAGATTCTTATGTCAAAATGGGGAAATCAACACATTAAGAGGTAACGTATCTAGAATGCGTGTTCGTGAAGAAATCATGAAATCTGATGTTTTTGATGCAAAAACAATGGAAAGTTTATTCCCTATTATCTTACCAGGTAAATCGGATTCTGCTTCTATGGATATGTCTGTTGAGTTATTAACTTTAACAGGTCGTTCTTTACCAGAAGTAATGATGATGACAATTCCTGAAGCTTGGGAAAAGCACGCTACAATGTCTGAAGACAGAAAAGCGTTTTATGAATACAACTCTTGTATTATGGAACCTTGGGATGGTCCTGCCTCAGTTCCTTTTACTGATGGAGATTATGTAGGAGCTTTATTAGACCGTAATGGTTTAAGACCTTCTCGTTATACTGTAACCAAGAGTGGAAAATTAATCATGTCATCAGAAGTTGGTGTGGTTGATATTGCTCCAGAAGATGTTGTAAGCCATGGTCGTTTAGAACCAGGTAAAATGTTCTTGGTAGACATGAACGAAGGTAGAATCATTGATGATGAGGAAATCAAAAACAAAATTTGTTCTGAAAGACCTTATAAAGAATGGTTAAACAAAAATAGCTTAAGATTAAAAGACGTACCTAATGAAAATAAAGCTTGTCCTTTAGAAACATTAGACTTAAAAACTCGTCAACGTTTATACAACTATACAATTGAGGATATTCAAGAGGTAATTGTACCGATGGCACAAGATGGTAAAGAAGCCTTAGGTTCTATGGGTATTGATACTCCTATTGCTGTTTTGTCTGACAGACCTCAATTGTTACCAAACTACTTTAAACAATTATTCGCTCAGGTTACCAACCCACCTTTGGATGGTATTCGTGAAGAAGTGGTAACTGATATTAGTTTGGCTTTAGGAAATGATAAAAACATTTTTGACATTACTCCAGAGCAATGTCACAAGTTAAGAATTCAAAATCCTGTAATCTCTAACAATGATTTAGAGAAAATTAGAAATATCAACATCGATGGTTTTAAAGCTGAAACTATTGAAATGTTATATACTAAGGTGAAAGGAATGAACGGTTTAGAAGATGGTTTAGAAGAAATCATCACTAAAATCTCTAAAGCGGTTGATAATGGTGTAAACATCATCATTTTATCAGACAGAGGTGCTTCTAAAGAAAAAGCTCCAATTCCTGCTTTATTAGCTTGTTCTTACGTTCATCACCAAATGAACCGTTTGCGTAAGCGTTCTTATTTTGATATCGTAATTGAATCAGCAGAGCCACGTGAACCACATCACTTTGCTACATTGTTTGGGTACGGAGCGTCTGCTATCAACCCTTACATGGTAAACGAAATTATTCGTTTACAAGTTCAAGAAGGATTTATTGAACTAGATGAGCAAAAAGCTGTAGATAACTTTAACAAAGCTATTGGTAAAGGAATCTTAAAAGTAATGAACAAAATTGGTATCTCAACTTTACATTCATATAGAGGTTCTCAAATTTTTGAAATTGTAGGTTTCAACTCAGAATTCGTAAACAAGTACTTCCCATACACTGCTTCAAGAATTGAAGGTATTGGTTTATACGAGATTGAAAAAGAAATCAACGAAAGATATAAATATGCATATCCAGATACTTACATCGACAAACGTTTAGGATTAAACATTGGAGGTGATTATAGATGGAGACGTAATGGAGAAAGACATATTTTTAACCCTACTACAGTTGCTAAATTACAGCAAGCAGTACGTTTAAATGATCAAGCTTCTTACGATGTATACAAAACTGCGATTAACGAGCAAGCTAAAAACTTGTTAACTATTCGTGGATTGTTCGAATTTACAAACTTTGATCCAATTCCTGTAGAAGAAGTTGAACCATGGACTGAAATTGTAAAACGTTTTAAAACGGGTGCAATGTCTTACGGATCTATTTCTCGTGAAGCGCATGAAAACTTAGCTATCGCCATGAACCGTTTAGGTGCAAAATCTAACTCTGGTGAAGGTGGTGAAGATAGAAGACGTTTCCAACCAGATGCGAATGGAGATAATAAAAACTCTGCTATTAAGCAGGTGGCTTCAGGACGTTTTGGAGTAACATCTCACTATTTAAGTTCTGCAAAAGAAATTCAGATTAAAATGGCTCAGGGTGCTAAGCCAGGAGAAGGTGGACAATTACCAGGTACAAAAGTATTACCTTGGATTGCTTCTGCTCGTAACTCAACTCCTTTCGTTGGATTGATTTCTCCTCCTCCACACCACGATATATATTCTATTGAGGATTTAGCTCAATTAATTTACGATTTAAAGAATGCTAACCGTGAGGCTAGAATTAACGTAAAATTAGTATCAGAAGTTGGTGTTGGAACCATTGCTGCCGGAGTTGCTAAAGCAAAAGCAGATGTTGTATTAATTTCTGGATATGATGGTGGTACTGGAGCTTCTCCTTTAACATCATTAAAGCACGCTGGTTTACCTTGGGAACTTGGTTTAGCAGAGGCTCAACAAACATTAGTATTGAACAATTTACGTTCTCGTATTGTTGTTGAATGTGATGGTCAGTTAAAAACTGGTCGTGACGTTGCTATTGCTGCTCTATTAGGAGCAGAAGAATTTGGATTTGCAACTGCACCGTTAGTAGCTTCGGGATGTATTATGATGCGTAAGTGTCACTTAAATACTTGTCCTGTAGGTATTGCTACTCAAGATAAAGAATTACGTAAAAACTTTAAGGGAACCCCAGAACACGTAATTAACTTCTTCTACTATGTAGCAAATGAATTAAGAGAAATCATGGCTCAATTAGGATTCCGTACCATGGATGAAATGATTGGTCAAACTCAAAAAATTAATTCAAACAACGCAATTGAACATTATAAAGCTAAAGGATTAGATTTATCTGCTATTTTACATCAACCTGCTGGTTATAGTAATTTACCAGTGAAGAATTCTGAAAAGCAAGATCATAATTTAGAGAATGTTATTGACTTTACTATTTTAAAAGATGCACATGCTGCAATCTTTAGAAAAGAAGTAACTAACTTATCTTATCCTATTCACAACACTGACCGTTCTGTTGGAGCGATTGTATCTAACGAAATTTCTAAAATTTACGGTCACTTAGGTTTACCTGAAGATACTTTAAACTTAAACTTTACTGGTTCTGCTGGACAAAGTTTAGGAGTATTTGGAGCTCACGGTATTACTTATACTGTTGAAGGGAACACAAATGACTATTTAGGTAAAGGATTATCTGGTGGTAAAATTATTGTGAAGAAACCTGCCAAAGCAGACTTTATAGCCGAAGATAACATTATTGTTGGTAACGTTTGTTTATTTGGAGCTGTTCAAGGGCAAGCATTTATCAATGGTATTGCCGGTGAACGTTTTGCTGTTCGTAACTCTGGTGCAACTGCTGTTGTAGAAGGTGTTGGAGATCACGGATGTGAATACATGACAGGTGGTAGAATTGTAGTTCTTGGAAAAACAGGACGTAACTTTGCTGCTGGTATGAGTGGTGGTTATGCTTTTGTTTTAGATGAAAAAGGGAAGTTTACCAACGGGTTGTGTAACGAAGAAACAATTGATTTTGATCCTATTACTGCAGAAGATGCAGCTGAATTAAAAGGATTGATAGAAAAACACGTAGCTTATACTGAAAGTAATAGAGGTAAAGAAATTTTAGCAGACTGGGAAAACTACATCACTAAGTTTGTGAAAGTAATGCCTAAAGAATACAAGGTAGCTTTAGAACGTATTGCAAATGAAGAACCAATGTTTGAAGAATTAACAGTATCATAATATGGGAAAAGTAACTGGATTTAAAGAATTCGAAAGAAAAGACGAATCGTACAAAGCTGTTGAAGAGCGTGTACACAATTATAATGAATTTACAGTCCCATTAAGTGAGGCTGAAATTACTGAGCAAGGTTCACGTTGTATGGACTGTGGTATTCCTTTCTGTCATAGTGGTTGTCCATTAGGAAACTTAATTCCTGATTTTAACCACATGGTACACCAAGGAGAATGGCAAAAAGCCTCTTTAATTTTACATTCTACTAACAATTTCCCTGAGTTTACAGGTCGTTTATGTCCTGCACCATGTGAGAAAGCTTGTGTATTAGGTATTATTGAAGATCCTATTTCTATTGAAAATATTGAAAAAAATATTGTTGAACGTGCCTTTAAAGAAGGTTGGATTAAACCACAACCTCCTAAAAAAAGAACTGGTAAAACAGTAGCTGTTGTTGGTTCTGGACCTGCTGGTTTGGCTGCTGCTCAACAATTAAACAGAGCTGGACACACGGTAACTGTTTTTGAAAGAGATGATGAAGTTGGAGGATTGTTACGTTACGGAATTCCTAACTTTAAAATGGAGAAAGGAATTATTGACCGTCGTGTAGCTATTTTAGAAGCAGAAGGAATTACTTTTAAAGTAAATGCTAATGTTGGTGTAAATGTTTCTATTGATGAGTTAAAATCTTTTGATGCGATTACTTTATGTGGTGGAGCAACACAAAGACGTTCTTTACCAACTCCTGGTATTGATGCTGATGGTGTGGTGCAAGCGATGGATTTCTTAACACAACAAACCAAAGTTGTTTTAGGAAAAGAAGTAAAAGATCAAGTTTTAGCAACTGGTAAAGATGTCATCGTTATTGGTGGTGGAGATACAGGTTCTGACTGTGTTGGTACATCTAACCGTCAAGGGGCTAAGTCTGTGGCTAACTTTGAAATTATGCCTAAACCTCCTGGACATAGATCACCATCTACTCCATGGCCTTACTGGCCTTTACAGTTAAAAACATCTACTTCTCACAAAGAAGGATGTGATAGAAACTGGTTAATCAACACAAAAGAATTTATCAAAGATAAAAACGGAAAATTAACAGCTTTAAAAACTGTTAATGTTGAATGGAAAATGGTTCCTGGACAAAGACCTCAATTGATTGAAATTGAAGGTTCAGAAAAAATTTGGCCTTGTGATTTAGCTTTATTAGCCTTAGGATTTACTGGTCCTGAAGCAACTATTGCTGAACAATTAGGAATTGAGACTGATGCTCGTTCTAATTACAAAGCTGAATACGGAAACTATCAAACAAACATTCCAAATGTATTTGCTGCTGGAGATATGCGTAGAGGACAATCATTAATTGTTTGGGCAATTTCTGAAGGTCGTGAAGCGGCTAGACAAGTAGATATTTTCTTAATGGGTAAATCTGATTTACCTTCTAAAGATATCGCTGGAGATTTAGTAGGAGTTCAATAAATATTGAATACTTTATAAAACAAAAAGGCTTTTACAATTGTAAAAGCCTTTTTGTTTTTTTATGTTTTCTATAATACATGACAATGTTTTAATTTTATATTTAACACATTAGTGTAGCATGAAATTTGCAATGTTTGACTAATAATTCTTTTTTAAATTCTTGATAAAAAAATCAATATGAAGTTCAAATTACTCTTTACCTTATTCCTAAGCTTTTATATTTCTTATTCACAAAATGAAAAATTACAATGGTTAGATATCATGTTAACCAATTATGAATATCCGTATAAGGTAGAAAATATTACTTTAAGCACTCAGCAACAAAATTTAACAATGGCTTATATGAATGTGAAGCCAGACAATTTTAATGGAAAAACAATCGTATTGTTTCATGGAAAAAACTTTAATGGAGCATATTGGAAAACAACAATAAAGGCATTAACCTCAAAAGGATATCAAGTAATAGCTCCTGACCAAATTGGTTTTGGAAAGTCATCAAAACCAGATCATTTTCAATATTCTTTTCAAGAATTAGCTAAGAACACTAAAGTATTATTAGATTCTTTAGGTATTAAAAAAACAGCCATATTAGGACATTCTATGGGCGGAATGTTAGCTACAAGATTTACTTTGATGTACCCTGAAATAACAGAAAAATTAATACTAGAAAATCCTATTGGTCTTGAAGATTGGAAATTGGTAGTTCCTTATCAAACTATTGACTGGTGGTATCAATCAGAATTAAAGAAAACTTATGAGGGAATTAAAAACTACCAATTAAATAGTTATTACGATGGCAAATGGAAACCTGAATACGATGAATGGGTAAATCTTTTAGCAGGGTGGACGTTAAATTCTGACTATAAAAAAATTGCATGGAATGCTGCTTTGACTTATGATATGATTTTTAATCAACCAGTGGTTTATGAGTTTAAAAACATCAAATGTCCTACCCTATTAATTATCGGAACAAGAGATAGAACTGCTTTAGGAAAACCTTTGGTCTCAAAAGAAGTAAGAGAAACTATGGGATTATATCAACATTTAGGAAAACGAACCCAACAAGAAATTCCGAATGCTAAATTAGTAGAAATTAAAAATATTGGTCACCTACCACATATAGAAAGTTTTAAAAAATTCATTAACCCACTGACTGAATTTTTAGCAAAATAATAAAATAATGTATGGAGTTTAAATCCTTATTATATATTTCATCTATTTTTAGTATTATCTTATTTACAGCTTGTAATCCTAAAAAAGAAAAAAAATCAAATACACCTAGTGAAATTACAGTTGCTGTTGCTGCCAATATGCAATTTGCAATGAAAGAAATTGCAAATGTATTTGAAAAAGAAAGCGGGGTAAAATGTAATACTGTTATTAGTTCTTCTGGAAAACTAACAGCACAAATTAAAGAAGGAGCTCCTTATGATATTTTAGTAGCTGCCAATATGAAATATCCTGAGGAAATATATAAATCAGGACTTGCTTATTCTGAACCTAAAATATATGCTTATGGTAAGTTAGTTTTATGGACAATGAATAAACAAATTAAACCAAGCTTAGAACTATTAATAAATCCAGCTATAAAACATATTGCTTTGGCAAATCCAGATACAGCTCCCTATGGTTATACAGCAATTGAGACAATAAAAACAAAAAAATTATACAACAAAGTAAAAGATAAATTGGTCTTTGGAGAAAGCATTTCTCAAACCAATCAATTTATCTCTTTGGGTTCTGCAGAAATTGGTTTTACTGCCATGTCTGTAGTATTATCTCCAATTATGAAAGGTAAAGGAAATTGGGTAGAAATTGATAAAAAACATTATACCCCTATAAAACAAGGAGTTGTTATGATAAAACACCATCAAACAAATCCATCTACATTAAAATTTTATAATTTTTTATTTTCTGACAAAGCACAAAAAATATTGAAAAAATACGGTTACGACGTTAAAGAATAACATAAAAAATAAAGCCATTTGGAAAACTCCAAATGGCTTTATTTTTTATGTCGAACGAAATTAGTTTGCTACATCACTAATAAATTTGATACGCATCAATCTTAATTCTTCATCATCATAATCTCCATCAAATTCATCAAGAGCGCTTTTTATATCATCACTTTCTGCTTCCATAAAGTAATCATAGATTTCTTCTTGTTGATCTTCATCTAAAATATCTTCTAAATAATAATCAATATTCAATTTGGTTCCAGAGTATACAATAGATTCAATTTCTTTAATCAATTCGGACATTTCCAAGCCTTTGGCACGAGCAATATCTTCTAAAGGTAATTTACGATCTGTATTCTGAATAATATATAATTTTAAACCTGATTTTTCACCAGTAGTCTTTACCACCAAATCATCTGGCTTATCTATATTGTTTTCTTCTACATATTTAGCTATTAATTCTACAAATTCTTTACCGAATTTTCTTGCCTTACCATCTCCTACGCCATGAATATTAGATAATTCTTCTATAGTTGTAGGGTACTTTAAAGTCATATCTTCTAATGAAGGATCTTGAAAAATAGCATACGGAGGAATTCCCTTTTTCTTTCCAACGTCTTTTCTCAAAGATTTTAACAAGCCCATTAATTGGTCATCTGTAGTCATTGCCGCTTTACTCTTAGCATTGGCTATAATAATAGACTTATCATCTTCATCAACATAAACATGATCTTCTGTCATCATAAAAGAAGTAGGATTTTTAATAAAATCTAATCCTTCTTTAGTGATTTTTACCACACCATATTGCTCAATTTCTTTACGTAAATAACCTGCTACTAAAGTTTGACGAATTAATGCAGTCCAAAATTCATTAGTTTTATCTTTTCCAATTCCAAAGAAATCTCTTTCGTTGGTTTTATGAGAAATTAACATGGCATTTGCTTTTCCCATTAAAGTAGCAACTAAATCTTTTGACTTGTATTTTTCTTTAGAACCTTTAACTACTTTTAATAGTTTTACCACACAGTCTGTAGCCTCTGTTTTCTTTTTAGGATTTTTAGTATTATCATCCATTTTGGCTCCTAACCCATTTACTGGATCGAACTCTTCTCCAAAATAATGCAATAAATATTGTCTTCTACTTATTGAAGTTTCGGCATATCCAACCACTTCTTGTAATAAAGCATGACCTAATTCCTGTTCAGAAACAGGTTTGTTAGCCATAAATTTTTCTAACTTTTCTATGTCCTTGTATGCATAAAAAGCCAAACAATACCCTTCACCATCATCACGACCCGCTCTACCAGTCTCTTGATAATAACTTTCTAAACTTTTAGGAATATCATGGTGTATAACAAAACGTACATCAGGTTTGTCAATTCCCATTCCAAAAGCAATGGTTGCCACAATTACATCTACATCTTCCATTAAAAACATGTCTTGATGTTTTGATCTTGATTTGGCATCTAAACCTGCATGATATGGCAATGCAGAAATTCCATTTACCTGTAATGTTTGAGCTAGCTCTTCAACCTTTTTTCTGCTCAAACAGTAAATAACTCCAGATTTACCTGGTCTTTGTTTGATAAAACGAATAATGTCTGCAACAACATCTTTGGTTTTAGGTTTTACCTCGTAAAACAAATTAGGACGATTAAACGATGCCTTAAATGTATTGGCATTATTCATTCCTAATGTTTTAATAATATCTTCTTGAACTTTTGGTGTTGCAGTGGCTGTTAGCCCAATAATAGGTACATTTCCTATTCGTTCAATAATCTTTCTAAGATTTCTATATTCGGGTCTAAAATCATGTCCCCATTCTGAAATACAGTGTGCTTCATCAATCGCAAAAAAGGATATGTTTTGTTCTTTTAAAAAGTCAACATATTCATCTTTAGTTAAAGATTCGGGAGCCACATATAAAAGTTTTGTGATTCCATTTTCTATATCAGACTTAACCCTATTAATTTCCGTTTTGTTTAAGGAGGAATTTAATACATGTGCCACTCCTTGATGTTCGGAAATACCACGAATGGCATCTACCTGATTTTTCATCAATGCAATTAATGGAGAAACTACAATAGCAGTTCCCTCTTTCATTAATGCAGGAAGTTGATAACAAAGTGATTTTCCTCCACCTGTTGGCATAATTACAAAAGTGTCATTTCCTTCTGCAATACTCCTTACTACTCCTTCTTGTAAACCCTTAAATTTGTTGAAGCCAAAATACTTTTTTAGCGGGCCGTACAAATCAATTTTATCTTGATTCATAATAATTGTATGCTAATTTTAAATACATTTGCAATTAAAGATATAACTTTTTAAGTAAAAATTACAGCCTTGAATAACGATATACTTTCAATTGCCAAAAAAACTATTGATCTTGAAAGCAATGCTATTGCTAATTTAACCAAATTAATTGATTCAAATTTTGAAAATGCAATAAAATGTATTCTTAACACTAAGGGTAGAGTGATCATTACTGGAATTGGAAAAAGTGCTGCTATTGCAACTAAAATTGTAGCTACTCTAAATTCTACAGGAACGCCTTCTATTTTTATGCATGCTGCGGATGCCATTCATGGAGATTTAGGAATTATTCAAGAAGATGATGTGGTCATTTGTATTTCAAAAAGTGGAAACACTCCCGAAATAAAAGTTTTAATTCCATTAATCAAAAGAAACAACAATCCTATTATAGCCATTACAGGAAATATAGATTCGTTTTTAGGAACTCAAGCAACATATACTTTAAACACATATGTTGAAAAAGAGGCTTGTCCTAACAATTTAGCCCCAACCACAAGTACAACGGCACAATTAGTGATGGGTGATGCCATAGCAGTAACCTTGTTAGAGTTGAATGAATTTACTAGTAAAGATTTTGCAAAATATCATCCTGGAGGCGCTTTAGGAAAACGTTTATATTTACGAGTGAGTGATTTGGTTGAGAAAAACGAAATTCCACAAGTAAATGCTAATACCAACATCAAAGAAACCTTGTTAGAAATATCTAACAAACGTTTAGGAGCAACTGCTGTATTAGAAAATAATAAATTAGTTGGTTTTATTACCGATGGTGATATTAGACGTATGTTAAACAAAAATGATGATTTTTTAAACTTAACTGCTAAAGACATTATGTCTGTAAATCCTAAGGTTATAAATATTGATGCCATGGCAATTGAAGCAATGCACACAATGGAAAACAATAATATATCTCAGTTAATTGCTATTGATAACAATGGAAGTTATAAAGGAATTATTCATATTCACGATTTAATTAAAGAAGGTATTTTTTAAAGTATGGGAACAGAAAAAGAAATGTCTTTTTTAGATCATCTTGAAGAGTTAAGATGGCATTTGGTAAGATCAACTATCTGTATTATGGTCGTTGCTATCATTTTATTTATCTACCAAAAAACGGTTTACGATGATTTTTTATTAGCTCACTTAAATCCAGATTTTATTACTTATAGATGGTTTTGTGATGCTTTTAAAAAGCTTGGAATGGAAAGTGATTTTTGTAATATTACTTTTAATGCCAAACTACAAAGTTTATCTCCTACCAATCAGTTAATGAACGCCATGTGGTCTAGCTTTATTTTAGGGCTTATAATCTCTTTCCCTTATATTATATGGGAAATGATGAAATTCATCACCCCAGGTTTAACTGAAAATGAACAAAAAAAGAGTAAAGGATTCATATTTGTAGCAACACTTTTGTTAATTCTAGGATTGCTTTTTAGCTACTATATCATTGTACCGATGTCGGTATATTTCTTTTATAATTATCAAATTACCGAAACCATTGTAAATAACTTTCAATTTGATAGTTATATCACTTTAATAACCAATACTCTTTTAGGAGTTTCTGTGGTTTTTGAACTTCCTTTAGTAGTCTACTTCTTAACCAAGTTTGGATTAATTACACCTGAATTCCTAAAAAAATACAGAAAACACGCTTTGGTTCTTGTATTAGTAGTTTCTGCTATTATTACACCACCAGATGTTACCAGCCAAGTTATAGTTGCTATTCCAATTTTAGTACTGTACGAAGTTAGTATTGTAGTGTCTAGATTTCTTGTTAAAAAACAAAAAGAAGCATGATTTTAAGAGCCGATAATATTCAGAAAATCTACGGAAGTAGAAAAGTAGTAAAAGGAATTTCTTTACAAGTAGAACAAGGAGAAATTATTGGATTGCTAGGCCCTAACGGAGCTGGAAAAACCACTTCTTTTTATATGATTGTAGGAATGATAAAACCCAATGAAGGTCATATTTATTTAGATGATAAAGAAATTACTGGATATGCCATGTACAAACGTGCACAAAACGGAATTGGTTACTTGGCTCAAGAAGCTTCTATTTTTAGAAAATTAACTGTTGAAGAAAATATTCTATCTGTATTACAATTTACCAATAGAACCAAAGAACAACAAAAACAAAAATTAGAAGAATTAATAGAAGAGTTTAGTTTAGGACATGTAAGAACCAATAGAGGAGATTTACTTTCTGGAGGAGAAAGACGTAGAACAGAAATTGCTCGTTGTTTGGCTTCCGATCCTAAATTTATTTTGTTAGATGAACCTTTTGCTGGAGTTGACCCTATTGCAGTAGAAGATATTCAGTCTATTGTTGCTACCCTAAAAGATAAAAACATTGGAATTTTAATTACTGATCATGATGTACAAGCCACATTAGCTATTACAGATAAAACTTATCTTATGTATCAAGGAGGAATTTTAAAAAGTGGAACACCTCAAGAATTAGCAGATGACGAAATGGTAAGACGTGTTTATTTAGGAGAAAGTTTTATTTTAAAAGAAAATAAATTTAAGAAGAAATAGTGAATCATGAATCAAATTTAAAAATCGACTGAAAAACTAAATAGTTCAACCGATAAACTTTTCAACACAATCGAACATCAAATTTTGAAAATTGAATTTATACTTAAACAATTAAACTTTTTAAGAATCAATCTTTAATAATAGGGTCATTAAAAAATTCACCTGACAATGATCGAATAATACTTTTGTCTGATCTTAATTTTAACAACAACAGCATCAAATCAACCAAGTGATCTTTTCGTGAATATTTAAAAATTTTTTCTTGAGAATACTTAGCTCTCTGATAGCTTTTTAAAAACCTTGCTTTCCATTCTAGCTCATACTCATGTAATAGTGAGTAATCATTATTCTCCAATGTTTTTACTATTGATTTACTAGCCATTATAGCAGCTTCAAAAATAAATTTATACCCCTCTCCTACTACAGGATTTACTTGTGACACGCTATCTCCCACACACACTAGATTATGATCTACAAACTTTTCTAAAACTGGAGTAATAGGAATACTTCCTCCCTCTACGGTTTCATTATCTTTTTCAACCAACGATGCTATTAGAGGAAATTTCAATATTTCATTCAAACGAGGTTTTAACTCTTTAATTACAGCACCTTCAAAACTTCCAAAACCTAAAATAGCTCTGTTATTTTGTAGTGGGAAGATCCAACCATACCCTCCATGATATTGTTTACCTATAAGCAAATGCCCTTGACCAGGTTTCCCTTTGTATTTTACATTATACTCCACTCCTGTTGCTAAAATCATGTTCTTTGGTAACAGACCAACTTGTTTACTTAATACACCTACTATTCCGGAAGCATCAATAATTATTTTCGCAGAATATGATTTTTTATTTTTATCAATTACTTCCGTAAAAAAACCCTTTTCATCTTTTTTTACCTCCTTTATATGGATGTTTTTCTTAATTGTTATGTAGTTTTCATCTAGACTATTTAGCAATTCCTGATGTAATTTTTTTTTATCTAATATGTAGCCACAACCTTTAATTTTCTTTCTAAAATTTTTAGAATAAATAATTGCACTCTCTAACTCCTGAGCAACCACGTTTTTGGTTAAACCAAAAGAACTAAGATTCATAAAACTTCCTAAAGTATTGAAAGAAAAATTTAATAAGTCTTTTTTTCTATCAATTAAAAGCGTTTTACATTTTTCGTTTCCTAATTCACGAGCTAACATTAGCCCAGCTGTACCAGCACCAACAATTAAAACATCAAAAGTAGTTTGTGTATTTTTCAAAATTTATTTTTTTCTTACAAAGAAAAAGAATTTCATTAATTATTTTCATAAAACTCACTATTTAACTTTAAAATCATTTAGAAATTGTTGTTAAAGTAACATTTATATTTTTTTTGAAACTGAAATTATATCTATAAAATTTCAAACCACTCGAAAAGAATTCGAGAGATATGATATCATTATTTTGCTTGTTTAGGCTCCATATAGAGAATTTTGTAAAAATAGGAACGTAACTTGGTGAATATTTATAAACAAATGTTTATTTGGTAAAGAACTTTAATTTTTATTAAAAAGTCGTAAGTAAAATTTAATATTTGATTAAACAGTTCAACAAGCTTTAACTTTTGCTATAAATTTTAAAATAACCATTTTACTTATTTCTGCTATTACTAATCATAGACAAAGCTAAATACATTAATATAATTATTGGTAAAGCTGCTAATTTTAAGACTATTATTAGCAAAATAGATAAAGTTAAAAAAATGTATTTCAATTTGTTTTCTGAAAAACCAAAGGACTTAAACTTTAAAGCAAATAATTCAATTTTAGCATTTAGCATATAACAGCTTAAAATAGTAATCAAAATAAGTAAGTATTCATTTTCAAGTATATAACTAACATAATAATACTCCTCATACATTTGCATTAAAGGCAATGACAAAATAAACAAAGTATTTGCAGGTGTTGGTAATCCAATAAAATTATCTTTTTGATTGACATCAATATTAAAATTTGCCAAACGGTAACATGAGGCCAAAGTGATTGTAAAACCAATAAGAGCTAAGTAAGGAAAGTTTTCAAATCCATCTGTAAATCCTAGAGGTTCTTGACTGCTTGCTTTTAATAGCATTTGTGTCATTACAATACCTGGAACCACTCCACTGGTTACCATATCTGCTAAAGAATCTAATTGAGTTCCTAATTCGCTCTGAACATGTAATAATCTTGCAACAAAACCATCAAAGAAATCAAAGAAAATCCCTAACATTACAAAAAGAACAGCAAATTGAATTTGATTGTTCACAGCATATACAGCCGCTAAACAACCAGAAAGTAAATTAAGTAAGGTTAATAGATTGGGTAAAAATTTTATCAATTTCATAAAAAATGGATTTTCAATAATCGGTACAAATTTAATCATAGTTTTGTTTATGTTAATATAATTAAGTTAATTTAAATTTCATATCCAAACTAAGATTGAAACAATATATTTGTAATAAATTAAGCAAACCCATTTTCTTTTGAAGAAATACATATTATTAATATTAATACTCTCTACATCATTAGCTTCTCAAGCACAATTGGTTCGTAGTTACTCAAATGAGTTTTTAAATATTGGTGTTGGTGCAAGGGCCTTAGCAATGGGAAAATCTGTCTCTTCTTTTATGACTGGAGTAGAAGCGGGTTATTGGAATCCTGCCGGACTTATTACCACACAAGATGTTGAATTTTCGGGAATGCATAATTCTTTATTCTCTGGAATTGGATCTTATGATTATTTTGCAGCAGCAGTTCCTATAGAAATAAACAAATTAGCTTTTGGGGTTTCTGTGATTCGTTTGGGAGTGGATAACATTTTAAATACCACAAACTTAATAGACAATAACGGAAATATTAATTACAATAATATTAGTACTTTCTCTAGTACAGATATGGCTGCCATTTTCAGTCTTGCCAAACACCTTCCAAAAATACATTTAAACATTGGAGTTAGTGGTAAAATTATTAGAAGAAACATTGGTGATTTTGCTTTAGGAAACGGATTTGGATTTGATATTGGTGCACAATATCAGTACAAAAACATTAAAGCTGGCTTTGTTGTTCGTGATGTTACGACCACTTTTACTGCGTGGAGAGTTAAAGACGCTATTTTTGATGACATTGCCAATGCACAAACCAATCAAAATGGTCAAAATCAGGAAAAACCTGAAAAGTATGAATTAACACTTCCTAAGTTTCAATTAGGGTTTTCTTTTGTTAAACAATTAAATAAAAAATACTCGCTGTTAACTGCTGTTGATATGATGGGTAGATTTACCCAAACCAATGATATTGTTTCTAGTAAATATGTAAGTTTTACTCCTAGTTTAGGATTAGAATTGGGATATAAAGGGTTTTCTTTTTTTAGAGCAGGAGTTGGAAACATTCAAAAAGAGATCAATTTTAATAATACTACTTCTACTACTTTTGAACCTAATATTGGAATAGGATTTAAATACAAAACCATTTATATAGACTATGCTTTAACAAATGTAGGAGCTAGTTCTGGTGTAAACTATTCTAATGTTTTTTCTATTAAAATAGAATTAAACGAATTAAGATAATGAAATTCTTCTACACTATACTGCTATTATTTGCTACCTCTATTTTTGGACAAGAAAAACTAGAACTGTCTAATCAAGCGGTTGTGAGTATTTTAACTTGTGCCCCTGGTCATAACGAATTATATTCATCATTTGGTCATAGTGCTATTAGAGTTAAAGATCCTATTCATCAATTAGATAGGGTTTACAACTATGGTACTTTTGATTTTAACAAACCTAATTTTTATCTAAACTTTTGTAGAGGATTGTTACTTTACCAAGTAAGTAGCTATGATTTTAAATATTTTCCATATGAATATTATAGACAAAATAGATGGATTAAGGCACAAAACTTAAATTTTACCAAAGAAGAAAATCAAAAAATATTTGACTATTTAGAGTGGAATGTTTTACCTGAAAACAAAGATTATCAATATGATTTTTTCTATGACAATTGTGCCACCAAAATGCATGAAGTTATTGAAAAAAGTGTTGGGAAAATTGAGTTTGATTACAGTGAATTCCCAAAAAACTTGACTCACAGAGATTTAATTCATCAATATTTATCAAAAAACTCCTGGTCTAAATTTGGAATTGATTTGGCTTTGGGAGCTGTTATTGACAAAAAAGCAAATTTAAAACAATATATGTTCTTGCCAGATTACGTCCATTTAGGATTGGCGAATAGTAATATTAATGGTAAGAAAATAGTAGCTAAAGAAGATTATATTTTACCAGATTATGATTTAAAAATGCCAAAAACAAACTTTTTCCTTAGTCCTTTCTTTTTGGCTTTAATTTTAATCTCTATAACTTATTATTTAAGAATATTTAAAAAGAACACTAATTTTTGGTTTAACACAATAGCCATCACTTATGGTGTATTAGGTCTTGTTATTTTTAGCTTGTGGTTTTTAACAGAACATAGTACCACAAAAATGAATATGAATATTTTATGGGCAAATCCTATTTTAATAGCTTATCCGTTTATTAAGGAACAATGGCGTAAAATAATCTGTTATCTAGGTTTTTTACTTTTAGGAATATTCTTATTTGTAGCTATTACAGGATTTCAAAAATTTGATTTTAGTTTTTATATACTAGCGGTCACTCTAGTTCCTATATACCTAAAACCTTTACTGACCTTTAAAGTATAAAACAGTATGTATTGTTTTTATCATAATTTTAAAATCAAGAAACAAGCTTCTTTTTTTTATATAATACAAATCATACCTTAATTTTTTCTCTTGTTCTTCTATTGTAGAAGCGTAAGGATACATTACTTGAGCCCAACCCGTTAATCCTGGTTTTATTACGTGTCTAATACCATATAAAGGGATTTGCTTACCCAACTCATCAACAAACTCAGGACGCTCTGGCCTTGGTCCAATCATACTCATTTCCCCTTTTAAAATATTCCAAAACTGAGGAATTTCATCAATTCTCATTTTTCTTAAAAATTTACCAAAAGGAGTAATTCTAGCATCGTTTTTAATGGCCCATTGTGCTCCGTTTTTTTCAGCCAAAGTAACCATAGATCTAAATTTAATAATCCAAAATGGTTTACCTTTTGCTCCTACTCTTTCTTGTTTATAAAACAAACTACCTCTACTCCATATTAAATTACCTAATAACACAATAGGGATGAAAAATAACATAAAAAAAAGACCTATTATACCTGCTAATACATCTAAACACCTCATAAAAAAAAGATACAATCTATTCTCGTGGTTTTCACTAAAATTAAAATATCTATAAAAGTATTTGGTTAAGTTTTTTTCTGGCACACAAAAAGTAATTCTTTCAATATAATCTTCGTAGCTTAAAATATTAATTCCTTGCTCAAAATAATGAACTATTTTTTGATTTAAAAGCTCTGTATTTTCTTCTGAAAAACCTTTAGTAGAAACGATGATTTCTTTGATTTTATTCTTACTGATAATTTCATCAATATTTGTGTTCTTAACATCCAAAAAACCTTTCTTTCCTCCCAACTCTTTCTCTGTTATGTAACCATACATTGCATCGTCTCTAGAATGGTGTTCTACATGATAGATTAAATCTTTTAAAATATCTTCTTGACCACATATTAACAAAATATATTTATAAAACTTTTTATTGGCAACTGTAAAAATATAGATGTTTCTCCAAACAAATACAGAAATGAAAATGCACAAAAAGAATATTAAAATATCTATTCTGTTAGAAGGTAGAACAGGAGTTAAAATAGGCGTATATAAATATAGTAAAACACATACAAAAGTGGTTACAAATAAGTTTCTTGTGGTTTTAAATCGACTAGCAGAAGCTGCCAAATTATACATTTCAAAAACTTGTGCGATAACTAAAAAGTAAACCATTAAAACAAGTCTGTTTTTTGAAATAGTAGTTTCTAAAATATTGATGTATTTAAAGTTTAAATATAAATTACAAATAGCAAAGCCTATAAACATGAAAAAAATATCCATGATTCTTAACAAGACAATCCTTTCCGAAAAATATAATTTAGTTTTTGGAATCATTAGTAGCTTAAGTTTAGTTGATTCAAATATAAGTAATTAACGATTCTTAAGTTTTATGCAAATGTTACATAATACATAATAAATTGATCTTATGAGTGTTTTTTGCTCAATTTCTCTATAAAGTTTCCAGTTCCACTTAATCATTTCTGTTTTTTTTGAGGACATTGAAAAATTACGAATTCTGTAAGTTGCTAAAACCTCATCAATACCATAAGCAAAATCTACTTTTTTTAGAATGGAGAGCCAAAAGGCATAATCTTGTCTTTTTCTAATAAGTGGCATGTAAAATTTCCCTATTTTTTCTTGATTATAAACCGCCGTTAAACAACCAATTTTATTAGAGGACAACATATTTTTATAATTAAGTTTATGATGTGCTTTAACCACTTCATTGATTAAAGTACCTTCCTCATTCATTCGTTGATATGAGGTAAAACTTAATGAATAATCATTGATCAGCATAAAATTAATTTGCTTTTCCAATTTTTTAGTCAACCAAATATCATCACTATCTAAAAAAGCGATAAAAGTTCCTTGGGCATTTTTTATAGAAGTATTTCTTGCTACTGCAGCCCCTGCATTGCTTATTTTAAATAATTTTATTCTAGGATCTTCAGCAATAAACGTTTCTATTATTTTAACTGAGTTATCTGTAGAGCCATCATCTGTAATAAGCATTTCCCAATTTTTATAACTTTGATGCAAAACGCTTTCAATCGTATTTTTTATAAAACTTTCAGAATTATAACAAGGAGTGATGATAGAAACTAAAGGTTGTGTCATACTTATTGAATGTTTGAAATAAAACTTTTAAACTTTCCTTTTGTTGATTGCAATGATTTATTTACTCTAATTTCTACGCTTATATCATCCTTAAAATACTTTTTAATTTCTTCTCTTAACAAACTTATTTTATGGTTGTCAATGTCTTGTTCTATATTAAAATCTAAAAATCCTTTTTGATTTTGAACAACTTGATAATTTAATTTTAAATCTTTGTTTTTCACTAAATTTTTAAAAATATAATAAAAATATAAACTAGGATATATTTCTTTTAAACCATAAACATTGGAGCCTACTCTACCCGTAACTTCTTTTAAAACTCTATGTTTTTTACCACAATCGCAAATTTCTTCTTTTGATGCTAACTGAATATAATCACCTAATTGATATCTGATGATTGGAAACGATTTCATTTGTAAATTAGTGACTAAAATTTCATGATTGACCTCTTCAACTAGAACACCTTCCATATTGATGTGCATATTCCCTTCTGGACATTCAAAAGCTATGATTCCAGACTCTGTAGCTCCATACTCACTAATTATTTTTAATCCAAAAGCTTTTTGTACTTCTTCTTGATAAGTATCAAATATTTTTTCGGAAGTTCCTTTAATCATTTTTATTTTTTTAGGTCTTTCTAAACCTCTTTCGTTTATCAACTTGGCTGTCTGGAACAACATAGAAGAATATCCGTGGATATATTTTGCATTTTTTAACTTATTTACAAATTGCTCGAAAGACTTTTTTTCGTAACTAAAAATTCTAAACCTATGCTGTAAAAAATCTAAGATTTTGGTTTTTAGTTTTTCTTTAAAAGAAAAGTTAAATCCCCAAAAATATCCATTCTTTTCCCATGGATCTACATTGTACCAAGAATATCCTCTAAAAATAGCCGCTCTATTAAAAGAATCAGCTTCCTCTTCTCTATTAAAAACCAAAGATTCTCCTGTACTACCAGAAGTGGTAGCTTTGATCATTTTTTTAAAAGAATAGTGAGTATGAATTTCTTGCGTATGATCTAACAAATCTCTCTTATTAATCATCGGAATTTTATGAATATCATCTAACGATTTTACATCTGATACAGAAAAACCATGAGTTTTAAAATGTTTTTTATAAAAGGGAGAATAATCATAGGCAAACTGCAACAACTCTTTTAACTTCTCTAACTGATAAGCTTCTAAATCTTCTGCAGACCAAAATTCACTTTTCTTTAAAAAAGAAAACCAATAATTGATTGAAGGATTTCTCCATTGCTGACCAAATTTAAATAACCACTTGTAAAACATCTATTTTAAAACTTTTAACCATTGATGTTTTACTACTTCCCAATCCATATTTTCTGCTTTGGTTCTTCCTTTTAATGAAAAACAATTAGCCATATTTTTATTGTTTAACAATGTTACAATAGCATTTTTCATTTGTTCAACATTATTGGGTGATACCAAAAAACCGTCTTCTTTATCATTTATCAAAAAGGGAATTCCCCCAACATTTGTTGATACAATTGGAATTCCTAAAGCCATGGTTTCTATCAAACTTACTGGAGTATTATCAATATTTGTGGTATTGATAAATAGATCATAATTTTTAGACAATTGATGCCATTCCTCCTTTGGCAAAACTCCTGTGATGGTAACACTATTTTCTAAAGATAACTCTTTTATTCTTTCTTTTACTTTTATCAAAGTTCCATCTCTATCAGGTCCCACCATACATAAAGTTGCTTCTGAATATGTTTTTTTTAACTCATACAAAACATCTACAGCCATTAAAGGATTATAAATTTCTGCAAAAGCTCTAACATAAAGCAAATTAGGTACTAATTGATTTCTTTCTTTAAAAAAATAATTATCTATATTAATAGTATTTGGAATCAAGACACTATCATAGTTATATTTTTTAAAAGCATCTTGTAAATAAGCTGAAGGAGAAATATTTATAAATGCATTTCTAAAAAGTTTAGCACTCATTTTAGGACTCTTGTTCAGTCTACTTGGTAAATTTCCTCCATGTAAAATAGGAATGTATTTTGTTCTAAAAATTCTAGCAAGTTGAGACGTAATAAAAGCAAAATAAAAAGCAGAAGTACTAAAAACATCAATGAGAATATAATCAACTTTTTTAGCATGAATCATCACTGCCAATATCATATCAAACAATCTAAAAATCTGATTTTTTTTAGAAGATGTACAAATCACGTCAAAACCTTCATTAATTAGATTTTGTTTTAAAGTAGCATATGCACTATGATATTTTGATTGACCAGATAAGTCATTTCCTATATACAATATTTTCATATTTCTGAGCTTGCTAATTCTTCATCATAAGCTTCGTCTTCATAAAAATTAATCAAACTTAAACCATAAATAAATCCTGGAAAAGCAATTCGCATGGCAGAATGATTAATTGTTAAAAACCACAGAGCAGCAAATCCAACAACAAAACCTTTATACAATAAATCTTGTTTAAAAAAATTAAGCGTTGATGCGTAAAAAAGTAACAATAAAGAAAATAAACCTATCAATCCATGCTCTTCTAAAAGACGACTCATTTCATTATGAGATGCTGCTGTTATTTCTCCATCATACTCTTCTAATCTTAAATATTTACCAGAACCTACCCCTATCCCAAAAAAAGGATTTTCCATAAAAGTATTAAATTGTTCTTCAAAAATATCTAATCGTCCAGATGACATATCCTCTTTCTCTACTCCCAAAGAATTTCTCCCTAGATATCTATTTTCTAACATTCCTGCTGTTACATTAGTACTGTACACCCATATGGTGAGTAAAAAAAGAGACATGATCCCTATATATTTTAAGAGTTCTAATATTTTTCCCCTTGCTATTAGATAGAAAAAAGATAATAATAAAAAAGCGATAAAACCTGTCAAAATTCCACCTCTAGAAAACGTTAATAATCCTCTATATATTAAGTAAAATAGTAAAAAAACATCTACGTAAATAGAGCCTGTTATCTTTCCTCTTAACAATAATAAAGTAGCTAACAAAAAAATTCCGAAACCTAAAGCAGTAGCCACTTGATTAGGTCCAAATCCACCTGAAGCTTCAAAATTAGCCGTAGAACCAAAAGTAATTTCTTTTAAACTAGGCGTTTTAAAATATAACAATGTTAGCATAGACATGATAGGCAATAATGTAAAATATAATATTTCTTTAAACCTATTATACTCAATACTTCTATTGTAAAAATACATAGCAGAAACTCCTAAAGATATAGGAACGCTTAAATTAAACACCACAGCTTTTCGTAAAGAAGCATCTGCAGGAATATCCGAAAAAGCTACCCCTACCAATAATAATAAAATATACAACCAAAAAATAGCAGGAACACCTCTTGATTGTTTTTCAACAGCAATACCAATAAAAAGAAAAAGAATAGTTATATATTTTATCATTTCCCAAGAAATGGTTCCTCCAGTCATTCTCAATAAAACCTCGGCACTTACAAAATAAGCCGTCCATAAAAAAGCCTGATTGTTATTGTTTTTACTTGCAACTATATCAATAATTGCATATATCATGATTAGAACTGCTACCAATTTTGGAATGATAGAAACCGTTAACAGAAACCCTGCTAACAAATGTAAAACAACCAATAAAAGTCTATTTTTTAACATTCTTGATATATGTTTATCAATTTAGAAAAATATGCCTTTTCAGAATAATTCTCAAAAATATGCTTTTGAAATTGAGTAGCTTTTGAGCGTCTTAAATTTTCATCTAAAATATATTTCTCAAGCGCTTTCGCTAATGCTAGTGCATCCTCTTTCTCTACAACAAGTCCATAATTATTGACTACTTTTTTACAATCCCCAACATTCGTAACCACCACTGGCAAACCTACCAAACCATATTCTAACAAAGATACTGGTAAACCTTCTGAATTAGAAGACAACACTCCAATAGTAGACTGATTTAAAATATACTTAATATCTAAACAAGAACCATAGAAATAAACATTATTTTCTAACCCCTTATCTTCAATAACAGCATCTATTTGTTTACTATAAATATTATTATGTTTTTCACCTATCAAATGTAAAGTCCATTCTGGATATTTATTTTTAATAAATGTAAAAGCTTGTAATAAGTTAAAGTGATCTTTTTGAGATCTAAAAGCTGCTACACAAGCAATTCTTTTTCCTTCCACTCCGTTTAAATGAGTTTTGTGAACTGTTTTATTGATGGTGGCAAAATTAGCCAAGAACTTTATTTTTTTACAAATTAATTTTTCTTTTGCCCAATTCACTAAAATTTGATTTACTGATATGATTTGACAAAAAAATAAAGAAGCTATTTTTAATACTATTGACTTTCGTACTTTAATTTGTTCTGCTTTTCCATAGTGATCATGCCAAACAATTTTTGCTTTTGGCGTTAGAAGCTTTATCAACACTGCTATAAAAAACGAAGAAGAATGCGCATGAATCAGCTTGATTTTATGTTTTTTGATGTAATTCTTTAACTTCAACAAAGCCTTAACATCAATAATACCTTGTTTATTTAAAAAAACATACCCGACTTCTTTGCTTATTTTTTCTTTCAACAAACCTTCTGCCCTTGTCACACATATATGAGAGGCAACACCATATTTAGGCAATCCATTGGTAATATTCACTGCCATCATTTCCGCTCCACCAACCGCAAGAGAATCTATTATATGTATAACATTTAAAGGTTTACTCATTTAATATTTTTTCTATTTCTCTATCAAACTTTTCAAGTGTATACATTCTTGACCAAATTTTGGCATTCCCTATTTGTAACTTATAAAGATCATGATTTAAAAGGTATTCTTCTATCGCAGAAACAACCTTTTTTACAAAAGGGTCCACTACTTTCCCTCTCGTATTATGTCCCAACATATACGGAATGCAAGACACTTTTGAACTGATAGGCAAACATTCCCAAAACATAGCCTCTGCCACTACTTTTGGCCATCCTTCGGACTTTGATATAAAAATAAGAAAATGTGAAGTTTGAAAAGCTACTTTTACCACTTCTTTATTTACATTTCCATGTAGAACAATCTGATTTTCTAGTTGATGAACTGAAATATAATTTTCTATTTCAGTTCTCATCACTCCATCACCATATATATTTAAACAAACAGTATATCCTTTTTTTATCAATTCATGGGTTGCTTTTATGCTCAACAAAGGTTGTTTACCAACCGTTAAACCACCTACAAAAATCAATTTTATTTGATCATTTAAGTCTTTAATTGGAATTTCTTCTATTTCAGATTGATGATAACTCGCTGTGAAAAATGGAACAATATTTTTTGATTGATTTGGCCAATCTCCATAGACCAATACTTTTATATTCTTAGTTAAAAAAGTGTTACCAAGTAACCATTTCTGAAATTTATAAGTAATAGGCTGTTTACTTTCTGGATCCCAATTCCCTGCATATTTAGCTGTTTTATATTTTGATGGAAAAAATATTTGCATTAAACAACCTAACAACCCCACATTTCCTGGACAGCGTAAGTGTATGTGACTACTTTGTTTCATTACCTTATATATCTGCAAACATATTTTAGGTATTACTACTAAAGACCTCAACAAATTTATGATAGAAGTGATATCAAAATTGGGAATTTCTATTATTTTAATATTACCATGCTCGTAGGCAATTTCAATATTCTGAATTTCATCATTAGACATTGGAGCTAGAATAATAATTTCGTCTACATATTTTGCCCACAAATTCATTTCACGAACATAAGGCTCGTAAGCATAAATCTGTCCATCTTTTATTTTATGAGCTGCATGAGTAATAATTCCGAAAATCATCTTTTTACTGTTGGTTTGTTAAAAATCAAGGTTAATAAACCATAAAATCTCCCCAAAGCCTCTGTGAAAGCTTCTCTTTTTTTGTTAGAAGTAAACACATTAATAAATCTTAATTTCATTAACACAATGGCAATGGCATTCCATTTTAAACGAGCTATGATAGATGGATTTTTATATTTTACTCTCCAAACATACCAACCATTTCTAGTCACCATTTTACCATATTTAAATTTGTTAGGTCTCCCAGCAACATCATGATGATGTTCTACTCTTGCAGCGGTATTGATATATAAAGATCCTTTTTTAGCCAAGCGTAACGAAAAATCAGCATCTTCATACAAACCATATCCTTCAAAGTATTTTGAGAATGATAATTCCTTAAAAATTTCCGTTCTAAAAGACATACTACACCCCATAATTTGCTCAATAGGATATACTTTATTGCTTGGTGGTAAAAAACTTACCGATCTTCCATTAGAAAATCTTGGCATCCAACCAGGAGGGGTATTATCTAACAAACCTAGTTTTTTTCTCAATTTAAATCTTGAACCTTCTTTTCTTACCCAACCATCATAATAAAACTCGTGTGTGTTTACTTCTTCCGTTTGCTTCCAATCAACCTCATTAGTAATGTAACCTCCAACAGCCAAAGCCTCAGGATAAGTTTCATATGTGCCAATCAAATATTTAAAATAATCTGGATTGAGTATAGTGTCATCATCTAAAAAACAAACAAAATCTATATCAGGTCTTACTCTTTCAATTCCAAAATTCCTCTGTTTTGTTAAGCCTCTTTCTTCTGGTGCTACTTTATAATAAGTTAGATTCTCAAATACATTTTGAATAAGTAATTCTTTGGTCTCTTCATTTGTAGAACCATCCACAATTAAAATTTCATTAGGATATAAAGTTTGATTAGCCACCGTTTTTAACAACTTTAACAAAGCTGTAGGTCGCATGTAGGTACAAATGATAAGGCTAAACATCATAAATTTATTTATATCTAACTCCTAAATTAATCAATGCTTTTGCATATTGCAATGATTTAGAAAACTGCAATTGTTTATAGGGTAATTGAATCAATCTAATTGGGATTTTTTTCACTCCACCTTTAAATAAAAATAAAAAGAAATATTTTACTCTCCATTCTTTTACTTGACTTGGTGTAAAGTGTTTTAATATTCCGTAAGTAATGGTTGGACTCGGTTTTGGGACAATTTTTTTCACTGGATTATCTAATTCCCAAGGTTGTATTTTACGTTGTTTTCCTTTCTTTTTGGCTTCACTTCCCCACCATCTATATCCACCCATAGGGGGTTTTAAATGAAGATTGGGTGAAAAAGGATTGTGTAATAGTACATGTCCTGCTTTTAAAATAGACAATCCAAAATCTGCATCCTCTCCATAACCACCGTCAAAATTAACATCATTCCCTACTAACTCTTGTACCACATCCCTACGAACACAAGAATTGGCATTGCTAAAAATAGAAGACACACCCACTTTCCATCTTTGATTTTCGATTTTTGCTAATCTCTTTTTTAAATCAGACAAATCTTGATGTACATTTTCTGCCATACTATCCAATCCATTACACGCAGCTGCATCATATGTTTGAAGCAGTCTGATATGATTTTCAACAAAATCAGGCAACACCCTAACATCATCATCCGCAAAAATAATATAATCCCCTGTACACAAATCAATCGCTTCATTTCTAGCCCTACAACTTCCTTTGCTTGTTTGCCATTTTACCACAACATCAAAAGGAAAATCTTCATTTCTATAATACTTTTCATCTCTTTCCTCTTCTGGAGTAGCATCAACAATTACAGCTTCTTTGATTAGGTAAGATTGATTTTTATGATCTTCTAACAAAATCTGACTATAGGCTTGTCTTCTCATGGTAGGAATCACCAAACTTACCGTAGGTTTTCCTGAAATGGGGTTTAAATCTTTAGGTTGAATTATTTTCTCAACATATTTTACAGCACTATGCTTTGCTTTTTGATAGGCCTTATATTCTGAAGGAAATTTAAAAATTCCCTTTCTCAACATCATATAAAATGGATGTTGTCTTTTAAAATTCTTAAAAAAGAAAGTATATCTATCTTCTGTTGAAATCTGAATATTATTCTCTTCTGGTGAATACAATCCTTTTACATGTAAAGGAATTCCTGCTTGATTTCTTAATAAATTATATCCAAAATCTAACCCAGACATGGTACTAGATTCATATTGCATATCCAACCCATTGATTTGATTCCAAACAGTTTCTCTAACCACAAAGGCGTTGACATTAATTCGCCAACAAACACATTTATCTTGGTCTTTAATATCATTTAAAAACCACCAATACACAGCAGTTTGATATACCAAATCTTGAAAACAATTTGTAAAACCTTGCTCTAAAGAACTATGCCATACATCGCCTGCTCCACATGCCAAATGCTCTAACATTTCTATATTTGGCTCTCCACTATATAACAATACCTCGTTCTTTGAGGTGATGTATTTTTTTAAATGCATGTTATTTTATTATTGATTTGTACATCGCAATATTTTTTTTAATTGATTGCTTGACATCAAATTTATTTACAATTCTCTGTCTGGCGTTTATTGCCATTTGAATTGCTTTTCCCTCATCATTTAATAAGGTTAAAACTTTGATTGAAAATTCCTTAATATTTTCAGGATTTACAGTAAAACCTGTTTCATTATCTACCATTAATTCTTTTGCCCAACCAATATTAGAAGTCACTAATTTTTTTTCGAGAGCCATGGCTTCTAACCATGTCATAGGAAAAGCCTCTGCAAAGCTAGGCAATAAAACAACATCTGCTTGCTGAATATATTTTATAACCTCTTCATACGGTACCTCCGCTACATAAGTGAATTGTTTTTTTGCTTTTTTAGACAACAATTCTTTAAACATTTCCAAAGTTGATTTTCTTGTAAAAACATCTCTATTGTCTCTACCCAACAAACATAACTTTACCTTTGGATCTTGTTTAACAATTTCATTAAATGCTTTGGCAATGGACAACACTCCTTTTTTTCTGATAATAGTTCCAAAATACAAAAGTGTTTTGGGTTTAATTTCTTGATGATTTGGTTTAAAAAGACTACTATCTATGGCATTATAAAATACTTCAATGTCTGAATGTAAATTAAATAATTGCTTTGTTTTTTGAGTTACAAAATCACTAACCCCCACTATTTTATTTGCTCCTGTGATGGCTTTCTTTTCAAAAAACTTATTCTTGGCTTTTACCTTTCTGTTTTCTAAATCACAAAAATAAGTATCCGATCCATGTAAACGAATTACCAATGGACAAGAAAATTTCATAAAAGCAGTAAAACCTGTCCACTCTGGAGCTTCAATCACTTCTATATTTTTATCAGAAATAATAGTATTTACATATTGATTAAAATATCTTCTGTTGGTGTACCAAGTAATGCCTTTAATTGCTTTCTTTTTAACCAAATGAATTTCCACACCATTTTCTACCAAAACTTGCTCTTTTGGTTGGCTATGAACAAATACTGTTACTTCATAAGAAAAACGAACCAAATGTTCGGCCAAACTTTTTGTAAAAGTTCCAATACCTCCAATGTTTCCTTTAAAAACTTCTAACGGATATTCAGGTGTGATGAAAGCGATGTTCATGGTAATAAATTTATGTGATTAGTCACCATCTTTGAGAGATTGTACTCCTTAGCTATTAAAATTGATGTATCTTCTTTGATTTCTTCTTTACCCATGATCACCTTTTCTAAAATAGTAGCCAATGTTTTACAATCTCCTGGTCTATAAACAAATCCATTCTCTCTATTTTTTACAATTTCTAAATTCCCCCCTACAGTAGTGGTAATTACGGGCACATTTGCAGATAAACTCTCTAAAATTGACAAACTAAAACACTCCATATAAGTTGGTTGAATCATGTAACTGTAATTACAGAACAGTTCATTTAGCTTTGCTGAACTTCCTTTAAAAAAAATAAGATTTTCTAAATGGTATTTAGTAGTAAGTTCTTTAAGATGTTTTTCATAAGGCCCTTCACCGTAAATATCTATAACAACATTTTGTAACAAATTCTTTTCAAGAAAACTTAATGCTTTAATTAAATCTTGAATTCCTTTAGAGGCTCTTAAGTGTGAAGCTACGATAAATTTATTCTTATTCTCTGCTTTTCTCTTTTCAAAAACATCGGTATCAATTCCGTTATAAACAACTTTTGTTTTATTCTTCAAAAAAGAACCATAATCATTCAAAATATGATTGACTGTATATTGAGAAACCCCTATGAATTGATTGATATATCTACTGTATAAAACTCCTTCTATTCTTTTTTTAATTCTCTTTTTTAAAGGAAACCCTTTTAAAGGTCTAGGATTATGATCAACAGCAATGACATGAGCATCTGAATTCAAAGACTTTATTTCTTTATAAAAAGAAGTACAAAGTTCTGTAAAATGAGTAATGACAACATTATATTTTTGATGATAAGCAACTTCTAAAATTTTTTGTTCTACGGATAAGTTTTCTGCACTGTAAATAGTAAAGTTTTTATAAAAATCAAAAGGTGTATAGTTTGTAAAAAACCAATCAACAGTATATCCTTCTTTTTTTAATTGCTCATCAAACAATTTAAAAAAGCGATCCATCCCTCCAATTCTATCTGGCCTTAAAACATAGTTACAAACTACCGCTACTTTTTTCATTTTATAATGATTTTAAAGCCTCAACAATTCTTTGGCTAGTTCCTTCTAACGGAGCACCAATTTCTAAATCAATTAATTGCTTACGCTCTTTACTTCTTAAATTGGGTTGTTGCAAAGCTTCTTCTAAGTAACGATGCAATTCATTTTCATTTGTAGCAATGGTTACAGCTCCACTATCTACCACATATTTATAATGAACATAATTTAAAAAACGTTGATCATCATACAGTCCATTTTCTTTATTACCAAAAACAGTATTGACAACAGGTTTATCAAACAACATAAAATCTAAGCTCATCGTAGATAACATATTTACATTTACATCGGAGTATTGTAAAATGGCCTTTAAATCATTAATATCTTCTATAGAAGGTAATCTTTGTGACCAAGCTTCAGCATGGCCTTCTCTTGATAAAAACCACTTTGGAAAATTCCACTTAATTTCTGGAAATTCATTTTTTAATCTCTCAAAGCGTTTTCCATCCTCAGCAGGAGAAGTTCTTACTAACAACTGTAAATTTTGAGTTTTATTAATAAAACTTAAAATGGCTCTTATATGAATTTCATCATTTTTACCAATACTACTATCCGCACAAGAATAACAAATAATTTTTTGAGAAGAATTTAAATTAAATTTATTATAAAATTCATCTCTTGAAATATGATATCTATCCAATACATAAGGTTCAAATTGAGGAGTACCAACTACTTTTATATGGTTAGGAGAAACTTCAGGATAAAACTCTAACAGTTCCTGTTTCATCAAATCGCTCCATACTAAATAATTTTTAAATGTTCCTAGCATTCTTCCTTTAGAAGCTAAATTATCCCAACTAAATATAAATGTTGTTGTTTGAATCTTTAATTCATCTGCTGCAGCTACTAAGGGAGCTAAAAAAGGAGGTCTCTGGTGAGTAAAAAACAGTTGATTAGGGGTGTATTGTTTTAAAAGTAAGGTATAGTTTTTATAAATACCACTATTTTTAAAACTCTTAAATTGAAATTTTTCATAGACTTTTATATTTTTTTCTGTATGATAATTTTTAGCTATAAAAAAAGCCAATTTTGTTAATAATGCTCTAGGGGAATTTGTTTTTGGGTATGAAAAACTTAAAGTATCTCTAATACCAAAAGTTTTATTTCTGTGTAAAAACAAATGTGCTAATTCTTTCAGTTTTCTATAAAACCAAGTAAGTCTACCTTCAACAAAAACAGGTAGCTCTACAATTTCTAAATTAGAATATTCCTTAGGATACTGTTCA
This sequence comes from Wenyingzhuangia marina, assembly GCF_900130035.1. Lineage (GTDB taxonomy): Bacteria > Bacteroidota > Bacteroidia > Flavobacteriales > Flavobacteriaceae > Wenyingzhuangia > Wenyingzhuangia marina. The sequence goes on from NZ_FQXQ01000002.1 coordinate 346,627, forward strand.
ATAGAAATTCCTGAAAACACAACTACTTTATCATATTTTTTAACAACTTCTTGCAAAAAGTCACTTAAAATATAATTCCTATATCCAACTCCATCAGTAATAACCACTCCTATAATGTTCATTTTAATTCTTTATTTATATGTCTATAAATTGTTTTTGAATACCACCGTCTTTAAATGAAAGTTTACTTAATGATTCAATAAATAACTCAGCACTATTACCATAACCAAACAACGGGTTTTCTTTTTTAACCTTTGATGTTTTGGTTTGGTTTATAGCATGACATATATTTTTTGTTTCATAATCTGAATGTATAATATGAGGATGCATCGATCTATTTTCTTGTCTTGTTCCAATGTTAATTGTTGGAATTCCATAGTATGGTGCTTCTCTAATACCAGCACTTGAGTTTCCTATAATAAAATCACTTTGTTTTAGTAGGGTTAAAAAGTACTCAAATCTTATGGATGGAAATATTCTAAATCTATTATGCTTTTCTATACGTTTATATGACTTTAATATTGATGTAGATCCCAAATCATTATTTGGATAAATAACTACATAGTTTTTATCATCCTCTAACAACGCATCTACTAAATTATTGGCATACATCTCCATATTTTCTGATTCTGTAGTAACGGGATGATACATTAAAACTCCATAATTATTAAACGGAATTTCATAATAACTTTTTACTTTATCTAGTGTTGGTAAATTTTTAGAAAACATAATATCTACATCTGGAGAACCTATCACAAAAATGTTCTTGTTAGACTCCCCCATTTGCAATAGTCTCTTTTTTGCTAAATCATTGGCAACATAATGTAGGTGACTCATTTTAGAAACTGAATGTCTTATCAATTCATCAATTGTACCCGAAACTTCTCCTCCCTCTATGTGGGCTACTAATATATTATTAAGACTTCCAACAATAGCTCCTGCTAATGCTTCTACTCTATCTCCATGGACTACAATTAAATCGGGGTTTATTTTCTTTACGTAAGTCGAAAATCCATTTATAGTTTTTGCTAATGTTAAATCCATCGTGGTTTCATGGGTATGATTTTTAAACGTTTCTATATGTTTAAAGCCACTTCTCTCCACTTCTATTAAAGTGTAACCATATTTTTCCATTAAATGCATTCCTGTTACAAACACATATGGAGTGTATTTTTGATGGTTTTCTAGAGCTTGAATTAGCGATTTAATTTTTCCAAAATCTGCTCTTGTTCCAGTTAAAAAAACTATTTTTTTATTTGACATGTAACCATGTTAATTGTTCATCATTTTCTATGTCTTTTTGCGCTACTTTGCCAAGTATATCATTAAAATGTTCCGCTAAAATTTCTCCTGTACCTGGTCTTTTTACCCAAATATTTTCTTTGGTAAAAACTTCACCTTTCTTAATCGGTTTTATTGTACAAACTGTTGCAAATGCAAAATCTATAGTTACTTGTTCTTCTTGAGCAGGTACTTTTTCACCACCTCTCATTTGCCACATTAATCTAGAACCTTCAATCAATTCTTTGGTTGCTTGCTCATCCATTGAACAAACAATATCTGGACCTGTTCTATCCATATGATCTGTAAAATGTCTTTCTAAAATACTTCCTCCTAAAGCAACTGCTCCTAAACAAGCATGATTGCTTAGTGTATGATCTGACAATCCAAAAACTCTTTTTGGAAAAGCTTGATGCATTTTTGTCATTGCTCCTAACCTGACCAATTCGGGAGGCGTTGGATACAAATTCGTAGTGTGTAAAATTGCTACATCTACGTGGTGTTTATCAAAAATAGCTAATGCTTTGGCTATACTTTCTATAGTATTCATTCCTGTACTTAAAATTACAGGTTTACCAAAACTTGCTATATGTTCTAAAAGTGGATAATTATTACATTCTCCTGAACCAATTTTATAAGCATCTACATTCATTTTATGTAAACGATTCGCAGCCGCTCTCGAAAAAGGAGTAGATATAAAAATCATTCCTTTACTTTCTACATATTTTTTTAAAGCTATTTCGTCTTCTTCATTTAAGGAACAACGTTCCATAATTTCATAGATGGATACATCTGCATTACCTGGAATTACTTTTTTTGCAGCTCCACTCATTTCATCTGCTACAATATGTGTTTGGTGTTTTAGTACTTCAACACCAGCTCTTGCGGCCGCATCTACCATTTCAAAAGCCGTTTTTAAACTTCCCTCGTGATTAATTCCTAGTTCAGCCACTACCAAAGGTGGGTAATCAAGGCCTATTTTCCTTCCTGCTATTTCTATATATGGACTATTCATTTTGGTATTTATTTAAGTAAAATTCTGCTAGTTCAAAATCTTCTAAAGTATCTATATCTATTTTTGAAAAAGAATGATTTACAATAAAAGGATAATGATTTTCTCCCAAAATATTTCCTTTTAAAATTTCTGTTTTTTTTGTGATATACAACAAACCATTTTCATAATAAAGAGGCTCTAAATCTTGACTTCTTTGTCCTAGTTCGTAGGTAAATGGCTTAAATTTATCATTGACAATTTTCCCTAGTTTATGTTCATTTTCACTTACCGTCATCAAACTATCGTATTCTCCTTTTTGATATAGCTCTATAGCTTCTTTTAATAATTCTTTAGGTCTAAGAGGATTGGTGGGTTGCAATAATATAAAAGTATCATAATCCTCCTCAACTGTTTTAGCTACATGTTGTAATACCTCTACAGAGGTTGCCAAATCTCCCGATATTTCCTTGGGTCTATCAATCACTCTAATGTTATTTTCTAAGGCTATTTTTTTTATTTCTGCATAATCTGTAGATACAACAATACTATTAGTCTCAAACATAGTTTTTGCATAATTAATACTATGTACTAACAAAGGAATACCTCCTAACAATTTGATATTTTTGTTAGGTAGTCTTTTTGAACCTCCTCTTGCTGGAATAACAACTATGCCTTTCATAATTCTTCTTCTGGTCTCCAATATAATTTTGTATCAGGTAATTGCTGATATTCTTTAAACTCTTGTACAGTTAACCTACTACTGTTTTTTAAAAGTCTAGGAATATTAACAAAAGTATCAAACAAAGCCTGAAATATAGCTATGGTTGATTTTAAATCTCCTTTTAATGTTTTATTTCTTATTTGTATCCACAAGGTATATAAAAACCTTCTTGGAATTTCTTTTACAGGAAAAAATAAAATATAAAGATACCAACCCGAACGCAAAGAACGTCTTAACCTTATTTTATAATCTTTATGCTTTTTTCTTAATTTTATATCTACTCTATGATGAATTAAAACCTCTGGAAAAAAATGAATTTCCCATTTATTCTTAAAAAAATGATAAGCTATAAAGTCTTCTTCTCCATAAAACAAAAACCACTCTAATAAATTAGGAATAGAATTCCATGCTGACATTTTCATTGCAAAAGAAACAGCTCCAAAACTCCTTGTCCTATGAGAAGATAAGGTAGTTTCTATACTCTTTGGTTTTTCTTTACTCCAATAACTTCTAAAATATACAAGTCCTATGTTTTTATTTTCATTAAAATATTTTTTAACTGAAGCTATAACTTCTTCTGTAAGAAAGTTTGCATCATCGTCAATACTCAATACATAATCTGTATTTACAAGACTAAATATTTTATTTCTTACCGCAAGAATTCCTTTAGATTTTTCATTTCTGTAATATCTAATATTAAGATAATTTTCAGTTATATATTCCTTTGTATTATCTACAGATCCATCATCTACTAAAATAATTTCGATATTTTCTGATTTAATTAAATATTCTAATTTTAGTAGGGTGATTTTTAACTCCTCAAGTCTATTTTTTGTAGGGATAACAATTGTAAAATTCTTCATGTTAATAAGTTGAATGTAATTTTTTAGGCAATCCCCATTTTTTATAAAAAATTGATTTGTATTTTTTATAAAAAACTCTCATCAGCTTAGTATTAAACAAAAAGCCAATATCTTTATTCTTTAATACTTTCTTGTCATTTTTTAAAAATTCAAAGTTAATTTCTTCTGGTATTAAAGAAGTTTCCTCATTCATCCAAAACTCTAAGACATTTCCCATATGATATGCATAATTGCCATCAGTCGTAAGTCTCCATAACCCTTTTTTTACACAAGGTAGATCCAATAAGTCTATTTCACTATTACCTCCTAATAAATAATCAGAAAAAGCTATATCATTATTAAACAATTCTCTTTTATAGGTAGCCACAAAATGACCACTCCCAATAATTGCTTTTACTTTACTATTTGATTTACTTGTTATGGTTAAATTATATTTTAAATAATCTTTATTATAATCATCTTTCCAACCAATACTTTTATAAAACAATTTTAAAGCCTTTGGATTTTTAACCTCTGTAAACTTGATATTTGCATTGAATAAGTTATTATAAATAACATTATACCCCAGATTTTCAAATTGTTTAAATTGTGGTACAATTCCCACCACTCCTGCTTTTGGAAAGTTTTTATAAACCTCAACTGTTTTATTTAACCAACCCGATAAAAAAAGGACATCTGAATCTGTAATAGTTATTAATGGTTCATAACTACTTTTTACAGCCTTTATAATACTGTTTAACTTTCCTATTTTTTGAGTATGTATTAAATCTTGTATTTTATCTTCTTTAAATAATTCATTTAAATAATCTACCACCTCTTTACAACAACCATTATTTACAATGGTAATAGCTGATTGTTTTGAAATAGTATTGACTAAGCTTTGGATAGATCTTTTTAATATTTTAAAAGAATCTGCATAATACTCATCTTGATTAGGAATATAAATAGGCATAATCACTCTATGTGAGTAATTGTTAGTATTTAATTTTTGATTTCTCTGTGGGTTTTCTCCTAATCTCATTTAATATTTTTTGGCAATAAAAAATAACCTTTCTTAAAAATTCTAAAGAAAAAAAATGCGCTTATAAACATAATTTTATCTATTGCACTAAATTTAATAACATTATGTTTACTTAATAATTTATATAAAATTTTCTTTCCTATATTATAATACTTTAATGATAACGCATTATAATATTCATTTATTAATTTTTTCTTTAGTAAAAGAATCGTTTTTTGTTTTAACAATTTATGATGTACTTTTACTATATTAAAGTCAACCTTAAAAGATGAATAAACTTTATCTTCTGTTATTTTTCCATGTGAAATACTATTCTCATTTAATCTAAAAAAAACTAACACTTCATCAATGAAATCATAATTATTGACCAATGCTAGTACTTTTACAAAAAAATCTCTTTCTTGGGAGCGAGACAAGCTTTCATCATATTTCAAGCTTCTAGATAATATAAATTCTTTTTTAAACATTGGTGATTGAGTCAAAAACTTAATTTCATTAGTAATAAAATCATTAAAAAAATCAGCTGAATGTACTTTTTTATTCCTCAATCCTAATTTATTATTAATACTATCTTTAAAAACAATAGTTTGACATACTGTAAATTGACATTCTGTATTTAATAATCTATCTACTTGAACTTCTAATTTTTTATTAACCATCAAATCATCACTATCAAACCAGTTCACATACTCTCCTTTACTTAATTCAAAGCCATAATTTCTGCACGCATTGGCTCCTTTAACTCTATCGTTTGGCCTATGATGATATTGAATTCGCTCATCTTTTTTACAATACCCCATTAAAATTTTATCTGTATCATCAGTAGACCCATCATCAACTACAATACACTCCCAATTTGTATATGTTTGTACAATAATAGAATCTAAAGTCTTCTCTATTAAATGAGCTCTGTTATAGGTGGGTATTATAATTGAAACTAATGGTTCTTTTATCATATAAATCTGATTTGATTATAAAGATTCTATAGAGCCTCTAAAAGATTTTAAAGAAAAATAATCTCCAAATGGAGATACATTTAAATTTTTATTATTCATTTTTAAATGTATCAAATATCTTAGTTTATTTTTTATTTCATCATGATTATCATATGTTGCTATAAATTCTTCTTTGATTATATTTCTCGTCTCACTTCTTTTGGGTGATATTGAAATAATAGGTTTTTTTAAACTCTCTAAAAATGGTGCTTTCCCTACCAAAATATTACTATGTGATGTATTGTCACAATTTTCTAATATGACGATAATATCAGATTCATTTTTTTGTTCATAAGATGAGTTCACAAAATTAATTGTATTTAAAATCACAATGTTTTTTATGTTTTTGTATTTTTCTTTGATTCTTTCTGTTTGATCTCCTTTTATTCTAAGAACAAATTCAGTATTATCTTTTAAGAATTTATCTTCATCTATAATATTAATATAAGCATCTAATAAAACATCTATATTTCTTTTAAACTGAATAGCACCGTGGTATGAAACTGATATTTTTTTCTCTTTTTTCCTATAATTATCCACATTAGAATAATCAAAGACTTTAGGAGAAAATTGATGAGGAACTGTAAAGAACTTTTTGTTCGAACCATATAAATGCTCCATATCATTTGATAATAATCCTGAAGGTGAAATACAGGCCTTAGCTTGTTTTACTACTTCCCACATATCCATCATTTTATAAACCTCTAATTTATTTAACTCCAATTTAGAGCCAGAATCCCATAAGACTGGAAAAGGATCGTGAAAATTGATAATTGCATTCTTTAAAATAGGAAGGTTTTTTGCTGCTCTAATAACTTCATACTCTTGTCCACAACTTCTAATAAAGATTAAATCGTATTTTTTATAATCTATTTTAGACAAATGTTTTTTATACTTAGAAAATATAAACTGTTCTTTTAAAGTTTTGTGAAAAATTCTCCAATAAATCTTATTAGGCCACAAAACATATTTTGGAAACTTAAAAATATTTATTCTTTCTTCTACAATATTATCTACAGGTAACAAATCTAAACGATCATCACTATTAACATGTTTTAAATACACCAAATCTACAGTAGATTCTGGGTATAAATCTGCAAGTTTAGCTATAAAAGACCTTGATACGACTCCTTCACTAGTACCTGATATCCTTAAATCTTGAGCTATTACTAATATTTTCATTTTTGCGCTTTTCTTATTGCAGATAAATACTTACCTATAAAATTTAATAGTCTAATCCATTGCTTATTTTTAATATATAAAAGAATTGTCTTTCTCCAGTAACTATTCTTTTTTTTATTATCTAAAAATGTTTTCTCTAGCTTGAAATAAACCAACTCCAATTGCTCTAACGTAAAATACTTATTATGGATATTTAACAAATCAAAGAAAAAAGCAAAAGATGCCTCGTTTTTTTTAACTAAATTATTACTCATACTAGAAATATTAATACCACTAGATCTTACTTTCACAACGGAAGTATTAATTCCATATATTTTGTTAAATTCTGAAAACTCTAAAACAGCCATTACATCTGTGTGCCAAGCTAATGGATATTCTTTAAACCCATGTTTTTTATAGGCATCTACTTTAAATACAAATTCACTTAAAGTACTTCTAGTTAATCCTTTTAATCTATTTATAAAAAACGTGATAGTGTTTTCTATTTCAGCAACTTCAACAGTATTTATCATAGGACTTAACGCTATATCTGTTTTAACCGATGCATATCTAACCACATTAATTGCTTTAGCATTAACCTCTTTTACATTCTTATAAAACTCATCTACAAAATTATTTTGTAACACATCATCATCTCCCAAAATCATAAACCATTTTTCATCATTCAAAATTGTTAAACATCTATTCCAATGTTTTACCAATGACTGTCCCCCTAAATTTTCATGATATCTTTTATACGTTAAATTAAAAGGTAGAGTTTCTTTATTTATTTCTGACTCAAAATTATATGGACTGCAATCATCGCCTATGTATACATTAAATTTATGACAGGTTTGATTTAGCAAAGAATCAAATGTTTCTTGAAAAAAATCTTTTTTGTAGTATGGAATTAGTATAGCTAGCATTTGAGTTTACTTTCTAAATATTTTTTTTAACTTTTTTTCAACTTTATAGAAAACTGAAGATTTTAAGTTTTCTATCTCTTGCTTTAACACTGAATTCTTTTTACTTATATTTTTATATAATATCAACAAAAACTCTTCATATAAATTAGTTCCAATAATTTCTTTAATAATCTCTATAGCTCTTAGTTGTTCTTTAAAAATATTGGTAGCCATAGTCATGCTTTGAGTATGTTTTCTGTAAGATACTAAAGGCTTTGCAAGTGCAATAGGTATATAACCTTGTTTAAATAACACAATCCACATTAACCAATCTTCTTTGGCTTTAATAGTCTCATCAAATCTATATTGTGTAAAAAAAGAAGCATCAAATAATCCACAGTGAATAGGAATGTTAATTTCAAAATCCCAATAATACAAAACCCCTTCAAAAGTTAATTTTTCTTGATTAATAATCATTGAATAATTAACATTGTTAATAAGCATACTAAAATCTGTTATTACAAATTTATAATGATGGTCTCCTTTAAACAAAGCTATTGATTCAACAATTTTAGTAGGAAAGAGCAAATCATCTGAATCTAAAAACTGAATTAAATCTCCTTTAGCATGATTTAATCCATAATTTCTAGCACTACTTAGTCCTCCATTGTTTTTATATAGATAAACAAATCTTGGATCTTTATTACAATATTCCTTTGCAACAACTTCGGTATCATCAGTACTTCCATCATTTACAATAAAGCATTCCCAGTGAATATATTTTTGATTTAGAACACTCTCCAAAGTCTCACACAAGAATTCTGCTTGATTATAACACGGAATTATAATAGACACTAACAAATTTTTCATTTTTCAAAATTATATGAGTTATTAGCTAATAATATATAACCATGTTGTTTTCCTCTAGGAATTGCTCCTGTTCTAAAAAAATCTGTTTCAATTACCTCCATTTTAATTTGATTCTCAATAAAATCAAAAACACTTCCTCCAACTTCACACCCCCATAAAGAAATATAATAATCCATCGATCTTAAATTCAAATTAGCTATTTCAAAACGAATTATAGATTTTTTATCCTTTAAATACAATTTATTCTTAGTAAACTCATTACTTATATTCATCACTGCTATTCCTTTTGAATCAACAAAGTCCATTGCAATATAAATCTCTCTTGACAAAGCTCTTTTATTCTCAATTTCAATATCTATAAAAATTTTACTTCCAGAATAAACTTTTGAACTGTCTTTAAACTCCTTACCTTGAGTATTTGACGTAAAACTAATTTTTTTAAAAAGTGAAGTTTTATTTCCTTTTCTTATTGTTAAGCTTAAGAGATCTGAGTTAACCTCTTGATTTTTATCACTCAAATAAAAATCAACACCTTCTGAAACATTCCCCTGAAACAAATTAACACCATTTCCCAAAACCAGCAACTCTGTACATAAACTTTGTATCGCAGCCATATCATGACTCACAAACAAAACTGTTCTTCCATCACTATTAGAAATATCTTGCATTTTACCAATGGCTTTTTTTTGAAACTCTGCATCCCCCACCGCTAAAACTTCATCTACTACCAAAATATCAGGTTCTAAAAAAGCGGCTACAGCAAAAGCCAAACGTACCGTCATTCCGCTAGAATAACGTTTGGTAGGCGTATCTATATAACGTTCACAACCCGAAAAAGAAATAATCTCATCAATTTTTTCATTGATTTCTTTTTTGGTCATTCCTAAAATAGCTCCGTTTAAATATACATTCTCACGCCCAGTCATTTCAGGATGAAACCCCGTTCCAACCTCTAATAAAGAAACTATTCTTCCTTTGGTTTTTATACTTCCTGTAGTAGGCCCAGTGACTCTTGAAAGGATTTTTAACAAGGTTGATTTACCAGCTCCATTCTTTCCAATAATTCCTAAAATCTCACCCTTTTTTACTTCAAAAGAAACATCTTTTAAGGCCCATACATACTCCGAAGTTCCTTTTGTACTTCTATCATTGGTTTCTCCTATTTTTAAATAAGGATCTTCTTTTCCCCTTATTCTGTGCCACCATCTATTTAAATCGTGACTAATAGTTCCTGTTCCTAAAGTTCCTAAACGATATTGTTTAGAGATGTTTTCTACTTTTAATATCACATTACTCTCTTCCATGTTATATCGTATCTATAAAACTTTTTTCTGTCTTGTTAAAAACCAATATTCCAAATAGAAAAACTACAACAGAAATTATTAATGTATACAAAACACCAAACAAAGTCACGGAACCTTCTCCCAACAAAACAAACCTACTATACTCAATAATATGTGCTACAGGATTAAAATCTACCGCCCATGTTAAGTTATTTTCTTTAAACAAACTATAAGGTAAACTTACCAATGAAATATACATTAAAAGTTGTACCCCAAAAGAAACTAAAAAAGTTAAATCTCTATATTTAGTTACCATCGATGAGATAATCATTCCTAACCCTAATCCTAACATAGCCATACATAATAACACAATAGGATATGTTAATACATATATATTAGGACTTATAACACTACCACTAAAAACAAAATATAAGTAGAAACAAATAAAAATTCCGAACTGAATTCCGAACTTTAATAGATTTGAGATTACCACAGACATGGGCATAATAACTCTTGGAAAATAAACCTTTCCAAAAATAGCTTGGTTCTTTTTAAAAGTATCTGAGGTCTCTGTTAAGCAATCTTTAAAATAATTCCAGCTAGTAATACCCGCCAAGTTGAACAAAAAGGGTGGAATTCCACCTGTACTAATATTCGCTATTTTATTAAAAACCAAAGTAAATACAATTGAAGTAAACAAAGGCTGAATTAAATACCATAAAGGTCCTAATATAGTTTGTTTATAAACAGTTACTACATCTCTTTTTACAAAAAGAAACAATAAATCTCTATAACGCCAAACTTCCTTTAAATTTAAATCGAAGAGATTGTTCTTTGGATTTATTTCATATAACCAGTTTTCCTCTTTGTTCATTGTTTATTTTATAAAACTCTCTACGCCCAATTCATAACTCTTTAAACCAAAACCTAAAATTACTCCTTTACAAACGGGAGATAAAAAAGATTTATGCCTAAAAGCTTCTCTTTTGTGAGTATTAGAAATATGAACTTCAACAACCGGAGTAGTTACACCACTAATCGCATCAGCAATGGCTACAGAAGTATGCGTATATGCTCCTGCATTCATTACAATTCCATCGTAAGAAAAACCTACTTCGTGAATTTTATCTACTAACGTCCCTTCACTATTTGATTGAAAGTATTCTAAAGTAATCTCTGAATATTTCTTTTTTAAAGTTTCAAAATATTGTTCAAAAGTTTCAGAACCATAAATCTCTGGTTCTCTTTTTCCCAACAAATTTAAATTGGGGCCATTTAATATTAAAATTTTCATAATTACCAAAATATTGATTTATATCAAAAGTAAGAAAAAACAAGGGTATTATAATTAACATACTATAATAACGTTATAAAAACAATTTAGAAATACTCTTGACAAAAAAATAAAGATAAAACACTAATCATTCAACTATTTTTTATACTCAAAACCAACTTTTTTATTCCACAAAATTGTTAATAACTTTTTATTCGTGCATTACAAGCACACATATTTATTTATGAATATTTTTTATAAACTTAATAAAATAAAGCGCTGATAATGAGCATCAACAACAACCAGAACATTTAACAAACTAAAAAACATAAATGTCGATAACTATTGATTAAAACCAAACATAACAATAAATTTTATTTATAACTTTAAGAATGTAAGGACATAGTGTACTTACCACTTTATTAAAGTGTAATTTTAAATTTTATAATTATGGTAAAGATTAAACCATTACAAAAGTCTAATCCGCGAGACTTAACAGCGGAAAAAAAGTTTTATGCCCAAGCCATTGCTACTGGAACTACTGATTTGGAACGTTTGGCTTATTTGGTATCTAATCAGAGTACTGTAAGAGAGGCCGATTGTTACGCTGTAATTCTTTCTTTGGTTCACAACATTGTAGATGAACTAGAGCAAGGAAAAATTGTAAAACTAGACAAATTAGGATCCTTTCAAGTAGGCGTACGTTCATTGCCGTCAGAAACTGAAAAAGAAGTATCGGCAAATTCAGTGAAATCTGCTCACTTAAATTTTAGACCTGATACTAAATTGCGTAGCTTATTAAAAAATGTAGGCTTTACATTGAATTAGGACTAGCACCCTTTTCTATGAAGTTCAGTACTTCTTGAAACTAAAAAACCTCGATTGTTACAGCAGTCGGGGATTTTTTTTGCTTTTTTACTCAAAACTCCAACGCTTCAATAAAAAAAAGTACTTGAGCTTTTACTTAAGTCCACTGTACAAACTTATAAACTCCACTTGTACACTTGCACAAAAGCACTTGTGCTTTTAAAAACACAACTGCTAATCTAAATTTTACAAAAACAGCTTCATTAAATTTTACATTTATTATTGTTTTTAACCTTCAAAAGTCAAATTTTAAGCATAAAAAAACTCAATAAAATTCGGACTAGCACCCTTTCCTATTGAGTTTGGCTTTTCTTTTAACTAAAAAACCTCAATTTGTTACAGCAAATTGTATTCTAAAATTAAACTATAATTATATGTTGTGCAATTTTATTTGAGGTTAATTGACATTGTTTATGGTTAATGATTATAAAATAGCCCCCCCTTGCTTTGGTATATATTCCTTATTTTTACTTTACAATGAATTGGAACTCCTACATCAAAGAATTTACCCAATATCTACTCATAGAAAAGGGATTGTCAAAAAACACCATCATCAACTATCAAGGGGATTGTGAAAAACTTGAGAGTTACTTTAGAGAATCAGAAATCACCCCTTTAAATATTAAAACGGCTGATTTACAAAATTTTATTTATCAATATTCCAAAACGCACAAGGCTAGATCTCAAGCTAGATTAATATCTGGTCTTTCTTCTTTTTTTGATTATTTATTGATTGAAAATTACAGAGAAGTAAATCCCATGGATATTATTGAATCTCCCAAAATTGGACTAAAACTTCCTGATACTTTATCTGAAGAAGAAATCAATAAAGTCATTGATGTTATTGATTTGTCTCATCCACAAGGAGAAAGAAATAGAGCTATTTTAGAAACTTTATACGGATGTGGATTACGTGTAAGCGAACTCATCAATCTTAAAATTTCTGATCTATACTTTGATGAAGGTTTCATAAAAATTACAGGAAAAGGAAACAAACAACGGTTGGTTCCTACAAACTTGTATACCGAAACCATCATTAGTAATTATATAAGTCAACAAAGACTTTTAACACCTCCCAAAAAAGGAAAAGAAGATGTGTTATTTTTAAACAGAAGAGGAAATCAATTAACGAGAGTGATGATTTTTACCATCATCAAACAATTGGCAGAAAAGGCAAATATTAAAAAAACAATTAGCCCACATACGTTTAGACACTCGTTTGCGAGTCATTTACTAAATGGTGGTGCTGACTTAACTGTGATTCAAGCTTTACTAGGACACGAAAGCATTACCACTACCGAAATTTATTTACATGTGGATAAAACCAAACTAAGTGAGGTTGTGAATAAATACCATCCTAGAGCGAAGAATTAGTGAGTAGTGAGTAGTGAGTAGTGAGTAGTGAGTAGTGAGTAGTGAGTAGTGAGTAACAAAAAAATAAATTCTAAATTCAACGAATACACAAATCAACAAACAAAAAAGCGTTTTTAGAAATTTCTAAAAACGCTTTTTTTGGACAATAAACAATTGTTCTTTGTCAATTGCACATTGTTAATTGACACTGTAAATTACTTCGCTACATTCACAGCTCTAGTTTCTCTAATTACTGTAACTTTTACCTGACCTGGATAAGTCATCTCAGTTTGTATTTTTTGAGAAATATTAAATGATAAATCTGAAGCTTGATCATCTGTTACTTTATTACTTTCAACCAATACACGTAATTCACGTCCTGCTTGAATAGCATAAGCTTTTTGAACTCCTGTGAATCCAAATGCTAAATCTTCTAAATCTTTTAATCTTTGGATGTATGAATCTAATACTTGACGTCTTGCACCTGGTCTTGCTCCTGATATCGCATCACAAACTTGAACAATAGGTGCTAACATGGTTTTCATTTCAATTTCATCATGGTGCGCTCCGATAGCATTACAAACATCTGGTTTTTCACCATACTTCTCTGCCCATTCCATACCTAATAATGCATGTGGTAATTCGCTTTCTGTATCTGGCACTTTACCTATATCATGTAACAATCCAGCTCTTTTTGCAGCTTTCACATTCAGCCCTAATTCAGCAGCCATCAACCCACAAAGGTTAGCAACTTCTCTAGAGTGCTGTAATAAGTTTTGTCCATATGATGAACGGAACTTCATACGTCCAATAGTTTTAATCAATTCTGGATGTAACCCATGAATTCCTAAATCAATTACTGTACGCTTACCAACTTCAATAATTTCTTGATTGATTTGCTTCTCGGTCTTCTCTACCACTTCTTCAATTCTAGCAGGGTGAATACGACCATCTGTTACCAATTTATGCATAGACAAACGAGCAATTTCTCTACGAACAGGATCAAAACAAGAAAGGATAATTGCTTCTGGTGTATCATCTACAATGATTTCAACTCCAGTAGCTGCTTCAATAGCTCTAATATTACGACCTTCACGACCAATAATACGACCTTTTACATCGTCTGATTCAATATTAAAAACAGATACACAGTTTTCTATAGATTGCTCTACTCCAACTCTCTGAATTGTATTTAAAATCAACTGACGAGCATCTTGTTCAGCCGTTAATTTTGCTTCTTCCAAAGTATCTCTAATATAAGCCATCGCATCTGTCTTTGCTTCAGCTTTTAAAGAATCTACCAATTGTATTTTGGCTTCATCTGCAGACAATCCAGAAATAGATTCTAGCATATCTACTTGCTTCTTATGCATTTTATCTAACTCGGCTTGCTTCTTTTCTAGAAACTCTAAGCGATAATCATAATCCGACTCTTTTTCTTCAAGAGATTTATTTAATTTCTTCTCTCTCTCAATCTCCTTATTCAAAGAAGTTTCTCTATCCTTAGCTCTTTTTTCTGATTCAGCTACCTTTTTCTCTCTAGATAAAATTACTTTTTCATGTTCAGCTTTAAGCTCAATAAACTTTTCTTTTGCTTGTAAAATTTTATCTTTCTTAACGGTTTCCGCAGTTAATTTTGCTTCTTTCACAATAGAAGCAGCTTCTTTTTCTGCCTGAATTGTTATCTGAGAAGCTTTAAACTTCTCTAGCATTTTTGCTACTATAAACCCTACAATTAAGGCTGCAACAGCAACGAGTATTATGGTTGTATTCATTAGTTTAAGTTAAATTATATATATAAAAAAACCTACTGAGGTTAGTTTTATAAACTCCAAAAAACATTTTTTAGGACTAACATTGTGATCAAGTATCTGTATAAATACAGCTCGCTTTAACACAATAGACTCACCCTTTTTAAAGATATAGTGTTGAGTTTATCAAACGAAAACCAAAGTAGGCAGTGTTTTTATTTCTATGTAAAGAACTTCTTATTTATCTAGATACGACTCTAATTTACTATTTAATTTTGACAATTTAGCTGTTATTGCATTATTTTCTTCTTCTTTTATAACCTTATTAACTTCTAAAATAGAAGCAAACTGCAAGGCACACATGGCTAACACATCTTGTTTATCATTTACCGCATAGTTACTTTCATAATCTGCAATTAACTTATTAATGTTTACAGCAGCTGCTCTTACCCCTTGTTCTTCTTCTGTAGATTTTACAGAAATAGGATAATTTCTACCACCTATTGCTACATTAATTTTATATGTATCCGCCATTTTAAAGAGCTTATGTATTTAATTCTTTAATACATTGATCTATTTCTGCAACTAAAAAATCAATTTTAGCTTTCGTATCCTTCTTATATCCTTCACTACCTCCTATAGTCTTAGCAATTTTCAACACTTGCAACTGTTCTTTGTAAAAAGAAATTTCATCTTCTAAGCCTTTATTACTTTGCTGTAACACAAAATTACTATTAGATAAAATCTGATTTTCTTTTTGTAAAAACTCGTAGCGTTCCAGAAGTTGTTCAATATTAGCCTCTAATTCGGCAATGATATTTTGTTGACTTCCCATAGTTGTTGTCGCTAAAACCTTATATACAAAAATAGCATTGTTATTCTTAAATCCAATTTTTTAGACAGTAAATTGTAAAATTCGTTATAAAGTTTGTTTCTCAGACTTTTATAAGTGTATTTTAAGATATTATAATATTTTTGTGTAACCCTTAAATGTATTTTTTTGAAAAAACATCTCTTTTTACTCTACTTACTTACTTTTTGTGTAACATTTGGACAACACAAATACCCAAAAAATGATTTTAGAAATCCTTTAGATTTTCCTATTGTGCTTGCCGGAACTTTTGGTGAATTAAGAACCAATCATTTTCATTCTGGAATAGATATTAAAACAAAAGGAATTAGTGGAAAAGAAGTTTATGTAGCCAAAGAAGGTTACGTTTCTAGAATTAAAATTTCTCTTTGGGGATATGGTAAAGCTATCTATGTAACACATCCAAATGGATACACAACTGTATACGGTCACCTACAAAAATTTAGCGATCGAATTGAAAAATATATCAAACAAAAACAATACGAAAAAAAATCTTTTGAAATTCAGGTTTTCCCAAATAGGGACGAACTGACAATAGAAAAAGATGAAATTATAGCCTATTCTGGAAACTCTGGGGGCTCAACTGCTCCTCATTTACATTTCGAAATTAGAGATACAAAAACAGAAAAAATCATTAATCCTTTATTATTTGGATTAACAGTTCCTGATAACATTACACCACGTTTTGGAGGACTTAGAATGACTCCTTTTGGCGAAAATGCTGCTGTAAATCAAATTCCTGTAGCACAGGACCTTCATGTATCAAAAATAAATAGTCACTTGTATGTTTCTAATGAAGTAGAAGCCATCGGAAAAGTTGGTTTACAAATTAACACACATGACTTATTAAACAACGCTGCTAACAAAAATGGTGTTTATAGTATTGACATGACCGTGAATGATACTTTGGTTTATCATCATGATTTAGAAACTTTTGCTTTTGATGAAAGTAAATACATCAACTTGTTAATTGATTATGGATATTATGCTAAGCATCGTAAAAAATATCAAAAAACATACATAGAACTTGCCAACAGATTGTCTATTTACAAAACAGATCAAAACAAAGGATATTTATATATTAAAGATCAAGAATTTTATCGTGTTGAAATTATTATCAAAGATTTTGCAAATAATACAACTGTTATTAGAGTACCCATCAAAGGAAATAAAATCATTACTCCCATTATCAAAGAAAACATAGAGACACCTTATTTTGTAGAGCAAAACAAATACACCGTTTTTAAGCAAGGAAATTCCGAAATTAGGTTTCCTAAAAATGCCTTTTACGAAGATGTTTATTTAAATTACAGTGTTAGTAAAAACGCCATTCACGTTCATAAACCTAACTTACCTTTAAACAAAAATTATACTTTAACATATTTTACTGATAGTTTGTCTGCAAACGAAAAAAAGTATGTGTATTTTGCTTATAAAAGTGGACGTCATTACAATTATATAAGTACTTACAGAAAAGACAATAAAATATACACCAATACAAAATATTTAGGTGATTTCTATCTAAAATTTGATAGCATTGCTCCCATTGTTTATAAACCTAGCTTTTATAATAAACAAGATATCAGCAAGCATAAAACACTAAGTATACATATTAAGGATAATGAAACGGACATTAAAAACTACTACGCTACCATTGATGGTAAATGGATTTTAATGGAATATCAGCCTAAAAAAAATAGATTGTTTTTTGATTTAAAAGATTTAAAAGCTACCAAACAACAACATGCTTTTAAATTAAAAATTCAAGATGTATTAGGAAATACAAAAACATACGAAGCTAGCTTTTACAAATAAAAAAACTATTGAAAACATTTTTATCCTTATTCATATTTTTACACGCTACAGTTCTATTTTCTCAAACAGGATTTGTAGCTGGTGTGATTACTAACGAAAATAAAGAACCTTTATCTGGAGTAAACATTAGTTATAATCATAAAGGAGTGGTTAGTGATGAAAATGGAGCATATCAAATAGAAATTATTGCCAACAAACAAACACTTGTTAAATTTTCTTATTTAGGTTATGGTACTGTTTTTAAAACCTTTAAAGGATATAAAAACAAAACCATTAAATATTCCCCTATTCTTAAAATTCAATCTCAAGAAATAGACGAAGTTAATATTAGAAATTATCAAGCTGCTCAAGAGGGAATTGTAAAACTAAAAGCCGAAGAATTTAAAAGAATTCCAGGAGCCAATGCAGGAATAGAAAATTTGTTGATGACTCAACCTGGAGTGAACAACAGTAACGAGTTAAGTACCCAATACAGTGTTCGTGGAGGTAGTTTTGATGAAAACTTGGTGTATGTAAACGGAATTGAAATCTATCGTCCTTTTTTAATAAGATCTGGACAGCAAGAAGGATTGAGCTTTTTAAATTCTGATATGACAGAAAATATCAACTTTTCTGCAGGTGGATTCGAAGCAAAATATGGTGATAGATTGTCTTCTGTATTAAACATTCATTATAAAAAACCAACCAAAGAACTTTCTACGGTAAACTTAAATTTATTAGGAGCTAGTTACACGTACGAGAATTTATTTTTAAACAAAAAGTTATCAACTTTAATTGGAGCCAGATATCGTAACAATCAATTATTAGTCAGCAGTAAAGACACCAAAACCAATTTTAAACCAGTTTTTGCAGATATACAAACCTATTTATCTTATAAAATAAACAACAAAAGTAGTGTTGATTTTTTAGGAAACATTGCTATGAACAATTACAACTTTACGCCTATTTCTAGAGTTACAAAATTTGGTGGATTGTTTCAACCTAGAGAATTAGTCGTTTTTTATGAAGGGAATGAACAAGATGATTTTAACACTTATTTTGGTGCCTTAAGTTATAAATACAACTTTACAAAAAATACCAAATTAGATATTACAGGTTCTGCTTTTAATACGCAAGAACAAGAGTATTATGATATTTACGGAGCCTATTCTATTGCCGAAGTCGATCCTACCACTGGAAATCCGTTATATACTTCTGGAATTGGAACTCAATTAGATCACGCCAGAAATGATTTAGATATTTTAATTCAGAATGTAAAAGTTTCTCTTCAACATAAAATCAATCAACATCATTTTGAAGCAGGAGTAAAATTCCAAAGTGAAAATATTAGAGACCGTATAAACGAATGGAAAGCAGTAGACAATAACGGACTAACTTTAAGAAATCCAAATTTAAACACCGTTAACAATCAACCTTTTGATCCTTTTACCGCTCCCATAGATTTGTACTATAAAGTAAAAGCTCAGAACGATGTAACCATCAATAGATTTTCTGGTTATTTTCAATGGAATAAAAAATGGTATTTAGGCGATCATATTTTATGGCACCATGCAGGAATTAGATCTCAGTTTTGGAACATACAAAACAACAAAACACAAACAACCTCATCATTTCAAAACACCATTAGTCCACGTTTTAGACTTTCTTTAAAACCCGATTGGCAAAACACAGATATGGTTTTTAGATTGTCTGCAGGATATTATCATCAGCCTCCATCATATAAAGAACTGAGAGATGTTGATGGAAATATTCAAAGTGATGTAAAAGCACAAGAATCCATTCATTATGTGTTTTCTAACGAATATAGTTTTAACATGTGGGAACGTCCTTTTAAAATGACTTCCGAAGTGTATTATAAACAACTAAATAACGTAAATGCTTATTCTCTAGACAACGTTAGAGTTAGATACGATGCCAACAACAATACTCAAGCATATGCCACTGGATTGGATGTTAGGTTGAGTGGAGAATTTGTGCCTGGTAAAGAAAGTTGGGTAAGTTTTGGTTTGTTAAAAACTGAAGAAAACACCAATAACAGAGGTTATATTGCCAGACCTACAGATCAACGTTTTAAATTGGCTATGTTGTTTCAAGATTATGTGCCTAGCAATCCTAATTTTAAAGTATTTTTAAATTTGGTTTTAAATAGTAGTTTACCAGGTGGAGCTCCAATAAATGCAAGAGCAGATAATAGTACAACAGTGGATAGGTATAATTTTCAAACAAGATTAAGACCGTACCGTAGAGCAGATTTGGGAGCTTCGTATATTATTGTAGATAGTAACAAACAATACACTTCTGGTTTTTTAAGTAGATTTAAAGAATTAGAATTAGGAATAGAACTTTTTAATATGTTCGACATTCAGAACACCACTACCAATACTTGGATTTACGATGTAGACAGTCAACGTTACAACAGCGTTCCAAATATTTTAACAGGTCGTATTTTAAACTTTAAAATTGGTATGCAATTCTAACACTTTAAACTATTTTTTGTGTTAAAAAGTTGATATAGATTAATCTTTTGTTTGATAGATAAACTTTATCTCTAAACTTTTAACCTCTTTTATTTTATATCTTTAAAGATAAAAAGTTGTTAATGGAAAAGCTGAGATTAAATAACAAAATACAATTCACCATAAAAATTATTGCTAGTGGTGTTTTATTTGTTGTTTTACTCTTAACTATTGTTTCTTATGCAGCAGAAAGTTATATCAAAAACAAAATAAATGATATTAAAGAACTGTCTGTTAAAAATATTCGTGTTGCTTGGCACTGTAATCATCTTTATTTACAAGATGTTATTTATAAAAAAAACGAACATCATGTTAGTGCCAAAGAATTAGAAATCATTAATATTCAATGGTTTTCATTACTTAAAAATAAAACCATTCATTTGAAAGAAATTGTGATAAAAGATGTAGATCTCAATTTATCTAACCCAAACAAAAAAACAAACTCCAAGACTTTAAAAGATTTTGAATTCACTTTTAAAGTAAATCATCTACAAATAAAAAACACCAATATAATTGCAGTAAAAGCACATCAAAAACTTAATATCCAATCAATAAATGCAAGTATAGAAAACTTAGAAATCAGCAAAAACAACCTTAGTATTAATAATATTAAATACACTACATCAAAAGGGAACTATACAAATGTTACTAGTGATTATAAATTTACTTGGGATAAAATATACACCAATCAAAAAACAACAACTATATATAATGCTCATTTAAACCCTCTTATTAGTGATGCTGAATGGAGAAAAAAACATCCTTATAAAAAACCTATTACAGAACTAAAGGTTCCAGAGCTTTCTATTAACAATTTTGATTACAATGCCATTATCCAAAAAAAATCAATCTTTATAAACAAAATACTTCTTAAAGATGCTTTGTTAACGGTTTTGGTTGATGAAAACAAAGATCCTGATCCAAATGCTTATAAACCCTTACTTAATGAGCTGTTATACTCTTCTAAAATTCCAATTAAAATTCAAGAAATCATTTTAGAAAACAATAGAATTGATATTGAAGTCATCAGTAAAAAAACAAAACAAAAAGCTTTAATATTTTTCAATCAAATAAACGCTAACGTATATAATGTTCAAAACATCAAAGAACATAAAATCAACTTAGAACTAAAAGCCTTGGTTTTAAATAAAAATACCATCAATTTAAATATCGATTTTTGGTTAACCCCCAAATTATTTCCATATACCATTAAAGGAAATGTAAGTCCTTTTGATTTTGAACAATTCAATTCTTTCTTATTACTAAACAAAAGAGTACGAATTCGTTCTGGGGAATGCACTCGTTTAGATTTTTCTATATATGGAGACAACAACAAAGCTACAGGAGACATTATTTTAGACTACAAAAATGTAAAAATAGGTTTGTTTGATAATGATGAATATATTGTTGAAAAACTCCCTACCTTTCTAGTAAATCAATTTTTAATAAAACAAAACAATATACCAGATACAAAAAATTATAGAACTGGTAATATGTATTATAAAAGACCCAAAAACAGATCTATGTATCATAGTTGGTGGTACACCTTAAAAAGCGGATTTCAATCCGTAATTTTACCCAATATTATCAACCCAAAAGAACTAGATCATTAAAACAATACTTATGAACATTAAATTAGCCGTTTTAATAGACGGAGATAATATTCCCTCTTCCCCAGTTAAAGAAATGATGGAAGAAATTGCCAAATACGGAAATCCTACCATTAAAAGAATTTACGGAGATTGGACCAAACCACATTTAGGAAAATGGAAAGATTTATTATTGGAAAATGCCATTACACCTATTCAACAATATGCATACACTACAGGTAAAAATGCCACAGATTCTGCCATGATTATTGATGCCATGGATATTTTATATTCAGGAAAGGTTGATGGTTTTTGTTTGGTTTCTAGCGATAGTGATTTTACCAGATTGGCTACCCGATTAAGAGAAGCGGGTATGCAAGTAATTGGAATAGGAGAAAAGAAAACGCCAACACCTTTTATTGTGGCTTGTGATAAATTTATTTACATAGAAGTTTTAAGAAAGGAACAAGATAAAAAGGAAAACAACAAAACTGCAGAAAAAGAAAATATAGATAACATTACTCCTAAACTAATTAAAATGATTAGAGCCACCATTTCTGATGTTTCGGATGATGATGGCTGGGCTTTCTTGGGAGATGTAGGAAGTTTATTGCAAAAAAAGCGTCCTAGTTTTGATGCAAGAAATTATGGCTTTGAAAAACTAACTCCTATGATGGATTCTATTGATGAATTTGAAATTGAACAAAGAGAAACACCTAAAAGCAGACATAAACTTATTTATGTAAAAAATAAAAACTAGTAAAAAAGGGATGACTAAATAATCATCCCTTTTTTTAAAATTTGTAAAACACTCCAAAATACCCACTAAATAACATAGGATTTTTTGTATTGTAATATTCTACTAATCCTCCCCTATATCTATAATTTGATAACAAGACTACTCCAAAATTTTCCTTCATAAAATATTTCAACTCAGCATTTAAAGATGCCGTAAATGAATAATTTTTTTCGCTATTTATAATTCTATGAATAAATCCTGTATCTAGACCTCCTGATAATTCAAACTTATCTAATACAGGCAAGAATTTCTCTATATTTATTTTTCTATTATAGTAAACTCCAGCACTGTTATAACTTAAAGCTTTAAATCGATTTACAAAAAGTCCAACTTCATAAGACTCTCTGCTTCTACCTAACTTTAATACAAGATCTAATTTTCCATTTTTACTTTCTTCATAAGGCCCTTCAATCATCATTTTAGGATCTATTAAAATTTGAAAAATTACTTTTTTTTTGGGCTATTGCTGTTGTCATTACACTAAACAACAAAACAACCATTGTCATAATACTTCTTTTCCTAATCATATTTATTCATCAGCAATTATAAGCTTATCTAAATCAAGCTTTAAGATTTTAAATCCATTAAAAAAGACAACTAATAAATAAAGTATAAGTCTTTTAATTAATACAGTAATTTTTAACCAATGTAGTTTATAAAAACGAATAAAATTATTATTATTTAAATATGTTAATCGTTTAGTTAAGCATATTTGTGTTTTAATCAAAAAAAGATGACTCAGTTCTTATCTTTTTTGATTAAAATTTATAAAACAAACCTACATATCCACTAAACAACATAGGGTTTTTAGTATCATAAAATTCAACCAAGTCTCCTCTATATCTGTAATTTGATAATAAACTAACGCCAAAGTTTTTTTTAACATAATATTTAACCTCTGCATTTAAAGCAGCTGTGAAAGAATAATCTTTTTGGTTTTTTATAATTCTATGAATAAATCCAGTATCTAAACCTGTAGAGAATTCAAATCTATTTAACATCGGTAGTATTTTCTCTACATTTACTTTTTTATTGTAATACGCACCAGCACTTGTATAACTCAAAGCTTTAAATTGTTCTACAAAAAAACCCATTTCATAAGTCTTATTAACCATTCCAGCTTTTATCATTAAATCCAATTCACCACTTTTGCTATCAGCATAAGGCCCCTCAATCATCATTTTTGGGTCTAAATAAAGTTGAACAATTCCATTTTCCTGTGCTATTGATAATCCTGTTATATGAAATATCACATAAACCATTGCGAGTATAATATATCGAGTTCTCATAATAATACATTTTAATCAAATCAACATAACCTTCTGTGCATCAACCATTTTCATACACTAAAATTACACCTATAAACATATGTTTATTATGATAATTATCATAAACCTCAAAAAAACAAAACATAAACTTTTGTAAAATAGCGAATTAGAATAAAACACTGCTGAGTGGCTATAAAATAGAATAAAAACACAATTTTATCTAACCATACTTTAAAGGGTTAGAAATGTTTTCTTAATTTAAAACTAGTAATTATATTGATTAGAAATTATAAAACAAACCAATAAATACACTAAAACGCATAGGTCTTTTGTTTTTATAAGTATAAGCCAGATCGCCTCTATATCTATAATTTGGTAAAACACTTACTCCATACTTCTCTCTAACATAAAATTTTACTTCTGTATTTAAAGCTGCTGTAAAGGAATAGTTTTTTTGATTGCTAATAATTCTATGAACAAAACCAGTGTCTAAACCTGCTGTTAACTCAAACTGTTTTAATGTTGGGAATATTTTATGAATATTCACTATTCTATTAACATAAATCCCTGCACTTGAATATCTCAAAGCTTGAAATTGCTCTGCAAAAACTCCAATTTCATAAGTCTTTTTACTAGCTCCAATTCTTATAATTAAATCCAACTCACCACTATCACTATCTACATAGGGGCCTTCTACCATCATTTTGGGATCAAAGAGAACTTGAACAATTCCTTTATTCTGCGCTACAGTTAACCCTGTTACATAAAACAAAACAAAAAAAATTAATAGCCTAATATTTAAGTATTCCATAAAATAGATTGTATAATTTTAACATAAACACTTTTTTTTCTGCAATTATCACCATTAAATTAAAAAAAAATATCTAATAAATAAAAATTATATTGTTGCCTTAAGAAGGTTTAAGAATCTTTTGAAGAGTAAACTCTAATTGTTTTAAAAGTTTTGCTTTAATTTATTTTGATTTAAAATTCTTGACTTAAATTAGCCAACAATTTAGAGGTTTATTTTTATGTTAACTCAACATTCAAAAGTTCGTTTTCCTGCAGAATGGGAAGCACAAAGTTTTATACAATTTACCTTTCCACACCCAGAGAGTGATTGGGCTTATATGTATACAAAAGTAGTAGCATGTTTTGTAAATATAATTAAGGCTGCATCAGGTTTCCAGCCTGTTTTGGTAGGTTGTTATGATAAAAATATGGTTCAGACATATTTTATTAACAAGACTGAATATCCTATTCATTTTATAGAGATTCCCTCAAATGATACTTGGGCTAGAGATCATGCAGCGATTACTATTTTAGCTGATGAAAAACCTATTTTATTAGATTTTACTTTTAATGGTTGGGGACAAAAATTTGAAGCTACTTTAGACAATCAAATTACCCAAAACTTAAAGACTTCTGTTTTTAAAAACCTAAACATTCAGGTAGAAGATTTTATTTTAGAAGGCGGAGCCATTGAATCAGACGGAGAAGGAACATTATTAACAACCTCAGAATGTTTGTTATCTGAATTCCGTAATCCAAACATGACCAAAGAACAAATTGATGTTTATTTAAAAAACACTTTTGGACTTGAAAAAATATTATGGTTAGACCACGGTTATTTGGCTGGTGATGATACCGATTCTCATATTGATACTCTGGCAAGATTATGTGATAAAAACACCATTGCTTATGTAAAATGTGAGGATAAAAATGATGAGCATTACGAGGCTTTACAAAAAATGGAAGCTCAATTAAAAACATTTACCAATAGTAAAAATGAGCCTTATAAGTTAATTCCTTTACCTTGGCCTAATGCTTGCTTTAATGAGGATGGAGAACGTATTCCTGCTACCTATGCCAATTTTTTAATCGTAAATAACGGAGTATTGGTACCTATCTACAATATCCCTCAAGACCAAGAAGCATTAGATATTATTCAATCTATTTTTCCTGAAAGAAAAGTAATTGGTTTAGATTGTTTACCATTAATTGATCAACATGGTTCTTTGCATTGTATTAGTATGCAATATCCTGAACAAGTAAAATTAAATATTTCTTAATACCTAAAATCTATTGTATATTTAAAATGTCAATTCGAGTAATTTAGAGATACGAAAAATTGTATCGAGAACTCACTCAAATTGATATCTTTTTTATAAAAGTATAACATTCCTATCATGAGTAAATTAAAAGTTGGAATTGTACAACAAACCTGTACAACAGACAAACAAAATAATATTGATAAATCTATTGCAGGCATCAAACAATGTGTAAAAGATGGTGCTGAACTGGTTATTTTACAAGAATTACACACTGGTATATATTTCTGCCAAGCAGAAGAAGTAGATATGTTTGAGTGGGCAGAGCCTATTCCTGGACCTTCATATCATCAATTTGCTGCTA
The DNA here is from genome assembly GCF_900130035.1 of Wenyingzhuangia marina. Classification (GTDB taxonomy): domain Bacteria; phylum Bacteroidota; class Bacteroidia; order Flavobacteriales; family Flavobacteriaceae; genus Wenyingzhuangia; species Wenyingzhuangia marina. The sequence goes on from NZ_FQXQ01000002.1 coordinate 373,238, forward strand.
TTGCAAAAGAATTAAATATTGTATTGGTTACTTCATTATTCGAAAAAAGAGCTCCTGGAATTTATCATAACACCGCAGTCGTTTTTGAAAAAGATGGAACTGAAGCTGGAAAATACAGAAAAATGCACATTCCTGATGACCCCGCTTATTATGAAAAATTTTATTTTACTCCAGGAGATTTAGGATTCAATCCTATTCAAACTTCTGTGGGAAAATTAGGGGTTTTAATTTGTTGGGATCAATGGTATCCAGAAGCGGCTAGATTAATGGCTATGGCAGGTGCAGAAATGTTAATTTACCCAACTGCTATTGGTTATGAAAGTACAGATACAGATGAAGAAAAAGCAAGACAACGTGGTGCTTGGATGGTTTCCCAAAGAGGTCATGCCGTTGCCAATGGTTTACCCGTCATTGCTGTAAATCGTGTTGGTTTTGAAAAAGATTGGACAAACGTAACCAACGGAATTGAATTTTGGGGAACTAGTTTTGTAGCTGGACCACAAGGAGAAATTGTTTGGGAAGCCAATCAAAAAGAAGAGTTAACAAAAGTGATAGAAATAGACAAAAAACGCACAGAAGACGTAAGACGTATTTGGCCTTTCTTTAGAGACAGACGTATTGATGCCTATGGAGATATTACCAAAAGGTATATTGATTAATTACTGATTCAAAATAATCTTCTGTAAGCTCTGACTGAGTTTGCAGAAGATTGAAAAAAAGTACATATTACCATTAAAATAAATCAATTAGTAGTTACATAAAACCATTATTAAACAAGACTCCTACATTTTTTAATACTGTATTTTTACATTTTTAAAATTCATCTTGATTATGAGGAAAGAAATTATTAGAAAAGGATATTTCAACCTAATCTTAAATACTTTATGGGTAGGGATTTTTGCGACACTATTGGGTTACTCTCTAAAAAATAGTACCGCTTTTTTTGAAGAATCTTTATTAGAAAAAGTACATCATTTACCTATCTTATATTTCTTTCTTCCTTCTGTAGGAATCACCATCATTTATTTTACTAGGAAATATTTATTTAAAGGAAAACAAAACAAAGGAATCAAGGAAATTTTTAATACGCTTGAAAATAGAAAAGATGAACTTCCTTTTTACAAAATTCCCTCACATTATATCAACGGATTTTTAACCGTAGTTTTTGGAGGCTCTACAGGAGTAGAAGTTTCTACAGTAATAGCCACAGCCGCTATAGGAAGTGCTGTTTATAAAAAAGATAAAGTTGCCAATGCTTATAAAACCGAATTAATTTGTGCGGGAGTAGCTGCAGGAGTCACAACATTGTTTGGGAGTCCCATTGCTGGACTGTTATTTGCCATAGAGGTCATTTCCCGAAAAGTAACCAAAACCATTTTTTTAAGTTGTGGAATTTCAATATCCATTGCACAAACATTTATGTATTTTTTTGACAATAACAAATTGTTTGATTTTGAAGTTTTTAATTGGAATTACCAAGCCATACCTTATATGATTTTATTAAGTATTTTAGCGGGTTTACTTGCCGTGTTTTTTACCAAAAGTGTTATTTTCATCAAATCTACCTTTGCCAAAATAAAAAACAACTTTATTCGTGTTAATACTGGGGCGTTATTAGTAGGTACTGCTATTTTTATTTTCCCTGCTTTATACGGAGATAGTTACCATGCCATTCCCGAATTATTATCAACTACAGATTACAAAACCATTTCTATCGGTTTTATGTTATCAATGATATTCATTGTTTTTTTAAAACCATTAGTCGCTTCATTAACCTTGGGTGCAGGTGGAGATGGCGGTGTTTTTGCACCGAGCATTGTAACAGGTGCCATTTTAGGAATTTTTGTAGCTCAATTTTGTAATCATTCTTTTAACACCGAGTTAATTGTTTTAAATTTTGCTTTAATTGGTGCCGCAACCATGTTAAGTGCAGCCATACATGCTCCTTTAACAGCATTGTTTTTAACTTGTAATATTGTAAACAATGGTTTTGCCCTTTTTGTTCCTTTGTTTTTTGGGGTTTTTATTGCTAAATACCTCGCTTTTTACGTGTGCAATTACACCGTATATACTTATGAAAAAGGAAATAAAAAACTATCTATTCAACTGAAGTAATTAGTCATTGAAAATCAATCTCCTAGATAAGTTTTTTTTGATGAAAAAAAACTCCTATTTTTAAACGTAATTTGAAAAAAAAATTACATTTGCCGAAAATTATAAATCAATTTAACAACATTAAAAATGTCTAGAGTTTTAATCATTGGTGCTGGTGGAGTTGGTAGCGTTGTTGCACAAAAGTGTGCTGCTTCTCCCGAAGTTTTTTCTGAAATTATGTTAGCAAGCAGAACAAAATCTAAATGTGATGCGATTGCTGCTTTAATTAAGGATAGAAATATTCAAACCGCACAAGTGGATGCTGATAGCGTACCAGAATTGGTTGCGTTATTTAATGAGTTTAAGCCAGAATTGGTCATCAACGTTGCGTTGCCATATCAGGATTTAACTATTATGGATGCTTGTTTAGAAACAGGTGTAAACTATTTAGATACTGCTAACTATGAGCCTAAAGACGAAGCTAAGTTTGAATATAGCTGGCAATGGGCTTATCAAGATAAATTTAAAGAAAAAGGATTAACCGCTATTTTAGGTTGTGGTTTTGATCCTGGTGTGACTAGTATTTATACTGCATATGCTGCCAAACATCACTTTGATGAAATTCACTATTTAGATATTGTGGATTGTAACGCTGGTGATCACGGTAAAGCATTTGCGACCAACTTTAACCCAGAAATAAACATCCGTGAAGTGATTCAAAAAGGGCGTTACTGGGAAAATGGTCAATGGGTAGAAACAGAACCACATGAAATAAAACAAGCATTGAATTATCCTAATATTGGTCCTAAAAATTCTTATGTTATTTATCATGAGGAACTAGAATCATTGGTTAAAAACTTCCCTACCTTAAAACGTGCTCGTTTTTGGATGACGTTTGGTGATGAATATTTAACACACTTACGTGTCATTCAAAACATTGGTATGGCTAGTATTGAGCCTATTATGTACAAAGGTGTAGAAATTGTTCCTTTACAATTTTTAAAAGAAACTTTACCTAAACCAGAAGAATTAGCTGATGGTTATACAGGTGAAACTTCTATTGGTTGTAGAATTAAAGGAATTAAAGACGGTAAAGAAAAAACGTATTACGTTTGGAACAACTGTAAACACCAAGATGCTTTTGATGATGTATCGTCTCAAGGAGTATCATACACTACAGGAGTACCTGCTATGTTAGGAGCGATGATGTTCTTAACGGGTAAATGGAAAAAACCTGGAGTTTATAACGTGGAAGAATTTAACCCAGATCCTTTTATGGAATTGATTGGTCAATATGGATTGCCTTGGCAAGAAGAGATCAATGGTAATTTGGAAATGAAATATTAACAATATCAAACAAAACTTGGTTGTTTAACTAAGTAACATGTTTACAAAATATAGGTAGTAGGTATTTCTTTTTAAGAACTACTTACTACCTTTTTAATTCTCCATTATGGATTACAGCAAAATACCTTCAACTGCATTTGTGCTAGATGAAAAATTGTTAAGAGACAATTTAAGCTTAATTAAAAATGTGCAAGACCAAGCTGGTATAGAAATTATTCTAGCTTTTAAAGGTTTTGCTATGTGGGGAGCTTTCCCTATTGTTCGCGAATATATCAAAGGAGCAACAGCCAGTTCTTTATACGAAGCTCGTTTGTGTTTTGAAGAAATGAAAACCAAAGCACATACGTATGCTGCTGCTTATGTTCCTGAAGAATTTGAGGAATTAATGAGTTACAGTTCTCATATTGTGTTTAACTCTGTTGCACAATTTCATAAATATTATGAGCAAACACTTACTGCTGGTCATAAAATTTCTTGCGGAATCAGAATCAACCCAGAACAAAGTGATGTGGAAGTAGATTTGTACAATCCGAGTTCTCCTAAATCAAGATTAGGGGTCTTAAAGGATTTTATGCCCGAAACTTTACCTGAAGGGGTTGAAGGTTTGCATTTCCACGTGTTATGTGAATCGGATTCGTATAGTCTAGAAAGAACTTTAGTCGCTTTAGAAAAAAGATTTGGGGAATACTTACATCAAATTAAGTGGATTAATATGGGCGGTGGTCATTTAATGACTCGTAAAGGTTATGACACAGAACACTTAATCAACCTATTAAAAGCATTTAAAGAAAAGTATAACATTCATATTTTGTTAGAACCCGGAAGTGCTTTTGCATGGGAAACAGGAGTTTTAACTTCTACGGTGTTAGATATTGTAGAAAGTCGTGGAGTAAAAACAGCCATGTTAGATGTATCTTTCACCGCACACATGCCAGATACTTTAGAAATGCCTTATAGACCTAAAATTATAGGGGCATCAGATCCTGATGAAAACAGCAAATTTGTGTACCGTTTAGGAGGAACTAGCTGTTTAGCAGGTGATTTTATGGAAAATTATGCCTTTGAAAAAGAGTTAAATATAGGGGATACTATTATTTTTAAAGATATGATTCATTATACCATGGTAAAAACAACTATGTTTAATGGAGTAAAACATCCTGACCTTTGTATTTGGACTCAAAATAACACCTTGAAAACACTACGTAAGTTTAGCTACGAAGATTACAAATCAAGACTATCATAATAACTTATTGACAACCAAATAATTATATTTTAAAATAAAAGTAAGTTTATAGTATTTAATAGCTTAAATAGACTACCTTGCGGCTTTAAAATATATACAATATTATTATGAGTAACGGTACAGTAAAGTTTTTCAACGATTCAAAAGGATTTGGATTTATTACTCCAGACGATGGAGGAAGAGATGTGTTTGTTCACATTAACGGTTTAACAGATGAAATCGCAGAAGGTGACAAAGTTTCTTTTGATGTTGAAGAAGGACGTAAAGGATTAAACGCAGTAAACGTACAAGTTATCTAATTTGATTCCTTTACTATAAAGTTTAACAAAAGCCTATCATTTATTTGATAGGCTTTTCGTTTTTATAGCACCAAATTATTATTTGATAACATAAAAAAACCTACTCCGAAATTCGAAATAGGTTTTTAACAAACTATACGCTAGTTTTAAACTTCTGTTTATCAATCAGCAAGTTCATATTTTTTATTCACTCTTAATCCATACCATGCAATGTAAACAAAACACAACAATGGTAATATAAATGAAATGTTTACTTCTGATACACCTATAATCTTTAGATCCGAAACACCATTCCCTCCTAAATCTATAATCATTCCTTGTACTTTTGGCATTAATGCTCCTCCTACAATAGCCATAATCAATCCAGCCGATCCTACTTTTGATTGCTCCTCAGTTAATCCTCCTAAAGCTATTCCATAAATAGTTGGAAACATTAATGACATACAAAATGAAACTCCTACCAAACTATACAGTCCTACAATTCCTTCTATTAAAATAGTTGATGCTGTAAAAAAAACTCCTAGTACAGCAAAGATCATCAATAGTTTACCTGAACTAATAAACCTTAATAAATAAGTTCCTACTGCTCTACCAATAGTAAAAAGTACAAACGCTGCCATTTGATAGTATCCTGCGGTTACACTATCAATCCCTATTGCTTCGGAATATTGATAAATATAGGTCCAACACATAATTAAACATCCAGTATGAAAAATTTGAGCCAACACCCCCAACACATATTTTTTGTTTTTTGACAAAGCCTTAAAAGTATCTCCCATTTTTGGCATCACTCCCTCGTCTTTAGACTGAGGCATTTTGTTTACTACAAACAATACAAACACACCTATTAACACCAATCCTAAAATTACATAAGGATTTCTTATCACCAATAAATCTGACGTTTTTATTTGTATTTTAGAAAACTCATCTAATGCGCTAAAATTATCAACATCATCACTTTGTAAGTTTTTTAAAACGAACTGTTGAGCCACAAACAAACCTGCTATCAACCCCAAAGGATTAAAGGCTTGAGCTAAATTTAAACGTTGTGTAGCTGTTTCTTTAGGTCCCATAGCCAATGCATAAGGATTTGCAGCTGTTTCTAAAAAAGCCAAACCAAAAGTTAATATATACAAACCCAAACAGAAAAACCAAAATTGTTCGGTAATGGCAGCTGGATAAAACAACAAAGCTCCTACAGCATACAATCCTAAACCTATTAAAATCCCTACTTTATATGAATATTTTCTCATAAACATGGCTGCTGGTAAAGCCATACAAAAATAACCTCCATAAAAAGCCATTTGAACCCAAGCGGCTTGAGAGTTAGACAACTCTAATACTTTTTTAAATGCCTGTACCATAGGATCAGTTACGGCATTGGCAAATCCCCATAAAGCAAACAATGAAGTCACTAAAATGAATGGAACCAGCATATTTTTAGGTACCAATGGTGTTTTTTGCTGCATACTTATTTTTTATATTTAATTTTTACGAATTATGAAATTAAACAATACAAAAAAAAATGATATTGTTTTTTCGACGAAGGATAAAACTAAGAATATAAACGATGAAAAAAAATCTATTTTTAATATAAATTTTAACGAACAAAACTTCAAACAGACTTTAAAAATAGTCATCTGTCGAAATAGTATTGTGTAATGATTTTTAATTATGATATTAGCTTTTATTAGCTATCTACATATAAAATTTATCATGAAAAACCACATCAAAACAATAACACTATACGTTTCGTGCTTATTTATTTTAATCAGTTGTACAGAAACTGTTGCTCCTCCTACAGCCATTAACCCTACTCCATCAGAAAAACAATTAAAATGGCACGACATGCAGTTTTATGCATTTACTCATTTTTCGTTAAACACCTTTACTAATAAAGAATGGGGATATGGAGATGAATCTCCAACACTTTTTAACCCAACAGCATTAGATACTAGACAATGGGCTAGAATTGTAAAAGATGCGGGAATGAAAGGTATTATTATTACAGCAAAGCATCATGATGGTTTTTGTTTATGGCCATCAGCATATACAGAACGATCTGTTAAAAACTCTCCTTGGAAAAATGGTCAAGGAGATGTAGTAAAAGAGTTGGCAGAAGCCTGCAAAGAATACGGATTAAAATTAGGAATCTATCTTTCACCATGGGACAGAAATCATCCTGAATACGGAAAACCGGGTTACATTACTTATTTCAGAAATCAACTAAAAGAATTATTAACCAATTATGGTGATGTTTTTGAAATTTGGTTTGATGGTGCCAATGGTGGTGATGGATATTATGGAGGTGCTAATGAAATGAGAAAAATCAACACCTTAGAATATTACAACTGGGAAGAAACCTATAAAATGATTTATGATATTTCTCCTAACACACTTACTTGGGGAGTTGGTCCTTCAGAAGCGAGATGGATTGGTAACGAAGAAGGTAGAGCAGGAAAAACCAATTGGGCACCACTTCGTCAAAAAGATGAATTGGCAGGAAAAGTTCATTATACAGAATTTATGTCTGGACACATAGATGGTGAAAAATGGGTACCTGGAGAAGCAGATGTTTCTACAAGACCAGGATGGTTTTATCACGAAGTAGAAGATGACAAAGTGAGACCTATAGAGGAAATGGTTGATATTTATTATGAATCTATTGGTAGAAATGCCAATCTTTTATTAAACATACCTATAGATAAAAGAGGTCTTGTTAATGAACATGATGAAGCTAGATTAAAAGAATTAACCGCTATTATTAAAGCTGACTTTAAAACTGAATTACTTGTTAATAGTGAAGTGTCAGCTACAAATGTTCGTGGTAACAATAAAGTTTACGCTGCAAGTAATGTAATTAACAATCAAAAAAATAGTTATTGGGCAACCGATGATGATATTAATTCTGCTTCTATTACTTTTGAATTTAAAGAGCCTACCAATGTTAACAGGTTACTTTTACAAGAGTATGTTAAACTAGGTCAACGTGTTAAAACTTTTAATGTAGAGGTAAATATTAACGGAACTTGGAAAACAGTTGCTAATGAAACTACTATTGGTTACAAAAGAATTCTTAGATTTCCACGTGTAAAAGCAAATGCCATCAGAGTAAATATTACAGATGCTAAAGGATGTTTAGTAATCTCTACTATAAAAGCTTATAGTGCTCCAACGCTAGTAAAATCACCAATAATAGAACGTAATAAAAATGGTGTAATCAAATTAAGCGCAGAACAGAACAACAATATATTTTATACGCTAGATGGTACAACTCCAACACCTAATAGTACGTTATACAAAAAACCTTTTAAATATACTGAGGCTGTAAAAATAAAAGCTATTGCACTAAATACCCAAGAGAATATTACCAGCGCTGTTACTACATCTAACTATGGTAAATCAAAAGAAAAATGGGGAATTGTTTCTGCTACTAGTGGTGATCTAAAAACTGCTGAAAAAGTGATTGATGGAAACCCAAGAACTATCTGGGGACTAGGAAATAACGAACACAAACTTCCTCAGGAAATTATTATTGACATGGGTAGCCAATTAACTATTAATGGTTTTACTTATTTTCCTCAACAAGTGGGTAATAATTTATATTTAATTTCTAAATACGAATTTTACACAAGTACCAATAAAACAAAATGGACAAAACAATCAGCAGGAGAGTTTTCTAATATCAAAAACAATCCTATAGAACAAATAAAAACCTTTAAAAGCTGTAAGGCAAGATACTTGAAATTTATCGCCACGGCAGCTATTGGAAATTCAAACAGTGTTTCTATTGGAGAAATTGGTGTGCTAGAAAACAAATAAAATCTAACATTGGCTCTTTAGAGCTTTAAAATGGTTACTAGTCGAATTTACAATGTATTTTCCTTTATAATCTAGTAATTTTATTTAAAACTATGAGTGTATGTTTTTCATACTCATAGTTTTAAATAAAAGTTTGCATTTTTTGTTGTCTTTGTATAGAGGCTGTAAAAGCACAAAACAAGAGACACTATCAAGATATTGATATGATTAATTTCGTATTAGTTTGAGTTTTATTAAGTTAAGTTTTTGGTGGTTATCAGGAGTGGTAACCACCTTTTTTATGAACTATATTGAAGAGTTTAATATTTTTTGTTTTGCTTCTTCTAAATACGACCTTCCTATTACATATCGTAATCCTTCTATTTCTATACTATTTCCTTCAACAGCATCAATTTTATCAATGGCTACTGTATAAGATCTATGTATTCTTATAAAATCTCTAGAGGGTAATAAATTAGTAAAATCTGTTAAAGTACTATGAACAATGTACCTACCAGAAATAGTGTTTATTTTTAAATAATCTTTTAAACTCTCTATAACCAAAATTTCATCTAAAAATATTTTCTTCATTTTTTTCTTATCTATTTTAACAAATAAATAAGGTCTCTCTTTAGTATTTTCTGAAGTTGAAGATTTAGTGGTATCATCTAACCTTCTTTCTATTTTGTTTAAAGATTTCATAAACCTAGGGAACTCAATAGGTTTAACCAAATAATCCAAAACATCTAACTCATAGGTTTCAATAGCAAATTCATCATAAGCACTTGTAATAACCAATAAAGGAGGTTCTTCTAAACTTTTTATAAAATTAATACCATCAAGAACAGGCATATTTATGTCTAAAAAAATAACATCAACAGTATTATTTTTTAAAAAATTTAAACCATCTATTGCATTACCAAAAGTTTTAACTATTTCAAAATTTTCCATTTTGCCTAAATAGTTCTCTATAATGTTAATGGCTAGTGGCTCATCATCAATGATCAAACATTTTATCTTCATATGCTTCTATTCTGTTTTTGATGCTTTTAATACATTCAAAAATTCTATTATAAAATTTTAACCTACTTTGATTTTAAGCTTAACAATAAATTTATTTTTTTTACTCTTAAGTTTTAAATCATAATCATTTTTATGATATCCTAATTCTAGCCTTTTTTTAACATTTTCTAATCCTATACCGCTAGACTGTTTTAAATTATCTTTATGTACAGTTACAATAGGCATTGGATTGGTAATTGAAAAATACAGAAAATCATCAACAATTTTAAATTTAATGTTAATTTTAACGTTTCCAATATTTTTATTTGCTCCGTGCTTAAATGCATTTTCAACAAAGGTTAACAAGAGTATTGGAGCAATTTCTTTATCGCGAATATCGCCAGAAATATCTACATTAACCTCTAAAGCTTCACTATGTCTTACCCTTTCTAAATCTAAGTAATTTTGAATACAAAGAATTTCGTTTTCTAATGATTGTCTCGGATTTCTTGTTTCATATAGCAAATAACGCATTAACTCCGATAGCTTCAAAATAATTCTAGGTGTTTTTTTAGATTGAACAACTGCTAAAGAATATATATTGTTAAGTGTATTGAAGAAAAAATGTGGAGAAATTTGATTTTTTAAAAACAGTAACTCTGTTTGCAACTGAACTTTTTCTAAATCTGAAACTCTTCGATGTTCTTTTAAAAAATCTAATGTAATTTTTATGGCTGCCACAAATGCAACTACATACAACTCCCCTATCATCATATCTATAGTGTAGTTAAGTGATAAAGTATCTATAGGTTTTGGTCCTTCTGGCCAAACATTATGACTTATTAATAGATAGGTTAAATTAAATTTAATCATTACCATTATAAAAATGGCCGTAATTACAGAGACTACATACAAAAAGTATTTTTTCCTGTATATTAAAAAAGGCATTAACACAAATATATTTAGGTAACACAAAGTCATGTGTATAGGAAACCCTAATAAATTTGTTTTTAAAGAATATACATAATCATTAAAATAACTACCCCAACGGAATGTGTTAAATAAAAAATAGATAATCCAAAATATAACATGGTAATGCCAAGGAATTCTATAAACTTTAATATCGTCTGTATTCATGGGGAAGGGTAGCTTAATTAATTGTATTTTTTGGTGTTTAGGGATGTAAATGTGTCATCCGTCTAAATTACTTTTATAAAACGTAAAATTAATGAAAATTTATACTTAAATAATGATAAATCACTATGAAGAACTTTAAATTATCTATTTTATTATTGGTTATTGTAATTAGTTGTAAAAACAACACAACTAACAACATTACTGATAAACAAACATTTACAGATAAAGTAAATCCTTTTATTGGAACTGGTGGTCATGGACATACTTATCCTGGAGCAACTGTTCCTTTTGGTATGCTACAAGTAAGCCCTGACAATGGAATTTCTAGCTGGGACTGGTGTTCTGGTTATCATTATACAGATTCTATTGTTGTTGGTTTTAGTCATTTACATCTTAGTGGAACTGGAATTGGAGATTTGGCTGATATTTTATTAATGCCTACCAACAAAAAAATAGATTTAACTATTGATACAAAAAATAGAGATTCTATTCCTTATAAATCTACATACAGTCACAACAACGAAACTTCTAAACCAGGATATTATCAAATGTTTCTGGAAACTCCAAAGATTAACGTAGAATTAACATCATCATTAAGAACCGCTTACCATAAATATACTTTTACTAAAAATGATGAGCAGTCAGTCGTGTTAGATTTAGGTTTTGCTATTAATTGGGATACTGCTCTAGAAACTCAAATCAACATAGAAAATGAGTATACTATTAGTGGTTATCGTTTTAGTAAGGGATGGGCTAAAAATCAAAAAGTATTTTTTATAGCAGAATTCTCTAAGCCTATTTCTCATTATAATTTGGTAGCTAATAAAGAAATCGTTGACGGAACTAGCGTAAAGGCTGAAAAAACAAAATCACAATTATTTTTTAATTCAGAAAATAGTGATGAATTGTTAGTTAAAGTAGCCGTATCATCAGTAAGTATTGACAATGCTAAAGAAAATTTAGATACAGATTTAAATTTTGAAAACACAAAATATAAAGCAAATACTACCTGGGAAACAGCATTAGCTAACATACAAGTTGAAACTCCAATAGATTCTCTTAAAACTATTTTTTACACAGCTTTATATCATACACAATTAGCTCCTGTAACTTTTAGTGACCAAAACGGTCAATTTAGAAAAGAAAATGATGTTATAGAAACCGCTAATAATTATACAGCCTACTCTACTTTATCTCTTTGGGATACTTTTAGAGCAGAAAACCCATTATTATCTATTATAGCTCCTAATAAAACTTCGGATATCATCAACTCAATGTTGGCCTATTACGAAACCCATAAAATTTTACCCGTTTGGACATTGTATGCTAATGAAACCAATACCATGACAGGATATCATTCTATTCCAGTTATTGTAAATGCCTATAAAAATGGAATCAAAGGATTTGATATCGAAAAAGCTTACGAAGCGATGAAAACAACCATGATGCAAGATGAACGTGGTTTAAATTATTACAAAGAGTACGGATACATTCCTTATGAATTGTTAGATGAATCTGTAACCATTACACTTGAATATGCATACGATGATTGGTGTGTGGCACAAATAGCTAAAGATTTAGGGAAAATGAAAGATTATGAGTTTTTCTTAAATCGTTCTAAAGCATATGAATATTTATTTGATGCCAAAACTGGATTCATGAGAGGAAAATCTAAAGATGGAAAATCATGGAACGAACCTTTTGACCCTAAACATTCTAACCATAGAGAACATACAGATTATACTGAAGGAAATGCTTGGCAACACAGCTGGTTTGTACCTCATAATGTAAACAACTTTATTTCACTACATGGTGGAAATAAAAACTTTACCAAAAGATTAGAGCAATTATTTACCGAAAGCTCAGAAATTACAGGAAATAATATCTCTGCTGATATCTCTGGATTGATTGGTCAATATGCGCATGGAAACGAACCTAGTCATCATATTGCTTACATGTTTAATCATGCCAATCAACCTTGGAGAACTCAATATTGGGTACGTCATATTTTAGATACCCAATACAATACTACTCCGAATGGATTAAGTGGAAATGAAGACTGTGGTCAAATGTCTGCTTGGTATGTGTTTAGCTCTATTGGTTTATACCCTATGAATCCTGCCTCTGGTGATTACGAAATTGGAAGTCCAATTTTTGAAAAATCTACCATCAAACTTTCTAATGATAAAACCTTTGTTATCAAAGCAGAAAATGTTTCAGATAAAAATATTTACATCCAATCTGCAACCCTAAACAACCAAGAATTTAACAGTACTTCTATTTCTCATCAACAAATTATGCAAGGAGGAACCTTAGAGTTTGTCATGGGACCAAAACCTAATAAAACTTGGGGAACTGTTAACAAATAACCCCCTAAAGAAATCATCAACACAAAACTATACTAAGCATGCACATTATTGATTTAACAATTATCATATCATACATCCTATTAACCGTTGGGGTGGGAATATGGATTTCTAAAAAAGCCTCAAAAGGATTAGATAGTTATTTTCTAGGGGGGAAATCTATCAAATGGTACTATTTGGGTTTAAGCAATGGTTCTGGAATGTTTGATATTTCTGGTACAACTTGGATGGTAGGAATCTTGTTTTTGTATGGAGTAAAAAGTTTTATGTTTATGTGGCTTTGGCCTATCTGGAATCAGATTTTTGTAATGATGTTTTTGGCCATTTGGATAAGAAGATCTAAAGTGATGACAGGTTCTGAATGGATTTTAACTCGTTTTGGAAACGATAGATCGGGAAGAGCATCACACATTATTGTTGCCATTTTTGCTATTGTTTCTGCAATCGGATTCATCGCGTACTTTTTTGAAGGAATTGGTAAGTTTATGACGGTTATTTTACCATGGGACTTAACCATTCTTATGGGAGATAGTACTTTCTTAAAATCGGAGCAAACTTATGCCTTAATTATTATTCTTTTAACTACCATTTATACTATTAAAGGTGGAATGTTTTCTGTAGTAGCTACAGAAGTTTTACAATACGGAATTATGGTTGTTGCTGGTTTATTGGTAGCTGGTTATACACTTATTTACTACACAGATATTCAAATTAACAGCATTATTTCAGAAGAATGGAAAAATATTTTCTTTGGTTGGGAATTAGATACACATTGGAGTAACAAATACAGTGCCTTTAACAATTTAATAGATTCCGAAGGATATAAAATGTTTGGAGCCTTGGTAGGAATGTCTCTATTTAAAGGATTTTTTGCCAGTGTTGCAGGTCCAACCCCTAGTTACGATTTACAAAGAATTCTTTCTACCAAATCCGTAAAAGAAGCTGCGTACATGAGTGGTTTTACCAACTTAATTTTATTCATTCCTAGATATTTATTAATTGGTGGAATTGTTGTTATTGCCTTAGTTACCTTGGCACCTCAAATGAATGCTAATCCATCATTAAGTGGAAATGATTTAGAATTAATATTACCAACAATCATAAACTTCCATGTTCCTGTCGGGATCAAAGGATTGTTATTAGCGGGTCTATTAGCTGCTTTTATGTCCACCTTTTCAGCTTTTGTAAATGCGGGACCTGCTTACATAGTAAATGATATTTATAAAAAATACTTTAAACCAGAAGCTACTAGCGAACATTACATTAAAGTAAGTCACATTGCCTCTTTTATCGTAGTTGGTTTAGGAGTTTTCATGGGGTTCTTTGCCAATTCAATCAACTCTTTAACCTTATGGATTACTAGTGCATTATTTGGTGGTTATGTAGCAGCAAACTTTTTAAAATGGGTTTGGTGGCGTTTTAATGGATGGGGATATTTTGGAGGTATGCTAGCAGGATTAATAGTTGCTTCTTTACAGTTTATCTTAGACCAAAACAAAGGAAGTTTTGCTGAAGGAACTTTATTATATGATTTAACTGAATTGCAAGCCATTTACCTATTCCCTATCATATTTTCATTCTCAATTTTAGGATGTTTAATAGGTACCTTTTTAACAAAACCAACAGATATTAATGTGTTAAAATCTTTTTACACCAATGTAAGACCTTGGGGTTGGTGGAAACCTGTTTATAAACAATTAAAAAGTGAAGATACTAGTTTTGAAAAAAACAAAGATTTTGCAAAAGATATGTTTAATTGTACAGTTGGAATTATTTGGCAATCTAGTATGATTGTCCTTCCTATCTTCCTTTTGATTAGAGATTATCCTAAAACTTTCGTTTCTCTTGCTGTATTTATAGTAACCAGTATTATATTAAAATACACTTGGTTAGACGGAGTTAGAAAAATAGAAGACTAAAAAATCAACAAAATAAATTAATAGAAATAAACCATGAAGAATATTCCTTGGCAAGACAAACCAGAAAACAGCAATGATGTTGTGTGGAGATATACAAATAACCCAATTATTGATAGATATGCAATTCCGTCATCAAACAGTATTTTTAACAGTGCTGTAGTTCCTTTCGGAGATGGATTTGCAGGGGTGTTTAGATGTGATAACAAAGCAGTACAAATGAACATTTTTGCTGGTTTTAGTAAAGATGGTATCAATTGGGACATTAACCACGAACCAATTGTAATGCAAGCTGGAAACACTGATATGATTGAATCTGACTACAAATATGATCCTCGTGTGGTTTTTATTGAAGATAGATATTGGATTACTTGGTGTAACGGATACAATGGTCCAACTATTGCTATTGGATACACTTTTGATTTTAAAGAATTTTTTCAATGCGAAAATGCTTATTTACCATTCAATAGAAACGGTGTATTATTCCCTCAAAAAATCAACGGAAAATATGCTATGCTAAGTAGACCTAGTGATAACGGTCATACTCCTTTTGGAGATATTTGGATTAGTTATAGTCCAGACATGAAATATTGGGGAGAGCATAGATTAGTGATGAAACCTACTCCTTTTGAAGATAGCGCTTGGCAATGTACCAAAATTGGTGCGGGTCCAATTCCTATTTTAACAGATGAAGGTTGGTTAATGTTATACCACGGTGTGATCAACACTTGTAACGGATTCCGTTATTCTATGGGAGCTGCTATTTTAGACACAGAACAACCAGACAAAGTAAAATACAGAACACAACCTTATTTGTTGGCTCCTGCCGAATTATATGAGCAAGTAGGTGATGTAGGAAATGTAGTATTCCCTTGTGCAGCTTTACATGATACTGAAGAAGACAAATTAGCCATTTATTACGGAGCTGCAGATACCGTTGTTTCCATGGCATTTGGTAAGCTAAGTGAGGTAGTTGAATTTACAAAGAAAAATAGTTTATAAAGTATGAAAGGTAGATTTACATTATTGTCCCTAGCCATGGTTTGCACTTCATTATATAGTTGTGCACAAACAGAGAACAAGGTCACTCCTAAGCAATTTATAGCCTACAAAACTTCGCAAGAAATGGTCATAGATGGTCAAGGAAATGAAGAAGCATGGAAAAAAGCCGAATGGTCTGATACTTTTATTGATATTGAAGGAATTAAAAAACCTAAATATGATACAAAGGTAAAAATGCTTTGGGATGATAAATACTACTACATTCTTGCAAAAATGGAAGAACCTCACGTTTGGGCAACTTTAAAACAACGTGATACCATTATTTTTTACAACAATGATTTTGAAGTTTTTATAGATCCAGATGGAGATACTCAAAATTATTATGAATTAGAAATCAATGCTTTAAATACGGCTTGGGATTTATTTATCAACAAGCCGTATAGAGAGCAAAATGTGGTGCTAAATGATTGGAATCTTACAGGATTAAAATCAGCGGTTACTATAGACGGAACTCTTAACAATCCTAAAGATATAGACAAAGGTTGGACGTTAGAAATAGCCATCCCATGGAAAGCATACAGAGCTTCTTATTTCCATAAGAATGTACCAAAAGATAATTTTTGGAAAGTTAACTTTTCAAGAGTTAATTGGCAGCATGATATTACCAATGGAAAATATACTCGTAAAAAAGATGTCAATGGTAAATTTCTTCCAGAATACAATTGGGTATGGTCTCCAATGGGCGTAATTAATATGCACGAACCAGAAAAATGGGGATATGTTTATTTTTCATCAAAAGAAGTGGGAACCAAAGATAATTTTGCTATTCCGCAAGACGATAAAGTAAAATGGGAATTATATACTTTGTACAGAGCACAAAAAAACTACTATAAAACACATCAAACATGGGCTAAAACCATGGATGATATTCTTAAAGATGAAGTACTTTTGGCAGGTCAAAAATTAAGCTTCCAATTAGAAAATCACACTAGTGGATATAACATCATCACTATCAGTCCTTTTTCTAAAAAAACATACATTATTAAGGAAGACGGTCAAGTTTTTGAGAAATAAAAATTAATAAAAAACGGTTAATTTTAGAAGCAAACCATTTAAATCATACATCACAAATGAAATCAATTTACATTTTATTAATTACGAGCCTATTTTTTGCTTGTTCTAGCTTAAAAAACAAGCAAAAAGAAAGCAAACAAGATCTTAAAGTAATTGGTTATGTAGCAGGTTATGAAGATTTTGATCCAATCAATATTGATGCTAAAAAATTAACGCACATCAACTACGCATTTGCCAATATAGTTGATGGAAATGTGGCTTTTGAATTGCCTACTGATAGTTTAAAAATTGTTCATACGCTAAACTTAAGAAAACAAAATCCTGATTTAAAAGTATTATTTTCTATTGGTGGTTGGGTCTGGTCAGATCAATTTTCAGATGTTGCAGCTTACCAAAATTCAAGAGTAAAATTTGCCAAAAGTGCTGTTAAACTAATGAAATCATATGGTTTTGATGGAATTGATATTGATTGGGAATTTCCTGGTCAACGCGAAGAAGACAACATATTTAGACCTATAGACAAAGATAATTTCACCTTACTTTTAAAAGAATTACGTAAGCAATTAGAAATTGAAGGAGACAAAAACAGCACTCACTATTTATTAACTATTGCTACTGGTGCCAACCAATTATATATAGATAATACCAACTTAAAAGAAGCACATCAATATTTAGACTTTATCAATGTTATGTGTTACGATTATTACAACGGATGGTTCCACCAAACAGGTCATCATGCAAACTTATACCCTTCTAAACACGAAAAATATGGAGGAAATAGTGGTCTTGAAGCCATTGAAAGACATCTAAAAGCTGGTGTGCCTGCTAACAAATTAATTATGGGAGTTCCTTTTTACGGAAGAAGATGGGAACAAGTAAATCCAGAAAACAACGGTTTGTACCAAACTGCAAAAACAGCCAATAGTATTGTTGCTAGATGGAAAATATTAGAAGAAATGAAATCTGGTAAATTCCAAGAATTCTATGATGAGTCTGCCAAAGCATCTTACTTATGGAATGCTCAAGATCGAATTTTTATTTCATGGGAAACCCCTAAAGAAATAGAAGCCAAGGTAAACTTTATAAAAAAACATCAACTAGGAGGTGCTATGTTTTGGGAATATAGTTTAGATAATCAACAAGAATTACTAAATCAACTTTATAAAAGCATTCATTAAAATATAATAATTCAATACCTACCCATACATGAAATATTTTAAACTACTTCTAATCAGTCTCTTTTTTGTTGCCTGTGCTCCAAACACAGAAAACACAAAATCAGAAGCAAAAATAAATGCCCCTACTTTTGAATTTGGAGTGTGGACGACAGCGAATCCAGAAAAAACAGATGAAGATTATACTGCTGAATTCAAAAAATATAAAGATGGTGGAATTGATGAAGTTTTAATTAATACCAATACAGACCCAGAATTATTAAAAAGATTGGTTCCACTTGCTAAAGAGCAAAGCTTAAAAGTTCATGCTTGGATCATGACCATGAATCGACCAGGAGATACTATTGCCTTACAACATCCTGATTGGTATATGGTCAGCAGAAGTGGTAAATCTTGTTTTGATGACAGACCTTATGTAGATTATTATCAATGGTTATCACCTAGTCACCCAGAAGCTCGTAAACATATTTATGGATTGCTAGAAGAATTAGCAAAAGTAGAAGGAGTAGAAAGTGTACACTTAGATTATATCCGTTATCCTGATGTTTATTTACCTGTAGGTTTACTGCCTAAATACAACTTAGAACAAAACACAGAATTACCAGATTATGACTTTGATTATTCTGATGCTAGCGTGAATACATTTATAAAAGAATTTGGAAAAGATCCTAGAAAAATGGAACATCCTGAAATTGATATGGAATGGAAAAACTTTCGTTTAAATCAAATTAAAAATGTAGTAGACCATGCCTATGAAATTGCTCATAAACACGGAAAAACATTAACAGCTGCGGTATTTCCTTATCCAGAAATGGCAGACCATATGGTTCGTCAACGTTGGGATAAATGGAATATTGATGAAGTCTACCCTATGATTTATCATAACTTTTACAACGAAGATATCAATTGGATTGGTTTTGCAACCAAACAAGGTGTTGAGGATTTAAAAGGAAGAAAAACCAAATTAAACACCGGAATTTATATTCCTGGAGTAAATTCTCAAGAAGACTTAAAAGAAAGTATTTTACTGGCTAAAAAAAGTGGAGCTAAAGGAGTTTCGTTCTTTGATGGAAATGCTTTAACCAAAGAAGATTTAAAAACGATAAAAGAAACTAAAGCTAGCTTACAGTAAAACTTAATAAAAAAATCATCATCATAAACATAACACTATGTCAAACAGAAGAGATTTCATCAAAAAAACCGCCTTAGGAACCATAGGATTAGGAACTGCTTTAGGAGCAAATGCTATGTTAAAATCTGAAAGTTCTAAAGAGAATATCATCAAAAAAAACAATAAAAAACCATTAATTATTTCCACTTGGAATCATGGTTTACCTGCCAATGAAGAAACTTGGAAACAACTAAAAAATGGAAAATCTACTTTAGATGCTATTGAAGCTGGAATGATGATTCCGGAAGGAGATCCTAAAGTGAGAAGTGTTGGTTATGGAGGATATCCAGACAGAGAAGGGCATGTTACCTTAGACGCTTGCATCATGGATCATAATAGTGATTGTGGTTCAGTATCTTTTTTAGAAGGAATCAAACATCCTATTTCTGTTGCCAAAAGAGTTTTACAAAACACCCCACACGTAATGCTGTCTGGTGAAGGAGCTTTACAATTTGCATTGGAACAAGGGTTTAAAAAAGAAAATTTATTAACTCCAGAATCTGAAAAAAATTGGAAAAACTGGTTAGAAGCATCAAAATACAAACCAGTCATCAACATAGAAAATCACGATACCATTAGTATGTTGGTCATTGACAATGATGGAAATATTTCTGGTGGTTGTACTACTAGTGGAGCCGCTTGGAAAATGCATGGTCGTGTTGGAGACTCCCCTATTATTGGAGCTGGATTGTTTTTAGATAATGAAGTAGGTGCTGCCGCAGCTACAGGTTTAGGTGAAGCGGTGATTAGAACTGCAGGAAGTGCTATGGTTGTTGAATTAATGAGACAAGGAAAAAGTCCAAACCAAGCGTGTAAAGAAATTGTAGAACGTATTTACAACAAACATAAAAACCATAGAGATATGGAATATTTACAAGTAGGATTTATTGCTGTAAATAAACAAGGTGAATACGGAGGATATAGCTTAAGGTCTGGATTTAACTATGCTGTTTACGATGAAAAAAACGGAAACAGAATGGAAGACTCTAAATTTAAAATGACTTGGGATAACTAATAACAAATTAATGAAAACCACCCCCTACATATTTTTATTATTCATACTTGCTTCACTTTCTAGTGTGGCTCAAGATTCTATTCCTTATTGGCAAAATCAAAATATTAATGAAGAAAATAGACTTCCTATGCATGCCTCTTATGAAGTTTACAACAACATAAAAGATGCTCAATTAGGTGATTGGAAACAGGCTAAAAACTATCTAAACCTGAATGGAATTTGGAAATTTAAATATGTAAATGCTCCCTCAGATATTCCACAAGGTTTTGAAAAATTAGATTACAATGATACTGCCTGGGATGATTTTAAAATTCCTGCCAATTGGGATGTGAATGGATATGGTTACCCTGTATACACCAATACCACTTATGATTTTGACAATATTATTACCGTAAATCCCCCTATAGTTCCAATAAGCTATAATCCTGTTGGAATCTATAGAAAAGAAATTACTATTGATGAAAGTTGGAAAAAACAAACCATTCTTTTACATGTTGGTGCTGCAAAATCTAACCTTACCGTTTGGGTTAATGGTAAATATGTTGGTTATGGTGAAGATAGTAAACTACCTCAAGAATACAATATTACTTCTTTTGTGAAACCAGGTAAAAACACTCTGGTTTTAAAGGTAATTAAATGGAATGATGGTTCTTATTTAGAATGTCAAGATTTTTGGAGAATGAGTGGAATTACCAGAGATACTTATTTATACGCTAGGAATCATACACACTTGGTTGATTTTGAAATCACACCCGATTTAGACAAAACCTATACCGATGGAACTTTAGAGATAAAAACAACTTTTTCTGGTATTAAAAAGAAAAACAAATATCAATTAGAAGTTCAATTAAAAAACAATGATGATTTCATCGCTTCTAAAAGTTTTAAAATTAATGACGAAACTTTAAATAATAGTCTTCAATTTAAGGTAAGTAATCCTAAAAAATGGACTGCCGAAACCCCTAATCTTTATCAAGTAAATTTTATTTTAAAAGATAAAAGAGATAGAGTTGTAGAGATCATTACTCAGAATGTTGGTTTTAGAAAAGTTGAAATTAAAAACGGACAATTGTTTGTAAATGGTAAAGCTATTTACATCAAAGGAGTCAATCGTCAAGAAACAGACCCTAACACTGGACAGACCATTTCTAGAGAAAAAATGGAGCAAGACATTAAACTTTTAAAAGAGTTTAATATGAACGCTGTAAGGATGTCTCATTACCCTAACGATGAATACTTTTATGAATTGTGTGATAAATATGGAATCTATTTGGTAGATGAAGCTAATTTAGAATCTCATGGAATGGGATACGAGTTTACCAAAACTTTAGGAAACAAACCTAATTGGGAAAAAGCACATTTACAAAGAATTCAGAGAATGGTAGAAAGAGACAAAAATCATCCTTCTATTATTATTTGGAGTATGGGAAATGAAGCCGGAAATGGTTATAATTTTTACAGAGCCTATTTATGGTTAAAAGATAGAGATCCATCAAGACCTATTCAATACGAAAGAGCTTCAACAGCTGGTTGGGAAGGTAAAAGTATGAAGTTCGATTGGAATTCTGATATTATTGATCCTCAATACAGTTCTCCAAAGGGAATGAAAGAATATATTGATTTTAATCCTAATAGAAAAAGACCTTATATTTTAAGTGAATATGCGCATGCGATGGGAAATTCTATGGGGAATTTTAAAGATTACTGGGATTTATTTAGACAAGTAGACAATTTCCAAGGTGGTTTTATTTGGGACATGATAGATCAGTCTATTTATAAAACTCACAAAGATGGTTCTAAAACATTTGCTTATGGAGGAGATTTTGGACCTAAAGATGTGCCAAGTGCCAATAACTTTCTAAACAATGGTGTTTTTAACCCAGAAAGACAACCAAATCCACATGCTTTTGAAGCCAAAAACGTGTTACAAAACATTTTAACCTCTTGGGCTGATAAAGAAACAAACACCATAAAGGTTTTTAATGAATTTTTCTTTAAAGACCTTAGTAACGCAAGCCTTCATTGGCAATTAATTTTAGATGGAAAACCAGATGTTTTTGGAGATATAAATGTGTTGAGTATTGAACCTCAACAATACAAAACTTACTCCTTGCCTATTTCTTTAAAAGGAAAAACATATCAAGAAGCTTTTGTAAATGTTAGTTACCATTTAAAAAACAAAGAGCCTTTTCTATCAAAAGGATATGAAATTGCCAAAGAACAACTTCATTTAAATGGAATTTGGAAAAATGTCCTTACGTTAAAATCTACATCGAAGTTAAACATTCATCAAACAAACGAGAAAATTACTTTTAAGGGAAAAGACATCAGCATTACTTTTAATAAAGAAACTGGTTTTATTGAAGAATACAAATACCATCAACAAAGCATTTTAAAAGAAGGAACTGCTATTCGTCCTAATTTCTGGAGAGCTCCAACAGACAATGACATGGGAGCTAGTTTTCAGAAAAATTTATTGCCTTGGAAACAAGCTACTGAAAATCCTACGTTAAAAAAGTTTAAGTACTACAGAACAAAAAACAATACTGTTATGGTAATAGCTGAATATGCTTTACCACAAGTTTCTGCAGATTTAAGCCTAAAATATGAAATTGACAACAATGGAGAAATCATCATTCATCAATCCTTAAAGATTGATAAAGAAGTTAAAACTCCAATGTTACCAAGATTTGGGATGGAAATGATATTACCTAAAAGTTTTGATCATGTTTCTTACTACGGAAGAGGACCTGTAGAAAATTACGTGGATAGAAAATATAATACACAGGTAGGTATTTACAACCAAACGGTTTCTGAGCAGTATTATCCATATATCCGTCCGCAAGAAACAGGAAATAAAACCGATGTTAGATGGCTTTCATTATACAACCAAAACATCAACTTAAAAATTACTTCTGATGATTTGTTTAGCATGACAGCTTTACACTATTTAACAAGTGATTTAGATGATGGATTACAAAAAGACCAAAGACATGCCTCTGACATAAGAGAACGAGAATTAACTAATCTTAAAATTGACAGTAAACAAATGGGACTTGGTGGTATTGATAGTTGGAGCGCTTGGCCTATGGAAAAATACTTGCTCAAAGCAAAAAATTATCAATATCAGTTTAAAATAACACCTACAAAAAAATAATATGAATCAGTATAAACAAATATTAGCCATAATATTATTGGTTACTTTTAGTGCTTGTACAAAGCCTAAAATTTTTACAGAAAGTGACATTCATATCACTCCAAAACCTGTATCATTAAAATTAGAAAAAGGAAACTTTAAATTTTCCAAGAACACACAATTTCATGTTACCACTACAGAACAAAAAGAAATTGCTAACATCTTAATAGATAAATTTAAAAAAGCAGCAGGTTTAAATCTTATTACAAACCCTAACACTCCTACAGAAAACTACATAACTTTTAAAACAAATAATAATTTAAAAAAGGAAGCATACGAATTGAATGTTACCGAAGACTATATTGAAATTATTGCAAGTGGAAGTGCTGGTTTTTTATATGGAATAGAAACTTTACGTCAATTATTGCCTGAAGAAATAGAGTCTTCAAAATTAAAAAGTACAACAGAATGGGTTATTCCAACATTAAAAATTAAAGATGAACCTCGTTTTCCACACAGAGGTTTGATGTTAGATTTGTCTCGTCACTTTTTTGGAAAAGACTATATCTTAGCAACTATAGATCGTTTGTCTATGCACAAAATGAATGTGTTGCATTTACATTTAGTAGATGATCAAGGGTGGAGAATTGAAATAAAAAAATATCCAAAACTTACTGAAGTGGGTGCTTGGAGAGTTGATCAAGAAGAGAAAGCTTGGAACTCAAGAGAAATTAATGATCCTAATGAAAAAGGAACTTATGGTGGTTTTTTAACTCAGGAAGAATTAAAGGAAATTGTGGCTTACGCTGCTACAAAAAATATAGAAGTAATTCCTGAAATAGAAATGCCAGCACACGTAAGTTCTGCCATTGCAGCTTATCCAGAACTTTCCTGTAAAGCAGAACCTATTGCTGTTCCTTCTGGTGGAGTTTGGCCAATAACCGATATTTATTGCCCAGGTAAAGAAACTACTTTTGAGTTTTTAGAAAATGTATTAACGGAAGTGATGGATATTTTCCCATCAAAATACATTCATATAGGTGGTGATGAAGCCACTAAAACCAACTGGAAAACTTGTCCACATTGTAAAAAAAGAATTCAATCTGAAGGCTTAGCTAATGTTGAAGAACTACAGAGTTACATGGTAAAAAGAATGGAAAAATTCATCAACTCTAAAGGAAAAAATCTAATTGGATGGGATGAAATTTTAGAAGGTGGATTGGCTCCAGAAGCAACTGTTATGAGCTGGAGAGGAACCAAAGGTGGTAAAGAAGCTGCTGAACAAGGACATGATGTAATTATGACTCCAGAATCTCACTGTTATTTAAACTTTTATCAAGGACCACAAAACGAAGAGCCAAAAGCTTTTAATGCTTATACTCCACTAAACAAAGTATATGAATTTGATCCTGTGGTAGAAGGAATGACTCCAAAAGAAGCGAAACATGTCTTAGGAGGACAGGCCAATTTATGGTCTGAATTTATTACCTCTGATGAATTATCAGAATACATGTTGTTTCCAAGATTATCTGCATTGGCAGAAACTTTATGGAGTCCTAAAGAAGCTAGAGATTGGTCTGATTTTTCTACAAGAATTCCTTATTTATTTAAACGTTTTGATTATTTAAACATCAACTACTCAAAAAGTGCTTATTTAATAACCGCAAAAAGTAGCGTAGATATCAATACAAAAAAAGTGTATTTAACTTTACAAAACGAATTCCCTAATCCAGACATTCGTTATGTATTAGGAAATCAAGATCTCGGTAAAAATGCTATCAGATACACAGATTCTATTCAAGTTGATGACACAACAGTATTAAAAGCATCTTTATTTAAAAACAATCAACCGGTTGGTAAAGTATTTGTAGATACTATAAAATTCCACAAAGCAGTAGGAAGTAATATTACTTTTAAAAAACCATTCAATAGTAATTATACAGGTAATGGACCACAAAGTTTGGTAAATATTATTAGAGGTAGTAAAAACTTTCACGATGGGCAATGGCAAGCTTGGTTGGTTGATGATATGGAGGCTATTATTGATTTAGGTGAAGAAAAAAACATTCAACAAGTAATTGTAGGAACTTTAGAAAGTCAAGGATCTGGAATTTACTATCCTACCGCTGTAAAAGTGATGATTTCTAAGGATGGTGAAAACTACAAAGAAGTTGGAAAAACAATTCGTGAATTTAATGCAAATCCTAATGTTGAATTATTAGACTTTAATATCAATTTTAAATCAACAAAAGCAAAATATGTAAAAGTAATTACAAATAACCTTAAAGAAACTCCAGAAGGAGGAAACACTTGGTTGTTTGTTGATGAAATATTAGTGAATTAATCAGAAAAGAAATAGTTAGTTATATATTAAATTAAAAACAGAAAACATGAAGAAAAGAATAGCGATGTTATCCATGCTTCTTTCGGCTCAATTATTTTCACAGGCCATTTATGAAGATGAAAGGTATGTGCCCGAAACAGATCCATTAGTTTTAGAAAAATTAGACGAATGGCAAGATCAAAAATTTGGTCTATTAATGCACTGGGGAACGTACAGTCAATGGGGAATTGTAGAATCTTGGTCTATTTGTCCAGAAGATTATGGATGGTGTGAACGTACTAAAGGAAGTGATCCTAGCAACTACAATCAATATGTAAAAGATTATGAAGATTTAAGAAAAACCTTTAACCCAACAAAATTTGATCCTACAAAATGGGCTAAAGCAGCCAAAGATGCTGGAATGAAATACATGGTTTTTACAACCAAACACCATGATGGTTTTAACATGTTTGATACTAAATATTCTGATTATAAAATAACAAGTCCAGAAGTACCATTTAGTAAAAACCCTAAAGCAAATATTACCAAAGAAGTTTTTGATGCTTTTAGAAAAGAAAATATGTGGATTGGAGCTTATTTTTCTAAACCTGACTGGCATAACAAAAACTACTGGGATCCTTACTTCCCTCCTTTTGATAGAAACGTAAACTACAATCCTGCTACTTATCCTGAAAAATGGCAGAAATATGTAGACTTTACACACAATCAAATTTTAGAATTATTAACAGATTATGGTAGTGTTGATATTTTATGGTTAGATGGTGGTTGGGTTGCTAAAACACCTAAAGAAGAAATTAAACAAGGATATGTTGCTAAGTTTAAAGAAAATGAATCTGAAAATGGATTCATCAAACACAGAGTGGTGAATCAAGACATTAAAATGGATGAACTGGTAGTAAAAGCTCGTAAAAAACAACCAGGATTAATTGTGGTTGATAGAGCTGTACACGGTAAAAATCAAAACTACTTAACTCCAGAAAACAGAGTTCCTGAAAAAACATTGCCTTACCCTTGGGAATCTTGTATTACCTCAGGTGGTGGATGGTCTTATACTCCAGATGCTAAATACTTATCAGGTAGAGAAGGAATTCATATGCTAATTGATGTAGTTGCTAAAGGAGGTAACTTGTTATTAAATGTAGCTCCAGGACCTGATGGAACTTGGCAACAAGGTGCTTATGATTTATTGGCTGATTATGGAGCTTGGTTAGATGTAAATGGAAGTGCTATTTACAACACAAAACCCATTGCTCCTTTTAAAGAAGACAATATTTGTATGACACAAAACAAAAAAGAAAATGTGTTCTTGTTTTACATGGCTAAAGAAGGTGAAAACACCATTCCGTCTGAAATCATTGTAAAATCAATCAATCCTAAAAAAGGAACAAAAATTACCCTATTAGGTTCTAAAATCAAGTTAAAGTGGGAAAAATTAGATGAAGGTTTTAAAGTAATCATTCCTGAAAAACTAAGAAACAATTTACCTTGTAAAGAAGCTTGGACTTTAAAAATTGATAAAATAATTAAATAATTTTATGCATTTAATTCACAAAACTAGAGTAGCCGTAAAATATTTTTCTATAGGAGTAGCACTTATGTGCTACTCTAGTTTTTACGCACAACAACCTGTTGACTATGTTAACCCAATGATTGGTACTTCCAATTTTGGGGCTACCTATCCTGGTCCAATTTCCCCAAGAGGTATGGCTAGTATTAGTCCTTTTAACGTTGCAGGACCTAAAAATTTACCTTTGGAAAAAGATAGTGGTTGGTTATCTACTCCTTATGTACACGAGAATACTTTTTTAACTGGATTTTCACAAGTAAATTTAAGTGGTGTTGGGTGTCCAGAATTAGGAGTGCTTTTATTAATGCCAACTACAGGAGAAGTAGAAACCAATCATTTAAAATATGGTTCTACCTATTCTAACGAAATATCAAAAGCTGGGTATTATAGCTCAACTATTGATAAATATAATGTAAAGGCTGAGTTTACCACAACCAAAAGAGTTGGAGTCAGTAAATTTACATTCCCTAAAGGAAAATCTAATCTACTTTTAAATCTTGGACTTGGACTTACAAATGAAGAAGGTGCCATGGTTAAAATTGTTTCTCCAACAGAAATTGAAGGAGTAAGAAGTGTAGGATCTTTTTGTTATTATAATCCAGAAGACGCATATCCTGTTTATTTTGTAGCTAAGTTTTCCAAACCTGCTGATGATTTTGGCGTGTGGAAAAAACCAGCAACTTACAAAGGAGTGGAAGCACAATGGATGGGCTATAACGGGAAAACTCGTATCATGAAAAACAATACCAAAATGGTTGTTGGAGATAGCATAGGAACTTATTTTTCTTATGATTTTAACAAACCAGAAACCGTTGAAGTTAAAATTGGAGTTTCTTATGTGAGTATAGAGAATGCTCGAGAAAATTTAGAAAAGGAAACTCAAAACAAATCATTTGATAAGGTTTACAAGCAAACAAAAAATGAGTGGAATCAATTACTTTCTAGAATTAAAGTTGAAGGAGGTTCAGAAGACGATAAAACCATTTTTTACACCGCTTTGTACCACACCTTAATTCATCCCAATACATTAAATGATTTTAATGGAGAATACCCTGAAATAAAAACAGGAAAAATTGGTAAAACTGACGGAACTCGTTATACCGTATTTTCTTTGTGGGATACCTACAGAAATTTACATCAGCTAATGTCTTTGGTATATCCTAAACAACAATCTAACATGGTTAAAAGTATTATTGACATGTCTGATGAAAACGGTTGGCTACCAAGATGGGAATTAAACTCTACTGAAACTTTTACCATGGTAGGAGATCCTGCCGGAATTGTAATTACAGACACTTACTTAAAAGGAATTAAAGATTTTGACATCAAAAAAGCTTATGCTGCTATGCTAAAAGGAGCTGATACAATTAAAGGAAATCCTTTACGTAACGGTCTTAAAAATTACATTGAAAAAGGATATGTAACAACTGATGAAAAGGGATCTGTATCTACCACTCAAGAATACAATGCTTCAGACTATGCCATTTCATTATTAGCAAAAGAACTTAGTCATCATAAAGATTATAAGCGTTTTAAAAAGAGAGCTATTTCTTACCGAAAATTATACGATAAAGATTTACAATTATTACACCCTAGAAATAATGATGGTTCTTTTTACGAGCCTTTTGATCCAAATGCAGGAGCTAATTTTGAAGAGAACATTGGTTTTATAGAAGGAAATGCATGGCAATATGCCTTTATGACTCCACATGACATCAAAGGATTGATAAAATTAATGGGTGGTAAAAAAGAGTTCACAAATCAATTACAAAAAGTTTTTGATGACAAACAATTTGACATGGCTAATGAACCAGACATCGCCTACCCTTACTTGTTTAACTACATCAAAGGAGAGGAATACAGAAGTCAAAAATTAGTACAACAATTGGTCAAAGAGTACTTTAAAAATACGCCTGATGGTTTACCTGGAAATGATGATACAGGTACTATGTCTGCTTGGTTAATTTACAGTATGATGGGCTTCTACCCTATTACACCAGGAGAACCAAACTATACCATTACCACGCCTATGTTTGATAAAATTACAATTGAGTTAAATTCAGAATATTATCAAAATAAAAAAATTGTTATTACAAAAGAAACCAACAATAACGATAACATCAAAAAAATTGAATTAAACGGAAAAGAATTCAAAGGTTACTTTATAACACACGACGAGTTAGTAAATGGACACACTTTAAAAGTGATTCAAAATTAAAACAACGAATAAAATGAAGAAGATAACAATTGCTTTAGTAGTTTTTCTTGGATTTTTAAATCAAGGATTTGCTCAAAAAAAATATCCATATCAAGACGCTACACTTCCAGTTGAAGAGCGTTTGACGGACTTATTAAGCAGAATGAGCTTAGAGGAAAAAGTACGTCAAATGGATATGTACAAAGGAGAATATTTTAAAGAAGATGAAAAATTCTCTAAAACCAAAGCTAAAAATAAAATTGGAGATCTTGGTGTCGGAGCTATTCACGACATCTACCCTCGTTCTGCCAAAATGATTAATGATTTACAAAAAAATGTAATCAAAAACAATCGTTGGGGAATTCCGGCATTGATTATGTGCGAAATGCTTCATGGTTATTTAGATGAAGGAAGTACTGCTTTTCCTATGAATATAGGTTTAGGAGCTACTTGGGACACTGAATTAATGGAAAAAGTTGGAGGTGTTATTGGTGCTGAAGCCAGAGCACATGGAGTCCATTTTGGATTAGGTCCTGTGTTAGGAATTGGTCGTGAACCCCGTTGGGGACGTGTGGCTGAAACTTTTGGAGAAGACACTTACTTAGCAGGAGAACTTGGACTATCTATGGTAAAAGGAATGCAAGGGGATACTTTAGCATCTGACAGATCTATTATTGCAGAACCTAAACATTTTGCCGTTCATAGTCAACCGCAAGCAGGAGGAAATTCATCACCTGTTTTGGTGGGAGAACGCACTGCTCGTCAAGATTTTTTACCATCATTTGAAAAAGTATTTACCAAAGGTGGCGCTCTAGGAACCATGTGTGCATATTCTGAATTGGATGGAATTCCGTGTGCTGCTAATCACTGGTTATTAACAGATGTTTTAAGAAAAGAATGGGGATTTAAAGGAATTGTAGTTTCCGATTTAGGAGCTATTAAATACATTCAAACTACTCACTACGCTGCAAGTTCTCCAAGAGAAAGTATCCGTCAAGCAGTTGCTGCTGGTGTTGATATGCAGTTTTACGATTTTACAAACGATTTTTGGCAAGAAACCATTGTTGATTTGGTAAAAGAAGGAGAACTACCTATGTCAGATATTGACCGTGCTGCAGGTGGAGTTTTAAGATTAAAATTTTTATTGGGATTGTTTGAAAACCCTTATACAGCTAAAAACTTAATCAAAGAAAGATTTCATTCAAAAGAAAATCAAGAAATTGTTTTAGAAGCAGGACGTAAATCTATTACTTTATTAAAAAATAAAAACAATTTATTACCATTAAGTAAAGACATCAAAACTATTGCTGTGATTGGTCCTAATGCCAATGCATCAAGATTAGGTGGATATTCTGTTAAAAACAAAGTAGCTACTACTGTTTTAGAAGGAATTAAAGAAGTTGCAGGAGAAAACACACAAGTTTTATATGAAGAAGGAGTTCCTTTAATTGTAAAGGGACAAATTATTCCATCAAAATACTTATTTACACCAGACGAATCTAAAAACGGATTAAAAGGAGAATATTTTAATAATAGAAAAGTAGAAGGAAAACCAGCCTTGACCCGTATTGATAATGAATTACAATTTGACTGGCCATGGAATCCAGGTGAAGGAGTTAATGATGATGATTTTTCTATTCGCTGGACAGGGTTTATTAAATCTGATACTTCTTTTGATGGTTGGATTGGATTGAGTTCTGATGATGGAATTAGAATGTGGATTGATGATCAATTAGTGATTGACAATTGGACGAAAGGAGCTACAAGTATTGTTACAACTCCTAAAAAAATTGAAGCTGGTAAAAAATACAAAGTCCGCATAGAAATGTGGGAAGGTGGTTGGGGAGCCAGAGCTCACCTAAGATGGAACTTAGAAAAAATTAACTTACAACCCGCTATTAACATTGCTAAAAAAGCAGATGTAGCAGTTGTTGTTTTAGGAGAATCTAGAGAATTGGTAGAAGAAAACAGAGATGTTGCTACTTTAGATTTACATGGAATGCAACAAGAATTAATAGAAGCTATTCAACAAACAGGAACGCCTGTAGTTTGTGTATTGTTAAATGGTCGTCCATTATCTGTTAACTGGATTAACGAAAACATTCCAGCAATTTTAGAGGGATGGTTCCCTGGAGAAGCTGGTGGTAAAGCAGTAGCAGATGTTCTTTTTGGTAATTACAACCCTGGGGGAAAAAATCCTATTACTTTTCCTAAATCTGTTGGACAATTACCTATTTATTACAATCAAAAACCATCTGCTATTCACAGATATGTAAGTGAAAGTGAAAATCCATTGTACACCTTTGGTTACGGATTAAGCTATACTACTTTTGAATATTCTAATCTTACAATAAGTGAAAATAAAATCAAAACAGATGGAAGTCTTAAAGTAGGTGTTGATGTTAAAAACACAGGAGATTATGATGGAGATGAAGTGGTACAATTATATATTAATGATATATACAGCAGTGTAACTACTCCACATAAAACACTTAAAGGATTTGAAAGAGTTTTTATTAAAAAAGGAGAAACCAAGCACATTAAATTTACTCTTAATCCAGAAGAATTAGCTATTTGGAACAGAGAAATGGTTCGTGTTGTAGAACCTGGAGAATTTGAAATAATGATTGGAGGAAATTCAACAGATTTATTAAAAACAAAATTTACAGTAGAAAAATAATAACTTTTTTAATATCTATAAAAAAACCAGAGAAACAGTCTTCTCTGGTTTTTTATTTTTATATACTTCTTTTTCATCATTCCATCTTCTTAAAGCAACAAGTATAAATACTTATTAATATACTTAAGTAAAGACTTTACTAAAAAGAAGCTTAAATGGGCTTAATAATTTATTAAAAGTATGTTTTTATTCTTTCCATCTAACAATACATCTACTACCTTAACATGAAACATGCGAATAAACACTTTTTTTTACAGTATATATCAGCTATTTTAAGGACTATTTAACATCTCTTAGCCCTTTGTTTTAAAGGACTTTACAGTTTTATTCTTTAAATATATTTTACTTTTGCATGATATATTTTACATAAAATGGACAAAAACAAACCAACATCATTTAAGAACTGTCATTGGTCGAAATTATGATAAAACAGAAGATAATGATTTATAGATTTAACATATAAATAACACATAAAAACATATTTATTAACTAAAAGACTAAATTATGATTCAGAAAGTACTTAGATTAGTGCTACTTGTTTTTTGCGTAACTAGCTTTCAAAATGCTAGTGCTCAAACTACAGTAACAGGAACAATTACGGATGGTGACCTTGATATGCCCCTACCAGCCGTAAGTATTGTCGTTAAAGGGACATCAAATGGAACTGCTTCAGATTTTGACGGAAATTATAGTATAACTATACCGAATGAATCAGCAGTTTTAGTATTTAAGTATATTGGATATACTACTCAAGAAATTCCTTATACTGGATCTAACATTATCAATGTTAAACTAAAGCCTAGTACGGAACAGTTAGATGAAGTTGTTGTAACGGCCTTAGGTATTAAAAGAGAGAAAAAAGCAATTACTTATTCTGCACAAAATGTTAGTGTAGATGAGTTATCAGAAGCAAGATCTCTAAACGTTGCCAACTCTTTATCAGGTAAAGTAGCTGGTTTAAACTTTTCTACAACATCAAACGGAGTTGGTAGTTCATCTAGAATTACTTTAAGAGGGAACAGGTCTCTTAATGGAAATAACCAACCTTTATATGTAGTAGACGGTGTGCCAATTAGTAATGGTACTACAGACAGAAACCCAGATATTGATACAGGAGGTACTTCACAGCCAGATGGTATTTCAAACTTAAATCCTGAAGATATTGCCTCTATGACAGTTTTAAAGGGACCTTCTGCTGCTGCTTTATATGGTACACGAGCAAGTAATGGTGTAATTGTTATTACAACTAAATCTGGTGCTGGAGCTCAAGGAACTAAAGTTTCTATTTCTTCTAACTTTATGGCTTCTTCTGCTATTGATTTATCAGATTTACAAAATGAGTACGGACAAGGTGCTCAAGGAGTCTACAACCCTATCTCTCAAAGTAGCTGGGGTGGTAAACTAGATGGTAGTCAAGTTTCTGCATGGCAATTGGTTAACAATCCGAATTATCAAGGACCTGCTACGACCAGTTATTCTGCTCAACCAAATAATGTAACAGATTTTTATCAAACAGGATACAACTTGGCAAACACAGTATCTGTAACTAGTGGATCTGAGAAAACACAAGCTTATTTTTCTTATACAAATACACTAGCTGAAGGTATTATAGGAGGGAATAAAATGAACAGAAACAATGTTAACTTAAGAATTACAAGTAAGTTTAATGATAAGTTTACTTTAGATACTAAAGCTAATTACATTACACAGAACATTGATAATTTAATGAGAACAGGTGAAGAATCAATAGGTACTTCATTATACTTATTACCTAGAAGTATTTCTCATAATTCTTACAGTGATTATGAATATATTGATGCTCAAGGTCAAAGAAGAGTAAATTATTATTTAGATGAAGTTGGTCAAGCTGGTGGTAACCCATACTGGTCTGCTTTACGTGATGATGATCGTGATGATGACAGAACTAGATTTATTGGATTTGCTTCTTTAAAATATCAATTAAATGATGACCTGAGTTTTCACTTTAGAACTGGTTTAGATCAGATGACAAATACTACTTTTAGAAACAGATACGCTACAAATCGTTTTAATAACGACCAAGGTTCATATAGCGAATACTACCAAACAGTTAGTGAATTAAATACAGATGTATTAGCTACATATAACAAAAAAATTGGAGATTTTTCTATAAATTTAAACGCGGGTGCTAATATTTTAAAACAAAAAAGTTCTTCATTAACATCTGGAGGAGTCTTAGGAAATAGAAACGGTTTCTTTTTATCAAACATTCAAAACCAAACACCTGTTTCTTCTTTATCAGAAAAACAAGTAAACTCAATATATGGTTTTACACAAATTGGATATAAAAATTATTTATTCTTAGATGCTACTGCTAGAAATGATTGGTCATCTGCACTGCCTGCTGACAACAGATCTTTCTTTTATCCTTCTATTGGTTTATCTGGTGTAATATCTGATATGATTGAAATGCCTGAACCTATTACTTATATTAAACTAAGAGCTTCTTATGCACAAGTTGGTAATGACACAAATCCATACCAAACAAGTCCTCAATTATCATATATAGGAGGAAATGGAGGTATGTTATATGGTCAATCTACCGCTGCAAATCCTGATTTAAAACCTGAAATTTCAAGTTCATCTGAATTTGGTGCAGATTTTAGATTCTTTCACAATCGCTTAGGATTAGATATTACTTATTTTGATTCTCAAACAAAAAATCAAATCTTTTACATTAATACCCCTCAATCTTCATCAAAAAGTAGAGCTGTAGTAAACGGAGGAAATATTCAAAACAAAGGTTTAGAAGTTGTGCTTACAGCTACCCCTATCGAAACAAAAGATTTTGCATGGGACATTACTGCTAACTATGCATCATACCAATCAGAAATTAAATCAATTTTTGAAAATAGAGATGAATTAGTTCTTGGGGCAGGAAGATTATTAAGAAGTAAAATTGTTAAAGGAGGTGAATATGGTGATTTATATATCAAAGGATTTGAAAGAAATGAAAATGGAGATATTTTAATAGACGGAAATACAGGTTTACCAATCGCTCAAGGTGATTTTGAAACTTTAGCTGGAAACTTTAATCCAGATTGGACAGGTGGTTTAAAAAACAACTTTCGTTACAAAAACTTTAACTTCAGCTTCTTAATTGACATGAGAATTGGTGGTGAAGTTATTTCTTACACACAAGCTAGACAAGCAGGATTAGGAGTTAATTCTATTACTCTTGCGGGAAGAGAAAACGGTTTTGTGGTAGATGGTGTTGTTGATAATGGTAATGGTAATTATACAGCAAATACCAAAACTGTAACAGCAGAACAATACTGGACTGCTATTGGACAAAGAACTCCAGTTGCGGAAGACTTTATATACGATGCAACTAATATTAGATTAAGAGAAGTTGTATTGGGATATTCAATGCCTAAAACAATCTTAAAAAAATCTCCTTTCACAAGTGTAAACGTTTCTTTTGTAGCACGTAACTTATTCTTTATTGTGAATAAAGCAAAATATTTTGATCCAGAACAAGGAGCTGGTACTGGTAACTTACAGGGTGTGGAATCTTTCAACCTTCCTTCTACTAGAGATTATGGAGTTAGTTTAAAATTTGGATTTTAATAAAAAAAAAAACTTATCATGAAAAAATATAATAAAATAAAATCAATAGCAGCCATGCTGATGATCTGTGCCTATACAACAAGTTGTACAGATAATTTTGATGAATTAAACACTAATAAAAATGCAATTACTGAAGATCAACTAGATGCTTCTTTAGCAGGACCTTCTTTTGCATCAGCCTTATACGCTGGTATTCATAATGGTTCTTATTCTTCCCCAGGAGTAGATGATCAAGGAACGTGGGGAATTGCAACAGGTATTTTATCCTCTCAGTTTGTACAGTATTTAAATACAGGTTTTAGTACTGATAGAAATGAATTAAGTGGTTGGTCTGATCGTGGATGGTTAAGATTCTATACGGTTGCAGTACCTGCCCTAAACAATGCTTTTAAAGCTAGTGAAGGAAACGCAGAAGCACTTGCTGTCCTTAAATTATGGAAAGTATTTATGTATAATCAAATGACCGATCATTACGGGCCTATTCCTTATACTGAAGCTGGAAATAATGCAGAAAAAGTAGCATACGATAGTCAAGAAGCTATTTATGAAGATTTCTTCAACTTGTTAGATGAAGCTGATGATGTTTTAAGTAATACATCTGAATCAACCGTAGGTCTGTTTGCAATTTCTGATAGAGTTTACAACGGAGATGTTGAAAAATGGAAAACTTTTGGAAATAGTTTAAGACTTAGATTAGCATTAAGAATTTCTGATGTTCAACCTGAAAAAGCAAAAACTCAAGCTGAGTTAGCTGTAGCAAATGGTGTTATGGAAAATAATGATGATAGTGCTACATTTAAAACTAGCAATATTACTCCTAACAACTTGAACATGATTGTAAATAGTTGGGGATATGTGATGACAGCTGGAATGGAAAGTATTTTAAAAGGATATAATGACCCTAGATTAGAGATTTGGTTCTCTAAAACAGAGGAAGAAGAAGAAACTGAAAGAGCTTTTCGAGGAATGCCAGCTGGAGGATTACAAGATCAATTTGGTACAATTCAATTCTCAAAATTTAATGATGATGTTTTAGGAAATGACTTTAGTGAAGAAAAACCTATTGAAATCTTAATGGCTTCAGAATGTTATTTAAATAGAGCTGAAGCAGCTTTAAATGGATGGAATGTGAACGGAACAGCTCAATCTCTATATGAAGAAGGGATCAGGTTATCTCTATCTCAATGGGGAGTTAACAATGCTTCTAAAATATCTGATTATATTGCAGAAACTTCTACTCCTGTGGCTCCAGATATTACAAATAACCCTGATTATGCTAACATAGGTTTAGAGACACCGCCTGTTAGTGTTCCTGTAGCCTGGGCTAACACAGAATCTGAACAACGTACACAAATTGCTGTTCAAAAATACTTAGCATTATTCCCTGAATCATGGGAGACTTGGGCTGATTTACGTAGAACAGATGAACAGATTATTTATCCATTATTAAATTCAGAAAACTTTGAAGTAGGAAAAGGATTAATGAAAAGAGTACTTTTTGTTACCAATGAAATTTCTACTAATGGAGAAGCTGTTGATGATGCTATCGATAAATTAGGAGGTCCTAACACAGGTGCAACAAAACTTTGGTGGGATAAAAATTAACATTTCCATGAGATGTTAATCATCATAAAAAAGAGGAGAGATTTTTAAATAAGTCTCTCCTCTTTTATTTATATTTCAAGTTGAATCTAAAACATCATAAATTTTATAGATATGCCTAATACAAAATCTTCAAAAATTCAAGAGAAAAACAGTACGCTAGTTCCTATTTTAATAATAGCTGGACTTTTTTTCATCTTTGGATTTGTAACCTGGATTAACGGAGCTTTGATTCCTTTTATGAAAGCGATTAATGAGTTAACATCATCTCAATCGCTTTTAGTTGCTTCTGCTTCATATATTTCTTTTGTGGTAATGGCCATTCCTGCTTCCTATATTTTAAATAAAATAGGGTATAAAAAAGGGATGTCTTTAGGTTTGTTTGTGATGGGAATTGGAGCCTTGGTTTTTATTCCTGCTGCAGAAGCAAGAACTTACTGGATGTTTTTAACTGGAATTTTTATTCAAGGAGCTGGAATGACTTTACTTCAAACAGCCTCAAACCCATATATTACTATCCTAGGACCTATTGATAGCGCTGCAAAACGTATTGCTATTATGGGAATAGCCAATAAAGTAGCTGGAGCCTTAGGTTCTATTATTTTTGGAGCTTTATTATTATCAGGAATAGATGAAATACAAGAAAAGCTAAAAACTGTTTCTATAACTGAAAAAACAGAATTGCTAAACACCATGGCTGATAGCGTGGTGACTCCATATATTGTTATGGCTATTGTATTGTTTGTCCTTGGGGTTTTAATTAGAAAAGCTCCTTTACCAAATGTTGAAGCAGAACCAATAGAAGAATCTAAAGATGGAACTACAAGTAAAACTAGTATTTTTCAATTTCCTCATTTATGGTTAGGCGTGCTAACCTTATTTATGTATGTAGGTGTAGAAGTTATTGCTGGTGATACCATTATAGCTTATGGTATTTCTTTAGGAATTCCTGCTACTGATGCTAAATTCTTCACAACATTTACACTAATGGCTATGGTAGCTACTTATGCTTTGGGAGTAATACTAATTCCTAAAATTATAAGTCAAACCACCGCATTAAAAATAAGTGCCCTATTAGGAATTATCTTCTCTTTATGTATTGTTTTTACCTCAGGAATGGTATCTGTACTATTTGTTGCTGCATTAGGGATAGCAAATGCTTTGGTTTGGCCAGCAGTTTGGCCTTTAACACTAAACGGACTAGGTAAATTTACCAAAACAGCCTCTGCCCTATTAATTATGGCTATTTCAGGGGGAGCTATTATTCCGCCTCTTTACGGAAAATTAGTTGATAGTAACAAGGTAACATACCTTGCACAAGGAATGAATGATGCTTTGGCAACGGCTACAGCTTCTACAAAAGGATATTGGATTCTATTACCTTGTTATATCATCATTTTATATTATGCTATGGCGGGACATAAGTTAGGGTTGAAAAAATAAACTAAATTATATATAATTAAAACCTATCACTTTTGGTGATAGGTTTTTCCAAAAAATAATACCTGATTAATCAAGTACGTATTAACAAATAAACAAATTATTTTATATTGCTTGTTTTACTAAATCTAACCAGCTATTTATTCTTCCCTCATTTAAATCTGACTCGTTATCATTATCTAAAGCTAGACCATAAAAATATTCTTCGTCATTAGGAATAATTGCTTTTGAGTCTGTGTGTCTATATCCTTCAACAGGCCATTTAGCAATCACTTCTCCTCCATTTTGGATAATTACTTCCGCTAAAATTCCAACGCCATCAATAAAATATTCTGCATAACCAATTTGATCTCCTAAACCATAAATAGCTACTTTTTTACCTGTAAAATCAATGGTTTTAAAATCATCAAAAAAAGTTTCCCAATCACTTTGTAAATCTCCATCGTACCAAGTGGATAAACCTAAAATAATAGTATCATATTCTTGAAAGTCTGCTGTATTAGCTTCTGATATTTCTTTAACAACAATATTATCAAAAGCGTCTACAATTTCATGTGTTAACTCTTCTGTTATTCCGGTGTCTGACCCAAAAAACAATCCTATTTTCTTTTTCATTTATAATTATTCTTAAATTAAATCATTTCAAATCTAATAATTATTTTTATCAATTCTAAATAAAAACAATATTTAATTTAAAAACAAAGCTTAATTTAGCAAGTAGAAAATTTAATTAAACATCTTTTTATCAACATTTAAAAACATGAAACATGTTAATATTAAAATCTTTTTAAAACAACTTATTTTTATTGATTTATTAGGAAAGGATTCTCAAAGGGGTGTTAGTTTAACTTATGC
This sequence comes from Wenyingzhuangia marina, assembly GCF_900130035.1. Classification (GTDB taxonomy): domain Bacteria; phylum Bacteroidota; class Bacteroidia; order Flavobacteriales; family Flavobacteriaceae; genus Wenyingzhuangia; species Wenyingzhuangia marina. Next base: position 413,310 of record NZ_FQXQ01000002.1, read on the forward strand.
TTGGTTAGCAAATCAACTAGGTCATTTTAGTTTAGGTTTTTTTCCTACAATAGTATTTAGTCTTATTTTTAAAAAATTTGAAACACCAATATATTATAGTATTTATGTAATCATATTTTGGATATTATTTGAATCTCTAAACCTTACAATTCCCATCATTATTAAACAAAAAAACTGTTATTTTAAACCTGATTGGAAACATTTAATATTTGACACTATTACTGATCTTTTCTATTTTGGTTTAGGAGCTTTGGCTGCTGCTTATTTATTAACCATGAATAAAATCATTGGTTTTTTAACCCTAGCAATATTGCTCTTGTTGTTATATCCATTTATTTACTGGTATACACTTAGAATTTATCAGCAATATGCATTTTTTCCTTTTCAATTTAGATTGTCTCAGTGGATTGGTACTATTGATGAGATGGAAAAAAACATCATTTTAAATTATATCAGTAAAAAAACTAAAACACAGCAAAACCATTTACTTATTTTCGGAAATGTAAATGAAGGAAAAACAAATTTAGGAGTGGCCATAGCTAATGAATTGGCTCTTAAAAAACAAAGATGTATTTACATAACTGCTACCAAACTTTATAGTTTGTTCTATAAAAATCATGATAATAAAGATTTATTATGGAACTGGGAAAATTGCGATTACTTAGTTATAGATGACATAAATCCTGACAACCTTAAACACAATAAACTAATTACTCCTAATGAGTTTTTATCTTATGTAGATAAGTTTACACATGAAAACTCAGACAATAGAAACACCCTAAAAAACAAAAATGTTATTTGGATTTTAGGGACCAATGAAACCAAACAAAGAGAGGAATGGCATACTATATTAGAAACCATAGGTGTTACTAAAACTGATATTTTCTGTGTAAATTTATCGGATTAATTAAAGAATATTATTCTCGTAAGCAAAACTAACCAAATGGGGTAAGCTTTTTACATTAAACCTTTTATACATAGGAATAATTCGCTTTTCAATAGCTGATTGAGATACATTTAATTCGTCTGCAATTTCTTTAAATGCATAACCTTTTGCGGCCAAACTTAAAGCTTCTTTTTCTTTTCTAGAAATAGCATAATGCTGAAACAATTCTTTATTCAAAGCAGCTTCAAAATCTTTTACATTAGGACCGTAAGCAGCATATTGCATAATATCTCCTAATTTTAATGTTTTAATTACATGAGATATTCCAATAATTTCTTCTATCTGTCCATTACATGCTTTGTGAACCGCTACTCTAGAAAACAATGGAACTACATGTCCTTTTTTATGAAACTTTTCTAATTCTAAAGTAAAACTATATTCCTCCAAATCTTCATCTATTTTGTTGAGAAACATCATGGCTTTATCATTCAATTCGCTTGAAAATTTTAAAAACCTTGGTGTGGTTATACTCACAATAGTCATCATGGTTATTTCATCGTCTTTATATCCCAAAACATCTTCCCAACCTGCCGCATAAACCATTCTATTCTCCTTAAAAGAATATACATAAACGGCTTGATCTTTAAAGTTTGGTAATGTGTTTCTGTAATATTCATACGACTTATGAGTGTCATCCAAAGGTACATCTGTAATTAACCCTTTTGAATATTCTCCAATTTTCTGATTCTTCATTTTTTTTAACTTAACAAAAACTGCGTTTTTACACAGTTGACAATTCATTATATGAATTGTAATTTCGCTGTGTAAGGTACGTAAAATCTTATTTTTTTAAAATTGAAAATGGCTTTAGTCTATGGATAGGGCTATTTTTTATGAATTGGATGTTAAAAATGCTATGAAAAAGAATTTTAATGATATCCATAAACAAAGTGTTAGTCTTTCTTTTTAAGACTAGCACTTTTTATTTTCATTACAATTTCACCTCTTCTTATATTACAATAAGTAAGACTGTAACTATCCTAAAAGTTAAAAATTTCTTTACAGGTTTTCTTTCATAAATTAATAACCGTAAACTGTAAATCTAATGGTTTTAAGGCTTTAAAAAGAACAGTCAATAATTCTTTCCCATAGGACTCATAGTAATCAGCAAAATTACGCTGTCTTTCTTCCAAAGATTGATTTGGAAACAATTCGTTTTGTAACAATTCAATTCTAGTGACTAAATCGTACATTTTTTTCTTCTCCGCTTTTAGCAATCTTTTTTCTAGATGATTTAAACCTTTCAATTGCTTTTTTTCTTGTGCTTTTACAGCTCCAATAAAAGAAGCATCAGTTTTGCTAGCAATTATTTCTAATTCCTTAAAGTTTTCTTCTAATTGTTTTCGCTTGCTTTCAAAATCAAAATGAATGGTTGATTTTTGATTTACTTTTTTGGCTATCAGCTCATTTTGAGTCAAAAACAATTCTTGTAAAGTCAAATGTAATTTATCTGCTTTTTTCTGTTGTTTTTCTGTAACCAACAATGCAGAATTACGCATTAACAACATAGGAAAAGGAACATTAAAAGCTTTAAAAGTTGATTTTAATTGCATCCAATAAGCCAGTTCTCCCCCTCCTCCAACATAACAAAGATTGGGTAAAATTACTTCTTGATACAAAGGTCTTAACAAAGCATTTCCAGACACTACATCTGTTGGGGTTTCCTTATTCTCAAAAATAGCTTCTGCTGATGAAAATGTTAAATCTCTATTGTTTACTTTAAAAGTATTATCCGTTTTTAGAATTCTTTCTCTAAACCCATCACCTATATAAAACAAGTTAATTTCTCTAGGATGTACTTGGTTTGGATAAGATTCATGAGCCAATTGCTCACTAGTTTTGGTTACTTCTTTAAAACTGGTTTGCTCTTTTAATTCTTGTAATGCATACGGTTTGAACAAAGATTTTAATTGCTGATTATCTCCATCAACCACAACTAAACCATATTCACCAAACAATTCATTTACCAAATAACGAGATGCCTCAGTTAAATTATCATGCTCTAAATAAGATTTTTTAAACAACTCTCTTAATTCATTCGCATTGATGCTTGAATTTAACAAACTGGAAAAAGTTTCAAAAACAGATGCTAATCCATCAGTAGACAAACGTCCAACTGCTCCACTAGCCTCTTTTTCCCAAACTATTTTTTGACTTTTAAAATTAAAATATTGAATTTCTTCAAAATCATGATCCTCAGAAGCCATCCAATAAATAGGAACAAAATTTTGTTTTGGATACTTCTCTTTTAACTCTTTACACAAATTAATTACCGATACAATTTTATACAAAAAGTATAAAGGTCCAGAAAACAAGTTTAATTGATGTCCAGTAGTAATGGTAAAAGTATTAGGTAAAACTAAGTTATTGATGTTTTGTTGCGTAAGTGTACTTACATCAATATTTTGGTATTGATGCTCCAAAGCACTTACCAAAACTTTTCTATTTTCTAAAGGAAAAGAATCTGATTTTTCCTGTATTTGAGTTTCAAAATTTTCTATAGATGGAAAACGGTGATAAAAAGGTTTGATACTTTCTTTTTCTTCTAAATAATCTAACATGATTTTAGAAAAATATCCGGTCTCTTTATAAGGTATTTGTGTACAATCCATAGGTAATTATTGCTCAGAGGTATGTCGTAAAAAATTACTTTAATTACGAGTGTGAATTTACAAAATCACAATTAAATAAATCTAATTGATCAGTAAACTTGTAACGATATGTTTTGTAAAAAGACTATTCTACTTTTATAGGCAAAAGATCGCAATACCAAAAGCCAGTATCCCAACTTACCTCTTTGTCTTTTTGATAACAATTGTCATCATCACTGTCTGAAGGTTGATACGTCCTATGTACTTTTTCTCCAACTGAAAATTGCACAGGTGTTTTAAAAATAGGGCCATCAAAAACAAAAGTATGGAATTCACCATTTTCACCACAGATATCTACATTTTCTGGTAAATCGTTAATAAATTGTTCATCTATAACTCTACCTACAAAACTTTTATCTAAATATTGTGCGTTTACACAAACCGTAATCGCTTTAAACCCTAAAGAAAGGAATTCAGTTAGCAATGCTTTAGTATCTTGTTTCCACAAAGGATAGACCCCTGTAATTCCTACTTCTGATAATTTTGTATCTCTGTAGGCTTTTAAATCTTCTAAAAAAATGTCTCCAAAAAAACAATGTTTGTAATTGTCTTTAATAATAGATTCCATAGCATTACGCATGGTTTCATCGTATTCTTTCATGGTTACATTTCCAGAGAATTCAATTTTACGCAAAGGAATTCCAATAGCTGCCGCTTGAGCCTCTAACAATTCTTCTCTTAAACCGTGCATAGAAACACGATTGACATCTTTGTTAATATTGGTCAACAAAAAATCAACCTGGTAGTCAGATTGATTCAATGTTTTATATAAAGCTAAGGACGAGTCTTTTCCAGAACTCCAATTAAAATAGGCTTTCTTCATTATTTTTGTTGATTTGTTTAATTGTGTAACCGTTTAATTGTTTTGTTTGTTTTTCTAACTATCAACTCAACAACTAAGCGTATCAACAGATAAACAATTACTGATCTATAGATCCTAATACACGTTTCATAAAATTGTTCAACGCTTCTTTTTGAGGAACTCCGTTTTTAATTTCTTTGTCTACCTCAACCGCTCCATATAAATTAGAAATAATTTCACCAAGTACATCTAATTCTTCATCTTTTAAAGAACTTACTTCTGTAAGTGCTTCTAAAGTTTCAATGGTTTCGTGTATGTAATCTACATCATTCTCAGCAATAAACTGAGTCATGTGTTTAATTATTGGCAATTTCATCTATAAATGATTTTAAAACGTCTGCTTTATTTGTTTGAGTTTGATTAACTAACTCTCCGTTTTTAAAAGCAGCGAATGTTGGTAAATTATTTACGTTGGCTAATTTTCTTGATTCAGGATTTTTTTCTGCATCAATCACAATAAATTCAGCTCCTTCTACTTCTGTAGAAAACTTTTTAAATTTTGGTTTCATAATTCTACAGTTCCCACACCATCCGGCAGAAAATTGTACAAATACCAAACTGTTATTATTTACTTCTTCTTGAAGTGTATCTGTTGTTAATTCTTTCATAATCAATATTCATTTTAAAAGTGAAACCCCTAAATAATAGATATTAAAAAACCGGATGATTGATTTCATCAACTTTAAACATCCGGTTATTTTAGTTATTAAAGTTTAAAAGTAAAAGCTTATAAAGCAATATTTAAAACACTTTAAACTTTTATATTAGTTTTTAGCTAAGTAAGCAGCAGTTCCTTTAGCGTTTGCTTGCATTGCTTCTTTACCTTCTTCCCAGTTTGCAGGACAAACTTCTCCATGAGATTGTACGTGAGCATAAGCATCAATCAATCTTAAGAATTCGTTTACGTTACGTCCAACTGGCATATGGTTAATTCCTTCGTGGAATACAGTTCCTTCCTCATCAATTAAGTAAGTTGCACGGTAAGTTACGTTGTCTCCTTCTTTTACGTAAGTTCCAGTTTCTTCGTTAAAAGTTTCTCCAGCGATGTCTAAAATCCCTAAAACTTCTGATAAATTACGGTTAGAATCTGCTAATAAAGGGTAAGTTACACCTTCAATTCCTCCGTTATCTTTTGCAGTGCTTAACCAAGCAAAGTGTACTTCTGGAGTATCACATGAAGCTCCAATTACAATAGTATTTCTTTTTTCAAACTCACCTAAAGCAGCTTGAAAAGCATGTAATTCAGTAGGACAAACAAAAGTAAAATCTTTTGGGTACCAAAATAACAATACTTTTTTGTTGTTTTTTTGAGCTTCTTCTAAAACGTTTACTTTAAAAGTATCTCCTAATTCGTTCATTGCATCTACTGCTAAGTTTGGAAATTTTTTCCCTACTGCTGTTGCCATATTTGTTAATTTTTAAATGATTTATTTTTTATTTGTAGGACAAATTTACGTCCAATGTTGAATAAAACAAGTCGATTTCTATTTAATGTTTTTATTGTAGTATTGATTTTCTTTATGGTTTTAAATTAAACATCAAGTTTTCTTATTTATAGATTGATTAGAATAGTATTTATAAGCTCTTGTAATGAAAGATTTAGTTCATCGACAAACGTTAAAACAAGATTTATATGAGAATTTTATTACTTACGCTACTTATTTCTAGCTCCCTTTTTTCGCAAACCACTAAACTACCTACCGATAAAAATTTAAAAGTGGCTTATTTTGCAAGTGGTTGTTTTTGGTGTGTAGAAGCGATATACGAAAGTGTTCCTGGAGTAAAAGAAGCTATTTCTGGCTATGCAGGTAGTGATGTTAAAAATCCTACATACAAAACCATTCATAAAACTGGACATGCCGAAACTGTTGCTGTGTATTACAATCCACTAGAAATTGATTATGCTGAATTGATAAATGTGTATTATTTATCTCAAGATCCAACTACTGTTGGACAAAATCCTGATTTTGGAAATAGTTATCGTTCCATTATTTTTTACAGCAATGAACATGAACGTAAAATTGCACAAGCAAAATTTAATTACGTAAACAAACTTTTTAATGGAAAAGCAGTCACGGAAATTAAAATGATTGATCACTTTTATCCTGCAGAAGATTATCATCAAAATTACGAGAAAAATCACCCAGACAATTCTTATGTAAAAGCAGTATCTATTCCAAGATTAAATAGGTTTAAAGACAAATACTTTAAAAAGTAAACTAAAAGGAATTATAATCTTTCATTCATTTTTTGTAACTTAAAAATAAAAATTACAAAAAATGGAGACTCAAAATTTTGAAACACTTTCAGAAGCTATAAACAACCTAACCCAAAAAGGATATACTGACAATTTTGTAGCAGAAGACACTTGCATAAAAGCTCTTTATGCTAAAAAAGAATATCAACCCGAAGATTTAAAAGTTGATGGTTTTTACCGATTTGAAGGAATGACAAATCCTTCTGATCAATCAAAATTATTTGCTATTTCTACCAACGACGGTATCAAAGGAACTCTAACCATGTCTTACAGCGCTAATCATTCACAAAATATAGAATTAATAAAGCAATTAAAATAGTTTGCCCTTTTTTAATTGGTTAAATAGATTTTAGATAGATGAACCATCTTACTAAAATATTATTACTTTTACACCTTCATTAATTATATGTTTTGAAAGAAAAACTAATCAATAGCATTAACTATCAACTTATATACAGAATTGCTTTTTTATTAAGCCTTTTAGGAATGGTTATGTTAGTTGTAGACTTTGGGTTTACACAATCTAAAGACATACAAATTTCTGTAAATGAAGTTTATTTTATTATCTTAATTACAGGATTATTTGCAACAGTTTTAAGGTATATTAAACAAAACAAAGTCTTAAGAAAAAATGTTATTTTATTTGATGTAGCTAGTATCCTTGTCATACTCAGCATTATTTATCTTCATTTTTTTTCAGAACACTCTCACAAACAACTTTCTTTGTTCTACGATGATATATGGATGAAACTTGCCATTATCTTAACTTTTATTAGAGAATTTGCAGAACGTAAGGTTACCTACAAAAGAAAATTCTTAAATCCTGCACAACTTTTTATTCTTAGCTTCTTTTTACTGATTGTAATGGGAGCTTTTTTATTGATGTTACCCAACGCAACTCATACAAGTATTTCTTTTTTAGATGCTTTGTTTACTTCTACAAGTGCCGTTTGTGTTACAGGATTGATAGTAGTAGATACTGGAAGTTTTTTTACCGAATTTGGACAAACCATTCTAATTATTTTAATTCAAATTGGAGGTTTGGGTATTTTAACGTTTGCAAGCTATTTTAGTTATTTTTTTAAAGATGGGGCTACTTATGAAAATCAATTGGTTTTAGGAGACATGACCAATTCTAAAAAACTAGGAGAAGTATTCACTACCTTAAAAAGAATTTTATTCATCACCTTTTTTATAGAGTCTATAGGAGCTATATTGATATATACTAGTTTAGACAAAACTTTGTTCAACTCTTTGTTAGAGAGAGTTTTCTTCTCAGCCTTTCATTCTGTTTCAGCTTTCTGTAATGCGGGTTTTTCTACCTTACCCAATAGTTTATACGAAACCGGATTTAGATATAACTATACCTTACAAACCATTGTTATTGCCATTTTTGTGTTAGGAGGATTGGGCTTTCCTATTGTTGCCAATTTAGTTAAATACACCAAATACTTTTTTATTAGTAGATTATTTAGAAAAAAGCATCTTAGCTACAAACCATGGGTGTTAAATATTAATAGTCGAATTGCATTAATTACCACTATATCATTAACTGTTATTGGAACCATTATGTTTTTCATTAATGAATACAATTATATCCTTACCAACCAAAAAGGAATTATAGGTAAATTTGTAACTTCTTTATTTGCAGCAACCACTCCAAGAACTTCTGGATTTAACACCATAGATATGGGAGCTTTACAGACCTCATCTATCCTTTTAATTATTTTATTAATGTGGATTGGGGCTTCTCCAGCTTCTACAGGAGGGGGTATTAAAACCAATACTTTTGCCATTGCTACTTTAAACTTTTTTAGTTTGGCCAAAGGAAAATCTAGAATAGAAATTTACAGACGTGAAATTGCCGAAGTTTCTATCCGTAGGGCTTTTGCCGTCATCTCATTATCTTTAGTAGTTATAGGATTTGGAATATTTGCCATTTCTGAATTTGATCCACAACTAGATTTATTAAGCATTGCTTTTGAATGCTTCTCAGCCTATAGTACTGTAGGATTAAGTTTAGGAATTACAGCTGGCTTAAGTAGTTTTAGTAAATTTGTACTTATCATCATCATGTTTATTGGTAGGGTAAGTATGCTATCTATTTTAATAGCCGTTTTTAAGAAAGTAAAACATAAAAATTACCGTTATCCAACGGAAGAAATCACTATAAATTAACCCTTTATGAAATATATAATTATCGGTTTAGGAAACTTTGGAGCTTCACTAGCTGAAAAACTGACCGAACAAGGAAATGAAGTGATAGGTATTGATACCGACATGTCAAAAGTAGATGCTTTTAAAGAAAGAATTACGCATACCATTTGTATGGATGCTACTGATGAATTTACCGTTTCTGGGTTGCCTTTAAAAGATACCGACATTGTGGTTATTGCTATTGGAGAAAACCAAGGAGCCAACGTAATGGCTACCGCCTTGTTTAAAAGTTTAAAAGTAAAAAGGTTGATTAGTAAAGCTATTGACAAACTTCATAAAAGAGTACTAGAAGCCATTGGAGTAGATGAAATAGTGTTACCTGAAGAAGAATCTGCAGAAAGATGGTCTAAAAAACTATGCCTTACAGGTGTGGTAGATTCGTTTGAATTAAATGACCAATACAGTATTGTAGAAATAGATGTTCCTGAAAAATATGATGGAAAAACGGTTATAGAAATAAAGATTCGTGAAAAATATAATTTATTAGTTTTAACAACTATTTCTAAAACAGAAGTAAATACACGCTTAGGAAAAACAAAAAATATTCCTAGAGTTCACGGAATTTTAAACCCAAATGATGTACTTAGCAAAGAAGACATTTTAGTGGTTTATGGAGCCAATAAAGACATTCAAAGATTTTTAAAATAGTAGTTAAGGTAATATCTGTAATCTTAAAGATTCCAAAACAATGAACTTTCAATTAATCCCAAGGTTTGACACTAAAAGCCTTGAATTTACTACTGTTTCGTTTTTTTTTCAGATACATTTTACCTGCTCTGCCTTTTTTATTTCAATTCAATTGACTAATGTGAAACAGCTTTTAATCCAACAATTGACATAATCAATGTTGTTAGAAATAATAGTCTCAAAAACGTTGTAGGTTCTTTAAAAACAAAAATCCCAACTATTACAGTTCCTACCGCTCCTATTCCTGTCCAAACTGCATAAGCGGTCCCTATTGGCAAAAACTGGGTTGCTTTAATTAATAATCCCATACTGAGACTTAATGTTATAAAAAATCCAACATACCATAAGTACATTTCATTTCCAGTTGCCTCTTTTGCTTTTCCAAGACAGAAAGCAAATGCAACTTCAAAAAGTCCTGCAATAGTTAATAGTATCCAATTCATTATTTCGTTTTTTTAGGTTGCAACTAACGACCTTATATATATCATAGCGTGCAAATTAGCGATAATTATTCGTTTTAAACAGAAGCCAGATTTTTAAATTTGACGACTTTCTAAGTATGCCTTAATTTCGAATAAACAACTGATAATAAACAAACTATATATATTGTTAGCATCTGTCTTTTCCTATTTTTAACAATTTACGAATTTGCAATGTTTTGTATTTGTTTCAATTTGTACCGTTGGATGTTGAATATTGTATTTGTTCAAGCATTCTAAAATATTGGTATAGACTTTATTTTTAGAAGTATTATCGGCACTGTCCAATACGGCATGTAACGAAGCCACATTGTAACTTCCGTCTAAACTCCAAATATGAAAATCGTGAATGTCGGCAACACCTTCAATATTATTTAGTTCTTTGGTTAAGATTTCCATATTCACATGTTCAGGAACCGCTTGTAGCATTATTTTTAGGGTTCCTATTAAATTTTTGGTGGCGTTGTACGAAATAAAAGCAGCAATGGTAAGCGTAAGTAACCCATCTATCCAATTCCAACCCGTAAAATAAATAACCACTGCACCAATTAAAACAGCAACCCATCCCAATACATCTTCTAAAAGGTGAAGCATAATGGCTTTACTGTTGTAATTGTGGGAGTGCCCGTGCGCGTGATGATGGTGGTGTCCTCCGTTTCCATTTTTTATTCTAAGAAATGCAAATCCGTTAATGCTTACCCCTAAAACAGCCAACCAAAGCATCCCCACACTATTGACTTCTTTTGGCTCAATGAATGATTTTATTCCACTTTTAATCATAAAGATAGCTCCAATCAATAGAAATAGCGATAAGCCCAGCGCAGATAGTAATGAAAATCGTTTATAACCATACGAATAACTAGAAGAACGTTTCTTTCCCGATATTTTTTCAAATAAAACCGCTATTCCTATAGCGACGGCGTCTATAAAGTCGTGAAAAGCATCTGCAATAATCGCTGTGGAATTGGTAAAGATTCCGCCAACAACTTCGATAACCGCAAAAATTAAGTTTAGCCAAAAGGCCAATGTAAGTCCATTTTTGGTACCTGAATGCTGATGTGCTTCGTGAGGATGCTCATGATAATGTTGATGCTTGTGGTTCATATTAGAATCTGAATTAGTATTAGTTAATCTCTAGTACATTTTAATAGTTGAACTTAAGGAACGTCCCATTCGAGTAAAAATCGATTGATATTTTTGTGTCGAGAATAGGAGTTGAAGTTAAAATTAAGTTCTCGATACAATTTTGCTTCGTTACACTTCACAAAATCACTCGAACTGACTAATTGTTATTTCTCGATAAAGAAACTTTATGGAGTACGCTTTTGGCTAATTCCAAAGCTTCTTCTTGGGTTTGAGCAAACAGCAGTGGATTTCCCCAAAATTTCTCATATACAGAGGCATACAATTTTAATCCTACGCGTTTTACTTTGTTTGGTTCTACCTGTATGGTTGCTTGTATACACTTGAGTTTATTTTTATTTATTTTCCTCCAAGCGTTTATTTTCCTAGCTTCTTCCCTGGAATGTTTGTGCTTTTCTTCAGGTGCCTCACCCGTGCTAACCATTACAAAGGGGTTTCCACTCTCGAACAAGTTGGTAAACGCTGCAATATCTTTATCGTGATTATGGTTTTCATTTTCTTCTTGTTCAAGGCTGTGTTGAAAATCAACAAACACTATAGGAAATTTTGAATCATCTATAATCATTTCATCTATCTTTAATTTGCTTACAAAGTTAGAATGATTTTAAATAATTGCATTGTACCAATAAACGTATCTGTTGGACTAATCGTGGTTTTTGCTTTGGAATGCTGATGCGGTTACTCCTGTGATTTTTTTAAATAATCGAGAGAAATAGGCGTAATCCTCATAACCTAATTGTGTTGCAATTTCTTTAACTGATCTATCGGAGTGATAAAGCATGCGCTTAGCTTCTAACATAACTCGTTGTTGTATGTGATGCGAAACGGAATAACCGGTTGTCATTTTTACACATTCATTCAAATAGGCAGTAGAAATATTGAGTTTTTGAGCGTACTCACTCGGTTTTTTTGCTGTACTAAAATTGGTTTCCAAACGCAATTTAAAAGCCTTGGTAATAAACTCAAAACGTGAAAGGCTTTCTGGTGATTTGGTTTGTGCTAAATACTGTGAAGTAACTAATGCTACTAAGGCATTCCCACTATCTTTGATTACCGATTGATATAGTTTTTCGTGTTTCCTTTCTGATAATTTTAGGCACAATAACACCGTTTCAGAAATAATAGAAAATACTTCTTTTGTTAAAGATACCGGTCTTGCAGGATTTATATCTTCCAATAATGCAAGATATTCCGGATTCAAAATTTCCGTATTGACTGCCCAAAAGCTGACCGTTGCATGGTTAATAAATAGCATACGGTGTACTTGATTGGGGTGAATGTAGATGATTGAGGATGGTTTTATGGTATAGGTATGAAAATCTATTTCAATAGAGGTCGTGCCTTTTTCTTGTAAAAAAAACAAATGATAATCATCCCTATGCGCTGCTGCTACTGCTTTAAATTCATTTAAATCTTTGAATGCCATTTTTCCAATGACAAAACCGGTGTTAAACGTATCATCTATAGTTTTTACAGGAATGCTCTTTATTTTTTCACGCATTGTCTTTTTATTCTCCTAGAACGCATTCAAGGTTCTAACACAACAGTTGTTGCTACTTTTGTTTAATACAATTTAGTGTAATTTATAAAAACTTATGCTGCATTTAAATTAAAAATTTCACTAGGTCTGTTATTCTGTTGGTCTTGTATATTTTAGTTTTTTAGCGACGAAATCTTTAGATTTATTTTCGCCAGTTGATTAAAAATACTGCGATTAGTATAACTATAATTCCAACCCACTGAAGTATAGAAATTTCCTCATTGAGTATTAAATACGCACTAAACACTGAAACTGGTATTTCCAGAGCAGCGACGATACTACCTACACCAGTACCAATTTCAGGAAAGCCTTTGTTGAATAAAATGGGTGGAAGAATAGTTCCGAACAAACCCAAAAAGGCTCCCCATTTAAAAAAAATTAACCAATTAAATTCATTCAAAATCTCAACATTCCAAAACAAAACAACCACCATAAGTCCTCCATATACCAAGTACTTACTACGGGTAATTATAGGTAGTCCCAAAGACACCTTATTAGAAGCATACATAGCCCCTGTATAACTTAATGCCGCCAATAATCCAAAACCTATTCCCCAATAACTAAAGGAAATGTCAGTTTCAAAAACCTTGGCAGCTAATATAGTTCCTACAATAGCTACAATTGCCCCTATAATTTTGGTTTTAGTCACAAGCTGCTTGGCCACAAAAAATTCTAAAACCACGCCCATCCAGATGGTTTGCATCAATAGAATTATACCCACAGAAACAGGAACGTATTGTATGGATAGGTAATAAAAGCTACTGGTAAGACCTAAGGTAGTTCCGAAAAGCATTAATTTTAGTTTTGGATACTTCGATACATCCCTATTCTTTTTTAAACACTTTGATTTACCGGTAAAGAACACTGACCATATACTAAGCAAAAAAGCTCCAAATAGGTACTGTGAAAAAGTAAGCCCAGCGGTACCAAAACCATGATTGTTGGCATACTTTACAAAAGTGGCCAACACTCCGTAACTAGATGCTCCTAGTGCTATATAAAATATCCCTTTTAAATTAGTATTCATTGCTTCTAAAAATTTCGTTTAAGAAAAAAAGTTGTGTTTTAGCTGCCATTGACCAATACTTAGCATTGTGTTTTCCTGAACTCTCTTCATAAATATGTGGAATTCCCAATTGAATTAATTTTTTATGAAGCTTCCTGTTCTCGTCTATAAATGGATCATCAATACCGCAACTTATCAATAGTTTTTGATTAGAGTTTTTTAACTTTTCGATTTGAGAGAGTGCTGTATAATTTTTCCAATGCTTTTTACTATTCCCCAATATTTTGGGGATTCCGTATTTTTCTCCATAAGGCACAAAATCAATCGCTCCACATATAACACCGATTGCCGAAAAAATTTGTGGATGCCTTGCACCTAGGTAAAGGGCACCGTGTCCGCCCATGCTCCATCCCATAATCGCTTTTTGAGCGTTTTTCGTATCATATTTATGATGGATATATCTAACCAATTCTGAAGTTATAAAACCTTCATATTTCGAATTTTTAATCGGGCTGTCAAAATACCAGCTATCATAATTTCCATCTGGTAAAACAAATATCATTTCATATTTTACACTAAGTTCCAATAAAGAAGGGATATCCTTTTTTAGGGTTCTTTGAGGATATCCACTGTAGCCGTGTAGAATATAAACTATTGGTAAATTTTTCTTTTTTGAAGGCGTTACAACAATCGTCTTAATATCTTTTTCCATTAACGGACTGTAAATTTTTAGCGTATCAACTTGTTGTGAAAAAGCATTTGCACAAAACAAAAGCATTGTGCAAAGGAATAAAATTGAGTTTCTCATTATTTGTCTATTTCAAATTAGAAAACAAAAGTATGTAGCTGCCTTCCTTAAAACATGTACATATGTTGAGACCCCATTATTTTTTGATTGCCTTTTTAATTCGACTTAATTGAGTTGGTGTAATCCCTAGATAAGATGCAATTTGATGTTGTTTTAAACGACTTTCTATCGTTTCATATTCAGATTGAAATTCTTCGTAACGTACTTTAGCCGTTTTATATTTAAGGTTTATTTCGAGTGGCTCTTTGGCTACCACCCAATTTTGCTCTAAATAATTAATATAGAAAAATGCAATTTCTGGATGTTTTTTCATTAACTGTCTAAAATCCGTATTTTGATATTCCAGTATTTTAGTTTCCTCCAATGCTTGAATTGCGAATAAACTTGGCTTTTTTCCGATCAATGCGGCTGTAGAAGCGATAAATGAATTTTCTGAGAAGAATTTTTTAATCACGATATCACCATTTTCATAGGTGTGAAAATAAGAAAACAATCCACTTTTAATGTAGGCATAAGATTTTGGCACTTGCCCCTGTCTTAAAAAGTAATCTCCTTTGTTTAAACTTTGAGGTTTAAGAATTTTTACAAACGCTTGTATAGATTCAGTTGATAATTGACTATATTTTTCTAGCTCTTCTTTAAACTTTTCTATCATTTCTTTTATAATGAATGTTAACGGTTTTAGTTAGGCTTTATGGGGGAAAAATCGACAAGATTTTAGAACATGTACCAAGCCGAGGCTTTTTGTTGGGTTTTGATTCTTTTGTTTTTACAAAGCCCTACTTCAATAAACCCGTATAAAGTTTAGCCAGTGCTATATGCTACTATTTATTTTTCCTATTCTTAATAATATTGGAAATCTTACTTCTTTATTTTCTCCTTTATTCCAATATTTTTTTAACTCTAACTCCAATTCCTCAATTGGATTATGGTTATTTTGTTTAATGTAATGTTTTACAGCCGACCAAGTGTTTAGATACCCTATTAAGTGTTCTAAACTCCATTCATGTCGATTTTCAAATTTTGGTGATTGGATTTCCTCAAAAGGGAATGGAATGGTTTGATAATTTTCATCTATATATTTTCGTTCCTCGTCCCAATATTTTCCAATTACCTTCTCATAAAAATTTGTAATTATATTATCTATCTGAGATGAGATTTTAATGATTCCATAGCCTAAAACACATAATTTTGCATTTTCTTTTGACGTGCGTTTTACTTCTTTATAAAATTGCTCAAAGTCAAACCAATGAATTGCTTGTGCAACAACAATCAAATCGAATATTCCGTTGTCGAATTTTGTGTTTTCTGCCGATTGAACACTGTATTTTATGTTATCAGCTTTTCGAGCATTGTTTAATTGTTCTTGGCTAATGTCTGTAGCAAAAACGTTCTTAAAGTTTTTTGCCAATTCATAAGCAACTTGTCCATTACCTGTTCCACAATCCCAAGCATTTTCTTTGTTCGGTACAATTGTATTTAAGTAGTCAAATAATTCAGATGGGTATGTAGGTCTAAATTTTGCGTATTTATCAGATTGTGTAGAGAAATTGTCTTTCATAAATCATCAATATTTAAAAGAATTGATCGGTTTTTAAGCTTGCATTCAACGGCTCTTACAAAAGCAGTAGCGGATTTTTAAGAGACTTCTTTTTTAATGGAAAGATAGTCAATTAATAACAAAAGCGGTTCAAGTTTACACTTGAACCGCTTTTACGTTTATACATGATTAGCTTTTGTTATTTTCAATCAAATGTGTCCAGTAAGCCCCACTAATATCTGTAATTTTTAATGTATATGTTCCACTAGCTATGTTTAATAAGTCATCACTATTCAAGTTTAATTTTGCTTTTGCTCCCAATGGAACAATTAAACTATGTTCTCCCGATTTAATTTTAGCAACGTAATAATTATCAATAGTCTCCTTGTTTAATTGAGCTAGGTCTTTTTGAGCGTATTTAACAACTACTTTATTGTTTTTATCAATTAACTCAATTGCTATTACCCAAGAACCATAAACATCAACACCTTTTGTTCTAAAAATATCAAATGAAAGTGTAGAATTTTCTATTTTACCATCCGTAATTTCTAATTTAGGTTTTACAGACTTATTATGAAGCGTGCCCCATACACCACCGTGAAATACTTGATTGGTCATTAAGGTTATTCCAAGAATAAATAAAGCCCCTATTAATACTACTTTTGGAAAAATACTTTCCTTAATAGGAATGATGCCAGAACCAAGCCACGCAAACCATTTCTTTTGGGTTATTGAAAACTTATTCTTAATCAGGTAGTTGTCTAATGAATATTTTCCACTTCCTGTTAAGAATAAAACAAAACCTGTCGCTATTCCTAAAACTCCTATTTGCCATTCGTCAAGACAAGTTGTACCAATCCAACCTGAACCTAAAAGAATGCCCATCGCCAAACCAAACACGCCAATACTCATGATTCGAGTAAACAAACCGAACATAATGAATAAGCCTACTACCCCTTCAACAATTGTGAAAAGAACCATATTTATCCAAAGTATATCGGGATTCTCAACCAAATATTGAATAATTGGTTTTATGCCCAAGGCATTGGGCAAAAATGCATTAAATTTTTCTCCAATATACCCAGCTGCTTCCTGGTCAAGTTTATTTTCTAAGGCAATACGTCGCCAAAAGGCCGAAAAGTAAGTCCAACCTACTACAAGTCTTAGTGCTAATGCCAATAGGCCTGAATCATTCTTTATATTTATGTCTTTCATTTTTTTATTGTTAAATAGTTAAAGTAATAAACCCCTTTTTTGTAAGTTGAAACCCATCTAGAATTCCATTTTCAGTCACTTCTATGATTTCAGAGATGTCTTTGGGATCTATTCCAAACTTTTTTAACGACAGTCCGCATACAAAGATTTTCAAGTTTTTTTCTTTTGCTTGTTTCGCGAGCCTAAGAAATTCACCGTCTTTTAAAATCCCTTGAACTGTTTTGCCACAAAAAATTAAATAGAACTCACCGTAATTATTGCCATCTTGCTTTGCAAGCTCAACTGCCGTTAGCATTACAGGTTTAAGCTGTTGTATGTTTTTTGAAAGCACCAAATAATTATTCTTTTCAGGATTAACTGTTTGTGCTTGTGGACTTCCTATTCCGAATAGGATCAATAGTATTGTAATGATTGATATATTTTTCATTGATTTTTAAATTTTATGATTTTTGAGAGTAAAAAAATAAGACCTACCAGAATAGCAATATTTGAAAGTACAACTGCAATTTCAGCTGTTCCAAATACCATAGCTATAAAACCAAAATTGGCGGCTTTTATTCTTTTTACCATTTGCTCCAGTTTAAAAAAGTGACTTGTACTTGCCACAATAAAAATTAAACTAAGCATGATTCGAAGTATAACCATAGACGTGTAGCCAACTCCAATATTTTTTCTTATAGTTTTATTACTATAAGCAACTGATTATTAACAGAGTTAAAAAACTGTTTTGTCTTAAAAGAAAGAATCAATTACGAATAAACCTGAATGTTCTGGTATAAAAGGTAAAGAGGTATGGAAGGAATCAGTTTAGATTTACTGATTTGAAGAGCATTTGTCGCTTTTGGTTGAATTGGGAAATGAAAAACAAATAACTTCTCATTAAAAAAGAGGTCAATTACTTTTGTAACCGATATTGAAGATGAATGGTTAATTTCTGCAACATCAAAAGTCACACAACTTGTTGTTAAAATTGTGGTTTGACTTTTATTTAAAACATTTGTTTGAGGTACACCTAATTCAGCTTGAACAAAATTTCTGACTTTGCAAGGCGAAAGTAAAAGCAATAATACCAGTCCAAATATAGATAGGAAAGAATCATGTTTTTTTATTTCAAGTTTCTCTTTCATTCAGTGCAAAATTAGGTTTCTTATTTTATAATTGTGTTATTTTTTATCATAAAAGCAAACTGATGATATATATAATAAACAGGTTATCGCATTCTGCGAACGGATGCTAAAACCATACCAATCTCTAATTTCTGTTATGTTAAGGTTGGTCGTGATGAAAGTAAATATTTAAAGAGCTTAACAATCTCAGCTATGAGTTATTGTATGAATGACTACTTTACTTTGCAGATACATATCAAACTGAAATTCCAAAAGTATTTTCTGAAGTAGGCTAGAATTAGCAATAAATTATATACGGTGTTGTGTGTAGTGCTTTATTTACATATCTTTTTGCAATATTCAACTTGTCCAATATATTTAATTTCAATATGTTTTACTATTGTTTCACATATTTCAATATAATCTTCATCTGTAATTGGTGATTGTTCGGTTCTCCAGCCTCCGTGAGATAAATCATTAATTAACGTGTATGATTTAGTATCGTCTTTGATATTTTCTTTGATATATTCGGCAATACTTTCTCCTGTGACATCAATCTTTTCAAATTTTGTAAGTGTTTCAATTATGTGTCTAATTGAGTTTGCAGTTGTGTGGGTAGGAATTCCGTTTTTTCTACAAATTTCATAAATATCCATCAAATGATTTATGTAAGGAACAGTTAAATTATTATTGAAATCTATGAGTTCTCCTTTTTTTAGAAGTAATTTTTTATCAATAATATTATTTGATGCTAGAACACGCATAAAATCATTATTGTGTGTTAAAATTAGGAATCTTTCACGTTTTAACTTATCTATAATTTTTGATATATCTCTTATTACTCCGCATAAAGTATAAACGTGTGAAAAATCCATACTTGAAATTGGGTCGTCAATTACAAAGAAAAGTTTTTGATAATCATCTTCACTTTCAATTTTTAAGTGAGTATCTCCGATAAAATAGGCGAATGCAACAATGTTTTTTTCTCCTTCACTTAGGATATTTTTTGCTTGGTCTTTTTCGAGAGTATTTTTATCAAATATTAATCTGAAATTTTCTTCATCTAAAGTATATTTTTCAGCAAAAAAGTAATTAAGAACTGTTTTTATTGTCGAAGCTACTTTTTCTTTTTTGCTTACTTTTTGTTGTTCTCTTTTTTTCTTTATTTCATCATTCAAAGATTTCCATTGGGCTCTCAACTTTATTACACTTTCAATGTTATTCTTGTGTTCGTCAATCAGATGGTTATAAGCACACTTAATAATCTCTTTTCTTGTGGATTTGTTTTCCTCTCCAATTTTATCTTTTTTATTGTTAATAGCTTCAATTTCTTCGTTGTTTGAGGAAATAACGCCATTAAAAAGTGTTTCTGACTTTTCTAAACTCTGTAATTGTTCGTCAGTTAAAACAATTGATTTATTAATATTTTTAATTTTATCTTGAACACTTTCTATAAAACGTTCAATTTGTCTTCTTAAATACTCAATATCTAAACTATTCTATTTCTTCACTTGAAGGAATGTATTTAGTTTTGTATTTATTGAATTCATTTATTCTTTTAGTATTTTGAATTTCAATGTTTGTAAGAGTAATTATGTGTTTTTCAAGAGAAGATTCATATTCTTTAAATAACTTTATTGTATTTGCTTCAATATCATTTAAGTAAGTTGTGTATTTATCTATTAAATTTAAAGCATCTTTTTCCAAAGATTGTTCGCAAAATGGACAATCTTTTTTTTCAGAATCGAGTAAGGTAATACCTGTTTCAACAAAAAGTTGTTTGTCCTTGATTTTATTTTTAAACTCTGTTGCCAACTCACTTAAACTATATTCTTTAAGGCAATTTTCTTTTATTTCATTTAGTAATTTAAAATCTAGTTTTAGTTTTTCAATTTGTTTTATATCATCTAGGTTTTCTGGAACAGATTTAATTTTGTTGTAATCTTCAATTAGTTCATCGAATGTTTTAGAAATATCATATTTCTCTTTTTGTATTCCATTAAAGATGTTTTGAAATTCGAGTATTTTATAATCTCCTAATCTTTTTATATTTTGAATATTACTAACCTTTTCTTCAACATATTTTTCTGTCTCAATCTTTATTTGTTCATTTAGTTCAGAACCTTCTTTTTCTATTTTCGATAATTTTTCTTCATCTTCTTTTAGGTCAATATTTATTTTTCCAAGAATAAAACCTTCAATTTCACTATCTTTTTCATAACTCAAAGCACTTATGTTTTCTTCAACATAATCTTGATTAAATGTATGATATGTGTATTTGGTTTTAGGAAGATTTGGAATTACTCCTTTTTTTAATTCAATTTTAAAATCCTCTTGTGTAATTCCTTTTTTATCAATTATTGAAAAAGAAAAATTACTATTTGATTTTCCAATTGTAATTAATTTATCTGTTGGACTAATTTCATTTTCAAGCTGTAATTCATTGGTATTTTCCGTAAGTCTAAATAGTCTACTAATAAATGTTTTTCCGCTTCCGTTATTTGCAAAAACACCTATCTTAAGAGAGTTTGAAGAAATTAATCTCGTTAAGTTTTCAATTGGTGCAATATTCTGACATTGAATATTTGTTTTTATTTTTTCTCCTGCCATTCTTTTCTAACGGATTTTTATCGCATTACACACAACAGATGATATACACACTAAGGTAATGGTTCCATAAACTATTGCGTACAACCAACTCCCCTTAACTTCATCATCACCATTTTTTGTTATGTAATAAAAGTAACGTTTTTATGTAAAACAAACAGGTGGTTACAACCGTTTATCTTTACAATTTTTATAAAAGTCAACTGCATTGAAGAGTTGTCGCATTCTGAAGCGGACTCTATAACCATATCTTTCTCCAGTTTCTGTTGTCTTTAGGTTATTTACACTTAGACATTTTTGAATGGGTTTGGCGGTAGTTTTTATTTTAATCCCAAATTTCAGGACGATTAATTTTCATTGTTCTTAGGTAAGATAAAAATTGTCCAGCGTGAACAGATTCATGATAAGCAATTCTTAATAAATATTCACCAAGGTTTTTAGCTTCTCCATTTCCAGGATGTATAACTTTATTTTCGTTCAAATCTTTTTCTGAAAATTTATAAATACTTTCTAAGAATTTTTTTCGATAAGGTTCAGCAAATTCTATTTCATCATTTACACTTACAAATGGCTTGTTCTCCCAAGGTGTTTTGTAATTTGTCATATCTCCTTGATTTATAATTATATTCCATCCATAATCGGCCTGTAATACGTGCCTAATCATTTCCAAGGCTGTCATAGCATATTTGTCTGGTTTCCAATTATAATGGCTTTCGGGAAGAGCTTTCCAAATCTTAATACTTTTCCTTCTTATTTCGTTAAAATTTAAAATTATGAATTCCGTTTGAGTCATCTTTTTATTGTTTCTGAATATCGTTTTACACTACAGTCAATACCTGCGATAAGTACCTGTTATCATTCCTCACCTAAAAATACAATTTGAAATGAATTCACAACTTAAATATCTTCTAATTGTTTTATAGAAGCTAAAATACCTACCATAAGTAACCACCAATTATGACACAAGCTGACTCTTTATGACCTTTATAGACTCAAAATGAAACACGAGGACACATAGTGAAACAAAAGTTCGTTTTTCAAGGGGTTTTCTTCGGGTTTTGTTCGGGAATCCTTCGGGAGCGCTTCGTCTGTATTTTTTAAAAATGGAAGTTTTTGGGAGAAATCCCGAAGCACACCCCTACAAAGCCATAGTGAAGAGATTGTTTACCTCTATTTTTTTTATAATTTTTGCATAGGGTTTTAGCGTCTTTGAACAGAATCGAGAAGTAAAGTGTTAAAGAAAAAAATAATCCAAAGAAACTAATGGTTCTCGACTCCGCTCGAACATCGTGTTGGTTTTTATAGGTCTTCGAGCAACCTGTACTGAGGTCTTCTAAGTAGAGTCGAAAAGCAAAATATCTCTTATAACTTAAAAGCTAATCATGATAATATAAAAGTACAATAGAATTAAGAATCTTAAAAAACTAGAAACATACAGGTTCTCGGCTTCACTTCGACACCATATAGGTTTATATAATTCCACGTATAGCCGTAGGGTCTTCAAGCACAGTCGAGAAGCAATGTTTTTTTCAAAAAATTAAATCATTCCTAAAAAATCATCTTCTGATATAATAGCCACACCTAAGTCTGTTGCTTTTTGCAACTTGGCAGGTCCCATATTGTCTCCAGCAACAATATAATCGGTTTTCTTAGAAATGGAACTACTTACTTTTCCACTATTGTCTTCTATCAACTTTTTTAACTCGTTACGAGATACCTTGTGAAACACTCCTGACACCACAAATGTTTTACCCGCTAAAGTATCTGTCTGGTTTTTTAAATCTTCTTCTGATAAAGAAAATTGCAATCCATAATCTTTTAAACGAGCAATCAATACCTGATTTAAAGGTTCGTTTCTAAATGTAATAATACTTTCAGCAATTCTGTCTCCAATTTCATCAACGGCAATCAACGTTTCTAAATCTGCTGCAAATAAATCATCAATGTTTTTAAAAGCTTTGGCTAATTTTTTAGCCACTGTTTCTCCCACAAAACGAATCCCCAAAGCAAACAACACTTTTTCAAAAGGCATTTGTTTAGAAGCTTCAATACCGGCAACCATGTTGTTGGCTGATTTTTCGGCCATGCGTTCTAAAGGAATAATTTGCTCCGCTTTTAAATCGTATAAATCAGCGTAATTTTCAATCAGTTTTTCTTTGCAAAGTAAGTCCACGGTTTCTGCTCCCAAACCATCAATATTCATGGCTTTTCTACTGATAAAATGGATAATTCTACCGGCTACTTGTGGAGCACATCCATATTCATTTGGACAATAGTGCTTGGCATCTCCTTCTTTTCTAACCAAAGGAGTGCTACATTCAGGACAATGAGTTGCATAAATAGTTGGTAGAGAATCTACAGGTCTTTTGGTTAAATCTACGCCCACAATTTTAGGAATAATTTCCCCTCCTTTTTCTACATATACCTCATCACCTACTCTAATATCATGCAACGCAATTTGATCTGCATTGTGCAAAGAAGCTCTTTTTACGGTGGTTCCTGCCAACTGCACAGGTGTTAAATTGGCTACAGGCGTAATGGCTCCAGTTCTCCCTACTTGATAGGTAATTTCATTCAATTTGGTAGAAACCTGTTCGGCCTTAAATTTATAAGCAATGGCCCAACGAGGTGATTTTGATGTATATCCTAATTCCTCTTGTTGACGAATATTATTTACTTTAATCACCACACCATCTGTTTCATATGGCAACTCAAAACGGGCAGTATCCCAATAATTCACAAATGCCACCACTTCTTCAATAGACTTGGCTACTTTAATTGTTTCTGGCACTTTAAACCCAACTTGTCTTGCTTTTTCCAAAGCCTCGGCATGACTTTCAAACTCATTGTTATAAGTCAACACTTGATATAACAAACAATCTAAAGGACGTTTGGCAACTTCTGTACTGTCTTGTAATTTTAAACTACCACTGGCCGTGTTTCTTGGATTCTTATAAATTTCTTCTCCAGCTTCTTCCCTAGCCAAGTTCATTTGATTGAAACCGTCTAAAGGCAAAATAATTTCTCCTCTAATTTCAAAATTAGTAACAAAATCTCCTTGCAACTTTAAAGGCAAAGATTTAATGGTTTTTACATTGGCCGTTACATCATCACCTTGCACACCATCGCCACGAGTCACCGCTTTCACCAATTCTCCATTTTCATAAGTCAAATTGATAGAAGCACCATCAAACTTTAACTCACAGGTATAAGTAATTTCTCCTTCTATAATCTTAGAAATACGCTTTTCCCAATCTAACAAATCTTCTTGACTGTAAGAATTATCTAAAGAATACATTCTGTTTTTATGAGTAACTGTATCAAAATTTTTGGTAATGGTTCCTCCTACTTTTTGAGTGGGAGAATTGGCATCAAAAAAGGTTGGATGTGCAGTTTCTAAATCTTGTAATTCCTTCAACAATTGATCAAACTCAAAATCTGAAATAGAAGCATTGTCTAAGACATAATACTCATAGTTATACTTATGTAAGGTATCTCTTAAGTTTTCTATTTTTTGTTGGATGGGGTGACTCATTTTGTAAAAATTTTAAGCGTAAATTTAAAACGTTTATTTTAGATATTGCAAAGAATAAAAACATCTTATTATATAAATAATGACTCACAAATCCATTATACTATTCCTAGCCCTCATTTATGGAGTTTCTATCATTGGATTTTTATTCCCTAAACTAAAAACAGGGATTATTCCTAGAAAAACCAAAGGACTGTTGGGAATTATGACTGCTACTTTATTTCATCATAATTGGAAGCATCTGCTATCCAACACCCTTCCGTTAGCAGTATTACTTTTTACGCTTCAATATTTTTATGCTAGTCAAACACTATACGTTGTAGCAATGATTATTTTTATAGGAGGTTTTTTGTTATGGTTGTTCGGCAGAAAAGCCAATCATATTGGAGCCAGTGGAATGATCTATGGGTTAACCGCTTTTATCATCAGCACAGGGTTTGTATATTTTAAACCCATTCCACTTTTAGTTTCTGCAATCACCATGCTTGTTTATGGCGGGTTGATATTTGGCATCTTTCCCTCTAATAAAAAAAACACTTCTTGGGAGGGACATTTACTATATGCGCTTACGGGAATCTTTACAGCATATTTCTGTAAAAACGCTTATTATATCATTCATTAATCATCATAAAAAAAGCCATCATTTACTGATGGCTTTTTTTATATTTTAATGAGAAGCTAGCTTGCTTTTCTTTTTCTTAAGTTGTGGTTCAAGTTCCTTGATAACTTCCAAAACTGCATTTTCAAAATTATCTTTACTAGCTTCTGCAAAAAAGGTAACACCATTTCCATGTATACGTATGCCACAAATAGCACCCGTTTTGTCTGATGTAGTGTTCTCTTTTTTAAAATACACATCCGCATTAATTAAAAAATTATATTTTACATCTAAATTTTTTAACTTTTCTATAGCATATGCTTCTAAACGGTCACTAGCTGATACATTTGGGTATTCAAAATTAATTTCCATATTGTTGAATTTTAGGATTTATAAATTAAACTTAACTCGGTATATTAATCTATTTAAGCTTTTGGGTAGTCTACATAACCTTTTTTTCCTGGTGTGTAAAATGTTTCCTCATCCCAGTCTGCTAATTCTTTATTGTTTTTAAAACGCTCTACCAAATCTGGGTTTGAGATAAATGGCTTACCAAAAGCAACCATATCTGCGTTACCACTCTTTAAAACTTCTTCGGCTTTTTCTTTATCAAACCCTGCATTAATAATAATGGTTCCATTGTAAATGGGTCTAAAATGTTCTGCAATATTTGTTACGGCATAAGGTATATCGGACACATCGTTAAAAGGTTCTGACAAGTGGATGTACGCCAAATTATAATCATTTAATTTTTTAATGATGTACTCAAAAGTAGGAATGGTTTCTTCATCCATCTCCATTCCAAAAATATGATGTAGAGAAGGGTTAAATCTAGCTCCTATTTTTTGCTCGGGTAATACTTCTTTTACAGCATCTAATACCTCAAAGAAAAAACGAGCTCTATTTTCTATACTCCCTCCATACTTATCGGTTCTTTTATTAGAGGTTTTATTAAAGAATTGATGAAATAAATAACCATTAGACGAATGAATTTCAACCCCATCAAAACCAGCTTCTAAAGCATTCTTAGCTGCATTCTTAAAATCTAAAATGGTTTGATCAATATCTTCCTGAGTCATTTCCTTTGGAGTTACCGTATCTGTTTTTCCATTTTCTGTAAACACCTCTACATTAGGATTTAATGCCGATGGGGCTAATGGCAACGCACCGTCATGAAAATCTGGATGTGAAATTCTACCTACGTGCCACAATTGTATAAAAATTTTCCCCTCCTCGTCATGTACGTTTTGGGTTACTTTTTTCCAACCCTCTACTTGAGCTTTAGAATGTATTCCTGGAGTGTTAATATACCCCACAGCTCTTTTAGACACTTGGGATCCTTCTGTAATAATTAATCCTGCAGAGGCTCTTTGTTTATAATACAATCCTTGTAATTCCTCCGTAGGCTTTCTTTCATTATTTGTTGCTCTACTTCTAGTCATAGGAGCCATTACTACTCTATTATTTAAGTGCAAACCATCTATATTATTAAATGGTTGTAAAAGAAAATCTGTATTCATTGTATTCTATTTTTTTGTGGTTTTAACAAAAATACTCAATACAAGACTTTCTTATTAGTGCATTAGATTTAGAAATGAACTCAATTGATAACTTATTAAAATAAAAAGATCATTTTATAAGTCTAGCCTCCCAAGTTATGCGGATTAAAAAAAAAGTCCCTGTTTTATTTATGAAAATGAAATCGCTTACTATAAGCTTGTAACTAAAAGAAATTGCCGTTGCACAATGCTAATTGAAAATGTATCTTTGCCTCCCGAATTTATCGGTTTTTAAATCAACAGAATGGCATTTACAGACGAAATTAAACGTAGAAGAACTTTTGGAATTATCTCTCACCCCGATGCGGGTAAAACAACTTTAACAGAAAAGTTATTGTTATTTGGTGGAGCTATTAGTGAAGCTGGAGCGGTAAAAAACAACAAAGTTAAAAAAGGAGCTACTTCCGATTTTATGGAAATTGAACGTCAACGTGGAATTTCTGTGGCTACTTCTGTATTGGCCTTTAACTATAAAGATCGTAAAATTAACATTCTTGATACTCCGGGTCACAAAGATTTTGCTGAAGATACGTTTAGAACGTTAACTGCTGTTGATAGTGTGATTGTGGTGATTGATGTTGCCAAAGGAGTTGAGCCTCAAACTGAAAAATTAGTAGAAGTTTGTAGAATGCGTAAAATTCCGATAATTGTTTTTATCAACAAATTAGACCGTGAAGGTAAAGATGCTTTTGATTTGTTAGATGAAGTAGAACAAAAATTAGGACTAACTACTACTCCGTTGTCATTCCCTATTGGAATGGGATACGATTTTCAAGGAATTTATAATATTTGGGCAAAAAAAATCAATCTTTTTGCAGGTGATAAAAAACAAAAAGTAACCACTGGAGTTGAGTTTACGGACATTAATGTTCCAGAATTGGACGAAATGATTGGAAACAAAGCTGCAGAAAAATTACGTGAAGAATTAGAAATGGTAGAGGGAGTTTATCCTCCTTTTGATCAGGATGAATATTTAAACGGAGATTTACAACCTGTATTCTTTGGTTCTGCTTTAAATAATTTTGGAGTAAAAGAATTGTTAGACTGTTTTATTGAAATTGCCCCTACTCCACAACCTAAAAAAGCTGAGGAAAGATTGGTAGACTCTAAAGAGCAAAACATGACTGGTTTTGTTTTTAAAATTCATGCCAACATGGATCCAAAGCATAGAGACCGTTTGGCTTTTGTTAAAATTGTATCCGGAACTTTTCAAAGAAACGTACCATACTTACACGTAAGAAATGGTAAAAAAATGAAGTTTTCTAGTCCCAATGCTTTCTTTGCAGAGAAAAAAGAAATTGTAGATGAATCTTACCCAGGAGATATTGTAGGATTACATGATACTGGAAACTTTAAAATTGGAGATACTTTAACCGAAGGGGAAATCATTAACTTTAAAGGAATTCCTAGTTTTTCTCCAGAGCATTTCCGTTACGTTAACAATGCAGATCCTTTAAAAGCAAAACAATTGTACAAAGGTTTGGACCAATTAATGGATGAGGGAGTTGCTCAGTTATTTACATTAGAATTAAACGGACGTAAGGTAATTGGAACTGTTGGAGCTTTACAATACGAGGTAATTCAGTACCGTTTAGAGCACGAATACGGAGCTAAATGTACCTACGAAAACTTACCGATGCACAAAGTTTGTTGGGTAGAACCTACAGACAACAAAGAAGAGTTTGCTGAATTTAAACGTGTAAAACAACGTTATTTAGCCAAAGACAAACAAGGACAATTGGTATTCTTAGCCGATTCTGCTTTTACCATTCAGATGACTCAAGACAAATATCCATCTGTAAAACTTCACTTTACAAGTGAATACAAATAAAATAAGATGAAGATACGCTTGCTTTTGGGTTGTTTACTACTTAGTATCTATATTGGTACTGCCCAAGAGCACTCGTCTTTATCTTCTTTAAAACAATATACTTTACAACCTAAAATTAGGCTGAATTACATTCCTGTTAGCATACCTAATAACGAGGTAGATATGGATTTAGGAGGACTACATTATTTACTTCCTATTTACAAACAGTTTTACGGAGGAATTAATACACATGCTGCTTTAGTTGGCTACCAGGGGGGACTTTTTACAATTGGTCTTACGTTAGGGGTAAACCAACCCATAACCAACCATTTTTATATAGATGCCAATCTAGATTATGGTGGTGGTGGTGGTTATCGATTATTGATAAACAAAGGAGCTTATATCAA
Organism: Wenyingzhuangia marina; assembly: GCF_900130035.1. Classification (GTDB taxonomy): domain Bacteria; phylum Bacteroidota; class Bacteroidia; order Flavobacteriales; family Flavobacteriaceae; genus Wenyingzhuangia; species Wenyingzhuangia marina. Next base: position 442,280 of record NZ_FQXQ01000002.1, read on the forward strand.
TCCTAACATTGGTCTTTCTTATCAATTCCCTAAATTTAATATAGGTTTACAATACAGTCATTTTAATTTTTACACAGGAATCATTAAAAGTAATGCTGTTTCTTTATATGTAGAAATTCCTACAGACGTACATGTTTCTAAATATCAAAAAAGTCATCAAACTTATAACACCAATATTAAATCTCCTTGGAACAGACCATTTACCAAAGGAGGTTTTATGATGAAATTCGACCAATATTTTCCATTTGGTGGAACTAGAAAAGATGCTGAACGAAATTCTGAGCTTTTAACCAATACACTATATTTAATAGGGTTTGAATATCAAAAATACATCACCGAAAATAGTTTTGTATTCATTCATACCGATGCCATTTACAAAGGTTTAGAAGCTGGTTTTATGGATATATTTGGAGGTTTTGGATATGAACCTATACAAACTAAATATGTAGATGTTTTTACCAAATTGGCTTTGGGAGCTTCTGGAGGTAGAATTCAAGCAGAAGGAGGAGCTACTATTTATCCTACTATTGGATTAGACTTTAAAATTTCCAATCATTTTACATTAAGTACACATGCCGGTTACGTTCGTGCTCTAGATGGTGATTTTGAAGCCTATGCCTTAGGAGCGGGATTAAGATACATTAGTAAAACAGGAGGAACTTACTCTAAATTTTCTCCTAATGAAAAAGTTTCAAAAGTAAAAACACAAGGCCTTAGAGTTAGTGTACAACATCAAACATATTTTAAACTACAAAGATTCCAAAGAGAAAATAGAGGTCCTTTAGACTTGCATTTATTGGCCTTACAATTAAATTATGACCTTAGCCCCTATTTTTATTTAGCAGGGCAAACAGCTTTTGCCTATGAAGCTACTTATCTTAAAGAGGATATTAGAAACAAAATAGGAGCTGGAGGTTATGCCGATGGAATGGTTGGATTAGGAGTCTATTCCCCTATATTTGCAAAAGAAAAATTACAGCTATTTGCAGAAGCATTTGTTGGTGCTGGTGGAGGTGCTGGAATTGATACTGGAGAAGGAATTATAAATAAATTAAAAGTAGGAGCTTATGTTAGAATTAATCATTATCTCTCATTATTAGCCTCAGGTGGAAAAGTAATTTCTCCAATAACAAATTTAAATTCAAACAATATAAACTTAGGATTAAGTATAGATTTTTCTACACTAACATCCATATTTTAAATAAACAGAAAGATGAACAACGGATTGTACGCAAAATTTAACACCTCTAAAGGGGCTATTTTGGTAAACTTAGAGTTTGAAAAAACTCCTGGAACTGTAGGTAACTTTGTTGCTTTGGCAGAAGGAAACATGGAAAACAATGCAAAACCACAAGGAAAACCTTATTACGATGGTTTAAAATTTCACCGTGTAATTGCTGATTTTATGATCCAAGGAGGATGTCCTCAAGGAACTGGAACAGGAAACCCTGGTTACAAATTTGATGATGAAATTGTTGCAGAATTAAAGCACGATACTCCTGGAGTATTGTCTATGGCAAATGCAGGACCTGGAACCAACGGTTCTCAGTTTTTTATTACACACACCGCTACTCCATGGTTAGATGGTAAACACACTGTGTTTGGTAAAGTAGTAGAAGGACAAGACATTGTAGATGCTGTAGAACAAGGTGATTTAATTGAATCTTTAGAAATTGTTCGTGTAGGAGAAGCAGCAGAAAAATTTAATGCTATTGAAGCTTTTAGAAAGTTTGAAGGAGCTAGAGAAGCTAAATTAAAAGCAGAAGCAGAAGCTGCTGAAATGGAATTAGAAAAATTAGCTGCTGGTTACGATAAAACAGATAGTGGATTAAGATATAAAATTCTTCAATCTAGTGGTTCTGGTAAAAAAGCTGCTAAAGGAAAAATGGTATCTGTACATTACAAAGGACAATTGTCTGACGGAACTGTATTTGATTCTTCTTACAAAAGAAAAGAACCTTTAGAATTTGCTATTGGAGTTGGACAAGTAATCTCTGGATGGGATGAAGGAATTCAATTATTAGAAGTTGGAGACAAAGCTCGTTTGGTTATTCCATCTCATTTAGGATACGGTGCTCGTGGAGCTGGTGGTGTTATTCCTCCAAACGCAACTTTAATTTTTGATGTAGAATTGGTAAAAGCTTAAACAGCAACCAATACTTTTATATTTTAAACCCTTTGCTTTTGTAAAGGGTTTTCTTACTTTTAAAACAATTTATGTTTATAAAAATGGATCCAAAGGTTGATGAATATTTTGAGAAGCTTCAAAAATGGCAGTTAGAACTCCAAACTTTAAGGGAGATTTTAAATGATTGTATGCTTACAGAAACCTACAAATGGAAACACCCTTGTTATAAATACAAAAACAATAACATTGTTATTATTGGTGGTTTTAAAGAATATTGTACCATCAACTTTTTTAAAGGAGTCTTGCTTAAAGATTCTGAAAAAATATTAACAAAGCCGGGGGAAAACTCACAATCTAGTCGCATCATACCTTTTACCAATGTAGAGGATATTAAAAAATTAACCCCTATTATAAAATCTTATATTTTTGAAGCCATTGAAATAGAGAAAGCCGGTTTAACAGTTCAAACAAAATCTATAAGTGATTATAAGATACCTGATGAATTAACTCAAAAATTCACAGAAAACCTTGACTTTGAAACCGCTTTTAAAGCTTTAACTCCTGGTAGGCAAAAAGGATATCTTCTTTATTTTTCTCAACCAAAGCAATCAAAAACTAAAATCTCTAGAATCGAAAAATACACCAATAGAATTCTTAAAGGAAAAGGATTAAACGACTGTATTTGTGGACTTTCTAAAAGAATGCCTACTTGCGATGGTTCTCATAAATACATCAAATAAAAAAAGCTTCACTAAATAGCGAAGCCTTTTTTATGAAAATATATTATTCTTTAAAAAAGCTTAAACCTTCCTCCTAACATCACTGCTGCTTGCATGTAAATAAAGTCTTGAGAAGCTGAATCTGCTTTGTCATAAGTAGTTCTAATATCTGGCATATTAATATACCCTCCTCTTACATCTGTTTGAATAAAAAAGTATTTATATATCACAAAGTTGAATCCCATTTGTGCAGAAATACCATATCCTGATACATGGAAGTCATCATGTCTTTCTTTTCCTAACAAAGTTACATTGGTTCTTGGCATTAAAATTCCTGCTCCAATTCCTTCTGTTAAGTTAATCACAAAATTTTCTGAATGAATTCCAAAATTACTACTGATATCATCAAACCTGTTTAAAGAAACATGTATATAGTTTAAACCATCTGTATGTTCAAACTTTAAAAAATCATCTGTTTCTTGAATCACATCACCATTATAAGTTCCTTGATATGTAGGATAACTTGAACCGATAGTTCCATCAATAGTCATGTATTGATTTTGTACAGTAACATATTTCATATGATCCACTCCAACAAAAACACTGTAATGTTCATTAAAAAAATATCCTATTCCGTAATTGGTTTGTGGAATGGTAATATTTGCTGGGTTGATATATTTATTAAATGAAAATGGTGTTTGCCTGTCTTTTGCCACCACATCCGTTAAGGTAAAATCGTAATCTGGCCCTTTAAAGTGAATGTCTGACTGTGTGTAAGCAGAACGATTCCATCCCCAATAAGCATAAAATTTACCTTTGTTTTTAAATTCCGTTTCTTGAGCCTGAACTGTTGAGCTAACAACAAGCAACAACAATAAAATTTTTATAATTTTCATGGTCTTTTAAATAAGTATATTTGTTCTTAAAAACTGGCCACAAATTTAAGCAATCAAAATGAGTAATGGTTTGAAAAATATTGAAGATGTTATAAAGAAACACCCTATTCTTTTATTTGATGGGATTTGTAATCTTTGTAATAATTCTGTTCAATTGGTCATTAAAAATGATGCTAGAAATATTTTTCGCTTTGCTCCTCTTCAAAATGCTGAGGTCATTAAGTTTTTAGATAAACACACTACTAATTTTAATGGAATTGATTCTATTATTTTAATCACCCCTAAAAAAATATACACCAAATCTAGTGCTGCCTTAACTGTTGCAAAACAATTAAAAGGATTGTATCCATTTTTGTATATTTTTTATATCATTCCAAAACCTATAAGAGATTTGGTTTATGATTTTATTGCCAAAAACAGATATAAGTGGTTTGGTAAACAAGAATCTTGTATGATTCCTACACCTGAATTGAAAAATAAATTTCTATAAATAGTCCTTCTTAATTTTATAGCTTATTTTTGCTCTTTAAAGTGTTTATCATTTATGGAGAAATTAAAAGAACGTTGGGGATTAACATCAAATTGGGAAGTATTAGCAATTATTATTGCTTTTAGTATTAATGGTTCCTTTGCTACTTTTATTGTTAGACCTATCTTAGGTCAAATTGGAGTTACAAAAGAAAACTTAAACGTTGTTGTTTTTTACATTCTTTACATTGTCCCTGTCATTTTTGTATACCAATTCACATTACCCTATGTAGGTTGGCTTGTAGGACAATATAGATTTTTTAAAAACATGCAGACCAAAATGATGGTGAGAATGAAGTTGAAAAAAGCTTAATCCTTTTTATCTAACCATAAACTTAACAACCAAGTAATGGTAAAAGTGGGGACTACATCTGCAAAAGGCAAAGCCTCTTCTATAAAACCAATCACAGCAGTATATTTAGAAACTTTGTTCTGATAGATTTTTACAATTAAATAGGCAGATAAAGGAGCCCAAACAATATCTACCACCTCTCCTAATCCTGGAATAAAAAAAGGGAGCATCCCAATTACATCTAATACAATACTCGCTAATAATTTTATATATTTAGATTTCATATTATTATCTTTTTTAAAATGGAATTTGATTATTTATGTAGTAATCTAGATCAATTAATTAAAATGCCACTTCCTGGTATTGAAGCTCATAAAACTTTATCGCCATTACAAAGACCTCTGTTTACCAAATATAACATTCCTCTTTCAGCTAAAAAAGCAGGTGTTTTGGTTTTATTATATCCTAACCAACAACAACAAACTACCATTCTACTTACCAAAAGAGCACAGTATAAAGGTACGCATAGCAATCAGATAAGTTTTCCCGGAGGTAAAAAAAATCCTGAAGACAGAGATTTAGAAACCACAGCGATGAGAGAAACTTATGAAGAAGTGGGCTTACCACAAACAGACATCATTGTACATAAGCAACTAAGTTCCATATACATACCTCCGAGTAATTTTGAAGTAAACTCTTACCTAGCTACCGTTGACTACACACCTATTTTTAGCAAAAACTATGAAGTTGAAGAAATTATACATCTTACTTTAGAAGAACTTTTAAATCCTAATAATTTAACTACCTTTAAAACCGCTACATCTTATGCAAACAATATAGAGGTTCCCTGTTTTATGTTTAATGAACATTGTGTGTGGGGAGCTACAGCTATGATTTTAAGCGAAGTGAAAGAAGTTTTAAAAAACTTATGATAAGGGGTAAAATATTGTAAATTTGCGACCCTATTCATATTAAATAATATATAGATACAATGAGCCTATTTAAAAAGAACCCTTTTGGGCATTACCTTTTTCTAAAAAAAATAATCATTAGTATTTTTGGTATTGTTTCTTACCGTAGATATAACGGTTTTAACAAATTAAACATTGAAGGTTCAGAAATTTTAAAAGACCTTCCTGACAATAAAGTCCTTTTTATTTCAAACCATCAAACTTATTTTGCTGATGTTGCTGCCATGTACCATGTGTTTTTTGCAACCTTAAATGGTAGAGATAATTCTTTAAAAAGATGGACTTACTTATTAAAACCTAAACTAAATCTTTATTACATCGCTGCTTTAGAAACGATGAAAAAAGGATTACTACCTAAAATATTTGCTTATGCTGGTTCTATTTCTATTGAAAGAACATGGAGAGCTGCAGGTAAAGAAGTAAATAGACAAGTTAAAATGTCTGATATTTCTAATATTAAAAAAGCTTTAGATGATGGTTGGGTGATTACGTTCCCACAAGGAACCACCAAACCTTTTAATCCTGTTAGAAGAGGAACAGCTCACTTAATTAAAACTTATCAACCCATAGTAATTCCTATTGTTATTGATGGTTTTAGACGTTCTTTTGATAAAAAAGGATTGATGATTAAGAAAAGAGGAATTCTACAATCTATGGTCATCAAACCACCATTGGAAATTGATTACGAAAATGAAGATGCTAATGATATTTTAAAGAAAATTGAATATGCTATTGAGCAACATCCTTCTTTCCTAAAAGTAATTTCTGTAGAAGAATATGCAGCACAAGAAAGAGCGTTGAACAAAAAAAGAGAGTTTTGGAATTCTGATAGCGAAGAAGAATAACACAACAATGTTAATTGTATGAAAAAAATTACATTTCTACTTTTATCAATTATTCTATTTTCATGCTCAAAAAACGAAAATATCAATACTGATATTACAGTTGTAACTACTTTCAAATCTTTATATAAAGGAGATAAATTTCAAATAAAAGCCATTTCCGATTTAGACATTCTTTTTGAATCAGAAAATAAATTTCATGCCACAGTAACTGAAAACGGATTGGTAACTGCTGGATTTGTTGGAAATACAAGCATATTTATTTCTAATGATCGTAACAATGTTGAGTTTTCTATTACTGTTAACCCTAGATATACCTTATATCCAGATCCGCTATTAAACTTTAAGCTTACAAAAAAAGAATTCATTAATATATTAGGATCCCCTGATAACGAGAGTGAGCATACTATTAAATACACTGATTATTCAGATGTTTCAGATTATATTAGCTACATTTTTAATGAAGAGAATAAATTGACCTATGTACGTGTACATGTTAATAAAAACAACTACGAAGATTTAGTACTACGTTTTCTAGACGAAAGATATGCTTTACAAGGTACAGTTGCTTATGAAGGACTAGGAAATGGTACTTTATATTACAATGATTTTGAAAAAAGCACCGCTACTTTATCTGTTTTTGTCTATAACTTTGATGCTGAAAACTTTGCTGTATTATATTTTCCAAACTCAACAACAGCATCAGTAGTTAGACTACTGTCTAAGTGAATTTTCAAAAGGAATTCTATTCACAATACTCCTTCCTAAAGTAACTTCATCTGCATACTCTAATTCATCTCCCACAGAAATTCCCCTAGCAATGGCAGATATTTTAACATCAAAATCTTTAATTTGTTTGTAAATATAAAAGTTGGTCGTATCTCCTTCCATGGTAGAGCTCAAAGCAAAAACCAATTCTTTTACCACACCTGATTTTACTTTTTCTAAAAGACTTTCAATTTTTAAATGACTAGGACCAATTCCTTCCATGGGAGAAATTTTACCTCCTAACACGTGATACAATCCTTGAAATTGAGAAGTATTTTCAATAGCCATTACATCTCTTACATCCTCTACCACACAAACAATGGTTTCATCTCTTTTATGACTGGAACAAATATCACAAAGTTCTACATCAGAAATGTTATGACAACTTTTACAAAGTTTAATATCATCAACCAATGTGTTCAAAGCCTTGGTTAAATAATGAGTTTGCTCTTTGGGTTGTCTTAATAAGTGTAGTACCAAACGCAATGCGGTTCTTTTACCAATTCCTGGTAATTGAGAAACCTCGTTCACTGCATTTTCTAAAAGTTTTGATGAAAAATCCATAAGTCCACAAATGTACACATATAGCATTATAGAATAAAAAAAATATTTAATTTGGTCATCACTTAAATTTAATAAATGACTCCTATTACAATAGCTCTTTTGGTTGGTGCATATTTTATTGTTTTATACCTAATTTCTGTACTAACAGGGAAAGAAAACAACAACGAATCTTTTTTTAAAGCCAATAAAAAAGCACCTTGGTACATTGTTGCTTTTGGAATGATTGGAGCTTCCTTATCAGGTGTTACCTTTATTTCTGTGCCAGGCTGGGTGGCCACCAGTCAGTTTAGCTACATGCAAGTAGTAATCGGTTATTTTTTAGGGTATATGGCCATTGCTTATATTCTATTACCTCTTTACTACAGATATAACATTACTTCTATTTACGGTTATTTAGAGCAACGTTTTGGAACCAATAGCCACAAAGTTGGTGCCGCTTCTTTTTTAGTCTCTAGAGTGTTAGGAGCCTCGTTTAGACTGTATTTGGTTGCCCTAGTATTACAATATTTTATTTTTGATGCTTGGCATATTCCTTTTGAACTCACAGTTGTATTTTCTGTTTTATTAATTTGGATTTATACTTTTAAAGGAGGTATTAAAACCATTATATGGACAGATACACTTCAAACTTTGTTTATGCTAACAGCATTAATAGTGATTGGCTATATTTTATTACAAAAATTAGACACCACTTTATTTGATTTTATTACTTCTAAAGAATATAAAAACTATGGACAAATATTTTTTAACGATGATTTTAACGATAAAAAACATTGGGTAAAGTCTATATTAGGAGGAGCTTTTATTGCCATTGCCATGACAGGATTAGATCAAGACATGATGCAAAAAAACTTGGCTTGTAAAAACACTAAAGAAGCACAATGGAACATGTTGTCTTTTGCTCCTTCTCTAATTGTTATTAATTTTTTATTTTTATTGTTAGGGGCTTTGTTATTTACTTATGCTCAAAAAGAAGGAATAGCTATTCCCGTACAAGATGGAAAAACAAAAACAGATTTATTATTTCCTGAAATAGCTTTAAACGGAGGATTAGGGATTGGTGCCTCAATTATTTTTTTATTGGGATTAATTGCTGCAGCTTATTCAAGTGCAGACAGTGCTTTAACTTCTTTAACCACCTCTTTTTGTATCGATTTTTTAAAGATTGAAAACAAACCTAAAAAAGAACAAGAAAAAACAAGAAAAAAAACACATGTATACATGTCTCTGGTTTTAATTTTAACCATTATTTCTTTTAAGTATATTTTAAGTGAAAATGTCATCAGTAATTTATTAAAAGTGGCCACCTACACCTATGGACCTCTTTTAGGACTGTTCTCGTTTGGAATTTTTACCAAACATAAAATTCACGACAAATGGGTGTTATTTATTGCCATTATTGCTATAATTTTTAGTTATTTTATCAATGAATATAGTGTAGTACTATTTAACGGTTTCCAATTTGGATATGAATTATTGCTTATTAACGGAACCATCACTTATATAGGACTTTATCTTATCAAACAAAAAAAATGAACAACGATTTAAGTAATTATCGTAAAGTATATCAAAAAGGAGAACTGCTAAAAGCAAATGTTCCCGAAGCCCCAATTGAGCTTTTTCAACAATGGTTTCACGAAGCCGAGAGTGCTGAAAGTGGATCGGAAACCAATGCAATGAACATTGCCAGCATAGGTTTAGATGGTTTTCCTAAAAGTAGAATTGTGCTTTTAAAACGTTTTACTTGGGAAGGATTTGTTTTTTACACCAATTACAACAGCGAAAAAGGAAAAGCTATAGCCAACAACCCTAATGTTTGTGCATCTTTTTTCTGGGAACATCAAGAAAGACAAGTCATCATTAAAGGAAAAGCTGAAAAAATACCAGAAAATTTATCTGATGGTTATTTTGAAAGTAGACCTGAGGGTAGTAAATTAGGAGCATGGGCATCTAATCAAAGTGAAGTGGTATCTTCAAAAGATATTTTAAACCATCAATTAGAAGCTTTCACAAAAAAATTTGAAGGAAAAGAAATTCCGAGACCAGAACATTGGGGAGGATACATTATTAAACCTGTATCTGTTGAGTTTTGGCAAGGAAGACCCAACAGAATGCATGATAGAATTAGATATACATTATTAGAAAATTTTGAATGGAAAATTGAAAGATTGGCTCCATAAATAAACAATTCACATGAAAACTATTTACATTGTAAGACACGCAAAATCTTCATGGGAGTATGAAGGAATTCAAGATATAGACAGACCGCTAAAAAAGAGAGGTATTAAAGACGCATATTTATTAGCCAATGTTCTTAAAGAAAAAATTAAAAAACCAGATGCTTTTATAGCTAGTTGTGCCAATAGAGCATTACATACTGGAATTATATTTTGTAACGTAATGGGATTCCCCATGGCAAACTTAAAAATCAGTAAATCTTTATACAGTTTTAGCGATGGTTATTTGGTAAAAACAATACGTGCTTTAGACGATGCTTATGATTCTGCTATTGTATTTAGTCACGACCATGGAATTAATACTTTTGTAAATACGTTTGGTAGCAAACCTATTTCTCATGTACCAACTTGTGGAGTCATTGGGATCCAATTTGACACGGAACATTGGAAAAACATTAAATCTGGTAAAACAGTATTAAAAGAATTTCCAGCAAACCATAAAGATTAAATACTAATTTAAAAGAGACTATTTTGATTCGTATAAAAAAATATGCAGCCATTGATATTGGTTCCAACGCAGTAAGATTACTTATTGCTGACATTATTGAGAATGATGAAAACGACAAAGTAAAGTTTAAAAAATCTGCTTTGGTTCGTGTTCCAATCCGTTTAGGAGAAGATACTTTTGGTGTAGGAGAAATATCGGAAAAAAACATCATGAGGCTTACAGATGCCATGAATGCTTTTCAATTATTAATGAGCGTTCATAAAGTTGAAAAATATAAGGCTTGTGCAACTTCAGCTATGAGAGATGCTTCTAATGGTGAGTATGTCATCAATAGAATTCTAAAAAAAACTGGAATTAAAATAGACATTATTGATGGTGAAATTGAAGCCCAGATTATTGCAGCTACGGATTTGGGAGAATTATTAGACAACAGCAAATCTTATCTTTATGTTGATGTAGGTGGTGGTAGTACAGAAATGACCATTTATAAAAAAGGAGAAATAGCCAACTCTAGATCTTTTAAAGTAGGTACCGTTCGTATGTTAAACCAAAAAGATGCATTGAGTGGTATTTGGGAAGAAATGAAAGATTGGGTAAAACACAACACAAAAGGGATTAAAAACATTAGTTTAATTGGTTCTGGAGGAAACATCAATAAAATCTACAAAATGTCGGGTAGAACAGATGGTTCTCCACTTTCTTTTATTTACATGAAGGCTAACTACAAATATTTAAAAGCCATGACTTACGATGAACGTATTTCTGAACTAAACTTAAATCAAGATAGAGCCGATGTAATTATACCAGCAACCAAAATTTATGTTTCTGCTATGAAATGGTCTGATGCTAAAAAAATATACGTGCCAAAAATTGGACTTTCTGATGGAATTGTTAAAAGCTTATATGCCGGTATTATTGAATAAAATAATTAAACATACAAAATACTTTACAGCATTATTTTTAATCATAATGCTCATGGCTTGTGACAACAAATCTTCTAACAAACAAGCTACCAAAACACCTACTCCCCCTGCTCCACCAAAACAAGAAATTGTTGAAAAGAAACCTACAATACCAATTGTTAAAAAAGACACTCTTTTAGTTAAAGATGTAATAAACGAAAAAAATGTGCGTAGATTTTTTACTGAATATGGTAAAAAAAATCCTGAAACAAAACTATTATTAAAAACTCGTTTAGGTAATATGCATATTACCCTGTTTAAAGAAACTCCTTTACACAGAGCTAGTTTTATTTATTTGATAAAAAATGGATACTACAACAAAACTTGCTTCCACAGACTTGTAAAAAACTTTATTATTCAAGGAGGTTGGTCTGACACTGAAATTGTTCAGAAATATAGAAGTCAATTAAATAATTATAGAATTCCTCCTGAGTTTAGAAAAGGAATTATTCATAAAAAAGGAGCTTTATCTGCCACTAGAAGATGGGTAAATAATCCTGAAAAAAAATCAAATCCTTTCGAGTTTTTCATCATGCAAACCAGTGTTGACTGTTCTCACCTAAACTTTGAACATACTGTTTTTGGACAAGTAACCAGTGGCTTTGATGTGATTGATAAAATTATCAATCAAAAATTAGATGGTAATTCTGAATGGCCTGAAGTGGATGTAGATATTGAGTTTGAAATATTAGACTAACCTCTTACCAAACTTCATATTTAATTCCTTCATTGTTCATATAAGTACTTTCTTCTTTATTTAAGTTGATTTTATTTCCAAAATAATCTGTTGGCACACAACCTGCTGCCTCTGCAATACAAGAACTAGCGGCAAAATCCCAAGCGCAGCCACCACCCAACTTATCTCTGTGAGGTTTTATATATACTGCAGGAGCATTTTCTAAAACTCCCATCGCATTCATTACCGCTCCTTGATGAGTCACTACTTCAAGCGGTGCATTGTATTTTTCTAAAGAAATTCTTTCTAATGATTGCACCAAATAAGGATGTGCTCCGGAGGACACAAAACTTAAATCGCTATAAAAAGTTAAACCTTTGTTTTTGTTGTATTGAATGGTAAATTCAGCTCCATCTTTATAAACTTTTCCTCCTTTAACTGCATCGTACAAATGATCGTGATAAGGATCATAAGCCACTCCCACAACTGCTTCTCCTTTTTTATTGACCAAACCAATAGCTACAGCAAAACCTGGTGTTTTTTTAGTAAAAGGCAAGGTACCATCAATAGGATCTACTGTCCAAAAATAATCTTTGATTAGCCTACTTTTATCATCTTCAGATTCTTCACCTAACCAACCTAAATCGTACTTTTTAATACTTTCTTGTAAGCTAGAAAAAATGATTTCTTGAGATTTTATATCAACCTCTGTCACCACATCAGCAGCCAAACTACCACCCTTATTTTTACTTCCAATTTTAAAATTAGTTCCAAAACAAGCTATCACATGTTTTCCCGCTTTTAAAGCTGCTTTTTTTGCAATATCTCTTAAAACTTCTAAATCCTTTATATCTAATTCCATATTATTTTAATGATTTAATTACTTGTTGAGCTACTTGCTCGCTATAACTATTAATTTTCCAATGTGAAGGACTCCATCCTTTTAAAAACCGGTGAAAGTCTGTCCAAGCAACAGGAAATAATGCCCTCCATTCTTTTTCAACCTCCTTAAAATCAACAGTTATATTTTTGGTTAATATTCCTTTTTCTAAACTATTGAAATAAAAATCTACAATTTCTGTTTCGTATTCTTTACAATCTTCTTCAGACAAACAACTTCCCATAAAATAAGCCAAATCTTTCATGCCGCATCCTCCACCAACATATTGAAAATCTACTGCTGCAACTTTTGAACCATCTTTAGAAAAACAAAAATTGGCCAATTTAGCATCACCATGTACAAAGGTTTTATAAATTGCATTGTTTAGTTTTTCATCAATTTTAAAAGCCATCTCTTTTAAAGATTTGTCTTCTAATACTTCTAATTCTTCTGGTCTAGTGTCTAAATGCCAATAGGTACCAATCTCCCACAAATCTTTAGGTTCTTGTTGTAAAAAAGTAGCATGAAAATTTGCTAACCATTGCACACAAGCCTTAATGTGATTCCAAGAAACATTATGGATTCTGCTAGAAAACCCTACCAGATCTATATCTTCTAACACTAATAAAACCTCATCATTATAAGTATCAACAGCATACAGTTTAGGGATTCTACAAAACATATCACATTGCTGGGCATATGTTTTATAAAAAGCGGTTTCCACTTGATAAGATTTTACCTTTCTGTAATGAGAAATATTGGTATTCCATCCTCTAGGATGTTCTTTTGCCTTGGGTAGTTGTACCCATTTGACCACAGCCTGTTTGATAGAACTTTCTATTAGTTCATATCTCACAATTTTACCATAACCACTCCACAAAGTTTGTATAATTTCTTTTTCAATAGCATCTTTAGCTTGAGTACTAGTAATAAGTGTGTTCTTAAATTGTGAATTCATAATGATATTCTTGTAAAATAAAGATACAAAAGACAAAGGAAGCACTATAAAAAAAGCCTAGCAGAATTTCTACTAGGCTTTATATATTTTTTAATGAAATATTTTACTATTTCTGTTTTTTAGCGGCTGCTTTTAACTGAAAGTTTTCAATGATTGTTCCTGTAATCCAGTAAGGTACTACAAAAGTTAATAAGAAAATTAACAACCAAAAACCAGCTGTAAATACAAATAAGAATGCTAAAAATCCTAAGAATTGTGAAATATCCATTTTATATTAAATCTTTTATTCGTGAGTTATAAATGCAAAAATAAACTTTTTTTCGATTTTACCTCATCAAAATATGAATAATTATTGACTAAAATAATCCTTTGTTTAAGGCAACCAGTGCTTCTTTTTTATTTTCAGTATTAATTACCAATGACACATTGTAATTAGAACCTCCATAAGAAATCATACGAATAGGTACATTTCCTAAACTGGTTAAAATTGGAATCCCTGCTCCTGTTCTTTTTGATGAAAATTCACCAGCCAAACAAACAATACTTAAATCAGAATCTACTTCTACAGAACCTATTTCTTTTAATTCTGCAACAATTTCATTTAAGTGAGTAGTATCATCAATCGTAACAGATACTGCTACCTCAGAAGTAGTAATCATATCAATAGAAGTTTTATACTTCTCAAATACTTCAAATACTCCTTTTAAGAAACCATAAGCCATTAACATTCTGTATGACTTAATTTTTATTGCTGTAATACCATCTTTGGCAGCAATAGCTCTTACACCACTTGGTACTTCACAGTTTTTAATAATAGTTCCTGCTGCGTTAGGTTCAAAAGTATTTTTTAACAAAACTGGTACATTCGCTTTGCGAGCAGGAATTACAGATTGTGGATGTAAAATTTTAGCTCCAAAATATGCCAACTCAGCAGCCTCATCAAAAGAAAGTTCTTTTAGTGAAAAAGTATTTTCTACAAAACGAGGATCGTTGTTATGCATTCCATCAATATCTGTCCAAATCTGAATTTCTTCTGCCAAAATAGCTGCACCAATTAAAGAAGCAGAATAGTCAGATCCTCCTCTTTTTAAATTGTCTATTTTTCCTGTATCGCTTAAACAAATATATCCTTGTGTTACAAAAATCTCAACTTCTTTGTTAGCTTCAACAATTTTACCGTATTCTTTAGTAATTTTTTCAATTACAGGCTCATTAGCCTCATCAATTGCCATAAAATCAAATGCTGACACCAATAACGCATTGGCTCCTAATTCTTTTAAATGGAAATTAAATAAGTTAGTAGATAAAACTTCTCCTTGTGCTACAATGTTTTTTTCTATTTGCTTTGATGGAATTTCAATTCCAATATGCTCTCTAATATATTCAAAAACTTCAGAAACCAATTCTATAGCTTCGTCTTGATTTTCTTTTTCAGCCAACAATTCATTTACCACATCAACGTATTTTCCTATTAATACATTAATTAAATCATTTGCTTCTTCTTCTCTATAATTAATGATATGATCCGCAACTTCATGTAAAGCATTGGTTGTACCAGACATTGCAGACAAAACAACAGTTTTTTGTCCCGCAACATTTCTTACAATGTTCGCAACTTCTTTGATGCTTTCTGGGCTCCCTACTGAGGTACCTCCAAATTTTAATACTTTCATACTTGTTCTTAATTAGTCTCTTGTTTGTGTTTCTAGTTTCTAATTTATTGCCTAGGGCAATAAAAGCGCAAAGGTTTCACAAAAGTGTTATCTGTACAAAAAAATAATAATATCTTTACATCTTGATACTAATTGTTAAAATTTGAACAGGTATGAAAACCATACAGGAATCTGTTGAGGGGATTATTAGAAAAACACCTTTTTTAGAAGAGGCGTTAAATGACAAGTTAATTAACGTTTCTTCATTGGCAAGAGTCATTCAACCTGACGTTGAAAAAGATTTAAATAAGGAAGTGAAATCTGGAGCTATTATGATGGCTATCAATAGACTATCACCTTCAAGCATTTTAAAAATTAGAAAGAACATCAAAAAAATAACCTTAACTTTAGGAGATTTTATTGTACGTTCTGATTTGGGAAATTTTACTTTTAAAAACACCCCTACATTATTAAAATGTATTTCTGATTTGATTAAAGAATTTGGAGAAGACAAAGATTATTTCTTTACTATTTCTCAAGGTATTTTTGAAACAAATATTATTACCAGTAGAAAATTACACGATAAAGTATCTGAAATTTTTAAATCGGAATTACTACTATCTTCTGCAGATGAATTAGCTTCTATTACTATTAAGTTACCAAAATCTAATTCTCAACAATCTGGTATTTATTATTTTATCTTAAAACAATTGGCTTGGGCAGATATTCCTGTACAAGAAATTATCTCTACTACCCATGAAATTACTATTGTGGTTAAAGAGTCAGACATCAATAAAACTTTCTCTATTTTAATAGATATGAAAAAAAGTTAACCTTTAATTTTCAACATATAAAATCGCCAATCTTAATTAATTAAGGTTGGCGGTTTTGTTTACTGATGTATTTTATAAAAAACACTATATTTAAATATCAATCTAATTATATCCTTTTATATGAATCGTCTTACTGCTCTTTTTCTAATGGTAAGCATTTTTTTATTAGGTAGTTGTAAAAGCAATTTATTTCATAAAAAAGAAGTGGTAGAAAATATTCCTTTTTCAGAAGATTTTAACAATATAGACGTCTTTCATCAAAATTGGAAAGACAATTCTTTTGGACATCCAAAGTCTTATCAATTAGAAAATAATGCTTTAAAAATTACTACAAGAGCTAATAGTAAGGATAGAATAAAAGTAAAAACCAAACGAAAAAATTTTGGCATTGGAACTTATGAATGGAAGATTTATGTTCCTCAATATAATATTAATGACCAGTGTAGCATTGGTGCTTTTATATATCATTCTGGAAAAACACCTTATGAAATAGATTTTGAAATAGGATCGGGAACCATTGCTGATAGAACACAAGTAGCAGCTAAACCGAGTGAGGCTATTGTCCATTGTACATCGCAACACCATCCACATACTTCAGAAATTTTTAAAGTAGCTACCGAACAATGGCATTCTTTTAAAATAGAACTAATTGAAAACGACCATAAATATTTTGTAAAATGGTATATCAATAATATTCTGGTAAAAACATTACAAACGCAAATAAAAACCAAACATAAATTTACAGTACATAACAGTCTTGAAAACTTATCATTTATGGGAGAACAATTACCAACTCAAGAAAACTATGTACTGTTTGATTCTTTTAGTTTTAAATAGAATTAATACTCTAAGCCTATTTTTTCTCTTACTATATCTAAGGTTTCAATCAGTTTTTTAGAAAAATCAAAAGTCATGATATTACTTTCTTTTTTTCCTTCTCTAAGTAATTGATTAAAATGCTCTGTTTCATAATTGTAACCAATGGTTTTAACTCCAAAATCAATTATTTCTTCTTTTCCATTTTTGATAATAGTTACTGAAGTAGGAATATGAAATTCTGTATTTATTTTTATAATTCCTTGTTCACAAGTAAAAATAGCTTGTGTAGCAGTTTGTTCTTGGATAGCACTTTTTAAAAATGCTTTTGCGTTTTGATATTGAAAAACTATATCACAACTAGCATCTACTCCATTCTCAAAAAAAGTAGCTTGGGCTTCTATTTTATCTGGAGTTCCTAAGGTAGTTAAAGCCGCAAAAATAGGATAGATTCCAATATCTAACAAACTTCCTCCTCCTACTTCTTTTTTAAACAATCTATCTTCAGCATCAAAGGGTTTATTAAACCCAAAATCTGCTTCTAAAGAAATAACTTCTCCTAAAGTTTTATTTTTAATCAATTCTAAAACATATTGGTAGTGTGGTAAAAAGTAAGTCCACATCGCTTCCATCAATAAAACGTTTTGCTTTTTTGCAACGGTCATCATTTCCTGAACTTCTTTAATGTTCATTGCAAATGGTTTTTCACACAAAACTGCTTTGTTATTCATCAAACAAAGAATAGTGTGTTCTTTATGAAAACTGTGTGGTGTAGCTATATAAACAGCATCTACATTTTTATCTTTTGCCAATGCTTCATATGTATCATAAGCAATGGTCGCATTAAATTCATCAGCAAACTTATCAGACTTTTCTTGACTTCTTGAAGCAACTGCATATAATTCTGCATCAGAAATGGTTGCTAAATCTTTGGCGAATTTTTGAGCTATATTTCCCAAACCTATAATTCCCCATTTTATTTTCTTACTGTGTAATGACATGAGTTATTTTTTTAGAATGGAAAGATAAACATTCTAAAAGATTTCTTCAACCTGAACATTTTGTTCAATAGGATAAACAGAAGGACCAAATTGATTAAATACTGCTACATCAGCAGCATCTCTACCAAACCCTAAAACCACATAACCTCCAGGATTTCCTATTTGAGTGGCATCAAAAGTATACCATCTATTTCCTATATAAGCCTCAAACCAAGCATGCATATCCATCGGATTTAAACCATGCAAATAACCTACAACAATCCTAGCAGGAATGCTTAAACTTCTACACAAAGCAATTCCTAAATGTGCCAAATCTCTACAAACTCCAAAACCTTTATTTCTAACTTGGTTAGCAGACAAAGGCTCATTATTACTTCCAGGTATGTATTGAATATTATTACGCAACCACTCTGTTATAGCAGCAACCTGATTGTACCCTAAATACTGCCCCTCTCCAATACTCATCGCCAAATCATTAAAACAATCCGACTCACAATATCTACTAGGCAACAAATAACTCAATACTCCATCAGGTAAATTCTGAATTTCAATAAATGGGGCTCTAAAACCTTCGTCTATAAAATTTGAAGTAACTACCTCCGAAGAAGTAACAATTGAAAACTCACCAGGATTTGCAATTAACCGCTGACAAAGATTTCCGTAACTATCCGTAAACTCAAAAACAGGAATACTAGGAAAAATTCTATATTCTTCTTTTTCTACCCATTGATGTGCTCCACTTCTTGGCCTTAACATTAAAATAAAAGGTGTGGGTTCTGAAATTTCGAACTTAAAAAAACAACTTGCACGTAAACGCATATCTCAAATTTTCAGCACTTTAATTATACAGTCAATAGCAACTACTACTCAAATATAGACTATTATTAAATGAGAATTAACTTGAAAACACTATTAAAAAATAGAAATATATTATTCTTAAAAAAAGATTGTTATTAATCTTTTTTTAAGATGTTTTTGCTCTAAATACCTTAAAAAAGCAATATAAAAAAAGTCTGCTATCATTATTTTAGTAATGCTAGCAGACTTTTATTAAGTGTGAATGGAATTATTTTAAAAAACCAATCCTTTTAATTTTTCTTTTATCTTTTTATTAATGTCTTTTGGGTAAGTTCTTTCTCCCATAAAAATATCTGTCATGGCTTCACTAAAGTGTTGACCATAATTTTTTAATAAAAATTTTCTCACCATTTTACTACCATAAAATACTTTAGCCAATTTCATTGACGTTAATAATTCTGGCATTAAAGTATCTTCTATAATATCTGAATAAATTTTAGCGGCTTTTTCTTCATCTCCGTTAGATTGTGCTATTGCTTCTGCAGCTAATTTACCACTTAATATTGCATTTGAGATTCCTTCGGCAGTTAATGGGTCTGCAAACCCAGCAGCATCACCTATTAAAAAAACATTGTCTTTTACAAAACCATCTAATCGAGGAGTTACAGGAATTTGATATCCGTGCTTTTCAATACTTAAGATTTCTTCAATTCCTAAAAACTTAATGTAATCAGCACAATACTCTTTTATTTTTTTATCGTCTTTTAAAATGGCTCCTACTCCAATTGACAAATGATTTTTCTTAGGGAAACACCATCCGTAACCAGCAGGAATAGCATCAATATCAAAGCGAATTTCTTTAGAAAGTCTTTCAAAATCAGCTTCGTTTACTTCTATTTCATATTCCAATGCAGGAATTAAAGTACGAGTATCTTCTTTCCAACCAGCCATTTTTGCAACCTGACTATAAACTCCATCTGCAGCAATCACAAATTGTGTTTTAATCAAACCTTGGGTAGTTTCAATTTCAACCAACCCATCAACTTTATTGAGTGATTTTACTTTGCAATCTTCAATAATTTCAACGCCTAAATCTTTGGCTTTGTTTACAATTAATTGATCAAAAGTATCTCTCATAACCAATGAAACAATTGGATTTTCTCTTTCGGTTATAAAGTGCAAATCCTCTCCCATGTAAACATCAATTCTATTAAACTCAATATCTACAACTTCGGAAACATCAAAAGGCATGTTTTTTCTTCCTCTGTATACAAATCCTCCCCCACAAACTTTATACCTTGGCAATATTTCTTTTTCTAAAATAACTGTTTTAATACCTGCTTTTGCCAAATGGAATGCTGCTGAAGCACCTGAAGGACCTGAACCAACAACCGCAACTTGATAATTTTTCATAAATAAAAATATGTTTAGGGCAATATTAGAAATTAATGCCAATTAAATCAAATACTATCTCTTATTTATTTCCTTTATTAAAAACAAAAAACAACCTAGATTGGCACTAATATTGACGACTGTTAGAGGTTTATTACGTAATTTAGCACCTCAAAAATTTAATGTTACCCATGAAAAAAATCTGGAATATTTTATACAGTACTCGTCTAATGGCTATTCTATTTGTAGTTTTTGCTGCAGCTATGGGAATTGCAACCTTTATAGAAAATGATTACGGTACAGAAACCTCTAAGGCTTTGGTATATAACACATGGTGGTTTGAAGCCATTATGTTGTTATTTGTAATTAACTTTTTCGGAAATATTTTTAAATACAAACTACATAAAAAAGAAAAATGGGGAATTTTATTATTCCATGTTTCTTTCCTACTTATTATTATTGGAGCTGCTGTTACAAGATATGTAAGCTATGAAGGAGTAATGCCAATTGTAGAAGGAGAAACAACCAATGAGTTTTTTTCGGAAACTACCTACTTAAACATCAACGTTCATAACTTTAAAGAAGAAAAATACGTACACAGTCCTATTTTACTTTCTGCCAAAGGAAAAGCATCATATCATTTTTCTACAGATTTTAGAGGTCAAGACATTGATTTTGAATTAACTGATTATATTCCAAATGCAAAAACTGAATTTACTCAGTCTGAAAACGGAGAAACTTTTTTACATTTTGTAGAATCTAGTGAAGGATCTAGACATGACCACTATATTAAAAAAGGAACTTTAGAAAATATTCATGGAATTTTAGTAGGATATGAAAATGCAGAAAATGCTTCTATCAACTTTACAGATAAAGATGGAACCTTATTTCTAGAGTCTAATTTAGATGGTACTTTTATGCGTATGGCCGATCAATTTCAAGGAAATATTACGGCTAATACTTCTGAAAAGTTTAATTATTTAAGTTTACATCAAATTGCAGGACTAAGTTTTGTGGTACCAGAAAAACCAATTACTGGAGAAATGAAGGTGATTTCTGCAAAAGATAAAAAAGCCTTTCCTGAAGCTTTGTTAACTTTTAAAGTTACCTCAAATGATAAAATGACATTGATACAAGTAAAAGGAGGAAAATACACCTCTAACAAACCCGTTACTTTTACTTTGGCCGATTTGAATTTTAATTTATCATACGGTTCTAGAATTTTAAAACTTCCATTTTCTATTAAATTAAACGATTTCCAATTAGAAAAATATCCAGGTTCAGAATCTGCTGCTTCTTTCGCTAGTGAAATCACTGTTTTTGATGAAGAACAAAATAATACTTTTGATTTCAGAATTTTTATGAATCATATTTTAGATTACAGAGGATATAAGTTTTTCCAAGCAAGTTATGATTTGTCTGGACCTAAAGAAGAAACCAGACTATCTGTAAACCACGATACTATTGGAACTACCATTACTTACATTGGTTACTCTATGTTATACACTGGATTGATGATGATTTTATTTATGAAAAATTCTCGTTTTGGTCAATTGGGTCAAAAACTTAGAAAATTAAAAAGTAAAACTACTGTGATTGCTTTAGTTTTAGGCCTCACTTCTACTTTTGGTTTTGCTCAACACACAAATGAAGATCACAATCACGAAGGTCACAACCATGCTGCTGAAGTAGCACAAGAGGAAAGTCATGAAGGACATAATCATACTGCTGAAGAAACTCACAACCATCAAATGGAAACTTTATCTCCAGAAAAGGTAAAAGAGGCCATTGTTAAAAATGCTGCTAAACCAGAACATGCACTTGAATTTAGTAAAATTGTAATTCAAGATGCCGGAGGTCGTATGAAACCAATCAATACTTTCGCTAGTGAACTATTAAGAAAAGTAAGTAAAAGTGAAACTTATGAAGGTTTAGATGCCAATCAAGTATTTTTATCTATTGTAGAAAATCCTAGACTTTGGTTTGATGCTCCTGTGATTTATTTAGAAAGAAATGATGAAAAAATCAGAACCGTTTTAGGAATTGATGTCAAGTCAAAATATGCTTCACTATCTAATTTTATAGATCCTAGAGGAAATTACAAATTGGTATCCTACGTTGCAGAGGCAGAAAAAAGTCAAATTAAAAGTGCTTTTGAAAAAGATGTCATCAATATAGACAAACGTGTAGGTTTGTTATACACAGCTATCAGTGGAAGTATTTTACGAATTTACCCTAAAATAGATGATGACAACAACAAGTGGGTTTCTCAATTAGAGTTAGAAACTGCTGGATTTAAAGGAACCGATTCTGTTTTTGTTAAACAAATATTACCAGCTTACAAACAAACTTTATGGCAAGCAAAACAAAGTGGTGATTATGCAGATGCCAATGAAATTTTAGGAGGAATTAAAAACTTTCAGAAAAAATATGGAGCTGAAGTATATCCTAGTCAAAAGAAAATAGATTACGAAATTACTTATAACAAGTATGATATTTTCAAAAAGTTATTTTCCTATTACACCTACATCAGTACCATTTTATTTTTGTTAATTATTTTCCAAATATTTAAAGATGGGAAAATTGTTAGGGCTTTAATTAAAGGTTCTATAGGAATTGTTATTTTCTTATTTATATTACAAACAGCAGGTTTAGGAGTCCGTTGGTTTATTAGCGGACACGCTCCTTGGTCTGATGCTTACGAGTCCATTATTTATGTTGCATGGGCAACCATGTTATTCGGATTAATTTTTGGAAAAAAATCATCTTTAACAATTGCTGCTACAACTTTTGTTACTGCCATGATTTTAATGATTGCACACTGGAACTGGATGGATCCACAAATTGCTAACTTACAACCTGTATTAAACTCATATTGGTTAATGATTCACGTAGCCATTATTGTAGCTAGTTACGGACCATTTACATTAAGTATGATTTTGGGATTGGTTGTTTTAATCTTAATGATTTTAACCACCGCTAAAAACAAAAAATCTCTAAAAATTAAAATTGATGAACTAACTATTATCAACGAAATGAGTATGACGGTTGGTTTGGTTATGTTATCCATAGGAAACTTTTTAGGAGGTATGTGGGCTAACGAAAGTTGGGGTCGTTACTGGGGATGGGATCCTAAAGAAACTTGGGCTTTAATTAGTATTATGATTTATGCTTTTGTGTTACACATGCGTTTGGTTCCTGGTCTTAGAGGTAAATTCACGTTTAACATTATATCAGTATACGCTTTTGCAAGTATTATGATGACCTATTTTGGAGTAAACTTTTACCTATCAGGATTACATTCTTATGCAAGTGGAGACCAAGTAGTAACCCCTAGTTTTGTTTACTATTCTGTTGTAATAGTAGCTGTACTGGGAGTTTTAGCCTACTTAAAATTTAAAAAATATTATAAAAAATAACTAGCATTCTAATTTCCGCAAATATTAATGTAAATTCGCGAATCTATAAAACCAAACAATTCATATGTTTCACAAGTATTTAAAATTAGTTTTAGCAGTAGGAGTTACTGTATTGGCTGTATTACAGTTTATTGATGAAAATATAGGTAATGGTATTTTATTACTATTGTTAGCTGGTATTTTTGTCTTCTTATATTTCAAAAATGAAATTTTATTATTGGCTTTTTTACAAATGAGAAAGCAAAATATGGAAGGAACTGCTAAGTGGTTAGATAAAATTAAAAAACCAGAAATGGCTTTAATCACTTCTCAACAAGCATACTTTTACTATTTACAAGCTATTTTATTGGCTCAAAAAAACATGACTCAATCAGAAAAGTTATTTAAAAAAGCTTTGGGAATTGGATTGCGTATGAGTCACGATATTGCCATGGCAAAATTAAACTTAGCGGGTATTGCCATGAGTAAACGTAGAAAAAGGGAAGCAACTACTTTATTAAACGAAGCTAAAAAATTAGACAAACACGGAATGCTTACTGATCAGATTAAAATGATGAAAGATCAAATGAAAAAAATGTAAATCATTCTATATACCATATAAAAAAAGTCTTCATATTTCTATGAAGACTTTTTTTATGCAATTAAGTTTTATTATTAAGCTGTAAGCACCAAACTTTTATATATGGCTTCATATTTTGGCAATACATTATCAATACTAAATTCTTTAGCTCTCTCTAAAGCATTTTGCTTATATCTATTTAAAACCTCTCTACTTTCAATTAATTTTAAGGCATTTTTAGCCATGTCATCCACATCTTTTACATTGCTTAAAAACCCTGTTACCCCGTGAACATTTACTTCTGGTAAACCTCCTGTATTTGTTGAAATTACTGGAGTTTTTGCTGCCATGGCTTCTAAAGCAGCCAATCCAAAACTTTCAGACCTTGAAGGCAATAAAAACACATCAGAATAACATAAAATTTTATCAACCTCTGTACTGTTTCCTAAAAACACAATTTTATCAAACACCCCTAATTCTCTAGCTAAATGTTTTACATCTACCATTTCAGGTCCTTCCCCAACTAAAATTAATTTTGCGGGTTTTACTTCTAGTACCTTTGCAAATATCTTCACTACATCCTTAGCTCTCTTTACAGGTCTATAATTACTAATATGTGTAAAAATAAACTCCTCCTCTGTAGCAATACTACCTCTTTGGCAATCGCTTCCTTTTAAAGGATGGTTCTCATATTTTTCTAATTCAATAAAATTATAAACAACTTCGATTTCTCTTTTAATATCAAATAATCGATAAGTATCTTCTCTTAAACTATTGGAAACTGTTGTAACAACATCAGAATGATTAATACTAAATTCTACAGCTGTTTTATAATTAGGGTGGCTTCCTACCAAAGTGATATCAGTACCGTGTAAAGTGGTTACAACTCTAATATCAATTCCTTTTTCTTGTAACATTTTTTTGGCCATATAGGCTGCATACGCATGAGGAATTGCATAATGTACATGCAATAATTCTAAATCGTGCTTCTCTACAATTTGAACCATTTTACTAGACAATGCCAATTCATATGGTTGATAGTGAAACAAAGAATATTCTTCTATTTGTACTTGATGAAAATGAATTCCGCTAGAAATCAAATCTAATCTCACAGGCGGATGATAGGTGATAAAATGTATTTCATGACCTTTTTGAGCCAATGCCATTCCTAATTCAGTAGCTACTACTCCACTTCCTCCAAACGTAGGATAACATACTATACCAATTCGCATATTTAATAATTTCTATATAAGTACGTAAAAATACTTTTAACTTACGTGATACCCAAGATAAATATGATTTCTAAATATATTTAAGTAAGGATAATAACTTAATATACTCATAATAAGAAACATAGAAAATATTTAAAAAAAACGTTTATTTTTTATGCAAAAACCTACTGTTTATCTATAAAAAAGTATAAATTTGCAACCGCTAAGTTAAGCATGGTGCCTTAGCTCAGTTGGTAGAGCAAAGGACTGAAAATCCTTGTGTCCCTGGTTCGATTCCTGGAGGCACCACATTAAAAACCACAACATCATTGTTGTGGTTTTTTGTTTTTATAAACTTCACCTAACAATACCAATATTATAACTGTTAGGCTTAAACTTCATGTCGTTTATCAATCCTTAATCTATACAGTGTAAATAAAACAAGTGAAGTTTTAATCAGAAACATGAAGAAACACTTGTCTTTTTTTTTGGAATTAAAAACTAGATATATATTTTAAAGCTTATTAAATTTACTTTAACAAAGTACTAGGAGAATGTCCAAATTGTTTTTTAAAACACCTACTAAAATATAAAGGATCATTAAATCCAACCATATCAGCAACTTCTGAAACGTTATAATTTTTAGTTTTTAACAATTGTGCAGACTTCTTTAAACGAATGGTTCGGATAAACTCATTGGGTGATAAATCTGTTAATTGAGTAATTTTTCTATATAATTTAGAAGAACTCATAGCCAATTCATCACATAAAAAACCAGAAGTAAGATCTGGATTACTAATATTATCTTCTATAATACTTTTGATATTAGAAATAAGCTCAATGTCTATTTGCGAATGTGCTAAAGAAATAACATCACTTTCTGCTTCACCTGAAAACTTTTGTTTTAAATCAAAATGTATTTTGATAATATTGTCTATACGAGTTTTAAGCAATGATGGATCAAAAGGTTTTACCAAATAGCCATCTACTCCAATTTTATATCCTTTGATTCTATTTTCATTTTCAGCCAATGCAGTTAGTAAAACAACTGCTGTGTGACTTAAATTTTCATCTGCTTTTAAAGCTTCTACAAATTCAAAACCGTCCATAATAGGCATCATTACATCTACCACACATAATACAGGTTTTATTTTTTTACAAACTTCTAATCCTTCTTTACCGTTTTCTGCTTCGTATACTTTAAAATAAGCTGAAAGATATTCTACCACATATTTTCTTAGTTCAGTATTATCATCAATAACTAAAATTTTATGTTTTACATCTGTGTTTGTCTTTGCTTTCTTAGTATTAATGTTTTCAAAAGAAGCCTCTATTTGTTTTATTGGAATTAAAGTTTCTATTTCCTCCGAAGAACTAAAATCAAACCTTTCATCTTCACTATAAACTTCTTTTTCTACTGGTAATTCTACCGTAAAAATACTTCCTACATTTGGAGTACTATCAACCTTAATTTCTCCTTTGTGAATTTCTACCAAGGCTTTTACCAATGACAATCCAATACCAGTTCCTGTGGTGCTAGATTTACTATTTTGTGCTTGATAAAACCTTGAAAATATTTTTTCTTGACTCTCTAGAGGAATTCCAATTCCATCGTCACTTACTTCTATTTTTAGAATTTTTCCTTCCCCTTCTTTTAAACCTATAAACAGATCTACATTTCCATAGTTCTCGGTAAACTTCATGGCGTTAGATAATAAGTTGTATAAAATCTTATTATACTTGTCCAAATCTATCCAACAAACCAACGAATCGGTCTCAATATTTAAATTAAAATTGATGTTTTTGGTATGAGCCAATTCAATAAAAGACGTGAATATGTTCTTGGTATTTACAATAATATCAACCTGATAAACTTTTAATTTTAAAGCTCCAGTTTCTGCTCTTCTAAAATCTAAAATTTGATTAACCAATCTTAATAATCTATTAGCATTTTGATATATTAAATCTACCCTGCTTCTTTCATAAGAACTGGCATTTTCTTGTTGTAAAAGTTGTTTTACAGGTCCTAAAATTAAAGTTAAAGGAGTTCTTAATTCATGAGAAATATTGGTAAAAAACCTTAATTTCTCGTTATTTAGCTTTTCATCTCTCTCTCTTTTTACTTTTTCTAATAAAAGTTCTTGCTTTAACTCTATACGTAATTTTATTTGTTTACGAGAAAAATAAATCAACAAGCCTAATACAAAAACAATTAAAGAAATTCCTTTATAGGTTAACCAAAATGTTGGTAATACTTTTATGTTGTAAGTTGATGTTTCACTCCAAATACCATCACTATTACTAGATCTAATTTTAAAAACATAATTTTTAGAAAACAAGTTGGTGTATTGCACCGTTCTAGAATCACTAGTAGTTTCTATCCAATCTTTATCAAAACCTTCTAGCTTGTATTGGTATTTATTTTGTCTCTCATTAGTAAAGGATGGAGAAGAAAACTGAATAGAAAAATTTCTGTTATTATAATCTAAAACAACACTTTTACTGTAGTTTAAATCTTTTTCGAACAAAACCTGACCGTTCATAGTAGTCCCCGGTAATATTTCTTTATTCTCTACTTTAAACTCAGTAATAAATGGTGGTGGAGAGTATTTATTTTCTTTAATATTTTGAAGTGAAAAATAAATAACACCTTCTTTTCCTGCAATGTATATTTTTGAATCATTTAAATTATAGAAACCACTAGAGCTAAAAACATCTAGCCTGTTTCCACTCATAATATTGTAAACTTTGGCTGAGTTATTTTTTACATTATACTTAGCAATACTGTTATTATTCATGTTTAACCATAAATTTCCTTCTTTATCACTAGTTAAGTCCGTTATCCATTTTCCTTTTAACTCTTTAGGTTCTTGAACAAGCTCGAAATTATCATCTTTATAACTATAAACAGAAAGTCCTTTACGGGTTGCAGCCCAAATATTTTTTTCTTGATCTATATAAACATCATTAACATTGTCTTGAGGAAATCCATATTTATTGTTTGAATGATACCCATAATTTTTGGTTGTTTTATTAACAAAGTTATATTTTACCAAACCTGTTTCGGTAGCAAACCATAAATCATCTCCATTTTTTTTTACTTTGTTGATATCAAAATTAGAAAGTAATTTCCCATAGGACAGATCTGGAGTCAATGTTTTTAAATTCAAAACAATTACTCCGCCACCAAAAGAACCAACAATCATATTATTAGCATCATACCTTAAAAAGGTAAAAACAGGAGTATTTACAAAACCTACATCAATGATTTTTGAAGTATTTTTTAAATAATCATATATCATTACTTTACCATCCCAAAGACCACAATAAAATATTTTTCCATCTGTAGAATAAATACTAGCAATATTGGTTTTGTTAACATACAAAGGTTCTATTTTCTCACCTTTGTTTATAAAAAGTCCGTTATTCCAAGTAGCCACAATGGTATGTCCTTCATAAGTTTTAGCAAAACCTCTAATCCTTGGAGCTTGATTTTCTATATAATTAGAAATATCTTTATTTAAATTAAATTGATTTTCATACGGATCATATTTATCTAGGCCATCTTCTGTACCAATCCATAAAACCCCTGATGGATCAAAATAAAGAGCAGATATTAAGTTGTCTACCAAAGAAGTATCATCAGACAATACTGAATAATGCCATTGATACTTTCCTATAGCAATATCTTCTAATTGATCGCAAACCAACAAACCAGCTAATGTTCCTACCCAATATTTACCGTTCGGAGCAAGTGCTACAGCTAAAAAATAAGGACCTAATTTTTCTCTTACAATTTTATCTTTTATATATAAATTTTCAAAAGTATCGGTTGATTGGTCTAATTTATACAAGCCTTCTCTGGTTCCTATAAAAATATCTGATTTGAAATCTTCAAAAATAAAATTCAGAAACGGATTTTTTTTATCGGAATTTGGAATGGATAATGTATAAGTTTTTATCTTAGAAAATACTCCTTTACTATCTAAAGATATTTTAGCTACCGATGCGGTTCCAAAACTCCCCAACCAAACATTTCCTTTTTTGTCTCCGTATATTTCTTTAATATATCCAAAACCAGGCAAATCAATGCTTTCAAACCTTTCCTCTTCAGGGTAAAATAAAAAAGCTCCTTTTGTTTTAGTTCCTACCCAAACTCTTTTAAACTTGTCTACATAAACTGAACGAATTTCTTCATCTGGCAAACTATTAGGATTGTTATTTTGAGGTAAATAAGTGGTGAATTTCCTAGTATCTATTTTAAAAAGTGTTAATCCCTTCCTAGTACCAATCCATAAATTATTAGTTGATTCATCAAACTCTAAATCTGTAATATCATCATTGTAAATTTCATTCTCTTCTAAAGAAGAACTTAAATAAGTTTCAAATTGATATCCATCAAACCTATTCAATCCAGCAAAAGTTCCCAACCACAAAAAACCTTGTTTGTCTTGAGCAATATATCTTACCGAATTATGTGATAATCCATCCTTATCATTATAGTGCTCAAACTTAATTTGCTGTGCAGAGGCAGAAAAAAGTCCAACAAAAAAAATAATAAAAACAGAAAATCTTATCATGAGAAAATAATTATCTAATCTAAAGTTAATATAAAAAAAGGAATACTAATATAATGGTCTTATAGGGGTAATGGTACTTGATTGAATATCTATTTTAAAATGATTAGCTGGTTGGCCATTACAAAATTTTAAAAAAATATTTCCCCATAATTTTAAGTTTCTATGATTAGAGCTTTTTAACAATTCACAAATTAAAATATATTGATTTAATTTAGCTTGTCCAACATCCATAACCGCTAACTTATCGGCACTTTTAAATTTATAAAAATCATGAATCATATCCAAACCAGTCCATTCTTTAAAAACTTCCATAGAGATTTTTTGATCTTTTAACTTAGTTTCAAAAGCTTTAATATCTCCATTATTCTCTTTTGCTATGTTTATTAAATCTTGACCAGTAGTGTTTACTAATAAATCTTTAAATTCTTTAGGCCAATCGTTTTTTAAGAACCTTAATCTTACCAATTCTTTTAAATGCCATGCTGTGAATTCTTTATAATTATTTGCATTTAAAATAGCAGCATCCCATATATAAGGTTGATTTGTTTTTTCTAAATAATCATGCTCTAATTGATACAGTGGAAACAAAGTTTTAAAGTCTGCTACATTGTCCAACACCACAGTTTCTATTTCAAAAACATTATTATTTTTTATGGTTAACAATTTATAACCAGGAATATAAGCTGCTAAAGATGGAATTTGAATATTTATCAACCCGTTTCCATTTTTAAATTTTCTAAGTCCTGTATCATTAATATGCATGTGTCCTCCAAAATGGACTTTTACGCCAGCTTCAGCCAAAGCTTTAGCCACTTCTTCATTAGGAACTCTTTGCATTTGCATTTTATCTTTTCCAAATAAAACCTTCATATCCTCAGTAGCATCATCATTAAAGTCGATGGTTGGAAAATGACTAAATACAATTAATTTTTTTCCTAGTTTTTCTGCTCTTTCAGTCACAGATTTTATCCAAGTAAGTAAATAATCTTTGTGCGTTAACACATTGTTATACCCCGTACTTGCTCCCTCAAAATTAGCAGGATTGTAAGATGTTTCTTCTCCTTTAGGAACGTAAACGTTGGCATCAATAGCTAAAAACCACAAATCATCTCCTAATTCAGTTACATAACTTAAATCTGGAACTTCTGCATTTGTTGGTTGAATTTTATAAGTTCTAAACCTTATGTCCGAATATTTTAAAGCCTTGTCATAAGTATAATCTTGATAAGTATAGGTCGTAAAAGGGCTTTCCCAATAAATAGTATTTTGTTTAGGATAAAAGCCAAAGTCTTTTAATTCATTTAAAATTCCTTGATATCCTAATCTTGCAATATCTTTGGTTATAATGGTTGGTAAAGCGTTTTCTTCATTAGATGGATACAATCCTTCTTTACTGAAAATAGCCTGAGTCTTTCCTCCTTGCCCTAAAAAGTCTTTCTTTCCTGCATCTTGATAAAAGGGTCTTACAGGATCGTGATTTCCAGTGGTTAAAATAAAATTGATGTGGTATTTTTCTGAATATTCTTTTAAAATATTTTTCAATCCTCTTATATTTACCAATTGTCCATCATCACTAAAATCACCTGGTAAAGCCACGTATTTTACACCTCTCTTAACCACATCGTTTAAAGCAGCTTTAAAAGCAAAATAATTTTCGTTAAACAACCTTGTAGACTCCAATTGAGATTGCATGGTTCTAGCCAAAGTATATTTTTGAGTTGTAGGATTTAAAATTCCTCGATAAGAATTATCCGAAAACTCTCCATAAATATCCAACAAATGAACATCCGACAAAAAGGCAACTTGTAAAGAATTTGTCTCTTTTTTCTCTTGTACGTGTTTACAAGAGAAAAAAGAAACAATGAGTGCTAAAACACCTAGTAAATTTATTATCAAAGAATTAAATTCCTTCATTACAATTTGGTTTCTTTAGGAAAAGCATATGATTTTTTCCATCCACCTAAATCTATCAATACTTGATCTATCATTACTCCCGGATCTACCATCCATATTTTTAAAGTGTGTTTTCCGGCTTTATTTACTATTTGTTTTGCTGTTTTAACTGTTGCATTTTTTAATACATTTTGTTTCCACTCCTCACTTCTTCCAAAAGTTTGAAAATCTACAATTACAGGCTTTGCATCATCAATAGAAACAGCACATTTTACTCCGCTTCCCTCAAAAAATGCATGAGTTGGAATGGCTTGAATATTTACATCTACCTCTCCAAAATTAAAAGTGTAAAAATCATATTCTAAAGCTGGACTATTTTTAACAATATCTGAAATCCAGTTTTGTGGTTTTGCTGTTCTTGGTAATGCAACAGCCACTTTCCCAGAATATCCTATTCCTTCAAAAGTTTCCCATTTTGCTTCTAATCCATCTTTTTTTCTAGTATAATTCTCTGCCTTTATAGATACAAAACCTTTGTCTTCTACAAATCCTTTGTATCCTTTTAATGCTTCTAATTTTGGATTAAAAACAGAAACTCCTACTGTATAGGTTTTATCACCTGAAATAAAATCTATAGCTGAATTTACTTTAAAACTTGGAGGAATTAATTGATAATCATGTCCTAATGGAGCTTCTTTTTTATTCTCTCCCTTTGGCACTTTATCCCAGTCAATAGTAACCCATAATCTTTCTTCTGGTTGATCTGCATTTAACTCCCCTGAGGTTTTAGAAATCTTAATCCAATTTTCCTTAGGTTTTGCTTGCCACTTTAAAGTTCCTTCATCTTTTAAATAAACATCAACATAATATTTGTTTTTAGTATAAGCATTAAAAACAGGTAATACGTCTGCATAAGAATTAATCGCTTTATCATTCAATTCCATTTCGTAACTCTCTAAAGCCAATCCTAAATCATTTGTATTCTTTGGAAAAGCCACCGCTATAGAAGGTCTTGAAAAAACAGGTAAATATCTTGGAGACATGTTCATGATATGATTCCATTTACCACCTTGTAAAACATTGTTGTAATAATTGGTTTCTGATACAATTCTATTGTAAGCCAAAAATGATTTTTCTCCATAGTATAAAGCACTATTTCTTCCTTGTGATGACACAAATTTGTTTTTATATGCATATAACCATTTGTGATTCATACTTGCTGCAGTAACAACTGGATAATAAACCAGTTGATAAAAAGCATCTTTTCTGTATGCAGGAACTTTTGTATTAATACTATCTACCGCTGTTATTAATGTTTGATAAGCTTCAATTCTTTGATTTACTTCATCTCCATAATGAAATTGTGTTAATTCCGTTTCTTTGGCTTTGGTTACAGGCTCTACCTGACTCCAAGCCATAAACTCTGGTCTTCTTTGAAATGCCAATTCATCATATTTTAACATAACACCAGTAATATCTTTGGCTGTTTTTTCTCCAAACTCTCTGGTAGCCCAATTGTTTTTGTGTTGTTTTACATCAGTATTTTTTTCAAACTTGGTCATATCCCAAGCCATATCTAAAAACAATTCAATATTATATTCATGTGGTTTGATATCTCCACAATTTAGAATCCATAAATCTTTTGATTGAAATTCATACGCTTTAGACATTTCTTCCCACATCAAAACTGGATTGGTTGAATTTAACCATAAATAATCATGAGGTCTTCCCCAATAAGAAGTATGATAATAAACCCCTGCTCCACCACTACGTTTTTGTTCTCTAAAGTTGCTCAACTGACGAATATAACCATAGTTATCATCTGTCCACATAAGCATTACATCTTCTGGCAAGTTCAACCCACTTTGGTAATAATGTAACACCTCTTTATAAGGCACAAAAACTTGTGGTCTTTCTTCATCTTTTTTAGAATACTTTTCTAAAATTTCTCTTTGATCAGTAATTACTTGCTCCAATAATTCTACTTGAGATTCTGTATCATCTTCCCCTACAATCATAGGTGAATCATGTTCTCCTCTCATCCCAACAGTATAAATTCCTTCGTAGTTTTCTGTTTCTTTAGCTCTTTTTTTGAACAATTTTTTAATAGATCTTGAATTGGTATCATAACGATATTCTCCCATAGTTTCATGATCCCATTCTGCATTGATATTACTCAACATAGGCTCTGCATGAGAGCTTCCAACCACAATAGCATAATTGTCTGCTACCACTTTATTCTCTGGATAAAAATAAAACGCTTTGGTAGACTTATGCATGGCTGGCCAAATAGTATTGGCACGTAAACGTAATAACAATTCAAAAACTTTAGCATATGTTTTAGGTCCAATATCTCCCGTTTCTGGTTCGTAATTTAAAGCAGCCCAACGTTGTAATCCCCAATCTTCATCATTTAAAAAGATTCCTCTATATTTTACTGATGGAGATCCATATGTTTTTGGAGTAACAGAAATAGATACTTCTTCTTTAACTTCTGGAGTTACATCAGCCCACCATTCCCATGGAGAAACATCCATCATTCTAGAAACTTCTAACAAACCATAAGCGGTCGCTCTTCTATCAGAACCAACTATCACCAATGCTTTTTCAATTCCTGGCAAAGGTTTGTTTACAACTTCAATTTTATAAGTTTCCCATTTTCCTTCAATATCAGTAATTGTTATTTTTTCATCATCAACCAATCTACCAATCAAACTACTTTGTCCAACGGTACCTGCTAGAATAGAATATTTATGAACATCACCATTAATTTCAATATACTTTTTTGTGATTTTAGAAATATCATCTACCAACATTTTAGCAGCTATTTCTACTACCTTGGCATCACTTTTATCATAAAAAACACCTACTTTTTCGTTTTTTGAAACGATGGTAAAAGAGGTTTGAGCACATAAACTGTTTGCTATTAAAACAATTAATAAAAAAATACTTGGGGATTTTGGTTTAAACATGAATTATTATTTTATTCTTTCGTAACTATTGTTTTCAAAACTAACCTTATAATCAGACTTATAAAGTTTGGTTGGTACATAATAATCTGTTGAGATGACTTGTGCACCAGATTGTTTTGCTTTTTCAAATTTACAATAATCATTGGTTCTAGACTCATTTGTTCCATCATCTGCACGAGTTCTTACCATATAACCACTTAAAACCAGCTCTTTAATATAATCAAAATCTTTAATAGGGTTATTTATCACTCTAAACGCAGCTTCAGGATTTCCTTCTTTGCTATTTACAAACATCATCCTGTTTTTTAAGCTTGGATGTCCTTCTAAATACCGATTGTTTTTATCTTCTTTTTCATCTAACACAAAAAGAAATCTTCCTTTTAACTTTTCTAAACTTGGCCATCCATCTTTTAAAACTGCTTCTTCTAAAGTTTTATGATTTCCTCTCACCAAATCCGGAGTAATTAATTGGTTGTCTTTAAATACTGAACGAATTTCAAGATCAATACTATCCAATGCATTTTTTGTAAATGACAACAATTTGCTTAAATCCTGATGATTGCTGTCTTTTGCATTAATTAAAATAAATATTGGTGTGTGATTAGGGTGATTGTCAGACCATTTTTTGATGGCTTTTAATCCATCTTTAAATAATAAATAATGACTTCTAAAGTCAATATCTTGTATGTGAAACATTTTTAAACCTGGCTGATGTAACTTTTTTTCCACATCATAAGGTAAAGGTTTATTGCCTAATGATTTCACAATTTCTAATCCTTTAGGATTTGTAAATCGTCCTCCATTAGGATCATGTAAAACATCTAACTCTAGATTTCTAAGACCTAAATCTAATTGCTCTAAAATAGAAACATGTCCATATTGCAATGACTTAGCCCTAGCTGAATCTATTTGATATAAATATTCCCACAGAGTTTGCTCTATGGGAATTTTATATGAATTATGACTTCCTATCACTTGAATATTATTTAAACGAATTTCTTTTGTTTTATCACATGAAATCATCAAAAACAAAGCCGTAAAAAGTATTCCTACAAAAAAGATGATCAGGATTATTTTTTTCATGCTACTTATTTAAAAACCTAAATTTTTATATAAATACGCTTTTTGTCTAAATACCAACCTATAGACCAACAAACCATCATAAAAACAATAGCTGTTACAAATGCCCCGAAACTTCCAGGAAAGATTTGTTGAAATATACGTTCACTAACCCATTCAAAAACATCTAACCCTGAACTTGTTGGTATCATTCTTAAAGTGATATAAAACAACTCAGAAAACAGATAAATAAACATAGGGTTCTTCCCAAAAACATTAAAGAACTCCGTTCCTTTTCTTGTGTTTTTTAACTCTATAAAATAAATTAATATTGCCATTACAGATAAATCTATTCCTACCGTGTGTAACACAAATGGACTGGTCCATAGCTTTTTACTCATCGGAAATACCAAATCCCACCAAAGTGCTAAAGCTGATAATAAAAATCCTGCAATTAATAGTTTTGAAATTCCTTCAAAACTCTTTCCTTTTTGTTGAATAAACTTTCCTGCTAAATATCCTCCTATCACATTAACCACAGAAGGTAAAGTACTTAAAATTCCTTCTGGATCAAACGGAATACTATCTCTTTTGTAAATATGTCCTTCTCCTAAAATAGTTAAATCCAATCTAGTAATTGCATTGGTAGCCATCTCTAGCTCTGCTCCCGTAGTTCCAAACAGGTACAAGATTTCCCAGTAAGCGATTAAAATAATAGCACTGATGATGATTGCTGTTTTTTCTTTTAAATAATAAAAAAGTATTGACGCTAAAAAATAACAAATGGCAATACGTTGCAACACCCCCATTACTCTTGTTTCTGAAAAAGGTTTTAACTCCCATCCATCAGCTCCTTGTCTAAAAAACGGGAACCAATACATTAAGAAACCTAACAAGAAAATAATTATTGTACGTTTTAATACTTTTTTCCAAAATACTTCTGAAGGAGCATCTTTTAATTTGGTCATCGAAAAACTCATCGCATTTCCCATCGCAAATAAAAACGAGGGAAATACCAAATCTGCTAAAGTGAATCCAAACCAATGGGCATGTACCAAATATGGGTATAACTTAGCTCCAGTTCCTGGGGTATTCACCACAATCATCAAACAAATCGTTAATCCTCTAAAAACATCTAAGGATAAAAATCGATTTGTATTTTTTAGTATCGCTTCTTTCATAGTTAATAGTTATATTGAATAGGACTCATCTTTTCTGTTATTGGAATGATTATGTCTCTATACTTAGTGTGTAATGCTTTTACTATTTCACTAGCACTTCCAGTAGCTTCTATTGGAAAGTCTTTTCTTGACGTAACCCAATTCCACTCCCATTGCTTAATTTCTTGATCAAATGCTTCTTGATCAAACTTTTTCCAGTCTTGTTTTACCGTTGCAAAGAACTGTTCCCATCTTGGTTTGTAAAAGTCATTAAACAATCCACTCCATTGACGGTTGCTGTATTCATGCAGTCTATTATCTGCTCCTCCCCAAAGGGTAATCAAATCTCTTGCGTTTTGTTCATATAAAGCTTTTTCTGCTTCTGTTTCTCCCCATGCTCTTGCATCTGCAATCCAAGTCCCTAGTAAAAAGTCTTTTCTAGTAGCTAGTAGTTTATCCATATCTTCTATTAAAGTGATAAACTCTGTGCTGTATTTATCAAAAGCGACTTTGTTGTTTTCTTTGTAAGCAACTGCTATTTGTTGTTGTAATGGTAACGCATAGTTGGCTAATACTTGTCTGGTAATATCTACCAAATCATATTCAAAACCATCGGATCCTTGGTGATTTGGAATAGCAGCCACAAACAAGTCCCAAGCAGGTAATAAATCTGCTGGTGCATAATTCAACTTAGTTCTTGCCCATCTTCTATATCCTTCAAAAGTAGGTCTAGCTACAATAATACTTTCTGCTCCATCACGAATGGTTTGCCCATTATAAACTGTATTTACTAAAACATCCCATGCTTTTATTAATTGATCATTTTCTTTCCCGTATCTGTTTGTTGTATATTGTTCTAACCACTCTTTTAAATCAATAGGAGTATCTCGCCAAGTATTGTCAGTCATCAATTCATACAAAACAGGGTTCTGTTCTATAGATTCCATAGTAAGTCCAATTCCTTTTAACTTTCCTGAATTTGGATCTTTTAAGGCTTTCGCTGGTTCGTCTGCAACAGTTTCTATTCTTCCAAACATGCTAATATTTCCTCCAAAACTGTGTAACATATTCCAAATCCATTGTTTTCCATAAAACGCTTCTGTTCTTTTCCAAATTGGTTCTATTTCCGTTGCCAAATCTAAAATGATCATTTTATCATCAGGTACTGGAGCTAACAATCCTTTTATTTGTGGAGCTTTCCAAAATTCTCTGTGGCTATAAAACAACCAACCTTGCATCACCCAAACAGCTTCTTCATCGGCTGATTTCATTCCTTCATAAACTTTACTACTTAAATTGGTTAAATAAGTAGGATCGTCTGAAGGTGGTGTGTTTTCATTAAACGTATCAGCAGAATACAAATGATCTGTTCCATAAATACGCTCTTGTGTTTCTAAAAACTTCTTTCCAATTTCTGCAAACAATGGATCATTCGCATCTAAAATATAAGTGTCTTCAAAATCATTCCCCCAGTTGGTTTGTTTCAACTTTGCATCTGGAAAAAACTTTTTAAACGAGGCTGGTACATGTCCAGTAAAAGCAGGTAAAACAGTTTTCATTCCTAGCTCACGCTCTCTTTCTAAAATCTTTTTTTGTAAGTCTCTGTGAGTCTCTTTCCAATGTTGAGTTAAAGGTCCTCCCCAACCGTCTAAATTTCCCATCCAAAACCAAGAGAAATAAGCAGGTCCACTAAAAAATCCTTCTAAGTCTTCATCTGTAAATCCATAAGATTTATAAACCTCATCCCATACATAT
This sequence comes from Wenyingzhuangia marina, assembly GCF_900130035.1. GTDB lineage: Bacteria > Bacteroidota > Bacteroidia > Flavobacteriales > Flavobacteriaceae > Wenyingzhuangia > Wenyingzhuangia marina. The sequence continues at coordinate 481,249 of NZ_FQXQ01000002.1, forward strand.
TCTTCTCCTGTAATAGCCAAAGGCATGTTAATACCATGTAGTGCCATCCAGTCTATTTCTTTTTCCCAACGTTCCCAATCCCACCAACTCATGGTGTAGTTAAACGTACAGTAATTTAAATAATATCTATATTCATATGGGGTCTTTTTATGAATAAGGGTAGGTACTTGGGGTAAAGTATCTGGTAAATTTAAATTCGTTCCATTCCATGTAATTTGGCAATGAGCATATTCTTTTAAATAATAATATAAGGCTGATGCTACAGAAACTCCATTATTTCCTCGCAACACTATTTTTTCATCTTTAGACTCAATCTCAAACCAATCATCTTCTAACAAACTATCTATCTCTACCTTAAAAGATTCTGAGTGTTTAGGAATGATTCTAGAGATTAAAGCTTCTGAAGGATTTAATTTTTTTTCTGTGTTGTTATCCTTGCTACCGCAAGAGAGGATCATTAAAAATAATGGAATCCAAAATAGTTGTTGAGTAATATTTTTCATAATTATTTCTTTTTATTTTTTATCTGATTTTGATGGTGGTACTTGTTTTGTTCCCCATGTTTTAGAGGGTTTTGCTCCCATTACAAACTCTAAAACTCCTCCATTCAAAATATCTTGATGCTCTATAAAAGCATTTTCAAAAGAGTTTCCGTTTAATGTTGCAGATTGAATATATTTATTTTTTGTTGATAAATTTTTAGCTTTTATTGTAAAATCTTTACCATTTTCTTGATGAATCACCGTCTCTTTAAAATATGGGGTATTGATTAAATAATAAGATTGTCCGGCATTAGGATACAATCCCATCATATGAAAAGACAACCATGAAGACATGGCTCCAGAATCATCATTCCCAGGAATTCCATCTCTACTAGCATCATAATTTTCATCAATAATTGTATGGATTCTATCAGTACTTAAGTCTGGTCTTCCAATCCAGTGATACAAATTTGGAGTTAGAAAAGAAGGTTCATTAGCCACATTATAAAATTCTTCTCTAAAAAAAGTATTTAACCTTTTCTCAAAAGCTTCTTTCCCTCCTGATTTTTGAATTAGCATTGCCACATCGTGAGGGACAGATAATGAATATTCCCAAGAACTTGCTTCGTAGAAAAATCCACACCACCAACACACACAATTAGGCCAATCTTGTGCTAATGGAGTATAAGGCACATAATTAATTTTACCATTGGTAGCAGCACACTGTATGCTATCTACCCATTTTCCATTGGCATCTTTTGGCATAATAAATCCTCTAGAGCCATTGTCTTCAATATCTCTCCAAAGGTTTTGCCAATTATCAGATTGCTTGATAAATCTCCAATATTCTCCTTTACGTTTAATTCCTTTAGCTACAATTGCCAAACAATAATCATTGTAAGCATATTCTATGGTTCTATTTCCCGAACGAACATAATCTGTAGAAACATATCCTAAACGATTGTAATCTACCAGTCCTCCACGACCTTCTTTTTCTTCATTTCCACCAGGAGGGAACATCGCATCTTTCATCATGGCTTCTAATGCTAATTTGTAATTAATTCCTTCTAAACCTTTTACAAAAGCATCTGCAATAACTACCTCAGCATTAGAACCACCTTGGGTTCTACCATTTGCATTTCCACTCCTTGCATCTGGGAGATACCCATCTCGTTTGTAGATCTGTAACATTGCATTCACAATATCTACTTCACGAGAAGGATTCAAAAGTGTGATTAATGGACTTGATGAACGATAGGTATCCCAAATAGCATAAAAATCATCGTAATAAGGAGAATTATTTTCCCATAACGGATTTTCTCCAGTCCTATCTACAGGCATTAACATAGTGTGATATAAACCTGTATAAAACATTGTTTTCTTTTCTACAGAAGCATCTTTATCTACTTCTGCTCTCTGTAGTAAATCTTCCCATTTTTGTTGAGTCTCTGCCAATTCTTTCTCAAAATTCCAATGCGGAATTTCATTATCTACATTTAGTTTTGCTTTTAAACTACTGATGAAAGAAATTCCAATTTTCATATTCACCTTTTTGTCTTTTAACCCATTAAAAAACAACATGGCACCAGTCTTTTTACCTTCATCAACTTGATTTTTTTGATTTGGATAAAACTTTTGATCTTTCCAAGTAGAAAACTCACTAAAAGGTTGATCAAAAATGGCTGTAAAATAAACAGTATAAGCTCCTCCATTGTTCCATCCTCCTCTAATTTTGGTATATCCTCTAACTTCAGTATCAGAAATTACTTCTACTTGAGAACCAACAAATTGTTGCGACTCACGACCATCAGGAATGATAGATTCATCTAAATATCTTCCTAAATCTATTTTGATGGCATTTTTATCATTATTGCCAAATTGAAAACGATAAAAAGCAGCTCTATCAGAAGTGGTAATTTCTGTTTGAATATTGTGCTTACTTAATAAAGTACTGTAATATCCTAAAGCAACTTTTTCATTTTCTCTTAAAGATTCTTGTTTGATAGATGCAAAATCTCCTGAAAAAGGCATTACAGAAACATTTCCATATTTGGCACCTCCACCAGTTCCACTTACGTGTACTTGGCTAAATCCATAAATAGGTTTGTCTATATCAGCCGAATATCCACTATTTGCATGTAAGTCATTATCTGGGCCTGGTTTTATCATTCCATAAGGGCATGAAGGCCCTATAAATACATTTCCTAATCCTTCTGAACCAATTAAAGGATCTACAAACTGATGATATTGTGCATGACTTTCTGTTTGTAAAAACAACGACAAACAAACAACAAAAGGTTTTATTATATTTTTCATATTCTGTTTTTTAAACTAAAACTTAATAGGTTGATAAGAATTCATTTTAGAACGATTACTTACTGGAACTATATAAAAAGTATAGTGATAACTTCCTGATTTAATTTTGTATTCTTTGTGAGGTTCTGCTTTAAAAGACCAAGTATTATCTCCACCAATTCCCATTTGAACCATATCAACATCTACCGTTAAAACCTCTCTTTCTTTTAATTCATATGTATGTGTAGCTTGCTCTATATTACTTGTACTATAAGGAGACACACTAAAATTGATTGGGTTTTCTCCTTGTATCATTAATCCTTTTCCTTTGCTATTTAACAAACCAAACCATCTGGTATCCATATGATTTCCATATTCTTGAGGTACAACATAATCATAACTCATAGTATGAGCATTAGCTGAATATAACCCCACAAAAGCACCTGTATTTCTATCTTGATAATTGGCCTGTGGCCCTTTTCCAAAATAAGTTACATTTTCATAATCTTTAGAAATATCAAACTCCATCCCTATTTTGGGAACATCTGGTGTATTCTTGGTAATATCTGCTTGATAAGATATTTTTACATATCCATTTCCTAAAATGGTATAATTCAACACTACATTTGTACTTGGGTTTTCTATTTTTCCTTCTACACGTATCTCAATCTTAGTTTTATCAAGGTCGTTTACTGTAATTAAAGTTGGTTTAAAACGAGTACCTGCTTCTTTCCAATTCAACTCATCTGTTTTTTTCATATACCCTCTATAAGCTTTGTCATTCTCAGTTTCTGGTCTCCAAAAACTTAAACTCAAAGGATTTTTAATAAACTCTAAACCATCTGATTGATATGAACTAATATATCCTGTAGCTTCATCAACCGTTAAGGTTACATTTTTGTTCTTTACAACAATAGTGTTATTGGTTTTAGATACTGTTAAATCTGTTTTGCTATTGGTTAAAGAGATTTTTTGATTAGATTTTAAATGCAAATCAAATTGCTCTTCAAAAACCACATAACCTTTCTTTTCCCACAAAGTATTTTCTTTTAACAATCCTTTGATATTGATAAAATATTCACTTCCTGCTTTTGCTTTAATTTCTTTGTAAGGAATATTTATGGTTTCGGTTTCATTAGGTTTGGTAGCGACATTTGCGACTTTTCCTTTTTGAATAACCTTTCCATTTTCTGTAAGCTCCCAAACAATATTATATTTTGATAAATCTGAAGCATGGTGACGATTCCTAATTGTGAATATTCCTTTTCTAAGATCTACCATAGAAATAACTACTGGTTGATTTACTTTTTTAGCTTCATAAATCTCTGGTTTTGGAGTTCTATCAGCAGCTATAATTCCATTTAAACAAAAACTTCCATCATTTGGAACATCTCCAAAATCTCCACCATAAGCAAAATATTCTTTTCCATTCTCTGCTGTTTGTAAAAGACCTTGATCTATAAAATCCCAAATAAATCCTCCTAAAGCTCTATCATGTTTGTAAACCACCTCCCAATATTCTTGATAATTCCCTAAAGAATTCCCCATTGCATGTGCGTATTCACACATTAATACTGGACGTTTATCAAATCTAGTATCATAAATTAAATCATCTAACTCTTTAGGCTGTGGATACATTCTACTCAACATATCTACCCAGCTTGGATCAGTTGGATTTCCTCTGTCTGATGGCCAAAAATTCTTTTTGTATCTAGGATCTGTAGGTACTCCTTGAGCTCCTTCATAATGTACATATCTAGTAGGATCCATTGCTTTGATCCATCCTGACATGGCTGCGTGATTAGGTCCCATTCCAGATTCATTTCCTAAAGACCAAATAATAATACTTGGATGGTTTTTATCTCTTTCTACCATTCTAATTCCTCGCTCTAAAAAAGATTGAGACCATAGTGGATCTTGTGATAATTTTCCACCTACTCCATGGGTTTCTAAATTAGCTTCGTCCATTACATACAATCCATATTGATCGCATAAATCATAGAAATAAGGATCATTTGGATAATGAGAAGTTCTGACTGCATTAAAATTAAATTTCTTAATTAACTGAACATCCGCTTCCATATCTGCTCTAGAAACCGTTTTTCCATTTACCATATTGTGATCATGACGGTTGACTCCAATTAATTTAACAGCAGTTCCATTAACTAAAAATCTTCCTTCTTCATCAATTTTTAAATCTCTAAATCCGACTTTTTGACTAGTCGCTTCAATTAAGTTTCCTTGATTATCTTTTAATGAAAATAAAACCGTGTATAAATAAGGTTCATCAGCAGACCATTTCTTAGGATTTTTCACATCCATTTCCATAATTCCAAAATAAACTTGATCTCTTGCTGGATGAGATTCTCCTAAAAAAGTTGATAATTTTAAAGTTTTAGCTTTTTCTGCCAAATATCCATCAGCATCTAACAACTCAGCGGTTAATGTCCAATCATCAACTACAGTTCTTAAAGGAGTTTTGCTATAATATCCAAATTTCTCAAGGAACTTATCTTTTATGTTTACCGTAAATTTTGGTCTAATTTGTAAAGTAGCATCTTGGTACTCTTTGTCTAATTTTGTTCTAATAGCAACATCTGCCATTCTTACTTTAGGAACCGCTTGCAAGTAAACTTCTCTTTCAATTCCACTCAATCGCCAAGTATCTTGATCTTCTAAATAACTTCCATCACTCCATCTATATACTTTTACTGCTATTTTATTAGTTCCTGTTTTTACATACTGGGTAATATCAAATTCTGAAGGCAATCTAGTGTCTTCACTATACCCAACAAAAGTTCCATTTACCCAAACATAAAAAGCAGAAGAAACGCCACCAAAATGCAAAATAATATCTTTTGAATTCCATGAAGCATCTATATTAAATTCTTTAATGTAATGTCCTACAGGGTTGTCTTTATGATTGATAAAAGGATCATTACTATAAAAAGGGTAGGTAGTATTTGTATAGATAGCTTTTCCATAACCACGCATTTCCCAGTTAGAAGGAACATCTATCGCTTTCCAACTTGAAGCATCATAATTTGATTTTTGAAAGTCCTCTAAAGATTCTTCTGGAGTTGCAACCCAATAAAATTGCCAATCTCCATTTAAACTCTCATAGTTTTTTGAGGATTCCCTTTCATTTTCTATTGCTAATTCTTTACTCTCATAAGAGTAAAAAGTAGCATGAGAAGGCAATCGATTCATTTGATTAATCAATGGATCTTCCCAAGCACTATTTTGCCCCAATAACAACAAAGGAGAAAAAAGGAATAGAATAAATTGAATTTGTTTTTTGGTCATTGTTTGTTGATTATTTATAAATGCTCTGTTAAAAGCTTGGTTTCTTTATCTACACTAGTTTTAGTTGAGTTTGTTAATATGATTTGTCCTTTTTCTCTTGTAGGAGTATCAATATTATTCATCTCTAGCCCTTCTACATCATCAAAAATAAAAGCCGGTCTAAAGTCTTTATTCTCTAATGTTAATTTTACATTTTTAAATGTAATACCTTTTACATGACGAACGTAAAAACCATAAGCTGGTAATTCTCCAAACATAGAAAACTCAGGATAATCTTGAATTCTTTCAGGTACGTTCATTAGGTGAGTTAAGGGAACATATGCAATTTCTTTTTGAGAAAGTCCAGGATAAGAAATTTCAACATTTTCTATTACTACATTTTCTATATTATGATTTGGAACTCCAACAATTGAAGAAGGAAAAGTATTATGTGCTTCTCTAACCTCAGGACCACTCATTTCGTATCCAGCATCTGGTCTTCCTAAAGGAACTTGCACTTTTATATTTTTTATATGAATGTTTTTTGCCGTTCCAATAGACTCTCCACTTCTGTGTCCTAATCTTATAAAAATAGCATTCCCAGTATTTACAGCATTAATATTAGAAACATTTATGTTTTCAATATGACCTCCATCTACAGACTCAATAGCAATAGCAGAACGAAAAGTATCGTAAATTTCCATATTTTCTATGGTTACATTTTTGAAACCTCCCGAAGAAGCCGTTCCCAATTTAATAGCACTTGCGCTAGAACGAACTTTACAGTTTGCGATGTATATATTTTCACACAACATATTACTTGTGCTAGATTTTAAACAAATTCCATCGTCTGCAGCATCTACAAAACAATTGGTAATTCGTGCATTTTTACAATCGGTTAAATCAATTCCATCATTATTTAAAAAAGTAGTACTCTTTACTTTAATATTATCAATAATAATGTTAGAACTATTTCTAAAATCCTGAATCCAACACAATCCGTTTTTTAAAGTAATATCTTTAACAGTAATATCATCACAATCATAAACATATAACATCATTGGACGATTTCTTTCAGCTGGTCTTTGTTGATGCCAAGGATTGTATTGTTGCCATTCGTGATCTTCTAGAGTACCAGCATGTAACATTTTGTAAATATCTTTAATCAATTCACGTCCATTACCATCAATAGTTCCTGTTCCAGTGATGGCAATATGATATTGTCCTTTGGCAACAATTAAAGGAGATGCTTTTTCAGGACCATAATCTATACGTTTAGCACTTCCCAACAACACTGCATGTTTTGTTAAATGCAAGGTTACATTAGATTTTAAATGTAGTACACCCGTTAAAAAAGTCCCTTCGGGAATAATTACTTTTCCGTCACCACTTTTAGAAGCTTCGTTAATAACCTGTTGAATTATTTTTGTGTTATCTGTTTTTCCGTCACCAATGGCTCCAAAATCAACAATATTAAAAGCTTTAGGTCCAGCCATAACTAGTGTTGAAACAAAAAACATGATAAACACAACTCTTTTATGTAGGGTAGATACTTTCATTTTTTCTATTTTATTATTTTTATTTCCGATTCGTTTATTTTTAAAGTTGGATTCGTCACTTCTTTTAAAGCAATTTCTTTTTTATGAGTCTTAGGTAGACTTATTTTTTCCATCCATAACCCCTCTACATCATCAAAAACAAAAGCGGGTCTAAAATCATCTTCCTCTAAATTCAACTTTATATTTCTAAACGTAATTCCTTTGGCATAACGAACATAAAATCCCCAAGCTGGTAACTCTCCAAACATAGAAAACTCAGGAGAACTTTTAATTTCTTTAGGTACTTGTTCTAAACGGTTTAAAGGAACGTATGCCATTCCTTTAAAAGATTTTCCGGGGTAGGATATCTCTATATTTTCTATGTTCACACTTTCTACAGAATGCCCAGGAATCCCAACAATAGATGCTGGAAATGGATTGTGAAAAAAGTTTACCTCAGGTCCTCTTAACTCATAGTTAATATCTGGTCGACCAAACGGTACTTGAACTTTTATATTTTTAATATTGATGTTTTTAACCACTCCTGGTTTTTCACCATCTCTATGTCCTAAACGAATAAAGATGGCATTCCCTGTATTGATTGCTTCAATGTTATTAACGTTTATATTTTCTATGGTAGCCCCATCTACTGACTCTATAGCAATGGCAGAACGAAACGTGTCAAAAATTTTAATATTTTCTATAATTACATTTCTAAAACCTCCATAAGACGCTGTTCCAAACTTAACAGCACTAGCACTAGATCTTATGGTACAATTTGCTATATAAATTCCATCATTACTATGTCCTGGATAATATGATTTTAAACAAATTCCATCATCCGCTGCATTGATATCACAATTGGTTATGCGAACATTTTTGCAATCTGTAATATCAATTCCATCATTATTCCAATATGAACGATTTACTACTGTTAGGCCATCAATATTTAAATTTTCACTCAATTCAAATGAAAGTCCCCAACAAGAAGCTTCTCCCACATACAAATCTTTGATATCAATATTTTTACACTGAGAAAAACGAAATAATTTCGGTCTCATGGTTTCGTTAGGTCTATGTCTTCTGTAATTATAATTTGGATCTACTTGAATACCTGCATGATGTAAACTATCAATATGTAAAGCCAATTTTAATCCTTGCCCATCAATTTTACCTTTCCCTAAAAGCTTTATGTTATTGGCTTTATTCGCTAAGATTAAAGCCATTTGGGAATTATCATCTTTTTTAGGAGAATCTGGCCTCCCTTCAAAATTCATTTTATAGTAATCGTTAGGATTCGTACTTCCTAACAATACTGAACCTTCTTCAAAAAATAAAGTTACATTGCTTTTTAACTCTATACTTCCTGATAAAAAATTTCCTTTAGGAAAAACAACCATTCCTCCATTTTGCGAAAAAGCTTTATCTATGGCTTTTTGAATGGATTTAGTGTTTAAAGTAATTCCATCTCCTACTGCCCCAAAATGCTCTATATTTAAAGTGCTTTTCTGGGCGAATGAAGGATGAAATCCTAAAAAGAAAATCAATAAATGAAGTAAATATTTCATATAAAGGTTTTATTTATTTTGACATTTGTAGCTCTAAAACTCCTCCATTAACAATATCATCATGATGAATTTTATGAGTATTTATAGTAGTATTATTTAGCTGAATATTTTTTACATATACATTTTCTGGACTGTTGTTCTTGGTCTTAATTTCAAAAGTTTTTCCTTTGTAATAATCATTATTTAGTTCGATAGTAATTTTATCAAAAATGGGACTTCCTATTTGATATTCAGGATTTTCTTCGGTTCCTCCATTCATTTGAAACAATCCTATTTTCATCAAAACAGCTAAACTTCCCATCAACCCCTGATCTTCGTCTCCATTATAACCACTTGCATGACTTAAACCTGAAAACACTTTTTCTATTATTTTTCTTGACCAATATTCTGTTAAGTCAGGCCTACCCAATTGTTGAAAAATAAAAGCAGTTTGTATAGAAGGTTGATTTCCATAATTAATAGGAATTCTACTATATTCTGGATGTAATTCTGCAGCATGAGAATCTCCAGATGTAAACCCTAATTTTTCTGCTTCTTCAAATTGTGTATTCAATTTTTCAACAGCTTTTTTATTTCCTCCCATCAACTTAGCTAATCCTAAAAGATCATGTGGTACAAACCAAGTAGCTTGTGCTCCATTAGCTTCTATAAAACCATGTTGATATTGGTAAGGATCATAATTTTCGATCCAACCTCCGTTTACATTTTTAGGATGAATCCATCCTGAATTTAAATCAAATAAATTTTGATAATTTTTAGATCTTTTACTGAAATACTCAGCATCTTCTTGCTTTCCTAGCTTTTTAGCCAATTGTGCCAAGGCCCAATCTTGATAAGCATATTCTAAGGTTAAACTTGCTCCATCTTGATGTGATCCAAAATCTCCATCTGGTAATGGATAAGGAACAAATCCTTTTTCTAAATAATATTTTAAACCACCACCAAAATTTGTTTTATGCTCATATCCGGCTCTTTCCATAATTCCGCCTGGCATGTGATTCTTTTTTAAAGCTTGGTAAAAAGAATCAACATTTTCTTTTATCAATCCTTTTTGAATAGCACTTACTATAAAAGGTGTTGAAGAAGCTCCTGTCATTACAAAAGTGTAATTTCCTCCTGAAGGACCTCTAGGAATCATACCACCATCTTCATAATATTGCATTAAAGACTGAGAAAATTCCTCCATTATTTCTGGATATACCAATCCCCATAAAGTATTAATAGTCCATTGAGCTCCCCAAAAAGAATCTGAATTATAATGATTAAACAATGGTTTTCCTTTATTATTTAAAGGCAATTGACCTATTCTAAATGCTGCTCCTGTATTATCTGGATACGCTCCATTTACATCACTAATAATTCTTCTTCCTTGTAAAGCATGCCACAAATCTGTATAAAATCTATGTTGATCTTGTTCAGTTCCTCCTTGAACTTTAATTCTTCCTAATAAAGAATTCCACTCATCTTTAGAATCTTGAATTACTTGATTAAAATTCCAATGAGGTAATTCTTCCTGAATATTTTTAGTTGCATTTTCTACTGAAGTGTAAGAAACACCAACCTTCATTAAAACTGGAGATGCTGTGTTTTTTATATTGATTAAGTAATTTCCTGTCTGTTCATCTTTTACTAAGGCTGAGATAGGAACATTTAATTTAATTTTAAAATATATATTTAATTGCTTAGGGCGTCTATGTGTGGGAGTTGCTATTAATTTACCTGACAACTCACTTTCTCCTACTTGCGTTAACGCTCCTGCTACATTATTATTAGGCCCTAAGATGGTATTTAAGTTGAAAAGGATACCTGCCTCTTTATTTTTTGGAAACGAATATTGGTGAAACCCAACTCGTTTTGTACTTGTTAATTCTGCCTTAATTTGATATCTATCCAACAGTAATGAATGATACCCGGGCTTAATATTTTCTGTTTTATGATTAAAACTAGAATAGAAATCGGTAAAAATATTAACTTTATTTTCTTCCGAAAGAATAATCGGCATTACCGATAAACCTGACATTTGCCAAGCGTGTATATGACTAAATCCTTTAATAGTATCTGTGTTGTACCTGTAACCACTTCCCCATGCCCCATCAATTTCGGTATCTGGACTTAAGTTGACCATTCCAAATGGACGACTTGCTGATGTAAAGAAAAACCATCTTGAATTTTCTGTATCTAACAAAGAGTAAACTTTGTCTACATAATTTTCTATGACAACCGTTTTCTTTATTTCTTGTGAACAAGAAATAAGAAAAAGGAAAATCCATCCAATCCAAGCTTTTTTAAAAACATGTATTTTCATTATTTTTAGTGGCTTTACTTCCATAGGATTTTTAGTTACCTAATTTGACACTCATCATCAAATTATTTTAAAAGAATATAAGCAGGCAATTGCTCACCTGCCTATATCTTAAACTAACTTTAAACTAACTCAAATAATAAAGACTAAAAGTCCTTATATTTTATAAATTCTTATAGAGGATTTTGCGTAATAGTACCTTGAGAATTATCAATCTCGCGTTGAGGTATTGGTCTCAACAAGTTTTTAGCATTTAAAGCATTATTTAATTTTGCATGAGGATTGTGCTCTAAAGTACGCTCTATTAACTTTCCTGTTCTCTTTAAATCCATCCATCTGTTTACTTCTCCTGTTAATTCTCTAGCTCTTTCATCAAGAATAAAATCTAAATCTACTTCTGTTGGAAGTACTGGGGTGATTAAACCTGCTCTAGATCTTAAAGTTGTAAGTCTAGCTGCAGCAGTAACTGGATCAGAATCTCCTAAATAAGCTTCAGCTGCAATTAAATATGCTTCTCCACTTCTCATCATTACCATATCTCTTTCTCCCTGAGAAGGTTGATCTGGTTGCGTAAAAGGAACACTTGGATCATCAAACTTTTTAAACTTTGGGAAATGAGTATTTGTTACTCCATCATTAGTAAAATAAGTACCCGGATTAATTACTGCATAAGGAACTGCATCTATAGCTGCTTGAGACCATGCTGTTTTAGGAAAATACATAGCAGTATCGCCAACCATTATATTCATAGTAACGTCTCCTTTTGTAACTGTATCATCTTCATTTGCATACAAAACTCTTGCAAAAGTTGCTTCAGCTCTTTCATCATCATCTTCAAAAAGTGAATAATAAAAAGGTGTTGGCATGGTTCCTAAACCTTGTACTGATTTAAATAATCCTGGGTAATCATAAAACCTAAACTGATACTTCATATGTCTAGAATTTCCCCATCCTCTACTTACAGAATTATTCCCAAATAAGTAAGAAAATATTACTTCAGAATTACGCTGATTATCAATACTTACCAAATTTTCAAAAGCCCCAACTAAATCATGATTCGCTATTACAGTTTCCGCTAACGCAGCTGCATCAGCAAAATCAGTTGCTCCAGCAAATGATTTATACCCTCTTGTTAACAATACTTTTGATAACAAATGTCTTACGGCATCTTTAGACACCTTACCATATTTTGCTGGATTCTGATCTAATACAGGTAATGCCTCATTAAGATCATTTATAATTTGTGCATATACCTGTTCCTCTGATGCTCTGGTAAATTCTGTTTGTGCTGTGGTAATTTGATTTAAAACCAAAGGTACACCTCCATAATTCTCTACCAACTGAAAGTAAGACATTGCTCTAAAAAACTTTGCCTCTGCTACTCCAGTATTCTTATCAGCATCATCAAGACCACTAATATCAGCTTCTGCAGCATTAATTACCGTATTTGCAGATGCTATAATTCTATATTGATTATCCCAATACACTCCTATAGCCCAGTTCTGTGAATTTAATTTTACATAATCATTTAGTTCATCCGTTCCTGTAATAGGAGATGATCTAGTAATAATATCTGTACCTAAATCCTCTAAAGCATAGTATAAATCAGAAGTATAATAAGTAGAGGTTTCTCTAGCTCTTTCATAAATTGTATTAACCATCTGACCATATATAGCTCCATCAATATTTTCTACACTTAGAGCAGTGTTATTCTCTTCTTCTAAATAACTTTCACAACTTGTACTTAAAACCCCTATGGTTAAAAGCAACGCTATTATTTTATGTTTATTTTTTTTCATCTTTTTAAAATTTAATTCAACAATCATTAGAAACTTAAGTTAAGACCTGTCATGAATGTACGAGACATAAACGCTGCACCCCATGAGTTTCTACCTGCTCCTTCAGGATCCCAACCATCATAATTTGTAAACACAAATGGATTTTGTACTGTTGCATACAATCTTAAACTACTAATTTTAAGCTTATCTAAAATAGTTGAAGGAATCTTATATCCTAAAGTCATATATCCAACTTTAACAAATGAAACATCCTTATATTTAATAGCATCTTGATAGTTACCTCCATTACCTGGTTGATACCAAGAATTGATTGGATTTGTAGGTGTCCAATAATCTACATCATAAGCATTAAATAGTCTTGAAGGATCTCCATCATAAGGGAATGATAAATTACTATGGAAATTACTTTTTACTTTATTTCCTTGACTAATGTTTACAAAGAATGAAAAATCAAAATCTTTATAATTTAAAGTATTTGTAATACCTCCTGTCCATTTTGGAGTAACCTGTCCTATTACTTTTCTATCATTGTCAGCATCAATACTTCCATCATTATTTAAATCTCTAACCTTAACTTGACCAGGTCTTTGACCATAAACAGCAGCTTCTGCAGCTTCATCTAATTGCCAAATTCCAATGTATTCATAATCATAAAGAGAACCTATAGACTCACCTACTCTATGAATAAAGTTAGTTCCTTGTCTATTAAATATAATATCTGCATTTGTACCATATAATCTATCTAAAGTGTTTTTATTAGCAGCAAAGTTTAAATTGGTTGTCCATTTAAAGTCTCCTGTATTGATATTTGTAGAGTTTAAACCAACCTCAATTCCCTTATTTGTAGATTCACCAATATTTTTTAATATAGTAGGAAAACCTGTTACAGATGGTATACCTGTTCTAAAAATAATATCAGAATTTTTTCTATTGTATACATCTATAGAACCGTTGATTCTATTATTTAAGAAAGCAAAATCAAAACCTACGTTTATCTCACTTGTTCTTTCCCACTTAAGATCCTTATTTGCTAAGTTTGATATGTATAATGATGGAGTCGCTTGATCACCTAAATTAGTAGCACTACTTGATAGTAATGATTGAGATCCTAACGGTACTAATCCACCACCTGCTCCATTATTTCCTGTTTGACCATAACTTAATCTAAGTTTTGCATTGGTCAATATATCTTGAGATTTCATAAAATCTTCTTCCATTATTTTCCATGCAAAGGCTACAGATGGGAAAAAAGCCCATTTATTTCCTTCAGCAAGTATAGAAGCACCATCATATCTACCTGTCAAAGTAACCAAGTACTTATCCATTAAACTATAATTTACTCTAGCCGTATATGATTCTAAAGTTGATTTCTCAAAACTACTAGAAACATCTCTAATATCTAAACCAGCCCCTAAATTATAGAATGTGAATTCGTCTGTTGTAAAGTTTCTTACTTGAGTATAATAACCTTCAGAACGTTGCATATATCTTGAAAACACTCCGGTAAAATCTATAGCATGTACTCCACTCTCTAATTTATAATTCAAGATATTATCCCAAGAATATGACACCGAATTATGATTATTTACTTGAGCTCTTCTATTTGCAGGATTACCTACAACACTTTTTGAATATAATCCTCTGTACTCTCCATATCTAGTATATTTAATATTTGGAGAAAATTTTGTGGTAAGGGTTAGTCCCTCTATAGGTTTTACTTGCAAAGCAATATCACCAATATATTGTAAATATTTAGTTTCCCTAGTGATGTTATCTGCCTCAAACAATGGGTTGGTAACTTGATTTTCTTTTTGAGTTGGAAAAAAACGTAAAGAACCATCGTCATTATATGGACGACCAATAGGCTTTAATCTGTATGAACTTCTAAAACCTTCATAACTTCCTTCATTCTGTATAGCATTGGTAATATGATTACTAACACTTAAATTCAACCACTTAGTCAAATCACTCTTTAAACTACCTCTAACATTGTATCTAGTAAAATCTTCACCTTCTAAAGATCCTTCATCTGTGGTGTAACCCATACCTACAGAATAAACAGTCTTATCTGTACCTCCACTTAAACTAACTGTATGGTTTGTTTGAAATCCTTTTTTCAACATTAAATCTACCCAATCAGTACTTACTCCATCAGCCACATTTTGCATTTCTTCTGCATCTAACCAATTAGACAAGTTAACATCTCCTCTTCTATAATTAAGGTTTCCAGATGCAAATTGATTCCCTACTACTACATCCTTAAGATACTCTACATACCCAGGACCATCTTGTACAGAAGGTAAATGATAAGCTTGTTTAAAACCAACATAATTACTATAATCAACTCTTAAAGCCCCTGATTTACCACGCTTAGTTTCAATCAATACAACTCCATTACTACCTCTAGAACCATAAATAGCAGTTGCAGAAGCATCTTTTAAAATATCCATTCTACTAATATCTGCAGGATTCAAGAATGAAATATCGTCCACAAAAATTCCATCTACAATAAATAATGGGTTCTGACCTGGGGTAAACCCTCCTTGGCTGGCAGTTTCATTATCGTTAATAGTACTTGCTCCACGAATACGAATATTAAATCCACCTGAACCTGGTTTATTATTTGTACGCTGAACTACAACCCCAGGAGCTTGTCCTTGTAAAGCAGATATCGCATCCACTTTATTTGTTTTTTCTATTGACTCAGCATCCATTGAAGCTACAGAACCTGTTAAATCTTTTCTTTTAACAGTACCATAACCAACAATAACTACTTCATCTAACTCTGTATTACTTTGTTCTAATTTTACACTTAATTTAGCTTGTCCTGCATAAGCTATTTCTTTAGTTGTGTACCCTACATATGAAACTGCTATAACATCTCCATTGCTAGCAGTAATTTCAAAGTTACCATCAAAATCTGCTATTGTTCCTTTTGAGGTTCCTTTAATAATGACATTAGCTCCAGGAACTGGAATATCATTCGCATCCGTTACAACTCCCGTCACTTTACTTTGTGCCCATGAAGTTGATGAAAAACATAGCACTACGGCTATCATTAAAAGTTTAAGTTTCTCCATTTTATTTTGTTTAGTTAATAATTGTTTTACACTTACCATATATTATAATCATCCGATAAATAAATATCGTAAGCATTTGATAAAATTAGCAGAGATTTCTTTTTTTGAAATGGACATTTTATTCAAAAACATGGATAACTAACAATTATTTAATGATTATGATTTTTAGTTACGAAAACCACAAACAAAAAACACTTTCATTATTTTATTAATATTTAAAAAACAAAAAATCCATGTTTTTGCATAAAATATCCATATAGAAAATAAGCAACATTCTTAATTTGGATTTCTGTATTTCACTGATTCTTAATCAGTAAATCCCAAACTATAATTCTTTACCATACTTTAATACATCAAAGAATTTAGTCATTACTTCAAAAGAAATTATTTAATCCAAACTTTATATACAATGAAAAATAAAACAAATAATAGCATCAACAATCCTATGGATAATATTGATGATTGGGAAGAAAACTTAATAGAACGTTACCCAGATCCTGAAACACCAGCAAAAGAAAAAGAAGAATTTAGAAATTATGTTGATTCTGAAAGAGTGGATACTGTTAAGGAATTTTACCGCATCAACCACATCAACCAAACGTATGATTTTGTATGTAAAAAAGAAGAAGAATTCTTAAAATTTGATAAAAAAGAGATGTCTTTATGGGAAGCTGTTGACTTCTTAAATACTTTAGTTGATGATAGTGATCCTGATATTGATTTAGACCAACTTCAACATTTATTACAAACTTCTGAAGCAATTAGAGCTGATGGACATCCGGATTGGTTTGTGTTAACAGGTTTTTTACATGATATAGGTAAAGTACTTTGTTTGTTTGGAGAACCACAATGGGCAGTAGTAGGTGATACCTTTCCTGTAGGTTGTAAATTTTCTGACAAAATTGTTTATCCAGAATTTTTTGAACAAAACCCAGACAGTAAGGATGAAAGATATAATACCAAATATGGTGTATACACTCCTAACTGCGGTTTAGATAATGTAAAAATGAGCTGGGGACATGATGAATACTTATATCAAATACTAAAAGACTATTTACCAGAACCCGCTTTATATATGATTCGTTATCATTCTTTCTACTCTCAACATAGAGAAGAAGATTACAATCATTTAATGAATGAAAAAGACCTTGAAATGTTTGAATGGGTGAAAAAATTCAATCCATATGATTTATACACCAAAGCTCCTGTAAAACCAGATGTAAAAGCTTTAAGACCATATTATGAAGCTTTGGTTTCTAAATACCTACCCGAAGTATTAAAATTTTAACCCTAACTAAAAACTTTTACCATGCTATTTACCTATTTAGGATTTTTTGGATTTACATTATTTGTTATTTTTTATACTACTTATAAACTTAGAAAAGACAAGTTCACTACCTCTAAAGGTTATTTTTTAGCTGGTAAAAGTTTAACAGGTCCTATTATAGCAGGATCAATGATTTTAACCAATATTTCTACCGAACACTTAATTGGTATGAATGGTAGTTCTTATAAAAATGGAATTATTGTCATTGCATGGGAAGTAACTTCTGCCATCGCTTTGGTCATTGCCGCCATCTTCTTTATTCCAAAGTTTATTAAAATGGGATTAACCACTATTCCAGAATTTTTAGAAAAAAGATTTGATGGAGCCATTAGATCCGTGGTGGCCTTTTTATTAATGTCTTCATTTGTGATTACCCTTTTACCAATTGTGTTATATTCTGGAGCCATTAACATAGAAAGTGTTTTTGATTTTTCTGTTATTTTTAATATTAGCAAAGAAGAGTCTTTAATATATACAGTTTTAGTTATTGGTATTATTGGTTCTTTATACGCCATTTTTGGTGGATTAAAAGCTGTGGCGTATTCTGATTCTTTAAATGGAGTTGGATTGATGCTTGGTGGATTGTTAATTCCTGTAATTGCATTATTTCAAATTGGTGATGGAGATTTTTTTAGCGGATTAAGTACTGTCTATAATTTTGCACCAGACAAGTTTGACATTATCGGTAAACCTGACTCCGTACTTCCTTTTTCTGTCCTATTCACAGGATTAATGATTAATCAGTTATATTTTTGGGGAATGAACCAGGCCATAGTCCAAAGAGCTTTTGGTGCTAAAAATTTGGTTGAAGCTCAAAAAGGATTGATTTATACAGGGGTTTTAAAACTATTTGTTCCAATTATTATTGTACTTCCTGGGTTAATTTCTTATTACTATTTTCAAGATAAATATTATGATACTCCAGATTTAATCTACCCTCTTTTAGTTAAAAAAGTATTACCTACCTATTTATATGGATTTTTTGCTGCGGTTATTTTAGGTGCTGTATTGAGTACTTTTAATAGTGTATTAAATTCTGCTAGTACCATTTTCTGTTTAGACATTTATAAGAAAAACATCAATAAAAATGTATCAGATAGCAATTTAGTAAAGTACGGTAAAATATCATCTGTAGTTTTGGCTATTATTGCCATTGCTGTAGCTCCTATGGTTGCTTATGCTCCTGAAGGATTATATCAGCTACTACAACAATTAAATGGAGTATTTTTTATTCCAATTTCATCTATTATTATTGCAGGAATCTTTTTTAAACAAATTAACACAAAAGGAGCCAAAGCTGGTTTATTTTTTGGATTTGTATTCTACATACTAACCACGTTCATTCTTCAGCTTGATATTCATTTTGTTCACTTATGGGGAATTGAGTTTGTGTTAAACTTTATTATCATGTTTTTAGTTTCTAAATTATTTCCAACAGCTGAAGACCATCCAGAAATGGACAAAGGAACAGAAGAAAAATCCTGGTCTAAAGTGAATATCGCCGGAATTATTTTAGTATTACTAACCATACTTATATACATATTATTATCGTAAATAAATTAGTTTCTAATTTTAAGAATTACTATTTAAATAAGGGTTTCATAAATAATTAGAATGAAAAACATTATATACTTTAAGTATTCTAATGAATTTTAAGAGGATTTATGAAACCCTTAAATATAGTTTTACATATGATATAAATATTAAGAATCTATTTTATTAAAGTACTTGGAGCCACTCCAAACTGTTTTTTAAAACACCTACTAAAATACAAAGGATCATTAAACCCTACCATATTAGCTACTTCAGAAACATTATAGTTTTTTGTTTGCAATAACTCTGCTGACTTTTTTAAACGAATGGTTCTTATAAACTCACTTGGAGACATATCTGTAAGTTGTGTAATTTTTCTATATAATTTAGAAGTACTCATTGCTAATTCCTCACATAAAAACCCCATCGTTAGATTAGGGTTTGCTATATGTTGTTCAATTAGCTCTTTTATGTTAGAAATCAAATCTATATCTATTTGAGAATGAGCTAATGTAATTACATCACTTTCTACTTCATCTGAAAAAGTCTTTTTTAAATTAAAATGAATTTTAATAATATTATCTATTCTAGATTTAAGAACAGAAGGATCAAAAGGTTTTACCAAATAATCATCTACCCCTATAGAATAACCTTTAATTCTATTTTCATTTTCTGCCAAAGCTGTTAAAAGAATAATGGCCGTATTACTTATATATTCATCTTGCTTTAGTGTCTCCACAAAATCAAAACCATTCATTACAGGCATCATAACATCTACCACACATAGGGCTGGTTTTACTTTTTTACATATTGCCAATCCTTCTTTTCCATTTTCTGCTTCATAAACCTTGTAATAAGTAGATAGATATTCCACTATATATTTTCTTAACTCTGTATTATCATCTATCACAACTATTTTATGCTTGATCTCTATACTTTTATCTATTTTTTTTACAGACTTATAAAAAGTATCATCTTGAAGTGGTAGTATAATTTCATGTTTATTTTCTTCTATTATAGCATCAAAAATTTCATTTTCTTGATAAGTATCTTTAGTAACAGGTAACTTCACAAAAAACACACTTCCATCATTTGGTATGCTTTTTACTTGAATTTCTCCTTTATGAATTTCTACCAAAGCTTTTACAAAAGACAAACCAATACCTGTACCCGTAGTATTTTTTTTACTGTTTTCTGCTTGATAAAATCTAGAAAATATTTTTTCTTGACTTCCTAAAGGAATTCCAATTCCATCGTCGCTAACTTCAATAATAAGATTTTTTTTATCATCATTTTCATAACCAACAAATAAGTCTACATTTCCATAATGATTGGTAAACTTCATGGCATTTGATAATAAATTAAAGAGTATTTTATCGTATTTATCTACATCCAACCAACACGTCTCTACCTCATGATCTATATTTAAATTAAAATGAATATCCTTTGATTGAGCATAAACCACAAAAGAATCAAAAACATTTTGAGTAATTTTAGCAACTTCAACTTTTGAAACTTTTAACTTTAACTGTCCTGTTTCTGCTTTTCTAAAATCCAAAATTTGATTTACTAATCTTAATAATCTATTTGCGTTTAAGTATATTAAATCTACCCTACTCTTGGCATATTCATTTTTAGCATTTAGTTCTAATAATTGTTTTATAGGTCCTAGAATTAAAGTTAATGGTGTTCTTAATTCGTGAGATATATTAGTAAAAAAACGAAGTTTTTCGTTATTTAATTTCTCTTCCCTTTCTCTTTTTACTTTCTCGTATAACAATTCTTGTCTTAATTTTATTTGTCTCCTTAAAAAATAAGCCAACAATACTAACACAACAGCTATTAAGAACAAACCTTTGTAAGTAAACCAAAAAGAAGGTAAAATTTTAATTTGATATTCTGATGTTTTACTCCAAATACCATCACTATTACTAGATCTTATTTTAAACACATAATCTTTTGAAAACAAATTGGTGTACTGTACAGTTCTTAAATCACTATTGGTTTCTATCCAATCTTCATCAAAACCTTCTAACATATACTCAAACTTATTAAGTCTTTGATTGCTATAACAAGGAGTTGAGAATTGAATTGAAAAATTTCTGTTATTATAGTCTAAAACTACATTTTTACCGTAGTTAATATCTTTTTTAAAAGGAACCTGCCCATCAATACGACCTCCAGGAACAATTTCTTTATTCTGAACTTTAAACTCAGTAATAATAGGTTTTGGAGCATAATGATTTTCCTTAATAGTATTTGGAGAAAAAGAAATAACACCATACTTACCTCCTATATATATTCTTGAATTATTGTAATTATAAAAACCAACTGAACTAAAAATATCCAACCTAGTCCCACTTTTTACATGATAAATATTAATGGTATTTAAATCTGTGTTATACTTACCAATAGTGTTATTATTGATGTTTAACCACAAAGAACCATCAACATCTAAAATCATGTCAGTAATCCATTTACCACTTAATTCTCTGGGTTCAGTAATCAATTCAAAATCATCTTTTTCTACAATATATTTTGCCAAACCAGCTCTGGTAGCTGCCCATACCTGTTTCTTAGAATCAATTAATATATCACTTAAATTATCTTGTGGAATTCCTCCTTTTTTATCAGGATTATATTGATATATTTTACTTTTTTTACTTGTATATTCATAATGAATCAAGCCTTCTTCAGCTGCAATCCACAAAGTTTCTCCATCTTTTTTAATTCTATTTATTTCATAATTTGGGAACAATCTTTCTGTACCTAATTTAACAGACTTCTTTTTGATATCAAACCAAACAATTCCTTCTCCAAAAGAACCAACAAGCATGGTGTTCTCATCATATTTTAAAAAAGTGGATATGGCAGCATTACGATTTCCTATATCTACAACTTTCGAGGTATTTTTTAAATAATCATAAATTAAAAGTTTTCCATTCCACAATCCACAATAGAAAATTTTACCATCAATAGTATAAATACTCGAAATGTCTTCTTTACAACTATACAAAGGCACAAAACTATTTTTATTAGTAATAAAAAGTCCATTGTGCCAGGTTGCTAAAATAACATGATTGTCATAAGTTTTAGCAAACCCTCTGTTTCTTGGGATCTGATTTTCAGTATAGAGAGAAATATCTTTATTTAAATGAATTTGATTTTCATATGGATCATACTTATCCAATCCATCTTCTGTTCCAATCCATAAAACTCCTGAGGGATCAAAATAAAGAGCTGATATTAAATTATCCACCAAAGAAGTTTCTTCTGTTAAAATAGAATAATGCCAATCAAACTCTCCTTTTACTAAATCTTCTAATTGATTAAAAACTAACAAACCCGATAAAGTCCCTAACCAATATTTTCCGTTAGGACTTCGTGCTATAGACAAAAAGTGTGGTCCTATTTTTTCTCTTAATTTTTCGTCTTTTATTTCTAAAGTTTCAAATACATTTTGAATCTTATTTAGCTTGTACAAACCATTTCTTGTTCCAACAAAAATGTCTGATTTAAAATCCTCATATATAAAATTTATATATGGATTTTTCTTTTTGTTTTTTTTAATTGTAAGAGTATAATGACTAACACTAGTAATTAAACCTTTTGCATCTAAAGAAATTTTAGCTATACCTGCTGTATCATAACTTCCTATCCATAAATCTCCATTTTTATCTTCAAAAATTTCTTTTATATAATAATAACTGGGAAGTTTTACTTTTTCAAACTTATTCTCATCAGGATAATAAATATATAATCCTTTATTTTTTGTACCAACCCAAATTCTTTTATACTTGTCTATATATATAGATCTAATTTCTTTATCAGGAAGACTATTAGGGTTGTTTTTGTCTGGTAAAAAAGTGGTGAATTTTTGAGTGCTAAGATCTAAAACGGTTAAACCAAATCTAGTACCAATCCAAAGATTATTTAAACTCTCATCATATTTCAACACAGTGATGTCATCATTATAAAGTTCTTCTTTGTTTAAAGAAGTACTTAAATAAGATTTAAATTGATATCCATCAAAACGATTAAGTCCCGAAAAAGTTCCTAACCAAAGAAAACCTTGTTTGTCTTGTACGATATGTCTAACCGAATTTTGTGAAATTCCATCTTTACTATTATAATGCTCAAATTTTAAACTTTGAGCAAACGACATAAAGTTTGAAATTAAAAAAAAGAGAAAGACTGTTTTTTTTATCATAAAAACATTTTATTTTCAAATTAACAAAAGACTAATTTACATTAAAACATCATTTTAAACTTGTTTATTTCATGTCTTATAAAATGATTATACACAGCTTCTTTTTGTTATAAACCACAATTAATCTTTCGCTTTTTATAACCTTCTAAAACTCTACATAAATAAGTTTTTTTTCTAAACATCAATCTACATATCAACATAAAAAATAATCACTACAAATACATTAAAAAACTTTCTTGAAAGATGATATTTGTTGTAGGTACAATATCAATATTTTTTTAGCAATAATGATTACTAACTCCTTCTGATAAAATTAGTCAGAATACTTTTAAAAAAATGGACTGAGACTTCAAAAGTATGGAATCATAATCGTAAACAACTGTTTTTAAACAGTTTCTATAGATTCAATTTCTATTAAGTACAAAACAAATACTTAATAGAAAACAAGAAGTTTATCTATCTAAACTTAACTTTCATTATTAAAAAACAGAAACAAAAAACCACAACGTGAGTGTTGTGGTTTTTTATACAAAATCATTCAGTCTTTAATATAATTTGTCCCAAATAGTAAAACCGCCTGATAAATTTTTAACATTTTTAAATCCTTTGTCTTTTAATAATAAATAAGATAAATATCCTCTCATTCCTTTAGCACAGTAAACAATTGTTAATTTATTTTTATCCAAGTTTAATAGTTTTTTAGCTCTAATAGTATCTAATTCAATATGAACTGCTCCAGGAAGCATGTAAGATTTTTCTATCTCTGCTTTGTTTCTAACATCTATTATTTGATAATTGTTTTCTAAATTATTCGTTAGTAAATCATGTAATTGATTAGAACCAATTTCATCATAACCGCCTTTATAAGCGTTTGAACTTACAAAACCAGTAACAATCACAGGATCTTTAGCTGGTGAAAAAGGTGGTGCATAAGCCAAGTCTAAATTTGATAAATCTTCTATACTTAATCCAGCATATATCGCTGTACTCATCACATCAATTCGTTTGTCAACCCCATGTTCTCCAAAAGCTTCGCAACCTAATATTTTACCAGTATGTGGAGCATAATAAGTCTCTATAATAATATCTTTTTGGTTTGGATAATAACTAGGAGTTGCTCCCGTAATAACAAGATTAGTTTTAAAATCTATGTTGTTTTTTATCATAAAATCAGGATTCAATCCTGTTCTTCCCAAAGTATAATCAAATACCTTTATAATGGCTGTTTTATAACCTCCTTTATACAATTCGTTACCACCTGCAGCATTGGCTCCTGCAGTTCTACCTCCTTTATTAGAATGAGTTCCTAAAGGTAAATAGTCATGTTCATTTGTTAAAATATTTTTGATACTTGCACAATCTCCCGCTGCATAAATATCTGGCAGAGAAGTTTCCATCTTTTGATTGACTTTTAAGGCCCCATTACCAATATGGGCTGCTCCTTTATTGGTTAACATTTCTGTATTGGGTTTAATCCCTACACTCATGATAACAAAATCAGTTTTTACCTCTTTTAAAGGAGTTGGAATGGAAAATATTTTACCTTGATTTACATTAAAGTCTTTAACAAAAGTATTTGTAATCACCTCTACACCATGAGTTTCTAATGTATTTTGAGCAAATTTTCTAAACTTACTTTCCCACATGGGTAATACACCATCACCTCCTTCTATGAGTGTTACTTTTTTACCTAATTCTATTAAATTTTCTACGACTTCAACACCTATCAAACCTGCTCCCATAATAGTCACATGATTTGCTTTATCAAGCACTCCTTTTTGAGTGATTTTATCAAAATCTTCTATAGTTCTACATGGCGACCAATTTTTAGCTTTTTCTATATTTTTAATAGGAGGAATAATAGTTTTAGCTCCTACGGTATAAATAAGCTTATCATAAAAATACTCACCCTTAGTAGTGATAACTTTATGTTCTAATGGATAAATATCTATAACTTCTTCTTCTAAATTCACATCAATATTAAACCTTTCTCTAAGTAAGTTAGCCTCTACAACAAGTAATTTTTCTCTTGTTTTTATTACACCAGACAAAGCATAAGGTATTCCACAAGTTGCATAGCTTATATTTTTACATTTCTCGAATAATTTAATATCTGCATCTTCATTTTGTCTTCTTGCTTTTGCAGCAGCAGAAGGACCTGCTGACAAACCTCCTATCACTATAATTTTTAACTTCATATCATCTAATTTGATCATATAAAGATACTTGTAGCCAATAAATCTATTAGTAACAAAGGTCACATATAAAGACTAAAAAGTATTTATTTTTTATTTTTAGAAAAACACATTTCCATCATTTTAAAAAGTTCAGGATGTTTACGTTTTAATAAATCTGGGCGTTCAAAAAAATATTCTGCAGCAACAGCAAAAAACTCTTGTTGATTAGTTCCTCCATAGGCTCTAATATCAGATTCGTTACTATTAATAGCTTCCATTTCATCATGGATTAATTTTAACCAAGGAATCACATAAGTATTTGACAACAAAGCACTAGGAATACCATCTACTACTCCATCAGATTTATCAATTAAGTGAACAAATTCATGTATGGCTGTATTATTTTTATCTGTATTATTTTTAAATCCTTGATGTAAAGCTTTGCGAGATAAAATCATTTGATTTTCATACCTCCCAGAACCAATCATTCCAGCCACAATACGATTTTCCCCTTGATACATTAAATCTGTATTAAAGTTATCTGGATAAATAATAACAGATGACAAATTACGATACTGCCAAGAATCAAAATAAAAAACTGGAATAACAGCACTTGCTGCTACCAATACAATATCTAGAGTTTCTAACTCAAAACCAACTACATCTATATAAACCTCTTTTAAAAATGTTTTAACCTTTACTCTAAAAAGCTCTTTCTCTTTTTTGTCAAGTTTTTGATAAAACAAAACATTAGCTTCTAGTATTTCATCTAAATCAATAGGAATCTTTGCTTTCTTATTCGGTTTGTCTTTTTGGTAACTATAAATACCCAACACCAAAATTATAGTAACTATTATTGCGATAATCATTTTTTAAAAATAGCTATTTCTCACAAAAAAAGCCCTGCATGTTGCAGGGCTTTAAATATATTTTTTGCTTGTTATTTATTAGCAAACAGTTTTAACTGTTTTAATAATACGTGCAGCAATTTTGTATGGATCTCCGTTTGAAGCAGGACGACGGTCTTCTAACCATCCTTTGTATCCTTTTTCTACAGCGATGATTGGAATACGTATAGAAGCTCCTCTATCTGATACTCCCCAAGAGAAATCAGTAATAGCAGCAGTTTCGTGCTTACCAGTTAAACGTTGATCGTTAAACTCTCCATATACTTCAATGTGTTCTTTTACATAAGGACGGAAAGCTTCACAAATCTCAGCATATTTTTCTTTAGAACCACAAGTTCTTAATACTGAGTTAGAGAAGTTGGCATGCATTCCTGAACCATTCCAGTCCATATCTTTTCCTAATGGTTTTGGGTGATACTCAATGTACATTCCTCTACCTTCAGTTAAACGATCTAATAAATATCTAGCAACCCAAATTTCATCACCTGCTTTTTTAGCTCCTTTAGCAAATAATTGGAATTCCCATTGTCCAGAAGCAACCTCTTGGTTAATTCCTTCAAAGTTTAATCCAGCTTCAATACATAAGTCAGCATGTTCTTCTACTAAATCACGTCCGTGAGTGTTTCTACCTCCAACTGAACAGTAGTACATACCTTGTGGCTTAGGGTATCCTCCTCTTGGGAATCCTAAAGGTAATTCAGTTTCAGTGTCCATGATAAAATATTCTTGCTCAAATCCAAACCAGAAATCATCGTTATCATCATCAATAGTAGCACGTCCATTAGACTCGTGTGGAGTTCCATCAGCATTGTATACCTCAGTCATTACTAACCACCCATTGATTCTTGCAGGATCAGGATAAATAGCTACTGGCTTTAAGATACAGTCAGAAGATCCTCCTTCTGCTTGTTGTGTAGATGAACCATCAAAAGACCAATTTCCAATTTCTTCTAAAGTTCCTTGGAAGTTTTCATGATCCTCAACTTTAGTTTTACTTCTTAAGTTTTGAGTTGGATAGTATCCATCTAACCAGATGTACTCTAATTTAATTTTAGCCATAATAAAATATTATATTTAATAAAAGTTTCGTTTTTATCTTTAATGAAAGCAAATATAAAATAATTATTCGAACGCACAATTGAAATACTACGTATTTTTACGTAGAATATTTATTTTTCCTTAATTCGTAAAAAATCATGTGTAAAATTAACAATATCAAAATATCACTATTGCGTTAACACATAAATAATACTGATTTTTAACAGTTTTAAACCTTATTGCTTTTTTTGATAGTAGATAAAAATCAAATAACTAAATTTGCAGCACCATTAAAAACAACAAACGATCATATGAGTTCTGAAGTAAGTAAAAGATATAGCCAACGTGGAGTATCAGCTTCTAAAGAAGATGTACACAACGCAATTAAAAATGTGGACAAAGGATTATTCCCTAAAGCATTCTGTAAAATTGTTCCTGATTACTTAACAAACGATGAAGATTATTGTTTGATTATGCATGCTGATGGAGCAGGAACTAAATCTGCTTTAGCTTATATGTACTGGAAAGAAACAGGAGATATTTCTGTTTGGAAAGGAATTGCTCAAGATGCTTTAATTATGAATATTGATGATTTATTATGTGTAGGTGCTACAGATAATATTATGTTATCATCAACTATTGGGCGTAACAAAAATTTAATTCCAGGAGAAGTACTTTCTCAAATTATTAATGGAACTGAAGAATTATTAGCTGAATTAAAAGAATTTGGTGTGACTATTCACTCAACTGGTGGAGAAACTGCAGATGTAGGTGATTTGGTAAGAACTATTATTGTTGATTCTACGGTGACTGCAAGAATGAAACGTAGTGATGTAGTAAACAATGCCAACATAAAACCAGGTGATGTAATTGTAGGTTTAGAATCTTTTGGACAAGCTACTTACGAAAAAGAATACAATGGAGGAATGGGATCTAACGGATTAACTTCTGCTAGACATGATGTTTTCCATAAATATTTAGCAAAGAAATATCCTGAATCTTTTGATGCTGCTGTTCCTGAAGAATTGGTGTACTCTGGTAACACAAAATTGACAGATGCTGTAGAAAATTCTCCTCTTGATGCTGGTAAATTAGTTTTATCTCCAACTAGAACCTATGCTCCTATTATCAAGGCTATTTTAGCTAAATATACTCCGAAAGAAATTCACGGAATGGTACACTGTTCTGGTGGAGCACAAACTAAAATTTTACACTTTGTAGAAAATTTACACATTGTAAAAGATAACATGTTTGACGTGCCACCTTTATTCAAATTAATTCAAGAAAATTCTGGTACAGATTGGAAAGAAATGTATCAGGTATTTAATATGGGACACAGAATGGAAATTTATGTTCCTGCAGAAATTGCTAAAGATATTATTGAAATTTCTAAAAGCTTTAACGTAGATGCTAAAATTATTGGTCGTGTAGAAACTCCTAAAACAGAAGGAACTAAATCTTTAGAGATTTCTAGTCCATTCGGCGTTTTTAACTATTAATAAAACTCCTTATAAATTTAAAAAGCTATCTATAAATTATAGATAGCTTTTTTTATATAAAATATTAGATATGAAAATCGAAGTAGAAAACTACATCAACAATACCTTAAGTAAAATTGCCATTTTAGACGAACCAAATGTAGCTTTTGAAGAAATTGAGATTTTAGAATATAGAACACATTATGAAAATGGAGCTATTTTTACTCATCAAAATGGAGACAATTATGCTTTGGCAATTTTAAATGCCATTACCCAAGAAAGCTACTACCATATTTCTAAAACCATTAAAAAAACCAAAAATATAAGTGTTAAAAATATTCAAGATTTGGTGGCTGAACATTTTTTGAAATGTTACGTTGCTGGAAATTCTGAGGAATATTCTAAATGGAATAATGGTGATTTAGGAACTGCTTTTTTACAAGTTGATGAAGAAAACAAAACCATCACCCCACATTTCATCAATACAACTGCTCAAAATAGAAAATAATTTTAATGCTTTACAAAAGCTAAAATTTCCTTATCAAAAATAGTTTTATTATCTAGAAAAACGGTTTCAATAGGAATATATAAGAGTTTTTTGATGTCTTTTTCTAAGCGAACATAATCTTTTTCTGTAGTTAGAATTACTGCTTCTTTTTCCTTTTGTTGAATCATCTTAATTTCATCAGCTGTAAAGTTGTGATGATCTGAAAATTTTAAATGTTCAAATTTTAGCCCTTTACTTTTTAAGTGAGCTACCAATGGTTCTGGCTTGGCAATTCCTGTAACCAACACTACTTTTTGATGTTGTAATTCATCTAATAGAACTTCTTCTACACCTTTTAAAATAGAGGAATAACCTATGGTTATAAAGAATACTTTTTGCTGTTTTGATGGATTTATTTTTGCTATTATTTTTCTTTGTTCCTCTTTAGATAAATCTACAGGACATTTGGTTACTACAATAAGGTTAGCTCTTTTTTTACCCCACCACAACTCACGCAAGTTTCCAGTAGGCATCATAAAATCTTTGTAAAACAAATCAGAATAAGCAGTTAATAAAATTTGATATCCTGCTTTTATTTTTCTGTGCTGATAAGCATCGTCTAACAATACTACATTGGTAGTAGGTCTTAATTGTAAAAGTTGAGTTACTCCTGCTACCCTATCTCCATTAACCGCAACATTAATTTTTGGAAATTTTTGATGATATTGAAAAGGTTCATCTCCTAATTCTTCAACAGTGGTATTTTTATCAGCTAATACAAACCCTTTAGATTTTCTTTTGTAACCTCTACTCAACACTGCTATTTGTAAATCATTTTGTAACAAACGTACCAAATATTCTATCTGAGGAGTTTTTCCAGTTCCCCCAACGCTTAAATTCCCAACAGTTATGATAGGAATATCAAAAGAAGTAGATTTTAAAATTCCCCAATCATAACATAAATTTCTAATAGAAACAATTATTCCATACAAAACAGAAAATGGTAAAAGTAAAATTCTTAATATCGTAATGAAATTCATTTGTTAGCTATAAGTTGAATAGTGATTTCAAAACTAAAACAATTCCATTCTAGAAACAACAAATAGAACAAAATCTGTATTTTTGAATATGAAGATTAAAGAAATTACGAGTTATATAGAAGAAATAGCTCCTTTGAGCTATGCAGAAGATTTTGACAATGTAGGTTTGTTAGTAGGTAATTACAATACCGAAGTGACAGGAGTATTGGTTACTTTAGATACTTTAGAACAAACCGTTGATGAAGCCATTGAAAAAAAATGCAATTTAATTATCAGCTTTCATCCTATTATTTTTGGTGGACTTAAAAAATTTAACGGAAATAATTATGTAGAAAGAGTGGTGATGAAAGCCATTAAAAACGATATTGCTATTTATGCCACACATACCGCTTTGGACAACTCTTTTAATGGAGTAAGTGCAAAAATGTGTGATGTGTTAGAGTTACAAAATAAATCTGTCTTAATCCCTCAAAAAGGAACTATTAAAAAACTAATCACTTTTGTACCCACAAACAATGCCGATAGTGTTAGAGAAGCGCTTTTTGAAATTGGAGCGGGAGCTATTGGAAATTATAAAGAATGTAGTTTTAATGTAAATGGAATAGGAACTTTTAATGGTAATGAAAACTCTAATCCTGTAATAGGAACCAAAGGAATTACCTCTAAGGAAAAGGAAACTCAAATAGGAATTACTTTTCCTAAACATCTAGAAAGTAAAGTCATTAAAACCTTACTTAAAACACATCCTTATGAAGAAGTAGCTTATGAAATTAGTACTCTAGAAAACTACAATCAACATATAGGAATTGGTATGATTGGTGAGTTAAAAGATGCTATGGAAGTCAGCGATTTTTTACGTTATGTAAAACTTAAAATGAACACAGAGTGTATTAGACACTCTGCTCCTTTAAACAGAGAAATAAAAAAAATAGCTGTACTTGGTGGATCAGGTAGTTTTGGAATTAATGCAGCTATTAGTAAAGGAGCAGATGCTTATATTACTGCAGATTTTAAATATCATGAGTTTTACAAAGCAGAAGGAAAAATATTAATTACCGATATTGGACACTACGAAAGTGAGCAGTTTACAAAAAATCTATTAGTTGATTATCTTAAAGAAAAATTTCGTAATTTTGCAATCATTTTATCGGATAAAAGTACAAACCCAATATATTACTCATAGTTATTATGGCAACTAAACAAGAAGTATCTGTAGAAGACAAGTTAAGAGCTTTATACAATTTACAATTAATCGACTCTAGAATTGATGAAATCACAAGCGTTCAAGGAGAGTTACCACTAGAGATTGAAGATTTAGACAGTGAAATTGCTGGGTTATCAACTCGTATAGAAAAATTAAACCAAGACGTTGCAAGTTTTGAAACTGAAATTGCTAACAGAAAATTAAGTATTGTTGAATCAAAAGAATTGGTTAAAAAATACACTGAGCAACAAAAATCAGTTCGTAACAACAGAGAATTTGATTCTTTAACTAAAGAAGCTGAATTTCAAGAATTAGAAATTGAATTGGCTGAAAAAAGAATTAAAGAAGCTTATGCTAAAATTGAGCATAAAAAAGAAATCATTGCAAAAACTACTGAAAAATTAAACTCTCAACAAGCGCACTTAGACCACAAAAAATCTGAGTTAGATGCAATTTTAAAGGAAACTGAAAATGAGCAAAATGAGTTGAGTAAGCTTTCTGAACAAATGGCTGATAAAATTGATGACCATTTATTAGTTGCTTATAAAAGAATTAGAAAGAGCGTAGTAAACGGTTTAGCAGTTGTTGCTATTGAAAGAGGTGCTGCAGGTGGATCTTACTTTACCATCCCTCCTCAAGTTCAAATTGAAATTGCTAGTCGTAAAAAAATTACCATTGATGAATACTCTGGTCGTATTTTAGTTGATGCTGCGTTGGCAGAAGAAGAAAGAGAAAAATTATCTTCTATTATCAAGTAAAAAATAATTATAACATTATTTTAAAAAAAAAGAGCATTTTAACAAATGCTCTTTTTTTTATGTCTAATCACCTACACTAAAAAGCAACTCATCTAAAAGTCTATAATATAAATAAGGTTTGTAAGTACTTTTGATATTATAATCAATAAAACATCAACACCATGAATAAAAGTACACTAAGCAACCTAAATGGATCTCCAGAGTTTATAAACTTTTGGATTGCACAATTACTGTTTCTAATATTTATTTTATCTATTTAATCTTAACAAATTTTTCAGAAGAGCAACTAGAGATTACCACAAAGAAAAGATTAAATGATATTACGCGTTAAAACAAGAGCATAAAAAAACCCACTTACATCGTTAAGCGGGTTTCATTTTCTTTAAAAAGAGTAAATATTATAAAGCTTTAACGTCTACTGCGTTTAATCCTTTTCTACCTTCTTTTAAGTCGAACTCTACTGCATCTCCTTCACGAACTTCGTCAATCAATCCTGAGATGTGCACGAAATAATCTTGTTTTGTTTCATCGTCAATAATAAATCCAAATCCTTTTGATTCATTAAAGAACTTTACTGTACCTTTTTTCACTTTGTAATAAAATTTAAATAAAGAACAAACATAGTATTATTTAAATAAAATACACTACAAATCTTAATATTTATTTACAATTAACAAACTGTAATTCAATAAAAAAGCCCATCCTAGTTAGGATGGGCTTTAATTTATATTACTTAGAAATTATTTTAATTTCTTTTTTACTTCTACTATTTGGTAAGATTCAATCACATCTCCAACAGCAATATCATTGTAGTTTTTAATCTGAACACCACAGTCATAACCTTTGGTTACTTCTTTAACATCATCTTTAAAACGTTTCAATGCAGTCAACTCACCATCATGAACCACAATACTATCTCTAATAATTCTAACTTTAGAGTTTCTTGTAATTTTACCTTGAACGACCATACATCCTGCAATGTTACCAACTTTAGAAATTTTGTATACTTCTCTAATTTCTACATTACCTAGAACTTCTTCTTTGGTGTCTGGAGATAACATACCTTCCATCGCATCCTTAAGATCGTTAATAGCATCGTAAATAATAGAATAAGTTCTAATATCAACTTCTTCCGTATCTGCAACTTGTCTAGCATTACCTGCTGGTCTTACATTAAATCCAACAATAATAGCATCCGAAGCAGAAGCCAATAACACGTCAGACTCAGTAATAGCACCAACTCCTTTATGTAAAATATTTACTTGAATTTCTTCAGTAGATAATTTTTGGAAAGAATCTGTTAATGCTTCTACAGAACCATCTACGTCTCCTTTTAAAATAATATTTAACTCTTTAAAGTCTCCTAATGCAATACGACGACCAATTTCATCTAATGTAAGTGTCTTCTGAGTTCTTACAGATTGTTCACGTTGTAATTGAGAACGTTTTGATGCAATTTGTTTTGCTTCTCTTTCATCTTCAAATACGTTAAACTTATCTCCTGCTTGTGGAGCTCCGTCTAACCCTAAAATAGATACAGGTGTTGATGGAGGAGCTTGTTCAACATTCTTTCCTCTTTCATCAAACATGGCTCTTACTTTACCAGAATGTTTACCTGCTAAAATATAATCACCAATTTTTAAAGTACCTGCTTGAACCATGATGGTTGAAACATATCCTCTACCCTTATCTAATTGTGCTTCTACAACTGTACCAACAGCTGGCTTGTTAGGATTAGCCTTTAATTCTAAAATCTCAGATTCTAAAACTACTTTTTCTAAAAGTTCTTCAACTCCTAAACCAGTCTTTGCAGAAATTTCTTGACATTGATATTTACCTCCCCAGTCTTCAACTAACATATCCATGCTAGCTAATTGTTGTTTTACGTTATCTGGGTTAGCCGTTGGCTTATCAATTTTATTTAATGCAAATATAATAGGTACTCCTGCTGCTTGTGCATGACTAATTGCTTCTTTTGTTTGAGGCATCACATCATCATCCGCTGCAATTACAATAACTACAATATCTGTTACCTGAGCACCACGAGCACGCATTGCTGTAAAGGCCTCGTGACCAGGTGTATCTAAAAATGCAATTTTTTGACCTGTAGCAATCTTTACAGAATAAGCACCAATATGTTGTGTAATTCCACCAGATTCTCCTGCAATTACATTTGCTTTACGAATATAATCTAATAAAGAAGTTTTACCATGATCTACGTGTCCCATAATTGTAATAATAGGAGCTCTATCTTCTAAATCTTCTTCACTATCTTCATCTTCTGCTACAGCTTCTTCAACTTCTGCTCCAACAAACTCAACATCATAATTAAATTCTTCAGCTACAATCTTAATGGTTTCAGCATCTAGACGCTGATTCATCGTTACCATCATTCCTAACATCATACATGCTGAAATAATTTCAGTTACCTGAACATCCATCATTGTTGCAACTTCACTTACAGTAACAAATTCTGTTACTTTAAGAACTTTACTATCTGCTGCCTCTTGTGCCTGAGCATCATCAGCTTGTTGACGGTGTAAATCACGCTTTTCTCTACGGTATTTAGCACCTTTATTCTTTTTAGACTTTCCTTGTAATCTTTCTAAAGTCTCACGTACTTGTCTTTGTACTTCTTCATCTGTTGGCTCTTCCTTAGTAACAGGTGCTGCAAATCGTCCTCTTTGCCCTGGTCCTCCGGCTGGTCTTCTGTTTGGTCCTGTTCCTTGATTATTTCTTTGTCCTGGAGCTCCTCCTGGTCTATTTCCTTGTCCTCCCGGAGTACGATTAGCCGTATTAGGAGTTCCTGGTTTTACAATTCTCTTACGCTTTTTCTTAGCATCATTTGCTGCATTAGCAGCTGCTTTAGGATCTGGCTTTTTCTTTTTTGGTCTTTCAAATTGTTTTAAATCAATTGTAGTACCTGTAAGTCTTGGCCCTGTAAGTTTTTGATATTGTGTTTTAATAGCCTCTGGTTCTCCTCCTTCTTCAGGATCATTAGAAGTAGTTGCTTCTGGAGTAACTGCTTTTTGCTCTGGTGCTTTTTCTTTAGCTACAGGTTTATTTACAGTTGTAGAAGTCTTTTCTTTAGAAAATTCAGGTTTTGGAGCTTCTACTTTAGGTTTTGGCTCTTCCTTTTTTACCTCTTTTTCTATTTTTGGAGTCTCTTTAAGTACTTCGGGAGCAGATTTAACTATTTTAAGACCTCCTAATTTAGGTGCGCTAGCTTTAATTACTTCTGGCTCTTTAGGTTTTTCTTCTACTTTAACAGGTTCTACTTTTGGAGCTTGTGGCTCTTCTTTTTGAACCGGAGCTGGAGCTGGCTTAGACTCTAAATCTATTTTACCAACTGTTTTCAACTCTAACTTTTCAGCCTTAGCCTTTAGAACTTTGTTTCTTTCTTCTTCTTCTTTACGTTTTTTCTCCTCTTGAGCAATACGTAACTCTTCTTTTTCCTTTCTTTTCTCTTCTCCTACTTCTTTAGAATCGGCTTTCTTTTGGGCATCCGTTTGAAATCCGTCTAATAAGATTTGATACTCTTGATTAGAAATTTTTGTGGTAGGACGAGCCTCTATTTCTATCCCTTTGGATGAAAGATGCTCTACCGCCCTATCTAACGATATGTTTAATTCTCGTAAAACTTTGTTAAGCCTTAATGTTTTGCTTACAGACATATATACTTTTTACTATTTTTTTTGTTTAAGAAGATCTTTTGAATAAAGGCTACTGACTACCCTATCTATCAAATTCTTCTTTTAATATACGTTGAACCTCAATAATGGTTTCTTCTTCCAAATCGGTTCTGCTCACTAATTCAGCCACATCTTTGTCTATAACACTTTTTGCAGTATCTAAACCAATGCTTTTGAATTCGTCAATAATCCATGCTTCTATTTCATCAGAAAACTCTGTCAATTCTACATCTTCATCGTCTTCTGCTCCATCTCTTAACACATCAATTTCATAACCTGTTAATTGAGTTGCTAATCTAATGTTTACTCCATTTCTACCAATTGCTTTTGATACTTCCTCTGGACGTAAGTAAACTTCAGCTTTTGCTTTTTTGTCTCCTTCTGCCTCAAAGATATCCATTTTTACAACTTTAGCAGGACTTAATGCTCTAGAAATGTATAATTGAATATTTTTTGTGTAATTAATTACATCAATATTTTCGTTTCCTAACTCACGTACAATACCGTGAATTCTAGATCCTTTAATACCAACACACGCTCCAACTGGATCAATTCTATCGTCATAAGAATCAACAGCAATTTTTGCTTTTTCACCAGGAATACGTGCTACACCTTCAATAGTAATTAAACCGTCAAAAACTTCTGGTATTTCTTGTTCAAATAGTTTAGTTAAAAATTCTGGAGCGGTTCTAGATAAAATAATAACTGGTTTGTTACCTCTTAACTCAACAGTTTTAATAATTCCTCTTATAGAATCACCTTTTCTAAAGAAATCTGAACGAATTTGCTCGCTCTTAGGTAACACCAATTCATTCCCTTCATCATCTAATAAAATAACAGCGTTATGTTTAATATGATGAACTTCTGCTGTATATAAATCTCCTTCTAATTCTTTAAACTTTTTATACAAGTTTGTACTATCGTGCTCATATAACTTAGAAATCAAATTTTGACGTAATGCTAAAATAGCTCTACGTCCTAATTGATGTAACTTAATTTCTTCAGATACTTCCTCACCAATTTCAAAGTCAGGCTCAATTTTTCTTGCTTCAGACAATTCAATTTCTTCATTATCATCTTCAGACATTTCATCTGCAACCACTACACGGTTTCTCCAAATCTCTAAATCCCCTTTATCTGGGTTAACGATAATATCAAAATTTTCATCTGAACCATACTTCCTTTTCAATGCAGCTCTAAAAACTTCTTCTAAAATAGACATTAACATTACACGGTCAATGTTCTTATCATCTTTAAATTCTGAAAATGAATTGATTAAATCTATATTCTCCATTTAAATATTTTAACTAAATAATATTTTTACTTTTGTTTCTTTTATCTCTTCATAAGTTAAAGTAACTGATTTACTAACAGTAACTTTCCCTTTTCCAATTTCTTTAGGCTCTCTTGTTTCCCAACTTAAAACGATTCCTGCATCGGTTACTTCTTCAAGTACTCCTTCGTATTTTTCGTTTTCAGTAATTACTTTTAAAGTTCTACCTATGTTTTTAATATATTGCCTTTGCAACACTATTGGCTTTGCAATATCTGGTGTTGCAACTTCAATACTAAAATCTTCTTCGTCTCTATCTAAATTCGCTTCTACAGCTCTACTTACACGAATACATTCACTTAAAGGCACTCCTTTGTCTCCATCTATGATGACCGAAATTTTATTTTCAGCTCCAATAACCAATTCTACCAAAAACAATTCATCGTTTTCTTGTAGTGCTTCGTCAATGTATCCTTCGACTTTCTTTTTATCCATATATATCTATAAAAAGTGGGGCTAATTAGCCCCACTCATCGATTTCAATTATTTCCAACGCAAATATACGAGTTTTTTATTGATTCACAAGATTTTAATCCTAAAGACTAATCTCTTACCATCCTTAACAAAACCAAGGCATAAATAGGCTTTAAATAAAAAAGTCTTAAACCAAAAGGATTAAGACTTTTTTGTTGTCCCACAAGGACTCGAACCTTGAACGACGGTACCAAAAACCGCTGTGTTACCATTACACCATGGGACAGTGCGTTAGCGGTTGCAAATATACAGCACATCTACAATTCTGCAAAACTTTTTTCAAAAAAAAATCACTTTTTTTTTCACTTGAGAATCTTCTATTTGAAAATCAACATTTTAATGTTTTATTATTTTTATCCCAAACCTATATTTCGGAACATTTTTTGCTTAAAAGTACTTCAGCATTTATATTTATTTAAATTTGTGACTAAAATTTTAGTTTCTCAATAAACAATATGGAAGAAAAAACATATCAAAAATGGAACATCATCACAGGATGGGTTCTGTTTACAATATCATTAATTACCTATACTCTTACTCTTGAACCTACTGTTAGCTTTTGGGATTGTGGAGAATATATTTCAACAGCTGTAAAACTAGAAGTAGGTCATCCACCAGGAGCTCCTTTATTTCAAATGCTTGGAGCGTTTTTTGCTATGTTTAGTTTTTCTGCAAGTAATGTTGCTTACATGGTCAACTTTATGTCTGGTTTGGCAAGTGCATTTACGATCCTGTTTATGTTTTGGTCTTTAACCAATCTTATCAAAAGAGTTGCTGTTAAAAACAACCTACTAGACACTAACAAAATGATTGCTATTATAGGAAGTGCCGCTGTGGGAAGTTTGACCTATACTTTTTCTGATAGTTTTTGGTTCAGTGCCGTAGAAGCTGAAGTATACGCCATGTCATCATTTTTAATGGCTTTGCTATTCTGGCTTGGTTTAAAATGGGAAAAATCATTTGGTCAACCTAGGAACAACAGATGGCTAATTCTTATCTGCTTAATTATAGGACTCTCTTTTGGTGTACACATCTTATCTTTATTGGTTATTCCATCATTAGTATTTATTTACTTAAACCATTATTACGAGAAATACACTATCAAAACTTTTATCATTGCAAATGTCATCGCCATTGGAACACTTGCTTTTATTTTTAAATTCTTATTCCCATACACTTTATTATTCTTTAGTGCTTCGGAATTATTCTTTATTAATAATCTAGGTTTACCTTTTAACACAGGAACTATTATTGCCGGTATCGTTATTATTGTTGCTTTCTATTTTGGATTAAAATACACTCGTAAAAACAATCTATACCTAGGAAACACGGCTTTATTATCTATTATGTTTGTTATGATTGGTTTTTCTTGTTGGTTAATGCTACCTATTAGAGCAAACGCCAATACCATGATTAACGAAAACAATCCTTCCTCTGCAAGAGAACTTTTAGCTTACTACAACCGTGAGCAATATGGTGATGCTAATATTTTTTATGACACTTATTACTCTGAGAAATACAACAAAGAACCTGCCATGGATGCCAACGGTAATCCTATTATGGAAGATGTAAAACCTAAGTATGAGAAAGATGAAAAAAGCGGAAAATACATCATTGTAAACGACTATAAAAATGCTCAACAAAAAACCAGCGATTTACACAAAGGATTTATTCCTAGAATGGTAGTACAGGGCTTAGAGCAAAACTATAAAATGATTGCTGGCATTCCCAAAGACAGCAAAGCCAGACCAACCATGGCTCAAAACTTAAAATACATGGCTGAATACCAATTTGGATACATGTATTTTAGATATTTATTTTGGAACTTTGTTGGAAAACAAAACGATATCCAAGGAAACATGGATCCTTTAAATGGAAATTGGATTACTGGAATCAATTTTATTGACAAATTATTTGTAGGGCCACAAACTTACCTACCTACTGATGTTATTGAAAACAAAGGAAGAAATATTTACTACGGAATTCCTTTCATATTAGGAATTATTGGCTTGATGTACCAACTAAGTAAAGACAAACGTAATTTTTACAACTTATTTTTATTCTTTGCTTTTACTGGTTTTGCCATTATTTTTTACACCAACCCAAAACCTTTTGAACCAAGAGAAAGAGATTACGCTATTGTAGGATCTTTTTACATTTTTGCAATGTGGATAGGTTTTGGAGTCTATGCTATTATCGAAAAAATAAATGAATACAAAGCAACAAAAATAATTCCTATTGTAGTTACATCTATATGTTTATTGGCCTCTCCTCTACTAATGGCTTCTCAAAACTGGGATGACCACGACAGATCTAATAGGTATACAGCTTATTTTAACGCCAAAGCTTATTTAGATTCTTGCGACAAAGATGCCATCTTATTCACCATTGGAGACAACGACACCTTTCCTCTATGGTATTTACAAGAAGTAGAAAAACACAGAACTGACATCAAAATCATCAACTCAAGTTTATTAGCTACTGACTGGTATATCGATCAAATGAAACGTAAGGCTTACGAATCAGACCCTATTCCATCTCAATTAACACACAAACAATACAGACATGGTAGTTTAGATGTTGCCTACCACACAGGACAAGTACAAGACCGTTGGAATATTGATGATTTTATGATGTGGATTAGCTCATCAGACAAAAGAACTTACGTCGAAATTAGTGAAGGTAAATTTGAAAAATTTTATCCAACCAATAAATTACGACTAACTGTTAACAAAGAAACTGTATTAGCAAACGGAACTGTTAAACAGAAGGATGCTGATAGTATTGTTGATTATATGGATTTAGATGTTGATAATCGTGGATTGACAAAAAACAGAATTTTAATGTTAGATATCCTTGCCAACAACAACTGGAAACATCCTATTTATTTTACTGGTGGTGCCAATGCTGATGAAGAATATATATGGTTAAAAGATTACCTACAACTTGACGGTATGGCTTACAAACTAGTTCCTATAAAAACCAAAACAGAATATGGTGTTTTAGGAATGGGAAGAATTGATAGTGATGATTTATACGAAAAGGTAAAAAAATGGGATTTTGGATACCGTGGAAAAGATTTTTACCTAGACATTGAATCTAGAAAAAACTCTATTTCATACAGAAATACAATTTCGAGACTGGTAGAAGCATTGATTAATGAAAAAAAGTTTGACAAAGCTGAAGAAATGCTAGATCTTAGTTTTAACAAAATGCCTATAGAAAAATATCATCAATATGCTGTCTGCTTAGGATTCCCAGAACAATATTATCTAATTAACAAACCAGAAAAAGCTAAAACAGCTGCTAATATCTTAATTAGAAAATTCCAAGAACAACTAGTCTACTATTCTCAATTCAATAAATACGATTTAAACTATTTATTCTCAGAGGTAGAAACACAATTTAAAATGTATCAAACCATTGCTGCTGACGTTAATAAGTACGACAAAGATGAGGAATACAAAAAGAAAGTTGAAGAAGAGTTTTTACAACATATAAAGCTATTTGAAACTCTCTTTGAATAACATCATGAGGTTATATCCTATTAAAACTGCTAAAATTTTCAAGTCCATTTTTAACAAATGGACTTGGAGTTTTAACACCTCTCAAAAAGAAGTATACCTAACATTTGATGACGGCCCCATTCCCAATATTACTCCATGGGTATTAACTGAACTAAAAAAACACAACGCTAAAGCAACCTTTTTTTGTATTGGGGACAATATTAAAAAACACCCAGAGGTTTTTCAACAAATCATTACAGAAAACCACCGAATTGGAAACCACACCTTTCATCACCTAAAAGGATGGAAAACCGACACAAAAAAATATATTGAAAACATTTTATTAACGGAAGCGTATATACCTAAAAAAAAACAAAAATTATTTAGACCTCCTTACGGTAAAATCAGTTTAAAACAATCCAAAAAACTATTAGAGCTTGGCTATAAAATTATCATGTGGGATGTGTTAAGTGCAGATTTTGACAAACACTTATCTGCCAAAGATTGCATTAAAAATGTATTATCAAAAGTAGAAAATGGAAGCATTATTGTTTTTCACGATAGTGAAAAAGCTTTCCCTAGACTTCAAGAAACACTTCCTAAAGTCCTAAGTGAATTAACTAAAAAAGGATACTCTTTTAAAGCAATCTCTTAAACGTATTGTTGAACCAAAGTAATCAACGTATTAGCATCTTGCTCTCCAGATTGTCTCCACTTCATTACTCCATTTTTATAGATTACAAAAGTAGGATTTCCTTTTACCTTTAAAGCATTTGCTAAAATTTCGTTTTTTTGAATGTCGATTTTAATCACTTTGGCTTTATCCCCCAAAGCAGCAACAACATCTCTTAAAACTACTCCTGTAGGCTCTTCTTCTTCCTCACTCCATTGAGCATAAAAATCAATCAAAACAGGAATTTCAACATTGATTAAATCACCAAACTTAG
Organism: Wenyingzhuangia marina; assembly: GCF_900130035.1. Classification (GTDB taxonomy): domain Bacteria; phylum Bacteroidota; class Bacteroidia; order Flavobacteriales; family Flavobacteriaceae; genus Wenyingzhuangia; species Wenyingzhuangia marina. The sequence goes on from NZ_FQXQ01000002.1 coordinate 523,710, forward strand.
TCATATGTAAATGTTTAATAATTAGCTTGTAAGTACTGCACACACTGCAAACTACACACAAATAACACTGCAATATAACTTTTTTGCGAATTATACAAAAAAAACAAGAGGTATTTTACAGATTTCTGCTCCATTTCAGTACTTTTCAAGTGATTTTCATCTATATCAAACCCAAAAAGCCCTCTTCAACCTGATAATTTTAACACTTTTTAATTACATTTACCAATCTTAATTTTTGATTTATGGCCACACAAAAAAGATTGTTTTTACTAGATGCTTTTGCTTTGATTTTTAGAGGATATTATGCTCTGATAAAAAATCCAAGAATCAATTCCAAAGGAATGGATACTTCGGCAATTCTAGGATTCACAAATTCTTTATTAGATGTTATCAAAAGAGAAAAACCTGAACTTTTAGCTGTTGCTTTTGACAAAGGTGGATCAGTAACAAGAACCGAAGCTTTTGAAGCATATAAAGCCAATAGACAAGAAACACCCGAGGCCATTAAAATTGCTGTTCCTTATATTCATGAGATTTTAAAAGCCATGAACATTCCTATTATTGAGGTGGAAGGTTTTGAAGCGGATGATTTGATTGGAACTTTAGCCAAACAAGCTGAAAAAGAAGGTTGCCAAGTTTATATGGTCACGCCTGATAAAGATTATGCTCAATTGGTTTCTGAAAACATTTTTATGTACAGACCTGCCAGAATGGGGAACGGAATTGAAATTTGGGATGTAGAAAAAGTAAAAGTAAAATTTGAAGTAGAAACCCCTTTACAAGTCATAGATTATTTAGGAATGATGGGAGATGCTGTAGACAACATTCCCGGTTTACCAGGGGTTGGAGACAAAACTGCCAAAAAATTCATTAAAGAATATGGTTCTATGGAAAACCTTTTAGCCAATACACATGAGCTAAAAGGAAAAATGAAAGAAAAAATTGAAGCCAATAAAGAGTTAGGGTTATTATCTAAAGAACTAGCAACCATTATTTTAGATTGTCCTGTGGAATACCACGAGGAAAACTTTACCATGTGTGCACCAAACATTGAAGAAACTTCGAAAATTTTTCAAGAACTAGAATTTAGGAGAATTGCCGACACAGTTCATAAAATATTTGGAACAGAAGCACCTGAAATTACAGTAGAAAATCCAACTCAAGAGGCTCAAAAAACAAATAGTAAAGAACCTCAATTAGACTTGTTTGGAAACGCTGATACTACCCAAAACACAAGCTCTTCTTTTGGATTTAATACCATTAGCAATACCAAACCAATTTATCAGTATTTAAACACTCATGTCGCTAGAAAATTATTTATTAGCAAACTTTTAAATCAACCTAAAGTTGCTTTTGAAATTGTAACAGAAAGAGAAAACTTTATTGATAAAATTATTGGTTTTAGTTTTTCTTATGAAGCAAGTACAGGATATTATATTCCTGTAACCGAAAATACCGATCAAATAATGACGGAATTAAAAGCTTTCTTTGAAAATGAGAACATTGAAAAGATTGCCTATGATATCAAAAGTAATATCAAATTCTTAGCACAGTATGATATTTCTTTAAAAGGAAAAATATTTGATATTAGCTTATCTCATTACCTACTTCATCCTGACATGAGACATCAACTAGACGTATTGTCTGAGACTTATTTAAAGTATGAAGTAACACATCAAGACAATGTTATTGGGAAAGGAAAAAACAAAATAAAACTAGCCGAAGTTTATTTGTCTATTACAACTCCTTATTCTTGCGAACAATCTGATATTTGTTTTCAACTAGAAACACAATTCAGAAAAGAATTAGGCGAAAACAATCTTGAGAAATTATATGATGAAATTGAATTGCCATTATTAAGGGTATTGGCAAAAATGGAATTGACAGGAATTAACCTTGATGTTCCTTATCTAAACGAATTGTCGGAGGTTTTAACTACCGATATTGCAGTACTAGAAAAAGAAATTTATACCCTTGCTGGGGAGGAATTCAACATTGCTTCTCCAAAACAACTAGGGATTGTTTTATTTGAAAATCTAAAATTAGTAGACAAAGCAAAAAAAACCAAGACTGGTCAATACGCTACAGGAGAAGATATTTTAAGTAAACTTGCAACTGAGCATGAGATTGCTGCCAAAATATTAAAGTATCGTGGATTGGTAAAATTAAAGAACACTTATGTAGATTCTTTACCTAATGAGGTCAATCCAATCACCAAAAGAGTACACACAACTTACAGTCAAGCAACTGCTGCCACTGGTAGATTGAGCTCTAACAACCCAAACCTGCAAAACATTCCTATTAGAACAGAACGAGGAAAACAAATCCGTAAAGCGTTTATTAAAAAGAATGAGGACTATATTTTATTTGCTGCCGATTATTCTCAAATAGAATTAAGATTAATTGCAGAACTAAGTCAAGATCCAGAAATGCTGGCTTCTTTCCAAAAAGGAGATGATATCCACCGCTCTACCGCTGCCAAAGTTTTTAATGTTCCTATTGATGAAGTAACCCGAGAACAACGTAGCCACGCCAAAACAGTAAACTTTGGAATTATATATGGTGTTTCTGCTTTTGGATTAAGTCAACAAACCAATTTAAGTAGAAAAGAGTCTAAAGAATTGATTGATACTTATTATGAAACTTATCCTACATTAAAAAAATACATGGCCAGTCAAGTAGATTTTGCCAAAGAACATGGATATGTAAAAACTTTGTTAGATAGACGTAGATATCTAAACAACATCAACTCAGCCAATGCAATTGTTCGTTCTGCTGATGAACGAAATGCTGTGAACGCTCCTATTCAAGGAACGGCTGCTGATATCATTAAAATTGCCATGATTAAAATTCAAAAGGCATTAGAAAAAGGGAATTATAAAACCAAAATGCTTTTACAAGTACACGATGAATTAGTTTTTGATATGCACAAAGATGAAATCGACCTCTTAAAGCCTTTAATTGTTTCCGAAATGGAAAACGCTTATAAACTAAGCGTTCCTTTAGTCGTTGACACTGACATGGGAGACAATTGGCTAGATGCACATTAATTTTTATCTTAAAATTATAACATGATTAACATTACTACTTTACTATTTCCCAAACGCTTTAGTTTGTTAAAAAGCTTTAGTGCTTTATTTTTAATAGTTTCTTCATTAGTAAGACTAAGCTTATATATATGGTCTATTAAAAGTATAGGATTTTCTATTGTTGATTTTATCAAAGTAATAGGGATTGGACTTTTTTTTGATTTTGGAACCCTTGCCTACATTATGGCTATTTACGGAATTTATTGGTTTTTATTCCCTAGTAAGTTCTACGGAAACTGGCTTGATAAATTACTCACAAAATTCACTTACTTTTTATTAGTCTTTATTTTTGTATTTGCTTTTTTAGGAGAGTTTACTTTTTGGGAAGAATTTGCTAGAAGATACAATTTCATTGCTGTAGATTACTTACTCTATACTTATGAGGTAATAGAAAACATCAACGAATCTTACCCTCTACCTCTATTAATTGGAATCATTGTTTTATTAACATTAGGAGCTTTTTACATTGCTAAAAAACAAGAAGCCTTTATTGATTGTTACAACAATTATGATGGTTATATTAGAAAAATAATTCCTTATGGTTTTTGGGTTTTGGTAGCAGGAGTTTTTCACTTATTTGTACAAAACAAACAAGCCGAAATTTTCACCAATAGATATGAAAACGAATTAGCCAAATCAGGTGTTTATTCTTTTTTCGCTGCCTACAATGCAAACGAATTGGATTATGATGAATTTTATATTACACAGCCTAAAGAAAAATCTTTAGAAATAGTACAACAAAGTCTTTTACAAAAAGGAGATAAACTATTGTCTCAAAATAACATTTTAAGAACTATTAAAAATAGAGGCAAAGAACAAAAACCAAACATAGTTTTTATCTGTATGGAAAGTTTAAGTGCTAATTTTATGGAAGCCTTCGGGAATCAAAAATTATTAACTCCTTTCTTAGACAGTCTAGCTCAAAAAAGTGTGTTTTACACCAATTTACAAGCCACGGGAACAAGAACCATCCGTGGAATGGAGGCTATTACACTTGCCATCCCTCCTACTCCAGGAAGAAGCATTGTAAAGAGACCCAACAACGATCATTTGTTTACTATTGGAGAAATCTTAAATCAAAAAGGATATAGTAGAACCTTCTTTTATGGAGGCGATGGACATTTTGATAATATGAATGGTTATTTTGGCAACAATGGTTTTGATATTGTTGACAATCCAAAAGATGCTAGCTCAGCCAAAGAATTCCCTACCAATCGAACTACTTTTACCGAAGAAGAAATTACTTTTGAAAATGCTTGGGGAGCTTGTGATAGTGATATTTATAACAAAGCCCTCAAACAAATAAATATTCAATACCAAAGCAAAAAGCCTTTCTTTAACTTTATCATGACCAATACAAACCATAGACCTTATTCTTTTCCTGAAGGATCTATTAAAGACAAACCTGGCAGTAGAGTTTCTGCCATACGTTATGCTGACTGGGCTATGAAACGTTTTTTTACAGATGCTAAAAAACAACCTTGGTACAAAAACACTGTATTTGTAATTCTATCAGACCACTGTGCATACAGCGCTGGTAGAACAGAATTAGAAATTGGAAGCTATCACATACCTGCATTAATTTACAACCTACCAAATACAAAAGCCCAAAAAGTGAACAAACTCTGTTCTCAAATAGATCTGCTTCCCACCTTATTTGGATTTTTAAACTGGTCTTATGAAAGTAAAATATTTGGAAAAGACATCACTAAAATGCAACCCCAAGAAGAAAGAGCTTTTATAGCCAACCACAGAAAGTTAGGATTTAGGAAAGGAAACGAGGTGGTGATTCTAAATGAAACAAAAGGAAGTAATACCTATCATTGGAATGCCGATGATAACACATTAACTTTAACAGAAAGTAATAAAAATTTATTAGAAGAAACCATTGCAAACTACCAAACGGCTTATGAATTATTTAAAAACAATGAGCTTAAAATTAAAAATTAATCCTAATAATTAATTCTCAGAAACTTACACTGTTATTTTTTATTAAAATTCTCATAAAAAAATAATGATAATCTAAACAAATAGTTCTATTTTTGCACACCCTTGGGAGAATCCAAGAAGAATTATTGTTTAATTATTACAAAAACTAGTGTAAATGAACACATTAAGTTACAAAACAGTATCGGCTAACAAAGCAACTGCTGACAAGCAATGGGTTTTGGTTGATGCGGACGGACAAACATTGGGTCGTTTAGCTTCTAAAGTTGCAAAACTAATTAGAGGTAAGTACAAGCCAAGCTACACTCCTCACGTGGATTGTGGTGACAACGTTGTTATTATCAACGCTGAAAAAATCAATTTAACTGGAAAAAAATGGTCTGACAAATCTTACATTCGTCACACAGGTTATCCAGGTGGTCAAAGAAGTTTAACTGCAACAGAAATGTTCGAAAAAGATCCTACAAGATTAATTGAGAAAGCAGTAAAAGGAATGTTACCTAAAAACAAATTAGGAAGCGCTCTTTACAGAAACTTATATGTTTACGCTGGTGTTGAGCACGCTCAAGAAGCACAACAACCAACAGCTATTAACTTAAATGACCTTAAATAAGCATGGAAACTATTCACAAGATTGGTAGAAGAAAAACTGCCGTAGCAAGAGTATATGTTTCTGAAGGAAAAGGAAACATGACTATTAATGGTAAAGATTTACCAGCTTACTTTACTACTGGAACTTTACAGTACAAAGCTAAGCAAGCGTTATTATTAACTGACAACTTAGAATCTTTCGATATTACAGTAAATGTATTTGGAGGTGGTGTAACTGGACAAGCTGAAGCTATCCGTTTAGCTATTGCTAGAGCATTATGTGAAATTGATGCTGAGAACAGAGCAATCTTAAAACCAGAAGGATTATTAACTCGTGACCCTAGAATGGTTGAGCGTAAGAAATTTGGTCAGAAGAAAGCACGTAAGAAATTCCAGTTCTCTAAACGTTAATCTTACACATTATTATTTATTAAAAAAATTAATCGATTGTTTAGCAAAAATAGTAGAGACTTCTACAAAGAACTACTCCGCTATTGCTAACATCTAAACAATATCCATATTATGGCAAATATTCAAGAATTATTAGAAGCTGGTGTACACTTTGGACACTTAACAAGAAAGTGGAATCCAAGTATGGCTCCTTACATCTACACAGAACGTAACGGAGTACACATCATTGACTTATACAAAACTTCAGCTAAAATAGACGATGCATCTGCTGCATTAGAAAAAATTGCTGCATCAGGAAGAAAAATCTTATTTGTTGCAACAAAAAAGCAAGCTAAAGATATCGTTGCTGAAAAAGCTGGAGCTGTAAACATGCCTTACATCACTGAAAGATGGCCTGGAGGAATGTTAACTAACTTCGTTACTATTCGTAAAGCAGTTAAAAAAATGTCTCAAATTGATAGAATGAAGACTGATGGTTCTTTCGACGCTTTATCAAAAAGAGAAAAATTACAAATCGAACGTCAACGTGCTAAATTAGAAAAGAACTTAGGTTCTATTGCTGATATGACTCGTTTACCAGGTGCTTTATTTGTAATTGACGTTAAAAAAGAACACATTGCTGTTGCTGAAGCTAAGAAATTAAACATTCCTGTTTTCGCAATGGTAGATACAAACTCTGATCCTAGTGATATTGATTTTGTGATTCCATCTAACGATGATGCTTCTAAGTCTATTGACAAAATCTTAACCTTAACTACTGGAGCTATTGCTCAAGGATTAAGTGAAAGAAAAGCTGGAAAAGATGCTCCTGCAGAAACTGCAGCAGTTGAAGAAAAAGCTGAATAATCATATAAATTTAACATGAAACGGTACAAAAAAAATATAATTTTGTACCGTTCATTTTTATAAAAACTTTAAAACACAATACTATGGCAGATATTAAGGCAGCTGACGTGATGAAATTAAGAAAATCATCAGGAGCTGGAATGATGGACTGTAAAAAAGCTTTAATCGAAGCTGAAGGAGATTTTGACAAAGCAGTAGATGTATTACGCAAGAGAGGACAAAAAATGGCAGAAAAAAGAGCTGACCGTGAGTCTAGTGAAGGTGCTGCTATCTCTGTTGTTAATACTGATAAAACAGCTGGAGTTTCTATTGTATTAGGATGTGAAACTGATTTTGTTGGTAAAAACGAAGATTTTGTTGCTTTAGCTAAAGAATTAGCTGCTGCTGCATTAAACTTTAAAACAAAAGAAGAGTTTTTAGCTTCTGATTTTGGTGGTGTTTCTGTTGCTGACAAATTAGTAGAGCAAACAGGAGTTGTTGGTGAAAAATTAGAAATTAACGATTTTGCAAGAGTTGAGGCTCCTTTCGTTGGTTCTTACATTCACGTTGGAAACAAAATCGCTACTTTAGTTGGTTTATCTGAAGCTGTTGATGGTGCTGAAGCTTTGTCTAGAGACATTGCTATGCAAGTTGCTTCTATGGGAGCTACTACATTATCTTACAAAGATTTTGATCCTGAATTCGTTGCTGCAGAAACTGAAGCAAGAATTGCTGCAATTGAAAAAGACAATATTGAATTAGGAAGATTGGGAAAAACATTAAAAAATGTTCCTCAATATATTTCTAAATCTCAATTAACTGATGAAATAATGGCTAAAGCTGAGGCAGATGCTAAAGCTGAGTTAACTGCTGAAGGAAAACCAGAAAAAATCTGGGATAGAATCTTACCTGGTAAAATGGAAAGATTTATTTCTGACAACACTACTTTAGATCAAGAGAAATGTCTTTTAGATCAAAATTTCATTAAAGATGAAAAAATAACTGTTGCAGAATATGTTGCTGCTTCTAATGTAGAAGTAGTTGCTTTCTCAAGAGTAACTTTAGGATAATTTATATTCTAATTATAATATTTAAAACCTCTCATTTTTATGAGAGGTTTTTTTATGTAATAAAATCAAGAAACAAACTTATCAAGCTATAAATATTCGTGTAAAATTTTATATTTGCACTACCTAAATAACAATCATGCAATACAAAAGAATACTATTAAAATTAAGTGGAGAAGCTTTAATGGGAGATAAGCAATATGGTATAGATCCTAAAAGGTTATCCGAATATGCTCAAGAAATTAAAGCAGCTGTTGAAACTGGATTAGAAATTGCAATTGTAATTGGGGGAGGAAATATCTTTAGAGGGGTTTCTGGTGCTGCACAAGGAATGGATCGTGTACAAGGAGACTACATGGGAATGTTAGCAACTTGTATCAACGGTATGGCTTTACAAAGTGCTATAGAAGCTACTGGTGTTAAAACCAGGTTACTTACCGCTATTAAGATGGAAGAAATTGCTGAACCTTTTATCAAAAGAAGAGCTGTAAGACATTTGGAAAAAGGTAGAGTGGTCATTTTTGGAGCTGGAACAGGAAATCCATATTTTACAACTGATACTGCTTCTGTATTAAGAGCTATAGAAATACAAGCCGATGTTATTTTAAAAGGAACACGTGTAGATGGAATTTATACAGCAGATCCAGAAAAAGACAGCAACGCTACTAAATTTGATACGATTTCTTATAGAGATGTATTAGACAAAGGTTTAAAAGTAATGGATTCAACAGCTTTTACTTTAAGTGAAGAAAATAGCCTACCTATTTTAGTATTCGATATGAATACTAAGGGAAATCTTCAAAGATTAATTTCAGGAGAAAAAATTGGTACAGTAGTTACAGATAAATAATATACAAGATGAACGAAGAAGTTACATTTATTATTGACAGTACTAAAGAGGGAATGGATGCTGCCATTGCTCACTTAGTAAAAGAATTCGGAAATATTAGAGCGGGGAAAGCTTCGCCAGCTATGTTAGGGAGTGTAATGGTTAACTATTATGGTTCTCCTACTCCAATTGGTCAAGTTGCGAACATTAACACACCAGATGCTCAAACCATTACCGTACAACCTTGGGAAAAAAACATGATTCCTGAAATTGAAAAAGGAATTATTGTAGCAAACTTAGGTTTTAATCCTATGAACAACGGAGAGCACATTATTATTAGTGTTCCTGCTTTAACAGAGGAAAGACGTAGAGAATTATCTAAGCAAGCAAAAGCAGAAGCTGAGCATGCTAAAGTTAGTATTCGTAACATTCGTAGAGATGCTAACAATGATATTAAAAAAGTAGAGATTTCTGACGACGAGAAGAAAGTTGCAGAAGATAGAGTTCAAACTTTAACTGATACCTATATCAAAAAAGTAGATGAAGTATATGTAGTTAAAGATGCTGAAATCATGAAAGTATAAATTTACTTTCTACAAACTAATAACATAAAGCCATCTAATAAAGTACTTTGTTACTTAATTAGATGGCTTTTTTTATATAATTTTACACCCCTCATACAATTCTATACTTTTTATGAAATTTTGGAATACTGTTGCTAGAACCATTCTTATCCATAGAGTCGCTACCATTATTATAATAGCTGTTATTACAGGTCTATTAGCATCACAATTTAAGAATGTACAGTTTTCTTACACAGAAGCCAACTTACTTCCTGAGGACAATCCTGTAAATATAGAATATGATAAATTCCTTAATATATTTGGAGAAGAAGGGAATATTATTGTCTTAGCAGTTAAGGATAGTACTCTTTTTTCTGATGTAAAAAAATTTAATAATTGGATTGCGCTAGCAGATGAAATTTCATCTCATAAAAAAATAATAGAAGGAGTTGTTTCTTTTAGTAATATCAAAGAACTAAAGAAAAATGTTGAGGAGCAAAAATTTGAACTCACTTCAATATTTACCAAGAAAAAATACAATCAACAAGAAGTAGACAGTATTAGCAATCATATTTTTAATGATTTGCCTTTTTATGATCACCTCCTATTCAATAAAGAAACTGGAACTATTCAAACCATTGTTTATGTTGATAAACAAATTGTAAACACCAAAATTAGGTCTGATTATATAAAAGACACTTTTAATCCTCTTATTAAAAAATTTAACAAAGAAAATAACTTACAAGTTAGGGTTTCTGGAATGCCTTACGTTCGTAGTATGAACGCTGCCAGCGTAAAGTCAGAAATGGGAATGTTTGTGCTACTTGGTTTAGGAGTTACAGGACTTATTTTCTTTTTATTTTTTAGATCACTTAGGGCTACAGCCATCACTTTAGCCGTTGTTATTATTGGAGTGCTTTGGTCATTTGGTTTTATTGGTTTATTAGGATATCAAATATCTATTTTAACAGCTTTAATTCCGCCTTTAATTATTGTAATTGGGGTGCCAAATGCTATATTTTTAATTCATAAATATCAGCAAGAAATTCATAAACACGGTAACAAAGCAAAGTCTTTACAACGTGTAATTACCAAAGTTGGAAATGCAACTTTAATGACCAACCTTACGACTTCTGCGGGTTTTGCTACTTTTATTTTTACAAAAAGTACCATTCTTAAAGAATTTGGTGTTATTGCATCCATCAATATTATGGGGATTTTCATAATCTCTCTATGTTTAATTCCAATTCTATATAGTTTTATGCCTTTGCCAAAACCAAAGCATTTAAAGCATTTAGAAAAAAAATGGGTTGATACTATTGTGAAGGGAATGACTAAGATTGTTAGAAACAAAAAACCTTTTGTTTACATCGTCTCTTCTATTCTATTATTGATAGCTATTCTTGGTGCTTTTCAAATAAAAGTATCGGGTAGTTTGATTGAGGACATGTCTAAAAAAACACAATTCTATAAAGACATTGTTTTCTTTGAAAAAGAATTTGGCGGAATTTTACCTCTTGAAATTTTAGTAGATACTAAAAAAGAAAAAGGAGTGATGAATTTAGCGACCTTAAAACGTATTGATAAACTTGAGTCAGAAATTCTTAAAATTCCTGAATTCTCTAAACCTATTTCCATCAACAATCTTGTAAAGTTTACCAAACAAGCTTTTTATAATGGTAATCCTGATTTTTATAAATTACCAACCTCACAAGAAAAAAACTTTATTTTAAGTTATGCTCAAAATTCTGGAAGAGACACCAATGCCTTGTCTAACATGGTAGACAAAACAGGTCGTTATGCTCGTATTACCACTTTTATGAAAGATATAGGTACAGAAAGAATGGAGCAAATTCAAGAAGAGCTTCAAATTATTATAGATAAAAACTTTCCTAAAGAACGTTATAATGTAACCATGACAGGAAAAGCGTTGGTATTTGTAAAAGGAACTAATTATTTAATTCACAATCTAATCATATCTTTAGGTTTGGCAATTGTATTGATTGCTGTGTTTATTGGTGGATTATTTAAAAATTCTAAAATGATTTTAATCTCCTTAATACCAAACGTATTCCCTTTAATATTAACTGCTGGATTGATGGGATTTTTAGGAATTCCTCTAAAACCCTCAACCATTTTAGTATTTAGTATTGCTTTTGGAATCTCTGTAGATGATACCATACACTTTTTAGCCAAATACAGACAAGAATTAATAGCTAGTAAAGGAAAGGTTAGAAAATCGGTTTACAAAGCCATTAGAGAGTCTGGAATTAGTATGTTTTACACCTCTATTGTTTTGTTCTTTGGATTTTTAGTTTTTGTTATCTCTAGTTTTGGAGGAACCAAGGCTTTAGGAGGGTTGGTTTCTATCACTCTTTTGTTTGCAATGATATCTAACTTGGTCATCTTACCTTCTTTATTATTAACTTTTGAAAGAACTATTAACAAGAAAAAGAAATCTAAAAAATAATATCATATTTAAGTATATAAAAATCCCTGAGTATAAATTTTACTCAGGGATTTTTATTTTATTCACAATCTTCAAAATTTTAAAATCTTTAACTATTTATTTTGATTTGAATTCGGTTTTAATTCATCCGGACTGTCTTTGGTAAAAGTATCAAACAATTCTTTTGAGGGAGATTTAAATAGTTCTTCTATGATCTCTATATTCAATTCATTTTTAGGTTCAAATTTATACGAATCCATATAATCAATCAATGATCTATATAATTGTAAAGAAGCTGGTTTATTTTTTACCTCAGCAGATATATCAGCACTAGAAACCATTATTTTTCCATTCCCAACTTTGGCTTCAAAAACCATAGCCAATCTCCTGTTCATAAACCAAGTATCTATCGGCTGAATTAATGGACGAAAATCTGATGGAAAACCTTCAAGATTCATCACCTGTGCTCTATTCTGAATTTCCCACCATTGCAAATCACTATGATAACTTGTAGGAAAGTCAGCAAAAGCAGGGCTATCTTCTTGAATCAACATTCCCGTAACATGTGGAGGTCTCATTTTAAACCAAGAGGTATTCCAAAATACTGGCTGAAAATACATTTGTACTTCTTTTCCTTTTATTACTTTACCCGAAGCATTTAAAAATACATTTCCTCCTTTTTCTAAAATTTCTTTAGCTTTTGCATCTAAGCTTGTGGTATAATACACCGTAGAAACTGCCTTTTGTTTTGCTATTGGATATACCCAAAAATCCCAATCATTCACAAAATTGGTTCCTTGAACGCTCACTTCTAAATTTAATTTTGAAGCTTTTTGAATAGCTTCTAATGGAAATGTTAAAGAACCTACAAACATTCCGTTTCCATTGTCATATGTTTTAGCATCAAACTGACTAGACTTTAAAATTTGTCCTGCTTCATTTTTAATCGTCCAATGAATAACGGCATTTTCTAAAGGAGCTTTTCCTGAGTGAAATAACTCAACAGTAGCTTTAAAAGTTTCATTATTTTGATAAACAAATTTTGAAATTTCTGCCAAAGGAACCGTTTGATTACAAAATCTTGAATATTCTTTTGCTGTTACATAACCTTTTTCTTCCCAAAAAGCATCTAAAACACCTATAATGGCAGAACCTTGACCAGGAAAATCTTGTAAACCTAATAATTGAAAACCTGCATAACCTGGGGTTCTTAACATTTTTTCTATGTCAGTTTTATAACTCAACACTTGTAATTTTCCCGAAGCATTTAAAAAGTCTTTTGCCTGATCTCCCATATGATGATCTATCAAATCTTGCTGAAACATCTCAAAGTTTTTGGCTTTGTAAACACCTGTATATTTTTTGATTTCATCAAAATTTGGAAACACACAATACTGCCCCACTTCATGTGCAACAAATGGAACTATAAAAGGAGCAATACCTTTGCTAAAATCTTCTACCGTTTCGGGTCTATGACTTTTCCAATTCACACCTCTTACTCCACCACGAACCTGAAATTCTGCATTAGGCACTACTGGCCAACTCCCCCCAACAGACATTCCTGTATATACGTGCCTACTGTCTTTTTCTTTCCAAAAATCTACAAACTTATTTAAGTAAGAAACCTGATTTCCTGAAGGTTCATTTCCAGCTGATAACATCACAAAAGAAGCATAATTTCCATAATACTTATTCATTTTTAAAGTCTCATCATAAATATATTGATCTATCGGCTGACCTCTTCCTAGTTTTGGTCCATGATTCGTCCAAGTAGGTCCTTCTGGCTGTAAATAAATCCCTACCAAATCGGCAGCCATAAAAGCTGCTTCTGGCGGACACCAAGAATGAAAACGTACATGGTTCAATCCAAAATCTTTCGCTTTGTTAAATATTTTTTTCCAAGCATCTACCGTTGTAGCAGGATATCCTGTTAAAGGAAACTCACAATTATTTAAAGTTCCTCTTAAAAAAACAGGGGTTCCGTTGATTAAAAACTGATTTCCTTTAATACTAAACTCTCGCATTCCAAAAGTAACCTCTTTAGTTTGCTTCACTTTTTTAGAAGTCAATGTTACTTCTAAACGATACAAAGCTGGATCAAACTCATCCCATGTTAGCATTCCTTTTCCAAAAGGAAGTTCTATAGTAACCGTTTGATTTTCATTTTTAGATATCGCTACTTTTGTGCTAACTTCTTTTGTTTTATCAGACTTATCTGAATTAAAACTTTTGGCCTGAACACAGACTTTTCCTTTAAAATTTTGAAGTGAAGTATTTTTTAAATCAATGGTTACCTTTGCTTTTCTGTTTTTGATATCAGGATACACCTCTACATCTTCTATATATACTGGAGCAAAAGATTCTAAAGCCATTTTTCCTATAATTCCATTCCAATTTCCTTGCGTATGATCACTAATACTATGTGAATCTGGCCCAACATTTATTTTATCTCTGTTGTCAACTCTAATGGTAATTCTTTGTTTTCCTGGTTTTAAAAAAGCGCTTAAATCATATTCATGCGGAGCAACCAAAGAATTTTGTAAACCAACCTCTTGATCATTAATCCACACACGAGTTTCTATATGTGTCCTTTCTAAATGTAAAATCACGTGTTTTCCTCTCCAGTTTTTAGGAATAGTCACTTCTTTTTGATACCATGCTGCTCCCACATAATGCTTGGCAGGCGTTAACCAAAAGGGAATGTGAATATTATCTGGTTGACGGAATTTTTCTAAACTAGCTCTAAAATAAAAAGAACTATCGTAAATAGTACCTGTCCAATTAGTGCTTAATGTAATATCATCCCCTTTTAGATTCTTAGCCATAGAACCTGGCAATTTTACCAAATCTTTTAAATCTCTTTTAAACCACTCTGCTAAAACTCCTTCGTCTTTTCTATCTATTTCAAAATGCCAAGTTCCTTTTAAATCGATTTCATCACCTTCTTTAAAACTACTTAACGTAAAAATGGTTAATAATAAAAGACTGAAATATAAATACTTTTTTACCATGTTATCATGTTGTTTTTTGTTTAACTCACTCATCATCATTTATTTTAAAAATGATTAATGCAAGGTTACATTTACCTTATATTCTACTGATATTTTTGGTTCTTTAATTTCTAAAAAACTTTTTTTATCGCTAAAATCAGGAATTACGTTCTTGTCTAAATAACTCAAATAAGAAGCATCTTTATACATCGGCATAAAATAAAAATACATGTGATTACTTTTTAAGGCTTCTTGATATTTTTTTAATCCTATAGTCCAAGGTTTACTTGTGTACAAATCATCGGTTTGTAATTCTCCATTCATCATACAAATTCCACGATCTCCCATATAATCAAAAGTGATAAATACATCGTTGATGGTTGACAAATCTAAATAGGTAGATTTTAGTACAAAATGACTATTATCTGTTTGAATCAAATCAAGAGCAGGTGTTACTTTTGGAAGCGTAATACGCCAAGAATTACTATGAGGAAAGGTAGATTTTATAACTGTTAATTTTCCTTGTGTAGTATTTACATTGTCCAGAGCAGGATATACCGTAAAATCTATTTGTTCTTTATTGTTGCTGATGAATGAAACTTGTTTGTCATCATTTAAAACCACAGCATCACTCAAAATAATTTGTTGTTGATCGTCCTCTCCTACAGCGCACATTTTTAAAGCTTCTTCTTGAGGCAATACTAAAAAAGAAACACCATTGACTTGAAATTCGTTGATGCTGTTTTTTTTACAAACCACTACCGTATTTCCATTTTTCTTGAACGTTTTAGTTCCTTTTCCCTTTACCTTAACATTTCCTTTAATATGCATTTCTGGAGCAATACCATCCACAGCAACCATTACATGATAAGGCTTATTATTATTTACAAAGTGATAAAAAGGTTGAAGTGTTGCCATTTCAATAAGCACTCCATCATAATTAACATGAAAAGGAAAAATAGCAGAACTACCGGATTTTAAGGTAAAGGTTCCCGATGCTGGAAACTTCACTTCTCCTTTTTTAGTGTTAATTGTAATGTTGAGATCCTCTAAATCTTTTGTTTCTAAATGATCCTGAAAATTATGCATAAACAAATATCCTTTGTTTCCATCACTCCTAACAGAATAGCGTAAAGTCTCTGTGTTGCCTGGCTTGATTTCATCATTTGTTTTGGGTAAAACAGGATATAATGGAGCCAAATCATTCCCATAAGACTGTAGAAAATAGTTGATTAATTTTAAGGAATAAAAACCACTAGTCACTTTTCCAAATTCCCCAATGGGAGCTTGATAATCATAGGATTTATTATTCAATCCAGAACCTTCAGACATATAATAATTACCTACAGAAGGAGTCGTTCCTCCGTGATACATATAAAATCCAAGTCCATTAGTTCCACTTCCAACGGTACGAACCATTAATGGTAAAAAACTTTCTCCTGGTACTCTAGGTCTACGATCATAAGTAACAGCCATTCCTGTTCCTAATTCTGCTGCCATAGAAGGATACAAATTCACATCATAACTCACAGGAGCATAATCCGGATTTTGTTGTAAATCTTTAAACAAATAAAAAGACGAAGGTTTGTTTCCTGAAGTCCAAAATGGATAAGCATAACCTGCCATCACAGGAATAGATTCTTTTTCTATAATGGTAGCATACCCCCAACCTGTAGCGGTATAAATAGGAGCGACTAATCCTGCATCTATAGCTAAATTTTTAAGGGTTTTCATATGGTCTTTACCTACATTGGCAAACTCATTTCCTTTGTCATTAATTCCGACACCATCTTGTACAATTTTACGATCACGTCTCGCAGCAGTTCTCTCTTTTGGAGCTCCTATGTAAGTAAAAGCCCATGGTGCCGAAGAATGTTGATATTCATTCTCTATCTGAACCCCAACGATAGGACCTCCATCTTTAAACATCAAACCTTTTAATTGTTTTCCGATTTCTTGATAAAAACGATTGACATAATACAGGTAAGTTTGATCGTTGCTCCTTACATCTATAGGTCGTCCATACAACCAATCTGGAAGTCCTCCATTACGCATTTCTCCATGAGCAAAAGGTCCCACACGCATAATGACTTGTAAACCATTTTTTGCACACAATTCCGTAAAAGTTCTTACATCATAATCGGCTTCCCAATTAAAAACACCTTCTTTAAACTCATGTAAATTCCAAAACACATAAGTAGCTACTACCGTAATTCCACCGGCTTTCATTTTTTTTATTTCTTCCTCCCAATATTGATGTGGATAACGGCTGTAATGAAATTCTCCAATAACAGGAATAAACGGTTTCTTATTATGTTCTAAATAAAAACTATTCACACTAATAGTATCTCCTTTAGAATTACTTCCTCCTAAATCTAAATGATCTCGTAAAACATTTGTTTTTACATTTGAGACATCAATCTTATAATGGTTTTGAGCAAACAGTTTTACCTGATTAAATACGATCAAAAGCATAACTAAAATTGTAACATTTTGTTTTTTATTGACTTCCATAAGACTAAGTTATATATAATATTATTGAAGATTCATCAAGTCATTTAGCATTGATAAATGAATTTGCACTCCTTGATGATTGAGATCCATTTCACTAGCCTGTGTCAAATGTTTTTTTGCATTCACAACATCTCCCAATCCATAAAAACCAAGTCCAAGCATATAGTGACAGTGAATTTTGTTACGGAAAATTAAATCATCATCCCAAATCAATAAATCAGGTAAGGAAACCGCAAAATAATCTAATTTAATGATGTCATTTAAATGTTTCTTTCCAAAAGCTACCAACGCATGAAAACGTTTTTTTGCTTCTTCTTTTCTGTCTAATTTAAGCAAAGCCAATCCTTGATAAAATATTTTATCTGGTTTTTGATCATTATAAAAAATAGCGGCGGCTGGTTTTGTATCTCCGTCTTTAGCTAACTCCCAATAATGACGTGCTTTTTCTAACTCTCCTAAACTTTCATAAGCACATCCTAACCAGTAATAGAAATCATTTTCTTGTGCTCCTGATAATTTCCCTTCTCCTAAATGATGAGGATATACCAAACATTGTTTTAACAAATTAATTGCTTGTGATTCGTTGTTACCCGCTAAAAATTGTTTTGCCAACTCTACCCTAGCTATTTGATATTGCGTAGGTACTTTTCCTTCTCCTCCTTCCCAAGGATGGAAAATTCTTTGATCAATCCATTCAATCGCTTTAATGTATTTCCCTGATTGATTACATAACGTAGCATATTCTAAATACACATCATCACGTTGTAATACTAGATCGATATGTTTTTCCAAAAATACTAATCTTTCTGAAAAAGGTTTACATAAACGCTTGTACAACTGATCTAATTCCATAAGAATACGAGCATCCGTAGTATCTAATTCAAAAGCTTTTTCTAAAGTAACCAAAGCTTTTTCTTCTTGTTGTAATTTATTAAAATAAGCCAGTGATAAATTTCTATGTACCGTTGAAAAAGTAGCATCAATACTTACCGATTTTTCCCAACAAGCAATGGCTTCTTGGTACTGACGTTTGTCATACCACAAGTTCCCTAAATAATAAGGAGCTTTGGCATCCTTTATATTTATTTTTTGTGCAGCTTCTAAAGCTAAAATAGCTTCTAAACGGTTTGGAAAACAATATTCTGGTGCATGATTAGTAGCCAATTCAAACACAGATTTACTCTCTTTATTCGCCAAACTCAACGCCCAACCCATATAGTAATAAGTCATTGGAGTTGTAGCACAAACTTTTGTTCCAGCTTCTAATAACTGAACTGCTTCACCATACATTCCTGCAGCAATATAATCCAAGGCTACCACTTCATAATTATGGATTTCTCCTCGCATTACTTGGTGCATTTCTTTTAAATCTTCAGTTTTATTTGTGATTAAATATGATTCAAACCTACATCCAAAATTGAACAAATCTATTTTTAAAGAATCGTTAATTAAAGTCAATGCTTCTTGTGCTCTTCCTAATTTTCTTAAAATAGCCGCTTTTAAAGTTCTCGCTTTATGGTTATGCCAATTACGAATTAAAGATTTCTCTACTTCGTACAAAGCTTCAGTTAAATTGTTTTGCACACATGATATTTGAGCACACCCAAAATAACCTGCATCTTGCATGGCAGCATTCCAACACGATTTGTAAAAAGCATCATACGCTTCTTTATGTTTTCCTTGGTATTGTAAAGACAATCCTAAATTGTAATGAGGTTCTCCATCGTATGGATTTGGATTGCGTTGTAATTGAGTTTTAATGGCTTTTTTAAAGTAGGTTTCAGCTTCTACAAACTTTCCTCTACGCAACAACCAAAGCCCCATAGCATTGTTATTTCTAACATCAGAAGGATCACGTTTTAAAGCTTCTAAATAGTAATCAGTCGCATTATAAGTGGCATGGCGATATTGTTCTAAATGCAACCCTGTTAAATACAATTGTTCACAAGTATCGGTTTCCTCAGGAGAAAAAGCTGCTTTGGCTGCTTCTGGCGTTTCTTTTCCTTCTTGTTCTTCTGCCTTGATACTCAATAATTCTCTTCCATTTTCAGCATACACAGATAACACCAAATTGATAACCTCAACATCACCTATAGAAACTTCTTTTTCATAAACTTGTTCCGGACTTAAATCTAAAACCTCATCAAAATATCCCTCTAAAACAACATTGGCATTTTTTTGTAACGAAGTAACAAATACCTGTACAATGGCTTTATCATCTTTTTTATGGATGTTTAACAACACATCTTGTGAAGCATTTTTAACCATTCCTAACTCACGATACGGCAAGAAATATTGAGTAAATGTTTTTTCTTCATAAGGTTGCATCCATGTAAAATCTGGTTGGTTGTCTGTATATACCCCTGCCATTAATTCAATATAAGGGCCATCCTCATCTGTTAAATTTCTATCCCAGGCTTTTCCAAAATCTCCATTTCCCCAAGTCCATTGTTTTTTTCCTGGTGAAATGTGATGGTTGGCAATATGCAACACTCCTGCTTGTGTATCATTTTCATAACCACCAACAAAATTGAATTCTGAGTTGATAGCCATGTATGAAGTAGGTACAGGGATGTTTTTATAATTAGAAATATCCACTCCTTCAGAATAATCTACTTTGTAATAAGTTCCAGTAGCAATTGGAAAGGTAGAAACATCTCTTTTTCCATGATCAAATACTGCATGTACATCTGGGGGGAAAACGGATTGATAATGTTCGTTTACTGCTACTGCTGGATTCGCCCACCATAAAAAAGTTTGAGGAACTGGTGTTGGATTGTATAATTTTCCTTTAATTTCTAAATAAGCTTTTCCGGGATGTAACGTAAATCCTGCCATCCCTTTTTGATGAAACATTTTTTCATTTTCACTTACCCAAACCGTAATACTTCCATCTTCATTATTTTCAATGGTATGGTCTACAGGTAAAAAAGTACTAGGGCGATGATGTTGTGGCCAGTTGAATTCTATTCCTCCAGAAATCCAAGGACCTGTAAGTCCTACCAAAGCAGGTTTAATGACTTGATTATAATAAATAAAATGACGTTCTTTTATTTTATCATATGCCATTTGAACCCTTCCACCAAGCTCAGGTAAAATCATCACTTTTATATATTCATTTTCAATATATACAGCTTTGTAAACTTTGTCCAGCTTCTCATCTTCAATCTTTTCCACTACGGGATAAGGATATACTGCTCCACTACTTCCTTGGTACACCCTTTTTTCCAAAAAAACAGGGTTCTTCTCTGCCTCTCCTATTTCGTAAGTAGGAATCACAACCTCTTCTTCCCAAGCATTAACACTCATCTTTTTATTTATTTAAAACTATATTCAATTGTATTATTTAACCAACTCTTGTTCTATTTCTTCTAAACTTTTTCCTTTGGTTTCTGGGAGTTTTTTGCTAATAAATAAAAATCCAAACAAACAGATTATTGCATATACCCAAAAAGTACCCGCTGCACCAAAACCTTTATTTAAAAGGGGGAAAGTATAAGTAAGTGCAAAACAAGCAATCCATAAAGAAAAGGTAGCAACAGCCATAGCGGCTCCTCTTATTCTATTTGGAAATATTTCTGATAAAATCACCCAGGTAATAGGGGCTAAAGACATGGCATAAACACCAATACCAATCACAACTAAAGACAATACAGCAATTCCTTTTAACTCAAAATAAAAGGCACTTCCCAAAAGAAGATAAGTAACTGCCAAACCTAGAGAACCTAACAACATTAATTTTTTACGTCCCCATTTGTCAACCGTAAACATCGCAACCAAAGTAAATAGCAAGTTTACACTTCCTGTAATCACAATATTGAATAACGTATCACTTACACCATAACCGGCAGCAGTAAAAATTTCATCAGCATAATTAAAAATAATATTGATACCACACCATTGTTGAAAAATAGCTAATACAATTCCTACCACTAACACCATTCGATACTTAGGCTGAAACAAAGCTTTAAAATCAACCTTTTCTGTAACGTTATTTAAAGTAGCTTGTATGTTTTCTATTTCCATTTTAGCATATATCTCTCCTCCTATTTTAACTAAAGTAGGATATGCTTTTTCTTTTTTCTCCACTTTCATTAACCAACGTGGACTTTCTGGAACAAAAAAGGTAAAAATAAAAAAGGCAATGGCTGGAACTAATTCTGCCCAAAACATCCATCTCCAACCTGTAGTTCCGTTCCATGAAGCTTTAATAAACTCATCTGTGGCATCTACAGGAACCACATCAGCTATGATAATATTAACTACTTGAGCAGCTAATATTCCAATCACAATGGTCATTTGATTTAAAGAAACAAATCTCCCTCTAAATTCTGATGGAGAAACTTCGGCAATATACATAGGGGATAAGGCTGATGCCAACCCTATTCCTAAACCACCAACAACTCTATAGATAATAAAAATTTCATACGATTCTGAAATACCTGTTCCAAATGCTGAAATGGTAAATAATAAAGCCGCCAATAACAAAGGACGTTTTCTTCCAAACTTATCACTAATAACTCCAGAAATAACAGCTCCTAAAATACAGCCTATCAAAGCAGAACTCATGGCCCAAGCTTGTAGATTGGCTGAATTGGCTATATCAAAAAAACGTTCATAAAAGGGTTTCGCTCCACCAATCACCACCCAGTCATAACCAAAAAGTAATCCTCCCATGGCAGACACCATAGAAATAGACAAAATATAACTTTTGTTAAATTTTATATTTTTCATAAAATTTTTATTGATTTATTCAGTATTTCACAAAAAGAAAACTGATTTATTACAAATACACACAAATATACTTTTAGTATTAGAGATAAAAAATGGAGGATAGTTGTAAATTAATGGATTATATTACGATTATACTTTATTTTAGCTAAAAAAAGAACATTATCATGAACAATATAACGACTCCGAAAATTAAAGAAGGGTTTATAGGACAATCAATTATTGTCTTAACGAATCATGTTAAAAATAAAGTAGCAAAACATCCTTTCTACAACAACTTATTTGCCAATGCAATTGGGTATTTTCCTTCTGCAAAACACCATAATAGGGTTAGAAAAAACGGAGTAGATGAGTATATATTTATTTACTGTATAGAAGGTAAAGGCTGGATAAAAATAAACAACCAAACCATTATACTAACCGCAAATACAGGATACATGATTCCTAAAAACACAAAGCACCAATACGGAAGTGACGAAACCAATGCTTGGAGTATTTATTGGATTCATTTTACAGGAAGTTATGCTCCAACATTTTATCATCGTTTTACAGAAAATAAAGAAGTAGCCACTAATATTCCTTTTGATGAAAATAGAATTAAAACTTTACATAAAATTATTCAACTACTAGAGCATGATTTAGAAGATGAAAAAATAGAATTGGCTCATTTTAAATTGATTAGTTTTTTAACTAATCTTTGCTACAAAAACACCTTAGATTATAATGTTCAAGATAGAATAGCGCTTTCCATTATTTATATGAAAAATCATATCAAACAAAATTTTAGCATTGTTGAATTAGCGAATCAAACATCGCTATCAGTCTCTCGATATACTGAACTTTTTAAGCTAAAAACAGGAAGTACTCCTATTCAATATTTTATTAGATTAAAAATTGAAAAATCTTGTGAGTATCTAAATTTCACCAATTATAGTATCAAGGAAATATGTCAAGAAGTTGGCATTTCTGATCCTTATTATTTTTCTAGAGTTTTTAAAAAACAAATGGGCATGTCTCCAATGCAATACAAAAAAACGTATTGTTAAATACAAGAAAATTTACTTTTTATTTCTCTCTATTACTTTTTAATTATTATCTTATCTACAGACACAAAATCATCTGTACCACCAAATTTAGTTCCATTCTTTGTGTACCAATTTCCATGAGCTCCAACAACACTAACTACTAATTTATAGTTGCCTTTTGTTAAAACAGGACTTAAATATTTTAAAGAACTTTCTGGATATTTACAATACATTTCAATAATATTGGTCTGTATTGTTTTCCCTTTTTCGTCTTGAATATCAACTTTAGCATAGCCTCCATTAGGGCGAGAAACTCCATAAACCCCTATTTGAGTGCCTTTAAAATTTATGGAAAATGAGGCGTTTTTATCATTGGCACAACTGTCAGAAAATTCATCTTTAGTCTGAGTCCAATTTCCTGTATAATTAATTTCTTTTGTATTGGTATTGTCTATTATTTTACCCTTTATTTTTTTAGTTGACCACTCTCCTGTTTCTGTATTTATCTGCCAACTTTGTTTAAAATCGGGAAGATAAATAGAGTCCTTAGTAACTGTTAGTGGTTGCCAAACATATGTAGCGGCAGAGTTTTGACGAGGAAAAGACCAACGATCTCCCATATAAATAAAAGAGGTTTGCTTAGATCCTTGAACAGGGAGTACAAAAGTACATTGAGAATTCCATGTTAGCGAACCTTTAGGTGCAAAATGACCATGTGATTTCCACGGTCCTTTTAAAGATGTGGCTGTAAAATAATAATTATCATTTCTTTCCCAAGAAGTTAAACTAGAGCCTAACCAAAAATAAACCCCTTCATTTTTAAAAATAATAGGAGATTCACATTGACCTGTCATGTTTTTAACTACTTGTGATGTTACGCTTTTATAGTCATCATTCAGTTTATACAAATTCCCTGAATGTGTAACAATGTATCCACTACCATCGGTATCTTGAAAAATACCCATATCCCATTTTTTTATTGGCTTCCCATCAAATAAAACAGGGCCTTGAAAAGTATAAGTTCCATTAATGGTTTTACTCGTTGCATAGCCTACACACTGATCTTTATATTTTAAATTATCAGTATGTAAAAACATAACATACTCTCCCGTTTTAGGACATTTTAACACCTTAGGACGTTCTCCAATTCTTTTAGGACCTAATCTTCCTGAATCTTGAACAGGAAGCACCATTTTTTCAAAAGTCCAATTATACAGATCTTTTGAAGAATAACAACTAATTCCATTAAAATCAATACTGTCATCACTTTTAAATTCTCCAAAAAGATAATAAACATCTTTTTCTTTGGTAACTCCTGCTCCGTGAGCACTAACAGTATTACCATAATTATCAAACCAAGGAATCCCTGAATAAACAGCATCTATTTTTTGGGCCTGAGCGTATGAAATAATACTTATCATCATCAAAGCAATAGAAATGTATCTTTTTAATCTGTTATTTATCATAATAATTTTAAAAATTTTTATTTGTTTTCAATGTATAAATTTAAAACAAATAAAACTCAGGATTGAATTCAATCCTGAGTTTTATTTAAACTTACACTATTTGTTAAATGCTACTTATTTTATTTTTGACTTAATCTTAAGCAAGTAGATAATCCTTTGTGTTTTTTACATCGGCAGAGAAAAAATCTAACGCAGCTAAAATGGCGTGATGCACATCATCCGCTTTTACTGTTATTCCGTTAATTTCCAAATCTCTTGATGCGCAAGTATCTCCAATTACCGTAACATTAAAACCAAAATCAAATGCGGCTCTTGTCGTTGCATCTACACACATATGGGTCATCATTCCCGTAATAACCACTTCGGTCACATCATTTTCTTGTAAATAATCTAAAAGCCCTGTGTCTCTAAAACTATTTGGATAATATTTTTTAAATACTTTTTCACCGTCAAGTGGTTTAACGTTTTTATGAATTTCTGCTCCTTTTGTACCTTCAACAAAAATGGGCATGGCCTCAGGATTAGCTGATAAGTGCTGTATGTGGGCTATTGGTAAATCATTTTCTCTAAAATGACTTAGCACTTTTCTGGCATTTATACTAGCTTCCACAGGATTTATCAAAGGAAGTCCTCCATTTTCAAAATATTCATTTTGGATGTCTATAATAATCAATGCTTGTTTGCTCATAATGATATACGTTTTTGTTATGCTACAAAATTAACATACATCTAAATTTCATCTTATACCAAATCATTAAGAAATGATACCATTTTGATAATCATCTAAAAATTCTGATGTGGTCATTCCTGTTTGGCTTTTAAAAAAACGCATTAAATGATTTGGTTCTGAAAAATTGAGTTTATCAGCAATTTGTGCAACGGTCATTTCAGAATAAATAAGATAATCCTTAATTTCTATCAACAATCGTTGTTTCAACAAATGTGTAGATGTTACATTAAACTGTTCCTTAACAGATTTGTTTAATGTTATACGACTAATACCCAAAAGTTCTGTATAATCACTAATTCTTTGTTTTTTTTCGATATGAGTCTCTATAAGTTGTTTAAACTGAAATCCATAATTATTTTCATGCTTGGTAATTGATAATTGATGTTTCTCACTATATTGTCTGTTTAGTTTCTGTAAAAGATAATAAATGAGCGAGCGAATAATATGAACACTATCTAATCTAGTTTTTAGTAATTCTGTCTTAATCTCTGACAATAACATACAATAACGCTCTAAGCTTTCATTTTTAACATCCATTTGCAATGGAAACTCTAACTGATAGAAATATGATAATCGATACGTAAACAATTTATCTGAGAAAAAATCATTTAAAAATTCTTCTCTGAATACTAAGAGTGTAAAATCTAAATGTTCAGCATTAAGATTCCATTGACGTTTCTGAAAAGGAGAAATAAATACAATACTATTATCTTTTATTTTTATTTTTTTGTAATTCAGAGTTAGCTGACCACTACCTTTCTTGATAAAAACGATTTCAAAATAATCTGTATTAAACAACCTCTGACTAAGATATGCCTCCCCGACTTCTTCCGAAGAAAGTACATTGAGTAAAAAGTCCACTCCACATTCTGTTTTATTAAATTTTATTGTTTTCAATGTAATTCGTATTTAATTAATAAAACTAAAATCATCTATTTTCAATTTTACAATTTCAAAAATAATGTCTTTTTATTTATAGACTTTATTTTTCAAAGCCGTTTCAAAATTTCGTTTCCCAATGTAACAGAACGGATACATAACATCACTCCAAACTTCTACTTTTATTTATTAAAAATATTTTATGATTGCGATTGTTATTGTTATTTACCTTACAACCTAAGAGTCCTTAATATGCAAAAAAAAACGAGAATGGCCAAGCAATAAAAGCTAACTATTCTCGTTTTATATAGGCTCTTATATTAATCCCAAAACTCATCTTCAGCAGATTGGTCTTCGGAAAACAGCCAAACTTGGACTATTTTACCGTCTAAAACTTCAAACAAATCAACACCGTTCATATCCACCGTTTTATCACCTATTTTCCCAGTAAAATGAACAGGGAAAGACACTAAATTTCCATTAACCATCATCGCTCCTGTAGGCTCTATAACTAAAGTGCCTTGTGTTGCACCCATCATATCACCTAACATTTTACCTATAGCTTCAAGTCCTGTTTTTGTACCAGCAAACTGATGACTTCCTGGTTGATGCCATTTTGCTTCTGGACTAAAATGTGAAAATGTGGTAGGAATATCTCCCTGTGAAAGAGCTATTGAATAAGCTGTTACTACTTCTATTGCTGTCATATTATTTGTTTTTAAATTATTAATAAAATTTTGAGTAAGTCTCATTAGATTTACAATGACTTATCCCTTAAAAAAATATTCCCTATTTTCTCTTGCCCATTCTGCTAACGATGTCATTTGAACAGGAAGCTTCTCCAAAACTTCGTTCATTTGAGCATTAAACTTAGGAGGGTATTCTGTTGCATTCTGTAAACTTTCGTAGTACGCTGCAACGCTTGAAGCTCCTGCTTCTCCTACCATTGGTTTTAGTATATCACCAAATTCTTGAGGCTTCTGAGGATAATAGGCTATTTCTTCCTTCACACCTTGTGAAAATTGTTCAGCCAAATCATTTCCTCTTAAATTGTCTAGACCACTGATTTTGAAAGCATCTGATTTTAACGCTACATTGTAAATAGCTTCTACCACAAAGGCACTTACATCTCTAGAAGCAATCCAACCTATTGGCATTGCTTCTGGTGTAGGGTAAGCAAGTTTTTTTTCATTTGTTATAAATGGTGCACAAAAAGGACCCATCATATTTTCCATATAAATAGTTGGTTGGATAATCACGTAATCCATTCCACTGTTTTTCAAATATTCGTAAACATCTAATTTCACATCATCTACAGGTGACCCAATTTTTTGCGACTCTAACCAGCCACTTGTATTCCAAACAATTTTATTGACTTCATTTGCTTTGGCTGCATCAATTACATTTTTAGCATATTGCAATCCGTCAAATGGATTTGGTAATGAAACTGGTATCATAAAGGCAATTGCATCAACGCCTTTGGTGATTTCAAGCATCTTATCCGCATCATTCATATTAGCCAAAATTGGTGTTGCTCCTGCCTGAGCCAATTTTTCAAAACTATTTTCTGAGCTGGTAGCAGCGATTACTTCTGCATCCTTTTTCTTTGCTTCTCCTATTATACTAAATTGTTGTGAGCCTGTAGCTCCGAATACTAAAATTTTCATTTGTTTGATTTTTAAATTATTTAAAAAAAAGATATCTACTTGATAAATTTTCTTTGTTTTTTTGACTAAAACTTGTACAAAGCTACAAAAGCACTTACTTTTGCACAAGTACCCACCTCTTTGTTAGGTACCTACAAAATGGTTAGAATTAATAAATAACAATGGAAAAAAAAACAAAAATAAATTCACCTTGTGATGAAAGGTGTCCTGTAAGAGCCTCATTATCTCTATTAAGTGGAAAATGGACATTGATGATACTATTTCAAATAAACAACGGTGTGATGCGGTATGGTGAATTAAAAAGAGCTGTTACTGGTATCAGCGAAAAAATGTTGATTCAAGAATTGAATATGCTAGTTGAAAATAAATTGGTTAGTAAAAAAGTCTATCCACAAATACCACCTAAAGTAGAGTATCGTTTGACTGAATTAGGATTAAAAACCTTGCCAATTGTAGATCAATTAGCACAATTTGGATTGGAAAATTTAGTATAGAAAGACTTGTCTTTTAATCTAATTAAAAAACTCACTAAAATTAGTGAGTTTTTGTTTTTTAAATTATATGAGGCATCTTATACGTATCTGCAATCAATTTTGTTGAATGTAATATTCCTTCGCTAGAATGACCTAATTTTGATTCCAACGATCTAATTTGATATGATTAATTGATTTCAATATATCACAATATTCTAAAAAACCATAATTAAAATTACCAAAACAAACATCCTAATTAAAATTGGTTGTTATTCTATTTCAAAAACAACAGCTGTAGCAAATGGCATATCCTTAGGACAAGTTATTAATAAACCATCAGCCGTTTCTTTCCATTTTAACTTTCCTTTGTAACCCAGCAACTTAACTGTTTTAACTTTTTTACCGTAATGCTTTGCATCTGCAGCAAGAGACTTAATTTTTATTTGAGTATTCGGGGCTGGTACATTCATACAAAAAGCATACAGTTTGTTGTTTTTACCAACTGTAAATCGGATATCCTGAGCATCAAACTTAAATTCAGCTTGTTTTTGACCCAATTTTCCGCCAGGAAGCATTTTTAATTTTCCATTAATCATCTCGCCTTCGGCTGGAATGACCCAGGCATGACTTCCATATACTCCTTCTCCATTAATTCGCATCCAATTCCCTACTTCTTTCAACATTTTTTGACTTTCTTCGTTAATTGAACCGTCCGGCAATAAAGAAATACATATTGCTGCATTTCCATCCCGTGCTATAGCTTCAATGATATAACGAATCATCATACCTGAATCATAGGTAAAATCTGGAGCATAAAACCAATCGCCTACAGGAGCTTCAGCAATCCATGGCTGGTCTTTTTTAATATTTGCAGGAACTCCAAACTCTTCTGTATTTACGGTACCATTAGTATTATGACGAAATTTAACAATACTAAAAGTATTTACTTTACCACGACGTTGTAAACTACGATTATAAAAATCAGCCATAACACTTTGCATCGCATTAGATTTTAGTCCCGTTCCTGTTCCATCGCCTGTAAATGGTCCTTGAACAGTACCATCAGTATAAATAAAATCAGGATCGTAATGTTTAACAACATCCATCATTCTTAAAGCCCAATTTTTTGCGTACCATTTAGCATATCCTATATGATTACTAAATATTCCTGCCGGTGGCGGTGACCAATTAGTATGTGCTTTTTCATCTACCCCTTTATACGCTCTTAAATCGATCCCATAAAGCATTTTCGGATCGTATCCTTCCCACCATTTTCCTTTTCCATCGGCAAGCGTAAGATGTCCATCATAAGGAATTCCTTTTTTACTTCCTTCTTTATCACTTCCAAATGCTGTTTGCCACCACCACCATGTATACTCATGATGAAAAGTGACTCCGTATCGCATTCCGTTTGCTTTACAAGCTTTTGCCCATTCCCCAATCAAATCTCTTTTAGGTCCAATATTTACAGAGTTCCATGGTTGATATTCAGAATTCCACAAATCATAATTATCATGATGTACCCCTTGAATCATTAAAAAACGAGCCCCAGCATCCTGATAAATTTTTGTGAGTTTCTCCGGATCTAGCTTTGTAGGATTCCAATCACGTAATACTTCTTTATATCCTGCTTCAGAAGGATGACCGTATTTTTTAATATGATTTTTATAGGCTAATTTATCTGATTTATAAAGGTTACGTGCGTACCAATCGCCACTTTCTCCAGCAGCTTGAGGTCCAAAATGAACCCAGATTCCAAACTTTGCTTCACGAAGCCAAGCAGGTTCTCCAGGGTAATTTTTCTCTATCGATTCCCAAGTGGGGTTAAAAGGCCCTTCTGCAATAGGAATTTTTAAATCAACCTCTTGAAATGTTTCCGAATTCCCCATGGGAACACTATTAATAGGTAATGAATTTGGTACTTCTGGAATTGGATTTTTTCCTTGAGCATAAACGCTGAACTGAAGTAAGGATAAAAACGTGAATAAAATTTTTGTTCTCATATTTTATTTTTTTAGTATTTATTTTTAATAAGTTTATTATAATTTATATATCTGTTCCATCGGTAACCATTTTTCACCATCCTTGTGGCTCCCGGGGGTGCTTGTTGGAATTGCCACATTAATTTCTCCCATTCCTGAACTTTTGGATTGGCCGCGTCCATCATCTGTTTGCGTTCTGAACTATAACTTTCGTCTACTTCCATAATCATAAACAATCTGTTGGCTAGAATGTAAATTTCCATATCTATAATACCCGAATCTTTGATACTTTTAGTAATTTCAGACCAAGAACTTCCCTGAGAATGATACTGTTTATATAGTTCTATTAGCTCTGGATCATCCACTAAATCACAAGCGTAACATATTTTTTTTTGAGTTCATAAACTAAATTTTAATAAAGAATAAATAGGTCTTTTTCGGTCTGGAATTTATTTGAATTTATTTTTCTACAACAGCTACAAATCCTCCCCTTGGAAGACATTCCACATTCAAAAGGTCTCCTTTTTTTACTTTTATAACTTCAACAGCAAATGATTTATCATTTTCCCCGTCTTTAATAAGTTTTAATTTAAAATTCCCTGTACCTAGAAAATCAAAGTTTATTTTTAATGTTTGTATTTCTTCATTACCATTAAGTCCTCCTAAATACCATTGATTTCCTTTTTTTCGAGCGATAATAACTTTCTCTCCCGGATAACCATCTAAAAGTTTGGTTTCATCCCAACTTACAGGAACATTTTTTAAAAATTCTTTAGGTTCTGAAGGTAAACTTTTATAGCCTTCTGGCCTATCGGCAAAATGCTGAAAACCTGACTCAAAAACTACTGATAATGCCAATTCATGAGCATAAGAAGTACTATGCAGATGTTGCGAATTGGTAAAAGTTACCGGAGTATAATCCATCGAACCAACTACATTTCTAGTAAAAGGAAGTGTTGTATTGTGAGCCGCAGCTTTATCTGTAAGAACAGTATTATTATTATACCATTCTGCACCATAAACAGCTTCGGTAGTCATCAAATTTGGATAAGTGCGAGCCCAACCACGCGGCACTGTTGCGCCATGAAAATTTACCATGATCTTATATTTTGCAGCATCTTTTAAAATAGCAATACAATATTTCATCATATCCTGCTGGTCACCGGCAAAAAAATCAACTTTAATACCATAGATTCCCATTTTATTAAGCCATGCAAATTCTTTAGCTCTTTTTTCAGGAGTTAATAAACGGTCATTAGGAGTTGGCTCAAGCCAAGATGTGCCCGAATTATACCAAATCATAGGTTTAATACCTTTACTTTTAGCATAATTTACCACATCAATTATATTCCCACCGTTGCTCATAACATCCCATTCCCAATCAATGAGCACATAGGGCCACTTCATTTCTACGGCTAAATCGATATACTCAACAACTTTTTGATAATCTTTAGATCCATGATTATAAGCCCAATAAATCCAAGAAACCGCACCAGGTTTTATCCAATTTATTTCTTCTACTTTATTAGGTTCACTCACGTCAGTGATTAAAGTCGATTCGACTACATCGGACAATCCACCAATAATTAATGTATGCCATTGAGAATTCCAAGGCAGAGTAGTTTTGACTCCAGTTTGCTTAAAAGTATCTCTTGGCGAAGCATATCTTACTTTGTATTGATTTGGATTTTTAGAATTATTTAATTTTGAAGCACAATTATTTCCTGAAATATTTGCCTCAGAAATCAATACCCAAATAGGATTATTATTTATTTTGAACAAAGCTGGAAATCCCCATTCTTGTTTATTATTTTTATTATCATTACTTTTTCCTGTATCTGAAAACGGGTAAAAACCTTCATAAGAATCCGTATATGTTTGTAACCAACGATTGGTAGTTGATGGAAAAACATAAGTGGTGCTTTCGTCAATAACATTTACTAATGAATTGCTTTTATTGGTAAATTCATAACGAAATGCTACTCCATCATTATAAACCCTAAAAACGATATTCAGAGGTTCATTATTCGAGTTTATACATTTAAAAACTTTTTCAGTTCCTAAATTATCACACCATTTTCGCTTACCGGAAATCATTTCGTATTTCTGGTTTACCTCCTTGGATTTAGATTCGCTAATTAATTTCAAATTATCCGTAAATTGCTGGTCGTCTCTTAAAATACCCAAAGGAGAATTTGGTATTATTTCAATATATTTCGATTTGTTTTTATACAAAATTTTAAAATATACCTGACCAAAAGAATTTTTATCAGATTCTTTCTTCGAAACAATTGCCTTAATATTTTTATTTGGTGAGACAATTTCTTGAGCATTTATTGTAAATGTAGTTGAAATAACGAGACCGAATATTAAATAGATGTATTTCATTGATCTTACTTTCATGTTTTTTATTTTCTTGGAACAGCAATACTACTTCCATTGTATTGTACCGAAATATTGGTTTTTCCGTTTTCGATACCAAAGCCATTTGACTCATCTACCCAAACAATATTAAATACACGGTTTTTAATTAATCCATTAAAATTTCCACCTTTGCGTTTACCAATTGTCAGGGTTTGTTTTTGTTCATTCCATTCAAAAGGGATAAAAGAAAAAGCACCTTTCTCATAGTTATAATTTGTTCCTTCATCTTCATAAAGTTCAAATTTGCCATTAGCACCTTTATACACTCTGATTTCAAGTGTATCGGAAGGCTTTTGGTTGGTGTACTGCATTTTTTCGCCTATTGGAATAATTGAACCCGATTTAACATATAAAGGAATGGTTGAAATAGATGCAGCTGTTTCTACTATTTGTCCGCCTTTATATTGTTTTCCTGTCCAAAAGTTAAACCATCCTGATTTGTTTTCAGGTAAGTAAACATCCCATTTATTTATATTCTCCGAAACAACAGGTGCCACAAGAAAAGCAGCTCCAAACATATACTCATATTTTTGCTGAAGTGCTTTTATATCATCTGAAAAATCCATGACCAATGGACGCATCAAGGTTCCATTATTAAAAGTTATGTTGGCTGCTTGCGAATAAATATATGGCATTAAACGGTAACGTAAATTTAAAAATTTTAAAGCTTCTGATTCCACTTTTTTACCAAATCTCCAGAATTCAGTATTTGTTTGGTATCCATGCACTCTTTGTAAGGGTGAGAAAGTAGCTAACTGAAACCACCTTAAAAAACGTTCGTGAAATTTAACATCAGTGTATTGATTTTTACCAGGACGAAAAAATCCTCCTGCATCGAAAGTCCACCAGGGTAGTCCTGTTATAGAATAATTTAATCCGGCTGTTAGTTGTCTTTGTAAAGTCCCCCAATCATTACCTACATCTCCTGTCCATACCGCAGCAGCATAACGTTGTTGACCTGAGAATCCGCTTCTAGTTAGAATAAAAACTCTTTTATCAGGAGCATCTTTTCGAGAACCCTCATATACTGTTTTTGTTACATACATTGGATAAACATTTCGCATTTGCTCTCCTGGAATTGTTCCGTTATTTATTTTTCTGCCTACTAAATCATCATTTTCAGGTTCTGTAGCATCTTGCCACCAAGCATCTATTTCGTATGGCTTTAATAACTTTTCACTAAAATTCTTCCAATAATAATCTGCAGCTTCAGGATTGAAAAAATCTACCCATTGGGTATTTGGTATATAATAATTTTTCTTATTAAATTCTTTCCCCAATACACTTTCTTTATCTATTTTGGACCAAACAGAAAGCATCAATCGCATATTCATTTGGTGTAACTCTTTTACCATTGCTGACGGATCGGGATACATCTGTTCATCAAACTTCATTGAATTCCAACCATATTTACCCCAATATTGCCAATCTTGAACAATTAAATCCATTGGTAATTTTTTATCTCTAAATGTTTTGGCATTTTTCAATAAATCATTTTGTGTAGTAAAACGTTCACGGCAATGAATATAACCTAATGCCCAAATAGGCATAAGAGGAGCTTGCCCTGTTAAATTACGGTAACTTGAAATAACTTCATCTGCATCTCCTGCAAAAACAACATAATCCAACTTATTAGCTACTGGAGACCTAAAAACTGTTTCATTGGCAACTTTTCTATAATATACTACAGGCTTGTCATTTTTTTCTCCGGTAACTACAATGTTATGTTTTCCTGCTGTTAGTCTAACAAATGTACTGGTTGTTGGTGGTAACCAATGATTCTTAAAGTTAAACACCTCTTTACCATCAATTTTTAACTCCCATTTTCTAGCCATTTTTTGACCAACATCTAACAAAATAGCATATTCATCATTCTCTTTAATAGTAAAACTTCCAGTAAACACACCATCTTGTCGGGTTTCCTTTTGTGTACCATTGGTAGTGGTAACATCAATGCTAATAGACTCTCCTCTTATCCCAGATGATTTTAAATTAACAACAGAATCTGCTGGATTAAAATCAGTAAGACCATAATTGTGCCATAGCAAACCATAGCCTTTACTTGACATAATAAATGGAATAGCAATTTGTGTATTTACCTGAGTTAATCTTCTAGGCAGTCCTTTAATATTCAAATGTCCATCTTGAAACTGACCAGTACCAAAGATATATTCTTCAGGTAATGTACTAAAACCTTGTTCTACAATATAACATGACTCACCTTGTACTGAACTTGGCTTAAGAATACGTCCTTTGGGTTTTTCGCTTAAAAAAACGTTTCCTTTGGAATTTCGATAAGACAATGTTCCACTTTTTTTATCTACTACCACAGTCATTTTTGACATAGCAATTTCAATTCCTGAATTGGATTCCGAAACCTTAAAGTCAGGCAGGTTAACTTTTGAAGTAAAAACTAATTCAGGAATTTGACTTTTCATTTCCAAAGCATATTGAACTCTTACGGTATTTTCGGCTAGAGGACTCAAATGTAGTTCTCCTTTTTCAAGAGTTATAACTACTTTATCGTTATGTTTTTTATACCCCTTAACCACTTGTCCAATAGAAAATATTGGAGTAAGTAAGACAAATAGAATTGTTATTTGCTTCATTTTTTTCATTTAATCTTTATCTAGAATTCTAAAAAAAAGCCACTTATACTATGATATTTTTTTATATTACTACTTAAAAAAATCATTTCCTGTTTTTTAAGCAGGAAATGAAAAATAATTAATTAGGATATCCAGTATTTTGAGTCAATTTAGTATTGACATTTCTTTCTGCCTGAGGAATAGGCCATAATTCATTTACTCCTTCAACAAAATTTCTTTTTTGATACATCAAATAGCCATCTTCATCAACATCAAAAGCAGTGTAATTAGCAGGATCATTTGTTAATTTCATACCTGTAAACTGACGATTCAATTTCTCGGCAGCAACTCCCCATCTTAGAATATCATAGTAATGAAGTCCTTCAAAAGCAAACTCTACCTCGCGCTCCATTCTAATTTTATTTCGTAATTCGGTTGGATTTGTTGTTGTTATTGCTGGCATATTAACATCTGCTCTTGATCTCACTTTATTAATTGTTTCATCTAATAATGCCTGATTTATAGCTTCACCTGCTTCTAATTTAGACTCTAAATAACTCAATAACACTTCAGCATAACGAATAATACTCCAATTTCCTCCATAATTCATTAGATTCCCACCTGTAAATGAAGGATCCATGAATTTATTAATACAATAGCCACTCCAGTTGTATCTGGTAAACCTATCAGGAGAATTACTATCTGGTCTGCTTACAAATGTTTTTCCTTGAAACACCGTTCTGTCCGAAATCATAATGGTATAATCTAACCTGGGATCTCTATTGTTATATGGATTTGCAGGATCAAATAAAGGAGATTCATCGATGCTTAAACCATCTGTACATTCATATTGTTTTACTAATTCATTGTAAGGAGAAAACTGATGCCAACCACCATAAGCCTCTGGATAAAGATACTGAGGTAGAACATGTCCATACACATCTTCCTGGTACTGAGTGGTAAGAATAAATTCTTTATTTATTTCATTATTAGCATTAAACATCGTTTCAAAACTAGCATTTAAAGTGTAAGCCTCACTATCTATAATTTTTTTATAAGTAATAGCTGCTGGACCCCATTTTTTATTAGCCATTTGAACACGCCCTAAAATTGCTAATGCTGCTCCTGAGGTAATACGCCCATCTTCAGTTGTTGGTCTTGTTGATGGTAAATTGAGAGCACTTTCTTCTAATTCTGCTTCAACAAAATCCATGATTTCTGTTTTAGAAGTACGTGGTATGTTATTAGCCTCATCAACTGTTAAAACTTTTGTAGTAAACGGTACATCTGAAAAGAAAAAAGCTAAATTAAAGTATTGATATGCTCTTATCGTTCTAATCTCACTTTTCATTATTGCCTTAGTATTTTCATCCATTACAATATCATCAATATGAAATAGGAAATTATTACAAGCTGTAATTTTTCTATAAGAGTTGTCCCAATAGGCTTCTACAGTCCCATTAGTTGGATCTAACGTTCCATCTGTAAAACGATCCGGAATCAATTCTTTTTCAGAACCAAGACCTGCCATAAAATCAAGATAAATAATTCCTCTGGCAGTCCAAAAATCTTCTCCATTCCATGCTCCTCCATTGTTGTAACAACCTGCCAACGCTAGTTTTGCATCAGATTCTGATTTCCAAAAAGTAGCATCAGAAACTTTATCAAGCGGGTTTTTATCAAAGAAATCATCCGAACAGGCACTATTTGAGACAACAAGTACAAATAGGCAAAACTTTAGAGCCACGCTTCTAATGTTTCGATATTTTTTAATAGTAGTAATCATAATTTTATATTTTTTAACAAATTAGTATCTCTAAAAATTTAAGTTTAATCCTAAAGTATATACACTAGTGATAGGATAAAAAGGACTATTATCACCAGTTGACTGGCTCATTTCAGGATCCCATCCTTTGTAGAAACTATTAAATGTATGAAGGTTTTGACCCGTTACATATATTCTTAATTTTTGGATTTTTAATGCATCCAATAAAGGTTTTGGGAAATTATATCCTATTTGTACATTCTTAATTCTTAAAAAACTTGCATTTCTATCCCAAAATGTAGAAGGTCTGATAGTACCACTTCCTTGATTAAGACTCGTTAATTTTATGTATTCAGCATTAGGATCCGGATTTTCTTCTGTCCATCTGTTATCGGCCTGCCACTGTTGTATCTGTCCGCCATTATAAAAAGCATAGGCTTGATAAGCACCAATTTGTCTGTTAAAACCAGCTAAACCTTGTAAAAGAACAGAGATATCAAAACCTTTATAATCTGCCTGTAAATTAGCTCCAAAAGAATATTTTGGAAAATAACTACCTATCACTTTTCGATCATAAGTAGCATCTACTTTCCCATCAGGAACACCATCAGGACCACTAATGTCTTTGTATTTTACAAATCCTGGTTCAGCTGCATAGGGTTGAGTAGGATAATTAGCAACATCATTAGCATCTACAAATAAGCCATCAGCTACATAACCGTAAGTTGAATTTACAGAATGGCCTACAAATAAACCTCTGTTTATATCCTGATTTAAACCAGTTGATAATTTAGTAACTCTATTATTGGTGTAAGAAAAATTAGGGGATATACTAAAATTAACATCTCCTATTTTATCCTGATAATTCAATAAAACTTCAAAACCTGAGTTTCTCACTTCTCCTGCATTTACAGTAGAAGGATTAAGTCCTAATACACCCGAAACACTTACTACATCTAAAATATCGGAAGTAATTTTGTCAAAATAATCAAACACCATACTAAATTTTCCGTCAAATAAGTTAACATCCAAACCTAAATCAGTAACTGTAGTAGTTTCCCAGCTAATGTTAGCATTCGATAATGTTGATAATCTGGCTCCTGAAACAAGGCTTCCGCCAAATGTATAATTCTGACCTAAATCAATAACATTTTGATAGGGATAATTCCCTATATTTTGATTTCCAAGTTGTCCCCAGGATGCTCTGAATTTCAAATTATCTATCCATTTCACCTCTTTTAAGAAATTCTCTTCAGATACTTTCCATCCTGCTGATACTGATGGGAAAAAGCCCCATCTACCATCAGTAATAAATCTTGATGTTCCATCATAACGACCATTTACTTCAAACAAATAGCGATCGTTGAATGAATAATTAATTCTACCAAAATAAGATCTTAACCCCCACTCACCAGCTGAACCGGAATTCTGCATATTACTTGATGAGCCAGCATTGATTTCATACAATAGATTATTAGGAAAATCATCTCGATAACCTGAAACGAATTCAGAGTGAAATTCTTCCTGAGAAAATCCTGCTAAAGCTGCTATACTGTGCTTATCAACATTTACTGCATATTTTAAAAGAGATTGTAATGTAATGGTATTATCAAAACCAGAACTTACTCTAAGACTATTAGGTCCTACATACTTATTAGCATCAAATTGAAGATCTGAAAGGAATTCTTTATCACGATAGTTAGTGTAACGATATCCAACTTTACCACTTAACGTAAAGTTTTTCATAAAATCCCACGCTAATTCAGTTCCTCCTAAAAATAATTTATTTTTTCGGTTGGTAAAAGACTCGCTGTCTAACCAAGCCTGAGGACTGTAATTATCCTGATAACCATAAGTCCCATCGGATTTTTTACCAGCAAAAATGGGTCCTTGCCTCACTGCAAAATTCATCATGTTTGTCATGTCCCCACCTATGTGACGAGGCTCTTCAGTATTTGCAGAATACCCGCTTAGATTTGCAGTAAGTTTTAAATTCTTCTTTATTTGGCTATCAAAATTCAACTGAAAATTATATCTTTTATAATTATTTTCAGCTATTATTCCGTCCTGATCAAGGTATCCTAAAGAGAATAGATAAGAATTTTTTTCGTCTCCTCCACTAAAACTAAAATTATGACTCATTTGTAATCCTGAACCCGATTTCAAAAGATTTTTTAAATGGGGAACATTTGGATAATTATCCGGATCTGATTGATTTCTAAATTTTTCTATTTCAGCATCAGTGTAAGAAGGACCACTGTTCATATTTGCATTGGCTTCATTACGCAAAGTTGCATAAGTTGCCGAATCAACAAAATCTGGCAATGCAGTTACTTTTTGTGTTCCAATATATCCATTATAAGATACTGTCAATTCTCCTTTTCTGCCTCTTTTAGTTTCAATAAGGATTACTCCATTTGCTGCACGAGTTCCATAAATAGAAGCCGATGCCGCATCTTTTAATACAGAGATACTTTTAATGTTATTTGGATCAACATCATTTAAGGAACCCGCAAGTCCATCAATTAAAACCAAAGGATCATTTCCTGCTCCAGAAAATGTACCTATTCCTCTCAAACGAATGGAAGCGCCATCGTTTCCAGGACGTCCTGAACCTTGTTGTACAGTTACACCACTTGCCAAACCAGATAAGGCTTGTGAAGCTTGAGTGATAGGTCGATTTTCTATTTCTTTTGATGAAATTGAACTAACCGATCCCGTTAAGTTGACTTTCTTTTGGGTACCATAACCAACCAGAACTATCTCATCAAGACTTGCCATATCAGAAGCTAAAATAATAGTTAGACTTTTTTCAGAGCCTAATTGAATTTCTTTTGAAATATATCCAACATAAGAAACAACTAAAATAGCTTGATCATTAACATTCAAATTAAAATCCCCATCAAAACTAGTAATGACACCATTATTTGTTCCTTTTTCAACAACAGTTGCTCCTGGTAAAGGTTGGCCTTCAGTATCCAATATCACTCCTGAAATTTGATGCTTTTTTTGCTGAGCAACTGATTTTATAAACCTCTCCTTAATAACAATAGAATTGTCTTTAGTAATAAGAATTTTAAAATTTCCTTTTGATAAACTTTTGTTCAACAAATCATTTGTTAAAATAACGCCTCTCTTAACACTAACTTTAGGTAAATTATCAAACAAGCCAGTTTCATAAAAAAAATTATATTCTGTCTGATTCCTAATTATATCAAACACCTGATCTACAGTAAGAATCTG
Organism: Wenyingzhuangia marina; assembly: GCF_900130035.1. Taxonomy (GTDB): domain Bacteria; phylum Bacteroidota; class Bacteroidia; order Flavobacteriales; family Flavobacteriaceae; genus Wenyingzhuangia; species Wenyingzhuangia marina. The sequence goes on from NZ_FQXQ01000002.1 coordinate 563,958, forward strand.
ATCAATATCAATCTTTATTTTGGAGTTCTGAGCTACTATAGTATTAGGTGAGAAAGAAAAAACTGTAGTGCAAAAAAGAAAAACAAACATTTTCATAATTATCAACAATAATCCTTTTCTCCATTTACAAAAGGAGTTTATACATTTAATTTTCATAAATTTGTGTATTATTTAGTTAGTTAAATTTTTAATTAATTAGTAATAATCTTAAGAGGATAAAGCAGTATACTTTGGCCGGTTACACTTTGTCCTCATTTTTTTATAGTTTTTTAATCCATATTTTAATAATTTTAAATTAATATCCTTTATTTGAGTGTATTACAAAATACAGAAATCAGGGTTTTATACTTCCTTTACTCTTTACTCAATAATTAAAGTTTTGTCTTTTATTCTATAACCATTTATAGTTGTTGATTTCATTATAGACAAAATTTGTTCAATATTTTGACTTTTATTAAAAACACCATTGAATTTAACTGTTTCTAAATTTTTATTTACAAAAACAACCTCTACATTATACCACCTAGAAATAACTTTCATTATTTCCCTTAATGATTTTTGTTTAAAACTAAAAACCCCTTTTTTCCAAGATATTTCAGATTTTATGTCTGCTTCATGAACTGAAATATAGTTATTATTCAAACTTATAATTGATTGTTGACCTGGTTCTATGTTCCGTTTCAAAACACCATTAGTGACAAACACTTTACCTTCAACCAAAGTTGTATAAACATTATCTTCATTTTTATAAGCTTTAATATTAAACTCTGTTCCTATAACCTCAACTTCTTGTGAATGATTCAATACTTTAAATTTTGAACCTTTATGGTCTTCACTAGGAGACACATCAAAATAAGCTTCTCCATATACAAGTTCCACTTCTCTTGACAAACCTTCTATAAATTTTACTGGGAATTTCAATTTAGACTCTGAATTTAAAAACACCTGTGTTCCATCAGATAACTTAACAGAAAACTGTCCTCCTCTTGGTACAGTTAAATAATTATAAACCAACTCATCATCTTTCTCTTCTTTATTTTTATAAATAATTTCTTCGCCATTACTTGATACATTTTGTGAATTATACAACTTTCCCTTCTCTAATGAAACATCTACTCCGTTCGCTAAAGTTAAAATAGCTTTATCTGTTCCTGCTTTTATTTCATTTACCGCTATGACTGTATGATTTTTTATATTCTTTGAGTCTTTTTGAATAAATATATAACCTATAGAAAATAAAACAGCTATTGAAGCTGCTATTCCATATTTATAAATATTCTTTTCTTGACGACGCTTTTTTAAATCACCGTCAAGTCTTAACCAGCCTTTTTCGATATCAATTATATCTAAATCAACATGAATGTGATTTTTAACATATAAAAAATAATCTCTATGAGACTTTGATTCTTTATACCATTCTGAAAAAGTAATTTCCTCTTCTTTAGTTAGAGTATTGTTAATTTTTTTTATGATTAATTTAAATTCCATTATTATTCTTTTGTTCGGTCTATATTAATGAGACAACTAATTCCTAAAAAGGGTGACAAAAAAAATGAATAATATAAAAAAATCGAATAAAAAATATTTATCCGACAAAAAAAACAATGTTTACTTATGAAACTCCAACAAAAATAGAACAACGGTTATTGAATTGGTTATAATAGTCTTAGCTCTTCTTAGTTGTGTTTTAACTGTATTTACCGATATTTCTAGTTCAGAAGCTATCTCAGCATATTTATAGTTTTGTAAAAATTTTAATTTTACAATTAGCTGCATTTTTTCAGGAAGTGAATCTACAATTTTTAAAACTTGATGATATACAATTTTTTTTTCATCTTCATCTTTTGAATCAAATATATACTCGGTAATAAGTTCTACATTAAAATCCAAATATTCATAATTATCTGTTATTTTAAGTGTTTTTAAAAAATTAAAACACCTATTACGAACCATTGTAAAAAGATAACCTCTTAATGAGGTTTCTATTTTTAATTTATCTGCATTTTCCCAAATATAAATAAACACCTCTTGAACAATATCTTCACTAGAATCTTTATTAAAAAGATAACCATTAGCATGTCGAACCAATTCTCCATAGTGTCTATCAAAAAAAATTTTAAATACTTTTTTATTACCTTTTTTTATTTCTTCAATAATAAGATTCATATGTTGGCAAATCTATTAGAAAAAAAATAATAAAACCTAGAACTTTTACATAAATATTATGTTATACCCGTTGTTCATTTAGAAAAAAGTTGTACTTCCAGCTAAATAGCTGTAAATTGAAGTAATAACACTATCAATAAATATGCACAACAGATTTTACAACTCTTAATTCTATTGGTAAAATCTTAATTTTATTAGAGCAAATGCATCCTAAAACTTTAATTAACAGTTTAAAATTAAATAATGAATCACCGATTTTTTTTTGCCGATTATCCCAAATATTTTCAATAATAAAAAACCTTACTAATTGTATATAAATTTGGATTGGAAAATCTAGTATAGAAAGACTTATCTTTTAACCTAATTAAAAAACTCACTAAAAATTAGTGAGTTTTTTAAATTTCAAATAGTAAAATTGACATATGAAACACGAAAAGAGGAATCACAAAACAATCAGTAATAAAAACGATTGAATATTTATAATTTGCTGATGCTTATATAACTTTTGATTTTTTATCGACTTATAATCGTTTCAGTTCCTAAATGATAAGGAAATTTAGATTCTTTAGTATTTAAAACTACATAATCTAACGATACTCCTGCATCAACAGCATAAATTTTTAAAGTCTGTTTTCCTTTCTTTTTTAAAGAGACTTTTAAATTTTTTCTGGCTTTATTTCTCAACACATTTTGTTTCCATTCAGAACTTCTTCCGTAAGTTTTAAAATCTACTATTGTAACAGGTTCATCATTCCATTGTACCCCAATACGTACTTTTCCATCTGTAGTTAAGGGATGTGTTGGAATTGCCACCAACTGCAAAGTAGCCTTATCTGTAATGGTTTCTGTAAAAATTTCATACGTTAACACAGCTCCATTTTCTAGCTTAGATTTTGAAGTTTTTTCTATAGCAGAAGCTTGTACTACAGCTTGACTATGACCTAATCCTTTAGAGACCTTCCATGATTGATCGTTTGATGAATTATTAGCAACAAAGTTTTCTGCATACACCAAAGCCAAATTATTTTTCTCCACAATACCAGACGTTGATATATTTTGATAACTATCAGACACCAATAACTGAATATTTTTACTCAATTCTCCTACCTCTATTTTTATTTCTCCATTCTTTGGATTTCCTGCTTGTTTCCAAGCTTCCCAGTTTATTGAAAACAAAATACGATCTTCAGTTTTTTGATCATTTAAAACGCCCGCTTTCTGACTTACACCTAACCATTTTGGTAATTGATTAACACTCCAATCTGCGTGATTAGCAGATTTTAAGAAAACATCTACAAAATAAGTCGCTTTGTCTTTTACATAAAAAGTAGGTAAATAATCAACTCCTTTAACAGTTAAGGTATCTTCTACAGAAATCCCCACCAAGTCTTTATCATTTATGGTAGAAAGATCTATTTCAGGATTGTCGTAAACAGGTAATCTCCTTGGCTTCATATCCATCATTCCTTTCCACTTTCCATTTGAAATGGTGTTGTATTCTTTGGTAAGCGCTACTATATTTTGATAAGATTGATTTGCCAATTTTTTATATTGATAAGCACTTTTTCTTGATTGCGCTGCATACGTTAAAGCCTTGTCTTTGTACATAAACTTTTTATTCATATTAGCTGCTCCTTTTACAGGGTAAGCTACCAATTGAAAAAAGGCACTTTTCATTTCTTCTGGCAACTTTTCTTCAACCAAATCTACTCTATTTTCTAAAGAAACATAAGCATCAATACGTTGTTGAATTTCATCACCATAGCTCAATGCATTATAGTCTGTTTTATAAATAGGGGTCGTTCTTTCGGTTTGACTCCATCCCATAAACTCAGGTTTTCTTTCAAAAGCCAATTGATAATATTTTTGTTTGATAGCTGCAATTTCAGTTCCCAATTCCTCATTAAAGGTTTCTTTAAAAAAAGCTTCTTTGTGTTTTTTTACAGCCAAAGGGTTCTTAAAACTTTCAGCATCGTAAGCCATATCCATAAACAGCTGCATATTGTATTCCGCTGGCTTGATATCTCCTACGTTTAGAATCCAAATTTCTTTATTATTTAACTCGTAAGCTTTCATCATTTCTTCGTGAATTAAATACGGATTGGTACTGCTTAACCATAAATAATCATGAGGTCTCCCCCAATAAGATGCATGGTAATACACACCACCTCCACCAACGCGTTTTTGTTCTTCTTTATTACTTAAAGATCTAATGTATCCGTAATTATCATCCGTCCAAACCAAGGTAATATCTTCGGGAACTTCTAATCCATTTTTATACAAATCCAACACTTCTTTGTACACGGTAAAAGCTTGAGGAACCTTTGTAACATCTGAATTGATATGTTTTTTAATCATTCCACGTTGATCGGCAATCACTTTACTTAATACCTCAACAGCTTCTTCTTTACTTTTAACTCCTTCCATACCACTATCGTGCACCCCACGCATTCCTATAGTATAAACACCATCAATATCTTTGGCTTCTTTTACCCTATCTTCCCAATACTTAAAAACATTTTCTTTATTGGTTTTATAGTTAAAACGACCATTTTTATGTTCATCCCATTCATCCACATTATTACGTAACATAGGCTCTGCATGTGAAGAACCTAAAGCAATATGATACAACTCTGCCATTTTTCTATTTCCCGGATAGTGGAAAAATGCCTTGGTACTTGGATGCATAGCTGGCCAAATGGTATTGGCTTTTAAACGTAATAAAAGTTCAAAAACTTTGGCATAGGTTTTTGGTCCTATATCTCCTGTTTCTGGTTCGTAATTGTGCGCTGCCCAAGGTTGTAATCCCCAATCTTCATCATTAATAAAAATTCCTCTATAAGAAACCGATGGCTCTTTACTATAGAACTCAGGCTGATTTAAAACCAATTTGATGCTTTTTTTTGCAGGAACATCAGCCCACCAATTCCAAGGAGAAACGCCTATTTTTTTAGATAAATCGAATACTCCAAAAGCCGTTCCTCTAGCATCGGTACCCGCAATAAGAAAAGCTTTATTTATTTTTTTAGAAGGGTTTTCTACTGTTTTATACAAGTAACTTTCTGTCTGATTTAAAAAGGTAGTATTAATTGTTTTTTTATTGATAAACGCTGCCATCATTTCTGATTGAAGCGATCCAATAACAATTACACTCCCTTCTACATTTTTATAATCTGTATGTACTTTTGGTTGATATCCCGTCACCTTAAAAATATCATCAGACAAAAGATAAGCCGCTATAGAATCTAAATCATCTCCTTTAGAATCGTATAGAATTGCCGCTTTATTTTGATCCTTATAAATTTCAAAACCAGCTGTAGTTGCCTTGTATTTTGTATTGCTACTACACGCAATAACAGTTGTACTAAAGATTAATAATGTTAAACCCTGAAAAAAATATCTCATATAATATTTTAAAATTAATTTATTCTATTGTTACGTTTAATTTTGAGCATTCACAAATGAAACATCATCTACCCAACAGTGAGCCTCTGCATCACCATATACTACAAAACCTATTTCTACTTTTCCATTTACCACAGGTACATTTTTTATTTCAATGGTTTTCCACTGATTGTTATGAGTATTTATTGGATGTGTTTTTTTATCAACACCACTTTCTGCATACATTTCTAACTTCTGAAAAGTTCCGCTACTTTTAATTTTAGCTGTTAAATGATAGTTACCATCTTTTAACTTTACATAAGGACTAGACTCAATAGTTTGGAATACCTTTCTTTTAAAGCTGATCGCATCAGTAATATTTAAACTTTTTTCTCCTATAACATGCTTTCTATCTGCTTCTGTATTAAAATAATTTAAAACAGGAGTATCTTTATCTGCTACCACAATTACATTTCCTTCTAACACTTTAGAATGCCAAGCCAATAATTGTTCTTTAATTGGTTTTACCGGACTTGGAATATGTCTACGATCGGCTTCAAAACTTGGATTTTTCACATAATTATTATCACTTGCTACGTTCCACTCACCTGTACTCTCATTAAGTTTCCAAGAATTTAAAGAGTTAAAATAAGGTACTTCTCCTTCAAAAGATAAAGGACACCATTGATTATATCCCAATCCGTTTCCAGCAAAATCTGACCATCTGTCTCCACAAAAAACAACAGTTTCTTGTTTACTTCCTTTTACATTTACAAAAAATCCTGTTTGCGTAATATGAGCATAATCTTCCATACTCCCTTGAGTAATCAACATTTTATTGGTTGGCGTATAAGGACCACGAATATCATCTGCTACTAAATAATATGCATAAGAAGAATCCCATCCGTATAAATTAGAGGCGTATAAATAATATTTTCCTTGATATTTAAACATACAATTTCCTTCTCTACCACGCCCTCTAAATACTTGCGTACAGTCTAGTAAATCTACCTTTCCGTTTTTTTCTCCTATTTCTGAAATGTATATTTTATTTCTTCCTTGTCCATAAGAATACACCAAATATGAAATTCCAGTATCTTCATCTGTAAATACGGTTTGATCTCCTGTATTACTAGTTCCAATAGCTTCTTTCATACTAATTCGCTGATGCCATTTAAAAGGCCCTGTAGGCTTATCTGCTACCGTAATAAGCACCTGATCGTTGTGTTGCACAAACATGGCATATTTTTTTAAAGATTTTACGTAGGCAACTCCTAATCTTCCTACCCAACCTGTTCTTGGGAAGTTTTTATCAATTTCTGCTCTGGTCAGTACAGGTTCTTCCATGGTCCAGTTTACCAAATCTGTAGAAGTGTAACAACTTACATCTAAAAAATTAGTTCTTTCTTGGGTAATGGCTGGATTTGCTCTATACAATTCAGCTCCTTTATAATGCACACCATACCAATAATACTTTTCTAGTCCAGAATCAGGGTCTTTGAATGTAAATATTCCCCCTCCTTGACTATATATTGGTTTTCCATCTTTGGTATCCCAAAAAACATCATTTTTAATTTGATGAAATTGTGCTTTTACATGGTTTGAAAACAAAACAAAAGCACTTAAAAAACCGAGTTGTAAAATTATATTCTTAGCTGTATTGATGATGTTCATAAATGTTATATTTATTTAAAGTTTATTTATTTGTTTTGATCTACTCCTTGAGTTGATATATTCTAATTTCCCTATCAAAACAGAGTCTAATTAAGTAAACATATTTAATCATTCCATACTGTACTGTCTTGTTCTCTTCATTGCAATAAAAAAGAGGTTAACATTTATGTTAACCTCTTTTTTATCTTATAATCTTTTGCCGTACTTATTCAGTAGTATCATAGAGTCCGTTTTTAAATCTTTCTGGATCTTCTACCAAGTGATATCTTGGATCGTCAATATCATCAACAATCATTTTGGTGAATTTAGGATCTGCAGTCTTTAATAAAATTTTACAATCTTTACTTAAATGTCTTAATTTAATTTCTTTTCCATGCTCCTCGTATTTTTGAACAATATTTTTAATTGCCTCTAAACCAGAATGATCACTGATACGAGATTCTATAAAATCTATTTCTACATATTGTGGATCGTTCTTAGGATCAAACTTTTCATTAAACACATTAACAGAACCAAAAAACAAAGGTCCCCAAATTTCATAAGTCAAAGTTCCATCTTTCATTCTTTTTCTTGCACGAATTCTAATGGCATTTTCCCATGCAAAAACCAACGCCGAAATAATAACTCCTGCAAAAACAGCAATCGCCAAATCAAAAACAACAGTAATAGCAGAAACAGCTACCAATACAAAAGCATCGGCTCTTGGTATTTTTCTTAAAATACGAATACTAGACCATGCAAAAGTTTCTATTACCATCACAAACATTACTCCTACCAAAGCGGCAATAGGCACTTGTTCAATATATTCATCGGCAAATAAAATAAAAGACAACAAAGTTAAAGCCATCATAACTCCTGACAAACGACCTCTACCTTTTGCATTGATGTTAATAACTGTTTGACCAATCATTCCACAACCTCCAGTTCCTCCAAAAAGTCCACTGGTAATATTTCCAACTCCTTGTGCAATACATTCACGATTACCATCTCCTCTTGTATCTGTTAATTCATCTACCAAGTTCATCGTCATTAAAGATTCTATCAACCCAACAGATGCAGCTAAAAAAGCAAAAGGCAAAATAAATGTGAGTGTATCTAAATTAAAAGGTAAATTTTGCCATAACTCCATGTTTGGTGTAGGAAACTCTCCTTTTAAACCTGCTCCACCACCTTCTCTAATATAAGATCCAACGGTAGAAACATCTAATCCAGAAACAATTACAATAATGGTTACCACTAAAATAGCCGTTAAGGAAGCGGGTAATTTCTTGGTAATTTTAGGTAATAAAAAAATGATCGCCATGGTCAATCCAACCAAGCCCATCATAATATACAACTCTGTTCCAGTCATAAAGTCTGAAATATATTTTTTAACTCCATCAGCAGAAACTTGTAAGGTTTTATGAGTAAACATTTTTACCTGAGCCCAAAAAATAACAATAGCCAATCCGTTTACAAAACCTAACATTACTGGGTAGGGAATTAAACGTACAAAACGCCCTAATTTAAAAACACCTGCAAATATTTGAAAAATCCCCATTAATACAACCGCTGCCAATAAATAGAAATATCCCATATTATCTATAGGATTATCAAACAACATTCCTTTGGTATGTCCTTCTTGTATCATATGTACAAAAATAACAGCAACAGCACCTGCAGCTCCAGAAATCAATCCAGGTCTCCCACCAAAAATAGCAGTAATCAAACCAATGATAAAAGCTCCTGACAAAGCTACTAATGGATCTATTTGTGCCACAAAAGCAAAAGCAACAACTTCCGGAATCATAGCCAAAGAAACGGTCATTCCTGCAAGAATATCATTTTTAGGATTTGTGGTAAATTGTTTAAAATATTTAGTCATAGTTTAGTTTTTAACGCCGCAAAAATAGGGTTTATTAATGAGCTATACCAAATATGAATACGTTAAATGTTTTACTGAAAAAGGTTCTTTTTTTGCATAACTAACAAGACCACAATAGGAATAGCTAATAAAACAACTTGTAAAGTTCCAGTTTGTAAAACATTAGGCATCATTAAAATGGTCGCTATATACCCAGCTATAGCCCCTCCAATATGTGCACTATGTCCTATGTTTCCTGATTGATTTTTCATTCCATACATAGAATAAAACAAATAACCGATTCCAAATATATATCCTGGAATAGCAATAGGCAATGGAAAAATATATAATTGCATTTCAGGGTATAACACAATACTAGCATATACAATTCCAGTAACCGATCCCGAAGCTCCTACAGCTGAATAGTAGGGATTGTTTTTATTTAAAATTAACGATAAATAATTCCCTGCTAACAAACTCAATACATAAATTCCTAAATATTGTAAAGGACTAAAAAAATGTAAAACCGTATTAGAAAACAAATACAATGCATACATATTAAATCCTAAATGAATATAATCTGCATGTAAAAACCCAGAGGAAATCATTCTAAACTTTTCTCCCTTTTGTATACTTAACACATTGAACTTATATTTATTAAAAAACACAAGATCCTTAAAACCTTGTAAACTCACTATCACATTAGCTATTATTAAGCCTATTACTATTAAATTCATGTTAATCGATTTATTTATGTCCGATATATGTTCGATATTTGTAACTCCTATTTTTATAAAATGAATAAAGAACGAATTATCTATTTAATTATTTATCCTATTATATTTCTATTTTCAAAGTTACCTCTTTGGTTTTTATATGGAATATCAAATCTGATATATTATTTTGTTTATTACATTCTTGGTTATAGAAAAAAGACCGTTAGAAAAAATTTAGCGCTTTGTTTTCCTGAAAAAACAGACAAAGAAAGACTGATGATCGAAAAAAAATCTTTTAAACATTTTGTAGATATTTTTATTGAAATGTTAAAAGGATTTGGAATTGCTCAAAAAGAAATAGACAAAAGGTATAAATACATGAATCCTGAACTATTTAGACAACTAGAAGCTTCGGGAAAAAGCGTTATTTTATTAGGAGCACATCATGGAAACTGGGAGTGGTTGTTCAATATCAACCATCATACAAATATTAAATGTTACGGAGCTTTTAAAGAATTGGGAAATAAATATTTTAATACCTACGTAAGAGAAAACAGGGGAAGATTTGGCTCTATATTTATTCCAACTCAAGATACCATTCCACAAATACTTAAGAACTACAAAAACAATATTCAATCTATGTATGGCTTGTTAAGTGATCAATCTCCACAAGTGAGTAAGACACATTATTGGGCTCCTTTTTTTGGACATGTTGTTCCCATCCATACAGGTGCCGAGATGTTAGCCAAACGTTTTAATTTTAATGTAATATATATGCATATTGAAATGCCTAAACGTGGGTATTATGAAATTACATTTGAAAAAATGACTGTTCCAGAAAACACAACAAGTGAATACCCTTTAACGGATATTTACTTAAAAAAATTAGAGAAGGATATTACAGAAAATCCAGCTATTTATTTCTGGACACACAATCGTTTTAAACACATGGGTAAAGCCCCTGTAGCAAAGCATAATTAGAACCTTTTTTTACTACCTTCACGTTTATAAAAAAAAGTAATGATTCAAAACTTTAAAGCCTGGCTAAAAAAACCATACTACATGATTGATAGTACTCCTGTAAAACTATCAATGACATTAGGTGTAGGGCTTTTTACGTTTTTATTTTTATTTGTTTTTAGACCTTTTGGGATTGACAATGTCATTCATCACAATCCTTTTTTAATTGTAGGTTATGGGCTTTTAGTGAGTTTTAGCCTTTATATTAGTTATTTTATATTACCTAAAATATTTCCTATTTACTTTAATGTAAGAAGTTGGACCGTACAAAAAGAAGCAACTTTTTTACTGATTACCTTTTTAATTATCACCACCATTAACTATTTCTATCACATTGCGTATATAGATAATTATATGCCTTCTTTTTCTTATCTAAAATTTATGTTCAGGGTATTTTCTATTGGAATATTCCCTGTAATGTTCATTATTTTTATGATAGAAAAATACCTACAAACAAAACTTAAGGTAACGCCAGACAAAATTGTAGAACAAATTAGAAAGGAGAAAAAAGAAACTATTATCATTAATTCTGACAACATCAAAGAAGATTCTTTAACCATAGATATTGATAGTTTTTTATATGCACAATCTAATAACAACTACACCACCATTGTTTATTTGTTAGATGAAAAGCCAAAAAAGGTATTGATGAGAATCACCTTAAAAAAAGTAGAAGATATTCTTTCTGTCTATCCTGAATTTATCAGATGTCACCGTTCTTTTATCATCAACAAAAGTGAAGTTTTAAAAGTAGAAGGAAATGCTCGGGCTTTACAAGTAACCCTAAAAAATGTAAAGGAAACCATTCCGGTTTCTCGTTCTTTTCCCAAAGAACAAATTATTTCTTAGTTCCAAACCACCCACAAAGCCTTACTTTTCACACTTGGGACTTCCCAACCATCACAAATCAAACCCTTATACCACATATTTAAGTTTGATGTTTTTTCTATTTGTAATATTGTTTGTGTAAATTCATAACAAAATCGCAATAAAGAAAATGGAAAAGAAAAAAATCGTAATTATTGGAGCTGGGTTTTCCTCTCTTTCGGCTAGTTGTTATTTAGCCAAAATGGGTTACGATGTTACCATTCTTGAAAAAAACAAACATGTTGGAGGAAGAGCACAACAATTACATAAAGATGGATTTGTGTTTGACATGGGACCCACTTTTTATTGGATGCCAGATGTGTTTGATAAATTTTTTAATGATTTTGGAAAAACAACTGACGAATATTATCAAATCACCCAACTAGATCCTGGATACGAAGTGTATGCAGGTGTGATGAACTCTATTTGCATTGCAGCCAACTTTGAAACCATTGTTAAAACTTTTGAAGACAAAGAAAAAGGGAGCGGAGAGAAATTAAAAACTTTTATTGCAGATGCCGAAGAAAATTATCACTTGGCTATTAAAGATTTGGTATATCAACCTGGTGAAAATTTATTTGAAATCATCACTCCTAAAACAGCGTTAAAAGTTGGAGCTTTTTTTAGCAATATAAAATCACAAGTAGCCAAATACATCAAACATCCAGAATTAAAACAAATATTAGAATTCCCTGTCTTGTTCTTAGGGGCAAAACCAGAAACTACGCCTGGGTTTTATAATTTTATGAATTATGCCGATTTAAGATTAGGAACTTGGCACCCTATCAAAGGAATGCATCAAGTAGCAGTGGGAATGGCTAATTTGGCAGAAGAATTAGGGGTTGAAATTCTCTGTGAGGAAAACATTACCAACATCAATCTAGAAAATAATAAAGTAACTTCTGTAACAACTTTAAGTGATACTTATGCTTGTGATGTTTTGTTAAGCGGAGCAGATTATCATTTTACAGAAACTTTACTTCCTGCAAAATACAGACAATACTCAGAAAAATATTGGGACAGCAAAACATTCGCCCCATCTGCCCTATTATTTTATGTGGCTTTTGATAAAAAAATAGAAAACGTATCGCATCATACTTTGTTTTTTGATACCGATTTTAGTGAGCATGCAAAGTCTATTTATGATACACTTACTTGGCCAGAAAAACCTTTATTCTACGCAAGTTTCCCTAGTATTACAGATGCCTATTTTGCACCTGAAGGAAAAGAAGCTGGAACTTTTTTAATTCCAATTGCTCCCGGAATTGAAGACAGCCCAGAAATTAGAGAACACTATTTTAATATCATTATAGAAAGATTAGAAAAAATAACAAACCAAAGCATTGCTCCTTTCGTAAATTTTAAAGAAAGTTATTGTGTAAATGATTTTAAAAAACAATTTAATTCATATAAAGGAAATGCCTATGGTTTGGCTAATACTTTATTGCAGACACATATTTTAAGACCTAAATTAAAAAGTAAAAAAATTAGTAACTTATATTTTACCGGACAATTAACGGTTCCTGGACCTGGAGTGCCACCTGCTATTATTTCTGGAGAAATTGTAAGTACATTAATAAAAAAACATCAGTAATTATGAAAGCACTTTTTGATAGTACCAGTTACGAATGTAGTAAAATCATTACCAAAAGATACAGCACTTCTTTCTCCTTAGGTATTTTATTATTTAAGCCTACTATAAGACCTGCTATATATGCCATTTATGGCTTTGTTCGTTATGCTGATGAAATTGTAGATACTTTTTTAGAATATCCTCAAAAAGAATTATTAGATGAATTTGAAGAGGAATATTATAAATCTTTAGATAGAAAAATTAGTTTGAATCCTATTTTAAACGCTTTTCAAGAAGTGGTTTTAAGATACAAACTACAGCCTTTTGTAAAAGACTTTTTAAAAAGTATGAGAAGAGATTTATCTCAAACAACTTATAGTTCTGTAGAAGATTATCAGGAATATATTTACGGTTCTGCCGATGTAGTAGGTTTAATGTGTTTACGTGTTTTTGTAAATAATGATGAAGAAAAATACAAAGAGCTAAAACCTTATGCCATGAAATTGGGTTCTGCTTTTCAAAAAGTGAATTTTTTAAGAGATTTAAAAGATGATTTAGAAAGTTTAGATAGATCTTATTTTCCAAACTTAACTTCTTTACCCATGGATGCTCACACCAAAAAGGTAATTATTAATGAAATAGAAGAAGATTTTAAAGAAGCTTATATAGGAATTCAAAAATTACCAATAGAAAGTAAACTGGGAGTTTATTTGGCATATAAGTATTATTTAAAATTATTAAAAAAGTTAAAAGCAATAACTAGTGAACAAATAATGAATGAAAGAATAAGGGTGTCAAATCCTACAAAAGTGTTAATTTTAATGAGGGCTTACACCAAATATTCTTTAAGATTAGTTTAGTTTATGAAAACCTTATTTATTGCTTTTATATATTCTTTAACCTTGAGTTTATCACCCAATAATTGCGAACAACTTAAAACAGTAAGAGCTTTTTTTCAAGAGGGTGTAAACGAAGAACAATTAGAAGAAATGATTCTAATTTGTGAAAAATCTAATTGTGATGACGTGATTCCATATCATGCAGCTGCAACCATGAAAAAAGCCGAGTTTGTTTGGTCTCCTATGCAAAAGTTGGCTAATTTTAAGAAAGGAAAAAAAATGCTTGAATCTTTTATTAAAGAACATCCAGATAATATTGAAGCTAGATATATCAGATGGTTAACTCAAAAAAAAGCACCATCTTTTTTAGGTTATCATGACAATATTAAAGAAGATGACGAGTTCATCAAAAAAAACATAGCCAAGAGTAATATCAATCAAGATTATCAAAAAGTGATGTTAAAACATATCAAAAAAGTTAAAAATGAATAGTCTTATTTTATACATATTAGTCACCTTAGGAACCTTCTTATTCATGGAATGCATTACTTGGTGTACACATAAATTTGTGATGCATGGTTTTTTGTGGTATTTGCACGAAGACCATCACCAACCAAAATACCAAGGTGTATTTGAAAAAAATGATGCCTTTTTTGTCATTTTTGCCATTCCTAGTATTGCTTTATTTTATTTTGGTATTCGTCCAGAACTAAACTATTTATTTTTTATTGGTTTGGGAATTTTATTTTACGGAATAGCCTACTTTTTAGTTCATGATATCATCATTCACCAACGTTTTGATTTGTTTAAAAACATAAAAAATCCATATATCAAATCTTTAAGAAAAGCACACAAAGTACACCACAAACACCTAGGCAAAGAAGATGGAGAATGTTTTGGAATGTTATACGTTCCTATTAAGTATTTTAAACAATATTTTTAATGCAATACACCTATTTAATTATAGATTTAGGATGCCTTATTATTCCTTTTTTATGTAGTTTTTATCCAAAACATGCCTTTTATAAGGAATGGAAATATTTTGGTTTAAGCTGTTTATTAGTAGGGATTTTCTTTTTAATCTGGGATGAAATTTTTACCCGACTTGGTTTCTGGGGATTCAACCCAAATTATTTAACAGGTATCTATCTAGGTCATTTACCTATTGAGGAAATTCTATTTTTCCTCTGTATTCCTTATGCTTGTTCTTTTACATTTTTTGCTTTTCAATATCTACTTCCTAATAAAACAAACACGCCTACAATTATTAAAATCAATAATTTTTTAGCCTTGTTTTCATTAGGGCTTAGTGTTTTAAATTATAACAAGTGGTACACTTTTTTAACCTTTTTATTTTTGGGGATTTTCTTATTGTATCTAAAAAAAAGAAAAACCAATCTGTTTTATTATTACCTAACTTTTATAACCATTTTGCCTTTTTTCTTTGCTAGTAATGGAATATTAACGGGTAGTTTTTTAGAAGCTCCCATTGTTTGGTACAACAATACTCAAAATTTAGGAATTAGAATGTTTACCATTCCTGTAGAAGATGCTTTTTATGGGATGTTATTAATTTTTGGAAACATTTACCTTCATCAATATTTTAAACAAAAAGCAAATGCAAAAAATTAATGTATTTTGGTTTAGAAGAGATTTACGATTGTATGATAGTACTGCTTTAAACAAAGCTTTAGAAGATAATTTACCTGTACTCCCTATTTTTATTTTTGATAATGAAATTTTAGAACATTTACCTAAAAATGATGCCCGAGTGAGTTTTATTCATGAGTGTTTGGATAAAATAAACAAAAAACTAAATCAACATCAAAGTAGTTTATTAATTTTAAAAGGAAAACCTCTTGAAGTTTGGAAAAAGCTTTTTAAAGATTATCAAATCAACGCTATTTTTACCAACAAAGATTATGAACCTTATGCTTTAGAAAGGGACAGAAATGTTTACAAATTGGCAAAAAAAAACAAAGCTGAATTTCACCGATTTAAAGACCAAGTAATTTTTGAGGAGAGTGAAATTGTAAAGGCTGATGGCAAACCTTATACCGTTTATACTCCCTATAAAAACAAATGGTTAGCTGCTTTTAGAGACATCAGTCTACAAACAAAAGAAGGTGCTTTTCATAATTTCATCAAACAGTCTGTAAATTTTCCTTCCTTACAAGAAATTGGTTTTGAAACCTCAAACATAAAAGTACCTAAATTCAATCCTAAAAAAATCATCAATTATGGGAAACATCGTGATATTCCCTCTGAAGATCACACTACTCATATTGGACCTCATTTGCGTTTTGGAACTTTAAGCATAAGACAAGTGATTTTAGATTTACCAGAACAAAGTGAAGTGTATTTAAGTGAACTCATCTGGAGAGAATTTTTTATGCAAATCCTGTTTCACTTTCCACAAGTGAAGAATAAAAACTTTAAACCTAAATATGATGCCATTCCTTGGAGAAACAATGAAAAGGAATTTGACAAATGGTGCAACGGACAAACCGGATACCCAATAGTAGACGCAGGCATGAGAGAACTCAACGCTACCGGACACATGCACAACAGAGTAAGAATGATTACTGCTGGATTTTTATGCAAACATTTACTCATTGATTGGCAATGGGGGGAAGCTTATTTTGCCGAAAAGTTATTAGACTACGATTTATCTGCCAACAATGGAAATTGGCAATGGGCAGCGGGTACAGGATGTGATGCAGCCCCTTATTTTAGAGTATTTAATCCTACTACTCAAATTCAAAAGTTTGACAAAAATCTAAAATATATCAAAAAATGGGTTCCAGAACTAAATGAGCTCACCTATGCTAAACCTATGGTAGAACATAAATTTGCTAGAGAAAGAGCTATTAACACTTACAAAGAAGCTTTAAATAATTAATATGAAAACCATTTTAAAAGTTGCAGCTGTGTACAACATTCTTTGGGGAACTTGGGTGGTGTTATTTCCTAACCAATTCTTTGATATTGTGGGTATGGAACGTTTGAACCTACCCATGATTTGGCAAGGAGTAGGAATGATTGTGGGCGTATATGGATTAGGATATTGGTGGGCATCCTACAACCCCTTAAAACATTGGCCTGTAGTTGCTGTTGGTGCTTTAGGAAAAGTTTTTGGCCCCATTGGTTTTTTAGGTAATTATTTAGAAGGAATCGTTCCTTTTGAATTTTTCTACACTCTCATTTTTAATGATCTTATTTGGTGGATTCCTTTTGGTTACATTCTTTACAAAGTACACGTAGACTACCATTGGAAATTGAGCTAATTGTATTTATTATTATATATTTGTTTTCCTATAAAAACATACAATATGAATAAGATAATTTTAGCTATTACCTCGTTTATCCTTTTAACTTCTTGTTTAAAAGACGACAGTCCAAAGGATTATACATCAGAAAATGAAGAAGATATCCAAAAATACCTAACTGATAATAATTTACAAGCCACTAAAGACGAATATGGCGTATATTATGTAATCGAAGAAGAAGGAACTGGTACACAACCTGAAACTAGTAATGTTGTTAAATTAAACTATAAAGGTCGTGTATTGAATGGTAAAGTTTTTAGTAAAGCAGAAGATAAACCCGCTTATCTTCAAATAGAAAAAATAATACAAGGATTAGGCTTTGGACTATCACATTTTAAAGCTGGTGGATCCGGTAAAATAATTATCCCTTCAAAATTAGGGTATGGAAATGTTTCATTTACTAATATTCCTGAAGGATCTGTATTGGTTTTTGATATAGAATTGATTGATATCTTTAGTAATATAGAAGAGGCTAATGATGATGAAATTATGGAATACCTTGCTGAAGAAGAAATTACAGAATATACAAAAACATCATCAGGACTTTATTATATTATTGAGCAAGAAGGTACTGGTGAAACTCCTGAACCTACAGACAATGTTACTGTAGCTTATAAAGGATATTTTACAAGCGGAACTGTTTTTGACGAAAGTAGTGTCTCTGGAGTTTCTTTTGATTTAAAAGAAGTTATTGAAGGTTGGACAGAAGGAATTACTTATTTCAAAAAAGGAGGTTCTGGTAAACTTTTCATACCATCTAACCTAGGCTATGGATCTAATAATAACAGAGGCATTCCTGGTGGATCTGTATTAATTTTTGATATTAAATTAGTTTCTATAAATTAATATCATTAACACATAAAAGCTTCAGAAAATTCTGAAGCTTTTTTATTTAGAAATAATTCCTTAAAAATCTTCATTTACTTCTATCCAATAACCATCTGGGTCTTGGAAATAAAACTGTCGAATTCCATCATTTCTAATATAATCTTTGCTAGGTGTCCCTAACCAATCTGTATATTCAATATTTAAAGAGTTTAAATGAGTTATAAAAGTTGTAATATCATCAATAGCCAAAGCAAAATGAACTGCTTTGTTCGTTTTAATTTCTGCATTGGGTCTTGGTATCAAATGGAGTTGTTTTCCTTCTCCTAAAGAAAACCATCTTGTTTTAGACTTTGATGCTGTGTTTTCAATCTCTTGTAGTTTTAATACCTTCATATAAAATGCTGCTGAACGATCTACATCTTTAACAGAAATAGCTACATGATTGAATGAAAAAGTGAACATAATTTTATTTTTAATAAGTAAATATTTTAAAGTATTTTCTATAAACTTTAATTTCCAAAAGCAGTAATAACTACTCTTCTACTGCCTCCATAATTTCTGTGTTCTCCCAAATAGATACCTTGCCAAATCCCTAAATTTAACTTTCCATTTGTAACGGGTATACTTACCGAACAACCTAGCATAGAAGCTTTAATATGAGCTGGCATGTCATCACTCCCTTCATAATCATGCTTATAATAAGGCATATCTTCTGGAATCATTTTATTAATATGGGTTTCAAAATCTAACCTCACCGTAGGATCTGCATTTTCATTAATGGTTAAACTTGCAGAGGTATGTTTAATAAATACCTGTAGCTGACCTACATTAATATTTTTGAGTTCGGGAATGGCCTGTATGATTTCATCTGTAATAAGATGATATCCTCTTGTTCTAGAACTTAACTGAATTTCTTTTTGATAAAATGTCATATCGATATGATTTTTCATAGCTAAGATAATTTTAAATCCTTAGCCCTCAAAAAAACATGAAACACTACAATACAGATAGTTATGTCATTTTTTCAGTTTTATAAATTGGCATATACTTTGAATTTAGTTAAATAAAATATTGTTTAACTAAAAAATTTAATGTGATGTCTTTAGTAAAATTTTCAAATTCGTACCCAGACTTGTTTGATCGTTTTTTTACCTACGATATGTTAAATAGTTCAAACAAGCATTATTCAAAAACAAATACCTCAATTCCATTGGTAAACATTTCTGAAAACCACGATGGATTCTCTATAGAAATGGCGGTTCCTGGTTTTAAAAAAGATGATTTTAAAATTGAAGTAGACAATGGAAAACTAACCATTTCTTCTGAAAAAGAGGAAAAAAGAGAAAACTCAGAAAAAGATAACTACACTGTAAAAGAATATAGTTATCAGTCTTTTAGCAGATCTTTTACTTTAACAGAAAGTATTGAACAAGAAAACATCAAGGCCAATTATGATGACGGAATATTAAAAATATTTATTCCCAAGAAAGAAGAGGCGAAGCCTAAGCCTGTTAAATTAATTGAAGTGAAGTAATTTTTAAACCGAGTAATTACTCGGTTTTTTATGTGTATTTAAATTTTACCATTATGTTAGAATTACAAAAACATGTATTAAG
Source organism: Wenyingzhuangia marina (assembly GCF_900130035.1). Classification (GTDB taxonomy): domain Bacteria; phylum Bacteroidota; class Bacteroidia; order Flavobacteriales; family Flavobacteriaceae; genus Wenyingzhuangia; species Wenyingzhuangia marina. The sequence continues at coordinate 583,813 of NZ_FQXQ01000002.1, forward strand.
TCAAGTAAAACACAACAAAGAATTATTCATTAAAGAATTGATCAAATCTAAAAAGTGGTTAAACCATTCTGAAATTGAAAATTTAAAAGAATGGCTACATCAAGAACAATTTAAAAATCATCATCAAATTATCAAAGCTACATTAACCCATCATTACCAAATAGCTTCTTAAAACATAAAACCCCGTTTCAGTTTCCTGAAACGGGGTTTTACTTTCAACCTGAATTTATCAATTCATTATTTTACTTCTTCAAAATCTACATCTTCTACGTCGTCTCCTCCGTTAGAAGCAGTTGCAGGCTCTTCTTGCTGAGCTCCTCCAGCTTGTGCTCCTTGAGCAGCTGCTTGGAATTCTGCAGCAGCACCTTGTAATGCAGTATTTAACTTTTCAATAGCAGGATCAATTCCTTCTACATTTTTAGCAGCGTGAGCAGCTTTTAATTCAGTTAAAGCTTCATCAATAGGAGCTTTTTTATCTTCTGGAAGTTTTCCTTCTACTTCTTTCAATTGTTTTTCAGTTTGGAAAATCATTTGATCAGCAGTATTTAACTTTTCTGCAGCTTCTTTTGCTTTTGCATCCGCTTCAGCATTTGCTTCAGCATCCGCTTTCATTTTAGCAATCTCTTCTTCTGACAATCCTGAAGAAGCTTCAATCTTAATTTCTTGAGATTTGTTAGTTGCTTTATCTACAGCAGAAACTTTAATAATTCCGTTAGCATCAATATCAAAAGTTACTTCAATTTGTGGAGTACCTCTTTGTGCTGGTGGAATATCAGTCAATTGGAAACGTCCAATTGTTTTGTTATCTGCAGCCATGGCTCTTTCTCCTTGTAATACGTGAATATCAACAGAAGGTTGGTTGTCTACAGCTGTAGAGAATACCTGAGATTTTTTTGTTGGAATGGTTGTATTTGCTTCAATTAATTTTGTGAATACATTCCCCATGGTCTCAATTCCTAAAGATAAAGGTGTAACGTCTAATAACAATACATCTTTAACATCTCCAGCTAAAACTCCACCTTGAATAGCAGCACCAATAGCAACTACTTCATCTGGGTTTACACCTTTGTTAGGTTCTTTTCCAAAGAATTTTTTAACTTCTTCTTGAATTACAGGAATACGAGTAGATCCTCCTACTAAGATAACTTCATCAATATCAGAAGTATCTAAATCTGCATCTTTTAATGCTTTTCTTACTGGCTCCATTGAACGAACCACTAAATCAGCAGCCAATTGCTCAAACTTAGAACGAGTTAATGTTTGTACCAAGTGCTTAGGTCCGCTTGCAGTAGCTGTTACATATGGTAAGTTGATTTCTGTTTGTGTAGAAGATGACAACTCAACTTTTGCTTTTTCAGCAGCTTCTTTTAAACGTTGTAAAGCCATTGGATCTTTACGTAAATCTATTTGCTCAGCAGCGTTAAATTCATCTGCCAACCAGTCAATAATCACCTCATCAAAGTTATCTCCTCCTAAGTGAGTATCTCCGTTTGTAGACAATACTTCAAAAACTCCATCTCCAATTTCTAAGATAGAAATATCAAAAGTACCTCCACCTAAATCGTAAACAGCAATTTTTTGATCTGTTCCTTTTTTGTCAATACCATAAGCCAATGCAGCAGCAGTAGGCTCGTTAATAATACGTTGAACTTTTAATCCTGCAATTTCACCAGCTTCTTTAGTTGCTTGACGTTGTGCATCGTTAAAATATGCAGGAACTGTAATTACAGCTTCTGTTACCGCTTGACCTAAATAGTCTTCAGCAGTTTTTTTCATTTTTTGCAAAGTCATTGCAGAAACTTCTTGAGGCGTATATAAACGTCCATCAATATCAATACGTGGTGTATCGTTATCTCCTTTAACTACTTTATATGGTACTCTTGAAACTTCATCAGCACACTCAGAGAACTTGTTACCCATAAAACGCTTTACAGAAGCAATGGTTTTAGTTGGGTTTGTTACTGCTTGTCTTTTTGCAGGGTCTCCTACTTTACGCTCTCCTCCTTCTACAAAGGCAACGATAGATGGAGTTGTTCTTTTTCCTTCAGCATTAGGAATTACTACAGGATCGTTTCCTTCCATTACAGAAACACAAGAGTTAGTAGTTCCTAAGTCAATTCCGATAATTTTACTCATAATTATATTATTTAAATAAGTTGTTGATTCTATTTTACACTAAGGATTAGTCAATATGTGTGCCACGACAAACCAAACTACAAATTGGCAGAAACAAATGACAGGTTGGCAGAAAACAGAGACCAAAATAATCAATACAGGCAGATGATTTTAAGATAAGAACCTATTTATAAAACTTTTGAATTGTGTTATTACACAAATAAAAAAAATAAAAATAAGTGTATATTTGACACTAAAAAATTAATTGCTAAATAAAAATGAAAAACAAATTCTTAACGCTATTCATAGCATTCATTAGTATATGCACCTACGCACAAGACCAATTTCAAAAAGGATACTTTATTGATAATGACAATCAAAAAGTAAACTGTTTAATTAAAAACATGGATTGGAAATACAATCCAACTGAATTTATTTACAAGCTAAACGAAACTTCTGAAGAAAAACAAGCAACTATTAATACTGTTAAAGTATTTGAAATTATTGATATTTCTAAATATGTTAGAAAAACTGTATATATTGATAAATCAAGCGTACATATTAACAAACTAACTGAATTAAGAGATCCCTCTTTTGAAGAAGAAACTTTTTTTTTAAAAGTATTAATTGAAGGAAATGCTAATTTATATGCTTACGAAAAAAGAAGTTTTATTCGTTTTTTTTATGAAGTGAACAACAATGAAATAAAACAACTCATTTATAAAGAATACAAAACATCTGACTACATTCCAATTGTTAAAGAAAATAATGATTTCAGAAAACAAATATATGAGGATTTAAAAAGTAAAAACATCACCATTACCAATACTTTAAATCTTAAATACAATCAAAAATCCCTGATTAAAAAGTTTGTACAATACAACAAAGATACACAGCAAGATTATACAATTTATAAAAATACCACAAAACGTGATTTATTTAACTTGGCTTTAAAAGTAGGAGTCGACTATTCATCAGTTTTAATTACAAATAATAACTTATTTCCAGGTATTTATTATGACATTGATGCTGGTAATACTACTAAACTAAGATATGGAGTGGAATTTGAATATATCATGCCCTTTAATAATAACAAATGGGCCATTACTTTTGAGCCTACTTATCAATATTTTAAGAAAAAACACTCTGGTGAACATGAATTAAAATATTCAACCAACATACCTCATAAAACTGATGTAGATTATAAATCCATAGAACTTCCCGTTGGTATTAGACGCTATTTCTATTTAAATAAAGAATCAAAGTTATTTATGAATGCTGCTTTAATATTTGATTATAACTTAAATAACTCACAGATTATTGTACAAAGGCATAGTGCAATTGAGAGGTTAGATATTACAAGTAAAAACTTTAACTTCTCTTTAGGACTAGGTTATAACTACAATAAGAAACTTAGTATCGAAGCAAGATACTATAGCCCACGAGAATTACTAAGACAACAAGCTTCTAAAGGTTCCAAATACAAAAACCTCTCTTTAGTATTAGGATACAGTATATTTTAAAAAAAGCCCCATTTTCTAATCAAAATGGGGCTTTTTTTTAAGTTGAATAACATTATTATCTCGTAAAAATCAAATCTGTTTCTGTAGATAAATTAGCATCAAAAGCATAACCTTCATAATTAAATCCTTTTAATCCTTCAATAGAATTGATGTTATGATCTATAATATAGCGAACCATTAGTCCTCTAGCCTTTTTAGCATAAAAGGAAATAATTTTTAATTTTCCGTCTTTATAATCTTTAAACTCAGGAGTAATTACTGGTACTTTTAATAATTTTGGTTTCACTACTTTGTAATATTCATTACTTGCCAAATTGATAAAAATATCGTCTTCAGTTAATTCTTCGTTTAATTTTTTGGTAACTGTTTCTCCCCAAAACTCGTACAAATTATTTTTAGTCCCAACTTTTAATTTGGTTCCCATTTCCAATCGGTAAGGTTGCATTAAATCTAAAGGCTTTAAAATTCCGTATTGCCCTGATAAGATTCTTAATTTATCTTGTAAAACAGCTATTTGACCTTCCTTTAAAGTATAGGCATCTAATCCTGCATATACATCTCCATTAAAAGCAAAAACTGCCTGACGGGCATTTTCTGGGGTAAAAGGCAAAGCCCAATCTTGATTACGTTGCCAATTTAAATCACTCAACTTTTCAGAAATTTTCATCAAATCTCCTAAATCTTTGGGTTTCTTCTTTTTTAAAACTTTATTCAGTTTTTCTGCTTCTTTTAAAAAAACTCCTTGAGTAAACTCTTTTGTAGGAACTTTTGATTCAAAGTCTAATGATTTTGCTGGTGATACTACAATTTTCATTTTATTTGATTTTTATAGCTAACAATTTTAAGTTTTTACACAAACCTTTTAATATTCATGATATAACCTAAATGTAAACCTTCGTGATAATTATTATATTCTAGAGCTCCTTGTATTGAATTTATATGAAATCCCATACTGGTTTCTAAATTTTTATACGTGATAAACTTCTCGTCTTTATAATCCGAAATTGTTTTATCTATCAATGTCAATAAAAGTGATTTTAATACTTCTACTTCATCTGCAGATACTTCTCTAATAGGTCTAGTTCCGGGTCCATAAGTTTTAATCAATTCATCTGAAACATAAGTATCTAATCCAGAAAATTTATAAACCAATACTTGCTGACAAACAATGACATGGGCTATGTTCCATATAAGATTGTTACTAAAACCTTCTGGAATTTTATTTAGCTGTTCAACAGAATAATTGTTTAAATATGATATGTATATTTCTCTATTTCTTTTCCAAATATTAAATATAGTTTCCATAGATTATTATTATTTTATATTTTATAATTATCACAACTAACTTATAATACCTGAGTTATATCCAATTTTTTAATTCCAGATTTCATTTGATTCAGTTAAAATCAATGGTTCTTGATCCGTTATTAAAATTGTTTGTTCATGCTGTGTCACATAACCTCCTTTATCTCCAACCAAAGTCCAACCATCACTTAATTCTAATGCAATAGTTGATTTTGTGGAAATAAAAGTTTCAATTGCAACTGTAGTATTTTTTCTAAACCTTTCTCGATTTGTTTTAACTCTATAATTTAAAATATTTTCAGGCTCTTCGTGTAAACTTTTTCCAACACCGTGACCTGCTAAGTTTTTAATTACTTTAAACCCAGATTTTTTTGCTTCTGATTCAATAATTTGTCCAATATCAGCTATTTTCACTCCACCTTTTATGTTGGTTATCGCTTTTTTCAAAATGTTTTTAGAAGCATCTACAAGTGGTTGATGATTGTGTATGTCTTTTCCAATAACAAAAGAACCTCCATTGTCAGACCAAAATCCATTTAATTCTGCTGATACATCAATATTTATCAAATCTCCTTCTTCAAGAATTTTATTCTCAGATGGAATTCCGTGGGCAACTTCCTCATTAACACTTATACAAGTATATCCTGGAAAATCATAAGTTTCATAAGGAGCTGATTTAGCTCCATAACTTTTTAAAATTTCACCACCATATTCATCTAATTCTTTGGTTGACATACCAACTTTAGCATTTTCTCTCATTAATTTTAGTGTAGTACCAACAACTTCACTAATATTTTTCATTCCGATTAGTTCTGATTCTTTTGTTATTGACATTTCATTTTTTTTTAGATTTTTCGAACTACTCTACTCCTCAAATTCTCAACTCCTAAATCTACTTATTCGTCAACGTATATCCTCTCCACTTTTCTAATACCTGTTGCATATCTTCTGGAATTTCAGAATCAAAACGCAACATTTCCCCTGTAGTTGGATGTTCAAACCCTAATGTTTTGGCATGTAAAGCCTGACGTGGAATCAACTTAAAACAATTATCTACAAATTGCTTATATTTGGTATAAGTAGTTCCTTTTAACACGGCATTTCCTCCATAACGCTCATCGTTAAACAAAGTATGTCCAATATGTTTAAAGTGTGCTCTAATTTGATGCGTTCTCCCTGTTTCTAATTTACACTCTACCAAAGTTACATACATAAAACGTTCTAACACTTTAAAATGAGTCACCGCTGATTTTCCTTGATCTCCATCAGGAAAAACATCTTGTTGCAATCTGTTTTTTAAGTTACGTCCTATGTGTCCTTCAATAGTTCCTTCGTCTTCTTCAATATTTCCCCAAACCAAAGCATGATACAAACGTTCTGAAGTTTTATCGTGAAATTGTTTTGATAAATGTGCCAAAGCATGTTCGGTTTTTGCCACTACTAACAATCCACTAGTATCTTTATCTATTCTGTGAACCAAACCTGGTCTACCATCTGCATTTTCTGGTAAGTTTTTAAAATGATGTAACAAAGCATTCACCATAGTCCCATCATAATTTCCATGTCCAGGGTGCACTACCAAACCAGCTGGTTTGTTAATTACAATTACCTCATCATCTTCATATACAATATCCAACGGAATGTCTTCTGGTAATATTTCTGTTTCTCTAGGAGCAAACTCAAAAACAACCGTAACTACATCTCCTGGTTTTACTTTATGATTGGCTTTTACCACTTCATCATTCACCAATACATTTCCGTCTTTAACTGCTTGCTGAACTTTGTTACGAGTAACATTCATTACAAAATTCATCAAAAACTTATCAACTCTTAAAGGTTGTTGTCCTGCTTCTGCTACAAACCTAAAATGCTCATAGTTTTCTTCTACTCCATCCATTTCTGGCACAAATTCTTCCATAATTATCTTAATTGTCCGTTACCTATAATTACATCTATTACAGACATTTTTGGTAATTGATCTCCAGACTTTAATTCTTGACCTTTAAATTTTAATCCACGAACCACCGTTCCTATGTCATCAATTTCCTCGTACTGACCAACATTAAAACCACTGTTTATAATAAGCTGCTCAATTTCTTTTTTGGTTCTACCGTAAAAAGGAGGGATTGGAGCGCTGGCATATCCATCAGGATTGATGGTAATATAAATCTTACGTTTTTCTTTTACTATTTGTCCTGCTGCTGGCAATTGCTCTAACACAGCTTCTTTAGGAATGTTTGGATTGTAACTTCCTGTTTCTAACAATTCATAATCTAACATTCTGTCATCCAACACTACTTTTACCTCATCAACTGTCAACCCAATTAAATTTGGAACTTCAATTTTTTGTTCTTGATTGGTATAACTGTGAAGAAATTTAGTGACTCCTAAAAAAATAAGGACAACTAATATTAATGATATACAAAGACTGATAATAAACGATTTGCTTTTTAGAAACTTGATAAAATTCATCTATAAAGGTTTTTGGCAAAGATATAAAACCTATATGTAGGGTTTTGAATTAATATTTAATAATTTTACCCTTCAAATTTGGAGTTTCATGAAGCAAAACATTGCAGTTATAATGGGAGGTTACTCAAGCGAGTACAACATTTCTATGATTAGTGGTAACGTAGTTTACAACCATATTGATCAAACAAAATATGAACCATATAGAGTCGTTATTACCAAAGAAAAATGGGTCGCTTTAAATCATAAAGACCAAGAATTTAATATTGATAAAAACGATTTTTCTGCGATTATTGAAGGAACTAAGATCAATTTTGATTGTGTTTTTAACGTGATTCATGGAACCCCAGGAGAGGATGGAAAAATATTAGGGTACTTTGACATGATTGATCTACCTTACTCCTCTGCTCCTGCTTACCAAATGGCATTGACTTTTAACAAGCGTGATTGTTTAAGTGTGTTACGTAAACACGGAATCAACACTGCGAAATCTCTTTATTTTGATGAAGGGGATGACATCAATCCAGAAAAAATTGTAAACGAATTAGGATTGCCTTGTTTTGTAAAGCCTAACAACGCAGGATCTAGTTACGGAATTTCTAAAGTGAATAAAATAGAGGAATTTTCGATGGCTTTTGAAAAAGCTTTTAAAGAAGATCATGAAATTTTAATTGAATCTTTTTTAGATGGTACAGAAGTTTCTATTGGAGTCATTACTTATCAAAATGAAGTAGTAGCTTTACCCGCTACTGAAATTGTATCAGAAAATGACTTTTTTGATTACGAAGCAAAGTACGAAGGAAAATCACAAGAAATCACCCCTGCTAGAATTTCAGACATCCAACTACAAAATTTACATACCGAAGCAATTAAAGCCTATAAAGCTTTAAACATGTCAGGTTTTTCTAGATCTGAATTTATTTTTATTGGTGACACACCTTATTTTTTAGAAATGAATACCGTTCCGGGAATGACCACAGGAAGTTTGTTGCCACAACAAGCCAAAGCTGCTGGAATCCCTTTACCAGACTTATTGACCAATGCTATTGAAATGGCCATAAAAAATAAGTAACTTTAAGCATTATGAAAAAAGCTGTATTTCCTGGTTCTTTTGATCCTATTACTTTAGGTCATGTTGATGTCATCAATCGTGCATTGCCTTTGTTTGATGAATTGGTGATTGCCATTGGGATCAACGATACTAAAAAATATAGATTCTCTTTAAACGAAAGAGTTTCGTTTATTAAAAAGACCTTTAGTCACATGCCTAACTTAACCGTAGAAACCTATACAGGTTTAACCACTGAGTTTTGTAAAGAAATTAATGCTGATTTTATTTTAAGAGGTTTGCGTAATCCTGCCGATTTTGAATTTGAGAAAGCCATTGCCATTACCAACAGAAAATTAACAGGTATAGATACTGTTTTCTTATTGACCAGTGCAGATACTTCTTTTATCAGTTCTAGTATTGTAAGAGATCTTTTAAAACACAACGGAGATTTATCCAAATTTGCTCCTCAAGCAGTAATTGACGGAAGCAAATAGTCAAAAAAAAATCGCTTAATTTTTAATTAAGCGATTGTATATTTCTTTTTGTATAATTTCTTTTTGGGAGTAAGAATATTTTCTATTCTTTTTACACGCATAAAAACATCTTCTACTTCTTTAGCGTCTACCGTATTTTCTTCTGTAGAAGTTTCTGCTTTGGTTTCAGAATCCTTAGGATCTCCTTTTTCCAAACCATTGGCCTGTGTTGACAATGAAAGGGTCAATACAAAAACAAAAAGTAAATTTTTAATAACTGCGTGCATCTTATCTTTTAATTAGCACTGCAAATATAACCTCAACACTGTTTCTTAATAGTTATTCTAATGTTATCTAATCGTTAACAAATACATCCCAATTCCTACCTATGGAATTGTATTTATGTTACAAGATGCCCAAATCACTGTTCCCATCTGAAACATTATGTTCCAAATAAGCCCTAGAGCAAAATTCAATCAAAAAAAAAAGGCTTTATCATGTTTCCTTTTTACCACTACAACAAGTCTTAACTCCTTTATTTTACTATCATTCTTATAGATCCTTTTGACAATCTACCCCATTTTTTTTTATTTTTTTAAAAACCGTTTGTGGACAAATTACGTAGAACTAATAAATAACTTTATAAACGTTAAAAAATTCCACATGAAAACAACAAAAAACATTACCAAACAAGAAATCTTAACAGCGTACATGAACCATGTGTTGGACTTTGACAATCAACCTAATTCTATTCATGCTTTTGCAAAAAAACTAGGCATTGAAGAAAAAGATTTTTACCAACATTATACTTCTTTTGATCAAATTGCCTCCGACGTTTATGTTACTTTTTACGAAGAAGCTATCAAATTAATGATGTCAGAAATTTCTTATAATGAATTAGATAGCAGAAACGAATTATTGGCTTTTTACTTCACTTTTTTTGAACTTTTAACCAATAATAGAAGTTACGTTTTAAGTACATTAAATAAACCTACTATCGATTTAAAAAGATTCAAATTATTTATCCCTTTAAGAAATCAATTTAAAGGATTCATCAAATCTTTGAATATTGAAACTATAGATTTAAAGCAAGAGAAACTAAATACGTTTAAAGAAAAAAGTGTTGAAGAAATTGCTTGGACACAATTGTTGTTTACCATTAAATTTTGGATGGAAGACACCTCACCTGCTTTTGAAAAAACAGATTTGTTTATTGAAAAATCTGTAAATGCTTGTTTTGATTTGATAGACTACACACCTCTTGAAAGTATTATAGACTTTGGAAAATTCTTTTTCAAAGAAAAAATTAAACCCCAATTTTAAATGAAAACCATTGACAGTATACCCACAGGAAAAATACAAAGAGCTTCTAAACTAATTAGTACTGGAGCTAAAGTTGGAATAAATTATATTAAATATAACGTAGAGAAAACTGTTGGAGATGCTGCCGTAGCAAAAACCAAACTAGATGAATCTAATGCTAGTGACATTTATGATAGCTTAAAAGATTTAAAAGGTAGTGCCTTAAAAGTGGCACAAATGCTTAGCATGGAAAAAAGCATGCTGCCAAAAGCTTATGTAGAAAAGTTTTCATTATCGCAATTTTCTGTACCTCCCCTATCTTCTGCTTTGGTACTTAAAACTTTTAGAAAGTATTTTGGGAAAAATCCTAGTGAGTTATATGATTATTTTGATTTAAACTCTGTGAACGCCGCAAGTATTGGTCAAGTACACAAAGCTAGTTTAAACAATCAACCTTTAGCAGTTAAAATACAATACCCTGGGGTAGCACAAAGCATTGGTTCAGATTTGGCTTTGGTAAAACCCATTGCCATGAGAATGTTTAATATTAAAGGAGAAGGATCGGACAAATACTTTAAAGAAGTAGAAGACAAATTAATTGAAGAAACCAATTACATTCTAGAAGTAGCACAAAGTGTTGAGATTGCAAATGCTTGTAAACATATTCCTCACTTAAACTTCCCTAAATACTATCCTGAACTTTCTACGGATAGAATTATTACGATGGATTGGATGACTGGAGTTCATTTATCAGAATTTGACATCAACAATGCTGATGAAGATACCAGAACGCAATTAGGTCAAGCTTTGTGGGATTTTTACATGTATCAAATACACATCCTAAAAAAAGTCCATGCAGATCCACATCCTGGAAACTTTTTAATTTCAGAAAACAAAGAGTTAATCGCTTTAGACTTTGGATGTATGAAAACCATTCCCAATGATTTTTATATCCCCTATTTTGAATTGGCCAATCCAAAAATCATCAATGATGATATTTTGTTCAAGGAAAAATTATATGAACTAGAAATTTTGATATCCGAAGATGGTCCTAAAGAAATTGCTTTTTTTACTGAGTTGTTCAAACAATTACTAAGCTTGTTTACCCAACCTTTTCATCAAGAATCATTTGATTTTTCTGATCCAAAGTTTTTTGGTCAAATAGCAGAATTAGGAGAAAGATTTAACAAAGACCCGAGAATTAAAGAAATGAATGGAAACAGAGGTTCTAAACATTTTATTTACATCAACAGAACCTTTTTTGGCCTCTATAATTTAATGTTCGATTTAAAATCAAAAAATATTAAAATTAACCATTACCTAAAATTTGCATGATTTCATTTACAAATACAGAAATAGCCTCCCTAGAACACTTGTATAAAATAAATTTAGTCAACAGTGTCACAGGAATTAAATCTGCCAACTTAATAGGTTCCGTCTCTAATAAAGGTATTGAGAATGTCTCAGTATTTAGTTCTGTTGTTCATTTTGGATCAGAACCGCCTTTATTAGGAATGGTTTTTAGACCTACTACTGTTGCCAGAAATACTTATGATAATATTAAAGAAACAGGATTTTATAGTATCAATGCCATTCATCAATCCATCATAAAAGAGGCACATCATACCAGCGCTAAATACCCTGCAGACATTAGTGAGTTTGACCAAACAGATTTAATCGCAGCATATAAAGATGCTTATAAAGTTCCTTTTGTAAAAGAGGCTCCTGTTCAAATGTTGATGAAATATGTAAATGAATATCATATTCAAGAAAATGGAACCCTATTGGTCTTGGGTGAAATTCAAAAGTTGTATCTTAAAGAAGAGTTGCTACAAGAAGATGGCTTTATAAACTTAAGTCAAGGAGAAGTCGTTGGAATTAATGGTTTGGATGGATATATAAAAACCACATTAATAGAACGATTGCCTTATCAAAGACCAAAGAAGTAAACTGTATAAGTTTCGTTTGGAAAGCAACCATTAAGATAAAGTACAGTTAAAGCATAGATAGAGTATAGATAAAGTATAAAAACTACGTAATGAAAATCTTAATTACAGGTACCACAGGCTATATTGGCCTAAGATTAATTCCGGTGTTGTTAGAAAACACTGTAGAATTGGTATGCTGTGTAAGAGACTTAAACAGAACTCCTGTTACTTATCTAAACCATCCAAAAATCACTTTTATAGAGGTTGATTTCTTAAAAAAAGAAACCTTAAACAATATTCCTAAAGACATTGATGCTGCTTATTATTTAATACACTCCATGTCTAATTCTAGCACAGATTTCTCTAATCTTGAAGCTAGTTGTGCAGAGAATTTTAAAGAATACATCAACCAAACAAATTGCAAACAAGTAATTTATTTAAGTGGTATTGTAAATGCTAAAACTTTATCAACTCACTTAAGTTCAAGAAAAAAAGTTGAAAGTATTTTGGCTAGTGGTACTTATGCCCTAACTACGTTTAGAGCAGGAATTATTGTAGGTAGCGGAAGTGCTTCTTTTGAAATTATAAGAGATTTGGTAGAAAAACTACCGATGATGATTACTCCAAAATGGTTAAATACCATTACACAACCCATTGGAATTGCTGATGTAATTTCATTTCTATCCAAAGGTTTGTTAAAGCCAAAACTTTATAACAACTCCTATGATATTATGGGACCTGAAACCCTTACTTATAAAGAAATGTTATTACAATTTGCAGATGTAAGAGGGTTTAAAAGATGGATTTACACCGTTCCTGTTATGACTCCAAAATTATCATCTTACTGGTTGTATTTTGTAACGTCTACAAGTTATCCTTTGGCAGCGAGTTTAGTAAACAGTATGAAAGTTGAAATTATTGGTAAAAAATCTGACATCAACCAATTATTAAATATCTATCCCATTCCTTATAAAAAAGCCGTAAAAAACGCCTTTAAAATTATAGAACAAAACGGAATCATTTCTAGCTGGAAAGATGCTGTAAATACCCCACAACTAAATGATTCTTTAGGAAAACACATCAACCTTCCCAATTATGGATGCTTTAAAGATATTAGGCACATGACTGTTATTGATGAAGAAAAAACCTTAGATAAAATTTGGGCTATTGGAGGTGATAACGGTTGGTATTATGGAAATTTTTTATGGAAACTACGTGGCTATTTAGATTTACTTTTTGGTGGGGTTGGCTTAAGAAGAGGAAGAACCAACGCAACTGAAATTCAAACCGGAGATGCTTTGGATTTTTGGAGAGTGATTTATGCCAATAGAAGTGAAAAAAGACTGCTTTTATATGCAGAAATGAAAACTCCTGGAGAAGCTTGGCTAGAATTTAAAATTGTTAAAAACGAACTGTATCAAAGAGCTGTTTTTAGACCCAAAGGTTTGTTAGGCAGAATGTATTGGTATGCGGTACTTCCTTTTCACGGATTTATTTTTAAAGGAATGATTCAAAATATTATAAAACACTAAGAACATGCAAACAAAAGAACCTTTAGCAATCGTTTGGCTAAAACGTGATCTTAGACTACAAGATAACGAAGCCATTTTTAACGCTCTCAATACAGGTAAAAAAGTATTGTTACTATATGTTTTTGAAGAGTTTTTAATCAAAGATCCTCATTATGATATAAGACATTGGAATTTTATTAAAGAATCTATTGTTGATTTAAACAAAGAACTAATTCAATACAATTCTAAAATATTAGCTGTTAATTCCGAAGTGGCTGCGACCATTAATCAATTAATGCAACATTATCATATTCAAGATTTATTTTCTCATCAAGAAACAGGCTTGTTGTGTACTTATCACAGGGATCAAAAAATAACGAGGTACTGTCATAATAATTTGATTAAATGGACAGAAAATATATGGAATGGTGTTTTAAGAGGCGTACAAAATAGAAGAGGTTGGGTAGGACAATGGACAAATTATATGGAAAGTCCACTGATTTATTTTAATCCTAAAAACCAATTACTGACTATTGAAGAAATTAAACATTTAGAAGCGTTTTTCACTGTTGCAGATTTATCAACACCAAGCATCACCCCTATCCAAAAAGGAGGAGTTTCAGAGGCTTTAAAATATCAAAATACTTTTTTTAAAGAACGATATATCAATTACACCAAAGGAATTTCTAAACCAGAATTGGCACAAGAATCTTGTAGTAGATTATCACCTTACTTAGCTTGGGGAAACCTATCCACCAGACAAGTTTGGCAAGCTGCTAAAAATATAAGACCGTTAAGTAAAAACAAAAAAGATTTAGATGCTTTTACCTCTCGATTAAAATGGCAAGCACACTTTATACAAAAATTTGAAATGGAACACACCATGGAAGATTCTAGTATCAACAAAGGATATCATATGCTAAAGAAAAGTATTTCTGCCAAATATCAAAAAGCATGGCAAGATGGACAAACGGGAGTACCAATGATTGATGCCTGTATGCGATGTTTAAACGAAACAGGTTATTTAAATTTTAGAATGAGAGCCATGATTGTATCGTTTTTTACGCATTTATTATGGCAACCTTGGCAGGATTGTGCAGTATATCTATCTAAAATGTTTATTGATTTTGAGCCTGGAATTCATTTTGCTCAAGTACAAATGCAAGCAGGAGAAACAGGTATTAATACCTTAAGAATTTACAATCCTGTAAAAAACGGATATGAGCACGATACCAATGCTAATTTTATTAGAAAATGGGTTCCTGAACTTGCTCACTTACAAACCAAACACATTCACGAACCCTACTCTATGACTCCTTTGGAACAAAATTTATTCAACATAAAACTAGGAATTGATTACCCAGAACCTATTATTGATTTAAAAGAAAATAGAAAAAGAGCTAGTAAAATTCTATGGGAAATGAAAAACGATCCTTTAGTGATGCAAGAAAATGATAGAATTTTAGCCAAACATACCCTAAACAAAAACACATTAAACATTGCTGGTTAATGAAAACAAGTTTTAGTATAGAACAGATAGATAGAATTATAGAAATGGCTTGGGAAGACAGAACTCCTTTTGACGTTATTACTTTTCAGTTTGGAATTTCGGAACAAGAAGTGATTGAAATTATGAGAACTGAAATGAAGCTCAGTAGTTTTAAAATGTGGAGAAAACGAGTATCTGGAAGAAGTACCAAACATTTAAAAAAGAGAGATTTTGTAAAAGGATCTTTTAAATCTACTCGTCAAAAAAACATTACTCATAACAAAATATCAAAAAGATAAAATAATGGCAACTTACCTAATTATTGGAGCATCAAGTGGAATTGGATTGGCTACAGCAAAATTGCTAAGTGAACAAGGACATCAAGTTATAGGAACTTATAACACCACTACTCCTGAAAATATTTCTAATGTAGATTTTCATCAAATAGATATTACGCAAGAAAACATTTCTTTTGATTTTATTCCAGAAGTAATCGACGGAATTGTATACTGTCCTGGAAGCATCAACTTACTTCCTTTTGCCAGAATAAAACCACAAGATTTTTTAAATGATTATAACCTACAAGTTGTAGGAGCCGTAAAAACCATTCAGGCTTGTGTTAAAAACTTAAAAAAGGGAACAAATCCAAGTATAATCATGTTTTCTACGGTGGCCGTACAACAAGGATTTAACTTTCATACACAAGTAGCAAGTTCTAAAGGTGCTATTGAAGGATTGACGAGAAGTTTGGCAGCAGAATTAAGTCCAACCATTCGAGTAAACTGTATCGCTCCATCCATCACTCAAACTCCACTGGCTGGAAAATTATTAGGATCTGAAGCCAAAATTGAAGCCAACGCACAAAGACATCCTTTAAAAAGAATAGGACAACCTGAAGATATTGCTCACATGGTTAAATTTTTGTTATCAAATGAAAGTTTATGGATTACTGGCCAGGTTTTAGCTATAGATGGAGGAATGTCAACCATTAAAATATAAAACTATGATACTCCCATTTTTAATTAAAATTCCAATTAAAAAATTACAAAGGCAACACCAAATATTGCTAAAAGAAGCCTTGTCCTTTTTTAACAAAAACAAAAACATTGCCTACGCTAAAATTGAAGAAGCAGAAAAAATTGCCATTAAAATTCAGCGTTTAAAAAAACACATCGCTAATCATTAAAATTCCTAAATATGTTTTCATTATTTAAAAAGACTTCTCCAGTTGAAAAACTAGAACAAGAATATAAAAGACTTTTAAATGAAGCTTTTACTTTATCTAAAACCAATCGTACTAAAAGTGATGAAAAAACATACGAAGCAGAACAAATAGCGATCAAAATTAAAGAACTAAAAAAATAATCATCATGGCATTTTATCAATTAAAAAAAGAACAATTTATCAACGCTAGTTTAGACGAGGTATGGGATTTTATATCCTCTCCAAAAAACTTAAAACACATTACACCTCCACATATGGGCTTTGATATTACCTCTGACAACAAGGATGATAAAATGTACCAAGGAATGATTATTAGTTATATTGTAAAACCCTTATTAGGAATTCCTACCAAATGGGTTACAGAAATTACTCATGTAGTAGATAAAAACTACTTTGTTGATGAGCAACGTATTGGCCCATACAAATTATGGCATCATCAACATATTTTAGAAGAAAAAGATGATGGTGTTTACATGAAAGACATTGTTACATACGAACCTCCTTTTGGATTTTTAGGAGCTATTGCCAATCATTTATTCATAAAAAAACAATTAAATGCTATTTTTAAATACAGGTTTAAAGCCGTAGATAATATCTTTAAAACCTCAGCTAATCAAGTATAGTATCTATTCAAAAAAATGTATATTTGACCTGTGTTAAAAAAATTTAGAAATAACATTTTTATAAAAATTCTATTTGGAATTTTAGGAATTCATCTATTTAATATTAGTATTGACATTCCTCTACTTTACCCTATAAATCACTCAAAAGAATTATCTTTTAACAATCAAGATAGTATTGTTGAGCTTTTACTGGAAAAAGTTTTAGGTTTTGAAAATGCTATTGAAGAACAAGAAAGCACTGAAAATGATGACTGCAAACAAAAAAATAATTTAAATATTGAATTAATTGCAGCAAGAGGAGCTTTTTTTAAAACAAAACTGCTACGACTAAAAGAAACAAAACATAAATTCCATCAACTTATTCCACAATTTACTGATGGTCATATCCAATTGGACACTCCTCCACCCAAAGCATAATTTATAAAATCCTTGTTTTTATACTTTTAGGATTTAATTGCTATTAAATAAATTATTACCTGTTACATAATATCCTTATTGTTAGTCATTACGCTACACAAAAGACTATTATTTAATCATTATCATTTAGTTTACTGATTACTAAACTCACAACCAGACAATTAGTTTTCAATAGCAAAAACTAAATTTTAAAACATTTTAATATTTAGATAAACTATTAATCAACAACAAAATAGGCATAAATATTGCTAAGTATATCATTATCAAAAAGCAATCTATTCACTATTTTTGAATAAAAAATCATATGACAATATCCCCTTTAGTACGGTTTTGGAATTTAATTAAACCTTATAAGAAACCCATCCGTCTTATTTACTATTACGCTATTATTAGTGGAGTTGTAAACTTATCGTTGCCTTTGGGAATTCAAGCCATTATTAATTATTTACAAACAGGAGAATTAACCACTTCATGGATTGTTTTAGTTGCTTTTGTATTAACTGGTATTGCCATTTCTGGTAAAATACAAATCAATCAACTTAGGATTGTTGAAAATATTCAACAAGATATTTTTGCAAAATCAGCCTTTGAGTTTGCTTATAGAATTCCAAAAATAAAACAAATTAATTTAGACAAAGTTCATGCACCAGAACTAGTCAATAGATTTTTTGATGTATTAACCATTCAGAAAGGATTGCCTAAAATTTTAATAGATTTTTCTATGGCAGCTTTCCAAATTGTTTTTGGACTGGTACTGCTTACCTTTTATAGTTCTTACTTTATTATGTTAGGAATTTCTCTAATCCTAATTATCTATTTAATCTTTAAAATTACTGGTCCTAAAGGATTAGAAACAAGTATAAAAGAGAGTAAATACAAATATATGTTGGCTCACTGGTTAGAAGAAATAGCTAGTAACACAAAAACATTTAAAGTATTAAACAAAGGAAATCTTCATTTAAATAAAACAGATGATGTAAACCTTCATTATTTAGAGAACAGAGAAAAACACTTTAAAATATTAATCAAACAGTTTGTTCTTTTTGTTGGATTTAAGGTTTGGGTTGCTGCTGGTTTATTAGTCTTAGGAGGAGTTTTGGTTTTTAATCAACAAATGAACATTGGTCAGTTTGTGGCTTCTGAAATCATTATTATTATGATTATAAACTCTGTAGAAAAAATCACTAGAATTGTAGAAACCATTTATGATGTGTTAACAGCTTTAGACAAAATTGGACATGTTACAGATTTAGATTTAGACGAAGACAATGGTGTTGGAGAGTTAGAAAATAGTCCTAATGGTGTTTCTATAGAACTTAATGATCTTTCTTTTAAATACCCAAATCAAGAAAATTATGTCTTCGAAAATTTATCTGTAAAAATAAAGCCAAAATCTAAAGTATGGCTAAAGGGAAATACTGGTAAAGGAAAATCTACGCTGCTAAATATTATTGCTAGAATACAAACTATAGAAAATGGTCATGTTTTGTTTAATAACAGACCCTCAGATTATTATTCTCTAGAATCTTTACACGATCAAATCGGATTTATTAGTCCAAACACTGGTTTGTTTGAAGGAACTATTGAAGAAAATATTATGCTAAATAGAGAAATTGATCCTGAACAACTAAAAACTGTTTTAGACAAATTATTCTTAACTGATTATATTTCTAAACTAAAAAAAGGAATTAATACAAAAGTAGATTCTAGAGGTAGACGTATGCCTAAAAGTACTGCTCAAAAAATTGTATTGGCCAGGTACTTAGTAAACAATCCTTCTGTTTTATTATTAGAAGATCCATTGCAATTTATTGATGAAACAGAGAAAAAAGCCATCATAGATTATATTATGGACGAACAAAAATCATGGACGGTAATTGTTGTTGCCGATTATTTATATTGGGCAGATAAGGCCAATCAAATTATAAAATTATAAGCTCATGTTAAATATATCAGAAAATAGCATCAGCAAATTTGTGAAGCTAAGTAACTTTAAATCATACCAATATTTAAATGACCGAGACCCTAAAAAGAAAAGGGTTTACAACGGTATTGTTATTATTATTTTATTACTAATTTTTGTTTTTGTGCCGTGGACACAAAATATTAAAGGAAAAGGATATGTAACCACATTGTTACCAGAACAAAGACCACAACCTGTACAATCTATTATTTCTGGTAGGTTAGAAAAATGGTACGTGAGAGAAGGAAATTATGTAAACAAAGGAGATACACTTATTTATATTACAGAGGTTAAAAACGATTATTTTGATCCTAATTTAATTTCTAGAACACAAGAACAAGTAAATGCTAAAAGCGAAAGCATTACTTCTTATGATGATAAAGTAATTGCCTTAAAATCACAATTGGCTTCTATTAGAGAAAGTAGAATGTTAAAATTGGAACAGGTTCGTAATAAAATTATTCAAACCAAAAATAAAATAGAAATTGACAGCATTGATTTAAACGCTTATAAAATAAAGTATGAAATTGCAGTTAATCAATACAAACGAACCAAAGAACTTCACGATCAAGGATTAAAATCTTTGTCTGAATTACAAGAAAAAGAATTAAAACAACAAGAGGTTTATGCTGCTTATTTGTCTCAACAAAACAAGTTAGAGAATCAAAAAAATATGTTAATTAACTTTAAGTTAGAATTGTCATCCACGGAGCAAGATTATCAACAAAAAATTTCTAAAACCAATTCTGATATTCAAAGTGCATTGTCTGCAAAATTAGATGCTCGTTCTAATACTTCTAAGTTAAAGAATCAATTAAGCAACTATCAACAAAGACAAAACTTGTACTATATCACCTCTCCTACCAATGGTTATATTACCAAAACCATAAAAAAGGGAACAGGACAGTTGATAAAAGAAGGAACCGATATTTTAACCATTATGCCTGCCAATTATGATTTGGCGGTAGAAATTTATGTAAAACCACAAGATTTACCTTTGCTAAGAATCAACGATCATTGTCGTTTGCAATTTGATGGATGGCCTGCCATGGTCATTAGCGGATGGCCAGAAAAATCTACAGGTATTTTTTCAGGAAAAATTTTCGCTTTAGACCAACACATTAGTAATAATGGAAAATATCGTGTGTTAATTGCTCCCGATGAAAAAGATAAAAGATGGCCTGAGAACTTAAGAGTTGGAACCGGTACTTATACTTTTATATTACTAAAAGATGTACCTATTTGGTATGAATTATGGCGAAACTTAAATGGATTCCCTCCTGACTTTTATAGAGCCAATGAGGATCATAATAGTGGTGAATCTGATGTAAAAACAAAAGCTCCCATAAAATCTGTAAAATAATGAACAAAGCTATTTATATACTTTTAATGCTTTGGGGATTTAATAATTATGCACAAACAGACTCTTTAAACACCTTAACGTATAAGGAGTTTATTTTTAATGTTATTAGCGAACATCCTATTGCAAAAAGTGCCAAATTAAAAGAAAAAGTCGCCAAGGCTAAACAACTTGGTGCAAAGGGTGGATTAGATCCTTATTTAACCTCTAGCATTGATCAAAAAGATTTTGAAGGAAAACAATATTACAATCTTTTTAAAAATAAAATTACCATTCCAACATCCTTAGGAATTGCAGTTACTGGAGGTTTTGACAACAATTCTGGATACTACCTTAATCCAGAAAACAAAACAACCAACAGTGGCTTGTGGAGTGCTGGAGTAGAAGTTGATGTATTACAAGGTTTGTTAACAAATACTAGAAAAATAGATTTACAACAAGCAGAAGTATACCAAACCATTGCCAAAAATCAACAATTGCAGTTGCTAAACGAATTGATTTACGAAGCCTCTAAAAATTATGCAGAATGGCAACAATACAGCTCTATTTACGAAATATTACAAGACAACTTAGCGTTGAGTGAACTTTATTTAAAAAACGTAAAAAGTGCCTTAGCTAGTGGTGAAAAAACCGCTATTGATACTTTAGAAGCAAGAGTTTATTTACAAAATAATCAAATTGATTTGATTAAATACAAGCAACTTTTAGCCGAAAAAAGATTAAAAGTAGAAAATCATTTATGGTTTGATAACATGCCTGTAACCTTACAAAACACAGTTGAACCAGAAAGCAATATTATTCCACATAAATTTGATGAAATTCCCTTAACAGATAATTTAGATAGCATTCCTATCATCGCAGAAAAAAGTGCTAAAAAAGAATCGTTACTTTTAAAACAAAAATTAAATAGAGAAAAGTTAAAACCTAAATTAAAACTAAAATACAATCCTCTTTTAAAAACCAACGACGACAATATTGGAATAGCGGGTTTGTCTGCTGATAATTATAAATGGGGAGCTAGTTTAACTTTTCCTATCTTTTTTAGAACGGAAAGAGGAAAATACAGAGAAAGCAAATATGCAGTTGATGAAATTAACTATGAAATAGCTTACAAAAAAACAGAAATTCACAATAAAATTGTAGCAAACAAAAAAAATCAACACGCTTTAATAGACCAGATAACCTTGTTAGAAAACAATATTTCGGGATATCAAAAATTACTAGAAGCTGAAACTAAAAAATTTAATTACGGTGAAAGTTCTATGTTCTTAATTAACAAAAGACAAGAAAAATTAATTGAATCTGAACTAAAATTATTGAGCAGTCAAAATAAATTAATTATTAACTATTTAGATTATTTGTTATTGACCAACAATATTGTACCCAACGATTAATAATGATAGCCACTACATGACAAAAAAAGAAATCAATAGTTTCTGTCCTTCTAACCAACAAGAATGGAGAATGTGGCTTGAAAAAAATCATGTTACAGAAGATTTCGTTTGGCTTATTATTTATAAAAAACACACTAAAAAACCCACCGTTAGTTGGAGTGAGGCTGTAGATCAAGCTTTATGTTTTGGTTGGATTGACAGCACCAAAAGACCTATAGATTCCGAAAAGTACATGCAGTATTTTGGCAAAAGAAAAGCCAAGAGTAACTGGTCTAAAATCAACAAAGATAAAATTAAGCTTTTAACCCAACAAGGCTTGATGACAACAGCAGGAATAGAAAGTGTTAAAACCGCTAAAGAAAACGGTTCTTGGACCATTTTAGATACGGTAGAAGCGCTAATCATTCCACAAGATTTAGAAATAGCTTTTAGTAAACACCAAAATGCCAAAGACTTTTTTTTAAGTTTAAGTAAATCTTTACAAAAAATACTTTTATATAAAATTGTCTCCGCTAAAAGACCCGAAACAAGACAAAAACGTATTGATGAAATTGCCTTACAAATGGAAAATCATCAAAAACCATCATAGTTTTCAATCCTAAATCATAAAGTATGCTTAAGAGAATCCTTTTGTTTTTAGTTATCAATTTTTCTGCTTTAGCCATTGGTGGCTTTTTTACCAAAGCTGGCGTAAATTCAGATTGGTATGCCAATGCTAATAAAGCTCCATGGACTCCACCTGGTTATATGTTTGGAATTGCTTGGTCTACTATTATGATTTGTTTTGCTATTTACATGGCTAGCATTTACCCTAAATACGAAAACAAAAAAACGTTGATTACTTTATTCGCTATTCAGTGGATTTTAAATGTAAGTTGGAATCCTATTTTTTTCTACTTTCATCAAACAGTTTTAGGGCTTTTTACCATTATTGCTTTAACTGTTATAGTTGGTATTTTCTTATTTAAAAACTATGGTTTACTAAAACTAAAATCTCTTTGGATTGCTCCTTATTTTCTTTGGTTACTTATTGCAACTTCTTTAAATGCTTACATTGTTTTTATGAATTAAATTTCTGATATTTTTCGGTTTTGTATATATAAATAATAGCAATCTTTATAAAGCAAGAAGTTGAGTCAATGGTTTCGCCTCTTTTTAAAATCTTTATGATTTGTTTTACTATTTTCATAGTATCACTATCAAAAAACAACTATAAAAGATTTGATTGATTTTTAAATACAACAAAACCGTTACTAGATATTAGTAACGGTTTTGTTGTGTTCTAACAGATTTAATATCTAATACAAATTCTGTTTAAAATTACCATAAAGTTTGTGTAACTCTAATATATTGGTAATTTTGACCCCATAAGACAATCCTCCTGTTCCTGCAGAAGAGTCTATACTACCTTTTAATCTCTTTGATTATTAGGTACACTAAAAATAAAATAACTGACGATTCTATCATTATTAAGTGAGTTTCGGATATTATTAAATTATTCTAAGCCCTAAGTCCTTCCAAGATTCTAGGGTTTTTTTGCTTTGGGTTTAATCCGTTACCAAAGGCAAAAAACAAATATAAGCCCCCTTAATATAAAGTAGGTGTCGATTTTATAAGTATTTCTAAAGACGTTATTAACAAATAATTTTATGTGGATAATTTTGTCTATCAACTCTTTTGCTTCCTTTTGAAATCCATAATACATTAAACCATAACGAAAACATGTTTAGGACACTCTTGGTTCATTATTTACGTAGTTAGTTATTGCTAAATCTCTAAATTTATACATTGTTTTCATTAATTAATTTATAAACTCTTATTATTCTTTTCGAATAGAATTTGTTTAACTTAGGAGAAAAAAGAAATGAAAAAGACTTTATACTCCCTAGTGATCGTTTTCACTCTACTAGTTTCATGTACCTCTGATAACGACTCTATTTCAATGTTATCCAAAGAAGAACTAAATGATATTAGTACTAAATTAGATAAGCTGAAATTAGGTTTTAGTGAAATAGATAGTGAAACAGACATAGAAGTTATAACTACCGAAGAAGTTATAGAACTAAATACGATTAATTCATCATTAAGAAGAAAATCTACATACCAGAATCTAAAAACAAAGATCTCAGCTGATTGTGAACATGAAGTTTACGAAGAATTTCATTCTGATAATGAAAGCTATGAAATCACTTCAAGATTTTTTGATCTTGATAAAAATGAAATTACTAGTTGTGATATTTACGATCGTGAGAATGTTTATTTAGAAGGACAAACAGGTTATATTGTAGAAGAGGAAATTAAAATCAAAGCCGTAAAATATGAATCTAATTATTCTAGCACTTCAATTTTTAAAACAAATACAACTAAGATAACAGATACTAAATATGAGTTTCTAACCTCCAATAATATGGAAATAACAGGTGCTTTGAATTTTAGTGGTGATATTTTTAGAATTCTTAACGGAAGTTATATGAATACTTCTGTTAAAACAACCATTATTTTAGATGAATATCTTTTTAGTGATGATTTTGATCCTGTTTATGAGATAGATTTTTTATATAAAATAGAATTTGATGTAAATAAAAACACGTATCACTTTGACATGATCTTAACCGAAAATGAATTACCTTTTTTGGTACAAGAAACCTCTGACGAACTTATTGAAATAGATTATGATTTACTAAATAATGCTAATGAAAAAATCGGTAGTATTCAATACAATTTAGATTTTAAGACTCATAGAGAATGGTTTGAATTATTTGATTTAAATGGCAACAAAATATAATTCTCACCTTCTAATAATATACACATACCTGTTGATCCTTTTAAAATTATACAAAGCTTCTTTTAAATAAAATTAAAGGAAGCTTTGTTAGTTAAACAAAGTACTAACACCAATACTTAGAAATATAAAACCAATTTTTCTGTATTTAATTATATTATTTTATAAACTAGTATTAGTACATTTGCCGAATGCCAAGAAGAGAACGAAACAAGTTTGTAAAAAGAGGTGAAATCATCTCTATTACTATAGAAGACTACGCCTTTGGAGGAAAAGGAATCGGTAGAATTAGAAACGAAAACGGACAATTTGTAGTTTTTGTACCCAACACTTTACCTGGACAAACGGTAAGATGTCAGATAAAAAAAACAAGCAAACAATATGCAGAAGCTAAATTGTTTGAAGTGTTATCACCATCAGACCAAGAAGTAGAAGTTCCTTTTCAGGCCATTCCCGGAGCTCCTTATATTAAATTACCTATAGAGATTCAACATCAATATAAAAAAGACAGCACCTTACAACTGTTTAAACGTATAGGTAAAGTTGAAAATATAGAAGATTTGTTTGATGAATTTATTGCCTCACCAGAAGTGTTTCATTATCGTAATAAAATGGAATATGGTTTTTCTGCCATCCGTTATGATTTTGAACAAAAAACTGATGTAGACGATTTTGCCTTAGGTTTTAAAAAGCGTGGTACTTGGTGGTGTGCAGAAAATTTAGACAAAGACTCTGGTCTGTTTGATGAGCAAATAGAAAACAATCTAAAAGTGATACGCCAGTTTTGTATTGACTCTGGTTTAGAACCTTGGCACGCTCCACAAAAAAAAGGTTTTTTCCGATATTTTGTCATTCGTAAAAGTTACAAAACCAATCAAATTTTATGCAACTTGGTAACAACCTCTCCACAAATTTCACATTTTGACATGGATGGATTTGTAGCCTTGTTAAAAGAATTGTTTGGAGATAGAATTGCAGGATTGATTCACACAACCAATGATGAAATTGGAGACAGAACTTTAGCTGTTACTGGTAACGAACGTTTGATTTTTGGAGAAGATAGAATTGTAGAAAATTTATTAGGATTGAACTTTGAAATCTCGATGAAGAGTTTCTTTCAAACCAATCCAAAATCTGCCGAAAAACTTTATAGCAAAGTCATAGATTACGCTTTAGAAAAAGCAGAAACTGTGAACGGAAAAATAGTCATGGACTTGTTCTGTGGAACAGGAACTATTGGACAAATATTAGCCTCAAAAACTACAGGAACTCAAATTATTGGAGTTGATATTGTTGCTGATGCTATTAAAGATGCCAAGAAAAATGCTGAACGTAACGGAATTAAAGGAGTAGATTTTTACGCAGCCGATGTTGGTAAATTCTTGGTAGAATATCCACAATACAAAGGAAAAATAGAAACCATTGTTTTAGATCCACCACGTGCAGGAATCGCTCCTAAAACATTAGATAAAGTAATTAAAATTGGTGCTAGTAGAATGGTTTATGTTTCTTGTAATCCTGCTACACAAGCCAGAGATACGGAAATATTAAGACAAGCTGGTTACAAAATATCAAAAATGAGTTTGGTAGATCAATTTCCACATACCGCTCATATTGAAAGCATTATACTTTTTGAAAAATAAAAGTATGATTAAGAACCTCCCAGTTCTTGAGCCTCTTTACGAAAGTAAAGGGGCTTTTTTAAATAGAAAATAATTCTAAAACAGGTCATCGAGCGCAGTCGAGATGTTAAATCTGTTTGTAAGATACATCCGTTTTTCTTTAGGTCTTTTCTTATCTTTAATCTTATGAAAAATTTAGTCCTTTTAACGGGTGCAGGTATTAGTGCCGAAAGCGGTATTAAAACCTTTAGAGACGGCAACGGTTTATGGGAAAACCATGATGTTATGGAAGTTGCTTCTATTAATGGTTGGTATCAAAACCCTAGTTTGGTGTTAGATTTTTACAACCAAAGAAGGTCACAAGCAGAAACTGTGCAACCCAATGCTGCTCATCAATTTCTAGCTGATTTACAAAACCAATATCACGTACAAATTGTTACTCAAAATGTTGATAATTTACATGAACGTGCTGGTGCTAAAAATGTAACTCATTTACACGGAAAGCTATCGGAAGCCAAAAGTGAAATTGACAGTAATTATGTAGTTGATATTTCAGGAAAGGAAATCAAATTAGGGGATGTTTGTCCTAAAGGATATCAATTAAGACCCAATATTGTATGGTTTGGAGAAGAAGTTCCTATGCTAGAAAAAGCAGCCAAAATTTGTGAATCTGCCGACATTTTTGTGATTATCGGAACTAGTTTACAAGTATATCCAGCTGCAGGATTAATTCACAATGTCCCAAACAATTGTCCTGTTTTTATTATAGATCCTAAGGTTGATGAAATTAATGTTCCCAATCATTTTACTTCTATCAAAGCAACAGCTGTAGAGGGTATTAAAGTCCTAAAACAATATTTAAAATAAAAAAGATGACGCCATTAGAAAAATTAGAATATCAATACGAAGGGTTAAAAAATCAACCTAATTTATGGAGTGATAAAACTTTTTTTGAATATCCACAAATAGACATTCCTTTTGTAGAAAACATTGATTTATTAAGTATTGACACCACTAAACATCATCGATTAGGAAAATTAGTTGAAGTCTTTTATCAAAAAAACATAGAAGCTTTACCAGATTATACTTCCGTAGAAAACAACATTCAAGTTCAGGTAGACAAACATCAAACTTTAGGAGAATTAGATTTTATATGTGAAACCCCAACAGGTATTTATCACATAGAGTTGACCTATAAATTCTACTTGTACAAAACTGATAATCCTTATGAAATAGATCGTTGGGTGGGTCCTAATTTAAAAGATTCTTTGGTACAGAAACTAAAAAAACTAAAGGAGAAACAATTCCCTATGTTGCATCATCCTATTTGCAAAGAATTGTTAAAAAACAAAGGACTAGAAGTTGATAAAATTCAGCAATCTGTACAATTTAAAGCACAGTTATATATACCGTTGAGTTTGATGAATCATACTTTTCCACATATCAACAATGATTGTATAAAAGGCTATTACATCAGTTATAAAGAAATAGATTATTTATTTCCGTTTGCATTGTACCATGTACCCGTAAAACAAGATTGGTTAATAGACCCTAAACATAACACTAACTGGTTATCATTTGTAGATGTAAAACCAATAATTATGGAACAAATAGCTGTAAAACACAGCCCGCTAGTTTGGATTAAAAGAGGAGAAATTTACGAACGTTTTTTTATTACGTTTTGGTAATATTTAAGGTTTAAGCTCTTTTAATTTTAAATCTAAATTTACTTTTACATGATTATCTACTTTAATCAACCCTAATACTTTTTTAGGAGATTGAATTTTAAAATCATCCAAATTTACATTAATAACACCTCCTACTTCGTATATATTATTTTCATAATAAAAACGTATAGGCACTAAATATTCATGATGAATTCCTGCAATATTAACCCCCATGTTAGCCAAAGCACTACAACCATCTTCAGCAACACAAACAGACAACAATTCAATCAATATTTTAGGATATTCTTCTGTTCTTAGCATTTTATTAAAATCTTTGTTGATGAAATTATTTCCACAATCAAAACACTTATTTTTTAAATAAAATTTAGCATTGGTAAATTCTAATTGATCTTTATTTTCATCATCCTTTGTTTGTTTAAAGCTAACTGTTATTGGTTTTGATAAATCCTGAATTTTATACTTACAATCAAAACTATTTACATTAGACTTTCCTGACACAATAATCTCGCTTTCAGGAAGTACTCCTAATGTTGTTTGATTGATATTTTTATTATTAAAACTTAAAAAAGTAAATATTGTAAAAATGATAACTATCTTTTTCATGTGTCTATTTTAAATTAAAAAATCATGTCTTGATACTTCTATTTTTTTTAGGAAGCCAAGACATGATTTAAAATTAACTATACAAAAGTTGTTCTATACTTAGAAACTAATAGCAGCCTCTAACATAATTCCATTAAACTTTCCATCTTGATACTCACTAGTTGCTCCAAATCCATCATAGTTTTGGTTTACATACTCTAATTTAGCTAAAATATTATTAGTTAAAAATACTCCTCCGGTAACTTGAAGTCTGTCAATATCAACATCTCCATGAGTCGCATCTTCTGCAGATACTTTGTTGTATCTAGATCCTAAATAAAATTTTTCATTAGCTCCAAATCTGTAAATAAGTTCACCGGCAAGTTGAGTAGCAACTCTATCTTTTGTTTCAGCAGTCATTTTTCCTGAAGAACGTTCTACAGTTCCAAAAAACTCTAATCCTTTAAACTTTACAAAAGGGTTAAACATTAAAGCTGTAATCTCATTTTTTAAATTTGGATTGTATCTACCTGTTCTAAAATCAGCTCTAGCAGCTTGAGACAATGCTTCTTCATCTTTATCTAGTACAGAGTAGTATCTAGCTCCTGCTCTATCTCCAGTATATAAATAAGAACTTGCTACTTTGTTGTTGTGATATACAGAACCTGTTAATCTCACTCTTAAATCATCACTTAATTGTTTATCAAAACCAACTTTAGCTAACACAGATGCTTTTGTTTTCCCTGGATCTTCTACAGATTGGTTTAATTTTGCGTTGGTAAGTCCTACCATTGCTAACCAACCATTATTTCTATAATAAACCTCGGCACCAACCTCTGTTGTAAACGCATCCATAATTAAATTTCCTACAAATGGGTTATGAGTTGCCATTGCGTTGTCTGTTCTTCTAAAGTGCGCATCACCATAGTTGTTTTCCATGTGACCAACTTTAATAGTTACATACTTCATCATATCTTCAAATAAACCTTCTTGAATAAAATCTAGCTGATCTACTTGTAAATAACCACCTTTTACATAAGGTTCGTTGTGATGACGAGATGATAAATAAGTTCTTAAGTGCATTCTTAAACCTTTAGCCAAAGCCACATCAAGATCTAAATTGGCGGTTGCAAGGTTAAAGTTATCACCAATTTCTACAATTGGAATGGCTCCAGAGTTTTCATGATTTACTCCTTGGAATTGTAAGGTAGAAGAACCTCCTATTCTAACTTTTAATCCATCAAAAATATAATCTTGTGTTTTTGGAGCTTCAAAAACGTTTACTCCTCTTTCTCCTACATCAGTAAAGTTATCAATACTTCTATCTTGTGCATATGCTGTAATCCCTACAGTCACGGCTACAAATAACATCAATTGTTTTATACTTCTATTCATAATATATTTATTTAAAGTTTATATGTTGTTTTAAATTCTATGGTTACTTCATCTCCTGTTTTAATTGTTCCGAACATGGCTGTTGGTGGCTTCATTTCATAATCAGTCATTTTTATTGTTTTGTTTCCTTTTAAAATAATTTCTGTTTCATTTTGGATTAATTTTAACTTAATAGTAATTTCTTTTTTTACCCCTGCTATAGTTAAATTTCCTTTTAACAAAGCGTCATACTCACCATCTTTTACTTTACTAATTTTTTCTTGACTTACTAGCGTAAATAAAATGTTTGGATGCTTTTTAGTTTTTAAAGCCTCATAAGTAAGTTTATTCATTAAAGACTTTCCACTTTCTAAACTCTCTGCAACAATTTTTAATTCTAAAGCTGTTACACTAAAAGCTTCAGTATTATTAATGGTTAATTTGCTAGAAAATTTTTCTACATCCTCGTGCCAATCATGCACTGTAGAAGTTCCTAAAACTTTAATACTACTTTCTTCTTTATGAATTTTATATTCTTGCCCATATACACCAATGCACAATCCTACTAATAAAGACATTACTAATATTTTACTTTTTTTATACATGTTTATTTGTTTTTATATGAGCAAATTTAAGGTGCATTTAGAGTCAAGACTATGACAAAAATCATAATAAAAGATTTTTTTATCTTTTATTTATTTCTCCTAAATATTAACATTCTTTTAGAGTTAACAACTAGTATATATAATGACTACATTTGGTATAGATTAAAAATTATTATGCATCCACAAAACCCTTTTCAAAGAGCTTATCATTTTGATGAACTAATAAAAATTCATCCCGATTTAAAACCTTATGTGTTCACTAATGAATATGGAACAGAAACCATTAAATTTGGAAGTAATAAAGCTGTTAAGGAGTTAAACAAAGCTTTGTTAAAGCAACATTATCAATTAAAATACTGGAATATTCCAGAGAAAAACCTTTGCCCTCCCATTCCAGGAAGGTTAGATTATCTTTTGCATATAAATGATTTACTTGAACAAAAGAGTGATGTTCATTTATTAGATATAGGAACTGGAGCAAATCTTATATATCCTATTTTAGGAACTTGTCATTTTAACTGGAAATGTACTGCTAGTGAAGTAGATAAAACCTCTTTAAAAAATGGTCAACTTATTATTGACAAAAACAAAATTTTAGAGACTATTGAATTAAGACCTCAACAGTTTAAAAATTCCATTTTAGTAAACATTATTCAAACTACTGATTATTTTGACGTACTAGTTTGTAACCCACCTTTTTATAAAAATGCTTTTGAAGCAGCAAAAAAGAATGAAAAGAAAAATAAAAATTTAAAACTAGAAAATACTGAAAAGTTAAATTTTGGAGGAGAAGCTAATGAGCTATGGTACAAAGGTGGTGAAGAAGCTTTTATAAAAAAAATGGCATTAGAGAGTGTACAGTTTAAAAATCAAGTAGGTTGGTTTACTAGCTTGGTTTCTCAAAAAGAAAACTTAAAAAATATTAAAAGAGCTATTAATAAAACTTTGCCTGTTGAAGTTAAAATTTTAGACATGGAGCAAGGAAACAAAAAAAGCAGATTTATTGCTTGGAGATATCAATAAAAAAAATCCCTTCTCTATTAATAGAGAAGGGAAAACTAACTTAAAACTACCTTTTTTAATTTAAACAGGAAAACTATTAACCAACACCTGCTGTAATAAATTATAAAAACGCGTTTTACTTGAAAAACTTATATGTTTTCATTAATGATGTTCTCAAACAATTCTTGTTTACCACTAATGCTTGGTAATTCACCATTTTCTTTTGCGATGGTATAAAAATCTTCAAAAGTTAACTTACCTTCTTCAAAAGCTTTTCCGTTTCCACTGTCAAAAGATTCGTAACGTTTTGCTCTTAAAGCTTCGTATTTAGACTCTCTAATAATTTTATCAGCAACCAATAAACCTCTTGCAAAAGTATCAGCACCACCAATGTGAGCTAAGAAAGCATCTTCTAAATCTGTAGAGTTTCTTCTAATTTTTGCATCAAAGTTTACTCCACCACCTTGTAATCCTCCAGCTTTTAAGAAAACCAACATTGCTTCTGCAGTCTCTTGAATATTATTTGGAAATTGATCTGTATCCCATCCATTTTGGTAATCTCCACGGTTCGCATCAATACTACCTAACATTCCTGCTTGTGCAGCCACATCCATTTCATGTTGCATAGTATGACTTGCCAAAGTTGCGTGATTTACTTCTAAGTTGATTTTAAAATCATCTTGTAAACCATGTTTGTTTAAGAAACCAATTACAGTTGCAGCATCAAAATCATACTGATGTTTTGTTGGCTCCATAGGCTTAGGCTCAATAAAGAAATTTCCTTTAAATCCTTTTCCTCTTGCATAATCTTTAGCCAATCCTAAAAATTGTCCCATGTGATTTAATTCACGTCCCATGTCAGTATTTAATAAAGACATGTAACCTTCTCTACCTCCCCAAAACACGTAGTTTTCACCACCTAATTCCATCGTAGCATCTAAAGCCAATTTAATTTGTGCTCCAGCTCTTGCTACTACATCAAAATTTGGGTTTGTAGAAGCTCCGTTCATATAACGTGGGTTAGAAAAACAGTTAGCTGTTCCCCATAATAATTTTACTCCACTTGCTGCTTGCTTTTCTTTTAAATAAGCTACAATTTCTTTTAATCTTGCTTCAGATTCTTCAAAAGTTGCTCCTTCTTGAATCAAATCAAAATCGTGGAAACAGTAATAATCAAATCCCATTTTAGTAATAAATTCAAAAGCTGCATCAGCTTTATCTTTTGCTGCTTGTACTGGATCTGGGTTTTGATCCCATTCAAAATTTTGAGTTCCTGGTCCAAATGGATCAGAACCTTGTCCGCAGAAAGTATGCCAGTAAGCAATAGAAAACTTAAAGTGTTCTCTCATTGTTTTTCCTGCCACTACTTGGTCTGGATTGTAGTATTTGTACGCTAAAGGATTTTTAGAATCCTTACCTTCAAACTTAATTTCTCCAATTCCTGGGAAATATTCTTTGTTTCCTATGGTTAATTTTGACATGATATATTATTTTAATTTTATTTCTAATGAGGTAAGCCACTTATCATAAGCTTTGGTATAAGCTTCTAATTTTGATGAGTCTGCTTGATATGTTTTTATTATATTTTCTTCTATAAAAGCTTCTTCTAAACTTACTATTTCTCCGGCTCCATAACCTGCTCCAATAGCTGCTCCAACAGCTCCGTTGGTTTCTTTTACTTGAATTTCAGCATTTGTTAAAGTAGCAATTGTTGTTGCAAAAATTTTAGATTGAAACATATTATCACTTCCTACCTTGATCACACTTGGTGACAATCCTAATTCTGCCATACATTTAATTCCGTACACAAAAGAAAAAGCAATTCCTTCTAAACAAGCTCTTACCATATGAGCCAACTTGTGTTTCGTAAACTGTAAACCATCAAACTGAGCTCCAATAATTTTGTTTTGCAACATACGCTCTGCTCCATTACCAAACGGTAAAAAAGACAAACCATTTGCCCCAACTTCAACAGATGAAGCCAAGGTTTCTAACTCAAAGTAATCTTTATCAGCCGCTAGGTTATTTCTTAACCAAGCATACGCACTTCCTGTTCCATTGATACATAAAAGTACTCCTAATCTTCTTACTTCTTCGGTGTGATTGATATGTGCAAACGTATTTACTCTATTTTCTGGATCATATTTTAGTTGATCTACTACTCCATAAACCACTCCTGAGGTACCTCCGGTAGCAGCAATTTCTCCTGGTTTTAACACACTTAAAGAGAAAGCGTTGTTTGGTTGATCTCCTGCTCTATAAGAAACCACAGCATTTGGATTGAATCCAAATTCAGCAGCCATTTCTCTTGTTATTTGTCCTTGATTGGCAAATACGGGAACTATTTCTGGAATTAAATCAGCCTCAAAACCATAGTGATTCATAATCGTCTGACTCAATTCTTCTTTTTTAAAATCCCAAAAAATCCCTTCGGATAAACCAGTGTTGGTTGTGGTATGTTTTCCTGTGAATTTATAAGCAATAAAATCACCTGGTAACATTATTTTTTTGATGGTTTTATAAACCTCTGGTTCGTTTTCTTGAATCCATTTTAATTTAGATGCCGTGAAATTCCCTGGAGAATTTAATAAGCTCTCTAAACATTTTTCTTCTCCAATTTCTTTAAAAGCCTTATTACCTACTTCTACAGCTCTACTATCACACCAAATAATAGCAGGTCTTGCAGGCTCGTTTTCTTGTGTTAAAGTAACCAAACCATGCATTTGATATGCAATTCCAATAGCCACTACATCACTTTTATTCTCCTCTGTTTTTTCAAAAAGTAAATTAGTTACTTTTTTAATATTTGCCCACCAATCATTTGGATGTTGCTCTGCCCAATTCTCTTTAGGAGCATCAATAGGCATTTCACGCTCTGGATATTGAGCCATTGCCAAAACTTTTTTTGTTTTGCTATCAACTAGGGAAGCCTTTACAGACGAACTTCCTAAATCATAACCTATTAACAACATATTTTATCTTTTAAATTTATTTATGAGTTTTAAAAAACAACACTTAGTTTAGTATTAAAACTAAGCAAATATATATAGTAAATTTCAAATCACAAACAAATACTTAGTTTATTTTTTAGACTATCTCTATTTTTTTATATTTACTGCTATATTTTATTTAATATTTAACAACCTTAGAATGATTTATAACTCTGTTGACTGTGTGATTTTTGGTTTTAAAGATGAAAAATTAAAAGTGCTATTAATAAAACGTAACAATGAACCTCAAAAAGGATTGATGGCTTTACCAGGTGATTTTTTGGATTCAGAAGTTAGTATATATGATAGTGCTCAAAACACTTTAAAAGAGTTAACCTCTCTTGAAAACATATACCTAGAACAAATTAGAGCATTTGGGGAAATTGACAGATACCCTGGAAAAAGAGTCATCACTATTAGTTATTATGCCCTAATTAACATAGAAGATTACTCTCCTCAAGCAGGTTATACAGCCGAAAAACTAGAGTGGTGTGATATTAATGCTTTACCAAAACTTGCTTTTGATCATGACGAAATCATCAACATAGCTCACAAAAGATTAAAAAGAAGGGTACGTACAGAACCTATTGGTTTTAATTTATTGCCTGAAGAATTTAGCTTGACAAATTTGCAACAAGTCTATGAAGCTATTTTACAAATGGAGCTTAACAAACGTAATTTTAGAACCAAAATCAATCAAATGAAATTGTTAATTGACACAGGTAAAAAACAAGAAAATGTAGCTCACAAGCCTGCCAAATTGTATAGGTTTGATGAAAATATTTATGAAAAGTTAAAAGAAGAAGGATTTTATTTTAACTTATAAAAAAAGCGACCTAGTTGGTCGCTTTTTTTATTTTTAATGGGGTAGTTTGTCTTTCAAAACTCCGTAAACATAAGTTCCAAGTATTGCAAAAGCAATAACAATTAACAAACTATAAAAACCTGCTCCTACTAAAGTAAACATAGGACCTGGACAAGCTCCTGCCAAAGCCCAACCTAATCCAAAAATGATTCCTCCCCAAAAATATCTTTTAAAACTCTTTTCTTTATCATCAAAAACAATGGGTACTCCGAAAAACGTTTTAATATTATATTTCTTAATAATTTGAGTAATAATAACTCCTAAAACAACTGCTACACCAATAATTCCATACATATGAAATGCTTGAAAATTAAACATTTCATAGATTCTAAACCACGAAGCTGCTTCTGATTTGTACATGGTAACACCAAACAAAACACCAATACTTATATATGCTAAATTCTTCATATTAATAATTCATTAAAAAATAAAAGGAAATAATACATGGATCATAAACAATCCACCAACAAAAAAACCAATCACAGCGATTAAGGAAGGTAACTGTAAATTACTCAATCCCGAAATTGCATGTCCTGAGGTACAACCTCCTGCATAACGAGCACCGAACCCCACCATAAATCCTCCAACAGCTAATAGCAAAATGTTTTTAACAGTAAACATTCCAAATATTTCTGTTGGCAAATAAGACGTTTCAGAACTATTAATTCCTATTTCCTGTAGTCTCTGAATTGTATCTGCACTAATATTCACTCCTGTATTATTTGATAAGAAATGTGCTCCAATAAAACCTCCTATTACAGCCCCAATCATCACCATTAAATTCCATTTTTGAGATTTCCAGTCAAAACTAAAAAACTCTGTTTTTTTACCTGCTCCACAAATAGTACATAAAGTTCTTAAGTTTGATGACATTCCAAATCTATCTCCCATCATCAGCAATAAAAACATTACCAAGGCTATTAAAAACCCGGAAATATACCACGGCCATGGACCTAAAATTAATTCACTCATAATCAGTTTATTTCTATTATTATCTTTAAATTCGATGCAAATATATAAAGGGCTTCATCAACCATCAGTAACAATTGTTACAAGCTTCATTAACCTATGTCTATAAAACAATGGAAACCTTTCTAAACAGTTTTGAAAACACACTTTATTGGATTTTTAACATGGTTTCCTTCAAAGTACATTGGTATAAAAATTACTTTTGGGGATTGATTTTTATTTCTCTAGTTGTATGGGGGTTAGAAATTATTTTTCCATGGAGAAAAAATCAAAAAATTTTTAGAAAAGATTTTTGGTTAGATGCGTTTTATATGTTTTTTAACTTTTTTATTTTTTCATTAATCATTAGTGGATTTTATAAACTAATAGGTAATATTTTTAAGCAATATGGAGTTTCTATAAAAAGTTTGACTTTAATAGACATTCAGAATTTTAGTCCAATAGAACAATTACTTTTCTTTTTTGTCATCAGTGATTTTTTTCAGTGGTTTACACATGTTCTCTTACATCGAATTCCTTTTTTATGGAAATTTCACCAAATACACCATAGCGTAAAAGAAATGGGGTTTGCAGCGCATTTACGCTATCATTGGATGGAAAATATTTTATACAAACCTCTAAAAACTTTAGCTATTATGCTCTTAGGTGGTTTTGAACCTGAACAAGCTTATATTGTTCATTTCATTGCTATTACAATTGGTCATATTAACCATGCTAATTTAAAAATCACATGGGGCCCCTTTAAATATGTTTTCAATAATCCTGTCATGCATTTATATCATCATTCCTACGAGTTACCCAAACATAAAAAGTATGGAATGAATTATGGAATTAGTTTGAGTATTTGGGATTATATTTTTAAAACCCACTATATTCCTGAAGTTGATAAAAATTTAAAGTTAGGATTTAAAGGAGATAATAAAATTCCAAATTCTTTTTGGAAACAACTATGGGTGGGTTTTAAGAACTAAATACATTAAGTATCTTTGTATTAAATTAAATCCTGAATGTCTGTTCCCCACTATTTTCATTTTTATAACGAGGATGTTTCTGGTATAGATTTGCCTAAAAAATTTACCTATCCATTTTACTACGAACCTCACCTGTTAAGTAAATTAGCGGTAGTGCAACTTCAAGAATATTTAAATACACAAACAGATTTTATTCATGATTTTTCTGAAACAGGGAAAATGTTTGGGGTTTTGGTCGTAAAAAATCAACAAAATAAAATAGGATTTTTAGCTGCAGTTTCTGGAAAATTAGCTGATAGCAACACACATGCTTATTTTGTTCCTCCTATTTTTGATATGCTTCCTGCTGATGGATTTTATAAAATTGAAGAGGAAAAATTAAATGTATTAACCAAAGAAATTGAAACATTACAAAATAACGTAGCATACATACAAGCCATCAAAAATCTAAAACTTACACAAAATAATGCTTTGCAAGAAAAAGAAGATTTACGCATGGAAATGATTGAAGCCAAAAAAAACAGAAAGGTAAAAAGAGGTGAATTAACAAATCAATTTAGTGATGAAGCTTTAAAAGAAAAACTTACCGAATTAGATCAACAAAGCATTGTTTACAAACTAAAAAAAAGAAATTTAGCTTCCTTTTGGGAAAATGAAATCAATCTGAGAAAAAAAGAATTAGCTGTTTTTGAAAGTCAAATTCAACAACTAAAAAAAACAAGACGAGAACAATCTAATATTTTACAGCAATACCTTTTTAATCAATACCAATTTTTAAATAAAGAGGGAATTAGAAAAGGAGTTATTGATATATTTAAAGATACTCCTTTAAAAACACCTCCAGCTGCTGCTGGTGAATGTGCTGCTCCCAAATTATTACAATATGCTTTTGCCAACAATTTAACTCCCATTTGTATGGCGGAATTTTGGTGGGGAACTGCTCCTAATTCAGAAATTAGAAAACACGGACAGTTTTACCCAGCTTGCCAGGGAAAATGTAAACCTATTTTAGGTCACATGTTAAAAGGAATGACATTAGATGAAAATCCGTTATTAGAAAATCCTGCAATTGGCAAAGAACTAAGCTATTTATATGAAGATGATTTTATGGTGGTAGTAAACAAACCCGCTGAGTTTTTATCGGTACCAGGTAAAACCATTAACGATTCTGTTTATTTACGAATCAAGCAAAAATACCCAAACGCGACTGGACCTTTGATTGTTCATAGATTAGACATGTCTACTTCTGGAATTATGTTAATTGCTTTAGATAAAGATACTCATGAAAAATTACAAAGTCAGTTTATAAAAAGACAAGTAAAAAAACGCTATTTAGCTTTGTTAGATGGTGTTGTAAAAGAAGATAAAGGAACCATTGAATTGCCTTTGCGTTTAGATATTGACGATAGACCTAGACAATTGGTTTGTTATGAACACGGCAAACCTGCAAAAACACTTTGGAAAGTTTTAGATAGGTCTAACAACAAAACTAGAATCTATTTTTACCCTGTTACTGGTAGAACACATCAATTAAGGGTACATGCTTCACATCTAAATGGTTTAAACACTCCAATTATTGGTGATGATCTATATGGCTCTAAAGCGGATAGGTTATACTTACATGCAGAACACATCTCCTTAACTCATCCTGTTACTAAAGAGAAAATAGAGTTTAAAGCTAAAGCTGATTTTTAATATTTTATTGAGTAACTTTAATGTAATCTATCACAAATTCTTGAGGCAAAGCAGTATCATCTATCTCTTTTCCTCCAAATTCACCTCCAATTGCTAAATTTAAAATTAAATAAAAAGGTTTGTCATAGGGCCAAGTTTCATCATTCTTTACTTCTGGTGAAAAGGTATACAGTAACAAATCATCTACATAAAAAGAAATAAACTCTTTTGTCCATTTGGTTTTGTATATATGAAAACCTTTATCAATATCTTTAACAAAAGTTCTTTTAGTATTAATGGTTTCTCCGTGACTTGCAGGAGTATGTAAAGATGTATATAAATGATTTGGATCTCTCCCCAAATATTCTAACATATCTATTTCACCACAAGCTGGCCAACCAACTTCACTAATATCAGCACCCAACAACCAAGCAGCAGGCCACAAACCTTTTCCATTTGGAACTTTAGCTCTTACCTCAATTATTCCATATTGAAATGATATTTTATCTTTTGTGGTTATTTTTCCTGAAAAATATTGTTGATCTTTTTTAGAAGATTTAATATGTAAAAAACCATCTTTTACCTTAATATTTTCTTTTTGATACCATTGTGATTCTTCATTTCCCCAACCACACAACTCAGGACAACCATCTCCTAAATCATAATTCCAATAAATTGTATCTAATTGGGTTTGGTTAAAATCATCCTTAAAAATAATTTTTTCTTGACTGTATGCTAATATTGTCATTAAAAACAAACAGCTATGTAATAGTGATTTATTCATAAATTTCAAAACTTGTTTCAATAACTGTTTGAGAACTACCTCCAATGAAAACCTTGAACTTCCCTGGTTCAACCACAAAATTTCCTTGATTATTATAAAAACCTAACTCTTTATCTGATAAAGTAAACTTTATTGTTTTTTCTTCATTTGGTAATAAGGATACCATTTTAAATCCTTTTAATTCTTTTACAGGTCTTGTTACACTAGCAAAGACATCTTGAATATACATTTGCACTACTTCTTTTCCTGTAACTTTCCCTGTGTTCTTTACATCAATCTTTACAACAAAATTTTTGCCTTCTTGTTTTACTTTTAAATTTTCATAAGCAAACTCAGTATAACTCAACCCATGACCAAAAGGATATAAAGCGCTATTTTTTTCATCTTGATAATGAGACCAAAAAACAATGTCTTTTCCAGGTAAAGTAGGTCTCCCTGTGTTTTTATAATTGTAATACAAAGGTAACTGTCCTACACTTCTTGGAAAACTCATAGGTAACTTTCCGCTTGGATTATAATCACCATACAAAACCTGAGCAATGGCATTTCCACTTTGTGTTCCCAATTGCCAACATTCTAAAATGGATGGAATATGTGCATCTGCCCAACCTAATGTTAAAGGTCTTCCGTTATTTAGAACTAACACAATGTTAGTGTTTACTTTATAAACTTCCTCTAATAATTCTTGTTGTAAGCCAGGCAAATCAAGTT
Organism: Wenyingzhuangia marina; assembly: GCF_900130035.1. Classification (GTDB taxonomy): domain Bacteria; phylum Bacteroidota; class Bacteroidia; order Flavobacteriales; family Flavobacteriaceae; genus Wenyingzhuangia; species Wenyingzhuangia marina. Next base: position 624,579 of record NZ_FQXQ01000002.1, read on the forward strand.
CAGTTCTACTACGTCCTTCTCCACTTTGAAAACCGTGCTCTCCTAAAACCATAATCACAACATCTGCATTTTTAGCAATTGATTTTGCTTCAGCAAAACCACTTTTATCTGTAGTATTTATTTTTACCTCAGTGGTAAAATCAGGGGTTCCTAAAACTAGTTCAGTTCCTTTTGCATAAGTAATTTTATTTCCTTTATATACAGATAATCCTTCTAAAACAGACACTGCAGTACTGTCTTTTGCTGCAATTCTCCAACTACCTAAAGGACTGGTTTTATCACTTGCCAAAGCACCTATTACAGCTATATTTTGACCTTCTTTTTTTAATGGCAAAATATTATCATCATTTTTTAAAAGTACAATTGATTTTTTTGCGATGTCTAAAGAAGCATCCATTATCTCTTTACTTCCTAATGTTTTTTCTTCTCTTTCTTTATTACAATACTTATATGGATCATCAAAAAGACCCAATTGAAATTTTACTTTTAAAATTCTTTTAGCGGCATCATCTATTAAAGTTTCTTGAATCTTTCCACTCTTTACCAATTTTGCCAACTCATCTACATAAGCATAAGATTCCATATCCATATCAGAACCGGCTTTTATGGCAATTTCTGTAGCATGACTTAAATCTTTAGCATGACCATGAGCTATCATTTCTGCGATTGAGCCCCAATCAGAAACTACAAACCCATCAAAATTCCAGTCTCTTTTTAAAACGTCACGTTGTAAAAATTTATTACCTGTAGCTGGCACCCCATTCAATTCGTTAAAAGAATTCATAAATGTTTTCACTCCCGCTTCAATACTTGCCTGAAAAGGTGGAAAAATAATATTATATAAGGTTGATGTTCCTACATCTACTGTATTATAATCTCTACCTGATTCAGCAAAACCATATCCTGCAAAATGTTTAGCGCAAGCCACTATGGTATTTTCTTTCGATAAATCATCTCCCTGAAAACCTTTAACTCTTGCATAAGCAATTTTACTTCCTAGATAGGTATCTTCCCCTGCTCCCTCCATGACACGTCCCCAACGAGCATCTCTTGATACATCTACCATTGGTGCAAACGTCCAGTTGATCCCGACTGCTGAAGCTTCTAAAGCTGCCATTTCTGCTGATTTTTGAATTGCTTCTAAATCCCAACTAGCAGCTTCTGCTAAAGGAATAGGACTTAGTGTTTCATATCCATGAATAACATCAAAACCAATAATTAAAGGAATTCCTAATCTAGTTTCTTCTACTGCTATTTTCTGAACAGCTTTTACCTCTTCTACACCTCTAACATTTAACATAGACCCTACGTAACCTTTACGCAAGTCTTTATATTTTTTAGCAGCATCTCCCTGAATTGGTGATGGACCTGTTACATTCCAAAAACCATTGTATTGATTCATTTGACCGATTTTTTCCTCCAATGTCATTCTAGACATCAAATCGTCAACTCTTTCTTCAATGGACAGCTCTTGATTTTTATAAATCAATTGATCTTTTTCTTGACAGGAAAACACACTTAACAGAACTAAGAATGTGCTTATTAATTTTATAAAATTTTTCATATTTCTAATTTTACAAGTATTATTCATTTTAGAAATGATGCTCGATATATATCGATAAATATCATCTGTTTTTTTAATTGTTACTGAACCTTTTTTATGTGTAGTAGAAGTAAAAAACACCTTCACTACATATAAAAAGGCTACAAACATTTATGATATTATTGATATACTTTGATATAATCTATTTCCATTGATGATTCAGTAAAAGCTGAATCTATTTGTCCTCCAAAAGAACCACCCATCGCTACATTTAGAATCATATAAAAAGGATGATTAAAAGGAACTGACGAATTGTTTGAAAAGGAGTGAATAAGAAGGTCATCAGTATAAAACTTAATCTCATTTTCATTCCAAATGGTTTTGTATACTTTAAACTCTGAAGAAACATTTGGTACAATAGCACTATTGGTATTACCATTGCCTCCAGAATTACCAGGATAATGTAAAGTTCCGTGAATTTTATTTTGGTCATTCCCTACATGTTCCATCATATCTATTTCTCCACAACTGGGCCAACCAACAGCTTCAAAATTTGCTCCTAACATCCAGATCGCAGGCCACGTTCCTCCACCACTAGGCAATTTTGCTCTAACTTCAATAATTCCATATTTAAACTCAAATTTCCCCTTTGTTATTATTCTAGCTGATGTATATGCTGCTCCATAATAATTTTCCTTTTTAGCTGTAATTTTTAAAACTCCATTTTCTACATATATATTACTAGCTCTAGCAGTATAATATTGAGCTTCATTATTTCCCCAACCATTATTACCTCGTCCTATTTCATAATCCCAATTGCCTGAATTTGGTTTACCATCTATCTCAAACTCTTCTGCCCAAACTAAGGAAAGTACGTTTTCAGCTACCAAAACATTAATTCTTACAAATTCACTTATAAAACTTCCATTCTCTCCATACGCTAAAACAGTCACTAAATAATTATTCACACCATTTTCATTGTATGTATGAGATACCTCTCCTGTTGTAGAAGTTGCCTCAGTGTTATCTCCAAAAGTGATTTTATAAGAAACGGCATTGGTTGCTGACAATGTAAAATTAACTAGTCCAGAACCGTCTCCTTCAGGACTTTCAGTTGTTACTCCTGAAATTGAAGCTGTAATAGTTAAGTCTACTGGAGCTCCATTTTGATTTTCTCCGCTATTATCAATATTTTCATCAGTACTACTAGAGCAAGCAACAAGCAGAGAAAACAAACATCCTAACCTCCATATATTTTTAAAAATTTTCTTCATTGTATTTCTGTTTTGCTAATTCTTTATATTATAACTAGTAGATTTATTTTTATGGGATAATAAACCCCAACTCACTATATATAAGTTGAGGTTTATACTCCTTTGCCGTTATTTATAGAAGTAGAAATTATCTATAACAACATCAACTTGTCCACTAGGGAATCCATTTAAAACAAATTGAGCAACATTGTTTTTATTAGTTAATCCTACAAAATCACTTAAAGGGAAATCAAAAGAAACCCATTGTCCTTGAGCAAATCCTTCAATTAATTTAAGTCCCTCTGTGTCATCTCCACCAGCATAAGCTTTGTCTGCACCAAAATCAACTATTTTTAATTGGAATCCTGTAGCATTAGCAGACCAAATATCAATATGTACATGTGTCATTTCAGTAGCATCAACTAAATTATCTCCTACAGTTTCAACTCCTACATAATCTAATGTTGTGTATATTTTCACTGGGTTTCCTGCAACTGTCTTTTCTTTATAAACTCCCATCGACCAATCTGTTCTCCATGTGGTTACATCTACATCTGTATAAGCATCACTAAATAATGAGATAACATTAGCTGCTAAAACAGTTGGTGCAGCTGGTGCATCAGTTGGCTCACTAACATCAGGACATCCATTATTTTCTGTATTTCCTGGAACAGTTACACATTTATCAATAGAATCTATTACACCATCACTATCAGTATCTGGTACATCTATTCCTAAACCACCTCCAGTAATATTATCTACATAAAAAGTTCCAGTTGTTTCTACTGCAAAACCTATGAAAACAATTAAACTTTGAAATTGATCTAATGTAATTGTAGAAACTTCTTGATTAGGATAACTATTAGTTGCATTTTTTGAAAAATCGAAAGTTAATGTTTGCCAACCCGACGTTGCTTCAGTTGTTGTTTGTACCTCAATATCAAAACCGCCATCAATACTTGCTCCTCCTAACTTCATTAACACAGGAATTTCTTCGGCTGTTTCTTGGTAGAAATCCATGGTAATAATACTTTTTGATGTTACATCAATATGCTTAGCTCTATTAACAATAAATGCTTCGTATTGATCTCCTTTATTATTTACCACTCCTACTTTTGATGGATTTCCATCTTTACCATCTTTAGTTTCTACCTCAATAGTAAGTCCATCATTATCTCTATCATCTCTCAAGTTTAAAATAGCTTCATCTTCAAAATCAGCTAAAGAAACACCTGCTTCAAAGGTTACTGTGTGTTGATTGGTTACCGAAACTGGATCTGCATCATCAGCATCTGCCGTTACTGTAATATCATAAGTAGCTGTTTTACCAGGATATTCATAGCTAACTTGTGGTCCGCTTGTTTGTTTAACATCGCTATCACCTACAGCTTCAGGATCTCCAAAATCTATGGTATAAACGGTATTGGTTCCTCCTGTTGATGTAGGAGTTACTCCTACTACTTTACCTGTATCATCTACAGCTACTGATGTAAAAGTTAAATTTGTAATGGTAGCTGAACCTGATCCAGCTACATCTTCGTCTTTTGAACAAGCAATAATGCTTAATGCCAAAAGAACATACTTTCCTTGTTTTAATAATTTCATGATTTCTTATGATTTAGTTTAACATTTTATTTTAATTCCGAAGATGATGTGATCATCATAGATCACACGAACTGCGTTGTTTGATTGGTAATCTTGAAAATGATTATTTGATATACCAAAAACCAATTCTTCTCGTTCTTTATTTTTGTGTTTGTTACTATAAAAACTTAACTGTTTTATGCTTTCTGATTACTAATTCCTAGAAGCTGTTATATTTATTTAATTATAATTAGGATTTTGTGACCATCTGTTTCCTGCTAACTTAATTTCAATTAGAGGTATTGGAAAAACCTCGTTCTTTCCTTCCGTAAAACCAGTGATTTCTGATGCAGCTTTCCCAGTTCTTACCAAATCAAAAAACCTATGCCCTTCTCCTACCAACTCTACTCTCCTTTCGGTATAAATAGCCTCTGTTAAAGCTGTTCCTGTAAGCACTACATCGTGTAACAAGTCTTCAAAAGCACGTCTTCTTACTCTATTTAAATAGCTTTGAGCTTTAAGATCATCACTTGGTATTGCTCTGTTATTTGCTTCTGCAGCCATCAACAATACATCTGCAAAACGGATGGCTCTATAATTATTAGGATTGGTTAAATTTCTATCTCCTGTTGCATTAGGTCCTCTTAATCTTGGAATGTATTTTCTATTAAAGTAACCTGTATGTTTATATCCTGTTTCATAAGAAACACTTGGATTGTCTGATGCCCATTGAACAATATCTAAAATGGCTACATCTTTACGTTTGTCTCCCACTTCAAAAGCATCTACTGCTTCCTGTGTTGGAACGTTAAAACTAAATCCTGAAGTAAATAAAGGCCCCACATAATCTCTTACACCACTAAACCCTACGGCAACATTTCCTTCACTACATTGTAAACAATCAAATGATGCTCCTTCTAATTCCGTATATTGAACTTCAAAAACAGACTCTATATTATTTTCTCCTGCATTTTCAAAAATGGTATTATAGTTGGATACCAAATCATAGGGTCCAGTTGTTATTACATCTTCTAAAACTGCAGCTGCTTCTGTAAATTTATTTTGATATAAATATGCTTTTCCTAATAAAGCTTGAGCAGCTCCTTTAGTTGCTCTACCCACTTGAGATTGAATAGCAGGTAAATTCTCAACTGCAAAAATTAAATCTGTTTCTATTTGTGCATATACTTGTGCTTTAGGAGTTCTATCTAGTGAGATTTCTTCTCCAAAAAGGATTCTTTTATCTACCGCCAAAGGCACATCTCCAAACCATTTTACCAATTCAAAATAATAATAGGCTCTTAAAAATCTTGCTTCTGCTAAAATTTTGGGTTTATTAGCAAAGTCTATTTTATCTTTAAATTCTAAAATATAGTTGGCTCTATTTACCCCTCCGAACATCCATCCAAAAATATCTCTCAACTGTTGATTTGAGGAAGTATGAACCATATCATCAACTTCTTGAATTCCTATAACATCATTGGCACTTTCTCCTCCAGCCAACGTATTATCTGAGGCAATTTCTCCCAACATAACATTTAAGTAGGTAGACTGTAATACATCATAAGCTCCTACCAATGCATCTTGATAATCTTGCTCTGTATTAAAATAATTTTCTGAATTTGTTATTGGAGATTCAACATCTACAAAATCATCACTACAAGCAACAAACATAGATACTGCTATGACTGTTATTATTTTTATGGTTAAATTTTTCATGAGTTTATTTTTTTAAAAATTAACATTTACACCTACAAAAAATGTTTTGGGAATTGGATAAAATCCTCTATCAATACCTCCTCCTATTGGTTCTCCTGTAGAAGCTGTAGGGTCATATCCTCTATAATTTGTTAGTGTTAATAAATTGGTTGCAGATGCATATACCCTAACTTTATCTAGTTTTATTTTTGTGGTTAAACTTTCTGGAACCGTATATCCTAATTGAATATTTTGTAATCTTAAATACGAACCATCTTCTACATAAAAATCTGAAAACAATGAGTTTTGAGTCGCCTCTGTGGTAACACGAGGGAAAGAATTACTAGTTCCTTCTCCCGTCCACCTGTCTAAGAAATATTTAGGTCTATTGACCAAGGGTAGGTTTCTTTCATAATCTCTAACGATATCATTTCCTATGGATGCAAAAGCATATAAACTAAAATCAAAGTTTTTATAATCTACAGACATATTGAATCCCATGGTAAAATCTGGAATAGGATCTCCTAAGTTGGTTTTGTCATCAGCATCAATTTTACCATCACCACTTACATCTACAAAACGTAAATCTCCTGGTTCTGCATCTATTTGAGTTGGAGCAGCATCTATTTCTGCTTGATTTTGAAAAATTCCGTTGGTTTTGTATCCATAGAAATAACCAATTGGCCTCCCTGCTTCCATTCTCGCAATTGGATCTTGACCAACACCAAAAGAACCTGATTCTAAAATACCTGTATCGCTACCGACATACAACACCTCGTTTTTTAATGAAGTGATATTATATTTTACATTGAAATTAAAATCTTCAGAAAATTCATCACTATATCCTATAGAAAATTCAAATCCTTTGTTTTCAACTGTACCTGCATTAATAGTTGGTGCTCCAGCCCCTGGTGCGTATACTCCTAAAACTCCAGAAACTTGTGGTGTTACTAACAAATCTTCTGTTCTCTTATTAAAATAATCAACAGTAATGTCTATTTTATCAAACAAACCTAAATCAATAGCAATATCAAATGGTTTTTGTTGTTCCCAACGAATTTCTGGATTAGATAATGTTCCTATTGCCTTTCCATAAGTCAAAGTATCATCCAAAACATAAACTCCTTCTCCTCCTAAAAGAGACACAAATCCGAATGAACTAATTCTGTCGTTTCCTAGAATACCATAACTACTTCTTAATTTTAAAAGATTTACAAAATCAATATCTTTCATAAAATCTTCCTCTGAGACAACCCAACCTATTGATGCTGTTGGAAAAAAACCAAATTTATTTTTAGGACCAAATTTGGTAGAACCATCACGTCTTAATACTGCTGATGCTAAATATTTACCATCATAAGCATATTGAATACGAGTGAAGTAAGACAACAATCTATCATCAAAAAATCTTTTAGGAGTATTATTTAGTTCTAAATTATTATCTACAGTTTCTGAGTTTTCTATACTAGCACTTTCTAATGTAGTTCCTGTTGGTGCATAACCTTTTTTATTATAAAGATTTACTCCTACTGTTCTATATACTGAAGTACCTATTAAAGCTTTTACATCATGTTTATCATATTTTCTTTCGTATTTAATAAAGGCATCAAAAGTATAATCTTTATAAACTGTACCTGACTCATCAACAGTAGTACTGTTTACATCGTCTGTTAAATCTGCTTGTTTAGATACTGTATTAAAAACTTTTCCAGATCCGTAGTATAATTCTGGAAAATACCCCTTCCCCCTAACATCTGCATAATTGATTTGTATATTAGACTCTGCTTGAAAATATTCTAAGAATCTATAGTTCACTCCATAACTACCTGAAAATTTATTTACTTGAGACTGGTTAAACGTATTTGCAATTTGAGCCAATGGATTAACCACCTCAATACCCAAACCTGTATTTGGTAATTTTGTATAGTCTCCATTAGTATCTCTTACTGATAATTGTGGTGGTGCACTTAATGCATTAAATAACACAGAACCCAACGCGTTTTCTGACAATGTTTTTCTATTGGTATTGATATAAGTTGAAGTAGTTGATAATTTTAAATTCTTTACCAAATCAATAGAATAGTTTAACCTAGCAGTAGATCTGTTAAAATTTGATTTATCTCCTCCAACAATACCATCTTGCGTTAAATGTGATAAACTAAAATCGTAAGTAGATTTAGTAGTTCCTCCATTTAAACCAAAATTAACACTTGACATTGGTGCATTTTTAAACACTTGATCTTGCCAATCTGTACCAGTTGTAGGATATAAAGTAAATACTGGAGAATCTCCTCCATTTGCAGCAGCTTCATTTACCAAAATGGCATAATCTCTAGGCTGTAGCAAATCCATTTTTTTAGTAGTTTGTTGTATACCTGTATAAGCATCAAATCTGAATTTTAACTCTGAATTTTTACGCCCTGACTTGGTTGTAATTAAAATAACTCCATTGGCACCTCTTACTCCGTAAATACCTGCAGTTGCATCTTTAATAACACTCATAGATTCAATATCTGAAGGATTTACAACACTTAAGTCTTCTATCACTGCACCATCTAATAATATTAGAGGTCTACTATCTCCATTTGTTGATATACCACGAATGTTAATTTTTGGTGCTGATCCTGGAGAACCTGATGAAGGAGTTACACTGATTCCTGCTTGCCCTTGTAACGCTTCTTCAATCCTTGTTGGTTTTAATTTTTCTATGGCTTCACTATCAACAATGGTAACAGCACCTGTAACTTCCTTTACAGATTGAGAGCCATATCCTATTAATACGACACCATCTAATTGTTGTACGTTCTCTTTTAATTGAACATTTATTGTTGCTTTATTTGCTAAAATTTCTTTGGTTTCAAAACCTAAGTAACTAAACTCTATTGTTTGTTCATTACTAACATTTGAAATACTATACTCTCCATCGAAATTAGAATAAGTACCATTAGTTGTTCCTTTTACTAAGATGCTAACCCCAGGTAAAACTTCTCCTGTATCTATATTAGTAACAACACCACTAATTGTTCTTACTTGCGAAAAACCAAAAAGAGACATTAATAACAAAGGAATGATAATTATAAACTTTTTCATCTGTATATTAGTTTAGATTATGTTTATCACAAATTTAACATCACATTAATGATAATTCCTTAAAAATACCCACTACAAAAAACATACAAGAGAATAAAAAAACATACCAGTAGGTTTTACTTCGTTTATAGAACTTTGTATATCCGTAAAAAAGACGAGTTGTAGTGGTGTTGTATAGGTCTTTTTAAGTGTTGTAGTGCTAAAAAACACATACACACATCGGTTTTTAATTAGATTTAACTCTAAAAAAATCTAATTTGAAATAATATGTAGAGAAAAACCAATACCTTCTAAAAACAAAACCCCTGAATATTTCATAAAATATTTAGGGGTTTTGTTACAATATTATGTTACTAATTTATAATGATTAGATTTTTAATATATAGTCTGTTAGATTTTCATCATTCTCAAGATTCATTTTCTTCCTTAGTCTATATCTTTTTACCTCAACACTCTTAGAAGAAATGTTAAGTAAGGGTGCTATTTCTTTAGAAGACAAGTTTAGTCTTAAATAAGCACATAATCGTAAATCGTTAGATGTTAATGATGGATGGAGTTCTTTTATTTTTTTTGTAAAATCTTTATCAGCATTGTTAAAAGCTTCTTCAAAAACTTTCCAATCATCTGTATGATTCAAATTTTTATCTATAATCTTAATAACAGTATTGATATTTTTTTGCTCTCCTTTTAAAAGTTCATCTTTAATATTATTTAATAATTCATTTTTCTTAATAAGGTTCATAGTAGAACCTGCCAGTTCTTTATTTTTAACTTCAACATCCGCTTCCAATTTTTCATTTTCTAACAAAGTCAATTTTTGTTCATTTTCTAACTTTTCCATCTCAAACTCTCTTTGTTTCTTTGCTAGTAACCTCTCTCTTTGTTTTGTATAATGTCTTGTATACATAATATGCATAAAAATTGAAAATGCAACAACAATTAATAGATACACGAAAAGCATAACAGTTGATATATACCATGGCTTTGCAATTTTAAACGCATATGTAGCTGTGTTGGATGTTAAAACACCATTTACTTTTGCCTTAATTTTAAATTGATAGGTCCCAAAAGGTAAATTTTCAAACAGTACATTTCCACTAGACTTCCATTGACTCCATACATTGCTTAAACCTTCTAGTTGATATTGATACTCTACCTGAGAAAACTCATTAAAAACAGGTACACTACAAATAAATTCAAAATTATTTTCTCCATTATCAAAAACACCTGCTTCTAATAAATTTACGTTTTTTGAATTTCCAGTTAACGTTGCGTTTTTTATTTGACTAATCACTACTTGTGACCATTTGTTTTGGTTTACATCATTTAGTTTTAAAGTAATATATCCATTAGAAGTACCTATTAAATATTTATCTTGAGAAACTTTACATATATTTTCAAAGCCAGAAATTCCTTTTCTAAGTTTAAAAGGAATAGACAATCTGTTTATAATAGGCTTAGCACTTAACTCACCTTGCTCTACATAAACCACATTTTTTTTAGAAAATCCCCATAGTTTATTCTCCGACTGCATATTAATTAAAACACCCGAATTATAATTCTCCGGACTTGTATAAGTTGAAAGTATATCATCTTTTACAAAAGCTTCTTCTTTTAAACTATATTTAAAAACGCCTTTTTTATAAGAGTAAAGTATCTCTCCTCTATATTTTAACAAAGCAGAATGAATTCCCTTTTCTATAGAGCCAATAATAGCAACATTAGATACTTTGGTATAATCTTCATTCACTAATAATTTATAAACTCCCTTGTACTCATGATTTACAAAAATGGTATGCTTATCTAAAAACTCAAAATATCTACTAGAAATATTAAATCCTTCAATTTTATTCTTTAAGTTCCATTTTCCAAGTTGTTTTTCAAAAACATAAAGTCCCGTGTAATTTCCTTGAATGAAAGTATTAGGAGACAACTCCTCTATTTTCCATGCTCCCATCACATTTCCTATCAAGGTGGCTTTGTTGTTTTTAACTAAAAATGTTCCAAGGTTATGGCCACAAAATAAATCTTCTCCTATAGTTTTCAATGTCCAAACCTGACCTTCTGTATTTTCTATAAATTTAAAATCGTCTTCAGAATTATTTTTCTTGTAAAATAAGCCTTGATTGGTTCCTAAATAAAGAATATTATTTTTTACAACAGAAGCATAAACAGTTCCTAAAACACCACTAGCATTTTTATATACCTTAAATGGTGAATTGATGTCAATAGTATTAACCCCATCATCTAACCCTAACCAAATGTTTTGATCTACATCCTGAAAAAGAGACAGAACAGTATTGTTAGTAAGTCCTTTTTTGTGATTTATAACATAGAGAATACTTCCTGCTTTATTTACAATAATTACTCCATCAGATATAGTTCCAAGCACCAAACCATCATCCAATAGCTTAATACTACTATAAAAAGTATAATCTTTCGTCTTTTTATTTAATAATTCGTTCCATGGTTTTAATAAATCATCATCCAAGTAATAGATACCTTTATTAGTTGTTACAAAAACCAATTTATTATCAATATCATAAATAGCAATAACATCATGTTTAATAACTAAATCACTTTTTGTTACTAATTTTGATATTCCTTTTTCTAGTTTAAAAATCCCTTTTTGATGATCTTGATAGTAAATAGACCCCCTAACTTTATACATTGATGTTATTTGGGACTCTGATTGAACTACTTTAAATTCTTTTGTATTTAAATTGTACAGATAAATTCTCTGTAGAGATTGAAACAACACCCAACCTTCTAAAGTTTCAATATGCCAAAATTGTTCATCTTCTAATAAATCAATATCCGAAGACAAAGAAGTATACTCTAAAACTCCTTGATTGTTTTTTTGCCAATACCCAAATCCATTATAAAAACCTATATAAACTTTATCATTAATAGCCTTTACAGACCTTACAATTGTTTCATTAGGAGATGAATACAGTCTCCATGAAGCTCCATCAAATTCTAAAAGTCCTTTATTGTTGGCTATATAAACATGCTTATCTGTTGCTTGACTAATTCCCCAATTTTGATTTTCTGCATTATAATCTTTAGATGTATAAACACTAATAGGTGGGATTTCCTGTCCATATATAGAATTTATAGTTAAAAGAACTACAATTAAGTAATTAATAAGTTTCATTTTTTTGTTTTTCATAAAGCTTAGTTAAGATAAAAATAAATGAAGAGAACCAAACCATTATAGCTATTTTAATAAAAAATGGGGTTTTTATAAATAAAAAAGAGATGTTTTTAAAAACATCTCTTTTTTTCAACTTTTTAAATTCTTTTAATTTTGATTTGACTTCCAAGTCATATAACCACCCTTTAAATCATATATATTTTCAAACCCATCTTTCAGCATTATTTTTAATGCTTTTTGACTTCTTTGACCAGATCTGCAATAAATATAAGTAGGCTTGGACTTATCTAAAGTATTAATCTTTTGTTTAAACTCACTAGAAAAAACATCAATATTTTTAGCTCCTTTTATATGTCCGCTCTTAAATTCTGATGGAGTTCTCACATCAATCAATTGAACATTTTTGACTTGAATAGCTTCATTAAAATCTGCAACTTCCAGTCTATTCCCTTTTAGTTTTTGATTTCCAAAGAAATTAAAAACAAACCATCCTAAAACAGCTATAATTAATATATTAAGTATCATACGCATATTTATTCTTTTATGGTTGATGGACATACATAATCTGTGGTTTTTATTCCATTTTCTTTAATAGCTGCAAATCCTCCTGTAATATCAATAAAGTTATGAATCCCTCTACTTTTTAATATTGAGGCAGCAATCATACTTCTATACCCTCCTGCGCAATGAATAAAAAAGTTTCCTTTGGTTGGAAAATCTTTTAAATGATTGTTAATATCATCTAATGGTGTATTTACTGCCTGAGGCAATCTTTCTGAAATAAATTCCGATGGTTTTCTTACATCATAAATTGGAGATTTATCTGTAATAGTTGCGTTTAAATAAGCTGGTATTACTTGGTTTACAGTATCATATTCTTTTCCCGAATTTAACCAAGCCCTAAAGCCTCCTTTTAAATATCCTAAAGTATTATCAAAACCAACTCTAGACAAACGAGTAATTGTTTCTTCTTCTCTTCCATCTGGAATTACCAACACAATTGGCTGTTTAACATCTCCTATCAAAGCTCCAACCCAAGGAGCAAAACTACCATCAATTCCTATAAAAATAGATTGAGGAATATGCCCTTTTGCAAATTCTTCCTGAGACCTAACATCTAATACCAAAGCTCCAGTTTCATTTGCTAATAATTCCAATTCATCAGGAGTTAATTCATGTGTTCCTTGCTCAATAACATCTGCAATATCTTCGTACCCTTCCTTATTCATTTTTACATTTAAAGGAAAATATTTTGGTGGTGGCATTAACCCACTAGTTACTTCTTTTACAAATTCCTCTTGAGTCATATCTGCTCTTAAAGCATAATTGTTCTCTTTTTGATCTCCTAAAGTTCCTTTGGTTTCTTTACTTAAATTTTTACCACAAGCAGAACCTGCTCCGTGTCCTGGATAAATAATTAATTCATCTTCTAAAGGCATAATTTTAGTTCGTAAACTATTATAAAGAGTCCCAGCCAATTCTTCTTGAGTCATACTTGCCGCTTTCTGAGCTAAATCTGGTCTACCAACATCTCCTAAAAACAAAGTATCTCCTGTAAATAGTGCATAATTTTTACCGTTTTCATCTTTTAACAAATAAGTAGTAGACTCCATGGTATGCCCTGGAGTGTGTAAAGCCACAATAGTGATTTTTCCTAATTTAAATTCTTGATTGTCTTTGGCAATAATAGCATCAAAAGTAGGATTTGCATTCTCTCCATAAATTATGGGTGCTCCCGTTTTTTGAGATAAGGTAACATGTCCACTCACAAAATCTGCATGAAAATGTGTTTCAAAAATGTATTTTATTTTGGCATTATTTTTTTCAGTCATATCTATATATGGCTGTACTTCTCTTAACGGATCTATAATTGCAACCTCTCCTTCACTTTCTATATAATAAGCTCCTTGTGCTAAACATCCTGTGTATATTTGTTCTATTTTCATTTGTTTATTTTTTTATTTATTCAACAAAATTAATTCAATACTTTCTTTGCTACAGTAACTTATGTTACACGTTGTTTTTTGTTTGCTGACAAATTTTATTTTGTAAGTCATCTTTACAAATAATACCATCAAAACAATCAACAGCTTCATAAGTTCTTACAAATAGATTTTCTTTTCCTAATACTTCTACAATGTTGTTTTTAAACAAAACATCTCTAGTTGGTCCTATAGCCCCTGTTATCATCATTATTATGTTTTGATCTTTTAATTCTTTTATAAACCTCATCAGCATTACACTTGCGCTACTGTCAATATAAGTTATGGCTTCTGCGTTAATAATCACAGCTTTTAAGGTTTCTTTTTTTACAGCTATTAATTGATGCATTTTTTTCTTAAAATAATCTTTATTTCCAAAATACAATTGTGCATCAAAACGAACAATTAGCAAGTCATCTCTTTGCGTAGTAACATTAAAACGAGCTACATTTTTAAAATAATTACTATTTTCAACCCTTGCTAAAACAGCGATATGAGGTTGAGAAGTTCTATAAATCACCAATATTAAAGACAAAACAATTCCGACTAAAATACCTTGTGTAATTCCTAAAAACAAAGTGATGATAAAAGTGATGATTAATAAATAAAACTCATCTTTTTGATGTTTATACAGTTGAATTGGATATTTAACATCTATTAAATAAAATACTGCTACCAAAATCATAGCAGCCAATACCGTTAAAGGCAAATAATAAAATAATGGTGTTAAAAATAACAAGGTAAATCCTACTACTGCTGCTGCCACTAATGAAGCAATTCCTGTTTTTGCTCCCGCTTGATGATTCACAGCCGTTCTTGCAAATCCTCCTGTACTAGGATAAGACTGAAATAAAGATCCTATCATATTAGAAAAACCTATAGCGACTAATTCCTGATTGGCATCTACCTCATAATCTTCATTTTGTTCTTCTAAAGATTTAGAAATAGAACTTGCCTCCATATACCCTACCAAAGCCAATGTTAAGGCCATAGGAGCTAGCGTTAAAATAGGCATATCATTAAAACTTGGCCACTTAAAAATTGGCAAACCTTTTGGTATGTTTCCTACAATTTCCACTCCATAATGATTCAATCCTAAGAAATAAACACTTACAATTCCTAAAAAAACAACCATTAAAGCCGATGGTATTTTAGGAACAAACTTTTTAATAAATACAATAATACCCATCGCTAGAATACCCATGAACAATGTTATTACGTGAATTTGTGAGGAATGATTAAAAAGTTCTTTTAAGAGCATAATCACGCCATTAGTTCTAGGAAAACTCAATCCTGTAAAATGTTTTAGCTGACTTAATCCTATTATAATTGCTACGGCAGAAGTAAATCCACTAATAACAGGTTTTGATAAAAAATTAACCAAAAATCCCATTTTTAAAAATCCCATTAACAACTGAATAACACCAGTAAATAATGCTAAAAAAACAGCCATCGCAATATAACTATCTAAACTTGTTAAAGACAAAGCTGCCAAACTAGAAGCTACTAATAAAGAATCCATAGCCACAGGTCCTACTGCTAATTGTCTTGAAGTTCCCATAATAGCATAAATTATTTGAGGTACCAACGCAGCATACAATCCAAAAACAGGAGGCAAACCAGCAATTAAAGCATAGGCCATTCCTTGTGGGATTAATAAAATACCAACAGTAATTCCTGCCACTACATCACTTTTTAAATAGCTAATTTTATACTTAGGTAGCCATTCAAAAACGGGAACAAAATGTTTCATAAAATAGAATTATTTACTTACAAAACTAGATAGATTAAGAGCTACACACAGTAACAAAGGTTACACTAAAAAAATCTAACCGATTACTTTGTATATATCAGCAATATTGGGCATTTTTACACTTTCTAAAAAACACATATTTTCATATGGCAAAAGCACAAAAAGAAGTCATTTTATTAAAGGTTTCTGGTCAAGATAAACCCGGAGTTACTTCTGGCTTAACAGCTGTATTAGCACAATACAACGCTAATATATTAGACATTGGTCAAGCAGATATTCACGATACATTATCCTTAGGAATGTTATTTGAAGTTCCTGCTGGTAAAGATTCTGGACCTGTTTTAAAAGACTTACTATTTAAAGCTTACGAATTAGATATTAAAGTAAAGTTTATTCCTATTTCTTTAGAAGACTATGAAAGCTGGGTAGGCTCTCAAGGAAAACCTCGTTACATTGTTACTATTTTAGGAGAAACTTTAGCCGCTGCACAAGTCTCTGCAGTAACTAAAGTAATGGCCGAAGAAAACTTAAACATTGATGCCATCAAACGTTTAACAGGTCGTACATCTTTAACAGAAAACAGCGAGCAACCACGTTCTTGTATTCAATTATCTGTGAGAGGAGAATTAAGAGATAAAGAAGCCATGACTTCTAAATTCATGGAAATTTCTAGAAACTTAAATGTCGATTTGTCTTTTCAAGAAGATAATATTTACCGTAGAAACAGACGTCTAGTTTGTTTTGATATGGACTCTACTTTAATTCAGGCAGAAGTGATTGATAAATTAGCTGAATTAGCTGGTGTGGGAGAACAGGTTTCTGCCATTACAGAATCTGCAATGCGTGGTGAAATTGATTTTAACACAAGTTTTAAGAAGCGTATGGCCATGCTAGAAGGTTTAAGCGAAGAGGTCTTACGTGATGTAGCGGTTAATTTACCTATTACTAAAGGAGCACATCGTTTATTTAAAGCTTTAAAATATTATGGATTTAAGACTGCTATTTTATCTGGTGGATTTACTTATTTTGCCGAATATTTACAAAAAGAATTAGGAATTGATTATGTTCACGCCAATCAATTAGAAATAAAAAATGGAGCCTTAACAGGTGGATATATTGGTGAAATTGTTGATGGTAACAAAAAAGCTGAGTTCTTAAAAGCAATTGCAGAAAAAGAAGGAATTCACATTAATCAAACCATTGCTGTAGGTGATGGTGCTAATGATTTACCGATGTTAAACTTAGCTGGTTTAGGAATTGCTTTCCATGCAAAACCAAAAGTAAAAGAAAGTGCAGAAAGCTCAATCTCAAGCCTAGGATTAGATGGTGTTTTGTATTTATTAGGATACCACGATAGACATATTGATTTGATGTAAAAAATCTTTATCAATAAAAAAACTCCCTTAAATTATTAAGGGAGTTTTTTTATTTACAATACTTCTAGCGAATTTCTATGTAAACTTATTATTTTTTGATTCTCTAATTTTTTTAACAACCTAGAAATAACCACTCTTGAGGTGTGTAATTCATAAGCGATTTCTTGATGCGTACTTTTTATAATACTATTACCTGTAACCGCTACTTTATCTTTTAAATATTTAAGCAATCTCTCGTCCATTTTTTTAAAAGCAACGTTATCTATGGTTTCTAAAAGCTCCATCAACCTATTGTGATAACTATCAAAAACAAAACGCCTCCAACTTTTATATTTTCCTGTCCACTCTTCCATTTTTTCTATAGGAATCATTACTAAAACAGTATCTAACTCTGTAATGGCTCTAATTTCGCTCTTATGGTTTCCTACGCAACAAGTCATCGTCATAGCACAAGTATCTCCCTTTTCAAGAAAATAAAGTAATAGTTCGTCTCCTTCTTCATCTTCTCTTAATATTTTTATAGCTCCCTCTATTAATAATGGCATGGATTTAATGTACTGCCCTATATCCATTAGTTTGGTTCCAGCAGCAACATGTTTTAATGTAGCCACTCTATCTATTTCTTCTATCAACTCATTTTCAAAGAGATGACCATAATGTAATTTTAATTCCTGTAACATATAGTAGTATATATATCAAATGTATTAAATAAGTCTATAACTAAAGTATAACTGCGAAAAAACATACTACCACTAACAAACCTACTTGATAAAAAGATGAAACCAAACTGTGATAACACAGTTAGATTACTGTTAGTGTTTTTTAGTTTTATCATATGAAATATTACTCACATTAAAAACTCAAGTTATGAAGTATTTAAACAAAAACATCGAGGAAATTGGTAAAAGAACTAATGAAAAATCATTGGTAAATTATTCAACATCTTGTGGAATATTTCAAAATTGTGATTATAACAGTCCTTCTGTAAAAAATTATCTTCAGCATAGTAAGTAAAATATAATTTAAAGAAAGAATTAAAATAAAAATGTAACTATTTAAACATTTTAAAGATGAAGTACTTAAATAAAAACATAGAAGAAATTGGCAAAAGAGCTAATGAAAAATCATTAATAGATTATTCAACGTCTTGTGGAATCTTCCAAAATTGTGATTATAATAGCCCTACTGTAAAAAGTTACCTTGAGAACAACAAATCTTAATTAAGAGATAAAAAATAAATTAATAACATTAAACATTTGATATTATGAAATTTCTAAATAAAAACATCGAGCCCTCTTCCAAATCAGTTTCTAACAAGTCATTAGCAAATCGTTCTAGTTCTAACGGTATTTTTAAAATTTCTAATTTTAATATTTTCTTGGTAAAAGAATCAGGACAAGGACCACGTAGTTTAGCGTTTTAATAACAATTAAAATATTTTATAAAATTTCTTTTCTTGTAAGTTTGTAAAAAAATATTGACCTATTATAAAAAGAAGTTATGAGATATTTAAATGAAAACATAGAAGCTTTATCTAAACTACAAAACAATAAGTCTTTGGTAAGAGCAAATACCTCTTGTGGTATTTTTCAAGATTGTGATTACACAAAAGATACTGGTAAGTTGTATCATCAGAAAAAAATAGAAACCTTACCACCCAAATAAAAAAGAGCCGCTAAAATTAGCGGCTCTTTTTTATTTCATTTTTAAGAATATTACCATTGGAATAACGGTCTATCTTGCATAAAGTCATTTACTTTATCAGCAACAGCCTCTAACAATTCTTCATTTTCAAAGTTGTTAATTACTTCATCAATAAAGTTAGCTACTACCGCCATATCATCTTCTTTTAAACCACGAGTTGTTACTGCAGCTGCTCCTAAACGAATACCTGAAGTTACAAATGGAGAACGAGTATCATAAGGAACCATATTTTTATTTACTGTAATATCAGCCTTTACCAATGCTTGTTCAGCATCTTTTCCTGATAAGTTTTTATTTCTTAAATCGATTAACATACAGTGATTGTCTGTTCCTCCTGAAATAATCTTATAATCTTTAGCTACTAATTCTTTAGCCAATCTTGCAGCATTCTTTTTAACTTGAACTTGGTAGTGTAAATATTCATCAGTTAAAGCTTCTCCTAAAGCAATTGCTTTTGCAGCAATTACATGCTCTAAAGGTCCACCTTGCATTCCTGGAAATACTGCTCCGTTAAGAATAGCAGACATCATTTTTAAATCTCCATTCTTTAAAGTAATTCCATCTTTGTTTTCAAAATCTTTCCCCATCATAATCATTCCTCCTCTTGGACCTCTTAAAGTCTTGTGAGTAGTTGTTGTAACGAAATGACAGTGTGGCATTGGATCGTTTAAAATTCCTTTTGCAATCATTCCAGATGGATGAGAAATATCGGCTAATAAATAAGCTCCTACTTCATCAGCAATTTCTCTAAATTTAGCAAAATCCATATCTCTAGAGTAAGAAGATGCACCTGCAACAATCATTTTAGGCTTTTCTGCTTTAGCAATTTTTAAAATGTTGTCATAATTTAAAACCTCAGTTTCTTTATCAACACCATAGTGAACCGCTTGGTAAATTTTACCTGAAAAGTTTACCGGAGAACCATGTGTTAAGTGACCACCGTGAGATAAGTCAAAACCTAAAATTTTATCTCCTGGCTCTAAAACCGCAAAATATACTGCTGCGTTTGCTTGAGAACCTGAGTGAGGCTGTACGTTAACATACTCTGCACCATATAATTCTTTAGCTCTATCGATTGCTAATTGTTCAACAATATCAACAACTTCACATCCTCCGTAATATCTTTTTCCTGGATATCCTTCAGCATATTTATTTGTTAAAACAGAACCTTGTGCTTCCATTACTTGTTCGCTTACAAAGTTTTCAGAAGCAATTAATTCAATTCCTTTTAATTGTCTTTCTTTTTCGTCTTGAATTAAATCAAATATGATTTGATCACGTTTCATATTCTAGGTGTTTTTGAGGTTGAAAATGAGTTGCAAAAATAATAAATATTTATACACACTTAGCCAAAAGAATTAAGAATATATTACCTTATTTTTCTTTTAAAAAGAAAACTATTCTTTTATTTATTTCTTTTTGACATATTTTACACATAATCCTTCACAAAAAATAAGTTCAATATAAAATCTAATTACCTTTGTACTTAGTGAAAACAACCACAAAACACATCTAATGAATTACAAAATGATTGTTTTAGACATGGATGATACTTTATTAAAAGACGATCATACCATTTCCGAAAGAAACAAAAAAGCTATAAAAGCAGCACAAGAAGCAGGAAAATATGTAGTACTTGCCTCGGGTAGACCTACTCCTGCAATGGTTCAGTACGCAAAAGAACTAGAATTAGACAAATACAATTCCTACATCATTTCTTTCAATGGTGGTCAAATCATTAATATGGCTGATGAAACCTGTATTTTTGAACAAACATTAGCTGTAGAAGATATTCATAAATTATATGATTTTAGCAAAGAACACAAAACTGCTTTTATTACCTATTATGATGGGAAAATTATAGGAACTCAAGAGTCTGAATATATTGATGTAGAAAAAAACATTACAGGAATGCCTTATGTAGTAGTAAATGATTTAAAAGCTAACATAACCAAAAACTGTGTTAAATGTTTATTACTTGAAGAGCCTAACTATTTAAAACAAGTAGAAACCAAGCTTAAATCTTATAGGCCCGATTTAAGTGTTTCATTATCTAAACCTTTCTTTTTAGAAGTAATGCCACAAGGAATAGACAAAGCTGCTACTTTAAAAAGATTGATTGATCAGTTAGGAATAAAACAAGAAGAAACCATTGCTGTTGGAAATGCAGAAAATGATTTAACAATGATTGAATTTGCTGGATTAGGTGTATGGGTAAAAAACGTAACTCCGGAATTAAAAAACTGTGCAAATTTAATTGTTTCTTCAAATAATGATGATGGAGTTGCAGAAGTTATTGAAAAACATATGTTATAAAAGCATTTTACACATTAACAAATATCAATAAAACTAAAGTTTATATATTCTACATTTATGGTGAAATCATTAATTGAACCATGAAAAGAAAACACTGTCCTTGTTGTAATTCTACCTTAAGATTTAGAAGACAAAAAAAAAACATATATAAACTATTCTTTTTTGTAAAAATGTATACTTGTTCCAACTGTGATACTTTGTACGCATGGATTAAAGGTCTTGATAAATCAGTTTGTATCAAATCTGGAAGTACAGAAAAAGTTACTAAAACTACATCATAAAAAAAAGCCACTCAATTGAGTGGCTTTTTTTTATGATGTTATTCTTTTAATTTATTCTTCAGTATCACTATCAGCTAATTGAGAATTATCTGACTTTAATTTATAAACACTTGCTACTCTGTAGTCTGTTCCATAATCTACTTGAGTAACTAAATTTGTGTTTTTTCCAAAATACCAAGTACCTGTTTTTTTACCGTCTTTATATTCTCCTATAGATTTTTTCTCACCTTTCAGATCATATGCAGTCCAAGTTCCTTGCATTTTTTTATCTGCATCAATAAAACCTGTTTGAGCAACTTTTCCATTTTCATGAAAATAAGTTACTTTATACATGCTTCCTTGTTTTACAATTTTAACGTCATTTTGTGCGTAAGTAAACAAACCTACAAATAGTGATAATATTAATGTAATTGCTTTCATAATAGTTGTTTTATGTTGATACTCTCTAACTCAAAGTTACAAAACATTTTACATTGAAACAACATTAAATTAACATTAATTTAACATTAAAACACATCTGTTATAAATATGATAAAAATTAAAAGTTAATATCCAAAATCCCATAATGAGAATCATGTTGAGTAACCTTACTATTCTCAATCAATAATACCTGTGGAGACTGATGCACAACATTAAACCTATTAGCAATCTCATTAGAAATATCTCTATGGCTAATCAAATCCAAAAAGTACAACTGATAATCTTCTCCAATTTTCTTTTCAAACTTATTTAATACACTAGCACTAATACTACAACGTGTACTGTGTTTAAAAATAATTACTTTGTTTGTTTTAGATACCTCAACAATATCATCCAATTGAGAAATATTGGTTAGTGGAATCCAGTTTACCTTTGCTCCTTCCTTTTCTTCTCTATTTTTTCCTAAAAAACTATCTAATAATCCCATATCAATTATATTATTTATGAGCACAAAAATACTCGTTTCATTTTAATTTACTATTTCTTATTCTATTGTCGATTATCAATTGCCTCCTTACAAAGTCTTTTCTATGTCAAAAAAACAGATAAAACTTAAAAATCAATTATTTATACAGACAAAAAGTCTTTCTAGCAGACATTTTAACAGAAAAAACAAAAAGGAATATCATTTGACTAATACAAATCAAGTAATAAAATTGAAAAAGTATTATCAACCTAAAAAAGCAACTTATGAACTTTAACAATTATACCATAAAATCGCAAGAGGTTGTTCAACAAGCACAACAAATTGCACAAGGATTAGGACATCAACAAATAGAAAACACTCACCTACTGAAGGCTATTCTAGAAGTAGATGAGCACGTAACTCCTTTTATTTTAAAGAAGTTACAAGTAAATTTTGAACTCCTACCACAAATTCTAGACAAAACGCTAGAAAGTTTTCCTAAGGTAACTGGAGGACAAATAGGATTATCTAGTACTTCTGCCAGAACCTTAACAGACGCTAGTAATATTGCAAAAAAAATGGATGATGAATATGTATCTATTGAGCATTTATTATTAGCCATTTTAAATAATAAAGATACTATTAGTCAATTATTAAAAGACCAAGGTGTTACCGAAAAAGGATTAAGAGCTGCTATTGATGAGATTAGAAAAGGTCAAAAAGTAACCTCACAAAGTGCAGAAGAAACCTACAATGCTTTAAATAAATATGCGAAAAATTTAAATGAATTAGCAAGTACTGGTAAACTAGATCCTGTAATTGGTCGCGATGAAGAAATTCGTAGAATTCTGCAAATTTTATCTCGTAGAACCAAAAACAACCCAATGTTAATTGGAGAACCTGGAGTAGGTAAAACAGCCATTGCCGAAGGTTTAGCACACAGAATTGTAAAAGGTGATGTTCCTGAAAACTTAAAAGACAAGCAAGTATTTTCATTAGACATGGGTGCCTTAATTGCTGGAGCAAAATACAAAGGAGAATTTGAAGAACGTTTAAAATCTGTAGTTAAAGAAGTAACGTCAGCACACGGAGATATCGTCTTATTTATTGATGAAATTCACACACTTGTAGGTGCTGGTGGCGGTGAAGGTGCTATGGATGCTGCCAATATTTTAAAACCTGCTTTGGCTCGTGGAGAATTAAGAGCTATTGGAGCGACTACTTTAGATGAATACCAAAAATATTTTGAAAAAGACAAAGCTTTAGAAAGACGTTTCCAAAAGGTGATTGTAAATGAACCTGATACCGAAAGTGCCATTTCAATTTTGCGTGGTATTAAAGAAAAATATGAAGCGCATCATAAAATACAAATAAAAGATAGTGCTATTATTGCTGCAGTAGAATTGAGTCAACGTTACATTACCTCACGTTTTTTACCAGACAAAGCCATCGACTTAATGGATGAAGCTGCTGCTAAAATGCGTATGGAAATCAACTCTAAACCAGAAGAACTAGATGTATTAGATAGAAAAGTAATGCAGTTAGAAATTGAAATTGAAGCTATTAAACGTGAAAAAGATGAAAAAAAACTATCTATTTTACGTAAAGATTTAGCCAATATCAAAGAACAGCGTGATGCTATTTATACTCAATGGAAATCAGAGAAAGAGGTCGTAGATAATATCCAAACCATTAAAGATGAAATTGAGCAATACAAACTAGAAGCTGATAAAGCTGAACGCGATGGAAATTATGGTTTGGTAGCCGAGTTAAGATATGGTAAAATTAAAGATGCTCAAACTCGTTTGGAAACTGCTCAAAAAACAATGGCTCAAAATCAAGATGAATCTTTGGTAAAAGAAGAAGTTACCGAAGATGATATTGCAGAAGTTGTAGCCAAATGGACAGGAGTTCCTGTTCAAAAAATGTTACAAAGCGAAAGAGAAAAGCTTCTAAAACTAGAAGATGAATTACACCAAAGAGTTGTAGGTCAAGAAGATGCTATTGAAGCGGTTTCTGATGCGGTAAGACGTTCTAGAGCTGGTTTACAAGATGCGAGAAAACCTCTAGGAACTTTCTTGTTCTTGGGAACAACAGGTGTAGGTAAAACTGAGTTAGCAAAAGCTTTAGCTGAATATTTATTTGATGATGAAAATGCATTGACTCGTATAGATATGAGTGAATACCAAGAACGTCATTCGGTAAGTAGATTGGTAGGAGCACCTCCAGGATACGTAGGTTACGACGAAGGTGGACAGTTGACTGAAGCAGTAAGACGAAGACCTTATTCTGTGGTTTTATTAGATGAAATTGAAAAAGCGCATCCAGATACTTTTAACATTTTGTTACAAGTATTAGATGAAGGAAGATTGACCGATAACAAAGGGCGTTTGGCTGATTTTAAAAACACCATAATTATCATGACTTCTAATATGGGTGCCGAAATTATTCAAGAACGATTTGAAAAAGCTACAACTAAAAATCGTGCAGAAATATCAGAAATAGCAAAAGGGGAAGTATTACAAAACTTAAAAAAAATTGTAAGACCTGAGTTTATCAACCGTATTGATGAAATCGTAATGTTTACTCCATTAGACATCAACGAAATTAGTCAAATAGTTGAATTGCATTTAAAAGGATTAACTCATTTATTAGCTGGTAAAGAAATTACTTTAACCGCTACAGAACATGCAAAACTAGCCCTAGCTAAGAAAGGATATGATCCTGAATTTGGAGCAAGACCTGTAAAACGTGTGATTCAGAAAGAAGTACTAAATCTATTATCTAAAGAGATTTTAGCAGGTAACATACAGAATCAGAGTCATGTAGAACTGGATGCTATAGATGATAAGCTATTCTTTAAAAATAAATAAATTAACCATTTAAAGCTCTTTATTTCAATACAATAAAGAGCTTTATAAAAATAATGGCCTTTCATCCTTTTTATTCCTATACAAAAAACCTATATTTATTTAAAAAAAGATAAATGCTATTATTCACTTACGGTACTTTAAAATTAGAGAAAGTACAAACAGAAATTTTCGGAAAAGTTTTACAAGGTAAAGATGATATTGTAAAAGGATACAAATTGGGAATTTTCCATTTTGTAAACCCTGAAGCAATTGCTATTTCCGAAAAAGACTGTCACCCACTAGCAACTCCTAGTGAGAACCCTAATGATGAAATCAGTGGAACAATTTATGAAATTAACGAAGAAGAAATAAAAACAAAAGAAATATGTATAACAGACGATTGTGAAAGAGTACAAGTAATAACAGACTCTGGAACCATCTGCTGGATGTATGTAATAAAATCAAAGAAAAAATTGTTTAATTATATTAAAAATAATAACGATGAGCACATTAAGATTGGGTGATAAAGCACCAAACTTTACAGCACAAACTACAGAAGGAGAAATTAACTTTCATGACTGGTTAGGTGATGGATGGGGAATTTTATTTTCTCACCCTGCAGATTACACACCAGTGTGTACAACTGAATTGGGAACTGTTGCTAAATACAAAGCAGAGTTTGATAAAAGAAATGTAAAAGTTGTAGCCTTAAGTGTTGATGGAATTGAATCTCACCACGGTTGGATTAAAGATATTAACGAAACACAAAGCACTACAGTAAACTTCCCTATTATTGCTGATGAAGACAATAAAGTAGCTGATTTGTATGATATGATTCATCCAAACGCAGATGATAAATTAACCGTAAGATCAGTATTTGTTATCGGACCAGACAAAAAAATCAAATTAATAATTACTTATCCTGCTTCAACAGGTAGAAACTTTGATGAATTATTAAGAGTGATTGATTCTTTACAGTTAACAGCATACCATAAAGTAGCAACACCTGCTAACTGGAAACATGGTGAGGATGTGGTGATTTCACCAGCTGTAACCAACGAACAAATTCCTGATTTATTCCCAAAAGGGCATAAAGAAGTTAAACCTTATTTAAGAACAACACCTCAACCAAATATTTAATTGAGTAAACGTTTTTAAAAACATAAAAACTCCATGAATAAAATTTCATGGAGTTTTTTTTATTGAATCAATATTAAAAAAACATGCTAAAAATAAATAAAGTACATCACATTGCTATTATCTGTAGTGATTATCAAAAATCAAAATAATTTTATACTGAAATTTTAGGATTAAATATCATACAAGAAACTTATAGAAAAGAACATAATTCTTACAAACTAGATTTATGCCTAAACAACTTATATATAATATAATTGAATTGTTTTCCTTTCCAAATCCTGCCAAAAGACCTAGTAAACCAGAAGCTTTAGGCTTAAGACACCTTGCTTTTGAAGTTACCAGTATAGACGAATCTGTAGAAGTATTAAAAAATAATAATATTTCTGTGGAGCCAGTTAGAGTTGATGAACTTACGAATAAAAATTTCACCTTTTTTAAAGATCCTGATGAACTACCTATCGAAATTTATGAAGCTTAATTTTTAATCATGCCTTTGTATTTCTATATTTAAGCTATCAATAAAACCCTATGAAAAAGGACAACAAACTTATTATAAATCATCCTTCTAAAAGTGCTGCCGGAATCAAAGCAGTATATATTTCTTTACAACAAATACTAAGCAGAATGTCTGTAAAGAATTCTTTTAAAGTATTAAGTAAATTAAATCAAAAAGAAGGAATTGACTGCCCTGGTTGTGCTTGGCCAGACCCCTTACGTAGATCTAAATTGGGTGAGTTTTGTGAAAATGGTGTAAAAGCCATTGCAGAAGAAGCTATGGAGCGTAAAGCAAATCCAAAATTCTTTTCTCAATACTCCGTAAAAGAATTACAAAACCAAAGCGATTACTGGTTAGGTCAACAAGGAAGGTTGACTCATCCCATGATTTTAAGAGAAAATGAAACGCACTACTCCCCTATTTCTTGGGAAGAAGCAAATACAATTATTGGTCAAGAATTGAATAAACTTGACAATCCTAACGAAGCTGCATTTTATACCTCTGGTAGAACCAGTAACGAAGCTGCATTTTTATATCAACTTTTTGTACGAATGTATGGAACCAATAATTTACCAGATTGTTCTAACATGTGTCACGAATCAAGCGGAGTCGCATTATCCAAAACTGTTGGAATTGGTAAAGGATCGGTAACTCTAGATGATTTATACAAAGCAGAATTGATTATCATTTTTGGTCAAAATCCTGCAACCAATCATCCTAGAATGTTGTCTTGCTTAGAAAAAGCTAAAAAGAACGGAGCAAAAGTAGTCGCCATCAACCCGTTAAAAGAAGCGGGATTAACCAATTTTAAAAATCCACAAACAGCCAAAGGAATTATTGGTGGAGGAACAGATATTGCTGATTTATATCTTCAACTAAAAATTAACGAAGACGTAGCTTTATTAAAAGCTGTAATGATCAAGTTGTTTCAAATCTCAGAGCAACACCCTGATATTTTAGACCAAGAGTTTATCAACCAGAAAACAGCTGGTTTTAACGAATTTAAAGAAGAATTACTCACACACAATTTGGAAAGCCTAATTCAAAGAACAGGATTATCTATTCAAGAAATTGATAAACTGGTTGACTTAATTGCACAAAGAAAAAAAATCATCACTTGTTGGGGAATGGGATTAACACAACATGTTAATGGTGTAGACAACATCCAAGAAGTTGTAAACCTACTTTTACTTAAAGGAAGTATTGGAAAAGAAGGTGCCGGAACCTGTCCCGTTCGTGGTCATAGCAATGTACAAGGTGACAGAACCATGGGAATTGCCGAAAAACCAAGCAAAGAATTATTAGATAAAATAGCTGAAAATTTTGGTTTTACACAACCTAAAGAACATGGTTATTCTGTGGTTGATGCCATTACTGCCATGTATCACCAAAAAGTAAAAGTGTTTATAGGAATGGGAGGTAATTTTTTAAGTGCTGCACCAGACACTAATTACACAAGCCAAGCATTACAAAATTGTAATTTAACCGTACACATCTCTACCAAATTAAATAGATCACATTTAACTACTGGAAAAACAGCTTTAATTCTTCCATCTATGGGAAGAACCGACAAATACATTAAGAACGGAAAAGCACAATTTGTCACCGTAGAAAACTCTATGGGAGTGGTTCATAGTAGCAAAGGAGCGCTAACACCACCTTCTGAATTTGTAGAAAGTGAACCCGTAATTGTAGCAAACATCGCCAAAGCTACCCTCCAACAAAGTAGAGTTAACTGGGATTTTTTAACTGAGGACTACAATAATATTAGAGATTTAATTGCCAAAACAATTAATGGATTTGAAAATTACAACGAACGTGTAAAACAACCTATAGGATTTGAATTGCCCAATGGAGCCAGAACAGGAAACTTTACAACCCCTAATAAAAAAGCAAATTTTACAGTCAATAAATTAAGTGATATTGCTTTGGATGCTGATGATTTCATCATGATGACCACTCGCAGTCATGATCAATTTAATACTACTATTTATGGTTTAGATGATCGATATAGAGGAATACACAATGGTAGAATGGTTGTTTTTATGAACTCCGAAGACGCACAAAAATTAGGTTTACAAAAGGGAGACAAAATATCATTATACAACAACTACAATAACATAAAAAGACAAGTCGATAACTTTAGTGTAGTTCCTTACAACATTCCAAAAGGATGTGTGGCTACATATTACCCCGAATCTAATCCTTTAGTACCTATTAATTTAACAGCGCATTTAAGTCACACTCCCTCTTCAAAATCTGTGAAAGTAAAAATAAAAAAGAGTTAAAAACTACGGAAAGACTCAGTTCTTGTTTTTATCGAATTATTATGCAATGTGCTATATTTCGATAAAAATTATCTTATGGAGTTTTTAAACAATTTAGATCCTGTACTTCGAATCTTTTGGTACATAGCCATTCCTACCAGTGGAATTTTTATCATTCAAACTATTTTAACTTTTATTGGTGCCGATGCTACCGATGGAATTGATGCAGACTTTGATGCTGATTTTGATGGAGACAATGCTCCTTTTCAGTTTTTCTCTTTTAGAAACTTAATCAACTTCCTTTTAGGTTTTAGCTGGACAGGGATTTCATTTTTCAATCAAATTGAAAACACAACTTACTTGTATTCCTTAAGTATTCTTGTGGGAATATTTTTTGTCTTCTTGTTTTTTATTGTCATCAAACAAATTACAAAACTAGCCGAAGACAATACTTTTAAAATAACCAATACCATTAACAAAACAGCCGAAGTCTACACGCCTATTCCTGAAAAAAAATCTGGAAAAGGAAAAGTTTTGGTCAGTGTTAACGGAGCATATCACGAGTTAGATGCCATGACAGAAAATGAAAAAATATCGAGTGGTAGCACTGTTAAAATCACAAAAATTATCAATCAAAATATATTAATCGTTGAATCAATTTAATTTTATGGAACCTATTTTTATTTTTATTGTAGCTGCAATTGTATTGTTTGTTACTATTACTGCACTAATTGCACGGTACAAAAGATGTCCATCGGACAAAATATTAGTTATTTATGGACGTACAGGTGGAACCTCTGCAAAATGTGTACACGGTGGTGGTGCATTTATTTGGCCTGTAATTCAGGACTATGCTTATTTAGATTTAAAACCTATTTCTATAGAAGCCAACTTAACCAACGCATTAAGTAAACAAAACATTCGTGTAGATGTTCCTTGTAGATTTACGATTGCTATTTCTACAGAAGCTGACAGTATGAATACGGCTGCAGAAAGATTATTAGGATTAACACACGAACAAATTCAGGAATTAGCCAAAGATATTTTATTTGGTCAATTACGTTTGGTTATTGCCACCATGTCTATTGAAGAAATTAATTCTGATAGAGATAAGTTCTTAGAAAATATTTCTAAAAACGTGGATAGCGAACTTAAAAAAATTGGTTTAAAATTAATCAACGTAAACGTTACTGACATTAAAGATGAGTCTGGTTATATTGAAGCTTTAGGAAAAGAAGCTGCTGCAAAAGCCATTAACGAAGCAAAAATTAGTGTTGCCGAACAAGAAAAAATTGGAGAAACTGGTAAAGCTTTGGCTGACAGAGAAAAAGACACTCAAATTGCCGAAACACACAGAGACAGAGATGTTAAAATTGCCATCACTCAAAAAGACAGAGAAATTAGCATTGCTTCGGCTGCTAAAGACGAATCTATTGGTAAAGCAGAAGCACAAAGAGATACTCGTGTAAAAACATCTGAAGCCAATGCAATTGCCATTAAAGGAGAAAACGAAGCTAGAATTGCTATTGCACAATCCGAAGCTAGTAGAAGAGAAAAAGAAGCAGAAGCTTTACGTATTGCATCGGCATCAGAAAAAGTACAATCTGCAAGAGCTTTAGAAGAGTCTTATGTTGCCGAACAAAAAGCAGAAGATGCAAGAGCTGAAAGAGAAAGAGCGACTCAATATGCCAACATTTTAATCCCTGCTGAAGTTGCTAAGAAAAGAGCTATTATTGAAGCCCAAGCTCTAGCGGAAACAACCAGAGAACAAGCCAAAGGAGAAGCTGATGCTATTTATGCTAAGATGGAAGCAGAAGCAAAAGGATTGTTTGAAATTTTAACCAAACAAGCTGAAGGTTATAAAGATGTAGTAAGTGCTGCTGGAGGAGATCCTTCAAAAGCATTCCAATTATTATTAATTGAAAAATTACCTGAATTGGTAAGAACTCAAGTAGAAGCAGTGAAGAATATTAAGATTGATAAAGTAACCGTTTGGGATTCTGGAAACAATGCAGAAGGTGGTGGATCAACCGCAAATTTTGTATCAGGAATGATGAAATCCGTTCCTCCTTTAAACGATTTATTTAACATGGCTGGTTTGGATTTACCTACTTATTTAAAAAAGGAGATCAATCCTGAGTCTAGTGGACCTAAAAAAATAGAAGAAGAGCCTAAGGACGAATAAATCTTATTCGTCCTTATCATTAAAAAAGCCTCATAAAATTATTTATGAGGCTTTTTTTTATACTCTTAATTTTAAAATAATTAAACCAATACATCCTCTCTGTATTTTGTTAATAATTAATAACACAAAAATGATCATACATTGAACTTGCACAAATAAACAAACTCATTTTAAAAAACTACAAAACAAGACATTAAGGCTTTGTATTTTACATTTAACAAATGTTAAAATCATGATATTTGTTAGATATAAAATCATGCCCTAGAACCTCATAAAAAAGTGATAACTTATCTTTGTGTACATTATAAAAGTACATAAACATAAAATATAACAAATATCAATAATTCAATATAGAAATTTGTACTTTTGTACTGAGTAAAAAAAGAACAAACAACATATTAAAAGTCAACTATTTAAACATCAACAAAACCTACCTTTATAGTTGCTAATAATTAATAAAACACCTAATTTGATATTATGAAAATCAAATCTCACCTATACTTAACCATTACCTTCTTGTTATTTGCTTTTAATTTTGCAAATGCACAAACTTATACAGACCCTATAAACACTAGTAACAATAATCAATTCTATATTACTAGACTTTTGTTTGGTGATATTGATAACAATAATACTAATGCCGATAACGAGTATACCTATTACAGTACTAGTACAACGTCAGTGAACAAAAATATTAACTATACGGGAATCATAAATTATAGAGCACAAAAGTGGAACACATACTTTATCAAAATATGGATTGATTACAATAATGACGGAGACTTTGTTGATGTTGATGAGGAAATTTATTCATTTTCAGAACAATCTAACACTAACTCAACTAATTCAAAATCCTTTAGTTTTACAATACCAAGTGGGGCTGCAACAGCTACCACTAGAATGAGAATGGCTATAAAACAGAACGGAGCTCCCACTCCTCAAGATTTAGGATATCAAAACGGTGAAGTTGAAGATTATAATATTAATATTTTACCTGTACCAACTCCACCAACAGCACTATGTGTGGGAAGTTTAGACGTTAATTTAGATGTTTCTGGTTCTGTTACTATCACTCCTTCTCAAATAAACAATGGATCTTTTGATGATGTTGATGCTCCAGAAAATTTAACTTATTCATTAAGCAAGAATACTTTTAATTGTGAAAACATAGGATCAAACACTGTAACACTAACAGTAACCGATACTAATGGGTTAACAGATAGTTGTACTGCAACAGTAAATGTTGCTCCCTATTCAGGTGCTTTTACTGCACCAATATTACCAACCATAGAAGCCTATTGTAGTTATACCGCAGTGGCACCAGTAATGGATTATCAATGTGGACAATTAATTACTGCTACTACTACAGATAATACTACACTTACAAGTTCTGGAACCATTACTTGGAAATTTGATAATGGTAATACTATCCAAACAAGTGTACAAACCATTAATATAACAACACCAACAACACCTACCAATGTAACAAGCACATTTATCACAGAAACTACAGCAAAAATAAGCTGGAATGCTGTAGATGATGGTCCTTTTAATGTAAGGTACAAACGTACAAACAGTAGTTCATGGCTAGAAAACACCGCAAACAATAAATACATTGACTTGTCTAATTTAGACAACGGAAGCGAATATGAAGTACAAGTATCTGTTGATGCCCCTTGTGCTGTATACACAAACTCCATAACATTCAATACTATTCAAGTTGAATATTGTGTTGGGCAAACCTCTGATGTTAATAAAAGTAAGGATTTTTACATTAGTGAAACCTCTATAGGAACTATCAATCAAAGTAGTACTAAAAATGACGGACCATATATATATTATAATGGTATATCTAATACCATAACCGCAGGAGAAAATCTTACAGGAACGGTTACTTATCAAAAACCAAGTTGGGCAAACCCTACGGTATGTTCCATATGGATTGATTATAATAAAGATGGTGATTTTGATGATGGCAATGAACTTGTATACAGTAACTCAACTCCAGGTGGAATTACTACTGTAATTGAAAATTTAAATATTACCATTCCTACTAGTGCTAGTTCTGGAAAAACAAGGATACGTGTTGCGATGAGTCATAATACTCCCACTAGCGCATGTCAATTTAATTATGAAGAAGGAGATATTGAGGATTACGATCTTTACATTAGACCCGTACCTACAGCTCCAACTGCAGTTTTTTAGGAAACATAGACATTAATTTAGATGTAGCTGGAAATGTAACTATAACTCCAGATCAAATAGACAATGGTTCTTATGACGATTTTGATGCACAAAGTAGTTTAACTTTTTCATTAGACAAAACCACCTTTACCTGTAATGACCTAGGAGACAATACAGTTACTTTAACCGTAACTGACCCAGATGGTTTATCAGATTCTTGTACTGCAATTGTAAATATCTCACCTTTTTCTGGAGCATTCACCGCTCCTAATTTAGAAGATATCGAAGCTTATTGTACTTACACAGCAACTGCTCCTGTAATGGATTATTTATGTGGAACACAAATAACAGCTACAACATCAGACCCTATCACTCTGACAAGTTCTGGAACTATTACTTGGGTTTTTAACAACGGTAGCACAACAGCAGAGAGTATACAAAACATTACAATAACAACACCTACAACACCTACAAACCTGAGTGTTACAAATATTACAGAAACAACTGCTATCGTAAACTGGGACTCTGTAGACAATACCGATTATATTATTGAGTACAGAGAAACGGGATCTAGTACATGGTTAGAAACAACATCTTCACAAACAAACGTTACGCTAATGGGACTAAACAATGGTGAAGAATATGAAGTAAGAGTAAGTTTAAATGTAGATAGCTCTTGTGGTAGTACTACTACATCTCCTGCCATTTTTAATACTATTGCTATTCAATACTGTAATGACAGTAATGCTAATATTAATCTAAACACCAATTTTTACATTAGTAACACCAACATAAACTCTGGGGAAATAAACCAGAGTACAGGTAATAACAGCGGACCATATCAATACTTTAGCGGAAATTCAGCTACAGTTACTGCTGGTGGAACTATTTCAGGAACTGTAACTTATCAGAAATCAAGCACTTCTAATGTAGGTTTTATCATATGGATAGATTTTAACCACGATGGAGATTTTGAGGATGCTGGTGAAGAAGTATATAGTAGTTTAAACACAGAAAATACAACAACCGTTGCAGAAACCTTTTCCAATATTTCAATACCAAATTCTGCTGCTACTGGAAAAACAAGAATTCGTTTTGCGATGTTACAAAACCAAATTCCTTTAAATGCATGTAATTACTCTAACAATAATGGAGATATAGAAGATTATGACCTATATATAGAACCTAGAGACACTACACCCTATGAATCTGCCATGATTACACAGGTATACCACACTGAACTAGGAGAAAGATGGATTGAAATTACCAATACAGGTAGTACAACCATACCTACAAATACGGTTATAGTTGCTCTATACAAAAATACCTCTGGAGACCAAACAGGAATTTCTCCTTCAGAAACATATATTGTAAACACGAGCTTAGTCGCTGGAGCTAGTACCTTAATCAAATCTAACACTTCTTCTATTAATGTTCAACCTATTACACCATTAGACAATAATAATGTTACAGATTTTGATGGTGCAGATGACATTATTGCTATTGTTTCAGAAACGGGAAGTATTGCTTGGGAAAACAGATTTGACGTAGTTTCAAACATAGAAAACAACACTTCTTATGTTCGTAATGATGATGTTTTAACTTATAACAATACCTATACAACAAGTGAATGGACTGCTTTTGTGAATGATAATTTAGATCCTTATAGAGATCAAGAAAATGGTGGCCCAGAAAGACATCCAAATGCTCCTTTATTATCAGAAGTAACCATGGCTAACACAGGAAAAAACATAAGGCTTGGAGAGCATTATTTTGGTTCCACCACAAGAACATCTAATGCATGGAGTAATGGAAGCCCTGACAGATCTAGATATGTAATTATTAATGAAGATTACGAAGAAAGTAGCAACCCTTTAAAGGCTCGTAAATTAAGTATAACTGGCAGCAATATATTAACAATTACAGACCAACCTTTAATTGTTAGTGACAATGTAAACATCAACCAATTCGCAAATTTAAGGTTAGCTGGAACCTCACAATTAATACAAACACATACAGGAACAAAACAACTTACTGGTACCGGTAAATTACTTATTGACAGAAATACAACCAACCCTAGCATTTACAGATTTAGTTATTTTTCATCTCCAGTAAACTCTGTTGGTCAAACTATTTTTACATTAGAAGATGTTTTAAAAGATGGAACCATTCCTACATCCGCTACCTCTCAAATAGTAAATATAAACTTTGTAAGTGGTGAAGTATATGATGGAGCTCCAACAAGCCCAATTACCCTAGCAGATTATTGGATATATACTTATAAAAATACTGAAAGTAATGAAGAAAGTTACGTTCAGAAAAGATCTAACTTATATCTACAACAAACTGATGGTTTTACCATGAAAGGAACAGGAGCTGCAACTGAACAAAACTATACGTATGCTGGAATGCCAAAAGACGGAACAATTACCACTAACATTGCTGGTGAAGAGCACTATCTTACCGGAAATCCTTATCCTTCTGCATTGAGTGCAAAAAAATTCCTTGAAGACAATGAAAATGTTCTGAATGGTACTTTATACTTCTGGGAACATGTTGGAGAAAAAAATGCAACTGGTATTTATGGACATGACTACGCAGGCTATGTTGGTGGTTATGCCACTAGAAACAAAACCATGGGATTAGCAGCAGACCAAGTGGCTACAAACAACAATGAAAATAATGGAACTCCAACCTTAGGTAACGGAACCTATACAACCCCAGAAGCATACATACCTGTGGGGCAAGCTTTTTTTGTACAAGGTGATGCTGATGGAGGAACCCTTACATTTAACAATAGCCAAAGAGAATATATTACAGAAGGTACTCAATCTGTATTCTTTAAAACTGCAGGAAAAGACATTACTAGCATGTCTGCTAAGACTTATAAAATCCTACCAATTATAGAACATAAAAATGAAGAGAACAACCTACCTATTATCAAATTAGGAATGAATTTTAAGAATGCTGATAATAAAAACCTACATAGGCAAATAGGAGTTTCTTTTAACCAAAATAATTCTTTTGCTTATGATCCTGGTTATGATTCAGAGTCATATAATGAGGGAGATACTGATATTTATTGGAAATTTCCTAATGATGTAAAAAAATATGCAATTGCAGGGGTACAGGCAATTAATGATGATCTAGAAATCCCTATTGATATTGTAATAGGATATAATGGAGAGGTTAAGATTAGTATTGATGAATGGCAAAATATAGATAGAAACGTTTATTTAAAAGATTTAAACACTGAAGTAACACAGCTAATTAATGGAGAAGTAGCAACTCTTGATTTAACAGAAGGAACCTACACAGATAGATTTGTTATTGCCTTTAAAGAAGGAAAGGCACTTAATATTAATGAATTAAATACTTATAAAATTTACTCTAAATACCATGTAGAAAGTAATAGTATTAACATTCAAAACGATGGCGATTTAAAAATTACTGAAGTTGCTTTGTATAGTATTGTTGGTCAACAAACAAATAGTTGGTCAGACTTTATTGATAATAAAAACATCAACCTAAACCTATCGAATAACATTGCTCCAAATATTTATATTCTAAAAATCTATACCGATAAAGGAGAAATTTCTAAAAAGATATTCATTAAAAAGAAATCTTAGATATAAAAAAAGCACCTCAAATGAGGTGCTTTTTTTATATCTTTTATTCAGAAATTATAAATCCATTTCTTTTAAATTCTCTACTTTATTTCTTTCTAAAAAAGCGTCAATGGTTTCAAAATGTTCTACTACTCTTTGTTCTTTAAATTCATACACTTTTTCTGACAGTCCTTTTAAGAAATCTCTATCGTGAGAAACCAAAATTAAAGTTCCATCAAAGTTTTGTAAGGCTTCTTTTATAACATCTTTAGAACGTAAATCTAAATGGTTAGTAGGCTCATCCAATATTAAAACATTTACAGGTTCTAATAGTAATTTTACCATTGCTAAACGTGTTTTTTCTCCACCAGAAAGTACTCCAACTTTTTTCTCAATATCATCACCTTTAAACATAAAGGCACCTAATATGTTTTTTATTTGAGTTCTAATATCTCCTACAGCAACATTATCAACCGTTTCAAAGATGGTTAAATCATTATCTAATAAGGAAGCTTCGTTTTGAGCAAAATATCCAACCTTTGCATTGTGTCCCAATCCACAAGAACCTTCAAAATCAATCTGCCCCATAATGGCTTTAATCATGGTAGATTTTCCTTGACCATTTTGCCCTACAAAACTGACTTTTTCTCCTCTTGCAATAGCCATATTGGCGTCTTTAAAGATTACATGATCACCATAAGATTTACTCATATTCTCCACCTTTACTGGATAATCTCCTGAACGTGGAGATGGAGGAAAACGCAATCTTAAAGATGAAGAATCAACCTCATCTACCTCTATTAGTTCTAATTTTTCTAACATTCGTTTTCTAGAAGCCACAGAAGAAGCTTTAGAATAAGTTCCTTTAAAACGCTCTATGTACAATTTATTATCAGCAATCATTTTTTGTTGCTCATCATAGGCTTTTTGCTGATTGGCTCTACGTTCTTTTCTGAGCTCTAAGTAATGAGAATAATTTGCTTTATAATCATACACTTTTCCCATAGAAACCTCTAAAGTTCTATTGGTAATATTATCCACAAAAGCTTTATCGTGAGAAATTACAATTACCGCTTTTGCTTTATTAAGCAAAAAGTTTTCTAACCAAATAACTGATTCAATGTCTACGTGGTTTGTAGGTTCATCTAACAAAATTAAATCTGGTTTCTTTAATAAAATTTTTGCCAACTCAATACGCATTCTCCATCCTCCACTAAATTCTGAAGTAGGTCTATTAAAATCACTTTGAGTAAATCCCAATCCTTTTAGAGCAACTTCTACTTCTGCCTCAAAATTAACATCTTCTAAAGCATAGTATTTTTCTCCTAAATCTGAGACACGTTCTATGATTTTCATGTATTCGTCAGATTCATAATCAGTTCTGGTTTCTAACTGCTTATTTAAATCTTCCATTTCAACTTTCATCTCAAAAACTTCCTTAAAAGCTTTTGAAGCCTCTTCTACCACTGTACAATCATCGTCCATTAATAAATGCTGAGGCAAATATGCTATAACAGTATCTTTAGGACAACGGATTCCTCCACGCGTAGGTGTTTGCATTCCTGCAATAATTTT
Source organism: Wenyingzhuangia marina (assembly GCF_900130035.1). GTDB lineage: Bacteria > Bacteroidota > Bacteroidia > Flavobacteriales > Flavobacteriaceae > Wenyingzhuangia > Wenyingzhuangia marina. The sequence continues at coordinate 663,509 of NZ_FQXQ01000002.1, forward strand.
CATCATGGTAGACTTTCCAGCACCATTTTTACCCATCAAGGCTATTTTATCATTTTCGTTGATGACAAATGAAACATCACTAAACAACGTATGCCCACTAAACTCAACAGCTAAATTATCTACAGAAATCATAAAAGTTTTTTTTAAAAGCACAAAAATACAAAAAAGAAACCCCAGACTAATGTCTAGGGCTACTCTATTTTATACGTGAAATAAATTAAACGCTTGCCATTCCTGACTAGTGAAATGGCAAGAGATAACTAGAAACTATTAAAACTAGCTTAGTACATAAGCATAGGATAATACATTTTAAAACCTGCAAAGCGTTGATGTTTTATGACATAAATTAAACTCTATCATGAAAATAAAACTTAAAAATCATCAACTTTAGATGTGTTCAACCTAATCCAATATTGACACCTAATAGCTTATACTCTATTAGACTACTAACAAATATTAAAAAAACCTCCCAATTCTTTATCTTACATTTGCTTGTTTAATAACACACAACACTCTACAGGTAATTTTATTTATAATAATCTTAAAAAGATTAGCGAAAACAATAATACGTAAAAAAACTAAGTATTTACATTTTCAAAACTAAGTAATTAAAACAGTTACACCAAAAATTAAGGTGCTTTTTTTATATTTTTATTAATTCAATATTTATCAACAAAAAAACCTTGATTTAGAATTAAATCAAGGTTTAAAATATAGCTTAGAATAGTAGTTTATAAATTATGCCGTTTTTACATTATTTGGCACCACAGCTATTTCATCTTGTTCAGAAAACTTAATGGTTAAAGCAATTAAAGCGGTAATTACCACCAATACACCAATGATAAAATATCCACTTGATACTGCGCTGGAAGATGCTGCTGATTGTGCTGCTTTAATAGCCTCTTTAGCTGCTCCTTGAGTTGCTATAATTGCTTCTTTTTCTGCTATGGCAGATTTAGATTTTAATAAAATAGCCGCTAAAAATGCTCCTACATTCCCTCCTGCTCCAACAATACCACTAATAGATCCAATGGCTTTTTGGTTGATAAAAGGAACCACTGAAAAAGTTGCTCCTTCTGCCATTTGTACTGACAAACTAAAGCAGATTAAGAAAATAAAAGCAACGATAAAGTTTTGAGCTCCTGAGAAAGTTGCCAACATCACTCCTTCTATGGTTAGAATTACTGCTAAGAAAAGTACTCTACCTCTTAAACCTTTTAACTTACCAAACTTATCTCCAAAAAATCCTCCAAGAGTTCTTGCAAAAATATTCATCAAAGCAAAAGACAATACTAAATTACCTGCCGTAACTCTTTCTAACTGAAAGGTGTTTTGTAAATAATCATCCATAGTACCATAGACGGTTAATTCCATTCCAAAACAAGCTGCATAAACTAAAAATAAAATCCATACACGATAATCTTTAACAGCCACCATAAATCCAGCTTCATCTTTTTTAAGCTCTGGCATATCACCACTTGCTTTTAACTCTTTAAAATTTCCTTCTGGAGTATCTTGAGTAAAAAAGTAATAAACCAATCCCATTAAGAAACAAATACTCCCAGCAATAATCATAGAATACCTCCAAGCTTCAGTTTCAGCAACTCCAAAACTAATGACTCCTGCCGCAATTAATGGCATTCCTAAACGGTTAGCTCCACCTCCTAAATTTCCCCATCCTGCAGAGGTTGCATTGGCAGTACCTACAATATTTGGAGCAAACATAATAGAAGTATGAAATTGTGTAATTACAAATGAGGCTCCAATAAACCCAATTAAAAATCTACAAACTAAAAATTGCAAAGGTGTTTGTACCAATCCTATTGAAATAACTGGGATAGCCCCTAACATTAATAACCAAGTATAACACAAACGTGGTCCGTATTTATCGCATAATTTACCTATTAACAAACGAGCAAAAACAGTTCCTGTTACCGCTAAAATAATTGAATTCCATTTTTGATCTGGCGTTAATCCTAAATCTTTTACTACAAATGGCATAAATGGTACAATTCCAAACCACGAAAAGAAACACATAAAAAATGCGATAGATGTGATCCAGAAAGTTTGAATTGGCTTACTTTTAAGATTAAATAAATCTAGTTTTGTTGATTTTGATGATACTGACATAATAACTTCTTTAATTTTTAAAAACTACGCATAAAAATACGTATTTATACTTGCAAATATACGTAGTTTATTGAGTTACCAAAAATTATCTATTATATATTATTTAAAAAACGAAATTACATCGGTAAAACAATTTAAAAACTACTCAAAAACAGTTTTTTGAATTCTTTAATTATTCATTTATTTTCAGTATCATTCATCTTATTTATAAAAAAAATCATGTCTATTAAGAACATAATACATAACAGAAGAACTTTAAAAGTTTTGAACAACGAACCTAAACCAATTACTGATAGTGAAATTTCTATTACTGATTTAGAAGAAATAATTGCTTGTGCAGGAAAAGCACCTTTTCATTACCCTGCAAATAAAAATGCTATTGATGCTCATCAATTAAAATCAGTAGCCCCTTGGCGATTTTACATTCTGGAAACTAAAACTTGTAGAGATTTGGCTAAATATTATAATGACAATAATATAGATGGAGGTAAAATTGTACAAATGCTAAACACTGCTACTGCATTGATTCAAGCAACTTGGATTCCAGAACCTTTAGAAAACAATGAAATTCAACTCAATCAGAAAAACATAGAACATATTGCTGCCACAAGTGCTGCCATTCAAAACATATTATTAGTCGCTACTGAAAAAAATTATGAAACTTATTGGTCTAGTGGAGGAAGTTTAAGAGAAGATGCTTTTAAAAAAATCCTTAACATTCCAATAAACGAACAATTATTAGGTAGCATTTTTATTTTTAACAAAAACAATATAGAAGACGCTACACAAATTACGGGTGCTTGGAGAGATCAGCAAGGAGACCTTAAAGACTTTAGTAGTTTTGTTAGTATCTAAATCTAATCTTGTATTTTTGCGCAATTCAAAAAAACAAGAATGAAAAATATTTGTAAACTTTTATTTTTTGTGCTTAGCACTCAAATGTTTGCACAAGAAATAGGAATTAGATTAGGGAACTTTGGAGATAACAATGTTGCCATAGATGGAATTGTAAACTTTGATGATCTTACTAGGTTACACGGAGACATTACTTTTGGGAACGGAATTGGAGCCAATTTACTTTATGATTTTAAAGTAAAACCGTTTGAAGAAAATAATCCTAATTTTCAATATTATTTTGGAGCAGGAATTGGTACTTTTATAGGAGATCCTTTTATTTTAGGAGTGAATGGAGAAACGGGAATAGAATATCTTTTAAGAAGTACCCCAATCACTTTTGGTTTAGATTGGAGACCACAATTAAACATCATTACCAAAACCTCTATTGATATATTAAGGTTTGGGTTTAACATTCGTTACAGAATTAACGAATTATAATTAAAAATTCATGCAAAAAAGAATAAACATACAAAACAAAAGAGCTCGATTTGAATATGAGATTCTTGACAAATATGTTGCTGGAATTGTATTAACGGGTACCGAAATTAAATCTATTAGATTAAGTAAAGCTAGAATTACTGATAGCTTTTGTGAATTTAATGATCAGGGAGAGTTATTTGCCATCAATATGTTTATAGAAGAATATTTATATGGAAATGCTTATAACCATAAGCCGAAGAGTTCTCGTAAATTACTTTTAAACAAAAAAGAGTTAAAAAAACTTAACAAAGAAGTACAAGCTGGTGGATTGACTATTGTACCTTTAAAAATGTTTTTAAATGATAAAGGTTTGGCCAAACTAGAAATTGCGCTTTGTAAGGGTAAAAAATTATACGATAAGCGACAAGCTATTAAAGATAGAGATAACAAAATATCATTAGACAGAGTTAAAAAAGCTTACTAAATGATTGCGATACTCCAATTAATAAGATGGAAAAACTTGGTCTTAATTAATATCTGCCAAGTTGCTATTATTTGGAGTATCTATTCTTTATCACAAATTACCTTACCCGTATTTTTCTACCTCATTTGTACTTTTTGTTTTGCAGCAAGTGGAAATATCATTAACGATATTTTTGATATTATTCCCGACGAAATTAACAAACCACACAAACTAATTGTAGGCACTAAAATTTCTATAAAAAAAAGTTATATCGCCTATTACACATTCAATATCATTGGATTAATATTTGTTATATGGGCTAGCCTACTTCTAAACAATTATATCTTTTTTATTTATGGAGTTCCTGTCATGGTATTATTATTTTTCTATAGTAAATACTTAAAAGGAGTTCCTGTTGTTGGAAATATAATAATTGCTTGCTTCACTAGTTTTTCCTTGTTGTTTTTTCTTATTTTAATTCCTAACTCTTTAGAACAAAAACAAATCATCATTACTCTTGCTTTGTTTGCTTTTTTAATAAATTGGACTAGAGAAATTGTTAAAGATATTGAAGATATTAAAGGAGATAAAAAGGCAAATTTAAATACACTCCCTATTTTAATAGGAACCAAACGTACATCAAACATTGCTAGAATAATTACCTTTTTTAGCCTTCTTTTTTTGATGATATTATTATATCTATCTGATAAAATATTCTTTAAAATTTACATTCTTATCACATTAATACTGCCACTATCTTATATTTTTATTATCTTAAAAAAGAGTCAGAAAAAACACGACTTTTCAAAAATCAGTAAGATTCTTAAATTTATTATTGCTTTTGGAATTTTTACCATACTTTTTACTTAAACATAAAACAAGTACATGCTACAAGATATCCTTAAAAACTATAAAGTTATTTTAGGTTCTAAATCACCTAGAAGAAAACAATTCTTAGAAGATTTAAACATTTCATTTGAAAGCAGAACCATCGATAGTCAGGAAATTTATCCTCATCATTTTAAAGCAGAAGAAATTACTGAATTTTTAGCCGAATTTAAATCTAACGCCATTCATTTAGAAGATGATGAATTACTAATTACTGCCGACACCATTGTATGGTCTAACAATAAAGCTTTAGAAAAACCCAAAAACAATCTTGATGCTTTTAAAATGTTAGAAGAATTATCTAACAATAGTCACGAAGTAATTACCTCTGTTTGTATTGCAACTACAAAAAAGACCAAAGTATTTACAGACAAAACCACCGTGTACTTTAAAGAACTAACTCCTAAAGAGATTAATTACTATATTGAGAATTATAAACCTTTTGATAAAGCAGGTAGTTATGGAATTCAAGAATGGATTGGTTTGATTGGCGTTACCAAAATTGAAGGTAGTTATGCTAATGTGGTCGGTTTACCTGTACAAAAGTTATATAAAGAGCTTAAAAACTTTTAATATAATTCCTGTAACCATATAAAATTATTACTTTTGCCGACAATTAAATGTTAGAACTGTAAAATGAAAAAATACACATACACAGAGAAAAAAGATACTCGTTCAGGTTTTGGTACTGGTTTAGCTCATTTAGGGAGAACAAATCCTAATGTAGTAGCATTATGTGCCGATTTAATTGGTTCATTAAAAATGGATGAATTTATCAAAGAAAATCCTGAAAGATTTTTCCAAATTGGTATTGCAGAAGCTAACATGATGGGAATTGCTGCTGGTTTAACTATTGGAGGAAAAATTCCTTTTACAGGAACTTTTGCTGCTTTCTCTACTGGTCGTGTTTACGATCAAATTAGACAGTCTATTGCTTATTCTGATAAAAACGTAAAAATTTGTGCTTCTCATGCTGGTTTAACACTAGGAGAAGATGGAGCAACTCACCAAATTTTAGAAGATTTAGGATTGATGAAAATGATTCCTGGAATGACAGTAATCAATACTTGTGACTTCAATCAAACCGAAGCTGCAACTATTGCAATTGCAGAGCATGAAGGACCTGTTTACTTACGTTTTGGTAGACCTGTAGTACCTATTTTTATGCCTAAGTTTACTGATACTGAAAACGAAAACAAATTTGTTATTGGTAAAGGTATTCAAATGACTGAAGGAAATGATGTAACAATTGTTGCCACAGGACATTTAGTTTGGGAAGCGTTACAAGCTTCTGAAGCATTAGAAAAAGAAGGAATTACTGCAGAAGTAATTAACATACATACCATTAAACCTTTAGATGAGGAATTGATTTTAAAATCTATTGCTAAAACAGGATGTGTTGTTACTGCAGAAGAACACAATATTATTGGAGGTTTAGGAGAAAGTGTTGCTAGAACATTGGCATTAAACAATCCAGTTCCACAAGAATTTGTTGGTACTCAAGATACTTTTGGAGAATCTGGTACTCCAGCTCAATTAATGGAAAAATATAATTTAAATGCTGCTGCAATTGTTGCTGCATCTAAAAAAGTGATTAAAAGAACCTAGTTTTTTTTAATCAATCATTATAAAAAAGGCATCCAATTTGGATGCCTTTTTTGTTTTAACTAGTCTTTAATGATTAACCTAACCAAGCATTTAACATCCATAAAGTTTTTTCTTGTTCACTCACAAAATCACTAATCATAGCATTGGTTCCTTCATCATCTGCTTCATCAGAAACAATTAATAATTTTCTTTCTATTTCCAACAACTGTTTATAGCCTGTTACCACTAAATTAACAGCCTCAATATCATTGGTAATATTCTTCCCTACTTCAATTTTAGAAGTTTCTAAATAATCTGTAAAAGTATGTAAAGGGGTACCTCCTAAAGTTAAAATTCGTTCTGCTATTTCATCAATTTTTAATTGAGAGTCAGTGTAATATTCCTCAAACTTTACATGTAATTCAAAAAAGTTTTTCCCTTTAATATTCCAATGTAAACCTCTTAAATTTTGATAATGAATTTGAAAATTCGCCAACAAATCATTTAAGTTATCTATAATTTTATTAGCACTTTTTGTTTCTATACCTACTAATGTTTTCATAATATAAAATTTTTATTATGCTTCAAAATTATAAGGAATTAAGAAGTTAAATCTATAATTATAATTGATAATTTTAATATCTTTATAAATAATATCGATACACCTCTGTTTTATGACCATTACACAATTAAAATACGTATTAGCTGTAGCAAAATATCAAAATTTCACCACCGCTTCAGAGCACTGTTTTGTAACTCAACCTACTTTAAGTATGCAAATACATAAACTGGAAGAATCACTAGACATTCAAATTTTTAATAGAAATAAAAAACCTATTGAACTTACTGATGTTGGTAAAAAAATAGTAGCACAAGCTAAAATTATTGTGAATGAAAGTAATAGAATTACTGATATTGTAGATCAAGAAAAAGGATACATTGGTGGAGAGTTTAGAATTGGAATTATTCCTACCATTATGCCTAGTTTACTGCCTTTATTTCTAAAGAACTTTAATAAAAAATATCCAAAAGTAGAATTGGTAATTAACGAGTTAACAACTGCAGAAATTATTCAAAAGCTTAAAGATGGATATTTAGATGCTGCCATTGCTGCGACTCCTTTAAACGATGATAGTATTGTAGAATCACCTATGTATTACGAGCCGTTTATTGCTTTAGTGAATCCAAACCACAGATTACATAACGAGAAATTTATTGATCCCCAAGATCTTAGTTTAGATGATTTGTTATTATTAGAAGATGGACATTGCTTTAAGGAAAGTGTCTTAAACATTTGTAGCTCATTAAGTCCAAATTCAAAAAAACAATTTGCCCTTCAAAGTGGAAGTTTTAATACCTTAATTAAACTGACCAAAGAAGGAATGGGAATGACACTTTTGCCTTATTTACATTCCTTAGATTTAAATAGTGAAGACAAAAATTTAATTCGTGAGTTCAAAAAACCTTATCCTGCTAGAGAAGTTAGTATGATTTATCATAAATCTGAACTTAAACTACAATTGATCAATGCTTTAAAAGATGAAATATCAGGTGTTATTAGAGGACTTATTGCATTTACCGATGTAGATATTATCAGTCCTTTAAAATCTGTAAATTAAAATTGTACATCATATTTTAATTTTATATCTTAAAATACCTTATTAAATTATAAATAATGCAATCTGTAACTAGGATTTTTGATTTTCCAATTTATCAGCTAGAAAGTCTACCATTAAAAAAAGCATTCACTACAAAATACAACGGTGAATGGATTTCTGTTTCTACTCAAGAATTTATTGAGCAATACAATTATGCTTCAAAAGGATTGTTAGAATTAGGTATTGAAAAAAATGACAAAATTGCCATTATTTCATCTAACAACAGAACTGAATGGAATATTTTAGACATGGCTATTCTACAAACAGGTGCTCAAAGCGTGCCTATTTATCCTACTATCTCCGCTTCTGATTATGAGTATGTTTTAAATCATTCGGAAGCCATTTACTGTTTTGTTTCTGATACTGAAGTCTTAGAAAAAGTAAACTTAATTAAAGATAAAACAGCTATTAAAGAAGTATATTCTTTTAATGAAATTGAAGGAGTCAAAAACTGGAAAGAAATCATTGAACTTGGTAAAAAATCAGACAAGGACCAATTATTAGAAGACCGAAAAAATAGTATTATAACTACTGACTTAGCTACACTTATTTATACTTCTGGAACTACTGGAAAACCTAAAGGAGTAATGTTAAGTCACCAAAACTTAGTATCAAACACTATTGACAGTTCTCCTAGAGTACCTCTTAAAAGAGGAGAAAGCAAAGCTTTGAGTTTTTTACCTGTTTGTCATGTATTTGAAAGAATGATTTTATACTTATATATATATGAAAGTATTGAAATCTACTTTGCAGAATCTATTGAGAAAGTTAGTGAAAATCTAAAAGAGGTAAAGCCAAATATTATGACTGGAGTACCTCGTTTGTATGAAAAAGTATATGATAAAATTTATGCAAAAGGTCATGAGTTATCTGGAATTAAAAAAACCTTATTTTATTGGGCGGTTGACTTAGGTTTAAAATATGAACCTTTTGGTGCCAATGGTTGGTGGTATGAATTTCAGTTAAAAATTGCTAGAAAATTAATTTTTAGCAAATGGAGAGAGGCTCTTGGTGGAAATTTAAGCACCTTGGTTTCTGGTAGTGCTGCTTTACAACCAAGATTGGCTAGAGTTTTTGCTGCTGCAGAAATGACTATTTTAGAAGGTTATGGATTAACCGAAACTTCTCCTGTAATTGCCGTTAACGACATTAAAAACAAAGCTTTTAAAATAGGAACCGTAGGAAAACCTATTGATCATGTAGAGGTAAAAATAGCAGATGATGGTGAGATTTTAGTAAAAGGTCCCAACGTAATGTTAGGTTACTATAAAGATCCAGAAAAAACAGAAAGTGTTATGACTGGTAAATATTTTCATACCGGAGATATTGGAGAGTTAGATCGTGATGGTTTCTTAAAAATTACCGATCGTAAAAAAGAAATTTTTAAAACCTCAGGTGGTAAATATATTGTCCCTACTATTTTAGAAAACAATTTAAAACAATCTAAGTTTATAGAACAAATTATGGTGATTGGCGAGGGTGAAAAAATGCCTGCAGCTCTTATTCAACTTAATTTTGATTTTATGAGAGATTGGTGTAAAATTAAGAATATACCTGATGTAGACACCAATGAAAAACTAATTCATAACCCTTTGGTTATTGACAGAATACATCAAGAAATACAAGTTTGCAATCAAAAATTTGGAAATTGGGAACAAATTAAAAGATTTGAGTTAACTCCTGATGAATGGAGTATTGATGGAGGTCATTTAACACCAACCATGAAGGTAAAACGTAAAATTGTTTTAGAAATTTATAAAGATTTATACGAAAAAATATACGGAATTCGTTAAGCACGTTTTCCTAATTCTATCACTTCTAAATTGGTAATTTCTCCTTTTACAATTTCAAAGCGCAGCATAGTCCTTACCTGATGAAATCCGTGTTTACCTGCCGCTCCTGGATTCATGTGTAACAATTGTAATTTCTGATCATATTGAACTTTTAAAATATGTGAATGCCCACTAATAAATAATTTTGGTGGGTTTTCTTTTATCATCTCTTTTATTCTTGGATTGTATTTATTTGGATAGCCACCAATATGAGTCATCCAAACATCTAATCCATCAACCACAAACCGATTGTCTAAAGGAAATTCTGCTCTTGCTTCAGTCCCATCAATATTTCCATAAACCGCTCGTAACGGTTTTATTTTTTTTATAGTATCTGTCACATCAATTTCTCCAATATCTCCAACATGCCAAACCTCATCAGCCAATTTTACATATTTTAAAATTGTTTCGTCTAAATAACTATGCGTATCAGAAAGTAATAATATTTTCATAGTTACAAAAATCGATATTTTTATTCAATTTCATCAGCATTCTTACTCTATAGTTTATGTTGATTGTAACCCCATAATTCAATACCTTTATACTCTAAAAAAACAAACAATTGAGGTACTTTGCAGAACTCTCTTATTTAGGTAAAAATTATCACGGATGGCAAATACAACCAAACGCCATTAGTGTGCAAGAAGTGGTACAAAAAAGCCTCTCTACAATACTAAGAACTCCCATAGAAGTGGTCGCTGCTGGTAGAACCGATGCAGGAGTACATGCTTCACAAATGTTTATTCATTTTGATACTGAGGTAAATATAGATTCTGAGGTGTACTGTTATAAAATGAATGCTTTGTTACCAGATGATATTGTATTTCATAAAATATTTCCAGTAAACAAAGAAGCACACACTCGTTTTGATGCTATTAAAAGGAGTTACGAATATCGAATTTTGTTAGGAAGAAGTCCTTTTACGATTGATACGGAATGGCAAATAAATCAACAATTAAATATTGATGCCATGAACCAAGCCGCTAAATATTTATTAGATTTTACTGATTTTAAATGTTTTTCTAGATCTAAAACAGATGTAAGAACTTATAATTGTGATATTACCAGAGCAGAGTTTGTAGTAAACGGAAATCAATTGGTGTTTCACATTTCTGCTGATAGATTTTTAAGAAACATGGTTCGTGCTATTGTTGGCACATTATATGCGGTTGGACTTGGCAAAATGATGCCTGAAACAATTAAAGAAATTATTAACAGTAAAGAAAGATCCAATGCGGGTGCTTCTGCCCCAGCCCATGGTCTTTTTTTAACTGAAATTATATATCCTGAAAACATTAAGAATGTCAACGAATAAAAAAATAAAAGTACTCGACGTAAATATTTTCAGTCGAATTATGAGTTATGCCATGGCATATAAAGGCTTGTTTATTTTTACAAGTATTTTCTCTATTGGTTTGGCTGGTGTTTCTGCGCTTAGACCTTATTTAATTATTAATGGAATTGACAGGTTTGTTTACACCAAAACTGAAGAAGGTTTTTTTAATTTTGTAATTCTTATTTTAATTGCACTAATTGCTGAAGTTTTACTGCAATTGTGTTTTATATATCTAGCCAATCTTTTAGGTCAGAGTGTTATTAAAGATATTAGAACAAAACTTTTTAAACATATTTTAAGATTTAACATGGCCTATTTTAACAACTCATCTGTTGGTAGAATGGTAACTAGAGTAGTTTCTGATGTAGAAACCATTGCTCAATTTTTTAGCCAAGGATTGTTTATGATTGTGAATGATATCCTTAAAATGTTTGTTATTGCTGTAGTAATGTTAGTTTTAAATTGGAAATTGGCTTTGATTGCTTTTGTAGTATTACCTGTCTTAATTTATGCGACCAAAGTTTTTCAAAAAGCTATTAAAACTGCTTTTCAAGAAGTACGTATTCAAGTAGCCAACTTAAACGGTTTTGTGCAAGAAAGAGTAACCGGAATGAAAATTGTTCATCTATTTAACAGAGAAGATATTGAATATCAGAAGTTTCAAGAAATCAATAAAAAGCACAGAACGGCACACATTAAAACGGTTTGGTATTTTTCTATTTTCTATCCAATCGCCGAAGTTTTATCCTCCATTGCAGTAGGATTAATTGTTTGGTTTGGAGGAAGAGAATTGGCAGAAAGCAACAATGTTACTGCGGGAGAAATTATTGGTTTTATTATGATGACAGAAATGCTGTTTAGACCCTTAAGACAAATTGCTGATAAATTTACCACCTTACAAATGGGGATGGTAGCAGGAGACAGAGTGTTTGAAATTATGGATACCAAAAGTCATATTGATGCACAAGGAACTTTTAAACCTAAAAACATTAAAGGGGATATTGATTTTAAAGATGTTGTTTTTAGTTATTTAAAAGATGAAAAAATACTAAAAGGAATTTCCTTTAATGTAAAACAAGGAGAAACCATTGCCATTGTTGGAGCCACTGGTGCTGGTAAATCAACAATAATAAATCTAATCAATCGTTTTTACGATATTGACAGTGGAACTATTATGATAGATGGAACTCCTATTAAAGAGTACGATTTAAACTTTTTAAGAAACGAAATTGCTATTGTTTTGCAAGATGTATTCTTGTTTTCTGATAGCATTAAAAATAACATCAGTTTACAAAAAGAAGAAATCACTTTACAAGAAATTAAGGCTGCTGCCCAACAAATAGGAATTGAAGAATTTGTAGAAAGTTTACCTGGTGGGTTTGAATACAACGTTAAAGAACGTGGTGTAATGCTTTCATCTGGACAAAGACAATTAATTGCTTTTTTAAGAGCTTATGTATCTAATCCAAGTATTTTAATTTTAGACGAAGCCACTTCTTCTATCGATTCACACTCCGAACAAATGATTCAGTTTGCCATTGATAAAATTACAGAAGGAAGAACTAGTATTGTAATTGCCCATCGTTTGGCAACTGTTAAAAATGCAGATAGAATTATTGTATTAGATCAAGGACATATAGTAGAAGAAGGAACACATCAGGAATTATTAAATACGACTGATGGATTCTATAAAAACTTATACGACAAACAATTCGCTAACCAACAAATTGCCTCATAATGAAAAAGATATTTCAAACCGTAAATGCTCCTGCACCTGTAGGTCCTTACAACCAAGCCGTAGCCATTAATGGAATTTTATATGTTTCTGGTCAAATTGCTATAGATCCTAAAACAGGAAGTTTTGTGACAGAAGATATTCAAGCGGAGACAAATCAAGTCATGAAAAATATCAAAGCTATTTTATTAGAAGCTGGTGCTACATTTGAAAATGTAGTAAAAGCTTCAATATTTTTAGCCAACATGGATGATTTTGCTGATGTAAATAAAATCTACGCAACTTATTTTAATAAAATGACAGCTCCTGCAAGAGAATGCGTAGAAGTATCCAAATTACCTAAAAATGTATCTGTTGAAATATCTGTAATCGCACATATATAAGCAACATACATGATACGTAAACTAATCATATTTATAGTTTCTAGCATTTTTTTAGGTGCCTTAGGAATCGCTGGTTTTATTGGACTTGTGTACATTGGTGCTTTTGGACCTATAGCCAATAAACAAGAATTAACAGAAATTAAACAAGCACAAGCCAGTGTGGTTTATAGTGCTGATAATAAAATTATTGGTAAATTTTTTCATACCAACAGAACTAACGTAGCATACAATAAACTACCCAAACATTTAATCGATGCTTTGGTTGCTACAGAAGATGCTCGTTTTTATGAACACAATGGTATTGACAAAATAGCCATGCTTAGGGTTTTATTTAAAACCATTTTACTAGGAGATGTTTCATCAGGTGGAGGAAGTACTATTTCACAACAACTGGCAAAAAACTTATTTTCCAGAAAAGATTTTGGAATACTTTCCATGCCTGTAAACAAAACTAAAGAAGCAATTTTAGCCAATCGATTAGAATCTATTTACACCAAACAAGAAATACTGTCTCTATATTTTAATACCGTCCCTTTTGGAGAAGGGGTTTATGGAATTGAATCTGCTTCTCAACGTTATTTTTCTGTTCCTGTAAATAAACTCAACTTAGAACAATCCGCTATTTTGGTAGGGATGTTAAAAGCCAATACTTATTATAATCCTAGACAGCATCCAGATCATGCTTTTAAAAGAAGAAATACGGTTCTTTTTCAAATGAAAAAAGCAGGTTATTTAAATGATGAAGAATATTTAGAACACAGTAAAGATTCTGTAAACATACAGTACAGCAACTTGGTGATAGAAAATCCTAATGGATACTTTTTAAAGCAAGTAAGAAATAAGGCTGATGAAGTTTTAAAAGACTTTGAAAAGAATGATGGTACTGCCTGGCAAATAGAAAATGATGGATTAATTATTGAAACTACTTTAGTATCCGCACTACAAGAAACTGCTTTAGAAACAAGAAAAGCCCATTTGATAAAATTACAAAAATCGATGGATTCTTATTGGAATATCATTAAACATAAAAAAAACATCCAAAGTACTATTCAAAGAGAATGGCAACAAACAAAAAAATACAAGCGTTATAAAAATGCTGGATTAAGCAATGCTGCGATAAAAGATAGTAGTAAGATCAAACAATCTAGGTTTGTTTTTGAATGGAAAGATAAAGACAATAATTACTCTGAACTAGATTCCATTAGTCATTACATTAAAATGCTGAATGCTGCTGTGTATGGAGTAAACACTCATAATGGAGCTGTTGAAATTTATGTAGGAGGTAATAATTTTGAGTTTTTACCTTATAATTTAATTACAAGTGAAAGACAAGTAGCTTCAACTTTTAAGCCTATTGTGTATACAGCTGCTTTAGAAGATGGACAAAAACCATGTGATTGGATTAACAACGAAGTAAAAACATACACTGATTACGATGATTGGAAACCTGAAAATTACGATCATTCCGATGGTGGATATTACAGCATGGTTGGTGCCTTAGCTAAAAGTGTAAATATACCCACCGTTGCCACTTATTTTAAAATAGGACCAGATAAGCTACAAGAAACAGCTAATTCGTTAGGTTTAGATAAAGAATTAAAAAGGGTTCCTTCTACTGCTTTAGGAACTACTAATTATTCCTTACAAAACATTGTGCATGCCTATATTCCATTTGCTACAAGAGGTTATAATGTAGAACCATATTACATCACGGCTATTAAAGATCCAAAAGGGAATATTATATATCAACATAAAGCTAATACTGAAGAAAAAGAACCTGTCTTAGAGATTAAAACCATGGAAACCATGCAACTTTTATTAAAAAGTGTGGTTGACAAAGGAACTGCTGTTAGATTAAAATCTCAATATGGAGCCAAAGGTGATTGGGCTGGAAAAACAGGAACTTCACAAGACTATAGTGACTCTTGGTTTATTGGCTTTAACTCTGATATTATTATTGGTTCATGGGTAGGTTGTAAATATCCTAGTATACATTTACCTTCTAGCATTGGTGGTGGTTCTGTAGCTGCTTTGCCAATTGTTGGAGGCATTGTTTCTAAAAACTATAAGAATACTGATATCAACCAACAATTATCTGCTGGTTTTCCAACATTTGATGAAGAAATTCTAAGCAGTTGTGATTGTGAATTCTTTAGAGAAGAGAATACTTTTGAAAAAATACTTGATATCTTTGATAAAAAGAAAAAGAAGAAAGGAAACTTTTTCACTAGACTCTTTGGAGGTAGTAAAGATGAAGAAAAAGATAGTATTGAATAATAAAAAAGCTCAGTTTAAAACTGAGCTTTTTTATTATGCTGACTTTATTAATAAACCTGCCGTTGCAGGATTGGTTGCTAAAGGCACGTTATATACATCACATAAACGCATCAACATAAAAATATCTGGTTCATGTGGATGTTTTTCTAAAGGATCTCTAAAGAAAATAACCATTCCTGTTTTACCTTCTGCAACTCTTGCTGCAATTTGAGCATCTCCTCCTAAAGGTCCAGATAAAAATCTGTGTACATTTAATCCTGCAGCTTCTACTTTTGAACCTGTAGTTCCTGTAGAAATCAAATTGATTCCTTTTGCTTTTAACAATTCTTTATGTTCCATTAAAAACTGAACCATATCAGCTTTTTTCCCATCATGAGCTATAATTGCTATTTCCATATTTTTTTAATTTATACTTGCAATATATTAATTTCTGCAAAAAAAATCTCTACTAAATTTCAGCGATAAAACTGTCATAAATCACCTCATAAAAAAACCTCGAATCAGTAAAGAAACGAGGCTTTTATATAATGTAACTCTAATGCTTATAAAGAAGCAGAATATTCAATTAAGTCAACAATTTTAGTAGAATAACCAATTTCGTTATCATACCAAGAAACAACTTTTACGAAGTTGTCATTTAAAGCAATACCAGCTGATGCATCAAATACAGAAGTACGAGTATCACCTACGAAATCTTGAGAAACTACTGCATCTTCAGTGTATCCTAAAACTCCAGCCATATCTCCTTCAGAAGCAGCTTTCATTGCAGCACAAATTTCAGCATAAGTTGCAGGCTTTTCTAACTTTACAGTTAAATCAACAACAGAAACATCCATAGTAGGAACACGGAATGCCATACCAGTTAATTTTCCGTTTAATGCAGGAATTACTTTTCCTACTGCTTTAGCAGCACCTGTAGAAGAAGGAATGATGTTGTGAATTGCAGAACGTCCACCTCTCCAGTCTTTCATAGAAGGACCATCAACAGTTTTTTGAGTTGCAGTTGCAGCGTGTACAGTTGTCATTAACCCTTCTGAAATTCCCCAGTTATCGTTTAATACTTTAGCGATAGGAGATAAACAGTTAGTAGTACAAGAAGCGTTAGAGAAAATAGTCTCATCTGCTTTTAATTCAGTGTTGTTAACACCCATTACAAACATTGGTGCATCTGGAGATGGTGCAGATAAAACAACTTTTTTAGCTCCTGCATCTAAGTGACCTTGTGCTTTTTCTTTAGTTAAAAAGAACCCTGTAGATTCAATAACATAATCAGCTCCAATTTCATCCCACTTTAAGTCAGCTGGATTACGCTCAGCAGTAATTCTGATTGTATTTCCGTTTACAACTAAAGCTCCATCAACAACCTCAACAGTTCCTTTGAATTCTCCGTGAACTGAATCATACTTTAACATGTAAGCTAAATATTCAACATCTAATAAATCGTTGATACCAACAACTTGTACGTTTTCTCTTGCTACTGCAGATCTGAATGCAAATCTACCAATTCTACCAAATCCGTTAATTCCGATTTTTACCATGATAATTTAATTATATATTTAATTAATTTGTTTACTTATTTTATTTTTAGATACTTAATATATCAGCCACTCTTAACAAGTCCATGTTAATGTCGTGGTGTAATTTTACTGCTTTTTCTAAATTGATAGCAGTAATTTCGTTGTTGTTAATACCTACCATTAGGTTTGATTGTCCTCCTAATAATAAGTCTACTGCTTTTACTCCTAATCTACCTGCCAATACTCTATCGAAACACGATGGAGATCCTCCTCTTTGCATGTGACCTAACACAGACACTCGGACATCGTACTCTGGCATATTTTTTTCTACGAAGTCTTTTAATTCAAAAACTCCTTTTCCTGTCTTATCCCCTTCTGCAACAACAACAATACTTGATGTTTTTCCTGATTTTTTACTATTCTCTAAAGACTCTACCAATCTTTCAATTCCTAAGTTCTCTTCAGGAATTAAAATTTCTTCAGCTCCAGCTCCAATACCTGCATTTAGTGCAATAAATCCAGCATCACGTCCCATTACTTCAACAAAAAACAATCTGTTATGAGAAGATGCAGTGTCTCTAATTTTATCAATTGCTTCTACAACTGTGTTTAAGGCAGTATCATAACCTAGTGTAAATTGAGTTCCGTAAATATCATTATCTATAGTACCAGGAATTCCTATTACAGGAACTTTAAATTCTTTATTAAAAATCATTCCTCCTGTAAAAGAACCATCACCTCCAATAACAATTAATGCATCTAATCCATTTGCTTTAAAATTCTCATAAGCTTTCTTTCTACCTTCAGGTGTTCTAAAGGCTTCGGAACGTGCTGTTTGAAGGAAAGTACCTCCTCTACTAATAGTATTTCTAACACTTCTAGAGTCTAAAGGGATTAATTCGTTATCTATCAAACCTTGGTAGCCTCTTAAAACTCCCATACATTCTATATTATTAAATACACAGGCTCTTACAACAGCTCTTACCGCAGCATTCATACCTGGAGCATCTCCTCCAGAAGTCATCACGGCTATTTTACTTACTTTAGTACTCATACTTATATTTTATAATGTATAAAAGTAGTCATTATTCAGACTTGAAATAACCTTGTATAAATTTAAATACGAAAACGATATAGAGCATTTTCGTGATTTTAAAGTTAAAAAAGTCTTTTTAATGGCTACTCCTTTTATATTAAATAATTCTTAATTTCTAATCCCAAAGATATTTAGGATACACTCCTTTTTGTTTTAATTCTGTAATGGCCTTGGTTACGACAGGCTTATCTTCTGTATAAGTGACACCATACCATTTTGCATCAGAAGTTAATACTTTTACAACTCCTTTATTGGCATGTATTACATTGCTAACTACGGTTGGAATAAAGAATTCACTTTTCAACTCTGTAGATCTTTCCTTCATAAAAACTTCGAAATCTTGTTCTAGGACTTCAAGAAATTTTGGTGTGAATCCCCAAAAATTCATAGAAACAATGGTATCATTATTCATAATTACTGAATTCCCTTCATCATCTTTTCTAATAATATCATCTCCAATCTTCTCTATATGAGTTCTTTCAATTACATCTGTTAATTCATGATTCTCATTTACATAACATTGCCCTCTAGAAACATATCCATTGTCTGATATTGTTTTGTCTAAACTATATCCAACCATACACATATTATATGAATTTTTATCTAAATCGGATAATTCTCTTATAATACTTTTAAAGGCTTGTCTACTATAAAAATCATCACCATTAATAACAATAAAATTATCATTAACTACATCTTTGGTCATTAACAAGGCATGTCCCGTACCCCATGGTTTTGTTCTTTCTGGGTGAATTGGGTAACCTGAAGGTATCTTATGTATTTCTTGACACACATATGCCACTTCTATTTTTCCTGCTAATTTTTTATCAAAAATAGCTTTAAACTGATCTATAAAATCTTCTCTTACTATAAACACTACTTTTTTAAAACCAGCCTCTATAGCGTCATAAATAGAGAAATCTATAATGGTATCTCCTTCATCAGACATGGTATCCATTTGCTTCAATCCACCATAACGACTTCCCATTCCGGCAGCTAGTACTACCAAAGTATATGTATTCATTTTTTTGAGTTAAGTTGGTTAAGTTTTATTAGGTCGATAAAAATATGACTTTTATAGTAAATCTGGCAGTATATAGAACAATTTATCATCAGTAATTTCAAATTCTTCTTCTTTTTTTATCTTTTCTTTCTTCTTTTCTTTAAGACCAATTTTTTGTAGCATTTCTGT
The DNA here is from genome assembly GCF_900130035.1 of Wenyingzhuangia marina. GTDB lineage: Bacteria > Bacteroidota > Bacteroidia > Flavobacteriales > Flavobacteriaceae > Wenyingzhuangia > Wenyingzhuangia marina. The sequence continues at coordinate 682,920 of NZ_FQXQ01000002.1, forward strand.
TAAATTATTAAAATCTATTTGGTAACTTAATCCTATCCCTTGTGTATAACCTTGTTCTTCTTCTGAGTATTGAATTTCATTTTGTCTATTAAAAACCGAGGAGCGTAAAGAACCATCTTTATTAATCAAAAATTCTATTTTTACTTCTCCTACAACTGCTGTTTGAGTTTTAGTACCTACTGGCACTCCTAACTTTCCGTTGATTAAAACCCTATCATTAATTTCTGTAGCCACCCCAATATCTATTTGATCATCTATCGCCAAATCCTCTACATTAGAAGCTTCACCTGAGGTATATCCAAAATTAATATGAAACTTATCTTCTTCTTTGTTAAAAATTTGAGTTACCGCATTTGATATAATTTCAGAAGTTGTATTAGTTATTACAGAACTTGTATTGTTGATATTGTTTTCATCATAAAAATTCTTAGTTACTAAAAGTGAGAAAAACTGTCTCATCTTAGAATTTTCATCAATATTTAACTTAAAATCTAACTCCGAAGAAACCGTTGAACTTGCATTTGGAATGGTAATGATAAATTCTTGATTGGAATTAAATAATTCTCCTGTAACCTTCGTAATTAAATCAACATCTATTTTACGGTTTACTGTTAAACTTTCTAAAAGCACTTTGGGATTTGCTTTTACATGATGGATGGCTTCAATGTTTAATTCCGCTTTAAATGGATCTCCATTCCACGAAACGGTTCCTCCTTTTTTTACCACAAAAGGTTTGTTTACAAAACCTCCATATCTAAAGTTATAGAGACCTTCATCAACCACCAAGTCTCCATACATTCTAATATTAAATAGTTTATCTATATCAATCAATAATCTACCATCTGTTCTACCTTGTAGCGAACTTCCTGACGCTTGATCAATTACAACTTCTCCTAAAGCATCTTTGGTAATATCTAAATTTAAAGTAACCGTAATTCCTCCTATAGTACCTGTATTGACTATTTCCGAATCTTCATCTGTTTCAGATTCTTTAAAGTAAATAAATCTATTACTTTCAACCTGCTTTATATCGCTAATAGGAAGCACAAATTTTGTATTTGGTAAAGTGGTTCCTGACACATTAATTGCTAAATCTGTAGTAGGTCCAACAATAGTTGCAAAACCATCCATAAAAGCAGTTCCGTAATATTTAGAATCTTCTTCTTGTTCAGTATTTAACACCAATAAATTCTTACTATCTATTTTTAAATCAAGATTCCAATTATTGTATTTATCATAATTAATTTCTCCATCTAAAGTACCATTAGTTCCATAAATGACATCTTTAAGCAAGATTTTATCGAAGATGAATTTCTTTCCATCAATTTTTATTTTAGTATCTCCTACAAAATTATAATCAACATTTAAATAAGGAAATTTTAACCCTGCATCTTTTAGTTCTATAGTTCCATAATTGTTAAAATCGTTTAGACTTCCCGAAATAGTAAAATCACCCTTGGCTTTTCCTCTAATAGCAGAAAGAACGTTTCTACCTAAAGGACTTAAAGAGCCTAGTCTTAAATTATTTAAAGTTCCTTTTAGGTTTATTTTAGAATCTCCAAAGTTGTTTTCATTTACAATAATTTCACCAATAGCATCAATGTTCTGAGTGTCATTATTGGTTATATTAAAATTTAAATTATATCCCAATTTTTTATCGTTGGGGTCAATACTTGTAACCATGTTTCCATAATCAATCCCATTGATTCTTAATTTTTCTACTTTTAAAGATCCATTGGGTTTTAATAAAGTATTCTTTTCTTTAAAAAATACTTCACCACTAGCAATTCCACCAATATTTAAACTATCAACACTTGGAAGGTTTTCTGCTAAATTGATATTATTTAAGGTTAATTTTAAATTTTTGGAATGATCTTTTTTTACAGTTCCATCAAATTCAAACTCCTGTTCTCCATTAGCAAAAGAAATTTCATGAAACGCCCAATCTCCTGTTTCGTAATTATAGCGAATTTTGTTTTGTTTGTTTTCTAAGTTTACCCACAAAGATTTTAAATACTTAAAATAGACACTTTCAATTCCTAAAGAAACCAATTTGTCTTCAGTAGTTAAATAAAAAACAGCACGGTTATTAATTTTATCACTTTGAAAGTTAGACCTAACAAATAGCGTATCGTTTACTTTTTTACCTAAAAGAGATAAATCTTCGTAAACCTGTTTTTTGAATTTGAATTTCTGAATAGAAATATTAGAATTAATCCATTGATTAGAGTTGTCCAAAGTAACTTCAAGATTCTCTACCTTTAAATCTTTGGAACTAATAGTTGGTACTTTAGCGTAAATAGCCCCTTTATCACCTTTAGCATCTAACACCCCTGACATAATTAAATTCTTATCCAACCAAAACTGATCTGTAAAAACCTTTACAATAGTTGGATAAACTTGCATTTTAAACACAAGTGTTTGGTTGGCTATTTCTGACCTAATTAATGTTCCTGGAATAAATTTGTACAATGCATTCTCTGCTAATACCTTTAAATCCTCAAAGTTAAATTCTCCTTCACCTTCCATACTCAAAATATCTTTTGATTCTATGAGTATGTTTTTATTCTTTCCTTTAGACTGTAATGATACTCTCATGTCGCTTAAATTAAGTGAATCTTTTGGAGTCTCTACATACAACCCTGAAATCAACCCATCCAAAGAAAATTCATTGGGTTTATTAATTAATTTAAGTCTACCAGAACCTGTTACATTTTTTTGATAATAATTCCCTTCTGGAAAAAGATCATTTATTCTAGCTTTTGTAACGTCTAAATCAAAATTATATTCTTCTTTTTTATTGATTTTATTTTGAGTGATTTTGGTTTTAAAAGTTAACAAGGTATCTTTTGATTCAAAATCTGCTATAAATGAGTTTTTATCTATCTGAAAATCGATATTAGATTTAGATAATTTTATTTTTTTATACGTCAAATTCTTAAAATCTAATTTTGCGTTTACATCAAGATTTTTTTGACTTATATTCCCTTTTATTTTTCCTTTGAATTTAATGTTTTTAAGTCCTTTAATTTGATTTAATTCTGGAACAAAACCATTAGAAACCCACACTTCTAAATTTTTATCAGGAGTATCAAGTTTATTGATAAAACCATCTAATTCTACATTTCCAATATTGGTTTTGGCTGTTCCTTTAACAATTAATTTTTGTAAGCTCACCTCTAAATCACCCAAGAAATTTAATTTATTAATCCCTATATAATCATCAGGTAAACTCTTGTTGTAAAGATTAGGAACAATTTTTTTTAAATATTCTGGAACCAAATTAACATTCCCATTTTTGATTCTAAACCTTAAATCGTCTCTATTATCAATACTGTTTTTTAAAAACAAATCTCCTTCTAAAATTAAAGACTCATTTCTAGAAACCATTTTAGCATTAGTCAATCTCAAATTGTTTAGGGTACCATTCACTTTTGAACTAATCCCTAATTTTTCATAACTATCAAAATGAGGATAAATTTTATCAATATCTTCTAAAGAAACCTCTCCACGATGAACAGCTCCTTTTAAATTTACTTTTGATACAAAATCTGAAAAGTCAGATGGAGTATAATTAAAAACTACATCTAAATATAGATCTGAATGATCTGTAAGAATATGAGTTTTATTAAAACTCATTTCTGATAAAGAATATTTAAAATCAGTTTCTAGTTTTTGGTATTTAATTTTATAAACATCTTCAAAACTCAACGAATCTGTTAAAACCTCAACTTCTGGTCCATTAATCACAAGTGTTTTTAAATGTCCCGAAACTTTATTAAAATCAACAACATATTCATTGTTTTTAGTTAAAGAATATCCAAGGTTAGATACTAACGCTTCTTTAAACTTTATTTCTAACGGTTTTTTATTGCTTTTTTTCTTTCCAAATTTTGAAGAGAAAATAGTTAAACTTCCCGACTCCTCTCCAGGATAAATGATATCATTTACCCCACCATTACTAACCTTAACATCAGCAAATGATAAAACTTTGTTTTTAAGTTTGTGCAAATCAACCAATCTTCCTTTTGCATCTTCCGCAAAAATAAGGGTATCTTGATGGTGGTCTTTAATCAATACATTATGTATTTCAAACTCTCCAAAAGGATTAACTTTAATAGCATCTACATGAAAAGAAACATCAAAATCATCTTCTAAATACTTAAATATACGTTCAGTAATTAATAGTTGTGTTTCCCCAAATTGCAAGGAAATAACTAGCAAAAGTAGTAGTGCAACTACTGCAAGTAAAAATCGACCGAGTATTTTTATTATTGTTTTTATAAACGCTAAATTTGTGCCACTAAATTAGTTAATTAAACTGTAATTATGCTTGATAAAACCTACATCTTAGCAATAGAATCTTCTTGCGATGACACCAGTGCTTCTGTTATATGTAACGAACAAGTTCTTTCTAATATTGTAGCCAATCAAGAGGTGCATTCAAAATATGGCGGAGTGGTTCCTGAGTTGGCCTCAAGAGCCCATCAACAAAATATTTTACCTGTAATAGAAACAGCTTTAAAAGAAGCAAATATAACCAAAGAACAATTAAATGCTATTGCCTTTACACAGGGACCTGGATTAATGGGATCTTTATTGGTGGGAACTTCTTTTGCTAAATCTATGGCTTTAGCTTTAGAAATTCCTTTAATTGCTATCAACCATATGCAAGCTCATATTCTTGCACATTTTATTGATGATGCTAATGATCAAAAACCTACATTTCCATTTTTGTGTTTAACCATTAGTGGTGGACATACTCAAATTGTTAAAATCAATGATTATTTTAACATGGAGATTTTAGGAGAAACTATTGATGATGCCGTTGGAGAAGCTTACGATAAAACTGCAAAAATTTTAGGATTGCCATATCCTGGAGGTCCTTTAATAGATAAATATGCTCAAACGGGGGAAGCTGTATATCAATTTTCTAAACCCAAAGTAAAAGAACACCATTTTAGTTTTAGTGGATTAAAAACAGGGATTTTATATTTTATTCAAAAAGAAGTAAAAAAGAATCCCAATTTTATAGAAGAAAATCTAGAAAACATATGTACCAGTGTTCAAAACACCATTGCAGAAATTTTAATGGATAAAATTAAAAAAGCTGTAAAAGAAACAGGAATCAAACAAATTGCCATTGCTGGAGGTGTTTCTGCAAATTCCGAAATAAGAAAACGTCTTAGAGCTGCTCAAAAACATTTCGGTTGGACTTCTTACATTCCTAAATTTGAATATACTACAGACAATGCTGCTATGATTGCTGTGACTGCTTATCAAAAATACAGACTAGGTTTGTTTGATGATCAAAGTATTACAGCCAATCCTAGATTAAAAGTAAACTCTTAATTTTTATAGCTTATAAGTAATTGCATTGATATTCATTCCAGCTCCTACAGATGCAAAAATAACAACATCATCTTTTACTATAGTATGATCTTTTACTTGATTATTTAAAACCATATCATACAAAATAGGAACAGTTGCAACAGAATTATTACCAAGTTTTTGGATAGACATAGGCATTACATTCTTTTTAACAGGTTTTCTGTAAAGTCTGTACAATCTTTTTACAATAGCCTCATCCATTTTTTCATTAGCTTGATGTAAAAATATTTGGTTGATATCATCAATATCTAAATTTCTTTTGTCCATAGCAGCTTTAATAGCCGCAGGAACATTTACCAAAGCAAATTCATATATTTTACGACCTAACATTTTGATATAATTAATGTCTTGATCATTTTCTTTGTTATAAGTAGCTCCAGAATATAAATACCCAGCTTCTTCAATTGCGTATGTTTGTGCTGCCGTACTTAAAATTCCTCTTTCTTTATCTTCATTTGCTAGCTCTATGATAGTTGCTCCTGCTCCATCAGAAAAAATCATACTATCCCTATCGCTTTTATCAACCACTCTTGATAAAGTTTCTGCTCCAATAATCAATGCTTTTTTAGCATCACCTGCCTTAATAGCTTGGTTGGCTTGAATCATAGCTTGAACCCAACCAGGACAACCAAATAAAATATCATAAGCGACACAATTAGGATTTTGAATTCCTAATTTGTTCTTTACTCTAGTGGCAATACTTGGTAAGAAATCTCCTTGGATACTTCCTTTTTTTACATCTCCAAAATTATGAGCCACAATAATTAAATCTAACTCTTCTTTATTGATATTTGCAGCTTTAATGGCTTTTAAAGAAGCTTCTGATGCTAAATCGGAGGTATTAATATTATCTTCAGCATATCTTCTTTCTTCAATTCCTGTAATAGCTTGAAACTTTTCAATAATTTCATCATTCTCTTTTTCAAATAAAGTTCCGTCTTCATTTAAAAAAACATGATTATTAAAATCGTTATTCTTTACTATTTTATTAGGAATGGCACTACCTGTACCTGTAATGATTACATTTTTATACATACGCTATAAATATCAAAAAACCGGCATTATAAAATAACGCCGGTTCAAATGTAAATATATTTTTATGATTAGTACTCGTAAATATCTCCTAAATCAAAAGATATAGAGAATCTAAGTGTATTTTCTAGTGGATTGTTTACTACAGCATTACTTGCCAAGTAAGAAAGATCAACATTAAAAGAACTTGCTTTAAACCCTGCTCCTAGCGTAAAAAAGTTTCTATTTCCTTTGTTTTCGTTTTCTTTAAAATATCCCGCTCTAAAAGCAAAAGCATTGTTGTATAAATACTCTGCTCCAATACCAATAGTTACTTCTTGTAATTCTTCTTTAAATCCTCCTGGTGCATCAGAAAAAGACCCAAACATTCCTTGTAAAAAGTTTTGGTCTTCACCTCCAACTGCAGGAACTAAAAGTTTGGTAAATTCTAAAGTTACTCCTAATTGATTATAATCATCAACAATAAAATCAAAACCACCACCTAATTTTAAATTGGTTGGCAAAAATCCTTCTCCAGATAAAACAGTCACTTTAGGTCCAACATTACTAATGTTAAAACCTGCTCTGGCAACTCCATTAAATCCATCAAAAGCCATTTCATTTGACATATAGTACCCTGAAATATCTACTGCAAAAGCATTGGTTGGTTCATTATCATTAAGGTTTGTTCCAGAAATAGTTAAGTCAGAACGAATATATCTTAAGGCAACAGCCATAGAATAGTTATTACTTAATTTTAAAGAATAAGCTCCGTCAATAGCCAATTCATATGGTGATGCAGTTGTAGATGAAGTCGTAGATCCATCATTAATTTGTACTTCTCCATAATTAAAATATTTAATTCCTCCTCCAAAAGCACTTCTTTCATCTATTCTTTGTTGATAACTTAAATTTCCAACATAAATATCATCCGTTAAATTTCTTAACCAAGGGGTATAGTTTAGAGCTACTGTAACTTCTTTTTTGTGAAAGACCATTTTAGCGGCGTTGTGATAAATTGCATTTCCATCGGCTGCACTAGCAACTCCAACATCCCCCATACCTGCTGCTCTTGCGTCTGTAACAATATTTAAAAATGGTGCTACAGTTGTAATTGTGTTGTTCTGAGCATACATCTGAAACCCCAAAACGGCTAACAGCAAAGTAAAGTGATTCTTAAGCTTCATAAAATTCATATAGTTTTTCTAGTTTTTTACAATATTACTAATTTTTCAATCTTTTCATCAGATTGACCCGATATTATTTCTTTTACTTTTAATTTATAAACATAAACTCCTTTTCCCAACTTGTTTCCAAAATCATCTTTTCCATCCCAAGTAACCACTCTCGATATTTCATCAAGATTACTATCAGGCGTATGAATGGTTTTTACTAATTTTCCTGACAAAGTATAAATTTGAACTGTAATCTCAACAGGTTCACCTTGTCTATTATTTTTAAACCAAAACTCAGTATGATTGATAAATGGATTAGGATAATTTAAAACTCTACTCAACTGAAACCCCTTGTCTTCTTGAGCATAGAAGCTTAACGTTTGGGTTGATGAATTATTGTATGTATCCCAAGCTTTAAATGTAATATTATGATTTCCGGGAGTTAATTCTGGTAATTTATAGGTTACAATTCCTTTGGTAAAATCATCTTTTTCTGTAGTATAAAACTCATTTAAAGAAATAGGATTTGCCAAATCGCCATCAACAACAACTGTGATATTATGACCAATTGAATTTAAAGAAGTATTAATTCCGCTAGCATCTTGAATTTTAGCCAATAGTTTAGGGGTGATACTTGTATTTCCTCCATCTATAAAAGTTTCATCATCCATGTATAGTTGAATCACTGGAGGAATGTCATCTTCTGGTGCTTCAGGATCAAGCCCTCCTACTTTAAAAGTAAAATCACTTCCTATTCTTTCTTCTGAATCTGAAGCTGCATAAAAACTAAACTTTGCTTTTTCAGGTGACACACTAACATCTTTAGATAGAACAAAATCAAAAGAAAACTTACCGTTTTTTACCGATGCTTCTCCTACAAAAACTTTACTTTCCAAAGATTTAAAGTTTACAACATTTCCAGCCCCCTCATTTAACAACGTTTTTCTGTCTATTTCTTTATCAAATAAAATTACAGATAACGTTCCAGTAAAATCTGATAAAATATTTCCAGAATCTTTTATACTACCAGTAACCTTAATTTTAGATAAAGCATTTAAATCTGTTACTGTTTGCAAAGAGATCTCTTCTGAAACTGAATCTGTTACATATTTTTCTATTTTACTAATTTCAATCCCTTCTTTAGGTAATGAAAGTTTCATAGCTGGATCTCCAAAAAAGTACACAAAAAACTCATTACTAAACCCTACGTTATTTTTAACATCTCTTAAAGCTTCTGCAGCTGTTCTTGTTTTTCCATCAAAAGAATATAAATAATCTGCTAACCCCCTGTTGATACTATTACCAGAACCAATAGATATTTCTCTTGATGTAGTTATCATTGCAACAGCACCTCCATAGGCTCCTTCTATCAATTCCTCTCCTCCTGATAAAACTGTAGGGTCATCAAACCTTGAAAAGTCACAAGTTACTGTGATAAATAAAGGCAAATTATTTAAGTTTCTAAAACTTTTAATTGTGGCAATATCCAAATAGGTTTCTTGCCCTAAATTAAAAACATTTCCATGTCCAAAATAGTTAATAACCAAAGAACCAGTATTAAAAGCTTCATGAAATTTCTTAGTAATTTCTGGATACCTTCCTCCTCCTGAAGTAATTTCTTCTTTAAAAGCATCGGTATATAGCTTTGATAAATTTAAATCTGGATTATTGTCTTCTATTTTTAAAGCAGAATCTTCTAAATATCTAATTAAAGATTGATCAGATCCCTCTTGTCCATCATCTCCTAAAAGAGTAATTTTTGTTTTCCAATTCCCTCTAGATTTAGTAGAATAGTAATTTAATAATTTTGAAACATATTGATTTGCTTTTGTAATTGAACCTACCGGAATTCTTCCCGTAACAATATCCAATTTACCTGTTACCTGTAACTCACCATTATCTTGAACATCATCACTTGCATCTAAAAATCCATAATAATCATCTGACCCATAGGAATTTGACAAACTATTACTAATTGTAGACAAATAAGTAGGAACTATTTGAGTTTCTTTATGTTCAATTCCTTTATAATCATAAGAAGCATCACCAAACAAACATAAATATTTAAGTTTCATCTCCTCAGAACTACTATTGTCATATAAATACTTTGCAAAATCTCTAATAGCAGTAATGTCTGGAGCTCCAGATCCAAATTCATTATAAATCTGATCTACATCTACCACTTCAACTTTTATTTTTTCTGAATTGGTCTCAGATATTGGCGTATTGTTTCTATGGTAATCTCTTATTCTATTTGCCTCCTTAATAAATTCCTTTTTGGTCACTATCACATAATGAATATCTTGTAGAGCATGCAAATTTTGATTCTCAACATTAGGACTATTACTCAGTTTTATTGGAGTAAAGGCATCTGATATTTTTACTATTTGATATTTATCTATGGCTCCATCAGTAAGTTCTTTAAACTTAAAATTAGTGGTGTTTACATCTGTATCAATTATTCTTTGAACATTAGCAAGATCTGACACATTCCAAACAAAATCAATTTCGGTATCATTGGTTAAATTGTATTCTAACACTTCTCCAGTAGTTTTAGAATCAAAATTTACAAATCCAAATTGTTTTCCTGTAGCTGTTAAAGTTCTATCAGCAATAACTTCTAAATAATCTAAATAAGCCAGTGCTGATAAATCACCATTATTATTCCATTGTATATTTAAAGTGATATCATCAGCTATTGGTGTAAAAGTCCCTGACCTTTTGATATCTCTAAAAGCTAAACTCCCCGAAGCTGAAACAACTGAATTAAATACATTTATATTATTATATGATAACGAGTAAATAGATGAAGTACTGGATGATTTAGCACTAAAATTACCATTTACAATTACTGCTTCTGTATCAACTATATTTGGAAAATTAAATGTAAAATCTTGTTGATTATCTATTGTGAAATTTTCCCCAAACCACTTTCTACCAACACGTATATAATTAAACAATTCTTTTTCATGTAAAAGATAGTCTGTGAAAGTTGTAACATCAATGGTTTTAGAATTGTTTATAGTTGTGGCATTAATAATTCTTTTCCCATTGATTTCAGAATCTACATTAATAAAATAATAACCATATTCACTGTATATATTTTGTTTGTGTGTTATAGAAGTTCTGTTTTCTAAATTCCATGAAATAGGCCCTTGTGCATAAAAGAGTACATAATCATTATCATTAAAAACTCCATCATTCTCACCAGCTACATAAATTGCATTTTCTGTTAAATCTTGTTTTCTTGGTTCACTAAGTAATTCTGGTAACATAGCTCCTCCATTTCCAAAAACTCTAATTTTTTTTGGATCTAATGATGATGTTTCTATTCCTATAGACTCTAAAAAACTAGCATCCATTTTAAAAACACCTGTTTTATCAACAGCGATTTTATACCAAGTTCCTGTATTCAATACAGAGTTTATTACACCACTTGCTTGTGCAACCTTAAAATTGGATGTTTGTTTACTTATCGTACTTAAACCATAAGATACCTGAAAAGATTTTACCTGAAGTATCTCTCCATTAGTATTTTTATATATTGCATTAGCTTGAATACTATAATATTCATTCTCTCTCTCTTTCACTATTCGTAAGGATGGATTAAAACCATTTGGTAATAAATCTACATCTAGCCCCCCTAAAACATTAGTATTAATTCTATTGGTTATAATATTTGTAAAATTAACATTACTAAGATTTCCTGATTTTTCTTTTTTCCATTGTTTTATGTAAAGTGGAATAAAATTATTCTGAAGAAAAACATCATTTCCAGTCCATACATTGCTGTTAATCGTAGGTTCATATTGTTGACTCCATTCAACAGAAAATTTTAAATTCTCTTGAGCAGACACCAAAAAAGTCCCTAGAAAAAAAAAGATTAAATACTGTAGCTTCATTTTTAGCAAATTATTGTACGAATATAACAATTTACACGTTGTTACCTATATCATATTTTGTTGTTCATAATTAAATTGTGTAATTAAGTATTATATGATATCTTGCGAGGGATTTAACATGATAGAGACCGATTTTTATATGAAAAAAATAATAAAAACATCATTGATTTACAGTGGTGTAATTCTTATTATGACGAGTTGTTTTAACCAACAACGTGATTTTGGTTCAGATAGATATTCTGAAAATATTGGGTATGATTTTAGTAAGCCAGAATATGGTGGTCTAACTAAATTAACAGAAGTAGTTGAACAACAAGTTCCCAATGGAATGGTGAGTATTGAAGGTGGTATGTTTGTAATGGGGCAAGTACAACAAAACGTAATGGGAGGAATAAACAATAAACCTAAAAACGTTCATGTTCAAAGCTTTTATATTGATGACTCCGAAGTATCTAATAAAGAATATTTGATTTATCTAGACTGGTTAGCAAAAGTTTTCCCTAAAAACAACCCTAAATACAAGCACATATATACTGCTGCTTTACCTGATACTACAGTATGGAGAAATCCTTTGGGAAATGATGGTAATTTACCTAAAACATATTTAAGACATAGAGCTTACGAAGACTATCCTGTTGTTGGTGTTAGTTGGTTACAAGCGAATGATTATTGTAAATGGAGAACGGATAGAATTGCTGAGAAAAGATTAGTTGATGAAGGTATTTTAAAACCATTATATAACAACGGTAATGTTACTGTAGAAGGACGAAATCATTTTGATATTGAAGTTTTTGAAGCAAATCCTAATCTTTTATTCGGTGGTGATAAATCTATATATACAGATTATATAGCTAATGAATCTAACGATGAGGAATATAGTGCTAATGATTCAATAACCATTAATACAAATTCTAATAGTCCTAAAAATAACAATCTAAATATCAAGAGACAGTCTCCTAATCCTGATATTAGACTACCTACTGAAATAGAGTGGGAATATGCTGCAAAAGCAGATATGGAAAATCGTTTTGAGAACACTATTAGAGGTAGAAAAAAATATGCATGGAGAGGTGAATCAACTAGAGATGAGCAAAGTAAATATTACACTCAACATGCAAACTTTAAACAAAGTAATGGAGACTATAGTGGTATTGCTGGTTGGAGTTCAGATACTGGTGATATTACTACACCTGTAAGAAGTTTTCCTCCAAATGCATATGGATTATATGACATGGCCGGAAACGTTGCCGAATGGGTTTTTGATGTATATAGACCAACAATAGAGTCTAATTTAAACGATTTTAATTATTCAAGAGGTAATATTTATCGTAAACCTAGATTAGATGAAAATGGAAATGTAGTAGTTGCATCATTTAATGATATTGTATATGATACCCTTCCTAACGGAAAAGTAGTTCCTTCGGTACTACCAGGACAAATTCTTAAAGAAGAGGTAACAGATAACGATATGTATTTAAATCCTAATTATCAAAAGTCAGACAATAGAAACTTTGCTGATGGTGATAGATCTTCAAGTAGAGATTATGCTCAAAACGATGAGAATAGAAAAAGAATGTACAACGCTCCAATATTACTTCCTCCAACTATTAATGAGGAAACCGGTGAAATTGAGTACAAATATGATGATAAAACAAGAACTACTTTAATTACCAATTACTCTAGAGTTTATAAAGGTGGTTCATGGAAAGATAGAGAATATTGGTTAGACCCTAGCCAGCGTAGATATTTAGAAGAATATATGTCTACAAACTATATTGGATTTAGATGTGCAGTTTCTAAGGTTGGCGATAGTCATGAAAAAGAAAAAAGATCTATTTTTAGTGCATATTATTAATAAAAAAGCGTTTGTAAGTTGCAAACGCTTTTTTGTTTAATTCAATTTATATTCAAAACCTTCTTTATCTAAATAATCAAAGAGTTCTGTATTCATATTTAATTTGTATGTTCTTGATGGCATTTCAAGATCAATTTTATCTTTATCAGAAATCAAATTGAAACCAACGGTTTGTTTAGCTCCTTCTCCTGTAAAGCCAGATAAAAGCATTTCAAGTTGCTCTATTCTTTCTTTTCTAATTTCGTGAAGTCTAAGTTTAAATGTAATTTTTTTACATTTCTTATCCATCACATCTGATAATAATGAAAAATCAGAAAACTTAACTCTTGGCTCTCCTACACTTCCATCTTTTTGCATCCATCCTCTTTGTATAGTTCCACTTAAATACAAAAATGAGTTTGGTACCAATAAATGCTGAAAGCGCATGTAATCCTCTCCAAACAATCTAAACTCGTGTGAATCGGTATAGTCTTCTATAATAAAAGCCCCCCAACCATTACCGTTTTTGGCTATTCTGTGTTCTGCACTGGTTAAAATTCCTGCAAAAGAAAAGTTTTTACCTACATGATTTTTTAAATCTTCTTTAAACATGCTAACACCGCAATTGGTGAATTTCATTTCATTTCTATAATCATCTAAAGGATGTGCTGAAATATAGATACCAACTACTTCTTTTTCTTTAGATAACAATTCCATAGTTCCCCATGTTTCACAAGGTGGAACTAAAGGTTCTGGTAATTGTACATCAGAAGCTTCTCCGAACAACGAAACTTGTGAAGAATTCATACTTTCTTGATAAGCATGACCAAATTTCATGGCTTTTTCTAAAAAGGTCATTCCTTTATCATCCGTAGCAAAAAACTGAGCTCTATGTACATTTCCAAAAGAATCAAACCCTCCTGCTAAAGCCAATCCTTCGAAAGCTTTTTTGTTACAGGTTCTTAAATCTACTCTTTTCGCTACATCAAAAATAGAAACAAAAGGTCCATTTTCTTTTCGCTCATTAATAATTCCATCTACTGCTATTCCACCAACTCCTTTGATTGCTGCCATTCCAAAACGAACAGCTCCTTCATCGTTTACAGAAAATTTTGCATAGGATTCATTGACATCAGGTCCTAAAACAGTTAAGCCCATACGCTTACACTCTTCCATAAAAAAGGTTACCTGTTTTATATCATTCATGTTGTTAGACAACACTGCAGCCATATATTCTGCTGGGTAGTGAGCTTTTAAATATGCAGTTTGATAAGCAATCCAAGCATAACAAGTTGAGTGAGATTTGTTAAATGCGTAAGAAGCAAATGCTTCCCAGTCTTTCCATACCTTTTCTAGTTTAACAGGATCATAACCTTTAGCAGCTGCTTGTTCAATAAATAAAGGTTTCATTTTTGCCAGAACGGCAATCTGCTTTTTCCCCATTGCTTTACGCAAAGTATCGGCTTGACCTTTGGTAAAACCTGCTAAACTTTGAGACAATAACATTACCTGCTCTTGATAGACAGTAATCCCATAAGTTTCTGCCAAATACTCATCCATGTCTGGTAAATCGTAAACAATTTCTTCTCGTCCATGTTTACGATCAATAAAGTTTGGGATATATTCCAAAGGACCTGGTCTATACAAAGCGTTCATTGCAATTAAATCCGCAAAAACTGTCGGTTTTAATTCACGCATGTACTTTTGCATTCCTGGAGATTCATATTGAAAAATACCAACGGTTTCTCCTCTTTGGAATAACTTATAGGTTTCTTCATCATCAATAGGAAAGGATTCTGGATCTAACTCTATTCCATGTCTGGCTTTTACAATTTTACAAGTATGTTTAATTAAAGTAAGGGTCTTCAGACCCAAGAAGTCCATTTTTAACAATCCGGCACTTTCTACCACTGAGTTATCAAACTGAGTAACATACATATCCGAATCTTTGGCTAAAGAAACTGGCACAAACTTGGTAATGTCGTCTGGAGTAATAATAACCCCGCAAGCATGAATTCCTGTATTACGAACCGAACCTTCTAAAACTCTTGCTTTGTTCACCGTTTCGGCTTCTAAACCAACTCCTTCGGAAATTCGTTTTAGCTCATTAACCATCTCCATTTCTTCAGAACGTAATTTTGATGATAATTCTTTATCATCCATTCCAAAGATTTTCTTCAACTTCATACCAGGAATTAACTTGGCAATTCTATCAGCTTCAAATAACGGTAAATCTAAAACCCTAGCAGTATCTCTAATAGAAGATTTTGCTGCCATGGTTCCATAGGTAATAATTTGTGCTACCTGATTGGCTCCATATTTTTTAATTACGTAATCAATTACACTACCACGACCTTCATCATCAAAGTCAATATCAATATCGGGCATGGATACACGTTCTGGATTCAAGAATCTCTCAAAAAGCAAATCGTATTTAATAGGATCTATGTTGGTAATCCACAAACAATAAGCTGCTACGGAACCCGCTGCAGAACCACGACCAGGTCCAACAGAAACACCCATATCTCTTGCGGCACGAATAAAATCTTCTACAATTAAAAAATATCCTGGATATCCTGTTTTAGCAATTACATCTAATTCTAAATCTAATCGCTCTTTAATTTCAGGAGTAATTTCTCCATATCTTTTTTTAGCTCCCTCATAAACCAAGTGACCTAAAAAGTTATTCTCTCCTCTTTTCCCTCCATCTTCTAAATCTTTAGGATCTTTAAATTCCTCTGGAATGTCAAAGGCAGGAAGTAATACATCACTAGCCAAGGTAAAAGGAGTAATTTTATCTACCAATTCCTGAATATTGCTAATTGCTTCTGGAATATCTACAAAAAGCTCCTTCATTTCTTCTGGAGTCTTAAAGTAATATTGATCGTTTGGTAAACCGTATCGATACCCTCTACCTCTACCAATAGGTGTGGCTTGTTTTTCTCCATCTTTTACACATAACAAAATATCATGTGCATTGGCATCTTCTTGATCTATATAAAATGTATTATTGGTTGCAACTACTTTTACATCGTGTTTTTTGGCAAACTCTAACAATACTTTGTTGACAACATTTTCATCTTCTTGACCATGTCGCATGATTTCAATATACAAATCATCACCAAATTGTTCTTTCCACCATAACAAGGCTTCTTCTGCTTGTTTTTCACCAATATTTAATATTTTACTTGGAACTTCTCCGTATAAATTTCCTGTTAAAACAATTACGTCTTCTTTGTATTGTTCTATAACTTTTCTATCAATTCTTGGCACATAATAAAATCCATCAACAAAAGCTGTAGATGACATTTTTGCTAAATTTTGATATCCTTTACGGTTTTTAGCAAGCATTACTACTTGATATCCGTTATCTTTTTTCGATTTGTCTAAATGATCTTCACAAACAAAAAATTCACAACCAACAATAGGAACCAATTCTTTTTCATCAAAATCTTCTCCTTTTTCCTCTGCTTCTTCTCTTCTTGCTCTTACCCCACTATTATGACCTGATACTGCATTGGTAAAATGAAAAGCTGCCATCATGTTACCAGTATCTGTCATAGCAACAGCAGACATTTTATGCTTTCCTGCATTACTAACCAAGGCTCCAATTTCAATAGTTGACTGTAGAATTGAATACTGCGTATGATTGTGCAAATGTGCAAAAGAAACCTCTTCTAATTTAGCTAAACTTTCTTTTACATTAACGCCTTTTCCTTTCGCTCCCGCCTGTTCAGATTGACGTTTACGGATTTTTTCACTTTCCTTTTTTAGGTTTAAGTGCTTTAAACCAATTACCTCAAAAGGCTTAGGATTTACCGTTTTAAATTCTGTAAAATACTCTTGAGGAACATCTAATTGTTCTTTGGTAAAAGCTTCTTTTCTTATCAATTCAAAGAAACAACGTGTGGTTGCCTCTACATCAGCTGTAGCATTATGAGCTTCTCCAAAACCGACTCCAAATAAATATTGATGTAACTCTGTTAACGTAGGTAATTTAAACTTTCCTCCTCTACCTCCTGGTAGCTGACACATACTAGCGGTTACCTCTGTACAAGTATCTAAAATACCTAAAGTGTTTTTATCATCTTCAGATAAATCATCAATAGCCAAAGGTCTATTTTTTGGAACTTTTGAAGTAAAATGATAAGTTTCTAAATCAAAGCTATCAAACTCAAAAGCCTTAAAATTAGGAGTAATTCCAGCTCTAATAAATTCTGCTCCCATAATGTTAACGTCAAACGTAACATTCTGACCTACTAAGAATTTTGTTTTTGATAAAACATTATTAAAGCGTTCTAAACTTTCTTGCAAAGAGATCCCTTGTTCTATAGCAAGCTCAGTAGAAATTCCATGGATTTTTTCAGAATCAAACGGAATGTTAAATCCATCTGGCTGAACCATAAAATTATCGTGTTCTAATACACGTCCCATATCATCATGCAGCTGCCAAGCTATTTGTATACATCTAGGCCAATTTTCAGTATCAGTCATTGGAGCCTTATAGCTCTTAGGTAAACCTGTAGTTTCTGTATCAAAAATTAAGTACATCTATTCTGTTTTGGGAAGGTTTAAAAATACAAAATATATCACGTAAAATATGGCTGATTTCTGCTCTTAACAAAATAGTTATCAACTTAAAATTATATTATATTTAAATAATCATCGTAACCAATTTATTATGAAACAAAAACTTGAAAACACGCATTGGGATATTTTAATTATTGGTGGTGGTGCTACTGGAATAGGAACCGCAATTGATGCAGCTTCTAGAGGGTATAAAACACTGTTAGTTGAAAAAGATGATTATGGAAAAGGAACTTCTAGCAAAAGTACCAAATTGGTTCATGGAGGTGTTCGCTACTTACAACAAGGTAATTTTTCTTTGGTTTTGGAAGCATTAAAAGAACGTGCCATTTTAAAACGAAATGCTCCACATATTGTTCACGATCTAAAATTTATAGTTCCCACTTATGATTGGTGGGAAAGTCCTTTTTATGGTATAGGATTAAAATTATATGATTGGTTGGCTGGAAAAGAAGGTTTTGGAGATTCTGTATTGATTTCCAAGGAAGAAACTATTGAATATATTCCAACAGTAACCCAAGAAGGTCTTCGTGGTGGTGTTATTTATCACGATGGTCAATTTGATGACACACGTTTACTTATTAACATGATGCAAACAGCCAAAGAACAAGGGGCAACAGTCTTAAATTATACTGAGTTTATAGCTTTTACTAAAAACACTCAAGATATTATTGATGGAGCAATGATAAAAGATGTATTTACTGCTGAAAAATATAACATCAAAGCAAAATCTGTCATCAATGCTACAGGTGTATTTTCTGATACCATAAGACAAAAAGATCAACATTCTACTCATAAAATTATGACTAGCAGTCAAGGAATTCATATTGTTTTAGACAAAGAGTTTCTTCCTGGAGAAACCGCTATTATGATTCCACATACTGATGATGGTCGTGTTTTGTTTGCTGTTCCGTGGCATGATAAAATTTTACTAGGAACTACAGACACTCCTGTAACTGAATATTGTTCTGAACCCTTACCACAGGAACAAGAAGTTGACTTTTTGCTAACTCATGCAGCAAAATATTTAACCAAAAACCCTACTAAAAAAGATGTGAAAAGTGTTTTTGTGGGCTTACGTCCTTTGGTAAAAAGTGGGAATGCGGAAGAAACTGCAGAAATTTCTAGAGAACATGTGATAGAGGTTAGTAAAAGTGGATTGATTAGTATTGCTGGTGGAAAGTGGACTACTTACAGAAAAATGGCAGAAGATGTGGTTGACAAAGCTACCATAGTAGCTGTCATTCCATTCGTAAAATCGGAAACAGAATTTTTAAATATTCACGGACATAGAAAACTAAAATCTGAAGAAAGTCCGTTAGCAATTTATGGGACTGATGAAAAACATATCAAAAAACTTTGCTCTTCTAATTCTGAATTAAAAGAAAAAATTCATCCTAATCATCCCTATATAAAAGCTCAAATTGTTTGGGCTGTTCAAAAAGAAGATGCTAAAACCATTGAAGATGTTTTGGCAAGAAGAATCCGTTTGTTATTTCTAGACGCAAAAGCTAGTATTGAAGCTGCAGAAATTGTAGGAAATATTTTACAAAATCTACTTAGTAAAGATGAAGTATGGAAAAAAAATCAAATCAATGATTATATAAAATTGGCAAAGAAATATCTATTAAAAGATTAACTTGTGTCGAAAAATTTTAAATGATAACAAAACAAAGAATTGAAGTTGTAGATAGTTTAAGAGGGTTTGCTATTATGGGGATTTTATTACTTCATAGTATAGAGCATTTTAATTTTTATGTATTCCCAGACGAAAAAACTCAACCCGAATGGTTAAATCAATTAGATTCCTATGTTTGGGATACCCTTTTCTTCTTATTTGGAGGTAAGGGCTATGCCATTTTTGCCCTCTTATTTGGTTTCACCTTTAGTCTTATGTACTCTAAACAAGCTTTAAAAAACATTGATTTTGGGTATCGTTTTTTATATAGAATGTTTCTTTTATTTTGTTTTGCTTTATTTAATGGTTTGTTTTTTCCTGGTGAAGTTTTACTTCTTTATTCTTTAGTTAGTATTGTTCTATTTATTGTTAGAAAATTATCAAGTTCATATTTATTAATAGTTGCCATACTATTATTAATACAACCTGTTGAGTTAGGACGATTCTTTTATTATTTATATGACAATTCCTACGTAGTCCCCGTCAATCAATCATCGAATTTATGGCAGTTGCTTAAACAAGGGCAACTCAGTAATTCTATCTTAGACCTTTTCACTTCAAATACGCTATACGGTCATAAAGTTGGTCTTCTTTGGGCTTACGATGTAGGAAGACTTGTACAATCTGCCGGACTATTTGTTTTAGGATTTTGGCTACAAAAAAGAAGTTTGTTTGAATATAGTGCTGCCTCCGTTGACTTTTGGAAAAAAACTTTAATATTTTCTATTTTATTATTTATTCCATTATACTTAATAGAAACCAATTTCTTAGTATTTACTAATTTAACGATTTATAAAAAAACTATTTTTAAGGCTATTGATATGTATGGAAATTTATCCTTTTCTTTTATACTAGTAGCAAGTTTCATTTTATTATATCGTTATACACCTATTCAAAAAATATTACAAAAACTAAGCTACTGCGGACGTATGAGCTTAACAGCTTATATATTTCAATCCATAATTGGTAGTTTTGTTTTTTATAATTACGGTTTAGGTTTAGGTCCTCACATGAGACATACACTTAGTTTTGTAGTTGGAGTTTTACTATTCATAATTCAATATTATTTTTGTAAAACTTGGATACAAAAATTTGGTCAAGGACCCTTAGAAAAAATTTGGCATAAATTAACATGGATAAAACTTAATTAAATAATATCATAAATTTTTATTACTTAAAGCAAGTTCGATGAAAGATTTTTCTTTCATCGAACTTATCTTATTAGACTATAAATTATATCGTAAACCAAATAACATATTACTTGGAGGCATGGGTACAAACCCAGTTTCAATATAATCTGCATCAAAAATATTACTTGCTGTAACCGTTAATTCTAATTGTTTAAGATTTACTGCTATAGAAGCATCCCATACATTATATGATGTTCCTACTGTTCTTTCAGCATGTTTATAAACAATATTCTGACTGACATTTTTAAACAATTGCGTACTTAAACGTGTTGTAAAATGATGTTTTAGTGTGTTTAATGAATAACGAGATAATTCTTTATTTTGATTTAAAATATCATCCTCTAAAAAATTATAACCAACAGACAATGTTTGATTAAACGTATTTAATATAAAATGATAAGCTCCCTCTACTTCTACCCCTTTTGTGTTTACATCTGTAATATTGGTTGCTGTATAAACTGTTTCTGTGGTATTTGGACGAATATAATCTATTAAGTTTTGAGCATCTCTATTATAAACAGCTACAGAACCTGAAAATCTTGGAGAAAAATATTTAATTCCTATTTCTTGAGCAAAAGATTCTTCGACTTCCAGATCAGGATTACCAGCTGTATCGGGACTTGTATAAAATAAATCTGTATAGGTAGGTACTCTGTAAGTGTAACCTATATTTCCGTAAACTTTTAAGGATTCAGTGATTTTATAACCTATATCTAAACCAGGAAAAGCATAAAAATCAAAATCTGAAAAATAAGTAACAGCAACTCCTGGTGTAATGTCTAATTTATCATTAAAAACTTTAAACCTGTGTTCTAAAAATAGCGTAGTCATCAATCTATTACGACTTCCTAAATTGTTACTTTCAAGATTAACTTTAGATAAGTCTATACCAAATCCTGTAACACCTGCTTTTGAGGTATAACTTCCATTCAGTTCTGCTCCAATTTTATTTGAAATATGTATGTTTCTATACCCTTTAGGATTACTTCTTACGTACAAAAATTCTCCTTGATTTCGTCTCCAATACACTTTGGGTTTTAGTGTCAATTTTTCTGTATTAAATGTTGTAGAAAAACCAATTAAACTGTTTTGCGTTGCTACATACTGATCTACTGCACTTGCGCTTGCATAAAAACCATTAGCCCCCATTTTTCTATCTTGAAACGATGTAATCATTTCTATAGCCTGTTTCTTTTTATTAAAAACACTTTTTATAAAATAACTACTATTATCATAATCTGTATTGTGTCGATAACCTTCTGAAGTCACTTTTTCAACATGTACAAGATGAGATGATTTTTCTAAATCTGTACCAATAGTAACTCCTCCATTTAGTTGTCCAAAAGAACCAGCTTCAACTTTAACAGAAACTTTATCTTTTAAATCTTTTTTAGTAACAATATTAATAGCACCTGTAAAAGCATTTTGTCCAAACACTCGTGCTGCAGGCCCTTTAATTATTTCAATACGCTCAATAACTTCAATTGGTAAAGCTGCATTCATGGTATGGTGCCCAGTTTGTGCATCGTCCATTTTAATACCATCAATTAAAAGTAATGTTTGATCAAAACCACCACCTCTAATATATAAATCTGCCTGACTCCCAGCTGTTCCTCTACGTCTTATATCAACACCTGCTACCTGTTGTAATAAATCTGCAACGTTGGTAGCAGCACTATTTGTTATATCTTTAGAAGTAATAATATTTATTGTTCTAGAATTTTCTTTAAAAGGTAAATCTATTCTACTAGAAGTAATAATAACTTCTTTTAAAGTATCTCTTTTTATAGAGTTATCTTGTGCATTAATTTGTAGTGTAGACAATAATAATGTAATTATTGAAGTAATCTTAATTTTCATAAATAGTAATTTAAATACCGTGCAAAACTCGTAACTTTCCGGACGATTTATATAGTCCAGTTTCAAAATGATAAATAGTCCGGTTAATATCCTCTTTCAACAATTAATAGATTTTGATAAATCTTTAACTCAACCTGTCTACATACAAATAGCACAAAAGATAATAAACGCAATCCAACGTAGATATTTAGCAAAAGGAACTGTTTTACCAGGAACTCGTGCATTAAGCAAAATATTAAAAATCCATAGAAATACAGCTGTTGCTGTTTACGAAGAACTAGCCTCTCAAGGATGGGTAGAAATAATCCCCAATAAAGGAACATTTGTTTTAGTGCCAGACTCACAAACACCAAAAATAAAAGCATCATCCTTACAAGTTAATCAAGCTTATCAATATGCTAATAATACTGGTTTTCCTTTTCAAAAATCTTTTCATTTAGCTCCAAATACTCAATATTCAAAAGCTACATATATTATTGATGATGGAAGTACAGATTTACGGTTGCATCCAATTCATCAGTTCACAAGATGGTATAGTACAGCCATGAAACGAAAAACATTAGTACAAAAATGGAACAAAACAAATGAATTCTCTTATTCATTTTTTCAAACACAATTATGTAATTATTTAAACGCAACTAGAGGTTTTCATTTAACTCCCAAAAATATTATCAGTACAAGAAGTACAGAAATGAGTTTATATATCGTATCACAATTAATAATTAAACAAGATGATTTAGTACTCGTAGGAAACATGAGTAATTATGCAGCCAATATGATTTTTCATCAATCTGGTGCCAACATAAAAACAGTTCCGGTAGATAATAATGGTTTAGATATCAACTATATTAAAAAACACTTCATCAAACAAAATATTAGATGTGTATACATATGTGCACATAGAGACTATCCTACGGGCATAACACTTAGTACAGAACGCCGTTTAGAATTATTGCAACTAGCCCAAAAATATAAATTTGCCATTATTGAAGATGATTATGATTATGATTTTCAGTTTGATGGTTCAGCCATGCTCCCCATGGCAAGTGCTGATATTTATGGAGTTGTTATCTATTTAGGAAAGCTTGGACAATCATTATTCCCTAGTTTTCAAATTGGATTTGTAGTTGCACCAGAGAACTTAATTTCAGAGGCTAATAATTATTTGCAACTACTAGATAAACAAGGAGATTTAATACAAGAACAAATGTTAGCCGAGTTAATTCATGAAGGGGAAATTTATCGTCTTATGAAAAAAAATATAATAGTATATAAACAAAGAAGAGATTATCTATGTAAACTTTTATCTGAACATTTTGATGAAATAGCACAATGGAATGTTCCCAGTGGAGGATTAGCTGTTTGGTTATGTTTTCATCAAACAATATCCTTGGTAAAACTAGCAGAAGAGGCTGAAAAATTAGATTTATTACTTTCAAAAAACATTCTGTACCAGAATAAATATATTTGTGCTATACGATTAGGTTTTGGACATCTAAATCATGAAGAGATATTAAACGTAGTCCAAAAATTAAAAATTGCTTATGATATGATAAGTAAAATTTAAGTTCAAATAAACTCGTAATCGTAAGAAATATTAATGATTAAAAAATATACTAGTATCTTCAAAAAACATATAGATATAACAACTAATATTCTAAAATAACTGATTGATGTTACTCGTAAATAGTTTAACTGCAATCGCTAATAAAATAATTCCAAATACTTTTCTAAGTACATTTAATCCTACTCCACCTAGTATATCCTCTACTTTCTGAGATGTTTTTAAAACAAAAAACACAAAAACACTATTAATAAGTATTGCCACAATAATATTTTCAACAGCAAATTCTGCTCTCAAAGATATTAGGGTGGTCATAGTACCAGCCCCAGCTATTAATGGGAATGCTAAAGGAACAATAGAACTAGATTCTGTCATTTCATCTTTAAAAATAGTGATTCCTAATATCATTTCTATGGCTAAAAAAAAGAGAATAAATGATCCTGCAACAGCAAAGGAATTAACATCAACACCAATCAAACTCAAAATCTCATCTCCTAAAAACAAAAATAAAATCATGATTAAAGTTGAGACAATAGTAGCCTTTTCGGACTGTATATGTCCAACTTTTTTTCTCAAACTTATAATAATAGGAACACTTCCTATGATATCTATTACCGCGAAAAGAATCATTGTTGCCGTAATAATTTCTCTAAAACTAAACTGTACATTCATAATACAAATTTACAGTTTATATTAAACATTAATTGACGAATCAGAAGTAATTTACAAAGTCATTCTTCATTAAAATATAGTTCAAAAAAAAAACCTCATTCAAAAAGATGAATGAGGTTTCTAAAAAAAGGCGATGACATACTCTCCCAGCAATTGCTAGTACCATCTGCGCTAATAGGC
>NZ_FQXQ01000003.1 GCF_900130035.1 Wenyingzhuangia marina
GCCTATTAGCGCAGATGGTACTAGCAATTGCTGGGAGAGTATGTCATCGCCTTTTTTTAGAAACCTCATTCATCTTTTTGAATGAGGTTTTTTTTGTCCTAAATTTTAATGAAGATGAGTATTAGGTAAATAAAGTTTAAAGTAAATGAAAAAAGCCGATGCTATTTCAGTAGCATCGGCTTTTAATTTTATTTATAATTCTAATATTTTACGAAGTATATTTCAATCTTTTTTCAATTGCTTGAATAATTGTACCTGCAATATCTTTTCCAGTAGCATTTTCTATTCCTTCTAGTCCTGGAGATGAGTTTACCTCTAGTAATAAAGGCCCTTTATTAGAACGGATTAAATCTACTCCAGCAACAGGAAGATTTAATATTTTAGCAGATTTTAAAGCTAGTTTTTTCTCTTCAGAAGATATTTTGACAATAGATGCTGATCCTCCTTGGTGAATGTTTGCTCTAAATTCTCCTTTAGCGGCAGTCCTTTCAATTGCTGCAACAACTTTTCCATCAACAACAAAACACCTTAAGTCTTTACCATTTGCTTCTCTAATAAATTCTTGAACTAAAATATTAGCATTTAAACTTTTAAAAGCGTTGATTACTGATTCAGCAGCCTTATTTGTTTCTGCTAATACGACTCCTTTACCTTGTGTACTTTCTAATAATTTAATAATTAATGGAGCACCCCCTACCATGTGAATTAAATCTTTGGTGTCTAAAGGTGATTTTGCAAAACCTGTTGTGGGAATATGAATATCATTTTTTGAGAACAATTGAGAAGAAAAAAGTTTATCTCTAGAGGAGCTAATAGATTCAGCATCATTTAAACAATATGTTCCTAGTGTTTTAAACATTCTTAATAATGCACAACCATAAAAAGTCATACTTGTTTTAATTCTTGGTATCACCGCATCAAAATCATTAATAACATTACCACCTCTATAACGTATTTCAGGAGTAGCAGTATCTAACTTCATATAACATTGTTGCACATTTAAAAAGACCATTTCATGTCCTCTTGCACGTCCTGCTTCCATTAATCTTTTGTTAGAATACAGTTCAGGGTTACTAGCCAAAACAGCAATTTTTAATCCTGATTTCGTAAGCACAAATGATTTGTACATCTGATCAATTTCTTCAGGACTAATTTTTCCTAAAACAAATTCGTCTGATGGATTAACAATCATTCTATTTTCCATGGCTTGCCTACCTAAAAGCATCTTGAACTCCATGTTATCCCTATCAGCAAGAGTAAGTTCTATTTCCCAAGAATCATCTCCCATGGTAACATAAGATTTGATTACATATCTTTTTTCGGGTATACCAGAAGAACTTTTAACAATTCTATTCCCAACCACTTTTGCTTCACATTCAATAGAAATACTTCTGTTTTCTGTTAGTGGCTGGATATTGAAACGAACCCAATTTTCTTTGTTTTTTTTGTACGGTGTGATATCTGTTGCTTGAATAGAGGAAGTTTTAGCTCCAGAATCTATTCTAGCTTTAATTGCAGGTATTCCTAAATGATTAAAACGACACCATTCTTGATTTCCTACTACTTTTAATTGATTCATAATCTGCATGTTTTGATATAATTAACCACAATTATTAGTTAATTATGTTGACTATTTATTATTTTTAAAGATATGGTATTTTCTTTATTTTAAATGCTTTTAAAATCATATTGAATTGTTATATTTGTCGAATAAAATTTAGAACATGAATTCAGTAAAGTTACATCATCATCACATCCAGTACTGCGCTTAAGCGAGTTGGAAGGATTATGTTGTAATGTAAACATATATTTTCAAACCCGTTTGAGCTGTCTCGAACGGGTTTTTTATTTTAAAAATTGATATAAACTATATACTAATGAGCACGTTAAAAATTGCCATTCAAAAATCAGGAAGATTAAATGAGGATTCTTTGCAACTATTAAAAGAGTGTGGAATTTCTATTGATCATCGTAATGCACAGTTAAAAGCTACGGCGAGAAATTTTCCTTTAGAAGTTTTTTATTTAAGAAATGGAGATATTCCTCAGTATTTAGAAGATGGAGTGGTAGATATTGCAATTTTAGGAGAAAACACTTTGATTGAAAAAGGTGAAAACTTACCTATTGTTGAACGTTTAGGTTTTTCTAAATGTAAAGTTTCTTTAGCGGTTCCAAAAGGAGTAGATTATAAAGATATTTCATATTTTGAAGGGAAGCGTATTGCAACAAGCTATACAAATACATTAGAAAAATATTTAAAGGAGAAAAACATCAATGCAACTTTTCATAAAATTGCAGGGTCTGTAGAAATTGCTCCAAATATTGGTTTGGCTGATGGAATTTGTGATATTGTAAGTTCTGGAGGAACTTTATTTGCGAATGGTTTAAAAGAAGCAGAAGTAATGTTTTGGTCTGAGGCAGTATTGACAAAATCGCCAGTATTATCTCCTGAAAAACAAGCGTTGTTAGATAAATTACAGTTTAGAATTCAAGCAATTTTAAAAGGTCGTGCTAACAGATATGTTTTATTAAATGCTCCTAATGATAAAGTAGATGATATTATCAAGGTTATTCCAGGAATGAAATCTCCAACAGTTTTACCATTGGCACAAGAAGGATGGAGTTCTATACATACAGTAATTCCAAAAGATAAATTCTGGGAAATTCTAGATGAGTTAAAAACTTTAGGAGCAGAAGGTATTTTAACTACGGAAATTGAAAAGATGGTTTTATAATAGTACAAAGTAAAAGTATAAAGTACAAAACAGCGTAGCTATGGTACTTAATACTCAATACTCAGTACTCAGTACTAAAAGTAAATGAAAACATATAACAATCCAGCAAAAAATACATGGGCAGCAATTACCCAACGTCCTGCTAAAGAAGCGAATACGTTAGGAGCAACTGTAAAAGCTGTTTTTGAAGATATTAAAGAGAACGGTGATCAGGCTTTAAAAAATTACACAGAGAAGTTTGATGGTGTAATTTTGTCAGATTTAAAAGTTTCTCAACAAGAAATAGACAATGCAATTCCTTTGGTTTCACAAGAATTAAAAGACGCTATTGTATTGGCTAAAAACAATGTAGAAAAGTTTCATGCCTTTCAAAAAATTGAGAAAAAAGTAATTTCTACAGTCAATGGGGTAGATTGTTGGCAAGAAATGAAGCCTATAGAAAAAGTAGGTTTGTACATTCCAGGAGGTTCAGCACCTTTGTTTTCTACTATTTTAATGTTAGGAGTTCCTGCAAAAATTGCCGGAGCTACAAAAATAGTTTTATGCACACCTCCATCAAAAGACGGTACTATTAATCCAGCAATTTTATTTGCTGCTCAGTTGGTAGGTGTTACAGAAATTTATAAGTTGGGAGGAATTCAGGCCATTGCAGCGATGACTTACGGGACGGAATCTGTACCAAGTGTTTATAAAATATTTGGACCTGGAAACCAGTTTGTAACAGCAGCAAAACAATACGCTTTAACACAAGGATTGGCTATTGATATGCCAGCTGGACCAAGTGAAGTTATGGTTGTTGCCGATAAGGATGCAGATGCTAGTTTTGTAGTTGCAGATTTATTATCACAAGCAGAACACGGTGCTGACAGTCAAGTGATTTTAGTAACGGAATCTCAAAAATTAATTGATGAAGTTCAAATTGAGTTAGAAAAACAATTAGCTGAATTACCAAGACAAGAAGTAGCAAGATTGGCTATAGAAAATTCTAGTGCTATTTTAATAGATAGTATTGA
This sequence comes from Wenyingzhuangia marina, assembly GCF_900130035.1. GTDB lineage: Bacteria > Bacteroidota > Bacteroidia > Flavobacteriales > Flavobacteriaceae > Wenyingzhuangia > Wenyingzhuangia marina. The sequence goes on from NZ_FQXQ01000003.1 coordinate 3,749, forward strand.
TGCTCAAAACGAATTGATTAACGAATATGCTCCAGAACATTTAATTTTAAATGTATTAAATGAGGATGTGTATTTGGATAAAATAGTGAATGCAGGTTCTGTATTTATTGGTCCTTTAACACCAGAAAGTGCGGGGGATTATGCATCAGGAACCAATCATACTTTGCCAACCAATGGATACGCAAGAATGTATAGCGGAGTAAATTTAGACGCATTTACAAAAAAAATCACTTATCAAAAAATAACAGCAGAAGGAATTCAGAATATTGGTCCTGCAATTGAATTGATGGCAGCAGCAGAAGGATTAGATGCTCATAAAAATGCAGTGACTTTAAGGTTGAATAGTTTAAAAAAATAGTTTATAGTTGATGGTTTTTAGTTATTAGTACTAACAGCCAACAACTAACAACCAACAACCAACAACTATGATGAAATTTAATTTAAAAAATATAATCAGAGAAAATGTAGCCAATATGAAGGCTTACTCTTCAGCAAGAGATGAGTTTCAGGGAGCTACTGATGATATGGTGTTTTTGGATGCGAATGAAAATCCATTTGAGAATGGAGTGAATCGTTATCCTGATCCGATGCAGAAAACTGTAAAATCGGAATTGGCAAAAATTAAAGGAGTTGCTCAAGAAAATATTTTGTTAGGAAATGGTTCTGATGAAGTAATAGACTTGATTTTACGTGCTTTTTGTGAGCCTAAACAAGACAATATCATCACTTTGCCACCTTCTTACGGAATGTATGATGTGTCGGCAAATTTGAATAATATCACAATTAAAGAAGTTCCTTTAAAAGAAAATTTTCAACCGAATGTGTCTAAAATATTAGAAACAGTTGATGAAAATACAAAGGTGATTTTCTTATGTTCTCCAAATAACCCATCTGGGAATTTGTTTGACTATGCCAATGTAAAAGCTATTGTAGAAGGTTTTAATGGATTAGTAGTAGTAGATGAAGCATATATCGATTTTGCCTCTGAGCCAAGTTGGGTAACTAGATTATCAAAACATCCGAATTTAATTGTAAGTCAAACCATGTCTAAAGCTTATGGTATGGCGGGAATTCGTTTGGGAGTTTGCTATGCATCTAAAGAAATTATTTCGGTACTAAATAAAATAAAACCTCCTTATAACATCAACGAATTAACACAACAAAAAGCTTTAGAGCGTTTGCTAGCCTATGAAGATGTACAAGAGGAGATTGAAGCTGTTTTGGTAGAACGTGATAATTTAGAAATTGCATTAAAAGAGGTTTCTTTTGTAGAAAAAATTTATCCAAGCGATGCTAATTTTTTATTGGTAAAAGTAGATGATGCAACCAAGCGATACAATCAATTGATAGAAAAAGGAATTGTAGTTAGAAATAGAACTACACAGTTATTGTGTGAAAATACTTTGCGCTTTACAGTCGGAACAATTAAGGAGAACATTGCTTTGATGAAAGCTTTGAAGGAGTTAGAGTAAAAGAAGTTAAGAATTAAAGAAGTTAAGTAAGTGGTAGTCTTTTTGCCTTTTACTTTTATCTAGATACTGAAAAGATGAAAAAAGTTTTATTTATAGATAGAGATGGTACACTTTGTATTGAACCACCTGTAGATTATCAATTAGATAGTTTAGAAAAGTTAGAATTTTATCCAAAGGTTTTTCGTTACATGGCAAGAATTGCTGAAGAATTGGATTATGAGTTGGTAATGGTAACCAACCAAGATGGATTGGGAACAGATTCTTTTCCTGAAGATACTTTCTGGCCAGCTCAAAACAAAGTAATTCAAGCTTTTGAAAACGAAGGGGTAATTTTTAGCGCAGTTCATATAGATAAAACATTTCCTCATGAAAATGCTCCAACTCGTAAACCAAGAACCGGTTTGTTAACGCAGTATTTTGATAAAGAAAAATACGATTTAGAAAATTCTTTTGTGTTAGGAGATAGAATTACCGACATGGAATTGGCTAAAAACTTAGGAGCAAAAGGAATCTTTTTATCAGAGAATCCTGAATTGGGTGCAGAGGAAGTTGAAGCAGATGTAAAAGCAATTCACGATTGTATTGCCTTAACTTCTACCGATTGGAAAGAAATCTACGAGTTTTTAAAATTAGAAGATAGAGTTTCTGAAATCACAAGAAATACCAATGAAACCAAGATTTACATCAAACTAAATTTAGATGGTTCTGGTAAAAATGATATTTCTACAGGAGTCAAGTTTTTTGACCATATGTTAGATCAAATTGGTCGTCATGGAGCAATGGATTTAACTGTAAAAGTAGATGGAGATTTAGAGGTTGATGAACATCACACCATAGAAGATACCATGATTGCTTTAGGAGAATTATTCAACAAAGCATTAGGAAATAAATTAGGAATAGAGCGTTACGGTTTCTGTTTGCCAATGGACGATTGTTTGGCACAAGCTGCCGTTGATTTTGGCGGAAGACCTTGGTTGGTTTGGGAAGCTGATTTTAAACGTGAAATGATTGGAGATATGCCAACTGAAATGTTTTTACATTTGTTTAAATCTTTTACTGATGGAGCAAAATGTAATTTAAACATCAAAGCAGAAGGAGATAATGAACATCACAAAATAGAAGGTATTTTTAAAGCTTTTGCAAAGGCAATGAAAATGGCTGTAAAACGTGATGCAAATAAAATGTTTTTACCAAGTACAAAAGGTTTGCTTTAGCAAAACAGTACAAAGTACTGAGTAAAGAGTATTAAGTTTTAGCGGTACTGCTGTATTAACTTTGTACTTTGTACTATGTACTCAATACTAAAATATATGAAAATAGTAATTATAAACTACGGAGCTGGAAATATACAATCTATCCGATTTGCTATAGAGCGATTAGGATATGAGGCTGTTTTGAGTAATGATGTTGAAGAAATAAAGAGTGCTGATAAAGTAATTTTTCCAGGAGTGGGAGAAGCTAGTTCAGCAATGAAAATGTTAAAAGCTACAGGATTAGATACTGTAATTCCGATCTTAACACAGCCTGTTTTGGGTATTTGTTTAGGAATGCAGTTGATGTGTAAATATTCTGAAGAAGGAGATACAACAGGATTAGGAATTTTTGATGTTGATGTAAAACGTTTTGAAAACATTGTAAAAGTACCTCAAATAGGATGGAACCAAATTAAAGGTTTGGGTTCTAAGATTTTTAATGATGTAAAAGAAGGAGCTTATATGTATTTGGTACATAGTTATTATGCTCCATTAACAAAAGAAACCATTGCTACGACAGAATACGGAGTGCAATATTCTACAGCTTTGCAAAAAGCTAATTTTTACGGAGTGCAATTCCACCCAGAAAAAAGTAGTACAGACGGAGCAAAGATTTTAGAGAATTTCCTCAATCTTTAGATTGAGGGTACAGAGTAGTTAGTACAAAGTAATGAGTTTATGAATAAGTATCAGGATTTAAAAATATGGGAAAAGTCAATGGAATTGGTTGAGAAAACCTATTTATTGATGAAACTATTACCTGATGAAGAAAAGTTTGGACTGGTTAGTCAAATTAAAAGATGTAGTGTTTCTATTCCTTCAAATATTGCAGAAGGAGCTGGAAGAAATTCAAATAATGAGTTTAAACATTTTTTAAGTATCGCAAATGGTTCTACTACAGAATTAGAAACACAAATATTATTAACGGTTAGATTACATCTAGTTGATAAAAATGAAATTCAAGAAATATTAAATTTATGTACTGAAATAAAGAAGATGAATTATGCTCTTCAAAAAAGTTTAAGTTAAAACTTACTACTTTGTACTCAGTACTTAATACTATTATAAATGAGAATAATACCAGCCATAGACATTATAGACGGACAATGTGTACGTTTGTCAAAAGGAGATTATAACACAAAAAAAGTTTACAACGAAAATCCATTAGAAATTGCTAAGCAGTTTGAAGCACATGGAATAGAACATTTACATTTGGTAGATTTAGACGGTGCAAAAGCAAGTCATATTGTAAACCACAAAGTATTAGAAGAAATAGCAACCAAAACTTCTTTAAAAATTGATTTTGGTGGTGGGTTAAAAACAGATGAAGATTTAAAAATAGCTTTTGAATCTGGAGCTACTCAAATTACAGGAGGAAGTATTGCTGTTAAAAATGCGGATGTTTTTAAAGGTTGGATTGCTAAGTTTGGTGCAGATAAAATTATTTTAGGAGCAGATGCAAATAATGAAAAAATTGCAGTTAGCGGATGGTTAGAAGAATCTGATGAAGATTTGATTCCTTTTATTCAAGGATATCAAAAAGAAGGAATTCAATATGTAATTTGTACAGACATTGCTAAAGATGGAATGTTACAAGGACCATCATTTGACTTGTATGAAAAAATATTAAAAGATTGTCCTAACGTAAAGTTAATTGCAAGTGGAGGAATTTCTACTTTTGATGAATTACCTCGTTTAAAAGATTTAGGGTGTGAAGGAACCATTGTTGGAAAAGCGATTTATGAAAATAGAATTAGCTTAAAACAATTGGAGAATTTTATTATTAGTACAAAGTAAAAAGTACTGAGTACAAAGTTTTGTACGCTACTTAATACTCTGTACTTAGTACTTAATACTAAGAAAGATGTTAGCAAAAAGAATAGTTCCTTGTTTGGATATAAAAAATGGACGTACTGTAAAAGGGGTTAATTTTGTGGATTTGCGTGATGCAGGAGATCCTGTAGAATTGGCAAAAAAATATGCAGAAACAGGAGCCGACGAATTGGTGTTTTTAGATATTTCAGCCACTGAGGAACGTAGAAGAACGTTGGTGAATTTGGTTAGAGGTGTTGCAGCACAAGTAAATATTCCATTTACAGTCGGTGGAGGAATTTCATCTGTAGAGGATGTAGATATATTATTGCAGAATGGGGCTGACAAAGTTTCCATCAATTCATCAGCAGTAAAAAGGCCTAAATTGGTTAATGAGTTGTCTCAAAAATTTGGAAGTCAATGCGTTGTAGTTGCTATTGATGCAAAGAAAATTGATGGAGAATGGATAGTGCATTTGGTAGGAGGAAAAGTTCCTACAGAACTAAATTTATTCGATTGGGCAAAAGAAGTTGAAGAAAGAGGAGCAGGAGAAATTTTGTTTACTTCTATGAATAATGATGGAACTAAGGATGGTTTTGCGAACGAAGCTTTGGCACGTTTGTCAGAAGAATTAAACATTCCTATTATTGCAAGTGGTGGAGCAGGAAATATGCAACACTTTGTAGATACTTTTAAAGATGGAAAAGCAGATGCAGCTTTGGCAGCAAGTGTGTTTCATTTTCAAGAAATTGAAATTCCAGATTTAAAACAAGAATTAAAAAGACAAGGAATACCTGTAAGAATATAATAAGTTTTTAATGTTGAAAGTTTAAAAGTTTGTAAAGTAACTTTTTCACTTTTTACTTTAAGACTTTATAAACTTAATAATATGGAAATTAAATTTGACGAAAAAGGACTAGTTCCTGCAATTATACAAGATGCTGAGACTAAAAATGTATTGATGTTAGGATACATGAATCAAGAAGCATTTGACAAAACTTTGTCAACCAATAAAGTTACTTTTTACAGTAGATCTAAAAGTAGATTGTGGACTAAAGGTGAAGAAAGTGGAAACTTTTTAGAATTAGTATCTATTAAAAACGATTGTGATAAAGATACTTTGTTAATTCAAACAAAACCTGTAGGACCTACTTGCCACAAAGGAACAGATACTTGTTGGGCAGAAGAAAATACAGAAAATTTTGGTTTTTTAACCACTTTAGAAAATGTGATTGCTGAACGTGTTAAAAACAAAGATGTTCAAAAATCTTATGTAGCAAGTTTGTTTGCTAAAGGAATTAATAAAGTTGCTCAAAAAGTAGGAGAGGAAGCGGTAGAAACTGTTATTGAAGCTATGGATAATAATGATGAACTGTTTTTGTATGAAGCTGGAGATTTGTTATTTCACTACCTAATGTTACTCCAAGCAAAAGGATTTACCTTAACTGATATTACAGCTGAATTGAGAAAACGTCAGAAGTAAATTGTTTATAAATATTACATTCAAGCCCTAGAAATTCTATTTTCTGGGGCTTTTGTTTTTTATATTTGTGTTCTATTAGGATTATGAAGGACACATATAAACATCAAGGATTAAGAAATAGATTGGCCACCGTTTTACAAGAAAAAGGGGTAACAGATGCCGCTGTTTTGTTAGCTATTAAAGAAATTCCTAGACACTTGTATATGGATGCCAGTTTTGAAGAATATGCTTATCAAGACGTTGCTTTTCCTATTGCTGCCGAACAAACCATTTCTCAGCCTTATACTGTTGGATTTCAATCTCAATTACTAGAAATTAAACCAGGTGAAAAAGTATTAGAAATAGGAACAGGTTCAGGGTATCAAACCAGTGTTTTGGTTAGATTGGGAGGTGTTGTTTATACGATAGAACGTCAACAAGAATTGTATAAAAAAACGCAGTTATTACTGCCAAAACTAGGCTATAAACCTAAGTATATGTATTTTGGTGATGGATATAAAGGCTTGCCTCAGTTTGCTCCTTTTGATAAAATTATTGTGACTTGTGGAGCTCCATTTTTACCAAAAGCATTATTAGCCCAACTTAAAATTGGGGGAAGGATGGTAATTCCAGTTGGGGATGCACAACAAATGATGACTTTAATTACTCGTAATTCAGCTAAAGAATTTGACAAACAAGTGATTGAAGAATGTGCTTTTGTACCTATGTTGACAGATAAAAGTCTTAAGAATTTTTCTTAATCGTTCTTAGGTTTCTTTCTCTTTCATCAAAAGTTTGTTCAGAAAGAGGTAATACTGTTTCTTCAAACAATTTCATGAATTTGGGACTATGTTCCGTTGTTTTGTTTTTTTCTAAATCAAAATGAACAAAACTAATCCAAGCCACAGACTTTAGTACTGTTTTATCTTTGTTAAACATTCTTACTTCAGCTTGTAAATGTTTTTTAGAATAAGCAATGGTTTGTGATTCAAAAGCAACTTCTTCCATTGTATAAGCAGGTACCAAATAGGCCAATTGTGTATTGGAAATTACCCAACCTATTTTTTCCTTTAGAATCATGGTAAAAATATCAATACCATAAGCATCCATCACTTGATCTTCTCTTTGATTGATGAAATAATCAATATAACGACCGTTATTTAAATGATTAAAAGGGTCACAATCTTGAAAACGAATTTTTGTTTTACTAGTTAATATTTTGGGCTTATTCATATTAGTTTTTAGGTGTTAAAATAACACAAGGAATAATCATTTCTTCTAATGATATTCCTCCATGTTGATAGGTGTCTTTGTAATATTTTGTATAATGATTTTGATTGTTTGGATATACAAAAAACAAATTGTCCTTAGCAAAAACAAAAGAGCTATTCATATTTTCCTGAGGCAGAAATATTCTTTTAGGATCGTGTTCGGCGTACACATCTTTTTCTTGATAAGTAATGCTTCTACCTGTTTTGTATCTTAAATTAGAAGCAATGGCTTTGGTACCAATTACTTGAGTGGGTTTACTACAATTTACCGTTCCATGATCTGTGGTAATAATCAGTTTTATGTTGTCTTTTTGTGCTTTCTGAATCAATTCTAACATGGCAGAATTTTGAAACCAAGTATCTGTTAACGCTCTGTAAGATTTGTCATCAGAAGCCAATTCTTTAATTACCTGAGTTTCTGTTTTAGCATGAGATAACATATCAACAAAATTAAAAACCACTACATTAAACTTATTGTCTTTATATTGATTGTAGTCTTGTAAAAGATCTTTTCCTGATTTTTGAGAACTGATTTTATGATAAGAAAAAGGCAAATCTTTTCTTAAAGACTGTAATTGCCTTTTAAGAAATTCTTCTTCGTGCATATTTTTTCCTCCTTCATCATTTTCGTTTAACCAAATATCTTTATGTTTGGTGGCCATTTCTAAAGGAGTTACCCCAGAAAAAATGGCATTACGAGCATAATGAGTTGCTGTGGGTAAAATGCTATAAAAAGGAATCTCATCTTGTTTTTTATAATATTTTAATATGGTTTTTTCTAAAACTAAATATTGATCATAACGTAGATTATCAACTACAATAACCATGGTTTTATCACTATTTTCTATTTCGGGTAAAATAATGTTTTTAAATAGTTCATGTGATAAAATGGGAGCATCCTCATCATAAAACCAATCGGAGTAATTTTTTTTAATGTATTTAAAGAAAATCTGATTGGCTTCTTGTTTCTGATTTTCAAGAATACTTAATAAACCTGCATCGCTAATATTTTCCAATTCAAGTTCCCAGTAAATTAGTTTTTTATAAATTTCTATCCATTCAGAATGAGAATTTACCGAAGCCAATTCCATAGAAATTTTCCTAAATTCTTGTTGGTAATTAATCGTAGTTCTTTCACTAACCAAACGGGAATGATCCAAATTCTTTTTTAAACTTAAAAGTATTTGGTTTGGGTTTACAGGTTTTATTAAGTAATCGGCAATTTTAGAACCAATAGCTTCTTCCATTAAATATTCCTCTTCACTTTTGGTAATCATTACCACAGGAATGTTGTTTTGAATATTTTTGATGCTTGTTAATGTTTCAAGTCCACTTAAACCAGGCATATTTTCATCTAAAAAAATAATATCATAATTATTAGATTTTACTAAATCAATAGCATCTGCCCCGTTGGTACAAGGAGTGACATTGTAGTTTTTGTTTTCTAAAAATATAATATGTGGTTTTAAAAGATTGATTTCATCGTCAACCCAAAGAATTTCAATGTTATTCATATGGTAAGAATCTGTGATTTACTAAATATAAAGGAATTAGATTTTTATATTTGTACTACACTAAAAGTACAAAAATTGAAAACCCCAAGCAATAAAGTTAAAATTATAAACGATCCAATCTACGGGTTTATTACAATTCCTAACAAATTAATTTTTGATTTAATAGAACACCCTTATTTTCAACGTTTAAGAAGGATTACTCAAATGGGGATGTCTAACTTAGTGTATCCTGGAGCTCACCATACAAGATTTCATCATGCTGTAGGTTGTATGCATTTAATGCAAAAGGCCATTACTGTGTTAAAAAATAAAGGAGTTATTATTTCTGATGATGAAAAAAATGGAGTTTGTATGGCTATTTTATTGCATGATATTGGTCATGGACCCTATTCCCACGCTTTAGAACACAGTATTGTTGATGGAGTAAGCCACGAAGCAATTTCTTTGTTGTTTATGAAAGAATTAAACAAAGAATTTAAGGGGGAGCTAAATTTAGCTATCGAAATTTTTGAAGGTAAATATCCACGTAAGTTTTTAAATCAACTGGTTTCTAGTCAGTTAGATATTGATAGAATGGATTATTTAAAGAGAGATAGTTTTTATACAGGAGTAGCAGAAGGAAATATAAGTTCAGAGCGTTTGATAGATATGTTAAACGTGGTGAATGATCAATTGGTGGTTGAAGAAAAAGGAATTTACTCCGTAGAAAAGTTTATTGTAGGTAGAAGGTTGATGTATTGGCAGGTGTATTTGCACAAAGCTGGAGTTGTTGCTGAAAAGATGTTGGTAAATTTATTAGCTAGAGCTAAATATTTGGCTAGTCAAGGGGTAGATTTACCAAGTAGTAAAGCACTACATTATTTTTTATATAAAGAAGTAGAAGAAACATTTACATTACAAACCTTAAAAACGTTTTCTAGATTAGATGATTACGATATTCTATCTGCTATAAAAGACTGGATTAGTCATGATGATAAAATTTTATCACAATTATCAGAAATGATTATCAATAGAAAATTATTAAAAGTTCAATTAAGTAATGAAAGTTTTGATCCTGAATATGTTAAAAATATCAAGAATAAAATGTTAACACAGGGATGGTCACAAGAAGATTTAAAATACTTTTTTGTGTTAGATACCATTTCTAATCAGGCATATAACGATACTTCAAGTAAAATATACTTATATTATAAAAATGGAGATATTGTAGATATTGTGGAGGCATCCGATCAATTGAATATACAAGCATTAACAAAGCCAGTTATTAAACATTTTCTTTGTTATCCTAAAGGCATCAAATTAGCCTAAATAGAATTTAATTTTATATTTTTGCCGTTCATGGAATTTAAAGCAACACAAATAGCTGAGATTTTAGGAGGTGATATTGTTGGAGATGACTCTGCAACAGTTTCAACACTAGCTAAAATAGAGGAAGGAGAAAAAGGATCGATGACTTTTTTATCTAATCCCAAATACACCTCATACATTTATACAACAAATGCATCTATTGTAATTGTTAATAAATCTTTTGAGCCTACTGCAGAAATTAGTGCAACATTAATTAAGGTAGATGATGCTTATCAAGCATTTACTCAGATTTTAGAATTCTATAATGAATATAAAAATCAGAAGGTAGGAATTGACATGAATACTTTTATATCAGATTCTGCTAAACTAGGACAAGATATCTATTTAGGAGCTTTTGCTTATATTGGAGAAAATGTTGTGATAGGGAATAATGTAAAAATATATCCACAATGTTATATTGGTGATAATGTTGTAATTAAAGACAATACTACATTATTTGCTGGGGTAAAAATATATGCTGATTGTATAGTTGGGAGCAATTGTAAAATTCATGCAGGAACTGTAATTGGTTCTGATGGATTTGGTTTTGCTCCTACTGAAACAGGTGTCTACAAGAGTATTCCACAGATAGGAAATGTAATCATAGAAGATCATGTTGATATTGGTGCTAATAGCACTATTGACAGGGCTACTATGGGATCTACAGTTATTAAACAAGGAGTTAAATTAGACAACTTGGTACAAATTGCCCACAATGTTGTAGTTGGTAAAAATACGGTAATAGCTTCACAATCAGGTGTAGCAGGTTCCAGTAAAATAGGAAAAAACTGTATGTTTGGAGGACAAGTAGGTATTTCTGGACATGTAAGTATAGGCGATAATGTTAAAATTTCTGCCAAGTCAGGAGTAGCTAAAAACATAAAAGACAACGAAGTTCTAAGAGGTATTCCAGCTATGGATTATGGAGATTATAATAAGTCTTACGTGATGTTTAAAAAATTACCAGAAATTGTTCAAGAATTAAGAAATAACAAAAGCTTAAAATAAGAATAGCATGTTAAAACAAAAAACAATCCAAAAGGAGGTTACTTTAACAGGTGTGGGCTTACATACTGGAAAAGAAGTTACAATGGTATTTAAACCTGCTCCAGAAAATTATGGATATGCGTTTGTTCGTGTAGATTTAGAAGGGAATCCAGTCATTGAAGCCAAGGTAGAATATGTTACAGAGACAGAAAGAGGTACCAATCTAGAGAAAAAAGGTGTGAGTATCAATACTTCAGAGCATGTGTTGGCAGCAGCTGTAGGTTTAGGAATTGATAATTTAACGATTGAAATGAATGCATCAGAACCTCCAATTATGGATGGCTCTTCAAAATATTTTATAGAAGCTTTAGAATCAGCAGGTATTGTTGAGCAACAAGCTCCGGTTGATGAATATATTGTAAAAGATATTATTTCATATAAAGACGAAGCTACCGGAAGTGAAATTATTTTAATGCCTGCAGATGAATACCAAATAACGACTATGGTAGATTTTGGGACTAAAATTTTAGGAACTCAAAATGCTACTTTAAATCGTATTTCAGATTTTAAAGAAGAAATATCAGCAGCACGTACTTTTAGTTTTTTACATGAATTAGAAATGTTGTTAGAGCACAACTTAATTAAAGGAGGTGATTTAAACAATGCTATTGTTTATGTTGATAAAAAAATATCAAATGAAACTTTAGAAAAATTAAAGAAAGCATTTGGTAAAGATGATATTAAAGTAACACCAAATGGAATTTTAGATAATTTGGAATTGCATTGGGCTAACGAAGCTGCTAAACATAAATTATTAGATGTTATTGGAGATTTAGCTTTGGTAGGAACTCGCATTAGAGGAAAAGTAATTGCCAATAAGCCAGGGCATAAAATAAATACTTCTTTCGGAAAACGTTTGGCTAACATTATCAAACAAGAAAAAAGAAAAAGTGTTCCTTCATATGATTTGAATCAACCACCTTTGATGGATATTCACCAAATCATGAAGTTATTACCACATAGGCCACCATTTTTGTTAATTGATAGAATTTTAGAATTGACAGATGACTATGTGGTTGGAATGAAAAATGTTTCTATGAATGAACCATTTTTTGTAGGACATTTTCCAGATGCTCCAGTAATGCCAGGAGTGTTACAAATAGAAGCTATGGCACAATGTGGAGGAATTTTGGTGTTAAGTACAGTACCCGATCCTGAAAACTATTTAACATACTTCATGAAAATGGATAATGTTAAGTTTAAACAAAAAGTATTACCCGGGGATACCCTTATTTTTAAAGCGGAATTAATTTCCCCTATTCGTAGAGGAATCTGTCATATGAGATCTGTTGGTTATGCAAATGGTAAAATAGTAGTAGAGGCTGAATTAATGGCTCAAATAGTTAAGAAAAAATAAATAAATATGAATCAACCACTAGCTTATATTCATCCAGGTGCAAAAATTGCACGTAATGTTGTTATTGAGCCATTTACAACTATCCATAATAATGTAACCATTGGTTCAGGTACGTGGATTGGTTCTAATGTAACCATTATGGAAGGGGCTATTATTGGAGAAAATTGTAAAATTTTTCCAGGAGCAGTAATTTCTGCAATGCCTCAAGATTTAAAATATGATGGTGAAGAAACCACTACAGTGATAGGGAATAATGTTACCATTCGTGAGTGTGTAACTATTAACCGAGGGACTTCAGATAGAATGAAAACTGTAATAGGTGACAACTGTTTAATTATGGCTTATTGTCATGTGGCACATGATTGTATTGTGGGGGATAATTGTATTTTTTCTAACGGGAGTACTTTAGCAGGGCATACTAATATTGGAGACAATGTTATTTTAGCAGGTATGACAGCTATTCATCAATTTTGCTCTATTGGAGATCATGCATTTGTAACAGGTGGATCTTTGGTAAGAAAAGACGTCCCTCCATATGTTAAAGCAGGTAGAGAACCATTGTCTTATGTCGGAATTAACTCCGTTGGTTTGAGAAGAAGAGGTTTTTCAGTTGAAAAAATTAGAGAAATCCAGAATATTTATAGAATCCTGTTTCAAAGTAAATACAATAATTCACAGGCAATTAGAATTATAGAAGCAGAAATGGAAGCTTCAAGTGAAAGAGATGATATCATTAAATTCATCCAAAATTCACAAAGAGGAATTATGAAGGGATATTTTAGTAATTAAGAATAAAATTTTTAAGATGGCAACAACATCAGATATTAGAAACGGATTGTGTATTGTTTATAACAGTGACACTTTCAAAGTAGTAGAATTTCAACACGTAAAACCAGGGAAAGGACCTGCTTTTGTAAGAACTAAATTAAAAAGTTTAACCTCAGGAAAAGTTATTGATAATACTTTTTCTGCTGGACATAAAATTGATGAAGTTAGAGTTGAAACAAGAAAATATCAGTATTTATATGCAGAAGGAGATACCTTTAACTTTATGAATACAGATGATTATAATCAAATCACTTTAGATAAAGCTGCTTTAGATGCTCCAGATTTGTTAAAAGAAGGAGAAGTAGTAACTGTTATTGTTCGTGCAGAAGATGAAATGCCATTAGCTGTAGAAATGCCTCAATCAGTAATTTTAGAAGTTACTTATACAGAACCAGGTGTAAAAGGTAATACAGCTACAAATGCAACTAAGCCAGCTACTGTAGAAACAGGAGCTTCTGTAAACGTACCTTTGTTTATAAACGAAGGAGATATGATAAAAATTGAAACAGCAAAAGGAACTTATCAAGAAAGAATTAAGGTCTAAGTAGCAGTATTATAAATAAAAAAACACCCAAAATGGATTTTCATTTTGGGTGTTTTTTATAAAATTATTACAGGTTTTATTTATTTGTGATAAAAAAATTAAAAGGACAGATATTGCAAACAAATATTTATATTTGTTTGCAATGAATTTTAATCAAAAATAAAATTAAATGAGTGTTTTAGTAAATAAGGATTCTAAAATTATAGTTCAAGGATTTACAGGAAGTGAAGGAACTTTTCATGCTTCTCAAATGATTGAATACGGAACAAATGTAGTTGGTGGAGTTACTCCAGGAAAAGGAGGACAAGAGCATTTAGGTAGACCAGTTTTTAATACAGTACAAGATGCTGTTGATAAAGCAGGAGCTGATACAACTATTATTTTTGTACCACCGGCATTTGCTGCAGATGCAATTATGGAAGCTGCTGATGCAGGAATTAAAGTAATTATATGTATTACTGAAGGAATTCCTGTTGGAGATATGGTAAAAGTAAAAGCTTATTTACAAAATAAAGAAACTCGTTTAATTGGACCTAACTGTCCAGGAGTAATTACTCCTGGTGAAGCTAAAGTTGGTATTATGCCAGGATTTATCTTTAAGAAAGGGAATGTAGGTATTGTTTCTAAATCAGGAACTTTAACTTATGAAGCTGCCGACCAAGTAGTAAAACAAGGTTATGGAATTACAACTGCAATTGGTATTGGTGGAGATCCAATTATTGGAACTACTACTAAAGAAGCTGTAGAATTGTTGATGAATGACCCAGAAACTGAGGCAATTGTAATGATTGGTGAAATTGGAGGTCAATTAGAAGCAGAAGCTGCTAGATGGATCAAAGCAGATGGTAACAGAAAACCAGTTGTAGGATTTATTGCTGGACAAACTGCACCTGCTGGTCGTACTATGGGACACGCTGGAGCTATTGTAAGTGGTGAAGGAGAATCTGCACAAGCTAAAATGGAAATCTTAGCAGAGAATGGAATTCACGTGGTAGCATCACCTGCAAAAATTGGTGAAGCAATTGCAAGTGTTTTAGCCGGAGTTGCAAAATAAAAAAACAAAGAATGGGATTATTACAAGATAAAACAGCCATCATTACTGGTGCAACAAGAGGAATTGGTAAAGGAATAGCATTAGAATTTGCTAAGCAAGGAGCTAATATTGCTTTTACATATAGTTCATCTGTTGAGGCTGCAAATGCTTTAGAAACAGAATTAGCTGTTTTTGGTGTAAAAGCTAAAGGATATCAATCTAATGCAGCAGAATTTGATGCAGCTCAAGCATTGGCTGCTGATGTTTTAAAAGAATTTGGAACGATTGATGTATTAATTAATAATGCTGGTATTACAAAAGACAATTTATTAATGCGTATTTCTGAGGAAGACTTTGATAAGGTAATCGAAGTAAACTTAAAATCTGTATTTAACTTAACAAAGGCTGTAATTCGTCCAATGATGAAGCAAAGAGCTGGTTCTATTATTAACATGAGTTCTGTTGTTGGAGTTCAAGGAAATGCAGGACAAACAAACTATGCTGCTTCTAAAGCGGGAATGTTAGGATTTACTAAATCTGTGGCTTTAGAGTTAGGATCTAGAAATATTCGTTGTAATGCAATTGCTCCTGGATTTATTGAAACTGAAATGACAGCTAAATTAGATGAAGCTGTTGTAGATGGATGGAGACAAGCAATTCCTTTAAAAAGAGGGGGGCAACCAGAAGATATTGCAAACGCATGTGTGTTTTTAGCTTCTGATATGTCTGCATATATTACAGGACAAACATTAAACGTAGATGGTGGTATGATTACTGCATAATTTACTCTTAAATATAATTTATAAACCACTTTAAAGAAATTTTCTTTAAAGTGGTTTTTTTATGTAAGTGTCAAGCCAATCAATCTCTAAATCATTAGTAATAGCATATAATAATACGTAAATTCAACATTATTAATAATTAACTTAATCAAACGAATAATGATAGATCAAAACATGAAAATACCAAAGTCTCTACCGATAATTATTGCCATAATAGTCGTGGGAATTATTTTTATTTCAAAATCGGCAATAAGTATAGAATCTGGAAAAGCAGGGGTTTTATTTAAGACTTTTGGAGGAGGTGTGGTGACCGATGAGCCTGCTTTGGGAGAAGGTTTTCATATTATAGCACCGTGGAATAAGGTTTTTGTTTATGAAGTTAGACAACAAGAATTGTTTGAAAAAATGAAAGTATTGTCTTCTAACGGATTAGACATTCAATTAGAAGTAAGTGCTTGGTATATGCCACAAACGGATAAATTAGGTGATTTACATCAACAAAAAGGACAAGAATATCTGACTAGAGTTATTTTACCATCTTTAAGATCTGCAGCTCGTTCAGTAGTTGGTAGATATACACCTGAACAAATATATTCTAGTAAAAGAGATGTGATTCAGAATGAAGTTTTTGATGAAACAAAAAAAATATTAGATGATCAATTTATACAGTTAAATGAAGTATTGGTAAGAGATGTAACTCTACCGACTACCATTAAAAATGCAATTGAAAAAAAATTAAAACAGGAGCAGGAGTTTTTAGAGTATGAGTTTACTATTCAAAAAGCTCAAAAGGAAGCGGAACGTCAAAGAATTGATGCTGAAGGAAAAGCAACGGCAAACAAAATTTTAAATGCATCGTTATCAGAAAATATTTTAAAAGAAAAAGGAATTCAAGCCACTTTAGAATTGGCGAATTCTCCAAATGCAAAAGTAGTTGTAATAGGATCGTCTAAAGATGGAATGCCTATTATATTAGGAAATCAGTAAAGTATTGATTTGCTAAATAAGTAAATGAGACAATTAAAATATTAAGCTCAAAGATTTTCTATCTTTGAGCTTTTTTTATGCTATGATAAATTCACTAAAATATTTATTTAAAAACTATTTATACTTTTTGGCTATTTATGCGATTTCCAGAATTGTATTTATTGTTTACAACTTAAATAGTTTTGATATTTCTTTTAAAGAAGCCATTCTTTCTTTTGTGTATGCTTGGAGGGTAGATACAGTGATGGCATGTTATATTTTAATTATTCCTACTTTATTGTTGAGTCTTCATTTCTTGTATCCAAATAAAGCTACTCATTATATAGTAAAAACATTAGTAATGATTTTTACATTGATTAATGCTATGATCATGATTGGAGATATCGGAATTTATAAAGAATGGAATACCAAAATTAATTACAAAGCACTTACCTATTTAAAAGATGTTGATGAAGTAGTAAGGACATCAACCAATGGTTTGTTAATTTCCGGTGCTGTTTTGTTTCTATTGATGTTGGTTTTGTCTTATTATTTATATCAAAAAATAGTTCCTAAAAACATCCATGTAAAACAAAGTTATATGCTTCCTGTTCCTTTTTTCTTGTTGGCAGGAGGAGTTGTTTTCTTAGGATTAAGAGGTACGGGAATTACACCTATTGATCAAAGTGATGCTTATTTTTCTGAAAATGATTTTGCCAATGCTGCCGCTATTAATTCAACGTTTAATTTAGCAAGGAGTGTAGAGTCTAATATAAAAGTAGGAGATAAAAATCCGTATCATTTTTTTACCAAAGAAGAATTAAATAAGAGAATTTCTAATTTATATGAGGTAAAAAAAGATACAACAATCTCAATTTTAAAAAACTCAAAACCCAATATTGTTTATATTATTTTAGAGGGTTTTTCATCAGATTTGATTGCTGCAAACGGAGGGTATAAAAAAGTAACCCCAACCTTAGACTCTATAATTAAAAATGGATATAATTTTAAAAATGTAGTTTCTCCAGGATTAAGATCTCATGTTGGAATGATTAGCATTTTTAGTGGTTTTCCTGCCTTGCCAACCGTAAATGTTGCCACCCAAAGAGATAAGTTTACCAATTTGCCCAATTTTGTAAAAGACATTAAAAAGCTTGGATATGAAACAGGATATATTTTCGGCGGAGATTTAAAGCATGGAAAAGTTTTAGACTATATTTTTAATTGTCATTTTGATCATTTAATTAAAGGAGAAGATTTTTCGGGTGATATTCCTACTGGAAAATTAGGAGTTGCAGATGAATATTTGTTTGAGAGAAAAATTCAAGAAATTGATAAAATGAAACCTCCTTTTATGATGGCATCTTTTACCTTAAGTACCCATTCTCCATTTGATTATCCTATGAAAGATGTTTTTAAATTTGGGGGTGGATATCAACAATACATCAATTCAGGACATTATACAGATAAGGCTTTAAAAGAATTTTTTAGAGTAGCAGCTACCAAACCTTGGTACAAGAATACTTTGTTTGTGATTACAGCAGACCATAGTCACCCAACTCCAAACCATTGGGAAAACTTTGTAGCTAATAAAAATAGAATTCCATTATTGTTTTTTGGAGACGTTATTAAAGAAGAGTATAGAGGAATTCAAAATTCAAAATATGCCAGTCAGTTAGATATTTCATCAACAGTATTACATCAATTAGGTTTAGATGCTAAAGAATATCAGTGGAGTAAAAATCTATTCAACCCGAATACAAAAGGTTTCGGTTTTTATGTATTTAATGATGCTTATGGTTTGGTAAGTCAAAACGAAAATGTATTTTATAATCATGAAACAAAAAAGACGGTGTATCAACCAGAGGAAACGTTTTATGATAAAAATAAAGAAGAGGTTCTTAAAGCATTGTTACAAGCTTTGTATGATGAGTATTTAAAATTATAGAAAATGAAAATATCAGAAATTAAAGAAAAGGTATTATCGAATAAATGGAAGCCTTTAAAATTGTTTTCATATCAATATACTAGTACAGACGGAAGAACAGAAGAGCAAGTAAGAGAAGTTTACGACAAAGGAGATGGGGCTGCTGTTTTTATGTATAATAAACAAGCAAAAAAGGTATTGCTTACCAAACAGTTTAGAATGCCGGCTTATATAAATGGAGTGGCTTCAGGAATTGTTACAGAGGTTCCTGCTGGGATGTTAGATAAAGATGATCCTGAAACATGTATTATTAGAGAGATAGAGGAGGAGACAGGTTATAGAGTTCCCAAAGTTAAAAAAGTAAGAGATTGCTTTATGACTCCTGGGGCGGTCACAGAAATTACCCACATGTTTGTAGCAGAATATGATGAAAGTATGAAAGTTGCCGAAGGTGGTGGACTGAATGATGAACAAGAAGATATTATTGTTTTTGAAATGGGGTTTGCAGAAGTAAAAAAAGCGATAGAAAATAATGAGTTTAATGATGCTAAAACATTAATATTGTTACAATATGCTTGGATTCATAATTTATTAGAGGATTAGAGGTTTAAATCATAGAAATACGTAAATTTGAGTTTCATACTATAATAAACTTAATTAATGGCAAAAGTAATTATCAATAGCTTTGAAGACTTTAAAGCTTATGAGGGGAAAGAAATTGGAATTTCAGAATATTTAGCAATT
The DNA here is from genome assembly GCF_900130035.1 of Wenyingzhuangia marina. GTDB lineage: Bacteria > Bacteroidota > Bacteroidia > Flavobacteriales > Flavobacteriaceae > Wenyingzhuangia > Wenyingzhuangia marina. Next base: position 23,108 of record NZ_FQXQ01000003.1, read on the forward strand.
CCACAAGAGAGAATTAATCAGTTTGCAGATGCAACTTTAGACCATCAATGGATACATTGTGATGCAGAAAAAGCAAAAGAAGGTCCTTTTGGTACTCCTATAGCTCACGGATATTTAACTTTGTCTTTAATGCCATATTTATGGGAGCAAATTATTGAAGTAAACAACAGTAAAATGTTGGTAAATTACGGAATAGAAAAATTAAAGTTTAATAAACCTGTACCTGTTGATGCCAAAGTTAGATTAAGAACTAAGTTAAAATCAATAGATAATTTAAGAGGTATTTCTAAAGCTGTACTTTCTATTAATATCGAAATTGAAGGAGAAAGAAAAACGGCTTTAGATGCTGATATTGTTTTCTTATATCATTTTGTAAACTAATGCATAACAAACAAGAAATAAAACAATTGGTACAAAAAAACATTCATCAAATTAAGGTGAGTGAGTTTGTTACCGAAGGTGGTTGGCCTAATATAGACAATGTAGATGTAGCAATTTATAGTCAAAAAGAAATAGACAATGAAGAAATTATACATTTACAAATTTTATATACGGTAGACAAAGCTGGTTGTTGTTTTATTCCAGGAGGAGAAGAACAAAAAAGACTATCAAAAACAGTAACCATTAATAAGAATAGTGTAACCATAGTCTAAAATTTGTTTTTAACACATACAAAACCTGTTCTTTAATTAGTACAGGTTTTTTTATGCTTAAAAAATACAATATCTTGTTGTTTAACTAACATATACATGCATACTACTTTGAAAGTATTTGTAAACTTTATTATTTCATTTTTTTTAGGAATTACATTTTGTTTTTCCCAATCACAAATAATGTTTAAAAAAATAAACCAAACCAACGGTTTATCAAATGGTGGAATTATTTGTATGGATATGGGTAAAGACGGCTTTGTTTGGATTGGAACAAGAAATGGATTAAATAGGTATGATGGATTAGATATTAAAGTTTACAATAAAATAAATAGCAACCTAAACTCTAATGATATATCAGACTTATTGGTTGATAAAAAAAATAGACTTTGGATTACCACTTTAGGAGGTGGTTTAAATTACTATAATGCTAAAAAAGATTCTATTGAAGTTTATAAGGTAAGTAATAACAATCAATTATTATCAAATAGAATAAGTTCTGCAATAGAAGATTCTAAAGGAAACATATGGTTAGGTACAGATAAAGGGCTTTGTAAATTAGAACCAGATTCTATGACATTTACTTCTTACTCTAATCAATTAAATATCAATCAAAGTAAAAAGAGCAATAGTATTACTTCTATTTATGAAGATAAAAATGGAAATATATGGACAGGAACTTTTGGGAATGGTCTTTTTATTTTTGATATATCAGAAGAAAAGTTTAAACAAATTGTTCCCAAAAAAACACAAGTTTCTGATTTTATTTACACCATTTCAGCTTTAAATCCAGATAAAATTTTAATAGGAACTAACGGAAGTGGTTTGTTGTTAGTAGATTTAGCAACTTTAAAATTTTCAGATTTTTTTAAAGAAAACTTATCCGTTAAGCAGGATGTTAAAATTGTTCGTTCTATTAAAAAAGATAGTAAAGACAATTTGTGGATTGGAACTGATGGTAATGGAGTTTTTGAAATTCAATATCCAAATGGAAAAGAGCCTATTGTTCATAATTATTTATATAATTCTCAATTAGAATCATCTTTGTCTGGAAATGCTATTTACGAAATTATGGAAGACGATCAGGCCAATATTTGGTTTGGTACTGCATGGAATGGTATTAGTATTCTAGATAGAAACAATACCAACGAAATTTTATTTAGTGATATTGTTGGAGCAAATCCATCTCCTGTTTTATCGCTTTATAAAAATGATGAAAAACTTTACTTAGGATTAGATGGAGAAGGTTTAACTGTTTATAATCTTCATCATAAAAAGGTTAAGTATTTTAATAAAAAAAATAATTATCAATCTATTAAGGCTAGGTATATTCAAAAAATTGTAGAAACCAGTAACGGAGATATTTGGTTGGGTACATTTTCTAATGGGTTGATAAAATTTGATGAACAAGAGAATAAAACAATTCAATACAAACATCAATATAACAATGAAAACGCTATTAGTTTTAACGATGTAAGAGACATTGTTGAAGATGAAAAACACAATTTATGGATTGCTACTTGGGGTGGAGGTGTTAATTATTTTAACAATAAAACCAAGCAGTTTACTAGTTATAAAGAAAATGCTAAGGACAATACAGGTGTAAATAATAATAATGTAGTCGATTTAGAAGTAGAAAATCAGGAAATATGGATGGCTACTTTTGGTGGTGGGTTAAATGTTTTTAATAAAACTACCAAGCAGTTTAAATATTATACGTATAAAGAACAAGACAGTACCACTATTGCTAGTAATAATATTTTTTCTATTTATAAAGATTCAAAAGGTTATTTATGGATAGGAACTTTTGGTGAGGGAATTAATAGAATGAATTTAAAAACCAAAAAAGTAGAACGTTTTGAACATTTTGATGAAATTAAATATTTAACCATTACCGGAATTATAGAAGATAATCATCAAAATATTTGGTTTAGCACAAGAGAAGGAATTTTAAATTATAGCTATACAACCAACAGTTTTAATTCCTTCTCTAGTTTGTCGGGAGAGTATCATATAAATTCCGTTTATAAAGATGAAGAGGGGATGCTATATTTTGGAGGGATGAATGGTGTTTTAAAAGTAAATCCTCAAAAAGTAAATACAGTATCTATAAAACCAAAGGTTAAAATAACAAACTTTAAGTTGTTTAATAAAGAGGTTAAAATTGGGGAGAATCAAATTTTAAAAAAGAATATTGTTTTTGAAGATGAAATAGTCTTAAAACACAATCAAAACGTATTAACATTTGAATTTTCTGCTTTAAAATTTCCGTTTTCCAATACTTGTGAATATGCTATAAAAATGGAAGATTTTGATATAGATTGGCGATTTATAGGAAAAGATAGAACTGTAACTTACACCAACTTATCTCCCGGTGATTATGTTTTTAAAGTAAAAAGCAAAGAAGTTGGTAGCGAATGGGGGAATGATTATACCTCAGTAAATGTTGTTGTTCTAAAACCTTTTTGGTTAAAATGGTGGGCTTTTGTAATCTATGCCCTCATATTTATGTTTTTGTTCTATTTGTTTAGAAAGTACACCATTGCTTGGGAAAGAATGAAAGCTAACTTAGAATTTGAAAAATTAACGCACGAAAAAGACAAAGAACTTTACAATTTAAAACAACAGTTTTTTACCAACATATCTCACGAAATTAGAACCCCAGTAACTTTAATTTTAAGCTCTATTAACAGGTTATTTGACAAAGGAGAGTTACTAGAAAGCAAACAAATAAAATCGGCACATACCATTAGAAAAAACAGTAATGTTTTATTACAGTTGGTAAATGAATTGTTGGATATTAGAAAATTTGAGACTAATGAAATTAATTTAAGAGTTAGTCAAGGAGAATTTGTGTCTTATTGTAAAGAAATCTTTTTATCGTTTTCAGAAATTGCTTCAGACAGAAACATTACCTATACATTTCACTCAGAAATTCCCAAAGTAGATTTGTGGTTTGATAAAAATCAGTTTGAAAAAGTAATCTATAATCTGTTAACCAATGCTTTTAAGTTTACTAAAAACGGTGGAACTATTAGTGTGAGTATTGAGAATAACGAAAACGAGGTTTATTTAATAGTAAAAGATTCGGGAATTGGTATGACCAAATCTCATTTGTCTAAAATTTTTAATAGATTTTATCAAGTAAATAACAATAGTACCGATGAAAAACTCGGTTTTGGTTTGGGATTATCTATTACCAAAGAAATTGTGGATTTACACAAAGGAAACATCAATGTTAAAAGCGAGAAAAATAAAGGAAGCTTTTTTGAAGTAAAAATTTTAAAAGACAAACATCATTTTGATGAAAATCAGATAGAAGAAAACAACACTATTATACCACAAGAAACAGAAGCAATTAAAGAATTAAAGAAAAAAACATCAAAAAAAGCTCAAGCAAAAGAAGTTATTTTAATTGTAGAAGACAATAAGGGAATTCAGGATTCTTTACATGAAATTTTAAGTAAAGATTATACTATTTTACAGGCGTTTAATGGAGAAGAAGGGTTAAAAATAGCCACTAAAAATTTTCCAGACATTATTATTAGTGATGTAATGATGCCTGTAATGGATGGACTTGAATTTGTTAAAAAATTAAAACTAAACACATTTACAAGTCATATTCCTATTATTTTATTAACAGCAAGAACTTCTGTAAAAAATAGAATGGAAGGTTTTGATACTGGTGCCGATGAATATATAGCAAAACCTTATGAAGAAGAGTTACTAAAAACAAGAATTTCTAACCTACTTAATAATAGAAAACTATTAAGAGAAAAATTTATTAATGATAACTTTTTAAATCCAAAAGAATTAGCCATTAGTTCTCCAGATCAATTGTTTTTAGAAAAATTATATAAGAGTATAGAGCCCAATTTAGAAGCTAATAATTTAAAAGCAGAAGTCATTGCTAAAGAATTAGGAATGAGTCATTCCGTGATGTACAAAAAAATTAAGGCATTAACTGGACTTAGTTATGTAGAGTTTATTAGAGATTATAGATTATCCATAGCCAAACAATTAATAAAAGACTTAGGTTATTCTGTTTCCGATGCTTGTTACAAAGTTGGCTACTCTGATAGAAAATATTTTAGTAAACTCTTTAAGCAAAAGTTTAATAAAAACCCTTCAGAGTTTTTAAAATCATAAATCACTTGGTTTTTAGTGAAAATCTAATTTTTTTATCGTATAATCTATAACATCCATAAAATCAGGAGTGTTTTTTAGAGAATAACGAAAAACTTACCCTTACTTAATGAAATTGACCCACCTAAAAAGTCAATAAAATAAGGTACTTGCACATGTTAATTATTACCAAGTCTTTGTCGTTGTGTTTTGATGAGATAAAGAGGTCTTAATTACATTTAACTTTTTAATAAAACTATTTATGATGAATTTCTCTCGAGAAAAAAGGCATCCAGCCAGCTTAAAACAGCTACTTTTTATGTTGCTTTTGATATGTTTTTCTATAACATCTTTTAGTCAACAATTAAATGTATCTGGAACGGTTACAGATGCTACTGATGGTACTCCATTATTAGGAGTAAACATTATGATTAAAAACGCAAACTCTGGAACCACTACAGATTTTGATGGAAACTACAATATTAAAGTTAATAAAAACGATGTATTGGTGTTTTCCTATTTAGGATATCAAGTAACAGAATCGGTCGTGCAAAATAATGTTTTAAGCATTCAGTTAAAGAAAGATACTCAAGCTTTAGATGAAGTGGTAATTATAGGATACGGTAGTACTACTATAAAAGATGCTACAGGTTCTGTAACAGCAGTAACGTCTAAAGATTTTAACAAAGGAAATATTGTAACTCCAGAAAATATGCTAACAGGTCGTGTGGCAGGTTTGTCTATTAATACAGGAGGAGAACCTGGTTCGGGTTCAACCATTAGAATTCGTGGAGGAGCATCTTTGGGAGCTTCTAATGATCCTTTAATTGTAATTAATGGTATGCCAATAGATAACAATACTATTGGAGGTTCTAGGTCTATTTTAAGTACCATAAACCCAAATGATATCGATTCGTTTTCTGTGTTAAAAGATGCTTCTGCAACAGCCATTTATGGATCAAGAGCTTCAAACGGAGTTATTATCATTACTCTAAAAAAAGGAACAAGAACTTTTTCTGCCAATTTAGATATGAGCATGAGTGTGCACACACTAGCAAATAAGGTTGATGTTTTTAGTGCCGATGAGTTTAGAGAAATTGTAGCTCAACAAGACCCTAGTTTGTTAGCTTCTTTAGGAACTGCAAATACAGATTGGCAAGATGAAATTTACAGAACAAGTGTTTCTGCAAACACCAACTTATCGGTAAACGGAATGTTGTTTGATAGAATCCCTACTAGAGCTTCTTTAGGTAGAAGTTTACAAAACGGATTGATGTTAACTTCTGGTTACGAACGTAACACGGGGTCTGTAACTGTAAATCCAGATTTTTTTGACAGACATTTAAAAGTTAGTGTAAACGCAAACGTGTCTTTAGAAAAAAACAGATTCGCCTCTGGTCAACAAGGAAATGCATTAACTTTTGACCCTACACAACCGGTATATGATGAGAACTCTCCCTTTGGTGGTTATTTCCAATATTATAATGATGATAATAATGGAGTAATTAATAGTAGTGATTTGGTAGAAAGAGCTCCGTTAAACCCTGTAGCAGAATTACTACAAAGAAACAGTAGAAGTGAAGTAAAAAGATTATATGGTAATGTTAAATTAGACTATAATTTTCATGCCATTCCAGAACTTTCAGCTGTTTTAAATTTAGGGTTAGATGTAAGTACTGCCGAAGGATTCACAAGAGTGTCTGATCAAAATCCTTTGTTTCAAGCAGACGGACGTATTGTTGGTTCATATTCAGAATATACAAATGATAAAAGCAATCATTTATTAGACGGTTACTTGTCTTATATAAAAGAATATGATGAATTTAATTTTGAGGCTACAGCAGGATATTCTTATCAAAAATTCACCAGTGAAAGTTATGTAACTAATGAATTGCTAGATGATGGAGTAGACAGCGAGCCGGTAACAAGTGTTACACCAGATTTAGTATTGATTGGTTTTTTTGGAAGAACAAACCTTTCTTTTTACGATAAATATTTGTTTACACTTTCTTATCGTAGAGATGGAACCTCACGTTTTAGTAAAAACAATCGTTGGGGTAATTTTCCAGCAGCAGCTTTTGCATGGAAACTTAAAGAAGATTTGTTTCCAGAAGCAGAGACTTTATCAACTTTAAAATTAAGATTGGGTTGGGGTATTACAGGTCAACAAGACATAGGACAAGATAACTTAGATTTGTTTTTATCTAAATACACCAAAGGATTATCAACCTCTCAATATATATTTGGAAACAATGTAACTTCTATTGGAATTCCAAACTTTAGAAATGAAAATCTAAAATGGGAAGAAACTACAACCTATAATGCTGGTTTTGATTATGGATTGTTAAACGACAGGTTTACAGGAGCTATAGAAGGTTTTTATAAGGAGTCTAAAGATTTGTTAGCCAATGCAGCTATTTCTGATGGTTCTAACTTTAGTAATTCAGGATTTCAAAATATAGGGAATTTTACATCAAAAGGAATTGAGTTTTCTATAGGAGGAGATATTTTTAAGAATAGAGATGGTTTTAATTGGTATGCAAACTTTAATACCACATTTATCAAAACTGAAATTAAAAATTTAGCTTTAGATCAAGATCAACTGGTTGGAAATACAGGAGCAGGTGCAGGTGATGGAGCTACGGTTCAGGTTCATAGAGTAGGATATACACCATTTTCATATTACGTATACAAGCAAATTTATGACACGAGTGGAAACCCTATAGAAGGAGCTTATGCCGATTTGAATGGAGACAATATTATTAATGAATCAGATTTGTACATCCATCACAATGGTATGCCAACAGTAACCATGGGGTTTGCTTCTAATTTTAGTTATAAAAACATCGATTTATCTTTTAATTTAAGAGCAAGTTTAGGAAACTATAATTATAATGGAGCCAATGCAACCAGAGCACAATACGGAGCATTAAGAAATAGTTCGGTAGTGTCAAACTTACCAACATCAGTATTAGATACAAACTTCCAATCTTCGGAAACAGTGTTGTTGTCAGATTATTATATAGAAGATGCTTCTTTCTTAAAAATGGATAATTTGAGTTTAGGATATACGTTTAACAAAATTTTTAGTCAAAGTTCTTCGGTTCGTTTGTCTGCTAGTGTACAAAATGTATTTACTATTTCAGGATATTCAGGAGTAGATCCTGAAGTGTTTGGAAACGGTATAGATAATTCAATAACTCCTAGACCAAGAACATTTTTAATAGGAGCTAACGTTAGATTTTAAAACATAACAGTATGAAAAATAAATTAACACATAAAGTAATATACATATTAGGTACTGTATTAATTCTTGTAGGTTGTACAAACGATTTAGATATTGAGGTAAATGATCCTAATGCTTTTTTGGTCGATGATTTTTACGCTACCCCAGAATCTTATAAGCAAGGTTTGGCTGGAGTATATGGAAACTTGGCCTTAACAGGTGCAAATGGACCAGGAGATTCAAATATTTCAGGTTTAGATGCAGGTACAAGTCAATACGGTAGAGCATTTTGGAATTTACAAGAATTAACCACAGATGAGGTAAAATGGTCATGGGAAAATGATGGTGGTTTAAGAGGATTAAATAGAAATACATGGACAGCAGACAATGTTGTTATTAGAGGGTTTTACGGAAGATGTATGACTCAAGTAGCTTTTGTTAATGAATATTTAAGACAAACTACCAATGACAAATTAAACAGCAGAGGAGTAAGTGATAATACTCGTGCCGAAGTACAAACATTTAGAGCAGAAGCTCGTTTTTTGAGAGCTTTGGCTTACTATCATTTAATGGATTTGTTTGGTAAAGCAGGTTTTGTAACAGAAAATGACCCTGTAGGAGCGTACCAATCTCCACAATACAATCGTGCTGAATTGTTTGCCTTTGTGGAGTCTGAAATCAATACTATTTTACCAGAATTAGCAGATCCTTTACAAAATGAATATGCAAGAGTAGACAAAGCTGCTGCTTGGATGTTGTTAGCTAAAATTTATTTAAATGCAGAGGTGTTTATTGGAGAAAATAAGTACGATGAATGTTTAACTTATTGTAATAATATTATTGCATCAGGTTATATTTTATCACCTGTATATGCTAATAATTTTAATGCAGACAACCATAGCAATTCTGCAAGAAACGAAATTATTTTCCCTATTGTTTCCGATGGAGTTGTGACTCAAAATTATGGACCTACTACGGTCATGGTCAATGCACAAGTAGGATCTATAGAACAAAACGGAGCTGATTTTGGTGTAGCAGGATGGGCTGGTGGATTAAGAGTAACCAAACAATTCTCTGAAACCATGTTAAATGGTACTTATGATACCGATGATAGAAATACCATTTTAAGTGACGATAGAACTATTGAAATGACTGATATGTATGATTATGGAACAGGATATGTTACCGCAAAATGGTCTAACAAAACATCTACAGGAGCTAATGGTTCTGCTACCGAAATAGTAGATACTGATTTTCCTATGTTTAGACTTGCTGATGTTTATTTAATGTATGCAGAAGCTGTTGTTAGAGGAGGTTCAGGAGGAACATTATCTACCGCTAAAGATTATATCAATTTATTAAGATCAAGAGCTAACAATCCATTTATGGTTACAGAAAACGATGTTGATTTAGACTTGATTTTAAATGAACGTATGGTTGAATTATATGGAGAAGCACATAGAAGACAAGACTTAATCCGTTTCGGAAAATATACAGGAGGTTCTTATAACTGGTCTTGGAAAGGAAGTGTGGTAAGTGGAATTGCCATAGGTAATTTCCGTAAGGTTTTTCCATTACCAAAGGCGAGTGTAGCTGCCAATCCAAATCTTACACAAAACACAGGATATTAAAATAAAAAAGACAAACACTAAAAATATATACAATGAAAAAATTAATCATCATATTTATAGCATTTATTTCATTAGTAGGATTAAACGCTTGCTCAGACGACAGTTCACCTATTTTTGTAGCACAACCTAGTACAGAAGGAATTTCTTTTACAAGTTCGTTTGCAGCAAAATATTTATTGTCTAACGCAACCAAAGAAAATATTGCTGATAGAATTATTTGGAGTGCAGCAGATTTTGGAGTTTCAACAAATATTTCATACGAACTTTTAGCAGCTATTGATGTAGATGCCGATCCATATAAAATTATAGGAACCACTAGTGAAACCAATTACGGAATTACAGTAGATCAATTGTTGTCATTTGCAAAAGATTTAGGTTTAGATGATGATCCTACAACAACCAATACAGATGGAACACCAAATAATACAGGAGTGGTGTACCTTAAAGTAAAAGCAAGTATGGGGTCAACAGGAACAAATGAAGTGATGTCTGAGGTACAGCCTATTAATATTGAATGGATAGAAACAGTTGCTAATGATGGAGGGTGTCCTTCTCTTTATGCTGTTGGAGCAGGTTTAGATAATATTGGATGGAACTTTGTTCCTGCAGGAGAAATGGTGTGTGATGGTGATGTATTACAATTAAAAGCATCTTTTATTAATGAAAACTTTAGATTTTTTCAAGAATCAGGAGACTGGGCTTCAGATTTAAAATATTCTTATTACGAAGGTGAAGGGTATACTATTGATGCCAATTTAGAAGATGCTCAAGATGATGCAAACTTTAAGTTTATAGGAACTCCAGGTATTTATACATTAACTATAGACAATGTTAATAAAACAATTGTGTTAACACCTTCTAATTCTTTATGGACAGTTGGTGGAGCTGTTCCAGGAGGTTGGTCTTTTGATGCTGCAAATACAGTTGAGTTTATTGAATCTACTCCAGATGTTTGGTCTGCAAGTATTGCTTTGGCTAATGAAAAATTTAGATTTTTTACAGCTTTTGATGATTGGAACTCAGGTTTAAACTATTCTTATTATGCAGATCAAAACTTTACCATTGATGCTGCTTTTGAAGACGAAGGTGAAGGAGATGGAAACTTTGTTTTTGTTGGAACTCCAGGAACCTATACGTTAACAGTAAATGCTGTTGATAAAACCATTACTTTAGAATAATAGCCAAATGAAAATATTTATGAAATTTTATTTTAGTACTTTTTTAATCTTAGCTTGTTTCCATTTAGGTTCTTGTCAAAGTTCAACTTCTATTGCAGAAGAGGAACAAGATAAAGAAGTAATTACTCCAGATACCGATGAAGCTGCTTTTTATTACGGAGCAGATTTATCGTATGTAAATGAAATGGAAGATTGTGGTGCTGTTTATAAAAATGATAGAGGAATTACTCAAGACCCTTTTAAAATTTTTAGCAATGCAGGAACCAATTTGGTACGTGTTCGTTTGTGGCACAATCCAACTTGGACTAATTATTCTAATTATGAAGATGTAAAAAAAACAATATCTAGAGCCAAAGAGTTAGGAATGAATGTGTTGTTAGATTTCCATTATTCAGATTCTTGGACAGATCCTGAAAAACAAAAAATTCCAGCTGCTTGGGAAATTCAAATGAATAACAAAGTAGCTTTAGGAAAGTTACTGTATGATTATACTTATGAAACCTTAAATAATTTAGCAGCAGAAGAATTATTGCCAGAAATGGTACAGGTTGGTAATGAAACCAATCCTATGATTTTGCAAGGAGATGAGTTGGTTTGGCCTATAGATTGGGATCGTAATGCTTATTTAATTAATCAAGGAATAAAAGCTGTAAGAGATGTTTCGACAGTGCAGGATGCGAAGATTGAAATAATGTTGCATATTGCTCAACCTGAAAATGGTTTGTGGTGGTTTAAAGAAGCAACAGCTAGCGGAATTACTGATTATGATTGGATTGGTTTGTCATATTATCCAATTTGGTCAGAATATACTTTAGACAATGTGGAAACACCTTTAAAATCGTTGATAGATACTTATAAGAAAAAATTAATGATTGTAGAAACAGCATATCCTTTTAGCCTAAATAATAATGATGCCGCTAATAATATATTAGATGCTAATGCATTAATAAATGGCTATGCAGCAACACAACAAGGTCAATTAGATTATTTAAATAAACTGAAAGAAGTTGTGGTAAAAGCCGGAGGATCTGGAGTTGTTTATTGGGAACCAGCATGGGTTTCTACAAATTGTAAAACGCAATGGGGTAGAGGTTCTCATTGGGACAATGCAACTTTATTTGATAATAATAACAAAGCAACTTTAGGAATGCAGTTTTACAACGGTTCTAAATAATTACTAAATATAATAAAGAAGAATTAAGAATGACAAAGTTTAAATCTTTCCTATTCACATTATTTCTTATTCTTTCACAAGTTTCTTTTTCCCAAGTTAGAACGGTTAAAGAGTTAGATATTAATTGGAAGTTTCAAAAAGGAGATGTTGAGAATGCTCAACAAGAATCATATAACGATTCAAAATGGGAAACCGTAACCGTTCCTCACGATTGGGCAATTTATGGGCCTTTTGATAAAGAAGTTGATAAACAAACAGTAGCCATTGTACAAAATGGCGAAAAAGAAGCGACTGAAAAAACAGGAAGAACAGGAGCTTTGCCACATGTTGGAACTGCTTGGTACAGAAATAAGTTTACTATTTCTGAAGCTGATTTAGCTAAAAAAACAATTCTTCTTTTTGAAGGTGCCATGAGTGAACCACAAGTGTATTTAAATGGAGAAAAAATTGGTGAATGGGCTTATGGTTATAGCTACTTTTATTTTGATATTTCTAAGTTTCTTAAAAAAGGAGAGAATACTTTAGCGGTAAAATTAAGTAATAAAGAGTTTGCTTCTCGTTGGTATCCTGGAGCTGGTTTGTACAGAAAAGTAAGTTTAATTACTAAAAATAAAGAGAGTATTAACCAATGGGGAACATACATTACCACTCCAAAGGTTAGCAAAGAAGAAGCTAAGGTAAATATAAAAACAAAAGTATCTGTTACAAACGGGGCTTTGGTTACAACTATTTTAGATGCTGATGGTAAAGAGATTTCATCAAACAAAACAACCTTGGAGTTTGGAAATGAATTTGATCAAAATATAAAAGTTGACAATCCAAATTTATGGAGTCCAGAGCATCCTTATTTGTACAAAGCAGTTACCAAGTTGTATGTAAATAATGAGTTGAAAGATGAGATAACTACTCGTTTTGGAATTAGAGAAATTAAATACGAAGCCAATAAAGGATTTAGTTTAAACGGAAAAGTGACTAAGTTTAAAGGAGTTTGTCTACATCATGATTTAGGACCTATTGGAACAGCTATTAATAAAGCAGCGTTAAGACGTCAGTTAACTATTTTAAAAGAAATGGGCTGTAATGCCATTCGTAGTTCTCACAACATGCCGTCTTTTGAACAATTGGAGTTGTGTGATGAAATGGGATTTTTATTTTTAGCAGAAAGTTTTGATGAATGGGCTAAAGCAAAGGTAAAAAATGGTTATCACCGATTTTTTGATGAATATGCAGAAAAAGATATTGTAAACTTGGTTGCAGCTACTAAAAATCACCCAAGTATTGTCATGTGGAGTTCAGGAAATGAAGTACCAGATCAGCATGGAGAAGCAGGAGTGAAACGTGCAAAATGGTTACAAAAAATTTTTCATAGAGAAGACCCAACAAGACCTGTAACAGTAGGAATGGATCAGGTGAATTCTGTAATGAAATCTGGTTTTGGAGCGTTGTTAGATATACCAGGATTGAACTACAGAGTTCATTTATACGAAGAAGCAAATAAGAGATTCCCACAAGGATTTATTTTAGGATCAGAAACAGCATCAACTGTTAGTTCTAGAGGAATTTATAAGTTTCCTGTAAAGCAAGGAAAAAATGTTCAGTATGATGATTTTCAATCTTCTTCTTATGATTTAGAAGCTTGTAGTTGGTCTAATGTTCCTGATGAAGATTTTGTATTACAAGATGATAAAGACTGGGTAATTGGAGAGTTTGTTTGGACAGGTTTTGATTATTTAGGAGAACCAACTCCGTATGATACCAGTTGGCCATCACGTAGTTCTTATTTTGGAATTAATGATTTGGCAGGATTACCAAAAGATAGATATTACTTATATAGAAGTCGTTGGAATAAAGATGCTGAAACATTACATATTTTACCTCATTGGAATTGGGAAGGTAGAGAAGGAGAAGTAACACCAGTTTTTGTATATACAAATTACGATAGTGCTGAACTTTTTATCAATGGAAAAAGTATGGGCGTTCAGAAAAAAAATAAGAATACTCCGCAAAATAGATATCGTCTGATGTGGATGGATGTTAAGTACGAACCAGGAATCGTAAAGGTTGTTGCATTTGATAAAGATGGAAAAGCAGTAGCTCAAAAGGAAATTAAAACTGCAGGAAAACCATATAAATTAGTTTTGAATCCTGATAGAAAAACCATTAAAGCCAATGGAAAAGACTTGTCTTTTGTTACAGTTTCTGTGGTTGATAAAAATGGAATTCCTTGTCCAACAGTCACTCATCAATTAAAGTTTAAAGTAACAGGAAAAGGAACTTACAGAGCGGCTTGTAATGGAGATGCTACTTCTTTAGAGCAATTTCACTTACCAACCATGAAATTATTTGGTGGAAAATTAGTCGTGTTGGTACAATCTGAAAAAGAAGCTGGAAATATAGAATTAACAGTAACAGGAAAAGGGTTAAAAACTGGGAAAGTAAGTTTACGTTCAGAAGAGTAAAAAACTTATATATAAAATAAAAACCCCATTCTACAAAGTAGAATGGGGTTTTTATTTTAAGCTATTTTAATGGAAGTCATAGAAAGAGAACCCCCAACATATTGATCGTTAAAAATTGAAATTTCTTCATTTTTGTCTTTTAAAGCTAAAGTATAAATTAAAGGCAAATAATGCTCTGGTGTAGGGATGGACATATTAAAAGCGCTTCCTTGTTTGTTAAAATGGATGAGGTCTTTATGATTGTCATTCAAAATAAAATCTTTCATTTTTTCGTTGGCTTCAATCGCCCAATCAAATCCATACGATCCTGTATTCATTTTATCCCAAGCAATTCTCCTTAGGTTGTGCACCATATTTCCGCTTCCTACGATCAGTACTCCTTTGTGTCTAAGTTGTTGAATTTCTTTGGCCAACTCATAGTGATATTGAGCGGGTTTAGAATAATCAATGCTCATTTGAATGACAGGAATATCGGCTTTTGGATATAAGTGTTTGATAACACTCCAGGCTCCATGATCTAGTCCCCATTTTTCATCTAAACCAACTTCTGTTTGGGTGACTAATTTTTTGGTTTCCACAGCCAATTCAGGACTACCTGGAGCTGGATATTGCACATCAAATAAAGCTTTTGGAAATCCACCAAAATCATGAATTGTTGGAGGATGTTGCATTGCTGTTACAAAAGTTCCTTTGGTTTCCCAATGGGCAGAAATACATAAAATAGCATTGGGTGTAGGCAATTCTTTACCTAATTTTCTAAAAGAGGCTACAAACTCATTTTCTTCAATAGCATTCATTGGACTTCCATGTCCTAAAAAAAGTACAGGCATTTTAGATGTGTTGCTTAAAGAAGAGGTGATGTTTTGTAAATGATGTAGACTCATAAAATTTTATTTTTACGTACTCAGTCGTAATTTTTAGTGATAGATATCAAAAGAAACGTGTTTGATGTATTTTCTGTTGTAAGTATATAAGATGTGAATTTTTTTATCTGTAGTTTGAATGATGGCTGGATAACTAAATTCTCCTTCTGTTTGATGCTCTAAATCCAATAATTTTTTCCAGTTTAATCCATCTTTAGAATATTCAACATCTAGTACATTACGTCCATTAAACCAATCAGCACCTCTTGGTAAAGGATTGTTTACTAGTAAAAAGAAATTTTTGCTTAAAGCAATCCCATCAATTCCAGAATTAGAGTTTACTACATTAATACTATCCATTTCAGACCATGTTTGTCCGTAATCTTTAGACCAAGAATTAATAAGTTTATCATGTTTACTTCTGCAAAGCATTTGGATATTATCATCCGCATGTATTAAAAAAGTGGGTTGAATCACATTAAAATTAGCTTTGTTATTAACGGCTATTTTTTTCCAAGTTTTGGTAGCTTCCGCATAAGTTTCTACATGCACTCTCCAATCATCATCAGTAGTGCTTTCTGTACTGCTACCACATAAAATAACTCCCGGAGTAACTTCTATAGGTTTGTTTTTAATAGGTCCTAGAAATCCGTCAGGCAAATAGGTAGTTTTACTCCAAGTTTGTCCATTATTTTTAGAACTAATCATAGCACCAAACCATTCTCTAGGGTTTTTACCAACTTTATAGAACAGATACAAAACATTGCTTTTACTTTTAAATAATACCGGATTCCAACAAGGTAGCGTGTCGTTATCTTTCACCAAAGGTTTGACAATACATTTTGGTTTAGACCATTTTTGATTGATAAAATTAGAGGAGTAGATACCAACATCTTTAGCTCCTTCATAGGTTCCTCCAAACCAAGCTGCCATTAAATGATTAGGACTCACTTCTTCTATAGTTGCAGAATGGGAGTTGTTAGTAACTGGCGGAACTGCAATATAAGTTTGCGTAATATTACTTAATAATGGGCTATTCTGTTTAACAGGTTTGCAAGAAAACGAAGCTATAGCAATAGCTACTAATAAGATGTGTTTTAATTTCATTGGGGTTAGGGATATAAATTTTGTACGAAAATAAACAATTATATAGAAAAGCAAGATGTGAAAAGGCAGCTTAACACTAGTACAAAAAAACACAAGCATTTTGTGTACTTGTGTTTTTTGTAGATATTTTATTCAAATTATTTTAAACGCTCTAGCGCTTCGGCAAATTTATTTCCTAAATCTATATAGCCTTCACTGTTATAATGATAAGGATCTGAGTATTTATAATATCGTGTTTCCCTAACAATGGCTGCTTTTTTGTCTTTTAAGACAAATTTTTCCTGTGCTGCTTGGACTAGTTCTCCATATTTCCAGACTTTACCTTGTTTGTTGTTCCAAGAGTCTGATATTTTTCCAATTACTACTGGTAAGTCATCTACTCTAAAAGCAGCTCTTATTAAGTTCATTAAAGTTGATAAGTGATCGTAATATCTTAGTGCAATCTCTTCGCTAGGAGCATCGCTTTCTCCTTGCATCCAAATAATTCCGCTAGGTACTAAAACATCTCTAATACCATCACCATCAATGTCCGTTTGAGCATAAGCATTTTTAACAGTTTCTAAAAAGTAATCATATTGATTTTTTCCTGTTTTACCACGGAAATTATGATCCCAGTTTCCAGTTCGATTTCCCAACGTATCTATAGAAGTTCCTCCTCTAGAATATTTAATCAATGCAATTTTTTGATTAGGATACAATTCTTGTAATTTTTTAGCAAAAGATAATTCTATTCCAAAACGATCTGATAATTTGTTTTCTTTTCCATCAGAAGAAAAACCTCTACCATGCCCAGAGGTTAAAGGAGACCAAATTCCTTTTCCTCCATCTGTTCTTTCATCTTTGGTTGGATTTCCATGAAAAATCCATATATCTTTAAATTCCTTGGATAAAGATTTAGGCAAGTCTTTGTTGTATCCGTAGCCATCCATGTTGGATTGACCTCCTAAATAAAAAACTTTGACAGAGTCTACTTTTTTAGATTGTGCAAATAATGTGAACGGGAATACTATTAGAATAAATAATTTTTTCATGCTTTATTTAGGTGTTTTAATTTGATGTATTTCAACGTTTTGAGCAGGCATGTTTTGTAAAGTTTCTCCATCACCTTGCCCTACTTTTTGTACGTATAAATTCAATTTTTTCTTAGTTCTCCAAAGTTCCGTATCATAACTAGGCTCCCAACTATCTAAAGAATTATTAGTAATGGTTTTGGTTTCCCAAGTGGTTAATTCATCATTAGTGTTATAAGTTAATACTGCTTTATTATCGTATTCAATATCACGATAAATAAGCATGACTTTTGTTTTTTCTTTTTTGTTATTCACAATTACTTGAGGTCTAGAAATAGGAATTTTTTTTGTTCCACCACCACCTAAAGTAAAAGGTGTTTTACGGTTGGTCATGGCTGTAGTTTTCCACCCTTCTTTACTTTTGTAGATTAAAAAGAATTGAGGAACTGTTTCTCCTTTTTTAGTAAAATAAGTAGCTATGTATGGATTTCCATTTGCATCAGCATACATGGAAGTTTGGTTGATTAAAGTACTTTTTTGAGGAATAATAGAAACATATTCTGCTGATGCTTTAGTAATTGGTAAATTGTATTTTGTTCCATCTGATTTTTCCCAAGTCTTTCCAAAATCATTGGTTTTTGCATAACACATATCGTGGTTTGACGACACATCCCAAGTTTCTCTCCACACCCAAGAAATATGAAAAGTTCCTTGACTATCTAAAGTTGCTTGCCAATATGCATTACGTTTGTCTTCTCCATCAATTAAAGAAGAATGTACTCTTGTCCAATTTCCTTCTTTGGTGTGATATCTATTAATGACTAAATTTCCGTGACCAGAACCACCATCTCTATATAAGAAAAACAAATCCCCATTAGGAAATTTATAAAACTCAGGATAGGTAACAAAATTCTCATTTTCGCCAATCATGCTTTGTTGTTCAGAAAGTTCTAAACTATTTGGTTTGATAGATGTTGCATACAATAATTTGTTGTTATGATGTCCCCAAGAAACATGTAAATATCCTTTACCATCTACCGTAAGACTAATGCTACAATGAGCATCCAATACATTTCCTTTGTATTGAGTCGTATGAACTTCCCACTTATTAGATTTTTGTTTTCTTTTTGCCAAGGTCAAAAAACCTTCTGCATCATAATAAGCTACATATTGATGTTTTTTATGAGAAATTACTGAGTTTTTTCTAAATACAGTAGCATTTACAGAGTTTTGAGACCATCCTTTACCAACCACAGAAATTTGTGCTACAGATTTATGAAAAGGTGTTAAAAGAAACAAAAATGATAAAAAGAGATATTTAATTTTCATGCTTTTTAAATAATGTATGATATGTTTAATAGGATGGGATTTTCCTGTTTGTTTATGGGGAGCAAACAAATATAAACAAAACAAGTAAGAGGTAAAGTAGGAGAATTGGTAAAATAAAGGGAGGAATAATATAGATTTCTCTATTTTTTTATAAAAATAAAATGATTTAAAACCCTGTTAATTTACTAGGGTTTAAGACTATAATTAATTTTCTTTAAAATATTTTTAACTAATTATTTAGTTTGAACTAAGTTTTTAGTTTATATTAGTGAAAAAATTAATCTTATGAAAACACTTACCAAAGCAGAAGAAGACATTATGCAAATTCTCTGGCGTTTAAAAAAATCTAGTGTAAAAGCACTGATTAAAGAATTCCCCGATCCAAAACCTGCATATAATACAGTTTCTACCATTGTTCGAATTTTAGAAAATAAAGGCTATGTAGATTATGAAAAAAAAGGAAAAACTCATTTATATTTTCCGTTGTTAGAAAAGAATGAATATAGTAATCAGTCCATCAATCAGTTGGTGAATAATTATTTTCAAGGTTCTTTTAAAAGTTTGGTCTCTTTTTTTGTAGATAAAAATGATGTAGATCTATCGGATATAGAATCTCTACTGAAAGAAATGAACGATAAAAAAGAAGAGTTATGATTTACATTTTAGAAATTATCATGTTTCAAATGTTGTTTTTAGCCTTGTATTATATGTTTAAAAACGAAACATTTTTTAACTACAACAGAATTTATTTGTTAGGAACATCAGTATTGTCTTATGTATTGCCGTTTGTAAAGTTTGATGCTTTTAGAACCACTTCTTTACCTATCAATACCATAAATATGTTACCTACTGTTTTTATTGGGGATACTACACAAAACTTGGTGAATAATACAAATACCAATTCGTTTTCTTGGGACTGGTGGTATCTTCTTTTACTAGGAAGTACAGTTATGTTGGTGATTTTTACAGTAAAATTATGGAAGTTGATAAAACTTTCCAAAAACGAACTGGTAACAAAAAGTGAAGAGGTTCGTCTTGTTACTATAAAAAATAGTCAATCTGCTTTTTCGTTTTTCAATTGGATTTTTATGGGAGATCAACTAAAAGGAGAAGAAAGAGAAATTATACTAGCACACGAACTAATACACGTAAAACAAAAACACAGTGTAGATTTATTGTTTTTTGAAATTCAAAGAATTGTGTGTTGGTTTAACCCTTTGGTATATCAATATCAAAAAGAAATACAGTCTTTGCACGAATTTATTGTAGACAACCAAATGATACAAAAATCAGGGAAACAAGAGTATTGTAAAAACATCTTAACGCAATTATTAAATGTTCCAAAATTGTCGTTTGTCAATACATTTTATAAAAAATCAATCATTAAAAAAAGAATCGCTATGATTACAAAAAAAGAATCAAAATCTACCGCAAGGTTAAAGTATGCATTTATTATTCCTGTACTGATGGGAATGTTATTTTACACTTCTTGTCAGCAAAATGAGAAAGAAGTAGAAGAACAAGTATTAGAGCTAAAGGATGGTAAAGTATTTGTTAAGGAAAATATTTCAGAAACAGCAAAAAGAGATATGTTAATAGAAGGAGTACCTTTTGCAGCTGTACAAAATCCAGCAGTTTTTCCAGGTTGTGAAGATGCCGAAGATTTAAAAAAATGTTTTAGTGATAAAGTGTCTAAATATATATCTCAAAACTTTGACATCGGATTGGCTGAAGAATTAGGACTTACAGGTGTGCAAAGAATGGCGGGTATGTTTAAGGTCGATGTTAATGGAAATGTTACAGATATTAAAGTAAGATCAGTTAATCCAGATCTAAAAGAGGAATTTGAAAGAGTTTTAGAAAGTTTGCCACAAATGGAACCTGCTACGCACGATGGAGAAAAAGTGAGTATGTTATTCTCTTTACCGCTTGTGTTTAAAGTTGATGCTAAAACAGAAGAAAAAAAATAGTTTAAAACTTAAACTATGCTATGAAGAAGAAGAAACAAAGCCCAAACGTCTGTTTGGGCTTTGTTTTGAATTAGAAAAAAATGTAATGAAAAAGAGATTAATAAGTTTATTCGTTTTATTAATGTTTATAAGTAAAATACATTGTCAATCTACCAATGTTACATATGGAGATAGTTTGTTTTTATTAGGTAATTATTCAAAAGCAATTGAAGTTTATAAAAACAATAATTTAGAAGATGTTGATGAGAAAATAGCGGAAGCATATTTGGGAATTGGAAATTATGAGTTGGCTTTAGAATATTATAAAAAAGGCATAACATCAACCCCAAATAATATTTTAGTTAAATATAAATATGGGAAATTACTTTCTAGAACAAAAAAATATGAGGAAGCTCTAAAAGTATTTAATGAACTTATAGAACTAGATGATAGTAATCCTAATTATCATTATGAATTAGGTATTGTTTTAGAACATAAAAAAAACAAACTGGCTTTAAATAAGTTTTATAAGGTCTTTAAACTAGATAGTACGCATCAAAAATCAATTTTTAAATTGGCAAAAAATCAGTTAATTAAAAGGCATTATGATTCTGTAAACTATTATATAAATGTTGGGTTAAAATCATATTCAAACAACGTCGCTCTTATTAATTTAAAAGCTCAGAATTATTATCATCATAAAGAATATTCAGAAGCCATTAAATGGTTTCAAAAATTAATAGCGTTAAATGAGTCCAATCAGTTTATTCACGAAAAATTAAGTTCTTGTTATCAGAATACTAATCAATTACCTTTGGCTATTAAGCATATATTATTGGCTTTAAAGTTTGAAGAAAAAAATGCTGATAATTTATATGGATTAGGACTGTTATATGAACAAGAAGAAGATTATATAAATGCAGAAAATTTTATAGAAGAAGCTATTTCAGTTTTGAAAGTACCTCTCGATAAAAAATATTTAAGATTGGGATATGTTCAATGTCAACAACAAAAGTATCCAGAAGCTATTAAATCTTTTCAAAAAGCAATAAAAGAAAATGATAAAAATGAGGATGCTCACTTTTATTTAATTTACGTAAAAGATAGATATTATAAAGATTTTGATATAAAATTATATGATGATTTTATGAAGAAATTTCCAAAGACCAAGTATAAAACAACTGTTAAAACAAGGTTAAAATTATATAGAAAAGAGAAATTTTTAAAAGGAGATAAAGAAGATTGATATAGTTAACAGAATTTTATTTCAAAACATCACCTTTGTAATACCAACCACAAAATTTCATAACTTTGCAATATCATGAAAAACAGTTTTCACAAATACAT
Organism: Wenyingzhuangia marina; assembly: GCF_900130035.1. Lineage (GTDB taxonomy): Bacteria > Bacteroidota > Bacteroidia > Flavobacteriales > Flavobacteriaceae > Wenyingzhuangia > Wenyingzhuangia marina. The sequence goes on from NZ_FQXQ01000003.1 coordinate 45,156, forward strand.
GGCCGTTGTTTTAGCCCTTATTGTAGTTTTTTCTACAGTATCGGTTACACTTACCATGCATTTTTGTGGAGAAAAAATATCTGATGTTACTGTTTTACAAAACGTAAAAACATGTTGTGCTGATACTCACAAATCTGATGGAATTACACAAGTATCTAAAAAAACTTGTTGTTCCGATGTAAAAATCACCAAAGATTCACAAACAGAAATTCAGACTCAAAACACAGCTTTGAGTATCCATCAAAAAGTATTTTTTACTTCTTTTGTAACCGCTTATCTATCATTGTTTGGTGATGAAACCAAACAAGATGTTACTTTTTTAGATTATTCACCACCTCTGGTTGTAAAGCCTATTTACAAGCTAGATGAGGTTTACCTTATTTGATTTATTTTATTTTTTTAGAAGTTAATCCTAATCTTAATTATAAGGTTTAGGAAGTTTTATTTGTGCGTTTTGCACTAGTTTCTAATGAATAAAATCAAAAAATCATGTTGCATAAAAGCATCAAATTTTTAATAGAAAACAAATTAGTAGCACTTTTGTTGCTACTACTATTTGTAGGTTGGGGAATCATCAATGCTCCTTTCGGTTGGGATACTAAAATCTTACCAAGCAATCCTGTAGCGGTTGATGCCATTCCAGATATTGGTGAAAATCAACAAATTGTATTTACCAAATGGGATGGAAGGTCTCCTCAAGATATCGAGGATCAAATTACCTATCCTTTAACTTCTTCTTTATTGGGGATTCCGGGAGTAAAAACCATTCGAAGTTCGTCTATGTTTGGCTTTTCTAGTATCTATATTATTTTTGATGAGGATGTTGAATTTTATTGGAGTAGAAGTCGAATTTTAGAAAAATTAAATTCTTTACCAAGTGGATTGTTACCTAATGAAGTAAATCCCGCTTTAGGTCCTGATGCTACAGGATTGGGACAAGTATTTTGGTACACTTTAGAAGGTAGAGATAAAGATGGAAATGTCACCGGAGGTTGGGATTTACAAGAACTCCGCACCACACAGGATTACTATGTAAAATATGCTTTGTCATCAGCAAGTGGTGTTTCAGAAGTCGCATCTATTGGTGGCTATGTACAAGAATATCAAATTGATGTACAACCAGAATTATTAAGACAATACAATATTAATTTGCAAGCAGTCGTAAAAGCGGTTAAACAAAGTAATAAAGATATTGGAGCGCAAACTTTAGAAATTAATAAGGTTGAATATTTGGTTCGTGGTTTGGGCTATGTAAAATCGATTAGTGATATAGAAAATGCAGTGGTCACTTCTAAAGATTTTAAATCGATTAGAGTAAAGGATATTGCTAAAGTTCATTTAGGACCAGCTGTTCGTAGAGGAATTTTAGACAAAGAAGGTGCTGAGGTTGTAGGTGGTGTGGTGGTAGCTCGTTATGGTGCCAATCCGCTAGAAGTGATTAACAACACCAAAGAAAAAATTAAAGAGCTAAGTAAAGGATTGCCTTCAAAAGTATTAAAAGATGGAAGAACTTCTCAGCTAACTATTGTGCCTTTTTATGATCGTTCAGAATTAATTAAGGAAACTTTAGGGACTCTAAATGAAGCTCTGACCTTAGAAATTTTGATTACCATTTTGGTGATTGTGGTGATGGTAAACAATTTAAGAGCTTCTATTTTAATTTCAGGATTGTTACCTGTAGCTGTTTTGATGGTTTTTGTGGCCATGAAAATGTTTGGGGTGGATGCCAATATTGTGGCTTTGTCAGGAATTGCCATTGCTATTGGAACGATGGTAGATGTTGGAGTGATTTTGTCCGAAAATATTATTAGGCATTTAGATGAAGAAAAGGAAAAGTGGAAAGTTGAAAGTGAAAACCGATTATCGAATATCGACCATCGAAAAACACCCATCAACACTATAGTGTACAATGCCACCACAGAAATATCAGGAGCTATTGTTACAGCAGTTTTAACTACTGTTATAAGTTTTATTCCAGTATTTACCATGATAGGTGCTGAAGGAAAATTGTTTAGACCTTTGGCATTTACAAAAACTTTTGCACTAATAGCTTCGTTAATTGTAGCCTTGTTTTTTATTCCGCCATTTGCAGCCTATCTATTTAAAAAAACAGCTATCAAAAAGAAGGCTCAAAAAAGCATACAGTTTTTATTGTTACTTCTTGGCTTGGTAGGTGTAGTTTACGGACATTATTTAGGATTTGCTTTAATAGGGTTTGCCATTATTACTTTATTGAATTTGTTTAATAAAATAAGCACAAACCTAATGAGTAAACTACATCTGTATTTGATTAGCATTACAATTGTGGTTTTATTAACGGAATTTTGGAGGCCTTTGGGAGTTGATAAAAATTTAGTTCTAAACTTTTTCTTTGTTGCTATTCTTTGTTTTGGAATTTTAGGTGTTTTTGCTTTGTTAAGAAAATATTACAGTCTTATTTTAACTTGGGCTTTGCATCATAAACTGTTGTTTTTAAGTATTCCAACAACTATTGTTATTTGTGGATTTTTGATTCTAAAAAACACAGGAAAAGAATTTATGCCCTCTCTAAATGAAGGATCTTTTTTATTGATGCCCACGTCAATGGCTCATGCAGGTGTTGAGGAAAATAAACGTGTTTTACAGCAGTTAGATATGGCGGTTGCCAGTATTCCAGAAATTGAAACGGTGGTAGGAAAAGCAGGGAGAACAGAGTCTTCTTTAGATCCCGCTCCTTTGTCTATGTATGAAAATATCATTCAATACAAATCAGAATATCAATTAAATAGTCAAGGGAAAAGTCAGAAATATAAGGTTGATGAACATAATTTGTTTGTCTTAAAAAATGGGCGATTAGCTACGGACGGAAGTGAAAAGTTTAAAGATATCCACAGTTCAAAATATGCATCTTTTGTAGATGAAAATGAATTGATTCCTGATGAAGATGGAGCGTTTTATAGAAATTGGAGAACGCATATCAAATCTCCAGATGATATCTGGAATGAAATCGTAAAGGTGACCAAATTACCGGGGATAACCTCTGCTCCTAAATTACAACCAATAGAAACTCGTTTGGTGATGTTACAAACAGGAATGAGAGCTCCTATGGGAATTAAGGTAAAAGGGAATAGTTTAAAAGAAATTCAAGCTTTTGGAGAAAAATTAGAAACAATTTTAAAAGAAGCTGAAGGTGTAAAAAAAGAAGCTGTTTTTGCCGATAGAATTGTAGGGAAACCATATTTATTGATAGATATTGATAGAGAAAAAATTGCTCGTTATGGAGTGTCAATAAATGAAGTTCAAGAGATTTTAGAAGTAGCTGTTGGTGGAATGCAAATTACTCAGATAGTTGAAGGTAGAGAACGTTATGGAGTAAGAGTTAGATATCCTAGAGAACTAAGATCAAATCCAGAAGAGTTAAAAAATATTTACATTCCTGTGGCGAGTGGAAAACCAGTTCCGTTGAGCGAATTGGCAAATATAAAATATGAGCAAGGACCACAAGTGATTAAAAGTGAAGATACTTTTTTAGTAGGCTATGTGTTGTTTGATAAACAAGATGGTTTTGCAGAAACTAATGTGGTAGAAAATGCTCAGAATTTGATTCAACAAAAAATAGATACAAGAAGTTTAACCATTCCTAAGGGAATTAGTTATCAGTTTACGGGAACGTATGAAAATCAATTAAGGGCAGAAAAAACCTTGTCTTTTGTAGTGCCTTTGGCTTTATTCATTATTTTCTTAATTCTGTATTTTCAGTTTAAGTCTGTAGCAACTTCTTTAATGGTGTTTACAGGAATTACGGTAGCTTTTGCAGGAGGATTTATTATGCTTTGGTTGTACGGACAAGATTGGTTTTTAAATTTCAGCTTTTTTGGTGAAAACATTCGTGATTTGTTCAACATGAAAACCATCAATTTAAGTGTGGCGGTTTGGGTAGGTTTTATTGCTTTGTTTGGAATTGCAACTGATGATGGTGTGGTGATGGCTACTTATTTAACCCAAACGTTTGATAAAAACAATCCGACTACGGTTCAAGAAATTAGAGCATCTGCTAAGTTTGCTGCAGAAAAAAGAATTAGACCTTGTTTGATGACTACGGTGACAACTATTTTGGCATTGTTACCCGTATTGACTTCTACAGGTCGTGGAAGTGATATTATGATTCCTATGGCCATTCCAAGTTTTGGAGGAATGATTATAGACATCACCTCTTATTTTATTGTGCCAGTTTTGTTTAGCTGGAGAAAAGAAGTTCAACTAAAAAAAATGTTAAAATGAAAAATATAGCTATTATTTTGTTTTTCACTTTTCACCTCGCAAGTGGACAAGATTTACAATCATATATTTCAGAGGCTTTAGAAAACAATCCAACCATTCAGAAGTTTGAATTGAAGCATGAGTTGATGCAAGAAAAAACTAATGAAGTTAACAGTATTCCAAACACAGAATTTGGTTTAGGATATTTTGTGAGCAAGCCAGAAACTAGGGTAGGAGAACAAGATTTTAAACTGTCGGCAAAGCAAATGTTTCCTTGGTTTGGAACCATTACTTCTAGAGAACATTATGCAAATGCTTTAGCAGCTGTTTCTTATGAAGATATTGCCATCGCCAAAAGAAAATTGGCATCAGAAATACATCAATCTTATTATAATTTATATACGCTTAAAGAAAAAAATAGCATTGTTGATGAAAATTTAGAACTTTTAAAAGTGTATGAAACCATGGCTTTGGCTTCGGTAGAATCTGGAAAAGCAACAATGGTACAAGTACTGAGAATTCAGATGAGAGAAAATGAATTGTTGGCTTTAAAACAAGATTTGTTAGAAACTTTTGCATCGGAAAAAACAGTTTTTTCCAAATTGCTCAACAGAAATCACCCTGATGGAATTTCAGTTGTTGATACTTTATTTATTCCAAAAGAAGAAATGGATGTGTTAGATTCTTTAAGTATTCATCCAGAGTTGATTAAGTTTGATAAAATGTATGCTTCTGTGGAAAAATCAGAATTGTTGAATCAAAAAGATAAAGCTCCTATGATTGGTGTTGGCTTAGATTATATATCGGTTACAGAAAGACCTAATATGACTTTAGCGGACAATGGAAAAGATATTTTGATGCCTATGCTAACCGTTTCAATTCCCATTTTTAATAAAAAATACAATTCTAAAACCAAGCAGAATGAGTTGGCTCAACAAGAAATTATATCTCAGAAAAAAGAGCGACAAAATGAGTTAGAAACCTTGTTGAGTAAGGCCGTACATGAAAAAGCATCGGCTAGAATTAATTATAAAATGCAAGTAGAAAACATTATTAAAACTAAAAATGCTGAAGAAATTCTTATCAAAAAATACGAAACCGAAAATATTGATTTTTATGAGGTTTTAGATTTACAAGAATTGCAATTAAAGTTTCAAATGAATCAAATAGAAGCTTTGAGAAAGTATTTTATGGCACAAACGACCATTGATTATTTAAGCGTTAAAAAATGAAAAAACATCTTTACATAAAAAACATGGTTTGTGATCGTTGTAAATCGACCTTAAAGAATGAAATTGAGAAATTAGGAATCAATATTCATCGTCTTGAATTAGGAGAAATTGTGATTGATGAGGTGGAAAGTTCAGTTTTAGCCCAAATAGAAAATGCCATTAAAGTAAATGGTTTTGAATTGGTAAAAGAAGAATCAGATTTATTGATAGAACAAGTAAAAGCTATTCTAATAGAACGACTAGATAAAGGAATAGATACCAATTTATCTGAAGAGATTGCTTTAAAACTTCATAAAGATTATTCTTGGGTAAGTAAGTTATTCAGTAAAAAAATGGGGATGACGATAGAAAAGTTTTTCATCCATTTAAAAATAGAAAAAGCCAAAGAATATTTGCAGTTGAGCGATTTAAACTTTTCGGAAATTGCTTATAGTTTAGATTATAAATCTAGTAGTCATTTGGCAAAGCAATTCAAATCAGTAACAGGAATGTCTATGAGTGAATATAAAAACTCAAAGCAATGGAACAGGAAGGATTTTGACAAAATTATATAAATATTCACCAGAATGATGATAAAAGAGTAGCGAGTTGATGTATAATTTTGTATTATAAAATTAAAATAGATGAAACATACATATCAAATAAAAGGAATGACATGTAACGGTTGTGTTGCAGGTGTAGAAGAAAAGTTAAATAAAATTAATGGTATAAATAATGCCAAAGCCAACCTTGAAAAAGGAGAAGTTAGTATTGATTCTGAAACATTATTTTCTGTGCAGGCTATTCAAAATGCACTTCCTGATAAATATACCATTACAGAAAAAGAGACTCCCAATATAAAAACAATGAATGTTTCTGAGGAAAAAAGCAAATGGCAGCAGTTAAAACCTTTGTTTTTAATTCTGTTTTACATTGCCGTAGCCAGTAATTTAATAAAATATAAAGAGTGGAATATAAACGATGTAATGCTAAATTACATGGGCTTGTTTTATATAGTCTTTAGTTTTTTTAAGTTTTTAGATTTAAAAGGTTTTCCAGACTCTTTTAAGATGTACGATCCTATAGCTAAAAGAATTGCAATTTATGGTTGGATATATCCTTTTCTGGAAACCATTTTAGGATTGATGTTTTTATTTACATATCAAATTGACATCGCTCTTTTGATAACCATTATTGTTTTAGGAGCCACTACTTTTGGAGTAGTAAAAACCTTACTAGATAAAAAATCTATTAAATGTGCTTGCTTAGGAACCGCTTTAAATTTGCCTATGACAGAGGCAACTTTTATAGAAAACACCATTATGTTAATCATGGCTTTTGCTATGTTTTTTGTATAAAAAAAGATGATTATGAAAAAATACATAACCTATTCAGGTTTGTTGATTTTAGGTTTTTTATTAGGTTGGTTGTTGTTTGGAAAATCTAATAATATCGAAAATCATGAACATCATTCAGAAGAACAAAAACATCAAATGTGGACTTGTTCTATGCATCCAAGTGTGATGAAACCTGAACCCGGAGATTGTCCTATTTGTGGTATGGATTTAATTCCAATAACTGTTAATGATGAAGAGGAGAAAGCAATAAATCCTAATCAGTTTACAATGACTAAAAATGCCATGGCTTTGGCGGACGTTGAAACTATTGTGGTTGGAGAGAGCCAAAAAGAGGAGAACAATATAGTTTTGTCTGGATTGATTTCAGAAAACAAAGACCATACAGCCACACAATCTGCTCATTTTGATGGACGTATAGAAAAGTTATACGTTACCTCATTAGGACAAAGAGTCACCAAAGGTCAACCTATTGCAGAGGTATATTCTCCAGAATTAATTACTGCTCAACAAGAATTAATCATTGCAGCTAAAACCAAAAAGAATCAACCATTATTGTACAATGCAGTAAGAAATAAATTTAAAAATTGGCAGATACATACGCATCAGTTAGATGAAATTGAAAAGAGTGGACAAGTAAAAACCAATTTAAAAATTTATGCTCATGTGTCTGGAGTAATTACTGAAATTTCGGTTGATTTGGGAGCACATATCATGATGGGGAAACCTATATTAAAAGTATCAAATTTAAGTACGGTTTGGGCCAATTTTGATGTGTATGAAAATCAACTGTCTTTGTTTAAAGTTGGTCAAGAAATTGATGTTACTACCAATGTAATTCAAGGAAAAACAATAAAAGGAAAGGTTGATTTTATAGATCCTATTCTAGATGAACAAACTAGAACAGTAAATTTAAGAGTGGTGTTGGATAATAAAAATCAATTATTAAAACCTGGAATGTTTGTTGAAGGAATGGTTGAGAATCATATAGAAATATCTTATCAACTACAAGTTCCAGAAACAGCTGTGCTGTGGACCGGAAAAAGATCTGTAGTATATATAAAATCGGAAAAAGAAGCTCCTGTTTTTGAATTACGAGAGGTCACTTTGGGTAGCAAAATGGGGAACTATTATGTTATTTTAGAGGGATTGGAGAAAGGTGAAGAAATTGTAAGCAAAGGAACTTTTACCGTAGATGCTGCTGCACAATTACAAGGAAAAAAATCGATGATGAATCACGATTCAAATTCCCTTGAAATGCATATGAATCATTAAATAAAAATGTATAACTTTTAAATAAAAATAGAAAATGAGAAAATTAGTTTTAAGTGCTTTGTTTATAGGCTTGATGACAGTAGTAAGTTGTGGAAGTAAATCAGAAAAAAAAGCGGTTGTAGTGAATGAAAATACAACAAGTATGAATGTTGGAGTACGTGGTAATTGTGGCATGTGTAAACATACTATAGAAACTGCTGCTAAAGATGTTGAAGGTGTAGTAACAGCGGATTGGAGTGTTGAAAATAAAAAAATTGAAGTAAGTTATGATAAGACAAAAACCAACCAAGCAGCTATTGAGAAAGCTATTGCTGAGTCTGGGTACGATACAGAAAATGTAGCGAGTAATGATGCTTCATATGAAAAATTACCAGGATGTTGTCAATACGACCACAGCATGGAAATGAATCAATAATTAAAAAGGCGATATCATTTGATATCGCCTTTTTTTATTTCTTTAATTTGCTGCCAACCCAAAGTGTGGTAAGCGATAAACAAATCCAAAAAACATCAATAAAAAATAATTGATATTGTTGATTTTGTAATGTATTCCAAAACCAATTTCCTGTACAAATACCATTTACAATAGGAATACATAAACCTATATAACTTCCTAGTTTTAGCGTCCATTTATTAGTAAAGTAAATATCTTTTTTTACGATGAAAAATAAAGTAAATAGTAGCCATCCTATAAAATAAAAAGCATAAATAAAAGATTGACTCATTTGTGTAGCAAATACTTTTACAGCAATAAAAGACAAAGCTGTAATAGGATACATGCTTAAACAAATAGCTAAGTAAACAATAACTACTTTTTTATTAAAACGCTTTCTTTTTTCGGGCACATTCTTTTTATCTCTGGCAACCAACCAAATCATCACTCCAGAAATAATTACAAAACAAGAAGTGATTCCTAGTAAAAAACTAATAATTTTTAATAGATAACCACCATAATCACCAAAGTGAATTCTGTAAAGAATGTTTTTTACACTTTCTAAATAAGAAGTTGTTTCTTCTGGTTTTTTCTGATATATAACTTTATGATTGGTTGCTTTGTAGGTGATTTTTCCAAAACCATTAAATTTTAAACTTCTATCTGAATGTCCTTCAAAAGTGATATGCTCGTTTGTGTCTCCAAAATTTTGAATCAATATTTTAGTAACATTAAAAGAAGGCCATTCTTTCTCTAGCTCTTTTAAATAGAGGTTGTAATCTACTACTTTTTCTCTTTTTTGTTGATGAAAAGTGTAATCGGTGGGAGTATAGCCCAAATCTTTATACAATTCTTGTTGATTACCATTGTAAATAACCATGACGTTGGGAGCTACCAAAAGTAATTTAATCATAAAAAAAGCTCCTGTAACGGCATAAACAAATTGAAAAGGCAAACCTATCATTCCTAAAGCAGTATGAGCATCTGTCCACATCGCTTTTAATTTTGCAAAAGGCCTAAAAACATAAAAATTAGAAATGATTTTTTTCCAATGAATTAACACTCCTGTAATAATGGCAAACAAGAAAAAGAAAGCGGTAAAGCCCGCTAAATAATAGCCTATAGGATATTTAATTTGCGCTAAAAAATGCAATCTATATAAAAATTCTCCTAATGAGTAAGAACTGATATAATTGTGTTGGCTAAAGTTTTGTGTATCTAAGTAAAAGAAATCTCTAGTTTTGTTTTCTGTTGCCGCCAAAGTGTCTTTGGTTGCAGAAATGGAAACATTTACTCTTCTTTCGTACCCGTGTTTTACAAAAGTTACATCACTACCATATAAATTTTTAGTTGTCTGAACCGTATCAATTGCTTGGTTGATGTCAAATGAAATGTTTTCGGAAACTTTTGTGCTTTCATTTCTTTCCCAATTAATAATGTCATCTCTAAAAAACGAAAAAGACCCCGCAAAAAAGATGATGTATAAAACCACACTAATTACAATTCCGCTAACGGTATGTGTGTGAAATAAAATATTGTGTTTTCTATTATCCATAGTTTTATTGAATTGGAAAGTAAAGTTTACTCAGGTAAATAATGATAGAAAAGATGAGAGAAATTAAAAGGTAAATCCCCCAAATTTTCCATCCGTTTTTAGCTAAAAAAGCAAGTACTAATAACGTTGCCCAAAGAATAAATCCTGTAAAAGTTGCTGTAATAATTACGTTTACGTGGTTAAACCAATAACAAAGTGCTAAATGAAAAGTTATACACACTAAATATCCACCTAAAATACCTGCAGATATTTTAGCAAAACGTTGCCATTTGGATGAGGTTAAATATTTTGGATTTGCTGGCATTTTATATAGAAGTTATTTGTTGAAACCATTCAATTAAAAAAAACAAAATAAAGACCATACTAATATTTTTATAATTGATGAGTTGCAATGGTGTTAATAAAATAATTAATCCGCCAATGGTCATAAAACCAATTATATTAAATAAGATACCAACACAAAAACCTAGTTGATTTATTGAGATGATAAAGCTTGTGATTAAAAGCATCAAACCATTTTTTTTAGCTGGAGATGGATGAGTTTGAATCTTTTTTTCAAATCCTAAACTAGAGTCTATTTTAATTCTTTTAGTAGTGAAATAGAATATATAAAAAGTAAAAAAGAGGAGGATGATTAAAATTGAAATCATGTTGTTTTTATAATTAGAAATACCCCTAGTAGTTATTTTAAAGACTAATAGGGATATTTTTATGATTGAATAATGTAGATTACATAGTTGCTATCAGATTCATAATGTTATTTTTAGAAACGATATGTAAAGTTTACAGAGAATAGTCTTTTGTTTTGGGGACTAATTGTAGACCAACCTTTGTAATAAGATTTGTTTGTTATGTTGTCTAATTTTAAACCAATTCTAAAATCATTTACATCGTAGAACAAAGAGCTATTGATAATTGTATAAGATGGAATAGTAAAAGTTCCTGCTGTATTTCGGTTAAAAATTTTGTTGTCACTAGCGTAGTTTCCTCCAAAACCAAGTCCGAAATTATTTAGCTTTCCTTTATTAAATTTATAACTAGCCCATAAGTTTGCTAAGCTTTCTGGTCCTGAACTTTCTGGTCTTCTTCCTTTAAAATCAGCATCTCCCTCTACTAATTTACTATCGTTATAACTATATCCTGCAATAATATTTAAACCTCTTATCGGACTAGCCGTGATACTTGCTTCAAAACCTTTACTGTTTTGTTCTCCGTTTTGTGAGTAGTAGTAATTATTTGCATCAACATCAATTCTTAAAGATTTGTCTTTAACATTGATATCATAGTAACTAAAGGTTGCAGATAATTTTTCGTTAAATAAGTTCAATTTTGTTCCTACTTCAAATTGAGTTGCATGTTCTGGATTTAAAGATTTGTTTGAAGGAACTCCATCAGTTAGTTCTTCAACAGGAGCTAGATTACTAAATCCATCCATAAAGTTAGCAAATAAAGATACTTTGTTTAAAACAGGTTGATATACCATTCCGAATTTAGGAGATAAAGAAACTTGATGATAACTATTATTAGAAAATCTATCAACTCTTAAACTTGCCATGGCAGAAAGTTGAGGTAATATATTTATGACATCAGAAGCATATGCGCTATAAACTTCTTGTTTGGTTTGACTAAATTGGGCTCCTGAATTTGCCAAAGTTGCAATTCCTGCATCTGCACCAGCTTGGGTTAAAACTCCAGAGTCATAAGTTCCTGTACCTTTAGGAGTACCAAAATAGGCATGTAAATTATTAACCATTGATTGAAATTCGTCTGGATTAGTTCCAACATACGCAAATCCCTGATTGGCATAACCAGTACTATTGTTAATTATCATTTTATTAAAATAATCAAGACCAATGATTAGTCTATTTCTAATACCGGCAACTTTAAAATCACTAATAAAGTTTTGTTGAATATCAGTTCCTATAGTTTCTGAATTTTGTTTACTTGTGTACCTTGATAATATAATACCATTGTTAATGGCTGTACCTCCAATAGTTTCGGCCGTGCTGGTAACTTCATATAAATAGGAATAATATCCATCGGATTTAGCACTGCTACGAGAAGCTACAGTTTGTGACGTCCAAACATCATTTATTTTGTAATTTATTTGTCCTTGTAAACTATATGTTGGAGTTTCTATATACAAATCATTACTTGTGTAGGACTTGGTGTTGTCATAATTTAATTCATCAATATTGTGAACCCTCAAGGCAGCACTTCTGTCTAAAAACAACATGGTTTGATTGGTGTTTTTTCCGTTGTAGAATTCGGTATTGACGTTAAAAGAAAGTCTATCGTTAGCTTTATATGCAAAAGAAGGAGCAAAGAAAAATGATTTTTTAAATCCAGCATCTTGGAAACTATTTTGATTATGATAGGCTGTATTAATTCTAATTGCTGAGGTTTTTTCTTTATTTATTGTTGTGTTATAATCTGCTGTAACTCTGTTTAAACCGTAAGTACCTGCTGTATAAGAAATATTACCACCTGTACTATAATAAGGTTTTTTAGTATTCACATTAATTAGTCCTCCATAGGATATTAAACTACTTCCAAATAAAGTTCCCGAAGGTCCTTTTATAACATCAATACTTTCTATGTTGGCAGGATCAGGACTTCCATTTGTTAAACCAGGTAAACCGTTAATCATTGTTGGTTGTACAGCAAAACCTCTTAAGGAGAAGTATCCTGCACCATCACTTCCTCTACCGGTAGATTCCCACAGTTTATCAATTCCAGAAACGTTTTTTAAAGCATCATCAAAATTTGTAGTAATTTGTTCTTCTAGTATAGTTTTAGAAATGCTGTTATAAACTTGTGGATTTTCAATATCTTTTAAAGGCATTTTAGAAACAACTTGACTTTCTTTTGCTAAAAATTTATTTTGTTTATGACCTTCTAAAACAACTTCTTTTAATTGTTCTTGATTTTCAATTAAAGTAATTACAGAAAGAGTGGTTGTTTTACTAGAATTTATAATGATTTCTGATGTATATTCTTTATATCCTAAAAATTTAATACTCAATATATATACTCCAGTTTTAATGTTTTCTATTTTAAAGTAGCCATTTTTATCTGTAATAGTTTTATAATTTGTTTTATTTAGTTGGATATTAGCATAAGAAATAGGATGGTTATTTTTAGATACTACTTTTCCGGATATAGATCCTGTTTGAGCATTTGCAAAAACACTTATCAACATGATGAATGATAAGATTATTAATTTTTTCATTTTAATTGTTATTTAGATTTATTTAAAACAGTTCAAAAGTATAAAGTATTTTTGTTTCTGAAAATTTATTTAGATTTATTTTAAATAAACTTATGTTAAAATAATATTTATCCTAATCAGCAATTTTTGAATGATGATTTTGTTTAGATATTAAATAGATATTGTTTTTGCTGTAACTATTGTTATTTTAGGGTTGATATGTAAGAGTGATAAAAACTTTGTTAGATAAAGAATCTATTAAATGTGGATTGTTTAGGTATTATTTTAAACTTACCTATGATAGAAATAACTTTTGTAGCAAAACCATTATGATAAGGATGGATTTTAATATTTTTTCTGTAATAACAAATGAATTAAGAAGACAAAGAAATTAAGTCAATATTTTAGGATAATAAAAAAATGCCTTCGTGAAATCTTCACAAAGGCATTTTTATATATGTATTTAGTTTTATAGAAGAGTTTTACTCAATTTCCCATTCAAATATACCCGCAGCATTTTTTTCTGCTAATTTTACTTCTAACTTTAAAGCTTTTGTTTTTACAGGTTTAAAACTAACTTCATTTCCAATTCCTTTCACAGTACCATAATCAGACGTATTTTCTACAGGAATCCATTCGTTATTATCATTTTTATAGTATAAGGTCCAACTATCAGGAACTTTACATCCCCCCCAAGGTTTATCATCATACCAATAAATCGTTGATCGGCTTATTGTTTTTGCTTCAGAAAAATCATAGGAAATCCATTCAGTAGTTCCTTCTTTTGGCCACCAATGGTAATATGGTAAAGCTTTATCGTTTTCATCTTTAGGAATAAGTCCATCATTAATAGCCACAATAGGTTTAGTATTGTGTGAAGCATTTATTTTACTTTCAGAAGCAATAGTTGGGGCTATAGTAGGACGTGTTGCATTTATATCAATTGGCAACCAAACGGCCATGTCTCCATTTCCACGATGTGCCCATGAATAATATGGAATCATATTAAGGTTTACATCTTTAACAACTAATTTACCATCATCATCATAACTTAGAGATTGTGCATTGGTTTGGATAGTGTTAATACCATAAAGTAAATCGTCTTTCTTTTCTACTTTAAACTCAGGTTTCTTGCTTAAAATAGTACTAAAAATATCAAAATCATTATCAGGCCATTCTGCACAATAAACAATGGGACCACGTTCAATAGATACTTTACCTTGATCTTCTTTAACAGCAGGATGTGCTTTTACAATTCTAGGTTCCATTTCAAAACTGATTTCTACTTTATCTTCTTTTTTCCACTTTCTATTAATATCAAAATACCCCTTGTTAATAGTACTTGTGACTACTTTTCCGTTTACTTTAACTGAAAAGCTAAGTTCTTTTTTATCAGCATAGTTATAAAGATCTGAAGGTACAACAGTATTTTGTAACCATCCAGGAAGACGAACCTTAAGATTAAATTTTTGACTATGTTTAGGAGTTATTTCAATATTTACATTACCAGACCAAGGGTAATTGGTCGTCTGAGTTATTTTTAATGATTTACCTTTTACTTTTAAATCTGATTGATTTGCCATAAATAGGTTTACATATACATCAGATTCGTTAACGGCATAAATATAGCCTGGAACTGATGGAATAAAACGGCTAATGTTTGATGGGCAACAAGCACAACCAAACCAAGCTTTACGTTGATGTTGACCAATTGATTCTAGTGGATTAGGGTAGAAGAAGCTTCCACCATCTAAAGAGACACCAGAAATAAGTCCGTTGTATAAAGTACGCTCTAAAACATCATAATACTTAGCATCACCATGTAACAAGAACAAACGATAATTTAAATATACATTACCAATAGCAGCACAAGTTTCACAGTAGGCAGACATGTTTGGTAATTCGTAATTCTTACCAAAGGCTTCCCCGTGACCAGTAGCACCAATACCACCAGTGATGTATAATTTTTTTGAAACTATATTATCCCAAATTTTATCAATGGCATGAATATAATCTTTATCGCCAGTAAGTGCGGCAACGTCTGCCATTCCAGAGTACATATATGCAGCACGAACCGCGTGTCCTACAGCTTCATCTTGTTCTAATACAGGTTTATGAGATTGACTATATTCCGATTTAATGTGTGTATGACCACGTTTGTCTAAAATTAGTTTAGCGAAATCAAGATATTTTTTATTTCCAGTAACTACAGAAAGTTTAGCCAACGCCATTTCAGTAATTTGATGCCCAGGAACCACCATTACTTGTCCAGGTTGATCTCCAACTTCTCTTACGGCACAATCGGCAAATTTTATGGCAATATCAAGAAAACTTCTTTTTCCAGTTGCTTGATAATGTGCTATGGCACCTTCAACCATGTGTCCAAGGTTATAAAGTTCATGACTTAAATCTTCTTCTTTTTCCCAACGCTTTTTACCTGCCCAATCATGCGTGTTTTCTGGATTCATGGTTCTAAACGTATATAAATATCCGTCAGGTTCTTGGGCTTTACCAATAATGGTAATAAGGCTGTCAATGTACTTGTCTAGTTTTGCATCTGGAAAAGTTTGCATGGAATAACTAGCACCCTCAATAGTTTTATATACATCGGTATCGTCAAATGTAAAACCTTCTACTTTATTAGTCGTATTTGGGTTTGCTGCCATTAGAAAGTTTTCATAACGCCCTGTCGATTCACATTTTCCAAAAGCAAGAGGTATGGTTGTTACTCGACTAGCTTTAAGTCGTTGCCCCCAAAAGGTATCAGTTACATTTACGGAAGTAAATGGAACAGGGGAAATGGGATATCCTGTAGTTTCTTTTTTTTGAGCATGGCCTATAAAAAGACTTAATGCAAATAAATAAATGATTGATGTACGTATCATAATGTATTTTTTAATTAGGATGATTTAATTTTTTGATTTTGTGATAATCGCAACCCATCCACCAGATTTGTTTAAACGAATATTCATTTTAGATGTGTTATTAATAGAATCTTCTTCAATACTGTAATCTCTAGCTATTTTATCAGAGTTAACTCCATCTCTCATCCATCTTATGTGATAATTTCCCGTATCTAAAAAGGAAAAATCAATAATAAATTCTTTTGGTGTTTCGTCATTCATAGCACCAATATACCATGTGTCTCCATTTTTTCTGGCCATCATGATATAATCTGAAACTTTAGCTTCTAAGACTAAAGATTTTTCCCAAACGGTTGGTATTTTAGAGATAAAATCTGTGGTTTCATGTTCTCTATAATAATTACTAGGTGTGTCACTTAGCATTTGAAGAGGAGCTTCATAAATAACATACATAGCTAATTGATGAGCTCTAGTTCCCATTACCATTGGCCTGTCTAAACGTGCTGCAAAATTTTCTTTATGAACATTGTCTAGACCACCAGGTGTAAAATCCATGATTCCAGCTGTCATTCTTGTAAAAGGAAGTGTTAGCTCATGTTCTGAAGTTATTTGATCTTCCCATTTACAGTTTTCTAAACCTTTTACTCCTTCATAATTTATAACGTTTGGATAAGCTCTTCTTAATCCTGAAGGTTTAAAAGCACCATGATAATCTACCAGCATTTTATATTCTGCAGCTTTTTTTGCCATACGTTCATAGAAGTTAACCACATATTGATCGGCTCTTTGTATAAAGTCAATTTTTACACCTTTTACTCCCCAATTTTTAAAAATAGTTAAAATGGTATCCATTTCTTCGTCTAACGGACGCCATAAACTCCAAAGTATAATGTCTACACCTTTATCTTTCCCATATGCCACCAATTCTGGTATATCAATATTAGGATTTGATTCTTTTACGTTTAGGGTAGTTTTAGACCATCCTTCATCAAGAATAATATATTCCAAACCATATTTAGAAGCAAAATCAATATAATATTTATAAGTTTCTGTGTTAATTCCCGATTCAAAATCAACCCCATCAATATTGTTAGCATTCCACCAATCCCATGCTACTTTTCCTGGCTTAATCCATGAAACATTTTTAATTTTTAAAGGATTGGCTAATTGATATACTAAGTTGTTAGATATGATATCACTATCTTTTGGTGAAATCATGAAGACACGCCAAGGAAACGCTCTATTACCTGATGTTTTTGCTATATAATTTGCTTCGGTTCCTATGATCTCTGCACGATCTCGTTTTCCTTTTATGGTGGATAAAACAACTTTTGGAAATATACTTTTAAATCCAGACTCTTTTTTTTGTAAAAATAAATGAGGATAATCGTAAATGTTTGATTCAGTAAAACTGATGCTTGGTGTATTAGTTTTTGTAAATAGTAATGGTAAATTGGCTATAGTACCTTTAGAAATATTATTAGGATTAAGTGCTTTAAAGTAATTTTCAAAATGGGAAATCAACGTTTTTTCCTCGGGTAGATAGCACGTAAATTCAGGAGTCATATTAAAATCTAAGATTTCGTTAGAAATATTAATATCTTTCCTTCCTAACTTTGTTACATATCTATAAGCTATACCATTATTGTAGACTCTAACTTCAAAATTAAAATGATTGTAATTAAGTGTTAGTAGATTGTAAGAATCTTGAATCATTTTGTTTTTAGTAGGAATAATTGCTTCAATTACTTTGTTCTCAGAAGAAATTTTAGCCTTTTTAAATTTAGAAGCAGAAACTAATGATCCTTTTTTTTCTATTATTAAATCTGAGTTAACATCCTTAACAAGAGTTACTCCTAAATAATCAATGGTAAGGTGTAGAGTGTTTTTCTCTTTTACGGAAACAACAATAGCTCCGTTAGGGGATTGAACTGTTTGTTGTCCAAAAACAAAAACAGAACAAAAAAAGAATAATGTAATGAGTTTATGTATCATATAATGTTTAATTAATAGTTTTTAAACCCATAAAGTTAATTTATATGCATGTACTTATTTAGTTGTTTATTGTCATATAGTTTGTAAATGTTAACCACTTTTAATTAATAAACAGATAATTATTTTTTGATTTTGTGGACATAATATGAGCTTTCCGAAATTAATTATTAAAGGAAATAAACTCATAAATATATTAAGATACTCCCTTGTTTTTATTGTTAATTTTTTGTCCGTGTAGCCTTTTTATACAGCTTGTTTTTTCATGTTTTTTTTCTAGAGAAAGTAGTTAAACTGCTTTAAGTCAGTTTTTTTTATGTGGGTTGATTGTCTCGTGTTATTTTGACAAGTGTATTTGTTAATATAATACAATTATGAGATAATATAGGGTTAACAAAAAATAAACATGTTGATGTAATATTGTTATAAAATGTTTGTTTATCAAAAATTAACTAATTATAAAAACTTTAAAAAACAATGATTTATGAAAAAAAACAACTTTAGTCCTTGTAGGAAAGGAGTGCTGCATAAAAGCAGATTTATGCATAAAGGAGTACTCTTTATTTTTCTGTTTTTTTTAAGTATTGCAATGTTTGCTCAACAGAAAAAAAATATTACGGGGGTGGTAACAGATTACAATGGTGAGCCGTTAATTGGGGTTACGGTTTTACAAAAAGGAACTAGTAATGGTGTTTACACGGGATTTGATGGTGAGTTTTCTATATCGGTACCTTTAAATGAAATTATAGTTTTTACTTATGTAGGTTTTAAAACCAGAGAAGTCGTAGTTAGAAAGGAAACCCCGCTTAAAATAAAAATGGCTGAATCTTCAGAATCTTTAGATGAGGTTGTAATTGTAGCTTTTGGTAAGCCACAAAAGAAAGAATCTATTGTAGGGGCTGTTTCTAAAATAAGTGGAGATAAACTTATGTCTGTAAGAATGGGTAGTAGTGTAGAGAATAGCTTACAAGGTAGATTACCTGGTTTAACAGTTATTATGACTGACCCTACACCAGGAGAAGAAGCTCTAGGTAACTATTATGGTGCGAACCCAATACAAATGTCTATTCGTGGTAATTCATCAATGGGAAGCAATTCTCCTTTAATTATTGTTGATGGTGTTGAGAGACCTTTCTCAAATTTAGATCCTAATGATATTGAGTCTATTTCAATTCTTAAAGATGCGTCAGCAACTGCTGTTTATGGTGTAAAGGGAGCAAATGGAGTAATAATTGTTACAACAAAAAGAGGTAAAAAGGGAGTGGTTGAATTAGATTTTTCTGCTACTGTAAGTATGAAAACTCCTGCTATTTTACCCGAGTATATGAATGCCTATGAAACAATGAAATTAAGAAATGAAGCATGGGCTAATGATGGTCTTTGGGACTTAATGGTTTCTGATGAAGTTCTTAATCATTATAGAGATCAAGATTTACCTTATTTATATCCAGATTTTGATTGGATGGATTATTATTTTAAGCCTGCTTTTGATCAAACTTATAATTTAAATGCAAGAGGAGGTAACAATTTTGTTCAATATTATGCTTCTATAGGTTATTTAAAAGAAGGTGATATTTGGTCAGTTGGTAATAGTGAAGCTTTTCCATATAGCTATGATAAACAAAACGCACATTATGGTAGTAAAAGATATAATTTCAAGAACAATCTTGATTTTAATTTGTCTAAATCATCAAAACTGACTATTAACTTAGGGGGGAATATTAAAGAATGGGGAAAGCCAGAAGATACTTTTACTCAACCTATATGGTATGAGCCAGTAACTTCGTTGCCTTATTATCCTGAAGAAGCCCTTCAACAATATCCAGATAATTCAATACCCTATAATCAAACAGGTGTAAGACCTTTTCTTAAACCAGGACAAGGGGAAGTTGAGATGAATTGGATTGGTGCTCAAGGATTTAAAAGATATAAGTCAAATGAGATTAATGCTGATATCAAATTTAATCAAAAGCTTGACTTTATTACAAAAGGGTTATCTATTGATGGATTGTATTCTTATAATTCAAATGTTGTTTATGAAAGAGTTTTTAATTTAAATCAATATTTCGGATATTATTTAGATCCTGTAACCCAGCAATGGGGAAGATATGATAATGGAGGTGGTGTAAATTTAGATACGCCACAACCAAAATTACAAGTAAATAATACAGAAAGTGTTTTTAAGGGATGGAGAAGTCATTATATTCAAGGTACTTTAGCTTATAATCGTTCATTTGGTAAGCATTCCGTTTCTGGTTTAGGACTTTTTAGTCGTAGAGAATCACTTGTTGAAAATTTAGCTCAATTTCCTCATTATGAAGAAAACTGGGTAGGTAGTGGATCATATAGTTATGATGATCGTTATTTTTTAGAAGCGAGTGTAGCTCATACTGGTTCTGAGAAATTTGCACCAGGACTTCGTTTTGGAACATTCCCAGCAGGTGGACTTGGATGGGTAATTTCTAATGAAGAATTTTTTGACAATCTTAGTGAAACGGTCAACATGTTAAAACTAAAATACTCTTACGGTGTTGTAGGAAGTGATGTTGGAATTGCAAGATGGTTATATCAATCTGAGTATAATCAAAGTGGAGTTACTAACTTTGGTTTTCCTCGTCAAAATTATGGATATATAAATGAAGGTAGTTTACCAATAAAAAATGCTACATGGGAAAAAGCATATAAGCAAAATGTAGGACTTGAACTTGGTTTGTTTAGAGATTTAGTTACATTAAATGTTGATTTATTTGATGAGCGCAGAGAAGATATACTTCAACCTAGACAAAGAGTTCCTGCATGGGCAGGTGTTCCAACTATAAGTTCTAATATTGGAACCTCTAAAAGTCATGGTTTTGAGGTTGAGTTAGGATTTAACAAAGCTTTTAATGACGGTTCATTTATCACATTTAAGGGGAATCTTACTGCTCAAGAAAATAGAATGGTTTATTATGATGAATCTAAAAATGTACCATTTAACCTTAAAGCAGAAGGGAAGCCGGTAGATATTGCTAGAAGGTTAGGGTCATATACTCCAGGTACAGGTATTGTAGATAAAGGTTTTTATCAAAACTTTGATGAATTGTTTTTATGGCCAAGAGCAGGAGGACCTAGTCCAATTGTTGGAGATTTAAAGTTTCTTGATTTTAATGGAGATGGTACTGTTGATGGGCAAGATAGAGTTGTTGCAGAAAGTCTTACTATACCAGCTGTAACTTGGAACGGTATCATTGGAGGTGGTTATAAAAATTTATCACTTGAATTAAATTTTTATGGAATTAGTAGTGTACAAACACCAATGAGGCAAGGGGGGATGTTTTATTTATACCCTTTTACCGAAAATAAGAACAATGCTTATACAGCTCATGCAGATCATTGGAGTGCAACAAACACTAATGCTCAATTCCCTTCAGTTCATGCTGAAGCAACAAAGCAGTACAATTATCAAATCAGTAGTTTTTCAATGATAGAAGGTCAGTATTTTCGTTTAAGAAGTGCTAATCTTAGATATACGATTCAATCAGACGCTATGAAAAAAACTACAGGTATTTCAAGTTTAGATATAGGACTAATAGGAACAAATTTATTCACTTGGAGAAAACGTAAATGGGGAGGTGATCCTGAGGGAGGAAATTATGGGGTTGATTTCGGTGCATACCCACAAATGAAGAGATACACTTTAGAACTTCGTGCAAAATTCTAACAAAAAATCAAAAACATGAAAAAAACACAAAAATATATATTAACTATTATTGGTTTTTTTGCAATTATCAATCTTAATAGTTGTGAAGATTATCTTGATAAAGTACAAGAATCTGATGGAATACAAGAAGAGGCTATTCTAAAAGATTACGTAATGTTTAGACAGTATGAAGATGGAATGTACCAGGACTTATTAAACTATCTTTCATCTTCAGATTATAGTTTTATTTCAGCACTTTCTGATGAAGGTTATGTTAATTCTATAAATTGGGAAACTATGCCGATAGCACAGAGTGGAGACTGGCTTAGATCTTACAGTACAGGGCAAGCCCTTCAATTTTTTAGAGTATGGGGATCTTGGAGAAGCATACGTATTGCGAATAGAGTTATTGAATTACTCCCTAAGTTAGAGGGGGCTACTGATGCTCAAAAAGACGAATTAAAAGGGCAAGCACATTTTATGAGAGCATGGTATTATTACGAAATGCTTAAGCGACAAGGAGGAATGCCTTATATTACAACTGCCTTTAGTGCTGATGATTCTACAGAAGAATTTGCATTGCCACGTCTTTCATATCATGAAACAGCTTTAAAAATTGCAGCAGATTGTGACTCTGCAGCTGTATTGTTGCCAGAAAGATGGAATCAACAAAATTTAGGTAGACCTGAAAAAGGAGCTGCTATGGCAGTTAAAGCTGCAGCTTTATTGTTTAGTGCAAGTCCAAGTAATAATCCAAGTGATGACCAGTCAAAGTGGGAGTTAGCCGCTAAAGCTTCATGGGATTTATTATCGGACTTAGGTAATTATGGAAATAATAGATATAGCCTTGTTGAATCTAATGGTACTGATAAAGTAACTTATAAAATTCCTTCTATAGCAGGTGAAAAATCAATAGAGTACAGTAGTGGGTTTGATAGTATCTTTATGTATCAACCATTTCATGATGAAATTATTTGGGAAAATTATGCTGTTTCTAGTGGAGCTGATAATACGCATGTTGTCTTTACAACAAGAGGGCTTCAATACACCAATGTTATTCAAGGGTACAGTGTTAATGCAAGTTTTGTTGATTTGTTTGAAACAAAGAATGGATTAGCTATTGGAGATGATCCGGATTTCGATAGTCAAGATCCTTATATCAATAGAGATCCTAGGTTTTATCACTCTATTCTATTTAATGGAGAAAGATGGACAAGTGAATCTGATAGATATTTAGAGTTATTTGATGGTGGTGAAGAAAGAAAATCTGAACCTGGTTATAATCAATCTGGTTATATGGCAAGAAAATTCTGGGCAAGAAATGTAGATGGATTTCCTGGAGGAATTAGTTCACCAATTACACATGTCATTTATTTTAGGTTAGCAGATATCTTATTACAATATGCTGAAGCAGCAAATGAAATAGGAGGTCCAAATTATACACTACCTGGGGCGGCTATTAGTGCAGTAGAAGCTGTTAATATTGTAAGGGCACGTGTGCAAATGCCTCCAGTAAATGCAATGTATTTAAGTGATAAAAATTCTTTTAGAGAAAGAATTAAGAATGAGAGAGCGGTAGAGTTTTATTTAGAAGGGAAACGCTTTTTTGATTTATCTAGATGGGGTGATGCACATAAAATAGAGCATAAAGCTTATTATGCTGATCAATTTTTAGAAAATCCAGCAGCTCCTACTGGGTATGATATTAATAGAGCATCAACACCATTTTATATACGCACATTTGAGCAAAAGCAATATAAATGGCCTATTCCGTTGAGTGATGCGTTTATGTTTGAAGAATTTAAACAAAACCCAGGATGGTAGAATTATTAATAAAACGACAAAATATAACAATTATGTATAGAAAAATTGTAAACATGTTGATGTTTTTTGCAATCATTGGCATATTTGGTTCTACATCTTTACTTGCACAGAATCAGGATGATAAATCATCTACATCTGTTTTTACTGGAAAGGTTGTGAATAGTGACGGTGAACCTATTTCAAATGTTTTTGTAAAATCATTTGAAGCAAATGGTAAAAGTGTTACAAATAAAGAAGGTGAATTTACAATAGAAGTATCTAATGAAAATGATCAAATTACAATAGACGAATTCGGATATTTATTTAGTACAACCGAAATTACAGATGGTAAACTCGAAGACAATAATATTAATATTGTGTTATCAAAAGTTGGAACACTTCAAAATAGTACAGTAAAATTGCCATATCAATCGTTTTCTAATAATAGAAGTGTATCTGCTACCTATACTATTTCGGGAGAAGAGCTTCAATCTTATCCAGCAAGTACATTTTTAGAAACACTTTCAGGTAGGATACCTGGTTTGACAGTAAATACTTATAGTAACGGATCAGGTTCTATTAGGTTTGATTTAAATACAGGAGGTATCAATACAGGAGAAGACGTTTATGCTAGTATAAGAGGAGATAATGTATCTTTTTATATAGATGGTATAAGAAGAGATCCATCAGATCTTAATGTTTTTGAAGTAGAATCAGTACAGGTTATAAAAGATATGTCAGGAAGAGCTGTTCTTGGATTGGCTGGTTTAAATCCTGTAATTTGGATTACTACTAAAACAGGAAAAAAATTCAAAAAAGAAATATCAGTAACTACTGAAACAGGTATAAGCTCTCCAACTTCACAACCTGAATATTTAGATTCCTATAATTATGCATCATTGTTTAATGAAGCTCTAACAAATGATGGTTTAAGTGCATTATATTCTTCTGACGATTTAGCTGCTTATAAAAATGGTACAGATCCTCTATACTATCCTAATGTTGATTATTTTGACGATTATGTTAAAACATCAAGTAAATTTACTAGAGCTAATATTAATTTTAGTGGTGGAGATGAAAAAGTAAATTATTTTTCATTATTAGATTATGTACAAACCAATGGTTTAGAAAAGATAGGAGAAAGTTCTATAAACAACAGATTTAAAGCAAGAGGAGGTGTAAATATTAAATTGACTGATAAAATTGAGTTTAGAGTTAATATAGCAGGAACGTACCAAGCACAAAAATTTCCAAATGAAGGAAATGGTCCTAATCCATTTAACTTATTTAATTTTATTGCAACCAATCCAGCAAATGCACACGCTATTTCATATGATGGTAAATATATTATTAATGATAATTACCCTTTAAATATTGAAAATGAACTTTTGTATGGTGGATATGCTGAATCTGCAAATCTTAATTCACAAAACAGTACTTCTTTATTAATAGATCTTAATGAACTAACTAAAGGCCTTACCTTTACAGGAACTGCTGGTTTTGATACTTATAGCACAGTTGTTACTAATAAAGGAGGAACAGCAGACCTTTATAGATTACAGAACAATAATGAATTAGTTCGTGTACAACAAGCTACTGTTGTTCCAAATCTTAACTTAGGTAATGATTTCTTTTCAAGAAATACTACTGCTTTTTTACATTTTGATTATGATAGAACTTTTGATAAACATGCTTTAACTATGAATGCATCATATTATGCGGGTCTTGTAGAGTATCGTGGTTGGGGAAATTATCAACCTATTAAAAAACAAGATTTTGGTTATAGAGCAAATTATGTTTATGATGAAAAGTATGTTGTGCAGTTAGATTTATCTTATACAGGGAGTATGAAGTTGCCTGAAGGGGATAGATATAATTTATATCCTACTATTGGAGCTGCTTGGGTAGCTAGTAATGAATCTTTCCTAAGCTCTAGTAAGGTTGTAAATTACTTAAAAGCTTTTGCTTCATATGGAATTATGGGTAATGATGATTTTAGAACAGGTTTTAGTTCTACTTATAATCCTTATTATTTAAGTACTACTTTATGGCAACAAGTCGGAACCTGGCAATCTGGTATTAATGATAATAGAGGTAACAGCGTAAGCGTATTTAATATTCAACAGGAAGGAAGTACAAATTATCAATTGCCTGAAATGAGCTATTTAAATATTGGTACACAAGGAGAATTTTTTGATAAATCATTGTCATTCGAAGTAAATTATTTTAGTCAAGTATATTCTAATCAAATATCTCAAAGAAGTTCTTTAATTCCTTCTTTATTTGGTTCGGGTAGTTTTTTACCATTAACTAACTATGGTAAAACAAAATATTGGGGGCTTGATGGATATTTACAATATTCTAATAAAGTAGGTGATTTAGAATATAGCTTAGGAGGTAATGCACAATACAAAAGAGGTAAATATGTAGATGTAGATGAGCCAGCAGCTTTAGAAGATTATAGAAAATTAGCTGGAAAGGAAGTTGATATGTTTAGAGGATATCAAGCAGAAGGTTTATATCAATCTGAAGAAGAAATTACCTCTAGAGGTGTTACTCAAAGTTGGGGTGATGTACAGCCAGGAGATATTCGTTATAGAGATTATAATGAAGATGGCGTAGTTGATGAAAAGGATGTTTTTACTACTGATGAACACGCTGCTAGAGTGTTTTATGGTGCAAACTTAAGATTAAAGTACAAAGGTTTTGGTCTTTTCGTAGTAGGTCAAGGTCGAGCTGATGGTACAATTTCAGTAAATAGCGATTATTTTACAGGAAGAAATCCAAGAGCAAACTATTCTACAGTTATGTTAGATAGGTATCCGGAAACAAATAATTTACCACGATTAACAACACAATCGCAAAACAATTATCAAAACTCTACTTTTTGGAGAAAAAGTGCAGCATACTTTACTATTAAAAATATAGAGTTTAGTTATACCATGCCTAAATCTATAGCAAATAATATTTTGCTTCCTAATTTAAAATTCTTTGTAAGAGGTAAAAACGTAGCTTCTTTTTCAGAATTTTCTGATTATAATATAGATCCAGAAAGTTTAAATTCAGGTGTTACTGTATTCCCTATACTAAGAACATTTACTTTAGGAGTATCATGCAAATTTTAACTAATAACTACAAGATTATGAAACATAAAATATTATATTATTTAATTTTAGGCTTCTTTTTTACAGCTTGTGATATTGATCCTTTGCCAATACAAGATCAAACAACAGAAGAACTTTGGAGTCATTCGACAACAGGAGAAGGTATTCTAACAAATGCTTATACCAATTTAAATACTGGTTATCCTATTTTTATGGATTACTATACAGATAATGCAGTACCATCTACACCAGGTGATAATCAACTTGCCTTAGGTTCTTGGACCGTAGAAAGTAGCCCTATTGGAAATTGGAATAATAATTATACGACAATTAAATACCTTAATTTGTTTATAGAGAATGGAACAGATTTAGTATATGGTGTTTCTGACAAACAAAGAGACTCTATTCTTAAATCAAATAGAGTAGGAGAAGCTTATTTTTTAAGAGCTTGGTATCAATCAGAATTGTTAAAAAACTATGCTGGTAAAGCAGAAGGTACTTCAGAAGTTCTTGGTTTTCCAATTGTAACAACTGTTTTGAAACAAGATGATAATTTAGACCTTCCTAGAAATACTTATGAAGAGTGTGTTGCACAAATAGCAAATGACTGTGATAAAGCAATAGAATTACTTCCTATTAAATATGATGGAGGAACTGATGTTTATACTGGAATCATTAATAGAGGTAGAGCTTCTGGTTTAGCTGCTATGGCTTTAAAGGCTAGGGTGTATTTAAGTGCTGCTAGTCCTGCATATGGAGATGCTACAAAGGCTTTATGGGAAAGAGCTGCTACAGCAGCTTATGAAGCTATTGAAGCTTCCGGAGGATTGGTTGATTTAGATAATTATAATAATTTTAATGATATTCAAAGTTTTGACAATATTTGGGTAGAACCAGAATATTCAGCAAATGGATTTGAAAGAACTTACTATCCTCCATCTCTTTTTGGAGCAGGTGTTTGTAATCCTTCTCAAAACCTTGTCAATGAATTTCCAACACTTGATGGATATCCAATAGATAATACAACTTCTATGTATGATTCAGATCAACCATATTCAAATAGAGATAATAGGTTTTATCGTTTTATTTTCTTTAATGATGATAATTACAATGGAACTACTATTGAAACTTTTGTTGGTGGTAACGATGCATCTGGAGGATTAAACCAGCAGGGGACTCGTACAGGATACTTTATGAAAAAGCTGACAAGTAAAAATGTTAACCTTGAAATAGGACAAAATACTACAGATTCTAAATTCTATGTTTATTTAGGAAAAACGGAGTTGTATCTTAATTTTGCTGAAGCTGCTAATGAAGCTTATGGTCCCAATGGTACTGAATTTTCATTTTCAGCAGCTGATGTGATGGCTAAAATAAGAATGAGAGCTGGAATAGATTCAGACCCTATAACAGCAGAAATGCAAGATCAATACATGGATGATCAAGTTTTAGCAGGTAAAGATGCTTTTAGAGATTTTATTAAAAGTAATAGAAGAATTGAATTGTGTTTTGAAGGATTTAGATTCTGGGATATTCGTAGATGGAATGAATCTTTAAACCACACCATTAGAGGGGTAGAGATAACTAGAGGTACAAATGGAGATGAATATGACTATTTTGATGTAGAGAATCATACTTTTTCAGATTATATGAGGTATGCACCAGTACCTTTTTCTCAAACTTTAATTATGAATAATCTTAAACAAAATGCGGGTTGGTAACCCTTAATTTAAAACGTAACATACTATGAAAAAAATATTAATTTTTTCAATAATCATTAGTGTTCTAACAAGTTGCTATGATGAATTTAGATTGGATAATGAGTTTTCTGCAGTTGCATTCTCAAATGTAACAGGAGGTTCAAATGAGCAAGGTGTTCTTTGGAGAACAGTTGTAAAAGATGAAGGGTTAAAGTTGAATGCAGGAGTTTATCTAGCGGGTATTTTAGATAATGAAAAAGAAAGATGGGTTGATTTTGAATTAGATCCAGCGCTTTTATCAGGTACAGATTACACGTTGTTACCTAGTGATTATTATACTTTAAGTAATAATAGTAGATTTATAATACCTTCAGGTAAATCTATTGGTACCGTTGAGGTTCTATTAGATTCTATAAAGTTTTTGAATGATCCGTTAGCAATAAAAGCAAATTATGCAATTCCTTTTAAATTAACAGAAACTTCTGAAGATAGTATTTTAAGTACTCAAAATACACAAATTCTTGTTTTAAAATATATCAACCGTCAAGAGGGTTATTATAACCAGAAAGCAAACTATGCAACTATTAATAATGCTGGAGATACTTTAAATACTGGTTCTGTTGAAAATTTGTTAATGGCAAGTACTTTAGCTTACAACAGTGTTCAGACTAATGGAACAATCAATATTGGTGATTATTATAATATGAAGTATGTTGTTAATGATAATAATGAAGTATCAGTAGAGTATGTTCCTAATTTAGATCCAATAGAGATAAGAAATGTAGCTTTAGAGTCAAAAGTAATCGCTGCTAAAGTGTCTGATTGGGAAGTTGCAGATGCTATTAAAGACGATTATCAACCGACAAGTTCTGAAGATAAAAATGGTGCTGCTTTTGGTAACTGGCCTAACCCTAATGCTTGGGATTTTGTTGAATATGAGTTTCCAAGTACATATTCAATTACTAATTCAAATGTATATTGGTGGACTGATTTAGGTGGAATACAAATCCCATATAACACGTATTTAGAATATTGGGATCTTGATTCTGAAGAATGGAAATTAATAAGTGGTAGTATTGTTGTTAATGGAGTTTCTATACCAGACGATCAATATGGACTAACAACATATGATGAAAACAATAAAGCACCAGGAACTGATGCAGATATGTATAATGAAACTTTCTTTGACCCTATTACTACAAATAAAGTTAGAATTCATTTTATTTCAATTGAATCTCAAGGTATTTTAGAATGGCAAGTATGGGGACTGCCAGCTTCATCTAGTCTTGAAACGGCTAGTTATAAAACTATTATTTCAAATGGTGTTAGTAATTATGATCCGGCTAAGAGTTCTTTTGATTTGAAATATAGAATTTATTACAAAGATCAGAATGATGTGGTTTTAGATTATTATACAGATGTTTATTCTAATATTAAGTGGAGAAATAGAATAAGAGATGGTGTTAACGAATGGAGACGTTAGTTTAGATATACGATAAAGTATAAAATTTGTTTTAGTTTTATTTAAAAAAATAACCTAAACTATTTCGTGTGTTGAAATAGCTTAGGTTATTTTTTTTGAAGTTTATTTTAAAGTTGATAGTTTCAGTTGCTATATAATTATATCAGCATTTTATTTTTAATATAACTTGTTGAGTGGGCTATTTTGTTTTTTATGAGTGAAAGAAAATTAAGTAGATTACTGACAATAGAGTACAACGTTGAATATAGTCTTTTAGGTAGTGTGAAAACAATTAATTTCTATATTACATGTTTTAATTCTATGCTATAATACAGCTTAAAACGTATTAATTCATAAAGAATAAATCTCAAATTAAAATACTATTTATAAAAAAAACAGGATCTGATGAGGATGTCATATAATTTTACATTATATATGGGGTATATTTATTCTTTAACTATTATCTTTCTTATATTTTTTTGACCATTTGAGACTTCCAATATATATATTCCACTAGAAAGAAATTGTAGATTAATTTTATAGTCAGTACGATCTGTAATTTTAGTGAGGACTTTTTCTCCTAACATATTATAAAAAGATATTTTTTTAGTACTCTTAATTCGTCCAAATTTCTCTCTAATATTTATAACTAATTCATCAGAAACAGGGTTTGGATATGCATTAAGAATCATGGAATCATCCTCAGGAAATTCTTGTTGATTGTTAAAATATTGGGTAGCAAAATTAAAAGTATTAACGCCAATTTTCTCCCCGATAATTCTACCAGGAATATCATCTATTGGTGGGTGTATACCACCCCAAATTCTAGACAGACTACATTGATCAGATGCATCTCTATAAGTAGCCCATTGCAGTTTAATATCTTGAGAAGGGCCTTCTTCAAAAACTAAAAAGTCATTCTTACGAGCTAAAAATTCACCATAACCTCCAGGAAAATAAGCATTTCCTGTTAGTAAAGTTAAGACTTCAGCAGCAGCTCTAGAATAAGTGGAATGCCCTGATACATAACCAGCAAATGGAGGGGTGACAAATGTAGGACGTTGATATGGCCACCAATTTTCAGCTAAAATCCATCCTACCCCTGCTTCATCAACCTCAGGATTATTAATATAGTCATGACCTTTCCAACTATATAATTTTATTTTTCCTAAGTTTTCATTATTAGCTCCTACCAAAGGATCATTTTCTGTAATAATTTCAATATATCTTTCATCTAAAGGAATCCCAGCAACATTATAATTTTCTAAAGAAGGATCCGAACTTTGTCCTTTTTTTGCCATGTAACGAATAGCAGAGATAGGTCTAATATAATCATACCATCCTTTAATTCCCCATGCAGATATAGCTGAATCATGCATTGCTCCACCTAAAATAAAATATGATTTGACATCCCATTCTAAATTAGACAAAACATCTCCTTTACCTTTAAATTTTTTTTCTAGTAAAGGATTATCATTTATATAATTTAAGATGGTAAACCAATGCCCAGGTGGTGTTTCTGAGTCTGGACCATCAGCCCAAAATTCTGCTAAAACTCTAGCGTAATCAGCTCTATGAACTAATTGCGTTTTGTAAGGTTGATTAGTGTATGGGTTTAGAGCATGACCTTTACCAATGTCACCTCCATCAATTTCTTTATAAAAATTTGGATATTCAGAATAAGTAGATGGAAAGTCTTTAAGATCAATATTTCCTATTGATTTTGGTGAAATATCCCATATAACACCATCTTTAGGATCTAATTGTGCTCCCCATTTAGAAACTAAAGCAAATGCCCATTTATAAGAATCACTTTCAGAGGTTGATTCAGTTGTGTTTAAATAAGGAGGAGGTCCTGGATCATCATAAACGCTATATGTATTTCCAGAACGTTGATAATTTTTCTGATCATCTTCTTTAAGAGCAAAGGGTAGTACTTTACCCCATTCTGGTCCTAAAAAACTTGGTGTAGTACCAGTTATTATATTTCCACTTTGATCTATAAAAGAGTTAAATTTTAAAGGTTGCCAACGATTAGGATTAATATTACTGATATCATCAGGAGCCAAAAGATTCAATGGCTCATTTACAGGTTCATAATAAGAGTTTTTGTATTGATTAATTTCATTAGAACCATCTGTAAAACCATAATTAATAATAATTTGTGCAATGAAATTACCTAATGCCGCACCATCTCCATCTGAATAATCAACAGATGTGATTGTTTTGTCATAACCAAGCTCATCCATTGTTGAATTGAAGACTTCTTGTGTTTTTAATTTATTTGGCGAGTTTTTAAAACGATGTGTTAGTAATCTATAGGCAGCATAACTAATGGCTTTGTGTCTTGAAATTTCTATATCTTCTGACGGAGTAAACCCATTAAATACATTGTTGAAATTGTGTACCTGTTTTCCTAAAAGATAAGTTTCTGCATTATCATCAAACACCGCCCAAGCATCATACATAGCAATACTTGTATGAAATAAATTACGTGCATGAACAGTTGGTCTTGCATAGTCTTTTCTAATACCTTCTAACAGGGCTTCATTCCAAACTCTCGCTACTGAAGGCTTATTTTTATCGATATCAGCACCATCTTCAGATAAGGAAATATTTAATTCTATTTTTTCACTATGGCATTGTCCATTATTTTCAATTAAAGATATGGTACCTTGATTTTGTGCTCCCCATTTTATTTTAATACTATTGTTTATTTCCTCAATAATTTGTCCTCCTGAAACATCCCAGTTAAGATCAGAATTGATTCCTGAAGGATAGGTGTAAATTTCTATACTATTATTTTTAGGGTTTGTGTTTCCTGATATTTCATCAGGTTCCAAATAATTACAACTTCCTGAACTAATGGTTGCATTTGGGTTGTAGTTACAAGAATAAGGGTCTGTACATCCATATATTTTTACACTAGGTTCTGATTCAAGTACTGAAAAACCGTTGTTTTCAATAGCAAGTATGGTTTTGTCTACAGGTAAATTTTTATAGATTTCTACTAGACCGGATGGCCATGATATTTTTAATTCTAATACTTTTGTTTGTTTACCTAAACCAAAATGAACAGGTTGTAAACTTTGAGAAATAAAACCTATACCGGTATAGTATCTATGTAAAATTCCATCTGAACCTTCATGCGTTTTTATGGATATGGTTGTTCCAATAGCATCTCTATTAGATACAGTACCTTGTAACTTAATTTTTAACCAATGGAGGTTGTTTTTTTCTTGTGTAAAATCTCTAATTTTGTTTTCATAAAAATATGATGGACTGTCATTGTTCGTGACAAAAAGATCTAAATCTCCATCATTATCATAATCAAAAACAGCAGCACCAACACTAATTGTTAAGGCATCTAATTTTGTCTTTTCAGAACTGTCAATAAAACCTTCTACGCCATTGTTGTCAATATATAAATTTTCAAAATAGACATTTTTTTGATTGCTAATATTTCCATATTTATAACCATTAACTACAAATAAATCTTCATCTCTGTCTAAGTCAAAATCTGAAAAATTAACATCCCAAGCCCAGCCAGTATTTTTTACACCTAAACTTTCTGCTATATCTGTATATTTAGCCTTTGCTGTTTTTTTATAAAAGGTGTTGTTAAATATTGCTGTTATATAAAAATCGAAGTTCCCATCATTATTATAGTCTCCAATAGCAACTCCCATATCATTTTTGGAGTTATCTAAGTTGTAGGCTTCAGCTTGTTCTGTAAATCCTGTTCCTTGATTATTAATAAATAATTCATTTGTTTCTGCTTGAGAATCATTGGCAACTAATAAATCTAACCATCCATCATTATTAAAATCAAATGGAAAAGCAAGAAAAGCAAACTTGTCATCTAAAATACCTTTAAATATGTTGCTAACATTTGTGAATGTACCATCACCATTATTTTTATACAAGCTATTTCCATCACAGTCTTTACTCCAATCACAGATGTATAAGTCTAGAAAACCATCTTTATTATAGTCAAACCAGGTAGCTCCTGTGCTATCACATGAATCGTATTTTTTAATTCCAGCATTCTCTGTTACATCTATAAAAGTACCATTACCTTTATTATGAAAAAGTAGGTTTTTATTAGAGTTTGTAAAAAAGATATCTGGATATCCATCATTGTCATAATCTCCCCAAAAAGCACCATGTTTATCACCTTTTATACTACTCTCAAATGATTTAGTATTTTCGCTTTTAAGTAATAAATTAATAATACCAGATGATTCTGTTACATCGGTAAAGGTACCATCGTTATTGTTTCTAAATAATTTACTATGGCTAATTTCTACTCCGTCCTTATCTTTTGCCTTGGCAACAACAAAAATATCCAAATCATTATCCTTATCATAATCTGCAACAGAAACACCATTATTTTCTTCTAATGTACTTAAGCCAGATTCTATTTCTATTCTTTCAAAAGTTTGTGCTTTTAAGGAAAATCTAGAGATTAAAATGCCATATATTAAAATTATAAAGTAACATTTTAGAAATTTTTTGTTAAGCATTTATTTAGTATATCTTTTGATAATATTAATTTATTTTAAACCCATAACATAATGTATGAAAAAACTAAAAGTATTGTATAGCAAAAATACTATAATGGTCTGGTTTTGAATAAGTGTGATTATGTTAAAAGTAATACTATATTATCTTTTTTGCTTATATTTTAAATATAAGCATTATAGTACTAATAATTATTTCTAATTATTATAGAAGTAAATTTTATATCTAAATTAAAATGATTAATACTACCAATTCAGATAAGTTTGGTACTTAGGTTTCAATTGTTTTTCTTGTGCTAAGAAAGCGACTAGATAAATTCTTGGAAAAATTATAATTACACAAAAACAGTAAAGTAAATAAAGGCAGTATATACAGATAGTAAAACAATTCCTTCTTTAAGCCCAAATTTTAATTTGGTGGGAATAAAACACAATGGAAAAACCAATAAAGCTACTGCAAGCATCCAGTATATATCGTTGGTTACAATATTCAAATCCCCCACTTTTATAGGGGTAATCATAGAAGTAATTCCTAATACAGCCAAAATATTAAAAATATTAGATCCTATTAAGTTTCCTAAAGAAATGGCTTTTTCTTTTTTAATGATGGCAATAATAGAAGCGGCAAGTTCTGGAATACTGGTTCCTATAGACACAATGGTTACGCCAATAATACGTTCACTAATTCCTATGGCTTCAGCAAAACCAACAGCTCCTTTTATTAATAATTCCGAACCACCCCATAATCCAAGACCACCAATGAATAATAAAAACAAGGTTTTTGTTAATGGAGTTTCATCGCTTTGTATGTTTAACTCCTCATCGGTAATGGTTTTTTTGCTTTGTAAGCGAAGTAAGTAATATAGAAATGCAACAAGCAACACAAATAAGATAACTCCTTCAGTTCTATCTAAAACCAAATCATAACTAATAAATAAGTAAAGTAGCACAGAAGAAACCATCATCATAGGCCAGTCAATGGTGTAAAAAGATTTTCCTACATCAATGGTTCCTAAACATACTGTAACTCCTAAAACCAATGCTAAATTAGCTATGTTAGATCCGATTACATTCCCTAGTGCTAAATCAGGAAACCCATCTAAAGCCGATTTAATACTTACAATAAGTTCAGGTGCAGAGGTTGCAAATGAAACCACTGTCATTCCTATAACTATCTTAGAAATATTTAATTTTAAGGAGATGTTTACAGAAGCTTTTAAAAGCCAGTCACCACCAAAAATTAATAGCACCAAACCGATAACAATGTAAAGTATGTTCATTTTTTATTAATTTAGTGCGAATATACTTTTAATTTGTATGCTATGAAAAAAACAATCTTTAGATCTTTAGCTAAATGCAACAAGTTATTATTGCCTTCATATGGACGTAAACAATTGGATATTAGCAGGGCATCTAAATTGCAATTAATGTTAATAGGATGGAGGTGCTATGTTACTAAAAATTCTCTATAAAAAGTTTATATTTATTTTGCGACATTGTAATAAAGCTCTATATTTGCATCCGCAATCGGCTCCGTAGCATAACTGAATAGTGCACTTGATTACGGCTCAAGAGGTTGGAGGTTTGAATCCTCCCGGAGTCACAACAAAAACTCATTATATTAATTTATGATGAGTTTTTTTATGTGCTATATAGTTAGAGATGTTTAAGAGTATATTTTCTAAAATAAAAAAGGAAGCTATTTATAGCTTCCTTTTTTATTAATTATAATCTAAATATTGTTGTACCACTTTTCGATGATCGTTGTCATCTAGTTTAAAATCTTCAATCAAGGTATTTAATCCGTTAGGTTTTTGTTTTCCAATATTTTCTTTGGCATCGTAGCTTGTAAAATGAATATTATAAACATTCTCTTTTTTTTCTAACACAAGATATAAATCGTCTTTAATCCATGAATAGGCTATGGTATCAAAAAATGAAGAAAGGTCTTTGCTAAATTCTGAAAAATTGTAGTAATCTAAAAATTGTTCCATATTAATGTATTTCAGCAGATAAGCCTAATTCTAACAATTTAGAACATTTAGGTTTTAATTCTTCGTAACTTCCTGTTTTAACAGCACATTTTCCTTTGTAATGAACCAACATAGTGCATTGTTCAGCCTGAATTGGATCGTGTTCACAAACATCTATCAAGGCATCAATCACAAAATCAAATGAGTTTACATCATCGTTATACAAAACAATTTCATATTCCTTGATTAATTGTTCAAGGACATCTATACTTTCTAAGGTTTTTTCTATTGTGTTCATAATCAGTGCAAAATTAAGAATTATTTATCTAATTGTAAACCAACCCAGTTGTTTTTAGTATAAGTTTTTTGAATAGTTAATCCTAAGTCTTTGGTTCTTTCTTCAAGAAAAGGAATGTCTTGTGTGTAAAACCCACTTAGCAGCAATTTACCTCCGTTGTTTAAACACTTATTATAAGTTTCCATATCATTCAACAAAATGTTTCTGTTGATGTTGGCAATAATCACATCGTATTTTTGATCCACCAACATAGAGGCATCTCCTTGGTAGGCACTAATATGTTTACAGTTGTTTTTCTCAACATTTTCTTCAGTATTGATAAAACACCATTCATCAATATCAATAGCATCAATAGGATGCGCTCCTTTCATTTCAGCAAAAATGGCTAAAATTCCAGTTCCAGTTCCCATGTCTAAAACACTCTTATTTGTTAGATCTAATTCTAACAAATGTTTAATCATTAAATGAGTAGTTTCATGATGACCGGTACCAAAACTCATTTTAGGTTCTATCACAATTTCATACTCCATTCCTGTTTTTTCGTGAAAAGGAGCAATTACACTTACTTTGTTATCAACATGAATAGGTTCAAAATTCTTTTCCCATTCCAAATTCCAGTTTACTTGTTCAATTTCTTGATAAGTATAGGAAATGTCAAACTCTTCAGATTGTAATGCAAAAACATCATCTAAAATATCTTCATTCCAATCTTGTGTTTGTATATAAGCTTCTAACCCTGTGTTTGTTTCTTCAAAACTTTCAAAACCTAATTCACCCAATTCTGCAATTAAAATTTCAGTAGCGGGTTGTAGTGGTGTAATAGTAAAAGTGTAACCTGTGTAATTCATTTTTATGTGATATTTCTGGGTACAAAAATAGCTAAAAGCAAAAGCTTTTAGCTATTAAAGAATATATTTTGTTGTTTTCTTAGATGGCTTTCACCACAGCAGCAAAATAAACAGTAAATAAATTAATAAAGAACTATATTGTATAACAAAAAAGTATCTGATAGTTTATTCTATTAGACTTAAATAAGATGTCTATGAAAATTAATAAAATCAAAATTGAAAACTTTAGACTTTTAAAACAGTTTTCAATTGATTTAGAGGATAAGCTTTCTTTAGTAATTGGTAAAAATAATACAGGTAAAACATCTTTGTTATCTGTTATTGAAAAATTTTTAACTGAAAAAAGTAAATTTTCTATAAACGACTTTAATCTAGATGAACAGAAGAGGTTAAAGGATTTAGAGCAAAATAATTCTATTGAGATCCCCGAAGATTTTATCTTTAGAATTAAACTTCAATTTGAAATCCTGTATGATGATTTAGATAGTTTAAAAAATTTATCAGCACTAATTCTTAATCTAGAATCAGAAAATGTTGTGGTATTAGGGTTTGAGTATATTTTAAATCCTTTACAGTTTAAATACCTAAAAGCAGATTTTGAAATTTATAAAAAAGAAAATTCTAAAAAGAATATTATAGCTTTTCTTAATCTACCAAAAAGCATCAAATATTTTAAAATAGAAGTTAGAGCTCATGAATACTTAAATGAAAATGAATTAGGTAAGTCTAAAATAATAACGGATAAAAAACTAATATCCAGAATACTTAATATTCAAAGTATTAAAGCGAAAAGAGAAGTTAATAATTCTGATTCAAATAAGACAGATAAAACGCTTTCTAAGTTATCATCAGATTATTATGAAAGTCTAGAAAATACATTTGAAGAGGAAGATGTTATAAAAGAATTAAATAAAAAGTTAGAGCATACAGATGAAGAGCTTGATAAAGTATATCCAACGGTTTTTAAGGAAGTTATAGATAAAGTTCAGCTTTTTGGCGGAATGAATGAAGGAGAATCTTTAATAAAGGTTGTTTCGAGCTTACAAGGAAAAAATATATTAAAAGAGAATACATCTGTTGTGTATGAATATGCTAAAACGTTTCTTCCAGAAGATTATAATGGTTTGGGCTATTTAAATCTTTTTTCTATAATTTTTGATTTGGAAATTCGATTTAGAGAGTTTCGTAAAGAACGAGAACTTAAAGATGACCAAATACCTGCTGATATAAATATTCTATTTATAGAAGAACCAGAAGCACATACGCACCCACAAATGCAGCATGTATTTATAAAAAAAATAACAGAGATTTTAGATAAAGAAAAACGGGGATTAGATATTAATGGTAATCTGGATGGTAAAAAGACTAAATTCAATTTACAGAGTATTGTAACTACGCATTCTTCACATATCGTAGCTGAAAGTGATTTTGATGATATAAAGTATTTCCACAAGAAAAGTAATAAAGTTGATTCTAAAAACCTAAAAGATTTACAGGCTAATTATGATATTAATACAAGTCAATATCAATTTTTAAAACAATATTTAACTTTAAATAGGGCTGAATTGTTTTTTGCAGATAAAGCTATCTTGATAGAAGGTGATACGGAGCGGATTTTACTACCAGCAATGATGAGTAAGTTAGATATAGAGAATCAATTTGATTTACCATTATTGTCTCAGAATATTTCAATTATAGAAGTCGGAGCTTATGCTCATATATTTGAAGAATTTATTGCTTTTATAGGTGTTAAGTTTCTTTTAATTACTGATATTGATACATTTAAGTTGGTACTTACTGGTGAGAAAAACAAAGATGGTAAAGATAAAACTAAAGAGGAACCTTGTTCTCCTGTTGATGTAGATGTTGCAGGAATAAGTAATGCCTCATTAAACCATTTTACAAAAAAAGATTTTAAAGAATTAATTAGTTCTACCAAAAATATTATAATAAAAGAGAATAATTTATGTGTTGCTTTTCAGCATAAAGAAGAAGACTATCATGCAAGGAGTTTTGAGGATTCTTTTATTCATGTTAATGAGAAATTTCTCAAAAAGAATAAAGATAATTGCAAAGGATTAAAAAATAAAAAAGATTTTGATTTAGTAGGAGAAGATAAAAAAATAGCATATGAACTTGCTGAAAAATGTATTATTAAGAAAACTCATTTTGCTTTGGATATTGTTTATCACAGTGATAATAAATATAGTAATTGGAATATTCCATCATATATAAAAGAAGGATTACTATGGCTTCAGAAGTAGACAAGATTATAGAAACGATGGAAGAAGGAAACCACTTTTTACTATGTGGTGGTGCTGGTAGTGGAAAAACGCATACTTTAATAGAGCTTATTCAACGAATAAATGAGGAGAATCCAAAAGCAAAAATAGCATGTATAACATACACAAATGTTGCTGCCGATGAAATTTCTGAAAGAGCAAATTCATTTTCTTTAAAAGCAAGTACAATTCATGATTTTCTTTGGGATAATATAAAAGCTTTTCAAGCAAATTTAAGAAAAGGAATTATTGAGTTAAATACTAACATAGCAGAAGAGGACTTATTAGACGATGTTGAAATTCAATATAGAGAATATGTTAGCTTAAAAAAAGGTGTTATTTCACATAGTGATGTTATAAAGTTAACAAAATACATTTTTGAGAAACACCCATTATTATCAAAAATAATAAGTGATAAATTTGATTATATTTTTGTAGATGAATATCAGGATACTTCTCAAGAAGTGATAGATATTTTATTTAAGCATCTTAATTCAAAATTTTTTGATTTAAGAATAGGCCTTTTTGGAGATAGTATGCAGTCAATTTATGATGGAGTTGGAGAAATAGAAACCGATACTATAACTAATGAAGATTCTAAAAGAAATCTTATAGAAATTACAAAGGTATTAAATAGAAGAAATCCTCAGTCTATAATTGATTTAGCTAATAAATTAAGAAATGATGAGTTAAAACAAAAACCTTCAATATATAAAAGAGCTCCTAATGTTAATGAGGATGGAACAATAAAAAAAGGGGAGCTTACTTTTCTTTATTCATCATCAACACTTAAAAATATTGATGATGTTAAAAAAAGTAAATATTGTTCTAACTGGGATTATAAAAATTATGATGATAAAGGAAAACCTTTTTCTAAAATTCTTTTAATAAAAAATGGATTAATAGCTGAAAAAGCAGGGTTTAATTCTCTCTTTGAAGTTTATACAAAAGATAAAATAGTAGGAGCAGGTTATATAAAACGTATTAAAGACTTTTTAAAAGAATCTAAAAAAGATTACGATATAGAATCTATTACATTTTTAAAACTTTTAGATAAGCTAACTAAAGAATTCAATAAAGAGTTAAACTTTAATAAAGCTATCGATTTAATTAAAGACGAGGAACTAAATTATTGTACAATTCAAAAAGCTATTAATTCGGTAAAAAAGTTATATCCAGGAATTGAAAAAATTCTTCCAACAGGTTCTATGTACACTTACATTATTGCTAATAAAGATTTATTTAATATTGCTCTTTCAATGCAGTTTAGTGATTTACTAAATATACATTTAAATAAAGATAAACTTGTAGGGAAAAAGAAAAGTAAAAATTCAGACTCTAATATTAGAAATGATGAGAAAGATATTTTGATTAAATATCTATTCAAAATTCAAGAAATTATAACTTTCTATGAGAATAGAAACATTAATGAATTATTAAAAAAAGTTGATTATAAAATTGAATTAGGAAAGCATAAGTCTACTTTAAAAGATAAAATGGAGATGTTATGCTCTATGACTAATCTAAAAATCAAAGATGTTATAAATTTTGCTGATTCATCGGGACTTTTAAAAATAGATTCAAAAGTTTCTGAATTTATGAGTTCAAAAGCTTACTTGATAGAAAGAATTAATAATGTCAATTTTTCTGAGATTACTAATCTTTATAATTATATTGAAGGATTGACTCCTTATTCTACTCAACATGGGGTTAAAGGAGATGAATTTGATAATGTATTAGTAGTTGTAAATAAAGATAAAACTCCGCAGATATCTGTTTGTTATGAATCTCTTTTTGAAAATAAAATAGTTGAAGATAAATATTTTAATAGAACTTTAAATTTGTTTTATGTTGCTTGTACTAGAGCTAAAGAAAGCTTAGTAGTATTTTATGAAGGAGAATGTTCAACTAAAGTTTTAAGTAAAGCTAAGGAATGGTTTGGTGATGAAAATGTTATTGATTTAGATAATGGATTAATTTAATAATGAGCTAGCTATTAAAAAACAAAACCCCGCTAAAAGCAAATGCTCTCAGCGGGGTTTTATATATTATTGTTTTCTTCTTAGATTGCCTTGATCACAGCAGCAAAATCAGCAGCTACCAAGGAAGCTCCACCAATTAAACCACCATCAACATCTGGCTTAGAGAAAATTTCTTCAGCGTTAGATGGTTTACAAGAACCTCCATATAGAATAGATACGTTTTCAGCAACTTCAGCTCCATATTTATCAGCAACAAATCCACGGATAAAAGCATGCATTTCTTGTGCTTGCTCTGCAGAAGCAGTTAATCCTGTTCCAATTGCCCAAACTGGTTCGTAAGCCAATACAATGTTGGACCATGCAGCAGCATCTAAATGAAATAAAGCTCCAGAAATTTGTTCTGCAACTACTTTTTCTTGAATGTTAGCTTCTCTTTCTTCTTTAACTTCACCAAAACAGTAAATTACTTCTAAACCGTTTGCCAAAGCAGCATCAGTCTTTTTAGCTAATAATGCTTCGTCTTCACCAAAGTA
This sequence comes from Wenyingzhuangia marina, assembly GCF_900130035.1. GTDB lineage: Bacteria > Bacteroidota > Bacteroidia > Flavobacteriales > Flavobacteriaceae > Wenyingzhuangia > Wenyingzhuangia marina. The sequence goes on from NZ_FQXQ01000003.1 coordinate 87,478, forward strand.
TTCTCTTCTTTCAGAGTGTCCTAAGATTACAGATTTAATTCCAACGCTAGTTAACATATCTGCAGAAATTTCTCCTGTATATGCTCCGCTAGCCTCTTGGTGCATGTTTTGAGCAGCAACTTCTACAGCAGAACCTTCAGTAGCTGCTAATACAGTAGTTAAGTTTACAAATGTAGGTGAAACAATAACTCTTGTGTTGTCTAAAGAAACACCATTTAATTCGCTTACTAATCCTTCTGCTAAAGCTTTAGACTCGGCAACGTTTTTGTTCATTTTCCAGTTACCTGCTACAATTTTACTTCTCATTTTATATAAATTTAGTTTTCTAATACGTTTGTTATTCTAGAATCATCTGCCTCAATAGCTCTGTAAATAAGGACTTTTCCAGTTTCATCAATTACAATGTATCTTGGAATCCAATCAAGGTCTATGTTTTTAGCAAAAATACTCTTCCATCCGCCTTCTACATAGTAATGATCTCCTTTTATACTAAAACGATTGATACCCTTTTTCCAATCGGTTTGATTCTTGTCCAAAGATATAAATACATAGTTAGCATTTGGGTGTTTTTCTTGAAGTTTTTTAAGTTTTGGAAGTCCTTTGATACAGTCGCTACACCAAGATGCCCAAACTTCTATAACCGTAATTTTTCCTTGTTGGTTATCTATTAATTGTTGAAAAGTAAGATCATCACCAGACAATGAAACCATTGGAGCAGCTAATACTTCTTTACTAAATGCTGTTTTTTCTTGTGCTTTACAGGCAAAGAATAAAAAGCTAACTAAAATTAAGGTAATTTTTTTCATGATATTTTTATTTTAATTCAACACTTGGGTCTAAAATGCTGTAAGAAATATCTACCAAAATATTTAGGAGGATAAAAAATGCAGCAATGGTTAATATACTTCCTGAGATTACAGGTAAGTCGGAAGAATTTAGAGCGTTTACAATTTCTTTTCCTAAACCGTTCCAGTTAAAAATATATTCTACAAAAACCGCACCAGCTAATAAAGAAGCAAACCAACCTGATAGAGTTGTAATAACAGGATTTAAAGCGTTTTTTAAAGCGTGCTTTTTGATAATAACATACGTAGACAATCCTTTTGATTTTGCAGTTCTAATATAATCTTTACTTAAAATATCCAATAAACTATTTCTAGTCAACTGAACAATGACTGCTAAGGGTCTTATTCCTAAAACAATACTTGGTAAAATGGCATTTTTCCAAACAATTTTGGTTCCTTCACCAAAGTCATCAACTTCCACAATATTACCTGTCATCCCTAAACCAGTGTATTTGTGTAATACAAATCCGAACAACCAAGCAAATAAAATGGCAGAGAAAAAAGAAGGTAAACTCATTCCCAAAGTACTAATGACCATAATACATTTGTCTAAAAAAGTATTGACTTGCAATGCAGATACAATACCTAATAACAAACCAATTATAAAAGCAATACTAATGGCTGTTACCGCTAATAATAAAGTGTTTGGTAATGTTTCCACTAAAATGCTACTCACTTCTTTATCATTTTTTTGAAAAGAATTTCTAAGATTTGGAAACTTTAAAACTCCCACAAAATCATTGGTACTTAAGAAGGTAATTCTAGATTTATTCTTAGGTAAAAAAGAATAATCATTTTGATGAGTACTGTGGAAAGATATAGGAGACAAATCATTTAAATAATTAAAGTACTGTGTGTGTAAAGGTAAATTTAAACCGTACTTAATTTTAATGTTTTCTAATTGTTCCTGATCTTCTCTTTGATCTAATAACATTCTAGAAGGATCTCCCAATAAATTGAACAAAAAGAAAAGTAGCGTGGCCACTCCAAATAAGCTGATGAATCCTTTAAAGATGTTTTTAATTAAAAATGAAATCAATGTAATATTGTTTTAATTTCAAAGATATCATTTACAACAATTATATGCATGTGATGTGTTTAAAAGATTTTAAATATTTAAATTGCTGTCAATAATTAAAAAAGAACTTATCAATGTCAAAAATCATCAAAACAGGATTGTTATCTTTTGGACTTTCAGGAAAAGTTTTTCATGCACCTTTTGTAAATGAGCATATAGGATTTGAACTAACAGCTGTGGTAGAAAGAAGTAAAAAAACAATCAAAGAGGTCTATCCTGATGTAATTAGTTACGATAGTGTTGATGAGATTTTAGCAGATAATAATCTAGATTTAATTATTGTAAATACGCCCAACAATACTCATTACGATTTTGCTGTAAAAGCTTTACAAGCAAAAAAACATGTGTTGATGGAAAAGCCATTTGCCATCACTTCAAAAGAAGCAAAAGAATTATATAAAGTAGCTGCTGAAAATGATTGTAAAATATTAGCATATCATAACAGGAGATACGACAGTGATTACCTTTCTGTAAAAAAAGTATTGGAATCTGGTGATTTAGGAAATGTGGTAGAAGCACATATTAGATTTGATAGATACAAAACAGAAATAGGACCAAAAGCTGTTAAAGAAACTGCAGAAGTTCCTGGAAGTGGAATTACTTATGATTTAGGTTCTCACATTGTTGATGCTGCGATTTCCTTATTTGGACTTCCTGTGAGTTGGCATAAAAAGAAAGGATATTATAGAGAAAATACTCAAGTAGATGATTTTATGTGTGCTTATATTGAGTTTCCTAACAATATTCATGTTCATGTAACAACAAGCCTGTTAGTACCTAATCCACAATCGTCTTTTGTAATACATGGAACCAAAGGAACATATGTAAAACAAAGAATTAATTTACAAGAAGAGCAATTGATGACTGGTATGCAAATTACTGATGCTAATTATGGAGTAGAGCCTAAAGGAATAGAAGGGGAATTAACCATTGCTTTAAATGCAACAGAAAGAAAAACCATTAAAATTCCTGCTGAACCTGCTACTTATATGCATATTTTTGAAGCCGTTTATCAAACCATTATCAATGGAAAAGAATATCCAATTACCGAAGCACAGATTGTTAAACAACTAGAAATTTTAGAAGCATAATTATTGCTGTTGTTGTTGCTGTTGAGAGCTTGATCCCGGAATTTTTATTTGAGTTTGTTGATAACCACCATCAGGTCTAATATCAACAGATACTCGTAAAGTACTTTTTCCACTGCTGTATAACACTCCTTTTAATGGGGCAACATCATAATAATCTCTTCCCCAAGCGACCACAATGTGTTGGTTTTTTGGAATTTGATTATTGGTAGGATCAAAATCTAACCAACCAAAAGTGGGTATGTAAACCGAAAACCATGCATGGGAAGCATCGGTTCCAATTAATTTTTCTTTCCCCGGAGGAGGTAAAGTTTCTATGTAGCCACTTACATATTTGGCGGGAAGTTTTACAGAACGCAAACAAGCAATGGCAATTTGTGCAAAATCCTGACAAACCCCTTTTTTCTCTTTCATTACTTCGCTAATGGGGGTAGCTACGTTAGAAAAAGTAGTGTTGAATTCAAAATCTTTAAAAATACGTTGCATCAGTTCGTAACTCGCTTCATATACAGATCTGTCGGGTTTAAAAGAAACTTCAGCATAGGCTTTTATTTTCTCATCAATATTTTTAATCAATACAGATTCTAATTGAAATTGTCTGGCTTCTAAAATTTCATCACTTACTCCTTTTAAAAGTTCTAAAGATTCAGATAAAGTAATGTTTTTAGCCGCTTCAAAATCATCAATAGAAGGACAAAGAAGGATATTTCTATCAACTTTGCTAATGGCAGAAACTTTTAATTGCTTGTGATGTTCTTGAATAGAAAAACGAGTAATGGTATTGCCAAAAAAATCAACTCTTTCAGAAAATTCTACAGGTTTTGGACTGATTTGTAAATCATAAGAAATTAATCTTTGTCCTAAAATATTCTTAGGTTTTAAAATAGCCATGTTATGACAAAAGGTAACTCCTTCTTCATAATCATATTGAGTTGTATGGATGACTTTATAAACCATTATATCACAATTTTTTGTTTAACCATTTGTGTTTGTTGATAGGTATGATCAAAGTATGTATTGGAAATAGATAAAGAAGTTTCGTGTAGCAAATCACTTAATTCAGATAATAAATCTTCTAAGTTATTTCTTAATGTTTTGTCTTCGTTTAAATTCAATAAAGTGATTGAATCAACATTTTTAATAAGTTTATTGGCCACTCTAATAGTTTCTAAAGATTTAGAAAAACCTAAAGTTCCTTTTGGAATAGGTAATCTTTCTATGTCTTTTTCTATTCTTTTTAACTGATATGACAGCGATTTTGGATATTCTTTGTCTAATAATACCAAGTTTACCACATTGTCTATACTTAAATAAGAACGATAACTATATCTGTAAATATTTAAACTTTCGTGGCTAGATAACAACGATTCTAATATTTCGTAGTTTAATTGTTCTTCATAATTAAACACAATTAAAGATCTACATTTGGCAATATTCATAGTGGCTTGCTCCATTTGTAGACCAATAAAATAAAGTAGTAAACCTTGGTTTACCAAAATACTTTCTTCTATTAATCCCATAAAAGCAATTAATCTTGTTACGGTTCTATCTAATAATTTTGTTAAAGAAGCAATAGAAGGTTGTTCATCAGCATTGTAGTTTCTCCATAATTTTTTAATACTATCAAAAACTCGCCACATGTCTTTAGACCAAAGATTTCTTAAACTATAATAAGAATTGTTAAAACTATTTAAAGTTTGAGCCAAACTACCTATTCTATTTTCATCTAAAATTAAAGATTGAATTTCTTTTAAAGGATTCTCTAATGTTTTTTCTGAACCTTCCCCAACAAAACCGGGAAAAGTAGAGGTGATGTTTGTAATGGCTTTGTACAAATAATTTAATATTTCCGACTCTGATTTTCTAGAGTTGTACTGCTCATTATTCATGTTATTCAATACCATTCTAATAAATCTAGAAGTTACCAAAGCTCTTCCTAAATACCTACCAGACCAAAATAAGTTTTCGGCTGTATTACTAGGTAAATCATTAATATCTGACACAGAAATGTTTTGAGAACTATTCCATGTGTATTGTTGAATATTGGTTTGTAGTTCATTACTAATAACCCAAAAATCTTTACTAACACCACCACGTTGGTTAGAAACGCGTAATTCTTTTCTTTCTGAAGCCACACGCACCAAACCACCTGGCATTACTGTATAACCGTTTCCTTTGGCAATGCTAAACGTTCTACAAACTATTTTTCTAGGTTCTAATTTTCCGTTGATGTAGGTAGGGGCTGAAGAAAATGATATTTTTTCTTGAGCCACAAATCGGCAAGGATTTTTTAGAATTTCTTTTTTTAGTACTTCAATTTCTACTTCTGATAAAAACTCGCAAAAGAATAAACTTTCTCTGTTAGATCTATCAATTCTTTTAACAACAAAATTTTTGATGTTTTTAAGTACAAAATTTAATTCCTTTTCTTGTCCACACCACCATGAGGCAATTTGCGGAAGGATTAAATCTTCTTTAAAAAAGTAGTTACAAATAGCGTTCATAAAAGGAACCAAACCAGAGTTCTCTATCACACCACTTCCTACAGGGTTTACAACAGTAATGTTTTGATTTCTTACAACTTCTAACAATCCTGCAATTCCTAAATAAGAATCTTCTCTTAATTCTAGCGGATCTACAAAAACATCATCCACACGTCTTAAAATAACATCAACTTTTTTTAGTCCGTCCAAAGATTTCATCCAAACAAAACCATTACGAACAATCAAATCATTCCCTTTTACCAAAGGATAACCTAACAAAGATGATAAATAAGCGTGCTCAAAATAAGTTTCGTTATGCGGTCCAGGAGTTAAAATAACAATGTTCGGATTTTCAACATCTTTAGGAGCCGCATCAATCAACATTTGATTGAAGTCGTTAAAAAAAGCAGAAGGCTGTTTTACATTGATATTGTTGTATAATTCCGAGGCAATTCTACTGGTGGTAAAACGATTTTCCAAAGCATAACCCATTCCAGATGGGGCTTGAGTTCTATCATTCACTACCCACATTCTACCATCGGGACCCCTAGAAATTTCTGCAGAATAAATCATTAAAGATTTTGCAGTGGTATATTTTATTTGATCACAATGTCTTAAAAAACCTCTGTGCTCATAAATAACTTCTGGAGGGAGAATTTTGTTTTTAATTAACTTTCTTTCTCCGTAAATATCTTTTAAAATTAAATCTAAAAGTTCAGCTCTTTGTTTAATTCCTCTTTCTACTTCTTTCCACTCATCTTCATTAATCACAAAAGGAATAATGTTTAAGTTCCAAGGTCTGTTTAAACCATTAGGATCGTTGTAAACATTATAAGTTACCCCGTTCTCAGCCATTAACCAATCAATTTCACTTTGAAGGCTTTTTAGTTTTTCATCACCAATAGTGCTGATGTTTTCCAATAATGTGTTCCAATTTTGATTGATTTCTTTATTGGGTTTTAAAACTTCATCATAATTCTTAATATCAGATAAGTAATCTTTAAAAAGTTTATTTGAATCAATAGTCATTTAGGGTACTCTATTTTTTACGCAAATCTAAGGTATTTGGGAATTCTTTATCGACTGGAATGGTTTTATATCTGAATTTTTTTGAACTACCTAACTCTTCCACAGTTCTTTTAGGAGCTTCTGTCTCACTTTGGGTAATCTCTTCAATATTATCAACATATGTTTGTGTTTCTCCAATATCCCAAAAACGGTTAATTCTTCTAGATTCTGCTTCAAAACTATTCACAGGGAAGGTTTCGTATGATCTACCACCTGGATGAGCAACAAAATATTTGCACCCTCCAATAGATTTTCTACTCCAAGTATCTACAATATCAAATGCTAGGGGAGTGTCTACTCCAATAGTTGGATGTAAAGCAGAATATGGATCCCATGCTTTGTATCTAATTCCAGCTACAAATTCACCTTTTACAGCTGTAGGTTGCATTTGTACTTTTACGCCATTACAAGTCAATACATATCTTTCATTAACAAAGTTTGATACTTTTACTTGCAAACGCTCTAAAGAAGAATCTACATAACGGGCTGTTCCGCCACCAGTCATTTCTTCCCCTAATACATTCCAAGGTTCAATACCTGCTCTAAGTTCTAAATGAATATTGTTGATGTCTACCATTCCATGTAAAGGAAATCTGAATTCAAAGAAAGGATCAAACCAATCTAACTCAAATTTGTATCCAGCTTTGTTTAATTGGGTAACAATATCTTTAATGTCTTCTCTAACAAAATGTTCTATTAGGAATTTATCGTGTAATTCTGTTCCCCATCTAACCAAATCGTGTTCGTATGGTTTTTTCCAGAACCAAGCTACTAAGGTTCTAACCAATAGCATTTGTAACAAACTCATTTGAGGATGAGGAGGCATGTCAAAACCACGAAGTTCTAATATTCCTAATCGACCAGAAGAGGAGTCTGGAGAATATAATTTATCAATACAAAACTCTGCTCTGTGTGTGTTACCTGTTAAATCGGTTAATAAATGTCTAAATAACCTATCGGTTAACCAAAAAGGAACTTCTCCATCTTTGGGAATTTGACTAAAGGCAATTTCTAACTCGTATAAGTTTTCCATTCTGGCCTCATCAATTCTTGGTGCTTGACTGGTAGCTCCCACAAAGGCTCCAGAAAATAAATAAGACAATCCTGGGTGATGTTGCCAAAAAGTAAGCAAGCTTCTTAATAAACTAGGTTTTCTTAATAAAGGACTGTCCGCAGGAGTGGTTCCTCCTAAAGTTACATGATTTCCTCCACCAGTTCCTGTATGTTTTCCATCAAGCATAAACTTCTCTGTTCCCAAACGAGCTTTTTTTGCTTCCCCATACAAAGTCATGGTATTGTTAACCAATTCTTCCCAATTTTTCATTGGGTGCACGTTGACTTCTATTACTCCCGGATCTGGAGTGATTTTCATAGATTCTACTCTATTGTCATGTGGTGGATTATATCCTTCTAAAATAACAGGAATGTTAAGTTCTTTAGCAGTGGCTTCTATAGAAGCAATTAAATCAAGAAAAGCATCAGCACTATCTAAAGGTGGTAAGAATAAGTACAATTTACCATATCTAACTTCGGAACAAATTGCAGTTCTAACAAAATATTTAGGTTTGTTAGTGTCTATTCCGTTGATACAAAAATCTTTATATCTGGTGTTTACCAATCTTTTAAAACTAGGTAAAGGTTTACGTTCTTTAAATAAATCTGGTTCGTAAACAGGAAAAATTTCGTATTCAGGTTTGGTGATTAAAGAGCTTAAAGGTAATCTTAACCCAATAGGAGAAGTTCCAGGGGTTAAGTGTAAATTTTTACGTCTAAAAACCCATTCGCTTGTAAACCATTGGTCTTTATGTTTGTTTAATGGCAATACATAACCAACTGCTTTATTGGTTCCTTGTGCTAAAATTTCTGCAAGTCTTTTTCTGATTAAATCTTCGCTGTTTGGTTTGCTAATATCAATATCAACAGGAATGTTTCCTTCTTCCCAGAGCATGTAAAAAGCATCTTCATAAGTAGGAATAATGTGTTGATGAGAAACGTTTAAATATTTGGTTAAGGTTTTTAAAAACTTAAGATCACTTCCTTCTGGAACTATAGGATTTGGTGAAAAACAAGAAAGTAATTCTGGAGTATGCCAAATGGGTTTTCCATCTTTTCTCCAATACAACTGAATTTCCCATCTAGGTAAAGGTTCTCCAGGATACCATTTTCCTTGCGCATGATGTAGCATTCCGCCTACACCAATTTTATCCATTAACCTTTTGGTTAAATCGTTGGCTAATTTTCTTTTGTGGGATCCATCAGCATCGGTATTCCATTCGGGAGATTCCATATCATCAATAGAAACAAAGGTAGGTTCTCCACCCATGGTTAATCTAACATCTCCTTTTTGTAAATCTTTTTCAACTTTATATCCAAGTTTTTCAATGGCTTTCCATTGTTCTTCGGTATAAGGTTTGGTAACTCTTGGCGATTCTAAAATTCTAGTGACTGAATTTTCAAATTCAAATTCGGTATTAATTTCTTTATCACTTAAAATTCCTCCACTAACTGCAGCAGCACTTTCATAATGTGGTGTACAAGATAAAGGAATATGTCCCTCACCGGCTAACAAACCAGAAGTGGAGTCAAAACCAATCCAACCTGCACCAGGAATATAAACTTCTGTCCATGCATGTAAATCTGTAAAATCTTCTTCAGGTCCGGAAGGTCCATCTAATGATTTTTCATCAGATTTTAATTGCACAATATATCCAGAGACAAATCTGGCTCCAAATCCTAAATGTCTCATAACTTGTACAAATAACCAAGAGTAGTCTCTACAAGATCCAGTTCCACATTTTAAGGTTTCCTCAGCGGTCTGCACTCCAGGTTCTAATCGTATGTTATATTTTAAAAACTCATATATTTTTCGGTTGATATCAATTAAAAAATAAATGGTTTTTCTAGGCGTGTAATCAATGGTTTTTAAAAACTCTTGTAGTAAATCACTATCCTCATTTATTTCTAAGTAAGGAGTCAATTCTTTTTTGGTAATCTCATTATATTCAAAAGGATATTCTTCGGCACTATCATCTACAAAAAAATCAAAGGGATTGATGGTTTTTAAATCGGCCACAATTTCTACTGAAATAGATAATTCTTTGGTTTTTTCAGGAAAAACAACACGTGCTTGGTAATTTCCAAATGGATCTTGTTGCCAGTTAAAAAAGTGCTCTTCGGGCTCAATTTTTAAAGAATAAGACTCAATAGGAGTTCTACTATGTGGTGCAGGTCTTAGTCTAAAAATATGTGGCGATAAGCTTACCGAACGATCGTATTTGTATTTTGTCTTATGGGAGATTACTACTTTTAGAGCCATATGTTGTTGATAGTTTGTTTGGACTGATTGTCCTTTTTCTAAAACAAACTAAGTTAAATGAATTCTATTTTAGAATATCTGTGTTTCCTCAGTTTTAACAAAGATTTATTAATTAGCTATTATAGTGTGTGAAATTTATGTTTCTGTTAATTTATGATGATTTTTAATCTACAATTTTTGCATAATGATTTGGATGAAGTCCTTTTCCGTATTTTGATGCATATACTTTTGTAAATTCCGCTCCTAAAAAAAGAATTAAACAAGAATAAGATACCCATAATAGAATTAAAATTACTGATCCAGCAGCCCCAAAAGTAGAACCAGGATTTGTAGTACCAAAATAAATCCCCAACGCAAATTTACCAATACTAAAAAGTAAGCTAGTAACAAAAGCACCTAGCCAAACATCTTTCCAAGAAATAATTACGTCTGGTAGAATTTTAAAAATTAAAGCAAATAAAACGGTAATCAACCCTAAGGGAATGATAAAGTTTATGATTTGAAAAAGGTAAAGAATTAGATTTGAAAAATGACTTTGAATCCAATCTGTAAGTATACTAATTATGGTTGTTAGAATTAAAGAGATCAGTAGCAGAAACCCTATAATTAAGACCAGACCTAATGAAAACAATCTATCTTTTACAATTTTAAAAAAACTATTATCAGGTAAAGGTTCTACACTCCATATGTTGTTAAGTGCTTTTTGTAAGGCAATAAACATTCCTGTAGCACCATAAATTAAAGAGGCAATACCAATAATTAAGGCAATGGTAGATTGTTCTTTATCAAAAGTATTTTGAAGCATGGTTTCAATCAAATTGGCAGAATCACTTCCTAAAACACTAGAGACTTCATTAATAATTTTAGTTTTTACTTCAATTTTATCATAGATAAGTCCCACGGAATGAATAGAAATAATGATTAAGGCGGGAAAAGAAAATAAAGCATAATAACTAACGGCAGCACTCATTTGAAAAGGACTGTTTTTGTTCCAGTTTTTATAGGTTTCTACACTTAAATTTTTAAATACTACAAAATAATTCAGGAGTTTTTTCATTGCCAATGCCTTTAATGGGTTGATAACATTAACGAACTTAACTTTAATTTTATTAATAATAAAGCATTCAAATTAATAACGTTCATATTTAATTTATATGGGTTCATATAAGGTGTGATTCGTGTTTAACTTGCAAATAGTTATGAAAACAAAGAAAAGAATCATATTAATCTTACTTTTTCCTATCACATTAGGATTTATTTATAGCATGAATTCAAAAAAAATGACACATAAAATTATTCCTAAAATAATTAAAGAAGAAGCGTTAATTGCTTTGTCTCATTATCCTGATTTAAAAGATACAGCAATTGAGTTTGTCATCAAACCAAGTTTAAAAACTTCTTTTATGAAAGCTCAGCCTGTTTTCAAAACGATTTTAAATCCATCAAAAAACAGGTGTTATAAAATTTTTATCAGTGAGCATTTTGTGGTTGAAAATAAAAAAGTAAGTCTAGATGAAATTCCTAAAAATGTATTAATTGGTTGGTTAGGACATGAATTAGGACATATCATGGATTATAAAAATAGAAGTGGATTTGATTTAATTGCTTTTGGAATTAGGTATTTGTTTTCGCAAAAACATATTAGAGAAGCAGAAAGAGTAGCAGATTCTTATGCAGTTTCTAATGGCATGGGAGATTATATTTTGGCAACCAAGAATTACATCTTAAATCATGCAGATTTTTCGGATGCTTATAAAAACAGAATTAAAAGATTATATGTGTCTCCTGATGAAATTTTAGAATTGATTGAAGAAACAGATAGTATTAACAATTTAAAAGAATAGAGATGGCAATTATAGGAAGCATTATAAAAACAGCAATAGAGTTAAAAGAAAAATTAACTCCAGAAGTAGCCCCTAAAGAGGCTCAGTTAGAAGTTTTAAAATATTTAATAGAAAGAGGAAGAGATACTGAGTTTGGTAAAGCCTACGGTTTTAAAGAAATATTAGCATCGGACGATATTCAAAAAGCTTTTCAAGAGAAAGTACCTTATTTTGATTATCATCAAATGGAAGAGGAGTGGTGGTACAAAACTATTGAAGGAAGGCCTAATGTAAGTTGGCCAGGAAGTCCTGATTATTTTGCATTGAGTTCTGGAACTACGGGTAAAAAAAGCAAAAGAATTCCTGTAACCGAAGAAATGATTACAGCTATTAGAGATGCAGGAATTAAACAAGTAGAAGCCTTGGCTAATTTTGATTTACCTGCAGAATTCTTTGAAAAAGAAATGATGATGTTAGGAAGTTCTACGGATTTAGAGGAAAATAACAATAGGTTAGAAGGAGAAATTAGTGGTATTTCTGCCGCGAATATTCCGTCTTGGTTTAGAGGGTATTACAAACCAGGAGAAGACATTGCTAAAATTGATGATTGGGATGAGCGTGTGGAAGAAATTGCAGAAAGAGCTAAAGATTGGGATATTGCTGGGTTAAGTGGAATTCCATCGTGGATGGAAATGATGATGCAAAAAGTAATTGAATATCATGGAGTAAATGATATTCATGATGTTTGGCCAAGCTTACAAGTTTATACTTCTGGTGGAGTGGCATTTTCTGCTTATGAAAAAAGCTTTAATAAATTATTAAAACATCCTATTAAGGTGATTGATACTTATTTGGCTTCGGAAGGTTTTATTGCATTTCAAGAAAGACCAGAAACAGATGCGATGAAATTGGTATTAGACAACGGAATTTATTTTGAGTTTGTGCCTTTTGAACCAGATTATATTTTAGAAGATGGTTCTTTAGATCAGAATGCTCCAGTTTTAAGTATTGATGAGGTAGAAAAAGATAAAGATTATGTGTTGTTAATTTCTACTGTTTCAGGAGCTTGGCGATATTTAATTGGAGATACTATTGCGTTTACAGATGTAGAACGTGCCGAAATTAAAATTACGGGGAGAACTAAATTCTTTTTAAATGTAGTAGGTTCTCAATTATCCGTTAGTAAAATGGATGCAGCGCTAAGAGAATTAGAAACAAAGTATGATGTAGAAATCCCTGAATTTACTTTAGCAGCTACTAGAATTAATGAGGAATTTCATCATCATTGGTATTTAGGTATTGATGACTCTTCATTAAACGAAGAGGAAATAGCAAATACTTTAGATGTTTTATTATCAGAAGCTAATAACAATTATAAAGTAGCAAGAACCAAAGCCTTAAAAGGTGTAAAAGTTACCATTGTTCCTACCAATGTTTTTACGGAATGGAATGGTCATCAAAAGAAAAAAGGAGGACAGGTAAAAATGGCTAGGGTAATGAGTGAAGAAAAATTTAAAGAATGGGAAGATTTTGTGTTTTCTATAAACAAAGCTTCTTAGAAAAATATTTTTGTAAAAAAGGTCAAATCATTAATTAATGATTTGACCTTTTTTAGTTTAAAGTATCTAGATATTGATTGATTTCTTCTTCCCTAATTATAGGATTAGCTCCCTCGTTACTAGCTACAATTGATCCTACAGCACAAGCAAAATCAATGGCGTGTTGAGGTTTTCCGTTACTTAATAATTGACTAATTAATGAAGCTAGAAAAGAATCTCCCGCACCAACTGTATCTGCCACAGTTATAGGAAAGCCAGTATTGTTATATAACTTTCCATTCCACAGCAACACGGCTCCGTCTTTTCCTTTGGTTACACACAAAGAATGGGTGTTGGTGTGTTTTGAAATAAATTTAATATTATCTTCAATAGTAGTAAAGTTAGATTCTAGTTCTGCAGAAATTTCTAACAATTCTTCATCGTTGAATTTTATAAAATCAGCATGATTCATCAATGTTTCTAAAGTTTCCATTTGATAATGAGGAGCTCTTAAATTTACATCAAATACTTTATACGGTTGTTTGTTTTTTAATAAATGATACAAAGTGTTTCTAGAAACTTCATCACGACAAGCCAAACTTCCGAATAAAAAAACATCTGATGTTTTTACAATGTTATTTAATGTTTCATCATACTCCATTTTATCCCATGCGGATGGATGTTTAATAATATAAGTTGCAGATTTGTGTTCGTCTAGTTTAACATTTACCAATCCTGTTGGATAATTATTAGTTATAACACCATTTGTATTGATGCCATTTTTGTGTAAATAATTAAGCAATATTTGTCCATCTTCATCATTTCCTACTGCACTAATCATGGATACAGTAAAACCAAAAGAACTTATTCTAGAAGCTAAATTTAATGGAGCTCCACCTATTTTTTTAGTGTTTTTAAAAACATCAAATAAAATTTCTCCGTAACTAACAAATTTTAAGTTTTTATTGTTAAACATCATATTGTAATGGGTTTATAGTTGTTGCAACAAAAAACCAGAGAAGAAATTCTCTGGTTTTTTAGTATAATAAAATTAAAATTTTATTCTTAATCTTTAATAAGTTATCTATTATTTATTATTCGGCAGCATCTTCAGCTTCGTCAGCTACTTCATCAGCAGCATCTTTTACTGCATCTCCTGCATCGTGAGCAGCATCATCGATGTCATCACCTACTTGTTCTATTTTGTCTTCTACTTTTTCTGATTTTGATTTTTCTTTACAAGAGAAAGAAATTATAGATATAAATAATACGATTGCAATTGGTAAAATTGATTTTTTCATGATTTTTTTGGTTTTATAATTAATATTTAAGTTGTAATTTTTGAGAGATGCTATTCTACAGCATCTTCAACTTCATCAGCTACTTCTTCTGCAGCATCTTTAATTTCATCTCCTGCATCGTGTGCAGCATCTCCTATGTCATCACTAATTTCTTCTATTTTGTCTTCAACTTTTTCAGAAGTTGATTTTTCTTTACAAGAAAAAGTTAGCGTTGAGGCAAATAATATAATAGCGATTGGGATGATTGATTTTTTCATAACGTGTTTTTTTTAGGGGTTGATAAATAAGTTTTAAATCATTCTTTTCCCAAACAATAGGGATAATACAAATAGAACGATAAAAATAAAGAATAGTATTTTTGCGATACTAGCAGCTCCAGCTGCAATTCCTGTAAATCCGAATAAACCTGCAATGATTGCAAGAATAATAAATGATATTGTCCATCTTAACATAACGTAGTTTTTTTTGATTAATTGTAATGTAAAAGTATACTTAAAGCTTCTATTGTAAAGATAATGAGATAAAGAGTCTAAGATGAACGCTATCGGATTTAAGATGAACGCTATTCCTATTCATTGTAATAAAATAACAGGAAATTAATTTTTATAGAATATAAATAAGAAGATAAGCTTATCTTTACGTTCAAAAAAATCTCTGCTATGATAGAAATTAACATTACCGCTACCAATTTAAAGGAATCTGTAAAGCAAATACAAGTTGTTTTAGGAGGTGTTATTAAAGAAAGATGGGGAGAACATAACCTAACCATTAACAATGAAAAGGTATTTGGAACCATCCGTTATATTGAGTTTGATAGGGGAGTGAGTATGTTTGAAATCGATATGCTTTTTCATGAGGAGGTTTTGTTGCTTAGAGATACTTCTCTATACAATCCTATCCGTTTTTCTTATTGTTTAGAAGGTTTTTACGAGCATCATTTCGATAATACTACTGTTAGAAAAAAGATAGATCAGTTTCAGTCTGTTATTATTTCTGGTAAAGATGGTGGTCATACGCATAGTTATTTGCCTAAAGGTATTAAGGTAAGAACTAATGAAATTCAG
This sequence comes from Wenyingzhuangia marina, assembly GCF_900130035.1. Taxonomy (GTDB): domain Bacteria; phylum Bacteroidota; class Bacteroidia; order Flavobacteriales; family Flavobacteriaceae; genus Wenyingzhuangia; species Wenyingzhuangia marina. The sequence continues at coordinate 103,082 of NZ_FQXQ01000003.1, forward strand.
GTGTTACGAAATAAATTTATGGGAAGGGCTTTAACGCCTATGGATACTTTAAATGACCAGTTGCATGAAGTGTTTTTAGATGCCGATCATGAAAATAAATTCTCTTACTTTGGAGCTCATAATTTAAAATTGGCAGATCACATTAATTTTTTATCAAACATTAAAAAGAAAGGTTTGATTAAAATGTTGTTGATAGAAAGTAAGGTTTATGAAATTTTATCGCAACATATTTTTCAGCACAATCAAGCTATGAGTGGTCAAACTATAGAAACTTCTTTGTTAAAAAGTGAGTTAAAATTGGTTAGAAAATATGCTAAAAAAATAATAAAAACGCCAGCCGTTAACTATTCTTTAGAATCTATTTCTGAAGAAACAGGATTGACACAAGCCAAATTACAAGAAGGTTTTAAATTATTATATAATAGAACAGTTACAGAATATATTAGACATGTTAGATTAAAAGAAGCCAGAGACTTAATGAATACGACTGATATGAACGTATCAGAAATTGTATATACTGTTGGGTTTAGTAGTAGAAGTTATTTTTCTAAAATTTTTAAAGCCAAGTTTAATGTTAGTCCTAGTGAATATTTAAAAATGAGGAATGAAAAAACGCTTCTTCAGAATGAAGAAGCGTAATGTTTTTAGGCTTTGTTTTTTGTTCTGAACAAAAATTCTATTCCTAATTTGGTCGCTTTTTTAATGAGATAAGCTTGTAGCCAATGGTAGGGTTGAAAGTTTTCTACTGTACTCTTTTTTACATATTTTAACTCTTCAATAGCAATTTTTCTCTTTAGCTGCAATACTTTTAAATCTCTTTTGATTTCCGCTAAGTTTTTATAATCTTTCATGTTGATGATATTATTCTGTTGAGAAAAAAGTTTTAGAAACCATTCTTATTACACGACCTTCTATAAGTGGTTTTCTAAAGATATAAATAAGCGCTGTTATTAAAAATAAAACTCCAGCAGAAAGCAACAAAGCGTAGTGTATACTTCCTAAAATTTCTTCTAGTAAAAAAACACTTTCTATAATTAATAGAATAAGACCAAAAAGTAGCAAAGAACCAATAATAAAGCTTTTAAATAATAGAATAAAAACTTTGCTTATTTGTTGAAACGTTTTTAACTCAACATATTCTTTAGTAGCGTTTAAATAGTCCTCACTACTTTTTGCTATTTGTCTTGAAGTTTTATTGATGTTTTTTAATAAACTCATTATGATTTCTGTAATTTCTTATTTTTCGCTTTTAAGACTTCTAATTGTTTTTCTAAAGAAGTAATCACATCTTCTGCTTTGTGACTTCCAGTAGAAACTAAATCTTCAATTTGCTCTTCTAAAGTTTCTTTTTTAGCACTAATGCTGTCTGCAACACTATTTCTAAGAGATTCGGCTTCATTTACCAGTGTTTCTCCAGTTTCGGTTACTTTGTCTTTAATTATTTTTCTTGTTTTACTTCCTTTAGCAGGGGCAAATAATACTCCTAAAAGTGCTCCAGTAGTTAATCCTGCTAATATTCCTAATGCTGTGTTTGTGTTCTGACTCATGTTTTTTTTATTTTAAAGTTAATACTATTTTTTTGATGATTTATGAATATTCTAAAGTGTTGTTCACTTGGGTAATATTCAGTGGCATATATGAAGTTTTTTGTATAAAATCTTCTATATGATTTAAAGTTATATCATCGGATAACCATAAATTTTTGTAGTCACTATTGATAATAGTGGGCATATATTTGGTTAGATTTTGATACTTTTTTATAGCTTCGTTTTGTGGACTAAGTAATAATGTAAAAGTTAAAAATCCATCATTTAGTTTATTGTAATATCCTGCTAAGTAAAAAGGGGTATTGTTTTTAGCAGAAACATAATATTGATGTGTTTTACCCTCTTTTAAATAGGTGGTAAAAAAACCTGTGACTAAAATTAAACAACGGTTGATGTTTTCTAATTGATCAATAACTTCGTTGTTTTTTAGTTCATCAATTTTAACGGTTAAAGTGTCTACTAAATCTTGAAACTCTAACCAATCTTCATCATAGTTTTCTGGTAACAATCCCCAAATAGCAAAAGATATTTCATGTTGATTTTCTTGCGTAATCACGGGGACTATAGTTTCTTCTTTTCCTGTAATTATATAAGATTTTTTATATAGCTCTGGGTGCTTTAGTGGAATTCCTGCGAACTCTACTAAGGCATTTTTTGAGGCCATATTTGAAATTTTTAATTTCATTTTAAAATCTTTTTTAATTCTTTAATCCTTTTTTAAAATTAGGCAGTTACTTTTTCTTTTTTGGTGCTTTTAGACCAGGCATTTAACATCCAACTTGTTTTTTCTAATTCTCTAATGTAAGCACCAACTAAATCAATGGTTCCTTCATCTTCTGCATTTTCACAAACTTTAATGATGTGAGACATTTTAGAAATTAAAATACCGTGATCTGATAATAGTGTTTCTACCATTTCTATATCTTCTAATAAAGTATCAGATTCTTCAATTTTAGAAATTTCTAAATAATCACTATATCTACTTACTGGGTGATGTCTTAATGTTAAAATACGTTCTGCAATTTCATCAATCTTGGTTCTTGCATCGTTGTACATTTCTTCAAACTTTTCGTGTAAGTCAAAAAAGTTTCTACCTTCTACATTCCAGTGGAAATTTCTTAGTTTTTGATAGTAAATATGATAATCAGCCAACAAGCCATTTAGCTCACTTACTACTGGTATTAATTTTTCGTTATTTTGATTTAGGTAATTCATTTATATATGTTTTAAAGGTTCATAAATATGTTGTTAAAAAGTGTCTAACAACGTTCTATTACAAAGATAGGGCAGGTATATGTTGTTGCTTAGCTCATATAAATTACATATGAACTCTTATGAAATTAAGAGCTAGAATCTTCGTTATTATCAGAAGTGTTTAGGGTAAAGTTTTTAGGCATATCCAAAGTTCTAATAGGAAATGGAATATTAATATCATTTGCTTTATAAGCTTCTTTAATTAACATAATACATTCACTTTTGGCTTTGGCAACTTCAAGGGCAGAGGTAGAGTTAATCCAAAATCGTAACTCATAATCAATAGAGCTGTCTCCAAATTCTCTCCATAAAAACAAAACTTCTTTTTGATTGGTTACTACATCAAAGTTTTTTACAATGGTATCAATGGTTAAATCTTTTACCATTCTTAAATCAGAATCATAACTAACCCCACATTCCAATATTACCCTAGATTGTGCTGTGGAAGAAAAGTTTTTAATAGGATGTTCTACTACTAATTTGTTGGGTATGTAAACCAAGTTATTATCAATTTGTTTAAGAGTAATTGCTCTTAAATCAATATCAATTACTTCTCCTTCATAGTCATTAGTTTGAATCCAATCTCCAAATTTTACCTGTTTAATGTATGATAACACAATTCCAGAATATGTATTGGATAGTACTCCTTGTAAAGCCAAACCAACAGCCAAACCGGCAACCCCAACCCCAGCTAAAATGGTGTTTAAAACTTTATTAAGATTAAGGATTCCTAATATTAGGAAAAGACCAAATAGAATAACAACAATAGCAATGAACTTAGAAATTAAGCCTTTCATTGAGTGTTGTAGCTTGGTTTTATTCAATAGCTTTAAACTAAATCTACTAATATATTTAGAAGCAATGATGACAATAAAAAAAACAACAATGGCAATTACAATATTGGGTAAGTTTACTACAATAACATCTAACCATGAGATGATTTTTTCAGTCATTTTATCCCAAGCATCATAAGCTCTATTGGTAATTAATTCTGTAATATTTGGAGTCATTTTGTAGTTTTTAAGTTTGCTTTTTACAAAACTACAGGATCATTACAGTTTATATTGGCTCATATAAATTTGATATGGACTCATTTACAAGTCAATTATAATTTTATGTTTAGAAGCCTTCAAAAACACCTAAACCAAATAAGGCAAAATCGTATTTAATAGGGTCTTTAGCATCTAGTTTTCTAAGGTTATTATCTAACTCTAACAAAGCTTTAGCATCATTTTGTTTGCGAGTAATCAATCCTAATTTTCTTCCCACGTTTCCTGTATGGACATCTAGAGGGCAAGATAAATAGGCTGGAGAAATGCTTTTCCAAATTCCTAAATCTACTCCTAATTTGTCTTGTCGTACCATCCACCGTAAAAACATATTGATGCGTTTGGCAGCAGAACCTTTTAAAGGATCTGAAACGTGTTTGGTAGTTCTGGTAGGATGTGGAATTTTAAAAAAAACTTTTTTAAACTCGTGTATGGCGGGTTGTAAAGAGTTGTTAGAAATATTTTTAGCAAAAACCTGTTCTAAACCTCCATAATTTGTATAGATGTTTTTTAAAGAGGTGATAAAAAACTGTAAATCGATGCCATTAAACGTTCGATGTTTAAAATTGGCTAATTTTTCTAAATCTTCTTGGGTATGATGCATCACAAAATCATGAGGAGTGTTTCCAAGTAAATCCATCATTTGTAAGCAGTTTTTAATAATCATAGGACGCTTTCCCCAAGAAATAGTAGCAGCCAAAAAACCAGCAATTTCTATGTCTTCTTTTTTCGTAAACAAATGTGGAATTTGTACAGGATCACTCTCAATAAAATTTCTGTTGTTATATTGTATTACTTTATTATCTAAAAATTCTTTTAGTTCGGTTTGGGTCATGCTTTAATATAAAAATAAGGATAAAAGTACAAAATTGCTTTAAGTCCAACCTTTTAAATTCAATATTCATAAATTTTTCTGAACTATTTACTTTTTGTTTTTTGAATTTGTAAACCTTTAGAACAAATATAAATAAGAATCTAAAGTTGTGTTAACAGCACAAATCACTTAAGAACAGTGGTTCATGAAAAACAAGGTTGGTTAGGATAAACTTTTCTTAACAAACTTTACATAGAACTAACAAAAACAGTAGCTTTTCTTAAAGCTTAGCTTACATACTTTATTAAGATCCACCGTTATGTTTGTCATATCAAAAAACAAAACAAATTATTTAAAATGAAAAATTTAAAAACATTACTATTTACATTGGCTTGTGGATCTGCTGTATTATTTTCCGCTTGTGGAGAAGATGGTTTGAATGGTACTGATGGTACAAACGGACAAGATGGTAAGGATGGAAAAGATTATACACCTCCCGTAGAAGAGTTGATTCCTTTAACAGCTTCTAAAACACCAACTTTATTAAAATTAACTTCAGATTTTTCATCTGTGGTAGTAACTCCTATCATGTCTTCAGAAGATCAATTAGAAAGTACTCCAGATTTTGTATATGGGTCTTTAGCTGATGGAGCAGGTTTGTTACCAGAAGAGGATGGTACTTTTACTTTAATTAATAATATAGAGGGAGATTATTCTATTGCTAGAATTAAATTAAATGCAAGTTTACAACCTATGTATGGAGAATATATTGTAAATGCATTTTCAACAGCATTTACAGCTCAATGTTCAGGAACTTTAGTTACACAAGAAGAGCATGGTTTTGGACCGTTGTATCTTTCAGGAGGAGAATGGGGAGGAGCTTCTAAAGGGGTTTTTGCTACAAATCCTTATAAATCAGCTGACGATGCAGATACCGCTATTATGTTACCTAAATTAGGACAATGGTCAACAGAAAATGCAGTGCCAATTGGTAAAGATGCTTTTCCTAATAACACTGTCGTTTTTATTGGTGATGATGACTCAAACAATTCTGTTCCTTCAGGACAATTAGGAATGTACATTGGAGCTCGTGGAGATCTTAAAAATGGAAGCTTATATGGTTTAAAAGTAACAACTACAGGTATAGATTTTGAAATGGATATGTCTGAAGGTACTGAATATGAAGCTGAATTTGTTAAGTTAGAAGAGACTCAAATTGACTTATTAGATACTGAAGCTAAAGCTAAAGGTGTAATGGGATTTGCTAGATTAGAGGATATAGATTGGAGAAGAGGTTCTGCAGCTAACCAAAGAGAAATTTATTTTTGTGTTACTGGTAGAATCAAGCCAGACTTAATTGGTAAAGGAACTTCTTTTGGTCGTGTTTATAAAGTAGTTTTAAATGAAGATATGACAAATAGTAATGCAGATGGTTACTTAAAAGCAACAATCACTTGTGTATTAGATGGAGATAAAGTTGGAGGAAAAGCTGATGGTTTCCATTCTCCTGATAATATTGTTGTAACAGAAAACTATGCATACATTCAAGAAGATCCAAACGGTTATGCTTCTCAAAACGCAGCTATTACAGGTTTTGCTAAATTATACCAATACAATTTGGCTACAGGAACGGTGAAAACTGTTTTGGAATGTGATCAAACAAATGCAGAGGCATTAGGGTATGGTTCTGCTTCATCTGCTTGGGAAATTACAGGAATGATTGATGTGACTGATGTGGTTAATAATGGAGAAAATACATTTATGTTAATTACACAAAACCATGGTTGGGAAGCTCCTGCCGGAACTTATTTCACAGATCCTAAAGCAAACTCAGTATTAGAAGGTGCAAGTGCAACAAACGAAGGTTCTGTATTATATAAAATTACAGGATTAGATAGATAAGAAATTTTTATGAATAACATATTATTTATAAAAGCAAAGGCATATACATTAGGTATATGTCTTTTGCTTTTAACAGTGTTGGCCTGTAAAAAGGAGATGAAAACAAAAACTCTAAAAATTTCTAAGGATAAAGAAGTTGATGTTTTTTATCAACAAGAATTAAAATTGTGTATTGAAGCTTTAGATTCAATAATTAAGTTAAGCAATCAAAACAATAAAATTGAAGTTTATAAAAGAGCACGAAAACATTTTAAAACCATCGAGCCTATTTTAGCTTTTGTAGATAGAAATAACTACAAATCTTTAAACGCTCCTAATATCTTGCAAGTTCAAGAAGAAGATGCAACGGATATAAAAATTGGAAGTCCATTTGGGTTCCAAGTAATTGAAGAAATGCTTCATGAAGATGAGGTTGATCACGTTGAATTAAATAATATAGTATCAAAAACAAGTAGCAGACTTAAATTAATTAAAGAGAATAGTTCCATTCATTTTAAAGATTATCATGTTATTTGGGTGATAAGAAATCAAATTATTAGAATTGCTACAACCGGAATTACAGGTTTTGATTCTCCTGTTTTGTCTCAATCTCTATTAGAATCTAAATACACCTATAAGACGTTGATAAAACTTATTGAAGTATGTCAAGATTATTTTACTTCTAATGGATTAAAGAAAGAAATTGTTGTTTCGTTTCAAGATGCCATCAAAACTTTAGATGGAGATTTTAATGATTTTGACAGATATACATTTATTAAAAATTATACAGATCATCAATTAAAATTATTAGTTAAGATCCAAAAAGATTGGGCGGTTAATTTTCCTTTCGAAATGGCTGTCTCAAATAACATCACCTCACTTTTTGGTAAGGAGGCTCTTAATGTTTATTTTTTTACAGATTTTAAAAGTGATACTACAAAAATTAAAGAAAAGGAACATTTTGGAAAGTTATTGTTCAATGATAAAATGTTATCAAAAGATAACAATTTAGCTTGTGCATCTTGCCATATCAAAGAGTTAGCCTTTACTGATGGTAGAAAAACATTTAGTAATAAACAAACAAGAAATAGTCCAACACTTACTTATGCAGCTTACCAGCAATCATTTTTTATGGATGCACGCACGGGTAGTTTAGAAGGTCAAATTGTAGGGGTAGCAAACAATCATGATGAATTTAATTTACCTATGGATTCTATTGTAAATAGAGTGCTTAAAGCTCCTGTATACAAAAGACTGTTAGACTCTTTATATGGTTTAAAAAGAGTTGATTTTAATATAAGACATGCCATTGCTTCTTATATAAGAACCTTAAATAGTTTTGATTCAAAATTTGATAGAAATATCAATGGAGTAGAAAATACCTTAACTAATTCAGAAAAAAAAGGGTTCAATTTATTTATGGGAAAAGCAGTTTGTGCTACTTGTCATTTTCCTCCATTATTTAACGGAACGGTTCCTCCGGATTTTAAGGATACTGAATTAGAATTGATTGGTGTTCCAGAAGAGAATGATACAATCAATGCTATGGTTAGTTCTGATTTTGGTAGATATAATATTTTTAAAACTAAGGAAAGAAAACATTTTTTTAAGACTCCAACCGTCAGAAATATTGAAAAAACAAGTCCATATATGCATAATGGTGTATACAATACTTTAGATGAAGTAGTAGATTTTTATAATCGAGGAGGGGGACAAGGAATTGGAATTCACGAAGAATATCAAACCTTACCTTTTGATGAGTTAAATTTATCGGATCAAGAAATAAAAGATATTATTGCTTTTATGAAAACATTGACGGATGTACCGGAATAAAATATATTAAGAATTAAAAAAGCCTTCTCTATTTAGAGGAGGTTTTTTTGTATAAATATGCTGCTAATAAAAATAATAGTATGCCTCCCAAGGTAGAAACCATCAAGTTGATAATAAATGGAAACATGTTTATCTGATGATTCATCATAACGTCAGTTGGAGTAAAACCCAACCTACTAAAAGATTTGATGAATAAAATACTTCCAAAAACACCAATAATGGTATTTCCTGTAAAACCAAATTGCTTTTTGTTTAAAAAATAAGCGTATAGGTTTACACTTATAATTCCTACAAGAATACTTAACAAAGAAATAGATGTTTCTGTCATTTTTAGTTTTGATAGGTAGAAAACATCTCGACTATGTTCATTGACGATTACTTATTTTTTTGAAAATATCATCGATGATCATCGAACGTAGTCGAGAATTAAATTTTTAAATTATTAGTGTCCGTAATCCATATTATCTATTTTACCTCCTAATAATTTTTTTTGGATGATGAAGTAAATAATTAACAAAATAATTCCAATAATCATCCAAGGTATGGCAACTGACATTCCGTATTCGCTTGTAGCAGTATTGTATATGGTTAAGTCAGGGTTTAGATTATTAGTAGAAGGCAATAAAGTAGGAAACATAGTTGCCAAGGTAGAAGTTACTCCACCACTAATCATTAGACAAGAACAGGTAAATGCATACACTTCTTTTTTAAATTTTTTAACAAAGAACAAACCTATTAAGCCTGTAAAGTAAATCGTAGGGAAAATTAAAAAGATGGGGTATTCCAAATAATTAGCCAAAGGATGGGGTTCTACAATATGCCAAATACTTACAGAAAAAATAGTTAACACAGCTAGGGTAATATTTAAATTAAACACAACATTTTTTAGTTGTGTGTTAATACTAGCATTGGTTTTTAAAACAATCCAGTTGGCACCGTGAATAGTTAAGGTTACCACAGCAATAATTCCTATAACTATAGTAAACCAATCAATCACACCAGGATGGGTAGTAGAAGGGCTAAAACTAGCATCCCACAAAGGCAAAAAGAAATAGTGAGGTTCATAGGCGGATAGATTATTTTCTACACCTCCTAAATTTACCCCTCTGGCAATATTTCCTAATGCAATTCCAAAAAACAAAGCCAATAACAAACTAGATACACCAAAAGATTTATCCCAAATGGTTTTCCATATAGGATGATTTATATGTCCTCTTAATTCTAAGCCTATAGCTCTAAAAATAATTAACCATAATATAATAATTAGTGGAAGATAAAATCCACTAAATGCCGAAGCGTAAAGAGTAGGAAAGGCCATAAACAATAAACCACCTGCTGCAACCAACCAAACTTCATTAGAGTCCCAAAAGAGACCAGCCGCTTTAGCAATTACTTCTTTGTCCTTTTCTTTTTTAGCAAAAAATAAATGAATAATTCCTGTTCCAAAATCGTACCCATCTAAAATAAAAAAGATGGTTAAAATCAATGCGATAATAACAAACCAAAAGATTTCCATAGTTTAATGTTTTTGATGTTGAGGTCCGTGATAAATTGTTTTTCCTACTAAGACTAAAAATAACAAGCCTAAGAGCATGTATAGAGCTACAAATCCTAATAAGGTAAATAAAGTGTTTCCTGAAGATACAGTTAGCGAAACTCCATCAACTGTTTTTAATAATCCATAAACCAAATAAGGTTGTCTACCTAATTCTGCCACATACCAACCTGTAATATTAGCAATAAATGGAAATGGAACCAAGAATAGAATGGTCCACAATAAAGGTTTAAAGTTGTACAGTTTTTTACGATATAGAAATAAGATTGAAATCCCCATAATTCCAATAAAAATAGTTCCCAAACCAACCATAATATGATAAGAGTAGTATAAAGCAGGAATGTTGTCTGGTAATTCACTTTCATCAAAATGATCCATTCCAATAATTTGTTTGTCCCATTCTTGATAGGTTAAAAAGCTAAGAATATTTGGAACGGCTATTTTGTTGTCTAATTTCTTTTCTACCATGTTTGGCTGACCAATCAAAACAATTTCTGCTCCAGCATCTTCTGTTTCAAAAATTCCTTCCATAGCAGCAAAGGCAGCAGGTTGATATTTTGCTACATTTTTAGCATTTAAATCTCCTGTTGGAAAGGCAACCAATAAACTTGAAATCAATCCGATGATAACTCCTGTTTTTAAGAATAATTTTCCGTGTGCTTCGTGTTTTTTTATCAATAAATAAAAAGCCCCAATACTTGCTACTACAAAAGAAGAAGTAACCAAAGAAGCCATTTGATTGTGCAAAAAAGCAGGTAATAACCAAGGGTTGCTAAAAAGTTTTGAAAAATGAGTCAATACAAATTTTCCGTTTTCTAAAATTTCATATCCTACAGGATGTTGCATCCAAGCGTTGGTGGCTAAAATTAAATAACCACTTGCCCAAGAGCCTAAAAAAACAAAAAATCCGGTTAAAAAATGGAGTTTTTGTCCCATCAATTTTTCACCAAAAATAAACAAGGCTAAAAAAGAAGATTCTAAGAAAAAAGAAAAAGTTCCTTCCATGGCCAAAGTTTGTCCAATAATTCCCCCTGTTAATTCAGAAAATTTAGCCCAGTTGGTTCCAAACTGAAACTCCATAGGAATTCCGGTAATGACTCCCATGGTAAAGTTGATGGCAAAAATCTTCATAAAAAACTTAGCTGCATCGTTATAAATTTCTTTGTTAGATTTTAAATAATATCCTTTAAAAAGAATAATAATTAAAGAGAGTCCCATGGTGAGTTGTGGGAAAATGTAGTGGAATGTGATCGTAAAAGCAAACTGCAGTCGATCGTAAAAAATCATGTCTTCCATGCTTTGTCTTGTTGTGACTAAAAAGTCGGTGTAATTGTATAATAAAAGCCAGTGTTTTTAAGGCTTTTTAAATTTAGAATGAACACTTAAATTTAAGGTATTTTGATGATTTAGCTGTTTATTTATAGAAGAAAAGTAAGTGTGTTTTCGCATGAATTTGTACATTTATAAAAATCAAAAACAACAGTGTATGTCTATCCAAATTCAACCGTCTATTTTTAACTTTTTAAATGCTTTAAAAGAAAATAATACTCGTGAGTGGTTTGCAGAAAACAAAGCTTGGTTTACGGAAGAAGAAATTCAATTAAAGTTCTTTTTTACCAAGGTGATGGAAGGTTTGAGAGAAGAAGATGATATTGAAGGAATGAAAGCTTACAGAATTTATAGAGATGTAAGATTTTCTAAAGACAAGTCGCCCTATAAAATTTATAGAAGTTGTAGTTATAAAAGAGCTACAGAAGCTTTAAGAGGTGGTTATCATGTAGAAATTACCCCAGGAGGTTCTTTTCTTGCATGTGGTTTTTGGCAGCCTAATAAAGAAGATTTGTTAAGAATTAGAAAAGAATTTGAAATGGACAGTGATGAAATTAATGAAATCATTAATTCTGTGTCAATTCAGAAAATTTTTGGAGGTTTTCATGATGGAGAGACCTTAAAAACTGCTCCCAAAGGTTTTGATAAAGAACACAAAGATATTGAGTTAATACGCAAAAAAGATTTTATCCTATTAAGAAAATTTACGGATGAAGAAGTTCTTGATCCTAATTTTTATAAAGAAGTGATAAAATCTTTTAAAGCAGCAAGACCTTATTTAGATTATATGAGTGATGTGTTAACTACAAATCTAAACGGAGAGTCTCTTATTTAGTTTTTTCTGATTTTGAAGTATGGCCGTTTTTAACCGCTTTATGGTTGTCATAACATTCTAACACAGCCTCAATTAATTGTAAATCGGTAGCCTTGTTAATAAAATATGGAGAGTAATCACAATCAGATAAAACTTCGGTTAGTTTGTTAATATCCATTTGTAAATAATCTAAAATAATTTCTCTGTCAAAACGATCTGCTAAAATTTTACGAGTAGCATCTTTGTTTTTTAATTCTTTTAAATCTCTTAGTTTTTTAGGCTTAGATCCAAAAAGGTTATAAACAAAATCAGCAGGGTTGCTAATGGTAATTCCTCCAGCCCCTAAACTAGTTCCCACTCTACTATTTTGTGTTTCATAGGTTTGTTTTAAACCGTTGATATGAATCCTATTATATCTGTCTTTAGGTACATTTTTAACATCAATTTCTAGAACACCAATAATTTTATAAGCATGCACATTTACTTCTGGTAATTCTTCTACTCTAGGAAACAAATCAACATTTAATTCTGTTCCTTTAGATAAATCTCTTGTTACCTTTAATTTAATAGATTCAAACCCTAAACTAGAAATTAAAAGAGTATCACTTTCGGTTACATCAATTTCAAAAAGACCTTCTTTATTAGATACAACACCGTTAATATTACTAAGGTTTAATAAAGTAGCTCCTTGTATAGAGGTACTGTCTACAGCACTAGCAATTTTCCCTTTAATGGTAAATTTTAATAAATCTTGTGCAGAACCATATGTGTAGGTTAAAAGACAAATTGCAAAGAATATATATGTAATTTTTTTTCTCATAATGTAATGTAGTATTTTGTAAAGTGTTATTTACTTTTCCTGTAAGTGTGTTTTTTATATTCAATATCTCCTTTTTGACATTTGTCAATGGCGGGTGTAATATTAATAAATTCAGAATCTAATACTTCTTTTGGTCCTTTATCTAAATACCAAAAAGTTAATCTAATTCTTTTCCCTTTTCTACATCTAAAAGTATACATTCCAGGATCAGTAACCCAACCATTATATCTTAAATCAGAGGTATTGATATTTTCTCTTATAGGGATTCTAAAATCATTAAAAATAGAGTAGACTTCTATTTCTTTTTGTATGTCAATTTTTTCATACGTTTTCTCAGTCTCTTTTACTTCATCTTCAAGAGGGACTTCCCTTTGTGAATAAACATCAATACTGATAAAGCAGAGTATAAAAAATAGTAGAAAAAAATGTTCTTTTATCATTTCAAAATAAAGATACTAATTATTTAAATTGATTCTTGCCATTATAGGATAGTGATCTGATAAATTTACATCATAAGTAGTAAATTTGCCAACTTCCATAGTATTATCTGGTAATATAAAATCTATTCTAAATGGAAAGAAATAATGGTAAGATTTACCAAAGTTGATGCCAGCTTCTACAAAAGCATCTTTTCTGCCTTCCATAATTTCATGATAATTCCATGAAAAAGCAGTATTGTTAAAGTCTCCTGCAACAATAGTTCGGTACTTACAATTTTTAATATGCTCTTTTAGTACTTTAATTTGATGAGATTGTTCTTTAAAAACAGACTTAAATCTTTTAACCAAAGCTTCATTGTCTTTATCTCCGTAATGTTCTTTTTGAGTATCTATTCTAAAAGATTGTAGATGTACATTGTAAACCCTCACAATTTCTTTGTTAATTTTTAAATCAGCATAAATAATATTGTTAGCTGTATTTTTAAAGTTGATAGCTCCTTTGTTTAATATTTTATATTTACTGTATATGGCAATACCACTAGCGCTAGTTTTGTAAACATATGTATTGGTTATATTAAGACGTACATTTTTTTCGTTGGTATATTCTTGGAAAAAAACAATATCAGGATTTTCTTTATTTACAAAATCACAAATATCTTGCTTTATAGTTGGAGATTTTATCCAATTGTAAACGTTAAAACGTCTTACGTTAAAGGACAAAAGTTTAATGTCACTATCCTTAATAACTTCTTTATTATCTAATACATAAAAATCATGAATATGTGATAAGCCAATAAGAATTGAAATGGCCGATAATAAAAAATGAAGTTTTAGTTTTACAACCCAAAAAACAACAAAAGTAATATTGATGATTAGTAAAATAGGATAAGCCAAACTCAATATGGCAATACCAGGGTGTTTCTCGGGATCTATAAAAGGTAAAGCGTAGGTAAACAGTAATAAAATAGAAACAAGACTATTTATAAAAAACAGAAACTTGTCAAAAAAGTTCAACTTTTTCATTCCTTATTTTTTACCTTGTTGAAATAAAAATTCTTTTTCTTCTTTATTTAAAGAATCGTAGCCAGATTTGCTTATTTTTTCCAGAATGATATTTATTTTTTGTTGAACCTCACTTGGTGTAGGTGTTGATTTTCTTTTGTTTGTTGATTTGTAACTTGTTTTTAACGGAGATTTTCTTTTAAAAGTATTTTTAAAAGGGTTAGAAAAAGAAATTTTATTTTGATAATAAATGGCTAAAAAACCATACAAAGCTCCTCCTAAATGAGCTAAGTGTCCGCCTGCATTTCCATCGGGTAGTTGTACCAAGTCTAAAGCCACAAAAATTAATGCAATCACCCAAAGTTTTACAAATCCAATAAATCTTAGTTTTAATTCATAATTTGGCATATAGGTGGTCAATCCAATTAAAATAGCCATAATTCCAGAAGAAGCACCAACCAATGTTGCATTTTGACTTTGTAGAGCAGGAAAAAAATTATAACTAAAAATAAAAATAAGTCCTCCAAAAACAGTTCCCCACAAATAAAAAGAAAGTAGTTTTTTAGGAATAAAATAATCAACAAATAAATTTCCTATGTAGTATAAAAAAATCAAGTTGAATAGCAGATGAATAAACCCACCATGCATAAAACCATAAGTAATTAATGTCCATGGTTTTATTAAAAATTCATCAACCGAAGCAGGTAAAGATAGCCAAGTGTAAAAAACATTTCCATTGCTACCAAAAAGCCATCCTAAACTACCCAGTAAATAAGTAACAATAAAAACAGCAATGTTTATAAATATGAGTTTTTCAACCACAGACCCATATTCATACTTATGTTTTATTTGTGCAAAAATATTGTTCATAATATTAATACATTCTATATTGATTTTTCTTCCAAATATAAGCCATAATTAGACCAATAACTGCACCACCTACGTGGGCAAAATAAGCGGTGTTTACAGGACTTAATAGAGGTTGACCAGTAAGTCCAGAAATTAAATCAGCAATTACAATTACAGGAATAAAATATTTTGCTTTTACTGGCAACACAAAGTATAAGTAGATTTCTGAGTTTGGAAAATACCAAGCATAACCAGCTAACAAACCAAAAATAGCACCAGAGGCTCCTAACATTTGCATGTTGTAAATTCCATATGATTTAGCAATTAGAACACCTACATTATTATTAGGTAATTGACTGTATAGTTGTGATTTAGTAAGACTGAATAGTTCGTGAATTTCTTGTTTACTAGACCCCATATTAATTAAAGCATCTACAGCACCTGTAAATTCAAAATGACGTTCTAATAAATAAATCAAACTCGCCCCAATCCCAGCAGAAAAGTAAAAGAATAAAAATTTATTCTTTCCAAATACCTGTACCATAGGTGTTCCAAAAAAATACAAAGCCAACATGTTAAAAAAGATATGTCCTATGCTACCATGCATAAACATACTTGTGACTAATTGCCAAGGTTTAAAGTTAGGGTTGTCAAAATAATGCAAGTTAAACATCGCTCCCAAATCTATGTTTTGCATGCTTATAGTAGCAACAAAAAATAAAATATTGATGATGATGATATCTTTGATAATATCGGGTACTCTGCTCATAATCCTAGTCGGTATTAAAAATAATGTCTAGTTTTTTACTATTTACAGAAGTATAAATTTTCTTTCTAAATGGTGATATATTAGCCTCTTTACAGGCAAATAAATCTTGGATTAAAACTTCTTGTTCTACCTCTGTTAATTTTGTTCCAGTCTTTATGGCTAGTGTTTTTGCTAATGATTTTGCAATCATATCTAACTGACTAAAACTGTTTTCTTGAATGTCTTCTTGAAAATCTTCTATCAATTGTTCAAAAACCATGCTAATCTGACTTTCACTAATAGTCGTTGGAATACCTGACACAATTACATGATCTTTAGACATATCTTCAAACATAAATCCCGTACTTTCTAACTCTTCTTTAATGTTTTGTAGAATGTGTAATTCTTGTTTGCTATAACTAATACTAATTGGGAAAAGTAGTTGCTGGCTAGAAGCTTCTTTTACTGTAATGTTAGATAAAAAGTTTTCGTACAACACTCGTTGATGTGCCAAATGTTGATGCACCAAATAGGTTCCTGTATTTAAATTACATAAAATGTATTTATTTTGAATCTGAAAAGTGTCTTTTACCAATTTAGTTTCCTTGGTTTCAAATAATTGCGGATTCAATTCATTTTCAACAACAGGAGTATTGGCAATAGATTCTAAACCATTGTATAAAGTTTCCCAACTTCCTTCATTCTTTTTTGATGAAAAAGATTTACCACCACTAAAACTACTTGTGGTAGATTTTGTTTCTTTTTCTTGAAAAGGGTTAAAGTTAGATTCCGTTTTAAATGGATTAAAATTAGGGTCTACTTCAATTTTTGGAGTACTAATAGGTTTGTCTTTATAGCTATAAGGCGTTTCTAAATTTTTGTCTTTGGTAAAATCTAGTGCAGGCATAATGTTATATTGACCCAAACTGTGTTTTACTGCAGCTCGTAATATTTCGTACAATACTTTTTCGTTATCAAATTTCACTTCTGTTTTGGTTGGGTGAATATTAATATCGATGGTATTGGTAGGTACTTTTAAATATAAAAAATAACCAGGATGCGTTCCTCTTTCTGTTAATCCTTCAAAGGCTGCATTGATGGCATGATGCAAATATGGACTTTTGATAAATCGATCATTTACAAAAAAGAATTGTTCTCCACGTTTCTTTTTAGCAAATTCAGGTTTCATAATAAATCCACTAAGTTTTAAAACATCAGTATCTTCATCAATAGGAATTAACCGTTCATTGGTTTTTCCTCCAAAAATATTGACTACTCGTTGTTTTAAATTTCCTGCTGGGAGATTAAAAATTTCTGAGTTATTATGATTTAGGATAAAATGAACATCTGCATGTACCAAAGCGACACGTTGAAATTCATCAATAATATGTCTGGTTTCTACAGCATCGGATTTTAAAAAATTTCTACGAGCAGGAATGTTAAAAAATAAATTCTTAACAGCTGTGTTGGTTCCAACAGGAGTAGGGACAATTTCTTGATTGGTAATTTTACTTCCTTCTATTTGGATACAAGTTCCTAGTTCCTCATCAGCTTGTTTGGTTTTCATTTCTATTTGAGCAATAGCAGCAATAGAAGCCATTGCTTCTCCACGAAAACCTTTGGTCGATAGATTAAATAAATCTTCGGCTTCTCTAATTTTAGAAGTAGCGTGTCTTTCAAAACAAAGTCTCGCATCCGTTTCAGACATCCCCGTTCCATCATCAATTACTTGAATAAGAGTTTTTCCTGAATCTTTTAAAATTAGGTGTATGTTTTTTGCTCCAGCATCAATAGCATTTTCTAATAGTTCTTTAACTACGGATGCAGGTCTCTGAACCACCTCACCAGCTGCAATTTGATTGGCAACATGATCAGGTAATAGTTGAATAATGTCAGACATATTTGTATTAACGAGTCTTATTTTTTACCAATAGATATCCATATTGCTTCAACAACTTTAGTGAAGCCTTCTTTGGCATTAATGATTTTATCAAAATTGAATAATCCCCAAGTAAATAGTGAAAGAATTAGAACAATCAATAAAAGTCTATAGGTTGAACTTTTGTCGTCAAAAGCAGAAGCCTTTGATCTTGACCATTCATTTTTTAAGTTGTTTTTAGATAGCGTTACTGTGTGCTCTCCATCATTTTCTCTTTTATAACGTTCTTCTAAAGCCTGTATACGCTCCTTACGCTCGTCGTAATAACGAGGTTTGTAGTTAAATACATAGTGACCTATGGGTTTGAAAGGGGTTTTAAACATGGCTTATAAAAAAAACATTATTGTCAAATTTAAGAAAAATTCGACAATAATGCTTTGTATTTGGTAGGGGATTAGCGTTTGTTTAAAGCAGCCATTTTAATAGCAGCCACAGCACACTCAATTCCTTTGTTTCCTAGTTTACCTCCAGATCTCTCTAGAGATTGTTGTTTTGTATTGTCTGTAAGTACACAGAAAATAGTTGGTGTATTGTATTGTATGTTCAAGTCTTTAATTCCTTGAGTAACTCCTTCACAAACAAAATCAAAATGTTTTGTTTCTCCTTGAATTACGTTTCCAATAGCAATAATAGCATCTACATTTCTGCTCTCTAACATTTTTTTACATCCGTAAATTAACTCAAAACTTCCTGGAACTTTCCAAGTAATGATATCTTCTTCGGCAACACCGTTGTCTAATAGAGTATCAATTGCTCCTAAAGTTAAATTTTCAGTAATTTCAGGATTCCATTCAGAAGTAACAATTCCAAATCTAAATCCTTTAACGTTAGGTAAGTCTTCTTTATCGTATGCTGATAAGTCTGTAGTAGCCATGTTTTTTAGTTTATGGTTGTTTGTTGTTAGTTATTAGCTATGAACTAAGAACTAGAAACCAACAACTAATTATTAGCGTATTTAGCTTGATTGATGTACAAATCGATGTTTTTTGCTTGAGATGAATTTGGGTAATTTTCCTTTACATTTTCAAATAAATCCTCTGCTTTATCAAAGTTTTTTAAAGTCAAAGCAACTTTACCTGCTTTCATTAAGTAAACAGGAGCAATGGCATTATTAGTAGCATTTTCACCAGCCTTAGCAAAATATAATAAAGCTTCGTTAAGGTCATTACTAGCCAAAGATGCATCACCAATGCTTCCAGCAACAGTCGCATTTAAAACAGGATCTTTAGTATCTACGTCTTTTAAATAATCAATTGCTTTACTGTATTCTTTTAAGTTTAAGTAAGAAATTCCAGCGTAGTATTTAGCTAAATTACCAGCCTCTGTACCAGAGTAGTTTTCAGCGATATCAACCAATCCATAATTTCCTTCAGCACCTTCTAAGGCAGTGGTAAATAATGTTTCATCTGTACCAGCAGTTGCTTTTGTAAATTCTTGTTTTGCAAAAAATAAAGCATCGGCAGCTTCTTTTTCTTTAGGAGCAGCAATAAATTGACTATATCCCATGTATCCAAAAATAATTAATACGGCAGCAATTAATCCAATAAACAATGGTTTGCTATTTTTTTCAATCCATTTTTCTGAGATGTTTGCGGTTTCATCTAAAGTATTAAATACCTCGGCAGTAGTACTATGTTCAGTGTTCCCTGTATTGTCTACAATTACTTCCTCTTCAACTTCATTCGTCTTTTTGTAACCTCTTTTTTGATATGTAGCCATTGAAATATGTTATGTTTTTAATAATTAATTTAAATCTGAGTTGGACAAAAATAGTTTTTTTAATCGAATATCAAAACACAGGATTCAGCAAAAAAAATGATAAATTGCACTTCCTTTTTTAATAGCGTAAAAACAAACATGCATCTTCAGAAATTATCTTTGGTAAATTATAAAAATATCACATCAGAAAACTTTGATTTTGATGCTAAGATTAACTGTTTTATTGGAAACAATGGAGTAGGGAAAACCAATGTGTTAGATGCAATCTATTATTTGTCTTACACTAAGAGCTATTTTAATGCGGTAGCTACCCAAAATATTAAGCACGGCGAAGAGTTTTTTTTGATAGAGGGCGATTATTTGTTAGAAGATGAACGTTTGGAAAAGATTGTTTGTAGTCTTAAAAAAGGAACTAAAAAAATAGTGAAACGAAACGGAAAATCTTACGAAAAGTTTTCTGATCATATAGGGAATTTTCCTTTGGTGATTATTTCACCATCAGATAGAGATTTGATTATTGAAGGAAGTGAAACTCGAAGAAAATTTATGGATGGGGTTATTTCTCAACAAGATAATACCTATTTACAAAACTTAGTGAACTACAATAAAATACTAACACAGCGTAATGCTTTGTTAAAGTATTTTGCAGCTAATAGAACTTTTGATGCCTTGAATTTAAGTGTTTATAATGAACAATTATTAGAATTGAGTGATTATATTTATGAAAAACGTGTTTGGTTTTTAAAAGAATTTGCTCCTATTTTTAATGAGTGTTATCAAGAAATAAGCAATTCTAAAGAAGAGGTGGGTTTGTTGTATAAAACACAGTTAGATGAAGCTCCTTTGTTAGAGTTGTTTGAACAAAATTTGGGAAAGGATAGAATGCTACAGTATACTTCTGTAGGAATTCATAAAGATGATTTACAGTTTGAATTGAATGGATATCCTATTAAAAAATTTGGTTCTCAAGGACAGCAAAAATCCTATTTAATAGCTTTAAAATTGGCTCAGTTTGAGTTTATGAAACAAGTAACCGGTAAAAAACCAATTCTTTTGTTTGATGATATTTTTGACAAACTTGATGAAAATAGGGTTACACAAGTCATCAACTTGGTAAATAAAGATCATTTTGGTCAGATATTTATTACTGATACGCATGGAGATAGAACTGAAAATGTAGTTAAAAGAACAGATCAACCCTATAAAATATTTCACTTGTAATGGCTAAAAAAAGAATAGATCAGCGAACTGTTAGAAATAATGAAGCCAATCCTTTAAGTGATTTGATGAAACATTTTATCAAAGCAAATAATTTAGAGCAAGGGTTTCAGAAAATTAATGTAGAAGAAGAGTGGGTAAAATTAATGGGACCTGGGGTTAAATCTTATACTGAAAAAATAAGTTTAAAAGGAGGAACGTTAATAGTTAAAATATCATCAGCAGCTTTAAGAACAGAGTTGAGTTATGGAAAGGAGAAAATCCTAACCATGATGAATGAAGCTCTTGGGGAAGAGTTGATAAAAAAAGTGATTTTAAATTAATTACTTTTTTCTCTTTGCAGAAACTACCAATTCAATTTTATCTAAAGTCGTTGCAGTAGTAAACATTCCGTAGTTAATGGTTACTTTTTTCTTGTCAATTTTTTCTATGACTCCACAAGCTCTACCGTCAATTAATCTAACCTTATCATCAACTTTAAATACATAGCTAGCTTTTTTCTCGGCGGCTATTTTTTCTTCTTTTATTTTTTCTTTTCTTACTTCAACAACCTTTGTTAAAACTTCTTCTTCTGTTTTTTTCAAAGCAATTTCAGCTTTTTTCTTGGCAACTTTTTCTTTTACTTTTTGAGGTTTTGATTTTTTTACCTTCGGATGAGCAATATCATACTTAGATTTTTCAATCATCACCCATTTATCCAATTCCGTTTTAAACTCTTTTTTATTATTGGTTTGGAAGTATTTATTAATCAATTCATTTATTTTTCTACCAATACTCAATATCTTTTGATTGGTGTCATACAACGTCTGAAAACTTTCTAATTTGTCTTGAATTTTAGCTTCTTTTTCTGCCAAAACATCAGCATATTCTTTGGCTTTAGAACTTTGCTGCTCCATGTCCAGAGTGTTACGTTGCAAATTGCTTCGTTCTTGCTGTAATTTAGAAATGGTTTTGTCAAAACGGACTTTAGATTTGTCTATTTTCTTTTTAGCTCGGTTGATTAAACTGTATGGAATTCCATTTTTTTGTGCTACTTCAAAAGTAAATGAACTTCCTGGTTGACCAATTAACAAAGTAAACATAGGTTCTAATGTTTTACTATCAAAAGCCATGTTGGCATTCACCACGTTTTCTAACTCATCGGCTAATACTTTTAAATTGGTATAGTGAGTGGTAATAACTCCATAAGCTCCTACATTATAAAATTCTTCTAAGAAAATTTCGGCCAATGCTCCACCTAATTCGGGATCGGAACCAGTTCCAAATTCATCAATTAAAAACAAAGTATTGTTGGTGCATTTTTTTAAAAAACCACGCATGTTTTTTAATCGATAACTATAAGTACTTAATTGGTTTTCTATAGATTGATTGTCTCCAATATCTGTTAAAATATGATCAAAAAAGTGAGTGGTACTGTTTTCATGTACAGGTATTAAAACGGCACTCTGAATCATAACTTGTAACAATCCAATGGTTTTTAAGGTAATACTTTTACCACCTGCATTGGGACCAGAAATAACAATAATTTGCTGTTTTTCTCCTAATAATAATGACTGGGGAATAACAGGTAGATTTCTTGATTTGTTTTTTTCTAATAAAATAGGATGATATGCATTGATGTAATTGATCTCATGATTTTTAGAGAACTCAGGTTTTACACCGTTTATTTCTTTGGCATAAAATGCCTTTGCTTTTAATACATCTAAGGCTACTAAAAGTTTTATATATTCTTCTATTAATGGAGCAAAAGGTCTGATTTCATTAGTAAGAATTCTTAAAATTCTATCAATCTCTTGTTTTTCTTCTAATAAAAGTTCTTGTAATTGTCTGTATAAATTTAAAGTGTTTTGTGGGGCAATAAATACAATGCTTCCCGTTTTAGAAGTCCCTAAAATACTTCCTTTTACTTTTTTTCTGTGAATGGATTGTACAGCTAAAACAGGTTGGTTTTCTATGATAGACTCTCTAATATCATCTAAATATCCTGCTTTGTTATATTTTGCCAATTCACTATTAAAAGAAGTGCTGATTTGACTTCTAACATCGTTTAATCTTTTTCTAATTTGATTTAATAACTCTGATGCTTTGCTCTGAACTTCTCCATAATTGGTGATGATTTTAAAAATAGCATCTACAATGTTTTTGGTGAATTCAATATTTTCCGTTAGTAAAGATAAAGTAGGGTAGTAGTCTTTAAATTTTTGAAAATGAACAATTAGTTCGTTTGAGGTATTAGAAATATTAGCAATTTTTAAAAAAGCTTCTGGTAATAACTTACTGTTTTCAATTTTTAAAAGTTTTATTTCTTTGTCAACATCATCAAAGTAATGATTTGGAATTCTATTTTCACTTACCAAAGAACCCAAGTATTCATTTACTTGTGCCAAAGCAATTTCTAAATCAGGTTTGTTTGCATAAGGAACAATGTTCTTAACTAGCTCTTTACCTTTTTCTGAAGTACAATGTTTGGAAATGCTTTCTAAAATAATAGAAAACTCTAAATCTTGTAATGTTTTACTTTGTATTTGACTCATGCTATAATTGTATACTTACTGTATATATTGTTATTTTGTAAGCGATACAAAAATACACATTCAATAATAAATATGCAGAACCTACTACAAAATGATTGGCATGAACTATTACAAGAAGAATTCACCAAATCTTACTGGTCTAATTTGGTTGAAAGGGTAGAGAGTGTATATGAATCAAATATTTGTTACCCGCTTAAAAAAGAGGTGTTTAATGCTTTTAAATGTTGTTCTTTTAATGAGTTAAAAGTGGTGATAATTGGACAAGATCCATATCATGGAAAAGGTCAGGCCAATGGTTTGTGTTTTTCATATGTTGGAAATCAAAAATTTCCACCTTCGTTAAAAAACATTTATAAAGAAGTTTCTGATGATTTAGAAATTGAGATGCCCAATAATTTTGGAGATTTAACTGCTTGGGCAAAACAAGGTGTTTTGTTGTTAAATGCTACTTTAACAGTAACAGAAGGAAAACCGAATACTCATCAAAAATTTGGATGGAATCAATTTACAGATGCTGTAATTCAGAAAATATCATCAGAAAAACAAGGAGTTGTCTTTTTACTTTGGGGAGGTTTTGCTCAGAAAAAAGAAGCTTTAATTGATATAAAAAAACACAGGATTTTAAAAGCTACACATCCTTCACCATTAGGAGCCAATAAAGGCGGTTGGTTTGGTTGTAAGCACTTTTCTAAAACAAATGAGTATTTAAAAAGTATAGGAAAAGAAGAAATAAAATGGAAGTTAATTAATGAAAATCAACCTCCAACTCTTTTTACTTTATAACCATCTTTGGTTAAAATTTCCATGATTTTATCTCGGTGATTTCCCTGAATAATAATTTCACCATCTTTAATACTTCCACCAACACCACATTTGTTTTTAAGTATTTTACCAAGCGCTTTTAAATCGTCATCAGTACCCACAAAACCTCTAATGATAGTTACGGTTTTACCACCACGACCTTTGTTAGAAAAAACGGCTTCTAATTGTTGTTTGTTATTAGGTAAAGTTTCAGTTTGATCCTCACCATTGTCAAAATAAACATCTTCATTGGTAGAATATGCAAAAGCTCCTAATGCTGATAGATCATTTAATTTTTTAGCCATTTAAATCTTTAATTTGTTTTTGTTTTACAAATATAAGAATTGATAATAACTCAAGAAATAACCCAAAGAGAATTGGGTAATAAAAAGGGAAAGTATAATCAGATATTTTTACCTCTCCTATAAATACACCAAATAATATAAAAATGGTTCCTAATAAAATGAAAAATAGCTTGGGTCTGTCTAAAATTCTATTTTTTCTTTTTGAAGTCCTCTTTCTTTCATTGTGTCTTTTTTTATCCATTCTTCATTTTTTAACAAAAATAATAAAAATAGTTTAGTGAAAAGAGTTGTTTTTTGCTATTTAATCAATCCTAGCTCTTTGAGTCTCTCAAATAAAAAGTCTCCTGCAGTAATGTCTTCAAACTTTTTTGGGTTGTTCGCTGATACACAATTGTCTAAACAAGTTAAGTCCATTGTTGGTACCGGGTGCATAAAAAATGGAATAGAATAACGAGAAGTACCCCAAAGTTCTTTAGGAGGATTAATCACTTGATGAATGGTCGATTTTAATTTGTTGTTGGTTAATCTAGACAACATATCACCTACATTAATCATCAATTCATCTGGTTGTGCAATGGCATCAATCCAATCTCCTTGCAAGTTTTGTACTTGTAAACCTTTTCCCTGTGCCCCCATTAATAAAGTGATCAAGTTGATGTCTCCATGAGCAGCAGCCCTAACGGCTCCTTTAGGTTCTGTTTGAATAGGAGGATAGTGTATGGGTCTTAAAATACTATTTCCATTGTGAATATATTCATCAAAATAAGTTTCTTCTAATTCTAGAAAAATAGCCAAAGCTCTTAAAACATATTTAGCTGTTTTTTCTAATTGCTGATAAACTTCTTTTCCTACTTTATTAAAATTAGGAAGTTCTTCAACAATAATATTCGGAATCAATACTTTTTGTAAAGCTTCAGATAACACCTCGTTTTTATCAACATATTGTCCAAAATGCCAAAATTCCTTTAAATCTCCTTCTTTTTTTCCTTTTGCACTTTCTTTACCAAACGAAGTGTAACCTCGTTGTCCACCCAAGCCATCAATTTCATACTTATCTTTAATCTCTTGAGGCAGATTAAAAAAGTTCTTAATTTCCTGATATAATTCATCAATCAATTCATCTGATAAAAAATGTCCTTTTAAAGCAACAAAACCAATATTGCTAAAAGCATTTCCTATTTGTGATACAAAGGCTTGTTTGTTTGAAGGATTATTTGATAAAAATTGTTGTAAATCAACAGATGGAATTTTTTGCATGATTTATTTTTTATATAAAGGAATTCTGTAAGAAATGGTATAATTGATATTTGCTCCGGATCCGTTTTTAGATATTTTTCCAATTCCAGGACTGTAAGTACTTTTATAGTTATCCGGATTGTTGGTAGATATTACTTTACTAAAACTAACCATAAATCCTAAAAATAGATTCTTAAAAGTTTCCACTTTTAAACCAGCAACAAGTTCAAACCAATGTGTGTTTAGGTTGTTGTATTTTTCTCCAATAGTTGTTTTTGGATCAAAATACTCTCCATTTTGAAATATGGTATAACTGTTTAAATTATCATTATAAACACTAGTACCATATCTGGCTCCAAGAAAAGTTTCGTTATCCATATCTAACCAGTTGGTATATAGGTTATAGTTTACCCCTAATTTTAAATAACTTCCACTAGCAGTATGATTAAAATAATCTTCTTGAATAGTTCTTTTGGTATAGCCTAATTCCCCAGCAGCAAATAAACGAGTATTAATTCTCCAGTCAGCAATAATTTCTCCACCTTTAAAGTCTGCTTTTTCTATAAAAGATAAGGCTGGTTTTACCAAATCTACCCCAATGCGTAAACCATAAGTTTTAGGATTGTAAAAAGCCCCAACACTATCTCTTTTAATAGTTTTGATACTATTTAAAGTGTCTTTTTCTTTACTCTGCGCTGTACTAACCAAGGAACAAAGTAAAATAAGGCAACTAATGAAATATTTTAACATGCGCTTGAGTTTGATCTGTGATATTGAATGTTGAAGTTGGAGTAGCAGAGGAAAGCCAGTTGTTATGAGTCGTTGTGATACTAACATCTTTAAATATACTTTTAAAACCACAGGCTTTAGATACAAACACATCTTCAGTGGTATAATTAATATTGATGTCTTCCTGACTATTTGGATTGTCTAAAATAGAAATGTGATATGTAACATTGTTATTTTGAGTATCTAAAGGAATAGATAATGAATCTGTATTTATTCCATTATATAAAGTGTCTTTTGAATTAGCCCGAACAATTAATTTAATAGATTTTGTTTTTGTAATGGTGTCTTTATCGTAAAAACGAATAATTAGGTTTGGAGTAGTTGCATCTAAGCAAAATTCATCTTGACAACTAAATATAGTTGCAGAGAAAGTTACCAATAAAAGCAATGACAGTAGTTTTTTCATGTTGTCAAAGATAAAAGATTTCATTAGAAAGTAAACGGAGAACGACACAACTTAGCATAAAAAAAGAGGACTATTTAATAGTCCTCTTTTTTAATATGTTTTGTACAGAAATTTAGTCTCTTTTACGTCCCCATGATTTGTTTTGAACACGTCCTGAAGTAGCGCTACGGCTAGAAGTTTCTCTGTTTCCAGATCCAGACCCTTCTCTACGTTTACCTTTAAAGTCACCACTGTCTCTACGAGGTCTATCGTTTCTTTCTCCTCCACGGAAATTTCCACCGTCTCTACGAGGTCTTCTGTCTCCACGACCACCTCCGCTAGAGCGACGTTTTTTAGTGATTTCTACATTTACACCTCTTCCTTCAAATTCAGGGGCATTGGCTAAAAATGCATCAAGGGTTTCTTTTTCAAAATTTTTGTCTAATTCAAAGAAAGAAAAAGTATCTAAAATTTCAATTTGTCCAATCTCTACGTTGTTGGTAATGTTTTGATCATTGATCAATCCCATTAAACGAGGAGGTGTTAAATTGTCTTTTCTACCAATGTTGATAAAGAAACGAGACATGTTTTCATCATCTCTTCTTCTTCCTCTATCATCACTTTCTCTTGCAGGTCTATTGTCGTTAATGTCATTAGCTTTAGAATAGTATTCTAAGAATGCATTAAATTCAACAGAAATAAATTTTTGAATCAACTCTTCACGAGACAATCCTTCAAATTGTTTATAGATATTATCTAAATAACCAGAAATTTCTTTGGTGTTAATTTCAGTGTTTTTTACTTTTTCAACCAATTTAAACAATTGAATTTCACAAATTTCTTTTCCACTAGGAACTTCTTTTTTGATGAATTTCTTTTGAATTTTACGTTCAATAGGTCTTAATTTACCAACTTCTCTAGCAGTTACTAATACAATAGAAACCCCTTTGTTACCAGCCCTACCTGTACGTCCGCTACGGTGTGTGTAAGCTTCGTTTTGGTCTGGTAATTTATGGTTAATTACGTGTGTTAAATTGTTTACATCTAATCCACGAGCAGCAACGTCTGTAGCTACTAACATTTGAACTGTTTTGTTACGGAACTTTTGCATTACGTTATCACGTTGTGCTTGAGATAAGTCTCCATGTAAAGAATCTGCATTGTATCCGTCTGCAATTAATTTTTCTGATACTTCTTGACATTCACGTCTAGTTCTACAGAAAATAATTCCGTAAATATCAGGATTTACATCAGCAATACGTTTAATAGCAGCATAACGGTTCCTTTCTGTAACTACGTAATATTCGTTACTAACATCATCAGAACCAGTGTTTTTTGTACCTGCAGAAAGCTCTACGGGTTGGTGCATATAGTTACGTGCAATTGCTTCAACTTCTTTTGGAAAAGTTGCAGAGAATAATAAAGTTTGTTTGGTTGATGGAGTAGATTCTAACACTGCATCCAAATCGTCTTTGAATCCCATGTTTAACATCTCATCAGCTTCATCTAAAACCAACCATTGTAAGTTTTCTAGTTTTAGTCTTCTTCTGTTAATTAAATCAACCGTTCTACCTGGAGTACCTACTACAATTTGTGCTCCTTTGTTTAATTTTCTAGTTTGGTCTTCAATACTTGCTCCTCCGTATACAGTTACAACTTTTAAACCTCTAATGTTTTTAGAAAATTTTTCTATTTGATCTCCAATTTGAACTGCCAACTCACGTGTAGGAGACAAAATAATTGCCTGTACATTGTTGTTGTTAACATCAATTTGTTGAATAATTGGTAAACTAAAAGCAGCTGTTTTTCCTGTTCCTGTTTGTGCAAAAGCCTTTAAATCATCAGTGGATGATATTACTTGTGGAATTGCTTTTTCTTGAATTTCTGACGGAGTTTCATACCCCATCTCTATCAAAGCTGAAAGAATTTCTTCTTTCAACCCTAATTCGCTAAATGTCGACATATAAGTTTGTTTATGATCCACAAACCTATACGACAAGTTTGCAAATCTGATTATAAAAATGCAAATGTACGCTATTTACTTAGAACTACCTATAGATTATGCAACTCTTTATATTCTAACCAATCTAAGTATAAATCTTCCGTACGTTTCCTAGCCCAAGGCATGGTTCTTAGGAACTTTAAACTACTTTTAAAGGTAGGATTATTACCAAAACATTTGATTCCAGTCTCTTTTTCCATCTCTTCCCAACCTAAATTTTCAATTAATTCAGCAAGAATATCAGCTAATTTTATTCCGTGTAGCGGATTATTGGGTTGTTGATTTGAGGTCATTTGTTTCTTTTTGATGCAAATTCAAGTTAAATAGATGTTTAGAAAGATAAGTTTGTGGCTAAAATAAATTGAAATCCACTAGAATTATTTCCTAATAGGTTTTCTTTTAATAAATGTGAGTATCTAATTCCTGCAGAAATGGGCAATACATTAAAGTAAACATTGTCAAATAAAACTTCTGTTCCCGTAGAATTATAAGTTTGTGTTTTATATTCTTCTTTGATATTATTACTGGTTAATTTTCCAATACCATAATCATAAAATAAATTGGCTCTAATTCTTTTAAAATAAATCAATCCAGCAAAGCCAAAATCTGGATAAGCCAATGGCAAATCATAATTAAAACTAATGGATTTAAACTCATCATTTAAAGGAGCGCTGTAACCTCTAGGATAAATATAATAATCACTAAATTGATAAGTATTGCTTAGTTTTTCTTTTTGATAAGCTCCTCTTATTCTAAGATTATGATTTTTAGAAACTCCAGGTAAATAGAGGGTTGTATTGATGTTAAATTGATTACCATTATCAGTGTTTAAAAAGTCAGCCCTTTTACTCATATCCATGGCAAAACCCATACGTGGACCAATATTTTGTAAAGCGGTTCTCTTATAAGTACTAAAAGAAAGTCCTGCATTATATGCAGTAAAACTTTTTTGATTAAAAACAGTTTTAGAGTTGTTTAAAATAAATTGATTTCCTTCTACATAAGGTTCAAAATTAGTGATGTAATTTCCCTTGTACCAAGTAAGTGGAATCCCTATTTTTAAACCTAAATTGGTTTCATCAAAATCTAGAAGATTAAGGCTATTACTTACATTGTCTTCAAAAATAGTTTGTCTATTTGTTTTGTTAGCACTAAACGTTATTTCTGGATAGAATCTTGAAATTACAATGTTTCCATTGTAAAAAATAGCATTGTTTTCATTATGATTGATACCACTACTAAAGTTAACAGCAACATCATTCAACATATTTACCGCTCTTAGGTTTATAGAAGATACTGAAGATGATGGAATAATTCCCCAAGTATGGAATTTTAATCCTTTAAACAATCCGTGGTAGTTTTTGGTGTTATAGGTAGTTGTACTGTCTATTTTAGTTAAAATATTTCCACCTTCAGTTTGATTGGCTACTGTATTAAATTGCTCCATTCTATTAGGTTCTTGGTAACTAATAAAAGAATTCTTTGGTATCAATTTTTGTGATGAAATTAGAAAACCCTTTGAACTGAATTCTGTAAACATCAATTGATCTTTGTAGATACTAGGTTGAAAAGCCCCAACTTTTACAGAAGTTTCTTTATTGATTTTTTTACTTCCTTGTAAATCTGTGCTGTAAATATTGTCGATTCCTAAATAACTAGCGTTAAAATAAACCTTGTTTTGAGTCACAAACGGAGTTTCTATAGTATGCGAAGTCCAAGGAGTTAACTCTGTTGTTTCACCATTTTCAATATTTATTTTAACCAAACAAAGCTTTCCGTTTTCTTTTATAATGGTAATAATGTTTTTTCCGTCAGTAGTCCAAGCGGTTCTAGATAAAAAGTTGTTCCTCGGATTTTCAAAAGTTTTTTCTATTTGTCCTGTTTTTGTATTTAAAATACAAAGGTTGAATTCCTCCAGAGAGCTAATATTAATAATGGCAATTTTAGTTCCATCGGGAGAAATAGAAGGTGAAAAATAACGTGTATGTTTGGTCAATCTTTTTTTCTGATTTGTTTTTAAATCATAAAGAACAATATCAGAATAATTTTGTGCTCCTCTACGTGGATTTCTGGTGCTTTCTGTCCAAGCCAACAAATTTTGATTGTATGATAAAAAATCATCATTGTTAATTCCAATGGAAGTAATCTTAGTTTCTTTTCCGTTGCTTATTTTCACTAATTCATCCGTAGTGTTATAACTTTTTTTTCTAGCAATTACAGTATTGTTGTTTAATAGAATAGGATAACTATAGGTAGTAATTGTTTTAGGTGATTTTTTAAGGAGCGGAGTGGTGGCAATCAACGCTGTGTTTTCTAATTGAGTTTGAGTTTTTTCTTTAAATTCTTCCCAAGATTTTTTATATAAATCTTTAGTTCCTTTTAAATCTGTATGTCTTTTAATGGCTTTAGAAAAAGGATAAATCAGCCCATCATAAGCAGTTGATTCTTTTAAAATATCGGCAATGACATCGTTTCCATAATGATTTCTTAAATAAGTCAACATCATATACCCTAAAGGATAATGATTTGGAAGCATGTCTTTATAAGATCCATTTCTGTTTTTTAAATAAGAATAATCAATGTTTTCAGCAATCAAAGCTCTTTGTTGTAAGGTAAAATAAGGACTTCTACCTCTACCAGAATCACTCAAAGCAGTTTCTGTAATCACGGCATCTCCTTCGTAATACCAATTAGGCAACACCATATTGTTTACCACAGCCCAATAAGATTCTCCACCCAAATAATAGAAAAAGTTAACAATTCCGTTTTTAGCATTGATGTTTTGTAACACATGTCTGTATTCATGAATTGACAATACATCTAACCAACCTAAAGAACCGAGAGATAAATTGCTTTGTGGCGGTGTTCCATAAAACTCACTTCTAAAAGGAGCCAAGCCTACATATCCATTGGGAATGGTGGTTTGGGTTTGTAAAACAATATCAATCTGTCTTTTTTTGTTTCCTATAGAACGTCTGTTGTTTTGATCCATGTAATTAATAATCCTAGCAATCCTTTCTGCTTGTGGATTCATTCCATTTGGATAAATTACTCTAACTGCCGGAGAACTTATGATTTGCCAATTTTGTCCCAAAGGATGTCCTCCAAAATATTGTTGTGCATTTAAACATGTTGATACAAGTAATAATATTTTGAGTAATAACTGTTTATTTTTCATCATGATGTGAAATCTAATTTTTAGGAGTTTCAATATAACTATCAAAGTTAAAATCGCTTTTAGGTATAAAACCTTTTAGAGTCATAAAAACCCCAAAAACAATTAAAATAATTCCCATTATTTTTTTGATTTGAAGCACTACTTTGGGTGTTAATTTATGTTTTAATTGTTTGGCTAAGAGTATTTTTCCAATATCAGTCACAAAATAACTGATGATAATAATGGTGAAATACCAAAAAATAGAAGTTGAATTCATATCCAATGCAGGACCAATAACTACAATTAAACCTAGCCAAAAAGCTAAGACACCAACGTTGATGAAGTTTAATAGAAATCCTCCTAAAAAAAGTTTTAAATACTCGTTGGTAGAAGATATTTTTAGTTTTATTTCATCATCAGATTCTTTTTTATTGTCTTTGCTAAATACAGTAATCAATCCATAAATAATTAAAATAATACCTCCAACTATAAACAATTTAGGATCGTTTTTAATCTCTTTTAAGAAAGGTCTACTTCCAAAATAAGCAATTAAAATAAAAGAAACATCACCCAAAATAACGCCTAAATCAAAAGCAATAGCATGCCTAACTCCTTTTAAAATACTGGTTTGTATAAGTTTAAAAAATACAGGTCCTATCATAAAAGCTAGAAAGAACCCAATAAACACTGCGTTTTTAAGGTGAAAAAAATCCATTAATTAAAGATATAAATTCTTATGAAAGCTCTTTGAAATCTAAGCAGTTTTCTTTATCAATTTTGTATTTTTGCACCAAATTAAAAATAAGAGTCATGTTAACAGTTTCAAATCTATCGGTACAGTTCGGAAAAAGAGTGTTGTTCGATGAAGTGAATACAAAATTCGTACAAGGGAATTGCTATGGTATTATTGGTGCCAATGGAGCGGGGAAATCTACTTTTTTAAAGATTTTATCTGGGAAGATGGAAGCAACCTCTGGTCATGTTACTTTAGATCCAGGAAAACGTATGTCGGTATTAACTCAAGATCACTATGCCTATGATGAATATACGGTTTTAGAAACGGTATTGATGGGTAACAAAGAGTTGCACAAAATCAAAACAGAGATTGATGCTTTGTATGCTGATTACACTGATGAAAATGCTGAGAAAATAGGTGAGTTACAAGTTCGTTTTGAAGAAATGGATGGATGGAACGCCGATGCAGCAGCTGCAACCATGTTATCTAACTTAGGAATTAAAGACGATTTACATTATACTTTATTGGCCGATTTGGACGGTAAAACTAAAGTACGAGTGTTATTAGCACAAGCCTTGTTTGGAAATCCTGATGTATTGATTATGGATGAGCCTACCAACGACTTGGATTTTGAAACCATTGCTTGGTTGGAAAATTTCTTAGCTAATTATGAAAATACAGTGATTGTTGTATCGCATGACCGTCACTTTTTAGATGCTGTTTGTACTCATATTTCAGATATCGATTTTGGAAAGATCAATCATTACTCAGGAAACTATACTTTCTGGTATGAGTCTTCTCAATTAGCGGCAAAACAACGTCAACAAGCCAATAAAAAAGCTGAAGATAAAAAGAAAGAATTAGAAGACTTTATTCGTCGTTTTTCTGCCAATGTTGCCAAGTCAAAACAAGCGACTTCTCGTAAAAAAATGATTGAAAAGTTAAATGTTGATGAAATTCAACCTTCTAGCCGTAGATATCCAGCAATTATTTTTGATAGAGATAGAGAGGCAGGAGATCAAATTTTAAACATAGAAAACTTATCAAAATCTTTTGAAGGAGAAACTTTGTTTAAAGATGTTGATATCAACTTAGCAAAGGGAGATAAAGTTTTAGTGGTTTCTAAAAATTCTAAAGCAGTAACTTCTTTTTACCAAATTATAATGGGGAATGAGTCTGCTGATACCGGAGAATACAAATGGGGAATAACTACGAACCAATCTTATTTACCATCTGACAATTCATCATTTTTTGTAGATGAAAAATTAAACTTGGTAGATTGGTTACGCCAATATGCAAAAACTGAAGAGGAAAGAGAAGAAGTTCATTTAAGAGGTTTCTTAGGAAAGATGATTTTTAGTGGAGAGGAAGCTTTAAAGAAATGTAATGTATTGTCTGGAGGGGAAAAAGTACGTTGTATGTTGTCTCGTATGATGATGACCAGAGCTAATGTTTTGGTGTTGGATGAACCAACCAACCACTTAGACTTAGAATCTATTCAGGCTTTAAACAACTCGTTAAAAAACTTTAAAGGAACGGTATTGTTTTCAACGCATGACCACGAGTTTGCACAAACAGTGGCGAATAGAATTATAGAAATTACACCTAAAGGAGTGATTGATAAATACGCAACATTTGATGAGTACTTAGACGATCCAAAAATTAAAGAATTAAGAACTAAAATGTACGAATAGTATATTTATCTAAATAAATAAAAATCCCCATTTGAGAAATTAAATGGGGATTTTTTGTAAATATAAATAATGTTAATTATTCTTCTGTTTCTCTCAAAGATAAATCTTCTGCTCCTTTAATTTCGGTAGAAAATTCTCCTAGAAAACCTAAACTTTCTTGAGCTCCAGTATATACTTTAATAAAGTCAATTCCACGTAAACTAACAGAGTTTAAGTTTTGATCAACAGCCCAATCAATATCAAATACATTTCCGTTTCCATTTGCTTGATAATCTGAATTGAAATTATCTGCATATCCCCATTCAAGAGGCTCTATGCTAACTAATCCACCACTGTTAATGGTTGGGAAAATTCTAGTTCCAGAATAAGTAACAGTTTCTTGTTCTTCAATAAATAAAGGATATTTATTTATGGTTCCAGCCTTTATAACACCATTATTATTAAAGTTATCTACCCAGGGTACATCTTCAGTATCATTATTAGGGTTCGTATAGGTGGTTTCATAATTTAACAATGTGTTATTGTTTTTGTGAGCACTTCCAGCAATTTCATACCAAGTATCATCAGCAATTCCATTCCCGTTTTCGTCAAAAGAGACTTGTACAATTCCAGGTTCAGAAAATCCTGAAAAAGCATTTCCGTAAATAATGAAGTCATTCTCATTTTTCATATTTGGAATTGTATGATCAAAAGTAAAGATGATAGATCCTCCCCAAGCACCAAGAGATACTAATCCCGTTTTGTCTCCAATAATTGATTCAGATGACTCAAGATTACCTAAATTCTTATTGGTATACTGTCCTGGTCCCGGACGGTAGGATAAGACCTCAGAAATGTATGGACTACTTTCTGTAGTAATAGGTCTAGAGTACATCTCAAAAAGATCGACTTCTTCAATAGATTCTTTTTTACAAGCTGTAAAAGTAGTGAATGAAAGGCCTAATAAGGCCATTAAAAATGATTTGTTGTTCATTTGTTTGTATTTAAAATAATTGATAATAATTTTATTTTAAAAACAAAACAGCAAGGAATGATCGGATAAATCCAATAAAAATTTACCCAAAGCTATAACTCCCGAAAGCTTTGTTTTTTCGATGAATGGCAGGTATTCTGACTCGTTTCGTTTGTGTAACCCTTCCCATCAAAACTGACAGTGGTATTGTTAACAAATTTTTTCTGAATAAACAGAGAAACTTACAGCAGCGGGTACTGTTCAGGATTTTCACCTGATTCCCTTTTCATTACGACTTTTTATATTCTAAAAGCAGCAAACCAAAAATCAGCGCGAAAGTAGTTTATTTTAGTAGGATTAAATGAATATTTTAGATAAAAAAAGCCCAATCTTAAATTTAAAATTGGGCCTTTGTATAAGTTGTTGTGGTTCTTTATTTTAACTGTAAGTATTTTTTATCAGCATAAAAAGTTCCAAAAGGCAAAATGGAACACACTAATATAATTGCAAACTCTTTTGTAGACCATTTTTGTTCACTTTTTAGCAAAAAAGCCATTATTACATATGTTACAAATAACAAACCATGTGGCATTCCTAAGGTTTTAACTATAACATCGTTTCCTGTAAAGTGTTTTAAAGGAGAACCTATTCCTAATAGTAATAAATATGAAATACCTTCTAGTAAGGCAATAATCTTAAAGTTTTTTAATGTAATCATCTGTATAAAAATTGAGTAGCTCAAAAATACTAAAACAAAAAATCCCAACCTTTATTGTTGGGATGTTTTTTAAGAATGTTTTATCAAAGATTCAATTTTATGTTTTTTCCAATACTGCATTAACACAAAGGTACTAATAACACAAGATGCCATGGCTTCTACAGTCATAGAAAACACCACTTTTGGTAGAGTTAAATTATTACCCCAAAAAGAAGTGCTTTGTAAAGTCATCATTAAAGAATCATCTATTAGTGTAATATACATTACTAAGGAGGCAATTACTCCAATAATTCCTAACAAACCAGTAGAAAATCCCATTGATAAGTTGGTTAAATAATTATTGTCCATATTCTCATGGATATTATTTCTTATTGAATTGTTAATTCCCCAAATAACAAATAGAATATTTAATATTCTAAATTCTACAACTTCAGCCATCCCAATCAGTTTCATGAAAAAGTAAAATCCAACAATGGCTGCATATATTTTGGCAGCATTTTTTAATACTATTTTTTGATTAGTCATAATGATAAATTTTTTGTTGTTCTACCTAATTTACTTAAAATTAATGAGATAACAAAAAGTGTCTATGACCCGTTACAAAAAAATATTTGATATTTTACCTTTGGAAAAGAAAAGCAATGATAATGAGGGTAGTTTTTTGAATTCTTTTATTTTTGAAAATATTAGATAAATTTAAGTATGTAATTAAACGTGCTAGTAAAAAGTAAATAATGATGCGTGTTAATAATTTAAAATTTTCAAGAGATGAGGATCATAATAATGTATGGTTGTCACAAAAAAACAATCAAGAATTTAGTTTTACTGATTTTGGAGTAAAACCAACTATTTTGGATAGTGAAGCTGAAGTTGGAAAGGCAATGTTGAATGAACTTTATCATACAGCAGCATCTAAAGAAGGAGATATTAATATTGCGCTTCTTGGAGGTAGAGGAGCCCAAGAATTACATCGTTTGCTAGGGGCATTGGCAAAATCTTCAGATCAAGACGCATTGCTTGCTAGGCTTAATGTGTTTACGCAAGATGCACTTGCTCCAATGGGGATGGGTAACGGTTTTAGTTTTGTAAGAGATTTTGAACGTATTTTAGGAGATGCCTTTTTTAAAAAAATAAAAAGCTTTACTCCAATGAAAACAGATACAGAAGATTTAGAATCAGCTCTTATAAATTATCTAAATAAATTAGAGGATTTGGGTGATTTGGATATCTTTTTTATTGGTCATGGACCCGAAGAAAATCAAGCATCACATCTTGCTTACATAAAACCTTTCTCTGGTGCAAAAAGTCATCATGTTGCTGGAATCATTCCAATATCTAATAGTATTTTGGAACATCATATTAGCAAGTTTAAGGCAGGTGGAAGTATTGTAGGTGAAAATGATGAAAGAGAATGTAGAGATGCAAAGTATATTCTTACTTTAGGACCAGCAGCTATTTTACAAGCTAAAAAAGTGGTTCAATCTGTCGTAGATGCAGATTCCGCACCGGCTAAAATTAAAACATATGCAAATGTTCTTAATACTTCAATAAGTTCTAATACAAATGAGGCAATGGAGCAATTAAATAGAAATCCGGGATTGTGGATAAGACTACACGCTAATAGTAAATCTTTTGTCTTGCCTAATTTAGGAGTGTAATCGATAGGTTATTAAACTCATGATGAATTAGTGGCTTTATCAGCAAAGAGCAAATTACTTTATTTTTATGCTACTTGTTGGTTTTCCTTTAAAATTTGAAGGCATCAAATCTATATTTCTTTTTTCTGCAGCTTTTAGAATAAAAGGAATAATAATACTGGCACCGGGTAAAAGAATAAAAGGAATTCCTATTCCTGCTATTTTGAGCATGTCATAAACATACAGTTTTAAAAATTTCTCATCTTCTTTGGTGATGTCACCACTGTGAAGAATGTATTTTTGAATAATACCGGTAGTTGTTTTGGTGTCTTTGGCTCCCGTTTTTAATCCGTAAAAAAAAGCATCCAAAGCATGTGAAACTTTAGATCTATTTTTAAAGATAAATAACCTAAAAAGTCTATAAGACCTACTGTGTTTCTTGGTTGACATCTTAATTTAAAATAATGATGTAAAATTACTATTTATCTCTGTTTTATGATCTAAAAACATCAGGTTATTTTAAAATAGAATGGTTATAATTTATTGTTGTTTTTAACATAGGTTAGTTTTGGCATAGTATCTGTTGCTTTCAAGGTGAATTAATTTTAAAAGGATAGATATATGAAAATGGAAACAATTAAATTAAGTCTTAAGAAAATGGTACTTACAGTAATGTCACTAACCGCATTAGGTTTTATGCAAAGCTGTAGTGATAGTGATGGAACTGGAACAGCCCAAGTTAAATTTAAACTAGTTGATGCTCCAGGGGATTACGAGCAGGTAAATGTTGAAATTATAGACATTCAATACAACTTAGGCGAAGATGTAGGTTGGCAAAGTCTAGAAAGTTTTGAAGGACCTTTAAATGTTGATTTAACAACTTTAGTAGGTGGAGAAAATGAAATTTTGGCTGATGAAGTGGTAGAGGCCAATACCATGCATCAAATTAGATTGGTGTTAGGGGATAATAATACCGTTGTCTTAAGAGGAGAAACAGAAGCAAAGGATTTAAGTACTCCTAGTGCGCAACAATCTGGTTTAAAGATTAATTTAGATGAAGCACTTAAAGCAGGATTCTCCTATACTTTTATTTTAGACTGGGATGCGCAAGAGTCTATTGTAGCCCAAGGTAATGGAAGTTATAGTTTAAAGCCAGTGATTAGAGTAAGTGCTGAAAAGAATTCTGGAATTATTAAAGGAAAAGTTTGGGAAGATTTAGGAGATGAGGTAGAAGAAAACCCATTAGTTATTGAAGGTGCAACGGTTTCATTATATGATACGATGACAGAAGAATTAGTAACAACAACGGAAACAGATTCTTTAGGAACATTTGTTTTTCAAGGAGTTTCAAGTGGATCTTATAGTTTGGTTATTTCTAAAGAAGGTTTTGTAGAATATAGTTCAGAGAATGCTATTGATGTAACTGTTGGTGAAACAGAAGATATAGGAAATATTAAATTGCAAATGGTTGTATCAGCAGAATCAGCAATGTAAAATATAATTTGAAATTTTATTTAAAACAAAAAGCCTTTCAGTATCCTGAAAGGCTTTTTGTTTTTATATCAAAGCTAATAAAAATACTAGCCAGGAGAGTAATAGGCTTAGTCCTCCTAGTGGAGTAATAGGTCCTAAAGCTTTTGCTGATTTATCTTTGCTTTTTAAAATGCAAATACCATATATACTTCCTGAGAATAAAAAGACACCGATGATTGCAAATATAACCGCCAATTTTTCGGTATTTGAATCAAAAGGTAAAATGATTCCTACCAAAAGTAAGAATAAAGCATGGTACATTTGATATTTTACACCAATTTCAAAACTATCTAGAATTTCTTTAGACCATTTTTTCTTGAGTAAATGACTACCAAAAGCTCCTAGTACAATAGCCATAAATCCAAAAAGACCACCAAATATATATGCAGCTTGTTGCATTAGTCTTCTATAGGTTCTTCTTCTTCCTCTTCTTCAGTAAACTCTTCTTCTAAAACATCATCATCAATATTTTCGTCTTCAGAAAAAGAATCTTCAGTATAAGTTTGTGGAGCAGCAGCTACAACAGCTGGTTCTTCGTCACCATCAAAGAAAGGGAAAATATCAATAATTGGAGATTCTGTAATACTTGGAATTGAATAATCAGAAACGGTATCAGCAAACTGCTCTGTTAAATATTCATAAGCATCTTTTACATCTAATGCTTGTACCAATACATAGGTGTTGGTTCTTTTTTCTAATCCTTTGTCCTCATCCAAAGTAACTAAAGATACTTTACATTTAAACCAACGATCTCCGTGTTCGCTTGGGAAAATTTCAGAGAAATTAGCTACTTTAATGTTGGTGATTTTAAAACCTTCAGACAAGTATTTACCCATTTCTTCTGTTGCACGAGCTTCCGCTTCGGTAAAAGTTAAAGCATCAAACAAATAAGGTTGATTGAAAGTTTTAATTCTTTCATTATCGTCTATTTTACTGTATTTTACTTTTACTTCGTACCACATAAGATTTGTTTTTTAAGAGTCACAAATGTAAAAACAAATCCGAATTTTGAAGAAACAAATTTAATTTAATTTACAATTTACTTTTCAAAGCTTTGATTTCATCACGGAACTTGGCAGCAGTCATAAAATCTAAAGTTTTGGCGGCTTTTTCCATCGCTCGTTGTTTGTCTCTAATTCTTTCTTCGATGGCTTCTTTAGATAGGTATGCAGTGTCTTCTTCAGCAGCTAGGTTTTGTTGAATCTCTTCGTAATTGGTTCCTTGGTTGTCTGTTAAATTGTTTCCTAAATCTTTTTTGATTTGAGTAGGCGTAATTCCATTGGCTTCGTTATAAGCAATTTGTTTTTCACGTCTACGAGCGGTTTCATCAATGGTTAATTGCATACTTTTGGTAATTTTATCAGCATACATAATAGCCATTCCATTTACGTTTCTTGCCGCTCTACCCACGGTTTGAGTAATAGATCTATGTGATCGTAAAAATCCTTCTTTATCCGCATCAATAATCGCAACTAGAGAAACTTCAGGTAAATCTAGTCCTTCACGTAATAGGTTCACTCCAATCAAAACATCAAACAAACCTTTACGTAAGTCTTGCATAATTTCTACACGCTCCAAAGTATCAACATCGGAATGTATATAACGACAACGTACTTGAATTCTGGTTAAATATTTTGCCAATTCTTCTGCCATACGTTTGGTTAAAGTAGTCACCAATACACGTTCGTCAACTTCAATGCGTTTGTGAATTTCTTCAATCAAATCATCTATTTGATTCTGACTAGGACGAACTTCGATAATAGGGTCTAACAATCCTGTAGGACGAATGACTTGTTCTACCACCACACCATCTGATTTTTCTAATTCATAATCAGCAGGAGTTGCAGTTACATAGATGACTTGATTTTGAATGGCTTCAAATTCTTCAAATTTTAACGGACGGTTGTCCATGGCTGCAGGTAATCTAAAACCAAACTCAACTAAGTTTTCTTTTCTAGAGCGGTCTCCACCATACATGGCATGGGTTTGTGGAACGGTTACGTGACTTTCATCAATGACCATTAAAAAATCCTCAGGAAAATAATCAATCAAACAGAAAGGTCTCGTCCCGGGTTCTCTACCATCTAAATACCTAGAATAGTTTTCAATTCCGCTACAATATCCCAGTTCACGAATCATTTCTAAATCAAATTCTGTACGTTCTTTTAAACGTTTGGCTTCAAGTGTTTTTCCAATTTCGTTAAAGTAATCGTATTGTTTCATCAAATCATTTTGAATTTG
Organism: Wenyingzhuangia marina; assembly: GCF_900130035.1. Taxonomy (GTDB): domain Bacteria; phylum Bacteroidota; class Bacteroidia; order Flavobacteriales; family Flavobacteriaceae; genus Wenyingzhuangia; species Wenyingzhuangia marina. The sequence continues at coordinate 144,613 of NZ_FQXQ01000003.1, forward strand.
ATGAATGGCATCTTGTAAAATATCAGGAGAAGTCACAAATAAGTTAGCTGGATAAATATCTAAGTTATCAAAACGTTCTATGACTTGTTTATTTTCTAAATCGTAAGATTCTATTTCTTCAATTTCATCACCAAAAAAATGAACTCTGTATGCATATTCTCCATAAGAAGGAAAAATAGTAACAGTATCACCTTTTACTTTAAAATTTCCACTTTTCATGTCAGCCTCTGTACGTGCGTAAAGACTTTGCACTAACATGTGTAAAAACTTAGTTCTACTCAAGGTTTGATCTACTTGAATTTTGATGACATTTTTTTTGAATTCTACGGGGTTTCCAATACCATACAAACAAGAAACAGAAGCCACTACCAAAACATCTTTTCTACCGGAAAGTAGGGCAGAAGAAGTACTGATTCGTAAACGTTCAATTTCATCATTGATAGATAAATCTTTTTCTATATATACTCCGGAAGAAGGAATATAAGCTTCGGGTTGATAATAATCGTAATAAGAAACAAAATACTCAACCGAATTGTTTGGAAAAAAGTTTTTAAACTCAGAATACAACTGAGCCGCTAAGGTTTTGTTATGTGCCAATACCAAAGTAGGTTTTTGAACTTCTTGAATGACATTGGCAACCGTAAAAGTTTTACCAGAACCTGTTACTCCTAATAAGGTTTGATACTGATCTCCATTATTAACACCTGCTACCAATTCTTTAATAGCATTGGGTTGATCTCCGGTGGGTTTGTATTTAGAAACGACTTTAAAATCCATGATGTAAAATTACGTAATCAAATTTACAAATAAACTATGTTAAAGCATTGTAAATACAAGGTTGATAAATTGTTTAATTAACATTTAGATAATGGTTTTTTGGAGTTTTAGTCATGATTTGTTAAACAGGAGTCGTGTTCTTGTTATATAGTTTTACGGTTCAAAATAACAAACAAGAACAATGAAAAAACTAAGACTTTTAATTTTAACATTATTGATAACTGTAATTGGTTTTGCGCAAAGCAAAGGAAATATTGTAGGACATATTACTGATCCAAACAATTTACCTATTCCGGGGGCTTTTATTAAAATAGAATCTTTGAATATGATGACGGTAACTGATTTTAATGGAAATTATACTTTTGTAGGAATTGCCAATGGAGATTATGTATTAAAATCTAGCTGTTTAGGATGTAAAGATTTAACTCAAACGGTAAAGGTGAATGGAAAAACTGTTGTGGTTAACTTTGTATTAGATTCAGCAGTGAACGATTTAGATGAGGTTGTTCTTAAAGGAAGTAATTCTAAAGGACAAGCAAAGGCTTTAAATAAACAAAAATCTAACTTTAATATAACCAATATTGTAGCAGCAGATCAAGTGGGGAAGTTTCCAGATGCTAATATTGGAGATGCAGTAAAAAGAATTCCTGGGATTGCGGTACAAAATGATCAAGGAGAAGCTAGAAATATTATTATAAGAGGTATGGCTCCTCAGTTGAACTCGGTGACTTTAAACGGAGAAAGAATTCCATCTGCAGAAGGAGACAATAGAAATGTACAAATGGATTTAATTCCCTCAGACATGGTACAAGCTGTAGAGGTAAACAAAGTATTGACTTCTGATATGGAAGCAGATGCGATTGGAGGTTCTGTAAACTTGGTGACTAGAAAGGCAGGAGAAAAAACAAGAATTACTTTAACAGGGGCTTATGGGCAAAACCCTGTAAGAAATACACCAATGTACAATGGTGCGGCAGTACTTGCTGGTAGAGTATTTAATAACAAACTAGGGGCTGTATTGAGTACTTCTATTCAGTCTAATGAATTTGGTTCTGATAATATTGAATTTGAATGGGATAAATATCTAAATAATACAGCTGTAGTTGTTTCTCAAGACATCAGAAAATACGATGTTACTCGTGTAAGACAAAGTGTTGCATTAAATTTAGATTATAAAATAAATAACAACAACACACTTTATTTTAACACAGTGTTAAACAACAGAAAAGACTGGGAGAACAGATATAGATTACAATTTAAAGATATTGAAGAAACAGCTCCTGGAGTTTATGAGTCTGAAGTAAGAAGACAAACCAAAGCAGGGACTAATAAAAATGCAAGATTAGAAGAACAACAAATTAAAAAGTATTCTTTATTTGGAGAGCATATTTTATTCAACTCTGTAAAGTTAAATTGGAAGACAAATTATTCTAAAGCTTCTGAAACTAGACCCGATGAAAGATACATTAACTACAGATTAAAAGATGTTGAAGTAACTCAAGATTTATCTGATACAAAATTTCCAGGAATCAATCCAACAGGGACAGATTTTAACAATCCTGCTGCTTTAGAATTTAAAGAAATCTCTGAAGAAAATCAATACACGCAAGAAGAGAATTACGGAGCTAAGTTTGATATTGAAATACCTATGTTACAAGGAGATTTTGAAAATACTTTAAAAGTAGGATATCGTTATAAAAATAAAGAAAAGAGTAGAGACAATACTTATAGCGAATACGATCCAATTTCAGCAATAGATAATATGAGTGATGTTGCTTATAGTGATCAAACAGTAAAAGGATTTTTGCCAGGAGACAAATACAAATCGGGTAACTTTGTTGATAAAGAATATTTAGGTGGATTAGACTTAAAAAATAGTGATTTATACAGTGCTAAGCCTGTTTTAGAAGAATTTGTACCAGTAAATTACAATGCTAAAGAAACAGTAAATGCAGCTTATGGAATGATTACTCAGAAATTAACTCCAAAATTATCTGCATTGGTAGGACTTAGAGTTGAAAGAACAGATTTAGATTATACGGGTTATAGAATTGATATAGAAACTGCAGAAGATTTTGATGATGCTACTAAAATAGAAGCTTCTAAAAACTATACTAATTTTTTACCAAACTTACAGTTTAAATACAGCTTACAACCTAATACTATTTTTAGATTGGCTTATTCAACATCTATTGCTCGTCCAAATTATTATGATTTGGTTCCCTATCAAAACATTGACTCATCAGATGATTTAGTTTTTGAAGAAGGAAACTCTAGTTTAGAAGCTAGTTACTCTAACAACTTAGATTTTATGTTTGAACACTATTTTTCATCAGTAGGAATTATTTCAGGAGGAGTATTTTATAAAAATATAGATAAGTTTGTTTACACTTATACTGAAGATGGTTTTGTTGATGCTGCTTATCCTGGAGAAACATTCGAGTACTCTCAGCCAAGAAATGGAAACAAAGCAAAGGTTTATGGATTAGAGTTATCCGTACAAAGAAGATTAGATTTTTTACCTAAATTCTTAAAAAACTTAAACGTATACGCAAACTATACCTATACAGATTCTGAAGCAGATGGTGTAGAAGGTAGATCTAAATTGGCTTTGGCAGGAGCTGTTAAAAATATGTTTAACGCCTCGTTGGCTTATGAAATTAAAAAGTTAACGCTAAGAACATCCTTAAATTACGCAGGTGCTTATATTGATGAATATGGAAGCGAAGCTTTTGAAGATATTTATTATGACTCTCAAATGTTTTTAGATGTAAATGCTACTTATGAAATAGTAAAAGGATTAAGATTGTTTACTGAGTTTAAGAATTTAACCAATCAAGAATTAAGATATTACCAAGGTAAAAAAGACTTAACTGCACAGGCAGAATACTACAACTTTAACTGGAATGTTGGAGCAAAGTACAATTTTTAATAAATTAAAAAACATCATAAATGCCTATATGATATTAGTATAGGCATTTATGTATTTATATATATGAAAAGAATTTTAATACTAGGATTGATCGCGTTACAAGTAGTATCATGTCAATCAACAAAAAAAGATACAAGTTTGGTTTTTTCAGTGAATGCTGTAAGAGAAACCGTTCCTGTGCAAAGTAATGATGATGCAGCAGATGATGCCTGTGTTTGGATCAATCAAAAAGATGTAAATGCTTCTTTAATTATTGGAACAAATAAAAAACAAGGTTTGTGTACTTATAATTTACAAGGAGAATTGTTAAATAATGATCCGGTAGGAAAAGTAAATAATGTAGACATCAGAGATCATTTTTATTTTAAAGGGGATACCATTTCAGTAGTTACTGCTTCTAACAGAACTAATAATACCATTACCGTCCATCAAATACATGCAGATGGAACTTTAGAAAACATTGCTAAAGACTCCATAAAATCTAACTTAAAAGAAGTTTATGGATTGTGTATGTATCAAAACTCAGGAAACACATATGTGTTTATTTCTGGAAAAGATGGAGGCGTAGAAAAATGGCAGTTAATCGCTCAAGAAAACGGAGTGGTTGGAGTATTGATAAGTACTATTTTTGTAGGTTCTCAAACAGAAGGAATGGTTGCTGATGATGAATTAGGGTTTGTTTATATTGCAGAAGAAGATGTGGCTTTGTGGAAATACAACGCAAACAACCTAGAAGAAACTAGAACTTTAGTAGCTAAAACTTCTGACGTAAACATGAAAGATGATTTTGAAGGTGTAACTCTTTATAAACAAGAAAACAATACAGGGTTTGTGATTTTATCATCTCAAGGAAATAATTCTTATGCAATGTTTGATAGAGTAACCAACAAGTACATTAAAAGTTTTACACTTGAAGATGGGGGGATTGACGGAACTAATGATACAGATGGTATTGATGTAACATCAGGGAGCTTTAAAGATTTTCCTAAGGGATTTTTTATTGCTCAAGATGGAACCAATATGGATGGAAGTGTTAAGAAAAATCAAAACTTTAAAATAGTTGATTTTAGAGATGTTTTGGAAGGACTTTAATATTTCAATTATAACATAAAAAAATCCGCTTAGTTAACTAAGCGGATTTTTTTGTATAAACTTATATAATCATTAACCGAAAATCCTATTCAACATTTGTTTGTCTGCATTTTTAACCCTCCAATCACAATCAGGATAATTAATTTCTATACATACATTTTCTTCATTCATATCGTGAATAAGACTTTTGTCCTTTTTTCTTAATAGACCATTAATCATTAATAGTTTTTGTGTCAATTTAGAACGTTTGTTTTTTAACATTCTGTGTACCATAACGCTTCTATCACTAGATTTGATAATTACATTTTTAATAAATTTCATAACGGTTTTGTATTTTAGATTTCTTAATAAGATACAAAAAAACAATGAAACAATCAAGAATTACTTTTAACCAAAAATCCTGTTAATGAGTTTTTTACTAGCGTTTTGTATTTTCCACTCTCCGCTATATCTATAAATATAAAGCGTTGCATTTTCCTCGTTTATCAAACGGATGATTTTTTTGTCTCTAGTTTTTAAGAATTGTAAAATTCTATCTAAAATTGCTTTAGATCTGTCGTACTTTTTTAAATCAGGATTGTGTAGTTCAAGGCTACCGTCAAAAACTACAATGTTGTTTATCGTGTTCATAACTTAAGTGATTTTGATCCCCTTTAAATTACGAAAAAAACGCGAAAAATAATCCAAGTATTAGTCTTTAATTACCTTAAAAGTTGTTTGCTCTCTGTTCTCTTGTAACAATACAACATATAATCCCGTGGACAATTTAAACAAGTCGATGGTTTTGTTGTTAGAAATTCCCTCTAAAACGATGTTGTTTTGGTAATTCATGACTTTATACTTAAAATTAGTATAAGGATAATTCATGATTTCTGTAGTTGTTTTTACGGGATTAGGACTCGCATATGGTTTTAAATAAGTTTTAAAGGTAGTTGTTTCCTCAGGGTGACAAGATTGATTAACTAAGGCCTCTAAATCATCTTTATCATAGTTTTTTTCATAGCCCAGTTTTTTAGATTTGGTTAGGTAATCACAAGCTTTTTCGTTTTCTTTTAGGTCTAGGTATACTTCACCAATATATCTTAATGCAAGTGTATTGTCTTCATATAATTTTAAAGCTTCATTTAAATCAACAAGTCCTTTTTCTGTTTCTCCTAACTTATGATATACATAACCACGCAAAGTTTGTAGATTTTTTTCTGTTTTCCCTGTACTATATTTATAGATAAACTGTTCGCTTTCAAAAGCTATATTTAAGTGTTCTAAAGCTTTTTCGTAGTCTTTAAGAGCAATGTATGCATCTCCCAAGGCTTTATGAGCAAAAGCATGTCTAGGGTGTGCATCTAATACTTTATTTAAATAGTATATTCCTAGTCTGTATGATTTGTTTGCTACTAAGTAGGTACCAAGGTTATTAACCAATCGGGTGTCAATAGTATCTGTTTTTACGGCAAGGTAATAATAGTGCGAAGCTTTGTTTTCTTGTTCATAAGAGGCATATATACTTGCCATAATATCATAAATTCTTCCTAGAGATTTACTGTCTATTTTTCTCCCTTTTTCTTGTAAGAGTTCTATTCTATCAATAATTCTTGAATAATCTCTCATTGCTAAAAGCCTATCTCCTAAAAGATACCTAGCGTATGTTCTATTCGTCAAGGCTCGGTTATTATTTGGATCCTCTATAAGTTTCTGATTCGATTTTTCAACAATTTCATAGGCTTTTAAAGTGTTTTGCTTGTTCTTTTGATTGTACTTTTTAATATGGTCAATTCTTTCTAAGAGTACACCATGATCAAATTCCCAAGTGGTGATTTTTTCGCCTTTTCCATTTATTTTATAACAAGTACCGTGGTATTGGTTTTTATCAAAATAAAAAAACTCACATGGTTTACCGTTTCGATAATAGGATTTAATACTGTCTATTTCATGTTTATGATTATACCAAGTCTCTTGAGCAATGATTCCATCTTTATATTTAATAACCTCATAAAGAGGCTCTTTTTTTTCGTTATTTTTCGCAAAAATAGAGACTAAAGAGAATAACCATAGGCAAACTACCTTTTTCATAATTTTTTTCTCTAAAGATAGAATTTATAATGAAAATATAAAGCGGTGTTTTTCCACAGGTATTATGGTAAATTAAATAAGTCACATATGTATCTTTATCCATCAAAATAACAAAGTATGAAATCATATCAAGACAAAGCATCTGATAAAAAAAATAAAAAATCTAAAGTAACGATGGCTGCAGCTTTTAAAAGCATTATTTGGCCAAGACGTAAACTGGTATTTATAGGTTTGATTTTAATAGTCTTAAGCCGTTTGGCAAGTTTGGTTTTGCCATGGAAAACAAAGGTTTTGTTAGATGAGGTAATTCCAAACAAAAACTTTGAAGAACTACGCAATTTATTATTCATAGTAGCAGGAGCTATTTTGGTACAGGCTGTTACCTCTTTTTTGTTGACGAAAATATTAAGTGTACAAGCCCAGTTTTTAATTTCTGAGCTAAGAGCACAAGTGCAAAGAAAAGTATTGTCTTTACCGATTAGTTTTTTTGATAACACCAAATCTGGAGCATTGGTGTCTAGAATTATGAATGATGTAGAAGGTGTTCGTAATTTAATTGGAACAGGATTGGTACAATTGGTAGGAGGAACCATTACCGCTGTGATTTCTTTGATTTTATTAATTAAGATTAGTTGGTCTATGACTCTTTTTGTCTTGGTTCCTGTGGGAATTTTTGGATTTATTGCTTTAAAAGCATTTGCTTACATAAGACCTATTTTTAAAGTAAGAGGAAAAATCAATGCAGAGGTGAACGGTCGTTTAACCGAAACTTTGGCGGGAGTCCGTGTCATCAAAGCTTTTAATGCCGAAGAGCAAGAAAATAAAGTGTTTGAAAAAGGTGTTGATTTGATGTTTCAAAATGTAAAAAAAAGTTTAACAGCTACGGCTTTAATGACGAGTACTTCTACCTTCTTATTAGGAATTGCTTCCACAGGAATTATGGGAATTGGAGGATATAAAATCATTCAAGGAGAATTAACTATTGGGGACTTTTTATCATTTACCTTGTTGTTAGGATTTATGATTGCACCTATTGTACAGATGAGTAATATTGGGAGTCAGTTAACTGAAGCATTGGCAGGTTTGGATAGAACTGAAGAGTTGATGAATATGCAAGCAGAAGATGAAGATGAAAATAGAATTGAAGTCATCAATCATTTTAAAGGAGATATAGAATTTAAAGATGTTTTTTTTGCTTATGAAGAAAACAAAGAGGTCTTAAATAATATCAGTTTTAAAGCAGCTTCGGGTTCTGTTATTGCCTTGGTAGGAAGTTCAGGATCTGGAAAATCTACCATTGCAGGTCTGTCTGCTACCTTTTTAAATCCAAAATCTGGAACCATTACCATTGATGGTCATGATTTATCAAAAGTAAAGTTAAGTAGCTTTAGAAAGCACTTAGGAGTGGTTTTACAAGATGAGTTTTTGTTTGAAGGAACCATTAAAGAAAATATTATGTTTCCAAGACCAAATGCTACTGAGGAACAATTACAAAATGCAGTAAATGCTGCTTATGTAAATGAATTTACGGATAGATTTGAGGAGGGATTAGATACATTGATAGGAGAAAGAGGTGTGAAGTTGTCTGGTGGACAAAGACAACGTATTGCCATTGCTAGAGCTATTTTAGCAGATCCTAAAATTATTATTTTAGATGAAGCCACTTCTAACTTAGATACAGAAAGTGAAGTGTTGATTCAGAAAAGTTTGGCTCAATTAACTAAAAACAGAACTACGATTGTGATTGCACACCGTTTGAGTACCATTCGTAAAGCTGATCAGATTTTAGTGATAGAAGCTGGACAAATAGCAGAACGTGGTACGCATGATGAATTGATTGCTTCTCAAGGTCGTTATTATGATTTGTACACTTATCAAGGGAAAATTTAATCATCATAGATACCTATACAACAAAAAACTGCCTTAGTCAAGGCTGTTTTTTGTTGTAATTATTTTTCTCAATTAAAGTTTTTCTTTTAAACCTTCCATTAACTTGACTAGTGTTTTCTGAAACTCGATAGCTTCCGATAAAGAAATTTTATCCGTTTTAAATGATTTGATAATCTTTTCAGGGATACAAACTGCTTTTTTCTTGAGTGCTTTTCCTTCTTTTGTAAGTGATATCAATACGGTTCTTTCATCCTTAATAGAACGTTTTCTTATGATGAGTTTTTTTTGTTCTAATCTTTTTAATAAAGGGGTTAAAGTGTTAGATTCTAGTAAAAGTTTTTGACCTATACTGCTAACACTTTGTTCTTTATACTGCCATAAAACCAATAACACAAGATATTGAGGATAGGTAATGTCTAGATCCTCTAAATAAGGGGCATACATTTTTGTGGTAAGTCGTGAAGCTGCATAGAGAGGAAAGCATAACTGATTTTCAAGATACAGATTTTCAAAATTTTCTTCCATCCTTAAAGAATTTTTTTAATCAATTTCTCCATTTTCTCAGGTTTGGTAATAGGAACAAAACGTTTGACAGTTTTTCCGTTTTTATCTATTATAAATTTTGTAAAGTTCCATTTTATTTTACTTCCAAAACATCCTCCTAATTTTGATTTTAAATATTTAAAAATAGGATGTGTATTATTTCCATTCACTTCTATTTTCTCAAACATAGGAAAACTAACTCCATAATTAATTTGACAAAATTCTTGAATTTCATCAGAGGTTCCAGATTCTTGTTTTCCAAATTGGTTACATGGAAACCCTAAAATAACCAATCCCTGATCCTTATATTTTTGATATAAATTTTCAAGTCCCTCGTATTGAGGTGTTAGTCCACATTTACTAGCAGTATTTACTATTATAATGGTTTTTCCTTTGTATTGCTCCATAGCAACCGTTTTACCATTTAATAATGTTGCTTTTAAATTGTAAAAATTCATTTTATTTTTTCTTAAGGTTTATTAAATATTTTAAGGCTCCGGTAGACCATAGTACCCATAGAATTAACACAGGTTGAAAGAATAATCTGATCAATCTTTTTTTATCTGTATCTAATCCAAAACCATCAATACCGTTTGTGTATTGTGAAATATTTCCAGGGAAAATAAGTACATAAAAAATAGCCAATCCAATTCCAATTCTCACTTTGTTTTTAATCCAAAAAATTAAACATAATCCAAGCGCTATTTCCACAATCCCCGAAGATATCACTACAAAGTCCATAAACTCAGGATTTGTAGGAAGCCATCTAGGTACTTGTGCTTGAAATTCTTGTCTTTGAAATGTTAGGTGTCCAATTCCTGCTAAAGTCATTAAAGCACCTAAAAATATTCTCATTATATTTTGAACGGTATTTGTTTTCATAGTTATCTTTTAAGATTAAATCGTTTGCGATGTAAATGTACGAAAATAAGAAATGATATAATAATAATTTTATTATTTCTCGTACTTTATATAAAATCATATTTATTGTTAAGCGATTATTAAGGCAGATAGTTTCATACCTTTGTCTAAATTATTTTTTATGACAAAGCAGTTTTCAGATTTAGGAATTTCATCTACAATTATCAATACCTTGACAGGTTTAGGAATTACTGAACCTACAGAAATTCAAATACAATCTATTCCTGTGATTTTAAATCAAAAGGATGATGTTGTAGGATTGGCCAATACTGGTACAGGTAAAACAGCTGCTTTTGGATTGCCTTTGTTACAAATGGTGGATGTTTCGATCGAATCTATTCAAGTCGTTATTTTAGCCCCGACCAGAGAATTGGGAAAACAAATTCATAGTAATTTAACAGATTTTGGTGCAGACATCTCTGGACTGTCTATTGCAGAACTTTGTGGAGGAACTTCTGTAAAACCTCAAATAGAACTTTTACAACAAACCACCCATATAGTAGTTGCCACTCCAGGTCGTTTGATTGATCTGATTCAGAGAGGAAAAATTGACTTAAAACAAGTAAAATATTTTGTGTTAGATGAAGCCGATGAAATGGTTTTGTCTTTAAAAGAAGGTTTGGATAAAATTGTGGAGGTAATGCCTAAACAAAAAAGAACTTTTTTATTCTCGGCAACTTTACCTGGATCTGTAAAACAATTGGTTCAGAATTATTTATCTAAACACGTTACACAAGTTGGTGCAGAAACCAATTATACAGCTCATAAAGATGTAGCTCATCATTATGTGGTGGTAGAACCTATTGAAAAATTAAATGTGTTATTACACTTTTTGTCTAGTAAAGAAGGAGAGCAAGGGATTGTTTTTTGTAAAACCAAAGCAGCGGTGAATAAGTTGGCCAAGAATTTAGCCATCAATAAAATATCATCAGGTGCTATTCATGGGAGTTTAACGCAAGGAATTCGTGATAGAATTATGGAGCAATTCCGTGAAGGATATATTAATACTTTGGTAGCAACAGATGTTGCAGCGAGAGGAATTGATATTAAAAATGTATCTTTCGTAGTTCATTACCATTTACCAGATGCGATGGAAACTTATATCCACAGAAGTGGTAGAACGGCTAGAGCAGGAGCCAAAGGAATGTCTTTAGCAGTATTGCAAGCTGATGAGGTTGAGAAGATGGAGTTTTTAGGAGAAGAATATGAAATTGATTTACATAGATATGCCAAGCCTAATGCAGTAAGTATAGAAGAAAACAACACCATTCTTTGGGCAAAAAAAATATTTAAGACCAAACCTAATAGAGCGGTTTCCGAGGATGTAAAAGCAGCGGTAAAAAATGTATTTCATCACTTGACTAAAGAAGAATTGGTAGATAAAATTTTAGCCAATTATTTACTAGAAAATAAAACAGCAGATTTGTTAGCCACAGATAAACCTGTTAAGAAAAAGAAGAAAAAATAATAATAGTAAGTTTTTATAATGATGATAAAAGGATATAGATATTTTATTATTTTAATGTTTGTTTTTTTAGCTTGTGACAGAGAAGAAGATTTTTATACTTCTATTAAAGTTGATACAAGTGTAACAACTGAAGATATTAAAGGTTCATGGCGTCTTTATGCTGGTGAATTTGAGGGAAATATTATTGAAATAAGTCCTAGTTACCCTCAATGTGGATATGATTACATTAATTTTTCAGGTGATGAGATATATCAAGAATTTTTATATAATAAAACCTACTGTGTTCCATATATTGGTTCAGGTAATTGGAAAGTTGAAAATGGAATTATAAAAGTGTCTAATATTAATGGAGAAAAAATAGAGTTTCCAATAATTGAATTTAAGCCTTCTGAGTTAGTCTTGAATTTTCAATATGATATTGATGATGATGGTAAAAAAGAAACTTTTAAGGCATACTTAAGGCCTTATGAGCCTGATTCTAATCAGCAACAGTTAATTTCTTTTGAACAAGACTCTAAAGAAACAGCTTTATTAAAATTTAATTGGAGACAAGAAAGAGATGTTAATTCTTTTAGTAGCTATCAGATTTACCGATCGCAAGAAGGTATGTGTTCAAAAGAAGGAGCAATACTTTTAGCTAGCATTTCTGATGCTTTCACAACTACTTTTGTGGATGAAAACCCACCAGCTACTCAAGGAAATTTATGTTATTTTTTGAAGGTTAATTATAAAGATGGTTTGGTTTATGAGAGTGATTTACTAAGTGTAAACCCTAAAGAATTAATTATCACAAATAGCATTAACCTAAGTACTCCGAAAATAGAAGGTGATGATATTCTTTTAGAATGGGATCAAGCGGATATTCCTTATTTTTCACATTATCAAATAGTATATGCTAACTCTAAAGGAAATAACAGTCTTCTTCATGAAGAAGATAGTATTTTATCAATTAATGTTCTTGAAGAAACACGTTTTTTAAATACAGATCCTCCTTATCTAGAAAATCCTTTTTTTGCAATTCATGTATACAATATATTTGGTACTAAAGTAGCTTCTAATTATGAACAAGTAACCTATAGAAGAAAGGATTTGTTGGGACCCTTAACTTTACACCAGACAGAAGTAGATGATGAGGAACCTTTTGTATATTTATATGCAGATAGCCAAATTCCAGATTGGACTAGTGGTTATGATAGAGATGCTATATTAAAATTTAATTATAATGAAGGTTTGGTAGAGACAACTACAAGTAGTACCCTCTCTGAAGAAGGTAAGTTTCCATTTACAAAACCTATTTCTTTTTCTGAAGAAAAAGAGATGATTATAAACGGAGGATCTAATATCTATTTCTTAGACCCAGTATCTTTTACAGTGAACTCTTCTTTTAGGAGGTTTTATTTAAATGAAAAATTTGATCTATTTAGTATTAAAGATCTTACTTATACAAGAAATGGCTTTTTAGTTGTTATAGACTCTGGTTCTATATATGTTTTTAAAAGAAATGGCGAAGGTTTAGTCCTTTTAGATAAACAAGTTCATTACGAAAAACACCATCCATATAGCTATTATAGAATGATTCAAGTGAATGGAAATGATATTATAGTTGGACATAAAGATGATGAAGAAAGTATTTTCTTTACAGTTGATGATAGTGGTCTGTTACTAAATAAACAGGTTGTATCACTTCCAATGAATTCAAACTATACAGCAAAATTTAAGAATTCTTCTTTTTGTAGTGAATCAAATAACTCCCTAATTAATTATGGAGATAGAATTATGTATTCAACACTTTCTTTTCAAGTAAAAGTACGAATGCCTGAAAATTTCTTTGCTCTTGGTTTAGATAAAAATGCAAATTATATTTACGCATCAACTAACAACCCCGATTGGTTTGGAAGTGATGTGAAATCATCGTTGCTAAAAAGAGAGGTTTTGTTATTTAATACAAAGACAAGTCAAGTTCAATCTATCAAAACAAAAGGGTATCCTATTCGAGTATTCGAAAATAATATTGGTGAAATATTCTCAATATCAATCCCTGAAAATCAATCTACAACATTCAAGTATGATATTTTTATTGAGAAAATAAATGATTAATAAGTTGTATGTTGTTGATTTATAAATGTTTAAATTTTAGCGAGAATAATATTTTGAAGACAGTAATAGTTACTTTATCATCATAAACAAAATGCCTAAAAAAATCACCATACTTGGAGAGAAAATTTTACCTGGTAAAACCTATCAGATAAAAACAGATATTGCTCGCTTACATACACGAACAAAAGTAGAAGTCCCAATTATTATAAGTAGAGCCAAAGTAGATGGTCCTTGTGTTTTATTGAGTGCAGGTATTCACGGTGATGAGGTGAATGGGGTGGAAATTGTTAGACAAATAGTGGCTCATAAATATAACATTCCAGATGCAGGAATTATTATTTGTGTTCCCGTAGTAAATGTGTTTGGTTTTTTAATTAAAACCAGAGAGTTTCCTGATGGTAAGGATTTAAACAGAAGTTTCCCAGGAGCAAAAAATGGCTCTTTAGCCAGCAAGTTTGCTCATTTTTTTATGAATGAAATTGTAGAGCATGTAGATTATTGTATCGACTTTCATACAGGTGGAGATTATCGGTTTAATTATCCTCAAATAAGAATTTCTGATGATGATGATTACACTTTTAATTTGGCTAAAATATTTGGAGCTAAGTTTGTGAAATATTCTTCAGAAAGAGAAAAGTCGTACCGAGCTTCGGCAGTGGCTTCTGGAAAAAAAGTATTGTTGTTCGAAGGGGGGAAATCTTTAAATATCAATCCTAAAGTTACAGAAGTTGGAGTCACAGGTGTTTTAAATGTGTTAGAGGCTTTGGGAGTGAAGAATTTTCCTGAATCTCATACGCCTTTTAAGGAAGAAAAAGAACAGGTGGTTTTTAACGAATCTAAATGGATTAGAGCCAATGCTTCGGGAATGTATAGATCTTTGGTGATTAATGGTGAGCCTATAGAGAAAGGAGAAGTAATTGGTTTGATTACCGATCCTTATGGTTTTTTTGAAAAAAAAATAAAATCGCCGATATCAGGTTATATCATTTGTTTAAATCATTCTCCTATTGTCAATCAAGGAGATGCCATTGCTCATGTCGCAATTGAAAACATCAAAACAAATTAATAAGACTTTTTCAGTATTCATGATTCCGATAACTTTTTTATGGCTTCTAAGGTTGAAGAAACAAAGTTTACTTGTTTACCTTTATTACTTTCATAAATAAAATCTTTGAGGCTTTTTTTCGTGTATTTTGAAAAATCTCCTACTATGGCAAGTCTAACTCGATAATTTGAAAATTTTTGAAGAATTTCTCCTGCCATTCTATTTTTAAGATCAAAAAATTCTGGAAAGATATTTTTTTGATGGATAATAATTTTATCGAAACCTTGGTAATATAAACTTCCTAATAAATCAAAACCATCTTCTTTGTTCTGAATTATAATGCTATCTGAAATTACTTCGGCAATATCTATTTCTTTTATGTTATGTTTTTCTATTCTCATCTTAAATTTAATGATTTATCAATACTAATTTTATGAAGTTAAGTGATTATTATTTATTGATCATAATGATTTAAATAATGGAGTAAAGGAAGATAATTTTTAAATTTCGCTATGGTTAGTAATTGTGAATTTTTGATATTGTCTAATCAATAATAAGTTTACCGGTTTTTGTTTTTTTACCAATGATTAACTTGTATAAATAAATCCCTGATTGAATATGACTGATGTTCAACATTGTATTATTGAAAACTATATTATCATATATTTTTACTCCATTTAAAGTATACAATTTCAAAACTCCTTGTTCATCATTTTGGAGAAATTTAATAGTAATATAATCCTTGGCAGGAATTGGGTAGATGCTTACATCCTTTAATAAAATATTATGATTTTTGGTTCCTAGTACATCTATTGGTGAATAATACAATTTTCTCTCTCTGTATTGTTCTTCTTGTTTTGTGTCGTAATTGTGTTGGCCTAGACTTGTATTTAAAAGCTTATGATGAAACTTTAACTCCTGATTGTTTAAGTGATTGGGCAATAAAATATCATTAAACATTAAAGAAAAATCGTATTCATTTGTTTCAAACATAATCTGATGTTGAACATAACCATCGTTACGAGGCTTAATATTTATATCAGCATATTCATTTAAATAATCATTGTCATCATAACCATAGTACTTTCTATTTGTTAATTTCCAGTTACTATCCTTTGTGTCGTCCCATTCGTAACTTGATAAATTGATTAATCGCCATTGCAAATCATATAAATACCATTTCTTTTTACTCGCTATCCACTGATTCGTATTACTATCCCAATTAGAATAAAAAATATAATGCAGTTCCTTGTCATTTATATACTTGTAATCAATCTTTTCTTGTAATTTCCATTCTTGCGAATTGGCATACCGCCAATATAAACTGTCTTTTAAAGGTTTTCCTTGAGCATTATAACTATAATCCCATTTTTCTATTAATAACCAGTCGTTTAAATTATATTTCCATTGATATGTGAGTTTTTGAATCAATTCATCGTTTTGGTTATAGGTATATACCCATTTACTGTCTTTATTCCATTTGTTATGTGACCAAATAAACTTGCTATTAACGGTTATGTTGTTATGCTCGTCGTATTTTGATTCCTCCTTTAATAGGTTTTTCCAATTGCTATCATTAGTACTCCAAGCAGAGTAAACCCATAATACTTCATTCAAATTTTCATCATATGCATAGCTATCTTTTGTAAACTTTATGTCCCAAGCATCACTTACTTCATTATAGTTATAATCAATAATACTATCTAATTTCTCTTTGTAAATCTTTACTGATTTTAAACTACGTTGACTACGTTTTTTTAATGATTGATATGATTTGTTTCTTGTCTTTTGAATTGAATACGGATTTAAAATAGTATTAGAATTGGTTGTTTTTTCTTGTCCTAAAGCTGATAAATAGAAACAAGAACCAATCATAAAATATAGATACTGCTTTTTCATTTTAATATTTTTGTTTTAGCAAAATAATAGAATATTAAAAGAAGTAAAATTGCCTAGAGATAAGTTGAGTTATTTTTTTGATTTTCCAACTTTGCTTTTTTCTTTACTGTATTGTTGAGGAGTCATGTTAAGATAGCTGGCAATATATTTATCGGGTGTATCTTCAAGTAACCAATTAGAACGAAAAACAATTTCGTGAAAGAGTGCGTACCTTTTGGCTGGACTTCTAGATTGAAGTAAAAACATTCTATTTTCTCGATCAAGAAGTATATTTTCGTGAATTTTGTATAGCAAATAACTAATCTGATGGCTTTCCATTGCCAGTCTTTCCATATCTTTCTTTTCAATATATAATAGCTCAACATCAGTTATAGCTTCTTGAACTTCCAAAGAAGGACTGCCTTCTACATAACTTTTAATACTATTAAAGACCAATCCTTTTGGGGTAATATTGGTACTTACAGCTACATTATTGTCATAGATAAACTGATGAACAACTCCTTTTATCACAAAATTTGATCGGGTTTCTATTTGTCCTGATTTTAAAATTGAATCTCCCTTTTGATAGTTTTTCTTCTTTAAACAAAGTTTTATACTACGAAACTGCTCTTGACTTATAGGTGCAATGAGAACAAAAAAATCATATAGTGTTTTGTAATCTTTTTCAGATATGTTCTGATTCATCATTCAATTTTTTTAGTTCCAACAAAATTAATGTTTTAAACTAAATTGATTTTGAGTGTATCAAGAATGTATATTGATTTTTTAATGATTTGCTTAAAGTAAAGTAGTAGCGTTTATTGAGTGTGAATTTTTGATTTGGCGAAATTTATTCATGGTTAACTAAATATACAACCAACTTTTTCTTAACTAAAAAAAGTAATTTACACATGGGAAAACACTTATTTATGACGATAGTGAGACATTAAGTTCTAGATTTCCATTGTTCAAAATCATGGTTGAGTGCAAAACTACTTGATTTCTATCCTTTCTTTGGAATACAACTCTCAATACCATTTTTCTAATTTTTTATTTTTAAAAACAAACAAATAAAATTCGTCATTTTCATAATGGTCTCTATAAGATAAAACTTCTATTTCATTGCTACCTTCAAATCGCTTTTCTGCAATAGTATAATCACTTCCTAATATATCAGTAACTTGTTCTTTCGACATGCCTAATTCAATCTTATTCATCTTAAAACTTGTCATATTTGCTACACTTAAAGAAGCACAGGAATGTAGTAGTAATATTAGAAACGCGTAAAGAAGGTAAATTTTAGATTTTTTCATACACATAATTATTTTAGAGTGTTGTGTGTTATTCTGATATAGGTTGACCTTTTTATGTTGATAAACCACTCGTAAACCGCATTGGGTTTATTGTGGGTTGTATGCCGTAATTATTAATTTAGTATCAATTTTTTTGTTTAAACGTGAAATTATAAACATCATTTTGTATTGAAATCTTTATATTAATTTCGTTTGTGTTCAATGAAACAGGAAATAATATTTTTCCGAAAACTTCATTTTTCGGAGGAATAGTACATGGTAATAATGCATTATTATTCCAAAAATAAAGTTCTTCATTCGCTTTGTTTAATTGAAGACTATGTTCTTGTTCCCAATCATCTTCATTTTTTTGTCTTATTGATTCTAATTCTTCTCCATTTTGACCAAAAACAAGTCCTATTATTCCTGAAATAAAACCTTCTGTTGCTATCTCCTTGATACTTTTATCAGCTAACGAATAAGGATTTTTTTCATTCTTTAGGACATCTTCATGTATCACCAGCTGTTCTATTTTCTCTTCTGGATTAATAACATGAATAAATAAGGAGTCTGTTCCATTTTTTTCTGAAATCAAACTGTATTTAAATGAAGCAGGGTTAACAAAAATTGAATCTTTTGTCTTGTTTCGTATTATTACTTCAAATTGATAATTTTGATTATATATTCCCTTATAATCTACACTTACTTCATGATTATCGCTAAATTTAGTATCACTCTCAATTTTGAACAACATGGGTTTAGATGTAGTTGCTATACGTTGTACTTTGCAACTTACAAGTATAAAAAGTATACAGAAGCTAATTTTATATCTCATATTAATCTAGTTTTTATAATTCATAGATTATTTGTTAACTTCAGTGATTTATGGCATACAACTTCCTAATAACACAATTTAATTTATTAGTTAAGTTTTTTAAAATCAGTACAGATCCATACGCATAAATATAACAAGTGATGAGTCTAAAAGCATCATCAGGAATTGTTTAGTTACTTTAAATAATTATAAAATGTTATTCTCCGTCATGGCTTTTTTATCCATAAATTTTCCAATCATCAATCCAATAAACATGCCAGCAATCAATCCAAAGGCTATTCCCAAAGATCTTTCCAATTTTGATAAAAAGATGATTCCAAATAAAACTCCAAAAGAAACTCCTACACCCATTCCCAAATTGGTGTAATAATTTTTAGTTGTTAGCGAAAAGGTCTCTTTTAAGAATTCTTCAAATTTGTTAAGCGCTTTTTTAAAGTGTTTTTTTCTATTCCTAGGATTAGATTCCAAATCTAAACGATCTAAAAAGGATTCTATAGATTGAATATCACTATCAGAAAAAGTTCTAATTTCTAGTTTGTTAAGAATATCAATGAATTGATCATAAATCGTAATTTCAGATTTGTTAGTTGTCTCCGTTTTTAAATTTTTAAAAAGATGAATTGCTTCATGTAGTTTCATAAGGTTGGCATTTTATTGTTTTTCTTGGTTAGTGGCTCAAAACAATATTTATTACACCCAAAAATTGTAGAACTTTAAATTATTCATTTAAACTTTCTATATCGCTCATCAATTCTTCTAGTTTTTTGAGTATTCTTCCGTACACAATATTAAAATCCCATTGATAAATTCTTGCCCCAAAAAAACTCAGCAACCCTAAAATGAGAACTATCATAAAAACGCCAATAAGTGGCAACCCAAATATGATGATGGTATTAGGGAATTCTACATATATATTATTCAATATTCTATCTCCTAAAAACATCCCCTTGGCATCTTTAAACCAAAAACCAAGGAGGAATGACATAAAAATAATAGGATATAAAAAGGTTGATATCCTTTTGTTGATGGCGAACAATTTTTGAAGCCATTGGTTAAATGCCTTTAGGTATTGATAACTGTTTTCTCCCTTTTCTATATTTTTTAAATCTTTTAATAAGGGTTTGTTTATATATACCAACACGCTTAATGTTACAAAAAAGATGATTCCCATGATTGGAATTCCCATAAAAAAGGATAGGATTAAAAAGATAAAAGAAAAGACTATAATAGCTATTAAATTGATTTTATACATCTTTTTAAACTTATCAATAATATGAATAGATTTTTGACTGTATAAGTTATTGATTTTTGGAGCGACCAATGCTTCTTTTTTTAGAAAGCCCTCTTTCCATATGTCTTCAATTGATTTTTCCATCTAATAGTTTTTTTAATCTCATTTTAATTCTTTGAACTCTAACCCCAATATTATTAGGATTTGTACCAATTATATCTGCGATCTCCTGATACGTTTTTTCATCTAAATAAAGCATGATGACAGCCCTGTCAATTTCAGATAGTTGTCTAATCGCGATGTATAATTGGTTTAACGATTCATCTGAAAAAGCATAACTATTTACGGTTTCATGATGAGTAGGAGTAGTGTCTGAAACAAAATGCTGAACATTGTTTTTCTTTTTTTTCAGTAAAGTCAAACAAACATTTAAGGAAATTCTATACACCCAAGTACTCCATTCCGATTCTTCCCGAAAGTTTTTTTGACTCCTCCATATTTGTAAACAAACCTCTTGATAATAGTCTTCAAAATCTTCTTGTGAATTTGTATAAGCCCGACACAACTTGATAATGATACCAGAAAAAGGTAGAATAGAGGTTTTGTAAAAATCGTTACTCAAAATTGTTTTATTTAGTTGGTGGCTTAAGTCAGAAATTATTACAGGTTCATAAAATATTTTTGAATATCTGTTGTGATTGTTTTTAGAATGCTTCTTTTTAAAGCTACACATTACTTATATTAAATCCTAAATTTATATAACCCCAATAATTTTAATCACAAAAAAACTCTCACCGTTTTTAGTGAGAGTTTTTCTAATTGATTGTCTAAAAAGTAAAATTAAGCATAGTAGATTAAAGCTGATATTTCTATTGCCGTATACTAAACTCACTGTTTTAAATTGTAATGTTTGATATAAAGATTTAATACGGCAAGTAATAAAAATAACCCAGGAATATAAGGAGTCCTAATTTTTAGAGGAAGTACATCAGCAGGTACATTTGGATGAAGGTGTACATAGAACGCCATAATCATTATGATTATAACCCCTATATTTCCTATCGTAAATATTTTATTAAAAATATTATTTGAAACCCTTGTGTTGTAGCGTAGAGCAAAAAGTAAAAGGAGGCTTATAAATATTTCTCCTATTTGTCCACTCCAAAAAGAGAGATCATAAAAGGGTAATTCACTTTTTATAATTTGGACAGAGTACCAAGTTTTAAATGGATTTATGAATTTTAGTATTCCGAACATAAACATAGATACTCCGAGTATTCCTGTTATAATTTGATTTGATTTTGTCATTTTGTTTTAAAATTTAAATAAAAGTTTGTTGTTCATTACTTTACAACTCTCTTATGTTTGGGTCAAAAGTCTATGAAATTTAAGTAAATTAAAAGGACAAAAAGTTCAGTAATTAGGATAATTGGTTCAGATTATTTCTGAAAGAAGAAGGAGTTAGTCCTACATTTTTTTTAAAAAAGCGGGTGAAATATTGTGGATCGTGTATGCCAATTTTGTGAGAAACCTCACTAATAGAAAGATTTGAAATTTTAAGAAGTTCTTTGGCTTTCTCTATTTTTTTATGATTGATATAATTCATTGGACTATCATCAAATATAGTTTTGAATTGTCTTTTAAAAGACGATAAACTTAGATTGCATAATTTTGCCAACTCCTCAAGAGAAAGATCTTCATATAAATGTAATGCTATAATTTTTTTGAAATTGATAATATTTGGAGAGTATAAATTAGAAATAATTTCTAGTACTGACTCCGAATTTTTTGTTTGAATTAATAATAAGATCAGTTCTTTTATTTTTAATTCTAATAAATCATCATTTACCAATGTTGGGTTTTCAAAATAAAAACTAAGCGTTTCTACAAATTTAGAAATGATATTTTCAGAGATGATTTTTTTAATTTGAGTTTTTCTAAACGTTTTTGCAATTGATTTAGGTAGCTCTTGTGAGTATATTTTTTTTAAAATTTCAGGATATAAATGAAAAGCGATGACTTCAATAGAATTGTTGTTTGAATTTTCAAGCCATTCAACAAAATAAGTTCCACAATTCAGTAAAACAGATTGTTTTTCCTTTATTTCAAGATTGTTTTCAGAAGACAAAAATTTACTATTAGCTCCCTTTATATAAATAAAACATCCTTCATTTTGGAATATAGCTTCATATTTAAAAGGAGGTTTTATGAATATTCGTTCAATTAAAACTTCTTTTTGATACTCAAATTTCTCTCTTTTTAATATCATTTTTTTGTCATTCTTTATCAAGTATAGTCGTTTACTTTCTAATAGAATTGGTTAGCCTGTTTTATTTTTTCTTAAAGTGCTGATAATTTCCTCTTGGTAAATATATAAGATCCATGTTTTTATCGGAGATATATTCGATTACATATTTTAGAGTATCTGATTCTTTTATCAAGAACAAATTACCGTCAATGATTGAATTTTCTTTATCAAAAACACTTTCATGAATCATATATTCATAATAATTATCTGGTGCGGTTTCTACATTATTATATTTAAAAAACCACTTTTTGCCAATAATTTCAACAGTCGATAAAGAATCAATGGTACTTATCCAAACTCCTTGACTAATTAAGTTTTCTTGTTCTTTTTTATAAGGTTTAGCTTTCAATTCTGTGGAATCAACAACAATTTTTTCTTGTTCCTTTTTTTCTTTCTTTTCTTTTTCAGCTACATTTTTGCAACTGATAAAAACTAAAAAGATGATTGTTAAAATTCTAATATTCATTTTCTTTATTGATGTTATACAACAGTAAATATAAGATTAGTAACGGATTTAATGTAATTACTTTTGTATAATATTAGTGGTTTAACTTTTACCATTTTTTGGTTGCGGACAAATATGTCCATAAAATGAACAGAATTTGCAAGGGAATTCTAAACCATAAATATCTGAGTCCGTTTCCGTTAAAAGTCCCTTTTTGATAGTCAATATGTTTTATGGCTGCATAAATATTTGCAGGTAGTATTAGTATGAAAAATATAATTAAGAGCCATGCTGTAACGACTCTAAAACACGGAATGAAAAGACCAATAGCAGCCGAAATTTCAAGAATACCAGTAAAGTATATAATTTCTGTTTTAAAAGGAATAAAGTTGGGCAGCATCATAGACATTCCTTTGGTAAAGATAAAATGTGCTATAGCTGTGAATACAAGCATTACTGACATTGCCATTTGCCCTGATTGTGCAAACTCAAAATTGCCACGGACAATTTTCCTTGTTAAAAGCGATAATACAAATACAGAAAGTAATACAATTAAAGGTTTCATAATTATTTGTTTTTAAATTTTATCATCCATTTTTCATGAGGCTGTCTGCCAATCTGGGCGAAAGTCTATTTATATATTTTAACAATTTTGTTTTGCCTATATAACTTTCAAATTTATTTTTCTTAAAGTTTCTGAAAAATTCTGTAGTTAATTGTTCAGGAGAAATTTTTGATTTTCCTCTTCCTTCTGTCATAGGAGTGTCTATCAAGGCAGGAATAATTTCAAAAACTTTTGTATTGGTTTCTGCTAACTGATAACGAAGCGTTTTACTAAAACTATGAATGGCTGATTTACTAGCACAGTAAACAGAAGCAGATTTTTTAGGAGCAATAAAAAGCCCGCTACTAACATTTATGATTGCACTGTTCTTATTTTTTAATAATATGGGAAGTAGCAAACCTGTAAGTTTTATGGGAGCTGTTATGTTTGTGGAAACCTCATAGTCTATTTTGTAGGTAAGGTTGGGTTCGTCTGTAAAATTGTAATTGTACTGTACTCCTGCATTGTTTATTAAAATGTTCAGGTTGGTATGTTGTTGCTCTATGAACAAAACAAGTTCGTCTAGGTTTTTTTTGTTTGTTAAGTCGCCGGTAAATGTTATAATTTGGGGAAAGTTGTGATTTATTTCTTTCAACTTGTTTTTGTCTCTTCCTGTAATAATCACTTTGTTGTTTAGCTCTAAAAAACGTTTTGCCAATGCCCATCCAATCCCCGATGAACCGCCTGTAATTAAAACGGTGTTTCCTGTGGTAATCATTTCTTATCCTTTTTAAAACGTTCGTTAAAATCTTCGAACAAGTTTTCCTGTCCTACAATAATGTCTTTAATTTCAAAATAAGGTGTACCGTAAACTTTTGTGTCACGAAGCAATTCTATAAACATTTTGTAATCGTCTAAACTAGTTGTGTTTACTATCATAAAATCTGAAACAGATGCATGAAAATACTCGCTGTCAAACAATTGAATACTTACAGTTTTACTTACCCGAGTGAAAATTGGCGTTAGTTCTTTTTCAACAAATTTGCTTCTTTCTTCTCTTGTTAATGAAAGCCATTGAGGAGATGCGTTCATCAATACCAAAATGGTATAAGGTTTTTTAATTTTCATATCACTTTGTTTTTGGGTATAGGCACTTAGCGAAAATGCCAATAGTAGAATTAAAGTTAGTCTCTTCATGTTTTTTTAATTGATATAGCAAAGTTGGAAAAGCCAAAAGTCAATTCCATTTACATAGGTTGATAAATGCTACAAATCAAATTATTCTCTAGTAGGAATCATATCAGAAGAATCCACAGGATAACTGTCGTACTTATTGTATAGTTTTAAGTATTTTTCAGGATCAATAGGAGTTTTGTTAAGTATTTCGTTTAAACCTCTAAAAAAGCCTTCTCTTTTGGATGAAGGATTAAAAATGAGTAGCAATACTACTTCTTCTTGAGTATCATTTCTAAAGCCATGTGGTGAAAATCTTGGTGCATAAGCCACCGAACCAGTTGTTGCTTGGAAATTTTTTTCAAGGGTTTCAAATGTTAATATCCCTTTTTTTACAATAAATGTTTCATCCATATACCTATGATAATGTAACTTAGCTCCAATAGACATTGGTGCGAGTATAATTTCATAAATCCCTAATTGATCATTTGAATGTTCGCTTGTTATTTTAAAGGTGAAAGAATTGTTTCCTATTTCGTAACGTTCACCCTGATTTGGAGAAATAAGAATTGTATTATTTTCCAATTGGTCATTAAAGAAATCTGTTTTCATACTACTTTATTTAAAATCGTTTTATTAAAAACAAAGATTTAGAATCTTAAGCAGCTAAACATTTACATAGGTTGATAAATGCTATTTTCCAAACATTTTTCTTCTGATACGGCTGAGCTGTGTTGGTGTTATACCTAAGTAAGAAGCGATGTGATATTGAGGAATTAGTTGTTCTAACTGAGGAAAATCTTTTTGGAAAATTTGATAACGTTTTTCAGCATCTAATAATACAATTTCAATTTCCCTTTGTTCTTTTTGCACAAAAAAATGTTCCGCTAAAATTCTTGCACCTCGTTCAATGTCAGGACAGGTTTTATATAGGTTTTGTATGTCTGCAAACTTTGCAACCAGTATGTTACAGTCGGTTAAGGCTTCTTGAATAATTTGATTGGGTGTACCTGTTATCAGTGAAGCATACCCACCAATAAAGCAAGGAGAGGTAAAAAAATGTTTGTTGTATTCAACAGCCTCATTGTTCCTATAAAAGCCTCTAATAATACCACTTTCTAAAAAACCAATTTCTTTAGCTATTTGCCCTTGCCTAATAAAACACTCTCCTTTTTTAAGGACTTTAGGCCTAAACAATTCTGAGAATTTATCCCAATTTTCAGGAGAAATAGGAGTTAGTTTGTTAAAGAATGATTTGAAATGTGACATTGATAAAATTCTTGTTTTTAAAAAGAAAGATATACTATTTAGTTTTATATAAGTATTTATGAAATGATTAATGCCATTTCTGGCTCATAAAATCTAGGTTTTAGATTAGTTTCTTTTACTAAATATTTAGTAAAGTCAAAATAGATTTTAATTATTGATATGTGAACAATAATTAGGTAAAGAATTATGTCATCAAAAACTATGTTCCTTATTGTTGTCTAATAGCCTTATTATTTGGGTTACTAACAGGACCATTATTTTTGCTTTTGTAGGTAGGGCTCATTTGAATAAATGGACCTGTACCATTTTCATACCTACCCCAAGAAACATCAGAAACTTGTGCTGTAAATGTGGTCTCATCTAGAATTGTTTCTTGCACATTAGAAAAGAATAAAGTAGCTCCTGATTTTGTTAACTTAAAAGATGTATGCAAACCAGGTTGGTCTAAATCTTTATCTGCCCAAATCATCAAATAGTCGTTTGCTTCAATGATAGTTCCTTCTGGAAAACTCCACTTTTGAATATTTTCTGCATCATTGGATAAATAATAACCAGACAAGTCTACTGCTGTATTTGTTGTATTATACAACTCTATCCAATCATCATATTCATTGTTAGCATCTGCTGTTGAATTGGAATTAGATGCAAGTAATTCATTAATAACCACCGCGTGAATATCTACATCAGGTTGTTCATTAGTTAATACTTCTTTTTTACAGGCAGCAATTAGAATAATTACTACTGGGAAGTATAGAAATAATGGTTTTATTTTAAGGTTATTTATTAATTTCATGATGTAATATTTTAATTAGGTTTTATAACTATTAGTTTATTTAAAACTTATTTTTAATGTCGTTTTAAGGGCATTCTTAGCTCAGGTTTTTTAATAAATGAAATTTCTGGTTTAGATTTCAAATATCAAAGATGTTTTTTAGAGCACTTTATTTTTTGGGGTAATTGATAACGTTTTTGGCTAGGCTTTGTGCTGGAAGAAAATCGGTAAGATTTTCGAACCTGTGCTTAGCCGAAGCTTTTTTGTTTGGGGTTGTTTTTTGTGGTTTCACAAATCCATGTCTCAGTAAACTCAGTACAAGCTTCAACAAAATTTGGTAACTTAGTAAATATACACAAACTTTGATAAAGCACAGAACCCGTATGAAATTTAGCTGCTTTTAGAAAATTGTTTTTATTCCTTAATTAAAGTCAAAGTCAATTTTTCATATTGTTCTTGAGAATCATTTGCGTCAATTTGGTAAGTGTAATTTCCTTTTTTAAGCGGTGTTTCTCCAACGTAATCAGAGGGTTGAAGAGTATAAGTTTCTCCATCAATTTCCAATTTCACATACGCATATCTATAAGCAGTTTTAAATGTCTTATAACTTGTCATTTCTTGAGGACTAATGTTTTCGAAAGCTGTATTTCCAGTAGAAGTGTTTACAACAATATTTTGGAAATCATATTGACTAACATTTGAAAGTCGAATATTCAATTCAGACGTGATATTATCGTCGTTATTTGAGCAACTAATTAGCATTGAAATTGAAATAATTAAAGTCAGTATTTTTTTCATATTCTTGGTTTTATTAATTAGATGCGAAAATATCAAAAGGGTTGTGTCAAATGTTTTGGCTAGGCTTTGTACGGGAAGAAAATCGACAAGGTTTTCAGATACGGACTAAGCCTAAGCTTTTTGTTTGGATTTGTTGATTTGGTTTCACAAAGCCAAAGAAACAAGATTTGGCGACTTAGTAAATATATACAAAACTTTGGAGTATGAGAGAACCCGCATGAAGTTTAGCCGGTGTTGGCTACAGTTTTATTTTATATCGTAATACTTTAAGGAATATAAATTTTTCATTTCTTGATTTGTTTGGATTATACAATATTTAGCAATATTAGATTTACTTTTTTTTACTCTATCAGTAATAGTTGTTTCTTCACCAAAACCTGATTTATATGCCATAACGAAAACAATATTTTTTTCAAATATTTTCAAGAATTCATTTTCAGTAATTTTATGATTATCATAGCGTTTAAAAACTGATTTTAAATAAATTTTATCTTCTGAATTGACATCTGTATATAATCTATTAGCAGCAATTGAAATTTGATTTGATAAATCCCTCATTTTAGCATCAAAACCTTTTTTTACATGTATTAAATAAACATTTTCTTTATCTTCATAAATAATATCACATAATTCAATGTTTTGGGATATCATTTTATCAAGTACAATATATTTCTCTAAGTTTTCATATTTCAAATTATATTCACCTTCTGTTTCTTTTGATTCCCATTTATAAGTTAAAATATTATGTGGAATTGAATTATTATCCAAGAGACCAATTGTTTTACTATTAATAGTCTCAATGAAATTATCTTTTACACGATACCATAAATTATCTATCTTGAATATAGGATAATTGTTGTATTTTATTTCACATGTTATATGTTGTAAAAAAGGAGCAATTGTTTGTTTCTTTTCGTTTTTATAACCAATGACTTTAATTCCAAATAAGATTGAATTAAAGTCATAGATACTCTCTAATTTGTCGCCAAGTTGACTATAAATATATTCAAGTGTTTTTTCAAAAAGAAGATATTTATCGTTAGTTTCGAAGAAACAATTTCTTTTCTTTTTAGCATATACTTTGTAAGTATCACACTCATAAAATTCAATTATTTTGGAAGGATGTATAAAGTCAATATCAAATCTTCTTGTTGTGTTTTGTCTATTTGGACCATATAAATCTATCATAATATCATAAATTTCATTATGAAGTATTTTTTCATACTCAGCTGAAATTAATGTTTCGTCTTTTTCTTTAACGAATGATGAGATAGGAGTATGGAGCTTATTGTCTTCAAGATTAGTTAACACTTTTATTAATTCGACAAAAGTCTCAAAGTTTACTTTTTGTTTTATAAAAAAATATGTTGATACTTCTATTAATGTCTTATCATTACTAAAATCAATGAAATTAAAAATTGTTTCTTTTAACTCTTTTCGGAGCTCAAGATTTATTTTTCTTGGAATATCAGTGAAGTTTATAGAATCAGCTAAATTTTGTCCATTTCTAAAAATATCCCTTTCTTCAGTTAGTTTTCCAGCTATATTTCTTAAAGTTATTGATGAAATTTGATCATGATCTAAATCAGCTAGACATTCATATATGTCAATTCCAAAAGTATGATTTAGATATTTTTTCACAACAGAAATTCCACCACCACCTACAAGAGAATATATTTTATCAGAAATAGAAACAAATAAGACAAACGAAATTCTTTTTATTTCGAAATTATGATTATTTGTAATTTCAGTTGGTAGAAATTGTTTCCAATAGGATTCTTTTTCTGGTTCATTATAAACGTATGAAGTTATATTTAAATCATCAATTTCATGATTAGATATTGAAAATTGATTTTCTTCTATTTCAAAATTAGATTTATGACTATCAATTAAATGATTTATTATTTCTTTAGCTGAATTTAGTTTTCGGATTTCATAAAACTCAGTATTAATTTTGAAAATCTTTACATCATATTTAAAATCATTTTCAATAAAGTTTCTCATTATATAAAAATTTCATTAATTGGACTACCTAGTAAATTTGGTGTTTTTTATAAAACTACAGATAAATCTCAATGAATCATAGGTTTACTTATTCACAACTTTTAAAAGTTCTTAACAAATGCTAAGAGTTAGGCTTGGCTAAAGGCTTTACAGCCGTTAAAGTAATTTTTGGTGTTGTTATATACTTTTTCATGTCCTAACAATTCCTTTCTTGTTAGTGTATTTATATGTTGAGTGTTGTGTTTTTGTGAGTTCTGTTATGATTATTGTAAATAAGAAGTAACAAGTTTAAATCATATGTTTTTAAGAAAGAGACCTAATTAAACAAAAAACGGTTTGAGTTTTATACCCAAACCGCTATTGCTTTTATATTTTAAATGATAGTTATTTTAAAATCCACAAAGAGCCATTTTTGGTTGTTTGTTTTTCTAGTTGGTTATTTTTTACAAGATCATTTAATATTGTTTCTGCCTCTTTTCTTGGTATAAGGGCTAACTCTGAAAACTCCCTTGCTGTTAAAGAATGATACGTAGCAAAAAGTGATTGCCAACTTTTATTGTATTCTTTCTTGTTTACTTTAGAGGAACTATTTGTAAGAGCTTGCTCAAATACAGCATAAGGTTTAGATCCATATACGGTTTCTTTTTTTCCTGAGCTATCTATAAATAATAGCGTTGGGAATCCACGTACTCCTTGTTCTTGTGCTAATTTTAAATCTTCTTCAAATAGCGTTTTAGCCTTGGTATCACAATCAATTTTAAACTGTTTGGTATCTAAATTAACTTTTTTTGCAGCCTCTTCTAAATATTCCCATTTGGTAATATTCTTTTTATCTAAGAAAACCATTTCTCTTATTTCTCTTAAAAATAAAATAGCTTTATGCTTGTCTTGTATTTGAGCTGCTTTAAAAGCAATGGAAGGTGGATATGAGGAATGTAAAGGATCTTCTAACCATAGATCACCATCAATTGGCATATCGTAATAAGCACTTACTTCATCCCAATGGTGTGCTACATCCGATGGTTTGCTTATCCCTCCGCTATTGTAATTCCAATCAGGTAATAAACCTCCCATTTTATATTCAATATTCACATAATTTCCATACTCTAATTTTAATCTTTTTAGTTGTGGTTCAATTCCCCAACAAGAAGAGCAAATTGGATCTGTAAAATAAATGATTTGAACTTTGTTGCTATCAACTTCCTGTTTAATAGACTGAGTTTCTGTATTGGTATTGATTTCACATATTCCTAATTGTGGATCACACAAGAGCGGATTTTTTTCTGTTTTTGATGGATTCATTTCTTATTGTTTTGGCTGTCTGTGACAGGATGTGAGGATTGTTAATCAAACTATAATCTTTATAATTTGTTGACTAAAAATCATCACTCAAAAATAGCAGATATTAATTGTACCTTTGATATCTGTTTCCTTTTGGAAAGTAGTTTCATTAAGGAAACTAATAAACAATTTTAATAAAACTGATGAAAAAGAAAGCTACAGTAAACAACACCTTTGTTTGTCAAGTGAGAATGCAAGCAATAAGAGATGCAATGAGTGTTTTATCTGGAAAATGGAAATTTCACATATTAGGGACTCTTATTGAAGGCGATAAATTGGGTTTTATGGATCTATTAAGAGAAGTGGATGGTATAGGAACAAAGATGCTGTCTAAAGAACTTCAGGATTTAGAAATCAATCATCTTGTTAGCAGAACAGTTATGAATACAAAACCAATAACTGTTGAATATGCGATAACAGAACAAGGAAAAACGCTTTCAACTGTTATAGAAGAATTAGCAAATTGGGGAATTGAGTATAGAAAATCAATTCTTGATACTAAATAGTTGGTGACTTGTTTTTATTGGGATTGATGTGTGAATAAAATCACTAAGATGTTTAAATATTTACCAAGCCGAAACTTTTATTTGGGTTTGTTTCTTTCTCTTTCTTTTTCTTTTTCACAATGATGCTCCTAAGTTTAGGAACAGCAAAATTTAACGGCTTAATAAATATTGATAAAATACTAGGGCAGAGCATGAGCCCTATTAATTAGCTATTAGTTTTTATATACTCTAAAGCTTTTAGTGTAATTTCTTTTCTTAGTTTAGGAAACAATTCTTTGTTTGTGTTTTCATTAGGTGCAATATTGGTAGCAAAAAAGTAAGTGTTATTCTTTGTTTCAATATAACCTACAAACCAACCATTGTAGTTTCCATTTCTAATAGATAAACCAGTTTTTCCGTATAATTTATATTTTTTGTTTTCTTCAATAAAAGAGATTCTTTTTAGGATTTCTTCCGTTCTTTTAGAAATTTTTAATTCCGAATTAACCAAACGTTTTAAAAAATCTATTTGTTGAAATTGATTGATTTTTGAGGTTCCTTCTAACCAGAATACGTCTAAATTTTTTGAAGTTACATTCATCTCTCCAAATTGTAATTTGTTGAGATATTCATTCATTCTTTTTTCTCCAATTTTATTGGCAATTTCTTGGTAACAAGGAACACATGAATATTGAAAAGCATCTCTTAATATTAAATCTTGCTCCCAAACTTTATAAGCTCTTTTTTCTCCATTCCATTTAAATAATGTACTGTCATTTTCTACAACTTTAGTTTCTAAAGCAATTATAGAATGCGGAATTTTATATGTAGAAGCAGGTAAACGTCCTGTTTTAGCCCAATGAAAGTTATTTGAGTAAAATACATCTTTTTGTGTGTCATAAATCAGTATAGAACCATCTACATGATTTGAGTTTATAATTGATTGAAATTCGGGTTTAAGTATTTCCTTTGTATTGTTTTTATGACAAGAAATTAAAACACTTACTGTTAAAATAATATTTAAGATTTTCATATTGTTACGGC
Organism: Wenyingzhuangia marina; assembly: GCF_900130035.1. Lineage (GTDB taxonomy): Bacteria > Bacteroidota > Bacteroidia > Flavobacteriales > Flavobacteriaceae > Wenyingzhuangia > Wenyingzhuangia marina. The sequence continues at coordinate 176,867 of NZ_FQXQ01000003.1, forward strand.
TGTTAACTACTTTGTATAAAGAGTGGCAAAAGTAAAGAATATTGCTAAAAAATGGTTTGAATTTGTGTTGAAAACCATTGTTGTTGATGCATAATGTTGAGTGTGTTTACTTTAGGTTTTTCCCTAAGTTAAATACTTTATCTAACCACTTTTTTCTAAAATCAGGACTTGAACTTTTAATTGGTGAAATATAAGTTACTTTAACAGGATTAATTCCGCAAAATTGCAAAGTCCCCTTTTTAAATTGATTGATAGCGGGACTTTTCATAATTAAATAATCATACCATTTTGGTGTGTCAGCTGTTATAATTAAACGTGCCGATTTTCCTTTTAAGAGTTTTTCTGGCAATGGTTTTCCCTCAATTGGCTGATAAGTAATTCCAGGTAAAAATGTTCTGTCTATAAATCCTTTCATTAATGCAGGGTAACCATACCACCACATTGGAAAAACCCACACTATATGATCTGCTTTTTTTATTTTATCAATGGCATTTACCAAATCCGGTTCTAGTTCCATTCTTTTTCGATAACCAAATTTTAAATTAGAATTAAACTCTAATTCAGCAATGTTAATTTGAGTCAGCGTAGTTTCTGTATTACTTGCTCCTTTTATATAAGCTTCTGATAAAGCATTATTAAAACTCTCTTTATCAGGATGTCCATTAATGATAAGTACTTGTTTCATGTTTGTTCTATTTTTTTTACAAAGAACCAAACAATTAAACTTCTTTAAAAGGACATTTGTCTAATTTGAAATGGACTTTCTTATTCGACTCAAATGTCTTTGAGTAATACCCAAGTATGAAGAAAGAAAATGAAGAGGAATTAACTGTAAATATTCTGGTTGATGTCTCAATAAATCGAGGTAACGTTTTTCAGCACTTTCTCTTTGTAACATAAAAATTCTTTTTTCTAATTTGATGTATTCTTGCTCAGCCATCATTTTAAAAAACCTTAACCAATTAGTGCTTAATTCTTCTAGTTTTAAAAGTTGATCTCTTGATATTGTTAAAATTTCAGTATCGGTTAAAGCTTGAATATTTTCTACAGTTTTATTTTGAGACAAAAATGAAGAGTAGGCACTGACAAACGAATTAGAAAAAGTAAAACAATAGGTTACTTCTTCTTCCATAGAGGAATGGTAAAATGACCTGAATAATCCAGAAACCACAAATGCAACTTCTTTGCAAGTTTGACCTTCTTTGATGAAAAACGCTCCTTTTTTTAGTTTTTTACGAACTACTTTTTTTTCAAAAAAATCAATTTCCTCTTTGGTAAGGATATTAAATGTTTCTAAATATTTTTTCATTTTATATAGTTACGAACAACAATACTTTTAGGAATAGTTTAGGAGTTTAAAGTTACTAAATTATGATGCAGTACTTGGTTTTCATTTCTATTTTAAGTCAATACAGAATTGCTATTATTTCTAAAAGAATGTTTTTTGTTTGGCTTTTTATGCTGTTTTAATTTTTGAATAAATGTCCAAACTTATCAACTCTCCATTTTTAATTTCACAATCTTTCATCACTCCTTCGTGTTGAAAGTCAAGTTTTGCCATTGCATTTTTACAGTTTGTATTGTCTGATTCTACAAAACCTTCAATTCTATGGAGTCCCAGTTCCTTAAAACCGTAGTTACATATTAGTGGCATGGCTTCTTTCATAATTCCCTTTCCCCAAAAATCGGTTAGTAACCAAAATCCTATTTCTGCTTTTTTATGTTCTTTATTCAAGTCATTCAATCCGCCAGCACCATAAAAAGTTTTATTGTCTAGTGAACAAATAGCAAACCACATGCCTGTTCCTTCTTTCTCAAGATTTGCAAACCAATTCATTTGTTCTTTTGTAGCTTCTATACTCATAAAACTAACTCCGTAATGTTTAATAATATCAGGATTAGAAAGTCCTTTAAAAACATTTTCAATATCACTATCAACAAATTGTCTTAGTAAAAGTCTATCACTTTTTATTTCCTTAGAGTTATTCATTTTATTAAAATTCTGTTTTCAGAGAACTGTTGTAAATCTTATTTGTTATTTACTTCTTTAATAAAGAAATCTTTTAAATGCTCTTGACCAAACAATGGTGATTTCATATCCATAACCATTGTTGTCATAAAAAACTCTATTGGACCGTATGTTTTTGAACTCGTAAATGTTCTCATGCTCCAAAGGACAAATTTTCTTATCCAATCTGGCAGATGAACAATTTTTTTTGGTTTCCCATAAGCTTTTAAAGCCAATTCAGCAATTTCATTTTGCGAGAGTAAATCGGGACCCCCTATATTTATTTCTTTTTTTTCTTGATTAATTGTACCAACAATTTCTTTAGCTAAGTCTTTTCCATGAATTGGATTTAATTTTAGTTTTCCATTTCCAAAAAGATAGACCTTTCCACTTTTGGCCATTTTTAGAAAATCTCCCATGTCCGAAAAAAATCCATTGGGTCTTATGATACAATATTCAAGTCCAGATTGTTTTAAATAATCCACTAATTTCTCTTTAGCTTCACAAATTTTTAAATGTCTTAGTTTTTCTCCATTTAAAACCGAGATATAGATGAATTTTTTTACTCCATGTTTCTTAGCTTCATCTATCAGGTTTACATTAGCTTGATAATCAACATCCATATATGTTAATCCATCTTTTTGTCTTGTAATACCTACTGTACTTATAACTACATCAATATTTTTACAGATGTCTTTTAGTGTTTCTGGTTTGGTAACTTGTGCTTCCAAAATGTTAAGGTTTGGAGCATTCATTTTTATTTTTTCTTTATTTCTAACAATTATTTTGGTTTCATAACCTTTTTCAATCAGCTCTTGAGTTATAAATTTTCCTAAATACCCTGTTGCACCTGCTACTAAAACATTTGTTGGTTTCATCTTTTTTATTACAAAGTTATCTGCTAGATATTCAGGTTCTCTTGACGAACGTCAAGATTTTTTTTTATTGAATACACGAGTTTTAATTCTACTTAAAGTTTCGGGAGATACACCTAAAAAAGATGCTATGTATTGTTGTGGCACACGTTGAAATAATTCTCCTTGAGTATTCAGTAGATCTATATATCTTTCTTCTGCAGATTTAGTAATAAAAGATGCAATTACTTTTTGGCAGGTAATTAATTCATTTTCTGTGGCTATTCTGGCAATTAGTTCAAATTTTGGAACTTGTTTTAGCAATAGGTCAATTTTTGATTTAGTGAAAACAAAAATTTCTGTTTGTTCCATAGCTTGATAGTTTTCTATGGCGGGAATATTAAAAGTATAGCTTTCTCCTGCACAAATAAATTGTCCTTCAGTATAAAAGAAAGCCGTTTTATCAATACCCTCTACATTATAAAAAAGTCTTACACATCCTTTAGTAACAAAATAGATTTCATCTGATATTTTTCCCTCTTTAAAAATAACCTCATTTTTTTGGTAAGTTTTTTTATCAACAGATTCTAGGAGTAATTGTATTTCTTGCTTATTAAGTGAAACATATAACTTTATATTTTCTATTAATTTCTCCATGTCAGTATTTTTTTCCTCTTGTGTTTCATTGTATTCGTTTTAAGCCTTAATGCTTGATTAATACAACATAAAAATAGTCAAGATTTTTGGATACCGTTAAGCTCCAGCTTTTTTATGGAATGATAATTTTTGGATTTTTTATGAGTTATTATAGTTATAATTAACCTGATTAATTCAATAAACGAGAGAACTATGAATAATGTTTTATTTGATTCTAGATATACTTTAAATAGACTAGAAATTAAGTAAATAAACCCAAAAGATAATCCTGTATAAAACAAATATCTAGGTATAAATTGTAGATAGTTAAGATATATCCCCCAGTTTTTATCTTTGATTAATAAATATCCTGAAATTAATAATGAAATTCCTAAGGTTATTTTAGTTAATTGAAACCAGTTTGTTCCAAGATGATTTGGCTGTGTTAATACTAATTGAAAAATTGAAATTGCAGAAAGCAAGTCAAGGTATCCAAATATTTGAGTTATTTTTTTTCTCATTTTTTATTTTTTTATTTTGAATGTATCAATTTAATCTATGTTGATTCAATTACAAATGTCCGTTCTTATATTCAATTTTCATAAAAACTCATTATTGAGTATGGCTAAAAGCTTTGTACTCGTTAAAGTAATTTTTGGTATTGCTATGTACTTTTTCATGTGCTAATAATTCTTGTTTATTGGCCCACCAATACTCAGAATGTTGTTGTTTTGGTAATTCTATAGTTTTTGTGTTTAATTTTAGATGAAAAGCATTTACAATATAATGTGTTCCGAAACCCTCGAGTTCTGCAAAGTTAGTAGGGTATATATGTTCATAAACACCTACAAAAACAGCTTCGTTTAACTGTATCTTAAAACCTAATTCGGCTTCCGATATACGCTGAAAAGCTTCTACAAAAGGTTCATTTTTTCTAATCACACCACCAGGTACAAACCAAGTGTGTTTGGCAGGATTATTTAATCGGTAGCCTAATAATATGTTTCCTTCAGTATCTTCTATAATCAAATCTATAGATACCAAAGGAGTGTTTTTCACCACTTCTATGTATTGTTTTCTAGGTAGCATTATTTTCTATTTCATTCATTATTTTTTTAACTCTTTCTAACTCAAAAGATTCTACTTGAAGTTCCATTTCTAATGTTGGCACATAATTCATGATTTGAGTTGATAGTTCATTTTTTATGAAACATTTAATTCCCTCTGATTCTAATCGGCTTTTTAATATTGATAAATCCGCCTCAATGTTTGATGTTTTGATAGTAATTAAACTCATAATTATTGATGTTTTTAGTGAGAAATCTATGTTAATTTAGTTATTTTTTTAAAATAAAACGGATAACATATTCATTGTCTTCAAAATCTAAAAATACACATTCAATTGTGTCTCTGTTATATTCACTGTTCCAATCATGTATTATTTTATCACACACGCTAAGTGAATCAAAATGTGTATTATTTATTTTTATATACTGATGACCTTCTTTTAAACCTATTTTTTCTGCATAAGAACCAGCAAAAACATTAGTAACAATGGATTTGAGATCAGAATTAACATTAGTTTTAAAGCCCAGCTTTGATGAGAAGTCGGTTGCCTCTCTAGCATATGTCTCAAAATACATCTTGTTGTTAAGGTAATCAATTGTAACAGCCCCTAGACTTAGAATTTTTGCTCCAAGTATAGAATGATTAGCGGGAGAACTGAAAGTATTTGTCTTGTAATTTACAATTTTTTTGCCCATAATTTCAATGCTATCAAATGCAACAATATAATTAAAATTATCATTTTGTTTACCAAAAAGACCTCTTCCATTGTATTCTGACGATATTGTATCTATGATATTACGAGGACTTAGAAAACCTTTTTTTAGCATTTCACGAAACACGATTGTGTTTAGACGATACAAATCGTTAACCGATCCAGTATCAAAAAGTACTCTTTCAGAACTATTTTTTCCTGGAAAATAAATATCAATATAAGGTGCCCCATTATTTTTAATAAAATCCACACCTATTAATGACTTATCCTGAATAAATGGTTTAGCTGAATTGGATACCTGAAATACTTTATTCTTGATGTCAATATGTATTGTGCTATTAGGGAGTAAATCATTCCCCAAGTACCCATCTATTATAACTCCACATGATTGTAAACCTTGAATGGGTCTTAGAATACATATTTGTATGTTTTTTAAAGTAATTTCACCAATAGATATTTCCGGTAATGTTGATGTTGTCATAGTTGATACATTACCATAATAATCCATGGCGTTAACAGTATCTTTTATAGTTAAATTAAGTTCTTTAGCAAGTTTTTTAGAAATGGATGTTGATGCCCCAGTGTCGTATTGAAAAAGATATTCTTTATTATTGATGAGAACAGGAATAATAATAATTTCTCTGAAAATTTCACAATCTATATTTCTTACATGAATATTCTTATCAATGTTAGAACATTTGGTAAATAGAACTAGTAAAACTAGAATGTAAAAATGAAATTTTATTGAACCTGTCATTTAAATGTGGATGTTTTATACCTCTATATAAAATAGCATTTTTAATTTTTATGTAGATTTTTCTATTCAGAAAATATTTATTGCGAATAACATAAAGATACTTTTTAATGTTTTTATAAACAATTGTGTTTTTACACAGTATAAAATTCTAAAAAAAAATCCCGCTAGAAATACTAGCGGGATTTTTTTATTTTATAAGTGATGGTTGTGTTCTCGATACATATTTCTTTCATTTTATTTCAGAAATTCACTTGAACTGACCTCTAAATACTATGTACTCAATACTAGATACTAGTTACTTCGTTAACCATTCTTTTGCGTTTACAAAAGCTTCTAACCAAGGAGAAACTTCATCGTTTCTATCCGTAGGATAGTTTGCCCAGTTCCACTGGAAAATAGAACGTTCAATATGTGGCATCATCACCAAGTGACGACCATCTTCAGAAGTTATCATGGCTGTATTATAACTAGAACCATTAGGGTTCGATGGATATCCTTCGTAACCGTACTTAGCTACTAAGTTATATTTACTTTCTTCATAAGGCAAGTTGAATTTTCCTTCACCATGAGAAATCCATACTCCTAAAGTACTTCCAGCCAAAGTGTTTAACATTACTGAATTGTTTTCTTGAATGCTAACAGAAGTAAATCCAGATTCGTGTTTATGAGAATCGTTGTGTTCCATTACAGGCTTTTCAGCATGGTCTGGATTGATTAGTCCAAGTTCTATTAACAACTGACATCCGTTACAAATTCCTAAAGATAATGTGTCTTTACGAGCGTAAAAGTTGTCTAAAGCTGCTTTTGCTTTTGGGTTGTATAAGAAAGCTCCCGCCCATCCTTTAGCAGAACCTAAAACATCTGAGTTAGAGAAACCTCCAACGGCTGCTAAAAAGTTTACATCTTCTAAAGTTTCACGACCTGTAATTAAATCGGTCATGTGAACATCTTTTACATCAAAACCAGCTAAGTATAAAGCGTTGGCCATTTCACGTTCAGAGTTCGATCCTTTTTCACGTAATACCGCTGCTACTGGTTTTTTAGCTGCTGCTATTTTAGGTAATTTCCCTGTAAAATGAGTAGGGAAAGTAAAATCTAAGGCTTGATTTTTATAATTGTCAAATCTTTCTGTAGCTTTTGCTTCTCCAGATTGTTGCTTGTCTAATAAATAAGAGGTTTTGTACCAAACATCTCGTAGCTCGGCTATAGCGAATTCTTCAGTATGGTCACCGTTAATTAAGGTGACAGTGTCACTTTCAACAGTACTACCAATGTTGGCAAATTTTAATCCAGCTTCTGTTAAAATAGTGGCTACATCAGAAGGATTTAAAGTTTGAATTAAAACTCCAGCATTTTCAGCAAACAATACCTTAGTTGTATCTGATTCTCCTAATCCAGTAATATCAATATTAGCTCCTAAGTTTACATCAGCAAAACACATTTCTAATAAAGCTGTGATCAATCCACCTGCAGAAATATCGTGTCCTGCTGTAATCAATCCTTTTTCTATTAAAGTTTGAATTGTATTAAAGGCCGTTTTAAACTTGGCTGCATCTTTAATATCTGGAGTTTCAGTACCAATTTTGTTTAATGCCTGTGCAAAAGAAGATCCTCCTAATTTAAAAGCATCAGAAGAAAAATCAACATAAAAAATAGCATTTCCTTCTTTTTTAGAGAAGACAGGTTCTACTACTTTTTTAATATCGTTACAATGACCGACTCCAGAAATAATTACTGTTCCAGGAGCAATCACATCTTTGTTAGGATATTTTTGCTTCATAGATAAAGAATCTTTTCCTGTTGGAATGTTAATTCCTAAATCAATAGCAAAATCAGAAACAGCTTGTACAGCCTTGTACAAACGAGCATCTTCTCCTTCGTTTTTACAAGGCCACATCCAGTTAGCAGATAAAGAAACAGAAGTCAATTTGTCTTCTAATGGAGCCCAAACTAAGTTGGTTAAACATTCAGCAATTGCATTACGAGAACCTGCAGCTTCATCAATAATAGCAGAGATAGGAGCGTGACCAATAGAGGTTGCAATTCCTTCTTTACCATTATAATCTAAAGCCATTACAGCTACGTCATTTAATGGCAACTGTAAAGAACCTGCACACTGTTGTTTGGCTACTTTACCACCCACACAACGGTCTACTTTGTTGGTTAACCAGTCTTTACATGCTACAGCTTCTAATTGTAAAACCGTTTGTAAGTTTTGTTGAATGTCTTTGTTGTTATACACTACCTCTTCGTACTTTCTAACTGTAGTACTATCGTGCATATAAGTTTTTGGAGAGGATCCAAACATATCATTTAAATCTAAATCCATAGGAGCTGCTCCTGTAGTGCTAGATTTAAAAGTAAAACGGTTGTCGTTGGTTACATCTCCTACAGTATGCATTGGAGAACGTTCACGAGCAGCCACACGCTCTAAATATTCAATATCTTTTTGGTTAATGACCAATCCCATTCTTTCTTGAGATTCGTTACCAATTAATTCTTTTGCAGACAAAGTAGGATCTCCTACCGGTAATTTATCCGTATCAATCAATCCACCTGTTTCCTCTACCAATTCAGACAAACAGTTCATGTGTCCACCTGCACCGTGATCGTGAATAGAAACAATTGGGTTGATATCGCTTTCTACCATTCCACGAATGGCATTGGCAGCACGTTTTTGCATTTCTGGGTTAGAACGTTGTACTGCATTTAATTCAATTCCAGAATCCATGGCACCCGTATCTGCAGAAGATACTGCTGCACCTCCCATACCAATACGGTAGTTGTCTCCACCAAGAATTACAATTTTATCACCCGCTTCTGGTTCATGTTTAATAGCTTGTTCCGCTTTTCCATACCCAACACCTCCAGCTTGCATAATTACTTTGTCAAACCCTAAAGTCCTTAAATCAGCATCCGCCAAATCTTTATTTGCTTCTTCATGTTCAAAAGTTAATAAAGAACCAGAAATTAAAGGTTGCCCAAATTTGTTTCCAAAATCAGAAGCTCCATTAGAAGCTTTGATTAAAATATCCATTGGTGTTTGGTATAACCACTTTCTTTCTTCTAAATTTTCCCAAGGTCTGTTTGCTTCTAATCTTGAGTAAGAGGTCATATAAACAGCAGTTCCTGCCAATGGCAAAGAACCTTGTCCACCAGCCAAACGGTCTCTAATTTCTCCACCTGCACCTGTTGCCGCTCCGTTAAAAGGTTCTACAGTAGTAGGGAAGTTGTGTGTTTCTGCTTTTAATGAAATGACAGAATTGAATTCTTTGGTTTCATAAAAGTCTGGTTTGTCTGCCGACTTAGGAGCAAATTGAGTTGCTTTAGGTCCTTTTACAAAAGCTACATTGTCTTTGTATGCAGAAACAATTCCGTTAGGATGTTCGTTAGAAGTTTTACGGATTAATTTGAACAATGAAGTTTCTTTTTCTTCTCCATCAATAACAAAAGTTCCGTTAAATATTTTGTGACGACAGTGTTCTGAATTGATTTGTGAAAAACCAAATACTTCAGAATCTGTTAATTTACGTCCTATTCTTTTAGACATATCCTCTAAGTAAGTAATTTCTTCCTCACTTAAAGACAATCCTTCTTGTTTGTCAAACGTTTTGATGTCCTCAATTTCTAAAATAGGCTGTGGTTTTACATCAATGGTATAAGTTTCTTGATTTAATCCTTCGTACATTTTTTGTAACATAGGATCAATTTCAGCCTCTTTAGAAGCTGCTTGTGTAAACTCTTCAATTCTTTCAATACCAGCAATACTCATGTTTTGAGTAATTTCTACAGCATTGGTACTCCATGGAGTAATCATTTCTCTACGAGGTCCTATAAAGAAACCTTCAAGACTATCACTATTTATTTGTTTAGCATTTCCAAATAACCATTCTAGTTTTTGAATGTTTTCAGGAGATTGAGCTGAAGTTTGTACTGCAAAAACAGTCGTGTTTTTTTGAAAGAATAATATCATTATCAATGAAGTTTGTTCAAATTTTACTTAAAGCGCAAATTTAGATAAAATCAGGGACTTTAAAGGAGGTATTTTTTAAAGTTTTTTAAGAATATCATCCCTTTATATAGAGCTTGTTCTATATTGTATTTTTCTTTTAACTACTTTAATTCTAACTTTTAGTCTTTGTAACTGATTTACCAAAACAGGTTCGTATTGTGTCCAAGCTAAAAAGAAGAACACAAAGGTTATGGCTCCGGCAATGGCAAAAAACGGATTTAAATTGTCTTTTAAATAACTACCGAATTTAAATCCAAAAAAACCTTGATATAATAGAATTACGTGGAATACATATACTGATAAAGTATTTTGACCAATATTTAAAAACGTGGTATAATTCCATCCTGTTAATTTCCAAAGAGTAATAACAATAGGAACAAAAAATAAGGTATAAGCAATAATGTTTTGTGAGGTAGTTTCTAAAGGAAAAGTAAAAGAGTAACAACCCAATGCAAAACTGACTACTAACAACACATGAAAGACCAAAGGAGGCATTTGTAATTGTTTGGCTTCTTTGATTTTTAGAACGAATTTTTGGACTAGTACGATAATACCAATAAAAATTAATACCTGAGAAAAACGAACAGGTTCATATTCATATTGAAAAGGTTTTAAAGAACTAAAACCAGGTAAATATTGAATTCCTGTTAATATTGGATAAGTAAGGTATTTGATGATGAAACCCAAAGCAATTAATCCAAAAGGAAAAGCAAAGTGATGTGCTTTATCTTTTAGTTTTACGATTAAACCACCTAAAGCACCTCCCATAAATACATATCCACACCAAGGGAATATAGGGAATACAGAGGTGTTTAAGTTGGTGTTTTTGCTCACTACCAAAATATTTTCTACAAAACGAGGAATGTATTGGTAGTCTAATTCATAAATAGTAGGGGAGATGATGAAGACTAAAAGTCCTAAAACTCCTAACAAAATCCCCAATGAAATCTTTAAAATATAGTGGTTAAAAAGGTATAAACTGATTAGTAAAAACAAAGACAGTCCTATGCATTGCAACACGTGAAATATTTGGGTAAGACCTGTAAATAAAGGTCTGTCTCCAAAAAAGTGTGTGTATAAGTTGAATTGTAATAGGTAGCCTAATAAAATTAAAACTCCGGTTCTTTTAAAACCTTTTTGTACTCTAAGGTTATTCCAGCCTTGTGTTTTATTCTTTAGCAATAAGTAAGTAAAAATCAATCCAGAAATGGATAAAAACAAAGGAGCGGTAATTCCTCTTGAAAATTTCCAAAAATTATAAATAGGGTTTTCCGGATCGCGAAAAACAGGTTGTAAACTAAGGGTCATAAAATGTCCCTCTAACATCATGATAATAGCAACAGATCTAACAATGTCTATAAAATCTAATCTATTTGTTTTCAATAATTTAGGTTGTGAAATTTGCGCGAAAATACACATTTTTTTTGAATTGATAATTTCTGTGAATAGATTATTTTAGTATCACTTAATTAAAGCTTAGTTTTGCATCATGGAAGAATTTAAAAACCTTTTTGAAGAGATTCAAAGCAGCATTGTAGCTGATACGTTTGTAAAGATGACATTTAGCAAACCCATTCGTAAGAACGATGGCTTAAGAAATGTATATGTCCGTTTGGTCACCATTCAGGATCAACAAAAGTTTCAGTTTACCTATCGTAACAAAACCAATGATGTGGTGAAGAATTTTTCTATGGAAGAAACACTGGAACAAATAGAAGATTTATTGATGAATACTTTTCGTGCAGCGGTAGTGTTTACTTTGCCAGATGATATTCAAGTATTTGTTTCTAAAAAGAAAGCAGTAACACTTAAAAAAGTTGCCCCAAGCTTTACCAATAAGTTGCCAGAAACTCACGACAGACCTAAAGAAAAACGAGCTGCGAATAGAGAGTATTTGTTTCATTTAGGAGTGACTGACAAGGATGGAAATGTAATTCCTAAAATGGCAGATAAATATCGTCAGATTAATAAGTATTTAGAAATTATTGAGAGTTTAATCAACGGAGTGAAGTTGCCTAAAAAGATTCAGATTGTTGATATGGGATCTGGAAAAGGATATTTGACTTTTGCTTTGTATGATTATTTAAAAAATGATAGACATAAAGAAGTCTCTGTAACCGGAATTGAATTGCGTGATGGTTTGGTAAAATATTGTAATGATGTAGCTAAAAAATGTGGTTTTGAAGATTTACAGTTTGAAAACAAATTGATTCAGGATTACGACAATAAAAAGATTGATATTTTAATAGCTCTACACGCTTGTGATACTGCTACTGATGATGCGATTGCCAAAGGAATTGTAGCCAATGCTAGTTTGGTGATTTGTGCTCCTTGTTGCCACAAACAAGTTCGTCAACAATTAAAAGGAACAGAGCAGGAGAGCCCAATATTAAAATATGGTATTTTTAAAGAGCGTCAGTTTGAAATGATTACGGATACCATTCGTGCCTTGATCATGGAGAAACATCAATATAGTACCAAAGTATTTGAGTTTATTTCTAACGAACACACTCGTAAAAATGTGATGTTGGTCGGTTCTAAAACCAGCAAAAAGGTTGATACCAAAGACATCAACAATAAGATTAAAGATTTAAAAAATCAATACCATATAGATTTCCATTACTTGGAAAAACAATTGTAAAAAAAGCGCTTAGAAATTTCTAAGCGCTTTTTTTAAGGAGTTAATTTTTCTTATTCAGAAAAGGAATGTTTAGTGGTTCATCTAAAATGAACTTGATTCCTGCTGTAATCATATAAGATTTAAAACTAGAATCTCTATTGTATTTGTTGATTTTGACATCAATGCTTTTGATGGCAAATTTCCAAAGATGCTTTTCTGTAAAAATATCGGTATAAGACATTCCTAGAGTATATTGATGGGCATGGAATTTAGACAAATCATAATCCGAAGTATAATATTCTTCGGTAGAGAGATGTTGTTCATATCCGGCAAAATAATTTACTGCTGTTTGATTGTAATATCTGTAGGCAGTATAAATGGTGAATTTAGGTGAAATCTTAATCGGGATTTCTAAAGATGCGGTGTTAGATTTTATACCCCATGAATCAGTATAATATCGGTAGTAACTTCTTAATACAAAAATTTCGTTGATGTAATAATTCAACCTTAGTCCAGCAGCGATTTTGTTACGAGTACTTGGTAGTCTTTCAATATCATCAGCCAGTTGAAAATCTTTTACAAAAAAATCATTTTTATCACTGAAATAAATTCTGTGAAAAGGAGTTGATAACAATCCATTTTGTTGTACCAAATCTAAAGCCAAGGAGCTTTGTAATTTTTTAGATAAAATTTGTGAAAATCCGAAACCTACACTGTAAGAGTTTCTTGCTTTGCTATCAATAGAAGTGAAGTTTGGTTGATAAGTTCCTGTGCCGGTTATATTATTAGGATTGTAACCTTCTCTTTCTGAATTAGAATCTCTTAATTCTACTGGATAAATTAATTTCCACTGATCTAAATATACACTTCCATGCACACTTAATTCCGTATTTTTTTCGTTAAACAATCTTGAATAGCTACCTCCAAATCCTAAAGAAAAATAATCGAACTCGTTAGAAACGGAGAACTTTCCTGAAGTAATTTGATTTCTATCATCGGAACTATGGGTGTAGCTAGTGGTAAGGTTTACCCAGACATCGTTAGAAGAGGCTCCTGAACTTGCGACATAAGGATTAGCACGATCACTATCAAAAGGATTGATGTTACTTGAAGAAGCAGAAGTATAGGCAGAAACCGAAGCATCTACTTTTAAAATATCATCTGCATTCATGGGTACGGCTACTACAATAGCTCCTGTTCCATCTAATATTTTTTCAGAACCAATTCCTCCACCTGCTGCTGCATTTTCACCGTCTTGATAATATGCACTGGTTAAAAAATCAACTTCGGTATTTTCTAAAACTCTTTTTTTATAGGGAGTTTCCTCTTCGGTTTGTGCAAACATGTTCACAAAAGAGCCTACTAATATTAAAAGAGTGATGATATATTTTGTTTTCATGATCTGTACTTAATTACATCCACAACCTCCACCTGTTTTTCCTCCATTGGCACCAGAAGCCCCTTCTCTGTAGGAATGAAAAGTAGAAATGTTTCTATCTAAAGGTTTATCACTTAAAGTCATGTCCGGGTCGTTGATGTTGATTTTCTCATACTCTTTAACTACAGTACAGGAACTGAGCAGGAGGAGTATACCAAAAAAATAGAGGATTTTGAGTATCATAGTTTGTTGAATAAGATGTTGTTTGATTTGTATAAATTTCCTTCGTCATCTACAATAATGCATTCAACATTTGGAATTTGATTGATTCTGTTTAGCCCGATTTCTTTTCCCATGACAAAAACAGAAGTAGCCAAGGCATCTGCCAATTCTGCTTTGGGTGCAAAAATAGTAACACTACTCAATCCATGTGCAGGATATCCGGTTCTAGGATCAATAATATGTGTATATCTTTTTCCGTTGATGAGGATGAATTTTTCATAATTTCCAGAAGTCACTACAGCATTGTTGTGAATGGGTAACATACCAAAAGCTTTGGTTTTGTCTTTAGGATTGGTAATGGCTACTTCCCAAAAATCTCCATTGGGTTGTATTCCCCAAGTATTCATGTCCCCAGAAGCATTGATAATTCCTGCTTTTACACCTTTCCTCATCAATAATTTTTTAGCGACATCGGCAGCGTAACCTTTCCCTACGGCTCCAAACCCAATTTTCATTCCTACTTTTTTTAAAAATACAGTTTGGTTTAGTTTGTCAATCACAATGTTTTGATAGCCTACTTTTGAAACAGAAGCTTTTACTTTTTCAGGACTAGGCATTTCGGTTACAGAACCGTCAAACTTCCATATTTTGTCCATAGAAGCATAAGTAATATCAAAAGCTCCATCGGTAATTTGAGATATTTTGGTGCAACGTTCTATCAAACCAACTAGTTCTGGACTCGTTTTTACAGGCTTGATTCCTGCATTAGCATTGATTTTCGAAGTGTTAGATTTTGGATCCCAAGAAGAAATAAGCTTTTCTATTCGTTGAATTTCTTCTATGGCTAATTGGATGTATTCATTTCCTTGTGTTTCATTCTCTGCCACCACGGTAATGTCAAATCTACTTCCCATTAATTTTAAAGTTTGGGTATAGGTTTTTTGAGCATTCCCTATAGTAGTAACAAATAATAGACAGTAAAAAATGATGTTTTTCAAAACTATTTGATCATGGCGTTCAACACTTCAATATATTCAGAAGGAGATTTTTTTAAATAGCCAGTATTTCCTAATACTTTGGCATTTTTATCTAATACAACTACGTAAGGAAAGTATCCTTTGTTGTTGTATTTTTCAGCCAATTTGTTGTTGGCTTCTTGTTGTTCATCACTCAAAGCATTCTTTTTTCTTTTAGGAAAATCTGCTTTCACCATGATAAAATGATCTTTAGCATAAGTTTTAAAAGTATCGGTACTCCAAACTTCTTTCTCTAGTTTGATACATGGGGCACACCAATCGGAACCTTGAAAAACCAAAATAATGGTTTTGTTTTCTGCCATTGCTTGTTTTTGAGCGGCACTAAAATCTGTTTTCCATTCTTGAGCAAAAGATTCTTGAAGCCCTAAGAAAGTGGCTAAGATTGCAATGAAAAAATATTTCATGATAAAGAAAAAGTTGAGTTTATAAAATCAATAACGCAATTAAAGATATCATATTTTAATCAATATTGTTTTTATTTATTTTGATATTAAAACTAGGAGCTTTATAATTTTTATCTAAATAGTCTTTTGGAATGGTGGTCATGTTTCCATCTCTGTTAGCACGGTAATGAGGAGATAAAATTTCTATCCCCATTTCGTTACAAACATCTTGAATATTTTGATGAAGCTCTGAATATATAACTGCTTGTTTGGCTACTACTTTAGTATAGGCATTAATCTCATAAGACACATAATTATCATCTAAACTGGTTTGTAGTACAAAAGGTTTTGGTGTGTTAGACAAAGCTTCGGTTCTAATAGCAGCTTCAATTAATGCTTCATGAACTGTTTTCCAAGGAACATCGTAACCAATGGTAACCGTGGTATGCAAAATCAAACCGTTTTCATCGGCAATACTAGAATAGTTGATAATATTACTGGCTAAAATAGTAGAGTTAGGAACGGTAATAATTTCATTTTTAATGGTTTTTAAACGAGTAATTAAGAGGGTTTTTTCAACCACATCTCCTTTTAATTCTCCAATTTTAATACGATCTCCTATTTTGTATGATCCCATATAGGTAATGACCAACCCGGCCACCATGTTAGCAATGGCAGTAGAAGAACCTAAAGAAAATAAAACCCCTACAAATACAGAAACTCCTTTAAAAACATTAGATCCTGAACCTGGTAAATGAGGGAAAATTAAGACAATGGTAAACGCATATAATAAAACTTTTGCAATTCCAAAAGTAGGCATGGCCCAATCTGGATGAAAACCATTGATTTTTAATTTTTCGTTTTTAATTTCATTAAAGATGTATCCTACAAATTTGATGAAATATCTCATTACCATATAAATAACTATAATGGTAAATAAGCTAGGTAAAAAGGATATAAAACTTTTAAAAACATTGGTAATTGGATTCCAAATTAACCCAAATAATGTATCTGCCCAATCTCTTGTAAATGGAAAAATACTAAAGATAATTGGGAGGGTGATGTATAATAAAAGGAAGTAAACAATAATTTTTAGACCTGTAAAAATATAAGAAACCAACACTAAAGCTTGTTCAGTGGAAACCAACACATAGTCATTGTACTTAATGTCTTTTAACCAACTTTCTTGATTTTTTTTAATGATATTGTCAAGTTTTACAAAAAGGCGAGTTACCATTTTAATGATAAACCAGGTTAGTAAAATAGCTCCTAAGGTTAAGGCAATACGAATCAATAGTTTTTGTAAACTGTTTTCTTCTCTAGCGTTAGTAATAGCTATTTTAATAGTGTCCTTAAATCTTTCTGCAGTGTCTTTAATGGTGTGATTATACCAAATGGCATCTGCCTCAGAAATACTCATAATGATGATTTCTTTATAAACAATATCAAAGCTATTCTCGTATTTTGCTACTTTAATTTCATCGATATTTAAAAAGTCATCATTGTATAAATTTTCAATTTTTTTAGAAATGTTACTGGCTCTTTCTTTAGGGGTTGAAGAACCAATTTTGGTATAAATAGAAAATAAAGTGTCTTGTAAAACGCCAACTACAGGAAAACCTTTGGCAGTCTTTCTAAGAGAGTCAATTCTAGCTTTTTTCTCATTTATTCTATCTATTTCACTTTGTTCAATTTCTTTTAATTGTTTTAATAATTCTTGTTTCTGAATATTATCAGTTGTTTTAAGAGACTTTAAAGTGTTTTCTAATTCTACTTTTTTAATAGAATCAGCTTTTCTTTTTTCTTGAATTTCTTCAAGTTTTCTGTTAAAACCATTTAACAAAGCAAGGTTAATAGAATCATTTTTTTTAGCAATACTATCATTAGATTTTTGAATGCTATCTATAGCGGGAGGTTTGTTTTGGGCAAAACTTAAAGTAGTGAAAAGTCCTAAAAATAAGAGAGTAGTATAAGTATTAATGAATTTCATAGATTGTTAGTTCAAATAATATGTAATAACAAGATACATTTTTTAAAATAATAAGGAAAGTTACTTTTCTTATGCAATTTTTTCTAAGCCACTAGGAAATGGTCTGTATGCATAATATTGTAAAATTTCTTCAATAGCCATTTTAAGCGCTTTGTTTACGGGAAGCATTTGGTTTCCCAAATGAAAATCTATTTGGTTTAACTGCATGTAATAATTAGTAAAAATAGGAACAGACAAACCATTGTTAATGGCATCTACTGTATTGTTGTATTTTTCATGCTGTCCTTCTTTAATAATTTTACAAGTAGCCAACCTTAACTTTCCATACTTATCGGTATTGGCAGCAGAACCAAACAAACGACAAATCAATCCTCTATATTTATAATTACTGCAACTACCACTGTTACTATCAATAACAGAAAGAGGAGTGTACAATAAACAGGTAAGAGATTCCCTTTCGTTAAGCGTGTCGAGCATTTTTTCTGCCTCTCCGTTTAAAAATAAGTGAAAAGCCCATGGTAAAAATTCCAGAGGAGAAGCTTCAATAGTTGGATGTGTACAACATTTTCCGCAACCAGCAACACAACTAATACCTGATGCTTTTTGAAATTGAGCGGTATCTTGCTCTAATTGATAAAACAAATTTTCTACCAATTGTACCTTATGTTCCATCGACATATATTTTTATCGAATGTAGGTCAAAAAAGGATACGTTGTTAAAATACTTTATAAAGAAATATCATCATGTTTTTTCTTTTTTTAATAAGTACAAAAGTGATAAAAGAAGTATAACACCAGTAATACTCAACACCTCTACAAGACTTAAATTTATTAAGAAAGCAAGAATCACTATGGATGATAAAATAGGAATTGTAAACCCTCCAGGAAGTTTGAAGTTAGAATTGTCTGTTTTTGTTTTTTTTCTAAGTTTTATTACTGAAAGAGAAACTCCTAAATAAACCAATAAAATAGTAGCACTTGATAATATGGCTAATTGTTCAAAACCACCAAAAGTGGCAAAGGCAAAAGCCAAAATAATATAAATTAAAATAGCGGTGTAAGGCGTTGCAAATTTAGGATGTACTTTTGCAAGCCATGAAATAGGCAATACTTTATCTTTGGCGGCACCGTATAAAACTCTTGGAATCCCTAAAACTTCACTACTTAAATATCCAAACATAGAGACTCCAGCTCCAATAGTTAATATAGAAAATCCTACGGGTCCAAAAACACTATTGGCTACTTGACTTAAAGGATTGTTACTATAATTTGGTAAAGAGTCTCCCAATACACCTTGAGAAATAGTTTGTATTAAAATATATAAGATTAAAACTCCTGTAATGCTAATAAAGATGGCTTTTGGAATGTTTTTTTTGGGGTTGATGACTTCTCCGCTAATAGACAAACCTGATTCTGCTCCTTGAAAAGCAAAAAACAATAATAATGATGTTTTTCCTATTTGCGAAATTTCAGGAAATGAATGAATGTATAGGTTTGAGAATGTTATTTCTCCAAAAGAGAAAATGACTAATAATAAAAGAGGAATCAACTTGGTTATGGTAATTAATTTTACAAGTTTCATTCCTTCTTTAATTCCAATGATGTTAATATATCCTAAGCCTCCAAAAACAAAGGCAAAGAAAATAATTCGTGGTATTTTATTTTTAAAAACAGGGAAAATAGAGCTAAATACATCTGCTACTGCATTGGCAACGGCAGCATCAGCAGAAATAGTAGAGAGTACAAAAAGAATAGCAGTTATAAAGCCAAAATAAGGTCCAAAGGAAGTGTTTAAGTAAGAATATACACCACCAGATCCTGTTATTTTACTACCCACTTCGGCAAAACATAACATGACTAAAATAACAAGAATTCCACAAAATAGATAAGCTAAAACACTGGCAGAGCCTAGAGTAGAAGCAACTAAAGCAGGCAGCGCGAAAATACCTGCCCCCACAATGGTATTGATGATATTTGCGCTTAACCCTAAAACGCCAATTTTTCTTTTTAAATCTTGCATTGATTTTTTGCTTAATAAAATATTACCGCTAATCTAACATATTAAATATTTAATTGATAAATATTATGTCATGTTTGTACTTGTAATAATACAGTTATTTTAGGTTTTCTTTATTTAAATATAGGGTTATAAAAAAAATGGATAATGAAAAAAGAAAAAGGATGAGGTTTTTAAACCTCATCCTTTTTTTGTTAGAATTTAATTTGGTGACCACCAATACTAATTGTGGTGATTGCCATAATTATAGATATGATACCTATAAATAAGAAACAAACTCCAATCCATTTCATTAATTCAATAAAGTCATTTTTATTTTTTTTGCTAACTAGCTTTTCAGGTATTGGTTTTCTTATAATGTAAGATGAAGCTGTTTCAAAATGTTTTATGAAAAGAATACCTAGAAAGATCCATAATATAGATTTAATTAGAGAAATTGTAAAGTTTATCAATAATAAAGCTATCATAAATTTTATTTTTTTAATTCTTCTTCTAATATTTTTTTAATTTCTGTGTTGCTTCGGTGCCCAAATTTAGGATTTACCAATTCACCTTTTTTGTTGACTAAAGCATAGTGAGGAATTCCACGAATATTAAATTTATCAGTTAAATAATTCCATTCATCTTGAGTAACCCTGTAATGCTCTCCTTTGATATCTGGAATGGCATTTTTCCAAGTTTTTTCAGGGGAGCTTGGAGCAGAGATATATAAAAAGACTACATCTTCATCTTTCATTTCTTCTTTTAATGGAGCAATTCTTTTTATTCCGCTTCTACACGGTCCACACCAAGTAGCCCAAAAATCTACATAAATTACTTTTCCTTTAAATTTAGCAATCATAGATTCAAAAAGTTCATCACCTTCTGTTTTTTCAACCTTATTAACGTTGTAACCTGTTTTGGTTTTGTTGGCTTCTATAGTTGCAATTGTTTTGTTGTTGGCAATATCTATGTAATTGGCTACTGCTGTATTTGTAATTTCTTTTTTAATGTTCTTTAATTCACTATTAGTATAGGGGGTTAGGTCAGAAGTCAACTGTGTGGTATATATTTGTAGTGTATATATATCAAGAACCAAAGAAGTATCTAGGTCTAGAATTTCTTTCATTTTATCCTTTTTAGCTTCATAGTATCTTTTCGTTGATATAGTATTAAATTTATCAGAATACTTAGTGTAGAATTCTGATAGTGCTTTTCCATATTTTTCTTGAAATGTTTTTTGAATAGCTTTTTCCTCTGGAGTTGTTTTGTTATCCATAGCAATAAGCATTTCTTCGTCTACAGGACTTAGTTTTCCAGCTTTTTTTAATTGTCTTTTTAGGATTAGAAAAATATCTTCATTAGGTTTTTCTTTTTGTATTTTTTGTATTGCAGCTAGGTTTTCTTTATAAAAAGCACTAAGTCTTTGTCCATACTTTTTGTTAAAACCTTCTTCTCTTTTTTGTTTTTCAGGAGTATTTAAAAGTTCGCTAGCTTTAACGGCATCTATTTGCTCTTGAGGAATGTTTACATTTTGTTCTTGTAAATATTTTAAAAGATCATTGGTTGTTACCGTAGTACTAGTGTTATTGTTAAAAATATCTAAATAAGTTAAGTAGTTGATAAAACTGCTGTAACCTTCTGCCATTACGGCCTTTTCATTATTTAAAATCTTAGGAGTGATATCTGCTAAATAGTTTTTATCAATTCTATAATCAGGAAGGTCTTTTAACTCTTCAGGTTTTAAATTTCTTTTGGCTGATCTTGAATACATATCATAAGAAAGCATCTGCGTTAAGGTTCTGTATTCTAGGGCTAGTTTTTTTAGTTCTAAAGCCTTTTTACTAATAAAAGTTTCTTTGCGCAGTTCTTCCATTTGTTTCAGTGCTTCATCATGTTGTTTGGTATAAATTGCTTTAAAATCTTCTGGTTTTATTTGTAAGATGTTTTCTCTTGTTTTTTGATCAATTCCGTTTATTCTAATTGTTCTCATTTTTTCTAAATCGGTATTTACTTGCGCTAAATCACCTGTAAAAAAATGTTGATTTCCATCAATTATATGAAAAGTTTCTTTTCCTGGAGAAATAAAAATGGATTGATTGTTGTTAAAGACTCGTGATAAAACAAACTGAGGATATGTAATAGGGAGTTCTACTGAAAATGTACCGTTTTCTGCAATTTTAATAAGATGGGGTTCTTGTTCTCCTGTAAAAGCATTGTTTACATAGACCATTCCTGTTTTAATACCAATTCTTGAAGTATAATTTTTAATGATACCTGAATAAATAGCTGTTCCTAGTTTAAAATTTGGTGCTTTTAAACCTTCATTGTTTTTTGGATTATAGTTTACATTGTTTTGAGTTGTTTTAGAGTATATGCCTTTTTTACTACTATCTTCTTTAATGCTTAAAAGTCCTTCTTTATTTAGTTTTGCTTTGATGATTTTTTCTGTTCCATCTTTTTCCAATATTATAGTATATTTATTTTTTTTAGATTTTACAGTCTGGTAGTTCCAAATACTATTGTGTATTATGGCATTGTTTGAGTTAAAGCTGTATTGAAGTAATTCACTTCCATCAGTTTTAAACCAATTACCTAAAATTTTTCTTGGTGTAATGGAGTTTTCATTTGGCGTAATAACAATATCATAAACATACCAAGAACCACCTTCGTTTGCCTCACCAAACTCAATAGTTTTAACATTTTCTTTTATTTTAGGAAAATGCAACGCATATTCTATAATTCCAGATTCTGGTATTTCTTCCCATTTAGACATATTTATTCCTTCAGCCTTGGTGATGTATAATTTATCTGTACTTTCTAAATCTTGGATATATGATCCTGTTGGGATAAAAATTTTAGTATTTGGAGTTGTGTTTAAATGAAAATGCAGAATAGTTTCGGAATTTAATATTTCAATTTTGGTAATAGAACCAGGTAAAATACTTAGTCCATATTCTGGATTTTCAATAGTTTTTTGTGCAAATATTCCAAATGATGTAAGGAATATTATACAGATAAGAAGCTTCTTTTTCATTTTTTTTCTAATTAATAATTTTTTGTGGATTATATTTCTATTTCAAATTCGTGGTAATCTGGTATGCAGCCTTCTTTATTACAAGTCATATAGTCTATTACTCCTGAAATCTTAAGGGTTTTCTTTGAGGTCTGAATACGTTGTTTAAAAGTAGTTTTGTCTTTAAAGTAAGTAACATTCATATTAAAAACTTCTTCATATTTGATCATTCCTTTTTCTTCGGTAGTTTTTCCTAAAAGTTTAATATCGGCATTTTTATCAAAGCTAAAAACGGTAGGTAAGGGACCGTCTTCTGGTATATTCATGGAGTATAATATCCAGTCTTTTTTAATATTAGCGGTAAATATTAATAAATATTCGGTATTAGATATTTTTTCAACCGAAGTTTCCCAAGTAATGGGTTTGTGTATTTGAGAAAAACTGACATAGTTGATCAACAAAAACAATAAGAAAATCTTTTTCATAGCTTTTTTCTTTTTGATAGTAATTTATTATTTGTGGGGTAAAAAGGGGAGTGGTGTGGTTATGTTGTTAAAAACATAAAGCACTCATGAATAAACAATTATAGTGCCATTTTGTTGTTTTTTATTAATTACAGTTTTTTGTAATGAGTTTTACTTTTGTGTTATGAAAGATTTTTTACTTGGTTATTTTGAACACTAGTAAGATCTTCTTTCTCCTTTTTACTAAGTGTTTTATATATGACTTTAAAGCTAATTCCTATAAAAATTATGATAATTCCAAACGTAAGATATTCCCATTCTCCAGTAATTTTAAAATTTGGTATCCTAGAATTGCTATCAGAGATTTTGGAAAAAATCATTTGAAAAATATTTGCAATTACAAATCCAAAACCAGAAATATAAAATAGTTTGTTAAGAATAAATATTAAATCAATAATGCTGTTTTTGGTTGTAGCTTTTTCTTGATTAATAAACTTATCTCTTAAGAAGTTTATTACCATAATTATAAGGAACGTAATAATAATGATAAACACAAGTTTTACAAATAAGTAACTAAAATTATTCATGAAGTTTGTGTTTAAATTAAATGATTGATTTTCTTTCATAGTGTTGTACTTTAATATTTTTCTATTAAGTCTAGTTTTACAAATGTTTCATCATTTAAATTTAAATGGATGACACCATCGTAGGTATATGGAATGGTAAACTTGTGTTTTGTGTTGTTAAAAATAATTTCTTGATTGGTTATTTTATATTGAAACTTAGGGTTTACATTAACAGAATCCTTTAACATATATTGAATCATCTTAGGAGAAACTATTACGGAATCTTTTGAAATAAATTCAAAAACAGCATGATTAAAGAAGTGGTTGATGTATGGTTCAATTTCTTTATTATCAGTGTTTTGTTGTTTTGTAAAGCTAACAACAACATATTTTTCAAGATTTAGTTTTAGTTTTAAACGTTCAAAAAATAATGTTTTAAACTTGTTGCGATTTATTTCAAGAGTAATGTCTTTATTATTAGAAATATTTAAAGGGAAACTTTCTTTAAAAGAGTTATTGTATAAGGTAATAATGTTGTTGTTTATTTTATAATTAAAATGATTATATCCAAAAAGAGTTTCTCCAATACTTTTGTATCCAATAAACTCTAAAGAATCTTGATTAATAACATGAAGTGTACCACTTACGAAACTTAAAGAAGAAATTGTTTTACTGTCAGTTGTAGAGGTTGTTAATTGATAATACCCTTCTTCTAGTATGGATTTTTTTCCTGTAGGATTACAAGAGGATAATATAACACTTATGCCAGTGATTAAAAAGGTAATATATTTATTCATTATTGATGCTTTTTTAAGATATCTTCTAACAAAACATCAAAGTTGTGCATTGGGAAATCACCATCAATTACATCTCCATTTTTATCAATAACCACATATCTAGGAATTCCATTAAATTTAAATAGTTGACGTAAGTAGTTATATTCATCTGTAGAAAGTCTGTATAAATTTTTTAACTCTTGTTCTTTTACAAAGCTATCGTAGTTTTTTTGTGAATATCCATACGTGAATAACAGTCCAAATATTAGACTTAATAATTTCTTTTTCATTCTTTTTCTTTTTATAACGTATTTATATATGCTTTTGACACAGCTTTTTTTTAAATTCTTTCAATTCTCTAAGTTAATTTTTTTGTTTCTAGTAACATACTTTCAATACCTGTGTAAATTCGTATGTTTTAAGGGGTAAATTGATTTAATTGCTAATTTTTAGATTTTAAATTATCAAAATCATAAAAAGTTGCAAAAGATTCTAAGTATAATATATTATCTTCTTTGTCAATAACCGCAGTAAATGTCATTGAAGTATTTTGAAATAACTCATTGATATAATTCATTTCATCCTCTGAAATTCGAATACTATTTTTTAGATTATTTTCTCTAGTGAATTTTTTATAATACCCTTCAGAAGTATATTCGGGACTTGTGATAAAAAGAAAATTCGCCTCTTTTTCATACTTTTTTGAAGCAGGAATTATTTTATTATACATTTCTTTTTTTAAGTATGGACTCTTAAGTTCATTCCATAAAATAACCACCAATTTTTTATCTCTTAAGCCTTTTGTAAGTTTATTAAATACTTTTGTGGCCTGTGTATTAATTGAAAGTTTTTTGATGCTTTCGGAATCTCCTTTAATAATTTTTTTAGCTGTTTTTTTAAATATTGGATCTTCATTTTTATTGATGTTTTGCCAGTATTTAGTATATTTTTCTTTATTCTCAGCTATATTTGTGTAAGAATTTAGATTTCTTATTTTAATCATTTCATAAACAAAATCACTTGGGTTAATATCATAGCTATTGGCTAAAGAATCTGTTAAATGAAATGCTTTTGTTTGATACTTAAGTTGCTCTAAAACATTCTTTGCATAATGGAGGTTTTGTACCATAAAACAAGGTGTGAATTCTAGTCGATTGATAAATTGAGAAAAACGAGGTGACATTAAAAAACTATGTTCGTTTAAAGGAATGTCTTTTAAAAAATGATAATACGCATCTGGGATGTCTAGTTTTTTAATTTTAAAATTGTTATTATCTTTAAATAAGAGTTGATACGATTCCTTAAAAGGATGGATCATGGTGTAATCTAATAAATTACCATAATTATATACCAAAATATTACTCTTTAAGATGTTTTTTGTTTTTTCTGAAATTCCTCTTTTTTGAGTGTAAATTTCTAAGTCTTTTAAATCTTCTTTAAAGTTTTTAAGTTGTTGTTCTTTAAAAGGCAAAGGATCTAGTTTTTCGGCTAACTCATAAAACTTATAAGGCTCATAATTAGAGGGGATAAAATTTGATAAATCATCATTTACTTCCGCTAAAGAACCTTGATAAATGATTTCTGGAATTTTTTTCACATCTATACGAGTATCTAATAGATAGCCATTGTTTAATATAATTCCTAATGTTTGTCCTGGTTCTATGTAGAATTCAACAAATTTATTATTAATCAATAATGAACTATGTATAGGGTGATGTAGTGGTAATTTTATTGTAAACCTTCCATCGGGTTCAATAGGACTAGTTTTTATAAAATTTTCATTTGTAAAATAATTTTTTAAATAAGTTGTTACAGTTGTAAAGTCTAACTCTTGATTACCATTATAATAATCAATATAACCAACAATGGTAGCGTTACCTTCTTTAAAAAAGTCATTACTATTAAGATTAACTAAAGGTTTTTTAGTATTTTTGGCTAACTCACTATTCATCCATTTTGTAATGTGTTTTGGGATTAATGACATTTTTTTTTCTTTAAAAAAAGCAGCAACTTTTTGTGCTTTTTTTGCATCTCCTAACTCATATAAAAGGTTTATATAAACTTCATTGAAATAACTTTTTTGTTGATTATATATTCTTTCATATTGTTTTGTGATAATTTTTAAAGCCTCTAGATCGTTAAAATACTTGTAGTTATTTAATATGTAATCAGCTCTTTTGTATAGTTTTTCAGCACTTGTGTAACTGTTTATAGTGATGTTTTTGTTTTTTTTAACAACAGTTATAAAATCTCTCCATTTTTCTCCATTGGTTCTATTGTTTATACTATTCTCGTAAGCAACAGATAATTCAGCATTCATATACTCAATTTCAGCATTTTTTTTATTTGCTTCTTCACGTTCAGGCCCGTGAATTTTAGTATCAATATAAAAAGCAGTTATAGATGTAAATACCAACAAGGCAAAAGCAATAAAAATAGATGTGCTTTTTTTGCGTGTATGGGTTGTGTTTTCTTTCTTTTTCATAACAATTTTTAAAACTTATTTTTTAGCAGTTGTTTTTTCTAATTCTGTTTGAATGTTGTAGTTATTCAATTGAAAATCATTATCCATAATTTTTTCTTCTTTATTTATAAATACGGTAAAGTTTCTATTAGCACTTTTAAATAACTGTCTTAACTGGTTCATTTCATCTTCTGAAATTCTATAACTATTGGTGAGGTTGTGTTCTTTTACAAATACAACATACCAATCTGTTAAATATTTATTTTCTTCTGTTAGATAAACAAAAGCAACTTCATTTTTATATTTTTTATTAATGGGGTTTATGGTATTTTTTAATTGAGATTCAAACATGTGAATGCCATTATTTGCCCAAATTTTTAAAAAAATTGTTTTCCCTTTGTATGGAGCAATAATCTTTTTTAAAATAGCCCCTGCTTTGGTATTCGGTATCTCAACTCCTTGTTCTTTTTGGGTGTAATATTGATTGATAATTTGTAAAGCTTTTTTGTTTAAAACAGTATTTAGGGTTGTCTTAATACTATTCCAATACTCAATACCTTTTTGTTCGTTTTTCACAAAACCTGAATTGATAGTGTTTTTTACATCTCTTATTTTGGCTGTATTATTGATAAATCCAGAAATATCTATGTTAAAAGTTTTTTTTGTGATAGAGTCTTTTTTCTGCCACTTTTTTGTTAGTTGAGCCAAGTATTCATCATCAGAAGAAAAAGTCTTAACAAGACTAATTTCTAAACGGTCTAAATACTCAAAACGATTGATGAAACTACTAAATTGATCTGTTAACAAAAGACTTTGGTCATTCCAAGGAATGGTGTTTAAAAAGGTATAAAAATCATCTTTAGCATTCGGTTTGTATATTTTGTTTAAGGGTTCTAGTAAAACATCAGTAGGATGATGCTGAAGAAAATTAAATAGATATACTGCATTATCTACTAAAATGGTGTTCTTTAAAATCTTTGCTGCTTTGCTACTAATTTGTCTTTTGGAAACATAAGTATGATAGTTTTCTAAATTATACTGTAATTGTTGTTGTCTATATTTTTTATACGCATCATAAGAAAACTCTTGTGTTTTTTTATCGTTGTTATTATAATTAAAATCTTCAAAATTGTAGTTGATTAAATCATAATTTACTTGTGCCAAATTCCCTAAAAACAAGGTGTTTTTAAATCTATTTTTTCTAGGTTTTTTTGAATACAAACCTTCACTGTCAATTACCATTGCTAATGTTTGTTCAGGTTCTAAATAAAAAGGAATCCATTTGTTGTTGATAAATATCTTTGAAAATACAGGATGAGATAAAGGAAGGTTTGCTTCAAAACGTCCATCAGGATAAATGTTTACAATCGTAGAAAAATAATTTGATTCAAATATGTTTACTGGATAAAACATACCTGTGGTAAAGTCTAATGCTTGATTTCCATTGTATCCTTTAATATATCCTACAACTCTAGCAGAGCTGTCATTAAAAAAATCTGAAGTATCAAGACTGGTTAAAGGTTTTTTGGTGTTTTTTGCCAATTCACTATCTATCCATTCTTTTACAGATACTGGAATTTCATTAATTCTTTTATTTTTTTCGTCTAGCTCAACCTCTTTGGCTTTTTCTACTCTATTAAGTTCATAAAGTATTTTGGCATATTCTCTATTGTAGATATAATCTCCTGAACCTTGATTTTTTATATTCACGATTATATAACTTAGCAATGGTATTTAAAGCAGAAGTATCGTTAAACTTTTTATAATTTAGATGTACATAGTAATAGATTTGTAATAAATCAATATTATTGTATAAGTGAATATTTCTAGGAACAATTAGTTTTTCTATGGACGTCATAAATTCCTCCCACTTTTTATGATTTGTAGGGTCTTTTTCTGATGCTTTTTTCAGAAATTTTATCTCCTCTATGAAGTTTATATAATTAGCAGACTCTATTATTTCTGATCTAATTTCTTCTTTGTGAATCTTAGTATCAACAAAATAAACGGTAATAAAAATCAGTATAAAAAGAACTGAAGTAATAAGGATGTAGTTACTTTTTTTCATTACTAATCATTGTTTTTCAATTCGTTAAAAATTTCTTTAAAATCATTACTGTTTAATTTTAATAGTCTTATTTTTTCTATGATATAAGGCATCTCGTTTTCAAAAAAATCTTTTTTATCCTTTTCTTCTATTTTTTTTAAAGCAATATCATTCACAAAAAAACCTATTCCTCTTTTGTTTACAAATATTTCTTCGTCGTTTAAATAACTATAACTTCTCATTACGGTGTTTCTGTTTACTTCTAATTCAATGGCTAAATCTCTTACGGATGGTACTCTGTCTCCAGGCTGCAATTTTCCTTCTAGAATCTGATTACATAAGTTATCAGCTATTTGAAGAAAAATTCCTTTGTTTGATTTGAATTCCATATTACAGTTCTTTTTCTTTTAACTTAAAATAAGCAAAGGGGATGAGTAATAAACTGGTAAAACTAGTAATGGTTATTATGAGTATTAATCTAGTACCATATCCATATATACCACCATCATAAAGATATCTATTGTAAAGCGTTGGATAAAAATCATCAGTTGCCCCAGGATGAAATATATATGAATAAATTAATAGGATAACATAAATACCAAAAGGAATGGCGATAACAGTAAATACGGTTTTGAATAAGGTGTGTTTTTTATATATGATTGATCCTGTAAATAACATAAGACACATTGCTATAATTAAAGATATTGGTACATACATTTGCATTGGCCTTGAATTTTCTAAAGCAGAAAAGAAATTATAATCATAAATAGCAAAGTGCTTTTTATAATCCGTTAACATATAAAAATGATGTGCTAATTTTAAACTTACCCAAAACAAAACATGGTAAATAATAGTAAAGCAGATAGTTCTTATAAAAAACTGAACCAAATATTTTTCAAAAACAGAAGCCGGAATGGTTAAAAAATAAATGGTTTTTGATTTGGTTCTTAGTTCTGGAAATCCTGTTCCTATAACTAGGATGGCACTTAAACAATAAGATAATGTATATATAGTAACATGTGTATTAGCTTTGTATTCATGATTAGAACACAAATAAATATAATTAGTGCAAACCAATCCTATTAACAAAATAATACAAGTAATAAAATAGGCTTTGTAATGTATGCTTAGGTTGTATCTAAAATATTTAGAGAACCTTGTTAGGTTAAAGTATTTTTCCATTTTTAAATATGTATAGCAATGTTATTATTAATGGCATTAAACAAAAGTTCCATGTCAACTTCTGTTTCTTCATTTTTGTTTACAGGTGTGATAATATGATATCCTTCAGGACATTTTTCTGAGTAAAACACTTGATCTTCATTATGTATGCTCGGTACTTTTTTAAATTGAAGTTTTTCGGCTATCTCATACAAATCATGGTTAAATGTTATTCTACCATGGTCAATCACTATTATTTTGTCTATAATGG
Organism: Wenyingzhuangia marina; assembly: GCF_900130035.1. GTDB lineage: Bacteria > Bacteroidota > Bacteroidia > Flavobacteriales > Flavobacteriaceae > Wenyingzhuangia > Wenyingzhuangia marina. The sequence goes on from NZ_FQXQ01000003.1 coordinate 207,305, forward strand.
TTTCAATGTCTTTTACCTGATGGGTAGAAATCATGACCAACTGATCTTCATTAATAGATTCTATCAATACTTTTCTAAATATTTTTTTAGATGGAATATCCAGTCCATTAGTAGGTTCATCAAGTAATAATAATTTGCTATTGGTAGCCAAAGCAAAAGCAATGATGAATTTTTTTCTTTGTCCATATGATATTTTATCAAGCTTCATGTTTTCATCTAATTGAAACTCAATCAAAATGTTTTTTAGTTTTTCAACATCAAAATTTGGATATAAGGGAGCAAAATTCTTTATGAATGATTTTATTTTAATATTTGGAACATAAGGTTCATCCGTAACCAAATATAAGTCAGATAAAAAATTAGGGTTCTTGTCATAAGGTTCAAAACCATTAATATCAATATTTCCCGATTTTTGACTTAATAATCCTGATAAAAGTTGTAATAAGGTAGATTTACCCGCTCCGTTTTTACCTAACAAACCAACAATGTTTCCTGAATTAAGTTGTAATGTTAAATCCTGAAATAGTTGTTTTTCTTTTGAATGGTTAAAATTTAAATTTTCTATTGTAATCATAGCAGATTGTATTAGTGTCATATTTAACTATGACACGAAGATAAGTGTAAAATTTAAATATCAAAGAATTTTATGGAATTTTTTAAATAATCATGAATAAAAAAAACGCTCAATATCAAATTATTGAGAGTTTTTTTAGTGGAAAAGTATATTTTGTTTAATAAGATCCACGAATGTATGGGTGAACTTTATTTTGATAAAACTCCGAAAGTTCTGTCATTGTTTTTTCTGATAAAGCAGATAAGTTACTTGCTTTTGCATTTCCTTCTATGTGCTTAGAAGAGCTTGCTCCAGGAATAATAGCGCTTACTTCTTCGTGATCTAAAATCCATCTTAATGATAATTCTGTTAATGATAAATCATCAGGGCAAATGGTTTTTAATTCTTCTGTTAATTCAATTCCTTTTTCAAAAGGAAGTCCAGCAAAAGTTTCTCCAACATTAAAAGCTTCTCCATCTTTGTTAAAGTTTCGGTGATCGCTTTCTAAAAACTGAGTGTCTTTAGTAAATTTACCAGTTAACAATCCACTAGCTAAAGGTAAACGGACAATAATTCCCACTCCTTTCGCTTTGGCTTGTGGCAATAATTCTTTGACTAGTTTTTGTCTAAAAATATTAAAGATTACTTGTAAAGATTGAATTCCTTCTTGTTCTAAACATAAAAGACCTTCTTCTACGCTTTCTACACTTGCTCCAAAATGACGAATCTTCCCTTCTTTTTGTAAAGTTCTTAACCAGTTAAAAATATCTCCTTTTTTTAATTCTTCTAAAGGAATACAGTGTAATTGAATTAAATCTAAAGTGGAGACTCCTAATCTTTTTAATGAATCTTCTACATGATTTCTTAAGGAAACTTCAGTATAATGGTTTGGAAAAACGTCAGCACTTCTCCCAAATTTAGTAGCTACTCTAATAGGTGTTTTGCAATTTTTTATAAATTCTCCAATTAATTCTTCGCTACGTCCATCACCGTAAACATCTGCAGTATCAAAAAAAGTAATACCATTTTCTACAGCTTTGTTAAGTATTTCAAATGCTTCTTCTTTGGCTATTTCATTTCCCCAATTGGCTCCAATTTGCCAACAACCTAGTCCAACTTCACTTACAGTAAATCCTTTATTTCCTAATGTTCTAGTATTCATTTATTCTTCTTTTTTTTAAAATTAAAATTGTGACGATTCTTCTATGTTCTTACGCTTTTTGTCACCTTTATAAGTATATAAAAATAAGGCACAAATAAAAATAATAAGAAATAGAAAATACACTCCGTATGTTTTTAACCATTGTACAATGGCGTTAAAATGATCGCTTGCCCACCAAAAATATAACAAACCAGCAGCGATTCCCATAAGTCCACTAATTCCATATTTTTTACTAGTAGTTAAGCTTTTTATGTTTTGCAATATGGCAGAAAAAGAAAATGCAACAATTACCACGACTACTAATGTGCTTACAAAACTAAGTGAACTAGACTGTATATCTACAGACATCATCATTAATATCAATAATTCACTTACTAGTATGGTTAACAAAGCTCCTGTTTTCATATCAATTTAATTTTAAGGTTTAAAAATTAAATATAAGGATAGTATATAAATTATAATGCATTTTTAATATAGATTCAAGGAGAATAAAAATAACGTGGTTTTATTGAGTTAAGAGAATTATATTTTTTTTTGGATTTATGTAATAATTATATACCTGTATTGTTTTTTGAGTAATTATTTAGGTGTTTTAGGGTTGATATGTTTAAAATTTAAAAGTATTTGATTGAAATTTAATAGAGATTGGGCTTATGTTTTGATATTTTCGTAATCGATTACTTTTGTTGTTGATAGAATTCAAATAATTGATTGTTGTAATTAAAAGAATTACTGTAGTTATTAAGTTATTGAGCTAGTATTTTATAAAAAATTAACAAATAAATAATTAGACAGGATGAGAATTAGATTTAAGAATATCCCCTATTTTTTTAGTGTATTGTTGGTTATAATATTGTTTTCATGTAAAAACAGTAAAAAAGAAGAACAGCATAAAACTGAAAAAACTGCTACAGAATTAAAGTGGTCAGAACGTATGTTGATTTCTGAAATGAAACGTTTTCCTGAGTCTTGGATGTTAGATTTTCATACAAAACCAAAATGGAGTTACCCAAACGGATTGGTGTTAATGGCTGCTAAAAGAGTTTATGATGAAACTCAGAAAGAAGAATATTTTAATTATATCTATAGTTATCCTGATACAATGGTAAATTCAAAAGGAGAAATTTTAACCTATTCTTTTGACAAAGCAAATTTAGACATGTTAAAGTCTGGGGATGTTTTATTGTATTTATATGATAAAACTAAGGAAGAAAGATTTTTAAAAGCCATTCAAACTTTAAGAAAACAAATAGATATTCAACCAAGAACTACTGATGGTGGTTTTTGGCATAAGAAAAGGTACACCCATCAAATGTGGTTAGATGGTTTGTTTATGGCAGAGCCTTTTTATGCAAAATATACAAGTATGTTTAATAAAGGAGATGAGGCTACAAAAGCATATAATGATATTGTTCATCAATTTGATTTGATTCAAAAACACACCAAAGATCCTGTTACAGGATTGTTGTATCACGGTTGGGATGAAAGTAAAGAACAAGCATGGGCAAATAAAGAAACAGGAACCTCTCCTAATTTTTGGTCAAGAGCTATGGGGTGGTATGGAATGGCCATAGTTGATGTGCTAGATAATTTTCCAAAAAATCATCCAGGAAGAGAGAGGTTAATTGCTTATTTAAATGAGTTTTCAGAAGCATTGGTAAAAGTTCAAGATCAAAAAACAGGATTGTGGTATCAAGTCTTAGATCAAGGAAACAGAGATGGGAATTATTTAGAAGCAACAGGTTCTTCTATGTTTGCCTACGCTTTTGCCAAAGGAGCAAACAAAGGGTATTTACCTAAAAAGTATAAAAATATTGCTTTAAAAGCCTATAACGGAATCTTAAACAATTTGATTAGTGTTGAAAATGGAGTAGTCAACTTAAATCAATGTTGTGCTGTGGCCGGTTTAGGAGGAAATCCTTATCGTGATGGAAGCTATGAATATTATGTAAACGAGCAAATTCGATCTAATGATCCAAAAGGAACAGGAGCGTTTATTTTAGCAAGTTTAGAATTAGATAAATAATCAGATTAAAAAGAGTATAAAAGAGATGAGACAATTTAGTTTACTAACTATTTTTTTGATGACAACTTTTTGTTTTGCTCAGAAAAATGAAGTTTACGAATCGCAGGTTTGGGTAGCAGATCAAGGTGACGGTACTTATAAAAATCCAATTATTCATGCTGATTATTCCGATCCTGATGTAACTAGAGCAGGAAACGATTATTATATGACGGCATCTAGTTTTAACGCTGCTCCAGGATTGCCTATTTTACATTCAAAAGACATGGTAAATTGGGAGTTAATCAATTATGCATTACCATTACAAGTTCCTGTAGAACATTTTAATATTCCACAACACGGAAATGGAGTATGGGCTCCAAGTATTAGGTATCACAATAACGAGTTTTATATTTATTGGGGAGATCCAGACTTTGGAATTTACATGGTAAAAACCAAAGATCCAGCTGGTGCTTGGGAAGATCCTGTATTGGTTATGAAAGCCAAAGGAGCTATTGATCCTTGTCCGTTATGGGATGAAGACGAAAAAGCTTATTTGTCTGTGGCTTGGGCTGGAAGTCGTGCAGGAGTAAAAAGTATTTTAACCATGTTTAAATTAAGTCCTGATGGTACAAAAGTATTAGATCTTGGACGTCATGTTTTTGATGGACATGAAGATCATCCAACGGTAGAAGGAACTAAAATGTATAAAAGAAATGACTACTATTACATTTTTGCTCCTGCTGGTGGAGTGGCAACAGGTTGGCAATTAATTTTAAGATCTAAAAATATTTATGGTCCTTACGAGGAAAAAGTGGTTTTAGAACAAGGAAAAACAAGTGTTAACGGACCACATCAGGGTGCATGGGTAGAAACTCCTCAAGGAGAAGATTGGTTTTATCATTTTCAAGATGTAGATGCTTATGGTAGAATTGTGCATTTACAACCTATGGATTGGAGAAAAGATTGGCCTGTAATGGGAAAAGACAATGATGGAAATGGAATTGGAGAACCTGTAATGATGCATAAAAAACCAAAGGTGGGAAAAACATATACTGTTGAAACCCCAAAAGAAACAGATGAGTTTAATGGTAATGGTTTAGGCGTACAATGGCAGTGGAATGCAAATCCAAATATTTTGTGGCATGCTAAATTACCTGGAAAAGATTATTTAAGGTTGTTTAGTATGGCAACTCCTAAAGAAGCTAAGAATTTATGGGAGGTGCCCAACTTATTGTTACAAAAGTTTCCTGCACCTAATTTTACTGTTGATACAAAAATCACCTTGATTCCAGAAGATGCCAAACAACCGCGTAAAGCAGGATTGATTGTAATGGGAAGAGATTACGCAACGGTGACTATTACTCAAAAAGAAGAAGTGTTTTATTTACAGCAAACCCAAGCGATTAATGCTGATAGAGGAGCTGAGGAAATTACCAATGAAGAAATAAAATTAAAAGACAATCAGGTTTTCATAAAAGTAGAAGTAGTAGCGCCAGATGCCATGTGCCAGTTTACTTACAGCGAAAATGGTAAGAAATTTAAAAAAATAGGAAAACCATTTAAAGCCAGAGTAGGTAAATGGATTGGAGCAAAAGTGGGATTATTTAGCATTAGTACGCCAGAAGCAAAACGTGGTGGGTATGCGGATGTAGATTATTTTAGAATTACAAAATAAATTAAGAATGAAAATATTAAAAACAATTCTATGTACTGCATTGGTATTAGGGGTAGGGTTCGTTCAAACGAATAACGCTCAATCAAAACAAGAGCAAGATTTAAACGCTATGTATCAAAATATAGAGTTTAAAATGGATTCTGTAAAACAAGTAAAATTTAATAGCTATAAAGCTAATATTAAAGATTTTGGAGCCGTTGGTGATGGAATTTTTAAAAACACAGAAGCTTTTAAACAAAGTATTGAGGCAGTTGTAAAAAAAGGAGGGGGAACTGTAGTTGTTCCATCAGGAATGTGGTACACAGGTCCTATTACTTTAAAAAGTAATATCAATTTACATTTGGAAGATGGAGCATTGATTATTTTTAGTGATGATTTTGATGATTATCCAATTGTAAAAACCAGTTTTGAAGGTTTAAATACTGTACGTTGTGTTTCCCCTATTAATGCTAATAATGCAGAAAACATAGCAATTACTGGTAGCGGAATTATAGACGGTAATGGTGATGCCTGGCGTCCAGTTAAAAAAAGTAAAATGACAGATCAGCAATGGAAAAGTCTAGTGAATTCTGGAGGTGTACTTTCTAAGGATAAAAAGATATGGTTTCCTTCTGAAGGTTCAAAAAAAGGATTTGAAAGCAGTACCAATTTTAATGTACCAGATTTAATAGGTGATGAAGAATTAGCTACTGTTAAAGATTTTCTTCGTCCTGTGATGGTCAGTATAATCAATTGTAAAACAGTTTTGTTAGATGGTCTTACTTTTCAAAATTCGCCAGCATGGAATCTTCATCCATTAATGTGTGAGGATATCACTATTAGAAATTTAAGCATTCGTAATCCTTGGTATTCACAAAATGGTGATGGGTTAGATTTAGAATCTTGTAATCGTGTATTGATTTATAACAATACGTTTGATGTTGGTGATGATGCTATTTGTATAAAATCTGGAAAAGATAAAGATGGTAGAGATCGTAATATACCAACACAAAATGTTATTGTAAAAAACAATATTGTTTACCATGCTCATGGTGGTTTTGTGGTTGGTAGCGAAATGTCTGGAGGAGTTAAAAATGTACATGTATCTAACTGTACATTTATAGGGACTGATGTAGGTTTACGATTTAAGAGTACCAGAGGTAGAGGTGGAGTTGTAGAAAATATTTATATTTCTAATATTGATATGGTTCATATTCCAACAGAGGCTATTCGTTTCAATTTATATTATTCTGGTAAATCACCAGTTTTAGAGGAAGGACAAGAAACAGATACTAAAATTCAAGATCAGGAATTGGTAGCTGTGACAGATGAAACCCCTTCTTTTAGAAACATATTTATGAAAAATATTCATGTAGCCGATTCTGAAACAGCTGTGTTTTTTATGGGATTACCAGAAATGAATTTAAAAAACATCTCTATAGAAAATTCTATGTTCGATACTAAAAAGGGGATTACAGCTATTGATAGTGATGGAATTACATTAAAAAATGTTACCATAAAAGCATTAGATGATTTTGCTTTAACTGTTTATAATAGTAAGAATATTACAACTAGTGGTTTTAACTTTACTAATAGTAAATCTGCTATTAAAGTTTTAGGGTCTAAAACAAGTAATATTCAGTTTGATAAAGCTGATTTTTCAGATGTAAATCAACAAGTTTTTAAAGGAGAAGAGGTTGGTGAAAAAGTAATAAAATATAACAAAGCAAAATAATTTTAACGAATTTTATTCATGAAAGTATTAACGTTTTTAAAAATATTTATGTTGTTATTTGGTGGAGGTTTGTCAACAATAGCACAAGTTAATAAGCCCAATTATACGGTGGCAAAAGATGGCTCTGGAGATTTCATAACTGTACAAGAGGCTATTTTAGCCATTCCTGATTTTAGAAAACAAGAAACAGTTGTTTATATTAAAAATGGAGTGTATAAAGAAAAGTTGATTTTACCAGCTTCAAAAACCAAAGTAACCTTTGTAGGTGAAGACCCAGATAAAGTGATTTTGACTAACGATGATTTTGCAAGTAAGAAAAATATTTTAGGAGAAGAGATGGGGACCACAGGATCATCATCCTTTTATATATTTGGTAATGAGTTTACAGCAAAAAAAATCACATTTGAAAATTCTTCAGGTCCTAAAGGTCAAGCTGTAGCGGTAAGAGTAGACGGAGATATGGTAGTGTTTGAAGATTGTAGATTTTTAGGTTTTCAAGATACTTTGTATTTGCATGGAGAAAAATCTAGACAGTACTATAAAAATTGTTATATAGAAGGAACTACAGATTTTATTTTTGGATGGTCTGTAGCTGTTTTTGAAAATTGTGAAATTTACTCAAAAAAAGGAGGAAGTTATATTACTGCTGCTTCTACAAATCAAGGAGCGAGTTCAGGTTTAACTTTTATCAATTGTAAATTAACAGGAGATGCATCTGAGAAAAGTGTTTATTTAGGAAGGCCATGGCGTAATTATGCACAAACAGTTTTTATCAATTGTAGTATGGGAAAACATATTAAAAGAGAGGGATGGCATAATTGGGGAAAAAAGAGCGCTGAAAAAACTACATTTTATGCTGAGTATAATTCTACGGGAGTGGGGGCTTCATCTAATACCCGTGTAAAATGGACTCATCAATTAACAAAAGAACAGGTTAAAACATATACGGTTAAAAATATTTTTAATGGATGGGTTCCTAAAATATAAAGAATAGAAACCTAAAGAGAATAATTAATTAAAAATTAGTATTCTTTATTAAATAATGATTTTAGAGGTGTAAAACGCACTAATTTGTTAATTTGGTAATAGCTATTACTTAAATTTTGTAAATGATTCAATTCATCAGAATAAAATATTTTGTTCTTATTATAATATTGCTTTTTGGTACCAATACAAAAGCACAAGTTAAATGTATTGTAGAAAGTTATTCAACAGAAAATGGTCTTTCTCATGATGGTATTATGGATATACTAAAGGGCAAAGATGGTTACATGTGGTTTGGAACTTGGGATGGAATCAATAGGTTTGATGGTACTAATTTTACTATTTACAAAGCAAGAGCTGGGTATAAAAGTAAATTAGATAATAATAGAATTAATAAAATAAAAGAAGATGATCTAGGTTATTTATGGGTAAAAGCAGATGATGATCAGATTTATAGGTTTGATAAAAAAAGCGAAACCTTTATGGCTCTTTCTGATTACACGGGAACCCAGAAAATTAACTTCTTAAAAATTATTCCTAAAGGAGAGAATGTTTGGATAACTACAGAAAGTCATGGAGTTTATCTTGTAACGTATAAAGACTCGGTTAATATTGAGTTAACAAAATTTAACAAAGCTAATAAAGCGCTTCATTCTAACAACATTCGTTTTGTTTTTGAACAATCAGATGGAAATATTTGGGTTGGGAGCTCAAAAGGACTATCACTTCTAAAAAAAGATCTTCAAGGAAAATTCACAAGTATTAATTATTTTAATTTATATGATTTTACGAGTGTTAAAGAAGGAGGGAGTAAATTATGGTTTACTACAAATAATGGAGTAATTATTTATTTTGATAAAGTTTTGCAAAAATTTTATCAAAAAAAGATTTCTGATAATTATCTAAGAGATTTATATATATCTAAAAAAGTAAATGCTATTTATGTAGTTAGCTCTAAAGGAGAACTTTTTAAAATTAACGCATCTACTTTAGAAGTAGAAAATATAAGTAAATTTAAAGAAGAATCATTTTATAGTGTTTATGAAGATCAAAATGGTTTGTTGTGGATAGAACCTCAAAATAATGGAGTTATCAAATTTGACCCTCAAACGAATAAGTTTAAAAAGTTTTTTCAGAAAAACGATGCTACTTTTCAAGTATATGAAAAAAGCTATGATGTTTTTGAGGATAAATTTGATAGACTTTGGGTAAGAATGAAAGGAGGAGGATTTGGTTATTATGATAAAACAAATGATAAAATTCATCACTTTTATAATAAAAATGGTGAAACCAATTATTTAGACTCTAATATTATTACAACTAGGTATTTAGACCCTTCAGGTATTATGTGGTTGGTTACTAATGATAGAGGAATTAGTAAAGTTATTTTTCAAAAAGATGACTTTAAACATCATCTTCTTTTTGAAAATACAGACAATAAAACGGATAATGAAATAAGGGGGATTTTATATGATTCTAATAATAGACTTTGGTTGGCCTCAAAATCAAGTAAGTTATTTGTGACCAAAAATGGGAAAGCGGTTAAAGATCTTTTTGTTAATTGGCCAAAAGAAGGCATTATGCTTATTTATAAACTTTTTGAAGATAGCAAAGGAAATATTTGGATTGGAACCAAAGGTAACGGATTATACAAGGCGGAACCACTTAATATAGATAGATCAAAATATAAATTGACACATTTTGTTCATAACGAGAATGACAATAGTAGTATTAGTGGAGATAAAATTTATACCGTTTTTGAAGATAAAAGAGGAGATATTTGGATTGGGAATTATGGATCGGGAATAAATTTAGTCATGGAGAGGCATGGAAAAACTATTTTTAAAAATTCAAAAAATAGTTTTAAAAATTATCCTATCAATACTTGTGGGAAAGTAAGGTTTATTAATGAAGATAAAAAAGGTAAAATTTGGATTGCAACTACCAATGGCTTGCTTAAAATGAATCCTAATACAGATGATTATGATGAGGTGAATTTTGATGCTTATCATAAAATATCAGGAGATATTTCTAGTATTCCCAGTAATGATGTTTTGTATATTTATAATGATTCGGAAAGTAATATGTGGATTTCCTCATCGGGAGGAGGTTTAAGTAAAATAATTGATGAAGGGGATTCTATAAAGTTTAAAACCTTTACAACTAAAGAAGGTTTGTCAAGTGATTTTATTCTAAGTATGATTGAAGACAATCATAAAAATTTATGGTTGGCTACAGAAAATGGAATGTCTAAATTTAATTTGAAAGATTATACTTTTAGAAATTACGATTCGTATGATGGTTTATCTAAAACAGGTTTTTCTGAAAGTTCATGTATAAAGTTACCAAATAATCATTTATTGTTTGGTGGAGTTAAAGGTTATTTGGAGTTTAATCCAGAAGAAATTACGGATTATAAAATAAACGCTAAAATGAGTTTTACTAAGTTAGAAATCAACAATAAAGAGGTTGATTTGTTTTCTGAAAATACTCCTTTAGAAAGTAATATAAACTACAATAAAAGATTAAACTTAGATTATACTCAAAATACCATAGGAATCAATTATCAGGTGTTAGATTATAGATCAAATAACAAGCAAATTTATGTATATAGGCTAAAGGGATTTGATAAAACTTGGCACAATGTTCAAAATCAGAAAAAAGCGACTTATACCAATTTGTCACCTGGAGATTATGTTTTTGAGGTAAAGTGCTTAAATAAAGAACTATATTTTAATACACCATACAAAACTTTAGCAATTACTATTACTCCTCCTTTTTGGAAAACTACTTGGGCGTATATTATTTATGTTTTATTAATAGTTCTTTTTTCGGAAATGATTAGAAGAATTGCTTTCTCAGTTATTCGTTTAAGAAATAAAGTAGCTATAGAGCATCAGTTAACAGAATTAAAACTTAATTTTTTTACCAATATTTCTCATGAATTAAGAACTCCTTTAACGCTTATCGTAAATCCTATAGAAGAGATTGCTATTAACGAAAATTTATCTCCAAGAGGAAATGAATATATGGAAGTTGTTAGAAAAAACACAAGTAGGATAGTTCGTTTTGTAAATCAATTGCTTGATTTTAGAAAAGTACAAAGTGGAAAAGCAACTTTAAATATTAAAAAAATTGAATTAATTTCTTTTGTTAATGAAATTGCTTCGTTGTTTTCTGAGGCTGCTTATGAAAAGAATATAGAGTTAAAAATAGTATCAAATACTGATAGGTTTTTTGTTAAGATAGATGATAAAAAAATAGATGTTGTTATTTATAATTTATTATCAAATGCTTTTAAATTTTCACCTAAAGACAAAACAATTACAGTAGAAATTATTAAAAATGAAGATGATTCTTTTGTTGTTAGAGTAATAGATCAAGGAGTGGGGGTTGAGGAAGATAAATTAAAAGAGATTTTTAAATTATATTACGAAGGGGAAGGTAATAAAGTAGATTATATAGAGGGGACAGGGATTGGTTTGGCTTTGTGTAAAGAATATATAAAGCTTCATCACGGAGAAATATATGCTACTAATAATGCTGGAGAAGGACTTACCGTTACTTTTAAAATGAATTCTATAAAAGAAGAAGGGAAAAAGACCATAACCACCTTAACAACTTCTTATCCAATTAAATTGGAAAAAAACAATATCGAAGAGGTAAAAATAGATGTAGCTAAAGAAACTTCTAGTCAGGTAGATGAACCTCAAGGAAGTTTACCGACAGTGCTTATAGTAGAAGATAATAATGAACTTAGAAGATTTTTGTCCAATCAATTAAGAAAATTCTATAAAGTTATTAGAGCAACTAATGGAAAAGATGGATTAGAAAAAGCCATGGCAAATATACCAGATTTGATATTAAGTGATATTATGATGCCTGTGATGGATGGTTTAGAGCTTTTAGATAAGCTTAAAAATGAAGAAACCACAAGTCATATTCCTATAGTTTTGTTAACAGCAAAATCTACAGTTGATAATAAAATTCAAGCACTTAACTATGGTGCAGATTATTATATTACAAAACCTTTTGATACTGAGTTTTTAAAAGCATCTATAGGGAATTTAATACAGAAAAGGAAAAAGATGTTTGATTCTTTAGTGTTAGATTCTAAAACGGTTGAACTATCTCCTAGTGAAATAGTAGTAACTACTAAAGATGAAGCATTTCTGAAGGAAATTATAGCTGTTGTAGAAGAACAAATGGTAAATCCAGATTTTAAAATAGAGTCTTTTGCAAAATCGATTAATATGCGAAGAGCTACTTTTAATAGAAAATTTAAAAGCCTTACTAATATGACACCTGTCGAGTTTGTAAGAGATATGAGATTAAAAAGAGCCAAACAAATGTTAGATGCAGGAGAGAAAAATATATCTGAAGTAGCTTTTGATGTTGGTTTTAACAGTGCGGGGTATTTTAGTACTTGTTTTAAGGATAAATACAACATATCACCATCAGAATATATTAAGCATCATTAAATTTAAATAAAACGCTGAATGAAATTTTATACATGCTCTAATAACAAAAATAGTATTAATTTATATGGGCTTAACCATTGTTTACGTGTAATTGTTGATTCTTTATAGTTTAAACAAGAGGGGTTTATATTGTTTTTTTATATGTTAATATCTGTTTTTTTAATGAAATGTTTAAAATTTAAAAGAATTTGATTAAAATTTAATAGTTATAAAGGTTGTGATTTAATATTTTAGTAATCGATTACATTAACTTTTTATGTGGTTTAAATAATCTACATATTTTTTGCATATCTATTAATGGAGTCAATAAAAACAAATATTAATTTATTTAAACAATCATTTATGCTAAACTATTATTTTTCAAACTATTTATTTTTCTTACTTAAAGTGAGAAAAAAGAAAAAATTTACATTGAATAAAACAGGTTTATGCTTTATAGCATTTGTTTTGTTTTTTTCTGTAAACGAAATGAATGCACAAAGCAAAACGGTTTCAGGAACAGTTACTACTAAAGATTCAGAATTACCTTTACCAGGGGCTACGGTAATGGTAAAAGGAACTTCAAATGGTACTTTAACTGATTTTGATGGTAATTATTCACTTAATATTACATCAGAAAATCCAACCTTGATTTTTTCATATGTGGGTTATATAACTCAAGAAGTTTTAGTTGGTAACCGTAAGGTCGTTAATTTTGTAATGGAAGGTGATGAGTATAAGTTAGACGAAGTTGTAGTAATTGGATATGGAACCACTAAAAAATCTGATTTAACAGGTGCTGTAGTTACTTTAGGTGGAGATGAGTTAAGGGAGAGGCCAGTATCTAATGTTGCCGAGGCATTACAAGGTCGTATGGCTGGGGTGCAAGTAACATCAACCGATGGTTCTCCAGATTCTGAAATAAATATTAGAGTTCGTGGAGGTGGTTCTTTAACTCAAGATGCTTCTCCGTTGGTTATTGTTGATGGTTTTCCTGTAAATAGTATTAGTGATGTTGCTCCATCTAATATAGAAAATATTACAGTTTTAAAAGATGCTTCTTCAACCGCTATTTATGGTTCTAGAGGAGCTAATGGAGTAATTATTGTAACTACAAAAAGCGGTAAAAATGGTAAAATAACAACAAATCTTAATGCATTTTATGGAGTAAAAACCATAGCAAACACTGTTGGTGTTTTAGATCCCGAAGATTATGTAAGTTGGCAATATGAATATGCTTTGCTTACAGATCCTAAAACTCCAGGAGAATCAGGTTATCTACAATCTTACACAGATTATTTTGGACTTTGGCAAGATCGTGATCAATACAACGGTCAAAAAGGAAATAATTGGCAAAAACAAATGTATGGTCAGATGGGAGAGGTGCATAGCCGTGATTTATCTGTTCGTGGAGGTACAGACAAGTTTAATTATAATTTTAACTATGCTCATTATGATGAAAAATCAATTATGGTTGGTTCTAAGTTTAAAAGAGATAACCTATCATTGGCTTTAAAAAGCAAAGTAAATGATAAAGTTGATTTGGCTTTTACCATTCGTTATGCAGATACTGGAATTGAGAATGGTACGGGTGCAGAGCAGTCAGAAGGAAGTACTCCTAGAGATTCTCGTTATAAACAAACAGTCCTATATTCTCCTATTCCTATTTCAGGTCTTACCACAAGTAATACAGATGATGCTTTGTCTAATGATTTAATCAATCCTTTGGTAGTTTTGGCAGATAATCAAAGAGAAAAACAAAGAAAAAACTATAACTTATTAGGAAGGCTTGATTGGGAGATTATAGATAATTTAAGCTTTCAAACAAGTTTAGGTTTAGATAACTATAATGATTTAGATTACCGTTATTATGGGCGTTCTACTTATTATGTAAGTAACAATGCAGCTGCAGAAAATCAAGGAATGCCTGCATTGATTTTTTCTGATCAAAAAAGAGATCGTTTCAGAAATGCGAATACGTTAAACTATGACTTTAAAAATGTTTTAGGAGCAGATCATAGTTTAGATTTACTAATAGGTGAAGAAATGATTATCTCAAAAAGCAATGAAGTGGAAAACATCATTCAAGGTTATCCTAAGTTTTTTGATTTTGAAACTACTAAAAGTTTAACAACGCAAGGAACACCAGTTTCTATAGATAATAATTACAGTCCAGACGATAAGTTACTATCATTCTTTGGTCGTGTTAAGTATTCATATAAAGATCGTTATTTGCTTAGAGCTACCTACCGTGCAGATGGATCTAGTAAATTTTTAGGAGACAATCAATGGGGGTATTTTCCGTCAGCAGCTGTTGCTTGGAAAATTACAGAAGAAGAATTCTTGAAAGATTCAGACTTCTTAAATACATTAAAATTAAGAGTAAGTTATGGACAGTCAGGAAACAATAATATTCCTTCAGGTCAACAAGTGCAAACTTTCCAATCAAGAACAACTACTTATTTAAATGGAGTGAGCAATTACTGGGCAGCTTCATCAACTTTGGCTAACCCAGATTTAAAATGGGAAACTACCGTAACACAAAACGTAGGTTTAGATTTCGGATTTTTTAATAACCGTCTAACAGGGTCTTTAGAAGCTTATAAAAACATAACCAAAGACTTATTAATTAACTTTCCTACACCAGGTACAGGGTATACTTCTCAGTACAGAAATATGGGAGAGGTTCAAAATTCAGGACTTGAAGCATCTTTTAATGCAGTTGTTTTTAGTGATAAAGACTATGGGTTAAGTTTAGGATTAAACGTTGCCATGAATAAAAACAAAATCAATTCTTTAGGAGTAATGGATGATTTTGGTCAGGCTACAAGTTGGGCTTCTACCCAAATAGGGAATGATTATGTTGTGAATGTAGGACAGTCTTTAGGAGCTATGTATGGGTATCAAAATGATGGACGTTATGAAGTTTCAGATTTTGATTATGATGCTGCAACAAGTACTTATACTTTAAAATCAGGAATTGCAGATGCATCAGCAGTAGTTGGTAATGTAATGCCAGGTACTATGAAATTAAAAGATGTAAGTGGTCCTAATGGTGTGCCGGATGGTATTGTAGATATAAATGATAATGCAATCATAGGAGATGCCAATCCAGATTTTACAGGAGGTTTTACAATGAATGCCAATGCTTATGGATTTGATTTAGCAGCTATATTTAACTTTAGCATTGGTAATGATATTTATAATGCTAGTAAAATTGAATATGCAACTGCTACAGAAAATGGTCAATATAGAAATTTAAGCAATATCATGGCTAGTGGTAATAGATGGAAAAATTTAGATGCAGCTACAGGTCAGTTGGTTACAGACCCTACTCAATTAGCAGCTATGAATGAAAACACTACAATGTGGTCTCCTTATATGCAAAGAAATGTGTTTAGTGATTGGGCAGTAGAAGATGGTTCTTTTTTAAGATTAAATACCATTACATTAGGATATACTATACCTGATGAGAAGCTTTCAAAAATAGGGATTTCAAAATTACGTTTTTATGCAACTACTAATAATGTTTTCGTGTTGACTAATTATTCTGGTCCAGATCCTGAAGTTTCTACAAGAAGAAATACGCCACTTACGCCAGGAACTGATTATTCTCCGTTCCCAAGAAGTAGATCGTTAATTTTTGGTTTAAACCTTAATTTTTAATCACAAATACTTTAGAAAATGAAAAATATATATAAAATAATAATTTCAGGATTGATCATGACAAGTCTGTTTACAGCTTGTGAGGATTCTGAATTTTTAGAAGCTCCAACAAAATCAACCTTAGACGAGTCTATTATTTTCTCTACACCAGGATTGGCAAGAGGAGCCATTGATGGAATTTTAGAACCCATGGGGCAAACAAACTCCTATAGAGGAAGGTTTATCCCTTTTTATGGGTTTAATACAGATATTGAATATAACTTTAGTTCTGATGATGCAGGTAGTTCTCAAGGTGAGTTAATGATATACGATGCAAAACCTAATAATACACAAATGAACTCAACAAATAATGCTTGGGCTATGATGTATTCTGGTATAGAGCGTGCTAACATTTGTATTCGTGGATTACGAGCTTATGGAGATCCACAACCAGGAACAGAGTTAGGACAAATATTAGGAGAGGCATTAACTTTACGTGCTATATATTATGCAGATTTAATGAAAGCTTGGGGAGATGTCCCTGCTCGTTTTGAACCTATTACTTCAGAAACAATTTATTTGGCAAAATCTAATAGAGATATTATTTATAAACAAATTATTGCTGATTTGGGTGAGGCAGCCACATTGGTACCATGGCCAAATGAAACTACGGCAACTTCTACAGTTGAAAAAGTAAACAAAGCTTTTGTAAAAGGATTCAGAGCTCGTTTAGCTATGATTGCTAGTGGTTTTCAGCAATACCCTGATGGAGTTAGAAGAAGTAGTGATCCAGATTTATCTGTAGAGAAAATGTATACATTGGCCTTAAGTGAAGCTACAGATGTAATTCAAAGTGGTAAAGCTTCTTTAAATCCTTCTTTTGAACAATTTTGGAAAAATTACAATAAAGAAATTGTAACAGCAGGAGGAGAGTCTCTTTGGGAAATTCCTTTTGCAGATGGTAGAGGAAGAGTTTTGTTCTCTTTTGCAGTAAGACACCGTAGTGTAGATCAATATACTGGTCAAGGTAGAGGAGGAATTGCAGGGCCAGTTCCAACAGTTTTTTATGACTATGATGAAGAAGATACCAGACGTGATGTAACTTGTGTACCTTATGAATGGGCAACGGCTGTAAATGGTGTTTCTAAACAAGAATTAACGGCTTCAGATACGTGGTATTTTGGTAAGTATCGTTATGAGTGGATGGATAGATATGTGACTTCTACTAATGATGATGGAGTTAATAAAGTTTATATGCGTTATGCAGAAGTGTTGTTAATAGCAGCAGAGGCAGCAAATGAATTAAACGGACCTCAAGCAGCTGCACCATATTTAAAAGAAATTCGTAGAAGAGCGTTTCCCGCAATCGCACATGCTACAAAAGTTGATGCATATGTAGATAATTTATCAACCAAAGAAGATATGTTTAATGCTATTGTAAAAGAACACAAATATGAGTTTACAGGTGAAATGGAGAGAAAACAAAACTTAATACGTTGGAACTTATTAAAAACAAAGTTAGATGAAGCAAAATCTAAAATGACAGATTTCATGAACAGAGCAGGAGATTATGCAGATGTGCCAACGACTTTATATTATAAGTATAAAGCGGATGGAGAAACTTTAGATATTTATGGTTTAAATAGAGGCGAGACTACAAATCCTGGAGTAGACTATTCTACCAAATCATGGGATGCTTTAGATGATGTTACGATAAATTCTATTTATAAAGTTGGGGTAAATCCTGATCAAAGACAGTTTTGGCCAATTTGGCAAGTGTTTATAGATGGAAGTAATAATCAGTTGGTAAACGATTACGATTATTAGAATCTTAGAAAAAAATAAAACGATATTTATGAAAACAAAAAATATATATAAAGGGTTTATAGCATTCTTGGCCTTTATTGTAGCTAGTTGTAGTTACGATGAAGAAGTTGTAGAAAGTTTGTCTATAAATAGAGAGTTTGCACCAGTAAGTCTTAGTACAATTGTAAGAAATCAAACTTATGTTGAAATGAGTTGGACTGTAGATGACAATATAGATAGTTATATAGTTGAATTTAGTGCAGATGATCCAGATTTTACAACTATTTATGAAACTGTTGAGGTTACAGCAGAAGAATTACCAATTACTGTAAGATTAGAAGGGGAAACAGTTTATTCTGTAAGAGTAAAAGCTAAAAGTGCTAGAGAATTAGATGATTCTTCTTGGGCTTTAGGTGAATTTACAACTTTGTCGGAACAAATTATGTTGCCATATGAACTTGGTGATGCAGATGATGACAATGTAACTTTAAGGTGGGAAGCGGGTTTAAATGTTACGCATTTCATGTTACAGCCAGGAGATATAAGACATGATATTACTGCTCAGGAAAAAATAGATGGGGTTGCTAATATCACAGGGTTAACATCTGAGACAGAATATAAAGCTACCTTGTATAATAATGCAAAACAAAGAGGTTTTGCTGAAATTACAACTGGAGTTGCTGTAGGTAATAATACTCTAGTTTCTACAACAGATGATTTAATACAAATACTTAATAATGCTCAAGATGGAGAGATTATTTTAATAGATCAAGGTGATTTTACTGCACAAACAGGAACAATTACTTTAGATAAATCAATAACTATTCGAGGTTTGAAAACAGATTTTAAACCTAAATTAAGTCTTAATTTTGAATTTAATGCAGGTGCAACTGATGTAAATTTAATTGATTTAGATTTAGATGGTGCTACAACTATTCAGGATGTTGCTAGGTATACTGGTGCGGGTAATTATAACTCACTTTTAATAAAAGGGTGTAATATTCATGATTTTGATCGTTCATTTATTGCAGGAAACACAACAGATGCAATAGTACAGTCTGTAACAGTAGAGGACTGTATTGTTACAAATGTTGTAACTAATGGAGGAGATTTTATTGATTTTAGAAATTCTGATGTATTTAATGTAACGGTAAGAACGAGTACTTTTAATAATTGTGCACCAGGTCGTGATTTCTTTAGAATTGATGATGCAGGAACTTCAACTCAAAATGGTCTGGTTTGTAATGTATTGTTAGAAAATAGCACCTTATATGGATGTTGTGATTCATCAAGTAAGAGAGTATTGTATATTAGATTCCAAACAAATGATATTATTGTACAAAATACTTTGATAACTGATACTGGTTCTGAAGGTTATTCTGATCAAAGTAGAACTGATGATACAGTTACTTTTAGTAATAACAATTACTTTAATGCTGATGGATTCTTTAATCCTAGTCAAACTGTATTTGATGGTTCAGGTACGCAATTAGATCCTGAGTTTGCTGATCCTTTAAATGGTGATTTTACTATTGGAAATCAAACAATAAAAGATAATTTAATAGGAGATCCTAGATGGATTAAATAATTTTCCTAATTATTATATGATAGGGGGGGATTGAAAGATATTTCCCCTTTTATCTTTAATAAAAAATACATTTAAAAAAAGAGCGATTCAATTGAATCGCTCTTTTTTTAAAATTAATAATGAAGGAATTAATTAAGCAATTCCGTCAATAATTGTATTTAAAGTTTTACTAACTCTCATTACATCAAAAGTTAACTCTTGATCTAATTTGTAGTAACCACCAATATTTACAGCTTTACCTTGAGCAGAAATCATTTCTTCAACAATTTTAGCTTCGTTTTGAGTCATTGCTTCAGCAACAGGAGTAAAGATTGCCTTTAATTCAGCATCTTTATTTTGAGCTGCTAATTCTTGTGCCCAATATAATGCTAAGTAGAAGTGAGAACCTCTGTTGTCAATACCACCAACTTTACGAGTAGGAGATTTGTCATTGTCTAAGAATTTACCTGTAGCTGCATCTAAAGTATCTGCTAATATTTGTGCTTGTGCATTGTTATATCTACCGCTTAAGTGTTCTAAAGAAACTGCTAAAGCTAAGAATTCACCTAAAGAATCCCAACGTAAATAGTTTTCTTCAATTAATTGTTGAACGTGTTTTGGAGCAGAACCTCCTGCACCTGTTTCAAACAACCCTCCACCGTTCATTAAAGGAACAATAGATAACATTTTAGCAGATGTTCCTAATTCTAAAATTGGGAACAAATCTGTTAAGTAATCACGTAATACGTTTCCAGTTACAGAAATAGTATCTAATCCAGCTTTTACTCTTTCTAAAGTGTATTTAGTAGCTTCAATAGGAGACTTGATTAAAATTTCTAATCCTTCTGTATTGTGGTCTTTTAAGTATTTGTTTACTTTTTTGATGATTTCTGCATCGTGAGCTCTGTTTTCATCTAACCAGAATACAGCAGGAACTCCTGTTGCAGTAGCTCTGTTTACAGCCAATTTAACCCAGTCTTGAATTGGAGCATCTTTTACTTGACACATTCTGAAAACATCTCCAGCTTCAACCTTTTGCTCTAATAATACATTTCCGTTAGTATCAACAACTTGTACAGTTCCTGCTTCATCTAATTGGAAAGTTTTATCGTGAGATCCATATTCTTCAGCTTTTTGAGCCATCAATCCTACGTTAGGAGTAGTTCCCATAGTAGTTGGGTCAAAAGCACCATTTTCTTTACAGAAATCAATAGTTGCTTGGAAAACTCCAGCATAACATCTGTCTGGAATTAAAGCTTTGGTATCTTGTTGTTTTCCTTCTTTGTTCCACATTTGACCAGAAGTTCTAATCATAGCAGGCATAGAAGCATCAACAATAACATCAGAAGGTACGTGTAAGTTTGTAATTCCTTTGTCAGAATTTACCATCGCTACAGCAGGAGCATCAGTATAAACAGCATCAATAGCAGCTTTTACTTCAGCTTCTTTAGGGTGTCCTGCAATTTTAGCATATACATCACCTAAACCATTGGTAGCAGTTACTCCTAACTCAGCAAATAAATCAGCATATTTTTCAAAAACATCTTTGTAGAAAACTTCTACAATAGCACCAAAAATAATAGGGTCAGAAACCTTCATCATGGTTGCCTTCATGTGTAATGATAACAATACACCGTTTGCTTTTGCATCTGCAATTTCTTTGGCAGCATATTCTTTTAAAGCACTAATACTCATTACAGAAGTATCAATGATTTCTCCAGCTTTTAAAGGAGCAAAACCTTTTAAGTCTGTTCCGTTAAAAGTAATTTTAAATTCAGTAGCGTTTTCAATGGTTGTAGATTTTTCAGAACCATAAAAATCATTAGCTTCCATAGAAGCTACATGCGTTTTAGAATCTTTAGACCATTTACCCATTGAGTGTGGGTTTTTCTTAGCGTAGTTTTTAACAGCCTTTGGAGCTCTACGGTCAGAATTTCCTTCACGTAATACAGGGTTTACAGCAGAACCTAATACTTTTGCATATTGAGCTTTGATAGCTTTTTCCTCATCGTTAGATGGATTTGCTGGGTAATTAGGAATGTTGAATCCTTTTTCTTGTAACTCTTTAATTGCAGCTTGTAACTGAGGAATAGAAGCAGAAATGTTAGGTAATTTAATAATGTTTGCTTCAGGAGTTTTAGCTAATTCTCCTAATTCAGCCAAAGCATCAGAAATTTTTTGATCATCTGTTAAAAACTCAGGAAAGTTTGCTAAAATTCTTCCTGCTAAAGAAATATCTCTAGTTTCAACCTCAATACCAGCCTTGCTAGTAAAAGCTTTAATGATTGGTAATAATGAATACGTAGCCAAAGCAGGAGCTTCGTCTGTAAGTGTATAAATGATTTTTGAATTTTCTGTTGCCATTTTAATTCTTTAAAAATTGTTTAATGAGTTTCTTAAAATTATAAACATTAAGCTTATAAAGTTTTGCAAATGTACTAATAATATTATCTTTTTCTACAGGGTGTTAAAAACATAACACCTTTTATAAAAGCTGTGCTATTTTTCATACAAAAAAAAGCTCAATACACAGGGTATTGAGCTTTTTAGAGATTAAGAATAAAAAGAGATTATTTACGTCTAACTTCTTTAATTCTTGCTTTTTTACCAGTAAGTTCTTTAAAGTAGTAAATTCTAGCTCTACGAACTTTACCTTGTTTGTTCAATTCGATTTTTTGAATAGCTGGTAAGTTGATTGGGAAGATACGCTCTACACCAACAGTTCCAGACATTTTACGAATTGTAAATGTTTCTGAAGATCCAGTTCCTCTTCTTTGGATTACTACACCCTTAAAGAACTGAGTTCTTGTTTTAGCCCCTTCTTTAATTTCGTAGTACACAGTAATTGTGTCTCCTGCTTTAAAGTTAGGTACGTCTTTTTTTGCTACAAATTCGTCTTGTACAAATTTTACTAAAGATTCCATCTTATATATTTTATAATGGTTGTAATCTGAAACAACATTCACGAGTATCGTCAGAGGTTAATTCAGGACTGCAAAAATAATAACAAAATATTAGATATTCATAAAAAAATAAATATTTTATTCATCTAATAAATCAGGTCTTACTCGTTGGGTAAGTTCATAGGCTTTATCGGTTCTCCATTCTTCTATTTTAGGAAAGTTTCCGCTGGTTAAAACCTCTGGAACTTGATGTCCTTTATAATCTGCAGGTCTTGTATATACTGGTGGGGACAATAAATTGTCTTGAAAAGAATCTGTTAAGGCAGAAGTTTCATCGCCTAAAACTCCAGGAATCAATCTTAAAATGGTGTCGCATAAAACAGCAGCACCAAGTTCACCACCACTTAAAACATAATCTCCAATAGAAATTTCTTTGGTAATAAATAGATCTCTTACACGTTGATCAACTCCTTTATAATGTCCGCACAAAATAATCATGTTTTCTTTCAAGGAAAGATGATTAGCAGTGCGTTGATTTAGGGTAGGAGCATCGGGAGTCATGTAAATAATTTCATCATATGCTCTTTCTGCTTTTAATTTGCTAATACAAGCATCAATAGGTTCTATCATTAAAACCATTCCTGCACCACCACCAAATTGCATGTCATCAATTTTACCGTAATCATTAATGGCATAATCTCTTAAATTATGAAAGTGAACTTCTGCCAATCCTTTTTCTTGAGCTCTTTTCATAATTGAGTGTTCAAAAGGACTTTTGATTAATTCTGGCGATACCGTAATGATGTCTATGCGCATGGTAATATTTTTTTGCAAAAGTAATTATTTAGTATTGAGTACAAAGTAATGAGTCTAAAGTATTAAGTGCAAAATTACTTAATACTATGTACTGACTACTCGCTACTAAAAAGTAGCCTTAATCATTCTATCGTTTCCAAACATATCTTTTTTTAGTTCTATGTTTTTGAATCCGATTTGCTTTAATAGTTCAATCGTTTCTTTGCCTAAATATTGATTGATTTCATAGTACAAAGCCCCTTTTGGTTTTATGGCTGATATAGCCAATTCAGCAATTTTTTTATAAAAAATTACAGGATCATTGTCTTCTACAAATAAGGCTAAATGGGGTTCAAACTCCAATACATTTTTTTGCATTTCGGCTTTTTCTAAATTCCTTACATAAGGAGGATTGCTGACAATGACATCGTATTGTTGAGGGAACTGATTTGTTGTTAAAATATCTTGGTGAATAAAGTTGATATTCACTTTATTAATTTCAGCATTTTTTTTAGCGGTTTCAATGGCTTTGGTAGAAATATCAATAGTATTTATATTTGCATCATTTAAACTTTTAGATAAAGCAATAGGAATACAACCAGAACCTGTCCCAATATCTAAAACATCTAAATTTGGAGCCGTAGAATAATCATTTAATATCCATCTTATCAATTCTTCAGTTTCAGGTCTAGGAATTAAAACATGCTCATTTACCATGATTTTTAAATCCATAAATTCTGTAAAACCAATTAAATGTTGAATAGGTTGATGTTCTGCCAATCTAGAAATAATCTGATCAATTTTAGTGTTTTTGTCATCAGAAACAATTTTGTTAGGCTCTAATGCAAAATCAATTTTAGAAAGGTTTAGTACATCTTCTAAAATTATTTTAAAAAAAGAATCAATTTCTGAAGTAGGGTAATGACTTTCTAAAGTGGCGTATAATTTTTGTTTAAATGAGAGTAAAGTCATTAATTGGCTTATTTATTGATATTTTTGCGGATACAAATATACAAATATGAAGTTCGTAAAGTTATTATTCGTTTTTATTAGTGTTGCCTTAGTGGTTTCTTGTTCCAATTTAAAAGCTCCGGAATATGTTGGGGTTGGAAAAGTAAATGTTTCAAAAATCATCAATGATTCTATTACCATTAAAGCAGGTTTAAAATTTAACAATCCTAACAGAATGGGAGGAAAAATTGCTTTGAGTGATTTGCATGCTGTGGTGAATGATATAGATTTAGGAAAATTGAAAAATCAAGAAGTAAAAGTGCCATCGAGAAAAGATTTTGAAGTGCCGCTAGAAATTAAACTGTCTTATGGACAAATTTTTGATTCTAAAAAAGGATTGTTAAACTCTATTCTAAGTAGTATTTTAACCAACGAAGTAGCGGTTAAGTTTACTGGAAAAGCTACATTTAAAAAGTTTTTAGTTAAAAAAGAATATCCAATCCAGTTCAACGACAAAATTAAAATATTAAAATAATGCTTTCTTCTCACGAAATATTTATGCAACGTGCTGTTTCCTTGGCAAAAAAAGGAACACGTTTGGCGTATCCCAATCCTTGTGTGGGAGCTGTAATTGTTTGTGATGGGAAAATTATAGGAGAAGGTTATACGAGTGCTTATGGTGGTTCTCATGCAGAGGTAAATGCTATTAATAGTGTGGCTGATGAAAGTTTATTAAGTAAAGCTACTTTGTATGTTACCTTAGAACCTTGTGCGCATTATGGGAAAACACCACCATGTGCCAATTTAATTGAAGCTAAAAATATTCCAAAAATTTATATAGGTTGTGTAGATACTTTTGCAGCAGTGGCGGGTAAAGGAATTGAAATTTTATTAAAAGCAGGTAGAGAAGTTCATGTAGGGATTTTAGAGGAAGAGTGTATAGATTTACATAAACGTTTTTTTACCTATCACAATAAAAAAAGACCTTATGTTTTAATCAAATGGGCTGAAACGCAAGATGGTTTTATAGACAAAGAGAGAGAGATTAATAGTCTTGAAGAAGCCAAACCCACTTGGATTTCTAACGAATTGTCTAAACAAAGAGTACATCAAATTAGAGCCATAGAACATGCTATTTTGGTAGGGACCAATACTGCTTTAAAAGACAATCCTACTTTAACTACAAGATCTTATGGAGGAGTGTCGCCCGTAAGAATTTTAATTGATAAAAATTTAAGAGTTCCTAAAACTTACCACTTGTATAATGGAGAAGTAAGAACAATCATCTTTACGGAGCAAGAAGCAAGTAATGAAGCGGTTCAATTTGCGAAAATTGATTTCTCTAAAAATATTCTTCCTCAAATAATGGAGGTGTTGTATCAAGAAAAAATACAATCTGTTTTGGTAGAAGGTGGAAAACAATTGTTAGATAGTTTTATTGAACAAGATTTATGGGATGAAGCTTTTGTCTTTGTAGGGAATGATAAATTTGAGAAAGGAGTAAAAGCTCCAGTACTAGAAGTAAAACCAAATGAAACTTACGCATTAGGAACAAACACTGTAAAACATTATACCAAAGAAATATGATTTATTTACTGTTGAGTATTTTGTTTACCACAGCTGTTTTTTTAACCCTCAAAGAATTTCAACGTTATCAATTAGATAATTTACAAGCCATTGTAGTGAGTTATTTTATGGCTTTGGGAATAGGATGTTTGCATAGTAACTCTCCTTTTTCGGTTCCTTTTCTACTTTCTCAATCATGGGTTTGGGGGGCTTTAACAATTTCAACTTTGTTTATTATTACATTTAATTTAATGGCGGTTACGGCTCAAAAAGGTGGTTTGTCGGTTATGACAGTTGCTAATAAAATGAGTGTTGTCATTCCCATTTTTATTGGAATTTTTTTGTGTCAAGAAGATGCTGGAGTTTTAAAGATATTAGGAATCGTATTGGCTTTGTTGGGTGTTTGGTTTACCTCAAAAAAGAAAGGAACTTATCAATTTGATAAACGTTTGTGGTATTTACCTTTTTTAATTTTTATAGGAAGTGGTTTGGCTGATGCCATCATCAATCATATGCAAGCATACTATGTAGCCCATAATGCTTTGGATTTGTTTTCTACTTCTTTGTTCTTTTTTTGTGGATGTATAGGGGTTGTTGTGTTAATGATTAAAAAATCAATAGGAAATTTAAAATTGTCTTTTAAGAATTTAATAGGAGGATTGATTTTGGGAATCCCCAATTATTTTTCTATTTATTTTTTGTTAAAAGCATTGTCTCATCCAGATTATGAAACATCTTTAATTTTTTCAGTAAACAATTTATTAGTTGTTTTGATCTCTGTACTTTTGGGCTTATTTCTTTATCAAGAAAAACTAAGTAAACAGAATTATATCGGATTAGGAATGTCCGGGTTAGCCATTATTGTACTTTATTTTGCTATATGAGTAAATCACAAATAGAAACATATAAAACCATAGAAAATCCTGTAGAAGCTACGCTTTACAAAGAAAAAGGAAGTAAGTTTATAGGTTTTTTATTTTCTGTGACCAATGAGGAAGAGGTAAAAGAAAAACTAGAAGAAATTAAAAAACAATATCATGATGCTAGACATTGGTGTTATGCGTATCGTTTGGGTTATGATGGATTGACTTATAGGGTAAACGATGATGGAGAACCAAGTAATACAGCAGGACAGCCTATATACGGTCAACTATTATCTTTTGATGTAACCAATGTTTTATTAATTGTAGTTCGTTATTTTGGAGGTGTGAAATTGGGCGTAGGAGGATTGATTAAAGCTTATAGAACTTCAGCTGAAGAAACTTTAGCGGAAGCGACTATAGAGGAGAAAATAATCAAAGAAGCATTTATTATAAAAAGTTCTTATGAACATGTTGATAAAATCATGCGATTGATTAAAACATATGATTTGGAAATTCAACATCAAGAAATGTATTTAGATTGCCAATTTACATTGCTTTCTCCTGTCGCTATTTTTAATTCTGTAATTCAGTCTTTTGAAGATTTAAGATGTGTTGAAGTTTTAGTAGATAAAGAAGATTAATCTTTTTGTTTTAAAATAATGTCTAAAATGTTTTCAGGGCATTTCATTGGTCTGTTTTTTTTCATGTCAACAAACACCAAAGTTGACTCTCCAGTTGTTAACAATTCACCTTTCTGGTTGTAGATTTCGTAGGTAAAAATAATCTTGGCAGTAGGAATCTGTTTTATTGAGGTTTTTATAGTAAGAACATCGTCATACTTTGCAGGTTTTTTAAACTCAGTCAAGAGGTTAACTACGGGTAATATTATTCCTTGTTCTTCCATCTCTTTGTAGGATATGCCTGCTTCTCTAAGCCATTCAATGCGAGCAATTTCAAAGTACTTAGCGTAGTTGCTGTGGTGCACATATTGCATCTGATCTGTTTCAGAATATCGTACTCTTAATTCAGTTGTTTTTGATTTCATTGGTTGTTTTAAAATATGTTTTATGTTAGGTAAAAAAAACATGAAATACAATACCCATTCCGTTTTTTTTTAATGAATTTTATTCACACTTTTGTAGTCCCCTAGAAGTATCACTTTATTATTGATGTAGTTCAATAATAAATGAACTTTTTTGCGAAACTAAACTAAACTGAAAACTAACCAAAATTAAAGTGCATAAGATTACAATGATTAAAACCGCTGAGACTGTTTGGGCTGCTTGCTTGGAATTTATTAAGGATAATATTACACCAGTTGGATTTAAAACTTGGTTTGAACCTATTGTACCTGTTAAATTAGAAGGAGGAGCATTAACCATTCAGGTTCCTAGTAAGTTTTTCTTCGAGTTCTTAGAAGAAAATTATGTGAAGATTTTAAGAAGTGCTTTGGTTAGAGAGTTAGGTAAAGAAGCACGTTTGTTATATGATGTAAGATTAGAAAATTCATATAGCAGTAAAGTACCCCAAACGGTTAAAATTCCAAGTTCTAACCGTGCCCCAATGCAACCACAGAATGTGAACTTTCCAAGTAAAAATATTAGTAGAGAGGTTAAAAATCCTTTTGTAATTCCTGGTCTTCAAAAGGTAAAAGTTGAATCTAACTTAAACCCTAACTATTGTTTTGAAAATTTTATGGAAGGTGAATCTAATCGTTTAGGAAGATCTGCTGGAATGGCTGTGGCGAATAAACCAGGTGGAACTTCTTTTAATCCATTAATGATTTATGGCGGAGTTGGGTTAGGAAAAACACATTTAGCACACGCAATAGGAGTACAAGTAAAAGATAAATATCCGGACAAAACAGTTTTATATGTTTCTACGGAAAAGTTTATACAGCAATATGGTGATGCCGTTTTAAAGAATAATAACAGAAATGATTTTTTACATTTTTATCAAATGATAGATGTGTTAATTGTTGATGATATTCAATTCTTATCAGGTAAAACCAAAACTCAAGATGCATTCTTCCAGATTTTTAACGAATTGCATCAAAATGGAAAGCAAGTTATTTTAACTTCTGACAAAGCTCCTGTAGATATGCAAGACATTGAACAACGTTTGTTGTCTCGTTTTAAATGGGGATTGTCGGCAGAATTACAAGCACCAGATTATGAAACTAGAATAAACATCTTAAAGAACAGATTGTACAGAGATGGTGTTGAGGTTCCTGAAGAAGTGATTGAGTTTATTGCAAAACACATTAAAACAAATGTTAGAGAATTAGAGGGAGTTGTAACTTCTTTAATTGCTCAATCTGCATTTAATAAAAAAGAGTTTAGCCTTACTTTGGCAAAAGGTATTGTTGATAAGTTTGTTAAGAACACCAAAAAAGAAGTTTCAGTGGATTATATTCAGAAAGTAGTTTCTAAATATTTTGAAATTGATTTGGCTACTTTACAATCTAAAACAAGAAAACGTCATATTGTACAGGCAAGACAATTGGCGATGTATTTTTCTAAAAAGTTAACCAAGTCATCATTGGCTAGTATTGGTTCTCAAATAGGAAAAAGAGATCATGCTACGGTATTACACGCTTGTAAAACGGTAGATAATTTAACAGCTACTGATAAACAGTTTAAGAAATACGTTGATGATATTTCTAAAAAACTTTCATTTTAGTCTATGGTGAAACCAATTAAGGTTTTAATGGTGTGCTTAGGAAATATTTGTAGGTCTCCTTTGGCTGAAGGTATTTTAAAATCTAAGATTCAAAATCAAAATGTTATTGTAGATTCTGCAGGAACAGGAGCTTATCATATTGGTAAGTTACCAGATCCAAGATCTATTGAGGTTGCCAAAAAACACGGAATTGATATTACAGATCAAAAAGCTAGAAAAATATCAAAAGCAGACCTAGATACTTTTGATTTTATTTTTGTGATGGATGAGTCTAATTACAGAAATGTTTTAATGATGGCTACTAATGAAACTCAGTCTGCAAAAATATCGATGATTATGAAAACCATATATCCGCGTGAGGATATATCTGTTCCTGATCCATATTATGGAGGAGATAATGGTTTTGAACAAGTATATCAAATGTTAGATGAAGCTTGTGATGTAATCGTTAACAAAATAAACGCATAGAATGAAAGGAAATTTATATTTAATACCTACAACTTTAGGGGATAATGAACCTCTAGAGGTGATGCCTATTTCTGTAAAGTCTGTAGTAGAAAGTTTAACTCATTTTATTGTAGAGAATGAAAAATCTGCAAGACGTTTTATAAAAAAAATAACCCCATCAAAATCACAGCCTAGTTTACAATTAAAGTTGATAGATAAATATGTAGATCCTGTAGAGGTGAATACTTATTTGGATGTTTGTATGCAAGGAGAATCTATTGGTTTGTTGTCAGAAGCGGGAGTTCCTGCTGTTGCAGATCCAGGTTCTGATGTGGTTGCTTTGGCTCATAAGAAAGGAATTCGTGTAGTTCCTTTGGTAGGTCCATCGTCTATTTTAATGGCTATGATGGCTTCTGGAATGAATGGACAGAGTTTTGCTTTTAATGGTTATTTACCTATTGAAAAAGGGGATAGAAAAAGAGAGATCAAACGTTTAGAGCGTTTGTCTAAAGATCATAAACAGTCTCAAATTTTTATTGAAACACCTTATAGAAATCATAAGATGTTAGATGATTTGCAAGCAACATTGTCTCCATCTACAAGACTTTGTATTGCTGCTGATATTACCATGCCTTCTGAATACATCAGAACTTTTACGGTGGCTGAATGGAAAAATCAAAAGCCAGAAATACATAAAATTCCAGCTATTTTTATTATTCACGCTTAGCAGATTTCTAGTATAAAGTATTCAGTAAACAGTCTTCAGTTGTTAAATTATAACCTGGGTGTTATCTATCTTTAAAATCCATCTCGACTTCGCTCGATGACCTGGTTTAGGGGCTGTTTACAAAGAAGCTTTTATCTATGTATTCTGTGATTGTTTAACCAACGTTGGTAAGCAGCAGCATTTCTGTTGTGTTGGCTTAAATTCTTAGCAAAATTATGTGTTCCTAGTTTATCAGGACTTGCACAAAAATAATAATAAGGATGCCTTTCTGCATTTAAAACAGCATCAATAGCATCTATATCGGGCATGGCAATAGCTGACGGAGGAATACTTCTATTATTGTAAGTATTGTAAGGTGAATTAATATCTAAATCTTTTTTTAAGACTCTTTTGATCACGGTATCTCTTCCGTACTTTTCTTTCAAAGCATATATAATAGTTGGATCGGCTTGTAAAGGCATACCAACTCTAACTCTGTTTAAATAGACTCCTGCCACTTTTGATCTTTCAGGTTTGTATGAAGTTTCTTTGTGTACAATAGAGGCTAAAGAAATAATTTCGTTTTGACTAAGGTTTAACTTATTAGCTTTGGCAATTCTATTCGCATTCCAAAACCTTTTATAAGCTTGTAGTAATTTATCTCTTAGTTGATTTGGGCTAATTGTCCAATAACAATCATAAGTATAAGGCATACACATGTTTAATACGGTTTTGTGTGTAAATCCCTCTTGTTTTAAAAAATCACTATTTATTAAACTATTTAAAATACTGATTGAATCTGCTTCGATTTGTTGAGCTAATCTTCCTGCTAAATTTTCAATATAATTTTGGTTGTTAAAAGTGACCTTAATAGGAGTTTGTTTTCCACTACGCAATAAGTTAATGATGCTATTCGCACTCATATCTTCTTTTAAAATATACATTCCGGGTTTAACATGATTGTATTTTTTTAAAGAAGCTACTGTTTTAATATCACTAATATCATTACAAACAGAATCTAAAGCAATGAGTACCTGAGGTAAAGAATCTGTTGATTTTATATAGATTTTAGTATCGTGTTTTATTTGTGTACCATAAATAATACTATAGAAATAAATTCCTATAATGGCAATTGCTAGACTAAAAATTCCTAGGCTATAATATGTTTTTTTCATGTAAAATTGAAGGATGAATTAACTGGTAAAAAGCGACGTCCTTAAAATCTCCATCACTAAAAATCCAGTCTTTACGAATACCAATCAATTGATATCCTAATTTTTCAAATAGTTGAATACTCTTTTGGTTGTCTGTTGTAATATTTGCGTACAGCTGTCTAAGGTTTAAAAAAGAAAACGCATATTTATTTAAAAGCTTTATGGCTTCGGTGGCATAGCCTTTTTGTTGATGATTTTGATCAATTAAAATACCAACACCAGCTCTTAAGTGCTGGGGGCTAAAATCGAATAAATCAATCATTCCTACAATTTGATGTTTTTTATCTTCGATAGCAAAACGTAATTGCTTGGCTTCATAAATATCTAAATGTGCATTTTCTAAATATTGCTTCAGGATATAACGAGAATACGGCGTTTGAGTATTGCTTACTTCCCAGTAAGCTTCATTATTTTCTATGTTGTATAGAAATTCTAAATCTGTTGGCTCAAGAGCACGTAATCTGATGTTTTTACCTGTTAGCTTCCCCATGATATTTGATGTTTCCGTTGAATACAAATGTAGCTGGTCCTTTTAGGAACACATTTTTGTAGCCATTTTCCGTAGGTTCAAAAGAAACTTCAAGTTCACCTCCTTCAACTTTTAAAGGAATTTTGGTGTTTGTTGTTTGCTTTTGTTCGTACATAGCAATAGCTACTGCTGTTACTCCAGTTCCACAGGCAAGTGTCTCATTTTCAACACCTCGCTCATAGGTTCTTACTCTAAATTTATCATTATTTAATGATTCTACAAAATTTACATTGGTTCCTTTGTCAAAATAAGGGGCACCATATCTAATTTTTGCACCATTTGTTTTTACATCATACTCTCCAATATTATGAACCATTTGTACATGATGAGGAGATCCTGTGTTTAAAAAGCAGTGATTGTTATAAACTTCCACGGCATCTACGTCAATCATTTGTAGGTTGGTAATTCCGTTTTCGTAAGTAGCGTAATGCAAACCATCAATAGCATCAAAAGTGGTTTCTTTTTTAAAAATTCCAAGTTTGTGGGCAAAAGCAACCAAACAACGTCCACCATTACCACACATAGTACTTTCAGATCCATCGGCGTTGTAATACACCATGGTAAAGTCGTATTGATCAGAAGGATTTAGCAACATAAGTCCGTCAGCTCCAACTCCAAAACGTCTATCACATAAAAAGTGAACCAAGTCAGTGTTTTCTCTAGGAAAGCTAAGATCTCTATTGTCTATTACAACAAAATCATTACCTGTTCCTTGATATTTATAAAAGTTAATTTCCATTTCTAAAATTTAATCCTACAAAAATACAAAGAAAAATAGGAGGGCACATAAAACTCAGAATAGATTGAACAGATTTTTGTGTTTCGTTTAAATAGATTGTATTTTTAAAAGAAAAAAAGATGAAACAAATAGTTCAATTATTAGTGAATGCTTTAGCTGTAGTATTAATTGCAAACTTATTGCCTGGTGTTGCGGTGGCAAGTTTGGGAACAGCTGTATGGGTGGCATTAATTTTAAGTATTTTAAACTTATTGGTAAAGCCAATTTTAATTGTATTGACTTTGCCGATAACAGTCTTGACTTTAGGATTGTTTTTACTAATTATCAATGCAATTATTATTAGCATGGCGGATGCTTTAATTTCAGGTTTTACAGTTAATGGAATTGGAATAGCCATTTTGTTTAGTTTATTGTTATCTGTTTTAGAGTCAGTACTATCAGTTTTGTTTGGACTGAAAGAATGACAGTCTGTAGAGGTATTTAAATTCTATTGGCACAGTTTTTGGAAATTTGATTTTGTATCATAAAAAATATAGAAATCATGAAACAAAATATTAAGTTATTTGTAGTTGCTCTTTTGGGAGGTTTTATTTCATTAACCCTATATAATCGTTTAATAACGCCAGAAAGGCAACAAGTAAATCAAACGGAAACCGTAAATCATTTTCCGGTATATACTAATAATTCAAAATTAGTTGCTGCTGAAAATTCAGTAGACTTTACCACAGCTGCAGAAGCAACTGTTAATGCAGTAGTACATGTTACAAATACTTCGGTTGGAGTTCAACAAGATCCTTTTTCTCAATTGTTTTTTGGACAAGGTTATGGTAGAGAGTATAAAAGAGTAGGAACGGGAAGTGGTGTATTAATTTCTCCTGATGGATACATCATTACAAACAACCACGTGATTGACAATGCTACAGATTTAGAAATTGTTTTAAACAACAAAAAAAGATACAAAGCAGAGTTGATTGGTACGGATAAAGCAACAGATATTGCTTTGTTAAAAATTGATGCGGAAGATTTACATTATATTACTTTTGGAGATTCAGATGCTACTAAAATTGGAGAGTGGGCTTTGGCAGTAGGTAATCCATATAATTTAACTTCTACAGTAACAGCAGGAATTATTAGTGCTAAGGGTAGAGATTTAGAAGGTGATGGTAGAATTGAATCTTATATTCAAACCGATGCGGCTGTAAATCCAGGAAATAGTGGAGGGGCTTTGGTAAATACAAGAGGAGAATTGATTGGAATCAATACGGCTATTTCATCACAAACAGGTTCTTTTGTTGGATATTCTTTTGCTGTTCCTTCTAATATTGCCAAAAGAGTGGTAGAAGATTTAATGGAAAATGGAACGGTGAAAAGAGCTGTTCTTGGAATTTCTACAGAATTGAAAGAAGATGTTAACGGGGTTTATGTATCAGAGGTTTCTGAAAATACAGGAGCTAAAAAGGCAGGATTACAATCTGGAGATATTATTACAAAATTAGATAACAACACTATTCATAAATTTTCTGATTTGGTAGGTCAGTTAACGGCAAAAAGACCAGGAGATCAAGTTTTAGTAACAGTTAATAGAGATGGGATTACTAAAGACTTTAAAGTAAAATTATCAGAAATTAACGATATGATTACCGAAGCTTTTGGAATTCAGTTTGGAGGATTGTCAGATTCGTACAAGAAAAAAATGAACATCAATAGTGGATTGATGGTTAAAAAAATAAATAATAGAGGTTTACAAAAGTTGGGAATCAGACCTGGATATGTGATTTTGTCAATCAACAACCAAAAAATAAATAGTTTATCTGATGTGGAAAAAATAAAATCATTGGTAGAAAATGAAGAAGACATCAATAAATTAGTAGTTGTAAATCTAAACGGAGACAGAGAAACGTTCTCTAGAGGTTGGTAAAATCTAAGTATTTATACTGCTAAAAAAAAATACTCATTTTTTATTTGTGTTAAATTATCCTAGCTATTTACGTAAGTCTGTTTATTTGTGTGGATTTTATGTAAATAAAATAGTAAATTTGCAGGCTAGCATAATTAAAAGTAAAAGATGAGTATTTTTTTGGGTACAGGTGTTGCATTGGTAACTCCTTTTGATCAAGATGGGAATGTGGATGTTCAGGCTTTAGAGAAGTTGGTAGAATTCCAGATAGATAATGCTGTAGAATACTTGGTAGTTCTTGGAACTACTGCAGAGGTAGCAACTTTAACTAATGAAGAGAAAGAGTTGGTTAAAGCTACTATCATAAATACAAATGCTGGAAGATTACCTATTGTTTTAGGAATAGGAGGAAATAATACAAGTGCTGTAATAGAAGATATTAAGAATACTAATTTTGATGGAATTAATGCTATCTTATCAGTATCGCCATATTATAACAAGCCTACTCAAGAAGGAATATATCAGCATTATAAAGCTATTGCAGAAGTTTGTCCTGTGGATATTATTTTGTATAATGTGCCTGGAAGAACAGCTTCTAATGTTGCTCCAAAAACAGTAGTAAGATTGGCTGAAATTCCAAATATTATTGGAATTAAAGAAGCTAAAGGAGATATGGATCAAGCTTTGAAATTAATCAAGATGGTACCTAATGATTTTTTAGTAATATCAGGAGATGATATGATTGCTTTACCGATAGTATTAGCGGGTGGTGCAGGAGTAATATCAGTAATTGGACAAGCGTTTCCAAGTGAATTTAGCCACATGGTTCGTTTAGGTTTGTTAGATAAAGGAAGAAAAGCCTTTGCAACACAATATAAAATACAGGAAAGTATAGGGTTAATTTTTTCTGAGGGAAACCCAGTGGGAGTAAAAGCCTTGTTAGAAATATTAGGACTTTGTAACAGTAGTGTAAGATTACCTTTGGTAAAAGCAACCGATAAGTTACAAGGTGAATTGAAGCAATTTTTAGAATCATTTTACGTTGCTTCGTAATAAAATCAATTTATGTTAAGAAGTGTAAAGTTAAGTTTAGTTTTAGGAGTTGTCCTATTAACATCGTGTGGTAAATACAACAAAGTGTTAAATAAGGGTACTTCTGATGAACGATATATCATGGCAAATGATTTATACAAAGAAGAATCATACCAAAAAGCAAATCGTTTGTTCGAGCTAATTTTACCTGCTTATGAAACTAAACCACAAAAAGAAGTAGTAGTTTTTCGTTTGGCTGAAGGATATTTTAAAGTAAAAGATTATACAACAGCAATATATTATTACGAAAAATTCATCAGAAATTTCCCTAAGAGTACCGAGTTGGAAACAGCACAATATCAAATAGCAGAAAGTTATTTTAAGTTGTCTCCAAAATATAGTATTGACCAAACAGATACTAAAAAAGCAATGGAAGCTTTTCAGAGTTTTATAGATAACAATCCTGATTCTGATAAAATTGCTGATGCAAATAAAAGAATTAACGAATTAAGTTATAAGTTAGAAACAAAAGCTTTTGAAATAGCTAAACAGTATTATAAGATAGGAATTTATAATTCTGCTATGGTTGCTTTTGATAATGTTATATTAGATTACTTAGGAACATCTTATAAAGAAGAAGCAATGTTTTATAAGTTTAAATCTGCTTACGAATTAGGAATTAATAGTATTTACTATAAAAAAGAAGCTAGAATTAAAGATGCTATAAAGTTTTATACAAGATATAAAAAAGCATTTCCAAATTCAGAATATTTAAAAGAAGCTGATGATTTATACAACAAATTGTTAGAAGAAAGTCAGCCAAAACAAGAACAAAATAGTTAAGATAATTATATAAAAATCATGGATTACAAAAAAACAGAAGCTCCTTTGTCTACAATTACTTATGACAAATCGAAAGTAGAAGCGCCAACAAATAATATTTATGAGGCGATTTCAATTATATCTCAAAGGGCTACTCAAATTGGTAGTGATTTAAAAAAGGAGTTGGTAGATAAATTAGATGAATTTGCTACATACAACGACAGTTTAGAAGAGGTTTTTGAAAACAAAGAACAAATAGAAGTTTCTAAATTTTACGAAAAATTACCTAAAGCTCATGCCATTGCCGTAGAGGAATGGTTAGAAGGAAAAATTTATCACAGAAGACCAGAACAAGACTAATTTTCTATGAGTATATTAAATGGGAAAAAAGTTTTATTAGGGGTTAGTGCAGGCATTGCAGCGTATAAAACAGCTCATTTAGTAAGACAATTTATAAAAGCAGGTGCAGAAGTACAAGTTGTACAAACACCTGCTTCTAAAGAATTTGTTACCCCATTAACACTTTCCACTTTATCTAAAAATCCAGTACATTCTACTTTTTATAATGAAGAAGATGAGAATGCTATTTGGAACAATCATGTAGATTTAGGACTTTGGGCAGACATTATGCTGATTGCTCCGGCTACAGCAAATACTTTGGCAAAAATGACCAATGGTGTTTGTGATAATTTACTATTAGCTACTTATTTATCAGCCAAGTGTCCTGTGTATTTTGCACCGGCTATGGATTTGGATATGTATCAACATCCGTCTACCAAAACAAGTATTGAAAAATTAACTTCTTTTGGAAATATCTGCATTCCTGCTACTAGTGGAGAATTAGCAAGTGGTTTGGTAGGAGAAGGAAGGTTGGCAGAACCGGAAGATATTGTTGCTTTTATAGAAAAAGATATTCAGTCTAAATTGCCTTTAAGAGGTAAAAAAATATTGATTACAGCAGGTCCAACATACGAAGCTATAGATCCTGTACGTTTTATAGGAAATCATTCTTCTGGTAAAATGGGATTTGAAATAGCAAAATGTGCTGCTAATTTAGGAGCAGAAGTTATTTTAGTTAGTGGTCCTTCTAATCAAAAAATAACACATTCTTTTATTGAAAGAATTGACGTGGTTAGTGCAGAAGAAATGTATGTTGCCTGTCATAATTATTTTAAAGACATGGATGTGGCAATTTTGTCGGCAGCGGTTGCTGACTACAAACCAGCGAATGTAGCCAATCAAAAAATTAAGAAGAAAGACACTAGCTTACAAATTGAATTGTCTCCAACCAAAGATATTTTAGCTTCATTAGGAGCTATTAAGAATCAACAATTGTTGGTAGGTTTTGCTTTAGAAACCAATAACGAAGAAGAAAATGCGAAAGGAAAGATTGAGCGTAAAAACTTAGATTTAATTGTATTAAATTCGTTAAGAGATAAAGGAGCTGGTTTTGCAACAGATACCAATAAAATTACTATTATTGATAAAGATTTTAAGTTGCAAAAATTTCAAATGAAATCTAAAGCAGAAGTTGCTCAAGATATTTTAACAGTTATTACTAAAAAGCTACATGTATAAACAATTATTTTTATGTTTTTTTCTATTCGTTTTTACGTTTGTAAAAGCACAGGAATTAAATTGTAATGTAACGGTTAATGCAGAGCAAATACAGGTCTCTAACAATCAGATATTTAAAACTTTAGAGAATTCATTAACAGAGTTTATGAATCAAACGCAATGGACAAATATTGCGTTTAAGGATCATGAAAAGATTAAGTGCGGAATCACAATTTTGTTAACGGAACAAAAATCAACTAACTCTTTTGTAGGAACGCTTCAAGTACAGGCTTCTAGACCTGTTTTTAACTCAACTTATTACAGTCCTCTTTTAAATTATAAAGACAATAGTTTTTCTTTTCAGTACACAGAATTTCAGCCTATTGTTTATAATGAAAATGGGTACGAATCCAACTTGGTTTCTGTGATGTCTTATTACGCCTACTTAATTTTGGGAATGTATGTAGATACTTTTAGTTTAGAAGGTGGAAAACCTTATTTAAATACTTGTATATACATTGCCAATCAAGCGCAACAATCTGGTTATTTAGGTTGGGAAAATAGCAAAGGAAAAATAACTCGTTTTACTTTGATAGATCAGATGATCTCTTCGGCTAATGAACCTTTTAGAAAATTGTTTTATCAATATCATTTTGAGGTGATGGATGTTTTTGAGAGAAATCAAAAATCAGCTGCCTCAAGAATGGTTCAGTTATTATTGCCTTTAGAAAAAATGTACGATGAAAACCCTAATAGTTTTATGATTCGTATTTTTATGGATGCCAAAGCAGATGAAATTGTTAATATATTTAAAGATAATTCCTCTGTAGATACTTCAGAATTGGTATCAGTACTAAAAAGAGTTTCCTCTAACAACTCTAAAAAGTGGAGACAAATAGATTCTTTATAAACTTTAATTCACATTTATGTTAGTTTCATTATCTGTTCAAAACTATGCTTTGATCAAGAGATTACAAATAGATTTTACCCAAGGTTATTCTGTTATTACTGGAGAAACAGGGGCGGGTAAATCTATTCTTTTAGGAGCTTTAGGATTGGTTCTTGGAAATAGAGCAGACTTAACGAATTTAAAAGATAAAGATAAAAAATGTGTAATAGAAGCTGAGTTTCAAATTGATTCGTATAAAATTGAGCAAATTTTTGAAGAATTAGAGTTAGATTATGAGCCTTTAACTATTATTAGAAGAGAGTTATTACCAAACGGAAAATCAAGAGCTTTTGTAAATGATACACCTGTTAATTTAAAGGCTTTACAAGAACTTAAAGAGTATTTGTTAGACATTCACTCTCAACATAACACAAGATCATTATCAGATAAAAACTATCAGTTTTATGTGGTTGATGCTTTGGCTGGAAATTTAGAGCTTTTAAAAACGTATCAAGCGGAACTTAAAAAATATAAGAAGGCTGTAAAAGAATTAGCAGTATTAAAAGACAATCAGCAAGAAGCACAACAACAATATGAATACAATTTGCATTTGTATAAAGAGTTACAAAATGCCAAATTAAAAGAAGTTGATGAAATTGAAACTTTAGAAGCTGAGATAGAAAAACTTTCACATGCAGAGGACATCAAGACTTATTTGTATGAGAGTTTACAAGTTTCTACCGAAGAGCAAATAGGGGTGCAAACCTTGTTAAATCAGTTACAAGTAGCTTTGTCTAAAATAGCTCCTTTTGATGCTGATTATTCATCTATGCACGAAAGAGCAAAGAGTTTAAAAATTGAATTAGATGATTTGGTTTTTGAGTTAGAAAAACATGCTGATAGAGTAGAAGCCAATCCAGAAGAATTAGAAACATTAAATGATAGATTAAGTTTATTGTTTGATTTACAAAAGAAACATTTTGTAACTTCTTTAGCTGAGTTGATTAAGGTTAGTGAAAATTTAGAGAGAAAAGTTGGTGAAGTAGAAGACGCAGCAGATTTGTTGGCTTCTGCAGAAAAGAATGTAAATACTCAGAAAGCAGTTACTTTAAAAATTGCTCAAGAAATTTCTGACAAGCGAAAAAAAGTAGTAGATGATTTTAAGTTGGAATTGGAAATTGTTTTGTCTAAATTGAGTATGGAAAATGCACAATTTGTAGTTGATATTCAGCCAGTAAAAGAATTTACAGAATTTGGAATTGATGATGTATCTTTCTTGTTATCATCAAACAAAGGATCTGATTTTGGCTTGTTAAAAAAAGTGGCATCAGGAGGAGAGCTTTCTAGAATTATGTTAGGAATTAAGATGATTCTATCAAAATTTGTGAGTTTACCTACCATTTTATTTGACGAAATTGATACTGGAGTTTCGGGTGATGTAGCTACTAAAATTGCAGATGTAATGAATGCTATGGGACAAAATATGCAAGTAATTACCATTACACATTTACCACAAGTAGCTTCTAAAGCACAAACACATTATAAGGTATTTAAGAAAGTTGAAGGAGAAGAAACTGTGAGTTATTTAACTCAACTAGCAAAAAATGAAAGAATAGAAGAGATTGCAGAGATGCTTGGAGGAAAAGATAAAACACAATCTGCTATAGAGCATGCAACCCAATTGCTAAGTATTTAATTGGAAAAACTTATATTTGCCAAAAGTATTTGGTAGCTGGTATCAGGTAGTTGGTATCTAGTATTGATTGAAATGAATGAGTAATATATCAATCACCATTAACTACTAACCATTAACAATTAACCATTATTTACATATGTACAATTTATTAAAAGGTAAAAGAGGAATCATTTTTGGAGCTTTAGACTCTAATTCAATTGCTTGGAAAGTTGCAGAATCTGCACATGCAGAAGGAGCAACTTTTGTTTTAACAAATGCCCCAATAGCAATGCGTATGGGAGAAATTAACGAATTAGCTGAAAAAACAGGTTCTGAAATTATTCCAGCGGATGTTACTAAATTAGAAGACATCGAAAACTTAATTGAGAAATCAGTTGAGATTTTAGGAGGTAAAATTGATTTTGTTTTACACTCTATAGGAATGTCTGTAAACGTTCGTAAAAAAATTCACTATACAGATAATAACTACGATTTTACACATAAAGGTTTTGATATTTCTGCATTGTCTTTTCACAAAGTAATGCAAGTTTTATACAAAAAAGATGCGATGGCTGAGTGGGGATCTATTGTTGCTTTAACTTATATGGCAGCTCAAAGAGTATTTCCTGATTATAATGATATGGCTGATAATAAAGCTTATTTAGAATCTATTGCTCGTTCATTTGGGTATTTCTTTGGTAGAGATCATAAGGTACGTGTAAATACCATTTCTCAATCTCCTACAGCAACTACTGCAGGTAACGGAGTAAAAGGTTTCTCTGGATTTATTAATTATGCAGAAAAGATGTCTCCATTAGGAAACGCAACGGCTCAAGAATGTGCAGATTATACTATTACTTTATTTTCTGATTTAACAAGAAAAGTAACTTTACAGAATTTATTCCACGATGGAGGTTTCTCTAACATGGGAGTTTCTAATGAAATTATGGCTGCTTTTGAAGATCAAGAATAGTTTAAAAAATATAAAAAAAGCCTTCACATTTGTGAAGGCTTTTTTTATGCTATATGATAATTGTATTTATATAAATAACAAAGCCAAAGTCAATAGAATTCCACCTAAAGTAAACCACATCCCTTTTTTAAAAATAGCTGTTTTGGGCATAAACATCCAAAAAGAAGAAATGGAAAAGAATAATAAAGAAACTCCAAAAAATACATTTAACCAATACAAAGGATCGTTAGAAGTTGCTTTGTGTAATTTGGTCATTTGTTTCATTACATAAGGTAGATCTTTAGTGGTGTAATTGGCGATTCCTGTTTGTTTGTTATATCGTCCATTTTCAAAAAAGACAATGTTGTTTTCTTCTTTTAAAATTTTAAAGTGCTTTTGTCTTAAACTTTTACCTAATTCTTTATTGGGGATATTTTCTCCAATATTACGTTCAATAACTGTTTCTTTTTTTAAGAAATCGGTATTTCTAAAAACTAAAACAATTCCACTAAGTGCATAAACACTCATAATTCCAATTAAGAAAAATCCTAAATATCGATGGATGATTCTCATGTATTTATTTGTCATTTTTTTTGATTTAAGACTGTGATTTATAATAAAGGTTTAAATATTGAAAAATAAAAAAGGAAGCAATTTAAAC
This sequence comes from Wenyingzhuangia marina, assembly GCF_900130035.1. Lineage (GTDB taxonomy): Bacteria > Bacteroidota > Bacteroidia > Flavobacteriales > Flavobacteriaceae > Wenyingzhuangia > Wenyingzhuangia marina. The sequence goes on from NZ_FQXQ01000003.1 coordinate 249,756, forward strand.
TGCTTCCTTTTTTATTTTATCTATCTCTTTAAGTTTACTCTAAGCTTCCTAAATAACGCTCAGCATCTAAAGCGGCCATACATCCAGTACCTGCAGCTGTAACTGCTTGTCTGTATTCGTGATCTTGTACATCACCTGCTGCAAATACTCCAGGTTTGTTAGTTTTGGTAGATTTTCCGTGGGTAATTAAATAACCAGCATCGTTCATTTCTAACTGACCTTTAAAAATATCTGTATTTGGCGTGTGACCAATGGCAATAAAAACTCCAGTAACAGGAATTTCATGTTTTTCCTGAGTTTGATTGTTTACTACACGAACTCCTTCTACTACATTGTCTCCTAAAACTTCATCTAGTTCAGTATTGTATAATACTTCAATATTTTCGGTTCTGTTCACTCTTTTTTCCATGGCTTTAGAGGCTCTAAAATAGTCTTTACGAACCAACATAGTAACCTTGTTACAAATATTTGCCAAGTAAGTAGCTTCTTCTGCAGCAGTATCTCCAGCTCCAACTACAATTACATCTTGCTTACGGTAAAAGAAACCATCACAAGTAGCACAAGCAGAAACTCCACCACCTTTTAAACGTTCTTCACTTTCTAAACCTAAATACTTTGCAGTTGCTCCTGTGGTAATAATAACAGTTTCAGCTTCTATTTGTTTGTTACCATCAATCGTTACTTTATGAATTCCACCAATTTCATCGCTAAAATCAACAGCAGTAGCCATTCCAAAACGGACTTCTGTTCCAAAACGTTCAGCTTGATTTTTTAAGTCTTCCATCATTGCAGTTCCATCCGTACCATTAGGATATCCAGGGAAATTGTCAACTTCTGTAGTAGTAGTTAATTGACCACCCATTTGCATTCCAGTGTACATTACAGGTTTTAAATCTGCTCTTGAAGCGTATATAGCAGCAGTGTAACCTGCAGGACCTGATCCAATAATCAAGCATTTAATTCTTTCAATAGTATCTGACATTTTCTAATATTTTTAGAATTTATGAGTCGCTAAAATAAATCTTTTTTACACTTTTAAACGTTAATGTTTATAACTTTTAACAATCTAGCTATTGATTTTTTTAATAGTATTTTAGACAAGATAAAATGCCATGTTTATTCGTTTTCTATATCCATAAATAATTCTATTTTTACGTCACTGTTAAATAAAGATTAAGCAGTGTTAAATTTCCTAAGCTAGTCTATAACTATATGTTAGATACCACTAAAAATTATGATTTAATTATTGTAATTCCTTCTTACAATGAGTCTAAATCATTACGAGAAAAAAAGTTTCTATCTTTTTTAAATAATAAAAGAGAAGTGGCTATTTGCTTTGTAAATGATGGTTCTACAGATAATACTTTAGACATTTTAAAAGAGCTAGAAAATAAATCAGAAGATCAAATTGTAGTTTTTGATTGTATTGAAAATCAAGGTAAAGCAGGAGCAACTAAAATGGGGGTAAATTATTGTATCGAACATTTTAACTTTGATAAAATAGCTTATTTAGATGCTGATTTAGCAACTCCCCTTAAAGAGTGTTATAGAATTAGTAAAAAGTTAGATGGAAAATTGACTTTTGTTTTTGGTTCTAGAATTAAAAAATTAGGATCAAGAATTGAAAGGAGTTCTTTTCGATTTTTTACAGGAAGGGTTATTGCTACTTTTATTTCTAATATCTTAAAATTAGGAGTATATGATACTCAATGCGGAATAAAAGTATTTACCAAAGAGTTAAGCATAGAGGTTTTTAACAAGCCATTTTTGTCTAAATGGTTATTTGATGTAGAGATTTTCTTTAGAATTATTCAGTTATATACTAGGGAGGTTGCTATTACCAAAATGAAAGAAATCCCTTTAAGAAAATGGGTAGATAAAGGAGATTCTAAGGTTAAAATGAGCTACTTCTTTAAGTTATGGTTAGATTTGCTTAAAATTAATCAAGCTTATAAAAAACTATAAAATTCATGTTAGCGAATATTAAAAAGTACGCTTTAGAAATTACAGTATTTTTTCTTGCAGCACTTCGTTTACTAGTAGGTGCATGGCTTCCATTATTAGATAAAACCGAAGCAAGATATGCAGAAATTGCACGTATTATGTACGATACAGGTAATTGGGTAACCCCACAAATAGATTATGGAGTGCCTTTTTGGGCAAAACCCCCGATGTCCACTTGGATTTCTGCTTTTAGTTATCAAATATTTGGTGTGAATGAGTTTGCTGCTCGTTTTCCTTCTTTTGTATTGCAAGTTTCTCTAATTATTTTTGTAGCCAAAGCGTTAGATTTTACCAAAAAACAGCTGTATTGGTTTGCATTAATTTTGTTTACCATTCCTGAATATTACATCCATTGTGGAGTTGTTTCTACAGATTCTTCTTTGTTGGTAGGAATTACTTTTATTATGATTGGTTTTTGGAATTCTTTAAAAAATAATTATAATCAAAGAGCGTGGAAGTTTGTTACTTGGTTAGGAGTTGCTATTGGAATGTTGGCCAAAGGACCTATTGTTTTGGTATTAACTGTGCCACCACTTTTTATATGGTCTTGTTTGTATAAAGGTCAACTATTAACGTTTTTTAAAAAAGCATTATGGTTGCCAGGAATGATTTTGGCTTTTGTTATTTCGTTTACATGGTATTATTGGGCTGAAGCTAGAACTCCTGGTTTTATTGATTACTTTTTTGTTGGAGAACATTATAAGCGTTTTTTTGAATCTGGATGGCAAGGAGATAAATATGGCTTTGCCAAACAACAACCTATGGGGATGATTTGGCTATTCTTATTGCTTTTTTCTATTCCATGGATTCAATTTATTATTGTAAAAGTAATTAAGAAAAAAGAGGAGTTAATTAAAGATAAATGGGTAACATATTTATGGCTTTGGATGTTATGGACTCCAGTGTTTTTTACCATTTCTAAAAGTTTAATTCATACTTATACATTACCAAGTATGATTCCTTTAGGACTATTAGTGATGCATTATTTTGAAAGTTACCAAAAACAAAAAGCTTGGTTTGTTGGAGCCATGGTGGTTCCTGTATTGGTTTTTATAGGATTTATAGGAATGAATACTTTTTATAAAGATACCAATTGGCAAAACACAGATAAGCATTTATTAAAAGAAATGACTCATCAAGAGGTGACAGATGTATATGCTTGGGAATTTAAATCTTATTCTTCACAGTTTTATACCTCAGGAAAAATAAAAGTAATTGATACCGCTGAAGAGTTAGGTGAGTTGATGAAACAAGAAAATCCTTTTTATATTTTATCAAGAAATTCTCATTATAAAAATATGCCAGATGTTTTTAAAGAGCAGTTAACTCTTGTTGGAACCAATAAAAAATCTCAATTATTTATATACAATCCGTAAAAAAAAAAAGAGCTGTTACCAAATAACAGCTCTTTTTTTAGTTGCTTATAAAGCTTTTTTATAAGCAGATATGTGATTTAAGGAAGCTAATTTATCTTGAATATATTCTTGACAAGTAACTTTAACAGTGTATTTAGTAGTGTTTTTACCTACAGTAAAAATAATTCCTTTTAAAGATGCACAATCGTTATAATCTTTTCCGTGAGCAATTTTAATATGATTAAAATCTGCTAACATATTGTTTGTAGGGTCAAAACCTACCCAACCAATATTAGGAATATAACATTCTACCCAAGAGTGAATTTCTGAGTTACCAAAATAAGATTGGTCTTGATTTAAGAATCCTGAAACATACCTTGTAGGAATATTGTGTTGTCTTGCTACTGCACAAAATAAGTGGGTAAAATCTTTAGCAACTCCTTTGTTATAATCAATAAGATCCTTTAATTCGGTTCTGATATTTGTAGCTCCAATTGTATAATAAAGAAATATAAAAACCCATTTATTCAAGGCTTTTAAGTTTTCAAAAGTTGTCTTTTTATCATCAAATAAAAAAATGTTTTTTTTATCAGAGGGTAATGTAGTTAAAACAGTATCTTTTAAAAAAGAATGATATTCAATTTTAAAAGGATCACTATTTAATTCTTCAATATCTTTTTTATAAGTTTTAGAATCTTGACTTTGAATTTCTATATTATTTTTAATCAAGGAAAATTCAGCTTCAAAAATAATATCTGTGATTTGATGTTTAGGAGTTACTTTAAAAGTATTGAATCCATAGCCGTTAATAGATTTATTGACTAAGGTGTTATATGAATCGTTAAAAATTGATGTTTCTAAAAACTGACTATCATTATTTTTAGGTTCAATTAAAAATTGCCACAAAGCATTATTCACGGGGTTTTCGTATGTATTATGGGTCACATACTTTATTTTATAATGATATTGCATAATATGTTAGTGTTATAGGTATAACGTGCAAAGTTAATATATATAACATATTAATATATAAACATTAGTTATTTTTAATGCTTAAATAACTCATCTTCAATACTTATACAGATTTCATCTAGCTCACTAATAATTTCTTGAATAAACTTATCAAAACCTATTTCAATTTCGTTAATACGTTTATAATGATATTTGGCTCTTAGTTTACCAATTAAAAAAGCAGAAGATAAACTATGATGATTTTTATTTAAATAATCAATTTGACACTTGGCATTATTTAAACAGCTCATCACTGATTTTGGACATTCTGGATTTAAGATTAAAAAATCTAAAGTGTTTTTACTTGTAGGTGCTTTTTTATAATGACGTTTCATCATGTCAAAAGACTGAATACATTTTAACAAAATAGTCCACTCATAAGAGGTGGCAAAATCTGTTTCATTTTGTACACTAAGTGCATCTTTGTATTTGGTATCTATAATTCTAATAACATCAGTAGCTCTTTCTAAATTAATTCCCAAGTGGATGATCGCATAAGTATCATCATGCATCATGGTAGTAACTATATTTGCTTTAATTTGGGAAACAGCTTTAGATACATAGGTGGTAAATTCGTCTAACCCTCTTTCAGTAAAATACTCAATGGAGTAGTTATTAATGTAATGGTGTAGTTTGTTGATTGATTCATACAATTCTGTAGAAATCATATCTCTAGCACTAGAGGCATTGTCTCTAGCCATTCTAAAATAACTTTTAATAGAAAAAATTTTCTCATCATTTAATGCGGCATCAAAAAGAACTTTTTTCTCAAATAATACCGTTTCTTTTTCTGGATCATCATCAACCATTCTAACTATAGAATTCAAAACAAATTGTCTTGATTGTGAGGTTTCGTTTGGTGCATCGAAAGAAGAAAAATAGTTCACATTTAAATATCTTGCAATGTGTTCAGTTCTTTCAAGGTATCTTCCCATCCAGAATAAATTGTTGGCTACTCTTGCTAACATAAATCTATCTTTTTAAAACCCAAGTATCCTTAGATCCACCACCTTGTGATGAGTTTACAATTAAATTTCCTTCTTTTAAAGCCACACGTGTAAGTCCACCTTTTAAAACAAATTCTTTATCTTTTCCTAAAAGTGTAAAAGTTCTTAAATCTACATGTCTAGGCTCAAAACATTGTTTTTCGTCTATAAAAGTAGCATGTGTAGATAATGCCATAATAGGTTGGGCAATATATTTTCTAGGATTTTCTTTAATTACTGCTTTTACTTTTTCGATTTCTTCTTTGGTTAATTTGTTACCAATTGAAATTCCGTATCCACCAGACTCATCTACTGGTTTTACTACCAATTTATCTATGTTATCTAACACATAAGCCAGCTCTTTAGGTCTACTACAGTGATAAGTATGTACATTGTTTAATATAGGCTCTTCATTTAAATAATATTTAATGATCTGTGGCATATAAGTATAAATAGCTTTGTCATCTGCAACTCCAGTTCCAGGTGCATTTACTAAAGTTACATTCCCTTTTTTATAGGCTGCAAACAATCCTGGAACTCCAAGTACTGAATCAGGATTAAACTCTAAAGGATCAATAAAAGCATCATCAATTCGTCTGTAAATAACATCAATTTTAACAGGTCCATAAATGGTTTTCATGTAAACAAAATCTTTTTCAATAAAAAGATCTCTACCCTCTACCAACTCTATTCCCATAGATTTTGCCAAGAAAGAATGTTCGTAATAAGCAGAGTTGTAAATACCAGGGGTAATGACTACACAGGTTGGTATGTCTACTCCAGCAGGTTTTACAGACTGCATAATTTCTAATAAGTTTTCGGAATAATTAGCTACAGGACAAGTAGGGTAGTTGTTAAATACACCAAACATGGCTCTTTTAAGAGCAACCCTATTACTAACCACATAACTAACTCCAGAAGGACAACGTATGTTATCCTCTAGCACATAATATTCACCATCAGAATGTTTGATGACATCCGTTCCAGAAATATGATTGTAAATGCCTCCGGGAGGCTCTAATCCATTCATTTGATCTAAGTAGTTTTCAGAACTACTGATCAATTCTATAGGAACAATTCCATCTTTAATAATTTGTTTTTTGTGATAAACATCGTACAAAAATAAATTTAAAGCCTTACTTCTTTGTAAAGCTCCAGATTCTATATGATCCCATTCGTCAGCGGTAATTATTTTAGGAAATAAATCAAAAGGGAATACTTTTTCTACAGTGGTTTTATCATAAACCTGAAAAGTAATCCCTTGGTTTAAGAACGATAACTTAGCTTTTTCATTTAATAATTTAAAGTCATCAACTTTATATTCATTAAATAATTTAAATAATTCTCCATAAGTATCTCTAATTTCTTTATCATTCTTAAAAATTTCATCATAAAAAACTGGATTGGTTTTATACGATGAAAATATGGGTAATATTTTTTTAGATTCCATACCTATTTGATTTATATAATAAAGAACGCATTTTTATATTTTATCAGTGAAATTTTATGACAGTTTTTAAACTGTGATATGTCAGTTTGGAGTGTTTTTTAAGTTAAAGATCTGATTATCTATTGGTTATATTGTGTTGTGTTTTTGTTAATTAATTGATAAGAACAGATAAAGTTTTAAAATTGTTAGAATTATCTTCAAATTGTGTCTAAATGATTGAAATCAAGAAGGTTTCAAATAGATACATTGCAATAAAAGGATATGTTTTGTTTCTTCTTTTTTTAATTAAAACATAGAATATTATAAAACTTAAAAAATAATGAAGGAAAATAATTAAATAAGCAATCTTCTTACGGTTTTTAGGGAATTTCTTTAAAGTTATGATAGTTAAATAATTTGTTTTTTTAGGAATTTATTTTCAAATTATGATAGATATCATATTGTTAATCAAAATAATAAGTGACCTTTAAGTATGTAAATAATTAACAATTAAAAAATAAATTGATATGGAATTTAATTTAAAACAATACGGAATTGAAGTAACCGAAATTTACAGAAACAGTAGTGTACCTGTTTTGTACGAATTAGGTTTAAGATTAGAAAAAGGAACTGCTATTTCAGACACAGGAGCTTTATTAGTGTATTCTGGAAAGAAAACAGGAAGAAGTCCTAAAGACAAAAGGATTGTAAAACATCCAGACTCAGAAAAAAATATAGATTGGGGGGATATCAATATCGATTTAGATGAACATACTTATATGGTAAATCATGAAAGAGCTATTGATTATTTAAATATTAAAGAACATTTATATGTAGTAGATGCTTATGCAGGTTGGGATCCTAATTACAGAATAAAAGTTCGTATTATTTGTACCAGAGCTTATCATGCACTGTTTATGCAAAATATGCTTATTATGCCATCCAAACAAGAGTTGACAGATTTTGGAGAACCAGATTATGTTATTTTTAATGCAGGTGGATTTAAAGCTAATAGCTATACAACTAAAATGACCTCTAAAACAAGTATTGATGTAAATTTAGAGAGAAAAGAAATTGTAATTCTAGGAACTGAATATGCCGGTGAAATGAAAAAAGGAATTTTTTCTGTCATGAATTATTTAATGCCTTTACAAGATGTTATGTCAATGCATTGTTCTGCCAATGTTGGAGAAAAAGAAGATGTAACCATTTTATTTGGACTTTCTGGTACAGGAAAAACCACTTTAAGTGCCGATCCAAAACGTAAACTAATTGGAGATGATGAACATTGTTGGACTAATGAAGGAACTTTTAATATTGAAGGAGGGTGTTATGCAAAAGCTGTTGATCTAAGTCAGGAAAAAGAACCAGATATTTTTGGAGCTATTAAATTTGGAACTGTTTTAGAAAATGTAGGATATGCTGAAGAAACTAGAAGAGTTGATTATACAGATGTTTCTATTACCGAAAACACTAGAGCTTCTTATCCAATAAATTATATTAACAATGCAAAAATACCATGTGTTGCTGGTCATCCTAAAAATATTATCTTCTTAACTTGTGATGCTTTTGGAGTGCTACCTCCTATAAGTAAACTAACTCCAGAACAAGCCAGTTATCACTTTATATCAGGATATACGGCTAAAGTTGCTGGAACAGAAATGGGAGTTACAGAACCACAAGCTACTTTTAGTGCTTGTTTTGGTGCAGCTTTTATGATGTGGCATCCTAATAAATATGCAGAGTTGTTATCTAATAAAATAAAAGAACACAATACTACTGCTTGGTTGGTAAATACTGGATGGACAGGTGGTGCTTATGGTGTTGGAAATAGAATGAAATTAAAATACACCAGAGCCATGATTGATGCCATTCATAATGAAGATTTTGGAGATGTTGAATTTGTAGTTGATGAAAATTTTGGATTCCAAATTCCTACAGTTTGTCCAAATGTTCCATCAGATATTTTAACACCAAAAAACACATGGACCGATAAAGAAGAGTACGAAAAAGTTAAAAACAAATTGATTTTATTATTCCAAAAAAACTTTAAACAATTTGAAGAAGGAGTAAACAAAGAAATTATAGAAGCAGGACCTATTGTTACAGAAAAAATAGTGTTATAAAGAATAATAAAATCAACTTTGGTTGACTTTATTAAAGAGAACAGTTTTTTAATTTATTAATAATTTTTTAGTTGGATGTAATGCAACTGAATCTTGTTTGTAAGTTAAAAAACTGTTTTTTTATAAGAACACGAGGCTTTGTTTACAGTAACTTAATTACTTTATAAAAGACAACAGCTACCTTTAAATTAGATAGCTGTCGCTTAAAAAATAGTTAAGTGTAGTTTTTAGTTAGTGTTTCTTTTATATGAAAAAAGATATTTTTTTATAATTTATTAAGCGTATCGTTATAATTACCAGTGATGGTTGGCGTTCCGTTTTTAGTAACAGTACCATATATGGTAATACTAGAATCAGACCCTATAAAATCGATAGTTACATTGTTGTTAATCATTACATCACCATAAATAGTAACAGATCCTGAAACTTTTAGATTAGCACCAGTATTAAATGTCATATTTCCATACACAACCATACTACCTTCAAGTTCTAGAATGGCATTGTCATTAATATTTAATGACAGGTATTTATTATTGTAATTTCCTTGTGCCAAAGAACCACTCATCTTAAAATGACCGTTACTGTTTATATTTAATCCATTACTTACGGCTAAAGAACCACAAAAAGTAAGGTTTGCATTTACATTTAGTCCTTGTAAACTTGTAGAACCACTATAATATTTAGATTCGTTGCTATTAATATTTAACCAAGATCCACCATTATAAGTTGTGAATTCTGGCCCGTCACAAACAATTGATGTTTCTCCAGAATTTGGATTATCTTCAACAGTTTTGATAATTTTTAAACCACCCTTTCCACTAGCTACAAAAATATATCCATTAGCACTTTGTACATAGTTGGTAGAACCATCTATGTCTAAAGTTCCTGTTTTGGTAATATTAGAAATACCTTTTTTTAAATCGTGAACTGTTAAACCAGCTGCACCATTGGCCATAAATATGTGATCTTTTTCTACAGTAACCGCATTGGTCACTACTTCATTAGGGTCTATGTTATTATCAGTTATAGTTGGTAATTCAATCGTGTTTACGGGACTTCCGTTGTCTATATTATAAATTCCTAAACCTTTTTTTCCTTCAGCAACTAAAATATTGTTATTGTAAAAATCAATGGTTCTTTTAGATTCAGCAATATCGGTGCTAGTAGGAAAATTGCTGATTTCACTTAACGTAGAACTGTTGTATACAGACACTCCATCAGTACCACTTAAGACTACAATTTTATTGTCATATTCTCCAATGGCTCTTAAATCATTTACGGAAACACTTTCTTGAAGTAATTGATTAGATATATCATATTTAGCCAACACTCCGTTTACTCCAGAAACACCATATATACCGTTTGTATTTGCTAAAACATCCGTAGCTACGTAGCTAGACATATTGATTAAAACAATATTGTCAGTTGGCAATCCATCTTCTAATTGCATTTTAATTAATACAGCAGGATTAGATTCATCAATATTTGTAGAAGAACTAGCTCCTGCAATATATAATGCATCGTTGTAATAGCTAATAGCACTAACGTCAGTATTAGGAAAAATAGCTCCTAAAGCAATACTAGGATTGTTTGGATCAGAAATATCAATAACATCAATAGCTCCTAAATATGTTGGCCCTTCAACGTTATATGATACATAAGCATATTTTTCGTGAATTACCACATGTGTTGCTCTTAGGGTTGTTTCGTTATGTATTGGGGCAGAAACTTCTGCGATTTGTACTAAAGGAATATTACTGGCTACATCATTTATGTTTGCTGCGTAAGTTTTGTATGCAACTCCAAGTTTTGATGATGTCAACTCAGGATCTTCATCTGGAGCTTCTTTAATACTTATAACTCCTGCTTTAGCAGTATTTAATCGATTTGTTTGGTTGGAGTTATTTAAGATGACTTCTTTTTCTTGATTATTAAAGTCATTATCATCATTAGAGCTACAGCTTACAGCAAAAGCAAACAATGATAAAAAACTAATAGAGATAAATTTTTTCACAATATTGATTATAATTTATAGTAAAATTAAGTTATAAAAAATATTTTAAAGTAGAATATTAGTTTATCAGAAATATACTGTAGATGAATGGTTGTTTTATGTGGTTAAATGGCAATATATAGCAGGTTGAAAAATGTGTTATATTTAAAAAAAAACTCCTGTGAAAACAGGAGTTTTTTTTTAAATAAATTATTTATAAATTCCCTTAGTAGTCATTTGTATAGGTTTTATAGTTCCATTTTTGTTGTATTCTAACTTTTCTATACAAACAGATCTGCTATAACTGCTTCCATCGGTTTGGATAGCCCCATTATGATAAATAAAGTATGTTTTTCCTTTAAAATCTACGATAGCCTGATGATTGGTATTACTATTTCCTGCAATTTCATTTAAAATTCCTTTGTACTCATAAGGACCTTCGATGTTATCTGCCATAGCATATGCAATTTTTTCAGGAAATCCAGAAGCATAACTTAGATAGTATTTCCCTTTGTACTGGTGTACCCATGGAGCTTCAGTAAAATCAAAATCTTTAAAATTAATTTGTTTGATATCTCCGTCAATTTCTATCATGTTATCTTTTAACTTGGCATAATAACATTCTCTATTTCCCCAAAAAATCCAACTTTGACCATCTTCATCAGTGAAAATTGCGGGATCTATACAAGCCCATGAATGTGTTGAAGCAAAACAATCTTCATTGGTTAGTAATGGTTTTCCTAGAGCATCTTTAAAAGGTCCTTGGGGATTATCTGCAACTGCGACTCCAATACCACTCCAATTGGTACTAATATACCAGTAATATTTTCCGTTTTTTTCTATTACATGCCCTGCATAGGCATCACCACTTTTTGCCCAAGAAAAATCTGTAATGTCAAGTGGAGTAGGGTGTTCTGTCCAGTTTTGCATATCTTTTGTAGAAAACACACACCAATCTTTCATTTTATACCCCCTTTGTCCTCCAGCAAAATCATGTCCTGCGTATAACCATAGTGTTTTATCAACTACAATTGCAGCAGGATCGGCGGTGTATTTATGTGTAATAATTGGATTTCCCTCGGATTTAAATTGATAAGTTTCTTGTGGTAATAATTCTTTAGGAACTCCTCCCCATTTTTGGTTTAATTTTTTGGCTTCTTCTCTTGTAATTCCAATCACACTTCCATGTCTAGGGAAGAAGTTTTTGGTAAAGGATTCTGGCTTTTTGGTAAAGTTGTATAAGTCTTTACTTCTTTGGAATTCATATCTACCACTAGAATATAAATCATACATTAAAATGTATTCATCAGTATTGTTAAGTTTAAAAACGGAAGAACCTTCTACTGTTGTTTTTTGGTTAGCATAAAAATCTATGTATTCAAAACTTTCTTTCCAAGGTCCATATAAAGATTTACTAGTAGCTTGTTTGATTCCATTTTGAATTTCTTTTCCATTCTTATCTTTGGTATTTCCTTTATAAAATAGGTGATACGTACCATCTTTATAAATAATATCACTATCTATAGCTCCATCTTTAGCGCTGTATAAAAGAGTAGGAGCGCTCTCAAAACCTGTAAAATCATCATTGGCATAAGCCCCATAAAAATCCAGTTTTAAGTTGTAATTAAAACGGATGGTAAAATAAACTAAGTATTTTTTTACCACAGGATCATAAATAGTTTGCGGAGCCCAAACCCATTTGATGTCTTTAAATTTTACAGGATATTGCTTTTCTAAATCTATCACAGAGGAAGTCCAGTCAATTAAATTATTAGAGTGTAGTAAGGTAATTCCTGGGTTGTGATCCCAACCATTTTTACGGGTATACATATCTGTGGCAACCATGTAAAAATCATTGTTTTCTCCTCTTAAAATATGAGGGTCTCTAACTCCGCCTGTGTTAGATATTTTATCTGAAGGAATTATAGGTTGGTTATTGTTTAGAGCATTCCAGTGAATGGCATCATCACTAACTGCAAAACGAATTTGTTCTTGTTTTTCTCCAGGACCTTTTCCTTCAAAATAAGCAAATAAATAACCTTCAAGATTTTTATTTTGTGCAAATAATGATGATAAACTTAAGACCGTAAAAAGGATAGTTTTTATAAAATATTTATTCATATTATTTAATGTTTTACTTGTTAATAGAAAAATTCATATTCCAATATTTGGCAAGTTTTAAAGCTTCTTTTTTTGAAATAGAAATTACAGAACCATGTTTAGGTGAGGTAAAATTTGTTGTTTTCATAACGCCCTCATTAAAATGTCCAAGATTTTTAAAGTTGACAAAATCTGTGGTTTCTACAAATCCAAAATTATGAGGATTTATACTAAAGATATCGTACATCAATACCCATACATCTTTCCCGTTTCGTTTCCACATATTAGGAGCTTCGCAAGAACCTGGTTCAAAATCTATCCATTTAGGGTTGTATGTATATCCTTTGTTAATTTCATCAGAAAAAGCAACTCTAATTCCTCCTGGATTTTCTTGAGCTACATAAGTCATACAATAACGACCGTCTGGCATTTGAATAATATCAGCATCTAGTACTTGAACTTTTTCATTAGGATAGTCAAATAAAAGTTTTGGTTGGGTAGTGATTTTTGTAAAATCATCATTAGCATAAGCATAGTACATTTTAGTTAATCCATGAGCCATTCTCATGGTAAAATACACCATCATTTTGTCCTCTTTTGGATCATAAATTGTTTGTGGAGCCCATGCACAACCTATTTCTTTTAGTTCCTCAAAAGCTTCATCAAAAAGAAAGTTGCTGTGAGTCCAATGAATCAAATCATAAGATTTCATCATTACAAAACCTCTATTATTTCCCCAATCATATTTTTCAGAAGGTCTTTCCCATTCAGTATCTCTATAACCTAATTTTTTAGCAAAAAGGTGTAAATCAGTCATCACTAAATAATAAGCACCATCCTTTCCTTTGGTTATATGGGGATCTCTAATTCCTTTTTGGCTAGCAATAGTATCACCAGCAATTACTGCTTTTCCATTGTTAATATCAGTAAACGTGTAACCATCAGAACTTAATGCAATATGTAGGCTATGGTCATCATCTTTAAAGTAAGTCATTAAATATGCAGATGAGTCATCTTTGTTTGTTGTTTTTAAAGATTGACATCCAGATAATGATGTAATTAATATTGTTATAAATAACAATGTTTTTAATGAAGTCGTTTTCAAGGCTTATGTTTTTAAATTTGATAAAAACAAATATAAGTGTTTTTGTAACACTTATATATGAGGAGAACAAAAAATGTTATAAAAAAGGAGTTGGTAGGGAATATGTAAAGGAGTAGTTATAAAAAATAAAAGCCTATGAAAATTAATTTTCATAGGCTTTTGTCGGGGTGGCAGGATTCGAACCTGCGACCTCCTCGTCCCAAACGAGGCGCGATGACCGGGCTACGCTACACCCCGAATAGTCATCTAAAAAAAAACACCAACTTAATGGTGTTCTTAGAGCGAAAGACCGGGTTCGAACCGGCGACATTCAGCTTGGAAGGCTGACGCTCTACCAACTGAGCTACTTTCGCATAATTAAATATATTTATAGTTTTATATAAAACTTAGAGCGAAAGACCGGGTTCGAACCGGCGACATTCAGCTTGGAAGGCTGACGCTCTACCAACTGAGCTACTTTCGCATACTGTAAATATACTTAATTATTTTTAAAAAACTAGAGCGAAAGACCGGGTTCGAACCGGCGACATTCAGCTTGGAAGGCTGACGCTCTACCAACTGAGCTACTTTCGCTTATTTTTTTATTTGGTAATCATCTTTTTAAAAGAACTTTTAGTAGCGAAGACGGGAGTTGAACCCGTGACCTCAGGGTTATGAATCCTGCGCTCTAACCAACTGAGCTACCTCGCCATTGCGGATGCAAATATAAAGCATAACTCTGTTATGACAAAACAAAATTTTAACTTTTTTTTAGTGTTTTTTTAGTTGATTTACTATCAATTTGTTACAATAAAAAAAGAGGATAAACTATTCTTCTTCTCTGGCTCTTTCTAGTAATCTTTGGTTGAATTCTTTACTATTTGTTTTAATTCCTAACTGTTTTAGGTTTTCAACTTTTACAATTAAATTTCCTCTACCGGTTAATTTTTTCATAGTAGTGTCATAAGTTCCTTCTACCGTTTTTAATTGTTTTCCTAATTTTATTAACTCTTCGGTAAGCCCTACAAATTGTTCATACAAACGAGAAGCTTGTAAGGCAATTTCCATAGCATTTTTTTGTTGCTTTTCATTTTTCCACATACTTTCAATAGTACGCAAAGTAGCCAGTAAAGTACTAGGGGTTACAATTACAATATTTTTAGCAAAAGCTTTGTTGTACAGCTCGTTGTCTTGTTCTAAAGCTAAAGCAAATGCTGGCTCTATTGGAATAAACATCAATACAAAATCAGGAGATTCTATTTGATATAATTCTGAATATTTCTTTGCACTTAATTGTTCTATATGTCTGTTTAATGATAACAAATGCTCTTTGGCATATTGAGTTCTTTCTAATTCATCATCAGAGCTGACTAACTTTTCATAAGCGGTTAGTGTAACTTTAGAATCTACAATCATCTTTCGATTGTCGGGTAGGTTGATGATGACATCTGGTCTTAAACGAGTTTTAGATTCCATGTCAGTATCAAAACTTTTTTCTAACTCGTATTCTCTTCCTTTTTCTAAACCTGATTTTTCTAACACACGTTCCAAAATCATTTCTCCCCAGTTTCCTTGGGTTTTGCTGTCTCCTTTTAATGCTTTGGTCAAGTTTTCAGCATCTTTACTCATTTTATTATTTAAGTCTTTTAAGCTTTCAATTTGCTGTCTTAAACCTGAGTTTCTGTCGATACTTTCTTTATTGGTGTCTTCAACTTTTTTCTCAAAAGATTGAATTTTTTCTTGAAGTGGTTTTAAAATATCATTGATATTTTTCTGATTTTGATCTGAAAAAGTTTTAGATTTTTCTTCTAAAATTTTATTGGCTAAGTTTTCAAATTCTTTGGTGAATTTTTCTTGGAGCTTTTCAATTTCAGCTTTGTTCTCTCTTAAATCAGTAGTTAGTTCTTCTGTTTTGGCATTGGCTCTTTCTAAAGAAACAGCTAATAGCTCTTTTTCTTTAGAAAGTTCTGCTAATTGTTCTTCTTTTTGATGACGAAGTTGCTCTAAATCTGTTTTAGCATTTTCAATCAATCTTTCTTGTTCTTTTTTACTTTCTAACAATGATTGTTCTAATCTTGCGATGTTTTCCTTTGCATTGTTTTGTTGATATTCTATTTCCTTTTGTAATAAATTGATTTTTTCGTTAGCAGATGCTAAGTCTTTTTCAGCTTGTAATCCACTAATTTTTTTAGCAATTACAAAACCAATCCCCCCACCTATTAAAAGACTTAATAGTATATATATCATTTCCATAAAAAAAGAGTCTTTAGTTGATTATCCTTTGTAAAAAGGCAGTTTTACCACTTTGGCTTTGATTTGTTTTTTTCTAACTTCAATATAAATTTCATCACCTATTTTACTGTTCTCGGTAGTTACATATCCCAAACCAATGGCTTTGTTTAAACTAGGAGACATGGTTCCAGAAGTAACAATTCCAATTTCATTTCCATCAGCATCTACAATAGGGTAATCATGTCTTGCAATTCCTTTGTCAACAATTTCAAAACCGACTAATTTTTTAGAAACTCCATTTTCTTTTTGAGCTAAGATGTTTTCTTTGTTGATAAAATCTTTATTGAATTTTGTTACCCAACCCAAACCAGCTTCAATAGGAGAGGTCGTATCATTTATGTCGTTCCCGTATAAACAATACCCCATTTCTAACCGTAGCGTATCACGAGCAGCCAATCCAATAGGTTTGATTCCGAATTCTTTTCCAGCTTCAAATACTTTATCCCATACTTGAGCTACTTCATCATTTTTACAATAAATTTCAAAACCACCCGCACCAGTATATCCGGTAGCAGAAATAATAACATGTTCTATACCTGCAAAATCTCCTACCACAAATTTGTAAAAAGGAATAGCAGTCAAATCAACAGAAGTTAAACTTTGTAAAGCTTCAATGGTTTTAGGACCCTGAATAGCCAATAAAGAATATACATCAGAAAGATTTTTCATGGCCACATTTAAGTCATTATGTTTTTCTATCCAATTCCAATCTTTTTCAATATTAGAAGCATTTACCACTAAAAGATATAATTCTTCTTTTACACGGTAAATTAACAAATCATCTACAATTCCGCCTTCCTCATTAGGCATACAAGCGTATTGTGCATCACCGATAGCTAATTTACTAGCATCGTTTGAGGATATTTTTTGAATCAAGCCCAAAGCATTAGGACCTTCTAATAAAAATTCTCCCATGTGTGAAACATCAAAAACCCCAACAGCAGTTCTAACGGTTTCATGTTCTGCTTTAACTCCTTCGTATTGTACAGGCATGTTGAATCCTGCAAAAGGAACCATTTTAGCTCCTAATTGTTCGTGTATATGCGTAAGTGCTGTATTTTTCATTGAAATTGATTATGAGAAACAAAAATAAATAAAAAAATCCCCAAAAAGGGGATTTTGATGTGGTGTATATGCACAGATATTAAGATTTTAAAAAATCTGTCAATCCTTTGTAGTCTGAAATTTTAATAGACACTTTTGGTTTGTCAATTACAGCTTTAATTTGCTCTGGTAATTCTATAGTTTCTGCGACTCCAGGATATAAAACATCCATAAATTTAACAGGGTGTGCAGTTTCTAAAAACACTCCTTGCGTATTCTCAGCAGTTTTTAAATAATTTTTTAAAGCCAAGTAACCAATAGCACCATGTGGTTCTGCTACATAATTGAACTTTTTATATAAGTGTCCCATGGCAGCAGTTGCTTCCTCATCGGTATAAGAATATCCTTTTAAGTTGCTACGTAATTTTTCTACATCAAAATCGTGTAGTTTTTCTATTCTGATAAAATTACTCGGTGCACCAACATCCATTGCATTAGAAATGGTTGCAATAGTAGGTTTTGGTTCGTATTTACCAGATTCTAGATAAGCAGGAACGACTCTATTTACGTTAGTACCTGTAATGAATTCTTTGATGTGCAATCCTAATTTTTGAGCAATCATTCCTGCACAAATATTTCCAAAGTTTCCACTAGGAACAGAAAATACAATGTCTTTTGATTTGTCTTTTAATTGCTTGTAAGCAAAGAAAAAGTAAAAAGCTTGTGGTAACCAACGAGCAACATTGATAGAATTTGCAGAAGTTAATGTTCTATATTCTTTTAAAGATTCATCTAAAAACGCAGTTTTTACCATGTCTTGACAATCGTCAAAAGCACCATCAACTTCTAATGCGGTAATGTTTTGTCCCAAGGCGGTTAATTGTTTTTCTTGTACATCAGAAACTTTACCGCTAGGGTATAAAATCACAACATTTACTCCTTGAACACCTAGAAACCCACTAGCTACAGCACCTCCTGTATCTCCAGAAGTAGCCACTAATACAGTGATGTCTTTGTCGTTTTTTTCTTTTTGATTAAAGTATCCTAAACAACGAGCCATAAAACGACCACCAACATCTTTAAATGCCATGGTTGGACCGTGAAATAACTCTAAAGACCCTATATTTTCTTCAATAGGAACTACAGGGAAGTCAAAACACAAAGTTTCTTCTATAATTTGTTTTAAATCTTGTTCAGGAATTTCATCACCTACAAATTGTTTGATAACTTCATAAGCAATTTCGTTATTGCTGTAATGGTCTAAATTATCAATAAATTCTTTTGATAATGGTGTAATACTTTCAGGAAAATACAAACCTCTGTCTGGAGCAATTCCATTAACAACAGCATCTCTAAATGAGACTTCAGGAGCATTTTCGTTTAAACTAAAATATTTCATTTTTTTTATGTTGATGTGTTTATTCGTGTAATTGTTTATTCGTTTTTATCAGTTCAACGAATAAGCAATTACACGTATACACTTATTATAAAATTTTTATTCCTTGATCGTTAATTTTTGAGATGTGAACATCATATGCAACCCCAACTTTATCATAAACAGCTTTCATGGCTTCAGCTACTTTCATAGCGGTTTCTTCCCCTTTACTTAAAGCAAAAATAGAAGGTCCAGAACCAGAAATACCAGAACCCAAAGCACCAGCATTTTTACATTCTTCTTTTACTTTATCAAAAGCAGGAATTAAAATAGAACGAATTGGTTCTACAATTTCATCATGTAATGAACGAGATAGTAATTCGTAATCTTCCGTATATAAGGCACTTACTAAAGCTCCAATATTTCCCCATTGAGTAATGGCTGTTTTTAATCTTAATTTACTTTTTAAGATTTGTCGAGCATCAGCAGTTTTTACTTCAATTTGTGGGTGAATGACTGTTGCATATAACAATGAAGGTGTGTTTAATTTGATGACATCTAATGGAGAAGTAGAACGTACCAATGTAAATCCACCCAATAGGGCAGGAGCAACATTGTCAGCATGTGGAACACCACTTGCTAATTCTTCACCTTTCATAGCGAATTCAATCAAATCATGATTACTAAATGGTTTTCCTAACAATTCATTTACCCCATAAACAGCACCAGCACTACTTGCAGCAGAACTACCAATTCCACTACCTGGTTTGATGTTTTTGTAAATTTCAATTTCAAAACCATCAGTAGTATTGTTTAACTTTTCTAGCATGGCTAAAACAGCCACACCTGCTACGTTTTTTTCGGTAGCCAAAGGTAAATCTTGTCCTATTATTTTAGTGATTTTTACCCCAGGAGTATCTACTTTGCGAATCACCATTTCATCACCTGTGGTGTCTAAACAAAGTCCTAAGACATCAAATCCACAAGAAACGTTGGCAATAGTACCTGGGCAAAATAATTTTATTTCTTTCATTTTTTATTTAGTATTGAGTACTGAGAACAGAGTAATGAGATACTCTATACTTAGTACTATGTACTCATTACTTTTTTAACCTTTCCCAATTCTAATAATATCAGCAAAAATACCAGAAGCAGTTACATCAGCTCCTGCACCAGCTCCTTTAACTATTAAAGGAAACTCAGGATATCTTTCTGTAAAAAACAATACAATGTTATCACTTCCTTGTAGGTTTGAGAATGGATGTTTACTATCTACTTCTTGCAAAGAAACATTTGCTTTACCATTTACAAATTCAGCTACATATTTTAATTCAGCATTGTTTGCCGCTGCTTTTTCTTTGATGGCTTCAAAATGAGCAGCCTCAGACACTAATGTCTTTTTAAAATCTGCAATTGATTCCGCCTCTAAACTTACTTTAGGCAAGAAAGATTTGTTTTCAATATCTTCTAAATTCATTTTAGCACCGCTTTCACGAGCCAAAATTAAAATTTTACGGGCAACATCTACACCACTTAAATCAATTCTTGGGTCTGGTTCAGTATATCCTAATTCTCCAGCTTGATCTACTATTTCTGCAAAATTAGCATCTCCAACAAAAGAGTTAAAGATAAAGTTTAAAGATCCTGAAGCCACCGCTTGAATTTTGATGATTTGATCTCCAGATTGCACCAAGTTATTTAAAGTGTTGATGATTGGTAATCCAGCTCCAACATTGGTTTCGAACAAATAAGGAGCATTGTATTCTTGAGATAATCTTTTTAACTCAGCATACACACTGTATTCTGATGAAGCGGCAATTTTGTTACAAGTCACCACTCCAATACTTTCTTTTAAATAACTAGCATATAAACCAGCAATGGTTGCATTGGCAGTATTGTCTACAAATACACTATTACTTAAGTTCATTTCTTTTACATGTTCGTGGAATAAATCAAGATTTAATTCCTCACCATTGTCAATTAAGTTTTGTTTCCAATCAGTAGAAATATCAATTCCTTCTTCGTTGAAAATCATTTTTTTAGAATTTGCCATTCCAACAACTTCTATACTTAACTGTAATTTATCTAATAAATAAGCTTTTTGCTTTTCTATTTGTTCTAGTAATTTTCCTCCAACGTTACCAACACCTACTACAAATAGGTTTAATTTGGTAATGTGACCTTCAAAAAATTCAGCATGTAAACCGTTTAATGCTTTTTTAACATTTTTGGCATCAATAACTGTAGAAATATTTCTTTCTGAAGCTCCTTGAGCAATGGCGTGAATATTTACGTTGTCTTTTCCTAAAGCACTAAACATTCTACCACTAATTCCTTGATGACTTTTCATTTCTTCTCCAACAATAGCTACAATAGCCATATTGGTTTGTGTGTGTAAAGGATCAATTTTTCCTAAGCTTAATTCAAAAGCAAATTCATCTTGAATAGCCAATTCAGCTTTTTCAACATCATTTCCATCAATAGCGATACAAATAGAATGTTCTGAAGAAGCTTGAGTAATTAAGATCACATTTACTTTTTTCTCAGACAAAGCACTGAACAATCTTTTAGAAACTCCTGGAATTCCAATCAATCCATTACCTTCTACAGTTGCTAAGGCAATATTGTCTATATGACTAATTCCTTTTACCACACCACCCCCTTTGATGTTTTCATTGGTAATAAAAGAACCTGCATCTTCTGGATGAAAAGTATTCTTTATATATAAAGGAATGTTTTTAGTCATGACAGGTTGAACAGTTGGTGGATATAAAACTGAAGCTCCAAAATGAGACAATTCCATCGCCTCACTATAAGACAAAGTTTTAATAGGTTCTGCTTGTTTTACCAATTTAGGATTGGCAGTGTACATTCCACTTACATCTGTCCAAATTTCTAATTGTTCTACTTCTAAAGCAGCCGCCAAAATAGCAGCAGTATAATCAGAACCACCACGACCTAAAGTAGTTTTTTCTCCTTGTTGGTTACAAGCAATAAAACCAGGTAAAACAGTAATGTTATGATTGTGATTAGCAAAATATTCTTTGATGTTGTTATCTGTAACATCAATAATAGGAGCTGCATTTCCATAATTATTATTGGTAATAATTAATTCACCACTATTTTTATAAACAGCATCAATTTCTTGACATTGTAAAGCTTTGGTAATAATAAAAGTTGATAAAAACTCTCCATAACTAACAATAGTATCATTAGTCTTTGCAGAAAGTTCTTGCAATAAAAACACACCTTCAAGAATGTTTTCTAATTCATTAAATATTTTTTTAACACCACTTAATACACCACTTTGATTGTTAACCGGAATTAATTCACGAACAATATCAAAATGATTGTTTTCTAATTCGCTTAAACCAACGTTATAAGTGTCGTCTTGCTTTTGTGCTTTTGATGCAATGTTGATTAAAGCATCAGTAGTTTTGTTAATGGCAGAAAAAACGACTGCAATTTGATTGTTTTCGCTGCTTGATTTTAAGATATCAATAACGCGATTAATATTTGCTGCTGAGGCGATTGAAGAACCACCGAATTTTAAAATTTTCATATGAATTGAGGAATGATTGAGAAAAAAAACAGTACTTGATTTTTAATGAAAGTCATATCAATTAAAGTACAAGATTTTACGGTTTATATATATAAATAACAAAGACAACCCCAAAGGGTAGTAAAGAAAGAAGTTGTTAAATATGTAGTCTCTGTATTTTTCACGCATCAAAATTAAGAAATTATTTAAAACAGCACCTTTAATTTTTATAAAATTAATTATAAATAAGGCAATAAAAACTTTGATATTCCATATATAGTTATAAGAATTGTATATTTGCGACATTATTAAATTAGACAATTACAATTTATGTCAATAAAAGATATTACAAATATTTCTTATGATACCTTTTTAAAAGATTTCAAAGATACTTTAAAAAGCGTTTTTTATGAGAAAGATGATATTCAGAAGTTTAGCCAATTAAGAGGGTTTCCATCTTTGGTTTTTAGAGATATCATGGCTAAAAAACCCTTATCAGTAGCAATTCCTACCGAATATGGGGGAAGAGGCGTAAAGGTAAAAGAGTGTTTAGGGGTTTTAGAAGCTGCTTCATATGAGTCTTTACCACTTTCTTTAACTTTTGGAATTAACATTGCTTTGTTTTTAGAGCCTGTAGCTAAATATGCCAAACCAGAAGTAAAAGTACCAATTTTTAAACGTTTCTTAGAAGAAAGAAACATGGGAGGATTGATGATTACAGAGCCTAGTTTTGGATCTGATGCTTTAAGCATGGAAACATCAAACACCTTTAAAGATGGAAAATACCATATTGAAGGATATAAGCACTGGCAAGGATTAACGGGATTAGCTGATTATTGGTTAATTACTTCTCGTAAAAAAGGAGAAGATGGAAGATTAGGTAGGGATATCGATTTTTTTATTGCTGATAACCAAGATCCAGAACAAAGAGTAATTGTTGATGAATATTACAACAATGCTGGTTTGTATGCTATTCCTTATGGAAATAACAAATTAGATTTAAAGGTTCCTGAAAATCAGAAATTAGAAGGAGGAAGCACAGGTATTAAGTTAATGTTAGACTTGTTACATCGTTCTAGAATGCAATTTCCTGGTATGGCCATGGGATTCATAAAAAGAATGATGGATGAAGCTATTGAACACTGTAGCAATAGAATAGTAGGAGGTAAAAACTTACTGGCTTTAGACAAAGTAAGAGAGCAAATAGCTAATATTCAATCTGCTTTTACAGTTTGTTCTGCAATGTGTGCAAGAAGTTCTGAACATAGTGGAATAGACAATGAATTAGCAATGGATCAGGTGGAAGCAAATAGTATGAAATCTGTGATTACAGATATGATGCAGTTTTCGGCACAAACATTAGTTCAGTTATCAGGTTCTTCAGGTTATAAAGAAGAAAATATTGGAGCTAGAGGAATTATGGATAGTAGAGCGTTTATGATTTTTGAAGGATCAAACGAAATGTTATATACTCAGATTTCAGAAGCTGTAATGAAATTGATGAAACGTCAGAAAGTCACTAATTTATTTGAGTTTCTAAAAGGATACGATTTGACAATTAAATCTTCAGATTTCTTTAAAGATGTCTTAAATTTTAATTTAAACATGGAGCTACCACAACGTAAAATGGTAGACTTAGGAAAAATTATTGGTAGAGTTGTTTCTGCTAATTTTGTAATTGATTTAGGGGTTAAGGGATTTAGATCTGATTTGGTTTCAGAATGTATTACTTCTTTAAAACATGAAGTAACTGCATGCGTAAGTTCTTTAACGTTTCAAGAAAATACAAACTTAATTACTGATTATAAACAAGATAGTACTTGGTTGAACTTAGTGTAAGATTTTGTCAATAGGAGATAGGGATAGCGATGTTTTTACATCGCTATTTTTTTTTAAAAAAGTTTTATTTTTTTGTTGTGTAAATGTAAAAAGGTTGTATATTTGCCACCGCTAACAGCAACGGTCTGGTAGTTCAGCTGGTTAGAATACCTGCCTGTCACGCAGGGGGTCGCGGGTTCGAGTCCCGTCCAGACCGCAAGAGAAACATCAAACTATTACAAAACCTTATAAACATTATGTTTGTAAGGTTTTTTTATTTGTGATGATTTGAATGAAAACCAAAATATTTCATATATTAGGTCAGTAATTCGGTTAGTACAATTTAAACCTTAAAAATACTAACCTCTTTACCTTGAAAAGATACTATTAGTTTGATTTGACTTTCGTCCAATGTTTCACCACAAAAGACGATTACTATGTTATCATCAAACACTTATTCATTACTTACCTGGTTGTACACGCAAAAAGTTGAACCAGGATTTGCAATTATTTATTTTAGAATTACTATCAATTCTAAACGAGCTAACATTAGTTTAAATAAGAAAATTAAAATTGATTCTTGGGATAATTCTAAGTCGAAAGCACGTGGGAATACTCAAGATACTCGAATTTTAAATCATTTTTTAAAAGAAGAAGAATCAAAAATCGCTAATTCCTATAGAGAGTTAGAATTAGAAGGGAAACTCATCACAGCTCAATTAGTAAAGGCTTGATATCTAGGAACCGACCAAAAGCATAAAACTTTACAAGATTTAGTGACTTATCACAATCAATTTGTAGAGAAAAAAATCCATAAAAATACGTTACGTAGTTACAAGACTTCTCAAACTTATCTTTTTTCCTATTTAAAAGAATTACTAAAAACTACCGATTTATATCTTAAAGAATTGGACTATCAATTTTTATTGGGATTTGAATCATATCTACGCAATTACAAGCCTACCAATGGACAAACAAGCATTCAGAACAATACGGTAATGAAACACATTCAAAGACTCCGTAAAATGGTTAAAATGGCTGTTGAAATGGGATGGATTAATAAAGACCCTTTTATAAGGTTCTCTCCTACTATCGAAAAGAAACAACGAGAATATTTATCGGAAACAGAATTAGAGAAAATTCAAAACTATCATTCAAACATTTCAAGATTACGTTTGGTTAAAGATCTGTTTTTATTTAGTTGTTATACAGGTTTATCATACATCGATATTAGAAATTTATCTTCAGATAATATTGTAAAAGGAATTGATGGTGATAATTGGATATTTACAAAAAGACAAAAAACAGGAACTTCTGTAAAAGTTCCTTTGTTGAAACCTGCTGAAAACATCATAAATTCATATTACGAAAACTTACGTGTTTTACATTCAAAACTATTACTACCAACTATTTCCAATCAAAAAGTAAATAGCTATTTAAAAGAAATTGCAGATTGTTGTGGAATTACTAAGAATTTAACATTTCATATGGCACGTCATACCTTTGCTACAACAGTTACTTTATCTAATGGAATCCCTATTGAAACGGTCTCAAAAATGTTAGGACATACCAAGTTGTCTACCACCCAGATTTACGCAAAAATTGTAGACAAAAAAGTAAGTGAAGATATGAGTATTCTTAGAACTAAATTTTCAGAAAACTCATATTTGACACAAGAAGTTAAAGTTTCATAGTGCTCAATTAAGAAAAGTGGGGACTTAAGTCCCCCGTGCAGCAAATCTCTGTACTTCTTGTGCAGAGTGATTTAGTACTTTTTCTATAGTAGCAATTGTATTTATTTCGTAAAGATAGCGAAACCTGTTTGGGATAAATTATTTTTGGGTTTCAATTTTGTTTAATCTTTTATTTAATTCTAGAATCTCTTTTTGTTGTTGTATAGTATACAAAGTCAATTCCTCAATCTTTTGTAACAACTTATTAGTCATTTCCGAAACTTTTAAGTCATTTTTTTTAAACTCTTCAGCAGATGGTATTTCAGGTAAGTGTCTGTTTTGTTTAATGTAATTTTCAACTTCAGTTAACGGTTTTAATTTATAATCCTCATCAAATACCCAATCTGCAGCATCACTTAAACTTACTTTTACTTCTTTAGACCAAATAGTTCCATTGACAGAGAGCTCATGTTTAGGATCTGTGATTCTTATTCCAATATTTCCATTTTGATGAATTCTTAATCGTTCATTTCCTTTAGTACCAATAGCTATTGCATAACCTGTATATGAAAGATATGCTTCTTGAGTGTTATCAGTTCTTTTAAAAGAAAAGAATTTTTGTTCTTCATTAGATATTCCTTCTAGTAAAGGAATACTACCATTTCCGTTTCCTTTGACATGTAATGGTCTAAGTGGTGTAATTCCAATCCCTACATTACCATTAGGTAATTCAATAATTTGCGCATTTAGCGTAACTATAAATAGGAGTGAAGAAAAGATATTTAATATAGTAGTCTTTTTCATGGTTTATTTTTTAGTGTTAAGTATAATTTTTTCTAAAACTTGTAATCTGTTTTCTAAAGATTTTTCCTTTTTATTTTGTGTATTTATTTTTTTTTCTTGTTCAATAGCATAAAGAGTCAATTCCTCAATCTTCTGTAAAAGTTTGTGTATATGATACAATAGATCATAGAAACAGTGCTCCTGAGAAAAAGTATTGTTTTTTCATAGTTTTTTTAACAAGTATAAGGAAGTAAATCTATTTTAAAAAAAAAAAGTGCCATAAAAAATGATTGCTTTTTATGACAAATGATGTTAATTTCCAATTTACTCAGATAGTTATTGAGCTCTTTTAGCCCTAATTATGATAATAGTAATCGTTTTATATAAATATAAACAGTCTACTTTATATGTTTTTCTATATATCTAAATAGCCATATTTTATATCAAATACACAAGTAAACCATATGCAAGTATTTATTATGCACTAGCAAAGAATTACGTTAAAAATTTTTCTATCCCAGAATTTTCAGTTGCAGAAAAGAGGTGCTTTATGAAATTAAAAAGACGAAGTACTATTAATAAATATCTGCTTTTTAAATATATAGAGTGATTTAATTTTAAGATATAAAATGACGACATTATAAAATCATTTCTTTTAAAAAAAGTTTTTTATAAATAGCCAGAACAAACTTTTATTATGCGAAAATATCA
Organism: Wenyingzhuangia marina; assembly: GCF_900130035.1. Taxonomy (GTDB): domain Bacteria; phylum Bacteroidota; class Bacteroidia; order Flavobacteriales; family Flavobacteriaceae; genus Wenyingzhuangia; species Wenyingzhuangia marina. Next base: position 277,081 of record NZ_FQXQ01000003.1, read on the forward strand.
ATATAAGTTACTTCATCACTAATAGGGATTATACCATGTTTATAAGATGCGTTAAAATATAAACTGTCACCTGATTTAAGAATATATTCAGTGTCTCCTACTTGCATTTTCATACTACCTTCTATAACATAGACAAATTCTTCCCCTTCATGCGATAAATGATGAGGGATTACTTCTCCTTTTCTTGCTACAAATAAAAAAGGTTGCATTTTTTTACCGTGATATTGAGATGCGTATGGAAAAATCATGTATCCTTTTTCAGTTTTTACTAAATTTTCCATCGCTGTTTTCTTATTGGTAATACTTGTTTTATCCCAAGTTTCTTGTTCTAATAAGCCCGAAACAGACGTTCCTAATGTAGATGCTATTTTAACCAATGTAGCAACAGAAGGAGTTGTTTTATCATTTTCAATTTTAGATATCATACTCTTCGATAAACCACAATGATCAGCTATTTCTTGTAATGTTCGTTTTTGGTTTATTCGCAACAATTTTATTCTAGCCCCTACCTTAAGATTTTTTACTGTTATATTTTTGTTTTCTTCCATTTCTTTTATGAAATAATAGGTTCAATCTGTAATTAATATTTGAGTCTTAGTAATGTGTAAATATCCAAAAAGCATTTTATTATTTATGTTGATAAAATAAATTAAAATAGAAATAATCTGATTTTAAGAATAAAAAATTATATTTGTCAACTTAGTTGAATAAAAAGAAACATGTTTGATTTATGCAAACTTACGGAAATCCTGAATAAATAAAATTATTATTATGTCTAAACTACTAAAGTATTGTCTTGCAGTAATTATATTACAATATTTAACTGCTCCATTACACGCACAAAGTCCAGAAATTACTGTAGATCTTAAAGAAGAAATAGCTCCAATGAATCCTGTATGGGCATGGTTTGGTTATGATGAGCCTAATTATACTTATATGAGAGATGGTAAAAAACTTCTTAGTGAAATTGCTGATTTAAGTCCTACTCCAGTATATGTTCGTACACATGGCTTACTTGTTAGTGGTAATGGTGAAGCAGCTCTTAAGTGGGGTTCTACCAATGCTTATACAGAAGATAGTCAGGGGAACCCAGTTTACAATTGGAAAATTGTAGATAGTATTTTTGATACCTATGTTTCTCGTGGTATGAAACCATTAGCACAAATAGGTTTTATGCCTAAAGCACTTTCGACACATCCAGAGCCATACCGTCATTACTGGAAGCCTGGAGATCCATATACAGATATTATTACTGGATGGGCTTATCCTCCAAAAGATTATGATAAATGGAGGAATTTGGTATATGAATGGGTTAAACATTCGGTCGATCGCTATGGTAAAGAAGAGGTTGAAAGTTGGTACTGGGAAGTTTGGAATGAACCAAATGGTCATTATTGGAAAGGAACTCGAGAAGAGTTTTATAAAATGTATGATTATGCAGCTGATGGATTAAAGCGAGCTTTGCCAACAGCAAAAATAGGAGGGATTAATATTGCAGGAACTCGAGGTAGGGGAGCTCAAGAATGGACTAAAGATTTTATTAAACATTGCATTAGTGGTGTTAATTACGCCACTGGAAAAAAAGGATCCCCTATGGATGCTATTCTTTTTCATGCAAAGGGTTGGCCAAAATTAGTAGAAGGAGTTGTTAGAATGGATATGTCTCCTCAGTTAAACGATATTCAAGCAGGGTTTAAATTGGCGATGTCCTATCCAGAAACTAAAGACCTTCCACTTATAATAGGAGAGTCAGATCCAGAAGGTTGTGCAGCATGTGGTATGGCAACTAATCCAGAGAATGCTTATAGAAATGGGACTATGTATTCTAGTTATACAGCTGCTTCTTTTGCTAGAAAATACATTTTAGCTGACCAGACAAAAGTAAACTTTCTTGGTGCAGTATCTTGGTCTTTTGAGTTTGAGAATCAGCCATGGTTTTATGGTTATCGAGATCTTGCTACGAATGGTGTTGATAAACCAGTACTTAATGTTTTTAGAATGTTTGGAATGATGTCAGGAAAACGTTTAGTGGTAAATAGTAATAGGATGTATCCGATAGAAGAAGTTCTAAAATCAAGTATTCGTGGAACGCAGTCTGATATTGGTGCATTGGCGACTAAAGATTCAAAATCTGCAGCTGTAATGGTTTGGAATTATCATGATGATGATAAACCAGGCCCTACAGAAATGGTGAATTTAACTATTAAGAATATTCCTGCTAAAAAAGTTATTTTGAGTATTTATTTAATAGATAAAGAAAATAGCAATTCTTATGAAGTATGGAAGGGAATGGGGTCTCCTCAAAATCCTACGCAAGAACAAATAGATATATTAGAGAAATCTGGAAAACTAAAATGTATTTCATCAAAAAAAATAAAAACACATTCATCTAAAGCATTAGTTTCTTTGGGATTAGAACGTCAAGCTGTTGCTTTAATAAAATTAGATTGGTAATCAATTTAGAAGTAATAAGAAAGAGTTTAAAAAATATAACTTTACTTATGTAAGTGTTTTTTATTAAATTGAATTTTAAGAAAAAGTTAATTTCTTTCAAAACCTTGTAAACCTCATGTTTATAAGGTTTTTTATGTATGTGTTTTTTGCTAAGTATATTTTAAGGTAATTATCAATTAGTGAGATTAAAAAAAGCCCTAAGTGCTATTCTTAGGGCTTTGATGTATTCTTAAATACATTTGAGTTTTGTTACGTTAAAGTAACTTGTTTTTGTTTGGTCGAAAAATTGTTGCTAAGTCTACCAAACTTCTTTTCTCTTTTTATACATCGACTAAAATGTATAAAGAAGATTGCTATGAAAAAGTTGTTGTTACTTCAAAGATACGTCTATGGTCTTTTTCTTTTTAATCTTATTCGGTGACTCGTTCTTTAGTATCGATGAATGGTTGTTTTTTATCGATGAATGGTTGTTTTGAGTAGAGCAATTTTAAGAAGAGATATAGACCCAGGCCTCTATTCCTGAACATAACTCAACAACAATTCTTTTATATTCATTACCCTCATATTCATCACAAATCAATATTTCTTGATCTGATAAATCATAACATGTCCCTTTAATTACTTTAGTTGATTTATTATTTTTAACTAAAATAGGATATATTACTCCGTCTAAAGTTATTTCTTGTTTTTCAAACCCTACAATTGAATCAATACTCCCTTTTAGAGTTTTATTAAAAAGTGCTAATTGTACAGATTTATCTTGTAATGTTCCGTAGGTAAAGAGTTTATGCATCAATAAAAAGAATTAGGAATTAAAAGCTATAAATTTAAGTCTTTCAGTTGATTTTTTTAAATTTACTCATCTTATAATTATCACATGAATTTAGAATTAAACAGACCCATTGTTTTCTTTGATTTGGAAACAACAGGTATCAATATAGCTACAGATAGAATTGTTGAAATATCAATACTAAAAGTATTTCCTAACGGAAATAAAGAAAGTAAAACTTGGTTGGTAAATCCAGAAGTTAAAATTCCTAAAGAAGCTTCAGATATTCATGGAATTACCAATGAAAAAGTTGCAAATGAGCCAACTTTTAAAGAATTGGCTTCAAAAGTACACGAGTTGATTAAAGGTTGTGATTTGGCTGGTTTTAACTCTAACAGATTTGACGTACCACTTTTAGCAGAGGAAATGTTAAGAGCGGAAGTTGATTTTGATTTAACAAACATAAAATTTGTTGATGTTCAAACTATTTTTCATAAAAAAGAACAAAGAACATTAAGTGCCGGATATCAATTTTACTGCAATAAAGAATTAGAAGGAGCACATTCTGCAGAAGCTGATACCAATGCTACTTATGAAATTTTGTTAGCTCAAATAGAAAAATACGACGATATAGGAAACACAGTTAATGAATTAAGTGCATATTCTTCTCATCAAAAAAGAGCAGATTTTGCAGGTTTTATACAGTTTAATGATAATGATATAGAGATTTTTACGTTTGGTAAATATAAAAACCGAACTGTTTTAGAAGTATTAGCTGAAAATCCAGGATATTATAATTGGATTATGAATGCTGATTTTCCTTTATACACAAAAAAGGTTTTAACCAATATTAGGTTAAAATCATTAAATACAAAATTAAAATAATATGTACGTACCCTACAATACTTTACCCGATACTGCTCGTGTGTGGATTTATCAATCTAACCGAAAGTTTAACGAGCAAGAAAAAGAAAAAATAAGTGAAATGACCACTGATTTTGTGGAGCAATGGACAAGACATGGAGAAAATGTTCGAGGGAGTTTTACAATGCTATACGATCAGTTTTTAATCATCGCTGTAGATCAAAATTTTGTAGAAGTTTCAGGTTGCTCAATTGATGCTTCTGTGAAATTAGTACAACAAATACAGGTGCAATTTCAAGTAGACATGCTAAATAAACTGGCTATTGCTTATAAAGAAGGTGATGAAATTAAAATAACTCCTATGGCTAATTTCACACAACTGGCAAAAGCGGGAACGGTAAAATCAGACACAGTTGTTTTTAACAACATGGTTAATTCTAAAAAAGGAGTTGCTACTTTGTGGGAGGTGCCAGCAGCAGAAAGTTGGCATGCTCGTTTTTTTAACTAGATTCCCCCTCTCTCATATGAAATATACTTTTTTATTATTCGTTTCATTAAATTTTGCTCTGTTTGGTCAAAACTTAAATGAAACTAAAAATACTATTGCAAAACCTTTAATATCAAAAGATAGTTTGGCTCAAAAAGTTTGGGTAGATAGCTTATTGTCTAAAATGACTTTAGATGAAAAAATAGGTCAACTATTTATGGTACAAGCCTATTCTAATAAAAATGATAACCATAAGCAAGAAATTATCAATTTAATAGAAAAGCATCATATTGGTGGAATGATATTTATGCAAGGAAGTCCAGAAAAACAGATCAACTTGTATAACGATTATCAATCTAAAAGTAAAGTTCCTTTGTTGGTGGGGTTTGATGGCGAATGGGGGTTGTCTATGCGTATAAAACCATCTTTTGCTTATCCTTGGAACATGACTTTGGGAGCTGTGCAAAATGATTCGTTAATTTATCAAGTAGGAAAACAAATAGGAAAACATTGTAAAGAAGTTGGGGTGCATATTAATTTTGCTCCTGTGGTAGATATCAATACCAATCCTAAAAACCCAATCATCGGAAATAGATCTTTTGGAGAAGATAGGGAGAATGTTACTCAAAAATCAATTGCATTTATTAACGGAATGCAAAGTGTTGGTGTGTTGGCAAATGCAAAACATTTTCCTGGACATGGAGATACCGCTTCAGATTCTCACAAAACTTTACCAGTAGTAAATTTTGATATTAACAGGCTGGATAGTATTGAAATGTATCCATATAAGCAATTAGCACAATCTAATTTGGCAAGTGTTATGGTTGCTCATTTAGACGTACCAGCTTTAAAAACTGAAAAAGGCAGACCTACTTCTATTTCTAAAAAAGTAATTACTGATTTACTAAAAAATAAAATTGGATTTAAAGGATTGGTGTTTACAGATGCTTTAAATATGAATGGTGTAGCAAGTTATACAACTGCTGACCAAGTAGCATTAGAAGCTTTTAAGGCTGGAAATGATATGTTACTAATTCCCGTTGATGTTGAAAAAGGAATTGCAACCATTCACAAAGCAATTACCGATAGTTTGATATCAGAAAAAAGATTAGACAGTTCTGTTGTAAAAGTATTACAAGCAAAATATTGGGCAGGTTTAAATGAATTAGAGTTGTTAAAAACAACCAACATTCAGCAAAGAATTCACACAGTAGAAGATGATTTATTATTTAAAAAAGTAGCAGAAAATGCTATTACTTTGGTAAATAACAATCATGACTTTCTACCTTTAAAAAGATTAGATACTTTAAGTATTGCTTCTATTTCTTTAGGAGATGAAAGTAGTAGTGAATTTGTGGAAATTCTTAATAAGTATAAAAATATTAATATTGTTAAAGGTGTTGATCAAGGGAACTTTAAGAATAAGTTAGTTAAATATAATACAGTTATTATAGGTGTTCATAAGTCTGATGCGAATCCTTGGAAATCCTTTGAAATTTCTAATGCTGAAATAAGTTTGATTAATGCAATATCCAAAACTAAAAAAGTAATATTAACAGTGTTTGCAAGTCCATATGCACTACTTAAGTTGAATGGATTTAAAAATATTTCAAATGTTATTGTTGCTTATCAAAACAATCCTGTTTTTCAATCTGTAGCTGCACAGCAAATTTTTGGAGCTTTACCTTTTTTAGGAAAATTACCTGTTTCGGTTGCTAAAGAACATGTTGTAGGTAGTGGAATTGTTACAAAATCTATCAATAGATTACAATATGGAACTCCAGATGAAGTTGGTATGAATACTGCTAAATTATCTAAAATAGATTCTATAGCAAATATTGTAATTTCAGGAAAAATGTCTCCAGGCCTACAGGTGCTAGTTGCTAAGGATAATAAAGTAGTTTTTGAAAAATCATATGGATATTACACGTATGATAAACAGCAAAAAGTAAACAACAACTCCATGTATGATTTAGCTTCGTTGACAAAAATATTGGGAGCTTTTCCTTTGTATCTAAAAGCTTTTGAGGATGGTGTTTATCATTTAGATGATACTTTAGGAGATTTGTTACCCATGTATAAAGATAGTCCATTGGGGGATTTATTAGTGATTGATATGTTTGCGCATCAATCTGGTTTAAAAGCTTGGATTCCTTATTATTTAAAAACATTAGATAGTGTATCTAATAAGCCTATGTCAAAATGGTATCAACCTACAAAAGGGAATGGTTATAATGTTAAAGTGGCTGAAAATATATTTATGAAAGATGAATATATAGATAGCATTTATGAAACTATAAAAATAACACCTCTTAGAAAAAAAAGAGATTATATGTATAGTGGTTTGCCTTTTTTGTTGTTTAAAAAAATATTAGAAAATCATTATCATAAACCTATGGATGTACTGTTGGCTGAAAACTTCACCAATTCTTTAGGAGCTGACAAACTATTATATACACCACTCAATAAATATAAAAAAGATAGTATTGTTCCATCTGAAGAAGATCATTATTATAGATACCAGAGGCTACAAGGAAATGTTCACGACATGGCTGCTGCAATGTTTGGAGGTGTTACAGGAAATGCTGGGCTTTTTGGTAATGCAAATAATGTTGCTAAAATGATGCAATTGTATTTAAATAAAGGAGTTTATGGAGATCATAAATATTTTAAATCTAACACCTTTAACAATTTTAACAAGTCTTATTTTAGAAATAGAGACAATAGAAGAGCATTAATTTTAGACAAACCTTCTTTTGATTCAAAAGTTCTTAATACTTGTAATTGTGTTTCTTCTAAAAGTTTTGGGCACAGTGGGTTTACTGGAACTTTTGCATGGGCTGACCCAGAGACTAATCTTATTTATATATTTCTATCTAATCGAACTTACCCAACCATGGATAATAATCTACTAGGTAAAAAAGACATTAGAACCAATATTCAACAACTTATACAAGATGCTGTTATTGAATAATTCTGCATTTTTAAGTACTCTTTTATACTTCTTTCTATCAATTAATTTATTTACATCTCATTTGTTAGTATAAATTTTCGCTTATTTTTAGTAAACATATATTTATATGCAAAAAAAATATGTTTCTGTTTTTTTTAAAAAGATATAGATTAATTTTTAATGTTTTGTTTTTCAATGCTTTAATCATTATAAAGCTCGTTTATTAAAAAGTATTTTTTTAATAAGGTATTTTTTACTATCTTAAGGTAGACTTAAAATAACCTATTAATTAACCTCATTGTTTCACATTAAAATAATAGAAATGAATTGTAAAAAATAAAATAAAATTATTTCATTGATGGAGTGATGAACAAATCTTTAATGCTATGAAGATACGTTCGTTGTTGTTGTTTGTAATGATTGTTGCCTCATTACAAGTTTTTGCCCAAAAAAAAGGAATTATCCAAGTTTCTTTAGACCCAACTATGTTGGTTAATGGACCTTATAGTGATAGTCAAAACGGAGCATTAGATTTTTTAATTAAAGCCTCTATAGGTAATCCTAAAAATGAATTAGGATTGTATTATGAAAGATTTAAAGCGATGGATTACACTAGCGCTGGAGTATTGTATAATCACAAAATGGAATTAGCTAAAGTTTCATCAGTGTTAAGCAATATGATTGGTTTAATTGGATTAGATGCAGGGTACATTAGAAGAGATCTTGCAAAAAGATCAGATGCTTTTACTGTATCGTTAAACGCTGAGTTAAGGTACTTAGTAAGTAAGAATTTCGGAGTGAATTTAACTTCTAATTACAGAGTGAGAGGAGATTTAATTGATTTATACAATGACAAAACTCCTTTCATCTTTAGTGGATATGTAGGATTGTTTGTAATTCTATAATATAACTACCTCTTTAAATCACATTATCTAAGCACATAATTTAAGTGTTTAGATAATGTGATTTCTTATTTTAATATATAAGCAAGTTTTTATCTAAAACTTCCCTTTAACATAAACCTTTAAAGCTTTCTTTTGTTAAAGCTATAAACCTTATATTTGCAAATTGGAAATAAGGGTAAGATATTTTTGTATTTACGACCCAATAGCCAAACAAAATTTATGGCAAATATTAGAGAAGAACTTAAGAAAAGAATTTTAGTGTTAGATGGTGCTATGGGTACCATGATTCAACAATATAAATTTACAGAAGAAGATTATAGAGGTGAACAATTTAAGGATTGGCATGTTTCTGTAAAAGGTAATAATGATATGTTATCTATTACACAGCCCAATGCTATCAAAGAAATTCATGCAAAATACTTTGAAGCTGGAGCAGATATCGCAGAAACCAATACATTTTCTAGTACAACCATTGCCATGGCTGACTATGAAATGGAAAATTATGTTTATCAATTAAATTATGAGTCTGCTAAGATAGCCAAAGAAGTAGCAGATGAATTTACAGCTAAAGAGCCACATAAACCACGTTTTGTAGCAGGATCTATAGGGCCTACCAACAGAACATTAAGCATGTCTCCAGATGTAAATGATCCAGGATATAGAGCAGTAACTTTTGACGAGTTACGCATTGCCTACAAGCAACAAACAGAAGCTCTGTTAGATGGTGGTGTTGATGTGTTATTGGTTGAAACTGTTTTTGATACTTTAAACGCTAAAGCTGCTTTATTTGCTATTGAAGAAGTAAAAGAAGAAAGAGGAATTGATGTGCCTATTATGTTAAGTGGTACAATTACAGATGCCTCCGGAAGAACTTTATCAGGGCAAACAGCAGAAGCCTTTTTAATCTCAGTTTCTCACATTCCGTTACTAAGTGTAGGATTAAATTGTGCACTGGGAGCTGATGCATTGGTACCTCACTTGGAAGCTATTGCAAGTAATACTCAATATGGAGTATCTGCGCATCCAAATGCTGGATTGCCAAATGCTTTTGGTGAATATGATGAAAGTCCATCACAAATGGCTGCTCAAATTCAAGGATATTTTGATAAGGATTTAATCAATATTATTGGAGGTTGTTGTGGAACCACACCAGCTCATATTAAAGCTATTGCAGATATTGCAGCATTGGCAAAACCAAGACTAATTGCGGAGCAATTAAGTACAAAGTAAAGAGAAATAAGTAGTTAGTAATACATAATGAGTTTCTATGTACTTTGTACTTAGTACTCACTACGAAGCGAGAGGAATGAGCAAAATAAAACAAACAAAATACATGAAGTTATCAGGATTAGAACCTTTGGTTTTAGGTCCTGATATGAATTTTATTAATGTTGGAGAAAGAACAAATGTAGCTGGTTCTAAAATGTTCTTAAGGTTAATCAAAGAAGAAAAATTTGATGAAGCTTTATCTGTTGCCTTACATCAAGTAGAAGGTGGTGCTCAAATCATTGATATTAACATGGATGATGGTTTAATTGATGGAAAAGAATCTATGGTTCGTTTTCTTAATTTAATCATGGCCGAACCTGATATTGCCCGTGTTCCAATTATGATTGACTCTTCTAAATGGGATATCATTGAAGCTGGTTTACAAGTGGTTCAAGGAAAATGTGTAGTAAACTCTATTTCTTTAAAAGAAGGTGAAGAAGTTTTTAAAGAACATGTTCGTAAATTAAAAATGTATGGAGCTGCTGTTATTGTCATGGCTTTTGATGAAGTTGGACAAGCAGATAATTATCAACGTAGATGTGAAATAGCAGAACGTTCTTATCGCATTATGGTAGATGAATGTGGATTTCCATCAGAAGATATTATTTTCGATTTAAATATATTTCCTGTAGCTACAGGAATGGAGGAACACAGAAGAAATGCGATTGATTTTATAGAAGCAACACATTGGGTTCGTACCAATTTACCAAATGTTAGTGTTAGTGGTGGTGTGAGTAATGTGTCTTTTTCTTTTAGAGGAAATAATCCTGTTAGAGAAGCAATGCACTCTGTCTTCTTATATCATGCTATTAAAAAAGGAATGAACATGGGGATTGTAAATCCAGCCATGTTAGAAGTATATGATGACATTCCAAAAGATTTATTAGAATATGTAGAAGATGTAATTTTGGACAGACGTGATGATGCCACAGAACGTTTGTTAGATTTTGCAGAAAGTTTTAAAGGAGAAGTAAAATCTGAAGCTCAAAAATTAGCTTGGAGAGACTTGCCTTTACAAGAAAGAATCACCCACGGATTGGTAAAAGGTATTGATCAATTTATTGTGGAGGATGTAGAAGAAGCTCGTTTGCAAGTAGCCAAACCTTTAGAAGTGATTGAAGGTCATTTAATGATTGGAATGGGAGTGGTAGGAGACTTGTTTGGTGAAGGGAAAATGTTCTTACCACAGGTTGTGAAATCAGCTCGTGTCATGAAAAGAGCCGTAGCTCACTTAATGCCATTTATCGAGGCAGCAAAAGATGAAAATAGTCCGCCACAAGGAAAAGTATTGTTGGCAACCGTAAAAGGAGATGTGCACGATATTGGTAAAAATATTGTAGGAGTAGTATTGGCCTGTAACAACTATCAAATAGTTGATCTAGGTGTAATGGTGGCTCCTGAAAAAATATTACAAGCTGCCATTGATGAAAAAGTTGATGTGATTGGGTTGAGTGGATTGATTACTCCATCCCTAGATGAAATGGTGCATATTGCCAAAGAAATGAAACGATTGAATTTTACCATTCCTTTGTTAATTGGTGGGGCTACAACATCAAAAGCACATACTGCTGTAAAGATTGCACCAGAATATGATGGTGGAGTTGTACATGTTTTAGATGCTTCTCGTTCTGTACCTGTTACTAGTACTTTGATTGGTGAGGACAAAAAGATTTCACAAGCTTTTAAAGACAAAACCTATGCTGAATATGATAAAGTTCGTGAAGGATTTTTAAGTAGAGGTCGTAAAAAAGTATATTTACCTTTAGCAGAAGCTAGAGCAAACAACTATAAATTAGAGTTTAATACTGATACAGTTTATACTCCTAACAAAACCGGTGTACAAGTAATAAATGATTTACCATTAGAAGAATTACTTCCGTTTTTTGATTGGACACCCTTTTTCCAATCATGGGAATTACACGGTAAATTTCCTGCTATTTTAGAAGATGAAATTGTAGGAGAGCAATCGAAAGATTTGTACAAAGATGCAAAAGAAATGCTTGATAAAATAGTTAAGGAAAAATGGTTTGTAGCGAAGGCTGTTTATGGTTTATTTCCAGCCAATACCGTAAATTCTGATGATATAGAAATCTATACAGATAATTCTAGAGTAGAGACTATACAAACTATGTTGACGTTACGTCAGCAATCTAAAAAAGCAGCAGGTAAACCACATATTGCTTTGTCAGATTATGTAGCTCCTAAAGAAACTGGTATAGAAGATTATATTGGAGCTTTTTGTGTAACAGCAGGTTTTGGAGTAGAAGAAAAGGCAGAAGAGTACAAGCAAAATTTAGATGATTATAACAGTATTATGGTAAAAGCATTGGCAGATAGATTTGCCGAGGCATTTGCTGAATACTTACACGATAAGATTCGTAAACAAGATTGGGGATATGCCAAAGGAGAAGATTTATCTAATGAAGAATTGATAAAGGAGTCTTATCAAGGAATTCGTCCTGCTCCAGGCTATCCATCTTGTCCAGATCATACCGAAAAAACACAATTATGGGAGCTTTTAAGCGTTAAAGAAAATATTGGGGTAGAATTAACCGATAGTTTAGCGATGTTCCCAACAGCATCTGTTTCTGGTCATTATTTTGCGCATAAAGATGCTCGTTACTTTGGATTGGGTAAAATTACCAAAGAACAAGTACATGATTTTGCGAACAGACGTGGGTTAAGCAATGCTGAGGCTGAAAGATGGTTAAGTCCGAACATGGCAGAGGAATAAAATTTGTAAGTATAAAAACGATTGATAGACCTATAAGCAAAAGCGATTATATAAAACTTTGATTAGTTGAATAATTGTATATTTTTGTTAGAATAAAAGAATAAAGTAAAACTTAAAAAAATAAATTATGGCATTAGAAATTACAGATGCAACGTTTGAAGAAGTAGTATTGCAATCAGACAAGCCAGTATTGGTGGACTTTTGGGCAGCTTGGTGTGGACCATGTAGAATGGTAGCTCCTATTATTGATGAATTAACTGAAGAATATGAAGGAAAAGCTGTTATAGGGAAAGTAGATGTAGATGCAAACCAAGAATTTGCTGCAAAATATGGAGTCCGTAACATTCCTACTGTATTAGTTTTTAAAGGAGGAGAAGTAGTAGATAAGCAAGTAGGAGTAGCTCCAAAAGCGACTTATGCAGCTAAAATTGATGCAGCTATTTAATCTTTCTACATTTAGATATAAAAAAAGATTACCTACTGGTAATCTTTTTTTATATCTAAAATTCTGGTTTTAAGTAAACTATCATTTTTAATAAAAAAAACATTAAAAAAAGCTTAAAAACCCTTTGTGCAACTGTGATTTAGTTGTATATTTGCCACCGCTAACAGCAACGGTCTGGTAGTTCAGCTGGTTAGAATACCTGCCTGTCACGCAGGGGGTCGCGGGTTCGAGTCCCGTCCAGACCGCAAGAGAAAAGTCAATCTCTTCCAAAACCTTATAAACACTATGTTTATAAGGTTTTTTTATTTGTGTTGATTTGAATGAAAACCAAAATATTTCATATATTAGGTCAGTAATTCGGTTAGTACAAATATAGAACTTAAAATTACTAACCTCTTTACCTCGAAAAGATACTATTAGTTTGATTTGACTTTCGTCCAATGTTTAACCACAAAAGACGATTACTATGGTATCATCAAACACTTATTCATTACTTACCTGGTTATATACTCAAAAAGTAGAACCTGGTTTTGCAACTATTTATTTTAGAATTACTATCAATTCTAAACGAGCCAACATTAGTTTAAACAAGAAAGTTAAAATTGATTCATGGGATAATTCTAAGTCTAAATTCAAAGGAAATTCAAATGAAGCGAGAATTATAAACCAATATTTAAAAGAGGAAGAGTCTAAAATTGCAAAAGCATACCAGGAACTAGAATACGAAGAAAAACTAATTACAGCACAATTAGTAAAAGCAAGGTATCTAGGTACTGACCAAAAACACAAATCTTTACAAGATTTGATTACTTATCACAATCAATTTGTGGAGAAAAAAATTCATAAGGACACTTTACGTAGTTACAAAACATCTCAAAAGTATTTATGGTCCTATATTAATGAAAAGTTAAATACATCGAATATTTACCTAAAAGAATTAGACTATCAATTTCTTTTAGGCTTTGAAACTTATCTAAGAAGCTACCAACCTACAAACGGTCAGTTAAAAATTCAGAATAATACAGTCATGAAACACATTCAAAGACTTCGTAAAATGATAAAGATGGCGGTTGAATTGGAATGGATTAACAAAGACCCTTTTATTAGATTCTCTCCTACTATCGAAAAGAAACAAAGAGAATATTTAACGGAAAACGAATTGAATAAAATTCAAAACTATCATTCAAAAATAGAACGACTTCGTTTGGTAAAAGACCTGTTTTTATTTAGTTGCTATACAGGTTTATCTTATATCGATATCAGAAATTTATCTCCAGATAATATTGCAAAAGGAATTGATGGTAATAATTGGATTATCACCAAAAGACAAAAAACAGGAATTTCTGTAAAAGTACCTTTGTTAGAACCTGCTGAAAAGTTGATAAAATCATCTACCGAAAACTACCGAAAAATTGATTTCAATAAAATCTTTCCAACCATCTCTAATCAAAAGGTAAATAGCTACTTAAAAGAGATTGCAGATTGTTGTGGCATTACTAAAAATTTAACCTTTCACATGGCTAGACATACCTTTGCTACTACAGTTACTTTATCTAATGGTATTCCTATTGAAACCGTATCTAAAATGTTAGGACACACCAAGCTTACCACAACACAGATTTACGCAAAAATTATAGACAAAAAAGTGAGTGAAGACATGAGTATTCTTAGAAATAAATTCTCAGAAAACTCACATTTGGCACGAAAAAACAAAGTTTCATAACACTCAATTTGAGTGTTTTACATAAATTTTAATCATTTTTAACTGCGTGATTTCTCAGGCAGGATATTATTTATTTGATTAATAAAATAAATTCATAGTCTTTAAAAATTTAGATACTATGAAAAGGATTTTAGATTTAGTTAAAAATTATGAAAACACGATTAAGAAAATTGAAAGTAAACATCTTAAAAAAGAAGATGAACTAAAATTAAAACTCAAAGAAGCTAAGAAACACTTGCATCAAATAAGAGTTTACGTTAGGACTTTATCATTTAAAAACACTCAAGAAGAAATAAACTTTTTTAAAAACATCAAGCCTAGTATTTGTGGAGAGATTAAATTTTTAAAATTACAAATGGCTTATAAAACTGAAAAGCCATTTGTTTCCGTAGAAAAACAAAAGAAATACATCCACAGAGAGCTTAGGAGGTTAGAATCTAAAAAAAAGAAAAACATCAATTTTTATAGGTATATAAAACAAGGCCAAACAGCTTTGGATGATAAGTACTTTATTAGAGGAAATGAGCAATTGGCTTTGTTTTCACAAACAGATTATCCAGATATAGATCCTGAATTTACCACCTCTCATGATTTATTAGCAAGTGAGGTTGTTACTTATCATTTACTTTCAAATTATTTTAAACAAGAGCTTCATTGCTTGTCGAATCTTGAAGCGGGTTGTTATGATACATTATCAAATAACCTTATGACAAATAACTTCACTTGGACAGCTTCAAAAACAGACTTAGTTGAGCTTATATATGCTTTAAAAATTTCAGGTGTAATTAATAGTGGAGATACGCCTATAAAAGAAATTACTCAAGCCTTTGGAAAATTATTTAATATTGAATTAGGTAGTTATTACAAAACGTATTCTGATATTAAAAACAGAACTTCTAATCAAACGAAATTTTTAGACCAGTTGGCATTAAATCTAGTTAAAAAGCTTGAATTGGATAATATTTAAAAAACGTAAGTTTTTGGAACTTACGTTTTCACCTTTTTTTTTTTAAAATCTGCATTAGACAAAAACCTCAACCCTTATAAACGTTGAGGTTTTTTGTTTTAAAATAAATTTATAGTAAGTTCCAAAAACTACCGAATAAAATCCATCAAAGCTTTGCAATTTTGAAAAATGAAAGTCAAATCAAACTATTAGTGAACCATTAAAATTGCAAATTATGCCAAAAGAAATTATTACTACAGATGATTTAAGAGATTTTAAATTAGAAATGTTAGAAGAGTTTAAAAAAATATTTAAATCTCACGCTTCTACTAAAACCAAGAAGTATTTAAAGTCTAACGAAGTTATGGAACTACTTCAAGTGAGTCCAGGAACACTTCAAACATTACGCATCAACGGAACGTTACCCTACACCAAAATAGGCGGGATTATCTATTATGAAGCTGAAGAAATTCAGAAAGTCATGGACAAGAATAAAGTCAATCATTGAGATT
Organism: Wenyingzhuangia marina; assembly: GCF_900130035.1. GTDB lineage: Bacteria > Bacteroidota > Bacteroidia > Flavobacteriales > Flavobacteriaceae > Wenyingzhuangia > Wenyingzhuangia marina. Next base: position 293,142 of record NZ_FQXQ01000003.1, read on the forward strand.
ATGTCAGAAGTCAATTACATAAAACACTTAAAAGTTTTTTATGATAAAATAATTGATGACCAACGCTTTAATCCAACTCACATTAGTCTCTACATGGCTTTGTTTCAATTATGGAATGTGAATAGGTTTCAAACTCCTTTTTATGTAAACAGAAATGAAGTCATGATTATGGCTAAAATAGGTTCAAAAACAACTTACCACAAATGTATTCGTGATCTAAATAAATGGAAATTCATAAAATACAAACCTTCACAAAATCCATTTAAAAGTAGCGAAGTCAACATGTACAATTTTTGGACTAGTAATGGACAAGTACTGGGACAAGATGTGGGACAGGTAGTGGAACAACCTGTGGGACAAGCACTGGTATCTTATTATAAACATAATAAACATATAAAACGTAATAAACATTATAAACAGGAAAATCAAAATTCTGATTATTTAAAAGTTGAAAATGACAAAGATTATAGCCAACCGTTATGAACTATTTTTCGGAGTTCTGAACTCGTTTCAGAAAACAAAAAATAAAAGTTCCGTCCGATTTAAGTAATCTAAATTTTTAATCAAAAGACAACAAAATTTTGTAAAAATGACATACAAGGTTATTTCGTAAAAATGGATTTGAAATTTTCGTAAAAGAAAAAGCTGTTTGAGCCCGAGTACTCGGGTGAGTTCTTTTTCTTTAGAAAATGAGAATAGCATTTTAGAAATGTTCTTGAAGTCTTGACTTTTTGGTTCGTTTTGTGTCAAGACAAAATGAACGTAGAGAAATAAAACTTTAAAAATTTTAAAAAGAACTCTATGCACCCACACATCATACACGAAAAAGAAACCCTATTCGAATTAGGAACCATAGAAAACAACATCATTCACTACGATTTCGATAAAATCGTAGGCTACCTCAACTACAAAGGAAGATTAACCTTTGGAAAAAACTTTAAAATCTACGAAGATGATATGTTTTTACTTTACAAGCTTTGCTTGTATTTTATCAGAGATTATAAAAACTGTGAAAAATACGGTTTAGATCCCCACAAAGGAATTTTACTTTCTGGTCCCGTAGGTTGTGGAAAAACAAGTTGGATGAAATTATTAAAACATATTTCTCCAAATGTAATTAACTATGAAGTCATTCCTAGCAGATTCTTAACCTTTCAATTCAATAGCAAAGGTTTTGAGGTTATTGAGAAATACGGTTCTGGATTTTCATTTTGTTTTGATGATTTAGGTGTTGAACCCGATGGAAAACACTTTGGACAAGATTGTAATGTCATGGGAGAAATATTACTCTCCAGGTATGATTTATTCATCCAAAACAAAAAATTAACCTTTGCTACTACAAACCTCAATGCAGAAGAAATTGATGAACGTTACGGTTCTAGAGTTCGTTCTAGAATGCGACAACTTTTTAATCTAGTGGCTTTTGATAAGAATTGTAGGGATAAAAGGTAACCTCAATTTAATGTTTAATAAAAAACGATACATCTAATAATTGATGTATCGTTTAATCTAATTAAAAATATTAAGAGGGTATCTTATTTTATTATTTTAGAAAAATAAGTTTTCTTAGAATCAGTGTCAGTCACTTTAAGAATATAAATACCATTTGCATAGTTGCTAAAGTTTATTTTTTTAGATGTGGTTGTTATAATTGCTCTTCCACTTAAATCGTATACATCAGCTTCAACTTTCCCTGTATAATTGATGTTTAAATCGTTCACAACAGGATTTGGGTAGACAGATATTTCATCAGAATTGTAAATGTTGTTTGATGATAAAGTAACACCTGTATCAACCAAACTCTTCAAGGTGTTTTCAGTTAGTAATTTAACATTATTGTTATTTCCTGTTCCAGGAGCATACCAATCATAAACACCAGACCCATACCAAACAATAGTTCCGTGTCCTCCTGTTCTTGGATTGAACTGAGCTCCTTGGATTTCGTTTCCATCACAATTGTCTAGTAATATTTCTGCATTTAAAGTACTTTCAAATTCAGTTCTACGATCAGCAATTGTTCCACCAATATCATCATAAATTCTTCCAAAATCTAAATTGTATTGACAAGCACGGTTTTTCTTTTCAGTGTCAGCTGATAAAAACTCAATCGATAGTGTAGAAAAAGAACAGGTAGCAACAGTAGTTGTAATATCTGAAATATATGAACTAGAAGAATCACCACTCCAATTAGCACCCCAAGCATCTGCGGTATTTGCAGCATTAACTGTAACATCTCCAAAAGTTTGGTTTGGTCTATATTCCCATGGATTAGTTAAACCATCAAAAGTTCCAATAACCTCTAAAGCTTTTCCTGCATAGTTTCCTAAAAAGATATTTCCTCCAGCTTCATAAAAAGAACGAATACTACTAATAAAAGCATCTTCTAAAGCAATACATGCAGCATCACCACCATTCCATTCAAAACCAGTTTCTTTAATTACACAATGTCTTGTTACACCATCTCCTTCAGTAGTTCCCCTAGGCCATTCATTTAAACGTTCAGGATAAGTTGCACCATCACTTTGTATCCAAATAGCATCATAACTACTGATGTCAGCACCTTCAGCTACATCTTGAAATGAAAAATATGTTCCACTAATATCTGCTTGAGACGGAATAAAAACATCCATAAACCATACAGCGGCAGCTCTATCGTCATCATAAGTGAATCCATCAGCAGCTGCAGGAATATTATCATTATAAGTAGGAGCTTGTCCTAAAAAAGCGATGCTCTTAGATTGTGCTTTTAAATTGTAGCATTGTAATAAAAAAGAGACAGCAATTAATTTTAAAGTAATTGTTTTCATTTTAGAATAATTTAAAGTTTATTAATAATAGTTTGTGTTATATTCTAAATTATTGACAAATAAATGATGATTGTTTTGTGTTTGTTTCAAACTAATAAGGATTTGATAAGTAGTTCAAAGAGATGTAAAGACTCCTTGTTTTATATAGGTTTCAACGGTGACTTAAATCGAATTTTATTTTTTTAATTATGATTATGTAACTAGTACTTATGGTATAGTTACAGTATATTTTATATGTTGGTACTAAGAGTAAATGGTTACATAATTAAGAGAGCAATAAAAAGATTACAAATGACAGATTTAATAAAGTAGCAGATGAAACATATTATTTTAAAACGCAGAAAAAGTTCTAATGATTAGGTGTTTAAACATAAAAAAAGCATCTAAGTTTATTTTTAGATGCCTTTTAATATTAAAACTTAACAATTGTTTTATTGTTTTTGAGGGTTTAAAAAGTGATAAATATCTTCTTCTTTGATTTCTGGGTTGGCCCCTTCGTGTCCTGCTACAATAGAACCTATGGCACAAGCAAAATCAATTGCTTTTTGTGGATTTCCATTACTTAGTAATTGTGTTATCAACGAAGCTAAAAAAGAATCTCCAGCACCTACTGTATCAATTACTTTTATTAAAAAACCAGCATTATAATACAAAATACCTTTCCATAACAATACTGCTCCATGTTTCCCTTTTGTAACACAAATAGAATCAGTATTTGTGTATTGAGAAATGAAGTGAATATTTTCTTCAATAGATTTTGAGGTTGAACCTAGTTCTGCAGAAATTTCTAACAATTCTTCATCATTAAACTTAATAAAATCAGCATGACTCATTAAGTTTTTTAAAGTATCTATTTTGTAATGTGAAGCTCTTAAGTTTACATCAAATACTTTATAAGATTTATTGTTTTTTAACAAGTTGTAAAGCGTTGTTCTGGAAACTTCATCACGACAAGCCAAACTTCCATACAAGAAAACATCAGAAGAGGAAACAATATTTTTTAGACTTTGGTTAATTTCTATTTTATCCCATGCTGATGGATGCTCAATAGTATAGGTAGCAGAACCACTCTTACTAAGTTCTACTGTAACAACTCCAGTGTCATAGTTGTTTTTTATAATAATTCCCGAAGTGTCTATTCCATGATTATTAATATAGTCGACAAGAGTACTTCCATCCTTATCATTACCCACAGCACTAATCATAGTTACAGGAAAACCAAAAGATTTAATTCTTAAGGCTAAATTTAAAGGGGCTCCACCAATTTTTTTAGCAGTTTTAAAAACATCAAACAATACTTCGCCGTAGCTAACAAATTTTAGGTCTTTATTATGAAACATATTAATAAGGATTTTTTATGGTTAAGTTTGAGAATACAGTTTGATTGTTTTCACTAAAAAAACTCCATTTTTTTCCTGTAACATCATATAATCTATTGCTAAATGCAACCTCATCGTTAATATAAAGCACACAAATATCTTCATTTGTGGTAATGCTGACTTTGTATTCAGTATTAGCAGTAAAATTAAAAGGGACATGGTTTAGATATAAATCATTTCCATCATTAACATTGTAAGCTGCTACTCTGTTAAAACCAGGTTCAAAAGCAATTTTAAAAGCAGTATTACTTTCTGTTTCATGATTTAATAATACTCCAAAATCTCCATTAGATTGCATCTCAATTTTAAATTCAATATGATTTGATTTTTTTAAGCTATTAAAAGAAATAATTGCATCACTAGAAGTTCCATCTAAAATAAAAGTATTATTGTTTTGAGTAACAGTACCCATTATATTTTCTACAGTTAATGTTGCATTGTTTGTGTAAACAGGAGCAATGCTTTCAAGTTGTTTAACACTTAAAGTACCATCGTTGTTTTGAATAAGTTCATGTGTAACAATATTACCTCCCCATTCTTTATTTCCTGTATTATTTTCTGGTGATTTTCTAGCAGTCCAACCAAATAAATAACGTTTGTTTCCATCTGAAGCAGTTTTGGCTGCATATAAATAGCTTCCATCAAAACGATCTAAAGTAGGAGTTGTCCATGGTCCGTTAGGAGAGTTTGCTATTCTATAATGTGTACCTGTATGACTACTCCAGTTTTCTGAAAAGATTAAATACCAATAGGCTCCCATTTTAAAGATATCAGCACACTCTAACATTAAATAGTTTTCTTGTGGTGTGGTAGTGTAAATAGGATTTTGTACTGTCCAATTGTTTGTTGCAGGATCATCAGAAGTAAATAATAAAACGACAGCTTTTCTGGCAGGGTCTGTTTGTGTAGACATCAACATCCAATATTTCCCATCTTCTTCATTATAGAATACATGTGGGTCTCTAAAATCAAAATCAGTATAACCAGTAGGAGCAGTTATCTTAAAATCGTCAATTTTAGTCCAATTTTCTAAATCTGTACTCGTAGCACACAAAACACTTTCTCTAGGGTTATTTTGAACAAAAGGAGTGTTTCCATTATGTCCTGTATAGTAAAAATAATAGGTGTCTCCAACTTTAACCACAGAACCTGTTCCTACTCCAAAGTCAGGCTCATCTGAAGCTCCATAAGGAATCATTCTACCTTTATAATTAAACTCTGTAAAATTAGTTGTTTCAAAATTATGTATGTCATGAAACCCTTTACCGGCAGGTTTTGTTTTGGCATCGTGTAAAAAGAATAAATTAAACTTACCATCATTATAATAAGGCATAATATCTCCTACATAACCAGAGGTGTAATATGGATCTGTTTCTCCCAACCATTGTTCTGGTGGTAGTGGATATACGTTTGTTTGAGTCTCTGGATCTACAGGGACTTGAGTAAATGCGTCATCATCATTTGAGCAAGCCAAAATGGTAAACACGGATAGGTATGTAAATATTTTATTAGTTAAGTTCATCTTTTTAAATTTTAATTATCTGCTAAATAGTTTAGACTATTTGCTGTTAAAAGTTTGATATTATCAATAAAACCATTGGCTTGACTTGGTGTTCCACTGCTGTCATCTTCATTATACCAATCATAAGCACCCATAGAAATAACAACTGTTTTAATATCAGAAGTACCTCCAGGGAATTCAGCAATGGTTACACGACCGTTTAATCCATCATCCCATGCTTCACTAGCTAGATTATTTCCTCCAGTTTGATCTCTCCATCCAGCACCATCATTATATCCTCCCCACTCTGGTAAAAACCACCATGCAGTATGGTTTAATCTAAATGTTCCTGCTTCTAATAAATTGGCTTTTCCTGTAGCAAAAGTGTCTAACCCCAAAAAGATAGGATGATCTTCATGACTTACAAATGACATTCCCCATGAATTACCATCTACAAACCCATTTGGCGGAAAATCTCCAAAAACATTATTAGGCCCTTTACCTGAAGGAACAATATTCAATGCTTCTACATATTGAGAGGCAAATGTGGTTAATAATAAGTTACCTCCATTAGTTTGATATGTTTTTAATGCAGTTGTAACACTAGCATCTAAAGCAATAGTTGGTAGACTAGTAGCTTCATCATAATGCCACCAAATAACATCAATACCTTCTAAAGAAGCTCCGTTTTTAATATCTGTAAAAGAAATGTACTGAGCTCCTGCGTAGTTGGCAAACAACCAGTTTGATGCAGCAATTTCGTCTAAATTTGAGATTGCTTGTTTAGAAGCTGATGTTCCTAAAAAGGCAATGACTGGTCCGCTAAGAGGAGTGGTGATATTTACTGTATATTCTTCTGTCAATCCTGTTGAAATGACATTGAATTTTACTGGACTAGAAAAATCAATAGTGCTACCAGAGGTAATACTGGCAGTCACTCCTTCAGATAATTCAAGGGTAGGTTGCAATGCTGTCAGGTCAGTACCTTCAGGCATGGTAAGCGCAATAACTTTGGAGTTGTGATTGATACTTGCTGAAAGTTCTCCAATCTTAAAACTTGTAATGGGTTTTTGAGTACTAACGTTAACCGCATATTTTTTAAAGATATTTCCACCATAAACATTATAAGTAACAGTATTGCTAAAATCAATACTAGTTCCTAGTTCAGGGATAATAGTAGTTCCGTTTGGAATAAAAATTTCTGGAGTAATAGCAGTAATATCTGTTCCATAAGGTAGCGTAGCTGTTATCTTACTTTCTTTATTATTGATTTCTGCACTGATATTATTTACAGTAAACGAATTAATGTTTACAGAAACATTGGTAACAAAAGCAGATTCATCAAAGTTGTCTTCACAAGCTGATAAAAGACTCACTAAAAATAGAAGGGCACATGACAGCAATCCTATTTGTTTATTTATTATTTTTTTCATCGTTTAGCTTTTTTAGAGTTAGTATCTTTTGTTTTGTTTGTATAGACCTTGGCTGAAATTAATTTGTGCCAATGGAATAGGGCAGAACTCTTCTTTGTTCTTGTCAAAACCAGCATCTAGGTAATATCCTCTTTTTGTTTTCTCTTCAGCATAGTATGCGTTTAATGTTTCTGAAGCAACTCCCCATCTAACCAAATCAAAAAATCGGTAACCTTCCATGGCAAATTCTAACCTACGTTCCCAACGTAAAGCTTTGCGAGCAAAATCTTGACTCCACACACAGTTTACCCCATCTTCATACTGACTAATTAAATTGTTTGAAGTATAGCTACTTGTTAAAGTTGTACTTGCAGCAGCTCTTGCTCTAATTTGGTTGATGATTGGTAAAGCATCATTGTGTTGTCCCATTTCTATCAACGCTTCAGCTCTAATTAATAATACATCAGCATAACGAATTAGGATTCTGTTTTTTGAATTCCCATAAAAAGGATCGATATTTACAAAACAACCACAGTCTGGTTGTACATTTTCTTTTAAAGAAGCAAAATATCCATAGGTTCCAGGAGATCTGTTCCAGCTTTCTTCATAGATATAATCCTCTGCATATTTAAAAGGCAATCCAGGAATGGCTACAGTGTGATATAATCTTGGATCTACATCAAAACTATTTAATTGATTATAATCTAAATCAGTATCATTAAAAGTGTCAAACATTGGCAATCCATCTGCAGTAGTTTTAAAGGCATTAACTAAATTTTGACTAGGTTTATGAAAATCACAACAACCCAAACCTTGTGGTACCGATAATACATCTCCAAAATTTAATCTTCCATGCAAAGTTCCATCATTATCTGAATACTGTACAGCAAACACAGATTCAGAACCATTTTCATAACTACCTGGTAAAAAGTTAAATCCAAAATCAGCTTCTAAAGAATAAGTTCCTATAACTTGATCTGTAGCATTAATTACTTTTTGTAATGTTTGTTGATTGATATTGGTTACATTGTAATCCTCATCTTGCTCATAAGCCTGGTACAATCTTGTTTTAGCCAAATAAGCATAAGCAGCATATTGGTTTACACGACCTACTTGTGATTGGGTAGGTGGAGTGTTGTTTGCTGCAAATTCAAAATCAGTAGCAATGTTTTCCCAAAGTTGATCGTCAGTTAATGCTCTGTTTGACACCAAACCATATTCTTCTGGGACTGTATCTTCAGTTACATAAGGAATGTTTTTAAACATAATTTTAAGCATAAAGTAAAAATGACCTCTTAGAAAATGCATTTCACCCAATCTTGATTTTTTTTGAGGGAATTCTTGTTCTGTAATCTGATTTAATGCTGCAATAGCTTTGTTTGCTCTAGAAATCCCTACATAGTAATTATACCATAGTTTGTCTAATTCGGCAAAGTCAGTACGAATATTATTTGAGATTTCAAAAAAGTGAAAAGCTTGAATATCGTTGGTTCCACTACCTCCTTTATAAGCATCATCTGCTCTAACATTTCCATATGGCCATAAACTAAATGGGGTGTCATAATGGTCGTTTCCTAAAGCAGCATAAGCTGAAGTAATAAAACCATCCACATTATCAGCATTAATAACATCTTCTTCAGACAATACGCCTTTTGGTTTAATTTCTAAAAAGTCCTCGCAGGACACAGTTGTGAATAATAATAAACAACTAAATATATATACAATCGTTTTCATGATTATTAAGTTTTAATTAAAGTGAAATGTTTAATCCTAAAGTAAATGTTAATGGTAATGGATAACCAAATCCTGGATTTTCAGGATCAATACCTGTAAAATTAGACGAACTAATGGTTAGTAAATTTTGTGCATTTACATATACTCTAAAGTTTTGGATTTTATAGGTTTCTATGATTTTTTTAGGAATTGTATACCCTAATTGTAATACACGCAGTTTTAAATAACTACCGTTTTCTATATAATAAGTTGAAAACCTTGATTCAGCATTACTATCAACAGTAGTTAATGCAGGAATAGTTGAGTTTGGATTTTGTGGAGACCAAGCGTTTAATAATCGGGTTCCTTTGTTTGATCCTACATCATCAACACTCCAAAAATCGGTTTGATACTTTGTTTGGTTAACTACATCTATATCACCTACACCTTGCCAAAAAGTTGTCAAGTCAAAATTCTTATAACCTAAAGAAACATTAAATCCATAGTTAAAACCAGGGTTTGGATTTCCTATCCACGTTCTGTCCTCACTGTCAATAGTTCCATCATTATTTAAATCTTTATACCTAATACGTCCTAAACCTTTTCCAGGTTGAATAGCAGAGTTTTCAACTTCTTGTTGTGATGTAAACAGTCCATCGGCTACATGTCCGTACATAGAATTAATAGGTCTTCCTAGAATATTATCATCTAGACCATTTCCTCCGTAATTGTTCTTTACTTCTTCAGGAAGTTTTGTGATTTGATTTCTGTTTGCAGAAAGGTTTGCCGACATTTCATATTTTAATCCCCAGTCAGTATTGTTTTTATAATTCAAAGCAAATTCAATTCCTTCATTTTCCATAGAAGCTCCATTAACCCATCTATTACCACCTTCACCAATGACTCCTAAATATGGAGGAAGTACTAAGATATCTTCAGTTACTTTTTTATAAACATCAACACTACCTGTTAATCTTTGATTAAAGAAACCAAAGTCAAGACCAATATTTGTTTGAGTGGTAGTTTCCCATTTTAAATCATCGTTTCCTGTTTGAGTGGCAATAAAACCAGAAGGTAACAACCCTGAACCTGCTCCTGATAAGTCATAAGCAGTTCCGTAAGAGGTGTTCCAAGTAGGATCCCCACCAGCATAATTGGCTAAGTATAAAGAATAAATAGCTTCGTTACTAATTTCTTGATTACCAGTTTGTCCCCAACCTGTACGTAGTTTTAAATCTGAAAAGAAGGCTAAATTATTTTTGGCAAATTCTTCTTTGTTAATTCTCCATCCTGCAGAAAAGGCAGGAAAGGTACCAAAGCGATTGTTTTTTCCAAATCTAGAAGAACCATCTCTTCTAATGGTTGCAGAAAATAAGTAACGACTATCATAATCATAAGTAGCTTTTCCAAAATAGGATAACAAACTATATGAACTAGCTGAACCATAGGTATAAGCTTCTCCTGTACCTGCATCCGGATACATATAATCAGGATCTTCTGTTATAAAATCTTCTTTTCTTAAAGTAGTGTTTCTCGCATCTTCTTTAAACATCTCTGTACCTGCTAATAAATTAATATTATGATTGTTCAATTTTAAATCATATTGTACAGTATTAGTCCATGTCCATTTTAGATTGTTTGACTGCTCAATAGAAACAGAGTTTTGATCATTCTTTAAATATCCAGATACATAACTACGTTGTAAAGATCTTTTGTGAAAATCACTAAGATCCAACCCAAAACTAGTTTTAAAAGTAAGGTTGTCTATTGGTCTTAACTCGGCATAAGTATTACCAAACAAGCGCATATAGCTATAACCATTGTCTTTATTGTATTCTAATAGTCTAACAGGGTTTTGTCTATCATTCATTCCTCCAACAGGACCTCCCCATCCTTTTCCATCTACAGTTCGAACTGGAATAATAGGTAAAGCTCTTAAAGCAGGGTCTAAAACTCCTGGATCTGAAACCTCGTTGGTTCTGTTGATAGTAAAGTTTTCTCCAATTTTTAATTTTCCATCAAAAAAATTATAAGAAGAATTGATACGAGAAGACAAGCGTTTAAAATTAGTAGTTTTTACAATTCCTACATTATCATAATATCCCAAAGAAAACATATAAGCTCCTTTTTCAGAACCATTAGACATAGATAGATTTACCGAATTAGCTTTTCCTAATTGAGAAATTTCATCATACCAATTGGTGTTTGAAGACTTAATGGTTTGCTCTGTGTTTAAATATTCTGGAACTAACACATTATTCAGTGTAGGTTTTCCATTATAAACTCCCCAGTTAAACTGATAACTTAAGTTGTTTGTATTAGGATCTATACCATCGTTTATATTTGCTTGCCATAATACTTGTCCATATTCTTTAGCGTTTAAAACGTCTAATTTATTAGCATAGTTAGATAGGGTTGAATAGTAATCTAGATTAAGTCTCATTTTTCCTTCTTTTCCCTGTTTGGTTGTAATAATAATAACACCATTAGAAGCTCTAGAACCGTAAATACTTGCCGAAGATGCATCTTTTAATACTTGTATAGATTGAATATCATTCGGGTTTAATTCATGCATACCTCCTTTGGTTGGTACTCCATCAATTACATACAAAGGATCGGTGTTGTTTAAAGTACCAATACCTCTAATATTTATTTTAGTATTTCCTCCACTAGGAGAACCATCGGTAGAAATATTTACTCCTGCTAAACGACCTTGTAAAGCTTTTATAGGGTTAGGTTCTGTTTGTTTGTTAAGTTCATCCATATCTACCACAGAAACAGCTCCAGTAATGTCTGCTTTTTTCTGTGAGGTATATCCGGTAACGATTACTTCATCTAATTGTTCGTTACTAGGGTTTAGTTTGATGTTTAGAGTAGCATTGTTATTTATAACTACTATTTTAGTTGTATATCCTAAATAACTAAGCTCTAAACTTTCACCTATTGAGATATTATTGATGATAAAATTTCCGTCAAAATCGGTAATGGTTCCAATTGATTTTCCCTTGATGACAATAGATACACCAGGTAGCGGCATATTATCTTCAGAAGATACAACAGTACCTTTCACTTCTATTTCTTGAGCCATTAAAACAGTGAGCTGAAGAAAGAATAAAAGAATTAATTTATACTTCATAATTTAGTTTTTATAGTTTAGTTTATGTTTAATTGGTTAGCCTTTAATATCGATATTTCTGCATCTTTCTCCGAAGATTCAATAGAAAGGTTCATATATGGTTGGTTTGTGAAAAATATTTCAGTCAATACCTCTTCTCCATTATTAAAGAAGATCTCTATAGATGTTTTATCTAATATGATTTTAAATGCTGCAGAGTTATGTCTCTTGTCTAAGTTTGCTTTTGATATTTTATTAGCAAAATCATTAGAAAAGTTAATAATTCCTGATTTCTTACGATCTATAAACAAGAAGTTTTCTTTATTGTTAATTCCAAATTTTAAAGTATCTCCAATAGTATTGTTTAAAGAAAAAGTATAAGTGTCAGTCTTCATGTTTCTTAAGCTAACATCAATTACTGATTTAGATAAATCTAATTCATCCCCTTTTAACAAAATGGTATTGTTTTTAAATACTATATTTTTTTTGGTAATGGTTTCTTTAAAATAATTACCCAATTGTGTTACAGGAGTTGATATTAACTTATATTCTGAACTAGAGTATGATAGTTTTAACTCTCGTGGTAGCGTCATACTACTTCTCCAGGTTTCAGTAGGAACATCTTGTGCATATTGCCAGTTAGACATCCATCCAATATAAGTAGGATTAGCACTAGGGCTGTTGTTCCAAGTAACACCTGCATAGTTGTCTTTTCCAGAATCTAACCACAAAGCTTCTTTTTTACTTAATTGATTTTTAAACAGAGGGTCTAACTTAAAAGTTTTTCCATCAAAATCTCCAATAAAATATTGAGTTGCAGAACCTCCATTAGGTCCCCCAGGATTTAAACTTTGCAACAGAACCCATTTTGTGTTTGCAGAGTCGTTTATCTTCATTGGAAAAAAATCAGGACATTCCCAAACACCTCCATGAGCACCAATATTTTGACCAAATTCTGATAAATATGTCCAATCTATTAAGTTTTTTGAACTATAAAATTGTGCTCGGTCATTGGCTGCTAAAGTCATAATCCATTGTTGATGAATGTCATCCCATGTAACTTTAGGGTCTCTAAAATTTTTAATACCTGGGTTTTTAAGAACTGGATTGTTTGAGTATTTTGTCCAAGTCATTCCGTTATCTAATGAATAGGCTATTCCTTGACTTTCAATATCAATTTTTCCTGCTTTTTCTTTAATAGGATCATGATAGGTATAAATAGCAACAACAGGAGTGCGGGTTTCATCTCCAAAACCAGAAGTATTGTGATGGTCTACCACTGCACTTCCTGAAAATATATATCCTAATTTATCTGGATACAAAGCAATAGGTTGTTGTTTCCAAGCTATTAAATCTGTACTAGTGGCATGCCCCCAGTGCATAGGTCCCCATTTGTTTCCGTTCGGATAATACTGAAAATACAAATGATAAGTTCCGTCTAAATAAAACATTCCATTAGGATCATTCATCCAATTTTCTTCAGGAGTGAAATGGAAATTAGGTCTATATAATTGCTCTTCCGTAAGAACAACCTTTTTTTCTAATGTAGGAGAACTCTTCTTCTCGTTTTTATGAATACTGTTACAGCCTATTATGGCTATAAGGAGTAGTCCTGTTAGTGTAAGTTTTTTCATTGATATTTATTTTCTAGTTTTTGACTTAATTTTTCTAGTGTAATTCCTTTGGTTTCAGGCATCATAAATTTTACAAAGATCAATTGAAACACCATAGCTATAGTAAAGATGAGAAACACTGTTCCTGCTCCAATAGAGGAGAATAAAAAGGGAATTAAAGAAGGGATTATAGCAGCGAGTACCCAATGAGTTGAGCTTCCAAATGCTTGTCCTGAAGCTCTTAAATGATTTGGAAATATTTCCGAAATAAAAACCCAAATAACAGCTCCTTGACCAATGGCATGAGAAGCTATAAATAGGAATAAAAAAATGGGAACCGCCATTCCAGTCCATCCTAAATAAAATGCAGCAGAGACTAATCCTAATGAAATAATATAGCCTATAGACCCAAAATACATAAGTGTTTTTCTTCCTAATTTATCTATTAAGAACACCCCTAATAAAGTAAAAATCATATTAACAATACCTACACCAATACTACTTAACAATGCAGTTCTTTCTCCTAAACCTGCTTCTTCAAAAATTCTAGGAGCATAGTATAGAAATGCATTGATTCCAGATAATTGATTAAAAAAGGCCATTAAAAAAGCAAGGATTAATGGAAATCTGTATTTTTTCATGAAAATGTTTTCATGTTTTAAATTATCATTACTATTATTAATTCCTTGAATGATTTTTTCCACATCCTGATTAGGATCGATGGTGTTTAAAATAACTTTAGCTTCGTTTATTCTTCCTTTAGAAATTAACCAACGTGGACTTTGTGGAATGGTAAGAACAAAGAGTGTATAGATAACCGCAGGAATGGCTTCAACTCCTACCATCCATCTCCAATCGTTTTCACTAATACCGTTTAATAAATAGTTAGATAAAAAAGCAACTAAGATTCCAAACACAATATTAAATTGGTAAAGAGATACCAATCGACCTCTATCTTTTGCTGGAGCAATTTCTGAAATATAAGTGGGAGCAGCAATAGTAGAAACCCCTACACCAAGTCCACCAATAAATCTAAAAACTGCAAAAGTAATTGGATCATTAGCCATTCCAGACCCAATGGCCGAGACTGCATAAAATATACCTATAATTAATAAGGTATGTTTTCTTCCTATTTTATTGGTTGGAATTCCTCCTAAAAGAGCACCTATAACTGTACCCCATAATGCCATAGCCATGACAACTGATCCATGAAATGCATCTGAGGTATTCCATAATAGTTGTAGTTTTTTATCAGCACCAGAAATAACAACGGTATCAAATCCAAAAAGGAAACCTGCTAGAGCTGCTGTGATAGACCACATTAAAATTTTTCTCATTTTCGTAAATATTTTAGTTGTCAACTAAATTATTAATGAAATTGAGAGTTTTATTTTAAAGATGTTTCAAAGTATTGTGGTTTTTTGAATTAATGCTATTAAATGTCTTAATCCTTTAGCAATAAAGAGGTTTAGGTTTTTTTTATATATCCTAAAGATTATAGAATTACAGTCATGTAACATCGTATTAAGAATATGTTACATGATTGATATTGTATGTAACATATATTTATTCATTATCTTTATTCATTATCTTTATTAGAATTGGATTTTCTATATGAATTTGGAGACATACCGAATTTATTTTTGAAAACTGTTGAAAAGTAATTAGGAGATGAGAATCCATTTTTATAGGCAATTTCGGAAATGGTTAAGGTAGATTTGTCTAACATTTCTTTTGCAATATCTAACTTAAAGTTGTTGATGTAATCACTTACATTAATGCCAAAAATAGCTTTTACTTTTCTATATAATTGCACACGTGAAATGTGTAATGATTCTGCTAAATTTTCAACAGAGAAATCAGAGTTGTCTATGTTTTTATTGATGTAACTATTTAATTTACTTACAAACTCTTGCTCTATGTTTCCAAAAGATTTGTTTGAAGTAAGTTTGTTAATATTATTAGTGTAATAATATCTTAACTTTTCTCTATTGTAAAGTAATGATTTGATGGATTGTGTTAAAATGGAATAATTAAAAGGTTTTGTAAGGAATAAATCTGCACCAGATTTTAATCCCTGCATATAAGATTCTTGATTACCTAAAGCCGTTAAAATAATAGTAGGTATGTGAGAGGTTCTTAAATCATTTTTTAATATTTCACAGATTTCAAAACCATTTTTAAGCGGTAAGTTTACGTCGCAAATAATAATATCTGGAATGTGCTCAAATGCTTGTTCTGTAGCATCAGTTCCATCTGACAACATAATTTGAAACTCATTTTGAAGTTTGTTTTTTAAGAAGAAAGACAAGTCTTTATTGTCTTCTATAATCAAAATAGAGGCTTTGTCTCCTGTAGATACTATTTCATCAGCATAGTCGTCCTCATCTGGTATTATTTCAGAAGTCATGTTTAAAAGATTTGCATCTATAACTTCAGGTTCTGTAATTATTTGATCTTCGTTAAAATGAGTGTTTCCTTTAAATAAAGTGATCGTAAACTCTGTTCCTTGAAAAGAACTTACTTCTATTTTTCCCAAATGTAATTCTATAAATTGTTTGCTTAAATGTAATCCAATTCCAGAGCTGTTTTTACGGTTATTTGATCCTTTAAAAAAGGCTTCAAAAACATTACTCATTTCATCTTCTGGAATTCCAATACCATTGTCTTTAAAAGTGATGGTTACATTATTCCCTTTTTTATTATCATGAATAATAATATCTATTTTACCATTATCAGGGGTGAATTTAAATGCATTTGAGAGTAAATTAAAGTAGACTTTATCCATTAAATTCCTGTCAAAAAACAATTCTAAATCTTGGTTGTTTGTTGTTAATTCAAACTTAATATTTCGCTTTTTTGCTTCACTTTCAAAATCTCTATAAAGTCCGTTAGAAAAATCATAAACGTTGGTTTTAGAAGCTCTCATGTTAAACATTTTGTCTTCAATTTTTCTAAAATCTAATAGGTTGTTTATGAGTCTTAAAAGTCTGTTTGAATTTTTATTAATTAATTCAATTTCATAACTAGGTTTACTCCCTTTGTTTTTTGAATTTTCTCTTAAAGATTCTATGGAACTCAATATTAATGTAATAGGAGTTTTAAATTCATGAGACAATCCTGTGAAAAAATTAAATTTAGCATCGTTACTTTCTTTAACTTCATTGGCTATTTTTTCAATTTGATTTCTTTGAATAGTTATTTTTTCGTTGTTTAAAGTTAATTGCCTATTCCTTTTTCTTACTGTAAAAATTAAATAAATACTATAGATGGTTAAACTTAAAATAACGATTAAAACAAACACAGATAGTTTTAATAGGTTGTTTTGAGAATAGTACAATTGTTTCTGTTTTTTAATGGCACTTACTTGATTTTCAATAATAGCTTGTTGTTCATCAATTTTATCAAATTGATTTCGCATAATATCTACATTAAAACGATCAATAATTGTAGTACCAAGTACTTGTCTTTTAGCTACAGTTTCTTTATGGTGTATTTTAATAGCTGTTTCAATAGCCTCTACTGCTCCGGTAGGATATAAAATAGTTGCACTAAACTTTCCATCAAGTATCATTTGAATTCCACCAACCGAACTATTTAGTCCATCTACACCAATAAATTTAAGTTGATTTTCTACTCCAGATTTTCTTGCAATTTCCCATGCTTTTCCTGCTAAGTCATCATTAAAAGCAAATAAATAATCAACCTTATTCTCTTTTAATGAGTCTAGTGTACGTTTAAAGTCATCAACAGGAAGTCCTTTAAAACTTTTAATAATATGAACATTTGGAAGTTTGTCTAAAACTTCATGGAATCCTTTGCTTCTTTCACGTGTAGGAGAAGAATTATCGTCTCCTTTTATTTCTAACACATTGATTTCTTTATTTGTTGAGGAAGCAATATATTGTGCAGCTTGTCTCCCAACCTCAATGTTGTCAGCACCTATATAAGTAGTGTATTTGTTAGAGTTAATTTTTCTGTCTAGTAAAATAATAGGAATTCCATAACTATAAGCTTTTTCAATAACAGGAACCAAGGCATCTGGATCTATTGGAGAAACAATAATAACATCAACCTTTTTATCAATAAATGTTTGAATGTTTTTAATTTGGTTTTCTACAACATCATCAGCTTTTAAAATAGTTAGCTCAACTTCTGAATGTAAAGAAGCCTGAATTTCCATAGAATAATTCATAGCAGTCCTCCATGGGTGTCCACCTAATCCTTGTGAAAAACCAATTTTAATACTTGAATCTTCATTATTTATTGTTTGATTACATGCCCAAAAAAGGATTGAACTTGTTACAATAATTATTTTAAATATTTTAGAAGTCATTGAGTTTATATTATATGATTTCAGAATAAATCTACCAAACATGAAAGAATTACAAAGTATAAAGAATTACAAAGTATATTAAATACTTATAGATACAATTATACTTATAAAATATAAGTAAATACAAAAAATAATTCTAATTAATTTAAATAAAGCTTGGATTATGGAATCATATTAAATCGTAATAAATTCGATTGTAGTCATGTATATTAAATACACAAGAAATTGATAAACGTTACGGTTCTAGAGTTCGTTCTAGAATGAGACAATTATTTAATTTAGTTGCTTTTGATAAAAATTGTAGGCATAAAAGGAATTAATTATATAATTTTATTAAATTATTTTAATCTTTCTTTCTGAATATTTATTATAATTATCTCCAATAATGTTTTTTATGAATAAAAATTACCTAATAAAAATTATTGAAATAAAATGCTTATTGATTGTAATTATCTTATTTCTTTTTCCCAACCCAATAGTAGCACAAAGTAAGTTATTGAATAATTTAAGGCAAACAATTGACTCATCTAGTGTGTATGATAAAGAAAAATTACAAGAAATTAGTTTTTTGAAAAAAAAACTTAGAGAAGTTAATATGTCTAATTTTTCTCAGAGCTTTGATTTAAATCTTAAACTATTTGATCAGTATAAAGTTTTTAAAAGTGATTCTGCTTACTATTTCAGTGTTAAAATGAAAGAAATTGCAGAGCTTTCAAAAGATTCAGTACTTATATCTAAAAGTTTATTAAAACTTGCGGATATTTCTACTTCAGTTGGAATGTATAAAGAAGCTATTGATTTTCTAGAATCTATTAAATTGAAGAATATTAGTAGAGAAGATAGGCCCTTTTATTATGGTGTTTTTGGTAGAAGCTACAGTGATATGGCTGAATATACAAGTATTCCCTATTATAAAAATAAATATCAAAACTTAGCAAAAGGATATAGAGAAAAAATATTAAATCTTACTACAGAAGGAAGTTTTTTTAATGTTTTTATGACTGGCTTTAATTTGTATAAATCCAACCAAATTAATAGCTCATTAGAAACTCTTATTCAACTTTTATCAAAAGATATTAGTATTTATGAGAGAGCCTTAACACATTATATTTTAGGTGAAATATATAATAGTCAACATAATATTGAACAAGCTGAATATCATTATATAAAATCTGCAATATGCGATATAAAAACATCTACTAAAGAGTCGTTAGCTATTATTAGATTATCTGAATTGCTTTTTAAAAAGAAAGAAATAGAACTTGCTGGATTTTTAATTCAAAAAGCCTATGAAGATGCTCAGTTTTATGGTGCTCAACAAAGAAAATTACAAGTTGGGGCTATACTTCCATTAATTGAAGATGAAATCCTTAAAAATACAGAGAATGAACGTAAAAGACTTTATTGGCAATATATAATTGCAATATCTTTTTCAGTAATACTATTAATTTTTATATTAATATTTTATGTTCAATTTAAAAGAATTAGGAAAGCTAAAAAGGATATATCTGTTGCTCATAAAAGATTGAAAAACAATAATTTAGAGCTTGTAAAAGTAAATAATGAAGTAAAAGAAAGGAATGTTATAATTGAAAAAGTAAATACAAAGCTTTTTGAATCTAACAAAATTAAAGAAGAGTATTTAGGTTTTTTCTTTACAGAATACGATGATATTTTTGAAAAATTTAATGATATAATTTCTAATATTAATAAAGGTTTAGAAGAAGAAGATTTAGTTAAAATTAAATTTCATACTTTAAAATATGACAAAAAGAAAGAAAAGGAAAAATTATTACACAATTTTGATACTGCTTTTATCAATCTCTTTCCAAATTTCATAAATGAGTTTAATGAATTGTTAAAAGATGAACATAAGATCAAATTAAAAAAGAATCAAATTTTAAATAAAGAATTGAGAATTTTTGCTTTGATAAGGTTAGGTATAAAGCATAATGAAAAAATAGCTCAGATTTTAGGGTATTCCGTTAATTCAATTTATGCATTTAAGTCTAAAGTCAGAAATAACTCTATGGTTGAAAATGAAAATTTTGATAAACTAATTATTGACAATACAACAATAAAGTCGTGATATTTTTGTGTTTAATATAATTTAAAGATGATTTTTTAAGGTTTTTAGTATTAAAATTCTATATATTATTTTAAATAGACTAAATCACAATCTCTTGTTTTTAAAGAGGTTGTGATTTTTTTTGTCTCTTTTTGTCTTGAAAAAATCTATACTGAATTTCAACTTTATTTTTTCAATATCAATTTTTTGTTCCTTTGGATTAGAGTCATAACTTCTTTCTGAAAAGTATGATTTTAAACTTATAACTAACTTAAATAAATACAAAATGATTAAAAAACACACATCTTATAAGTGGTTCCTTTTATGGAGTTTTTTGTTATTAATTTCCAATTTATCGTTTTCTCAAGATAGTGATGTAAAAGTTTCTGGAAAACTAACAGATGAATTTAATATACCTTTAGTGGGGGCTAAAGTTGTTGAAATAGGAACAAGTAATGGGGCCACATCAGACTTTGATGGTAATTTTCAAATAAATACTAAAAATAAAAGTTCCAAATTAGAAATTAGTTATCTAGGATATATAACTCAGATTATTAATGTGAGTTCAGATTTTATTAGTGTAAAAATGTCGTTAGATGTAGCAGCTCTAGATGAAGTCGTTATCATAGGTTATGGTCAATCAAAACAGAGTGATTTAACGGGATCTGTTTCTTCTGTTGATATGGAAGATGTTCAAGCACAACCAGCATCAAATATCGGAGATGCAATACAAGGTAGAGCTGCTGGGGTTAGCGTAATCACATCTGGTCAACCAGGCTCTAAC
The DNA here is from genome assembly GCF_900130035.1 of Wenyingzhuangia marina. Taxonomy (GTDB): domain Bacteria; phylum Bacteroidota; class Bacteroidia; order Flavobacteriales; family Flavobacteriaceae; genus Wenyingzhuangia; species Wenyingzhuangia marina. Next base: position 313,870 of record NZ_FQXQ01000003.1, read on the forward strand.
CCTACATTTAGAATAAGGGGGACAGGAACAATAGGTAATAATGATCCATTAATAGTAGTTGATGGAATGCCTTTAAATGGTGGTTTAAATCAAGTTAATATGAAGGATGTAAAATCACTTCAAGTATTAAAAGATGCATCTGCTACAGCAATTTATGGTTCAAGAGGGTCTAACGGGGTAATTATTATTACTACTAAAAGAGGAAAAAAAGGGGTGTCTAATTTAGATATTGATACTTTCACAAGCCTACAGTTTGCAACAAATACATTAGATGTTTTAAATGCTAGTCAATTTGCTGCACTAAGTAATGAAATGTTAGTGAATGGGGGTTTTGTACCTAATCCAAATTTCACAAATCCAAATTTATTAGGTACAGGAACAAATTGGTTAGATGCTTTTTTAAGAAATGGCATGCAAAAAAACATTACCCTGTCATATTCACAAGGAACAGAAAAGACTAATCTTTATACTTCGTTTAATGTGTTTGATCAAGAAGGAATTTATATCAACTCAAAATACACAAGATATATAGCACAGTTTAATAGTGATACAAATATCAATGACAACTTAAAATTTGGTAATAGTTTTAAAGTAAATTATGACGTAAAATCCAATGGAGATAATAGTATTCAAAATGCGATTTTATCTTTACCAACTCAACCTATTTATGATGTAGATGGAAATTATACAGGACCTGTAGGGCAAGCTTTATATTCAGGAGATATTGATAACCCTATAGGAAAATCTAACATTGTTGAAAGTATAACCAAAGGATACAATCTTCAAGGGAATGTTTATGGTGAATTAACAGTTTTAGATAATTTTAAATTTAAGACAATATTTGGTGTTGAAGCTAACTTTTGGGATACTAGAACTTGGGCACCTTCATACAGTTGGGGCTCTAAAATTTCTCCAAACGCATTTTTGTCTGAAGGTTCAAACAAAAGCTTAACCATGTTATGGGATAATACATTAACTTATAATAAGGAATTTGACAATGGTTCATCTATTACAGGAATTATAGGTACTAGTGCACAAGAAAACACTTTTAAATATATAAGTGGGTCTATACAAGGATTTATCAGTGAACAAGCACAAACAATTAATAATGGGTTGATACAACCAACTATTAATGGAAGTGGTTCAGAATGGTCTATCTTTTCATATTTTGCTAGGGCTCAATATGATTTTGAAAATAAATACTATATTACTGCGACCGTTCGTAGAGATGGTTCTTCAAGATTTGGAAAAGGAAATAAGTATGGAACTTTTCCTTCAGCTTCTTTAGCTTGGAGATTGTCAAAAGAGGAATTTCTTAAAAACTATAATTCAATAAATGAGTTAAAATTAAGAGTTGGTTATGGTGTAACAGGTAACCAAAATATAGGGAACTATTCTTTTGCATCTTCATACAATACAAACCTTTACAATTTTAACAACTCGTTTGTTACGGCTGCTGTACCAACAGTGCTTCCTAATACAAATGTGCAATGGGAATCTCAAAAACAATTTAATGTTGGAGTTGATGCTACATTATTTGATAGATTTTTGGATTTAACAATAGATGGTTATGTTAAAAATACAGAAGATATGTTAGTTCCTCAATCCGTACCTGTAACATCAGGTTACTCAGATGTTTTTGTACCATATATCAATGCTGGGAAAATTCAGAATAAAGGAGTTGAAGTTGTTTTAACAACTCATAACATTGAGAGAGATAAATTCAACTGGTCAACAGATATCGTTTTTGCATATAATAAAAATAAAGTTATTTCAATTAATAGTGATACACCTCTAACAACTGGAAGTGTAGGATTAAATTATAGTTTGGCTAGAATTCAACCTAATTATCCTATAAACGTGTTTTATGGTTTTGTTCAAGATGGTGTTTTTCAAACTCAAACAGAAGTTGATAATGCTGCAATTCAAATAGCAGGAACAAATCCTCAAACAAGTACAGCTCCTGGTGATATTAGGTTTAAGGATTTGAATAATGATGGTATCATAAATGATGATGATCGTACTTTTATTGGAAATCCAAATCCAGCTTTTACTTATTCTGTAAACAACACATTTAATTTAGGGAACTTTGATTTAAGTGTTTTTATTCAAGGGATTCAAGGAAATGATATTTTCAATGCAAATAGATTGTATACCGAAAATATGTCCGTTACAACTAACCAATCTACAGCAGTATTAAATAGATGGACTGGAGCAGGTACAAGTAATTCCGTTCCTAGGGCAATTTTTGGAGATCCTAATAATAATAATAGACCTTCTAGTCGATATATTGAAGATGGGTCATATATAAGATTAAAAAACATAAACCTAGCATATAATATACCTTCTGAAATTCTAAATAAATCATTTTTCAATTCAATAAAAATATATGCTTCTGCACAGAATTTAATAACAGTAACAAATTATTCAGGCTTTGATCCAGAAGTTGGAACAAACGGAATAGATAATAATACATTTCCAATTACTAAATCCTTTACGTTAGGAGCAACTTTTGGATTCTAAAATAAACTACTATTATGAAAAAACAATTTAAATATATTACAGCAATTCTTGGTTTGTTATTCACTATAGGGTGTAGTGAAGATTTTTTAACTAAACAACCATTAGACACAATTAATTCATCTAATTATCCAAAAACAGCTGATGAATTAGTAACTGTTGTAAATGGTGCATATCAACCTTTACAATGGCCCAAGCTTTATAATTTAAGAATGTGGACAACTGATATCATGGCGGGTAATAGTATTGTTGGTGCCGGTGGTGGTACCGATGGTATTGAAACACAAAACATGTCTAATTTTGTTACACAACCCAATAACGCGGGGGTGTTAGATTTATGGAGAGGACCTTGGCCAGGGATTTTGATGACAAATATTGTTCTAGAAACCGCTCCAAATTTAGAGATTGATGAAAATATTAAGAATCGTTCTATGGGAGAGGCTTACTTTTTAAGAGCCCATTATTATTTTCTTTTAGCTCGTTTCTTTGGAGATGTACCGTTAATTACAGAGCCATTAAGTTCAGACGATGAATTATTTTTACCCAGAGATCCTGTTAATGAAATATATGATTTAATTCTAAGCGATTTAACAAATGCAGTACAATTACTACCTGCTAAATCATCTTATTCTCAAGAAAATATAGGTAGAGCATCTAAAGGAGCTGCTTATGGATTACTGACAAAATTTCATCTTACTTTAGGGAATTATCAAGAGGCGATAGACATGGCAACTGAATTAGAAACTTTAGGTTATGATTTAAATCCAAATTACCAAGATAATTTTAATCCCGACAATGAAAATTCTCAAGAATCAATTTTTGAAGTGCAATATGCTTCTAATGGCGGTTATGATTTCTGGGGGAATGAAAATCAAGCATCTTGGGCAAGTCCATTTATGGGGCCAAGAGGTGCAAACTTTGTTGGTGGTGGTTTTGGTTGGAATCAACCAACCCAAGAGTTTGTTGATCAATATGAAGTAGGAGACTTACGTAAAGACGTTACTGTGTTTTATGATGGTTGTCCTGATTATGATGGGAAACAATATCAATCTTCATATTCATATACTGGGTATAATGTTAGAAAGTTTCTAGTACCTATTAGCTTGGTTCCTGCTTATGACAATAGTCCATTAAATTTTCCAATACTAAGATATGCAGATGTTTTATTAATGAGGGCTGAAGCATTAAACGAATTAGATGATACTTCTAGTGCTGAAATTTATTTAAACAAAGTTAGAAATAGAGCAGGACTTCCTGATATCCAAACAGGATTAAGTAAAGTTGATTTTAGAGATGCTGTTTTAAAGGAAAGAAGAATTGAGCTAGCATTTGAGGGGCAAAGATGGTTTGACTTAATAAGAGTGAATAATGGACAATATGGTTTAGACTTTTTACAATCAATAGGAAAGACCAACGCAAGTACAAAACACCTATTGTTTCCAGTTCCTCAAATTGAAATTGATAGAAATCCAAAATTGAAACCAAACAACTTTGGTTATTAAAAATATGATATTATGAAATCAAATAAACTATATAAAATATTAGGAATTATATTAGTGATAATTTCGTTTTTTTCGTGTGAAAATGTATTAAAAGATGACTCTTTTATTACAGATAATGAATTAGAAATAACTATTTCTAATGATGAAATAGTGTTAAACGAATTGTATTTTAACAACACTGTAAATTTTAATTGGACAACAGGCTCTAATCAAAATACTGGTTCGGCAATAAAATATACCTTGAAAATAGATGTAGCTCAAGGTGATTTTTCCAACCCCATAACTACTCTTTTAGACCAAGTTAAAAATACTTTCTCATATAGTATAACCTTTGGAGATTTAAACAATTTATTATTAACAAATGGCTTAGATATTAATCAGGCTTATGATTTAAAAGCACAAATAATAGCTACTGTTTCTAATGAATTGGTAAAAGAACAAGTTAGTACAGTCTCCTTTATTGCAACAACTTTTAAACCAGTTAGCAATCAATTATTTATTGTTGGAGATGCAACTCCTAATGGTTGGGATATAGAAAACGCTATAGAATTAAATTCATCAACCAATAAAAGAGGGGTTTATATCTATAGAGGTAAATTGTCAACGGGTAAATTTAAGTTTCCTGTCTCTAACGATGGCTGTTTTTGTCAAGACTTTTATACTCAAGACCCTAATGACAGTACAAAAATAGTATATAATCAGTCAGGAAGTGGAGATGATTTACAATGGGCTATTGATACAGACTTAGAGGAAGATAAGGAATACTTAATTACCGTTGATTTATTAAACTTAACAATTAATATTCAAATAGTAAATGCAATTGCAAGTACGCCTCCTTTTTCTTCTTTATGGATCGTTGGGGATGCCTCAGAAAGTGGATGGGATGTTAATAACCCAGCTGCTTTTACCCAAAACAGCAATAATCCTTTTGAGTTTTATTATGAGGGGCATTTAAACCCAGGAAATTTTAAAATCTTAGCTGGTTCAACAGGTGATTTTTGTGGAGATTGGTACAGACCAAGCATAGATAATCAATTATTAGAAGAGGGTGTAGTCATACAAAATTCAGGTTGTGATGTTGATGATAACAAATGGTTAGTATCTGAAGCTACAAAAGGACGTTACAAAATAACTATTGATACTCAGAATAATACAATATCATTTAACCTAATAAACTTATATATAATTGGTGATGGTGGACCTAATGGATGGAATATTAACACACCAACACCTATGGATTACATTAATAGAGAATATGTGTTTATTGGTGAATTAGGGGCTGATAATGCCACAGGGGAATTTAAAATTTCAAAATTTAAAGGTGATTGGTGTGATGGTGATTGGATCAATCCAGAGAATCCTTCTCAGTCAATAGTTAATACTAGTTTCATTACTACAATTAGTTGTGATGGTCCTGATAACAAATGGAAATTGATTGATGGTCAGGCAGGTACTTATGAAGTTAGAATAAATCTTGATACTGAAATGATGTCATTTACTAAACAATAAAATCAAGCAAAAATGAAATATATATTTAACATATTAAAAGTAACAGTTTTAACAACTAGTTTATTTATTAGTTCTTGCGAAAACACTAATGAGAATACTCCTGGTTTTTATGAAGCCGGAGAAGCGAATGACTTTACTGAAATATTAGATTTTAAGAAAGATAAAGCTAAATATAATCTTAACCAGAAAGTTAATTTTTCAGTTAATAAAATTGAGCCAAATACAACTATCAGATACAAATATTTAGGAGAAGTAATTAATGAAGAAGCTCTAAGTTCTACAACATGGACTTGGATGCCTCCTTCTGAAGATTATAGAGGATATATGGTGGAATTGGTTACCAAAAATGACAATAAAGAGACCATCGTAGGAACTATAGGAATCGATGTTTCTTCTGATTGGACAAAATTTCCTAGATATGGTTTTTTGTCAGACTTTAATGTAGATGCTTCTCAAAGAATATCTGTGTTAAATAACTTAAAAGATTTTCATATTAACGGATTACAGTATTATGATTGGCATAGTAAACATCATATTCCATTACCAATGGATAATAATGGAAATCCAGAGTCATCATGGTCTGATTTGTTTAATAGACCCATAGATTATCATACAGTCGAAGGTTATATTAACGAAGGACATGATTTAAATATATCATCAATGTTTTATAATTTATTATTTGGAGCATGGCATCCCGAGGAAGGTGATGGTTTTTCAAATAAATGGTTAATCTACAATGATCAATTCCATAACAATGTAAACAAACACCAATTAGGTGATTTTGGAGATATTTTAGTTACTAATCCAGCAAATGATAATTGGCAAGATTATATTTTCCAAAAAACATCTGATGTTTATGATAATTTAGAGTTTGATGGTTGGCACTTAGATCAATTAGGAGATAGGGGAACTGTTTATGACTACAATGGTTACAAGGTTGATTTAAAAAAATCTTTTAATGATTTTATGGTAGCTCTTATTCAAAAATTTCCAAATAAGAAACATGCTTTAAATGCAGTAGATCAATTTGGACAGAATAATATATTATCAACTCCTGTAGATTTTGCTTATTCTGAAGTATGGTCTAGAGTTCAGTTTGCTGATTTAGCACAAGTAATTATTGAAAATAACAAAATGTCTAATCATCAATTAAACACAGTTTTAGCTGCGTACATGAATTATGACTCTTCAGAAGGATCTTTTAATACACCTTCTGTGTTAATGTCTGATGCTGTGATATTTGCATTTGGTGGTGATCATTTAGAATTAGGTGAGCATATGTTGTCTAAAGAATATTTCCCATATAGCAATTTATCTATGGAAGAAGAATTAGAATTTTCTCTAAAGGAATATTATGATTTTATGGTTGCTTATGAAAATTTGCTAAGGGATGGTGGTGATTTTATCACAACTGAGGTTAGCTCAAAGGACATAGGTGTTAATATGTGGCCTCCTGTATTTGGAAAAGCATCTCTGATTACTAAACAATTAGATAACAAACAAGTTGTTCAGCTATTAAACTATAACGGAGCATCTACACTAGACTGGAGAGATAATACCAAATCTCAAACAAAACCAAACATAGCAACTAATTTTAATTTAGAAATTAAATCTAATAATTCAATTTCTAAGGTATGGTTTGCTTCACCTGATTTTAACGGTGGAGCTTCACAAGAATTAGAATTTACAATGAAAAATGATCACATTAATGTTATTGTTCCTTATTTGGAATATTGGAGTATGATTGTTTTGGAATATTAAAATTAAAATAAAATTATTAAATAAAATGAAAAAAATAAAATTATTAATAGTGTTAGTTTGTGTTTTCGGAATGAAAACAATAAGTGCACAAAATTATGTAGGAATTGTAGGAGATGCAACAACTTTAGGGTATGCTCCAGAGGGTATACCTTTGATTCAAGATTCTCAAAATCCTAATATTTTTACATATGAAGGAGTTTTAAAACCAGGAAAATTTAAATTTCATTTAAAAGAAGATGATTGGTGTATCGGCAGCTGGATAAATGCAGCAGTAGTAGATCAAGATTTAAGTGCTAAAGATTATATAACAACTACAGGTTGTAATGGTCCCGATAACCAATGGGTGGTTTCAGTCTCTGGGAGTTATTCAATTGTAATTGATTTAGGACTTGAGTCTATTACCATTTCAACGCTAGATTATTTTCCAAATTTATATTTAGTGGGAGATGCTACGCCAAATGGATGGGATATTAATAACGCTACTCCTCTTGTCAAAGATACCGAGAATCCAGCTGTATTTACATGGACTGGTAATCTTATACCAGGTGAGTTTAAAATTACAACAGCTAAATCATTTGATGGGGGGTGGAATTGGATTCATCCAGTAACACAAGGACAAGATTTGGCTTTAACTAATTACGAGGTTTTAGTTTCGGGTGTTGGTAATGATTATAAATGGGTAATAGGTACTGCAGGTAGTTATACAATCAATTTAAACCTACAAAATGAAGTAATAAGTATAGAACCAAATACAACATTAGGAGTAGATGATATTTTACAATATAATTTATCAAAGAATTTTTTAAATTTTGAATTAGAAAATATTAAGAATGCAAGTATTTCAGTTTTTGACTCTAAAGGAATGTTACTAACTCACAAAAAAATTAATAAAACAAACAACAGTATAAATTTATCAGAAATTAATGCAAGTGGTGTTTTAATTTTTAGGTTATTAAATAACAATATAATTAAAACATGTAAGGTTTTAAAGCAATAAATAAGTATATGAAAACAATTAATTTAGCATCAATATTACTTTTTTTTTATGGGTTTATATGGTCTCAGGATAATATAAATGTAAGTGATGCTTATGTTCAAAGTAATAATGTTCTCATTAATTTGAATAATAACTCAAAAATGAGTTTGAAGTTTTTAGATTCAAAAAATATTAAGTTTTGGTTTTCAAAAGACGGGGAGTTTAAAAGAAATAATAAATCTTTTGCCATAATAAACGAAGTTTTTGAAAAAGATTTCAAGGTAAATATTGAAGAGTCAACATCCATGTATGAAGTTTTTACTGGTGATTTAAGAATAATGATTTATAAATCTCCATTTAAGATTCAGATTTACAATAAGTATCAGAGATTAATAATGGGGGATGACAATTATAGTCCATATCAAGTTCAGGGAACTCAAATAAAAACAAATAAAATATTAAGGGAAGATGAACATTTTTTTGGATTGGGTGAAAAAACAGGAACGTTAGATAGGAGAGGTAATAGTTATACCATGTGGAATAGTGACAAGCCTTGTTATTCTGAATTGGAAGATCCTTTGTATAAAAGCATTCCTTTTTTTATGAGTAGTTATAAATATGGAATTTTTTTAGACAATACTTATAAAACTAAATTTGACTTTGGAAAGGAGAATAAAAAAACATTTTCTTTTTCGGCTCCAAATGGCCCTTTTATTTATTATTTCATGTACGGAAAAGATTACAAAGAAATCATTAAAAGTTATATAAAACTAACAGGAAAACCTATTATGCCTCCAAAATGGGCTTTAGGTTGGTCACAAAGTAGAGGTGTTTTAACTACAGAGGAATTAACAAGAAATATTGCTGAAGAATATCGCAAACGCAATATTCCTTGTGATATTATATATCAGGATATAGGTTGGGTAGAAGGTCTTCAAAATTTTGAATGGAGAAAAGAAAATTATAACAATCCCAAACAAATGCTTTCTGATTTAAAAACGAAAGGATTTAAAGTTATTGTGTCTCAAGATCCAGTAGTGTCTCAGGCAACAAATAAACAATGGAGTGAAGCGAATGCTAATGGATATTTTGTAAAAGATAAAAGAACGAATAAATCGTATGACATGCCTTGGCCTTGGGGAGGTAATGCTGGAGTTGTTGATTTTACATTACCAGAAGTAGCTAATTGGTGGGGGAATTTACAACAAAAACCAATTAATGATGGAGTTAAAGGTTTTTGGACAGATATGGGAGAACCTGCATGGAGTAATGAAGAAAGTACAGATAGACTAAATATGGTACACCATTTAGGATTTCATAATGAAATTCATAATGTTTATGGTTTAACTTGGGATAAAATAGTGACTGAACAATTTGAAAAGCACAATCCTAATCAGAGAATTTTTCAAATGACTAGAGCGGCTTATGCGGGTTTACAAAGATATACATTTGGTTGGTCAGGTGATAGTGGTAATGGGGAAGATGTGAATGCGGGATGGAAAAATTTAGCCAATCAAATTCCTTTAGGTTTATCAGCTGGTTTAGGATTAATTCCGTTTTGGACAACTGATATTTCAGGATATTGTGGTGATATTAAGGACTATAATGAATTCTCGGAATTATATGTCAGATGGCTACAGTTTGGAGTGTTTAATCCATTAAGCAGAGCTCATCATGAGGGTAATAATGCTGTAGAACCTTGGTTATTTGGTGCTGAAGCTGAAAAATTAGCAAGACAAGCAATTGAGTTAAAATACAAACTCCATCCTTATATATATACTTATGCTCGTACAGCCTACGATACAGGTTTACCTATAATGAGGGCATTAGTGTTAGAATATCCAAATGATGAAAAAACTTTCAGTATTGATGATCAATTTTTATTAGGTAAAGAACTTTTGATTGCTCCTGTTGTAAAACAAGGTGCAAAGTATAGAGATGTTTATTTACCAAAAGGAGAGTGGATAGATTATCATACAGGTGATGAGTATTCAGGAGAGCAGCTTATAAAATATCCTGTTGAGTTATCAACAATTCCAATATTCGCAATCAAAGGAGCTATTATTACTAAATCTCCTGTAATGCAGTTTATTGATGAAATAAAAAATGCTCCAGTTAATATTGAAATTTTCCCATCTGAAAAGAAAACCTCATTTGAATTATATGAAGATGATGGATTGACCAATGACTATAAAATCAATAAATTCTCAAAAACATTGATTGAAGCTCAAAAAAATGAAAACACAATCAGAATTGATATAAATAAACCTTTATCTACTGGTTATAAAAGCGAGATAAGAAATTATTTACTTGAGATTCATGTATCAAATAAAGTGAAAAAAATAATGTTGAATGGAAAGAAAGTAAAAACAAAGAGTAAAGAAAAGTTGGAACAATCGATAGATACCAAGTTTGACGAAGCTACTTGTAGTTTTTCAAAAAAAGAAAAAGTCATATGGATAAAAATACCTGATAATAAACAAAATAATTCAATCGAAATCTTATTATAAAAACAGAAAGATGAAAATAAATAAATCAATATTAATAATAAGCTTTTTTTCAGTATTAAGTTTATTCTCACAAAAAATTAAATCTCCAGATAAAAATACTTTTTTAACATTTTCACTAACAGAAGAAGGAGTCCCATCTTATAGTGTTATGTATAAAAATCAAGAAGCTATCAAGTTTAGTAAATTAGGGTTTGAATTAAAAAATGACAATCAAAATCTAATGGATGGATTCTCAATTTTGAATTCTGTAAACACTTCGTTTAACGAAACATGGAATCCTGTATGGGGGGAAGAAAGTGAAATTCAAAATCAATACAATGAGTTATTAGTAAACTTAGAACAAAATGAGTCTCATAGAAAAATGAACATACGTTTTCGTGTATTTAATAATGCTGTTGGTTTTAGATATGAATTTCCAGTTCAAGATAATTTAGGGCATTTTGTTATTAAAGATGAAAAAACTCAATTTGCAATGACTGGTGATCATACTGCTTTTTGGATTCCGGGTGATTATGATACACAAGAATATGATTATATAGAATCTCGACTTTCTGAAATCAGAGGGTTGATGGCCAGTTCTATTACAGATAATCTTGCGCAAACTTCATTCTCATCTACTGGAGTGCAAACTTCTTTAATGTTAAAAACGGATAATGGTTTGTATATCAATCTTCATGAAGCAGCTTTGATAGATTATTCTGTAATGCATTTAAATTTAGATGATAAAAATATGATTTTTGAGGCATGGTTAACGCCTGATGCAAAAGGAGATAGACCATATATGATTACTCCAGCAAATACGCCTTGGAGAACTATTATTGTAAGTGATGATGCACGTGATGTTCTCGCTTCAAGAATCACCTATAATTTAAATGAACCTTCTAATATAGAGGATACATCATGGATTAAGCCAGTTAAATATGTGGGTGTATGGTGGGAAATGATTGCAGGAAAGAGCTCGTGGTCATATACAGATGATTTTAAAGCTGTAAAATTAGGGTTCACAGATTATAACAATGCAAGTCCTAATGGTAAACATGGAGCGACTACTGAGCATGTTAAAGAGTATGTAGACTTTGCTGCTAAACATGGATTTGATGCCGTATTAGTAGAAGGATGGAATGTTGGTTGGGAAGATTGGTTTGGACATTCAAAAGATTATGTGTTTGATTTTGTAACTCCATATCCTGATTTTAATGTGGAAGAAGTACATAATTATGCAAAATCAAAAGGAATTAAAATGATTATGCATCATGAGACCTCTGGTTCGGTTAGAAATTATGAAAGACATATCGATAAGGCTTATCAATTTATGAAAGACAATGGTTATGATGCTGTAAAAAGTGGATATGTAGGAAATATTTTACCTAGAGGTGAAAACCATTACAGTCAATGGATGGTAAATCATTATCAATATGCTTTAGAAAAAGCAGCAGATTATCAAATCATGTTAAATGCTCATGAGGCAGTTAGACCAACAGGTATAGCAAGAACATATCCTAATTTAATTGGAAATGAATCTGCAAGAGGTACAGAATATCAGGCGTTTGGTGGTTCTAATGCTAACCATGTAACCATACTTCCGTTTACAAGATTAATAGGTGGTCCAATGGATTATACACCAGGTATTTTTGAAATGGATTTAAGTAAGGTGAATCCACAAAACAACTCTCATGTAAATAGTACACTTGCAAATCAATTGGCCTTATATGTTACCATGTATAGCCCTTTGCAAATGGCAGCAGATTTACCTGAAAATTATAATAGGTTTTTAGATGCTTTTCAATTTATTAAAGATGTAGGAATTGATTGGGAAAAGAGTATTTATTTAGAAGCAGAACCAGGTAGTTATATAACTATCGCTCGTAAAGAAAAAGGCACTAATAATTGGTTTGTTGGAAATGTAAATGGAAAATCAAATCGGAACTCAAAAGTTTCATTAGATTTTCTCGATAAAGATAAAGTGTATATAGCGACTATTTATGCAGACGCTAAAAATGCAAATTACAAAACAAATCCTCAGGCATATATTATTAAAAAGTACAAAGTAACCAATAAATCCAAGTTGTCTCAGCTTAGTGTTAAAGGAGGTGGATATGCTATAAGTATTATTGAAAGTAATAAAAGAGAAGCTAATAAATATAGTGAGTTATAGAAAAAACAATTATAGATTACTACCTCGAAAACTATAATAAAAACCTCTTAGTCACATAGTGATATAAGAGGTTTTTTATTTCATTAACTAATAGAGATTTAAAAAAACTATAATATTAGGGAGTTTAAACCAGGACCAAAAAGAAGAGCAAAAACAACAGGTAAACCAGATAGATGTTAGCGTGACAATAAAGAAACACCCGGAAATACTCCTTCGTTAAAACCACATAAGCATAAAAAAGGAGATTAGTTTTAAATGAACAATAGAATTCCTTATCTTAAAGAAAATTTTAAAAAATATTGTTATGGCTGTTAAGCATTTACCAACAGGAATTATCCACTTAGGACAAAAAGGAGGTACTACAGGATGTGGTACAAACACAAACCAAGAATCAGATCATTGGTCTAATACATCGTCAAGCATTACTTGTAACAAGAATGGATGTAAAAATTAGGTAAAGTACTAGAACTTCCTTTTTCTAATAAAACAAAAGTCACTTTAAAATTAAAGTGACTTTTGTTTTACTATAATAGTATAATTCTAACTTTTTAATCCCTTTAACTACTTTTAATACATTAATTGTTTTAAATAAAGCATACCATTTCTCATCAAATCATATCAAATAGCATTTTGTATGCACCTCAACAACACATAACAATATTAATTTTATCCAAAAAATAGCAATATGTGTGATTTAACCAGCGAGTTTAAACTTTGTACGTGTGATTTTGAATCTTCAAAAGCAAAATACACTTGGAAAATATTTAGAAAAAAATCTACAGTTATTCAAGTTATTGAAGGAGAATATTACATACCATATCTAGATTGGGAAAATAGTACATTACCTGAAAAAGTTGAATATTATCTTAATAAAGCACAAGATGAGGAAAGACTATTTGACAAAAAGATAGATTTATATGACAATGATAGATTGGTGTTTTATAAGGAAGGTAAAATACTTTTTCAGTATAATTATGAGATGTATAGATGGTGGCTAAATAATTCTATAAAAGAGCCTAAGCATGCAGTTGTTAAAAATGGCAATATTGTGGTGTCAAGTAAAAAATAACCAACCCTAATGTTTGGGTAAATTATAAAAACATCAAGAAAATCTTTATAGACATGAGTAACCACAAAATTCAAATAAAAACAAAAAATCAAACTGTTTTATACGAGTTAGAATCATCAGAAATGTTTCCTGATTACAGTAGTGTTTTAAAAGAAGCCATTACGTTTAATATAAACTTAAAAGGTCTTTGTGTAGTTGCTGAAAATATTGATGGGGTTATCTGGAAAGAAACGGATTTATCAAATGTATCATTTTACAATTGCTCTATGAAAAACAATGTTTTTTATAAATGTAAAGGAAATGTATGGATAACTGATTGTGACTTAACTAACGCTAAAATTAAAGAATCTGATTTTACAGATATTCATATTGAAAATACGTTGATGAAAAAAATGAGTATTCGTAATTCTACCATTTCAAATCCTATGCTAATGAGTTGTAATTTGGAAAAAACTATATTCTGGAAGGTAATAATGCCCAATGCAGCTTTTTGGGATTGCAATCTAAGTCATGTCAATTTTTATGAATGTGTGATTGACTTTTCTCAAATTTCAAACAAAAATAATCATGACAATTGGTATCAAGATTTAACTTTTTTAGGTGGTGATATCAGTGGTTCTAATTTTACAACCATAAAAGATTTAAAACAATTATTGTTGTGGAATATAGATTTAGATAATATTGAGTTTTTTGGTAATGAAGAATTCACAATAGTAGAAAATAAAAATAGCAAAGTAATCTATGCTTTAAACAATGATGTAGTTTGGTGGATACCATACCCAAAAGACAAAAATCCATCTATGATCCCTTTTAGGCATAGCTTAAAGGAGTTCTATAATGAAATTCAACAAGAGTTTCCTAACACAGAATTATATCCCTCAATGGAAGATTTTGTAGTTAAGGATGAACTTATTACTGTTTGTGAATATTTAAAAGCAAGAAGCAAATATCAATAAAAGGGAGAGACTAACAATTAGGTAAATAACAAACTAAAAAAAGAACTAAGAATCTTAATTTATAAAAATGGGAACAAGTTTATATCTAATAACAAATACAAAACTTACAGGAGAGGAAACAAAAAAAGACTGGAATCTAATTCTTGAAAAATTAAAGGAATTAAACTTAGAATATACTTCTTTAATAAAAGCAGATGGAACGATCCTAAAAGAGTCTGGGGATTGGAACTATAAAGTTAACAACTATAAAGATGAACCTTTTTCTGTAGAGTTTTTAGGTCCCTTTAACATAGAGCCTATTTTATATCAGGATATTGGTATCATAGATACAATACACAGATATAGTGTTTTGTATAAATTATCTGATTTAGATTGGTTTCATACATTTAGAAAAAACCTATTTGATATTGTAAAGGTAATAGGTGGAACGGAAGTAATCTATGTAGCAGATAACTCGTGTGATAAATTAGCGAATTACTTATATAACATGGCTTGGGAAAATGTTCCTTATGAAGTAATCAAAAATAAAATGATACAAGATTTAGGTACACCAGTAACAGATTACTCAAAACTAAACTATGATAAGTTAGATTACAGAAATATCACAGAATTCTTTTTAGATGATTTTTCTGATATCAATTAGAATTTCTATGAATATAGAATGGCTATAAGGGTCTTGTTTGTATATTTAACAACTCAAATCAAATAATTGCAAATGTCAGAAGAACAAAAAAGAATATTAGAAAAACAATTATGGGCCATTGCCAACCTATTAAGAGGTAAAATGGATGCCGATGATTATAGAAATTATATCTTAGGTTTTATATTCTTCAAGTATTTATCAGAAAAACTACACTTGTATGCTGATAATATTTTAAAACCTGACAACCTTAAATACGAAACATTAGATGAAAATTCTGAGGAGGGAAAATTATATGTAGAACACGTAAAAAAAGCTTGTATCAAAAATTTAGGATACTTCTTAAAACCTTCAGAATTATTTACAAGTATTGCCAACAAAGGAGAAAACTTAAATAATTTAGAAACCAACGAAAATGATGAGGCGGTAAACTATTTTATTATAGAAGATTTAGAGCGTATTCTTAATAATATTGAACAAAGTACCATGGGGACAGATTCTGAGGATGATTTTGTACGTTTGTTCGAAGATTTAGATTTAACCTCTTCTAAGTTAGGAAGAACCGTAAAAGCTCAAAATGAAATCATAGCTAAAATATTAAGTCACTTAAACCAAATTGATTTTAAATTAGAAGATACAGAAAGTGATTTATTAGGTGATGCTTATGAATATTTAATTGGTGAGTTTGCAGCAGGTGCTGGTAAAAAAGCTGGGGAATTTTACACACCTCAACAAGTGTCTACCATTTTAGCTAAAATTGTAACTTCTCGTAAAACACGTATTAGGTCTGTTTACGATCCTACATGTGGTTCGGGGTCTTTATTGCTAAGAGTAAAAAAGGAAGTTAAAGATGTAGGTTTTTTCTACGGTCA
Source organism: Wenyingzhuangia marina (assembly GCF_900130035.1). Taxonomy (GTDB): domain Bacteria; phylum Bacteroidota; class Bacteroidia; order Flavobacteriales; family Flavobacteriaceae; genus Wenyingzhuangia; species Wenyingzhuangia marina. Next base: position 330,340 of record NZ_FQXQ01000003.1, read on the forward strand.
GGAGTTAAACAGAACTACCTACAACTTAGCGCGTATGAACATGATTTTACACGATGTTCATTTTTCTAAATTCGACCTTAAACAAGAGGACACCTTAGAAGAACCTCAGCACATGGAAATGGAATTAAAAGCGGAGGCTATAGTAGCCAACCCTCCATTTTCTGCAGCATGGTCTGCCAAACCTATTTTTGCTTCGGATGATAGATTTAGCCAATATGGAAAATTAGCCCCAAAAACAAAGGCCGATTTTGCTTTTGTGCAACACATGATACATCATTTAGATGAAAACGGAATCATGGCCTGTGTATTACCTCATGGTGTTTTGTTTAGAGGAGCAGCAGAAGGACATATTCGTAAATACTTAATAGAAGATAGAAACTATATTGATGCGGTGATTGGTTTACCTGCCAATATCTTTTTTGGGACCAGTATTCCAACTTGTATTTTGGTCGTCAAAAAATGTAGAGAAGTAAACGAAGATGTTTTGTTTATTGATGCTTCTAAAGAGTTCGAAAAACAAGGAAATCAAAACAAACTGCTAAACAAACACATTGCTAAAATTGTAGATACCTATAAAGAGCGTACTGAAATTGATAAATTTAGTTACAGAGCTCCATTGTCTGAAATTGCAGAGAACGATTACAACCTTAACATCCCTAGGTATGTAGATACCTTTGAAGAGGAAGAGCCTGTAGATATACATGCGGTAATGGCAAACATAAAGGAACTAGAAGCCCAAAGAGCAGCATTAGATACCGAAATTGATGGTTATTTTAAAGAACTAGGATTGAATTTTTCAGCCCTATAAAAATCCTTAATCCTAATTTATTAAGTAAAATAACAATCAAGATGGCAAAAAATAATAAGACTGTAGCTAATGTTCCAAATTTGAGATTTCCAAATTTTAAAGGAGATTGGAAAACGGATAAAATGGGGGAAATTTCACAGTTTTCAAAAGGAAAAGGAATTTCAAAGTTGGATATAGTAGAAAATGGAACTACCGAATGTATTAGATATGGAGAGTTATATACACACTATTCAGAAATCATTGATGAAGTTCTGTCAACTACAAATATTGAAAAATCTAAATTAATAATAAGCACAGAAAATGATGTCATTATTCCATCATCTGGAGAAACACCTTTAGATATTGCTAAAGCTTCTTGTGTAATTAAATCTGGAATTGCTTTAGGAGGAGATTTAAATATTATAAAAACAGATATAAATGGTGTCTTTTTATCTTATTACTTAAATTCTAAAAAAAGAAATGAAATAGCAAGTTTAGCACAAGGCTCTTCTGTTGTTCATTTATACTCAAAACAACTTTCTAAATTAAATATATACACACCTCTAGAAAATGAACAAAATAAGTTGGCTTATTTTCTGACAACTATTGACAAACGCATCTCTACCCAAAACAAAATAATTGAGGATTACCAATTGTTAAAAAAGGGAACGATGCAAAAACTTTTTAAACAAAAACTTAGGTTTAAGGATAGAAAAGGTGCTTTGTATTCAGAATGGGAGAAAAAAAAGATGTCTCAGATAGCAATATTTTTTTCGGGAGGTACACCAAAAAGTAGTAATACTCATTTTTATAATGGTGATATTCCATTTATAGGATCTGGTGATATCTCTAAAGAAAAAGTAGAAAATTTTATTACTAAACAAGCATACAAAAATTCTTCAGCAAAAATGGTTGAGGGCGGAGATATATTGTATGCTTTATATGGAGCTACAAGTGGTGAGGTTGCTTTATCAAAGATAAAAGGAGCTATTAATCAGGCTGTCCTTTGTATAAAAACAGAAGAAGTAAAATATTTTATTGTTGAATTATTAAAATATAACAAGAGTAAAATTGTTAGTAAGTACTTACAAGGAGGACAAGGTAATTTGTCTGCAAAAATAGTGAAAGATTTAAAGTTTTATATACCTTCAGTTTCTGAACAACAAAAAATAGCAAACACATTATCCGCAATAGATGCTAAAATAGCCTTAGAAACCAAATTGTTGGAGCAACATAAAAGTCAAAAAAAATATTTATTACAGAACCTATTTATATAAATAAATTTTGGAGTAGATATTTCTTTTGTTGTTCATATTCTTTTAATAGTACTTTTTCTTTTTCTATCTTTTTATTAATAGATGATAGAAAATTTGAAATTTTAGTTTGTTCCTCTATGCAAGGAATACTAATTTTTAATTTAGAATAATCTTTAAAATATATATGAGGTATTGTACTCCCAATTATATATTTATCAAACTTTATTGTTTTGAATAACATGTACAAAAAATATATGTTAACGCTATTATTAGGAATTATTTTATCTAATGTGCCTAAAACAGATGATTTCGAATCACATAGCATTGTTCTACCTACTCCAGCTCCATCTTTTACAATGGAAATATAAGATTTGTCTTCTTGATAAAAATCTACAAATTGTAGAAAACCAATAGCCCCGTAAATTTTAAATTTCCCACCTTTAGATTCTAATGTGTTAGCAGATATATTAGATGATTTTTTAACACATATTTCCCCTAGTTTTTTACTTTCCCAATCCGGAAACTCATTTCCATCATCATTTTTAAATCGTAATTTTTGAGAAAAAATATCTTGAACCAAACCAGACATTAGGGACTCTAAGGATTGAATTATTTTGTTTTGGGCGTCAATTCGTTTGTTTATTAACTTTAAAAATCGGGAGACCTTATTTTGTTCTTTAATACTAGGGAAATATATATTAAAGCTCTTTATACTTTGAAAGTTTAATCCTTCTCGTCCACTTCCAGTCTGACCTTGATAAATTAATTTCTGACCTACTGAAGAGCTTAAAATAGCTTGTAAAAAATTAGAATTAAATTTTTTTAATCTAATAATTGAAACATGTTGATTTACATTTCCTTCAATAAAATCATTGGGAACAACACAACTCCTACCTATAGAACCTCCTGTAATATTTAATAATATATCATTTGCTAAAACAGTACTACTTTTCATGCTTTTGTGCATTTCAAAAGTAATATGTGTCTTGTCTAATATAAGAGAGTTATTAATTACATTCTGACTTCTAACAAATGGTATTCCTGTAGTTTTATAAACATCTTCACCTCCTTTGGGAGTTTTACCACTACCAATTTTAGTACAAATTCTTCCTAGTTTTTGAGGCTTCCATTCATCTTGAAATTCTTTAAATCTCAAATTTGGAACAATGCTCCAAAAAAAACTCTTATGTTAGATTAAGGATGTTTTTTTTCCTTTAGCTTATTTAAAGAGAATTAATCTTTTAGGCTTTAGATTTGAATTTTTAATCAAATAAATAATAATGCAAAATCAAAAAAACATTCAAGAGATCAGTAAACTGTGGATAACAGACAAAAAACAATACGTAAAAAAATCTACCATTTCGGCATATGTATTACTTACAGAAAATCATATACTTCCTGTGTTTGGGAATCATAAAGTAATAGAAGAATCAGAAGTACAAACTTTTGTATTACAAAAAATAGAACAAGGCTTAAGTCATAAAACCATTAGAGATATTTTAATTGTGTTAAAAATGATATTAAAATACGGAGCTAAACACAAGTACACTATCTACACGCCTTTTGAATTGCAGTTTCCTACAGCACGTACCAATCAAAAACTAGAAATCTTATCACGTTCAGAACAAGTAAAAATCATGAATCACATTCAGGAACACTTTACCTTTAAGAATTTTGGAGTGTATTTATGTTTAAGTACAGGTTTGCGAATAGGAGAAATATGTGCTTTACAATGGAAAGACATTGATGAACTAGATGGTTTAATATCGGTAAACAAAACCATTCAACGCATTTATACCATAGAAAACGGAATCAGAAAAACAGAGCTATTAATAGACACCCCAAAAACAAAAAACTCCATAAGAGAAATCCCTATAAACAGATCTTTAATTAGCAAAATAAAATCTCTTAAAAAGGTGGTAAATCCTAATTATTATGTGCTTACCAATGAAGCCAAACCTACAGAACCTAGAACCTATAGGAACTATTATAAAAATTTAATGACAGACCTAAACATGCCCAATCTAAAATTTCATGGTTTAAGACATAGTTTTGCAACTCGTTGCATAGAAAGTAAATGTGATTATAAAACAGTAAGTGTACTTTTAGGACATTCCAACATAAGCACTACACTTAATTTATATGTACACCCTAACACAGAACAAAAGAAAAAAGCCATCAATCAAATGTTTCGTGCTTTAAAATGATAAGTGTCAGTTCGGAGTGTCCCAAACTCATTTCGGGATGTATCGAGAACACATTTTAGACACATAAAATTAAATTCGATATTATTAATAATATTCAAGGTTCATTAAATTTAATCGTAATTTAGAGGATAAACGTTATAATTTCCAGCAACAGTACGCACCTCAATACATCATAAGAACAACGTCAAAGGCGGGGCTTTTGCTTTTATAGTCTTTAGTTTTTTCAACTTTACTTACAAATTTTAATCCACTTGGAATAAAACCAAACTGGCAAGACGAACCTCTTTGGAAAAAATAAAAACCACTAAAAACCCCGAGATTCTTTTAAAATATCGGAGTTTTTAGTAGTTTAGTAATCCTTAACAGGATTATGATGTTAGAAAAATCACCCGAATTTAGTTTTAGTGCAAAACTACTCAAATATGTTACAGACCCAGATCTAGAAAAGTTGTTAAAAAAAATTAACGATCATTACTATTATTGGGATAAAATTAAATATCAAAAAACCACATTATCAAGTGTAGAGTTATGGTCTGTAGTTAAGTTTAGCAGAATGGCAAAAAGAAGTGCCATTACTTTTGGAGATGCTATATTTACTTATACAATCACAGATTATATACAAAGAGTGCTACATCAGTTTGATATGAATATTGGAGGATATATGGGGGCAACTAGTGTGGTGCCAGAAAAAGATAAAACACGTTATTTGGTAAGTTCTATTATGGAAGAGGCTATTTCTAGTAGTCAAATGGAAGGTGCTAATACGACTAGAAAACGTGCTAAAGAAATGTTAAGAAAGGAACAAAAACCTAATAACAAATCTGAACAAATGATTGTGAACAATTACATCACAATTAAACACATTGTTGCGAATAAAAATGATGAATTAACTCCTGAAAACTTACTGTATTTACATCAATTAGTAGCGAACAAAACATTAGATAAAAAAGAAGATGAAGGTGCTTTTAGAAGTTCAAACGATATTTATATTGTAAATCATGTAAATAGTGAAGTAGTACACACTCCTCCTGAGGATAAAAAAATAGAAAAATATATAAATGATTTGTGTGTGTTTTTTAATCATGATCATGAAAACGATTTTGTACACCCTCTACTAAAAGGGATCATTATTCATTTTATGATTGGATGGATCCATCCGTTTGTCGATGGTAACGGAAGAACAGCAAGAGCATTGTTTTACTGGTATTTATTAAAAAAAGGATATTGGTTAACAGAGTATATGTCAATTTCTAAAATTATTCAGACCTCTAAAGCTCAGTATGAAAAAGCATATTTGTATACAGAGGAAGATGAAAATGATTTATCTTATTTTATTACTTATAATTTACAAGTAATGGAAAAAGCATTTGAAGCCTTAAAGAATTATATACAATCTAAACAGCAAGAAAATTTACAGATAGCTCACTTTGTAAAGATACCTTTTGTAAATGAAAGACAAGCACAAATTTTAAAAGCTGTTTATGATAATGCTGAGATTGTGTTTAATACAAAAGAAATTCAGAATAGATTTACGGTTTCAGATTATACAGCAAGAACAGACTTAAATGGATTGGTAGATTTGGGTTATTTAACTGTTGTACAGGTAAATAAAGTAAAACGTAATTATGTGAAATCTGAACAGTTTAATGCTTTGTTAAAAGAAAATAAAATAGATTAAAACTCAGAGATTCAAGTAGAATCTTTGAGTTTTCAAAGGAAAAGAAAGAATGACAATACAGCCAGAACAAGTATTAGAAAATAACTTAATAAATCAATTAATAGCACTAGGTCATAAATCGGTGATTATTAAAACTGAAGACGACTTGTTAAAAAATCTAAAATTACAGTTAGAAAAACACAACAATACAATCTTTACAACTTCAGAATTTGATAGAATAGTTATACACTTATCTAAAGGGAATATCTTCGATAAAGCAAAAACCTTACGAGATAAATATGTACTACAAAAAGACAATGGAGAGAAAGCTTATATAGAGTTTATCAATCAGGATTTCTGGTGTCAAAATCAATTTCAAGTAACCCATCAAGTAACCATTAACGGTAAAAGAGAGAACCGTTATGATGTAACCATTCTTATCAACGGATTGCCATTAGTACAAATTGAATTAAAGCGTAGAGGTATTGAGCTTAAAGAAGCTTTTAATCAAATACAACGTTATCAAAAAGAATCGTTTGCTTCTAATAATGCATTATTTAATTACGTACAAATATTTGTCATAAGTAATGGTGTAGATACCAAGTATTATGCAAATAGCCAAAAGCAAAGTTTTAAGTTTACTTCGTTCTGGGGAGATGAAAAGAATAAAAAAATCACACAATTAGAGTCTTTTGCAAACATCTTTTTAGAGCCTTGTCATATCGCTAAAATGATAACTAAGTATATTGTGTTACATGAAAGTGATAAAACATTAATGGTGTTAAGACCCTATCAATTTTTTGCAGTAGAATCAATTATTGATAGGGTAAAAAATTCTGATAAAAATGGTTATATATGGCATACTACAGGTTCGGGTAAAACACTTACTTCGTTTAAAGCAAGTCAAATATTAACACATAATCCTAAAATTAAAAAAGTTGTATTTGTTGTAGATAGACAAGATTTAGATGACCAAACCGTAAGAGAGTTTAAAGCATTTGATAAAGACAGTATTGATGGTACTGAGAACACCAAAATGTTAATCAATCAATTTTTAGACAACAACAGACCTTTATTAGTGACTACTATTCAGAAACTTAATAGTGCAATATCAAAGGCTAAGTTTAGAAAACAAATTGAAATCTTAAAAGATGAAAAAATAGTGTTTATTTTCGATGAATGCCATCGTTCTCAATTCGGAGATACACACAAGCGTATTGTAAATTTCTTTACAAATCATCAATTATTTGGTTTTACGGGAACACCAATATTTGTAAAAAATGCCATTAGTAAAAAGAGCATTAAGCAAACTACTGTAAACCTATTCCACGACTGTTTACATAAATATGTAATTACAGATGCCATTCGAGATGAAAATGTATTAAAATTCTCCATAGAGTATTATAATGTTTTTAAATCTAAAAATGGAGTAGAAGATACCAAAGTAGAAGATATAAATAAACAAGAGGTTTATGAAAGTGATGAGTATATAAATACCATTACAAACTATATTATTGCAAACCACAACCGTAAAACACATCACAGAACGTTTACAGCAATGTTTTGTGTAAGCAGTGTAGATATTCTTATTAAATATTACGAGCTATTTAAATTAAAAAAACAAGCTGGAGAACATCGTTTAAATTTGGCGACTATTTTTTCATATGCCCCCAATCCCGATGATGTCTCGGCAAATGGAGAAATACTAGAAGAGGATTTTCCCGAGGTGTCTATGGCGGCTGAACCATCAGATTTTTACGGTAAAATACCACATAAAGATAAATTAGATGAGTATATAGCAGATTACAATCATCAATTCAAATCTAAACATTCCGCCAAGGATGGAGTTGCTTTTCTAAACTATAAAAAGGATATTTCTAAAAGAGTTAAGAATAAACAAATTGATATATTATTAGTGGTAAATATGTTCCTTACAGGATTTGATAGCAAGTCATTAAATACACTTTATGTAGATAAAAATTTAAATTATCATGGATTAATTCAAGCCTATTCTCGTACCAATCGAATATTAAATGAAAAGAAATCACAAGGAAATATATTAGCCTTCCGTAACCTAAAGCAAAACACAGATGATGCCATTGCATTGTTTTCAGATAAAAACGCTATTGAAACTATAATAATAGAACCATATGAAGAACAAGTAAAGAAGTTTAATGAAGCTTATAAGGTGTTAATGAGTATTGCTCCAACAATAGATAGCGTTAACGATTTGGTTACTGAAGAAGATGAATTAGAGTTTGCAAAAGCTTTTAGAGAACTCATGCGATTAAAAAATATACTATCATCATTTATCGAATTTAAATTTGAGGATACTTATATGAAAGAGCAAGAATTTGCAGACTATACAAGTAAATACTTAGATCTTTACGATAAGATAAAAACAAATCATCAAAAAGAGTCGGTATCTATTTTAGATGAAATTGATTTTGAACTAGAGTTAATACATCATGATGAAATTAATGTAACGTACATCATGAAGCTTTTAGCACAATTAAAAGATGCAAAACCAAAAGACCAAGCAAAACAGAAAAAACAGATTATAGATTTAATAGCTGGAGAATCTGAATTAAGAAGTAAGAAAGATTTAATCGAAAAATTCATCCAAAATAATCTTCCAAAAATAAACGATAGTGAAATAATTGAAGAAGAGTTTAAAAAATACTGGAAGTTAGAAACCCAAAAAGCCTTACAAGAATTAAGTACTACTGAAGATTTAAAACACGATAAAGTAGAAAACATTATAAACGATTTTTTGTTTACAGGTAGAATGGCTACAGAAGATGAGGTCATTGATGCTTTAGAAAAACAACCTAGCGTGCTCCAACGCGAATCAATAAGCAACAGGATTACATTAAAAATTAAGGACTTTATCAAAACCTTTATCAATGGTATTGATAGTTAAAAAGTAGAAAATGAATTTATACGCGGTAAATAAAAAGAATGAGTTACATAGCTTTAAAGAAATTCCTTTTAAACTAGAAAGTGAAATACAGCATGTTTTTGAGCAAAACCTTTACGCAGTAACAAAATTACAATTGGTGAAATCGGAGTTTTCTATTAAAAACAAACGAATTGATACACTAGCTTTTGATAAGGAGTCCAACGCTTTTATTATTATAGAATACAAAAGGAGTAAAAACAGCAGCGTGGTAGATCAAGGTTTTACCTATTTAAGTTTAATGCTAGAAAACAAAGCAGATTTTATTGTAGAATACAATGAAACTTTAAAATCTAACTTAAAACGTAATGAGGTTGATTGGAGTCAAACTAGAGTGATCTTTCTGTCTACAAGTTTTACAGAGAATCAAAAAGCAGCTACCAATTTTAAAGACATTGCTATAGAACTATGGGAAGTTAAAAAATATGAAAACAATCTCATTAGCATCAATCCTGTAAAAAAATCAAAATCAGCAGAAAGCATAAAACCTATTACTGCTAGTAACAATCAACTAGCATCTGTAACCAAAGAAATAAAAGTATACACAGAAGAAGACCACTTAGAAGCAAAACCAGAAGAAATAATTGAGTTATATGAAACCTTTAAAGAAGCTATTTTAAACCTTTCAGATGATATAGAAGTAAAAGCAAATAAATTATATATAGCCTTTAAAAAAGAGAAAAACCTTTGTGATATTGTAGTACTTAAAAAAGGATTAAAATTGTTCATCAACTTAAACAAAGGACAATTAGACGATGCAAGAGGAATCATGCGTGATGTATCCAATACAGGACATTGGGGAAATGGAGATTATGAAATTGTAATAACAAATACAAATGATTTAGAATATTTGATGAGTTTAATAAAACAAGCTCTTTAAATTTAAAATTATTATACTTTTTGATTATAAAGGTAAAGCGGTGTTCCTCCTTCAATCGTCAGCAAACAACCCCGCCAAACCTATAACACACTTTTTTTAAGCTTTCCTATTATTTTTAAAGTTCAAAAAAAGAGTGTTATTGCCCTTTGGGTTTCCGCTACGCTCCAAGTTTGTCACGGTTGTTGCGTTCCTCAATCAGTCCTCACGGCAATTCCTTTGTCTGCTTTTGTCACTTCACTGCATTCACACTCATGGCTTCGGTTCATTTCGTTCAGCCACAACACATCCAACCATTGCCATAATTTTAGCTCGCCTTGCAGGTCGCTACGGGCTGCAGGTTCTTGATTGTGTTGCCTCCGCCTTTTTGCCAACCACATCATCCAACACACAGGCTCTAGCAATTAAATCGGCACCCTTGTGTATTGTTCCGTTTCTCTCTAGGTTTTTGTTTGAAAAAATACAAAAACCTGCCGTTCAACTCCACACATAGCTGCAAACCACATTCGTTCCTCATGCTTTTCTTTGCAACACCCGTTGCTCCACTCGCAAGGCGGCTCGCTAGCGCTTGGTCTGTGTCCGCAAACCGTTCCACTATTTGCACACTCAGCCCACCGTTTGGCTCAAGGCTGTTTTACCTCATTTCAGTCCATCGATACATTTTATAAAAAAGAAAACATTTAGTTTATCATCATAAGAAATTTTACAATTCCAATTTGCCATGTGCTTGCGGTCGGTAATAATTTTTATTCTAATCTGATTGTTTAAAATATACCCACCTCAGCACCGTACAGCAAGAGGTTTTCCATTCCACTACGTTACATTACAAACCACTTGCTTTAAGCCTTTGAAAAAGAAAGAAATTATTTAAATAAAAAAGGTTGCCAATTTCGTTGCTTCCCTTCATCCAACGCTCAATGCTATCAAGTTCAAGCCCTCCGGGTTTTGATAAAAACTTTGATAAGTATTTCAAAAAACTATGCATTCTTTCTCCAAACTTTTTTCCAAAAAGCTTGACAGCATCTGCCACAGCAACAATGTTATAGGCATCTTTTTTCTCCAAAAAAATATTGTTGCGGAACGCAGTGTAGCAACTTTAATTGGATAGCTATGCACTTTTTTGAAATCAAAACCCACCGAGTAGGGATGACCTACGACCAACCACACTTTTTTATTTTAAACAAAGGATTGAACAGCGGTAAACCGCTGTACAATCCTTGTCCGAACTGCTTTGTGGTGACCACCACAACAGAAGAGGATAAAAACACTTTATTTCATTTATCAATGATGCTTCAAATAGGCGGTTTTTTCGCCTATTATTTGAAAGGGAGTGTCATTCCATTTATTACTATAAATGATTGTTCTAAGACTTTAAAAGAAGGTTTGTCTTTAAATGCTGAGGTTGTGAAACATATACAAATCATTAAAAGATTAAACCAGGAGCAAATAAGGCTAACACAAGTACTTTCTAAAATAGAGCAATTAAAACAAGCCTATATACAATCTTGTTTTGGTCAAAAGAAAAATAAAATCAACGCATAAAAAAATCTCCTGATCAAAAGACCAGGAGATTTTAATATTTTGCCAACAGCTAATAGCTAAAGGCTAACAACTAGAAGTTACTTCAAAAAAATCTTACGTAAAAGGAGCGAAACAAAGAAGCTGACCACAGCACCAATGACCGCCATGATGATAGTGAAGTAAACATCGTGTAGTTTGATATTTGCTAGGGTGGTAAACAATGTACCTCCAAACACGGTTGATTTTAATTGAAGATTTCCCATAGCTTTTTTAGTTTTTATCAGACACCACAGCTTGACTGACCGCAGTAGCCACCGTTCCGGCAACTGCTACATATCCGGCAATACTAATCACAGCAGTAGGCAAAGCAATTGGGGCAGCCAAGATGGCCCCGCTTGCAGCTGCAAGAGCCAAACCAATGTTTCTAAGTTTTCTAAAAAATGAAGGTGTCGGTTGTGTTAATCGTTCTTGAATATTCATAAGTTCTAAGATTTAATAATGAGTTTAACGGTTTCATTTCTGTCAAAAGCTTGATAACATTTAGAAACCAATTTGTTTAATAAATTTTTGGAAGAAGTACCTTTTCCAATACCTGATAAACAAGTTACAGGAGCGATACAGCCTTTAAGTTCTTTCAAAGCATCATTGGCAGGATGAATCAAAATAAGTGTCCTATTTTTAACATTTTCCAAAATCAAATGATGTCCGAATTTTTGAGAATACCTAGCTTTTAAGATGTAAGTTCCCTCTGGAATACAAGAAACATTTCTACGATTATTTAACCAGGGCAACTCGATACAGAATCCAAAAAAAGAATCACGGATAAAGAGAGCACCGTTGGTACTCTCTTTAAAATAAGTTCTATGTAAATGGATATCCATGTACTTACACTTTTTCAGCAATCTTGATTGCTAAAGCATTGTAAGAACCATTTTTCAACGGGTACATTTCACCATTTACTTCTTGATAAAACTCAACACCTAAGACCTGTACAATTGGAAGTACTGAGTTTGCAGGAGCAGAAGCAGTCAAGTCAATGATAGCAGTATCATTACCATCATAAGGTAAAATAGCTGTTTCATCATTGTCAAAAGCAAAAGCTTCATTTTCAAAGTCCAACTCAGCAACCCCAGTCACAATTTTAAAATGCGTAGTTCCAGCAGGAGCAGCAATTTGCACGTTTGGTTTAAACACTGGAATGTTTACCGTTGCATCCCCAGTTACACGATCAAAAGCATGCGTGTACAAAGCAAAAAGAGTAGACGCTAGTTTACCATTGATGTTGAATTCAAAGTTTGCTAACAAACCAAAAGTTCCTCCTTGAATGGTTCTTTGTCCACGTGGATTTCCTGCATCCGTTTTTACTACTTTTAATACTTGAGTAGTCAATCTACTAGTCACACGTTTGTCTTTAGCATTCTGTAAAAGAATACGAATCGCATTACGTAAAAGCTTCCCACCCTTACCAGCAGTTCCAAATTCAGAACCGTTTTCACGGGTTCTTTGAAACGCAGGATCGTTTTTGATTCTCTCTGGGTCAATTCCCCCTTTACCACGAGCCAAATGTCCGTCAGTAGTTTTGTAAAAAGAAATATCTCCGATAGTTCCTTTTAATTTGATAATACCTGTTTGTTTTGCCATAATAATATGATTTTAAGATTTATAGCAAAAGAATTATTATCTTATATAGAAATCAAAAACAAGGTGTTATACAGGCCGTTAAAAGCTTTTCTTTCCGAAATGGTGTATATTTACCCCATGGATAAAGTATAGATAAAGCATAGTTAAAGTATAAAATCATGAAAATTACCAGAGCATGTATTTATCCAAAAGACATTCAGTGTATTACTGGAAGAAGTGAACGTTATGGTAGGAGACTTTTAAAAGAGATTAGAGAACATTTTGATAAGCAACCCCACCAATTTATTACCTCTGAAGAATTCGCTGAATATAGCGGGATAAATATCGAAATTATCAATCAATATTTGAAACAGGTTTCATAAAATTTAACATCATTTATGTTGATTTATAGAGTGTTAAGTCGTAAATTTGTAGAGACGATTGAAAGTCAATTGATAACAAATAGTATCAATTTAGAAGGTTAGTAAATCGGTTAGTATACTAAACATAAAGTACTACTTAGTACTGTTTTATAAGGCATAGCGTAAATGGTTCGAGTCCCGTCCAGACCGCCAAAGCCCTCAAATTTATTTGAGGGCTTTTTTATTTGTATAACTTTTTACTCCTTAGTGTTTTCTATTCGTATTAGTTATAATCAACAAAAAAATCATAAAAAAAACAAAAGTCATTAAACTTTATAACACTCTTATAGTCATAGTATCGTTCTTATTATTATAAAAAAGAAAAATAAATACTATGAAATACATTTTATTCATTATCTCAATTATGTTCATTCAGCACACGAATGCACAATCAATTGATTTTGAAATTACAGGAACTTTAGTGTCAAATGATGATAAACATCCTCTTGAATCTGCAACTGTTTACTTAGAACGTAAGAGAGATAGTACTGTAGTTAGTTATACAATTACAGACAATAAAGGAAAATTCTCATTAGAAGGAAGTACAAAAGATAATGAGCTGAATTTTAATATTACTTATGTTGGTTATAAATCATATCATAAAGATATAGATTTAAAAAAAGTAGCGGTTTTAGATATGAAGGAAGTTTTATTAAAACCCGATGCAAGTGAGTTAAATGAAGTTGTTCTTAAATTATCCCCCCCAATTACTGTTAAAAAAGATACACTTGAATTTAATGTAAAATCTTTTAAAACTAAGAAAGACGCTAATGTAGAAGATTTAATAAAAGTGTTACCTGGAGCTGAAGTTGATGCTGAGGGAAATATTACCATTAATGGAAAGCCTGTTAATAAAGTTTTAATTAATGGAAAACCGTTTTTTGGAAGTGACCCTACCATTGCAACTAGAAATTTTCCGAAAGATATTATAGAAAAAGTTCAAGTTTTAGATACCAAAAGTAAATCACAAGCATTTACGGGTGAAGATAGTGATGGAGAAAACAAAACAGTAAATCTTGTTATTAAAAAAGAAAATAACAAAGGAGTTTTTGGAAGAACAGCAGCAGGATTAGGAACGGATGATAGATATGAATATGCGGGAATGTATAACCGTTTTGATAACGATCAAAAATTTAGTGCCTTGTTAGGAGGAAACAACCTAAATTCACCAGGATTTAGTTTTGGAGAAATTAGAGAAATGTTTGGAGGAGATGTCAATTCTAGATCTTTTAGTGGGGGGCAAGGAATTACAACTTCAAATAATGTAGGATTAAATTATGCAGATGATTATGGGAAAAATGTAGAGTTTAGCTCTAATTACTTTTACTCAAGTAGTGATTCTGAAAATGAGTCATCGAGTGAAAAAGAGAATCTTTACCCTACTTTTAGTAACTTTTCTACTTCTAACAATAAATCATCAACAAGTAACGATAACCATTCTGCAAATTTTGAGGTAGATATTAAAAAAGACTCTACTTGGTTGATTAATATATCTCCGTCGTTTAGATTTTCAAAAAGTAATACTGTTTTTGAAAATGATGGAACCATTGTAGATGAAAATCAAAACCTAATTAGAGAGTCTAATTCTTCGTCTAATGTAGAAAGTAATAATAGAAGTGTAAGTACTGATATTGATGTAACAAGAAGATATGGTTCTAAAGGAGGGTTTTTTAGAGTTGGAGCAGATGTAAGTGTTAGTGCTTCGGACAGTGAGGAATTTGACAAAACAAAAGCTAATGTTATCAATGACCCTTCTAAAAATATTGATAGAGATTTGTATGCTGATATAGACAATACTTCACAAAACATTGGAACTTCTTTTACGTATAGGTTGCCAATTCTTCCAAAAGAGTTATTTGTTGATTTTGGATATTCATACAATAGAAATCAAAATTCATCTGATAAAAAATCATATGATCGGGCTAATAATAATTTGTTTATAGATAGTTTAAGTACAGATTATATAAATATTGACCAAAGTCACATCCCAAGAATAGGATTTAATTACTCAACAGAAAAAATAAGATTAAGATTTAATAGTTCATATCGTTTTAGAACTATGGAAAACCAAGATGATCTAAGGCCTATTTTTAGTATTAAAAGACAGTTTAATAATTTTGAACAAAATGTAAACTTTAGATATCGTTTTAGTGAAAAATCATCATTTAATTTTAGATATAATCTAAGAAACAATCCACCGAGTTTATCCAATTTACAAGCGTTTGAAAATGTTAATGACCCAGACAATACGGTACAAGGTAACCCCAATCTTAAACCTCAGAAAGATCATGACTTTAATATGTTTTTTAATAATTTTGATTTTCAAAACCAAACGGGTTTTTATGGTTATGTTAACGGGAATTTAACCCAAAATCAAACAGTGCGAAGAACTGAAATTGATTCTCTTTCTGGACAAAGAAGAACTACTTATGCTAACGTAGATGGTAATTATAGCATTTCTGGAGGGATTGGAGCTAATAAAAAGTTTAAATTTACAGATATATCTTCTTTAGACATAAGACTAGGTGGTGGTTCAAGTTATAGAAAATCTGTAAACTATAATAACAACGTCTTATATGCAAGTAAGATCATTTCTTTGAATCCCAACATTGGTTTAAGGTATGAATTGAGAGATATTATGGACTTAGAATCAAGATATACCTGTCTTATTCAAATACAAAATACAATCTAACTAATTTACCAGAAAGAACTACCACAGCACATAACGTAAATATAAATACAACTACTATGGTTCCTAAGGGATTAGAATGGAGAAATTCTATCAATTATAATTACAACCCAAATGTAGCAGAGGATTTTCAAAAAAGTTCATGGTTTTGGAATATGACTTTATCTTATGCGGTGTTAAAAGACAAAGGATTGATTTCTTTAAAAGCGTATGATTTATTAAACCAAAACACAAATGCTTCAAGAACGGTAAACGCTGATTATGTTCAAGATTCACAAAGTACAGTGTTAAAACAATACTTTATGCTTGGGTTTAGTTGGAAGTTTAATACTTTAGGTGATAGAGGTCAATCTAGGGGAGGTAGAGGTTATAGAAGGTATAGATTTTAATACGCTATAATTTCATCATCTTTAAAATGGAATGCACTTTCAATAGCTGCATTTTCATCACTGTCAGAACCGTGAATGGCGTTGAAGGTTACATTGGTAGCAAATAAGTTTCTAATGGTGCCTTCAGCTGCCTCTTCAGGATTGGTGGATCCAATTAAAGCTCTAAAATCATCAACTGCATTTTTCTTTTCTAGAACAGCAGCAATAATAGGTCCGCTAGTCATAAACTCTATAAGTTTATCATAAAATGCTTTTTCTTTGTGAATTGCATAAAAATCACCAGCTTGTTCAGCAGAAAGTTTGGTTAGTTTTAAAGCCACAATTTTAAATCCAGAATTGGTTATTTTTTGAATAATAGCCCCGGTATTCCCTTTTGCAAAAGCATCAGGTTTAATCATAGTAAAGGTTCTGTTATTAGCCATGTTGATATGTTTTATAATGCTAAGATACTTTTTTCAAAAAAAAAATAGCTGCTTTGCATACTCATTTTTAATTGTATTTTAGCAGCTTATGAATACAAAAGATATAGACGTTTTAAAAGCGTATTTTAAAGAGCCTAAAAAAATAGTTTTTGTAGCACACAAAAACCCTGATGGTGATGCAGTTGGCTCTACTACAGCCATGGCCATGTTTTATAAAAAATTAGGTCATCAAGTACAAGTTGTTTTACCAAACGGAATTCCAGATTTTATATCATGGATACCGGGTGCAGATGAGGTTTATAGATATGATTTACAAAATATTCAATCTAAAAAAGCAATAGATGAAGCAGATGTTATCTTTTTATTAGATTTTAATGCTTTGCATAGAGTAGGTGATGATATGCAAAATGGATTGGAAGCTTTTAAAGGAGATTTTATCATGATAGACCATCATCAACAACCCGATGATATTGCCATGGTTACTTATTCTGATACTTCTATTTGTTCAACCTGTCAAATGGTTTACCATTATATTGATGCTTTAGGTCAAACAGATTTAATAGATGCTGATATTGCTACAAGTATTTATACGGGAATTATGACCGATACAGGCTCTTTTCGTTTTCCATCAACCACAAGTACCACACATAGAATTATTGCAGAGTTAATAGATAAAGGAGCTAAGAATGCTGATATTCATAACCAAGTATTTAGTAATAACTCTTATAGTAGATTACAGTTGCTAGGAAAAGCCTTAACTAATTTGGTTCTGTTAGAAGATTGTAAAACAGCTTATATTACTTTGTCTCAAGAAGAATTAAAGCAATACAATTATACAAAAGGAGATACAGAGGGAATTGTAAATTATGCATTGTCTTTAAAAGGAATTGTGTTGGCTGGGATTTTTATTGAAGACACGGATCAAGGAATAGTAAAAATGTCATTTAGATCTAAAGGGAAGTTTTCTGTAAATCAATTTGCAAGAAATCATTTTGATGGAGGTGGTCATGACAATGCTGCTGGAGGTAGATCTGTTGATAGTCTGCAAGAAACCGTTGATAAATTTGTATCAATAGTCCCTAATTATAAACAAGAATTATTGGTTTCTTATGAAATTTAAGTGGTTGTTTTTTTTAGGTATAATTTTTGTTTCTTGCAACAACACAAAAGCAAGAAGACCTATTAATAAAAATAATTCATCTTCTACATATGATTATTCTATCGCGTTAAATAAAACAATACAAGCTGAGGAAGAAAATGTTATTAAAAGATATATAGCAAAAGATACTTTGTTTAACTATACTTTTTCTCCTTATGGTTTTGCTTATGCAAGAGTAAAATCTTCAAGTTTATCAACTAACAAGGTACAGTTACATGATATTGTTACTTATGCTAAAACCATTTTTGATATAAAAAATAAGTTGATTTACAGTGAAATAGAAGAAACAATAAAGGTTGATAAATCAAATGAGATAAAAGGAATTGAGGAGGGACTTAAATTAATGCAAGAAGATGAGGAATTTAAATTTATTTTTAGTTCATTTGTATCCCACGGATTTAGTGGAGATGGTAACAAAATAGGTGCAAATACACCCATAATAGTAAAAATTAAACTTTTAAAAATTAATAAATAACAAGAAAATGAATATCATTAAAGGATTAGCTTTAGGATTAGCAGTTACAGGAATGGTGTCTTGTAATCAACAAGCAGCAAAGAAAACAAAATTAGAAACTGAAATGGATTCAGTAAGTTATGCTTTAGGAGCATATATTAACGCTAACTTTAAAGTAAGTGAAGATTTTAAAGATTTAGACTTAGCTGTTTTTAATCAAGCATTACAAGAATCTCAAGATACTGCTACAACTTTGTTAGATCAAAAAGATTTAGCTCCAATTTTAATTGCTTATACTAAGAAAATAGCTGAAGCAAAAAATGCAAAGTATAAGAGAGATCTTGGAGATTTTACAAAAGTAGACGAGTCTATTGCTATAGAAACTACTGAAAGCGGATTAAAATATCAAGTAATTAAAGAAGGTTCAGGAGAAAAGCCTTTAGCTACAAGTACTGTAAAAGTACATTACCATGGAACTACACCTGATGGTGAAGTTTTTGATAGTTCTGTAGAAAGAGGAGCTCCAGCTGAATTTCCATTAAACAGAGTGATTCCAGGATGGACAGAAGGATTACAGTTAATGTCTGTAGGTTCTAAATATAAACTTATTGTACCTGCTGATTTAGCTTATAAAGATCAAAAACCAAGTAATGGTGATGATATTATCTTTATCGTTGAATTATTAGACATTGTGAAAAAGTAATTCACTTTATAAAAATTAATAAAAGCCCAATTAAGAATTTCTTAATTGGGCTTTTTCTTGCTACTATATTCTAAGTAGAAAGTTTATCTTTACGCTTTTAAAATAAATAATATTCCATGAGCTTATTTCAAGATCAGCCTTTAAAAATATATAATTCAATAAGTAAAACAAAAGAAGTATTTTCTCCGGTAACCGAAGGAAATGTAGGAATGTACGTATGTGGACCTACCGTGTATAGTAATGTGCATTTAGGAAACGTAAGAACATTTATGAGTTTTGATTTGGTGTTTAGATACTTACAGCATTTGGGATATAAAGTTCGTTATGTTCGTAATATTACGGATGCCGGACATATGGAAGATGATGCTGATGAAGGTGAAGATAAAATTGCTAAAAAAGCCCGTGTAGAAAAGCTAGAGCCAATGGAGGTCGTACAGCGTTATACGTTAGATTTTCATCATATTTTACAGCAGTTAAATAATTTACCACCTAGTATTGAGCCAACCGCTACAGGACACATTATTGAGCAAATTGAAATTATCAAAGATATTTTAGATAAGGGATTGGCTTATGAGGTAAATGGTTCTGTGTATTTTGATGTATTAAAATATAACGAGAATAAGACTTACGGAGTTTTATCTGGAAGAAAAATTGAAGATGCAGTTCACAACACTCGTGTTTTAGATGGACAATCTGAAAAGAAGAATCCTCAAGATTTTGCTTTGTGGAAAAAAGCAAGTCCACAACATATTATGCGTTGGCCTTCTCCTTGGGGAATAGGGTTTCCGGGTTGGCATTTAGAGTGTACTGCTATGAGTACAAAATATCTGGGAGAAAAGTTTGATATTCACGGAGGTGGAATGGATTTAAAATTCCCTCATCACGAATGTGAAATTGCTCAAGCAGAAGCTTGTAACGGTCACAATCCTGTAAATTATTGGATGCATGCCAATATGTTAACCATGAATGGACAAAAAATGTCTAAATCCACCGGAAATAATATTTTGCCAGGAGAAATTTTTACAGGAGAAAATACCATTTTATCAAAACCATTTTCACCGGCGGTGGTGCGTTTCTTTATGATGCAAGCACACTATCGTAGTATTTTGGACTTCTCTAGTGAAGCTTTAGAAGCATCAGAAAAAGGATATAATAAGTTGATAGAAGCGTTAAAAAATCTATCTAATATTACAGCTTCAAAAACATCAACGATAGAGGTTGAAGCATGGAAACAAGATTGTTATGATGCCATGAATGATGATTTTAATAGTCCTGTATTAATAGCTAATTTGTTTGAGGCTGTTAAATTTATCAACTTATTAAAAGAAGGAAAAGCAAGTTTAACTCAAGAAGATTTATATTTATTTACAAACACTTTACATGCTTTTGTATATGATGTGTTAGGTTTGTTAACAGAAACTACCGAGCAAGGTTCTAACAAGTTAGAAGGAGTTGTAAATATGTTAATTGGTATGCGTAAACAAGCAAGAGATAATAAAGACTGGGCGATGAGTGACCTGATTCGTGATGAATTAAAAGCTTTAGGAATTCAGTTAAAAGACGGAAAAGAAGGGACTACTTTTATTGTAGAATAAATTAAGAATGGATAGCATAAAAAAAATATTAATCTTTCCTTTTATCTTATTGATTAGATTTTATCAAGGTGCTATTTCTCCTTTTACACCAGCTACGTGTAGGTATTTACCAACTTGTTCTAGCTACAGTATAGAAGCTTTGCAAAAGCATGGTATTATTTATGGAGGATGGTTGTCTATTAAAAGAATAGCAAGTTGTCATCCGTGGGGTGGTAGTGGTTACGATCCTGTACCAGAAAAACAAAATAAAAAATAAATATGAATGTATTAGCCATTATTTGGGATCCATCTTTAGGAATAGATCTAGGTTTTTTTGTAATAAGATATTATAGTTTGATGTTTGTCATTGCTTTTGCATTGGGGTATCAAATCATGAAAAGAATTTTTATTCATGAAAAAGTTGAGTTAGAAAAATTAGACAAATTATTAATGTATGTTGTATTTGCTACCATTTTAGGAGCAAGACTAGGACATGTTTTCTTTTACGATTGGGCATATTTTAGTCAACATCCAGAAGAAATATTATTACCATTTAAATTTCAGCCTACGTTTAAATTTACTGGTTTTGCAGGACTAGCAAGTCATGGAGCAGCCATAGGGATTATTGCTTCTTTATGGTATTTTTCTAAAAAAGTAATGCACAAACCTTTGTTGTATATTTTAGATAGGGTAGGTATTACTGTTGCTATTGCAGGATTGTTTATCCGTTTGGGTAATTTAATGAATTCAGAAATTATTGGACATCCAACAGGAACAAATTATGGAGTGATATTTGCCAATTTAGGAGAAGATTTTCCAAGACATCCAACACAACTATATGAAGGGTTGGGTTATTTAATTGTTTTTGCCGTTTTGTTTTACATGTACTGGAAAACAGATGCAGCTCAAAAACAAGGGTTATTATTCGGAACCTTTTTTGCGTTGCTGTGGTCCGTACGTTTTGTGGTTGAGTTTTTTAAAGAAGCCCAAGTTGAAGATAGAGCTAGTTGGGCTTTAAATACAGGTCAACTACTTAGTATACCTTTAATAATTATAGGAATTTACTTTATGGTAAAAGCCAAAAAGAAATAAAAAACGACCACTAATTTTAGTGGTCGTTTTTGTTTGATGATATGTTTAAATTAAAATAGATACTTTATGTTTATTCCAGTGTAATAATTCAGAGGGTTTCCAGGATAATAATACCTAGGGGCACTATTTCCAAATCCAGTAGCATTGATTAATATTTGTGAGGCATATGCTTTGTTAAAAATATTATTTACTCCTACAAAGGTGTCTAACGTTAGTTTTTTTAAGAAGTTAGTAGCATAACCAAATTTAAAATTTGTGAGGGTATAACTATCGGAGTATAAACTATTACTATCTGTCATTGGCATGCTTCCAACGTATTGATAGTTAAGGTTTCCATAGATTCCTATTTTAGTATTCATATCAATTCCTGCATTGAAAATATCAGAGGGAACTCCAGTCACCTTATTTCCTGAATAGTCTTGCCCATCATCTATAAAATCTTTAAACCTAAAATGATTAAGTGTATAGTTGATAAAGGAATTAATAGAGATGTTTTTAGTTTGAATCCAATCATAGTTTAGTGTTAGTTCTAGACCGTTGTGTTGAGTTTTTCCTGCATTTAAACCAATGTATTGATCTTGAGCGGTGCGTCTTGCTACCAAAAGGTTTTTAAGGTTTAAACTATAAATAGCAGTGCTGAATTGTAGTTTTTTTTGAAATAGATAACCACGAGTTCCCATCTCGTAATTCCAACCAGTTTCAGGTTTTAAATTAGTGTTTATTTGTCCGTCAGGCAATAAAGTTTCCGCTAGGGTAATAGGAGAAAATCCGTGATTGATACTAGTGTATAAACTGATGTTTTTTAAAGGAGTGTATAAAACTCCAAACTTTGGAGAAATAATATTTTTAAATTTAAAATTTCCTGACTGATCTGGATCGTTTGAAGAAATTGGAAATAGATCTTTTAAAACATAACTTGTTTTGTTAAAATTTAGTCCTGCAGAAACAGTTATTTTAGAAGAAAGATTATAGCTGCTTTCCCAAAATAAATTGTAGTAATCTCTTTTTTCTTTAAAATTAGATAGCTCGTTTCCTTTAACACTTCCTGTTCCTAATGGATAATTCTGATAGAGATTTTGATAAGTTTGATATTGATAATTATCTTTAAAAAACTCTCCACCTAAGGAATAATTTAAGTTATTGCTACCTAGCTTAATGTTTCCAGTTAATTGTGTTCTAAGACCTATAGCATGAGTGTTTTCTTTTAAAATATCAAAAGGTCTTGGTTCATAAGCTTTTTTAAAAGAAGAAAAAATACTAGTGGTTTGGTTAAGGTTATTATTGTATTTATGTTTCCATGAAATCCCCAACGAGCCTCTTATAGCATCTTCGTATCCTTGGGCTTGTTTCCATGTAAAAGCAGCTTTTTTAGGATTGTTTATATAATCATTTTGATTGATGGAACTTGGAATAAAAGCTTTTAAATCTACATAACTAGACAGGAAATATAGTTCATCACTTTTACCTAAGGAATGTTTTGTGCTTACAGTAAAAGTTTGTCTATTGTATTCATTATTTTCACGGTAACCATCACTATGAGTGTTACTGTAAGTAGCTTGAATGTTATTTTTTTGAGTTCCATGATTTAACTTTATGATTCCTTTTGCCAAACCAAAAGAACCAATGGTTAATTGATTGTAAATACTTGATTCATTGATGTTAGATTGTTGAGGTTTAATTTGAATAGCTCCACCAAGACCAGCACCATATTCAATTGTACTGGCTCCTTTTAAAATATTAATAGTTCCAATGGAAGCCAATTCAAAATCTTCAATATTGGTTTCTCCACTTCCATTGGTTAAAGGAATTTCTTTGTAATAAGCTCTAATTTTAGCAGTACCATATAAGTTTCTAGAGCCAATACCTCTAATGGTAATTCTGTTGGTGTTTAGAGATCCACTTTGCATAAAAACTCCTGGAACTCTATTTAAGATAGGAGCAAAGTTGATATTGTTGGCACGGTTTAATTCTTTTGATGAAATAGTATCAATAGTACTCGTTATTTGTTGATGTTTTTTAGTGTTGTTTTTAGTACTAATAACTACTTCATTTAACTCTGATGTTATTGCTTTTTCGCTATTTTTTGATTGACTGTAACAGACAATAGAAGATAATAAGTAAAAAGTGAAAAGGATTCTTATTTTAAATGAAGTCATTAAATAGATGTTAAAAAATAAAAAAACTAATTTATGATTTTAGTTTTAAGGTTACTCTTTTTTATAAAGAAGATAAGTCTTTAACTTCAAATTAATATCTTAGAGTAATAAAATTAATGAGCTATGAAAAACCTAGTATTAGCGAGTTCGGGAAGTGTACATGGATCTGAGTATTTAGAATATTTAATCCCTACTATAGATAAATTGTATAAGGATATTGAGGAAATTTTATTTATACCTTACGCTCAACCAAGTGGTATTAGTTATGATGATTATACTGATGCAGTACAAGAAGCTTTAAATACTTTAGGGATAGAAGTTAAAGGAATTCATGAATATAAAAATGCTAAAGAAGCAATCAAAAATGCCAAAGGAATTTTTGTAGGTGGAGGAAATACTTTTTTATTAGTAAGCAAGTTATATGAATTTGGTTTATGGGAAGTATTAAAAGAAGCTATTGAACAAGGAACTCCTTATTTAGGAACCAGTGCAGGAACTAATATCACAGGTTTAACTATGAACACTACTAATGATATGCCTATAGTATTACCACCAAGTTTTAGAACCTTAGGAATAGTCCCTTTTAACTTTAACGCACATTTTATTCCTGCTGATGTAAATTCTACCCATAAAGGAGAAACCAGAGAAACTAGAATTAAAGAGTTTCAATCTCTCATTTCTATTCCTGTAATTGGTATAAAAGAAGGAAGTTGGTTAAGAGTAAAAGGAGAAGATGTTTTTTTAAGAGGAGGAGAGCCTGCATTTTGGTTTGAAAATAAAGAGGCAAAATTAATTGAAGCCAATACAAATTTAAAAACATAAAAAAAGCTGAGCATTTGCTCAGCTTTTTGTTTAGTAATTTATTCTTTCTACTACTTCTAACCCATAACCTGTAATTCCTACACGTTTTTTACTAGCAGGAGAGTTGGTTAATAACCTTAGTTTTGTAATATCAATGTTGTGAAGGATTTGTGCTCCAATACCAAAATCTTTTTCGTCCATAGGATTGTTGGTTGGTTGTTCTGGTGCAATTCCTTTTTGAGAATTTTTAAGATCGCTAAGGCGTTGTTTTAAGTTAAAGGTTAGTTGCTCTTGATTAATAAACACAACAGCTCCTTTACCTTCTTTATTAATTTTATCAAATATTCTAGATAATTTATCTTCGGAACCTGTTGTTAAGGTGTTTAAAATATCATTTCCAAAAGCATTTGAAGTAACTTTACATAATACCTCTTCATCTTTTTTCCAAGATCCTTTAGTCAAAGCTAAGTGAATTTGGTTGTTGGTAGTTTGGTTATATGCTCTTAATCTAAAAGTCCCAAAACGAGTATCGATATCAAAATCTTCAATTTTTTTAATTAAAGAATCGTGTTGCATACGGTAAGAAACTAAATCTTCAATAGAAATTAATTTTAAGTTGAATTTATCAGCAACCTCTCTTAAACGTGGCAAACGTGCCATACTACCGTCTTCGTTTAAAATTTCAACTAAGATTCCGGCAGGTTTTAATCCAGCCAAACGAGCTAAATCTACACTTGCTTCTGTATGTCCAGTTCTTCTTAATACACCACCTTCTTTAGCTTTTAAAGGAAAAATATGTCCTGGTCTTCCTAAGTCAGAAGGTTTGGTTTCGTTTTGTGTTAAAGCATAAATGGTTTTAGATCTGTCGTGTGCAGAAATACCAGTGGTACATCCGTGACCAATTAAATCTACAGAAACGGTGAATTGTGTATGATGTAAAACAGTGTTGTTGTTCACCATCATGTTTAAACCTAATTCGTCGCAACGTTCTTCTATCAATGGGGCACATATTAATCCACGACCATGTTGTGCCATGAAATTAATCATTTCTGGAGTTACCTTTTCGGCAGCAGCAATAAAGTCACCTTCGTTTTCTCTATCTTCATCATCTACAACAATAATCATTTTACCATTTCTAATGTCTTCAATGGCTTCTTGTATAGAATCTAACTTTATTTGGGGTGTGTTTTCGGTATTATTCATCTGTTTTTTTAAATCTATTGAATAGTTTTTTAAACGGGGTTAAAATTACATCAAATTTAATGAATCCCATATCTTTAGAAGCACTTATCGTAAAAAGAATAGCCAATGGTAGCATTACTAATGTTCCAGACCATCCTCCTAAAAAAGCACTAATTTTACTTTCTTCAGCAACATTTTTACCAAAGGTATTGATAAAATAATAAGCCACATAAATGATAATAGCTATAATCATAGGCATTCCAAATCCACCTTTTCTAATAATAGAACCTAAAGAAGATCCAACAAAAAACAAAAGTAGACAAGAAAAAGAATTGGTTAAAATATAATGAAATTGATAATCATGATTGTTTAAATTTTTACGTCTTCTTTTGTAAAAGTCTTTATAACCATCAATAGATTTTATTTTATTATCTACAGTACTGGATGCTTGATTTAGAATGTTTATTTTACCTCCATCAGTAAAATTATCTAATATGTTTTTTTGTAATGGTTTGTACTTAGTTGTGTCTAATTTTTTAGACATTTCGGAGACTAAAATGTTAGATTGCATAGATCTAACTTTGGTGTCTATAAACTTATCATAATTGTATTTTAAACTATCGGAACTGGCTTTAAGTTGTCCCATGTTTTTCATGGTATAATGATGTTTATATTTTTCTTCTTCTAAATCATTACTAGTTAAGTCAGAAATGTCAATATTTACGGTGTGTCTGTCAAATTTTGCAATAGAAGAAGGCATTTTTAATTTATTGGCAAGTCTTTTTTGATCATTGGTGTGGTCTTCAAAATAATACCCATCGTCTAAAATTAAGGTCATGTATTTACTTCCTTCTTCGGTGGTAATTTTTCCTTTTTTAGCGGTGATGGTAATTTGATCATCTTTAGATCCTTTAGTTTCTATAATTAAAACATCTTTAAGTAAGTTGTTTTCTTCTCCGTATTTTTTTGAAAACTTAATACTATATCCTGGAATTTCATCATTAAAACTACCTTCTACCAAAGCCAAAGTAGGTTGTGTTTTTTTGATGTTTAACAGTAAGTTTTTTTGTTTTAAACTAGCATAAGGATAGGTGTAATTTATTAAGAAAAAATTAGCTACAGAAATCAATCCTACACAAATGATAAGAGGTCTTAGGAATCTGAAGAATGAAATTCCGGCAGATTTAACGGCAGCAAATTCATAATTTTCTCCTAAATTCCCTAAGGTCATAATAGATGATAAAAGCACAGAAATTGGTAATGCTTGTGGCGTTACAAACATACACATGTACCAAAGAAATTTTAGAATAATAATAACTTCAATTCCCTTACCAGCAATATCGTCAAAGACTAACCAAAGTGCTTGCATTATTAATACAAACATTACGATAGAGAATGAAGCGAAAAAGGGAACTAAAAAGCTCTTAATTAAATATTTATCTAAGGTTTTCAACAAAAAATATGATTATTCATTAATGTAATACCCTAATGATTCATATTTCGCTTTGTTAAAAGCAAAAGTATTAGGAGCTAATTGTTGATTTGTTTTGTATGATATTATGGTAAAATTGGTATTTGTTCCGTTGGTTCCTACTTCTGTTAATGAAGTAATTTGGTTATTTTGGGTATTGATTCCTAACAAAATATGAGAAACCTCTTCCGATTTTTCTGTAGGAGTTAATTTAATGTATTGAACAACACCTTCTTTTTTATCTAATTGATAAGTATATCCTTTTTTGTAAAAACTCAATAATTTTGAAGGCGTGATACTTTCATCACTAATATCACTCGCAGGAGTAATGTTTACTTCTTCATTTTCGGGAGAAATTACATAATTGTTCTTTTTATCAAAAAGAATAATATTGTCTAAATAATTTAATACGTATTTGTCTCCTTCTATAATGGCTGATCCTTTACTAGTTTGTTTAATGTTTACAGCTTTATTCTCTAAAGTATGTGTAAACTCAATAGTAATGTTTTTGTATTGCTCTAGTTCGCTTGAAACTTTGTCTAAAATAGCTTGTGCTTTAGGGGTGTTTTGCGAAAAACCTAAAGAGGTTACTAATAGTGTAAAAGCTACGATGATATTTTTTTTCATGTTAATTGTTTTGTTCGTCGGCCAACAATTGCTCTAAAGATGTTAAATCGGTTACCAAAACTTGTCTGGCTTTACTTCCTTCAAAAGGACCTACTATTCCTGCTGCTTCTAACTGATCTATTAATCTTCCTGCTCTGTTGTATCCTAATTTTAATTTACGTTGTAATAAAGAAGCAGATCCTTGTTGTGCTATCACAATTGTTTCTGCAGCTTCTCTAAATAATTTATCTCTGTCTGCAATGTCAATATCAAGTTCTGTACCACTTCCTTCTTCACCACTATACTCAGGGAGTTGATAAGCTTCAGGGTAGGCTCTCTGTGAACCAATAAAGTCGGTGATTTTTTCAACTTCTGGAGTATCAACAAAGGCACATTGTACACGAATTAAATCGTTTCCGCTAGAAATTAATAAATCTCCACGTCCAATTAATTGATCTGCCCCAGGAGCATCCAAAATCGTTCTAGAATCTATTTTAGAGGTTACTCTAAAGGCAATTCTTAATGGGAAGTTAGCTTTGATAATTCCCGTAATAACGTTTACAGAAGGTCTTTGTGTAGCCACAATTAAGTGAATTCCAATGGCACGAGCCAATTGAGCTAAACGAGCAATAGGCGTTTCTACTTCTTTCCCGGCAGTCATAATTAAATCAGCAAATTCATCTATCACCAAAACAATGTAGGGTAAAAATTTGTGTCCATCATTTGGATTTAATTTACGAGCCTTAAATTTTTCGTTATATTCTTTAATGTTACGAACCATGGCATTTTTAAGCATGTCATAACGATTGTCCATTTCTATACAAAGTGAGTTCAAGGTATGAACTACTTTGGTAGTGTCTGTAATAATAGCTTCTTCTGTATCAGGCAATTTAGCTAAGTAGTGACGTTCAATTTTATTAAATAATGTCAGTTCTACTTTCTTAGGATCAACCAATACAAATTTAATTTCTGCAGGATGTTTTTTATACAATAAAGAAGTTAAAATAGCATTTAAACCTACAGATTTTCCTTGTCCGGTAGCACCAGCCATTAATAGGTGAGGAGCTTTTGCCAAATCGAAAATAAAGGTTTCATTAGCAATGGTTTTTCCTAATGCAATTGGCAATTCCATTTTGGATTGCTGAAATCTGTTTGATGCAATTACAGAGTTCATTGAAACTACCGTTGCTTTTTGGTTTGGAACCTCTATACCAATGGTTCCTTTACCTGGAATTGGAGCAATAATACGAATTCCTAGGGCTGATAAAGACAAAGCAATATCATCTTCTAAGTTTTTTATCTTAGAAATTCTAATTCCGGCCTCTGGTACAATTTCATACAAAGTAATGGTAGGACCAACCGTTGCTTTAATTTGTGCAATTCCTATTTTGTAATTGTTAAGCGTATCAACAATTTTATTTTTATTAGCTTCTAATTCTCCTGCATCTACAGAAATACTATCGTCAAACTCTCTAAGTAAGTTTAATGTTGGGAATTTATAATTTCCTAAATCTAAAGTTGGATCAAATTCACCAAAATCTTTTACTAGTTGATCTGATAAATTAGAAGTGGTAATCTCTTCTTTTTTTACTTGTTCAACATCAATTTTAAGTTCTTCTTTATGTTCGTCTTTTTCTTTAGGACTTTTAATGTTTGAATGATTTTGAATGGTAGGACTTACATTTTTTACAGCCATTTCAAAAGTAGAGGTTGGCTTTATTTTTTCTTCTTTTTCTTCAAACTCATCTAAAGAAATTATTTTTTCTTGAATAGTTTCTTTTTCATCATTGATGTTGTTAAGAGTTTCTTCAGACTCTTCTTTATCATCATTAATGTTTTCATCTGATTCGGTAGCTTTAAAACTATTTTTTAGCTCGCTAATGTCTTCCTTTTTAGGCAACCATCCTTTAATTCTTTCAGGAGTGATTTTAAAACGAATTACAAAGTAAGTAGCATATCCAAAAACAATTAAAATGATCAATCCAAAAGGAGCAAGATAAGGAATTAAGTAGCTATTTAGTTCAACCCCCACAACGCCTGCAATTAAAGCGTTTTGATTCGCAAAGAACCCAAAAGTAGTAGAAGTCCAAATCAATCCTAAGATTCCCCAGTTCCAAGATTTAAATATTTTTTTAATAGGTATTTTTAATAAAATATACAATCCTGTAAAAAATAAAAGAATTGGAATTAGGATGGCTGCAACACCAAAACCTTTGTATATAAAAAAGTAGCTTAAATTAGCCCCTAATTTTCCTAATAGGTTTTGAGCTTCAATAGCTTTATTTCCTAATTGGTTTATAGTAGTTTGATCTGCTTGCCAAGTAAAGAAAAAAGAAATGAAGGCCGTAAATAAGAAAATACCGAAAAGCAGAATGAATAATCCGAAAACGGTTTGAGTTTGTCTGTTGTTTGCAAACTCTTGTAGTTTTTCTTTTCGTTCTGTATTCTTAGTAACTTTTTTGTTGCTTTTTTTGGGCATTTAAAGGCGTTAAATTTTTGGTAAAGATACAGAATTACTGATACAGGAAAAGTATTAATTTGGGGATATAAATAAATCCAATAATGATGGCTCCAAACAAGCCTGCAAATAAAACCGCACCAGCACTTACATCTTTAATAGTTCCTATTTTTTTATCAAAATCAGGTTGAATAAAATCAGCTATTTTTTCTATAGAAGTATTTAAAGCTTCTACACTAATCACTAGTCCAATAGCTAAAAACTGAAACATCCATTCAATTTTGCTAAGTCCTGTAAAATACCCTAAAAGGCTAAGTATTACAGTACTTGTACAGTGTACTTTAATAGCATTTTCAGTTTTAATTAAATACAAAGCACCAACAATGGCGTATTTTAAGCTTTCTATTCTATTTACTACAAAGTTTTGTTTTTTTGTTTCCATGTGATAAGAAAAAGGCTTGCCATAGCAAGCCTTTTATAAGCTTATTATTATAAGGCAGCTAAAGCTGCTTCGTAATTAGGTTCACTAGTGGTTTCACTTACTTGTTCTGTGTAAGTAACTTCTCCTTGTGTATTGATAACTACAATAGATCTTGATAATAATCCTTCTAAAGGTCCATTTGCAAATGTAACCTCGTAATCTTTTCCAAACTTTCCAGAAATATCAGATAAACTTAATACGTTTTCAATTCCTTCTGCTCCACAAAAACGAGCATGAGCAAAAGGTAAATCTCTAGAAATACATAAAACTTTTGTGTTTTCTAGTTCAGATGCTTGTTTGTTAAATGTTCTTACAGACATTGCACAAGTTCCTGTGTCTACACTAGGGAATATATTTAAAATTAAATTTTGACCTTCAAAATCAGACAAACTTACTTCTGATAAATCAGTATTTCTTAATGTAAAATTAGGAGCTTTTGTACCTATAACTGGTAAGTTTCCAATAGTAGTAATAGGGTTACTTTTTAATGTGATATTTGCCATTTTGATTATTTTTTTAGAAAAATAAATATATAAAAAATGCCTTTAACATTGTTAAAGGCATTCAGGTTTATATTATATTATTTTTTATAATGCTAACAAAGAGTTTTCAGCATTTGCAAATTCATTAAATATCAACGCTTCAGGTTCATCATCATTTACATATTCACCATCAATTACGTATTTATATTCGTATGATTTTTCAGTATCTAAATCAATCACAACTTTAAAAGTTCCGTTTTTTAGTTTTTTTAATGGAGTTGATGTTAAATCCCACTCGTTAAAATCACCTACTAACACAGCTTCTGCAGCCTCTGGAGCAGAAATAGCAAATGTTACTTTACATACTGGTTTAGTCTTTAAAAATTTCTTTGTTACAGCCATAGTTTATTCATTTTTATAGTATCAAATTTAACGATAAATACTATATGTAGCATGATTTTTTTTGGAAAGTGTTGATTTTTAATGATTTGTTAAATTTAGTCTATTAACATTAGTTAATCGTTAAATCTACGTATTCATTCTTGTTTTAATGATATTAATTGTTAGGAATTAAAATTTAATTATGATAACACATGTTAATTTTTTATATTTAAACGACATATAAAAAGACATGTTTAAGTAAAATTGATTGATGGTAAACGAAATAGTTGAAAATTTACATAAAGGAAGAAGTTTGTTGGTTAATATTTCACAAGAAAATTATTGTGATAAATCTATAGCTCCATATTATTCTAGTATTGGCGGACACATGAGACACATACTAGATATGTTTAACTGCATTTTTATAGGCTATCCAATGGGTGTAGTAAATTTAACCAATAGAGAAAGAAATATAAATGTAGAGACAATTCCAGATTATGGAATAACTTATTTAGACGCTATAGTTAATCATATACATAATTTAAAAACATCTGATTTAGATTTACCTATACAAATTATAGATGATTTAGGAGGAGGAACTTACTCGGTAACTTCAACTCTAGGAGCTGTATTAGCTCAAGCACAAAGTCATGCTATTCATCATTACGCGACTATTGGTTACATGATGCATCATTTAGGAGTTGTTCTA
Source organism: Wenyingzhuangia marina (assembly GCF_900130035.1). Classification (GTDB taxonomy): domain Bacteria; phylum Bacteroidota; class Bacteroidia; order Flavobacteriales; family Flavobacteriaceae; genus Wenyingzhuangia; species Wenyingzhuangia marina. The sequence continues at coordinate 362,855 of NZ_FQXQ01000003.1, forward strand.
GATGATGATAGTTTTGGGTTAAATCCTACCACACCAAAAGTAAAAGTTGCAAATAGAGGCTAATCGTTAAATAAGTGACTAAGTAAGGCTCTTATTCCTAGTGCAAACAAGATAATAGTTGTGATGGCTAGGATTATTCCTGCAATTAAAAATCCGTATATGCCATCTTTTTGTAAGGCTTTAAAACCAATATTTATAATTACTGGACTTAATATTAATAGTGGCAAAACTGCTGCCATAATATTTATCCCTTTTTGTAAATGACTTTTTTTATTGTTCATTATTTACATCATTAATTACGTTTCTTACGCTCCCGTGTGTTAATAGTAATTCTTTTGCTTTGGCATATGATATTTGTAGTTCATCTACTAGCATTTGGGTTCCTCGGTCTACTAATTTATCATTAGACAATTGCATGTCTACCATTTTATTTCCTTTTACTTTTCCTAAAAGAATCATACTTGCGGTGCTAATCATGTTTAAGACCATTTTTTGAGCAGATCCTGCTTTCATCCTTGAACTACCTGTAACAAATTCAGGTCCTACCGTTACAACAATGGGATAATGGGAAACTTTTTCTAATGGTGTATCGTTATTCATGGTGATGCATCCAGTAACAATGTTGTTTTTTTGACAAGTTTCTAAAGCACTTACAACATAAGGAGTAGTTCCCGAGGCTGCAATTCCAATCACCACATCTTTTTCATTAATGTGATGATTTAATAAATCTATCCAACCTTGCATATCATCATCTTCTGCATTTTCAACTGCTTTTCTAATGGCAGTATCTCCGCCTGCAATAATTCCAACGACCAATTCGTGAGGAACTCCAAAAGTAGGAGGGCATTCAGAAGCATCTAAAATACCTAAACGACCACTTGTTCCAGCACCCATGTAAAATAATCTTCCACCGTTTTTTAATTTTTCAGCTACCACATCAATCAGTTTTTCAATACTCGGTAAGCTCTTTTTAATAGCCAATGCTACTTTTTGATCTTCTTCGTTGATGTATTGAACCAATTCAGATGTTGACATCTTCTCTAAATTAGTGTAAAGAGAATCTTGTTCTGTGGTTTTATGGTGTTTCATGATTTATTCAATCTGTATTTTTCTAGTGATTTTATTTCCGTTTTCATCAACAATTATGATTTTGTGTTTTCCTTTTGTAGGAATAATTGCAATTTCATGTTGATGTTCTGTAGTTTTTATAAAGCGATCATCTAAATACCAAAATAAAGTTTCTTCACTCCTTTGATGGGTTGCTTTAATTACAATAGGATTTGTTTTTTCATTAAAATCTTTTGTTAAGATAAAAGTAGCATTTTCATTTGGACTTAAGAAATCCATCACTTGACTATTTGCTTCTAAACACTCTTTTTTTATAGGAGGCAATTCCATATAATTAGCGTTTTGTTTTTTGTAATACCAAGCCTGATTTGGAGGTAAAATAAACCATGTTTTAGAAGTAATTTCATTATTGTCAACACAATTTTTAAACACTCTGTATCTTTGGTTTTTATCTAAAAAAATAGTTTGATGATAAGGGCATGGGAGTGTGGTATTTGGTTTTAAAGGAATCCATTCTTTTTGGGTTGGACACAAAGAAGTGGCCTTGTGTCCGCTAATGCTACAAACATCAATGGTTTTTAGTTCATCTAAAGGTTTTATAAACCAGTTGTTTTTTGGTAACTTTTCTAACATTTCAAACATAATAGGAGCTGCATGATTTACTCCAGTCATATTTGCAATTCCTTCTCCATCAGCATTTCCTACCCAAACGCCAATGGCGTAATTTTGATTAACACCAATACTCCAAGCATCTTTATTACCAAAACTGGTTCCTGTTTTCCAAGCAACTTTTTCAGAAGAACTATAATGTTTCCATTCCTTGTCATCTTCGGGTCTGCTTAGTTCTGTCATGGCTTCAAAACCTAAATAAATACTTCCTGCATCAAAAATATTTTGATCGTAAGCCTTTGTTCCTAAATCTGTTTTATGATGTAAATAATAGCTGCTATATTGATGTTCCTTAGTAAAATGTTGACTGTTATTTTCGGTATAATGATTTACGGTACTGGCAAGATTTGCATACATATTGGTCATGTCCCATAGAGAACTTTCAGCACCACCTAAAATCAAAGTCAAGCCATAATAATCTACCGGTTTGTTGATGTTTTTTAAACCTAAATAATTTAAATCATTCTTAAATTTATGCAAACCGTATTGTCTTAACAATCTAACAGCAGGAATATTTAAAGATTTTGCAATGGCTTTTTTTGCAGAAATAGCACCGGCATAAGTCATGTCAAAATTCTGAGGTGTGTATTCTTGTATTTGTGTAGGAATGTCTGGAACAAGCATGTTGGGTAACAATTCTCCATTGTTCAATAATCCCATGTAAAGAATGGGTTTTAAGGTGCTTCCTGTACTTCTTTGGGCTTGAACCATGTCTACAAATTTTTGATTTTCAATATTTGTAGGACTATTACCAACATAAGCAACTACCTTTTTGGTTTTAACGTTTAAGATCAATACTGCAATGTTGTGTATGTTGTTTTTTTGATATTGATGATAGTATTTTTCAACAGTATTTAAGGCACTTTTTTGAAGATTGTAATCAATACTAGTCACAGCTCTTTTGCCTTGAGATTGTTGTTTAATTTCTGATAAAAGGTGAAGGTTGTCTTGCGGAATGGGAACGGGTTTTTGCGGAATGGCTTCCTGTATGGCCAAATCGTAAGTAAGTTGGTTAATGACTCCTTTGTCTTTTAATTTGGCTAGTAAAAAATCTCTTTTCTTTTTTAATAAAACTTTATTTTTTCCAGGAAAAATTAGACTAGGAGCATTGGGCAAAACAGCCAATGTAGCACTTTCTGCCCACGATAATTTGTTGGGTGAGGTTCCAAAATATCTCCAAGAAGCCATTTCTAGTCCAACTACATTTCCTCCGTAAGGAGCATGATGTACATATAAATTTAAAATTTCTTCTTTAGATTTTGAAAACTCTAAACGTGTTGCCCAAATAAGTTCAATTAGTTTTTCTGTATAGGTTCTTCTTTGGTTTCTACTAAGTCTAATTACTTGCTGTGTAATGGTACTAGCTCCTCTTTTTATTCTATCATTTTTAAAATTAATGACCATTGCTTTACCCATAGCCACAGGATTAAATCCAAAATGGTATTCAAAATATTCATCTTCATAAAAAAGAATACACTTTTTAATTTTATCGGGAATTTGTTGGGTAGGAGGGAATCGCCATTGTTCATCACTAGCAATGGTAGCTCCTAATAATTGCTGATCAGATGAAAAGATAACGGTAGAATAATCTTCTTTAAATAAATTTTGGGGTAATAAAAAGACATACCAAATACATAAAATCAAACTTATAGTAAGAATGATTTTATGTTTTTTTAGGTATGAAATAATTTTTTGTTTCAAATTTTAAGGAATCACATTAATCCATTTTCCTTTGGTGTGGCTCATGTAATTTTGATCGTACATGACTTCTACATGTGTACCTGGTAAATAATAACTTCCCAAATAAGTTGTGTTAATTTTTACGTTAAAACTTTTGGTCTCATTGTTTTTTAGATCAAAATAATAATGGATAGCATTGTCTCTAATATCTGCATAATCAATATTACTAGTAGAACTATTGTCATCCATAGCATAGCGAGTATTGATTAATTCCCATCCTGATGGGATTTGATATGTCAATGCAACATCTTTTACTGATTTGTTTACGATATTTTTTACTTCAATTTGCGCTACAAAACTAACTCCTTGACTAAGCTTTGTGATGTCTATCAGTTTTCCATTATTATCCATGTAATTTATTTGAGTAATTAGGTTTTTAGATAGACTTTCTTCATTGTTTATTTCAGGAATCCCCGAATAGTTAATTTTAACGTAAAGAGCTTTTTTACCATTGTTGTTAATGGTAATTTGATAGTCTCCTTGGTTGATTTTTACCTCTTTTTTCCAAATAGATTTTTGGCTATTGATGTCTGTTTTTTTACCGTTTGTATTCAGTTTTGCTAATAAAGGTTGGTTGCTTGTTTGTTGATAATAGTTACATAATGCTAATAAACAATTTGCAGTAGTCTTGGTATTTAAATAGTTGTCGCTATTTAATTCATTGGCAATATCTTGTAACATTTCTCTTGCTTTAGTATCATTATTTAAAGCTTGATAAGCTTCTAAAGCAATTGATTTGTTAATCAAAGTCGATCCATGATTTACTTGAAAAACCTTGGTGTAATCAATTAAAGAAGCATTATTCATCAATTCAATAGCCGCTTCTTTTTGACCAATAATGGCATAAGCCAATGCCAATCTTAGTTTGGCAATATTATCGATTTTTTTATCTTCTCTTATACGGTTCATAATAGATAATTCAGGACTTTGAGCCAAAGCCAAAGTGTAAAGTCTATAAGCTTGTTCTACATAAGAATTGTCTTTTGTTTTTCTCCAAGATCTAGCTACTTGTTTTTGATAAGCAATCCAATTATTTTTGAAGTTATATGGTAAAGCATATCCTTGTTTTTCCGCTTCAATTAAAAAGTGTCCTGCATAATTGCTCACCCATTCATTGGCTTTGTAATTTCCAGGCCAATACGTAAAACCACCAGACGTTAATTGAAAACTATTTAGTTTTTGAATTCCTGCTTTGATGTTTTCGGTGATGGTATTTTTATCAGATTGAGACAGCTCAAATAAATCATGCATATATAGTTGAGGGAAAACTGCAGAAACAGTTTGTTCTAGACATCCATGAGGATAACGAATTAAATATTGTAATCTATCAGTAAAGTTGATTTGTGGGAAGGAAGAAATTTCAATAGTTGCTTGGTTGGTGTTTTCTATTCCAAAACCGTTGATGGTAACTTTTTTGTTGCTGTTGGCTTCAATATAGGCTTCTTCACTTTTTGTTACTCTGTTGATAGGATTGTAAGAATCTAGTTCAATATCATAACTAGCAGTATGAGATTTGTTTTTAGCTGTAATGGTAATTTTACCCACTCCTGTTTTTACTGTTTTGATATCAAAGTAAACAATATCATCTCCTGGTTCCTTAAAGTTTAAGGATTGAATTTTATTTCCTTCAATAGAAAAAATATCATTGGTTTTGATTTCAATTTTTACATTTTGATTGTTTTCTAAGGCATTGAAAACGGTGATAGGGACTTTTATTTTTTCGTTTAAACTCACTTTTCTTGGAGCACTAGCCAACAACATCAAAGGTTTTTTAACCAAAACACTAGCATCTGTTTCTCCGTAAGCTTCATTTTCTGAATGATGAGCTACAATCATGGCTTTTACAGCACCAATATATTTTGGAATGGTGATTTTATGCGTATTGGTTTTGTTATTAGCTAAGGTAAAAGGGCCTTTAAAAATAACCACAGGTTTAAATCTGTTGGCTTTTTGTGTTTTGGCTGCACCTAAATCTTGATCCCCACCAATGCTAAATACCTGATTTAATTTTCCGCCAAAAGCTCCAATTACATCATCATAAATGTCCCACGTTTTAATTCCTAAAGCTTCTTTATTGTTAAAGTATTTCCATGGGCTAGGAGTGGTGTAACGAGTTAAATCTAACAAACCTTCGTCTACAATAGCAATGGTATAGGTAAATGGTTTTCCATTTTTCTCAGCTACTTTTAATTCAAATTCTTTTTCTGGTTCTACTTCTTTAGGAATATTTAAAGTTGGGTTTAAATGTGTATTGGCATCTTCCACAAAAATATTTTTAACACCGTACATTCTAATTGGTAAATCATTTTTGGTGTTGTGATGCGGTTGCAAAGCAGTAATGCTGATGTACACATTTGGGGTCATGTTTTTATCGACCTTGAATGAAAAATTGGTGCTTTCTTTTTGAGTATCAATCGTAAAATGTTGTGCTACTTTTTCGTTGTTTTCAATCGTGATTAACGCATGGCCATTTTCAGCTGAAGGAAAGTTTACATGAACTTCTTCATTTAATTGATAAGTTTCCTTATCGGTTGTAAAAACCAACATAGCAGCTTCTTTTTGATTTCCTTTTTTTGCTTTTCCAGCCCAACCTGGCCAATCAATAAAAACAGTTTCTCCGGTACTATGACCTGAATTTTTATTGGTTACTTGTACAAAATATCTTCCCCATTCAGGATATTTAATTTCAAATTTAAAACTAGCTTTTCCGTTAGAAGTTGTATTCATCGTTTTGTTAAATACAGGAGTTTTAAAAGAAGAAGCGTTAAATTGAGAATAATTATTAGTGTTGTTCCACCACCAACTATTTTCCATTTTATAAATGTTTACTTCTAATTTTTGATTGGCAACAGTTTTTCCATTCTCATCAACACTTACCAACTCAAAAAGATGTTCTTTGTCAGTTAAAAGCATGTTTCTAGCTTTGTCACCTTGTGGTCTTTTTAACCCAATATAAGTGGTAAAAGGAGAATAAGTTTGACTGTAAACATCAGTACTGAAATCTCCACCATTTTCAAAAACCTTAGTAGTTAAATAAGCTTTTAACAAACCAGGAGCATTGTTGTTTATTTTAGGATTTAAAACAAATTTAATTTCTCCAGCGCTGTTTAGTTTATCATTTAACACATTGGTTTCTTCGGTTTCAAAATGTTTGCTAGGATCATCAAAAACAAAACTAGGAAAGTTTTCAAAACTAGTTTTCTGAGGTTTTAACATTAAAGAACTTTCTACTTTTAATTCTTTGGCAATGGCTCCATGTAACCATTTTGCAGTAATATTTACTTCGTTGTTTTTACTCAGTACCTTTGCATCGGTTTTGATGTTTATTTTTAATCTGTTAGGTTTGATGGTTTCAATTTTTAAGCTTTTTTGAAACGTAGCTCCACCTACAGAAATAGTAGCATTCCATTTTCCTGTAAGATCGCTGTCTTTTGTTGGGATTTTAAAAGTGTATAAATGATTAACTCCTTTGGTTTTTACTTTTCGATATTTTAATACATTGTTAGGATCTTTTATATCGATGGTTACGGGATTGTTTTCTAGAATTTTGTTTTTAAGATCATTCAACATAAAACCAACAAAAATGGTGTCTCCCGGTCTCCAAACTCCTCTTTCTGTGTAAATAAATCCTTTAATTCCTTTGATGGGTTGTACACCATTGGTATTAAAATTACTCATAGACAATACATTCCCGTCATTTACTTTTAAATAAGTAGTTTGACCATCTTTTTTAGCGGTGATAAAAAATGGAGTTTTGTCCAAGTCAATCATCGCTATTCCTTGTGCATTGGTTTGGATGTTGGCAATAGGTTGTTGCTGATAATTGTAAAATTCAACTTTTACATCTGACAAAGGAGCAGAAGTAACCGTGTGGTTGGTTGCTATAAAAAAGGAATTATTATTTCCTTTTTTTACTGTTAATCCAATATTGGTCGCAATGATGTTTTTGTAGACGGATTTGTTTCTGTAATATGAATACGTACAAGGATTATCTCTATCACTCCAGTAATAATCTTCATAGTCGTTATAATAATTATCGTTGTCCCAATTACTAGTTTCTATATCTTCTTCATCAAAATTTTGTTCTTGAACCGTTTTGGTAGGATTGGTTGTAGTGTTATTACATTTGTAAGTTGAATAAGCTTGTTTAAAATTTAATTGAACTCTATAAAAAATAGCTCCTTTATCAATATTAATTAACTGATTTAAAGCAATTCCATACGTTTGCCATTTAGAATAATCAGAAGGATTGCTAGTGTGTAATGGGATTATTTTTTTAGCAATGGGTCTGGCCACCATTTTAATGTTTTGATTTCCTTCTAAATTGTTTTGCTGTAAAAATTGTAAAATATTAGATTCAAATATTTTATAAATAGTGACTTCTACAGCATTAAGATTGATGGCTTGAAACTGAATATTTAAATTATCTGAATTAGGTAAGATATTTCCAGATTTAGAAAATTTTATTTCAGGCTTGGGCTCATCAAAAGACAATGTTTTTGAAATGGTTGTTTGATATGAATATCCGTAAGTATTTTTAATTCCTTCATGAATAAATACTTTTAAGTCTCCTTTTAAAGTATTGTCTGGATATACTTTTACTAAGTTTCCAGAAATAATATATTTTAAATCATTTACTCCTTGAATACTAATCAAACCTTTTAAATTTTGATTTTTTTGCAAGGCATCTGTAAAGTTAATTTCTACAAATTGTTCAGCATTGTTTACTACTTTAACATCTACTACTTTAAAATTATTTTTACCAATGATGTTGATTTCTCTAGTTTCATTTTTATCAACATTTAAACTTTTACCATTGTAATTGATGTGAATTTTAGAATCGTCGATTTCTCTATAAATACTATCAATTTTAAAAGGAAATACATCGGTATCTATATTGATTTCATCAAACTTAATGGATAGCTGCTTGTTATTTTGGGTGGCTGTAAGAACTTGTTTTATTTTGTCAATAGAGGTTACATCATTGGTTTTAATTTCCCCCACAATGTATTGCCAATCTTTATTGTAAGATTGTAAAGCTTGGGTATTGATGTCAAAATCTTGTGTTTTTGTTTTAAACTTAAAACTATATGGACTTAATGATTTTGTATGGTTTGGATATAACTTTTCTAAGTTTAGGCTAACTAGATACTCCTGATTGTTTAATAGAGGTGTTTTGGGTTTAAAAACAATTTGTTTGTTGTTTATAATTTCTAGTTTTCCTTCTGTTTCAGGTTTTGTACTAAAAGCGTTTTTTAAATCTTCCTTGGTGACTTCTGATGCTTTTACTAAAAATATTTTGATTTCTTCTTGGGTAGAAACCACTCCAGAAGTATGGTTATAAATGTATTCGCTATAGTTAAAATCTTTGTTGTTTAAAGGCTTTTGTTGTTTTTTACAACTGCTTAAAAATAGTATTGAAGAAATAAATAAAAGACATACTGAACCAATAAACTTTTTCATTGTTTTTTTTCTTCTAAAATAGAGAAATACAATGAAAAAGTCTATATAATTTTAGAGGACTATTTTACAGTATAACTAGTTTTTATAAATTGATTTACAGAAAAATACCCCAAAGCATAATTGTCTTGATTGGTAGTGTTTAAAATATTTCCTCTTACAGAAGCGGGTGCTGTTGAAAAAGGACCGTTAGATCCTTGAGCAATTAAAAATAGTTTGGATAAGTAGTTTTGGTAGTTTTTGCTGATTCCGTAAAGTGAAATATCTATTTCCATATCCTTTTCAAGTTCTTCGTCAATATAGGTAATAACGTCAAAATTGTTTTTTCCAGGTTCTTCGGTGAATTCTTCGTCATTACCAGATCCGTATTCAGAAATAATTCTAAAGGGAGGATCAATTTTAGTTAAATAATAATTATCAACTCCTATTTCATTATCAATATTTACATTAATTTGAATAATATCGTCTCCAAAAGAAATGGTTTGTTGTTTAATTTCATTGATGTCAACAATACTTGTATAACTATCTTGAGCAGTGTATGTTTCTCCATCAACGGTAATACTTAAATAATAGGTACTTCCTACTGTGGGTTTTGTAAAGTCTACAGCTGTGTAAACCCCGTCTTCTTCATCATTAGGAATGGCAGGATTCACATCTAAAAAAGTTCCCATAGAATTTCCGTTTTCATCAGTAACGGAAATAATTGCTCCCTTTACTTGAGGATAATTGTTGTTGTAATAGCCTGTAGTTTTAGATAGTTTAATGGTTTGTTTATTATAACTATTATTGTATTTATGAATGTCTAAACTTGCTTCAATTACAAGTCTAGGGTTTACGTTGTCTAAATTGTCTATTATTACTTCTTTAGTACAAGAAATAAAGCTAAGTGTTATGGTTAGTATATAAATATATTTTTTCATGATTTTAGAATTTGAAGTTAAAGGTAACCGATGGAATAATTCCAAAAATAGAAAGTCTTTCAGTTTTATTGATACCTATTTCTGAATCTTGAGTAAATAATATAGATGACCAATTGTTTCGGTTATAGATATTATAGACACTAAAAACCCACTCTCCTTTAAATTTTTTGGTTTTGTATTTTTTAGGTTTATAAGTAGCCGAAACATCTAATCTGTGATACATTGGTAAGCGAAAAGTATTTCTTAACCCATAATTAGGAATATTGCTGTTAAGATATTCATAACTTCCTGTTGGGTAGGTTATTGGTTGACCCGTTTGTAATGTGAAATTACTATTGAAACTCCAGCTTTTTGAAGCTTTATAACTTGTTAGTAAGCTTATGTCATGTGTTTTGTCATAGCCTGTAGCATACCATTTTCCATTATTAATTCCTATTTCTGATGGTGTTCTTCCTTTGGTTTGTTGTTCGGAACGAGATAAGGTATAACTAATCCAACCAGTAATTTTTCCTGTTTCTTTTTTTAATAATAATTCTAGACCGTAAGCTCTTGATTTTCCCGATAAAACAACAGATTCTATAGCTTCTTGTGCAATTAAATCAGCCCCATCAATATAATCTAATCTATTCTTAACCGTTTTTCCAAAAACTTCTGCAGTTAAGGAATATTTGTTGTTAAAGTCTTTGTTGTATCCAAAAGCAATTTGATCTGACAATTGTGGTTTGATATGTTCACCACTAGGAGTCCAAATATCTAAAGGAGAAGGGGATTGTGTGTTGGAAATTAAGTGTAAATATTGAGCCATTCTCTGATAACTGGCTTTAATAGAGCTATTGTTGTTTAAGCTATAAGCAATAGAAAAACGAGGTTCAAGATTTATATAAGTTTTCATAAACTCACTAATACTGTAGTTTTTTTGACCAATAGGAGTTGATTGTTCATAGATTTTTAAATTTTCATCATAAGCAACAGGACTTCCGTCATAAATATTTTTGTTTTTTTCTCCCATTCTAGAGAATCCAGTAAGACGAAGACCATAGCGTAAATCAATTTTATTGTTTAGTTTTTGATCAACATCAATATAAATTCCAGTTTCAATGGCATATTTTTTTGCAAGCTGATCTTCTTCTATTCCACTATCGTCTCTGTTAGGTTCTATTTTACCTGGATTGAACTCATGAAAAATAGTGTTTAGACCATATTCAATAGAAAGATTATCATTAAAATATTGTTTTAAATCGTACTTAAGATTTACGTTTTGTAAACCAGAGTTCCATTTAAATCCAACAAAATCTAACTCTAAACCATAATAGTATTTGCTGTAGATTAAAGATAAGTTGGAGAATAGCTGATTGTTAAAAACGTGATTCCAACGAATATTTCCAACAGCATTTCCATAATTGTTGATGAATGAATTTGATAAAGAAAAAACATCTTTTCCAAAATATCCTGATAAATACAACTTGTTCTTATCATCAACTTCCCAATTTACTTTGGTATTTAAGTCATAAAAATAAGCGGTATTATCATTGTCTGGCATCACGATAGGAAAAAATAAATCAGCATAAGATCTACGACCACTTAAAAAGAAAGAGACTTTATTTTTAACAATAGGACCTTCTAAAGTTAAACGAGACGAAATACTTCCAATTCCTCCATTTCCATGAAATGAATATTTGTTACCATCTTTTTGATGTATTTCTAAAACAGATGAAATTCTACCTCCATATTTGGCAGGAATTCCACCTTTATATAGTTTTAAACTTTTAATAGCATCTGCATTAATTACAGAAAAGAAACCAAAAAGGTGAGAGGTGTTAAAAAGTGTGGCTTCATCTAATATAACTAAGTTTTGATCTGCAGCCCCACCGCGAACATTAAAACCTGATTGTCCTTCACCGGCAGTGGTTACTCCTGGAAGTGTTGTGATAGATTTTAAAACATCTACTTCTCCTAAAATAGCTGGGATTTCTTTAATGGTTTGAACTTTCATTTTGTTCACACTCATTTCTGCTTTTTGAATGCTTACTTTTTCTGAAGTACTGGTTAAGACTACTTCCTCTAAGCTTTCTACATTTTCAGACAAAGAAAAATTTAAAGTTTTATTTTTATTTATGTCTATTTTCTTAGAGATGGTATTGTAACCTATATAAGAGATTTCAATATTGTGAGTTCCTTTGCTAAGGGTTAAAGAATAAAAACCGTATTCATTAGTTACTGTTCCTTGGTAATTGTCTTTGTCAATGATATTAACGCCAATTAAAGTTTCTCCTGAAGCACTGTCTTTAATAGTTCCACCAATGGTAAACTTGTCTTGTGCAGACATATTTATAAAACAGAGAAGGAATACAAAAAGTATTTTTTTCATCAATTTTCTATTTGAATAATTTTTCGTCAAATATAAAGTTTAAAAAAGGCATTGGCACTTATCTTAAGTTAAGAAGGTGTGAACAGGTGGTTTTTGGGGTGAAAAAAAGCGCTAACCTTCTAAGATTAGCGCTTTGATTTTTATAAAGTATCAATCATTACTTGACCTTTTAAAATATCTTCAAAAGTTTCCCTTTCTCTAATTAAATAGTCTTGACCTTTTATGACCAAAACTTCAGCAGGTCTAAATCTTGAGTTGTAATTTGATGACATAGAAAAGCAATAAGCACCTGCATTGTCCATACAAATAATATCTCCTTCAGATACTTTTCCTAATTGTCTATCACTTGCAAAAGTGTCGGTTTCACAAATATATCCTACTACATTATAAGTTTCCTTTTCTCCATCAGGGTTAGAAATGTTGTGTACTCGATGATAAGCATCATACATCATAGGTCTCATCAAATGATTTAAACCACTATCAACCCCAACAAAATTAATGTTAGGTGTTTGTTTAATGACATTTACTTTGGCTAAGAATTTACCAGATTCAGACACTAAGAATTTACCTGGTTCAAAAATCAATTTTAATTCTTTTCCATATTCTTCACAAAAAGCATTAAAGCTAGCTCCTAAAACTTTTCCTAATTCTTCTAAGTTGGTAGCATGGTCACCATCTTTATAAGGTACTTTAAATCCACTTCCTAAATCGATGAATTCTATGGTCTCAAACTGTCTAGCAATTCCTAGTAAAACTTCCATGGCTTCTACAAACGCACTTGGATCTTTAATATCAGAACCTGTATGCATGTGTACTCCGTTTACAGGTGTTCCATTAGCCGTAACTATTTTTTTGATTTCTTCTATTTGAGTATGAGAAATTCCAAATTTAGAATCTACGTGACCTACAGAAATTTTTGCGTTTCCACCTGCCATAATATGCGGGTTGATACGTAAAGAAACTGGAGCTTTAGGAAATGCTTTTCCAAACTTGTCTAAGCTAGATAAGTTGTCTAAAGTTATTTTGACTCCTAAATTGTAAGCATCTGTAATTTCTTTAAAAGAAACTCCGTTTGGCGTGTAAGAAATATCTTTTACATCAAAACCAGCAGCCAAACATAATTTTATTTCTTGCACAGAAACACAATCTCCTCCAGAACCTAAATTCTTTAAAAATTTAAGAACATTGATGTTGGTGTTAGATTTTACTGCGTAATTTAATTTTACATTTTTTACAGATGAAAATGCATTCATCATTCGGTTGTACTGACGTTCAATTACATCAGCATTATATACATATAACGGAGCTCCGTATTTTTCTGTTAACGAAATTAAAAATTGATTATCCATCTTTTATAGATACTTGTTTGCTGTAATTTCAGCAATGTTTATAATTACTTTTGTTGCTTTTTCTATAGATTCTAAAGGTACATATTCATATTTACCATGAAAATTATGTCCGCCAGCAAAAATGTTTGGACAAGGCAATCCCATATAGGATAATTGAGAACCATCTGTACCACCACGAATGGCTTTGTAAATAGGTTTGATGTTCTCTTTTTTCATAGCTTCTGCAGCAATATCAATAATATGCATTACAGGAGCTATTTTTTCTTTCATGTTAAAATATTGGTCTTTAATTTCTATAGAAAAAATATCCTCTTCAAATTTTTGATTCAGCGAAGATACTAAAGACTTCATGGTTTCTTTACGCTGGTTGAATTTTTCTAAATCGTGATCTCTCACAATGTATTCCAAAGTTGTTTTTTCTACATCACCAATAATGTCATGTAAGTGATAAAAACCTTGGTGACCTGTGGTTAATTCAGGAACCTCGTCAGCGGGTAATCCATTGATGAATTGCTGAGAAACCAAAATAGCATTCACCATTTTGTTTTTAGCATATCCTGGGTGTACACTTTTTCCTTGAACTGTAATAACAGCACGTGCTGCATTAAAGTTTTCGTACTCTAATTCTCCAATTTCACTTCCATCCATGGTGTAAGCCCATTCGGCACCAAAAGCTTCTACATCAAATTTATGAGCACCTTTACCAACTTCTTCATCTGGAGTAAAACAAATTCTTATTTTTCCATGTTTGATATCAGGATTTTTCACCAAATATTCCATAGCCGATACAATTTCTGTCACTCCCGCTTTGTCATCTGCTCCTAAAAGTGTTGTTCCATCAGTAGTAATAATGGTTTGTCCTTTGTATTGCTGAATGTCATCAAAATAAGTAGCATTTAAAATGATGTTTTGTTCTGCATTTAATACAATATTTTCACCATTGTAATTTTTATGAATTTGTGGATTTACATTTTTTCCACTAAAATCGGGACTGGTATCAATATGTGCTACAAAACCAATAGTTGGTACGTGGTGTTCTACATTGCTTGGTAAAGTGGCTGTTAAGTAACAGTTTTCGTCCAACACAACTTCAGACAAACCAATATCTTTTAGTTCTTGTTCTAACATACGAGCTAAGTTCCATTGTTTTTCTGTACTTGGAAAAGCTGGGTTTGTAGGGTCAGACTGAGTGTCTACTGTGATATAACGAACAAATCTATCTAAAATGTATTGCATGGTGTTTGTTAATTTTGGGCAAAAATAGCTAAGTGTTTATAACTGCCCCAATGTTTTAATAAAATAAAACGTTTTGCTTTTTATTGTTTAAGGAATAATTTTTAAAGAATTAAAAATCTGTAAAATTTCGCAGTTGTTTTTGGTGAAGTTTTGACTCCCATTTATTTGTGCAGAAAGTAAATAGTAATGTTCTTGATCAGCTATATAGTATTGAATATTATAGGTTACTTGCTCCTCATTTTTATGAAAATAATAAATAGCATAAGCAGGTTGATCGTTAAATTTGATGATACTATTTTGAATGATATAAGTTTTTGTAGTGGCTAATACTTGTGTTGTTATTTTGTTTTTAAAAGCTTCTTCAATAATAATTTTTCCTTTAAATCGGGTTACATCAATAATAAAAGAAGAAGAGAAGTTTCGAGTCGTATCTGCCGCATAAATCCTAGATTGATAGTCATCAAAATACAATTCTCTTTTCCAATGCTTTCCAAGATTAATTTCAAAATTGTTTTTTGCATCTCTAATGATTTTTGAGTGATGAAAATCCACATCAGAAGTACAAGAAATAACATCATTAATACTCGGTTCATTTTTACATGAAAACAATAGAACCGTACTAAGACAGTATAAGAGGTAATGAAATTTTTTCACTCTATTTGGTAACTATTAAAAATGTATATTTAATGGACTAAATTAAGCCTAAATTTTTAAAAAGAGATATGCGTGCATTGGTAATTTCTGGAGGGGGTAGCAAAGGAGCTTTTGCTGGAGGTGTTGCTGAATACTTAATGAAAGAAGAAAAAAAGGAGTACGATATCTTAGTTGGTACTTCTACAGGTAGTTTAATGATTTCTCATTTGGCTTTGGGCAGAATAGAAATGTTAAAAGACTTATATACCAATGTAGATCAGTCAACTATTTTTAGTGTAAATCCTTTTAAAATAAAAGGGAGAAGAGGTGCCAAAACAGTTTCTATTAATCACGTAAAAGTACTTTGGAATTTTATTAAAAAACGTAAAACATTTGGTGAAAGTTCAAATTTAAGGAAGTTACTTCACAATACGATTACAGAAGATTTCTATAATGAAATACGTGCTACGGAGAAAGATTTGGTCGTAACGGTTTCTAACTTAACTTTAGGAAAAGTAGAGTATAAATCGATTAAAGATTGTGAAAGAAAACAATTTTGTGATTGGATTTGGGCCTCTTGTAATTATGTGCCTTTTATGAGTTTGTACGAAAAAGATAATTACCAATATGCCGATGGTGGCTTTGGAGCTTTGGTACCTATTAAAGAAGCGATTAACAGAGGAGCTACAGAAATTGATGTAATTATTTTAGATACAGAAATGAAACTGGTAGCCAATGTTCATGCAAAAAATCCATTTGCTTTAATTTCTGATGTGATAGATTTTACTTTGGAACAAGTATCTAAGCATAATGTTTCTATAGGGAAGTTGGCTTCGCATTATAACAATGTTCAATTAAATTTATATTACACACCAACTATTTTAACTTCTAATTCATTAATTTTTGATAAAGAATTGATGACAGAATGGTGGGAAGATGGTTATGCTTATGCTAAGAACAAGCATAAAAACACTGAAATGAACGAGATTAAGTTTGCAGATAAATAAAAAATGCGATGCTGTTCAGCATCGCATTTTTTATACGTGTTGTGTTTTTTATTAAAATAAAATACAAACTGGTTTAGGAGCTTTAACATCACTCACAAATGTTAATTTTCCTGTTTTGTGATTTCTTTTAAAAGAACAAATATTGTTGGTATCTCTATTGGCAACTAATAAAAATTTATTGTCAGGACTCAAGGCAAAGTTTCTAGGGTGTTTACCATGGGTGCTAATGGTTTGTATCAGCTCTAGTTTTCCAGAATCTAAAACTTTTAAAACGCCAACACTATCATGACCTCTATTGGTGATGTAAACAAATTTACCATCGTTGGTAATTTCTATATGTGCTGAGGTGTTTCCTGGCTTATCTTCATTAGCCAAGGTTTCTACTGTTTGAACAATTTTATAAGAGTTGTTTGTAACATTCTTTTTAATAAAAGTTACCGTTGCAGCCAACTCATTTACTACATAAATCCATGGTTTAGTAGGGTGAAATGTTAAAATTCTTGGTCCAGCTTCAGCAGGCATTTCTAACTCACTAAATTCATTAGGGACTATTTTATTAAAATCACTGTCAATAGTACCAAATATTAATTTGTTAGCACCTAAATCAATACTGATAACGTTAGTAGAGTTTGGTTCAAAATAACAAGAATGTGTATGGGCTTTTTCTTGTCTAGGGTGTTTACTTGGAGCGTTCATTTTATTTTGTTGAGTATCCAAAGTTTTTGTTAAAACACCATTTTCATCAATTTGATGTAGGTTGGTGGTTCCACTACCATAATTAGCCGTTAAAATATAATTGTTTTTATTAATAGTTACATAACAAGGATCATTATCTACTTTGCTAACACTAATTTCTTTTAATCTATCTTTTTGAATTAAAAAACTAGTAATTGTACCTTCTTTTTTAGAGTTTGAAGCAATGATATATTTTCCATCAAATGATTTTGTTAAAAATGTTGGGCTTTCGGTTTTGGCAACTAAACTTAAAGAATCTATGGTTCCGTTTTTATTTAATTGATATTGATAGATTCCTTCACTATGAGAGTCGGCTGTTTTGTTAGTGTAGGTACCAACATAAAATTTTAATGATTTTGAATCTGTAATATTGTTGTGAATGTTTTTACAACCAATGAAAGCAACGGCAGTAAAAATAAGGATAGTTTTTATAAATTTCATTTGATCTGTTTGAACTTTAAAGATACATAAGTTTTTATTTTAGTGCTTTAAATAGTTAATTTAAAAAAGAACAAGTGCAACATTGTTGCGCATTGTTGTATATTTGCTTCAGAAATAAAAAACATACCCATGAAATTAAAAAAAATAGTACTTACAATGTTAGTAGGATTAGCGTTAACCTCTTGTAAAAAAGATGATCCTATTATTCCTAATGAAGAAGAAGTGATAACAACTGTAATCTATACTTTAACGCCAGAAGAAGGTGCCGAAGAAACAGTGGTTTTAAAATATTATACAGACGGGAGCAATACTACTGATGGTATTTATACTCAAACAGGTGTTGTACAAAAGAATGCAACTTACATAGGAGCTTTAAAAGTTTTGAATGAAACAACTGATCCTGTTGATGATGTAACTTTAGAAATTGAAGAAGAAGCTGTTGATCATCAGTTTTTCTATATAAAACCCCAAGGAGTAAATGTTAATTATCTTGATAAAGATGCTAATAAACATCCAATTGGTTTAAGCACTAAATTTATAACAGATAATGATTTTGTTGGAGGAAATTTAACCATAATATTAAGACATGAACCAAATAAATTTGGAGAGAATGTATCAGATGGAGATATTATGAATGCAGGAGGAGGATCAGATTTGGAAGTTGTATTTAACTTAAATGATGAGGATTAAAAATTATACTTTGTTTGTTATTCTTTTAATTATAAATATAATAACAACAAATGCTCAAAAATGTAATTATTCTTTATCAGGAGTTGTAATAGATAGTAGTAATGACAAACCTATTGTAGGAGCTAGTATTTATTTAGAAGGTTTAAACAAAGGAACCATTAGTGATTTTGATGGGAATTTTAAGATAGACTCCATTTGTGAAGGAAATTATCATTTAGATATTACCCATATTGGTTGCGAAAACAATCAACAATTTTTAGAGATTCATGACAATACAAAACTTCGTATTGTCATGAATCATTTTGTGCAAATGCTAGATGGAGTTCATTTATTAGGACATAAAGCAGAAAACACCACCCAAGCTGCTCAAAACATCAGCTCAACAAACATTCAAAATAACGCCAATGAAAACTTATCTAATTTATTAGGAAGTTTAACTGGCGTAAGTACTTTAAAAAATGGTAGTGGTATAGCCAAACCTGTGATACATGGAATGTATGGGAATAGGGTTACAATTTTAAACAACGGAATTGTACAAAATGGTCAACAATGGGGAAATGATCATAGTCCGGAAATAGATCCTTTAATAGCCAATAACATCAAGGTTATTAAAGGAGTAGGGACTTTAGAATATCAAGGTAGTACTTTAGGAGCTGTGGTTTTAGTTACTCCCAAAGACATTAGTAAAGATCCGCATTTACATGGTGCCACTAATTATTTTTTTGAATCTAATGGTTTAGGGAATGGATTAAATCTTACTTTGGAAAAAGGAGCTAAAAGTATTGCTTGGAAAATAAATGGGACTCTTAAAAAATATGGAGATAGAAAAACAGCTAATTATTATTTAAATAATACAGGAAATAATGAAGCAAATTTAGCTGTCCAGTTAAGAAAGCAGTTCTCTGAAAATTGGGAAACTAAAATCTATGCCAGTACCTTTAATTCAGAATTAGGTGTTTTAAGAGGTTCTCATATTAGTAATTTAACCGATTTAACTGAGGCTTTGCAAAAAGAAGTTCCTTTTTTTACAGAAGATTCTTTTTCTTATAATATTGAATCCCCTAAACAAGAAGTACATCACCATTTGTTAAAATTGTTAAACACCAATAAAATTAGTGATGACGAGTTTTATACTTTTACCTATGCAGGGCAACTAAATATTAGAAAAGAATTTGATATTCGCAGAGGTGGACGTTCTGATATTCCGGCGTTGGGTTTAAATCAACTAACTCATTTTCTAGAAGTAAAACATCAAACTAAAATAGGAGATGATATTGAGTTTAAAAAAGGGATTCAATATACATTTACAGACAATACAAATGATTCTGAAACAGGAGTTTTACCTTTAATTCCAGATTATTTATCTCATCAAGTTGGAGCTTTTGCTTTGTTAAATAAAAGGATTAATAGATGGATGTATGAAGCAGGAGCTAGGTATAATTTTACTTATCAAAATGTTGCAGCTATTTCTAAAACCACTCCAAGAACTATTATTAATTTTAACAATAGATTTCATAATGTAAATGTATCGGCAGGAGTTAGATATAGAACTTTAAAACAATTGCATTGGGCTTTTAATATTGGTTTGGCTTCTAGAAATCCAGCTATTAATGAATTGTATAGTAATGGTTTGCATCAAGGAGTAAGTGGAATAGAAGAAGGGAATGTAAATTTAAAACAAGAAAATGCTATAAAAACAACTTTAGGATTAGAAGGTAATATAGATCAGAAGTGGTTTTTTGAAACCTTGGTATATTATCAATATATTAAAGATTATATTTATTTAAATCCACAAGATGAATTGCGTTTAACCATTAGAGGAGCTTTTCCTGTTTTTACTTACGAGCAAACCAATGCTCAACTTTTTGGACTTGATGTAGGAACTAGTTATGCTTTTTCAGATGCTTTAAAAATGGGAGCAAAGTATAGTTTTTTACAAGGAGATAATTTATCAGAAAATATTCCTTTAATCAATATGGCAGCAAACAATGCTTTATTAACTTTAGATTATCATTTGCCAATTGAGAATACTTTTAAAAACACTTCAGTTGGAATGGAATATCATTATGTTTGGAAACAAAATCATTTATTAACAAATCAAGATTATGCTCCTGCTCCGGATGCTTATCAATTATTAGGATTTAAATTTAGTACAGAAAAACACTTTGATAAAACCAAATTGTATTTTTATGCAAAAGGGAATAATTTATTAAATGTAGCTTATAGAGATTATTTAAATAGGTTAAGATATTTTGCCAATGATACAGGAAGAAGTATTACGGTTGGATTTAGAGTTTCATTTTAAATTTTTATGATGGATATGGAAACAAAATTTGCAGGATTACTAAGAGATAGAAATTTAAAAGCAACCCCAAAAAGATTAGAGTTGCTTTCTGTTGTGGCTAATTATCATACAGCAATTCCATATAGTGAATTACAAAAAGAATTACATCATTTTGATAGAGTTACTTTGTATAGAACTATTAACGCTTTGTTAGATAGTGGAATAATACATAAGGCCTCTGTAAGTAGTGATGAGGTATATTATGCGATGTGTAAGGAATATTGTACTTCAGAATGTCATAATCACAAACATGTACATTTTAAATGTTTAGAATGTTTAGAAGTGTCTTGTGTAGATGTAACAAATCCTATTCAAATCCAAATTCCTAACACTATTGTAAAACAAGTAGAAATTGAGGTGAGTGGTGTTTGTAGTAAGTGTATATAAGTAAAATTTCGATTTTATATCTATAACTAGATATAAAATCGAAATTTCTTAAAATATTTTTTTGAATTACTCTTTTGATTTATTTCTGCACTCTAGCAAATTTTGCCAAAGGTGCCATCCTAGCTTTGTTTAAAGAAAGTGTATCGTTTATAACAGTGTAGTTATCTGCTGTTTCTAAAACCTTTAGTAAGGTAGCTTCATAAGGAGTGTTAAAACATAACTTTTGTGTAGATGCTAATTTTGTGAATGATACTCTGTTTCCATGTTTTATTATAAAGTTTCCATGGAAATTATTACAACCGGCATTTCCTGTAATATCATCACTAGAACTGTTTAAAGTAAAATAAGGAATGGTGTTATTTTCTTTTTCAATTACTTCTCCTTCTAATTCTATTAATTCCCATTGAACATCAGTAAGCATTTTGTCTATAGCCATTTTACCAAGTACATATTGAGTTGCCAAGGCTCCTTTAATGTTTTCGTTTTGTTTGTTTAATTGAATCAAGGTGTTTTCTCCAACCATGTAAGTTTTGTTATCAAGAATAATATTACTTCCTATCTCATCCCAAGTAAAATTTCCTTTTTTGGTAATAAAGTCTTCACCTTTTCCTAGGTATTTAATTTGTTTGGTATAAGTTAAATCATCATTAATGCTTATTTTGGTAACAATACCACTACAATCAGCACAAGGAAGTGTACCTGTATAGGTTCCTGCCCAGTCTAAAGAATTTTTACTACTGTGTTCATCAAGAAAAGCAGCATCAATATGATGTGAGTTGTGTTTTTCAGAGGTTTTGCAACCAGTGATGAAAATGCTTAAAATTGCGAATACTAATAGGTTAGTTTTCATTATAATGTATTTTGATGATATGGTTCTATATGTATTAAAATATGTCCTAAATTAGGAACTTTTTGTTTTAAAGTGTCTTTTAGTAAATGTGATATTTCATGTCCTTTTGTAACTGATATTTTTCCGTTTACTCTTGCATGTAAATCTACATGATGATGCATTCCTGCTTTTCTTATAAAACATTTTTCAGTCCCCATAATTCCTGGAACTGTTTCAGATACTTTTCTAATTTCATCAATTAAATCATCATACCTATGTTCATCCATAATTTCTCCCAAAGCAGGTCTAAAAATATGATAAGCATTGTATATAATAATAACTGATGCAATTAACGCAGCCCAATCGTCGGCTGTTTCGTATCCGTCACCTAAAGTAACAGCAATTAATATACCAATAAATGCTGCAATTGATGTTAAGGCATCACTTCTATGATGCCAAGCATCTGCTTTTAAAGATGAACTGTTGGTTTTGTGACTATTATGGATCACTATTCTGTAAGAAATTTCTTTCCAAATAATTATAACACCTAATATATATAAAGTCCATGTGTGTGGTACTTTATGGGGAGTTTGTATGTTGATGATACTTTTATAAGCAATAATAATAGCAGAGGCTATTAAAAAGACTACCACGATAAATGTCATTAAAGGTTCAATTTTACCATGTCCATATGGATGGTTTTCATCAGCAGGTTTTTTAGCATATTTCAAACCAAGTAAAACCAATAAAGAAGAAAAAATATCAGAAGTAGATTCAATAGCATCTGCTACCAAAGCATAGGAATGTCCTACGATTCCTGTTACCCCTTTAATGATGGCTAAAAGAATATTTCCAATTAAACTAAAGTAGATAGTTTTAATTGCTTTTTGTTGATTAATCATAATGATAATAAGATATTGACATCGATTTTATGATATGCTAAAGGTACAAAATAGTGATTGATAAGTAATTTTACAAGAGTGTGCATAGATAAAAAAACACCTTTTACTTTAGTAAAAGGTGCTTTTAATATTTTAATAATGTTAAAGAATTAGTTTACAGCAACTAATTCAATATCAAAAATTAAGTCTTCACCAGCTAATGGGTGATTTGCATCTAGTACAACTTCTTCTTCTTCAACTCCAACAATTAATAAAGCTTGAGTTTGTCCGTCTTCACGGCTAGCTTGTAATTGCATTCCTACCTGTGGTTCTAAATCTTCAGGTAATTGAGTTTTAGGTAATTTAAAAACTGCTTCTTCATTTCTAGCACCGTAAGCTTCATCTGCAGGAATGGTAACTTGTTTGCTATCACCAATAGTCATCCCATCAACAGCAGTATCAAAACCTGGTATCATTTGTCCGGCTCCAACAGTAAACTCTAAAGGTTCTCTTTCTCTAGAACTGTCAAATACTTGCTCGTTTGTTAATTTTCCTGTGTAGTGTACTTTTACAGTACTTCCTTGTTTTGCTTGAGACATATCTCTCTGTTTTTTAATTTGAACGAGTAAAGTTATGGTTTTCTATAGAGATGACTAAATGATTTAAGGTTTAATTATAAATGAATGTTAATTACTCCACATTAAATGTTTTAATGGCATGAATAGGTTGTCCATTGCTAGAAATTCCTTCTACTTCAATAATATAATCGCTTCTGATATCACTTGTAAAAAATGAAATTCTTACTCCACTTTTTTGAGTTGTAATAATTCTAGGAGCCCAATGTAGTGTTGTTCTTAGGTCTGTGTTATCCATTTCGTTAAAACCTTTGATGTGATCTGGAGCAGAAAATTGTCTGGCAATATAAAAACCAGGGGCATTATAGTCTACAATACCTGGTTTTCTTTCAGCTGCTTTGTTTCCTGGCATACCTTTTCCAGATTTTGAATACATAACAATCATATTAGCTTTGTTATAAAAAAGACGAGCTTGGCTATTTTCAATTAAAAGATCATAAAAAGATATTTGATTTGGATTTATGGCTGCTAAAACGGCAAAATCAATTGGCATTCCGTCTAAGAATACGGCAAGAGGAGCATTGTCTCTTTGAGTCACAAATTCATTACCATTGTCAATTAATCTAGGGTTTAAGCTTAATAATTCCCACATAGAGGTAGGAACGTAGTCTAATCTTGTTACATCAATTCTAGCTTTAGGGTCAAAAGGATCTCCGTATTCTGCACGTCTGTTCATTTCTTTTTTTCTCTTCTGTGCTTCAGACTCTTTTTTAGCTTCTAATTCAACAGTTTGTAGTTGCTCTATTTTTTGGTTGTATTCAAATTTTATTTGCTCAACATATTCTGTTACTTTAATAAAATTAGCTTCTTGTTTTTCTTTATCAGTGGTAAGAATTGTATTTGTGTGTTCAACTACAGGACTTTTATGTTCGTTATCAAGTAGAATCATTACTTCTCTATCCTTAGCATTTTTACTTTCAAAATTCCCTAAACGAGCCTCTAAGAAAACAGACATTGAATTTGGGTAGACATAGGGTCCAAATTGAAATCTTCCTAAAGTATCTGTTTTTATAATAGGGGTTTGTGCTAAAACTTTGTCAAAAAAGGTAAGTCTAATATCTGTTTGAGCAGGACCATAAGGTCTTTTTAATCTATTTGTAACACCAGAAATATATAAACCTTCTTCTGCTTGATATTCTAATTCTTTCTTTTTTCCGTGTAGTAATTCTTGCCATGTAAAACGTTTCCAACCATTAGCCATCATTACCAAATCTAACATATATCTTCTTCTGGCATCATTTTCTTTTTCAAAAAAGTAACCAGGCTCTTCAACTTGACCTCTTAAATCGGAATTTAATAAAAGATATGTTTTAATATTATTGGTTCTGGTACTATATGGAAAAGCTTTTAAATCTCTAACAGCCATCGATAAAAAACTAGTTTGATTTAGTCCATTCATGTTTTTTACCCCTAAATCTAATGTTACTTTTTCTCTAATTTTATAAGTTTCTTTATCTGTTTTTAGAGTTGTTTTTATGTTGTTGGTAGGATTGTCTACAAATACTGTTCTTTCTGCTATAGGATGTCCTTCTTGATCAAATAAAGTAATGCTAACAACACCATCACTTAATGAAGTAGTTGGAATTTGAGTAGCATATGTTTTGGTGTTTTGATCTAAATATTTTTTAAACAAAAGTTCTCCTCTTTGATGTGCAATTAAATAATTGTTTTGCAAACCATTTTCTTTGTTGCTAATAATGTTTATTAAAATGCTTTTCCCTGTGTTTGTGGTACTAAGTACAGATCCTTTAGATAAAGATATTGGTAATGGATAGTTTACTTTTTTACCATTAATATTAGCATTTACATGATATTTTTTTCCTGCAACTGGTAAAATTGAAAAAGTTCCTAAACCAAATTTTAACGTTTTAATTTCAGAAATGATAGTTCCATTTTGGTCTGTTAAAGTTCCAGTAAAATTAATGTCACTGTATTTTTTGTCTTTAATTTTAAAAGCTACTTTAGATTGAATTCCATTGATTAAATATCCTCCTTCGGGATAAAAAGACAATTCTGGAACAGACTCTGAGTTGATTGAGACGTTTGGTTTGTTTGTAGTTTGATTTGTTTTGTTACTGATTATATTATTATTATTATTATTATTATTATTATTATTATTCTCTTTGTTTAAAACATCGTAAATAGAGATTTCTTTTTGGAAAAAATGAGGAACAGATTCGTTTCTCATAAAGTTGGTGTATCCTCGTATGATATATTTTCCTGGTCTCCATTCTTTATTAATTTTGAAATCACCAGCTACACTAATATCTTCAATATATAATTTTTTTTTTGCGACGATACTATCGTTAGAGTTGATAAGTTCTACATATAAAACTTTACTCTTGTTGCTTTTTTGATGAGTTATTCCATTTACTAAATATCCAGTAAACCAAATATCTTCATCAAGAACATACATGGGCTTGTCTGTTTGAAGATATACTTTTTCGGGAGTTCTTTTTTGAGTATATGCATCTAGTTTGTCATCAATAAGTTTTAAAAAATCAGTTTGATTAATAATGGTAAAAGATAATACACTAAATAAAATACAAATTAATATTAATGATTTTTTCATAGTTTTTGTCTGGTTTACTTTTAGACTTGAAATAAGCTAAAATGTTTAATACGTACTTAGTAAAAAGGAATATTGTGATTTACTCCACATTAAACGTTTTAATGGCGTGTATTGGTTGTCCATTAGCTGAAATTCCTTCCACTTCTATAATATAATCACTTTTTAAATCACTGGTGAAAAATGTAATCTCAGAACTTTTATCACTAGTTGTTTTAATTATTGGCTCCCAATGTAAAGTAGTTCTAACATCATTGTTATTCATTTCTTCAAAACCATTTATATGGTCTGGAGCATAAAATTTTCTTGCAGTGTAAAAACCTACAGCATTAAAATTGATAACACCTGGCTCTCTTTTTATGGCTTTACTTCTTTCATTTCCAGATAGGGAAAAAAGTGCAATAGCACCACCTCCTGAAGTTCCCAGTAAGTTTACATCAGCTCCAACAAGAACATCAACAAAAGAAATTTCAAAAGCGTTGATTGATTTAATGAAATCAGAATCTACTTCCATTCTATCTAAAAATATTTTAGCTGGTGCTTGAGTTCTCGTTAAGTATAATTTTCCATTGGAAACATAAACTCCTGATAATCTTGATGCCAATTGATATGCAGTTAAGGAAGATATTCCTTTTAAATCACCTACATCAACACGTTTACTCCCTCCTAAACCAACACCACCGTAGCCTGACTTCCTGTTCATTTCTGCTCTTCTTCTAGATTCTTCCGTTTTTCTTTTAGCTGTTAGTTCAACAGCTTTTAGTTTTTCAACTTTTTGGTTGTACTCAAATTTTATTTGCTCTATGTATTGGGTAACTTTAAGAAAGTTAGCTTCTTTTTTTAGGTCATTACTATTATTAATACTATGTGTGTTGTGGTTTATTTCTGGACTAGCTTCGGGTTGATCAACAAGAATAACAACATTTCTTTCCTTATAATCATCACTAACAAAATTATGTACTCTAGCTTCAATTAAAACAGGTATAGTATCCATAAACCCATAAGGACCAAATGTAAAACGACCTAATGAGTCAGATATTTTTGTAGGCTCTTGAGAGAAAATTTTTCCTAAAAAAGTTAATCTTACTGGGCCTTTATTTTCTGTGTATGGCTTTTTTAATTTTTTAACAACTCCAGAAATAGAAATACTGTTTTCAGGTTCAAATTTTTGTTTCTTATCTTTATTTGATAATAATTCCTGCCAAGTAAAACGTTTCCATCCATGAGTCATCATTACTAAATCTAAAATGTATCTTCTTTTAGGATCGTTTTCCTTTTCAAAAAAATAACCAGGATCTTCTATTTTTCCTCTCAAGTCTGAAGTTAAAAGTAAATAGGTTTTAATATTGGGAGTACGTGTGTTATATGGAAAAGCTTTTAAATCTCTAACACTCATAGATAAAGTGCTAGGTTCTTTAGTACCACTTGTATTAGTTACATCTAGGTTTAAAGTTACTTTTTTACGTGAATTATAAGTTTGTTGATTTGTATTGATTGTTGCTTTAAGATTATTTTTTGAATTATCTACAAATACTGATCTTTCTGCTACAGGATTTCCTTCATTATTAAATAAAGTAAAATTAACTACTCCATCAGCTAAAGAAGTTGTAGGTATTTTTAAAGAACTAGATTTTTTATTTGTTTCTTGATAGTTCTTAAACAGAAGAGTTCCTCTTTCATGCGCAACTAAATAAGTATTTTGTAAACCGTTATCTAAGGTGCTTTTGGCATTTATAATAATCGAGCTTCCTGCATTGGTTACATTAAGAGTGTATCCTTTGTCTAATGCATTAGGTAAAGGATATTTTTCTTCTTTCCCGTTAATAAGCATGCTTAAATAATAAGTGTTATTAGGTTTAGGGTTAATCATAAAATTACCAAGACCAAATTCTAGAGTTTTAATTTCTGTAATTTCTTCCCCATTTTGATTTTTTAAAAAACCTTTAAGACTGATATTTTTATATTTATCATTTTTTACTTTAAAAGCAACTCTATTGGGTAAGTTATTTATTAAATATCCACCTTCAGGATAGAATGATACTATAGGTTTTAAGTTTAAAGTAGCGTCTGAGTTAATTTCATTTTCAATTTCTAAAATACTATCTTTTTGAGTAATACTATCTTTTTGGATAGTGTAAATAGGAATTTCTTTTTTAAAAAAACTTCCATACTTATCATTCTTCATATAATTGGTGTAGCCTCGTAAAATATAATTTCCAGCTTCCCAGTTATTATCTATTTTTATATCTCCAGCGACACTGATATCGTTAACATATAAAGTTCGTTGGGCTACAATACTATCTTTTGGGTTGATGAGTTCTACATGTAAAACTCTACTTTTATCAGTTCGTTGATGTGTAATTCCATTTACTAGATACCCTGTAAACCATATATCTTCATCTAAAGTATAAATAGGTTTGTCTGTCTGAATGTATATTTTTTCGGGATAATGATTGTTACTGTAGTCTTCTAACTTTTCTTGTAGTATTTTTTGAAAATCAATTTGATTGTAGATTGTAAAGGATAGGATGCATAATGAAGTGCAAATTAGTAATAATGATTTTTTCATAATTTTTCTGTATAGCTTTTTTTAGGCCTAAAATAAAAATAAATGTTTTATTTACACTTATGTAAATGACTTTATTTTAGCTTTTTATTAAATGTTTAAAAATATGTATTGGTTATCAAAAATTAATTTACAGTATAGGTAAATTCTTGATAACCAATTTCACCTTTGTCATTAATGGCTTCAATAACAATAATCATTTCACCAGGTTTATCTGCATTGTAAAAAGAAGATGATACTTCTCCTAATTCATTTGTGTTTAATACGGGTTGCCAATGTATTAGACTTCTTAAGTCTGGCTTTTGCCAATCATTTTCATTTATAGAATCATATTTAGGGGAGTAAAATTTAATGGGTTCTGAAAAAACAGAAATAGTGTTTTTAGTGACTCCTTTAGGTTTGACAGCTCCATAGATTCCTTTTTTAGCATGGGTGTAAATAGCAATAACATTTCCCCATGGTGGGGGATAAGGTGATTTGGTTAAATCATAGTATAGGAGGTTAAAGCCATTTGCATATTCAATAATTTCAAAACTACTTACTTCACTTGGGGGGATGTTTGGAATAAGGTGGTAGTCATGAATAGCAACAGGAATTCCATCAATAACAACAAGTGTTGGCATATTATTTACTGTAGCATGCAAGTATTGATCAGGATGTCGTTGTATTCTAACTTTATCAGGAAAGTTGAATAATAAAACACTATACAGACCATAAGACCATTCTTTTTCTTTAGCTAAAATTTCTTTTCCATCAATTACAGTATTAGGTTTACCATATCTATCTGCAACTTTTTTTCTATTAGGTGTCATTTTATAAGCTGTAATATCAACTTCTTCTAAAAGAACACTTCCGTATTGCATTTCAAATTTCTTTTGTGTTTCTTTTTTTTCTATACTTTTTTCTACAAATACTTCTATAATACTATCTATTGATTTGATAGGTTTTTCGTGTAAGAAGGAAATAAGAGGTGTCTCTTTTATATCTAATTCAAGAGGATAATTTTTATTCTTTAACTTTTTTGAGGTTTGAAGAAGTATTTCCATATCATCACCATATTCATCATTTAAATGAAACTTAAATTGACCTAAACTGTCAGTTAATTGTTTGTAAAGAGATTTTTCTTTCCCAGACGTCATCATTGTTACTTCAATATCTTTTATTCCTTTTTTTGATGAAAAAATATGATTTACTTTTCCTGACAACGTTAGTGATGGCTCTGGTTGTATTTTAACACTTTTATATGGTTTAGAATAGTTGTATTTACTCCATCCTTGAGTTAACATAAGAGCTTCCAAGTGATAGTGCATACTTTTGTTTTCACTAAAATAAAACCCTGGATTTTCTATATGTCCCTTTAATTCAGAATCGAGTAAGAAATAGGAAAGTATATTTTGACGGATGCTTTGTATAGTTCCTAATTCTTTTTTATTAATGACAAGTACGGATAGATTTGTTTTTACAGGTTCTTCTTTTGCATTGGTGGTTTGTATTTTTAAATTGGTTAATTCTCGTTTGTGATACTTTTTTTGATTTTTAGTTAAATTAATTTTTATTCGTTTATCATGTTTTTCATTAAAAAAAAGTCTTCTAGCAACGGGTTGATCTAAATGATCGGACATGGTAAATGAAATAATTCCTTCTGGGAGTCCATTGTGTGGAATTAGTAATTTGGCTTTGCCTTTATTCAGTTTAACTCTTTTTTTATAGAGATTTATTCCTCTAAAAGAAAAACTAATAAAAATACTATCATTTAGTATATAATTAGAAGAGGCGTTTATGAATATATTTTTTCCTATTCTATTTATGGCTAAATTATTCCCTAAAGAAGCAACTTTAGGGAGTGGATATAATAATTTTTCATTTTGTAAATGATGGTGTTTTAATCTAGCGAAATAATTTTGAGTACTATCTGTTTTACGAATTATAAAACTCCCCATACCAAGTTCGTTACTTGTAAAAGAAGTAATTATAGAATCTTTATCGTTAAGAATAAAACCTTCAGTAAATTTGCCTTTTCCATTGGCATCAGTTGCTTTAAATCCAATTTTGCTATCTAAGCTATGTACCATTTCTCCACTTTCAGGAAAAAATTGTAGATCTATATAGTTTTTATCGAGTGCAAAGGTTTTGATGTATTTTTTATTGTTTTTTGTTAGTATTTTAAAAGTTGCAAATTGATTTTTGTCTGTTATATTGTAATTTAAATGGTATTTGTTACTGCTATCTTTTTTAATAAATAAAGTATCTGTTTTATCATCTACATTAATGTATACAGTGAGCTTTTTTTTGTGTAAAGTATCTATAACTGTAGGGTTAAAAGTTACTTGTAAATAATTTTTTTTAGACTGTTCTTTGATTAATTTAATGTTGCTAATTGGCTCTTCTTGATAATCATTAGTAAATACCTGAATATATTCTTTAAATAGAAAATCCTTTTCAAAATTTTCATTCCATTTTGTGTAAGCTCTAATAAGATATGTACCTCCTTTTATGTTTTTATCTAAATCAAAATAGTTATGACCAATTCCGTTTTTTATTTTAACTAATTTTTGTTGCCGAATCATCTCATTGGGTCCAATTAATTCAACATATAATACACCACTTAAATGAGAAGGGATGTGGTCAAATGCATTGGATAGAATACACTTAAACCAAATAGTATCTTCGTTGGTATATGTTTTTCTGTCTAATTGAAGATATATTTTTTCAGCCAACGCTGCATTAGATAGAATTGTATCATTATTCTGTGACCATGAATTAAAATGAATAAAAAATGCTAAAAAGAAAAAAATGACATTCTTAATTTTAGGCATAGAAACCGAATAAAAAGAATGAGAAATAAGTAGTTTTTTTTTCATAGAGCTGAGCAATTTTCTTTCTTTTATGACTAAAATAAGTTAAAAAAATTAGAAAATTCTCAAAAAAAAAGGAGAAAGCTTAAACTTTCTCCTTTTTAATATATTTTATTTGTAATTTTTACAAGTGAATCACTTCATCATAAGCAGCAGCAACCGCTTCCATTACAGCCTCAGACATGGTAGGGTGGGGGTGAACTGTTTTTAATACTTCGTGACCAGTAGTTTCTAACTTACGACCTAAAACAGCTTCAGCAATCATATCGGTAACTCCTGCACCAATCATATGACATCCTAACCATTCTCCGTATTTAGCATCAAAAATTACTTTTACAAATCCTTCT
Source organism: Wenyingzhuangia marina (assembly GCF_900130035.1). Lineage (GTDB taxonomy): Bacteria > Bacteroidota > Bacteroidia > Flavobacteriales > Flavobacteriaceae > Wenyingzhuangia > Wenyingzhuangia marina. The sequence goes on from NZ_FQXQ01000003.1 coordinate 394,584, forward strand.
TTGTTTCCTGCAGCAGAAGCTTTTCCAGAAGCAGAGAATGGGAATTTTCCAATTTTTAATTCGTAACCAGCTTCTTTAGCTGCTTTTTCAGTCAATCCAACAGAAGCAATTTCTGGAGAGGCATAAGTACATCCAGGAATGTTTCCGTAATCGATAGGTTCTGTGTGTAAACCTGCAATTTTCTCAACACAAGTAATTCCTTCAGCAGATGCTACGTGAGCCAAAGCTTGACCAGGAACTACATCACCAATAGCATAATAACCTGGGATGTTTGTTTGGTAAAAATCGTTTACAATAATTTTATCTCTATCAACTACAATTCCAACATCTTCTAATCCAATGTTCTCAATGTTTGTTTTAATTCCAACCGCAGATAATAAAATATCAGCTTCTAATTTTTCTTCTCCTTTTGCAGTTTTAACAGTAGCAACTACTCCTTTACCAGAAGTATCTACAGATTCTACAGCAGAGTTTAACATTACTTTAATTCCAGATTTTTTTAAAGAATTTAAAAATGCTTTAGAAACATCTTCATCTTCTACAGGAACCACGTTAGGCATAAATTCTACAATGGTTACATCAGTACCCATAGAGTTGTAAAAGTGAGCAAATTCAACACCAATAGCTCCAGAACCTACTACAATCATTTTCTTTGGTTGCTCTGGTAAACTCATTGCCTGACGGTATCCTATAACTTTTTTACCATCTTGTGGTAAGTTTGGTAATTCTCTAGAACGAGCACCTGTTGCGATAATAATATGATCTGCATCGTATTCTGTTACTTTACCATCAGCATCAGTAACATCAACTTTTTTACCAGGCTTTACTTTACCTGTACCCATAATTACATCAATCTTGTTCTTTTTCATTAAGAACTCAATTCCTTTACTCATTCCTTGAGCAACACCACGAGAACGTTTTATTACTGCCTCAAAATCTTTATCAATAGCTTCAGCTTTTAAACCATAGTCATCAACATGTTTTAAGTAATCATATACTTGAGCACTTTTTAATAAAGCTTTGGTTGGAATACATCCCCAGTTTAAACAGATACCTCCTAAAGATTCTTTTTCTATAACAGCAGTTTTAAATCCTAACTGTGAAGCTCTAATTGCGGTAACATATCCTCCAGGTCCACTTCCAATAACAATAACGTCGTATTTCATGTGTATATATTTTAATCTAGTGATTGAATTTTATAATGTATGCAAATGTAAGAATTACAAACTATATTACATAAGTTAAGAAGATAGAAATTCTAAGTATACCTCCCCATAAAACGATATTATTTTATCTGTTTATTTTACTGATGAATCCTTTTTTAAAGATGTTCTAAATTTACTAGGAGTTAATTGTGTGTGTTTTTTAAAAAGTCTTGAAAAGTAAGAGTAGTCTTCATAACCCAATGTTTGTGCAATTTCATTGATAGATGCTGAATCAAAAGTTAACATTCTTTTACTTTCTATAATAATTTTTTCAGCAATTAAACTGGTTACTGTTTTGTTTAACAGTTCTTTACATATTCTGTTTAAATGTTTTAGACTGATGTTCATCTTACTTGCATAAAAAGAAGGTGATTTTTCTGATGTATAATATTGTTCTAACAATTTGTTGAAAACCTGAATTTTATGATGGTAAGTTTGAAAAGAATAATTGTTTTCAGATAAAAATTTTCTAGAAATTTCTATGTGAATGATATCTATAATGTTTAGTAATTTATCTGTTTTTCTAGATTTTTTTTGTTGATTTTCTTGAATCAATAATTTAAAATAATATTCAATATCAACTATTTCCTTTTCATTTAAGATAATTTCAGAGATGTTTTTCTCAGATTGATAAAAAGGATATTCTTCAATTTTTTTATGACCAAAATATAGATTGTAAATTTCACTTGAGTAAAAAATAATATACCCCTCTATATCATTAGACAACTCCCAACCATGAGCTTGCCCTGGTTTTATCATATATAAACTCCCTTTTTTTATATGATAGTTTTCTAAGTCAATTTGATGTGTCCCTGTTCCATGGGTAAATAACACCAAAAGATAAAAATTATGTCGATGAGATTTTTCTATAAAACTATGTTCAATTAAATGATTTTTAAAGGTATTGATGTACAAATGATTCTTGTGAATATTAGTATTAAAATTCTGAATAGTATATACAGGTACTTTTTTCATAATGTCTTTTTTGTGCTATAAATGGAGAAGATAAGAATTATTTACATATCTACATGTATTTAGTTTTGTGGCATAGTTATGATAATAGTGTTTCACTACAAAACAAAGTAAAATGTTAAAAGCAATAAAATCTGTATTTGGTAATAGATGTCCTAAATGTGGTAAAGGAAAAGTGTATAAAGACAAAAATATTTTATTTAGTCTTAAAACTCCAAAAATGAATGATGAGTGTAGTGCTTGTCACAATAAGTTCATCAAAGAACCAGGTTTTTTTATTGGTGCAATGTATGTTAGCTATGGATTAGGAGTTGCAGAAGCATTGATAACTTACTTTATAGCAAGTCAATTTTTTGATAAATCTTTAGATTTAAGAATCATTCCCGTTATTGTAATTGTCATGATTCTTTTAACTTTTTTTAATATCAAGCTTTCTAGACTGATATGGATTTATATGTTTAGAAGTATAAAGTAATAAAAAAGATAATTTTACTTATTGATATAATTATCTTAATGATAAGGTAATTACTCTTCTTCTTTTTTTTAGTTTTTATAGCTGAAATTTACATTTTATATTACTCTTAGTATAATGATGAATGTAGATAAGGATACTGAAAATCTGATAAAAAAACTTATTAAAGGTAATGAGAAAGCATACATGTATTTAATTAAGACTTACTACAAAAAACTATTTCTTTATGCTTATAATCTTTCTAAAAATCAAGTATTAGCAGAAGACATTGTTCAAAATGTTTTTATGCGAATCTGGGAAAATAGAAAACAGCTTAACATAAAAGAATCTTTCAAAAGCTTTTTATACAAATCTGTCTATAATGAATTTATTAATAATTATAGAAAGCAGCAATCCTCATTAGCTTTAGACACTATTTTCTTTGATACTATTAATACTTCATCAGATGATCTAAGTATTGATAATCAAAGATTGGCCTTGGTTTATAATGAAATTGAAAATTTACCAACTAAGTGTAAGCAAGTTTTTTTACTTAGTAAAAAAGAGGGGTTAACCAATCAAGAAATTTCAGAGCATTTAAATATAACGATAAAGGCTGTAGAAAATCATATTACCAATGCATTTAGTATTATTAGAAACAATTTAAAAGAAGATAAAGCATAAAAAAACCGTCTAAATTTTAGACGGTTTTCCGCCGAAATTTACTGCTATAAATAACGGCTGCTTTAAACAAAGTAACAAAACTTATCTTCCTTTTTTAAAATCTTTTTTTAGTCTAATATTTACTTCAGATGCATTGTTAATTAATTCTTTATTACCATTTTCGTCTTTTATCAAACTAAAACTATCATATACATTTCCTTTGGTAGTGTATGAGTTGTAGTGAATCGTATCATTTTCAACAGTAATGATTTGAAAAAGTTGTACATATTCTCCTCTTTTTACCATCCAATCTTGGTCTTGAGATTCATACATTTTTGGTCCACTAACCGATACTGCATAAACAGCTCCAGCATCTTTCACAATTGTTTTTCCTAAACCTTCATTAGAAGCATAACCTCTTGCATAAGTATGGTCATGTCCTTGTAATACTAAATCCACATTGTATTTATCAATCAAAGGTTTTAAAGACTCTCTTAATTCTTTATTATCTCTTCCTTTGGCAGTAGAAAATATTGGGTAGTGCATGGTAAGTGTAATCCATTTTTTATGATTGTTTGCTAATACAGAGTCTAACCATTTTGTTTGTGCTTTTCTAGAACGCTCACTGTTGTTAAAACTTTGTGCATCTATAGATATTAATTTCATGTTTTGATAATCTAAAGTATAGCAAGTTTCTTTGAGCTCATCTAAAGGACCATTTTCTGGCAATGTAAATTGGGGTCTCCATAAAGAGGATAACTTTGTTCTGTTTACACTTTTGTCATATTCATGGTTTCCTGGAGTCATAATACTTGGAACTGTTGCGTGAATAAAACTACCCGCATAAAACCATTCTCCCCATTCTCTGTCAGATTCGCTGTGGTTAATTAAATCTCCTGCGTGTAACATAAAATCCACTTCGGGCATCATTTTGTATGATTTTCGAATCACTCTAGACCACATTGACTTTACATCGTTTTGTGCATCACCAAAGTAAATAAAACTAAAAGGTTCATTTTGGTTTGTTGATGGGGTTGTAAGTTGAAACCATTCACTCCAAGTATCATCATTTTTACCTCCATCACCAACGCGATAAACATAAGTAGTATTTGGTATTAAATTTTTAACAATTGCAGAATGATAGGCTGCATTTACTAGTGGTTCATGATCTCTAATGTTTTCAACTTGGATAAATTCTGTAGTAGCAATAATTTGTTGCATACTGTTATCTAATAAAAAATCAGGACCATGAGTTTCTTTAGCAATTTGAACATAGGCAGTATCTATTTCTTGACTAGTTCTCCAATTGATAGCAAAACTGTGATTTGGATCTTCGGTTAAACTGACAATAATCCTATCGGGTGTTTTAGAAGGGAAAATAAGTTTATGTGCGGGTATGTTAGATTCAGAAGCATAGTGAACATGTTGGTGTGAGTTGTGGTTATGATGATGTGTTGCTTTAATTTTTTTACTACACCCAGAAAGGATGATGAAACCTAAAAGAATACCTCCAATTTTTTTCATTTTTATTGACTTTTGTTTTGTGAAAATAGAGCAGGTACTTTGCATAGCACCTGCTCTAATGAATTTATTGTAACAACCACATATTAGACCATTGGTCATTTGTTGTTGGTTGTAAATTTTGAATAGCTTTTAGCATATTGTTTTCATTATAAGGATCGGTGTAAAAAAATCTGATAGGAGTTTTTTTACCTTTTGTTCCAGAAATGATGTTCTTATTTAAATCTGGATATCCAGTTCTTCTAAAATCAAACCAAGACTCTGTAGTTAACCATAGAGCAATCCATTTTTGATGCATAATAGGAACTAGTTTATTCCCTGCATTGTCAAAAATTTGTTTAGCGTTTGCGATGTATTCATTTTGGTTAAATGCAACTAAAGTGTTATTTGCTTTATCATAAACGGCATTTACATCTCCATCATTAATTTGGTATTGGTTGAATGATAATTCAATTCCAGCTTTGTAATATTCATATGCATTATTATTGATATATCCACGAGTACTGGCTTCTGCTAATAAAAATTTTACTTCTGCTGATGTCATAAAAATAGACTTCACTAATTCATGACTATTTTCGGAGTACATATCTGCTAAATAAGAAGTATGTGGGTTTGCAGCAGCATTTAAGTAAATGTTTTGATTTAGGTTAGAGATATCATTTTTAACATCACTAAGCGTTCCTCCCATATTAAAATCATTTGGAGCACTTAAAGCAATCGGTAAACCAACAAATAAATTAGTATTAATATCATTTTCTAAATTGTCATCATTGTTTAGAGCATTGATATCTATATCAACATAACGTTTTATTCTGTTACTTTCTAATTCAACTTTGTTAGTAGTTCCTTGCGCAAGTTGAGCATCAACAGGTTTTATCCATTTGGTTAAACGAGGATCTTTTAAGTCAGTTAAATCATTAACAATAGTAGCTGATGGTTTTCTACGATAAAATTCAGATCTATTACTCCAGTTTAAAGCACCACCAGGCCAGCTATTTTTACTATCTGTACCAATATAGGCTACTTCTGCATTGTCATTATTGTTTTCTAAAATAGGATATTCATTGGCATTGTTAACAATATTTGCTATTTCTGATGATATGTTGATGTCTGAATTATTTTTCTCAGACAATCTCATTAAAAATCTTAAACGCAAAGAGTTAGCAAGTTTTCTCCATTTTTGTCCGTCACCGTGGTACATCACATCACTATCTATGGCCTCTTTACAAATAGTGGTGTTTTTTAAAAGAGTGTTTGCTTGTTTTAAATTATTAAGAATGTTTGTGAATACTTCTTCTTGCGTATCATATTGAGGTTTAAAAAACTCATCTCCTCCTTTTTCAGCATTTAAAGCTTTGCTATATGGAACATCTCCAAAAGCAGAAGTAATAAATCCATAATGATAAGATTTTATGATGATTGCAACAGCTTGATAGTAGTTTTTTACTTCACCCTGTTTTTCTGTTTCTGCTCTTTTATAAATGTATTCACTGTCTTTTAAAGGCTCATAAAAGTTACCAAAATCAACAGCTCCCCATTGATAATTATTTTCTTCATAACTTGTAAAATCTCTTTGTAAATATTGACAAGCTGCAGAAAGTTCTCCCCAATCATAAGACATTTTACTGTTTAATTTTGCAGATTCTGATAGAATACCTGTAAGAACAAATTTAATATCAACCTCAGTGTCAGGTAGTGCGTTTGGACTGGTATTGATATCGTCTAAAGATTCACTACAAGAGCTTGCCAAAAGCGTAATAATTGAAAGTGAAAATGTGATTATATATTTTTTCATTTTTTTCTGTATTTATTAATTAAAAACTAACATTAAGTCTAAATCCAATAGGGGCAGACCATGGGGCAAGGTTCCATTTTTCAAAACCTTGATTTCCATCGTTAAAAGCCAATTCAGGATCTATACCTATGTCTGCTTTTGTCCATAACATGATGTTTTTTGCGTATATAGAAAGCGAAATGTTTTGTGCAGAAATAAACTTTGCAATGTTTTCGGAAAACTGATAAGTAAGGGTGATGTCTCTTAATTTTATAAAGGAAGCATCATACATAAAAGTATCTCCTGTTCTCCAGAAACTCCCACTAGATTCCACAACTCTATAAGCATCAAAGAATTTAGTACCTGGTGCTCCAAAGTTTTCGGTATAAGTACCATCTCCATTATCTATTACCCCAGGAAAAAAGGCACCGTTGTAGTTTCCGTTATATTCAAATCCTCCAAGATCTTTATTTCTACCACCAACCCAAACATTGTTATCTCTGTAAATTGGGTTAGATTTAATTTCATTTGCTAATGCAGTTCTATCTCCACCATAGGAATTAGCGTTTAAGACTCCTGTAAAAGTACTGGTACTAATTCCATTGTTCCAGCTTTCAATTTTACCAGAACGTGCCATTCTTTTCATAGATTCTGAAAAGAAATCACCACCTTGTCTCCAATCAATACTAGCAGAAAGCGTAAGGTTTTTATATGAAACAGAAGTGTTAAATCCGATGGTAAAATCATTGTTAAAGTTTCCAACTTTTGGTTGATTTTCTTGAGCTCTATCTACGTCCCATCTACCATTAGCATCTAATAAGTTCCATCCTTTATATTTTCCTTCTTGTACTTTTTTAACATAAGGAGCGTATAAATCTCCAATAATACCACCAACTTTGGTAAAAGCCCCCATATCTCTTCCTCCACCAAAAGAAACACGATCAATACCATCTACTAAGGCGACTAATTTACTTTGTTGCTTGGTAAAGTTAAAATTCATATCCCATAAGAAATCTTTTGTTTTGATTGGGATGATATTTAAACCTAATTCAATTCCATAATTTTCAACATTACCTGCGTTAATAGTGGTGCTAGTATAACCAGTTAGAGGAGAAACCGCAACGTTTAAAATTTGGTTTTTGTTTTGAGTTTTGTAATAAGTTGCATCTAATCCTAAACGTCCATGGAATAATTTAATATCTGTTCCTATTTCATAAGAAGTTGCAATTTCTGGTTTTAAATTGGTGTTAGGCATACTGCTTGGGAGCGAGTAAGTAAAATCGTTACCCCAATATCCTTGTGAAAGCGTAGGATTAATTAAGTATGGAGAAGTATCTTTACCTACTTGAGCCCAACTAGATCTTAATTTAAGTAAAGAAATCCATGTAGGCATATTTACAAATTGTGAAACCAAAACACTAGTAGATACTGATGGATAAAAGTAAGATCTATTTTCTTTAGGCAGCGTACTAGACCAATCATTACGAGCTGTTACATCAACAAATGCGTAGTCTTTATAACCTAAAGATAACATTCCGTAAGCACTGTAAATTGCTTTTTTGTAACGACTACTGTTGTACGATAATCCTCCTCTTTCTACATTAGATAAAGTATATAGGCCCGGGAGTACTAAATTATCACCTCCGGCACTGATAGCATTATTATCACTATTCATGATATTTCCTCCAAGAGAAGGATCTATACGAAAATCTCCCAGTTGTTGTTTGTAAGAAAATAATACATCAATGTTTGTTTCGCTAGCACTGTTTTTGGCAATATTGTAAGACCCGTAAGGTTTACTACTTCCAAAACCATCAAAAGACCAAGGTCTAATAATTTCTGTTTTGTTGCTATTGCTACTATTAGAAAATCTAGCCATTGCATTAAAACTAGAAGTAATTTCCCAGTCTAATTTAATGTTTCCAAAAGCTCTTATTTTATCAAAAGTATTTCTTCTTTCGTTTGCAGAAAACCAAGGGTTATTATAACCTTCGGTTATTTTACGTTGTTGTGCATTTTGTACTTCCCAGTAATTATCTTTTAAATCGTTGATATTGATATGAGGAGCAATGTTATAGATATCAAAATATTGATCATTTCCTCCTAAAGATTGAATAGGATAGTTGTCTGAATTTGGATTAGAAAGGTTGATGTTGGTAGATAACGTTACTTTATCTGTTATTTTATAACTAGTGGTTAAATTAACACCAATTTTTTTTAGTTCTGTACCTGGTGTAAAACCTTCTCCTTTTAAGTGAGATAATGATAAACGAAAGTTCCCTTTATCATACGCTCCAGAAACACTTACATCATTTATAGTAGTAACTCCAGTCTTAAAAAAATCTTTTAAACTATTGTCATAAAATTTTAAAGGAGTTTCTTGACCATTGCTATTCCATTGCACAGCTGATGTCCCTTCTTCAGCTCCATACCAATGTTGCCAAGTAGCTTCATCAAATTGTCCTTTTTGACCATTGGTAAATCTGTTTTGTAAGTCAATATATTTGTATGGAGTGTTAAAAGTAGTGGTGGTGTTAAAAGTAACTCCAATTCCTTTTTTAGTGTTTTTACCAGATTTTGTAGTAATTAAAATGACCCCATTTCCAGCTCTAGAACCATAAAGAGCTGCAGCACTAGCACCTTTTAGTACAGATATGTTTTCAATATCCATAGAACTAATATCAGCCATAACATTGGTGTCTCCTATAGGAGAACCATCAATAACTACCAATGGTTGGTCATTACCTGTTAAAGATGTTTTCCCTCTAATAGTAACATAAGTTTCATTGTTTAAATCATTTCCTCCTCTTCTAATATCTAAACCAGAAATTTTACCAGACAAACCTCCTAAAACATTTTCTTGAGGAACAAGGTTAACTTTTTCAGAATTTATTTCACCTACAGAATAACCAAGAGCTTTTTTTTCTCTTTTCATTCCTAATGCAGTTACTACTACTTCATCCATTTTTTCTATAGATGTTTCTAGTGTTACTGTTAAATAGGTATTGTTATTAACAGGAACTTCTTGAGTAGTCATTCCAGCAAATGAAAAGATAAGAACACTTTCTTTGTTTGGAACTAATATGCTAAAGTCACCATCAAAATTAGATAATACACCTTTGTTAGTTCCCTTCACAACTATGTTAACGCCAGGTAAAAGAATTCCATCGGCATCTTTTACAATTCCTTTAATTTCAATAGGAGTAGTTTGAGATATTTTTTGAGATTTTTTAGGCTTAACTTTTATAATTATATGTTTCTCTACTATTTCGTAAGTTTTGTTTGTATTTTTAAAAAGTTGATTTAAAACATTTTCAACATTTTCATTTTTAACATGAATACTTACAACTTTCTTGATATCAACATCTTTAATGTTATATAAGAATTTATATTCGGTACGAGCTTCAATTTCATCAAGTACTTTTTCAATGGTTACTTTTTGAAGATTTAATGTGATTTTTATGTTTTGACCATAGTTATTTGCAAAAGAGCTAAATAAACTAATAAACAAGAAAATGGTTGTTAACTTAGTTTTTAAGTTAAATTTTAAAGAGTGTAAAATGTTACTCTTGATTTGTTTAAATTTTTTCATATTTTTGATAAGATTATTATAGTGGTAATTTTTATATCACTTTTTTCTATAAGAAGATGTTCCCGCATCTTCTTTTTTTTTTGATATATGCCTAGACTTTACTTCATGTTCATGTGATTTCTATTTTAATTAATAATTATTTTTTGGTTGATTGTTTCATAATTAAAAGGATAGCTTTTACTAAAAGTGCTTAATATTTCCTCAACACTTTCTTTTGCATTAAAACTGGCGTTAAAATATTGTTGATCTAGTTTTTTGTTATTATTAACAATGGAAATGTTGTAGTTACGCTCTAACCTTTTGATAATATTTTTAAAAGAAATATCTCTAAAAATTAAAGTTCCTGTTCTCCAGCTAGTATAAATTTTAGTATCTACTTTTTTAGTAGAAAAGGTTTGTTTGTCTGTATTGTAAACACCTTTAACTCCTGGTTTTAATAATGTTGTTGAATTGATATTGTAAACATCATTGTTATACAAGCCTACCAATCCTTCAACTAAAACAGTAGATATGTTTTTTTCTTCGGGGTATGCAGAAACATTAAATTGCGTTCCTAGTACACGAACTTTTAGTTGATTTGCATTTACAACAAATGGATGCAATGTGTCTTTAGCTACATTAAAAAAAGCTTCTCCATTAAGAGATACTTCTCTTTTTTTATTGTTAGAAAATTGACTAGGATATTCTATTGAAGTTCCAGAATTTAAAGTAATTATGGTCCCGTCAGACAATACCAGTTCAAAATGTTTTCCATAAGGAACTGTCAATTTATTGATGATTTCTTTTTCAGATATTTTATTAGAAGTAGTATATACAATTCTATTTGCTTGTTGAAAACCAATGACATTTCCATTGATATCTACAATTTTTTTAGAACCATTTTCTTGAATAATTTCTGTTTTTCCATTTCCTAAATCAAGAATAATTTGGTCTGTATTAGCAATATAATTTTCTTTTCTAGTTAAATTTTGATATACTAAATAAGTAGAACAAATTGCTATTAATAATATAGAAGCATATTTTAGTAATTTAAATGGAAGTAGTTTTCTAACTTTTGTTTTATCCTTAGTTTTAAAGATTTCTTTATTTATAAAATCAGATTTATGATTTTTAACAAGAGCAACACTAGTAATGTAATCTAGTTTTATGTATTCTTTAAAAAGCTCTTTATTGTTAGCTAATTTTATCCAATCTTCTAATTGACGTAGTTCTTTAGTAGAAGCAGTTCCTTTTAGGTAATTAATAATACACTTTTCTATTTCAGATGTAATCATACTTTTCTTTTATATAGCTAAGACATAGCTAAAAGTAAATACCCTAGAAAACGTATGTTATGAGTGTGTTATCAATATGTTAGGTAGTTGTGTTGTTTAATTTAAAAGTGCTTTTTGTTTGGTTAATGTTTTGCTTTACAGTTGGTTATATCCATTGTCTTTTTTTAAATATAAATACACCTATTACAGATAAGATGATTGATATTAAAATCACAAATGGCAAAGCCATGGGAATATTTTCTAGTCCATTAGGAATGTTCATTCCAAAAATACTAGCAATTAAGGTTGGAATCATTAAAATAATAGAAATCAACGTTAGTTTTTTCATCACCACATTTAGGTTGTTAGAAATTACGGAGGTAAAAGTGGCCATCATACCGCTTTGTATGTTGGCATAAATTTTAGACATTTCTAAAGCTTGTCTGTTTTCAATGTAGGCATCATCTATTAGTTCTTTGTTGATGTCTTTTGTGAAATTTTTGTTTTTTCTTAATCTATTTAACACTATTTCATTGGCTTTTAGAGCCGTGATAAAATACACTAAACACTTTTCTAATTTTAACAACTTATTTAACTCTTTGTTTTTGATAGATTTTTCTAAATCTTGTTCAATCAAATTGGTCATTTTGTTGATTTGCTTTAAATGTCTTAAATACAGTTTTCCTGAATTTAAAAACAAATGAAGTACAAAATTAACACTGTCCGAAATTTGATGTGTATATCCTTTAAAGATAGCTGGATGATCCATGGGTAAAACTTCATTATCTTCTAAACAAATTGACACCGTAAAGTTTTCGGTGATAAAAACACCCAAGGGAACTGTGTAAAAAGGCAGGTTATTATTGTTAAGAGATGCTGCAGAAATTCTTAGAATGATTAAAGTCCAATCTTCATCAAATTCAACTCTAGATCTTTCATCAATATCTAAAATGTCATTGACTAAATCTCCAGGAAGATTGTATTTAGTGGTGAGTGTTTTTATTTCGTAGGAATTAGGATTGGTTACATTGATCCAACATCCTTTTTCTGCTTTTTCAATTTCTGTGGACTCTCCAAAGGTTTTAAATATTTTAATCATAACAATAAGGTGTGCTTAGTTCACTTTGTTAAGTTACTTAAATTCTAAAATGAAGTCCTAAAAAAAGCCCATCAATTTAAATTGATGGGCTTTTTAAATAATATGATAAATCTTTACATTCTCTCTGGAACTTCAATTCCTAAAAGTTTAAAGGCAGATTTAATAGTATCTCCAACTTGTGCTGATAATTGTGTTCTAAAAACTTTTAAAGCTTCCTCTTCACAACCTAAAATATATGAACTTTGGTAGAATGAGTTGTATTCTTTAACCAAGTCGTAAGTATAGTTAGCAATTAATGCCGGACTGTGATTTTTTGCAGCCAATTGAACTGTTTCTGGATACAATTGTAAGGTTTTTATTACGGCTAATTCTTTGTCAGAAATTTCAACATTTTGTTTTGCTGTATAATCAAAATCAGCTTTTCTTAAAATAGATTGAATTCTAGCGTAAGTATATTGTATAAAAGGCCCTGTATTTCCGTTAAAATCTATAGATTCTTTAGGATCAAACAAAATACGTTTTTTAGGATCTACTTTTAAAATGTAATATTTTAAAGCACCCATTCCTATAATTTTATACAATTCCTCTTTTTTCTCTTCTGAATATCCTTCTAACTTTCCTAATTCTTGAGAAATTTCACGAGCCGTATTGACCATTTCTTCCATCAAATCATCAGCATCTACAACTGTTCCTTCTCTAGATTTCATTTTACCAGTTGGTAAATCTACCATTCCGTAAGAAAGGTGATACATGTTTTCAGCCCAAGAAAATCCTAATTTCTTTAAAATTAAGAACAACACTTTAAAATGATAATCTTGTTCGTTTCCAACAGTATAAGTTAACGCATTAATATCAAATTCTTGAAAACGTTGAATAGCAGTTCCTAAATCTTGTGTAATGTAAACCGAAGTTCCATCACCACGTAACACTAGTTTTTCATCTAAACCTTCGTCGGTTAAGTCAATCCAAACCGAACCGTCTTCTTTTTTATAAAAAACACCTTTTTCTAAACCGTCTTGTACACAGTCTTTTCCTAAAAGATAGGTTTCACTTTCGTAGTAATTTTTATCAAACTCAACTCCCAGGTTTTTGTAAGAAACAGCAAAACCATCATAGACCCATTGGTTCATAGTTTTCCATAGGTTTACCACTTCTTCATCACCTGCTTCCCATTTACGCAACATTTCTTGAGCTTCTAATAAAATAGGGGCTTGTTTTTTAGCTTCTTCTTCGGTTCTTCCTTGGGCAATTAAGTTGTTTATTTCTTCTTTATAAGCCTTGTCAAACGCTACATAGTAGTTTCCTACTAATTTATCACCTTTTAAACCTGTGTTTTCTGGAGTTTCTCCGTTTCCAAATTTTTGCCATGCCAACATACTTTTACAAATATGAATTCCACGATCGTTGATAATTTGGGTTTTGTAAACTTTTTTACCACTTGCGGCAATAATTTCTGCTACAGAAAAACCTAATAAATTGTTACGTACGTGACCTAAGTGCAAAGGTTTGTTGGTGTTTGGAGAAGAGTATTCTACCATTACCGCTTTTTCAGTTGGAGCAGGGGGAAGGGTTCCGTAATTTTCTGTTTCGTAGATTCCGTAAAAACTATCTACAAAAAAACTAGGGTTGATAGAAATGTTTAAGAATCCTTTTACGACATTAAAATCGGTAACCAAATCAACATTGGTTTTTAGGTATTCTCCAATTTGAGTTCCAATTTGAACAGGATTTCCTTTTACAAATCTTAAAAAAGCAAAAACTACAATGGTAATATCTCCATCAAATTCTTTACGAGTTGCTTGGAATTCTACAGCTGGAATTTCAGTTTCAAAAATTTCTACAAATGCTTTTTTAACAGCAATTTCTAAATGGTTTTGGATACTCATTTTTGTTTATTTCTAATGAACTGCGAAAGTACGGAAATAATTAATTTTTGACTACTTGTTAAATTTAAAATTATTAGGGCTTTATTTAGGTGCGGTTTAACCTAAATATATAGAAGTATAAAAGAATCTTTTTTTTATTATCATCTATAATAAAAAGATTCATGATTATAGATCTCACTTCTATATATAAACTAATTTTTAATAAATTTTTTAGTGATGATTCCTTTGTTGGAGGTAAGTTTAAGCCAATATATTCCTGTAGATAAGTTGTTGGTGTTGATGGTATTTTGTGAGTTGGTTATTGTTTTTTGAATTAATAGTTGTCCATTCTCATTAAAAACTTCAATAGTAGCTTCCTTTGAGTCGTTCAACTCTACAAATAAATTATTTTCTACAGGGTTTGGAGAGATAGGCATGTTGTTTTGTTTATAAATTTGACGTATCCACTGTTTCAGTAGCAATTATTGTTTTAAAACTTTTCCAGACGTTAGCTTTTTGGTATGCTTCTATACTTTTTACAGGAACTTCTAACTTGCATAAGTTAGTATTTGTTTCAAAAAAAACATTTGAATGAATTGCTAAGGGAGATTCAATAGTACAAACTAGATTGGTTAATTGTAAACACCAACTAAAAGAATACTCTTTTATAGTTGTAATGGTATTGGGAATTATAATAGTAATTAATTTTTTACAACCCAGAAATAAATAATTTTCAATTGTGGTAACGGCACTAGGGAAAGTAAAACTAGTTAGTCCAGAAGCACTAAAAGCAGATTCTCCAATGGAGCAAACAGAATTTGGTATAGTTACAGAAGTTAAATTTTTACAATAACTAAATGTAAATGCTTTGATAGTTTTAATATTATCACCTATACTAATTGAATTGATGTTTTCGTTGCCTTTAAAAGCAGTTTCACTAATTTCAGTAACAATATATTTTGTTTTATTGTAAACAATAGCTGCAGGAATTGTTATAGATCCAACATAGTTGTTATCTAAATTTTTAATGACCCTAACTGTTGCTTCCGATGTTTTTTCATAAGCTATTCCCTCGGTATTAAAACGTATAGGTTTTTTAGAGGTTATTGGTGAAGCAGTATTTGTATTCATAAAAATGATTTTTATAAATAACCTAATTTGATAAGCTGCTTTTGTCTTTTAGGAAAAAAAAATAAATGATACATTTTTGTTTCAGAACCAATTCTAAAAACGGATGTATTTTATTTTCATAAACTGAACTACTTATCTATAGTTATTTTTTTATAACAAATCTATTCCACTAATAAATGATTATATAGCCAATTAAGACAAATCAATAGCCCAATAGGACAATTTTGTGTTTTTTATGAAGAAAAATAGAAGAGGTTGCTAATCTAAAGTGTTGTTTATACGTATTTCAGACGGGAGTTTTCCGTGTTTGTTTTTAAAGGCAGCACTAAATTTACTTTGGCTTTCATAACCAACTTCCTGAGCTATGTACTTAATTTGTAAATTGGTGTTAAGTATTAATTGCATAGCTAATTCCATTTTCTTTTGAATGTGATATTGCAATATCGAAGTTCCGTAAACAGACTTAAAATCAGTTTTTAATTTTGAAGGAGATATGTTTAGTTTTTTAGCAATGATATCAATACCGATAAAAGGTAGTCCTAGGTTTGTTGATATTAGACGTTCGCATTCAGAAATTTTTTTATAATCAGCTTTTCCTTTTTCAAGATAGTTTTCTTTTCTTACATCTCTAAAAACATTTTTGAAAAAAGAAGATATCAAACTAAAAGCTTGAGATTTTAAAAGAGTTTCGTTAAAAACATCATCATTAAACGTTTTAACGGTATGTAAAATTTCATTAGAAAATCCTTCTGCATAGGGAACTATATCTTGAAAGGAAATAAAACCTTTATCAGAATTTAGAAATTTTTTAAAAGGAATGCTATCATCTAATTTATCTAAAGGCACATTTTTTTTAATCCAATCTGGACTAATATAATAAATAAAGAATTTTGACTTGGTTCCTTTATAAAAACAAGCACCTACATCTGTACCAGGTTTTTTAAAACCCCAAAATTTATTTTGGAAAGGTATTTTGTCTATAAAAGTATTTTGAAGTTTTACTTCACTTTCAAAAAGAGTAAAAGTGATTGTATAATGATTACTTGGAATATTTTCATCATAAACAGATTTAATAATTGTATTTTGTTTAAACTGTATATCTGTAATTGTTAACCATAAGCCATCTTCAATTTTTCGATAATGAAATGATCCTTTTGTAAAAGGATTGTTTCTATAAACAGCCTGCTCTCTTTTAATATGTTTGCTTCCAGGAGTTTTTATGGTGCTTTCTATCATAAGCTCAGGGCTATTTGCTAGAAAAGGAAATTCAAAAAAACCACTTTGATAAAATTTAATATTAGGTCTTATAAATTGAAACCATCTGGATAAGTTCATTATAGGTTGTTTAATTGTATAGCAATTATTGAATGGTATTGATAAAAATAGGTCTTTAATAATAAATGATATAACCTATAATTATTAGATATAAAAATACCAAAAACTTTAATGAATTCTAGAATTTATTATCTATTTAAAAATAACGGTTGGTATATGAAAAATTAGACGGTTACCAAGTTTTTTTCTACTACTAAAATTAAGAGCATTTACATAGCGATAATTCCTATTGCCAATATAAAATATGATGTTTTGTTTTTTTAACTTATTTTGTTAGGTAATTTGTGGGTGTTTTTCCAAAATGTTTTTTAAAAGTAGTAATGAATGAACTAACATTTTCATAACCTAAATCAAAGGCAATTTGTTTTACACTTTTATTTTCTCCTAGCTGCTTTACTGCTTCCATTAATTTTAAACGCATTTTCCAATCTCCAAAGCTCATGCCTAATTCCTTGTTAAATAATCTAGAAAGTGTTCTCGGACTCACAGATGATTTATTGGCGTAATAATCAATGTTTTTTTTGCTTGAGAAATTATGCATTAAATCATCTACTACTATTTTTACTCTTTTTTCTTGGCTTGTTGGTAAAAAGGTTGTGCTTGCTTTTAAGATAGAAATTTCATCTAAGAATACCTCAATTACTCTACTTTGTGGTATAGTTAATTTGTTGGGATTACCAAAAGAGACTATTTTTTTTAGAAGACTGTTTAAAAAACTTGAATTGTCAAATGCAAAGCTATCTTTTGGAAGATTATTTAATTTTGATTTGTCAATAAATGCTGTAATTACCCTTACATTCTTTGGGAAAAAAACTTGGTGTTCCTCGTTACTGGCAATCCAAACACTTTGTAAAGGATTAATTATCCATATATTGCTTTTTGTTACAACTTTCATTACACCTGAATTACATGATATAATTTGTGCTCTTGGATGCGCGTGTGAATTTGCACATTTGGCATTTTGAATATTTTCAGAATAGGTGCTTACTGGACGGAATTCGTTTATTTCGTATCCTGAATCTATTTTAATATTTGTCTTGTAATCAATATTCATTGTCTAAATATAGTAATAAAGACATTGTTTCTATTCCTGAACTTTGTAAAAATTTAAAATAATAGATTATGGATGTTAAAAATCATAACAAAAACATTGTAAAACAATTTTCAAAGCAGGCTAGTGGATACACTGCAATTACTTCGCATAGTGAGGCTTTAGATAAGTTAATTTCCTTATCATCAGCTTCAAAGAGTGATTCAGTTTTAGATATTGCTTGTGGCTCTGGTATTGTATCATGTGAATTTGCCAAACATACCCATGATGTAACAGGGATTGATATAACACAAGGAATGCTTGATGAGGCACAAAAGTTGCAAACTAAGTGCGATCTTACTAATATGACTTGGCAAATTGGAGATGTTGACAATTTACCTTATGAAGATGATAGCTTTTCAATTGTAATTTCAAGATTTGGTTTTCATCATTTCTTAAACCCATTTAAAGTTTTGTCTGAAATGAAAAGAGTTTGTAAACCAGGAGGAAAGGTTTTAGTGGTTGATGTTTCTTTACCAGATTCTAAAATTAAAAAATATAATGAAATGGAAAAAAACAGGGATGATTCTCATGTTGCAGCACTTTCATTAACTGAATTTTCTAATTTATTTAAAAAGGTCGGTTTTAAAAGTTTAAATACAGATTTTTATTCAATGCAGATTTCATTAAAAGAACAGCTTAAAGCATCTTTTCCAAGAGACAAAAATACTTTAAAAAACATGATTATTACTGATGTGGGAGTAAATGATTTAGGAATAAATGTGTTAAAATTAAATGAAGAATATTTTTTGCAGTATCCAATTCATATTTTTTCATTAAAAAAATAAAAAAGCCCTCTTCATCGGGGGCTTTTTATGTATGGAATGTAATGGTTAGTATATTAAAAATAGGGGGATTTTATCCATATATAATTTTCAGAATTAGAGTATTTTGTACAGGATTTTCTACGAAGAGGTTTTTAATTAATTCAGTATATTTTTAGATCCCATATTTCATATTTATTATTAAATGTTTTTTTTCAAAAATTCAGTGATTATATAAATATATTTCATAGCCTAATAATTCACATTCAATTCCTTTACTTTTTAGTTGTTGAGCTATTGAATTTATATCAATTACTTTAACTTCAATTCTTAAAATAGAGTGACCGTAAGGGTATGGTTTATTAAAATCTTCCAAGTCAAAATTGAATTCTACCTGTGGATAATTCTTTTCCAAAAATTGTAAAATTTCTATTGATAGAATTTCTGATTTTACATTGGTTATAAACACTTCTACCATATTAAAAATTTTCTTGAGTGAGTTCTTGATTTATCATTGTACCCGTTATGTTTCCACTGTTAACAGCCATTGATACAGAACGCATCATTGTACTATTGTCTCCACAGGCAAATATGCCTTCTTCTGTGGTTTTTTGCATAAAATTTACTTCAATGTATCCCTCTTCCGTAAATTCACAACCCAATTCTTTGGGAATATTAGAGTTTTGTTCAAACGGAACAGGAGCATATGCACATTCAAAATTTTCCTTACTTCCATCTTTAAATACAATACTTTTTAATTGCCCATTAGTATGATTGATTGAAGAAACTTCTTTTTCGATGATTTGAATATTATGTTGTTTTAATTTTTCGAGCTGTTTTTCTTCAAACGCTTCTATTTTTGAAGTGATAATTGTTATTTCTTTTGTTAAATTGTTTACTAAAGATGCAAGATGAAGCACTCTTTCTCCATTATAAATTATAGTGGTTTTTTTATTTCGTATTTCGTAACCATGGCAATAAGGACAGTGTACTACGGAAATTCCCCAACATTCCATAAAACCACTTATATCTGGTATTATGTCTTTAATTCCAGTGGCAAAAACCAATTTTTTTGCTGTAAAAACATCTCCATTTGAGGTAGTGATTTGAAAACCTTTTTTAATTTTCTTTCCACCTACAGCAAATCCGTTATAAAATTTTACACTGTCATATTTTGCTACTTGATTCTTTGCAATTTCAGAAATTTCTTTTGGTGTACTTCCATCTTGAGTTAAAAAATTATGTGAATGTGGCGTTTGTCGATTACACGGTTTTCCAGCATCAATTACCAATGTTTTGCGAAGGGAACGACCTAAAGTCATTGCTGCTGAAAGTCCTGCATAACTTCCACCAATTATAATTACTTCAAAGACCTTGTTCATATTATTGATTTATGTTTTAAATGCGAAAATGTCGCATTAGTTTTTTAGACAAAAATACATTTTTTTTGTATTATTGCAATAAAATCGCAATAAACATGATTAGAAGGAATACGCCCACAAAAGAGGCAGTACTGAATTTACTACTAAATTCAAGAAAAGCATTAAGTCATGACGCTATTGAAAAGCAGTTAAATATTGAAATCAATAGAGCTACAATTTATAGAGTATTAAACAGATTTTGTGAAGATGGGATAGTACACAAAATAGTTGCTGAAGACGGAAAACAGTATTTTGCTATTTGTAAAAAATGTGAAAATCCACAAGAAGTTATTCAACATCATTTCCATTTTCGGTGTTTGTCGTGTGATACGATTGAATGTTTGCAAGTTCCTGTTGAATATTCAGTTCCCAATGGTTATGAAGTTCAAAATACAAATTGTGTTCTGACCGGGGTTTGTAATGACTGTTCGTAGGTTTGTTTACATTGCCCACAGGTTCCCAATAACCCAACCATATTAAAGAGCGATCAAAATAATTGATAACTCTTTAATATAGTTGTCTCTTGTATGTTTGTTATTTAAATACCTTCTGCAAGGTGTTTTAAGTTTCTGTTTTTTTTATTTAAAACAGCTATTTATTAATAAATTGGGTATAGTGAGCATAGCGTTCAAAAATCTGATTGACGTAATTATAGGGCTCAATTCCTCTAACATAACCGTACTTTATGATAGGATTGTTGTAGTTTTTGGGATGGCTCAAAGCCAAGATCATATTTTCAACATTGTCATCCCAAACAAAGGCATCCAAACCTTTTTTGGTAGCTAACTTTTGAGCATCTTTAACATGATACAATCCACAATTATAAGAGGCCATCGTAAATTTAGTTCGCTGTATAGAGTCTTTAATTTTGTCGAAATTATTCCAAATCTGTCTAAGATATTTGATTCCCCCACTAATACTTTGTTTTGGGTTACTGCGATCTTGGACTCCCAGTTCTTCGGCAGTTTTAGGCATCAATTGCATCAGACCTTTCGCATTGGCCCAAGAACTATTGTTTGGATCAAATCTTGATTCTTGATAAATTAGGGAAGCTACTAAACGCCAATCCCAATTAATTTTTTCGGCATGTTTTTGAATAAGTGCATCGTAAGGGCTAATTTCCTCTTTGTTTAAACTATAGAAGTCACTTTTTACACGTCGTCTAAAGTTCTTTTTATTTTTAAAGTACTTATTATAAATAACATTATAATCAACCTCTTTTCTGAAATCTTCTAGCCATAAATTTATAGCATTTAGTAATTTGGGTGAGTTTATACGTGTGGCCCATCCAATTCTTTGTGAAAAACTAACAGGTACCTCAATGTCTAAAATAGGATAATAAGAAGCCATAATTTTGGCGATATTATTATCTGAAATCGTGTATTTAATATTCCCTTTGGCTACTTGTTTAATGATTTCATCTGTAGCCATTTCACCTGATAATTTATTAATATAAATGTTACCACCAAGCTCATCGCTAAGATTCTCAATACGCTCGCTGTAAGATGAACCTTCACGAATGGATACTGTGTCTTGTAGTAATTCTATGGCATCCTGTATCAACGCATTTTCCAATTTGTGCCAATGCATGGTACGCCAATTGTCTGGTTTTTTTTGAACTAATACCTGTTTGGTTAGGTACAAATAGTTTGTAAATGATACAGATGCTTTACGGTCTCCTGTAATCGCGAGTCCGTGTGCCAAAATATCACCTTCACCTTGATTGAGTTTGATAATAAGTTCATCAAGATCTTTAACCACAACCATTTCAAGTTCAAGATTTAGATGTTTGGCTAATCTTTTAAGTAATTCATACTCGTAGCCCATGGGTTGTCCCTTGTATAAAAAATAGCTTGTTCCGCTATAGACTGTAAGCGCTTTAAGTATGCCATCTTTTTTAATGGACTCTAAATCACGTTTCAAAATAGGCTGTTTGTTAATTGCATCCTTTTTTTTTGGTTGCTCACAATTAATTAAAAACAGACATAATATTAATGCCAAATAGTGCTTTTTAAACAAGGAAGATTGCAGCTGCATACGGAATGTATCTTTAAGGTTTCCTTGTAAAATACAAAAAATATATCGGACAGAATTTAACTCTTACTTAGCTTAAAGAAATATTAGGTTACTCAAAATTATCATTCAAACAAATATCAAATGAATTTATTATCAGTGTTTTAGATTTTATATATCGTTATTAGGTATGTAAGAAAACTATTCTAATGCTTTCCATTCTTCTTTGGTAGCTTCAGATTTTTGATTTTCCATTAACGCATACCACTTGTCATTACGTTTTACAAGCAGCATTTCAAAATGTATATAATCTTCAGTAGGGTTACCGTGGCTATCTGTTGAGGTAAAATAGAAAATTCCTGTTTCAAACGCAGTAGTTTTACTCCCAATTCTTTTTGATAAACGAAATTCTACCTTATCATTTTTCTTTCCCAACTTGGTGTCAATAAACCCTTGTTTCCAGTTGTCTAGCGCTTCTGTAATTGATATTGACTTATTTTGTTTAATAACAAGAACAGCATCAGGATGGTAAGCAGCTTGGTAACCCTCAAAATCACCTTCTCGAACGGTGCGAGATAGTTCTGTCCAGAATTTATCAAGTTCTGACAATCTTGCAGAATCTTTTTGAATTTCTTGGTAAATATTGTTGTTAAAAGAATTTGCTTTGGTTGTTCCAATACTTACAATGATGATGATTGCGGTAAGAAAAAGATTTTTTTTCATGTTGTTATCCATTTGTAATTATTAATTCTTCATGTGCTATTTCTAAGATATCTACAGCCACCTCATTCTCATCAGACTCAAGATTGGTACTTGTTATTTTTGTTGGCCAGGCATTGTTTAATTGCCATTGTATGGTTACCTCATTGTTCTCATTTAGCAATTGAATAATAATTGTTCGGCGTTCGATGGTATTCATGGCTATTTGTGAATGAAAATCCCAAAAAGCATTGTTGTTTAAAAACACGCCTCTTTTCATCACAACATTTCCGTTTTTTACTATTCCTGGTGTTTTAATGGTAGAAAAAAGCTTGCTGTTACTTTTTCGATATTCAATTATTTGACTTTCAACGTCCATTCCTGATACTTCTTGAAAGGAAATTTTTTTAAGTTCAATACCAAGGTCTACTTTAAACCTAAACTTAGGCATAGGCCAATTTGATCCTTCTTTACTTCCGTCGTCTGCCATAATATTTTTTTAGTGTTATTTGTTGTCTATGGTTAGTATATGGCAAGTAGAATAGTAGAAAGCGAAAAACTTTCGGATTTGCACTGAGCCAAAGCGTTGTATTTTGTTTTTATCTTATTCATTTTAAAAGCCAAATCAACGATTTGGTGGAGTTTGTAAATAGCACTAATTTTATTAAATCACTTAACGCCCTATTTGATATATACCGTGTTAGCAGAGGTTATTTTAGGGTGTACTGTTCTTTCAATTTCTCCCATTGCTCTGATAAGTATGGGTTGAATTTTTTATACAGTGATTCACTAATCAATAAGTTAAATGTCGAAAGTGTTGTTTCGTAATTTAAAACTGTCAGGATAATTTCAGGCTCTTTTTTAGAAGTAATCTCTTCTTCTTTCAAATCATTATAAAGTCGGCAAAAGCTGTCGAGAATATTTTTTACTCTTAGACAAAAAACGGAATGGTTAACAGCATCTGAAATTAGGTAAATTGGCAAAGTCAGTTGTAGAACCATAGTTAACACAGTATTATAACCTTGAACAGCAAGAGTTAAAATTATTACTGCAACAATTAGATTTATTATCCATTTCTCCTTTAGACACTTAATTGCCAAATTATAGGTGAAATAACAACTCTCAAAACTGTTAGCTCCCATTCTTAAAATACCATTTTCAATAGTATCATTATTATAATATTTGTTTGATTTATTTGAAGAATAGTTTGTGCCAAATGAATTATCTACAAAGTCTGAGCGTTTGTCAAACGAAGTATGGAAAATTATGTAATTAACTACAAACTTTAGAAGAGTAAATAAAACAATTACAACAGTGTTTACATTGCTTAGAATTTCCGCCCACTCTTTGAGGTTATCAATATATTTACTAAATATAAAATTGAGTAGAGTTAAGCCTGCTGACAAAATCAGAATTTTGAATGCTATAGAATCAATTTTCTTTGCAAGATTAAATGATTCTCTTAATGGGTTGTAGTATTCATTCATAGGAAGGATATTTATCTCCAAAAATTATTTGCCAATTTTCAATAGCCTTTTCTTGATTCTTTTTTTCAATTTCAAAATCAAGAGCAATATTAGCAGTGTCATAACAAGACTTGGCTTTGCTTGAAATTCTATCCTTTTGTTCGCTAGTGAGATTGTTTATATTGCCTTGTATTCCTTTTGGGTCTTGAACATCATAACGAATGTTAGAATACAAATAGTAAAAAAAGTTTTTGATATTAATGTCATTAAAATCATTCTGACTCCCCGTTGATTTAACGAAGTTCAAAACAAGGACTTCAAATAAGTATGAGCCAATTTTAGGACTTGTAAAATTTGCATTCCAATATTTTAAAGTCCTTACTAGTTGATATACTTTCCCGCCGTAATTCTGATTTGTATTTTTAATATTGTCTTGGTCTGTGGTTGGATTTGAAGCCTTCCAATTTCCACTTCCGTCTGGAATAAGATAAAAGTTATTTACTGTGTAGAAGCAAGGTACAATGTCATAACTCCAAGTATATGAAACCAAATTGAGTACAGTCGCTTCTTGATTTCTTTTGATGTCTGCGTTTGAATATTGAGGAACGGTTTCTAACGCTTTTACTAACTTATTAACTACTTTTATTGAATTAAGAGTATAATCGTCATTTGAAAGTTTCTTTAAGCTGTCAATTGCGTTCTCTGTATGAATGTAATATTTTTTATTGTCATAAGTGTCAATTTGATAATAAGCATTTCCTGCTCCAATACAGTACATAAGGTCAATGTCGTCAAGGGGTTTTATTTTGGTGTTTCTAGCGAATGAACCAAATTTTATATGCTTTTCGGGGTAGTCATTTGGGAAGTCTTCAACATTTTCAGGAAAAGCCAATAATTGTGTAATTAACCAATCTCGACTGCTTCTTGCATTGTCAGTGTTATCCTTGATAAGGTTTACCACATCTTTATTAAATTCTTCGAATGCTTGATTTACACTTTTTGCCATATTGTTCTTATGTGTGTTAGTTTTTCAAAAATCTCTGCCAACCCCAAATAACCAAACTTTCTTTAGGAATTGGCTTTTTCGAGAAGTCAATCTTTTTTATAAAGTTAGCTATAAAAATCAGTGAGTTACAGAAATACTTTTGCACAAAACTTAAAAGTTCTTAACAAATAACAATATTTATAGTATTTTTATAAAGTCACTAAATAAAAAAAGAGCTATCAAAATAATTGATAACTCTTAAATATAGTTGTCTCTATGTTTATTATTTAAATACCTTCTGCAAGGTGTTTTAATTCCTCTTCATCTAGAATTACAATGGCTTTTCCATCTAAATCTATCAAACCATCTTTTTTAAATCCAGATAATATTCTAATAGCCGATTCTGTTGCCGTTCCCACAGAACTTGCAATCTCTTTTCTACTTAGCTGAATATTAATAGTGTTGTTATTGTCTACACCATAAGTTTCCTTTAAAAACAAAATCAAATCAGCCATACGTTGGTGTACCGTATTGGTAGAAATATTGGTTATTGCGTTGTTAGCTTCTTTTAAATCGCTACAAACGGTTTTAAACATGGCCCCAGCAAACTTTGGGTTTTCTTCTAAAGGTTTCTTAATTAAGTCTTGCGGAATGTAACAAGCAGCTACATCATTTAAAGCGGTAACCTTAATGGTACTAGGTTCATGAGTAATGGCAGAGTGGTAGCCAATTAAATCTCCTTTTTTACTAAATTTTACAATTTGTTCTTTTCCATTTGCATTTAATTGAGAGAGTTTACAAACCCCATCTTTAATACAGTATACACCAGAAGAAAATTTACCTTCATCAAAAATAACTTCTCCTTTTTTAAAGATATGTACATCTTTAGAGTCAGAAATTCGTGATAATTCTTCCTTACTTAAAGCATTTAAGTTGTTAAATTGTTTAATTAAACATTGTTCACATCTACCCACAGTAAAAGATTTTTTTGTTCTTTTCAAAAATACGGAAAGTTTGTATGATATTAGTCATTGTATAAGATTTCTTATATCATCAATTTTACATTTTATAAATATTTACGTTTAAAATGGAAGAAAAATCCTGTTATCATTGTGGAGATGTGGCTGATCAAGATATTGTTGTATTTGATGAGAAAATTTTCTGTTGCCATGGTTGTAAAACTGTATATGAAATATTTAAGGATAATGATTT
The DNA here is from genome assembly GCF_900130035.1 of Wenyingzhuangia marina. GTDB lineage: Bacteria > Bacteroidota > Bacteroidia > Flavobacteriales > Flavobacteriaceae > Wenyingzhuangia > Wenyingzhuangia marina. Next base: position 421,095 of record NZ_FQXQ01000003.1, read on the forward strand.
AACTGCATATTATGATTTTGAAAAAAATCCTGGGTTAACGCCTGATGGAATTAAAGGAAAATATGCTTTTTTAAATAATGCTACGGTTGTAAGTAAGTTGTTAGATTTTCAGGAAGATGGAATTGAAATTGTAACTCTTTACATTCCTAAAATACATTGTAGCTCATGTGTTTGGGTGTTAGAACACTTACAGAAGTTAAATGATGGAATTGTAAATTCAAGAGTTCATTTTTCTAAAAAAACAGTACAAGTAACCTATAATAATAAGATTACTTTACAACAATTGGTAGAATTACTAGCCATGATTGGTTACGATCCTTATATCAGTTTAGAGGATGGAGAAAAAACTAAAAACAAAAGTAAAAGCAGTACTTATAAACTAGCCATTGCAGGATTTGCTTTTGGTAATAGTATGTTTTTATCTTTTCCAGATTATTTTGGAAAACCAGATGTTTGGTTGGCTCATTACCAACCTTTATTTGTGTTGTTGATGTTTTTATTTTCTTTACCAGTGGTTTTTTATGCTGCTAACGATTATTTTATTTCTGCTTATAAAGGTCTAAGAAAAAGAATTTTAAATATCGATGTTCCTATTAGTATTGGGGTATTGGTCTTGTTTTTAAGAAGTAGTTACGAATTTTTTTCAGGAACTGGACAAGGTTATTTTGATAGCTTAACAGGTTTGATTTTCTTTTTGTTATTAGGAAAATTGTTTCAACAAAAAACCTATGATTTTTTATCGTTCGAAAGAGATTTTAAATCTTATTTCCCCATAGCTATTTCTACTTTGGTTAAAGGAAAAGAAGTGGTTGTTCCTGTTAATGAAATTCAAATAAACGATGTTATTGTTATCAGAAATGAAGAAGTTATTCCTACCGATGGAGTAGTGGTGAGTGGGCATCCAACGTTAGATTATAGTTTTGTAACTGGAGAAGCCAATTTAATTGAAAAGCAAATAGGAGATAAGGTTTTTGCAGGTGGAAAACAACAAGGAGAATCTATTAGCCTTAAAGTAACAAAAACTGTAGATCAAAGTTATTTGACTAAATTATGGAGTCAGAATTCTTATGAAAAACCTTCAAAATTAACCAATCTTACCGATGCCGTTAGTCAATATTTTACTTGGGGATTATTATTAATTACGCTGGTTTCTGCTGTTTATTGGTTTCAGGTTGATAAAAGTCAAATTGTGAATGTGGTGACTTCTATTTTAATAGTGGCTTGTCCTTGTGCTTTGGCTTTATCAGCTCCTTTTGCATTTGGGAATGTACTGCGTATTTTAGGAAAAAAAGGGTTTTATTTAAAAGACAGTACTGTTATAGAAAAGATTGCTCATGTTCAAACCATTTTTTTTGACAAAACAGGAACTTTAACCACTAGAAATAAGCAAGAGTTTACTTATGAAGGAGAGGTTATGTCAGATGAAGAATTGTCTATGGTTAAATCATTGGTTAGAAATTCTAATCATCCTTTAAGTAGAACTTTATTTAAAAAAATTAAAGCAAACTTACTAGAAGTTCTTGATTTTAATGAAGTTGAAGGAAATGGAATTAGAGGAATTTTTAATCAAAAAATGGTTAAAGTAGGTTCTGCCAACTTTATAGGGATTTCTAAAAATGAAATAGAAACCGAAAGTAGGGTATATGTAAGTATTGATGGTTATTTAAAAGGTTATTTTAAGTTTGGTAATCAATACAGGGAAGATGTTTTTAATACTTTAAAGGAATTGTCAAAACATCATCAAATCAATGTTTTATCGGGAGATAATGATGCTTCAAAAAACTATTTAGAAAATCAGCTGCCTAGTACAACTCAGTTTTATTTCAATCAATCACCACAAGATAAGTTAGAGCAAGTAAAAGCGTGTCAGCAAAAAAATCAATCCGTAATGATGGTTGGAGATGGTTTAAATGATGCTGGAGCTTTATTACAATCAGAAGTAGGAATAGCGGTAGCAGAAGATGTAAATGTTTTTTCTCCTGCTAGCGATGCTATTATTGATGCTAGTAAAATAAATATCATACCAGCTTATTTTAAATTTTGTAAGGCAAGTTTAAACGTTGTAAAAGTTAGTTTTTTACTCTCTATTTTATACAATGTTATAGGTTTGTATTTTGCAACATCAGGAGCTTTAACTCCTTTAATTGCAGCTATTTTAATGCCTCTAAGTTCTATTACTATTGTGGTGTTTGTAACTGTAGTAACAAATCTTTTAGCTAAAAACATCAAATAAAATAGAGGATAGCTATAAGTTAATATTTGTTATAAATGTTTACCAAACCGGTTTTTATTTTTTACTTTTTTTAGGATCGTAAAAAATAATTACCTGTATAATAATAGCCATCATAATTAAGAATATAATTTCTACTTGTGTAAATAAATCAATAGCTTTTATTGCTTTATTACTCATAAACATTTGCTGTTTACCTTCGTCAAGTTGAATTTTTGATAAACTTTGTAAGGTGTGAGTAATGTTATCAATGCTTTTTAATAATTCAGCTTTATTATCTCTGTTAGAATCAACATAACGTTCTTCTAGTTTATTTAGATGATTAAATTCGTTCTTAAAGTTGTTAAAAAGTGTTTGTTCTTTAAGAGTTAGTTTTGTTTGCTCATAAGTTTCTATGTAGTTTTTTATTTGCTGATTGGTTTGTTCATTTCTTTTTTGATAAAAAATAGAATCTGAAGAGACCAATGCCATTTCTTTTTCATGAATTAATAATAATGATTCAAATAATAAATCACTAGCAACAATTCTATCTTTATAAATAGTGGTTACTGATTTTTTAAGTCTATTAAAGTTTTTATTGTCCACTATGTTGGTACTTAGTACAATAAGGAAAATTAATAAGATGCTTGCTACTTTTTTAATTTTAGGAATATTAATCATGTCTCTTTAATTTATAGTACAGAAATTAACTTTCAATATATGTAAATTTTTATTTATTAAAAATGAATAAGCCTTTATTTTACTCACAAATTCAGTTCTCATTATAAAATTATCTAAACCATGATAATAATCATTTTTTGCCATCTATGATGCCAATACTTTTGTTACAAATAAAAGTAAACATGAGTGTTATTTACATTTTAATTATCGTGAGTCTTTGCGTAGCTGTGGTTTTCTTGGCAGTATTCTTTTTAGCTGTTAGAAATGGTCAGTTTGAAGATGATGAAACACCAGCTATTAGAATGCTTTTTAATGATAATGTAAAGAATAAAGAAGAATAAATAAAAACCAAAACAATTAATCGAATTACTATTTTATGGAAAAAGAACAATTTTATTATGACAACAAAGTCGTAAAGAAATTTATTTACGCAACTATGTTTTGGGGACTCATAGGAATGTCAGTAGGTTTACTGTTGGCATTAATGTTTGTGTTTCCAAACATCACCAAAGGAGTTTCATGGCTAAGTTTTGGTAGATTAAGACCTTTACATACCAATGCAGTTATTTTTGCCTTCATTGGAAATGCAATGTTTGCAGGTGTTTATTATTCATTGCAAAGACTTTTAAAGGCTAGAATGTTTAGTGATTTACTTAGTAAAATTAATTTTTGGGGATGGCAAGCAATTATTGTAGCAGCAGCCATTACTTTACCATTGGGTATTACTTCAAGTAAAGAATATGCAGAACTAGAGTGGCCAATTGATATTGCCATAGCTCTTATTTGGGTGGTATTTGGTATCAACATGATTGGAACTATCTTAAAAAGAAGAGAACGTCATTTATATGTTGCTATTTGGTTTTATTTAGGAACGTTTGTTACTGTAGCAGTTCTACATATTTTTAACAGTTTGGCATTGCCAGTTTCTTTCTTAAAGAGTTATTCAGTGTACGCAGGGGTACAAGATGCCTTAGTACAATGGTGGTATGGACACAATGCAGTGGCTTTTTTCTTAACCACACCATTTTTAGGGTTGATGTACTATTTTGTGCCTAAAGCAGCTAACAGACCTGTGTATTCGTACCGATTGTCTATTGTGCACTTTTGGTCATTAATATTTATCTACATTTGGGCTGGACCTCACCACTTATTATATACAGCTTTGCCAGATTGGGCACAAAATTTAGGGGTTGCATTTTCTGTAATGTTAATTGCTCCATCTTGGGGAGGAATGATCAACGGATTGTTAACCTTAAGAGGAGCTTGGGATAAAGTGAGAGTTGATCCTGTTTTAAAGTTTATGGTTGTAGCTATTACAGGATACGGTATGGCAACCTTTGAAGGACCTATGTTGTCTTTAAAAAATGTAAATGCCATTGCACACTTTTCAGATTGGATTATAGCCCATGTACATGTTGGAGCATTAGCTTGGAATGGATTTTTAACTTTTGGGATGATCTATTGGTTGGTTCCAGTATTGTTTAAAACCAAATTACAGTCTATTAAATTAGCAAATATTCACTTTTGGTTAGGTACTTTAGGAATTATTATTTATGCTTTCCCAATGTATATTGCAGGGTTTGTGCAAGCTTCTATGTGGAAACAATTTAATCCTGATGGAACTTTAGTTTATGGTAACTTTTTAGAAACAGTTACTCAAATTATTCCAATGTATTGGATGCGTGCAGTAGGAGGAACTATGTATATTGTTGGGGCGGTAGTTATGTTGTTTAACATTTCTGCAACTATTAAAAGAGGTTCAGAAGTAGAAGATGATTTAAGCGAAGCAGCTCCTTTACAAAGATTGAAAAAAGGAAGAATATTAGGAGAATCTTGGCATCAACAATTAGAAAGAAGACCAGTTCAATTAACCATTTTTGCAACAATTGCTATATTAATAGGTGGGATTGTTCAAATTATTCCAACCATTATGGTGGAGTCTAACATTCCAACGATTAGTAGTGTAAAGCCTTATACTCCTTTAGAATTAGAAGGTAGAGATTTATATATACGAGAAGGTTGTGTGGGTTGTCACTCTCAAATGATTCGTCCTTTCCGTTCAGAAGTAGAGCGTTATGGTGAATATTCTAAAGCTGGAGAATTTGTGTACGACCATCCTTTCTTATGGGGATCAAAACGTACAGGACCAGATTTGCATAGAGTTGGACAAAAATACTCTGATAGCTGGCACTTTAATCATATGATTGATCCACAAAGTACTTCACCAGGTTCTATCATGCCTTCTTATTCTTGGTTGTTAAAGAATACTTTAGATACTAGTAATACTAAAGGAAAAATGGAAGTAATGGTAACTTTAGGAGTTCCATATTCTGCAGAAGAAATTAAGAATGCTGAGGAAAATATGAAAGCTCAAGCAGATGTGATTGCAGAGAATTTAACCCAAGATCCATCTTTTGTAGATAGTTATGAAGCAGCTCAAGCAGAAGCAAAAGCAAAAGGAGAAGCATTTGTGCCAATTCAACAAAGAGAAATTGTAGCCTTGATTGCTTATTTACAAAGATTAGGAACTGATATAAAAACAAAATAAGATGTTAAAGTTTGTAAAAAATTATATGACAAGCATTGAGGGAATAGAAATTTACCCAATGATCTCTTTATCTATCTTCTTTGTCTTTTTTGCCCTTTTGTTTTTCTGGGTAATTAAAGCGAAAAAAGAATATATAGAAAAAGTGAGTAATCTTCCTTTTGAATAAAAAAAGACTGAACTATGAGTGTTAAAAAACAAAATAAACAAATTGTAGGCTTTGTAATCATCAGTGTATTGGTAGGCCTATTGTTAGAATGGATGTTGCCATCAGAAAATGGATATTCATCTTTAATAGCTTTAAAAATTACCTTGTACTTAATTTTGATGGCAGCCATATTTAGTGCCCGTTTTGTGGTTACTAAAATGAATAATCTTTATTTGTCTTTATCTTCTGAAGAAGAGAAAAAAGCATTTAAGGAAGCACAAGAGGCTAAAAAAATAGATTGGTCAGACTGGCGTGCTATTATGAAACGTATGACTGCTGCAAAACCAATTGAGGAAGAAGGTGAGATTATCTTAAATCATGATTTTGATGGAATTAGGGAGTTAGATAATAATTTACCACCATGGTGGATTTATGGATTTTATATGACAATTGTATTTGCTGTTAGTTACATGGTTTATTATGAAGTTTTAGATGGAAAAGATCAAAAACAAGAATATTTAGCAGAAGTTGCACTAGCCAAAAAACAAATTGCAGCTTATGAAGCTACTCAAGAAAAAGTAGATATGAGTGCTTTGGCAGAAGGAGATAATGCTCAAGGTAAAAAACTATTTAAACGTAATTGTGCTGTTTGTCATGCTATTGATGGAGGAGGTAAAATAGGACCTAACTTAACTGATGACTACTGGATTTTAGGAGGTAGTATGGAAGATATTTACAATACTATTTCAGAAGGAGGTAGAGCAGGAAAAGGAATGATTGCTTGGAAAAACAGTTTTAGTTCTCAAGATCGCCAAATGTTAGCGGCTTATGTAAAAAGTTTAAAAGGAACAACTCCAGCGGAACCAAAAGAACCACAAGGAGATTTATACAAAGAAGAATAAGTTTATTAAAAAATGGAAACAGATAACAAGGAAGTTTTTAGAGATTCTATTGCCACGATTGATAATGAGGGTAAGAGATCGTGGATTTATCCAAAAAAACCAAAAGGGAAATATTATTCCTTAAGGACATGGGTTAGTGTCTTTTTACTAACTACCTTGTTATCTTCACCATTTATAAAAATAAATGGAAACCAATTATTTCTGTTTAATGTAATAGATAGAAAGTTTAATATTTTAGGGTTTCCTTTTTGGCCACAAGATTTTTATTTATTGGTTATTTCCATGCTAATAGGTGTGGTATTTATTATTCTTTTTACGGTTATTTATGGACGTGTTTTTTGTGGATGGATTTGTCCACAAACCATTTTTTTAGAAATGGTATTCCGTAAAATAGAATACTGGATAGATGGTGATAAAGGTGCCCAAAAAAGATTGGCTAAACAAGAGTGGAATGCTGAAAAAATAAGAAAGAGAGTTTTAAAACATAGTATTTACATACTTATTTCTTTTGTAATATCTAATGTGTTTTTAGCTTATATTATTAGTAGTGATCAGCTTATTAAAATCATCACTTCTCCAGTATCAGAACACGTAGGAGGGTTTATAAGTATTTGGATTTTTACTGGAGTTTTTTATTTTGTTTTTTCATGGTTTAGAGAGCAAGTATGTATTATTGCTTGTCCTTATGGAAGATTACAAGGCGTTTTATTAGATAACAAATCTATTATTGTTGCTTATGATTATATCAGAGGAGAAAGAACCCAAGGAAGATCTAAATTTAAAAAGAATGAGAATAGAAAAGAGTTAGGAAAGGGAGCTTGTATAGATTGTGATCAATGTGTAGAAGTTTGTCCAACAGGAATTGATATCAGAAATGGAACGCAGTTAGAATGTGTAAACTGTACTGCCTGTATGGATGCTTGTGATTTTATAATGGAAAAAACAAATCAACCTAAAGGATTGATTAGGTATGCTTCCGAAGAAAATATAGAAAAAAACAAACCCTTTGAATTTACACTAAGAATAAAAGCCTATACCATTATTTTAGGAGTACTAATGGTGGTGTTAATAGCTCTTTTGTCTGTAAGAAGTAATGTACAAGCAAACTTTTTTAGAGTACCAGGGGAGTTATATCAAGTAAAAGAAGGTAGAGTTATAAGTAATGTTTATACCTATAAATTGGTAAATAAAACTACGCAAGATATAGATTCTTTATCTTTTAAAATGATATCCCACAAAGGAAGTATTCAAATAGTTGGAACCACACATTTGTTACTTAAAAAGCAAGGCATTTATGAAGGAACTGTTTTTATTGAAATTCCTGAGGGAGCATTAGAAGATAGTAATGAGAAGATTAAGATTGGGGTTTATAAAGGAGGGAAGGAAATTACCACAACTTCTACTAATTTTTTAAGTCCTCAAAATAAATGGTAAACATAAAAAAATAAATAATGAAAATTAATTGGGGTACAAGTATTGTGTTGGCATTTGGTTGTTTTATTGTGTTCATTTTGTTTTTTGTGATTAAAACATTTACACAAAAAGAATACGAATATGATTTAGTGTCTAGTCACTATTATGAAGATGAATTGGCTTTTCAAAAAACGATTAACAATGCTGAAAATAGGGATAAATTAATAGATAAAGTTTTGTTTGAAAACGCTTCAAATCAGTTAAAAATAATCATTCCTAATCCAGAGAAAGATATGATTGTTGGACAAATACAATTTTATAGACCTTCTAATGATAAGTTAGATTTTACAGAGAGTATCAATTCCAACGAACACGAGTTTATTTACAAAGATGATAAATTGGTAAAAGGAAGATGGAATGTTGCCGTTACTTGGCATTATAAAAAAGATAAGACAAAAGTTTTTTACAAAAAACAAGAATTATATTTCGAATGATTTTTTCTGCTTTTATTTTTGGTTTATTAAGTAGTTTTCACTGTGTAGGAATGTGTGGGCCTATTGCTTTTGCATTACCTGTTCACAAGGGATCTGCCATAGAAAAATGGTCAAAAATATTAGGATATCATTTTGGAAGGTTAATTACTTATGCAAGTATAGGAGCTGTTTTTGGAGTGTTTGGTAAAGCTTTTGAATTGGCAGGTTTACAACAAATACTTTCTATTGTTGCTGGAGTTGTGTTGATAACCATTGCGTTGTTTCAGAAAAAAATATTGAATTATATAGAAAAAAAATCATCTTCTAAAATTATAGGGTTGATTAAAAATACCTATCAAAACATCGCAAAATCTAACTCAGTTCTTAATTTTATGAGTTTAGGAATGCTAAACGGATTGTTGCCTTGTGGAACCGTTTACATTGCTTTAATAGGAGCCATTGCCATTGGGAACGTGGCTTATAGTAGTTTTTATATGTTTGTTTTTGGTTTGGGTACTTTGCCATTAATGTTTTTGTTAATGGGAGCAAAGTTATTAAGTACTCAACGTTTTAGAACTGTGTTTAGAAAAGCTGTCCCGGTAATGTTATTAGTAGTTGGTGCTTTATTTGTGTTAAGAGGTTTGGGCTTAGGAATTGCTTTTGTGTCTCCAACAGGTATGAGTTTACAAGTACAGTTAATGCCTGTAGGTTGTCATTAGAATTTTTAGGTTTTCTTCTTTCCTATTATTTTATCTGTTAATTAATCTTTTCTAATTAACATGATTTAGTTTACTTTGTTGGTGGTATATTTTTGATGTTTATATGCAAGTATATCAAAACAATGAGTAATATTAATAAGATGGATATTGTTATTATAGAAGATGAAGACTTAGCAGCAGAATCTTTAGAGAAGTTGTTGTTAAAAAGTGAACATAAAATCAATATTAAAAAAAGACTAGAAAGCGTAGCTCAATCTATCGCTTGGTTTAAAGAAAATACTTGTGATTTAATTTTTAGTGATATTCATTTAGGGGATGGGGAAAGTTTTGAAATATTTGAAACTTTAAAAATTACTACACCCATTATTTTTACAACAGCATTCGATCAGTATGCGATACAATCCTTTCAATTTTTTGCCATAGATTATTTACTAAAGCCCTATGATAAGGTTAAGCTAAATAATGCTATTGAAAAGTACGTAAAATCCTCTTCAAACGCTGTAAATGATTTTAGTCAGTTAGAGGATTTAATTTCTAAATTGAATACTTCAAGTGAACAAAAAACAGAACAAGAAAGATTTTTAGTAACAAGAGGAGAAAAGTTAATTTCTATAACTAGTAATGAAATTGCTTACTTTATGGCAGAAAATAAAACACTTTTTTTATTTACTACCAATGGTGATAGTTACTTGTACGATGATACCATTTCTAATTTAGAACATAAATTATCAAAAAAGGATTTTTTTAAAATCAATAGAAAATATATTGTTAGGCATAATGCTATAAAAAACATCATAAAATATAGTCAAAATAGACTTAAAGTAGAATTACAGCCCTCACCAAGTACAAATGATTTTATTTTAATTAGTTCTAAAAACATCAATACTTTTAAAGATTGGTTAAATAATTAATATGCAATCAAATAAGTTTATCCTTAGATTTAAAAAACATCAGCAATACTTATATATAAGTGTTTTGTTGATTGCATTGTTCTTTATGGGAAGTGCTTTAATCAATCCCAAAATAACCTCTGTTACCAAAGATTTGGTAGAAGATAATATTCAAGGAAATTTAAAGTCTAAAGAGAATATTGTAATGTTTGAGTTTAATCAACTTAATAGTTATATCCTAGGTTTTAAAAGAATTATTAATAACTCTTTAGAGTTATCTACTCAACAGGTAAATGATAGATTACTTTTTAATTCAGATTTGGCAATGTCAAATCAAGTTATCAGTAATAGTTTTGTGGGGTTTAAAAACGAGGGGAATAGCCAAATAAATTTCTCAAATAAAAAAGACTCACTGTATATTATAGACATTAATAATACTATTAAAAATATTGCTAATAATTACAAGGAGGAGTTTTTATTAGACACTATTATTAAAAAAGAGAATAAAGTATTTAACAGAAAAATATACACAAAAAAAAGAAGTGATAATACTATTTTTGTTGTAGGTTATGATGTGGATTTATTGGCTTTTTGGGAATATTTTTCTGAAATGTATAGAGGAGATGGTGGTTATACAGTAGTAACCAATAAAGATGGTATTTGTATTTTACATCCAGAACCTAACTATATTGGAACTAAATTAACCAGGTATTTTAAAAATATTTCTATAGATAAAGTTTTACAAAGTTCCATTAAAATAAATGGCTATTATGTACTTGATAATACAAATTCACTAAAAACAAAAGCAACTTCTGAATTTTTAGGATTAGAGGTTTTGCGATATTTTGATACGGTTAAGGTTGGAGAAAATTCGTTAATTGTAATTGTAAGTTTTCCTTTAGACATTCATTTAGATAAAATTTCAAAAGACCTTCATCGTTATTTTTCATGGATTAGCTTTTTAGCTTTTATTACGTTTATGTTAATATTGGCAGTATCTAGATTTCAATTAAAAAAAGAATATTTTGATAATTTAAAAGTAGTAGAGGAGAAAGAGCATTTGGTAAATACGAATGAAAAATATCAAAAAGAAAACGCCTTACTTCAATTAAATCAATTAAAGAAAAAAATGAATCCTCATTTTTTATTCAATAGCTTAAATTCATTACACGTTTTAATTGATTTAAATCCAGATTTATCACAGCAGTTTGTGTTAAAATTAGCTGAGGTTTACAGGTATCTTTTAGAAGAAAGACAAGGGAATTTAATTTCGGTAAAAAAAGAAATTACCTTTTTAGAACAATATGTTTTTTTACAAGAAATAAGATTTAATAATAGTTTAAGAGTTTCTATTGTAAATAATTATGATGATATAATTTTACACGAAAAAATTCCGTTTTTATCTTTAGAAACTTTGGTAGAAAATGCTGTAAAGCACAACGAAATAACCAAAGAAAACCCTTTAACTATAGAGGTAATTGTAAATAAAGAAAACATTACCGTTATTAATAATTATACTCCTAGAAAAAAGAAAGATAAAAATAGTCATCACATTGGATTGAGTTATTTAGAGAATACCTATAAATTTTATCAAATAAACACCTTTAAAACGGCAGTGATAGATGATAAATACATCTGTATACTTCCATATATTACTTTAAAATAAGATTTCACTCCTTGTTTTGATGAGTTCACTCTATTTGGTTTTGCTAAACAATTGATTTCATGCAAATTTGATGTTTTAATAATATCATTTATGAAAATCTCCTCTTTAATAGGTAATTTTAGAAATCAAGTTTTAATCATTTTTATATTAATGATGACCAGCACTGTTGGTTTTTCTCAGGATAATAAAGAAGATAAAGACAAGGATACTAAGGTTGAAAAAGATTCTGTAAAACCTGTTGATGATAAAAAACTTACTTATCAAAAGTTTTTAAAAGAAGGAAACGTTAAAAAAGGATTGTTTAATGTATATAATCTTAAAGAAGATTATTATTTTGAAGTGCCAGATTCTTTACTTTCAAGAGATTTATTAATTGTAAATAAAGTGTCTAGTGTTCCTTATGCATTAAACGGTCATGGCTTAAACAAAGGAATGACTTTTGAAACCAAACTGGTTAGGTTTTATAAAGACACTATTTTAGGTAAAGTTTGGGTTAAAACTGTCAACCCAAGAGTCCAGTCTCCAAAAGGAGATGCTATTACATTGTCTGTAAAAGATAATTTTGGAGAATCTATTATAGAAGAATTTAAAATAGAAGCAAAAAATACAGATTCTACTTCTGTATTTATCAAGGTTAATAAAATATTTAATGGTAAAGAAAAAAGTTTTAGTGATTTACTAACCAATATAGGTTTGGGAGGAAGTGTAAGAACCAATTTGTCTATTTTAGAAGCTATTAAATCATTTCCTAAAAATATTGTAGTAAAATCATTATTAACAACTTCTGTAAGTGAAGGGAATGGTCCTGCCTTACCATTGTCTATTGGAGTGACAACCAATATAGTTTTATTACCAACTGATGTAATGCAACCTCGTTTTTCAGACAAAAGAATAGGATATTTTACAAAACCCATGGATTATTTCTCAGATGCTCAGCATGAAGTTGAATCTAGAGAAATGATTACCAGATGGAGATTAGAACCTAAAGAAGAAGATATAGAAAAATACAATCAAGGAGAATTAGTAGAACCTAAGGAACAAATTGTTTATTATTTAGATCCTGCTACACCAAAACAATGGAGACCATATATTGAACAAGGAGTGTATGATTGGAATGTTGCTTTTGAAGCTGCTGGATTTAAAAACGTGTTAAAAGTTAAATTTCCATCAGAAGAGGATAAAGATTTTGATGCAGATGATGTTAGATATTCAGTAATTACTTATGCTGCATCAGAAAAACAAAATGCTATGGGGCCTTCTATTGTAGATCCTAGAAGTGGACAAATATTAGAGTCTGATATTGTTTGGTGGCATAATTTAATGAAAGGCTTGCATTCTTGGATTCGTGTACAAACAGGACCAATAGATCCTAAAGCTAGAGCTAATAAGTTTTCGGATGAACATATGGGAGAAGCCATACGTTTTGTGTCTTCTCACGAAGTAGGTCACACTTTTGGGTTAAAGCACAATATGGGGGCATCATTTAGTTATCCGGTTGATTCTTTAAGATCAAAAACTTTTACGGCTACTATGGGTGGAACCGCTCCATCTATTATGGATTATGCTCGTTTTAATTACGTAGCACAACCAGAAGATAGTGTTACAGAAATTACACCTAAAATTGGAGTATATGATAAATATGCCATTAATTGGGGATATAGATGGATACAAAAGAAATCTGCTCATGAAGAAATTTCAGTATTAAATAACTGGATTAGGAAACATGAAAATGATCCTTTATATTTTTATGGTCCTCAACAAAGTGATGTGATAGATCCAAGATCTCAAAGTGAAGATTTGGGAGATAATGCAGTTAAGGCAAGCGAATATGGTCTTAAAAATTTAAAAAGAATTATTCCTAATATTTTAGATTGGACAGAAGAAGAAGGACAAGATTATTACAAAGCATCAAAATTATATAAAGCAGTTATAGATCAATGGGAGACATATAACAATCATGTAATGGCAAATATTGGTGGTGTTTATGTAAATAATACTGTTTATGGAGATGGAAAAAACACTTTTGATCCTGTGTCTAATAAAATGCAAAAAGAAGCATTAGATTATTTAATCAACAATGCTATTTTACCACAAAAATGGTTGTTTACTCCAGAAATTATAAACAAAGTTTTTGCTGTAAGAGATGCTCCAGATGGAGAACGTTATTACTCGCCAGTTTCTATGTTACGTATTTATCAAACCAACGTTATTTATGCTCTGTTAAAAACAGATAGATTGATGAGGATTACAGAAAATGAAGTGTTGGTAAAAGATGGAGAAGATGCTTTTACAGAAGAATATTTATTTGATGAGTTGTTTGATGCCATTTTTAAGAAAACCAAGAGAGGGAAATCGTTAGATATGTTTGACCGTATTACTCAAAAAAACTATATAGATGTTTTAACAGTTGATAGAAACAAATTGTTAGAAAAAACCAAGGATAAAAAATTATCAGGTAATTTTAACAACTTTAAAAACATCCACTTTTCTTACTTGCCAAGAGTAGCAGATATTGGAACTAATAAAAGAGCTGCTTTAGAAAATGCGTTGGTGCTTTTAAAGAAAAAGCAAAATAAAGGAGACAGAGCTACAAAGGCACATTATAGAGACTTGATTGCTAGAATAGAATATAATTTGAAAAATTAAATCATGAAAAAATTAATATACATATTAATTTTTATTCCAACATTGTTACTTGCTCAAAAGCAAAAGGTAATTACCGGAAATGTTACGGATAAAACAAAAATGCCAATAATTGGTGCTTCTGTTTATGTTTCCTCTGCAATGATTGGAAATGAAACAAAAACAGAGGGAGTTATAGAAAGTTCTATGTTAGGAACTACTACAGATTTTGATGGAAATTTTACTTTAAAAGTCTCAGACAACATCAAATCTATCCTGATTTCTTATATAGGTTACGAAACTGAAAAAGTTGATATTTCAACAAAAACTAAAAATATATTCATTGTATTAAAGCAAAGCTCACAAGCTTTAGAAGAAGTAGTGTTGACTGGGTATCAAAAAATTGAGAAACGGAAAATGACCTCTGCTTACGCAAAAGTAGAAATGTCAGACATCAATCAAGCAGGAGTCGCTAATGTTGATCAAATGTTGGCAGGTCAAATATCTGGAGTACTTGTTCAACCAACCAATGGAGCTCCAGGTGCACCATCAAAAATTTCTATCAGAGGAACAGCTACGTTAAATGGATCGTCAGACCCTTTATGGGTGCTAGATGGAATTCCCTTAGAAGGAAACGAAATTCCTAAAGATTTTAGAGATAAAGACAATATAGATAATTTACAGTCGTATCCAATTGCAGGTTTAAATCCAGATGATATAGAAAGTATTACAGTCCTAAAAGATGCATCTGCTACTTCCATTTACGGAGCAAGAGCTGCCAATGGAGTTATTGTGATTACCAGTAAAAAAGGTAAAAAAGGATCTATGCGAGTTAATGCCAATGCCAATGTTTTTATCACTCAAAAACCAGATTTTAGCAAGTTGAATTTAATGGATTCTTCTCAAAAAGTAGATTTTGAATTGTTACTAGCTAGTCGTTCAGATTTAAAATATAAACAAGATAGAGGAGATGTCGCTAGAATTTTAAATAATTATGGCGAGTATAATAATTTTAGAGATAATGGTTTTTCTAGTATTTCTACAGATGCTCAAAATGAAATCAATAATTTAAAAAACACTAATACCACTTGGGGAGACGAGTTGTATCAAATGGCATTAAACCAACAATACAGTGTAGGTATTTCAGGAGGAAGTGAGAATAATAATTACTATTTTTCTACAGGTATATTTGATGAAAAAGGAAGTACCAAGGGGACTGGTCAAAAAAGATACAATATTACCTTAAAAGACAATATAAGTATAAATAACAAACTAAATGTAGGGATAGCATTATTTGGTAGTCAAAACAGAACTTCTTCTTATATTACTGGTGCAGATTCTTATACCAATCCATCATACTATTCTAGAAATGCCAATCCATATTTAAAAATTAAAGATGAAAACGGAGCTTTTGTTTACGATCCTGATTTGTTAGAAAGAGATGGTTTAAATCTGAATTATAATATTTTAGAAGAAAGACAAAATACCAATTATGAGTTGGTATCAAACTCTTTAAAATCCATATTTGATGTTGATTACAAACTAAATAAAGACATTTATTTTACCACACAGCTTGGTTTACAATTAGATTTTGATAATACTGAAAAATTTAGTGATGAACAAAGCTTTTATACCCGTAAATACGAACAGAAATCTCAGTATAGCACTTCTAATGGTTATGACTATTTTATGCCTAAAGGAGGAATTATTCAGAATTGGAATGCCGATGGTTTTCAATATAACTGGAAAACGATGGCTAATTATAATACTAAGTTTAATAGGGTTCATGAACTAGATATTATGTTAGGGACTGAATTTAGAAGAAATAAAAGAACTGAAATTCATACCAAAGGTTTTGGATTTAATCCTAATACATTAACAACTATTCTTATAGCTAACGAACTAGCATTAAAAAATCCTTTGTTTAATACCTACGGTAAAACATATAGTGAAAATGCGTATGCTTCTTTTTTTGGTACAGCATCTTATACCTACGATAAAAAATATACAGTATTTACAAGTTTAAGATATGATGGGTCTAACTTATTTGGAGTAAATCCTAAATATAGATATTTACCAATATGGTCTTTTGCAGGATCTTGGAACGTATACAATGAAGATTTTATGTTTGATGTGGATGCTGTGAGTGATTTAAAATTAAGAGCCTCCTATGGTGTTCAGGGAAATATAGATAAGTCAACATCACCTTTTGTTTTGGGAACTTATGATACTGCAAGTATTTTACCAGAAGTTAATGAAGAAGTAATTAGAGCTTTAAGCGCACCTAACGGTAATTTAAGATGGGAAAAAACAGTATCATCAAACGTTGGGGTAGATTTAGGATTGTTAAAAAATAGAATTTACATAACTGGAGATTATTATACTAGAAAAAGTACAGACTTAATAGGTTTAAGAGCAGTACCATTAGAAAGCGGTTATAATTTTATCAATACAAACTGGGCTACCGTTACTAACAAAGGATTTGAATTGTCTGTTAATACAACAAATATCAACACACCAAATTTTAAATGGACAAGTGGTTTAAATATTTCTCATAATAAAAGTATTGTTAATGATATTGAAATTAGAGAAAACGACTTTAAACCATCATTAAAAGGATACAGCGTAAATGCCATTTTTGCCATTAAAACAGCTGGTTTAGATAGTAATGGTTTGCCTTTGTTTTGGAAAAATGGGAAAAAAGTATCAGCGGTAGATTTTTATAATTTAGAAGAAGGAACAGATGGAACTCAATTAACCAGACAAGAACATAGAAATCTATACTCTTATGTAGGTGATGGTACTCCAAAATTTAGTGGAGGATTTAGAAATAGCTTTAAATACAAACAATTTGATTTAAGAGTATTAACCAATTTTAACATCAAACAAACAGTTAAAAGTGCTCCAACTTATATGTTTACACAGGCACAACCAGGAAAAAATTATAATACAGATATTTTAAAAGCTGGAACAGGAAATTATCCTGCTTTAATAGGTTTTAATTCTCCAGGTTTTGATACAGATTTGGTGTACAATTGGTTTAATTCTTTTGATGATGGGAAAACCTATAATGACTTAGATATATGGGTAAAAGACATTTCTTACATCCGTGTAAGTAGCGTTAAACTTAGTTATGCTTTGCCTAAAAAACAATTAGAAAAATTACATCTATCAAGTTTAAATTTTAATATAGAAGGAAGAAATTTATTTGTTTTAGGAACTGATCATGATGGTTTTTTTGATCCAGAAACTTATGGAAGTTTATATGCTCAACCTATTCCTAGAATTATTTCTGCTGGATTTAATATTTCTTTCTAAACCAAGAACTCATGAAAAATATTATATATATCATCGTATTTAGTCTAAGTTTTATCTCTTGTGAAAATTACTTAGATGTAGAGCCTATAGGTCAGGTAATTCCAAAAACGGTAGAAGATTATAGAAGTTTTTTAACCTCAGCATATTCAATTTCTAAAAGTCATAAATTGTTAACTACTTATAGAACTGATGAACTGTCTTTAAAAGCAAATACATCAGGAATAGAGCAGTATGAAGATATTTTTATCTGGAATGATTTAAACCCTGGTCCTTTAAGATTAGATTTTCCTTACGCGAGTATATACAATACTATTTTTTACACCAACCATGTAATCAATAGTCAAAGTACAATGGAAGGTAAGTTACTAGAAAAAGAACAATTGGTTGGAGAAGCTCATGCCTTAAGAGCCATGCAATATTTTGAGCTGATTAATTTATATGCAAAGCCTTATAATAAATTAACAGCAATTAATGATGCGGGTGTTCCCATAACTACTGAGTACGATTCAGAAAAGGAATATCCTGTTAAAACTATTGAAGAGGTTTATACATTAATCTTAAGTGACCTTAATAAAGCAGAAGCTTTAATTAACATTAACCAACAAACTTTAGGGTATAATTACAGATTTTCAATATTAGCAGTAAAAGCTTTTAAGGCAAGAGTGTATTTGTATCAACAAGAATGGCAAAAATCGATTGATGCAGCCAATGAAGCTTTAGCTATTAATAATCAATTACAGGATTTAAATTCTGATACATCTATCATGCCATCAGAATACAATTCAGTTGAATCTATTTTGGCTTTAGAAACAATTGCCAATTTTGACTTGGTAAACAAAGCAACTATTTCCGATGATTTAATTGCTGCTTATAACCAAACAGAAGATTTACGTTTCTCACTTTACTTTAATCAAAATCCAAATGGAAGTTATCAATCTAAAAAAAGTGCAGAAAATAAATTTAAAGTTTCACTTAGAACTGCCGATTTGTATTTAACTATAGTAGAATGTTTGGCCAATTTAGATAAAGAAATTTTAGCCAAGGAAAAGTTAATAGAATTTACTAAAAATAGATATACCGCTACAGGTTGGAATGACTACAAAACAACCGTGAACACACTAAATTTAGCCGATTTAAAGCAAGAGATTTTAGAGGAGCGTAGAAGAGAGTTTGCTATTGAAGGACATAGATGGAACGACTTGAGAAGAACCACACAGCCTGAAATTACTAAAATATACAATGGAACTATCTACACTTTGCAAAAAAATGATGAAAGATATACAATTCTATTTCCGAATGATGCGAGGATAAATAATCCTAATTTATAAAGACTAACCTGTTGTAATTCGTTGTTATCTTGCGGATTACGATTAAAAACAATAAGATAAAAACAAAACATTTTAAATATTTTAATTATGAAGAAATTTTTTTCTATGCTAAGTATGTTTATAGCTGTTGCTATAACTACTATTTCGTGTTCAAGTGATGATGAAGTGATTCCACCATCAACCTTAGCAACAATTACAGATTTTACCCTATCAATTGATGGTTTAAGTGCTGATGATATTGTTTATGATTTAGGAACTAATATTACTGTTGCTGTGCCTTATGGAACTAGCTTAATAGGAGTAGTGCCTAATATTACACTTTCAAACGGTGCCACTATTTCTCCTGCTTCTGGAGAAGAAATTACTTTTGTAGATGGTGAACCGACAACTTTTACAGTAACAGCAGAAGATGGAACAACTACTAAAGAATATACTGTAACAGTAAATGTTAGCAATGTTGATACTACATCTAGTGGTACAAAATTAAAAACATATGAGATTGCAGATTTATATGGAGAAAACTCTATAACAACTTATATTTATAATGACTTTAATCTTGTAAGTGAATATACCAAAAAACAAGATGATTGGGGAGATATTACAACAACTGTTTACACCTTAGTTTATAACGATAATAATCAGGTAATTGAGAAAAAATCTACTACACAGAGTACCATTTATACCTATGAAAATGATAAAATAATAAAAGCGGTATATAAAGTTGATGATGTTTTAACTTATACTTATGATTATAGTTATAATGAAGCAGGAGATTTAACCAAAGAAAAAAGAACAGATCATACTGATGAAGACTCAGTTACTGAAGTGCTATTTACCTTAGTTGATGGAAACGTTACAGTAGAAAATAGATTTGGATCTGATTACACTGCTAGTTATGATGATAAAAACAATCCTTTTAAAGGAATGTATCCAGCTGCTTATGCTGCAATTAATGTAGGTATCCAATCTGTAAGCACAAACAATCCTGTGTCAGGAACTTTAGCTGATGATACAGTTACTTATGTATATAATTCAGATAGTTACCCTCTAGGAGCATCATACACTTATTTTGAAGGTGCAGCTACTGTTAAAAAAACATATACTTACTACGCAGAGTAATTATATACTACCCTTGTTTTATTTATGCAAACACTCTTTACTAAAAGGGTGTTTGTTTTTTAAAATTGTTACGAAAAATGAAAAAATATGTATTGTTGGTTTTTACAGGACTAATGTTTGCTTGTCATTCAAGTAATTCAACTGATGAAAACAATGAACAAAAAGAGGATGTTGTTCTTACAAAAGAAGAAAAAATAATTAAATTATATCATGAATCTGTACTACCGATATTTAAAAATTATCAAGAAGCAGGAATTCCATCTGAATTTACCATTGATAAAAAAGATTTAGGAATCGATGGAGGTGCAGCAGAAGGATATTTAGTCGTTAGTCAAGGTTTGGTAAATTTATCAAAAGAAAATATTCAACTATTTGCCTTGTCTCACGAAGTTGGTCATATTGTAACTATTAAGCAAGCAATATTATTTGGCTTAATAGGAGATATTTCAAGTGGAAATATGACCAATGATTATAAAAAAGCAGAATATTTTGCAGATTTAATAGCCATACATTTGATAAAAACAAAATTACCTGAAAGTTTTATTTTATTAGCAGAAGATTTTCCATACTTACAAAATTTGTTAGGCACTGCTGATAGTATGCATCCTTCAGGAAAAGATAGAATAGCTTCTATGAATACATATATTCAAAACAGTAAAGAAAATGGTGATGAAGAAGCATTTAAAAATAGGTTTATAGCTATTTGGAAAATGGATTAACAATCTCATGTATTCTAAAACACACAAAAGCCCGAAAATTTTAATTTCGGGCTTTTGTGTGTTTTAATGATTCTAGTTAATTGGTTTTGGAGGATATTCTAGCATCTTAGCAATTCTATTTTTAATGTCTCATTTTTAAATTAACAGCATTTTTAATTCTATTATTAGCTTCATCTGACACATCTGACCATATAATGTTTAGCATATAAGAGGATACGTCATCAATATTATTAGGTAAGTTATGTCTTAGCTTATATTTGTTTACTATTGATTCATCAAATACATCTCTTTTAAGATTATTTATGTATAAACTTTCTTTGTGAGATGAAATATCTGGCATTTGATAATCAAAAACATGAGCTAAAATAATATAAGCAGCTAAGTTTTTATCAGTAGTATTGAAATAAGGATAAATAGCTTCAGGATTTAGTTTTAAAAGTGTAGTTATTGATTCTAGCCAACTAGAACTCACATTTATTATTTTAATATTTCGATGAAATATAGGGACAGGCAAGAAGTAATTCTCTTCTATTGTTTGTTTAGAATACAACTCTGTGTGTTCTAATGCGTATTTGTTATCGAAATTAGTCATTAAACTATTTATATCTTTGGCATTCATTTGCATTACACAAAGTAATATTAGCATATATTTTTTCATAACTATTTCTATTTATTACAATTATATAATTCTTTTATTTTATCGTCTGAAAGTTTATGCTCTTTTCTTTCATAAACAATACGATTTTGCCATAAGTCGTAATATTCTTTTCAACATATTTTTTACTACTGCTAGTAACCCAGCCACTAGCAAGTTGGTTCGCGTAATTATCTTGTCTTAATAAAGATTTAATTTCCTTTAAAAATTTATCTGAGTAATCATTATCTAAGGAAACGGAGTCAATATATGCTTTCTCTCAATCATTTAAAATTTTAGATTGTTCATTTATAATAATGTTTGATAATATAGCACCTTCAGCTTCAAATTTAGCTGATTCTAGCAAAAACTGATCTCTCGATAATGTAAATATTTGATTTCTCATTATATTTTTATATAAATTAATGTTTATAATGTGAGACAATTCAAATCCAATGGTTGAGTTTGCTACAATTATATTATTTTCTTTTCCTAAATGGATTTCTCAACAAATAACAAGCCATAAAAAACGTCCACTTTCTACTATTGAAAGTGGACGTTTTAAATATAAACTTACTTAATCATTTTTTAGTGATCATCTTCTGCAAAACCGGTTTTTCGGTGACCAGAAATTACATAGATTTCATCCAGTGTGTTATCATAGGTAGCACTGTCGTAAATCCAGTCATATTCTGCTTTTTCAGGATCTGCTCTTAGTGCTTCAGGAACTTCGTAGCTAGTAAACTTAACTGTACCACTTAATAGTTTTATTTTAATGTAAATACTATCTACAGGATTTCCACTAACTGTTGTTCCTGCATTTGGTAATATTTTACCATCTAGTACTAAATTTCTGATGTAATATCTATCTTCGGTTACCTCTTCATTTAATCCAGCAGGTTTAGTTGTTGGTGTTTCAATTGCGATGATATCATTGTCTAAATTATCGAACTCTGTTTCATCGCTCATAAAAGACTCAGAAGTTCCAGTAAAAGAGAATTTACTTTTTAAAGGAAATACATGATCTGTATCTTCAATCCATACTTTATTAGGTACGTTTTCAGCAGTGTTGTAAATCCATAATTGAACATCATGATCATATCCAACATATTTAGCTGTCATATCCTCATCATACAATTCCCAAAAGAAGCTTCCGGAATAATCTAAAGTTTCACTGTCCCAAACTTCAACATCTTCATTACATGAATTCATTGTAAATGCAATGATTAATAGCGATATATATCTTATACTTTTTTTCATATTATTCTATGTTTAAATTATTGTTTTATCAATTTTACAGGAGTAGAAAAAGTTCCTTGTTTTAAATTATGAGAAAAAGTAGTTCCAGTTAATGTAGGACTTACCACTTCCCAAGGTCCCCAAGGAGAATCTGTTAACAAAGCTGCATAGCTTAATCCATCACCTGTTACATAGAAATAAGCAGGAATCATATAAGCAGCCCCATAACCAGAACCAATTCTATATCTAGCTCCAATAAAATCATCAGCATAATACAATCCATCGCCTAGGTGAGTAATAATCGTAGCATCTGGAAAAGTTCCATTAGAAACTTCACCTGTATAGGTACCTGCATAAACATCAGATTTAGATCTGTCTCCTGGAAGTACATATACATTTCTTGTAATGGTTTTACCAAAACCGTCTACATTCTCTATATAGTAACTTACAGGGTAATAACCAGGAGTGTTTACATCAATTGATTCTTTAATAACTACTTGATCTGAAACATCAGTTTCTCCTTCGTAAGCCAAAGCTCCAGGTTCTGTATAGGCAGTACCTTGATCTACAATGTAATTTTCATCTCCGACCAATTCTATTTCATTGTAAGTAGTTATTCTAGAAATTCCTTCTGTATCTAAATCTTGGGTACAAGACCAAAGAAGAGAGATGGCTATCACAGGAATTATTTTATATATAAATTTTTTCATGATTTTATGTTTTAATAAGTTCATTATTTTCCTATTTTTTTATTCCACCAAACTTTTTGTAATAAATCAGGTTTTTGACTAGGAGCATTTGTGTTTTTTCCTAAAACATCTGCTGAATATACAGGTGATGCAGGTAGATTTCCGTTGGTTTTATCTCTACCAGCAACTGAAATAGTAAGACTACCTACAGGGAAATTCATATCAGCATCATTTCTGTCTGCTTCGATGTCAATATCATTCACAGATGGATATTTGGTTCTATTTCTCTCTAAAAATGACTCTAAGTGTTGGTAGTTAGCATTGGCAACCCACTTTTGCATGGCTATTTGTTTGATGTTTTCTTCTGTAGTTCCATCTACCCAAGTAGCATATCCTGTAGTAATAATATCTGTTGATGCAATTTTATTTTGAGATAATGAAGCTGTAACTCCTAAATCATAATACATTTTTGCGTTTACCAAGTCATTAGCTCTGGCATAAGCTTCTGCTAAAAAGAAGTTTACTTCCCAACTAGACATAATCATTAAATCTGCATCTTTAGCAAAGAATGCTTCGCTATAATCTTCATCTTCGTCATCAATTCCATCGTTGTCTGAATCTGTTTTTGAATCAAAATCTCCAAAGAAAGCACCTTCGTGACCATCATCAGGAGCTGTGAATAAAGCATCAATTCTAGGATCTGTATTGTCTAATAAATAATCAATAAAACTCTTACATCCTATTACGTTACCAGATACATAGTTTGCACCAGCAGTTTCAAATTCACGCATTGGATGTTTTTTCCCTTCTTGACTATCGTCCCAAATACTACCAGATATTTTTGCAGATTCATCTAAGAAAGTAGCACTGTTGATAAAAGTGATAACATCAGCATTGCTATAACCAGTTGTTTCTGATTGACGCATCATTAATTTTAATTTTAATGAGTTGGCAAACTTTTCCCAGTTTGTGAAATCTCCGGCAAAAACAAAGTCAAAATCTTCATCAATTGCATTTAAAGTTGTGATGTCTATTTGTAATAGCGCATCAATTCTAGCTTCAAGATCAGCATAGATGTCTTCGTCGTTATCAAATACAGGAGAAGTAATACCTTCATTACCTTTTAAGGCTTCAGTGTAGGGAACATTACCCCACACATCTGTAGTTACTTGCCAGGTGAAAATAGACAAGGCTTCGGCAATGTAGTAATATCCGTTATTGCTCTCATCAGTAGATAATAACTTAATTCTTTTTGTATCGTTTAAAATTCCAGCTGTTAATTTTTCATAAGCATCATCAAAGCTAGTTCCTTCGTATTGACAAAGTGTTTTGAATTGTGATGAAGTATATCCTTGAGTCCAGTATTGTGACCAAAATCCTCCTCCAAATCCAAAATCCCAACCCATTAGCGTGTTTGCTAATCCAACTTGAGCAGATGGTAAAAGTATTTTAGGTTCATCTGTATCTTCCAAAACAGTAGGGTCGTGGTTCACGTCTAAATAATCATCACAGCTAATGGTGAAAATTAATAGGAATATGTATATAAATGGTATGGTATATTTTTTCATTGTCTTATCGTTTTATAGTTGAATGTTTAATCCAAAAGTGAATACTTCATTTGTTGGATTAGCATTATATTCTCCAAACTTAGCATTGATGTTGTTTCCAAACGTAGTAGTTTCTGGATCTATATATGGATTTTCTTTAGGTGTCCATAACAAGAAGTTACTAGCAGTAAAAGATAAATTAACAGCAGAAACCTTTATTTTTTCACAGTAAACTTTAGGAATGCTATAAGCTAAAGTCACATTTCTTAATTTTAAGTAAGATCTATCAATAACAGCGTATGAAGCTCCTTCCATTCCTCCTTCACTATAAAAAGTATGAAGTGCAGTTGGGTTTACAGGGATTGAGTTTTCAGAGTAAGTACCATCACCATTGTCTACGACAGAATTAGGAATTAAAAAAGCATTACGATCATTTAAAACACTCTCTGGAGAACTACCTGTCCAATGTAAATAATCTTTTGTTCCAGAATAAATATAACCTCCGTATCTAAAATCTAAAGTACCGGTTAGGCTTAACCCTTTATAAATAAGAGTGTTGGTAAGTCCCATTCTATACTTTTCGTTTACATCTTTACCAAGTAGTTCCATGTCTGTAGTTTGTTGTGGATTTCCGTTACCATCAACAACAATACTTTCTACACCATCTACTTCTACTGTTTTGGCCTTTGTAAATTTAAATTGACCTAATGGCATTCCCTCTAAAGCATAAAGACCTCCATTAGTACCTCCAAAACCAGTTAGTTGAATTTCTCCAACATCTAAATGTTCAACCATGTTTTTATTTTTGGTATACGCCCAATTTACATCCCATCTAAAGTCTGTTGTTTTGATAGGTGTTAAGTTTACGTTTAATTCAATTCCACTATTCCTAATGTCTCCTAGATTGGCTGTAACAGTAGTATATCCTGTTGATGGATCTAAATCTAAATTTTCTATAACACCTTTAGTAAGTCGGTTGTAATAAGAAAGTTCAAAACCTACACGTTTTCCAAAAAACATATTTTCAAATCCAACCTCAAATTCATCGGTAAGCTGAGGTTTTAACTTTTTATTACCTAGTTTATTAGAGGCAGTGTATGAGTTTACCCCTCCCAAAGGAAATGTTAAATTATCAATGTTAGGATATCCTGGATATTTAGATTGTCCACCAACATATCTATCATAAACATTATAAGAACCCGCATCATCACCAGTAGAACCGAAAGCAACTCTTATTTTAGAGTAATCTAATGAATCTATATCAATATCTTTAGTTAATAAAAATTTACTAAGAATAAAACTTGCTGTTAGTCCACCATATAAAAAACTTTTGTTTTCAGGAGGTAAGGTTGATGACCAGTCGTTTCTTAAGGTTCCGTTCAAGAATAAATAATCGTTATAACCTATGTCTGCACTAATATAGGTACCAATTAATCTTCTTTTTGTTTGATCTTGTACTGAAGTAGAGGGACTTAAGCTATTTCCTAAGTAATAGAATCCAGGAACATCAATAGAGGTAATAGATCCAGAAAGTGAGCTGTAACTTCTTTCATTTGTATTTAAACCTATAATAGTACTAAAGTTTAAATCATCAGTAAAATCTTTCTGATAAGTTAACATCAAATCATTACTAAACTGTGCTCTTGATCTTTTGGTTTGAGTATAACTACCAGGATTTGCCGCTTGTGAACCCGCATTGAAAGAATCTTCTGGAAAAGCAAGAATTCCAATATGCTCGTCAATAGTAGCCGTTTCATAATCTCCAGAAAAACGATAGGTAAGTTTTAAATTATCTACGATATTATAATCAATTTCAAATTTACCGAAAAATTTATATTTACTTTGTTCCGCCCCATCATTATTTAAAATAAAGTAAGGGTTGACTCCATAAGGAGTAAAATAATTTTCGATAGTATTAAAAGGATTGTTTAAATCTCTAAAATCTACAATTGATAATTCACTTGGAATTTCACGCAAAGATCTACTTAAAGAAGTTCCCTGTCCTGATGGAACAGATTTTGTTTTTTCTCTACTAAAATTAATAGCACTACCAAATTTGAATTTTTTAGAAGTATGAGTTGCTTTGGTAGATAAGGTATATCTCTTGTAAGAATCATTATCTGTTGGAATGACACCATCTACAGTATTTTGTGAAGCAGATAAAAAGAAAGTATTTTTTTCATCACCACCAGAAACAGATAATGAGTTTTTAATGTTTTGTCCATAATCGTAGAAATCACGAATGTTATCTTTTAAAGCAATATATGGTTTTAACTGTTGAGTATTGTTTATTACATTACCCCAAACTCTGTCAACACCATCAAAGGCAGCACCCCAGTTACCGTTTTCTTCTAAAGCCCTGTCACCACTCCAACCTTGACCGAATTGGTTTTGGGTGTCAGCAAGAAAACCTACACGACTAATAGCTACAGAACTGTTAAAGTTTACTTTTAACTTTCCGTTTTTTCCACTTTTTGTGGTAATTAATACTACTCCGTTAGCAGCTCTAGAACCATAAAGTGCGGTTGCTGCAGCACCTTTTAATATGGTCATGTTTTCAATATCATCAGGGTTAACAGCATTGATACCAGAACCAAAATCTACTTGAGAGTTTAAGCTATCTCCTGATGGGTTTGCACGGGTTTCTCCAGTACGACTTTGTTCGTTTGTAATTACAATACCATCTACTATGTATAAAGGTTGTACATTTCCAAATGAAGAAGCTCCACGAATGATAACGTTTTGTGTACCTCCTGGAGATGGAGCCGAACTCACTTCTAAACCAGTTACTTTACCTTGTAAAGCTGTCATGGGGTTAATAGCCTGGGTTTTGGTTATTTCATCACCTTTAATTTCGGTTATCGCATATCCAATAGTTTTTTTCTGTTTGGAAACTCCAAGAGCGGTTACCACTACTTCATCTAAAGCTTCAATATTACCTTTTAGCTTCGTGTCGATAGTATTGCTTGCTCCAACAATTTTTTCAACAGTTTCCATACCTACATAACTAAATTGTAGAATATCTCCTTCTTTGGCATTAATATTGTATAATCCATCAAAGTCAGTTAAGGTTCCTGTTGAAGATCCTTTTATCAGAACAGTTGCTCCTGGTAATGGTCCAGAATCATCGGAAACTGTTCCGCTAATTATTTTCGTTTGCGCAAACGAAAACTGAGTTGTTAATGCTAATAAAAGCATTAAGATTTTTGGGGTTTTTAACTTCATAGTTTATAGATATTTAATTAAGTTACTTTTTAAGTATCAAACACCAAACTTTATGGGTAAGGTGGAGATTATTTAATGCATATTCTTGTCATATCCCAAAGAAAGAGGAATATGTTGTGTACGGTTTTATGATTTAACAGCTGACAAGATGATTTTTGATTTAAATATTTAGGGTAATTATCATATATAGTTATGATTTATGACAGTTATTTTTTAAGCATAAAAATGTTTTTTAAAAAAAGAGAATAATAAACTATGAATCAATAGTTTATCTTTTTTTTATACAAATGTTAATCCTCTGTTTTTTATCTTCTGTATAAGAAAATGATTAGTTGTTTTTTTATAGATATTAATTAGTTTAATAATTCCTATTTGTTATTTAATGTATAGTAATTGTTGACTTAACAATTATTTAACACTACCAGTCTACAGGTTAACATAGTTTTGTTTAATAATCATATGTTTATATTTTAATTTTTTAAGCATCTTTTGTTTGTTATGCATGAATAGTAATTTGGTGGATTTTTTTTAAAAAAAAGGGAAAAATAAGCGAGTAGGCCAGTATAACCAATCAAAAGTGGTCATAAATAAGACGGAGAATTAGGTTAGTATTTAAAAACCTAAAAACGTCAGATCTATTAAAAATGTATTCTAAAATTGATTATATTTTTTAGAAATATGTAACAAAAAAAACGCTCTAAATAAATAGAGCGTTTTTTATTTTTTAAACAGTTTTAGAAAACTGTAATTGAGAATTATTACCTAAGTATTGATCAATGGCCATACAGATGTTTCGTATGAAAGGTTTTCCTTTTTCTGTAACTATTATTTTACCTTTTTTAATAGTTACTAAACCATCATGAACTAAAGGGAACATTTTTAAGGGAGCTTTTTCAAGTATTTTATTTTCGATTGTCCAGGTGGTTTCATAATGACACATAAGATTGAGAATATGTTGTCTTATAATAAGATCTTCGTCAGAAGAAATATGTCCTTTTGCAATTGGAAATATCTGATTATTGACCAAGTCTTGATATTCTTCAATGTTTTTTACATTTTGATAAAAACTATTCCAGCTATCTCCAATAGAAGAAACTCCTAGACCAATCATTAAATCTGTTTTTGCATGAGTATATCCCATAAAGTTTCTATGTAGAGTATGATTTATTAGGGCTTTATATAGAGAATCTGTAGGTAATGCAAAATGATCCATACCTATATTATGATATCCAAAATCTTGTAGTAGTTTTTTACCTTCCTCATACATCATTAATTTTTCTTTTCCGTTAGGAAGGTTTTCTTCATTATAACCTCTTTGTCCGTTTCCTTTTAGCCAAGGTACATGTGCATAGCTATAAAAAGCAATTCTATCGGGACCTAGTTCTTTTGTTTTTTCTATGGTGTTGATAACATCATCTATAGTTTGAAATGGTAATCCGTAAATAATATCATGTCCTATAGAAGTATAACCTATTAACCTAGCTAAATCGGTTACATGTTTTACTTTTTCAAAAGGTTGAATTCTATGAATGGCTTTTTGAACAGTTTCATTATAATCTTGAACTCCAAAAGATACTCTTCTAAAACCTAAATCATATAAAGTTTGTAAATGCTCTCTTGTTGTGTTGTTAGGATGTCCTTCAAAGCTAAATTCGTAATTTTCTGCTAAACGTGATGTATTAATGATACAAGTAAGTAGATAATTTAAGTTTTCAGGATTAAAAAAAGTAGGAGTACCACCACCGATATGTAATTCTTTAATCACTGGTTTTTCATCAAACAAGTTTAAATACATAGACCATTCTTTTAACACCGCATTTATATAAGGTGTTTCAACATCGTGTTTTTTTGTAATTCTTTTGTTACAACCACAAAAAGTACACATGCTTTCACAAAAAGGCAAATGGATATAAACACTAATTCCTTCTGTTTTATTGGTTTTCGTAAAAGTGTCAATCATTTTACTTTTCCAAGTTTTTAGTCTAAAGTCTTGTACGTTCCAGTGTGGTACTGTTGGGTAACTGGTATATCTTGGTCCAGGAACGTTGTATTTGTTAATTAGGTTTGTATCCATGACTTTATGTTATTAGGTTCTTTGTAACTGTAATTGTAGATCAATTACTTTTTGATATTTATCTGATAAATTTTCTAAAGCTTGTTTGTTTTGTTCCACTATTGCACTATAATTGTTTTGAAACAATTCTTGATAATAATTAATCCCTTCCAATAAATTATTGGTAAACTTTATCAACGTTTTGTTTTGCTTAGGATTAAATTGTTCATTTATTTGAGTAGATAAATAAGTAACATACATATCTAATTCTTTTATAAACATGTTAGGTCTATCATTACGTTTGATGATATTTATTTTTCCGTAAATATGATCTATCATATTAGTTAGACTTACTTTTTCGGTAAAATAGGCTAGGTTAGGACCTGGACATACAGAAACACCTTTTCCTTCAGTTTTGGTTTCTATGTTATATGCTAACAATGCCGTGGTTCCTAAGCCCACGCAAATACATGATTTTTCTGTTACTTTATCTATTTCTTTTTGTTGCTCAATCGGACTCAAAGTATCATCTGCTTTTAATTGTTTAATTTTTAGATATTGATATTCTCTAGAAGCTGTACACTGTCCTTCTTTTTTAAATTCTTGATTTAAGGCAACATGTT
Source organism: Wenyingzhuangia marina (assembly GCF_900130035.1). Lineage (GTDB taxonomy): Bacteria > Bacteroidota > Bacteroidia > Flavobacteriales > Flavobacteriaceae > Wenyingzhuangia > Wenyingzhuangia marina. Next base: position 451,857 of record NZ_FQXQ01000003.1, read on the forward strand.
TTTTAGGACAGGCACTACCAGGTCTGTTTTTAGTAATGTATATTTGTTTTTGCTCATCTTTAGTATTTCCTCTTAAGTTGTTAAAAGGAATTCCTAAAGGAGATATGTTACTTAAATACAAATCTTTTTCTTGAGCATTGGCTAATTTATCTATAGTATCAACATCAACAGTAGTGGCTTCTGGAACTAATAAAAATGGAGATCCCCAACCAATAGAATCTAATTCATAATGTTTTAATAAAAACTGATGTTCTTCTGCAGTACCTACACCTCCTTGTGCAGATATTTTTAAATCAGGATAACAGAAAGAACGCTCTTTGTTTTTACTTTCTAAAGCATTTATAAACAAAGAATGAGTGATGTTGTATAATTCTTTTTTGTTTTTTTTAAATTCCTCTAATACAGGTCCTAATAAATATCCTTCTGTAGCAAAAGCATGACCACCACAGTTTAAACCAGATTCTATTCTATATTCAGAAACCCATAAACCTTTTTTAGCTAAATATTTTCCTTGAATAAGTGCAGAACGATAATCACTTACTTTAAGAATGATTTTCTTTTTAATAAACCCGCTTGCATCAGGATAAAAATCTTCAAAGTTTTCTAAGTAATTGTATAATCTAGGATTCATTCCAGCGGAAAAAACAATAGAAGAAGTGATGTTAGCATTTGCATAGCCTCTTAAAGCAGCATGCGCATCATTATATTCAACAGGTAAAGCTTCGTGATCTATATAATTTGTCTTGTCAATTTTGGTCATAATGTTTACATCAATACGACCAGGTCTTAAATTGTATTTAATAAGAGATCTTACTTCCTCAATATCTTCACTTTGTAACAAGCGTTTTTTTAATTCAGAATTGGTAGGTAAATGTTTAATGTAATCAATTAAAATATCTTCTTTTAAATTAGATATGTTTTTTAGTTTCTCAATTTTTGCTTCAATTAAATCTTGCATCAAATTAAGATAAGCTGTAATTCTTAAAGCTCTATAATCAATGGTCTTATCACTAATTTCTATGTATTTCAGTTTGTTTATTTCTGAATAATATTTGCGTAGTTTTTCTAGTAGAATGTCATCTACTAATGATATTACTGAATTTATTCCATAAGCAGCCACCTTTAAAGGGCTGTCTGCAGTGTAACCAATTCCCATTACAGGAATATGAAAGGTGTGTTTTTCCATTACGTTTGTATTGGTAGTTATTGAGCAAATTTATAGAGATGATTATTTCATTAAAATGATAATTATCATTAGTACAGAATTATTACACAACCATACATTATTAAAAGTTGATTAAGTACTTTTGTGGCATGAGTACATCTATGGAAGAATTTTTACAGGAACTACCTAAAAAAGCCCAAGCGGTTAAAAAAGAAAATGTTTCTTATTTTAAAAGGTTAAAGAAAAGAACTCCGAAAGATTTAGATTATGTAATGCAAGATTTACATGATAAGGAGTTTGAACGTACAGATTGTTTAACCTGTGCCAATTGTTGTAAAACAACAAGTCCTATGTTTTTTGCTAAAGATATAGAACGTATTGCAAAGCATTTACGTATGAAAGAGCAAAAGTTTATGGATACTTATTTGGAAAGAGATGAGGATGATTGTTATGTGTTAAAATCGGCTCCTTGTACTTTTTTAGATGAAAGTGATAATACTTGTCTTATTTATGATGTTCGCCCAAGAGCATGTGCAGAATACCCGCATACTAATAGAAAAAAGTTTATCCAGTTAACAGATTTAACCATCACCAATTCCGAAATTTGTCCTGCTGCCTATAATATTGTAGAAGCTTTAAAAAAAGCTATTCCCTTAGATAGTACTCCTAAAAAACACAGATAAATACATGAGGATTCTTAGGACTTCTAAAGTTTTTGGATTTTGCTATGCTGATGAACTTCAAGAAAGTGAATTTTTTGCCAAGAATTTTAGTGTTTCTATTCAAGAAAATAATTTGATTTTTTCTTTTGATTTTATGAGAGGTTTAGATTTACAAAAAATTAAATCAAATATAAAAGACTATCGTTTTTTTGAAATAGAAGATGTTTATTTGAGAAATAAATTAATAGAGGTTGTTAAAGAAAACAATCATATAAAAAAAATGAAACTTACTATTGGGGAGTATAGTAGTTATATAAAAGAATTAAAATTTAATCATAAAGGTTTTGTTATAAAACTAATTGCATAAAAAAAAGCCACACAATTTGTATGGCTTTTAGTTTTCTTTAATAGGTTTTTATGGGTAAGTATTAAAAATCGTATCCTAAAGAAATTTGTAAAACTCTGTTTTTTTGATTTTCTTCATCATATACTTTTCCTAATCCAAAGTAATATCTGGCACCAATATTTATACCTGAATCAAATTTAAAACCAGTACCTATATTGGCTCCCCAATCAAAATCGTTTGGTGAAATATCATTAGTAACATCAAAAAAATCAAAATCAGCATCTATTTCTTCTTTATGAGAAACTGCAACTCCTATTTGTGGTCCAGCTTCAATGTAAAAATTATCCGTAAAATATCCCTTTAACGAAATAGGAAGATTTAAATAATCTATTTTTTGTGTAAAATCTCCGTTGTCAGTTTCAATTTTATATCCTTGTTGAGAATATAAAAGTTCAGTTTGTACAGAAAAACGTTCTTTTAAAAATATTTCATTGTAAAAACCTACATGGAATCCATGTCTTTGATCTACGTTGGAGTCTCCATCAAACTGAGCGCTAGCCAAGTTGTAACCACCTTTAATACCAACGCTAGATTTTTTGTACAAATCTTGTGCATGAGTAGTTATTGATATAATAGACATTACTATGGTTGATAAAATTAACTTTTTCATGGTCTTTTAATTTTTTTAGGGGTTATTTATTAAAATTGATATCTAATACCTAAAGCGGCATCTAAATCTAATCCATCAGAATAATCGTTGTTAAAACTTACCTCTGGTCTTAAATCTAAAGAGATTAACAATGGAATTTTAAAATTGTACTCAATACCAATATCACCACTAGCTACTACAAAAACTTCATCATTAGCATTGATATTATTGTTGTCAAAAAAACCAACTCCACCACCAGCACCTACATACCAGTTAAATCTGTTTTCAATAGGATATACCCACTGGTGTAAGGCTGTAAATTTCATAGCATCAAAATTTTCGGTATCTCTCCAACCCAAGTCTAACTCTAAACGTGTAGCGTTACCTAAAGCTCTTTGATATGAAATTTCAGAACCAAACCCATCGTTGTCTCCAGCTCTAATACCAATAGCATTTTTAGAAATAATTTGTGCATTTGCTGTAAAAACTCCTAAACCTAGTAATAATAACAAGGTTGTGTATTGTTTTTTTCTTTTTAAAGATACTTTCATCATAATTGTTTTATTGTTTATACCTGCAAAGTTAATGGAGAAGCTAGATGTATTTGTTGATGAAGATTTGACTAAAAATTGATCTTGGTCAATTTATGGATGTAAAGTGTAGTAATTACAAGGCTTATAGTTATATTTGAGAGTAGATATAAAAAATGTTATGCCCAAAAATCATGTTTATAGTGAAAAATTCACTTCTATATTAAACAACTTGTTTCACGGAGTAATACTTATTAATCAAAAAGGAGTTGTTATAGAATTTAATAAATCCAGTTTGGTGTTATTAGGAATATCAAGTAAAAAATTTGAAAATAAAAAGTTAAGTGATGTTTTACCCAAAGAATATAGAAGAGCGTTTGAAAAATATTTTAAAAACTGTTTTGATGTAGAAACTAGGAATTATGGTAAATACGAAGTTGCTTTAAAAAGAAAAAAAGAAATTAAAATTTTAGAGATAGATTGTAATCAAAATTTTTATTCAGAGGAAGATCATGAGTTATATACTATTGGATTGATTAACGATGTTACCAAAAGAAAGAAATTAGAAAAAGAACTAGACAGGCAAACAAAGACCAAAGATTTAATTATTGAAAAACTTGAAAGAGAGCAGGAGTTAAACGATATGAAATCTAGATTTATATCTATAGCTTCTCATGAGTTTAGAACTCCTTTGGCAGGAATATTATCATCAGTAGATTTAATAGAACGTTACTTAAAAAATGATGATCAACTGTGGCAAAAATTTATTCATCAAACAAAAGTGGACTCTCATGTTGTAAAAATAAAAACATCTATAAAAACTTTAACAGCTACTTTAAATCAATTTTTATCATTAGGGCAATTAGAAGAGGGGAAAATAGAATATCAAGAAGAAGTTTTTGATTTAAAAGAAATGTTAGAAAATCACATAGATGAGTTTTCTACTTTAACCAAAGAGAATCAAATCATTCATTATAAGCACAAATGTAAAAAGACAATTGTTTGTTTAGATAGAAATATTTTAAGGCATGTAATGAACAACTTATTGTCTAATGCTGTAAAATATACTCCAAAAAATAAGAATGTATACATTACCTCTAATATTCAAAAAAATAACATTTCTATTACTGTTAAAGATGAAGGAATGGGAATTCCTATAGAGGATCAGAAAAACTTATTCAGAAGATTTTTTAGAGCTAAAAATGTAACCAATTTACAAGGAACCGGTTTGGGATTAAATATTGTAAAAAAATATGTAGAGTTAATGAATGGTACCATATCATTTAAAAGTAAAGAAAATATAGGAACTACATTTACGTTGTCTTTTACAATAGATAAGCTTAATGAACACAATACCAATTTAAATATTTTATTAAAGGATTAGATATGAAAAAGATATTAATTATTGAGGATGATGTTATTATGAGAGAAAATATTTCAGAATTGGTTGCATTAACCGGTTATGAAGTTGAAACAGCTGAGAATGGTAAAGATGGAATTGAAAAGGTTGCTAATTTTTTTCCAGATTTAATTGTTTGCGATGTAATGATGCCAGAATTAGATGGTTATGGAGTTTTATATATTTTAAGTCAGAAACCCGAAACAGCCTCTATCCCTTTTATTTTCTTAACAGCAAAATCTGAAAAAGAAGATTTTAGAAAAGGAATGGAACTAGGTGCTGATGATTATTTATTTAAACCTTTTGAAAGTACTGAATTAATTAGAGCTATAGAAAGTAGGTTAAAAAAAATGGAGTTGTTAAAAGAGCAATACAATCCTAAAAGTATGCATGCTTTTTTAGAAACGGCTCAACAAGTAGTTTCTTTAAAAGATATTAAAGAGAAATCTAACATTTTTAAATACGCATCAAAAGAGAATATATATAAAGAAGGGGAGCATGTACATTATGTTTATTATATAGAAAAAGGAAAAATTAAAACCTATAGATATAATGATGACGGAAAAGAATACATAACAGCGGTGTATCAAGAAGGTGATTTTTTTGGATTTCAACCTGTTTTTGAAGAAAGAACCTATGATGAAATGGCCGATACTTTGGCCGATACTGAACTAACTAAAATATCTAAAGATGATTTTTTAACGCTTATTTATGAAAATAGAGTCGTGGCCAAACAATTTATGATGTTAATCTCTAAAAATTTAAGTTCTAAAGAAGAAGATTTAATGTTAATGGCATATAGTTCGGTAAGAAAAAGAGTTTCTAAAAAATTGCAAGAATTGTTAATAGAAAAAGATGAAATCACTTTACAAAGGTCTGATTTGGCTAAATTAACGGGAACAACGAAAGAAAGTTTAACAAGAACATTAACAGAGTTTAAGAATAGTAATATTATCAAAACAGATGGTAAACGTATTATTTTACTAGATAGAAATAAACTTCAACAAATGGACTTAATTTGGTAAGCGCTGTTAGAAAGTTGATGTAAATCAACATTAGTAATGACTAGAGTCAATCTATATACTTTTATTAGTGTTTAATTTTGTTATTAAACAATAGAAGCTAATAAAACAATGTTAAGAACAAAAACTATTCTTTCTGAAAATGATTTTAGAATCCTAGCAGGAACTATAGATTTTAATTGTGTTTCTTTTTATTGTTCCTTGAGTAATAATATATCAAACACAAAAAATATTTTCTTAGAACTGTTAGAAAGATTAAAAGTAAAGTTAAAGGTTAAACGTGTTACGGGAGAATCTTATTACAACATTATTAAACCATTAGAACAGGTTTACCACGATGTTGCTTTTTGGGAACAAAAATTAGTGGCTAATAATAAAATATTAGTCATTTTTTTAAATGAAAATAATATGACTTCTTTTTTATTAGAAAAAGAATTAAAATCTAGCGTACACTTAACTTCAAACTATTATTTATTACCACTTTTTAAAAGCGTAACAAATCAACAATTACAACAAGATTCTTCAAGAATTAAAGAAGTATTATTTGATGAAGAAAAAACAACAAATAGATTAGAAAAAATTATTCCATTAGCATACGATGGTAAAATAGAAACCTTGTATGTATCTTCTAAAAATGGTGTTTATGGTGTTTACGATGATGTAAATAAAACCACCATGATAGATAATGAAAAAAATAGTGGAAACATGTCTCTAATTAATTTAGCAGCAATTACTACTTATTTGCATAGAGGCAAAGTCTTTTTGCTAGATCCTATAGATATGCCAACAAGTGGAGTTTCTATTCAAGCAATTTTAAAATCATAAACATGGACAATTTTAACTTAAACGAATCATATCATCTAATAGTTGATAAACTAGTCTCTTGGTATAAAGTCCTTATAACCATGTTGCCAAACATGTTGTTAAGTATAATATTGTTAATTATTTTTTACTTTATATCAAAACTAGTTAGGTCTCTAGTTAAAAAAGGAGTACAAAGTTTTATACATAATTTGGCTTTGGTAAAATTAATAGGTACTCTATCTTTCTTTATCATTTTTAGTATCGGTATTTTTATTAGTTTAAGTGTGTTAAAGTTAGACAAAGCTGTTACTTCTCTTTTAGCAGGTGCTGGGGTTGTTGGTTTGGCATTAAGTTTTGCTTTTCAAGATTCTGCTACTAATTTTATTTCAGGAGTTTTTATGGCGGTAAGAAAACCATTTAAAATTGATGATGTAATAGAAACAGCTGATGAAATGGGAATTGTAAAACATATCAATTTAAGAAATGTAATTATGTATTCTTTTAATGGGCAAGAAGTAATTATTCCCAATAAAGATGTTTATCAAAATAAAGTTAGAAACTATTCGGCATTAGCACATAGAAGAATAGAATTAAATTGTGGAGTTACTTATGATGCTGATTTAGAAAAAGTAATAAAAGTAGGAGAAGAGGCTATAAAAAGTTTAGATTTTGTAAGTAAAAGCAAAGAAACTAACATTTTCTTTAATGAGTATGGAGGAAGTTCTATTAATTTTACTCTTTATTTTTGGATAGAAACCAATGATCAGCCAGGTTTTTTAAAAGCAAGAAACGATGCACTTATAGCACTTAAAAAAGCTTTTGATAAAAATGATATTGGAATTCCATTTCCTATTAGGACTCTTGAGTTTAAGCCCAATCAATTTAATAAAGCGCTTAAGAGTATTTCAATAGAAAATAGTAGTACTAAAGAAAACAATAATAACGATACCAAATAAAACCAAAATAATTGAAACTATTAAAAATTAATTATATAAGATATGGAGCCTATTCAATTTTTTTATTGTTGGCCTGTGTATTTATTTTAAAAGAAGCTAAAATTGTATTAGCTCCTTTAGTTGTTTCAATTTTATTAAGTTTTGTTTTAAATCCTGCACTTGAAAAAATAAATCATTTTGTAAAAAACAGACTTGCCTCTACCATTATATTATTATTGGTTTTATTTTCGCTTATAAGTGGTGTACTTTCCCTTTTAACAATACAAATATTAAGCTTTTACGAAGATTTCCCTGATATTAGTGAGCAAATGGTTATTGTAACCAAATCAGTAGAAGAATTATTAGAAGATAATTTAGGGATTAGAAATGTAAAAGTAAATGAAAAATTAGACAATGCTACAGAAACATTTTTAAATTCAGGAACTAATTTTTTTGGAACAGTATTAGATAATATTGGTGATTTTTTAGTTTATTTATCAATAGTACCTATTTATGTTTTTTTTCTGTTGTATTACAAAACCAACATTATAAACTACGTTAAAAAGATTTTAACACCTTTAAAAATAAAAGCATCTCCGGTTATTAAAGAAGTTTCAATTATTATTCAGGATTATTTGAAAGGAATGATGATTGTAATGTTAATATTAGCCGTTTTAAACTCCTTAAGCTTATTAATTTTAGGGGTTCCATACGCAATTGTTTTAGGAGTTATAACAGCTCTATTTACCATTGTTCCATATATAGGAGTTATTGTAGGTGGTTTATTAGTGTTATCAGTTTCTTTATTTACACAAGGAGATCCAGAAACTTTGTATTATATATTGGTAATGTTTGGAGTTATTCAATTTATAGAAGGTAATTTTTTAACACCAAAAATAGTTGGAGATAAAATAAACATCAATCCAATGTTAGCTATTTTGGCTTTATTAATAGGAGAACAATTATGGGGTATTGTAGGAATGGTTATTGCACTTCCTATTACGGCAGTTATTTTGATAATAATTAAAAATATTAATAAAGAAACTTTTTATCCTAAAGGAGAAGAATTGTTAAAATTATAAAGGGTAGAGTAAATATTTAGTTCTAATTAGTTTGAATTTTTCAATTTCAGATTGCCAGCTTTCCTCAATCTTCTTAGCCGTAAAACCTTTTTTTAATTGATGTTCTAAAATAGTATCTCCGGCATGAATGGTAAAAGTAGCTCCAAAGAATTTTTCTTTATTTTGATATTTTTGATAAGCATCTACTAACCATTCTATATTTACTTTATTTAAATATAATGTGGTTTTTAAATCAACACCATAGCATAACTTGTTTTCATCTTTAGGGTGTTTACTTCCCTCATTTGGATGAGGTGTGTAGCTAAAATCTGTTTTAGGAAACAAAGCACTTCCGTATTGTTGAAATTGATATTCCGTTCCTCTACCAGCATTAATAGGAGTTCCTTCAAAAAAACCAAGACTAGGGTATAAGTTTATTGCTTTATCGTTAGGCAAGTTAGGAGATGGTTTTATAGGAAGATGATACGTACTTTGATGCGTGTAATTTTCTAACTCAATGACTTTTAAATCACACTGAATACCATTCTTTAACCATTTTTCACCATTAATCATTTTAGCATATTCCCCAATAGTCATTCCGTAAACCAATGGAACAGGATGTTTCCCTACAAAAGAACTATGTTTTGGATTTAACATTGGCCCATCAACATAATGTCCGTTTGGATTAGGTCTATCAAAAACAATTAGCGGAATGTTATTTTCTGCACAAGCCTCCATTACATAATGTAAGGTTGATATGTATGTATAAAATCTTACACCTACATCTTGAATGTCAAAAATCATCAATTCTAAATTTTGTAAATCCTCAGTGGTTGGTTTTTTGTGTTTTCCGTATAGAGATATAATAGGTAAACCAGTTTTAGAATCTAAACCGCTAGCTACATGTTCTGCTGCATCAGCTTTTCCTCTAAACCCGTGTTCTGGAGAAAAAACTTTGTTTATTTTTATGTTTAGTTTTAATAAAGAATCAATTAAATGAGTATGTCCATCTTTTTTAAAAATAACAGAAGTCTGATTGGCAACTACACCAATTTTAAACTTTTTAAGCAATGGTAAATAGTTGTTTGTTCTGTTAGCGGCAACCAAAATTTCTTTATTAACAGATTTATTTTGTGCTTTACAAGAGGATAGTGTGGTAAAGCAGAAAAAGACAAGAATTAAAAATGTATTTTTGAAAACCAATTTAAAAGGCATAAGCATTTGAATTTCGAATTATTTATAGCAAACAGACTTACAAGGTCTCAGGAATATAAAAATAGTGTTTCATCTCCAATCATAAAAATAGCAATTATAGCTATAGCATTGGGTATGATGATGATGATAATTTCTATAGCTACAGGAATTGGATTACAAAGAAAAATTAGAGATAAAGTAGCAGGGTTTAATGGTCATGTAGTAATTAGTAATTACGATAACAACCAATCTAAGACGACACAGAACCCCATAAGTATTCATCAAAATTTTTATCCAAAGTTTACTACAGTTTCTGGTATTAAGCACGTTCAGGTTTTTGCTACACGAGCAGGAATCATTAGAACAGAAGACTCTTTTGAGGGGGTTGTTTTAAAAGGAGTTGATAAAGATTATGATTGGTCTTTTTTTAAAGAGTACTTGCAAGCGGGAAGATTACCTGTTTTTAGTGATAAAGCATCAAAAGAAGTATTAGTCTCTAAAATAATTGCTGATAGAATGCAGTTTAAATTAGAGGATACTTTTGATACTTATTTTATCAAAGAAGATCCAAATACAATGCCTAATAGAAGGGTATTTAAAATTGTAGGGATTTATGATACAGGTTTTGAGGAGTTTGATAAAAATATTATGATTGGTGATATCAATCAAATCAGAGGTTTAAATAAATGGAAAAATGATCAGGTAGGTGGTTTTGAAGTTTTTGTAAACGATTTTAATGAAATTGATAGCAAATCAAAAGAAATATATCAAGAAATTGATGTAACCTTAGATAGCCAAAGTTTGTTTGAACAATACCCACAAATTTTTGAATGGTTACAATTGTTTGATGGAAACATAGCTGTCATCATTATTATTATGATAGTCGTTGCAGGAATTAATATGATTACAGCTTTACTTGTGTTAATTTTAGAAAGAACACAGGTAATTGGTGTTTTAAAAACGTTAGGAGCTAAGAGCTGGTCTATCCGTAAAATATTTTTGTATAACGCTTCTTATATTATTGGTAGGGGATTGTTGATAGGAAATATTACAGGATTGCTTGTTATTTATTTACAATATCAGTTTAAGTTTATAGAATTAGATCCTCAAAATTATTATGTGCATGTAGCTCCCGTATATATTACATTTACTCAAATTGTAATTCTAAATCTAGGAACGCTTATTTTGTGTGTATTAATGATGTTAATTCCGTCTTATATTATTACAAGAATTAGTCCAGCTAAATCTGTAAAATTCTCATAAAAGCTTACATAAACACTGTGTTAAAATGTTTTTTGTCAGTTTTTAAATAATCATACTTTTTTAAATTGCAAAAAAAACTCCTCCATTGGGGATGGAGGAGTTTTCAAACTAACTAAAACTATCTAAACTATGAAAAACTATTTTGTTTTACATTGAATAGATATTCAATTAGTGTGCCAATAACTACTTTTTTGAATAAAATTAGTGAGGATTTTTACTTGAATTTTATGCATAAAAAAACCTCCATTGGGGGTGGAGGTTTTTTCAAACTAACTAAAACTATCTAAACTATGAAAAACTATTTTGTTTTACATTAAATAGATATTCAATTAGCGTGCCAATAAGTATTTTTTGAATAAAATTAGTGGAGATTTTTACTTGATTTTTATGCATAAAAAAACCTCCATTGGGGGTGGAGGTTTTTTCAAACTAACTAAAACTATCTAAACTATGAAAAACTATTTTGTTTTACATTAAATAGATATTCAATTAGTGTGCCAGTAACTATTTTTTTGAATAAAATTAGTGAAGATTTTTACTTGAATTTTATGCATAAAAAAACCTCCATTGGGGGTGGAGGTTTTTTCAAACTAACTAAAACTATCTAAACTATGAAAAACTATTTTGTTTTACATTAAATAGATATCCAATTAGCGTGCCAATAAGTATTTTTTGAATAAAATTAGTGAGGGAATTTTACTTGATTATTATGCATAAAAAAACCTCCATTGGGGGTGGAGGTTTTTTCAAACTAACTAAAACTATTTAAACTATGAAAAAAACTAAGAAGTTTTCTTGTTAAGTGGTTTAACAACTATCGTGCCAAAAGTTAGTTTACGTGTTTTTTTGCATGATAAGATGATCTTACCAAGGCAGAACTTTCTACGTGCTTAAATCCTAAAGATTTAGCGTACACTTCATATTCTTTAAATAATTCTGGTGTAATATATTCTTTTACAGGTAAATGCTTTTTACTTGGTTGTAAATATTGCCCTAAAGTAACAACATCAACATTGGCATTTGCTAAATCTCTTAAGCTTTCAAAAACTTCTTCTTTTTTCTCACCTAAACCTAACATAATACCAGATTTAGTTCTACGTTGTCCTTGTGCTTTAATATATCTTAACACTTCTAGACTTCTGTCATATTGTGCTTGTATACGTACTTCACGGGTCAATCTACGAACTGTTTCAATATTGTGAGAAATTACTTCTGGAGCAGCAGCAATCAATCTGTCGATGTTTTTAGTATCTCCTTGGAAATCTGGAATCAAAGTTTCCATGGTTGTATTAGGATTGGCTCTACGGATGGCAGCAATGGTTTCTGCCCAAATAATTGATCCACCATCTTTTAAGTCATCTCTATCAACCGAAGTAATAACGGCATGTTCAATACTCATAATTTTAATAGAACGTGCTACTTTTTCGGGCTCATCCCATTCTACTGTTTCTGGTTTTCCGGTTTTTACACCACAAAAACCACAAGATCTGGTACAAATATTTCCTAAAATCATAAAGGTAGCAGTTCCATCTCCCCAACATTCTCCCATGTTAGGACAACTACCACTGGTACAAATAGTGTTTAGTTTATATTTATCTACCAATCCACGTAATTCAGTGTATTTTTTTCCAACAGGTAACTTAACTCTTAGCCAATCTGGTTTTTTATTTCCAACAGGAATAGTTCCAGGATTTGTAGTTGTTTGTGCTTTATTTGGTAATACAGATTTAAATGTAGTTGCTTCCGTACTCATATGTTTTTATTTGGGCTGTAAAGATACAAAAAGTGAATAGGATGAAGTAATAACTACAGGAATAATGAAACTTCTAACGAGATTCTCTTTTTTTGTAAAAATATTCACCAACAAAGCATAAAGCAATAATAGAAAGTGCTACAATTACTCCTTCCATATTATCTTTAAATTGTTGCACTAATAAAATGATAAAAGCTAAAAGACATAAAATAAAACCAATTAGTGGAATTGATTTTTTACTATTAGTGTTCATCGCTAATTTATATCCAGATAAATTAACCATGGCAAAAATTAATAAAAACCCAACGCTACCAGCTGTTGAAATACTTTCTAGCTTTAAAAAATTAGTAAGGACTAAGGTTAAAATAGAAGTAATTAACAATCCAATAGGTTGATTCCATAATTGTCCTGTTAACTCATGTGGCAATTCGTCATCTTCTGCAATTTCATAACTCACTCTACTACCACCATATAAAGAAGCGTTAATGGCAGAAAAAGTTGAAATTAATGCTGCTATGGTAATAATAGTAAATCCAGTGTTTCCTAACATGGGTTTTGCAGCTTCTGCCAATACATAATCTTCGGCTGTTGCAATTTCATCAAAGGGCAAAGATCCAACAGTTACGCAGGCAATAATAATGTATAAAGCAATTACAAAAAGTACTGAGTATGAATAAGCTTTTGCGATGTTTTTTTTAGGATTTACAATATCAGGTGCAGCATTTGCTATCAATTCAAAACCTTCGTAAGCTACAAAAATGACCATTCCACCAGCCAGTAAATAAATAGGGTTTTCCCAATTTTCTGGAGATAGTTGATGAAGATTAGAAGTGTCTACCACAGTCATTCCGTAAAATCCAATGCCAATAAAAGCAATTAAAATAATAAGTTTAATAACGACTGCATAAGATTCAATTTTACTTACTACTTCAATGCTATAATAGTTAATAGCTGTGGCTAATATGATGATAGCACTTGCGTAAATATGAAAATCAATATTTTTATTAGCTGTAATTTCCCATAAATTAGGGGCATAGGATCCGAATGCTGAAGCATAAAGAGATAACATGATGATATAACTAATCCAAAGTAAATTGTTAATACCACCACTAAAAACCCCTTTATTAAAAGCTTGGTTAATAAATTTTACCGTACCACCTTTATCAGGATAAACTACAGAAAGTTTAGCATAACTGTACGAAGTAATAAAAGCAATAATTCCTGCAAATAAAAAAGCTAGGGGAGTTCCTCCTTTAGCGATTGAAACTGCCAATCCTAGAACGGCAAAAATTCCACCACCTACCATTCCTCCAATTCCAATAGAGATGGCTTCTTTAAGTCCGACTTTATTTTTCATATGTGTTTAAATTTAGAATAACGTAGTTAAATACCATGCACTAAATCCGATTAAGAATAATATCCCTAACCAAGACATGATTTTTAAAAATAATTTAGGTTGATATGCTACGGGAGTATGTTTACTTGTTATTAATTTATAGTTTAAAATAGCAAAGAATGGAGCGGTTAAAAAACTTAAAATCGTGGCTATTTTAATTAAGTTTAACATCTGATCTGTAAAAAAAGAAATTAAAATAATAGTTCCGACTGATAAAAATAAAATCCACAGAGCATAAGCGTGTTTAGAGGTTTTATAATTTAATAATTCTGCAGTAGTTTGCATGGCTCTTGGCGAGGCGTCTAAAGCAGTAATAGTTGTACTAAACATGGTGGTAAAAGCGGCAATAGCAATAAAAATAAAAGCGGTACCTCCAATGTTTTTGGTGTAGATTTCTATTAATTGTTTGCTAAAGCCTAAAGCTCCGTTAGAAAAAACTTCTCCGCTATTAAACATCACCAAAGCTCCCATTCCTAAAAAACAAGCACCGAGAATTAATGTTGAAATATATCCTACATTAAAATCCAATAAGGTTGTTTTTAAACTTCTTTTTTCTGTGGATTGATTTTGTTTTGCTTGAGACCATAAGGATTGCCAAATGGAAACATCTAAAGGAGCGGGCATCCAGCCTAAAAAGGCAATTAAAAAAGCCATTTCTACGCTTTCAAAATGAAATTTCTGAGTCAAGTTAATAGGAGTTGTGTTTTTAGACGAAGCAATAAATAAAGCTCCAATAGTAGTAATGGTTAAAGTTAATACAATAATTTTCATCACCTTGTCTAAAAATTGATAACGACCAATAAGTAAAATAATAGCACTAATTAAAGTGATGATAATACTTACCGTAGTAGCACTTCCTGTAAAACCAAAAATATTCATGGCCAAGCCAGCGGTAACTAGAGTAACGGCTGCTTGAATAGTAAACATAGAACAAAAGTTAATGATATAATATGCGACCAAAGTTCCTTTGTGTAGTTTGCTGTATCCGCTTAATAAATTATCTCCAGTAGCATTGGCGTAACGAGCACCAAATTGAAAAAATGGATATTTAACAATGTGTACTGCCACCAAAGCCCACAATAAGCTAAAACCAAAATCTGCACCTGCTCTTGTGGATTGTACCAAATGCGATACACCAATGGCAGCTCCTGCAAACAATAATCCAGGACCAAAGGCTTGAATTTTCTCTTTAATTGTCATTTTCTGAGTTGGTAATAATTTCTGCTAGTAATTTCTTAGCTCTTAAAAGTTTTACCTTCACATTATTAATAGGTTCATCAAGGTGATTGGCAATTTCAATATAAGTCATGTCCTGAAAGTACCTTAGGTTAATGACTTTTTGATATTTAAGTTTTAATTTTTTAATATTTCTTTTAAGTTCTGCTAAATTTTGTTCTATGATGATTTTATCTTCAGGAGATGGATTTGCATCAGACAAAGCATAAACCTCTCTGTTTTCATCTTGTAAAGAAATGGTTACATTTTTTTGTTTTCTTAACTCATCAATTAACAGATTTTTGGCAATGGTAAATAGCCAAGTTCTAAAACCATAATCATCATTATAAGAATCAATTTTATCAAAAGCTTTGGAAAAAGTAATAATAGTAATGTCTTCTGCATCAATAGAGTCATCACTTATTTTAGATTGTAGAAATGTAAAAACATCGTTCCAATATAAATTTAAAAGATAATTATAAGCGGTTTGATCTCCCTTTTTAGCAGCTTTGATATGAGTAAATAAAATATCTTGTGAAATCATGACCACTTATGGGGTTTATTGATTTTGTTATAAAGAAAAATATATAATTGAAAAAATAACAAACAGATATCTAAAACAGGGATGAGTAAAATAAGCCCTTTTTCTTTTAATTTATTTGATGCAATTCCCACAACAATATATTCACTTATAAGTTTAATTGCAATTAATACAGTAATAATTAATTGATAATTAGTGTTTTCTATATAAATAAGGCTTGCAGGTAAAACCAACCAAAAAAGTAATCTATTAAAAGCATATAGTCCTAATAAAAATTGATGCATTGGTTTGTACAAACTAGCAGTACTTATATGTCTTCTTTTTTGGGTAGCCCAACTTTTCCAATCCTTTTTTGGGGGAGATACAGTGTGTGAATTCTCGTTAAAACAAATAGCGGTGTTTTGTTTGTTGGCAATTTGGTTGATTAACAAATCATCATCTCCAGACATGACCCTAATATGTTGATGAAACCCTTTGTTTTTTAAAAAGACTGCTTTGCTGTACATTAAATTTCTCCCTACGCCCATGTATGGTACACCTATTTTGGCAAAAGAAAAATATTGTAAAGCGGTCATTAAGGTTTCGTAACGGATTACCTTATTTAAAAAACTGTTAGAAATATTTTGAAGAGCTCCATACCCTAGAACAATTTTAGTGTCTCCTGTAAATTGATTGGCCATTTCTTGAATCCAATAATCACTTTTTGGTTTACAATCGGCATCGGTAAAAAGTAAACAATCGTTAGTAGCAGCTTTAATTCCAAGAGTTAATGCATATTTTTTATTTCCATAAAAATAATCTGTTTCTTGAATGGTTACTACTTTTACAAAATCATATTTTGCTTCATATTCTTCAAAAATAATAGCAGTTTCATCGTAAGAACGATCATTAATCAACACCAACTCAAAATCGTCATATTTTTGATTGACCAAAAAAGGTAAATAAGTTTTTAAGTTTACTTCTTCATTTTTGGCACAAACAATCACCGAAACAGGAATGTTATTTTTGACTTTTTGTGGTGTTTTAGTAAAGTTAAAAAAGTTAAACACAAAGGTGTAGTAACCAAAATGTATAACAGTAATCAGTATACAAATTGATAAAAGGAAAATGGTCATAAAGGCCTATGCTATGAAAATTAAATTATTTATTCTCGCAATCTTCGGGCATTTTACCACAAAAACCACAAGGCTCACCAGAATCATTAAAATTAGCATTTTGACTAGCACAAGTTCCAGAGAACTTCCCGTCTTTTTTACCCCATATTTTAATAGCAATTCCTGCAAAAGCCAAGGCTAACAAACCAAATGAAATTAAGAATATTTTCATGAAAAATAATTTTAACAAATATACAATTTTTAAGCTTAATCTAAATTCATAAATATAGATTAAGCTGGTGTGTTTTTAGTAGGTGTTATTTGTGAAAAATTACATTATTGATAAAGACTTTTTTTAGGATTTTAATAAGGTTTAAATCCTAAAAAATGTTGATAAAACTGTTTTAATTAAGAGAATGTGCTTTTATATCAATAAAATTTAAAAAAGATATGTAAGTTAGAAATGTTGTGTTTTATGTTTTGAAAATGAGTATATTAGTGTTGTTTTTTGTAGCTTTAAAAGGACTGGTTTATGATTGATCAGTGTTAATTTTTTGTTACATCTCCCGTCTATACGGATGAGTTTTTGTAAATTTGTGTAAATTTTAACAAAAAATATTTTATGTACGATCAATTAATAGTTGTAAAAGTAGGAACCAATGTAATGAAAAACAAGAACAATAGAATTGTTCGCCCAGTGCTTCAAAACTTGGTGTCTCAAATTGCTGATTTATATGAGCGTAATATTATGACCATTTTAGTTTCTTCTGGATCTGCTATTGCAGGAAAAGAAGTATTAGGGCCTTCAATAATTAAAGACCCATCTATTAGAAGACAAGTTTATTCATCTATAGGACAACCTAGAATGATGCGTTTGTATTACAATATTTTTCATGATTTTGGAATTAATTGTGCGCAAGTGCTACCAACTAAAAGAGATTTTCAACCAGGAGTTCACCGTGATAATATGGTAAATTGTTATAAAGGGTTGTTAGAAGAGGGAGTAATTCCTGTGGCGAATGAAGATGATACAGTATCATTAACATCAACCATGTTTACAGATAACGACGAAATGGCAAGTTTAATTGCTGAGTTGGTAGAAGCTGATAAACTAATTATTTTAACAGATATTGATGGCGTTTATACAGGAAACCCAAGTGATGAAGGAACTGAACTAATTGAAGAAGTTACTTCTACCGAAAATTTAGACAAATACATTCAACCTAATAAAAAAGGTGAAGGTGAAGGTAGAGGAGGAATGAGATCTAAAATTAGTGTGGCTCAAAAATCTGCAAAAAATAACATTCCTACTTATATTGTAAATGGTAAAACAGAAAACATTATTTTAGATATCATCAATGATGAATATGTAGGAACAAGAATTTCTAATGATTTAGAAAAGTAATATTACTTTAAAAAACATTGACTTCAATTTCCAGAGGAATTTCAAATTCAGTTTTGATTTTTCTCTGGATTTTTTTTGCAATTTCGTAAACTTCTTTACCGGTAGCGTTTCCATAGTTAACCAATACCAAAGCTTGTTTACTATGTACTCCAGCTTCTCCAAAACGTTTCCCTTTAAACCCTGCTTTTTCAATTAACCAACCAGCTGGTACTTTTACTTGTGTTTCAGAAACAGGATATGATGGTATTTCAGGATATTGTTCTTTAAGTTTTTGATATAGTGAAATATCAATCACAGGATTTTTAAAAAAACTACCACTATTACCAATTTCTTTAGGATTTGGTAATTTGCTATTTCTAATGGCAATAACAGCATTGCTAATATCTTTTAAACTAGGATTTTTAATGCTTTTTAATTCTTCTTGAATGGCTCCGTAAGAAGTATTGGTTTGATGATCTTTGGTGGTAAGTTTAAAAGTAACATTAATAATAATATATCGGTCTTTTACTTCGTTTTTAAAAATAGAATTTCGGTATCCAAACTTACAATCAGCATTGGTAAAGGTTTTTATTTTTAAAGTTTTTTTATTCAAAGCTTCCAAAGAAACAATCGTGTCTTTAACTTCAAAACCATAAGCTCCAATATTTTGAATTGGACAAGTTCCAACATTTCCTGGAATTAAAGATAAGTTTTCTAAACCTCCAAAACCTTGATCTATACACCACAAAACAAATTCATGCCAGTTTTCTCCTGCAGCAGCAGTTACTTCAACTGTGTTTTCATCCTGATTGTTTACAATTACACCACTAAGATCTATATGAACCACTGTTTTATCAATGTTTTTAGTAAGTAACATATTACTACCACCTCCTAGTAAAAAAACAGATTTGTTTTCTTGTAAAACATCTTTTAATTCTTGTAGTGTTTTAACAGAAATAAACTTTTTAGCTTTTACATCAATACCAAAAGTATTGTGTTTTTGTAGAGAGAAATTAGTGTGATATTGCATAGGGTAAAGATGCTAAAATTTTAAGAATTATCAAGGTGAAAATAACGAGTAATCACAGGTTTTTATAACTCTTAGCTAAGAGTAAATATAAAAAAATCGCCCCAAAAGTATTTTTAATAAAATAGACTTTATGTTCATTGGTTGGTAACAAGATAGGACAGGATGCTTTTTAGAAAAGTAAAATATAAATTTGATGATTATCCGTGTCTGATGTTTAAACAGGCTAATTTTTAATCAAAAAAACATGAAGCTTCACTTATCTATTCTAGATCCTAAATCAATTTTTATAAAATATTGTCTTTTGTTTTTATTTACTACAACTGTTTTTGCTCAAAAACAAATGGAAAATTTAGATAGAGGTACAGTAGCTGTTCGTACCAATAATGATGAAGTTTTAGTTAGTTGGCGAATTTTAGGAACTGAGTTTGATAACACAACCTATAATGTTTATAGAGATAATAAACTGTTAAATAAAGAGCCTATCACAGGGGCGAGCAATCTTATAGATAAAACCACAGAAAATTATCATTATAGTATTGCTGCTATTGTTAACGGAAAAGAATTAGAAAAATCTCAACCCATAGAAGTTTGGAATAAAATTTATAAAAAAATTCCAATCACAGCTCCAGAAGGTGGTGTTTCTCCGGATGGTAGAGCATATAAATACACAGCAAATGATATTTCAGTCGCCGATTTAGATGGTGATGGAGCCTATGATCTTGTTTTAAAATGGACACCAACCAATGATCATGATAACTCTCACAGAGGATATACAGGAAAAACTTATTTACAAGGTTTAAAAATGGATGGAACTGTTTTTTGGACCATAGATTTAGGGATTAATATTCGTTCAGGGGCTCATTATACACAATTTATGGTATATGATTTAGATGGTGATGGTAAAGCAGAAGTTGCCTGTAAAACAGCTGATGGAACAGTTGACGGTACAGGTAGAGTGTTGGGAGATGCTTCAGCCGATTATAGAAATAGTACAGGATATATACTAGAAGGTCCAGAATATTTAAGTCTTTTTAATGGAGAAACAGGGGCTTTTATTACCACTCAAGATTATATTCCTCAAAGAGGAAATGTAGCTAGTTGGGGAGATTCTTACGGAAACAGGGTAGATAGATTTTTGGCTTGTGTAGCTTATTTAGATGGACAAAGACCTAGTTTGGTTTTTTGTAGAGGATATTATACCAGAACAGTTATAGCTGCTTATGATTATAGAGACGGACAGTTGACCAATCGTTGGGTTTTTGATTCTAATGATAGAGGAAATCAGTATTATGCAGGACAAGGAGCGCATAGTGTTACAGTTGGCGATGTTGATGGAGATGGAAAAGATGAAATTCATTATGGTTCTTGCGCAATTGATGATAACGGAAAAGGATTATATACAACACATTTTGGTCATGGAGATGCCATTCATTTAGGAGATTTTGATCCTGCAAGAGAAGGGTTAGAGTATTTTATGGTTCATGAAGAAGCTAATGATCCAAATGTTCCACAAGTGGATTATAGAGACCCAAAGACGGGAGAAGCTTTTTGGCTGACACCAGGAAAAGGAGATATTGGAAGAGGAGTAATTGCAGATATTGATCCTAATTATTTGGGAGCAGAAATGTGGTCATCAAACGGAAAAGGTATTTTTAATATCAAAGGGGAGGTGATCTCTAAAGTTTATCCAAGAACATATAGAGGACCAAGTTGGAATATGTTTGGCTGGTGGGATGGAGATTTGTTAAGAGAAATGGTTGATAAAACAGTTATCGTTAAATGGAATCCTGAAAAACAAGATACAGATGTTTTATTAAGAGCTTACGATTATGATGGTATGAAATTAAGAAGTAATAATGGTACAAAGTCTAATCCTTGTATCATTGCAGATGTATTAGGAGACTGGAGGGAAGAAGTTATTTGGAGAACTGAAGACAATACCTCTTTGGTTCTTTTTACGACTCCATATAGCACTAAAGAAAAAATCTTTACATTAATGCATGATCCTTTATATAGAACAAGTATTGCATGGCAAAATGTAGCATATAATCAGCCAGCACATACAGGGTTTTATTTGGGGGTAGGAATGAAAACTCCTAAGTCCCCAAAAATTTATTTAGCTAAAAGCCCTGAGTAATTTTAATAAAAAAAAAGAAATCTCCATGTGTTTTTTAATATATGGAGATTTCTTTTTTGCTTAATATCTATGTATTAGTGTAAAGGTCTCCTTTTTACAATTCCTCCTTTTAAATCTTTAATACTATTCATTACAATAAAAGCTTTGGAGTCTACTTTTTCTATTTCATTATTCAATCTACTTAACTCAAGTCTAGTAATTACAGTATAAAGAATATCAATTTTATTAGTATCTCCGGTTTTATCATATCCTCCTTGACCATTATAAATAGTAACACCTCTACCTAGTTTATCAGTAATCATTTTTTTGATTTCGGTGTTTTTAGCAGAAATGATTGTGACACCTATATATTCCTCAATACCTTCAATAATAAAATCTAAAGTTTTAGAGGCAGATATATAAGTAATCATGGAGTATAAGGCAATTTCAATAGATAACAAATAAGCAGCAATCGAAAAGATCAATACATTTATTAAGATGATGATATCGCCAATGGTAGTACCAAATTTTTTACTTAAATAAATAGCTAAAATTTCAGTCCCATCAATAACAGCTCCTCCACGAACAGATAGTCCAATTCCTGCTCCTAGAAAAAAACCTCCAAAAATAGCAACTAATAAATCATCATTGGTTACATTAGGAAAAGGTACGGTTGCAACACAAAGAGCCAATCCTGTAATGGCCAGTGCTGTTTTAATAGCAAATTGTTTACCCATTGTTTTGTACCCCATAAAAACAAAAGGGAGGTTTACAACAATAATTAATATATAAAGTGGAATTTCTGAAACTGCAGAAATCAATAAAGAGATTCCGGTAGCTCCACCATCAATAAAATCGTTGGTTAAAAGAAATCCTTTGAATCCAAATGAAGCGGAGAAAATACCAATAATAATTAAAAGACTATCTTTTAAAGAATTGATAAAACCTGTGTTTTTTTTATCGGTTAAGGTTGTACTCATATAGGGGTGATTATCATGTTAGATAATGTTTAAAAATACAAAACCCTTTGCAATAGCAAAGGGTTTAAAGAATGATTCTATAAATATTTTTATTACTTATCAGCAGCCAATTCTTTAGCTCTATTTACACAAGCAATAGTACCTTCTTTTATTAAGTTGTGTACATTGTTGTCGTCAAAATTATTTAAGGCTGCACGAGTAGTACCTCCTTTAGAAGCTACACGGTTCATCCACTCTTCTAAAGAAATATCGTTTTGTTTGTATAACTCAACAGCTCCTTCAAAAGTCTGAGCAGTTAAAGTTTTAGCTTCTTCTCTAGAGAATCCAAAATCTTCAGCAGCTTCAGCCAAAGCATTCATAAAGTAAAAAATATAAGCAGATCCACTACCAGAAATACCAGTTGTGTTATCAATCATATCTTCTGTTTCCACTTCAAAAGCTTTTCCTGTAGATTTTAAAATAGTCCCTACTAAGTCTAAGTTTTCTTTAGCGACTTCTTTAGAACCAACATAAGTAGTCATTCCTAGTTGAATAGAAGCAGGTAAATTAGGCATACATCTAATTACTTTGTCAATTCCTAATCCTTGTTGAATGGTTTCAATCGTCATTCCTGCCATGACAGAAACAAATAATTGATCTTTGTTTACAATAGATTTGATATCAGCAAATACCAACGGAGCAATTTGTGGTTTTACTGCTAAGAAAATAATGTCTGCATCTTTTAAAGCATCATAGCTAGTTGTTGCTTTCATTTTATTCATTCTATTGATTTCTGCAATTCTATCATCAGACTTGTCAATAATTTCAATATTTGCAATTTTTGCATTGTAAATTCCTTCTGCGTAGGTGAAACCCATGTTTCCACCACCAATAACAACTATTTTTTTCATAAAATTGTGTTTAGGTTTTTAAGATTATTGTGCGTTGTACTTCTCAATAGCGTCTTTAAGAATGGCAACCGCACGAATTAATTTTTCTTTTTTTAGCACGTAAGCAATTCTTACTTGGCTAAGCGCAATGTTTGGAGTGGAATAAAAACCACTTCCCGGAGCAACCATTACAGTTTGTCCGTTGTTACTATAACTTTCTAGCAACCATTTTGCGAATTTATCGGCATTGTCTACAGGTAAATCTGCCAAACAATAAAAAGCACCATTCGGTTTTACTACTTGAACTCCTTCTATTTTTCGCAATTCTTCTACCAGAATGTTTCTACGTTCTATGTATTCCTCACGAACTTCGTCAAAATAACTTTGAGGTGTTTCCAAAGCAGCCTCGGCAGCAATTTGTGCAATGGTAGGAGGGCACAATCTTGATTGGGCCATTTTCATTACCGTACTAATCAATTCTGGATTACGAGATACTACACAACCTACTCTTGCTCCACACATACTGTATCGTTTAGAGGTAGAATCAATCATAATGGCGTTCATATCCATTCCTTTTTCCTCCATAATAGAGTAGTGGCCTTCATCAGTATAGACAAATTCACGATACACTTCATCTGCAATTAAGAACAAATTATACTTAACAACTAATTTTTTTAATTGTTTAATTTCTTCCTTGCTATATAAAGTCCCTGTAGGATTTCCTGGGTTACAAATTAAAATAGCACGAGTTCTAGGGGTAATTAAAGCTTCAAACTCATCTACTTTAGGCAAAGCAAAACCATTGTCAATGCTTGTATTGATAGGTACCACATGCACCCCAGCAGCAATAGAAAAACTAGTGTAGTTAGCGTAAAATGGCTCAGGAATAATAATTTCATCCTGAGGATCAGTAATACTCGCAATGGTAAAATATAAAGCCTCTGAACCTCCTGTAGTTACTAATATTTCATCGTTTTTAAGATTGATATTGTGTTTTTTGTAATAATCAACCAATTTGTTTCTGTATTGTTCAGAACCATTTGAGGTAGAGTATTCTAAAACTTCCATATCAATATTTCTAACAGCATCTAAAGCTACTTTAGGTGTTTTAATATCGGGTTGGCCAATATTTAAATGAAATATTTCAATACCACGTTTCTTGGCGGCTTCTGCATAAGGAACCAATTTACGTATTGGAGACTCAGGAATAGCACGACCTTTGTTAGAAACTCTAAGCATTTATATTTTGTGTTTTAAAATTAGGCCAACAAAAGTACAAATTTCTAATCTTCTTAAAGAATACTAGCCATTTATTATGCTTTTGTTGTGGTTTAGATTTGTTAAATAAAAAAAACTGCTTATTAAAAATAAGCAGTTTTGAGTTTTATAAGGAATAGATTAAATTAATCTTTTAATACTTCCCCTATTACTCTAACAACTTTTGGCTTTTCAGTAGCGTTAGAAATAATTGTAATCGATCTTGAAATTCTACCCACTCTGTCAGTAGCATAACTTATTTTAATTTGTCCAGATTTTCCTGGCATGATAGGTTCCTCAGGTTTGGTTGGTACTGTACATCCACAACTACCTTTAACACTTTCTATAATTAAAGGAGCACTCCCAATATTTTTAATATTTAGGTAGCGAATTTTGTCAGAATTTCGAGCAATAGTTCCATAATCAATTACTTCTTTTTCAAATTGCATAACTGGTTTTAAAGTATTGTCTGTTTTAGCAGTTGCTTGTTGTGCAAAAGACAACATTGGAGCCAAGGCCATACAGATAATAAAAGCTAATTTCTTCATGTCTATATAAATTTTAAGTAAAAATAAATTTTATATTCAAACTTTCAATAACTATACCGTTATTTTTTTTAGTAGTGTAGATATTTGTATTTTTGGCCACCTGTTATTTAACGAAAATAAAGAATGAGTATTCCTAATACATACAATGCTACTGCGGTAGAAGAAAAATGGTACGACTACTGGATGAAAAACAATTACTTTCATTCAACACCTAACGATAAAAAACCCTATACAATTGTAATTCCACCACCAAACGTGACTGGAGTTTTACACATGGGACACATGCTTAACAATACCATTCAAGATGTATTGATTCGTAGAGCTCGTTTAAGAGGTTACAATGCTTGTTGGGTTCCTGGAACCGATCATGCTTCTATTGCTACAGAAGCAAAAGTAGTTGCCAAGTTAAAATCTGAAGGAATTAACAAGGATGATTTAACTCGTGATGAGTTTTTAAAACATGCTTGGGAATGGACAGATAAACACGGAGGAATTATTTTAGATCAGTTAAAAAAATTGGGTGCTTCTTGCGATTGGGAACGTACCAAGTTTACCATGGATGCTGATTTAAGTGAGGCAGTAACTAAGGTTTTTGTTGATTTATACAAAAAAGGAGATATCTACAGAGGATATCGAATGGTAAACTGGGATCCTGAAGCAAAAACAACTTTGTCTGATGAAGAAGTTATTTTTGAAGAAAAACAAGGAAATTTTTATCACATCAATTATAAAATTGAAGGAACTGATGAAGTGGTGACCATTGCGACTACTCGTCCAGAAACTTTATTAGGAGATACTGCTATTTGTATCAACCCAAATGATGAAAGATATGCTCATTTAAAAGGGAAAAACGCTATTGTACCTATTGCGAATAGAGTAATTCCTATTATAGAAGATGAATATGTAGATATTGAGTTTGGAACAGGTTGTTTAAAAATCACTCCTGCTCATGATCAAAATGATAAAGTTTTAGGAGAAAAGCACAATTTAGAAGTTATAGATATTTTAAATGATGATGCTACCTTAAACGATAACGGATTACATTACAAAGGAAAAGATCGTTTTGTGGTTCGTAAAGAAATTACCAAAGAGCTTGAAGAAATTGGAGCTTTGGTAAAAGTAGAACAACATTTACATAAAGTAGGAACCTCAGAAAGAACAAAGGCAGTTATTGAGCCTAAGATTTCTGCACAGTGGTTTTTACGTATGGAAGAAATAGTAAAGCCTGCTTTAGATGCGGTTTTAAAAGATGAAGAAATTAAATTATATCCAAAGCGTTATAACAATACTTATCGTCATTGGTTAGAAAATATTCGTGATTGGAACATTTCTCGTCAATTGTGGTGGGGACATCAAATTCCAGCTTTTTTCTATGGAGAAGGAGTTGAAGATTTTGTAGTAGCTACTTCTGTTGAAGAAGCATTACCATTAGCAATTGAAAAAACAGGAAATAATTCACTGTCAGTGTCCGACTTAAAACAAGATGAAGATGCTTTAGATACTTGGTTCTCTTCTTGGTTATGGCCAATTTCTGTATTCAACGGAATTAATGAGCCGGACAACGAAGAAATCAATTATTACTACCCAACCAACGATTTGGTTACAGGACCAGATATTATTTTCTTTTGGGTGGCTAGAATGGTGTTTGCTGGGTACGAGTTTAGACAAGAAAAACCGTTTAGCAATGTTTATTTTACAGGAATTGTACGTGATAAACAAAGACGTAAAATGTCTAAATCTTTAGGGAATTCTCCAGATCCTATTGAGTTGATGCAACAATATGGTGCTGATGGAGTTCGTGTAGGATTGTTATTGTCTGCAGCAGCGGGGAACGATTTAATGTTTGATGAAGATTTATGTGCACAAGGGCGTAATTTTGCAAATAAAATATGGAACTCTTTTAAGTTGATTAAAGGATGGGAAGTTTCCGAAACAGAAGCACAACCAGAAGCTTCTAAAATTGCGATTGAATGGTACAAAGCGAAGTTCCAAAAAACGTTGGCAGAAATTGATGCTAATTTTGAAGTATATCGTTTGAGTGATTCTTTAATGAGTATTTACAAATTGGTTTGGGATGATTTTTCATCTTGGTTCCTAGAAATGGTTAAGCCTGCTTTTGGATCTCCAATGGATGCCGTTACGTTTAAAGAAATCATAGGATTGTTAGAAGATAATTTAAAAATCTTACATCCATTTATGCCTCACTTAACAGAGGAGGTTTGGCAGTTGATTACAGATAGAAGTCCAGAAGAAGCTTTAATTATTGCAGAATATCCTAAAGCGACTTCTTATAACGAAGAAATCATTGCTAATTTTGAAATGGCCTCAGAAGTAATTTCAGGAATTAGAACCATTAGAAAAGATAAAAACATTTCTTTTAAAGAAACCATTGATTTATTGGTGTTTAACAATGACAATACATCAAAAGACTTTGATACTGTGATAGCCAAAATGGGGAATATAGCAGCATTATCTTATGTAGATACTGCTGTGGATGGAGCGTTGAGTTTCCGTGTAAAATCTAACGAATACTTTGTGCCAATGGCAGGAGCTATTGATGTGGAGGCTGAAGTAGCGAAGTTAAATGAGGAATTAAAGTATACAGAAGGTTTCTTAAAATCTGTTCAAAAGAAGTTGTCTAACGAACGTTTTGTAAGCAATGCACCAGAGCAGGTAATTGCAAGTGAGCGTAAGAAAGAAGCAGATGCTTTGGCAAAAATTGAAACGATAAAAGCAAGTTTGTCATCACTTGTATAATTACAAAATAAATAAGTTTAAAAATCCCATCATTTTATGATGGGATTTTTTTTGATAACTTTTTAATAAAACAGGGTTGTGTAGTGTGAATTGTTAATAGAAAATATATATTTTTAGGTTTTTACTAATTAAACTTAACTTTTAATAATGGATCATAAAACCTATAAGGAAAAAAGGAAAAAATCATCAGAATTTAAAAACAGAAAAGAATATCTAGAACACGAACTGTCTATTTTAAATTTTAGAAAGTGGAAAATCAATTTACCTTTTAGGGATTATTCTATAGAAATAGAAGATATTGCTCCAGGATTGGCTGCGACTATTGGAAAAGTGGTAATGGTAACAGCTGTAGTGGCAGCTTTTGCTGCTCAATTTGGTTTGTCAGCAGAATTTATCGCAGAAAATGTTAGATATGAATTGTTAATTGCTGGAGGGATTTTTGTGATTATTTTCTCTGCAATTTTAAATCCTAATGCAAATTTATCAGGGACACACGGACCAATGCTTCCTTTAATTCCAATTATTGCTGCTGCAGGAGGACATCCTTTAGCACTTGGAATATTAATTGGTGTTTTTGGAATTATATTAAGCGTTACCAAAGGAGGATCTAAATTGATGAATTTGACAGGAATTGGTGTGCGTGGTGGTTTGTTAATTTATTTAGGAGCTATGGGTTTGCTTAGTCAAATAGATAAGTTAGAAGGTTGGGCATCGTCATCAGGACAAAGCACTATATCATTTGTAATTATTGGAATGACCATATTAATTTATGCATATTTGGCTAGAGTAGGAAAAAGATGGATTGCGATTCCTTTATGTTCTACTTTAGCGGGGTTAGTAGCTTATTTTATGGGAGCTCATTTTGAGTTTTCAACAGCACCTGGTTTACCACATATGAATCCAATGTGGTGGTGGGGAGAAAATACAGGTTGGCAAATGGGATGGCCAACAGTAGAAAATTATATTGCTGTAATTCCTTTTGCTATTTTAGCTGTGGCTATGTGGTCTCCAGACTTTTTAGGACATAGAGTTTTTCAAGAAATTAATTATCCAAAAGGATCAGAAAAAGCATTAATGGATGTTGATGATACTATGTCTATCGCTTCTGTAAGACAAATTATAGGTTCATTTTTAGGAGGAGGAAATATTACTTCTTCTTGGGGAACTTATATGATTCCTGCAGCCATAGCAAAAAGACCTATTCCGGGGGGAGCTGTATTAACCGCTCTTTTTTGTGTATTAGCCTCTGTTTTTGGTTACCCAATGGATTTGGCCATGTGGCAACCTGTATTAAGAGTAGCATTAATTGTAGGGGTATTTTTACCTTTATTAGAAGCGGGAATGCAAATGGTAAAAAAGGAAAAAGATTCTGTAAGTGCTGGAACTTGTATTTTTGCTTGTGCCTTTGTAAATCCGGTGTTTGGATGGGCTTTAACCATGTTGTTAGATAACATGGGATTGATTGGTGATAGAGAAAGAGCCAAAGGAATGTCTTGGAAAGAAAAATTAGTTATTCCAGGAGTGATGTTTGTGGTTTGTGTGGTTTCTTTAGCCTTAGCAGGTCAATTACCAGGGATTCCTAGATTGCTTTAAATCATATAATGATAATAAATTAAAAAAGTCTCAATTTTTATTGAGGCTTTTTTTAACTCCAAATCAAAGACTTTCTTGCTTTCCAGTAATGACTTGATTCTTTTTTTATTCTTGTTAATTTTTGAATTTCTTTATTTGTAAGTTTAAAATCTAAGGCTTTTAAATTATCTTTTAATTGTTTTTTAGAAAATGCTCCACTTAAAACTACTGATGGATTTAGCCTGTCAATAATAAAACGCAAAGCAATTGCATCAATTCCGACATTATATTTTGTAGCCAATTCATTTAAAATAGAAGGAGTGTAGTTAAATATTCTTCCATTGGCAACGCCTTCTTTAATAATAACTTTTTTTTCATTTTTGATGAGTTCAACTAAAATGTTATAGGTGCTTTGTTCAAAAACATTGTAAGTAACCTGAAAAACATCAAACAAAAATTGACCGTTAACTTTTATTTGCATAGCTTCATTTAGAACTTCACTTTGTTGCGTTCCACTAGTGGTTAGTCCAATTGATAATCCTGTATTTCTTTTAATATCTGCTAGTTTTTTTAAGACCTTGTCATTTTCCAAAACACCACTTTCTATGGTTGCTGAATGTATTTGATACACTTTTAAATGTGGTAACATTTTTTTAGAAACTTCCCATTGCTCTATCAATTTTTCTATACTGTGTTCTTTTACTTCATGATCTCCTTTAAACCCCAATTGCCAGTTGGCAACATAAGTATATCCCCATTTGGTAGCGAGTGTAGTGTCGTGATGATTTTGAGTAGTTTGCCATTCATGTAAAAAATGTTCACCTTTACCATACGAAGGAGCAGTATCAAAGTACCTAATTCCTAATTGATAAGCTGTTTCTAACATTTCATAAGCATTGTTTTTAAATGCTTCTTCACTTTTATCTATTTTGTTATTATCTCTAATATTTATGTATTCTGGTCTTCCTAATGCAGCCAGTCCAAGTCCGATTTTTGTCATTTTTATTGCAATTTCTTGTAAAATCTAATCCAACAATTTAACCACTTTCAATATAGTATAAATTACAGTTTTTACGTATTTATTTAAGTGTGATTTTTAATTTTTAATTGAAATAATGTATTGTTAGTGATCATTGCACAAGATGAAAACTATACTTAGTTTTGAACTCAAATTAAAAGTAGAAATATGAGTTTTATAAAAGCGATGCAACAACGTTATACAACAAAAGTATACGATGCATCAAAGAAACTACCGATAGAAAAGATAGAGGAGTTGAAAGAAATTTTAAGAATGAGTCCTTCTTCTATTAATAGTCAGCCTTGGAAATTTACTTTTGTAAGAGATGCAAAAACGAAACAAAAGCTTTCGGAAGTCTCTTTAACAAATCATCAAAAAGTAACAGATTGTGATACTTTAATAGTATTTAGTAAAATTGATAATATTGAATTGTTTGAAAAGCAAATTAATGAAAACTTAACAGAAAGAGCTGTTGGTTATTATGTCAACTTTGTAAAATCTAAAGGAGAGGCAAATATTAGAAATTGGTTTGATAAACAAGTATATTTGTCTTTAGGAGTGTTTTTAAGTGCTTGTGCCGATATGCAGATTGACTCCACACCTATGGAAGGAATTGATACAGAAAAGTTTGATGAAGTGTTAGGGCTTACAGATTATAAAACTGTGGTAGCTGTTGCTATAGGAGGTAGAGATGTTGAAGATTTTAATCAGTTAGAGAAAAAGCCAAAAAGTAGAAAACCTTTAGAGGAAGTGGTAAAGAGTATATGATAAAAAAAAGGGCTTGATAATTTATCAAGCCCTTTTTTAATTTATGTTAGGAACTACAACTCAACATAGAACATCCTACTTTAGATTTTGCCCAATCGGGTCTCTTGGCAAACCATTTTTGATATTCAGGCTGCTCATCATAAGGTTTTTGAATTAATTGATATAGTTCATCAATCAAACTATAATCTCCTTGTTCGGCAGCTTCTATGGCTAGTTGAGACATGTAATTACGCAATACATATTTTGGGTTTACAGCATTCATTTTTAGAATTCTATTTTCTTTAGAAATCTTTTCAATTTCTAATCTTGTATGATATTGACCAAACCAAGCTTGCCACTCTGTTAACACTTCTCCTGCTAATTGTTCGGGAATGTAAAAAGCATCCATGCAATCTTCAATTTTATTGGCGGTTGCTAACAATCTGAAGAAAATTGTCATGTCTGTTTCTATCAATTTTAAGTTGGTTTCTAATGCTTGTATTAAAATATAATCCTGTTTATTTGGATTTTGAATTCCAATTTTAGCACACATCATTTGTAGATTTTGTTCTTCAAAATGAGTTTTATAACTATTCAAAGCTTCTTCTAAAGACTTTGCATCTTCTGTCAAAGTATAAAATGTATTGGCTAGTTGATACAAATTCCACAAACCAATATTGGGTTGTTGTCCATATCTGTATCTTCTATTTTGTCTGTCTGTTGTATTAGGAGTCCAATCAGGATCATAATTGTCTAACCAACCATAAGGTCCGTAATCTATAGTTAAACCTAAAACTGACATGTTATCAGTATTCATAACTCCGTGTACAAAACCAACACGTTGCCAGTGCACAATCATTTTTACAGTAGCATTTACTATTTCTTGAAAAAGTTTAGCATAATCATCTTTATTGTTTTCTTCTAAATGAGGAAAGTGATGACGAATAGTATAATTCATCAAAGCAGCTAAGATCGTTTTATCATTTCTAGAGGCAAATATTTGAAAACTACCAAAACGGATAAAACTTTCTGCAACTCTACAAACAATGGCTCCAGGTTCATAAGCAGGATTTCCGTTGTATAAAACATCTCTTAAAACTTCATCCCCAGAAAGTGCTAAAGACAATGATCTTGTAGTGGGAACTCCTAAATGATACATAGCCTCTGCACATAAATATTCACGAATAGAAGAACGCAACACAGCCAAACCATCTGCGGTTCTAGAATAAGGAGTTTTTCCTGCACCTTTTAGTTGTAGCGTATAAGATTTATTTGTTTTTACCTGAAATAAATTAATAGCTCTACCATCACCCAATTGACCTGCCCAATTTCCAAATTGATGACCTCCATAACACATGGCATAAGGTTCTGTATTTGGATAGACATAGTTTCCTGTAATTAAATTTTCAAATTCCTTACTAGTGATATCATCTTTAGAAAAACCTAAATTATTTGCTACTTCTTTGTTTACATGCAACAATTTTGAAGCTTTTGTTGCAATGGGATTTGCCAATGAATAACAAGCATTTTCTACCTGACGAGTATAATTCTCAGGATTGCTATCCGCAGGTAATTCACTAGTAAAGGTATTTTCTATATTTAATTTCATGTACTTTTTTTTAGGAAATAATGTCTTTCCATTTGTTACTTCTTTCTGCAATTAATTTTACATAACTACAAATGGCTACAGCTTTATAACCTTCTTTGGTTAGCTGTTCAAAAGTTTTTTCTACCAATATTTTTCCAATACCTTGTCCTCTTAAATTACTTGGAACTTCAGAATAAGTAAGATACATTATCTCATTTTTGATGTTGTATTCTACTATGGCAATATCTCCATCAACGTTTAAAACAAATCTGTTTTTTTCTTTCTGATGTTCTATTTCCATAAACTAAAAATCTTTTAATTTATCTGCATGTAGTTTTCTTAACTTGTTTAGTTTTGGTCCTATAACCATGGCACAATATCCTTCATTAGGGTTTTGTTTGTAATAATTCTGATGATAATCTTCAGCATCAAAATAGTTGATTAGCGGACTAATTTCTGTGACAATAGGATCTTCAAAATATTGCTGAACCTCTTTCGTTACTTTTTCGGCAATGATTTTTTGTTCCTCATGATGATAAAAAATTACGGAACGATATTGAGTACCAACATCTGCACCTTGTCTGTTTAAAGTAGTCGGGTTGTGTGCTGTAAAAAATAGATATAAAATATCTTCATAAGAAATGATATCAGCATCAAATTCAACTCTAACCACTTCAGCATGTCCAGTTAAACCTGAACAAACTTCTTTGTATGTAGGAGTTCCAGGAACAGACCCACCACTATAGCCTGAAATTGCTTTGATGACTCCTTTAACTTCGTTAAAAAAAGATTCCACACACCAAAAACATCCTGCTCCTAAGGTTGCTTGTTCTATGTTTGCCATTTATTTTTTGATTAAAGATTCTGAATTTACACAATAACGTAATCCACTTGGTTCTGGACCATCAGGAAAAACATGTCCTAAATGACTATCGCAATTGTTACACTGTATTTCAACTCTATCTCTTCCTCCAGATAAGTCTTTTAAATACTTAATAGCATTGATTTTTATAGGTTGTGTAAAACTTGGCCACCCTGTACCTGAATCAAATTTAATGGTAGAGTCAAATAACTCATTACCACAACAAACACAATTATAAATTCCAGCATCATAACTAGTACAAAAAGCACCAGTATGTGGGATTTCTGTACCAGACATACGAGTAATTTTAAATTGATCTGGTGTTAATTCTTTTTTCCATTCTTCGTCTGTTTTTTCTACTCTTTTTTCAGGAGATGGATTTCCGTTTACAGTAAAATTGACAATATCTTTCCAAGTAAGCATAAGGTTTTTTAATTTTTAATTATGAGTAGTAAAACTAAGTAAAAACTTACGAGGATAAAATAGTAATGGTTTAAAGTTGATGTATAGATATTTAAATTATTCATAATATTGTATATTTAATTTAAAAACGAATGGTTTTACTGTTTTTGTATCTTTTTTTGGCACTATTTGTATCATTTGTGTGCTCAATTCTTGAATCTGTATTGCTTTCTATTCCACAATCTTTTTTAATTGTAAAACAAGACAAAGGAGCTAGTTGGGCTGCTACTTTTATGGAGTATAAAAATAATATAGACAAGCCTTTATCGGCAATTTTATCTATGAACACAGTCGCTCATACTATTGGAGCTGCTGGTGTTGGGGCACAGGCAGTAAAAATTTATGGAGAAGCCTCTTTTGGTATTATATCAGCAATACTAACCATTCTAATTCTAATTTTTACTGAAATTATTCCAAAAACTTTAGGAGCTAAATATTGGAGACAATTGGCTGTGATTTCTTTACATACCATGTCCGGAATGGTTTTTTTAACATATCCCTTGGTATTGATGTCTGCAGTAATCACAAAATTATTTTCATCTGATAAAAAAGAACAAACAACAAGTAGAGAAGAGATTGCAGCACTTGCTAGTATTGGAGCTGATGAAGGTGTTTTTTCTGAAAAAGAACATAAAATCATTCACAATATTTTAAGGTTAAAAAATGTAAAAGTGATTGAAATTATGACACCAAGAGTGGTGGCTGTGGTGGCAGATGAAAATTTATCGCTAAATGATTTTTTAAAGAGTAAAGATTATTTAAAGTTTTCTAGAATTCCTGTGTATTCAGAAAACGAGGAAAATATTACAGGTTATGTTTTTAGACAAGAGGTTTTTGAAAAGTTAGCCGAAAACAAATATGAGTTAAAACTAAGAGATATTAAAAGAGATATTTATGTGGTTTCTAATGATATTGTCTTGTTTTCTCTTTGGGAAAATTTGTTAGATAAGAAAGAACATATTGCTTTAATAGTGGATCAATATGGTGGTTTAGATGGAATTGTAACCATGGAAGATGTGATTGAAACACTTTTAGGTTTAGAAATAATGGATGAAAAAGACACTATTACAGACATGCAAAAATTTGCAAGAGAACGATGGAAAACTCGTCAAGCTAAATACAAGCTTCTATATAAATTGAATAAAGAAATTTCTTCTGATGATGCAGATAAAAATGATGTTTAACTTTTTGTGAAATAGTAAAATATAACATATCATATAGTATATTTGCATCTTATTTTTATAGTTAAAATGTCAGAAGATTCTAAACAAAATTCAATAAACGATAAAGAAGTAAAACAATGTATCCATACATTGGAATCTTTGTTGAATGATACCAATCAACTTTTTGAAATGCCTGAAGAGCAACGTGTAACTTTAATGAAAGTTGCAGGTTTGTTAAGTAGACCTACCAAAGAAGAGCAGGATAGGAGAAGGAAAGATGCAAAAAAAGCAGCCAAACGTAAACAACGCGAAAGAGAAAAACACGCACGTAAAGAAACGGGAATTCGTTCTGCAAGAGAAGCAGCGGTATTTGAAGCTCCAAAAATGTTGACTTTTACAGAGGTTAAAAAAGATGATATTCCTGAATTAGAGTCGCCAAGAAACTGTTATGTCTGTAAGACTTTGTACACCAAATTGCATCATTTTTATGATAGCATGTGTACAGAATGTGGTGATTTTAACTATGCTAAACGTTTTCAAGAAGCAGACTTAACTGGTCAAGTTGCAATTATGACTGGTTCTCGTTTAAAAATAGGATATCATATTACCTTAATGATGTTACGATCTGGAGCTACTGTAATTGCTACTACTCGTTTCCCTGCAGATTCAGCCATTCGTTTTGCTAAGGAAGCAGATTTTCACGAATGGGGACATCGTCTAAAAATTCACGGTTTAGATTTAAGACATATTCCAAGTGTAGAAATTTTCTGTAATTACATAGAACAAAAATACGATCGATTAGATATTTTAATTAACAATGCTGCGCAAACGGTACGTAGACCTGCTGGTTTTTATACTCATATGATGGAGAATGAAGAAAAGCCTTTGTCTGCTTTACCAGTGAATGCTCAAGAATTGTTGAGTGATCACTACAGTTGTTTAGAAGAATTGAATTTGTTAAGTAGTAGTGTGGTAGCAACCAATAAGAATGCTCCTGTAAGTTGGCATGGAGAACAACCTGGGATTGGGTTAAGGGCTTCAGCTAAATTATCTCAAATACCCTATAGTTTTGATAATTCATTAACTACAAGTGAGGTTTTTCCAGAAGGAGAACTAGATGCAGATTTACAACAAGTAGATTTAAGAAAAACTAACAGTTGGCGATTAAAAATTGGAGAGATAGAAACCACTGAAATGGTAGAAGTTCAGTTGGTGAATTCTGTGGCTCCTTTTGTATTGATCAACCGTTTGGGAGAATTTATGAAA
This sequence comes from Wenyingzhuangia marina, assembly GCF_900130035.1. Classification (GTDB taxonomy): domain Bacteria; phylum Bacteroidota; class Bacteroidia; order Flavobacteriales; family Flavobacteriaceae; genus Wenyingzhuangia; species Wenyingzhuangia marina. The sequence continues at coordinate 488,505 of NZ_FQXQ01000003.1, forward strand.
AAAGAAAATACGGGTAAAAAACATATCATCAACGTGTCTGCTATGGAAGGGAAATTTTATCGATTTAAAAAAGAAGACAGACATCCGCACACCAATATGGCAAAGGCTGCTTTAAATATGTTAACACATACTTCTGCTTCTACATTTGCCAAACATGGAATTTATATGAATGCAGTAGATACAGGTTGGGTAACTGATGAAGATCCTGTAGAATTGTCTAAAAAGAAAGAAGAGCTACATGATTTTCAGCCTCCATTAGATATAGTAGATGGTGCTGCCAGAGTGATAGATCCGTTATTTGATGGAATTAATACAGGAAAACATTGGTGTGGAAAATTCTTAAAAGATTATAAACCTATTGACTGGTAGGATATTCAATACGAACAAAAAAGGCTACTAATTTAGTTGCTCTTTTTTGTTTGCTGGTTTATTTCTATTGATGACAATATTTTGAATATGTGCAATACTGTATGCTGCCATTTGGGCTCTAGTAGCCAAATCACCTTCGTATAAGTTATCAATAGTTTTTTTCCAGATACTTAACCAGTGATCAAAATGTTTTTGAGTAATCATATGATTAAAGGCAGCATCGGTCAACAAATGTTTTTGGGTAGGGTTGCCTTTAAATTTAGCAACTCCAAATAAATTTGTTTCCCAAAAGTCAGTCAATTTTTCTAAGTGTGCTGGCCAATCTTCATTCGGAATCATTTTGTTGAAAATAGGACCTAAAAGATCATCTTTCCTAATCTCATCGTAAAAAGAACAAACCAATATGTTAACATCTTTTCTATTTTGGATATCTGTTTTCATACGATAAAGATATACTATTAGATTAATTATCTAAGGATTGATAAATGTAATATTAGTTCCATAAACTTTATAATCATTAGTAATAACAAAAGATCTTACATTGTATTTTTTAGCTTTTTTAAGTTCTTCAGGTATTTTTGCACTAAACGTAATATTTTTAATATTTCCAGTATAATTGATTACGCTGTCTGTTTCTGTAATTGGATTTTCTTTTGTACCCCATACAAAACCATAATTAGTTATTTCACTATCTCCCCTTGTTAAGAAATCAGCATTAAAATAGTATTCACCTGAACTCTCACTAATAGACAAGGTTCTTACTCTTGGGTACTCTCTAACAAAAACTTCTTCCTTGGTACACTTAATAGATATAATAAAAGCAAATAATAAAGCTATGGATTTTAATATTTTTATCATTTTTTTAATAGAATTAAGTTAATTGAAAAGCTGTTTTTTTGACCTCTAAATTTTTTTGGAGTCTCTAAGTTGTTAAGTTGATGAATATAACGAAGAGAAATCTCTGCATTAAAGTTATTAAAGCTCTTGTGAAATCCTAGTCCAGCTAAAAGGCCTATTTGAATTTTATTAATTTCAAAATCATTATTATTGTTCATACTGTAAACAATATTATTATTGTTTACAGTATCTTCATAATTAACTACGTTGTATTTAATATGATAATCAATATTTGAACCTCCTTGAAAATATAAACTAGAAGGTCTTTTTGAAAAAGCATATTTAAAAGATATTGGTATTGATAAAGTTGTTAAATCTATATAAGAATCATAGTTTTTAAGATTTCCATATTTATAATCTGTATTGTTTGATGAATAACTAGATTTTGAAAAAAGTAATTCTCCTTGATATGACATTTTTTGAGAAATTCTAGGAGATTTAATAGATATTAATAATCCAAAAGTTGGGGATATTGAATTGTCTTTAATATATGAATACTTACTGGATTTATTACGTGCTTTGATATATGATTTTTTGATTCCAACGATAGCTCCATACTCAATAATATTCCATTTTAAATTAGATTTAAACTCTTTGTAATTACTTCCTTTACATTTATTGTACTGAATAATTAAATTAGTTAAATCTTTTTCGTTGTATTTTAAATTTACAATTATTTCACTAGCATTGGTTAAGCAATCACTAATGAAATAGGAAACAATTCCTTTCCATCGGTTGTTTCGAACACTAACTTTTCCAATCAAACGATTTACTTCAACATTCATTATTTCTGATTTTAAATCAAAAATTTCATCATTTTTTTGTAAGTGAAACATTTCTCTTGATTTGTAAAGGCTAGTGTGTCCCTTGACTAAATATTCTGCAAATTCACCAACAGCAATTCTAGATCGATAGGCTTTATAGTTGTTATATCCAAATTCATATATTTCATTAGGGAAATATTCTTTAGTATCATTTCCTTTTTTGAATAAACAGGAAACATAATTTTTCGAATCTGGACGATACTTTACTTTACCATAAATAGTATCCTTTTTAAGGGTGATAATGTACCCGTCTTTGAAAGATTTTTGACCAAATGATTTTACACATAAGAGCATAACCATTGTCAAAGTAATCATAAGTTTTTTTTTCATAGCATATGTTAAAATAGTCAAACTATTATCTAAGTCTCTAATTCTGTTTAAATTTTCAGAAAAAGAATAAAACAACTCAAAAGTGTAGTTTTAACATTTTTATATAAAAGTAAAAAAAATGCTTTAAAAAAGCGATTCAATAGTTTTTTAATATAAAGCAACAGCCATTCCTAATAAAATGGCAATAAATTTAGGGTAACTAAATTTATGATTTTCGGAACTTTCAAAAAGAATTACAGTAGAAATATGTAAGAAAATACCTATGATTAATGCGGTGATTTGATGTTGGTAATCTTGAAAAAAAAGAATTTTAGAAGCTAAAAAACTTCCTAAAGGACTCATTAAAGCAAAGGTAGTCATGAAGAAAACAACCTTTTTTAAATCGTACTCATGTTTTAAAAAGAATGAAGTCAATACAATTCCTACAGGAACTTTATGAATTACAATGGCCCATAAAAAAGACTGATTATTAGCATATCCTAAGGGAATTCCTTCGGAGAATGCATGAAGACACAAACTTATAAACAACATCCAAGGAAATTGTTTTTTAGCATCGTGAATATGTACGTGCCCGTGTTCTGCTCCTTTAGAAAAAGATTCTAAAACTAGTTGAATGATAATTCCAATCAGAATAAAAACTCCTATCATTTTAGAGTTTATGGTTTCTGAATGTCCATGGTCATGATCTAAAATACCAAAAGCTTCAGGTAACAAATGGCTGATAGTCATAGATAGTAAATACGCACCACTAAAAGATAGTAGTAACTGGATAAACTTTTTATTTGGGTGACTAATGCTTACAAATAATACACTTACTAATACAGAAGCAATTAAATAAACGTAGATCATTTTGTTAAAATAAGTATAAGTCTATCAGAATTTTCGATATCAAATTCTGATAATTGATAGTCTCCAAAGATATGTTTAATTTTTAAATTGGCTTGCTTAGAATAGTGTTTGAATTTGTCTAAATCAATAGCTTTTACACGTTCTTGAAAATAGAGTTCTTCACCGTCTTCAGTCAAATTTATTTCTTTGGTAATAAAACCATCAGTTAGGTGTCTTTTAATACGAAACTCAATGTCATCACGTTCAATTACTTCAGCATTTACAAGGTTTTTAATTACTTTTTTTACATTCATATAATCAATAACTGCAACACCATCTTTGTTTAAACAAGTTTCAATATTCTGCAAAACTTTAATATCGTCATTGTCGTCATCAAAATAACCAAAACTGGTAAACATATTAAAAACTGCATCTACCTTTATAGAAAAAGGTTTACGCATGTCTTGAACAATAAATTTTAAGGTACTATTGGCAAACTGATTGGCGTAATCAATACTATTTTCCGATAAATCTGCACCGATAACAGGATAACCAAGTGTGTTTAAAAAGATTGAATGTCTTCCTTTTCCACAAGCTAAATCTAAAATTGAATTGTTTTTAGGGAGTTTTAAAAATGAAACCAAGTTTTGCATAAATACTTTGGCTTCATCGTTGTTTCTGTTTTTATATAAAATATGATAATAGCGAGTGTTAAACCATTCGCTAAACCAAGTTTTAGTGTTTTCCATGTACTTTTTTAATTGAACCTCAAATTTAGTTAATTTATTCTTTAGTAGTTTTATTCAAAAGACATTACAAACAATTACTTTTGTAGTCTAAAAATATATAAGTACATGGGAGTTAATTTTAAAATGGTAGCCATTACCTTACAAGGTCTAGAAGAAGTTTTAAGCAATGAGTTAAAGCAATTGGGAGCTCAGGATGTAAAAGCTGGAGTTAGAATGGTAGAGTTTGTTGGTGATGAGGGATTTATGTACAAAGCAAATTTGTATTTAAGAACGGCCATTAGAATTTTAAAACCTATTATTAAGTTTAAAGTAAAGAACGAAGACGATTTATATAAGAATTTATTAAAAATTCGTTGGGAAAAATATTTAGATGTTCATGGAACTTTTGCTACCAAAGGAACCAATCAGTATAGTGGAATTACTAGTAATACTCATTATTTGGCTTTAAAAACCAAAGATGCCATTGCTGATTATTTTATGGCAAAACATGATGCAAGACCTGATGTTGACATCAAACATCCAGATTTAAAGGTAAATGTACATATTGATAGATATGGATTTTGTACGGTTTCTTTAGATAGTTCTGGAGATTCTTTACACAAAAGAGGGTATAGAATGAACACCAACTTGGCTCCAATAAACGAAGTGTTGGCTGCAGGTTTGGTTTTGTTGTCTGGATATGATGGAGAAGAAAATTTTATAGATCCTATGTGTGGTTCTGCTACTATTTTAATAGAGGCAGCTATGGTTGCTTGTAACATTCCGGCAAACATTAATAGAAAAGAATTTGCTTTTGAAAAATGGAAAGATTATGATGAAAATTTGTTTTTTGCCATTCAAGATTCTTTAATCAAAAAAATTAGAGATCCTAAATGTAAAATTATGGGATTTGACAAAGCCCCATCAGCAGTAAGAAAAGCGAATGAAAACATTGCTAGTGCCAATTTAGAAGAGTTTATAGGAGTACATCATATTAACTTTTTTAATTCTAAAAAAGAAGTATTTGGACCCACTACTATTTTGTTTAACCCACCTTACGGGGAGCGTTTAAAGTTAGATAATATTGAAGGTTTCTACAAAAGCATAGGAGATACTTTAAAGCATCATTATCATAATTCTAGTGCTTGGTTTATTACTTCAGATATTGAAGCATTAAAACATGTAGGATTAAAAACAAGTAGAAGGATTGCTATTAAAAACAGTGATTTAGACTGTAAGTTTGTGAAATACGAAATTTACGAAGGAAGTAAAAAAGCGAAAAAGAACGATTATTAGGGGTTAAAATCTACTACAAAAAAAAGAGCTTTCTGTGAATTTTCAGAAAGCTCTTTTTTTAATCTATGGTATCGTATTCAATTAGATATAAATACTCATCGTCTTTTTTGTAATGATATTTTTCACGTGCATAATTATTAATGTTTTTTTGCACAGCATGTTCTTCTATTGTTTTTCTATTCTTTTTAATTTCTGATTTATAAAAATCGATAGATTTTTCTAATTTGTTAATTTCTCTGTTATATTCTAGTTGATACAAATAAGAGTTTGAGTCAAAAAATAGCATCCAAATAATAAAAGTGATAATAACAATTGGTCCAATTATTTTTTTGTTTTTTAAATTAAGCTTCATTATATCCCCTTTTTAGGTTTGATAATATTTTTAATACGGGTTCTTAATGACATGCTGTCATCGGTATGATGTCCATATGAGTAAGATCCATATCCATAACCATATCCATAACCATACCTGTATCCATATTTAGAGGTTTGAGCAAAATCATTAATAATAAAAGCAATGTTCTGTACTTCATTGTTTGTATATTTTTGATCAATCATTTTCATCATTCCTTTCTTAGTGTATCCTTGTCTGGTTACGTAAATATTTGCATCTGCAAAATCCATTAAATCTAAAGCATCGGATACCAAACCAATAGGAGGCGTGTCTATAATAATATAATCATATTTCCTTTTTAATATTTCGAATAAATCTTTAGTTGCATCACTTAAAATTAATTCAGATGGGTTAGGAGGAATGGTTCCTGTGGCAATTATCTCAAGATTTTCTATCTCGGTTTTTTGTGTTACTAGCTCTAAAGATTGTTGCCCAATTATATAATCTACCAATCCATAGTCATTTTCTAAATGGAAGTCTTTGTGGATTTTAGGTTTTCTTAAATCAAATCCTAAAAGAATGGTTTTTTTACCACTCATTGCAAAAGAACATGCAATGTTCATGGAGGTCACAGTTTTTCCTTCACCACTTATGGAAGAAGTACATAAAATGGTTTTGTTAGGTTTTTTTAAATCTTCTTTGTGAAATAAATATGGAATATTAGATCTTAAAGCTCTATATGATTCAGAGACTGCTGATTTGGGGTTGTTAAACAATACTAAGTTAGAATTATCATTATTTTTACCTATAACTCCCAGAACAGGAATATGGTATAATCGTTCTAATTGGTCTACTGTGTATATGTTATCGTCTAGCGCTTCTATAATCGTAATAAAAATTAATGGTAATATAATGGCTAATAAAATAGCAACAACATAATTAAATGATGATTTTTTAGCCAATGGTCCTTGGCCAATATCTTTTGCGTTGTCAATAATTTTAATACTTGATGAGTTTGCAGCAATGGCTGCTCCAGCATCGTAACTTTTTTGTTTTAAAAGACTGTAGTTGCTTTCAGAAACAGTATAATTTTTTTCTAACTGAATTAACTGATATTCTTTAAGAGGTAAATCTTTAATAGAAGTTTTAATATTGTCTAATTCTTCGGTTACTTTACGAGCTTTAAAAGCATTGTATTCAATCAAAGCATCAATTCTACTTTTTATATTTTGTTTAGAGAGTTTAATTTTATTTTCTAATTCAATAAACTCAGGATGTGTAGGATATATATGGTTAGATAATAGTTTTTGTTTTAATAATAAGAAGTTAATTAACTCTGTAATATTGGTTTGTAATCCCACATCTCCTAATTCTGCTAAAGGAATATTTTTAATATCAACATCGTTTGTAAGTTCATTGTTTTTAAGTCTTAACAATAACTCAGTGTTGTTTTTTATTTCTTTTTGTTGATTGGTATAATTTAAAATTTCTTGATAAGCTTGTTCTCCTTCATTAGATAAATTTACAGCATTTCTAGATTTAAAATTAATCAATTGATTTTCTAGTTCTTTTAATTTATCTGATTCTACATAAAATAAAGAATCAATAAATTTTTTGGTTTTTACTGCATATTCAATTTTTGTTTCTTTTTCAGCTTTTTCAAGAACGTATATAGTTTTATTAATGTAATCAATCAAACGTTTTTTGTTTGCTCCTTGTAAGCTTAAATTAAGTAATGATGTTCCCATTACAGCTGTGCTGATGTCAATATTTTTATAATTGGCAACAGTTGCATTAAAAGAACCAAAACTAATATAATATGGGGTGTTTAATGTTGGTTTATCAACCAAATGGAGATCAAATTCACAAAAAGGAGTGATAATACTTTTTGTAATATCAAAAGATTTAGTGAAATTTTCAGTATTTAAATCAATAGATTTAGAAGTGTGATCTGTATAGTTGTATAAATTAAGACTAGTTTCCTGATCCTTTAAGTCTAAAGAAATCTCTACCGTTTTTTCATCGGTAAAAACCAATTGAATTTTATTTCCTTGAACTTGATAGCTTTTAGGATTATTTATTTTAATTACAAAAGGAGTGTATCCATAAACATCCTTATATCTTGTTTCTAAAAGTATCTTTTCTTTTTTTAAGTAATTAATGTAAAACTGTAATTCAGAAACAACTTTTTCGTTATGGGTTCTAGATTTAAAATCTGCTTTTACAGATTCTACCATATTACTTGCTCCACCCCAATTAAAAGAAATATTGGTGCTGCTAGATAGCATTGGGTTCGATTTTTCATCAATAGTAATTAAACTATTAATTTTGTAAGTATCTGTACCCATCATATTTTTGTACTTAGCAAATGCTAATGATATCACAACAGATAAAACAAACAGTTTCCAATAACTAAAAACTTTAAGTAAATAACTTTTGATATCAATGGATCCAAATTCCTTGGTAAGATCTTTTATGTTCTTTGTAGACATTAACTTGTTTTATAATGAATTAATGAATAAAAATGTAGTTACTGCCACTGTAAATGTAGACAAAATAGTATTGAATACACTTAAACCAGTAGTCCCCACGCCAATAGGTTTTTGTTTAATAGGTTTAACATTGATAATATCATTGTTTTTAATTAAAAAAACTTCAGAATTAAAAGTGTTGATATCAGTAAGATCAATTTCATATTTTTTTAATCCACCTTCTTCTTGTCTAATAACTTCTACATTGGTTCTGTTCCCGTATTCTGTAATGTCTCCAGAATTTGCTATGGCATCAATAATATTGGCTTCGTATTGCATTAAATAATTGGTTCCAGGTTTTCCTATTTGTCCTAGAATAGTATATTTAATTCCAGCATATTTTACTTCAACAAAAAAACTATTTGTGTTTTGAATATATTTAGCCAATTCTTTTTCAATATTAACTCTAATTTCATCAATTGAGAATCCAAGAACATTCATTTCTCCAATATAGGGAAGTCTTATGTTTCCATGCGAATCTATTCTATAACCAGATAAATAAGGATTTATATTAATCCCTCCATTAGTTTGTTGTCCGCTATTGGCTAAAGAATTAAAAAAAGCTGTTAATTCTTGATTCTCAGAAGATACTTTAATAATAAGGATATCATTTACTTGAGTTTTAAAAGTTTTGTGTTGCAAGTTGTAAATTTCATCAGAAGTACTTCCTTGTAAATAGGTTGTTCTTTTGTTACTAACACAAGAAATTAAAAAACTTAAAGATAAAAAGGCAATAAGGAGTTTTTTCATTTAACTAAAATAATGGCTCTAACCACAAATATAAAACTATAAATTTGAGTATCTAATTTTAATTTGCTTTACTTTTACGCCTGTTTTATTGCGATATATGATTAAAAAATACATAAAATTTTTATTAAAAGCAACCAATCAACATGGAGTACATTCTCCTTTTATTTATAGTTTGGTTACTCAGTGCATTTACAAAAAATCTTCTTTTTCAATTTTAAATGAATTTGAGTACTATAAAAAAGTACTTGAAAATAACCATACAGAAATCACTATAACCGATTTTGGTGCTGGTTCTAAGGTTTTTAAAGACAATAAAAGAAAAGTATCCGATTTGGTTAGCAAGGTAAGTGTTTCAAAAAAATATGCATTGTTATTAAATAGACTTGTTCATCATCTAAATATAAATTATGCACTAGAACTTGGTACTTCTGTAGGTTTGGGAACGGCTTCTTTATGTTTTAATAATATAAATATTAAGGTTGATACTATTGAAGGTTGTGATAAAATTTTAGAGATAGCTCAAAAACAATTCAAAAATTACAAACTTCAAGATCAAATTACTACTTATTGTGGTGACTTTTCAGATGTGTTACCCTTGTTATCGGTTAAAAAATACGATTTAATTTACTTTGATGGAAATCATCAAAAAGAAGCGACTTTAAAATATTTTGAAGAATGTTTAAAAACTAAACATAACGATTCTGTTTTTATTTTTGATGATATTTATTGGTCCGATGAAATGGAAGAAGCTTGGAAAGAAATTAAAAATCATCCTGAAGTAAAAGTTACGGTAGATTTATTTAAATGGGGATTGGTTTTTTTTAGAAAAGAACAAGAAAAAGAACATTTTAAAATTAGATTTTAATAATGAAGATTTATACAAAAACTGGTGATGCAGGAGAAACCTCTTTATTTGGAGGAAAAAGAGTTTCCAAAGCACATATTAGAATTGATGCTTACGGAACGGTAGATGAGTTAAATTCATATATTGGATTGTTAAGAGATCAAGAAATTGACCAACATCACAAAACTTTTTTGATCAATATTCAGCAAGAATTATTTGTGGTTGGAGCTTTTTTAGCGACTCCAGAAGAGAGCGAAACACTAAAAAATGGTAAAAGTAGGTTGAAATTAGATGTTTTTGGTAAAAATGAGGTAGCAATTTTAGAAAAAGAAATAGACGCTTTAGATAGCCAATTAGAACCTATGACACATTTTATTTTACCAGGAGGAAATAGTATGGTGTCACATTGTCACATAGCTCGCACAATATGTCGTAGAGCAGAGCGTGCCTGTGTTTTGTTACAAGCAGAGGAGACTGTCAATTTAGGTGTACTTCAATATTTAAATAGACTATCAGACTATTTATTTGTGTTGGCACGAATGTTGTCCAAACAGTTACAGGTGGTTGAAACCAAGTGGATTCCATCAAAAAATAAATAAGTTCTTTAAAAGACTAAAAAAAACTTGACTTTTTTAATTAAAAAATTATTTTTGCAATAATTATAATTTGATAAAAAATGTATTGGACTTTAGAATTAGCTAATTATTTAGCAGATGCACCTTGGCCAGCTTCAAAAGATGAATTGATAGATTTTGCAATTAGAACAGGAGCTCCATTAGAAGTTGTAGAAAATTTACAAAGTTTAGAGGATGAAGGTGAAATCTACGATGATATTGTAGAAATTTGGCCAGATTATCCTACTGAAGAAGATTATCTTTGGAACGAGGAAGAATATTAAAAATATTTGAATATTAAATAAAGAAAAAGTCTCATTAGAGGCTTTTTTTTTATTTATTTTTGAAACATAAAACAATAAATGATGGGCATATTAGACTCAGTGTTAAAAGTATTTGTTGGAGACAAGCAACAAAAAGATTTAAAATTATTACAACCAATTGTTAGCGAGGTAAGAGCTTTTGAAGAAGCTTTTAAAAAATTAACTATTGATGAATTAAGGGCAAAAACAGTTGAGTTTAAAGATTTAATAGCAAAAGAGACAAAATCTATAGAAGAAGAAATAACTGCTTTAGAAGAAAAAGCAAAATCGGCTGCTATTGATGAAAAAGAAGCTATTTATAATCAAATAGATGTTTTACAAGATCAGGCTTACGAAGCTTCTGAAAAAGTATTAAATCAAATTCAAGCCGAAGCTTTTGCGGTAATAAAAGAAACAGCAAGAAGATTTACAGAAAATTCTCAGATAGAAGTTACTGCAAATGCATATGATAGAGAATTATCAGCAAATAATGCATATGTAGAATTGGTTGGAGAGGATAAAGCTATCTGGTATAACTCTTGGGATGCTTCTGGTACACAAGTTACTTGGAACATGGTTCATTACGATGTTCAGTTAATTGGTGGTTCTGTATTACATCAAGGTAAAATTGCTGAGATGATGACAGGAGAAGGTAAAACATTGGTTGCAACTTTACCTATATATTTAAATGCCTTATCAGGAAAAGGAGTACACGTTGTAACGGTAAATGATTACTTAGCAAAACGTGATAGTGCATGGATGGCACCTTTATTTCAATTCCACGGATTAACGATTGATTGTATTGATAATCACAGATCTAATTCCCCAGAAAGAAGAGCAGCATACAATGCAGATATCACTTACGGAACCAATAATGAATTTGGTTTTGATTATTTACGTGATAACATGGCTAGTACCATGGAAGATTTGGTACAACGTAAACCAAATTATGCTATTGTAGATGAGGTAGATTCAGTTTTAATTGATGATGCTCGTACGCCATTAATTGTTTCGGGTCAAGTTCAAGATGGAGACAGACATGAATTTAATGAGTTAAAGCCTAAGGTTGCTGATATTGTTAAATTACAAAGTCAATATTTGGTTGGAGTTTTGGCAAATGCTAAAAAATTAATCAAAGAAGGAGATACCAAAGAAGGTGCTTTTCAATTATTAAGAGTGTACAGAGGTTTGCCTAAAAACAAAGCATTGATTAAATTCTTATCTCAAGAAGGAATTAAGCAGTTGTTACAAAAAACGGAGAATCACTACATGGCAGATAACAACAAAGAAATGCCTGCTGTAGATAAAGAATTATACTTTGTTATTGAAGAAAAAAACAATTCTATTGAATTAACAGAAAAAGGAATTGCTACCTTATCTGGAGAAGATGGAGGAGACTTTTTTGTATTACCAGATATTGGGGTAAAAATTGGAGAACTTGAAAAACAAGAATTATCCGATGAAGAAAAAATAGCTCAAAAAGAAGAATTATACAGAGATTTTAGCATCAAGAGTGAAAGAATTCACACATTAAACCAGTTGTTAAAAGCTTATACTTTGTTCGAAAAAGATACAGAATATGTAGTCATGGACAACAAAGTGAAAATTGTTGATGAGCAAACAGGACGTATCATGGAAGGTCGTCGTTACTCTGATGGTTTACACCAAGCTATTGAGGCAAAAGAAGACGTGAAGATTGAAGCGGCCTCTCAAACCTATGCAACTGTAACTTTACAGAATTACTTTAGAATGTATCGCAAACTGTCTGGTATGACAGGTACTGCCATTACAGAAGCAGGAGAATTTTGGCAAATTTATGAATTAGACGTGGTTGTAGTTCCAACCAACAAACCAATTGCTAGACAAGATAAAGAAGATTTGATTTACAAAACGCAGCGTGAAAAATACAATGCGGTTATAGAAGATATTGTAAAATTAGTTGCTGCCGGAAGACCTGTTTTGGTTGGTACTACTTCTGTAGAAATTTCTGAGTTATTAGGTAGAATGTTATCTATCAGAAAAATTAAGCACAATGTATTAAATGCAAAATTGCATAAAAAAGAAGCAGATATTGTTGCAGAAGCAGGGAAACCTGGAATTGTAACCATTGCAACCAACATGGCTGGTCGTGGTACGGATATTAAATTGTCTGACGAAGTAAAAGCAGCCGGAGGTTTGGCAATTATAGGTACAGAGCGTCATGATTCTCGTCGTGTAGACCGTCAGTTACGTGGTCGTGCAGGTCGTCAAGGAGATGTTGGTTCTTCTCAATTCTATGTATCTTTAGAAGATAACTTAATGCGTTTGTTTGGTTCTGATAGAATTGCCAAAATGATGGATAGAATGGGCTTAGAAGAAGGAGAAGTTATTCAACACTCTATGATTACCAAGTCTATTGAAAGAGCTCAGAAAAAAGTGGAAGAAAACAACTTTGGTATTCGTAAACGTTTGTTAGAGTATGATGATATTATGAATTCTCAACGTGAGGTGGTTTACAAACGTAGACGTCATGCTTTAGATGGAAAACGTTTACAAGTAGACATTGCCAACATGATTTATGATGCTTGTGCTACCATTGTTGATGATAATAAATTAACCAACGATTTTAAGAATTTTGAGTTTGAGTTGATTTTAAATACTTCTATGAGTTCTCCTTTTACTCAAGAAGAATTTGAGAACACACAACCACAGGAATTGTCAGATAAGTTATATGATATAGTGATGAAACACTATATGGATAAAATGGCTAGAAATGCCAATTCAGCTTATCCAATTATTAAAAATGTATTTGAAAACGAGGGAGATAGATACGAGCGTATTGTAGTTCCTTTTAGCGATGGTACAAAAACGTTAAGAGTGGTTACTGATTTGAAAAAATCATATGAATCTCAAGGAGCTGAGCTAATTTCTGATTTTGAGAAAAACATCACCTTAGCTATTATTGATGACGAATGGAAAGATCATTTACGTAAAATGGATGATTTAAAACAATCGGTACAAAATGCATCATACGAGCAAAAAGATCCTTTGTTAATTTATAAGTTTGAAGCTTTTGAATTGTTTAAAAAGATGTTAGACAAAATAAACAAAGAAGTATTGTCTTTCTTGTTTAAAGGAGAGTTACCAGAGAGCAATCAACAAATTTCTGAAGCAAAAGAACAAAGAGTACAGCAAAATGTTCAAATTTCTAAACAAGAAGTTTTAAACTCATCTGAGGCAGCAAACAGACAAGCGATTCAAAATTCTCAATCACCAGAGCAGGCTAGACCTGAAACGATGGTGAGAGAACAACCAAAAATTGGTAGAAATGATAAAGTAGTGATTCAAAATGTGCAAACTGGTGAGAAAAAAGAAACCAAGTTTAAACAAGCCATTCCTTTATTAGAAACTGGTAAATGGGTACTTACGGGCTTGGCATAAGTCAAATTTTGTAAATAAGATAAAAAACCTGTAGATAAATTTCTACAGGTTTTTTGTTTATAATTATATATTAATGAATAGGTTTTTGTTTGGGTTCCCAAATGAGTCTTACAAAAGAGCTTAATCTTTCATTTTCTTTCTTAATAGGAATTCCCGCTACAATACCAATCATTAAATTATCAACAATTCCTAAGCGCATTTGTGGTCTTATGGTCATATCAAAATCATGGTTGTGAACTACTTTATTAAATTCAACTCCTATAAAGTTTTTAGTATTTGGAATCATATAGTGAAAACTAGAGTTGATTTTATAGTTCGTATGAAACTCATTGGACTCAAAATCTTGTTCAATCATAGGTCCGGTATATATCAAAGAGTGAAAATCTTGTCCCCATCTTTTTGCAATTACAAAAAAAGGATTGTATACATTTCCTTTTATAAAGGGCTTTCCAAAATTTTTAAAGTCAGATAATTCAAACTCATTAATATAACCGATAGCCATAGAAGTAGCTATTGATTTATTAACGAAGAAAGACCACTGCGTAGCAATTTTTATACTGTTTAATTGGTTTGATGGAGTATTAGCATTTTGATTGTTCGTTGGGGAGTATAGGGTAAATGGAAGTTCAACTTCAAAACCTAATCTGTCAATAGGTGCCCATTCATACTCTACCAAAGCTTCATATGAATCAAAATTTAGATTATCAGTCATTCCTAGACCTAAATTCCATTCTCTTTCTCCTTTTCTAGCTCCCAAATCACGTATTAAGTCAACGTATAAAGGTTCGGCGTGTAATACTTTGTCTGGTTTTTTAGAATCGTCTACTTTGTTTTTTGAATGTTATTAAGATTGCTGTTTTGAGCGGTTACATAGGTGGATTGTGCTAATAAGATTGTTAGCGTAATTCCTTTTTTGAAATTCATTTTTTTGATTTTTTTGCATGATAAATAATCCCATCATTAAATATGATAGGAACTTTTTTTTGTAAAAAAAATCAAAATTTGGGTGGAGGATTTTTTAATTCAAGATAGGCACTTGTTAGAAAAGACTTATCATCTATAAATTTTTGTCTGCATAAATTAAAAAATGACTTTTCTAGAGAAGTTGCATTATTAGTGTATACAATAAAATCTATTTTTAGACTACTTTTCGTTGTATAGTTTTCGGTATCATTATCATCATATTCCTCTATAGCATCTTCATAACCTAGTACTTTTTCAAGAACAATTTCAATAATGCTTTCTTGGTCGTTAAATGATAAATCTTCAGGAATATAATTGGGATTAGGGTCAGTAGTATCAATACTAATATTAAGCATATAGAGACCTGTAAAGCCACATATGAATTTTAGAAATTTGTTATTTCTTAATTTACCAATCACGAATTAAAACTAAGGAATTTTAAATGTTTGATGATGAATTTTTGTGTATAATTTAAATTCATTTGAACAAACAAACAACGATTGTACCGTTTTGAAAAAAAAAATGTCTTTTTTAAGTATTTAAATTAATCTCTTGTGCTTAAAAGATCCAAAGCTTCTTCTTGCCATTTTTTTTCTAATTCTTTATAATCAGATAAATTAACATCAAATTTATCTGATAAAATTTTAAGTATTAACTGATTATCCACATAGTTCATCACTTGTAAAGTAATCATACTTTGTTTTGCATCTATCATTTTTCCCTCTAAATCTTCTAATTTCATTTTGAACTTCTTTTTAATATTTGTTTCAAGTCATTAATATATAAAAATAATACGTACTTAATAGTTCAATCTATTGATTATATCAATCATAAAAATGTTTAGTTTTGCGACTTCTAAAAAGAGAATCCATTGAGTAAAAATACTTCTTTAAATATTGTATTGGTACATCCACAAATACCTAATAATACTGGAAATATTGGAAGACTTTGTGTGGGGTGTAATGCAAAATTACATTTGGTTAAGCCTTTAGGTTTTGAAATTACAGATACAAGAGTAAAAAGAGCAGGCTTAGATTATTGGAAAGATTTAGATATTACTATTCATGAATCTTTTGACGATTTATTAGGGTTGATAAAAGATCAAGAACGAATGTTTTTGTTATCTGCAAGAGCGGATAAATCTATTTATCAAACCAAATTTAAAGAAGGAGATTGGTTATTATTTGGAAAAGAAGCGGAAGGTTTATCAGCCAAAATTCAAGAAAAATATACAAATCAACTAAGAACTATTCCATTTCCTGGACCTATTAGAAGTTTTAATCTAGGAAATGCTGTAGCGATGGTAATAGGGGAGTGCTTAAGGCAATTTGATTTATAGTTTTATTTAAGAAAAACAAAAATCACAGCTATAATTGCAGGAAGTGCTTGTGTTATAAATATATTTTTACTGGCAGAAATGGCTCCATAAACACCCGCAACTATTACACAGCCTAAAAAGAAAATACTAATATTGGTAGACCATTCAGTGTAGCCAATAAATAAAGACCAAATGAGTCCTGCAGCTAAAAAACCATTGTACAACCCTTGATTGGCTGCCAATCCTTTGGTTGGAGTAAATAGATTTTCGGGTAAGGTTTTAAAAGTTTTTTTTCCAATGGTTTCCCAAGCAAACATTTCAAAATACATAATGTATATATGTTCTATAGCGACTAAAAGAATTAATATTTTTGAAACAATTTCCATGTAAAGCTAGTTTTTAGATTTTAAAGATAAGCATATTTAGATAAAATCAAATCTATTATTTCTTCTGTTTCATCAGCATATTCAACAGGAATATGTTGTTCTTTAGAAATCCATTCATGTACTATTTGTATATGTTTATCTTTTAATTTTTTAATTACTGGAATTCCTAATTCTAATAATGCACAAGCATTACATTGCTGTTCGTATTGATTTTTCATGGGAACAACGAGTAACTTTTTTTTTAGGTATAAAGCTTCTGCAGGTGTTTCAAAACCAGCTCCACAAATCATTCCTGTGCAAATTTCAAAACTTTTGATAAATGATTTGTTGTCTATAGGTTCTATGGTTACATTTCCATTTTTATAAGTGTTTTGGGTATGTTTAGAGAAAACTTGCCAATTGATATCTGTGAATTGATGAAAGAATTTTATGAGTTTTTTATCACCATAAGCAGGTAAATAAACGGTATAATGATCTCCATGAACAGGATTTAAATCTCTAATTTCTTTACGAATCACAGGTGTGAAAATATGCGAATTGTATTTTTTAAAATGAAACCCATAATAAGTATCAGTAGGAGCGTAGCGCTTTAAAATTCGTTCTCCTATAAAATCTTTTTTCTTAGGTTTTGGACTTTCTTTGGCTTTAACCGCAGCTTGGTGACTCATAGAAACACAAGGAACATTATTTAATTTAGCAGCCCAAGCAGATAAGGGTTCAAAATCATTAATCACCAAATCATATTGTTTGATATTGATTTTGCTCATTTCTTTTCTAAACTTGTTAAAGTCTGAGTTTTTTACTGTTTTCCATAAATCAACACCACCTTTTTTTCCAAAAATAAAACTCATTCCTTGTAGTTGATATTTAATATCAAAAGGAAGTTTTACATCTGCCTGAACCCCACTTACCAAAATATCTAAATCCACCTTTTTTTGTAAAATGGGTACAATATCTCTGGCTCTACTTAAGTGTCCGTTACCAGTTCCTTGTATGGCGTATAAAACTTTCATTAAGGTTGTAGTTTTTTATCAATCACATTCATTTCTTTCATCAATTGCTGAAACAAATCTTTGTTTTTTAAATCTGCTTTTCCCAAATCATTTTCATGATCGTGGTCAGTTGGATTTAATTTTTTAGCAATTTCATCTTCTTGATAGTGATATATTTTCCACTTTTTATTGTGATATTCTAAAGCAGTTAAATTTTCTATCCAATCTCCTGAATTTAAATATTCTACAGATTGATTTTTATCGTTTACAATAGTTCTGTGTTGTGGTTGGTGTATATGTCCGCAAATCACATAATCATATTCATTTAAAAAAGCGATATCAGCAGCAGTCTCTTCAAAATTATTAATGTGTTTTACAGCTGATTTTACACTGTTTTTAATCTTTTTAGAAAAAGAAATTCTGCCTCTTCCAAGTATTTTTTCACTAACCCAATTCACTAAGGTGTTAATCATAATTAACAAATCATAACCCACACCACCTAGTTTTGCTAGCCATTTAGAATGTTGCATGGTTACATCAAAAACATCACCATGAAAAAACCACGCTTTTTTGCCATCCAACTCTAAAACAAGTTTGTTGACTAATTGAAAATTACCAATTTGAAAACCCACAAATTTTCTAAGCATTTCATCATGATTTCCTGTGATATAATACACTTCAGTCCCTTTGGTTACCAAAGAGGTAATGTATTTAATCACTTTCATATGAGGTTTAGGAAAATAACTTTTTTTAAACTGCCATATATCTATAATATCTCCGTTAAGAATTAAAGTTTTAGGCTCAATAGTTTTTAAATAGTTCAATAATTCTTTTGCTCTAGATCCGTAAGTACCCAAGTGAATATCCGAAACAACGACTACATCTACTTTTCTTTTGTGTTTCTTTTTTATTGTAGGCATAAAATGAGAATAATTAATTAGGCAAACCTATCTCATCATTGTTAAAGCTAACTTAATTAAAAGTTAAATAATTGGTTTGATGTGTTTTTACTTTGAAAACGGCATTTTTTTTACAGAAATAACTGATTGCCATTCTATTAATTTTGCCTATTTTATGTAAAGAATTGACAAGTCTTTTTTAAAAATGATCTGTGTTAATTTTTTATATTTGATGAACTTAGAAAACTCAAGCTTTTGAATAATTATAGAAGTATCACTAAAGAAGAAATTGACCAACTTATTCAACAAAGATGTCAGTCTGATGAGTGGGATAAACTTTATATAAAACCAACAACTGATCTTTCAAAAATTACATCAGTTACTTTTTCTGGAGAGAACTACCTTGGTAGTATTGAAGGAAGTAGAACATTTTATGGAGGTATTGTAAAGCAAAACAGTATTAAAAATGTTCATTTACACAATTGTAGAATTGGAGACAATGCTTTTATCAACAACGTTAAAAGTTATATAGCCAATTATCATATTGGGGATAATGTATTGATAGACAATGTTGATATTATTGCTGTTGATGGGGCTTGTAGCTTTGGAAATGGTGTTACTGTAGATGTTATTAATGAAGGAGGAGGAAGAGATATTCTTATTTTTAATCAACTTTCTGCACAGATAGCTTATTTATTGGCGTTATACAGACACAAAACTGTGTTGGTTGATGAATTAAAACGCATGATAGAGGAATACACAAAATCTATTACTTCTACTGTTGGATATATAGGAAATGATGTTAAAATTTTAAATGCCAACACCATTAAAGGAGTTTGTATTGGTGATGGAGCTTATATCAATTCAGCCTCAAAATTAATTAACGGAAGCATTAATTCTACTAGCGAATCTCAAGTTTATGTAGGAACAGGGGTGATGGCAACCAATTTTATTATTTCTAGTGATTCAAAGGTTGATAATTCTTCTGTGTTAACCAATTGTTTTATTGGTCAAGGTTGTTTAATAGATAAGCATTACTCTATAGAACATTCTATATTTTTTGCCAATTGCCAAGGTTTTAATGGAGAAGCTTGTTCTATTTTTGCAGGACCTTACACAGTTACACATCATAAATCTACCTTGTTAATTGCGGGATTATTTTCTTTTATGAATGCCGGTAGCGGATCTAACCAAAGCAATCACATGTATAAGTTAGGGCCCATTCATCAAGGAATTATGGAGCGTGGAGCTAAAACTACGAGTGATTCTTATGTATTATGGCCATCAAAAATAGGTCCTTTTACATTGGTCATGGGAAGACATTACCAGCATGTAGATTCTTCAGACTTTCCGTTTTCGTATTTAATAGAAGACAAAAATAAATCATATTTAATTCCAGGAGCAAACTTAAAAAGTGTAGGTACGGTTAGAGATGCTCAAAAATGGCCAAAACGAGATAATAGACATCAAAAAAACAGAATGGATATTATCAATTTTAACTTGTTGAGTCCCTATACCATTCATAAAGTATCAGAAGGATTAAAATATTTAAATACTATTTTAGAGCTTTCTGGAGATAAATTAGAGGAATATAACTATAAAGATATGGTTGTAAAAAAATCTAGTTTACACAATGGAATAAAAATGTACAATATTGTGATTAATAAATTTTTAGGAAACTCTATTATAAGTAGGGTAGAAGATAAAAATATTAAAACAATAGATGAATTAAGAAAAATATTAAAGCCTACATCAAGTATAGGAAAAGGAAAGTGGATTGATGTCAGTGGTTTATTATGTCCCATATCTGCTTTAAATCTTTTTGTAGACAAAGTGGAAAAATTAGAAGTAAAAACAATTGAGGATGTTATTGATGAATTAAATCAAATCAACAATCATTATTATGAGTATGAGTGGAACTGGGCTGTTGAATTGATTGAAAGTTTTTATAAAATTAAAATTGAAGAAATTACTCAGGAAGATTTTATAAATATTGTAAACGATTGGAGAAAATCGGTAGTAGATTTGGACAAAATGTTATACAAAGATGCTAGTAAAGAGTTTGATTTACATTCTTATGTAGGTTTTGGAGCAGATGGTGATGAAAAAGAAAAATTAGCAGATTTTAAGAGCGTTCGTGGAGCCTTTGAAAGTAACTCAACCGTGTTAGAAATATTAAGTCATATCGACAGAAAAGAAAAGTTAGGAGCTAAAATAATTGCTCAAATCAAAGAGATTAAAGGATAAATTATGTGTGGAATCGTAGGGTATATTGGAAAGAAACAAGCTTCTAATATTTTAATTGAAGGGTTAAAAAAATTAGAATATAGAGGTTACGATAGTGCAGGAATTGCGGTGTTAGACAATGATATTTTGGTTTACAAACAACCAGGGAAAGTAGTGAATCTTGAAGAAAGCATTGATGAAAAAGTAGTGGGTAAAACCATTGGGATTGCACATACTCGTTGGGCTACACACGGTGAACCTACCGTAGAAAATGCACATCCTCATAAATCAAACAACCAAGAAATTGTATTGGTTCACAACGGAATTATAGAAAATTATAAATTCTTAAAGGATGAACTTTTAGATCATGGTTTTACTTTTTTAGGTCAAACGGACACGGAGGTGTTGGTGAATTATATTCAATATATTCAAGACAAAGATCAATCAACCATTGATGTTGCCGTAAGGAAAGCCTTGCAAAATGTGAATGGTGCATACGCTTTGGCTATTATTGATAAAAAAGAACCTAACAAAATGGTGGTGACTCGTAAAGGAAGTCCACTTGCTATTGGGTTAACAGGAACTAACGATGAATTTTACGTAGCTTCTGATGCTATTCCAATTATCGAGCATACACAATCTTTGGTGTATTTAAATGATAATGATGTGGTTGTGTTAGAAAGAGGTCAGCAAATGAAAGTGACTGATATTTATGGGGTTGAAAAGCAATACAAAGTAAAAACCCTTGATTTAAATCTAGATAAGGTTAGTAAAGGAGATTATGAGCATTATATGCTTAAAGAAATTTTTGAGCAACCTTCTACCATTAAAAACACTTTGTTTAGTCACTTAAATACAGAGAACTCAAACATTCATTTTGAGAATTTAGATGAGTTAAAAGAAAAATTAGTCAAAGCAAGTAGAATTATTATTGTTTCTTGTGGTACTTCTTGGCATGCAGGAATTGTAGGAGAATATATTATTGAAGAATTGGCAAGAATTCCTGTAGAGGTAGAATATGCTTCTGAATTTAGATATAGAAACCCTATCATTACCAAAGATGATATTGTGATGGCTATTTCTCAGTCCGGGGAGACAGCGGATACTTTAGCAGCTTTACGTTATTCCAAGGCACAAGGAGCTACAACTTTTTGTGTTTGTAATGTGTTTAATTCTTCTATGGCTAGAGAGTGTGATTTTACTGCTTATACTTATGCGGGAGCAGAAATAGGGGTTGCTAGTACTAAAGCCTTTACTGCTCAAGTAGCTGTGGTTTCTTTATTGGCAATTCAGTTAGGATTGGAAAGAAATGAAATTACTCAAGAAAGAGCAAACAGTTTAGTAGAAGAGATTAAAACGCTTCCTTCTGTGGTAAATCATATTTTTAATATTGATGATCATATCAAAAGTGTTGCTAAAAATTACATCAAAACGACGAGTTTCTTGTTTTTAGGAAGAGGAATCAATTTTCCTATTGCTTTAGAAGGAGCCTTAAAATTAAAAGAAATCTCATACATTCACGCTGAAGGATATCCAGCTGCAGAAATGAAGCACGGACCTATTGCCATGATTGAAGAATCTTTGCCAACGGTAATTATAGCAACTAATAATGAATATTACGATAAATTAGTATCGAATGCACAAGAGGTAAAAGCTCGTAAGGGACCAATTATTGCGGTGGTAAATGAAGATGATAGTGAAATGATTCACACTGCTGATTTTGTATTTAAAGTACCTAGAGTGTCAGATATGCTACAGCCAATTGTTGCCGTTCTTCCGCTGCAATTGTTTTCTTATCACGTAGCTGTTTTAAAAGGATGTAATGTAGATCAACCAAGAAACCTAGCGAAATCTGTAACGGTTGAATAAATTACTAAATTATCAAATAAAAAAGGCTATCTAAATTTAGATAGCCTTTTTTATTTGATGCTAAAGATATTACCAACCAATGAAATATTTTGAGTTTTTTCCCAATACTTTTTTTATAATGTTAGCTGATAAAATAGAGCTTAAGAATGTTGTAAGAAATAATAGAAGAACAATCAAGTAATATTTATTTACTTCTAATGAGAAAAAAAATAATCTACCATATATCTCTATAAATATTGAATGAATAAAAAATATTGGAAAACTGACTGCTGCAATATGTTTTAGGAATTTTAGATTTTTGTTTTCAATTTTTTTGCAAAAAGCAATCAAAAAGAAAATTAAACTGATTTTCTGAATGATCATTAAATCAAAACCACTCAAAATCCACGGGTAAAGTTTATGTAAATTTCCAATTTGTCCAAAATAACCCATTACATAGGAAGAAAATAGGCATGTAAAGAATAGTATGTAGATGTTTTTAGAAAAAAAAGTATCTGTGATGTTTTTGTGTTGACTGTATAAAATTCCTAATAAATAGAAGGGAGTGAAGTATAAAAAAGAATGTATTGGGTTAAAATTATGTAAAGGTCTATGTATAATTGAAGCTATTATAAATAATAAAACAGTTATGGAAATTTGTAGTTTTTTATTTATAGTTATAAATTTTATAAAAATATTTGAAAATAAAAAGATAATAAAGATAAAAGGAATGTACCAATAACATGGGGTATATTTAATAGAGCCAATAAATAATGATAATATATAATTGTAAAACAAGCTTCCTGTTTTAAGTCGATCAAAATTTGATAAAGGAAAATTTATTGTTTGATTAATGTATAAATAAGTTATTAAGATTAGAGAACTTATGATTACATATGGGACCCCTATGTTGATAAATTTTTTAATAATAAATTTTTTATATGAAAATGATTTGTAAAAAATACGATGAAAGAAAAAACCAGAGATGAATACAAATAAAGCAGTTCCTCCAGTTATTGTGTTTGTAATTGTATACTCATATGGGGCTTTAATATCCCAATTCATGTAACAATGACCTAAAACAATTAATAAAATTGAAATAGCTCTAAAGTAATCAAATTGAACTATTCTTGTTTTTGATGACATTTTTAATTGATTTAATTATATTGTTTGTGTTTGCCATATAATCAAACCAAAGCGTTTCTTCATCTTTTTTAAACCAGGTAAGTTGTCTTTTAGCAAAACGCCTTGAATTTTTTTTGATTTCAGAAACAGCGAAGTCAAAGTCTATAGTTCCGTCTAAATATAAGAATAATTCTCTATAACCAACCGTCTGTAAGGCGTTTAGATGTTTTAAGTTATAAAGAGATTCAACTTCTTTTAAAAGACCTTTTTCTAACATAATATCTACCCTACGGTTAATTCTATCATAAATAACATGTCTATCAGCGGTCAATCCAACTTTAATAGGAGTAAAGTTTCGAGGAGCTTTAGGTTTATTTTTAAAAGAACTATATGTTTGTCCACTTCCTATACAAACTTCTAACGCCCGAATAATTCTGTGTGGATTCTCAATCGCTATTTCATTGTAGGTTTCTGGATCTAATTCTTTTAATTGATTTTGTAAACTAGCTAAACCTTCTGTTTCTAATCTTGTATTTAATTCATCTCTAACAGAAGCATCAATGGTGGGGAAGTGGTCTAATCCGTTAATCACAGCATCTAAATACAAGCCACTACCGCCAACCATAATTACAATATTATTTATGGTAAAAAGCTCCTCTAATTTTTGCAATGCTTCACGTTCAAAATGACCAACGCTATATGCTTCATGTATGCTTTTGTTCTGAATAAAATGATGTGTTGCAGCAGCCAATTCCTCAGGTTCTGGAACAGCAGTTCCAATAGTCATTTCTTTAAAAAACTGTCTGGAATCACAAGAAATAATTTCAGCTTTAAAATGTTGAGCCAATTTAATACTCAACGCTGTTTTTCCAATAGCAGTAGGGCCTACAACGGTAATTAAATAATTCATTTATTTATAGTCTTTCTCCACATTGATGACAATATTTTGCATTATCACCATGATTACTTTCATTGCAATTATTACAAACTTGTGTGTTTATTTTGTGGTTTTTAAAGTTGGTATATTCAGAGGATACAATTCCTGTAGGAACCGCAATAATTCCATATCCCATAATCATTACAATGGCTGCAAAAAACTGTCCTAAAGCAGTTACAGGAGCAATATCTCCATAACCAACAGTAGTCATGGTTACCACAATCCAATAAATACTTCTAGGAATACTGGTAAAGCCACTATCTGCATTTCCTTCAATTAAATACATAATAGTTCCAAGTACAATAGATAATACCACAACAGCAAAAACAAAAACACCAATTTTAGCTCTACTGGCTTTAATAGCTTTTAGTAAATCGTTAGAAGCTCCTATATATCTGGCAAGTTTTAAAATGGTAAAAACTCTTAGTAAACGTAAAGATCTTAGTACTAACAACGCTTCTGTATTTCCTATAAACAATCCTAAATACTTGGGTAAAGTTGCTGCTAAATCAATTAAGCCATAAGTACTAAATATATATTTTAAAGGTGATTTTACAGTAGAAACTCTTAAAATATATTCAATGGTAAATAGAATGGTAATGACCCATTCTATGATTTGAAAATATGTTCCATAAATAGCTTGTAAATGCTCAACACTTTCTAGCATTACGACCAAAACACTAATTAGGATTAAAAGAAGTAATATAACATCAAACAATTTACCAGCAGGAGTGTCTGCTTCGTAAATAATTTCGTGTAATTTCTTTTTCCAATTGCTATTTTCTTTGCTATTCAAAGCGAATGATTTTTTTAAATTTACCTGTATCTAAATATTTTTTAACCTGATCTCTGTTGTAAAGATTATCTTCAATAGGAGAAATTAAGTTACGTACAATATCAATATGTGTAATTTGATAAGCCAATTCCACATAACCATATCCTTTTAATTGTCCGTTTTCTAATAAAAAGATAGATTTCTCGGCTGTTCCTCTACCGTTATCAATAAATAATGCATTACCAGAATTAAAAACAGTGGTTGGAATATTTTTTTTAGAAATCGTATTAAATCTAGGTTTGTTTTTTTCTATGGCTTGATTACTTTTAATACTAGAAATTAACAAACTTCCTGTTTCTTCAAAAGTAATGTCGTGAATCTTTTTTTGTAAAGATTTAGAACGATTGGATTTACGCATCAATAGTTGGTTGACCCCCGTTCTAATGTTTTTGTTTTTACCGATGTAAATAATATCACCGTTTTCGTTATGGATATAGAAGACTCCTGTTTTTCTTGGGGATTTGTCTAATAATTTTTGAAAGTGGTTGCTTAATTTACTTTTGGTTTTTCCTTCGGCCCTAATGTTGGTCTTAATAATGGTTTTATCTACATCTTTATTTAACAACATTTTAAAAAGCTTTACAGTTGCAAGTGCATCTCCATTGGCTCTATGTCTTTCACTCATAGGAATTCCAAGACTTTTACAAAGTTTACCAAGACTATAAGATTCTTGATCTGGAATTAATTTTCTACTCAATTCAACTGTACAAAGTGTGTCTTTTGTGTAATTATAGCCCAAACGATTGAACTCATTCCTAAGAATTCTATAATCAAAACTAGAGTTGTGAGCAACCAAAACACAGTCTTCTGTAATTTCTATAATTTGCTTGGCTATTTCGTGAAACTTAGGAGCATTTCGTAACATTTTGTTATTAATACCTGTTAGTTGTACCACAAAAGGTTGGATAGGAATTTCGGGATTGACCAAAGTAATGAACTTATCAACTACTTTTTTTCCATCAAATTTATGAATGGCTATTTCAGTCATTCCTTCTTCATTAAATTTTCCTCCAGTAGTTTCTATATCTAGAATAGCGTACATTTAATCAATTAACAGTTAATATTAAGCTTTGTAAGCTTTATGTTTTGTCACAAATATAACATATCCAAATTGATTGATGTTAGCAGAGGCATAACTATTTAAAAAGTGAGGTTGTATTGATTTTTATTAATTAGAGAATAACTTTTTTCTTTTAGTACATTTGTAAGAATTAAATAAGATCGGGTGAAAATATTTAATACCATTGATGAAGTTTTAAAAGAACTTAAACTTACTAAAAAAAGCATCTCGCCTTATTTCTATATTTTTAAGTTTGAAGAAATAGATTATGTTAAAAGAGTTGAAACTTTTCCTCATTACAAGCGGTTTTTTGAGGTTTCCTTTTATGAAGAAAATAAAAATAAAGTTCAAATAGGGCATACCAAACTTCAAGATTTAGACAATACCATCACTTTTACATCACCCATGCAATCGCTTTCTGTAAATCGTATAGAAAGACCTGTTGGCTTTGTATTGTTTTTTAATGCCAAGTTTTTTACACCAGAGAGACATCAATATAATATTCAGCAAGATTTCCCTTTTTTTAAGTTAAATACCACACCTATTTACAAGATTAGTAAGAACGAAAAAAGTTTTATTAAAAATATTTTAGAGGCCATTTATGTAGAGAACGAAGAAAATCAAGCCCAAAGTAAAGAAATGATTCAATCTTACCTGTTGATTTTGTTAAACTATATAACAAGAATTTTAAAAGGAGATTCTGGAAATGTGAAACTAAAACGATATGAAGAAATTACGTCTAATTTTGAAGAAATGATTTTACAAGAAGATGAAAGTTATAAAAGCATAGCTTCTTATGCCAAATTATTAGGAATTACTCCTTTGTATTTGTCCGAATGTGTGAAGAAAACAACAGGATTATCTGCTAAAAAAGTATTAACAAATTATCAAATCTTAAAAGCAAAATCTTTATTAGTACAAACTTCTATGTCTATAGATAATATAGCTCATATTATGGGTTTTAAAGAGACCACTAATTTTATTAAATTCTTTAAAAAGGAGGAGCAAATTACTCCATTAGCATATAGAAAACTACCATAAAAAGTATCATTATAGTATACTTTTGTATTGCTCTAACATTTATAAACCTCCTAACTTTGCCCTCATAAACAAAAGAAGTTTTATTTATGAAAAGTTTAAGGTTAGATAAAAACAAAAATATGGGAGTGATTACAGTGTTAATCGCCTTCCTAACCGCTTTGTCATCATTGGCAATAGATTCTTTTTTATCGGGAATGCCTTTAATGGCTCAATTTTTTGGAGTAGAAATCAATACCATAGAACTAATCATTACTCTTTATTTTTTAGGATTTGCTGTGGGTAATTTTTTTGGTGGTCCATTGTCTGATGCGTTCGGAAGAAAAAAAATTGCCTTGGCTGGAATTGGACTTTATGGATTTTCTGCTTTATCTATTCCTTTTTGCGATACCATAGAAATGGTTTTAGTGCTTAGGTTTTTTCAAGCTTTTGGTGGTGGTTTTGCTACTGTAACAGCCAATTTATTTATTAGAGATTGGTATCAAGGAAAACAAGTAGCTAGGTTAATTACCATTACGGCTATGATTATGATGTTGGTTCCTTTGTTTGCTCCTGTATTAGGAGGTTTTTTAATCAATTTACAAGGGTGGAAGTTGGTGTTTTATTTTCTGTTTGCCATGTCTGTGGTTTTGTTTATTATTTTCTATTTATTGATTCCAGAATCTAGAGAAAAAGCAAGTATTACCAATAAAATAACAGCCAAACAATTGGTTGCCAAATACAAAATACTATTGTCAGATAAAAAAGCTGTTATCTTTTTATTTGCATTGTGTTTTCCAGTATCAGGGTTATATGTATTTATTACCAGTGCTTCTTTTATCTATTTAGAATATTTTAATGTAGAAGTAAGTGTTTTCCCTTTAATATTTGCAACAAGCATTATATTAAACGTACTAGCATCGTTTTCAAATACTTATTTGCTTAGGGTATATGAGGCTAAAAAATTATTTCAATTAGGAATTACCATTCAGTTAATTTCAGGGTTTTCATTGTTTGTAATTACCTTATTAGATTTAGTAACTTTTTGGAATGTATTTATTTTAATAGCCTTGTTTATTGGTAGTATAGGTTTCATATTTGGAAATGGATCAGCTATTTTGTTAGATATCAAACCAGAAGTAAGTGGAGCTGCAAACGCAGCAATCGGAATTACAAGATTTATTTTAGGGTTTTTAGCCGGAACCCTAGTAGCCATTTTTCACACCAATGATTTAGTTCCTATTGGAATTGGAATGTTTGTTTGTTCTTTAATAGGGAATGTTATTTTTTTGGTTTTTAAATCAGTTAGTAATAAGTCAGTATTATTTGCAAGTTCCTGTAATTAACTTACATTTTTATAAAGTTTACAGCTGGCTTGGTTAAGAAATATGTTTAAAAACAGTTTTTTAACCAAGCTTTTATTTTGATAACTTAATATGAATACTGTAATTTTAATCGCTCATTGAATAAATTATATACCCACACTTATGAGACAAGTTTTTAAATGGTCTGTACTAAGTCTGTTTTCTTTTCAGATGTTTACAGTTTCCGCACAAGATGTAATCCCAAATAATCAAAGTGATTTTAATCCTATCATGTATCGTCAGAGTAGTCCATACAGATCTGCATTGGGACAACCAGGAGATCAATATTGGCAAAATCAAGCAGATTATAATATTGAAGCTACTTTAGATCCTGAAAAAAATACAATTACAGGGCATGTTACCTTAACCTATCACAACAATAGTCCGTATGATTTGAATTATATATGGATGTATGTAGAACAAAATCGTTTTACAGAAACTTCTAGAGGTACCTTAACTACTCCTATTATGGGAAATCGTTATTCAGGTGATGTAGATGGAGGTTGTGATATTTCTAATCTTGAAGCAAGAGCTAACAAAAGAAGTAAAGTTTCTTCAAAGCACGTAATTTCTGATACTAGAATGCAAGTGTTTTTTAATGATCCTATTTCAGCTAAGAATGGTGTTGCTACGGTAAGCATGGATTTTACTTATGTAATTCCTAAAGCAGGAATGGATAGAATGGGAAGATTAGAAACCGATAATGGAATTGTTTATTCTTTAGCACAATGGTACCCTAGAGTTGCCGTTTTTGATGATGTGAAGGGATGGAATACTGAACCTTATTTAGGGGCAGGAGAGTTTTATGTAGATTATGGTAATTACGATTACAAAGTAACCGTTCCTTATAATTATGTTGTAGTTGGTTCAGGAGCTTTGGAAAACGATAAAGAAGTTTTGACATCAACCCAAAGAGATCGTTTTGCAAAAGCAGCTAAAAGCGATGATAGAGTTTATATTATTACTCCAGAGGAAGTAAATGATGTTGATAAAACTCGCCCAACCAAGAAAGGAACACTTACTTGGCATTTTAAAATGGAAAACACTCGTGATGTTGCTTTTGCTACTTCTAAAGCTTTTGTTTGGGATGCTGCTAGAATCAATTTACCAAGTGGAAAAACCGCCATGGCACAATCTGTATATCCAAAAGAAGTTTCTGGAGATGATGCTTGGGGACGTTCTACAGAATATACAAAAGGATCGGTAGAAAACTATTCTAATCAATGGTTTGAGTATCCATACCCAAATGCTGTAAACGTGGCTTCAAATGTTGGTGGAATGGAATATCCAGGTTTAAGTTTTTGTAGTTCAAGAAGTAAAGGAGCAGGTTTGTGGGGAGTTACAGATCATGAATTTGGACACAATTGGTTTCCTATGATTGTAGGATCTAATGAGCGTTTATATCCTTGGATGGACGAAGGATTCAACACTTTTATCAACTACTACAGTGCCAAAGCTTTTAACAATGAAGAATATCCAAACGATTTAATCAAAGGAAGAAAAAGTTTAAGAATTTATAATTCTAAAAACAGAGAAGGAGTAGATACATATCCTGATATAGTAAATACTCGTAATTTGGGTAACACCGCTTATGGAAAACCAGGATTGGGATTGATTATGTTAAGAGAATATATTTTAGGTCCAGAACGTTTTGATTATGCTTTTAAAGAGTATATCAAAAATTGGTCTTACAAACATCCACAACCGTCAGACTTTTTTAACGCAATGGAGAATGGAGCAGGAGAGAACTTAAATTGGTTTTGGAGAGGATGGTTTTATGGAACAGGTAATATTGATTTAGCGATTTCTTACGTTCAGTCTTATAAAGGAGATTATGTAATTGTTTTGGAAAACAGAGGAGATATTCCAATGCCAGTAAAGTTAAAAGTAACTTATGATGATGATACTTCTGAAATTAAAGACATTCCTGTAGAAATTTGGCAAAGAGGAGATAGTTGGAATTATTTATTAAAAACAGATAAAAAATTAAAATCTGTTGAAATTGATCCAGATAAAATTTTACCAGATGTTAATAGTTCAAATGATGTTTGGCCTAGTGATATTTATAAAGATTAAAACAAAAAGTTCCAGAGAAATCTGGAACTTTTTTTATTTGTTATAGTTTCTATTTCCGAAAATGGCACTTCCTACACGAACCATATTACTTCCTTGTTCGATAGCCAATTCATAATCACCACTCATTCCCATAGAAATGGTGTTGAATTGTGGTTGAGTAGGTTTTAGTTCCTCATAAAAGGTTTTAAGCGATGAGAATTCTTGTTTTATTTGACTTTCATCCTCTACAAAACTAGCCATTCCCATCAATCCAACTACATTAATGTTTTGTAAACTACTATAATCATCGGAATTTAAGATATTCAATATTTCTTCTTTTGATAACCCAAATTTAGAGTCTTCTTCAGCTATTTTTAATTGTAGTAAACAGTTGATGATTCTATCGTTTTTTTTAGCTTGTTTGTTGATTTCTTTTAAGGTTGAAAATTTATCAACTCCATGAATTAAATCTACAAAATGAGCCATGTATTTTACCTTATTACTTTGTAAATGACCAATCATATGCCAAGAGATATCTTTGGGTAAAACATCGTATTTCTCTACCATTTCCTGAATTTTATTTTCACCAAAAATTCTTTGTCCCGCATCATAGGCTTCTTGAAGATCTGAAACAGGTTTGGTTTTGGATACGGCAACCAAAGTAACTTCTTTAGGAAGTGTTTTTTTGATATATACTAAATTTTGAGAAATACTCATTCAAATAAGTTTTAAGTTGTATGTAAAAATAAAAAATCCCCACAAACATAAGTCTATGGGGATTGAATTTATATAGTGAATTAAATTACTTCAAAATAGAAATAATTTGATCTGCTAATTCAGTACCAATACGGTCTTGTGCTTCTAAAGTTGCAGCACCAATATGTGGAGTTAATGAAATGTTAGGATTCATTAATACTTTCATAGATGGTTTAGGCTCGCTTTCAAAAACGTCTAATCCAGCTTTTGCAATTTCTCCACTTTCTAAAGCTTCAATCAAAGCAACTTCATCAATTACTCCACCACGAGCAGCGTTGATAATAATTGCAGTGTTTTTCATCATTTTAAATTCTGGAGTACTAATTACATAACCATCTTGAGCTGGTACGTGTAATGTAATAAAATCAGCATTCTTTAAAACTTCTTCTTTAGATACTGTGTTTACAGTAAAAGAAACTTTTTGTCCATCAAAGAACTCTAAGTCTAAATCAACTTTGTCAAAGAAAGGGTCAAAAGCAATTACTTTCATACCTAATCCCAAAGCAATTTTAGCAGTAGCTTGACCAATACGACCGAAACCAATTACTCCTAAAGTTTGTCCTTTTAATTCAACTCCCTTAGCATAAGATTTCTTTAAAGCTCCAAATTTAGAATCACCTTCTAAAGGCATGTTTCTGTTTGCATCTTGTAAGAAACGTACCAAACCAAATAAGTGAGCAAATACTAATTCTCCAACTGAGTGAGAAGAAGATGCTGGTGTATTGATTACGTGTAATCCTTTATCTTTAGCGTATTGTACATCAATGTTGTCCATTCCAACACCACCACGACCGATGATTTTTAAAGAAGGACAAGCATCAATTAATTCTTGTCTTACTGTGGTTGCAGATCTTACTAAGATCACATCAATGTTGTTTTCGTTGATGTAGTTTTCTAATTGATCTTGAGCAACTGTGTTTAAAATTACTTCAAATCCTGCTTTTTCTAAGGCATCAACACCTGATTGTGCTAAACCGTCGTTTGCTAAAACTTTCATTTAATTATTGTTTATGCTTAGGGTCTAAGCGTTAAAATTTCTTCATTACGTCAATTAAAGCTTGTACGCTTTCTTTAGGCATAGCGTTGTAAATAGAAGCTCTAAATCCTCCTACAGAACGGTGACCTTTTACGTTGCTAATTCCAGCTTCTGCACAAGCAGCTAAGAATTCTGCATCTTTAGATTCGTCTTTTAATAAGAATACTACATTCATTAATGAACGATCTTCTTTAGCAACACTATTTACAAATGATGGGTTGTTATCAATTTCATTGTACAACATAGCCGCTTTTTCTTCATTGTGTTTTTCAACAGCTTTTAATCCACCTTGAGCTTTCATGTATTCTAAATTTAACATAGAAACATAAATAGCAAAAACAGGAGGCGTATTAAACATACTTTCTCCTTTGATATGGATTTGATAATCTAACATAGAAGGAATGGTTCTACCAGTATTTCCTAATAAGTCTTTTTGAATAATAACCAAAGTAGCTCCGGCAGGACCTAAGTTCTTTTGTGCACCAGCATAAATAATTCCGAATTTAGAAACATCTACAGGTTTAGAGAAAATATCAGAAGACATATCTGCAACCAAAGGAACTTCTGTAGTAGGGAACTCTTTAAATTGTGTTCCAAAAATAGTGTTGTTTGTAGTAATGTGAACATAATCAGCATCCGAAGGAATAGTATATCCTTTAGGTATGTAGTTATAGTTAGTGTCTTTAGAAGTAGCCACAACTTCAACCTCTCCAAACAACTTAGCTTCTTTAATAGCTTTAGAACTCCAAGCTCCAGTATCTACATAGGCAGCTTTACCACCTTCGTTTTTCATTAAATTGATGGCTGTCATTAAAAATTGCATAGAAGCTCCACCTTGTAAAAACAATACTTCGTGAGTTTCTGGCACATATAACAATTCTTTAACCAATGCTACAGCTTTGTCATAAACAGCAACAAATTCCTTGCTACGGTGAGATATTTCAATTAATGATAAACCTGTGTTGTCAAAATCTAATACAGCTTGACTAGCTTTCTCAAAAACTTCTTGAGGTAGGATTGAAGGACCTGCGCTAAAATTATGTTTTTTCATTATATATTTAATTTTTGGAAAGCACAAATTTATAAAATCTAGTCACTTTACCTTTACGTTTGAGTATTTATTTTTAACGTTTTTTTATAATGTTATTAAAAAATTAACAGTATCAACGTTATCTGCATAATTCCATAATTTTGGAAGCTGTGTTTGACCAAATTTTACACTATCTTCAATATTTAGCTCAGAAGTGATACATTGAACTTTGTCTGAATCGTCTTTTAATTTGGTTTTAAGGCTATCAAAATCATCATAGAATTCATAAAATAGACTGGCGATAGGAGAGGCATAACTTTTGTCTTCTTTTAACATTAAAAAACCATTTTCTTTAATGTCAAATAAACTCATTAAATAGACTGCTTTATTGTAATCGTAATTGTTAGCGTATTTGGTATAGTTAAGAATGTCTTTGTGTTTGTAAACAGCCTTAAAAAGCTTGTCAAAATCATAATTTCTTGGAATAAATATTTTAGAAACATTTCTACAACCTAAGCCGTAGTATCTAAAAATATCATCACTTAAATTTTCTAGTTGTTCATGTGTTTCATTACCATCTAAAACGGCCACAGAATTTCTACTCTTTCTAATAATGTGAGGATGTTTACCAAAGTAGTAATCAAAATAACGAGCGGTGTTGTTGCTTCCTGTAGCAATTACAGCATCATAATTTTGTAATTTTTCTTCGGTAAAATTAAATGTTCCTTTAAAGCTAGGTTCTACATATTCTAAATATTTTGCTATTAAAGGAATAAAATATTTATCGTTTGATGACAATTTAGCCAAGACCTTATTTCCTGTGATGGCTACACATAAAAAATCATGAAAACCAACCAAAGGAATGTTTCCAGCCATAATAACCGCAATGGTTTTATCGCTGGTTGATTGAATGTTATAGTCTTGTAACCACTGTTCAATACTCTCTTTAGTCAGTGTTTTTGCCCAACTATCAAAAGCAAATAGCACATTGTTTTGAGTAAACCAACTGTTGTATTCTTCGGCTCTTTTTATTTGAGTAGTAAATACCTCAAAAAATAAGTCATTAAAAGGGACTTCTTCTTTTTTAAGAATCCCAGTTGTTGTAAATTGCGAAAGAAATTGCCCTAAGGTAATAAATGCTTGTTTTCTCTTATCTAAACTCATTATAAGTTAGTTTGTGGGTTTTGAATGAATACAAAATGTATTATTTTTGTGGCACAAATTTAAAGAAAAAAGAACGATGGCAATTATAATAACAGACGAATGTATAAACTGTGGAGCTTGTGAACCAGAGTGTCCTAATAATGCAATATACGAAGGTGCTGAAGAGTGGAAGTATTCTGAAGGGACTTCTTTAGAGGGAGATTTTGTGTTACCAAACGGACATAGTGGGAGTGCTGATGAAGAGCAAGAGCCTATTTCTGACGAAGTTTATTACATTGTGCCCGATAAATGTACAGAGTGTAAAGGTTTCCACGATGAGCCACAATGTGCTGCTGTTTGTCCAGTTGACTGTTGTGTACCTGATGAAGATGTGGTAGAAACAGAAGATGAATTGTTAGCTAAACAAGCATTTTTACACAAAGACTAAGGTTAAAAACATACTTATTAAAAACGCCAATCATAATTTATGATTGGCGTTTTTTGTTTGATAAATTGAAAGAAAAAAATATAAGATGATATATTTGTGATATTATCAAAATCTATTGAATCCTTTACAGTATGTCTACAAGATTGAATTTTTCTATGTTGTTATGTTTTATAACGACTGTTTGTACAAGTCTTTTTGCCCAAGAAAATAATACGACACCCTCAGATTTATTTCCATCCGAAAAAGTGGTGACTAGATATCATAATGATTGGACGATTAAAAACTATCAAAGTAGAATTGCTACGTTTGAAAAAGATGTTCCAGAGTTTGGAGATGTTTTTTTTATAGGAAATAGCATCACCCAACAAGGAAATGATTGGAATGAAAAGTTTGAATTAAATCACATCAAAAATAGAGGGATTGCAGGTGATGTAACCGATGGTGTGATTGCTAGACTAAATGAAATTGTGTATTACAAACCCAAAGCTGTCTTTATTTTAATTGGAATCAATGATTTGTTTAATTTACATCATGATGTAGATAATAGTCATAATTTAAAGTATGATAAAATTATTCCATCGGCTAAATATGTAGGGAAAAACATCATAAAAATCTCTAAAATTATTCATGAAAAATCACCAAATACTAAAATATTTGTGAGAACTGTGCTTCCAACCACACGTTCATTTTTAAAGGATGAAATTTTAGAAATCAATAAAATGATTAAAAAAGGAGCGCATAAAGGTTTTTATTCTGTAGTTGATTTATACAGCGTTTTTGTTGATGAATCTGGATTTATGCAAAAGGAATTAACCAAAGATGGTGTTCATTTAAATGACAAAGGGTATCAGCAATGGGTAGCGTTTGAGAAACCTATATTGTTAGAGTTTTATAAATAAAACAAGAGGTTGAATATTTATTCAACCTCTTGTTTTAAATTATTATTTTAATATTTTCTTGTAAGTAATACCTCTAGGGCTAATTAATTTTACATGATAGATTCCTGAATGGAATTTACTAAAATCGATGGTGTAATTTGTGGCGTTTTTTGGATTGTAAGTTTCTACTATTTTTCCAATATTATCATAAATTTCTACCCGAATTAAAGGAGTAGTTCCTGCAATATTTAAATCTGTTTTTACAGGGTTTGGAAAAATATCAATGGTTTTAACTTTTGATATTGCAGCGCTAAGATCTTCATCAACAGCAGTTGCATACCAACGTTGACAGTCACAGTTGGTGTTTTGATAGAGTTTTACTTGTGTTTCATAGGTGTAAGCAAAAGGTATTTCTAAAATGGTATTTTGAATAGATGGATAAATGACTAATTTATTATTCACAGGAGATTTTTGTACTCTAAATTTTTGATTGATTGCTCCGGTATAGTTGTTCGTTAGCTGAAGAACATCTCCATTTTCACTTCCATCTACGGCTTCTAGATAAAAATCTTTGTTTTTAGAGTTCTGTATTACATATTCTCCTGTTCCTAAAGGAGTAAATATCCACTTTTGAGATGCTTGATTTTCATCTTTATTATGTTGCCAAAGTAAAGCTCCTTCATCAACTATATGATTCTCTACATCTAAGAATTTATTACTATTTACATTTTCTAAGGTGTAAGTTCCTTCACTTAAAAAATCAAGAGATAATGATGGCCACCCGTCACTTCCCCAATCTAATTTACCAAAACCTAAAGTAGGCCCTCCCATATTGTTGGCTTCTTCACTAGGATAATAGCCTTTAGGGTCGTAATAATGAAAGCTTACATAGTCTACTCCACCTTCAGAATAAATACCAATATGTCCGGGACCATAATAACGATCTTCTAAACCACGAGCATCATCATGTTTAAAAAAGAGAGTACCTCCACTTGGAGTCCCATAGGTAACTAATGGTTTTCCCTCTTTATCAACGAAAGGTCCTTTGGCACTTTCTGAACGTCCCATTATAACGTAATAGCTACTAGCAATACCGTTACAACATCCTCCCTTATTGTAAAAGATGTAATAATACCCATCTCTATAAATCATAGTAGCTCCCTCTCCTTCGAAATAAACTCCAGTATTAGGACCTGTAAAAGAGTTGGCTATTGTTTTTCCGGGTAAATTTCCACTATAATTTTTTGGTATTCCGCTTATAGAATCAATTTCCGTAACAACCATTCCTCGTTCATTAAAAGATCCATAGGTCATCCATATTTTATTGTCATGACCTCTAGTAAGAGCAGGGTCAATAGCATTGAGCGCTAAGCCTGGTTGGTAAGACCAAATACCCAAAAATCCAGCATCTACCCAATTATAATCTGGGGAATCGGGGTTTAGAGATTTGGTAGAAACACAACCAATGGTTGAAGTCATTGTACCCCATTCCGAACAAGAGTAATATAAATAGTAACGACCATTCATTTTAATAATATCTGGTGCCCAAAAAGCTCCATGAAAAACAGCATCTCCATCATTATTTGTACCTCCTTTTACATAACTATTAATCCACTCTGGAAATTCTGTTTTTGTAAATGGAGAAGGTCCATTTTGCCAAGTAATAAGATCATATGAGTACATTGCGTGAATTCCATCTCCTGTGGCAAATATCCAATATCGATCACCATCTTTTACAATATTTGAAGGGTCATGTAGTCCTTCTGGCCAGTCTTGTGCAAATGCAGAATAAAATAAAGGAAAACAAAAAAATATTAGAAATATTATTTTTAACTTGAAGTTTAAGTAATTTAAAACGTATTTTTTTATCATAAGTATAGTAGTTCGTGTAAAAAAACATAAAAATAGTTAAAAAACAAGAGGTTTGGTGTTTATATTATAAAAACTAATACCATGGAAGAAGACGAGTTTTTTGTTTTTTATAATTAACAGTTCTGATTTATAACTCCTGATTTATATATGGTAAAAAGCATATATTTTTATTTATATGATAAAAAGCATATATTTGTACATATATGATAAAAAGCATATAAAAAATGAAAGCAGTCATCACAGCAGATATCATCAATTCAAGAGAGGTTTCTCCAGAAATTTGGTTAAATACTTTAAAAAGTACTTTGCTAAACATAGGGGAGGAGTATAGTGTTTGGGAAGTATTTCGTGGAGATAGTATTCAGATGATAATAGAACCTCAAAAAGCGTTAGAAGTAGCGGTTTTATTAAAGTCAGCAATCAAACAAATTCCAAATATTGACATTAGAATAGGAATTGGTATTGGAGAAGTTACTTATCAATCAGAAAAAGTAACGACTTCTAATGGACCTGCATTTGTAAATGCTGGTGAAGCTTTTGATGGTTTAAAGAAAAGTACCTTGTTCATAAAAACGCCATGGGGAGACTTTGATAAAACAATCAATATTATGCTAAATTTAGCGACTTTAACCATGGATTATTGGAAACCAGCCATGGCAGAAATTGTTTATGAACAATTACAAAATCCAGAAAGTAAACAAATAGAAATTGCTCAAGCTTTAAATAAAAAACAAAGTAATGTGAGTTATAGTTTAAAAAAGGCAGGATATGAGGAAATACAAGATTGTCTTCAGTTTTACAAA
Organism: Wenyingzhuangia marina; assembly: GCF_900130035.1. Lineage (GTDB taxonomy): Bacteria > Bacteroidota > Bacteroidia > Flavobacteriales > Flavobacteriaceae > Wenyingzhuangia > Wenyingzhuangia marina. The sequence continues at coordinate 527,563 of NZ_FQXQ01000003.1, forward strand.
CAGCAAATAGGAGGGTTATGTTAGTACTAAAATTATTGATAGCTCATGTATTAGGTGATTTTGTATTACAACCTAACAAATGGGTAAAACATAAGGAAAGGAAAAAATGGGCTTCCAAATATTTGTATATCCATACTGCAATTCATGCTTTGTTATTGTTGATTGTACTTGGTTTTCAAATAAAATATTTATGGAAAATTATAATAATTAGTATTTCTCATTTGGTGATAGATGGAATTAAGTTGCTAAAACCTATTAAAAATAGTCGAATATTATTTTTTGCAGATCAAATAGCACATTTAACAGTAATTGGATTGGTTGTCAGGCAATGGAGTGATTTAAATATAGATTTTAGTACTGTTGTTTCTGAACAAAACTTATTACTTGTATTGTCTTTGTTACTGTTAACATCGGTAACTTCTATTGTGTTAAAAGTGGTTTTTAGTGTATGGAATAAGGAGATAGAAGAAGTAAGTAAAGAAGATAGCTCATTGAAAAATGCAGGAAAATACATCGGAATTTTAGAACGTTTGTTTGTATTTGCTTTTGTCGTGCTGAATCAATGGCAAGCAATTGGTTTTTTATTAGCTGCAAAATCGGTGTTCCGTTTTGGGGATTTAACCAAAGCCAAGGATAGAAAATTAACTGAATATATATTGGTGGGAACTTTGTTAAGTTTTGGAATCGCCATTGTGATAGGTTTGACTTATCAATATTTGAGCTTTTAATGGTTTTATTGATTATTTTTAGATTCATGGGGAAATCTGCATTCTAGCAAATAGACACTTTTAGTAAATAATTGTGAAAATATTAAAGGTTCTCCCTGTAACTATTGTTACATCATATAGTATTTATTCTGATTAAATTTGTTATTTTAAGTTTAGTATTTTTTGAATACGAAACAAAAGAGATAGATTAATAAATTTTATTAAACATGAGCAAATTTTCAGAATTAATAAATCAAAATACTCCTGTATTAGTAGACTTTTTTGCAGAGTGGTGTGGACCTTGTAAAACGATGGGTCCAATTCTAAAAGAAGTGAAAGATAGTGTAGGTGATGACATTTTTATTATTAAAATAGATGTGGATAAGAATCAAGCTTTGGCAGCAAAATACCAAGTAAGAGGTGTACCAACATTGGTGTTGTTTAAAAATGGAAAACAAGTTTGGAAACAATCTGGGGTACTTCAAAAAAATGAAATTATAAATGTTATTGCTACTAATAGTTAAACTTTAGAAAGGTGACAAATTTTTGGGATGAAAGATATAGTGAAGAGGATTATGCCTACGGTCTACTTCCAAATTCATATGTTAAAATACAATTAGATAAACTTCCTCCTGGAAACATTCTTTTTCCTGCTGAGGGAGAAGGTAGGAATGCCGTATATGCTGCAAAAAAAGGATGGATGGTTACTGCTTTTGACAGTAGTAAAGTTGCAAAACATAAAGCTTTAGCATTGTCAAAATTGAATCATACAACGATTGATTATGTTGTTTCTAATGCAGAGGATTTTACATCAAATATAAAATTTGAGGTATTGGTTTTAAATTATGCCCACTTTCCTAAAGGTATTAGACGTAACATTCATAAACATCTTATTTCTTTTTTAAAACCAAAGGCTACTATTATTTTTGAAGCTTTTTCCAAGAATCAATTACAATATAGTTCTGGTGGTCCAAAAGATAAAAGTATGCTGTTTTCTATAAATGAGATTAAAAATGAATTTCCTAATATTAATTTTAAAGAATTAAAAGAAGAAAATATTCAATTGAACGAGGGTAGATATCATCAAGGGATGGCATCTGTAGTAAGATTCACAGGAGAATTAATAAAATAAATTATTTTTTAGTTTCCTTTTAAACGAGTCCATAAGTCAGATAATATTTTTTTGCCATCACGGTTGTTTTTTGGAACCTCAACAAACTGAACATTTCCATCAATATCAACATCTATTTTGTATTTAAAAACAAAGTTTTCAGATGTTGGATTGATACTTAAAAGTCCAAATCGTAAATCGTTAAAATAAAGAATTTCCTCTTTTTTAGTAATCGTATACCATCCTTCAGAAATAGCAATCATGCGTTTTACTTTTTCGTTTTTAACAAGATTTCCTAAGAGTTCATGGTTTTTAGGATAGTTTGTAAAAGTGATGGGTTGAGCATCAAAAAAAGAATAATTACCTAATAAATAAGCTTTCTCAGTTTCTACATTGGCACTCCAAAGTATGGTGTTTAAAGGAGATGGCCTTGTATCTATTTGTAAATACTCAATATTTTTACTTTCTAGTTCTGTTTTAAATTGATTGTATGCTATCCACTTAAAAAAAAGTTAAACATTAAATAAGAAGTACTGATTATCAATCCTGTTTTATTATAGAAACTACGTTTTTTAGAGGTCCTATTTTGTCTAAAAGCAAGAATTCAAAACACCAAAAAAGGAAGTGTGTATATGGGGTCAATCACAAATATGGTTTTAAATGCGAGTCTTGTATCAAAAGGCCAAAAGAGTTGTGTTTCCCATGTGGTATGTGCATCTAAAATAGGATGTGTTACAAAGCCCCAAAAGAACAACCAAGACCAATTTTTAAAGTTTTTATAGGTTTCATAACGAGAAATGATCCAACCAAAAACAGGAGCAAAAAGTACTGAAAACAGAATAGAATGTGTAAACCCTCTATGTATAGATAGTGCGGTTACGGTATCTGTAAAATAAGAAGCAAATACATCTAAATCGGGAATGGTTCCTGCAATGGCTCCATAAAATATGGCTTTGTTTCCAATTTTTTTTACCTAAAACAGCCTCACCAACAGCTGCTCCTAATACAATTTGAGTTAACGAATCCATATAATTGTATTATATATCGTTATTTATTTCTATCCAATACTTATCTGGATCTTGAAAGTAAATTTGTTGAATTCCATCTTTTCTAACGTAGTTTTTATTCGGAGTTCCTAACCAATCAGAGTAGTCAACATGTAACGTTTTTAAGTGATTTACAAATAAACTTATATCCTCTATTGCCAAAGCAAAATGAACGGCTTTATTGGTTGTAATGTCATCTAAACGAGGAATTAAATGAAGTTGTTTGCCTTCACCTAAGGATAACCATCTTGTTTTAGAATTAGAAGCTGTATTTTCAATTTCTTCTAGTTTTAAGACTCTTCTATAAAATTCAACAGATACATTTACATCTTTTACAGAAATGGCGACGTGATTAAATGAAAAAGGAAACATGGTCTAAAATTTTTAAGAAGTTCAAATATCGCTATTAATTTTAGGAAACTCTCTTGTTTATAAAAATTTAGAACTAAATAATGAATCAAACGATATTTTTTTGCTTGGTAACTAATGTTACTGACTACGGTTTTATTCTCGTCTACATTTGCTCTATAAATTAACCATTGATGAAAAAACATATGTATAGACCGTTATTACTTTTTGCATTTACAATATCTATGCAAGCACAAGAATTAATACCGATTACAAAAGTAGAAGTCTTGTCTAAAGTGTCCAAAAACAACACCAGTATTAAAATTTCTAAAGAAGATTTTAATCAAGCCAAAGCAGATTACAAACAAACAAACGCAGTGTTTTTACCCAACATTACGGCAAGTCATACTGCGATGACAACAACCAATCCTTTGATGGCTTTTGGTTCTAAGTTAAATCAAGAAATTTTAACACAGAATGATTTTAACCCTGCTTTATTAAACGATCCTTCTAGGACTAACAACTATGCTACTAGCATAGAATTTGAGCAACCATTAATCAATTTAGACGGGCTATACCAACGCAAAGCAGCCAAATCTAAAATGGAAGCCATGTCTTTGAAAACAGTACGAACACAAGATTATTTAGTTTTTGAAGTAGAGAAAGCCTACATGCAATTGCAATTGGCTTATAAAGCGGTTGATGTACTTAACAAAGCGGTAGAGGCCGCTAATGAAAATAAAAAAATAGCAGACAATAGTTTTAAGCAAGGCTATTTACAACGTACAGATGTGTTGAATGTAGAAGTACGAGTAACGGAAGTTAAAAACCAATTGCAAACAGCAAAAAGCAATGTGCAAAACGCATCCAATTATTTGTCTTTTTTAATGAATGATGATTCTTACGTTGTATATACACCTATGGATGAATTAACGGTTGTTACATTTTCAGTAGTGAACAAATCGGTTTCAGAAAACAGATCGGATATTAAAGCGATGGAATTGGCTTCTAAAGCCTACGAGGATATGAATAAGGCTGATAAAATGGCTTTTCTACCTCGTTTAAATGCATTTGGAAGTTATCAATTGTATGATCATCAAATTTTTAAAGGAGATGCCAATGGATATTTAATTGGAGCACAGCTAAGTTGGGATATTTTTAAAGGATCTAAACGTTTTGGAAAAGCACAAAAAAGTAAAGCCGAATTCGAGAAATCTAAATTAGAATACCAACAATATGTATTGCAAAGTAATTTAGAGTTGAACAAAACCAAACGTGCTTTTTTAGATGCTGAAAACAAGTTGATATTAACTGCTTTAGCTTTAGAGCAATCTGAAGAATCTTTACGAATTAGAACCAACAGGTTTAAACAAGGTTTAGAAAAAACATCAGATTTATTGATGGCTGAAACACAATATTTACAAAAGCAATTAGAATATTACCAAACCATTTTTGAATATAATTACACACAAGCGTATTTACAATTTTTAACTAAAAAATAATGATTACAATGAAAAAAATATATACAATCCTAACTCTATCGATGGCTTTATTAATAGCTAGTTGTGGTCACAAAGAAAAAGAAGTGGTCGTAGATAATTCTCCTGTGATAGCTGTAAAAGTAAATCCAGTAAATATCCATGGGGAAAGTCCATTTTTAAGTGTAAGTGGAAAAATTCAAGCAACCAACAGTGCCGATTTAAGTACTAGAATGATGGGTTATGTGAATAAAGTACATGTAAATGTTGGCGATAAAGTAAGTAAAGGTCAATTGTTAGTTTCTATTAATAATAGTGATTTACAAGCAAAAAAAGCACAAGTAAACGCAGGTATTACAGAAGCTACAGCAGCTTATAACAATGCCGAAAAAGATTACCAACGTTATCAAAGTTTGTTTGCAGATAAAAGTGCATCGCAAAAAGAAATGGATGATATGACGGCAAATTATAAAATGGCAAAAGCACGTTTAGAAGCTGCCAATCAAATGAAAAACGAAATTGAGGCACAATTTGCTTACAGTAATATTACTGCTCCTTTTAGTGGAATTGTGACAGGCAAAAATATAGAAAATGGCGACATGGCAAATCCGGGAATGCCTTTAATAAGTATAGAAGCACCTAATAGTTTTGAAGTAATGGCTATGGTTCCAGAAAGTGAGATTTCTGATATTAAAAAAGGAATTGAAGTGACGGTTTTGGTAAAATCTATAAACAAAACTCTTACAGCAAAAGTGAAAGAAGTAAGTATATCTGCTAAAAATACTGGAGGGCAGTATTTGGTGAAAATAGCTTTAGATAAAACGGAAGCATCTATTTTATCTGGAATGTTTGCCACGGTACAATTTCCTGTAGAAAGGAAAGAAAATACAACGTTGATTTTAATTCCAAATGAAGCCATTGTCACCAATGGTCAATTGTCTGGAATTTATACCGTGAGTCAGAGTAACAAAGCTATGTTACGTTGGTTGCGTTTGGGTAGAACATATGGAAATGAAACAGAAGTTTTGTCGGGTTTAAATGCTAATGAATCCTACATTGTTTCTGCAGAAGGAAAACTTTTTAATGGATCAAAAGTTTTAATTAAATAACTAAAAGTCGCGTTAAGGATAGAAACGGCATCCTTTTTACGTTGATTTTGAGTGCAGTTGCTTAAGTAAATTTGTATTGAAAACAACGTAAAAAGATACAGTGTATAGCCTGTTAAAACGCCCAAAAAAGAAGATAAAATGAAAGAAGGTATCGCAGGAAAAATTGCCAAAGTCTTTATGCAATCCAAGTTAACCGTGTTGTTAATGATTGTATTTATGGTGGTTGGTGTGTATAGTTCGTTTTTAATTCCGCGTGAGGAAGAACCACAAATTGATGTGCCCATGGCAGATATTTTTGTAGGATATCCTGGGGCAAGTCCTACGGAAGTGGAATCGAGAGTGATAAAACCGTTAGAACAATTAATTTCTAACATAAAAGGAGTGGAGTACGTGTATTCTACTTCTATGAAAGAGCAAGGGATGGTTATTGTTCAGTTTTATGTTGGAGAAGATATTGAACGTAGTTTTGTGAAGTTGTACAATGAGATTAACAAACATATGGATGAAATGCCAAAAGGTGTTACGTTTCCATTGGTTAAAACACGTGCTATTGATGATGTTCCTATGTTGGGGTTAACGTTGTGGAGTAAAAATTACGACGACTATCAATTAAGCCAAATGGCTCAAGAGTTAGAATCAGAAATTAAAAAGGTGAACGATGTAGCCATGACTCATAAAATTGGAGGTAGAAATCGCCAATTACGTGTGGTCTTAGATAAAGATAAATTGGCTGCCAGTGGATTAGATTTTTTAACGGTTTCTGAAATGATTAAGGCTAATAATAGTCAATTAAGTTCAGGAAGTTTTGATAAAAATGATACTGAGTTTTTAGTGAATACAGGTAATTTTTTAGCCTCTGTAACAGATGTAGAAAATTTAGTGGTTGGAGTACAACAAAATCAGCCTATTTATTTAAAACAAGTAGCCAAGATTATTGATGGACCAGAAGTGCCACAAAATTATGTGAGCTTAGGTTTTGGAAAAGGAAGTGTAAAATCGTCGGATTATAAATCGGAATATCCTGCTGTGACTATTTCTGTAGCTAAAAGAAAAGGAGCAGATGCTATGAAAATTTCAGAAGTAATTCTAGACAAAGTAGCTCATTTACGTAGTACTTTAATTCCGGATGATGTACATGTAGAAGTTACAAGAAACTATGGAGAAACAGCTTCACATAAAGTATCAGAATTGTTATTACACCTTATAGGATCTATTGTTGCCGTAACCCTTGTGGTGATGTTAGCCATGGGTTGGAGAGGTGGATTGGTGGTGTTTTTGTCTGTGCCGATTACGTTTGCATTGACTTTGTTAAGCTATTATATGCTTGATTATACACTAAACCGAATTACCCTTTTTGCGTTGGTATTTGTAACCGGTATTGTAGTTGATGATTCCATTATTATTGCCGAAAATATGCACAGGCATTTTAAAATGAAACGTTTGCCATTTAAACAAGCTGCGCTGTATGCGATTAACGAAGTTGGAAATCCAACCATTTTAGCTACGTTTACGGTTATTGCTTCGGTATTACCCATGGCTTTTGTATCTGGATTGATGGGACCTTACATGGCACCAATGCCTATTGGAGCTTCTATAGCCATGATTTTATCTTTATTTGTAGCTTTAACCATTACACCTTATTTGGGGTTTATTTTCTTAAAAGAAAAAGAGAAAAAAGGAGTAGAGCAAAAGCCAGAAAAGGCAGTAGAAGAGACTCTTATTTATAAAATTTATAACAAGTTTGAACGTCCTTTGTTACAAAGTACATCAAAACGTTGGTTATTTTTAGGAGGAACTTTTTTACTGTTAATGGGAACCATGGTGTTGTTTTTTACCAAATCGGTTGCTGTAAAAATGTTGCCTTTTGATAACAAGAATGAATTTCAGGTGGTGATTGATATGCCAGAAGGAACTACTTTAGAACGTACTGGAGTGGTGACACAAGAAATATCCCAATACTTATCGGGTAGACCAGAAGTGGTGAATTATCAAAACTACGTGGGTACATCTGCACCCATTACTTTTAATGGTTTGGTTCGTCATTACGATTTACGTGGAGGAAGCAACATGGCTGATATTCAGGTGAATTTAATTGATAAAGAAGAACGTACTGCACAGAGTCATGACATTGCAAAATTATTTAGACCCGATCTTCAAAAAATTGCATCAAAGTACAATGCAAATGTAAAGTTGGTTGAAGTTCCGCCAGGACCACCTGTAATGTCAACAATTGTTGCCGAAGTTTATGGGCCTGATTATGATGAGCAAATAAGAATTGCAAATAGTGTTAAAGAGATCTTAAAAAACACAGACGATGTCGTAGATATTGATTGGATGGTAGAAGCAGACCAAACAGAATATCAATTTGTTATCAATAAAGAAAAAGCCATGTTGTATGGTGTTGCACCACAACAAATAGCATTTACGATGAATATGGCATTGTCTAACAGAGCCATTACAAATTTGTATGATGAAAATGCTGTGAATCAAATTGGATTGGTATTGGCTTTAGATGAAAAAGAAAAATCTACCATTTCTGACATCTCTCAATTAAAAGTAACCTCTAAACAAGGAAATATGGTTGCTATTTCAGATCTGGTAACCATTACTAAAAATACAGCTGCAAAAAGTATTTATCATAAAAACCAAAAACGTGTGGTGTATGTAATGGCAGATATGGCTGGGGAATTAGAAAGTCCTGCCTATGCTATTTTAGGAATGGAAGAAAAGTTAAAAGAAATTTCATTAGCAAAAGGTTATAAGCTAAACGAAATGTATTTAGGTCAGCCCGATCTTGAAGAGGATTATACCGTAAAATGGGATGGTGAATGGCAAATTACATTAGAAGTATTTAGAGATTTAGGAATTGCTTTTTTAGGAGCGATTATCTTGATTTATATTTTAATTGTAGGATGGTTTCAAAACTTTAAAGCTCCAATTGTAATGATGGTTGCGATTCCATTATCGTTAATTGGGATTATTTTAGGACACTGGATTATGGGAGCCTTTTTTACAGCAACATCATTTATTGGAATGATTGCTTTGGCCGGAATCATGGTGAGGAACTCCGTATTGTTGATTGATTTTATCAACTTAAGAACTGCCGAAGGTGTACCCTTAAAGCAAGCTTGTATTGAAGCTGGAGCAGTACGTACTACCCCCATTTTATTAACTGCAGGAACCGTTGTTATTGGAGCATTTGTAATTCTATTTGATCCTATTTTTCAAGGTTTGGCTATTTCGTTAATGGGAGGAACTATTGTTTCTACAGTGTTAACATTATTGGTAGTGCCATTGGTGTATTACATGATTGAGAAAAAAAACTATAAATAATAAGCTGTCACTTCGAGTGGTTTTTTTAGAAAATTACTCGAAGTGACAATTAAATACATAAAAAATGAAATTAGTAATTGTAACAGTAGTAGAAGAGTTTCAACAAGATGTTTTGAAATTGTTTAAAAATGCAGAGATAGAAAATTTTAGTAGTTCTGATATAGATGGCTATAAAAATGGATCATCTGTTTTAATGGCCTCTAATTGGTTTTCGGCAGGAAAAGGAGGGAATGAATCTAGTATGTTCTTTTCTTTTGCAGAAGAAGACAATATTGATCATTTATTTGATTTGATCAAAGAATTTAATTCAAACTTAGAAACCAATAACCCTATAAAAGCGGTGGTAGTACCTATTGAAAAATCTATATAAATTTAAAAAATAAATTAAAATGTTAAATACATATTTTAGAGTTATTGTAGGAGTTATGGTCTTAATAAGTGTAGTCCTTACAGCATATGTAAATCCAAACTGGATGTGGTTTACAGTGTTTATTGGGGTTAATTTAATTCAATCAGCTTTTACCAAATGGTGTTTGTTAGAAACCATTTTAAAGAAACTAGGAGTGAAGTAAGGCTGTCTTTTGTATTATTTATAAAATCTGTATCTATTTTTAGGTACAGATTTTTTTGTTTGCAATGTAACCATTGTTACCAAAATGATTTATAGAAATATTTATTTTTACGCTATGGACAACTCAAACACAACCATTTATATTGTAGCAGCAATTATCCTTCTCCATTTTTTAGTAGGGTTTGGATATCTTATATATAAATTGACTAAGAAAGATTGAATTTACTTTCCAATACAAAAATTAGCAAAAATATTCCCTAATAAATAATCATTGGTTACTTCACCAGTAATCAGTCCAAAGTAATATAAGGTTCTACGAATGTCAATGGCCATTAAGTCGCTAGAAACATTGTTAATAATAGCATCATCTACTTTGTTAATTTCATTCAATACTTTTAGTAACGCATCGTAATGACGGGAATTGGTTATAATGGTATCACTATTATTTTTTGCATTTGCAATGTCCGTGCAAACACAAAAATTAATACCGACAACTAAACGTAGAAGTTTTGTATAAAGTATCCAAAAACAACATTTCACTAAGTTATACTACGATGATAGGTGTTTACAATAAGTGGTTTTTAATAGTTGTACTATTGAAAATTTACTGTTAATAAGTTTTTAATTTAGAAATTACTGTTTTCCAATTCTCAGAAAAATCAGTTTCTAGGGAATGTTTTACCTCTGTAAATGGATGCACAAATTCTAAGGTTTTGGCATGTAAAAACATGGCTTGATTTTGAAACTTCTCTTCAAACATCCTGTTGTGAAAACGATCTCCATATTTAGAATCTCCAATTAAAGGATGACTAATTTTGTTCATGTGAATTCGCAATTGATGCAAACGTCCAGTTTTGGGTTGTAATTCTACCAAACTATATCTAGAAACATCATAAGGTCCAACTTTTATAGGAACCTCAAAAGTCTTAATACGTTTGTAATAGGTAAGTGCTTTTTTATGTACATTGGCATCTCGTCCTTTTACAGGACTATCTACTTTTCCTTCTTCAGGAATAAAACCACGAACCAACCCAAAATAAGTTTTCTGAATTTGATTATTGATAAATAAATCCTGAAAAGGCTTTACAAACTCTTTCTGTTTGGCGAATAGAATAATTCCAGAAGTTTTTCTATCTAATCTATGGATAGGATAAAATTTAGTCCCCAATTCATTATCTAACAATTGAACCAATGATTTTTCTTCAAGCTGATTATTGGCCATTACAGAATGATGTACCAACGTATTGTTAGGTTTGTGAACTGCTAAAATATAATTGTCTTGAAAAAGAATTTGAATCATTGGTAGAATAATAATACAGCTTGTAAATATAGCAGTATTTATTTATTGCTACTGATATACTTTTCAAAGTAATAATTTGCCGCTGCTAAATCTTCAAGAGCATGGCCTACAGATTTAAATACAGTAAGTTCATCAGTATCCATTCTTCCTCCTTTTTTACCTGAAGTAAGTTCAAATAAATTAGCTTTGATTTCTTCTTCTCTTAATACTCCAGTTTTTAGAGGGATGGCTATATCTCCACTTTCATTAAGTCCATCGTAAGTGTCTACATAAACATTTGATTTAGAGATAGTTTCATCATCAGCTTCTCTCATGTCTTTTTTATAAGCTCCAACCAAATCTACATGTTGCCCTTTTCTTAAATGTTTTCCTAGTATAAGTGGTGTTTTAGATAAGGTTGCTGATGAGATAATATCTACATCACCTATTTTTTCTTCAATAGTTTTAATAGGAGTAATGGTAAAATCTTCATTCTCTAGTTGTTTACAAATGGCTAGTGCTTTGTTATAATTTCTTCCCCAAACAAAGACTTTTTTAAGTTTACGAACGCTTGCGTGTGCTTTGATTAAATTGATAGATAAAGCTCCCGTACCAATCATCAATAAAGAACTAGCATCTTTACGAGATAAATAGGAAGATGCTAATGCTGAGGCTGCAGCAGTACGTTTAGCTGTTAGACTTTTAGCTTCTATAATAGCTTTGATGGTTCCTTTGGTGGCATCTAAGTAAATATAAGTTCCTTGAATAGAGGGTAAATCAAATTGACTATTTTCTGGACTTACAGTAATAATTTTAACGCCAGCAGTTTCGCTAGGATTCCAAGCAGGCATTAATAATAGGGTGGAATCACTATTCATTTTTGGATTAGGAAAATCGTGATGATGTCTCTTAGGTACCATTAATTTATTTTCAGCAAAGTTTTTTTTTATTACTTCTATAAGCTCCGTAAAAACAGTGTTTTCTTCTATAAAAAGATTGTCTATTTGTATGATAGGATCCATAAATTATGTGTTTTGATTTTGTAGAAAGCATGTGTTTGTATAAACACCATACAAAGGTAAGGATTTCTATGTAGAAGAGAAGATTAGATCTTACTCACTAACAATAAAACTACTCCATTAACGGAGTTAAATACCTGAAAGTTTCTTGATATCCTTTTGCAATTAAACTTTCTGTTTGTGAAGTATGATACCTATCAAAAGAACCTAAATCTGGAGTAATTAAAATATCTGCTTGTTGGGTTTGTAATCTTGCAGCGGTTTCTAAAGTAAAATGAAAACTATTCTGTAAAACCTCAATCATATTTCCAGGTTTTCCGTATAGGTGTCTGGCATTTAAATCAATAGCAATAATGGTTTCAGCTTTCATTTCTTGTAAAGGACTTACGGGAACATTTTCAGCGATGGCACCATCTACTAGCATAAGGTCATCAATAGTAATAGGATTAAAAATTCCGGGAATACAAGAGCTTGCCATCACAGCTTGGGCAACATTTCCTTTTTTTAAGACTACCTTTTCACCTGTGGCAATATTGGTTGCCATAATGGCTAGTGGAATTTTCGCATCTTCTATGTTAACGTTTCCTATATTTTGTTTCATAAAATGAGCAATTTTGTTATTACTCATCAAACCAAATTTAGAGATGGAAAGAGAAGTAATGTCTTTCCAACTAATGTCTAAGGCAATGTCTTTTACTTTTTCACAATTGTTGTCAAATGCATAAAGTGCTGCAACCATGGCTCCAATGCTGGTGCCACTAATCCATTTTACTTGTAAATCTAATTCTTCAATAGCTTTTAAAACACCTACATGGGCTGCTCCTAAAACGGCTCCACCTCCTAAAGCCAATCCTACTGCATTACCTTTTTTTAGTGTTTTCATAAATAAATGTTTTAGAGTTCAAAAAAACTAAACATACATCCTCCGTATCGTTTGGCTTGGGTAAAATTAGGTAAGTTGCTTAAATCTGTTTGTTGAGAATGTTCAACCACTAAAGTTCCTTTTTCGTCTAACAAATTGTTTTCCCATACCAATTCAGGAATTTTGGCAAATTGTTCATCACTAAAATCATAAGGAGGATCCGCAAAAATAACATCGTATTTTCCTGTATGTTTTTCTAAAAAAGAAAAGACATCTGCTTTAATAGTGTTGATGTTAAATTCTAACTCTTTGCTAATTTGATTAATGTAATTTATACATCCATGATGTTGATCTACAGAAGTAATCTGAGTATTTCCTCTAGACCCAAATTCAAAACTAATGTTTCCGGTACCAGAGAACAGATCTAAGACAGTGATGTCATCAATATCGTACCAATTGTTAAGAATGTTAAAAAGTCCTTCTTTGGCCATGTCTGTGGTTGGACGAACAGGTAAGTTTTTAGGTGCGGTTAATCTTCTTGATTTATATTTACCAGAGATAATTCTCATAAGTGTAATTGTAATAGGTTATAATGTGCTTGTGGTAAGGTAACAACGTTTTTTCCTAATTTAGGATTTAAAGTAGCATAAATGCTTACATTTCTTACATAATTGTAAAGTAGCTGGTATACATCGTCTTTTTCTTTAATGGCACCATACAAGGTTAAAGCAAAGCTATTAGGATCCATTTTTAATTGTTCTGCTACAAATAAAACATAATACACAAAATCTTCTTTGCTTTGATAACTAAAATGATTTCCCAATAACAACTGATTATTTTCTATCACCATCAATTGAAAATTGTTTTCATAAACATTTACAAACATCGCTTTGTGTCCAACATCGTTAGATTTTAGAATGTTTTGTAAAAAAACAGTAGAAGAGTGTAAGTAGGTAAACTCACCAAAAGAATCAAAAATAAAATTATTTACGTTTACAAAAGGGATATAAACATTGTTTATACTGAACTCGTTTAACTCATCAAAACTTACATAATCATTCTCAAATACTTTAACGGTATTTTGTAAATAGCTATTAAGAATGTCTTCGTTAAAATAGGGTTGAGGCACAAAGGTGTTTAGTTCATTGTGATGAATTAATACAACCTCTTCGTAAGTATCATGTAAAAGCACATTGTTTTCAAAAATACGTTTCACTTCTTCTAGTATACTAGTAGGGGTGGTTATTTTGTTAGAAAACGGAATAGAGACAATATGTTCGTAATTGTTTTCTGCGTTGTTATATACGCAAAAAGAAAATCCATCCGAACTTAATTGGATGGATAACTTTTTATAATTATGTATAAGTGTTTCCTTACTCATTACTAGTTACTTGCCATAGCATCATATAATGGTGGCCAGTTTCCTGCTGTGCTTACTTCGTTTAAAGAACCAATAGTAATATATCCTCCAGGAATTTCATCTCCTCCTAATGCTAATTTTTCTTGTTTTATTAATGATGGACTCATTCCTTCTAAAACCTCTGCCTTGTCAATTTCAACTTGAAATACTGAAGCTAAAACATCATTTGCTCTCAGAATAACCGCAGATTGAATTTTAAATTCTTTATCAGAATTAGGAATTTTTAACATGTTTTTATAATTACGTCCTGCAAAAATCTTTTCTTTTACAGATTCGTAACCAATAGTGTCAGTTACTTTTTTCTCAACTTCAACCATTAAAGGAGACCAAGTAGTTCCTCTGTTTTCTTTAACAATTTCGGTATGTGTATTGGTAATGGCAAATTGAGCAGTATCAATAAATTTGATCAAACCGTCACCATCTCCTGTAAATTTCCCAGTGATTGTATTGTAAGCATCTTCAGCATCTGCAATTAACTTTAATTGTTTGATTACTTCAACATAACGTACTTTTTTCTCTTTGTTAAACTTGATAGGTTCCATGATCCCATCATAAATTAAATAAGAAATGTATCCTGCAGCACCAAGTAATATGATAGAAACAATAGGAGTGAATTTAATAGGTAAATATTTTACAATAAGTATAGCTAAGGCAACCGCTATTACTATTCCTAAAAGAATAAATAAAATCATTTTGTTTTTTGTATTAATTTTATAATGAACGAAGCCAAATTTACAATTTTTTTTTATTCATAAAAACTTTTACACATATTTCAATCCTTATATTTGTGTAAACTTTTTTCATGATAAAATCTTCTACAGTTTTTTATAAGACCTTATTAAAAAAATTCCCATTTGAACCAACACCAATTCAGCAAGAACTATTACGTCAACTATCTGATTTTTCGTTTGATACAGATGATGATGCTATTTTTATTTTAAAAGGATATGCAGGTACAGGTAAAACAACCACTATAAGTACTTATGTCAATCATCTGTGGGAAATTGGTAAAAAAGCAGTTTTATTAGCCCCTACTGGACGTGCCGCAAAGGTAATTTCTAATTATTCTAAGAAAAAAGCACATACTATTCACAAAAAAATATACCATCCTAAGAAACAGTCTAACGGGAATGTTGCCTTTGTAAAGCAACCAAACAAACATACCAATACTTTTTTTATTGTAGATGAATCTTCTATGATAGCAGATGGTTCTGGAGAGGTGAATTTGTTTGAGAGTAATTCTTTGTTAGATGATTTGATGGAATATGTGTACAATGGTCTTAACTGTAAATTAATATTTATAGGAGATGTTGCACAGTTGCCACCCGTAAAATCTGAAATGAGTCCTGCATTGTCTGTAGATACTTTGTCTATTAACTATGGTAAAAATCCTTATTTATTGGAATTAGATCAGGTAATGAGACAACACGAAGATTCCGGAATTTTATGCAATGCAACAGCACTTCGCGCTCAGTTAGAAAGAGATGGCTTTTATGATTTTCAGTTTGATTTAAAATTTCCAGACATCATTCGTTTACAAGATGGATATGATATTGAAGATGCTATTGTGAACGCTTACGACAGGGCAGGAGTAGAAGATACTGCTTTTATTGTACGTTCTAACAAAAGAGCCAACCAATACAATCAACAAATTAGGACTAAAATCCGTGGTCAAGAAAGTGAAATTTCTGCTGGAGATTATGTCATGGTGGTAAAAAATAATTATTTCTGGTTAAAAGATACTACCGAAGCTGATTTTATTGCTAATGGTGATATTTGTGAAGTGCAGCAAATTTATAATATTAAAGAATTGTACGGATTCCGTTTTGCAGAAGTAAAACTAAGATTGATAGATTATGAAGATTTAAAACCTATTGATACGGTTATTTTGTTAGATACTCTAACTTCGGAAACCCCTTCATTAACCTATGAAGAATCAAATAGATTGTATCAAGAAGTACTACAAGATTATGCAGAGGAAAGATCTAAATACAAGCAAATGTTATCTGTAAAGAACAACCATTACTTTAATGCTTTGCAAATTAAGTTTGCTTATGCCATGACATGCCATAAATCTCAAGGAGGACAGTGGGATACTGTTTTTATAGAACAGCCTTATTTACCTGATGGGTTGACCAAAGATAGTATGCGTTGGTTGTATACTGCTATTACTCGAGCCAAAGAAAAGGTTTATTTAATCGGATTTAAGAACGAGTATTTTGAGGAAAATGAATCGTAAATTTTGATGCTTTTAAAGTACTTCAATATTTAACATGATTACCAGCCGTATTTCTTATTAGTTTATTAATTTAGAAACTAAATCATAACAAATAAATGAAAATAGATATCAATGCAGATTTAGGAGAAGGTTTTTTGTTTGATGAAGAAATCATGCAAAATATTTCCTCATGTAATATTGCTTGTGGTGGACATACAGGTAGTGATAATTCTATGAGAGCAACCATTCGTTTGGCTGTAAAATATGGAGTAACTATTGGAGCGCATCCATCTTATCCAAATCCTGAGTTTTTCGGAAGAGAAGTCATGGATATTTCTGATGAAATGCTAAAGAAAGTTATTAGAGATCAAATTTTAACTTTGATAAGAATTGCTAGAGAAGAAGGTGCTTATGTGCGTTATGTAAAACCTCATGGAGCTTTGTATAATAAAGCTTCAGTCGATAGAGAAATGGCATTGTTGTTGGTCAATATTATTCAACAAATAGAACCAAGTGTGGCTTTAATGGGCTTGGCTGGTTCTGTGTTAGAAGAAGAAGCAAAAAAAGGACATCTAATCTTTTTAAGAGAAGGTTTTGCTGATAGAAGATATCATGATGATGGTACTTTGGTGTCTAGAAAAAATCCGTTAGGAGTGATTCGTTCTAAAGAACAAGTATGGGAACAGGTAGAAAGTATGATTTTGAATAAAAAAATCATCAGTTTAGAAGAAAATGAAATATCACTAAACATACACAGTCTCTGTTTTCATGGAGATACTCCCGAAGCAGTTGAATTGCTTTCTTATGTTAATCAACAATTAGAAAAACATAAAATAGAAGTCAAAAATGTCATTTAAAGTTGTTCCATATGGTGAAAGTGCTTTTTTAATTCAGTTTGCAGATGAAATTTCTGTTGAAACTCATTTAAAAGTAAAAGCTTGTTACCAACAACTTAAAAAGATGCATATTCATGGAGTTCATTCTTTAATTCCGGCATACAATTCTATTACGGTCATGTTTCATTCTGAAAAAATAGAAAGCAGTACTTTAAAAGTATTTTTAGAAAATACTCCTTATAAAATTACTGAAGAAGAACTAACCAAAAATATTATTGAAATTCCAGTGTGTTACGAAGCCCCTTATAGCTTAGACATGGAATATATTTCTGGAAAATTAAACTTAAGTCCCCAAGAAGTTATAGATCTACATACAGCGCAACCTTATCTAGTTTATATGATTGGGTTTGCTCCAGGATTTATGTATTTAGGAGGTTTGGATAAGCGTTTGCACACACCTAGAAAACAAACTCCAAGAGTTCAAATTCCAGCAGGAGCTGTTGGTTTGGCAGATCAACAAACAGGAGTTTATCCTTTGGTGACCCCAGGAGGTTGGCAAATTATAGGACAAACACCAATATCATTGTTTTCTAAAGAAAAACCATCATTGGTGGCTATGGGAGATTACGTACAGTTTGTGCCTATTTCTGTAGCTGAATTTGAAAAAATGAAAAAGGCATGAGTATAGAAATTTTATCTCCAGGTTTAAATACTACCATTCAGGACGGTGGTCGTTTGGGATTTCAAGACAAAGGAATTCCTGTGAGTGGTTTTATGGATGTTACATCTGCTCAATTAGCAAATACTTTGGTGACTAATGAACTCAATACTGCTGTGATTGAAATGACCTTATTAGGAATAAAATTTAAAGCAACGCAAGCCATTACCATTGCCATTACTGGAGCAGATATGCAGCCCAAATTAAATGGAAAATCAATCACTATGTACAAAGCTGTAGAAATTCCAAAAGACGGTATTGTTACTTTTAAAGGAGCATCTTCAGGAGTTTACGGATATATTGCAGTATTAGGAGGATTTAAAACACCAAGAGTATTGGGGAGTAAGTCGACTTATGTACCGGCAAAATTAGGAGGATACAAAGGAAGGATCTTACAAAAAGGAGATTTATTACCAGTTTTACACAATACTTTAAAGGCTATTAAATCTAAAGTAAAAACTCCTAATTTTTTATTAAGTGTTGAATTGTTTTGTGTGAAAGGACCAGAATGGGATTGGTTTTCTACAGAAAGTAAAACCGCCTTTCTCGATACTATTTTTACCATTGGAAAAGATAGCAATAGAATAGGAATTCGTTTAGAAGGTAATAAAATAGTACTTCCTAAAAAAGATGAGATCATTTCATCAGGAATTATTAAAGGTACAGTACAAATCACCAAAGCAGGTGATCCTATTGTAATGATGGCTGATGCACCTACTACAGGAGGTTATCTTCGTATGGTAAATCTTACCCAAAAATCTTGTGATTTACTAGCTCAAGTTCCCATAGGAGGAAAGGTACAATTTATATTAAAATAAAGTACGGGTAAACATATTAAAACATTTACCCGATACTATTTAGACAGCCACATTTGTATAATTTTGAATGTTGGTTTGGTGTAAAAATTTCATTTCAAAAACCTGTTCTTTTTCTTCTAATTTTTCATTTTCAGAAATCCACAATCTCATCAAATGATCAAATTCAGATTCAGGTAAATCTTTTCTTTTAATAATAGTGTTGTAAATGTTGTTTAGTTTTTTTCTTTGTTCGTGTAAGCTTAATTGATTTGCCATAATGGTATGTTTTTTTGTTTGATACAAATATGTGATCAATGTGTGTTGTGTTTGTGCACAATTGGTTATTTTTGATTTTTTACTAAAACATTCCATAAATTATGGCAACCAATAAAAATGCAATCATTCGTTATCAAGCGTTAGACAAATGCTTTAGAAATACTGGGAAAAAATACAATATCAATGATTTAATAAAAGCGTGTAATCAGGCTTTGTATGATTTTAATGGAGAAACAGATGGTATTAAACGTAGACAGATTTACGATGATATCAACTTTATGAAAAGCGAACAGGGTTATGGAGTTGAATTAGAGGTAACCAAAGAAGGTAGAACTGCTTATTATAGATATGTAAATCCCGACTTTTCTATCAACAACCAACCGATGAATGAAACGGAAGCCAAGCAATTAAAAGAAGCTTTGTTAACCTTAAACAGGATTAAAGGAATGCCTCAATTTGGTTGGGTAGAAGAATTGACTTTGAAGTTAGAAAAGGATTTTGATTTTCACGAAACGCCAAGAGAAATTTTAGGTTTTGAAAACAATCCGTATCTAAAAGGTTTAGAGCATTTAAACACTTTATTTAATGCTGTTTTATATGAAAAAGTATTGCTAATAGGTTATCAAACCTTTAGAAATAATGAAGTGGAAGTATTTTCTATGCATCCACAATATTTAAAACAATATAATAATAGATGGTTTGTATTAGGAACCCATTCAAAATATAAACCTGTAACTACTCTAGCTATTGATAGGATTGTGTCTATTAAAGAGAGTAAGGAAGAATACGAGGTTTCAACTATTGATTTTACAGAGCGTTATGAGGATATTATTGGAATTACCAGAGGTTTAGACGATAAGTTAACCACCATTACACTAAAGGCTAATAAAAGTTTGGCTTCGTATATTTTAACGTCACCATTACATGGAAGTCAAAAAAATGGGGAATTGAATGAAGATGGATTAACGTTTACTTTAGAAGTAATTCCTAATTATGAATTAGAACAACAAATTTTATCTTACGGAGAATCTTTAAAAGTAGTATCCCCTCCTGAGTTTGTGAATAAAATAAAAAACAGAATTAAAGATAGTTTAGATAATTACAAAAACTAAACATTTAAAGTTATCATTATCCAATGAAGCAAAAAACTTATACAAGGTGCCTAGAATGTAACACTGTAAATGAAGATAGTGATTACTGTAAAAACTGTGGAGCATTAATCAATATTGTTCTAAAACGTAGGCTAGAAAGTGAGGCTATGGAAGAGAGAAGAGTAGCTCTTGAGAATAAAATAAAGGAAGAGAGTAAAGTTTTAAAATTCTTTGAAAATGGTTTAACGCACCCATTCTTTATTATAAGATTATTCTTTAAAACATTACATTACATCTGGCTCTTTTTATCCATGGTTTTAGGTGGATTAATAGCCTCTATATTAGCTGCTGCGGCAGGTTAATGATAAAAACTTAGAATCCTAAAATGAAAGTTTTCCGTTTTTTTAAACCAATGCAATTGATATATTTTGTTTTAGTTATCATAGCTTTAACGGTTTATTCACTAAAACAGCATGGATATCAACTTCCGTTGTTCATCAATAATTTTTTAAATGATTTACTTTGCTTACCAATTGTTTTAGGAATAATTACTCGTGTGATACAATTTCTTAAAAAAGATTCTGAATTTAAACTTCCTATTGGATTTATTATTTGCTTGGCAACTTACTATTCTATCTATTTTGAATATTATCAACCTAGAGTAAATAATCGGTATACTTCTGATTGGATTGATGTTTTATTATATTTCATAGGTGGTTTTTCTTATTTTTTCATCAGTAGATATAAAACAAATAAAAAAAGTATATAATAAGTTTTTGACATACTTTCCTTCATCAAATTTTAAAGTCTTGCTAAAGAGCATTAAATAAATCATGCTCTTAAAAGAAGTGTTTTTAAATATTAGTTGCTTTTAGCATAAATCTAGATTATCAACCCAAAATGTCTAAATAAAATAGAATCATTATTTAGCTATGGTTTACAATTTAAAGACCATTGTTTTTTAGGAAAACATTTCTTGAATTTATTTATGAAAAAATACCTGTAAAGTTTTGGTCAATTCTAAAAGATAAATACATTTGCAAAAGTAAATGCATCATTGTTGCTTTTACGGGATAACTCTCCTTAAACAGGATTCATGAAAAATAGCTGGTTAAAAATTACGATAGCCCATTTGTTTCTCGCTCTTTTTATTTCTATAAAAATGGCAGGTTTGCATGCTTTTTTTCATTCTGATGAGGATAATGGTCATATAAATCACTGTAAAGTTTGTGAGCATGTTGTTTTAGACAATTTAACTCCTAGTTTAGCAAGTTATACAGGTGATTTTGAATTTGATCTTCTAAAAAAAGAAATAACACAAGAAGTTAAAACTGACTATAACTTTGTAGTAATTTCTGCTAGAGATACTTCTCAACTTTTTTCTAGGCCTCCGCCAGCAAAAAAATAATTAAACCTAAGAACCTTTTTATATAACTACATGATTTTTTTGCCATAGTATTTAATGGCATTAAAGAATCTATATAGGGAAGTTATGTATGTAGGTATCGTTATTTCTTTGTCTTCAAATTCTTGTTAGGAGACAATTATACAAATCAATCAACAAATTATGTATCGTAAATTATTGAGTATGTTCCTTTTTTGGGGAATATATATTACTGCGTTTGCACAACATATTCCTCATCAAATAAAAGGAAAGGTGTTAAATGCTAGTTCTTTAAATCCTATTGAAGGAGTTACTGTTATGGGGAATGGTCTTTTTGCTGTTACTTCAGCAAGCGGAGAGTTTTATATCAATAATGTTAAAACAGATCATTGTGTATTAACTATTTCTCATGTGGGTTTTGAAATAAAACAAATACATGTTACCAATGATGAAAATGATGAAGATGAGGAAGCGATAAAGATATTATTAAATCCTTCTAGGACCTCTTTAAAAGAAGTTCAGTTATATGCCAAAAAACAATTTCATCAACCCATAGAAATGCCTATGATATCTAAACAGGTTGATAAGGAATTTATGGAGCAAAACAGAGAAAATAGTTTAATGCAAACTTTGTCTAAAATTCCAGGAGTAACTACCATTAATATTGGATCAGGACAATCAAAACCTGTGATTAGAGGTTTAGGGTTTAATAGGGTAGTAGTGGTGCAAAACGGAGTAAAACACGAAGCACAACAATGGGGAGCTGATCATGGTTTGGAAATAGATCAGTATGCCGTAGAAAGTATAAAGCTTATTAAAGGGCCAGCTGCTATTATGTATGGTTCTGATGCCATTGCAGGTGTAGTTGATATTCAACAACCTAGTATTCCACTAAAAAATACGTTTAAAGGAGAGGTAAATGTTTTGGGAGAAAGTAACAATGATTTGTTGGGGATTTCCACAGGAATTACAGCAAGGACTAATCAATGGTTTTACCGAACAAGATTAACGTATAGAGATTTTGCTGATTACAAAGTACCAACAAATAAAATTAGTTATGAGAACTACCTTTTTAATCTTCATGACAACAATTTAAGAAATACAGCAGGTAAAGAGGCTGATGCTAGTTTTAGTTTGGGGTACAAAAACAATAATTTTATTACTGAAACTACTTTTAGCAATGTAAATGCAAAAAACGGTTTTTTTGCGAATGCTCACGGATTGGAAGTAAGAAATTCCGATATAGATTATGATAGTTCTAACAGAGATATCGATTTTCCATATCATAAAGTCAATCATTTTAAAATTACCAACAACACTAAAATTGCATTAGGAGATCATCAATTAGTTATTGATGTAGGGTTTCAAAACAATATAAGAGAAGAACATTCTGAACCGGTGCCACATGGTTATATGCCAAAACCTGAAAACAGCAAAGAACGCAGATTTCATAAAAATACCTATAGCTTAAATATTAAAGATGATATCCATATAAACGACCAACATCATTTGGTAGCGGGAATCAACTTAGAACAGCAACAAAACACTATTGGAGGATGGGGGTTTTTAATTCCAACCTACCAACGTTTTACAGCTGGAGCTTTTGTATATCACCAATTAAAAATCAATCAAAAGTTAGACATCATGTCTGGAATTCGTTATGATTTTGGATTGATAAATACCAAAGAACATTTTGATTGGTATAGAACTCCAGTAGAAAATAATGATGGAACTACTTCACAAGTTTATTTACAAAGAGCTCGTAACAAAAGCCTTGATTTTAGCAATTTTAGTGGAAGTGTTGGAGTCAATTATCAGCATCACAACACTACTTACAAAGTAAATATTGGAAAGAGTTTTAGAATGCCTTTGGCTAATGAGTTGGCTTCTGATGGAATAAATTACCATATGTATAGATATGAACGAGGGAATATCAATTTACAACCAGAGTCATCTTACCAAGCAGATGTTGAATTTAATTATGCTGGGAATAAAGTACATGTAAATGTAAGTCCGTTTGTTAATTATTTTGACAATTATATTTATTTAAATCCAACTTCTAATTACGATAATTCTGAAAATCTACAAACGTATGAGTTTACGCAAGCCAAAGTTTTTAGATATGGAGGAGAAGTAAGTGTTGCTACTACTTTATTTAAAAAGTTAGAACTACAGGCATCGGGAGAATACGTGTATTCTAGACAAACTAGTGGAGCAAAAAAAGGATTTACCTTACCGTTTTCTCCACCTTTATCAGGATTGTTTACAGCTACTTATTTGTTTAAAGATTTATCTTTTATAACATCACCTAAGTTGGTGGTAGATTATAAAATAACTGCTTCTCAAGAAGAAATTGTACCTCCTGAAGAAATTACAGAAGGATTTCAAGTGATGAATATTTCTTGGTTTGCTAATCTTTATCTATTAAATAAAACACAGTCCGTAAAAGCAAAATTCAAAATCAACAATGTGTTTAATACCAAATATTTTAATCACACAAGTTTCTATCGTTTAATTGATGTTCCAGAACCTGGAAGAAACTTTTCAATATCATTAACAATACCATTTTAAATACAATTATTAATCAATTAAAATCAAATTAAAAATGAAAACAACAATGAAGAAATTAAACATTAAATTTTTAGCCATGGCTTTTTTTATGGCCTTAACCTTACAATCTTGTAGCGAAGACGACGACCCAATATTAAATGCACCTATTATTTCTGGTTTTGAATATGGAATTCATGGAGAAGAAGGGCATAAAGCTTATAGAGGAAAAGATTTGCATTTAGAAGCAGAAATTACTGCAGAAGCAACTGTAAAAAGTATTTCTGTATCTATTCATTCTCACGAAGCTGAAGTAGGTGAAGGAGAAGTAGAATGGGATTTTGAACAAACTTTTACCGATGTAAAATATTTGGTAATCAACCCAACATTTCATGAACATATAGATATTCCTGCTACAGCTCCAGCTGGAGAATATCACGTAGAATTTGTTGTAACAGATGAATTAGGAAACACTACAGAAATAGAAGGTCATGTTGATATTTTGAGTCAAGTAGCAATCAGTGACTTTGAAATGGATGAAACGGTTGTTAGAGGAAATGATATTCATGCAGAATTTATGATTGCTGCTGTTAACGGAATTCACAACATTACTGTAAATATTCATGCACATGGATTAACAGTAGGAGCTGGTGAAGAAGAATGGCATTTTGACCAAGTTTATGAAGATGGTTTTCACGAATTAACAGAAGCTGAATTTCACAAACATATTGATGTTCCTGCAACAGCACCAGCTGGAGAATACCATGTACAAATAACTGTGAAAGATGAAGATGGAAACACTGCAGTTTATGATGGTCATATAGACGTTACAAAATAATTAAACAAATGAAAGAGGTTGTTTAAAAATGTATTAGAAAACGTCATTCTGAATTTATTTCAGAATCACAACATACTTTAAATAGTAGCTATGAGAAACTGAAACAAGTTCAGTTTGACGAAGTTTTATCTTTTAAACAATCTCTTTTTAATAAAACTAGCAAATGAAGTTTTTAAAACCTTATTTTATTTTATGGTTAATGGTAGTGACTGCTTGTTCTACCGATAATGATATTGATAAAGATTTAGACAAGCCCACTATTACTGTTAATTATGATGGTGGTTTCCCTCAAGGATGTGAACAATTACAACGAGGAAATACTTATATCATAAAAGCAAAAGTTACAGACAATTTGGCTTTGGCCTCTTATAGTATTGATATCCACAATAATTTTGATCATCATACACATGATGATCAAGGAAAAATCTGTGACTTAGAACCTATAAAAACCCCAGTAAACCCTTTAATTTTTAAAGAAAATTTTAAAATAGAAGGAAATTTAAAAGAACAAGAAATTGAAATAGAATTAAACCTTCCAGAAAGTATTGATACTGGTGATTATCACTGTGCTTTATCGGTAACTGACCAAACAGGATGGAATACTAGAACTTCTATTGATATTAAAATTGTGGAGTAAAAGTTTTATAAAACATGAAAAAATTACCTGTAACTGTATTGAGTGGATTTTTAGGAGCTGGAAAAACTACTTTATTAAATCATATTTTACACAACAAAAAAGGATTGAAAGTCGCTGTAATTGTAAACGATATGAGCGAAGTTAATATCGATTCTCAGTTTATAGAAAGTGAAAACACCTTGTCTAGAACCGAAGAAAAGTTGGTAGAAATGTCTAACGGATGTATTTGCTGTACCCTTAGAGAAGATTTAATGGTAGAGGTAGAAAAATTGGCAGCTCAAAATAAGTTCGATTACCTAATCATAGAAAGTACAGGTATTAGCGAGCCCATTCCTGTAGCACAAACTTTTAGTTTTGAAAGTGAAGATGGAACCATAGACTTAAGTAGATTTAGCTATGTTGATACCATGGTGACTGTAGTAGATGCGTTTAACTTTTTTAAAGATTTTTCTAGTTCTGATTATTTAGCAACTCGAGAATTAACAGATATTGAAGGTGATGATAGAACCATTGTAAACTTATTAACCGATCAAATAGAGTTTGCAAATGTTATTATTGTAAATAAAAAAGACATGGTTTCTGCTGATGCTTTAGAAGAGTTGTGTGCCGTTATTAAAAAATTAAATCCCGAAGCTCAAGTAATCACCACCAATCATTCCGAAGTTGCTTTAGATAAAGTAATTAGTACAGGATTGTTTGATTATGAAAAAGCAGAAGCTTCTGCAGGTTGGATCAAAGAATTGGAAAATGAACACACTCCAGAAACCGAAGAATATGGTATTGGTTCTTTTGTGTTTAAAACTAAAAAACCATTTCATCAAGACCGTTTTTTTAATTATTTAAACACCAATTTTCCTCCAAATATTATTAGAAGTAAAGGATTGTTTTGGATGGCATCAAGATCACATCAAGCCTTGTTATGGAGTACCGCTGGTGGTTCTGTAAAAGCTGATCATGCTGGAGTTTGGTGGGCATCTATGCCGTATAAAGAAAGAATTAATTATGCTTCTTTTAATGAAAATACAGCGCTAATAGAATCGGACTGGGATGCAGATTTTGGAGACAGAAAAATAGAATTGGTATTTATAGGTCAAAACATAAACAAAGAAAATATGGTATTAGCATTGAATAAATGTTTGTTAACAGACCTAGAAATTATAGAATGGAAAAACGGATTGTTTCCTCAAAAAGACAATTGGCCTATTGTAAAATAAAACACATTTGGAGTTTTTTTAATTAATCATAATGAAAGTGATAATATTAATAAACTACCAATATAGTTATAATCGTAGAGGTCGATTTTTACGCTAGGATTTAGTTACGGATTTGGTAAGGGAGAAGCCATGATTTACTCTGGAAGAAGAAGATAAATACAAACATCAAATACAAAATAAAATCGCTGTATTGACTTTCAATACAGCGATTTTATTTTATTAATTAGTCAATAATCAATCTTTTGTCCTTAGGGTGTTTTACTAAATATTCAATATTTAAAGTTTTACTAGTGGTTTTAGGAATGGTTAAGTTCCACTTTAATTCTCCAGACAAGCTATTCATTTCTGCATCTGAAATATTTAAAACCTCAACTTTAATTTCATCTGTGACAGAAACTGGCACTTGATCTAACACTTGAATATTAATAGGTTGATTTTTGTTATTTTTAATATCAACTTTCCAATGTCTAGTAGTTTCTACATTTTTACTCAAGAACTTCTGACCCACATTTTCGGTTACTGGACTTCTGTTAATATCTATTTGTTTGTCAACTCCTAAAGAAATAATAATTTCTTCTTTTACAGCTTCTAAATCTAATACTCCTTTGCTTTTAAAAGTGTTGTCAAAAAACACATTGGTCTCTCCATCTAACAATTGATATTTTTCCCAATCCTTAATTTTAGCGGTTAAATATGCTGATTTGTTCACTTTTGGAACTGTGTAATATTGATATTCTGCAGGAACTTGTAATGTTTTTAAGGTGATTTCTTTTACGTTTACAGTACTTTTTACTGTTTGATTCTTTTCAATCTTAAAATTAACAGCTGTTTGGTTGATGCTTGTAACGGCATTGGCTCCATTTTTAGTGGTAATAACAACAACACCATCACTTCCTCTACTTCCATAGACACTAGTGGCAGAAGCATCTTTTAAAACTTCAAAAGACTTTATTTCCTCTGGAGTTAAATTAGATATTTTATCCACAGAAACTCCATCAACTATGTACAAAGGAGAAGATTCATTATCATCTTCTGTACTAGTAGTTCCTCTAATTGCTAGTCCTGGAACATGACCTGACAACATTGAAGTTAAGTTAGAATTAGGTACTTTAACTTCTTTTGGACCAACAGAAGTAATAGAGCTCACTGTACTTGCTTTCTTCTGATTTCCATAACCAACCACCACAACTTCATCTAGAGATTCACTACTAGGGTTCAATCTAAAATTTAACGTTTCATTTGTTACGAATTTTTCTTGAGTTTCATAACCTAAATAACTTACTTGAATGATTTTGGTATTGTTAGGTAAACTCAGAGCATACTCTCCATCAAAATCAGTCATTGTAATAATATTAGTACCTTTTGCAGAAACATTAGCTCCTGGTAATGGAGTTCCACTTTTATCTAAAACTTGACCTTTTATATAAGAAATGTTGTTAGTAGTACTTCTTCTTTGGTTAAAAGACAATTGATAAGGTGTTAATTCTGGAGCTACTCCAGAAACTGTTGGGTTGTCTGATGAAAAAGTCAAAGCCACATCATTCCAATCTACTTGTGAGTTTTGCTGTAAATTGGCTTTATAAGTAATTTCTAAAGGATTGTTAATGTCAATTGCTTTGATGTCATAAGAAGGATACCAACTCACATTGTCTACCAAATAAGTAATTTCAAAATTTGTGTTTTCTATTTTGGTAGTTTCTACTTTTACAAAGATTTCTCCTGTGGGTAATTCTTTGTTATTACTAAGGGTATTAATTTCTCTAGTAATTTTTCTTTGCTCTTCTCGTAAATTTGTGAGTCTTTTAGCAATAGCCAATTCTTCTAATTTTAATTTTTTATACTGATTGGCATAATAAGTAGCAGTTTGGCTTAAATTGTTTACGGTTAAGGTTTGATTGGTTCCTCCAATGGTTTTGTTTTTTTGTAAAAAATCGATGTTCTGACTTACTATTTCAGACTGAGTGATCTCTAAGGTAATTTTATCAGTGATTGTTTCGCGCTTTTCTTCCAAAGCTTTTACTTGCTCAGATTTTTTAATTTCGTTGAGGTAGTTTTTTTTGTGATTTACGGCAAGAATATTAATGCTTGGAGCTGTTTTTACTTGAATGCTTTTTACATCGATAAAAGGAGAGAGTCCATTAAAGATAAGAGTAGTAATTCCTTTTTTTAAAGAAACTTTTACATCTCTGTTAATTTGTGCCTTGTTTAAGAAAACAGTGGCTTTGTTTACTTGGCTTGCTGTTTTTTGTTCTTCTTGGGCAAAAGTAATTTGCGTTAATAGTACAAGTGCTATCAGCACTCTATAAGTCTTTTTCATATAATTTTGTTTTTCTCTAAAATAGAAAAAAACATTGACAATTATTTCTTTTATCTATTGTCTGATTCTTCTTTGCGACCTTCAATAATCAACTCGTTGGCTTCTTGCATCAAATTAGAAGATATATTGTGAGAAGTAGGTTTTGTTTGATCTATGCAAAAATCTACATAAAGTGGTAAGTGATCAGAATTGATAGATTCGAGTGTTTTTATTGTTCGAACTTTAATGTTATTAGAGTGATATATCAAATCCAAAGGAATTTTAAAAAAACGATATTTGGCAGGAAACGTAGAAATAAATCCTCTTCCTTTTCTAGCATCTTTTAATCCTGATATTTTAGTAAACATTTTGGTAATTCTAGACCAAGCAACACTATTAAAATCTCCAATAACCACTGTGGGTAATGTTTGTTTTTTTACTGTTTTGGCTATAGAAAGTAATTCTCCATCTTTTTCTTTAGAGTTAGATTCTTCTGTAGGACTTGCTGGGGGTGGATGGATTCCATAAAACATAAAAGGAATTCCGTTGTTGGTTTTTATTTTTGCAGCAATGCTAGGAATGTCATCAGAAATAAAATAATTTACCTTAAGATCT
Source organism: Wenyingzhuangia marina (assembly GCF_900130035.1). Taxonomy (GTDB): domain Bacteria; phylum Bacteroidota; class Bacteroidia; order Flavobacteriales; family Flavobacteriaceae; genus Wenyingzhuangia; species Wenyingzhuangia marina. Next base: position 557,313 of record NZ_FQXQ01000003.1, read on the forward strand.
TCAATTTCTAATTTGGTATAAAAATGCATTCCATAGGTGTTTTCTAACGCTACTTTTTTATAGTTAGGATAATTATCTTCTATTTTTTCTAAAGCATGTTCCCAATCTTTATTGCTTTCAAGGGTTAACAAGATATCTGGTTGATACTTGGCTATCAAATCAATTAAAAGATGATATTCTTTGTTAAACTGATATACATTTACTGAAATGATAGAAATAAAATCATCACAATCCGTAATTACTTTTTTGTTTCTTAAAGCAACATAAGGATATAAAATTTTGATATTATGAGCAATAGTAATTGATAAAATTAGCTGAGCTACAATAAAATAATAAGTAGGTTCTAAGTATAAGAATCCGAATAATAAGATAAAAACTTGAAAAACGGTAAGGTGTATTTTACCAAAACTAGCAATTCTAAAAATCCAATGTTGGTGAGGAACTTTTGGTAAAAAAGTAAACACAATCATTAATATGTTTAATGTGTAATAAACAGCTTCCATTAATTATTTGGTTGTGATTTTAAATTAATACCAACGTTTTTTCTTGGCTTTAGAAGCTTCAGATTTACGACCTTTTTTATACTTGCTTCCTTGTTTTTTATGTACTTCTGGTTTGGCAGCAGGATCTAATGGATAAGGATGATTTTCTTCAACAGTAATAAATTTCCCCATTAGTTGTTGAATGTCTTTTAAATAAGGTTTTTCATCGGCAGAACAAAAGGCTACAGCACGTCCTTCTTTTCCTGCGCGACCCGTACGACCAATTCTGTGCACATAACTTTCTGGAATGTTAGGCAAATCAAAATTGATTACAATATCTAAATCTGGAATATCAATTCCACGAGCAGCTACATCAGTTGCAATTAAAATATTAACATCTTTGTTTTTAAACTTATTCAATGCCTTGGTTCTAGCAGCTTGTGTTTTATCACCGTGAATGGTATCAACCTTATATTTATTTTTTAACAAGGTTTCTTCTAATTTATCAACCCCAAACTTGGTACGTCTAAAAATGATAATATTTCCGTGTAAATTGTTTCTTAACAAGTGCAAACACAATTCTATTTTTTTAGGTTTTGGCACCATGTATAACTCTTGATTCACTGTTTTGGCAGCAGAAGATATAGCTGAAACCGATACTTTTTCAGGCTCTGTTAATAATTCTTTGGCCAAAGCTTCAATTTTAGGAGGCATGGTGGCAGAAAATAGAAGCGTTTGTTTTTGTTTAGGACACAAACGTTCAATTTTTTTAACATCATCAATAAAGCCCATGTCTAACATCATGTCGGCTTCATCTAACACTAAAATCTGAATGTAATCTAAGTTTAAAACATCTCTTTTGTGTAAATCTAACAAACGACCAGGAGTAGCAATTAAAATATCGACTCCTTTTTTTAGTTGATCTATTTGTGGTTCCATAGACATTCCACCGTATACAGAAGTAGTTCTTAAATTGGTGTAAGTACTGTAACTTTTAAAGTTTTCTTCTATTTGTACAGCCAATTCACGAGTAGGACTCACCACCAAAGCTTTTATTTTTTTGTCTTTTTTACTAGCATCTGTTTGCGAAAACAAACGATCTAAAATAGGCAAGGCAAAAGCAGCAGTTTTTCCAGTTCCTGTCTGGGCACTACCAATAACATCTATTCCATCTAAAACCAAAGGAATGGTGGCTTGTTGAATAGGAGTAGGAGTGGTGTAGTTTTGCTCTGCTACCGCTTTTAAAATTTTAGCGTTTAAGTGTAAGTCTTTAAATGTCATAAATAGTGTTTACTAGTCTTGCAAAGATAGGGAAGTTGTTAGTAATATGTGTGTAAGTATTTTTATCTAATTTGTTTAGAGCGTAATATTGATTGTATCTTTAAGAATTGACAAAATTGCACACATGAAAAATATTTTTATTATAGGAAACGGCTTTGATTTGGCACATGGGTATGATACTGATTATGCTTCTTTTATTAGGTATTTAATCGATAATGATAAACTAATAGAAAAAATTAACACTAGAGAGGGAGAAAGAACAGTTGTAAGGAATCCTGGGGCTAGTAGAGCTACACATAATTCAACATTTACAACAAATAAAAATGGTTTGAATGTGAAATATGAAATGTTTATTGATAATGAATTTTTAAAAGAGATTATATTTAAAACCAACATAGAGAAGTGGTGTGATATTGAAGTTTTGTATTATGAATTATTAAAACCGTCAAAGAATCCCAAAAAACTAAATAATGAACTAAGTCAAGTTAAAAATGAATTAGAAAAATATTTATGTCAATTTAATAAAGAACAAAATGTCATCGCAGAATTCTCTTCTTTCTTTGAGAAAATAGGAAAAGGCAGAGACAATTTGGTATTGAATTTTAATTATACCAATACATTTGAACGTCTTTATAAAAATAAAATAGATAGTATAGAAGTGTTAAATTTTCACGGTCAGTTAAATAGCAAAACAAATCCTATTATTTTTGGTTATGCACCCACAGAAGAGGAAACTAAAGTTTTAATTAATAAAAATGATAATGAGTATTTAAAAAATATCAAACGTTATTATTATAAACAAACTCAGAACGAAAATAAGCTTAATGAGTTCTTGGAAAAATCAGATAAAAATATTGTGAATTCAGAAGAGATTAATGTTTTTGTGCTAGGTCATTCCTGTGGTGTTTCAGATAGAAAAATACTGAATGATATATTTACGGACAAAAATGTAAAAAATATTAACATCATGTATTATAAAGATTATCAAGGATATTTTGATACGTTGGTAAATATAGATAGGGTGATAGGTAAAGAAAGTAATTATGGTGTGATTAGAAATTTTGAATTGTCATTACAAGCTCCACAAAAGAATGATGTTGAGGATATAAAAGTAAACTTTAATAATAAACTAAATGTTTTGGTTAAAGAACTACCCGTAGAGATAAAGAAAACATATCCAACATTTAAAATAAATAGTTAATTAAAATTGGAAACAAAACAATGTCATTAAACATACAAGTAAAATATTTTTCTGAATTAACCACTCAGGAGCTATACGGAATACTACAATTAAGAAGTGAGGTTTTTGTGGTAGAACAAAATTGTGTGTACCAAGACATAGATGGGAAAGATGAAAAAGCTTTACATGTATTAGGTTATAAAAATCAAAAAATAATTGCTTATACACGTGTTTTTAAATCGGGAGATTATTTTGAAAGGGCAAGTATTGGTAGGGTAGTAGTGGCTAAAAAAGAACGTTCTTTTAAATATGGTTATGCTATTGTAAATAAATCCATAAAGATAATTGAAGATCAATTAAAAGAAGAGAAAATAAAAATTTCAGCCCAATTGTATTTAAAATATTTTTATAACAATTTGGGATTTATAGAAGAAGGAAATCAGTATTTGGAAGATGGAATTCCACATATTGCCATGATAAAATCCAAAGAGCTATCTTAATTTTGGAGACGATATTAAATAAAAAATGAATGTATTTAAATACATTCATTTTTTATTCTTTAAATCACTTAAAAAGTGGTTTATCACTATTTTTTATAAATATTTTTAGGAATGGCATGTTTGTTTAATAACAAAGCAGTGCTTTTGTATTTTACATATTCTTTGGTTACATATAAATATCCGTTATAGTCGTTAGATTGTCCCCAAGAGTTTTTTACAATATAATATTCTTTATCATTTTGGTCTTTTGCCAAACCAATAATTTGCATTCCATGATCATCTGTAGTTGTGTAATTGTCAAATGCTTTTTGTCTCATTTCAACAGTAACGTTTAATTCAGGTTTTGGACCGTTAAACATGGTGTTACGTTCTTCAGTAGTCATATTTTTGTAGTCAACAGCTGGTACATAAGCCACACCATTTTTCCAACTAAAGTATTTTTCACTTACATCAGTTGCCCATCCAACAGAATATCCTTTTTTAAGAGCGTTGTCTATAGAAGCAGTTAAATCTTCCATGTTTACATTATAAGCATAATCAAAACTCCAGTTGTCTGGAACTGCTAAAAATACATTTTGATATACAGGTTCACTAGGAATACAAGTCATTTCTATATAATCATTGGCATTTAATCCAATTACTTTATTGGCAAATTCTTTAGGAGTATATGTTTTTCCTTCGTATTCAAAATGTTCAGGAACTTTTCCTAAATAAGAATCAACCACGGCAGTAAAAGCCTCTAACCAGTTTGGTGTTAATTCTCCATTTTTGTTTTGAATTACACCATCAAGCATTCCTTTTAAAATAGCTTGCATTTCACCAAATTTGTTGTAATCAGTTCCATAGTTTAAACCAGTATAAACTTCTTGTGGTAAAGCTCCGTATTTTTTGTAGATGTTGATCACATCATGTAAAGCTCCACCATCACCCCAAGCTACATGTCCATGCATACGAACATAATTAATGGCTTTTTCTATGTATACACATCTGGCAGTATAAATTTCTGAAATATCAACAGCTTTTTTACCATTCTTAATCATTTCTGATTCAATAAAAGAGTTTCCAGAATAACTCCAACAAGTACCACTACTTCCTTGGTTTTTAACGGAGGTAGTTTCTAAGTTGATGACATCAGTAAATTGAAAACTTTCTTTGGATACAGTACTTTTGTTAGCGTCTAAAGATTTAATTAAGTCTACCTGAGCAGATGAACCAATAGTAACAAAGGAAATCAGTAGAAAAGTTTTTAGGTTATTTTTTAGGGATTTCATAAAATAAAATAGGGTTTATATATTTTTTAATAACTTCACTTTTTAACATTTAATAATATCAAAAAAAACGAATGATTTATTAAATGTTAACAGATGTGAATTTGAGGTAAATATAGCTAAAACACCAGTGTTATAGAGGTAATGAAATCATTTTTAAGCATATGTTAAGAGCTAAAAAGTATTTTATTATTATATAAAAGACAAAGGCATTGAAGTAATATCAATGCCTTTATTTTTTTTAGGAAAATTCTGTTCCTAAGAGTGATTAGAAATCTGTTCTTTAAATATTTTTAAACGTGCTTCTAAATCTTTGTAGTTAGTAAATCCGTTACTTAAATAAGCTTTTTTCCCTCCTCCTTGAATTACTAAACATGGCATTCCGCTAATGCCACTTTTAGCAAAAGTTTCAAAATCTTGTTTGGCTAAATTTAAGTATTTGTCTTCTTTCATTTGAGATGTAAAATTCTCAAAATCATAATCAATAACTGAGATAGCTTCTTTGTAGGAGTTTATTTCTCTTACATCTTTGGCATCAAGATTAATGGTTTTTAACAATAGTTCAGCAAAATCTAAAGCCTTGTTTGGAGCATTTTCTTTAATAATGCTTAAAGCAATGGCAGGAAAAGTAGAATCTAACCAAATATTGTCTTCTGTTTCAAGTTTGTTTACAAATGCTTGACCAAATTTTACTCCCGAAACTTCTTCTACGCTCCTAAAGGCTCCATCTTTAACGTAAGGAGCAATGTCATTAATTTTTCCTATTCTGTTTCCTAAAAACAATCCACCACTAATTACTTCAAAGGCGATATCATCAGTATGATTTTTTTTGAATTCCTGAAACGGTTTAGAAAAACCATAACACCAACCACAAAAAGCATCGTAGTAATATGTGATTTTTAATTCTTTTATTTTTTCAATTTTGTTGTTTTCTAGAGAACTTTTCTCATTATTATTTGGAGAACAAATTCCTGTATTGATATCACAATAATTGTCTTTAGTATCCATTTTTTATTGATTTTGGATGTTGGTCGGTAAATTATTTTTGAATTACATGATGAGATTAATTCCTAATTCAGTTTATATCCCATCAATAAAACTCTCAAAAGAATCTTTAAATCCGTAACCTTCTGTCAATTCTACTTTGGTTAATTTTTTATGTTCTACCAATGCCCACAACACAAATTCTTTAAAAAAGGCGAGATCTTTTTTGTCTAAATCAGGTTGATATTCTGTCAGTAAATCTGTCAAAGGAGTGATGTATTCTAATTGTTGTTCGTACTCTTTGTCTGTTAAATCATTGGCCAATTCAAAATCATCACCAGCTATAAACCATTTAATGATATCATCATAAGGAGTACTAGCATCTTTTCTAACTAACTTTTCAATGGTAGGAAAATAATTTGGAAATAAGGTTTTAATGGCATCGTTGATTAAAGTTTCTGCTACCGATGCCGCTCCTTCTTGCTCTCCTTCATACACCAATTCAACTTTTCCGTTAATAGCGGGAATAATACCCATAAAATCACTCAAACGAATGCTTGTTTTTTGATCTCCATTGGCTAACATTCTTAATTCAGCCGTACTCATTAAGTTTTCATAAGCAGAAATACTCAAACGGGCACTCACGCCACTTTTTACATCTACATATTCACTTTTCCTAGCTTCAAAACCAATTTGTTCCAATAAATCTTTAGCAAGTTCTGGTACATAAATATTTTTAGCTTGATTTTCTTCTAATTTTGCCTCTTGCTGTGTAATGGCTTTAGCAATCTGAATATTATCTGGATAATGCGTTAAAATTTGAGAACCAATTCTATCTTTTAAGGGCGTTATAATACTTCCTCTGTTGGTATAATCTTCAGGGTTGGCCGTAAATACAAATTGCATGTCTAAATCAAAACGAAGTTTAAAACCACGAATCTGAATATCTCCTTCTTGTAAAATATTGAATAATGCCACTTGAATTCTAGCTTGTAAATCGGGTAATTCGTTAATCACAAAAATAGAACGGTTGGCTCTTGGAATCATTCCGTAGTGAATAACTCTATCATCAGCATATGATAACTTTAAGTTGGCCGCTTTAATAGGATCAACATCTCCAATAATATCTGCTACAGTTACATCAGGAGTGGCTAATTTTTCTGCAAAACGCTCCGATCTGTGTAGCCAAGTAATAGGAGTTTCATCACCTTTTTCAGCAATCAATTCTTTGGCAAAACGAGAAATGGGTTTTAAAGGATCATCATTAATTTCAGAACCAGTCACCACAGGAATATATTCATCTAACAAATTCACCATCTGACGTGCCAAACGTGTTTTTGCTTGTCCACGCAATCCTAATAAGTTGATGTTGTGTTTAGATAAAATAGCACGTTCCAGTTGTGGAATTACCGTGTTTTCATATCCATGAACGCCTGTAAACGTGTCTTGTTGTGCTTTTTTTAGGTTGATTAAATTATTTCTTAACTCTTCTTTAATGCTTTTATATTGATAACCAGCAGCTTTTAAGGCTCCTAAGGTTTTGATATTTGGTTGTTTCATATTATCCTTTAATTCTTTTTTTTCTGTTTTGTTCGTAATCTTCAAAAATCATTTCTCCTAGTCCTTGTAAACCTGTGTAAAAGGCTTTTCCTTGATTGGCTTGGGTAAAGGCTCTTACAAATTGCATTAAATAAGGATCTTTTGCAATCATAAAAGTGGTGATAGGGATGTGAAGTTTACGTGCTTGACTCGCTTTATCGTAACATTTACGAACAATATGTTGATCTAATCCATTACTGTTTTTATAATATCTACCATCAGGCAAACGCAAACAACTTGGTTTTCCATCGGTAATCATAAAAATTTGTTTGTTGGTGTTTTTTTTACGTCTTAATAAATCCATAGCCAATTCTAATCCCGCAACCGTATTGGTATGATAAGGTCCTACTTGTAAATAGGGGAGGTCTTGAATGGAAATTCGCCAAGAATCATTTCCAAATACAATAATATCTAACGTGTCTTTTGGATAACGAGTGGTAATGAGTTCTGCCAATGCCATGGCTACTTTTTTAGCTGGAGTAATTCGGTCTTCTCCATATAAAATCATACTGTGGCTAATGTCAATCATCAAAACCGTACTCATTTGAGATTTATGTGTGGTTTCATTCACCACCAAATCTTCTTCGTGTAGTTGAAAACCATCTGCAATACCGTTATTGATTTGGGCATTACGAATACTTTCGGTCATAGAAACCTGATCTAAGCTATCACCAAATTGATAAGCCCTAGTTTCTCCAGTCGTTTCATCACCAGTACCTATTTTTTTTGTGTTGTGATTTCCAGATCCAGATTTTTTGAGTTTTCCAAAAATCTGATTCAACGCTCTTTGACGAATGGCTCTTTCTGTTTTGGCAGTAATCCCTGTTCCTGAATTTCCATCGGGTTTTACACGTTCTTGAATGAATCCTTTTTCAAATAAATCACGTTTGAAATCTTCTAAAGTATACTCTGGGGTTGTAATCTCGTAGGTTTTGTCTAATTGTTCTAGCCAATTAAAAGCCTCATCAACATCACCAGAAGTATGGGTAATCAATTCTTTAAAAATATCTAAAAACTTGTCGAAAATACTCAGTTCTGGAGCTTCATATTTTTTAAAAACAAAACCGGTATAAGTACTATCTCTGTTGTTCATGGGTTTAATTTTAAATGATGCATAAAGCTGCTACTAAATTTAAGAAATTTAGTAGTTTGATGGTTTAGTCGTAACAAGATGTGCTTAATTAAGAATTGTTATAAAATTATAACTCTGTAAAAATCTTATTATCTACTTGTTTGCTTACCACTACATTTTTTGGACCAAAAGTTCCGTTTAATCGATCAAAAGAAAGTAAAATATTTCCTGCTTTTTGATAATTGTTCCAAGCCATGGTAAACTTAGGCGTTTTATCATTAAAATTTGGGAAGTAAGACCATTGTTTTACCAAATGTTCTTGTTGATCTACATAAATCAAATATTTGTTCTCAGGGGTTACTCCAACATTTTCAAAAGTCATTTGCAATACATCTGCTGTATGTCCATCAGGAAGTTTTTCCGTTTCTATATATTTTAAATTTACTCCCGGATCTAATAATTTCCATGGCATTACCAACCAATAAGAATCGTTTATCCACCATTCTTTTCCTTGTTGTAATAACTTTTGGGCTTTTTCAGTATCCTCAACTAAAACACCATTTTTAAAAGATTTTCCTTTTAAAGTATTGATGTTAACTAAAACGACTAGGTTTTGTTCAGGGTTTTCTACACGAACATCTCCAGACCATTTATCCCAGTATAAAGTTCTTTTTCCAAAATCCCATTTGATAAAATGAGTATTGTTCCAGTTTTTTACACCTCCCATTTGTTCCATCACTTCCAAAGCTATTTCTTTGGCTTTTTTTGATGAATTCTGGGCTTGAATATTTATACTTCCTATTAATAGAAAAGAAAAGAGTAAGATTGATTTTATTTTAGTAGATAATTTCATGTTGATTATTATTTAGGATTAGAGTTTTATGATGAAAGTAAACCACTAATTTCTTCAATCCAGTAGTTTGTTTTGGCACCAATCTTACCAGTGCTATATGTTTTTTTAGTGTTGTTGATTAAATCATTTACAATAGATACAATTAATGGACCTTGTACATGTTCTGGATAATTAATTTCAAAAACTTGTTGACTTCCATCAGCCATTGTTAATACCACAGGATTATCATTAAAACAGGTCATTTTAATATTTCCTTTGGTTCCGTTAATGATTAACTCATCACGCCTTGTGCTAATTCCGTTGTTAAAAGCCCAAAAGCAAGAACCTACCACATTGTTTTTAAACAAAATATTGGCAGCTACTACATCATTAGATTTATTGATTTTAGACTGATTAACAGCCAAACCTTGAACATGCTCAATATCACCAATTAAAAATTCCAGAATATTAATTTGATGAGAACCCAAATCATAAAAGTAACCATCACCAGCAATTTTAGGATCTACTCTCCAATTGTTTTTCACGTAGTTTTCATCAACTACATCTAAGGGTTTTGTTAGGTTAATTTGTACATTTAATAAAGTACCAATAGTTCCATTGTCTATCAATTCTTTTGCTTTTAAGAAGTTTGGTAAACAAGTTCTGTAGTAAGCAATGTATAAAGGTAAATTTTTGTCTTTAAAAGCTTTGGTAATCTCCACACATTCTTGATGTGTAATAGCCATAGGCTTTTCTATATAACAAGCTTTTCCAGCCTCAGCAACTTGTAAAGCATAAGCTTTGTGGTATTTTGGAGGCGTAGCAATGTAAACCGCATTAATATCTGGATGGTTAATGATTTCATCAGCATTGGTTGTCCACTCTGGAATATGATGCCTTTTGGCATAATCTTTTGCTTTTTCAGCATCTCTTCGCATGACAGAAATAACAGATGAGTTTGGAGTTTTGTACATGGCAGGTGCACTTTTTACTTCGCACACATTTCCTACTCCAATAATTCCCCAGTTTACTTGTTTCATAAGATTAATTTTATTTTACCTAAAAGTAAGGTATTCTATGTAATTAATGAAATAAGAAAAATGAAGAAAAGATTGGAATTACTCAATTACATTTTGTTTATTTGCAGTTCAATTTAGAGAGGTGCCAGAGTGGTAATGGAGCAGCCTGGAAAGCTGTGGTCGAGAAATCGGCTCCAGGGTTCGAATCCCTGTCTCTCTGCAAGTTTTTAGTCCATTCGAAATTAACAATCATTATAGTTTTATAAAGTGTTTTTGAATATTACTTACTAGTTTCATAAATACTAATCAAGCATTCAAAAAAACATATATTGATAAGCGTTTATGTATTTTTAAGCATGAAAAAAATTAAAAAAACATTTATTTATATTATTTTAATTTTTGGAGTAATATCTTGTTCAGATACTAATGATAATATTGTTGTGCCTGTAGACAATTTAAGTTTTATGGTACTTTCTATGTCAGATGACTATTCTTCTGTATATCAATTAAATGTACACGAGTCGGGAGAGGTGATAGAAACTAGTTTAACATCTGAATTCGGGATAAAAAATAGAATTGAATTTATACCTTTTTTGCGTATAGATGGAGATATATTTTTACATAGAGATGTTGGTGTTCTACACATAAAGAATTTGAGGACAAATAAGTCTATATCAATTAATTCTTTATGTGATATTCCGTTAGATAATCATTATTTGAATATAATAACGAACTCAAATAAAGTTTTAATATTTTTTAAACCCTACGATGAAGAAATACTCGTAACAATTGATAAAAATCTAGAAGATATAACTTGTAAAACAATACCAATTAATAAATCTCCTTTTAGGAATTCATCTGATGTTCAATACTTAAGTCCAAAACATATTTTGTTTGACAAAAAATATATATTAGAGGATAATTTTAGTTACAAAAAATTCTGGTATAGTTTTAATATTGAATCAAATCAACTAGATAGTGTAAGTTACGAAACATTAACTAACCAAAATAATCTTCTTTCTATACCTATTGTAACGGGTGGGGATAAGTTTTATGCTTTCTCTGGCAAAGCTTATAAGGTATTTGATTATGAATTAAATCTGTTACAAGAGGTAACCCTTGAAGAATATCTTCATCCAATCTATGGTAGTCACATTATAGATCATAAAATAAAAGTAGAGATACTTAAACCAACTGAAACAGGATACACTAGAACACCAAATGTGTATGATATAGATCAACGAAAATTCTTAATAGAGGAAAATTTATCTCTTAAGAAGGAGAAGATATCTAATTTTGGAGTTGTATTGATGTATGAATTTGATCTGAAAAGAGAACATATTATTTATAGCATATTTGATCAATATTCCGGATTTAAAATTATAATTACAGATTTTAAAAAGAATGTTTTACATGTAATTCCTATCAACTCAAAGCCTCTTAAAATAAGCATTCTATAGTTTCGTCAGTTGTTTTTAAAATCAAGTTAATAATTTAGAAGTGTAGACTAAAGTTATTAAAAATACATATGCTTTTTTATAAAAAAGTTAACTATAATTAAGTGTCGTAAATGAATATGAAGAATCGTAAAGAAGAGCATTGGACTACTTGTTTAGATTGTAAAGGACAAGGTAAAAAGAAGAAGAGGATTCGGAAAAAAGAACGTCTGTATCATGAATGGAAACAGGCTCAGTTTGAAAAAGAAAGTCAAAAAGTAGAATCGCCAATAGCTCCTGAGAAATCATATTTAAGATGTAAAAAATGTGCAGGAACGGGCTTGGTTCGTTCGGAGTTTTTACCTGAAATCAAGCAACAAAATTATCCACATGTAGCCATTATTGGAGGTGGGATAGGAGGGATGGCTTTGGCTGTGGCTTGCTTTCACAGACAAATTCCTTTTACTGTTTATGAAAGAGATGAAAGTTTTGATGCTAGATCTCAAGGATATGGATTGACTTTACAGCAAGCAAGTAAAGCTATGGAAGGATTTGGAATTACATCATTAGAACAAGGAGTAGTCTCTACTAGGCATGTTGTACATAATAGTAAAGGAATTATACTTGGAGAATGGGGAATGAGGAAGTGGATAGAATCAGGAGAAAATAAAAAACCAAAAAAGACCAATATACATATTGCAAGACAGTCTTTACGTTTGAATTTGTTAAAGCAATTAGGTAATGATAATAACGTACAGTGGGGACATCAATTTTTAGGTTTTAAACAAAATGAAGATGCAAGTGTAACTTTGAATTTTAAAGTAAACGATAAAATTATTCAAAAAAAAGCAGATCTTGTTGTTGGGGCTGATGGTATTCGTAGTTCTGTAAGAAAATTATTGATAGGTGATGATATTACACCTTTACGTTATTTAGGTTGTATTGTTATTTTAGGAATTTGTCCTTTGTCTGTCTTAAAAGAGTTGAATAGTGATTTGTTAGATTCGGCTACCGTTTTTCAAACAGCAAATGGTCACGAAAGGATTTATATGATGCCTTTTACTAAGGATTCAATCATGTGGCAACTCAGTTTTCCGTTGTCTGAAGAAGAAGCTAAAAATTTAAGTGCACAAGGTGCTAAAAAATTAAAAGAAGAGGCTTGTAAAAGATTGCCATGGCATCATCCAATTCCGCAAATTTTAGAAGCGACTTTAGAAAAGAATATTTCTGGATACCCTGTATATGATAGGGCGTTACTGAAACCAGCATTTTTAAAAAAATGGGAACAAATTACGCTTATTGGAGATGCGGCACATCCAATGAGTCCTTTTAAAGGTCAGGGAGCAAATCAAGCTTTGTTAGATGCTTTGGCTTTGGCCAGAACTATCACAAAAGGTATTTCTACTAATTGGAGGGAAGTTGGTATAAGGAAAAGTATATTAAATCAATTTGAATCTGAAATGTTGGAAAGAAGTGCTATAAAAGTAAAAGAATCTGCCTCTGCTGCTGATTTTTTACATTCAGAAATAGTACTTCATAAAGGAGATGAACCAAGGGGTAAAATTCTTAAGAGCAGTAGATAATTAGTATTTATTTCAGTCATCTAAAAAAAAACGTTTGATAGAGTTATATAACCCTATCAAACGTATACAAATAATTAGATAAGTTTTAAATCATGAGCGTTTTTACAAGCTCAATTTCTTCTAATATATTCTCAAAAAAGGTTTGTAAATTAATATCTTCTAAATCTTTTAACTGTTCTAGTTCAGTTGCCATTTCAGATAATTTATTCATGCCAGCTGTAGAGGTTGTCCCTCTTAATTTATGTCCTATTTGTTTAATTCCTTTTAAATCTTCATTTTCAATATGTTTTTTGAGAATGTCAACAGATTCTTTTAACTGTTCTTTAATTAACTCTTGTATTTGCTTTAAAGCATCTATATCTTCACCATAATAGGTTTTTAATTGATTGATGTTAAAATGTTGTTCCATTTCTTCTAAAGTTAGTTCTGTACTTGAATTTATTTCTGTTTGTTCTTCTTTAGGAAGCCATTTATCAAACATGGCTGTAAGTTGATCTTCTATAATTGGTTTTATTAAAAAGTCATCCATTCCAATAGCTAGGCATTTTTCTTTTTCACCTTTAACATTACCAGCAGTAATTGCAATGATAGGAGTATGAATTTTAGTGTTTTTTTCTATTTCTCTAATTTTTTGAGTAGCCTGATATCCATTCATTCCTGGCATTTGAACATCCATTAAAATTAAGTCAAACTTGTCAGACTCATAAAATTTAATACCCTCTAAACCATCAACAGCTTCAACTAGTAAAGCATTAGGTATTTGTTTTTTGATGATTGTTTTTGCTAAAAATCTGTTTACACTATTGTCTTCAATAATTAGAATTTTTAGATTGGATTTAAAATTAGAATGATCTTCTGTTTCTATTTCAATAGTTTTGTTAACACCATTATGTTGACCTCTTAACTGCGATAATGTTTTGTATATCTCGTGAGCTTTTACAGGTTTTGTTAATCGTTTTGATACCCCTAACTCTTTACACTTAGGAAAAATATCAGCATCACTAGAAGAACTGTACAACAATATAATAGGAGATATTTCTGGAGAAGGAAAGAAACTGTCTCTAATTTTCTGAATAGTTTCAATTCCATTCATATAAGGCATATGATAATCCATAATAATGACATCATATTCATTGTTTTCAGATAAATATAACAAAGCCTCAAATCCACTTTTAGCTTCATCAGAAGCAATGTTTTCTAATTTTAATATTTGCTTTAAGATATTTCTATTGTTTTCGTTATCGTCAACAATTAAAACATTTTTAATAGATTCTAAATTTTCCCAAATGATTTCTTCTCCTTTTTCTGTGTTTAGAGTAATATCAAAGTAAAAAGTACTTCCTTTACCAACGGTACTAGTTAATTCTAATTTACTATTCATCATTAGCAATAGTTTGTTAGAAATGGTTAAGCCTAAACCTGTAGCTCCATATTTTTTTGTGGTTGATGAATCTTCTTGAGAAAAAGCTTCAAATATTTTCTGTTGTTTTTCTTGTTTAATACCTACTCCAGTATCTCTAACACTAAATCGAATGGTTTTTAAGTCTCCTTTGCTTTCTAGTATTTCAACTTTTAATTCAATTTCTCCTTTTTCTGTAAATTTGGTAGCATTTCCTAATAAATTGATAAGGATTTGTTTTAATCTAATGGCATCAGCCCAAATAAATCTTGGTACATCAGGGGAAATGTTTAACAACATTTCTAAATGTTTTTGTTGTATTTGATAGTTAACAATATCTGTTGAATGGGCACCAATATCATAGACGTCACATTTTTCAATATCTAATTCTAATTTACCTGCTTCAATTTTAGAAAAATCTAAAATGTCGTTGATGATATTTAACAGTCCGTTAGCAGATTGATTTACAATATTTAGATATTGTTGTTGTGTTTCTGTTAAGTTTGTTTTTAATACCAAATCTGTAAATCCAATCACTCCATTTAATGGGGTTCTGATTTCGTGACTCATATTAGCTAAGAACTCAGATTTTGCAACACTAGCTTGTTCTGCTAATATTTTTGATTTTTTTAATTCCTCTTTCTGACGAATCATATAGCTGATGTTCTGAGTAAAGATCATCATTCCTCCAATTCTTTTATCAAAAGTGTACCAAGGTCTCATTACCCACGTAATAGAATGTTTTCTGTTTGATGTTTTTGAAATGTATTGATCTTCTTCTTTTTTATGGATATTCCCGTTTTTTAAGACGTCTTGATGAATTTCTTTCATTTCCTTTCCTAAAACACAGTCAATATCATAATGAGATTTTCCTATAATATCTTGATTCTCTAAATGATAATCATTAATCCATTTTTTACTAACCTCAATATAATTCATCTTAGCATCTAGCATGGCTACAGCAGCAGGAGCATTTTCTACAAAGGCAGATAATCTTGCTCTTTCAGCAAGTAAATCACTTTCAAATTGTTTTCTTTTGGTAATGTTTGTAGCAACTCCTAAATATCCTATGATTTGATTTTCACTATTTTTAATAATAGTAACAACTAATGATACTATTAGTTTTTCTCCATCTTTCGTTATGTATGTCCATTCCCTTTGTTCAGAACCATGTTTTTCTGCCATGTAAACAAACGTTCTAAATCCTTCAATTTTTTCTCCTTCAGACTTTGTAAGTTCTAGACCTCTCTGTTTTACTTCTTCTGGATTATGAATAATAGCAGGGCTATTTTTTCCGACCATTTCTTTTTCAGAATATCCTAGAAGGTTTTGAGCCCCTTTGTTAAAAACCGTAATAAGCCCATCTGTATCTGTAGCAATAATTGCTACCTGAGAAGCAGCTTTTAAGATATCATTTAGTAATTTTTTAGATTCTTTAGACTGAATTTCAGCAAATTTTCGTGGACTAATATCTTGAAAAGTACCTAATAGTCTTACGCATTTTCCATCTTTAATTTCAGGATGTCCAATGGCTCTTACCCATATACTGTTGCCTTTTTTAGTAACCAATTCTAGTTCTAAATCCCATTTTTTATTATTCTCAATACTATTATTTACTGCTTCAATAATTGCATATCTTGATGCTCCTTCTTTGTAAAAATTAATTCCAGTTTCCATATCTGGAATAAAATCATCATCAACTTCATGAATTTTCTTGGTCATTTCGGTCCAATGGACTTTGTTTTTAATCAAGTCTACTTCCCAACCACCAACTCTTGAAACTTTGTTGGTTTGTTCTAATATATCTTTTGTTTTTTGTAGATCTTTTTCTAAATAATATTGCTCTGTAATATCTACTGCATTTCCAATTACATAATATTTATCTAAATCATCACTTTGTAAAGTATTACTAAAGAGCCATATTTTTATGGAACCATCTTTTGATTTGGTAACCATTTGTCCTTTAAAGACTTTATTGTGTTTGATAGCCATTAAGTATTGGTGGATATTATCGTGTCTTTCTTCTGGTACGATATCAAATAAAGTAAAGTTTAAAACTTCTTCAACAGTATATCCTATAGCTGCTGCTCCTGAAGTATTAACAGTTAAAAGTTTTCCGTTTAAATCATGAGTACACATCAATCCCTGAGAATTTTCAAAAAAGGATTTAAATCTTTTTTCGCTATTGGTAAGTTTTAAGGAAAGTTTAATATCATCAGTAATATCTCTGGCGTTTGCAAAAATATTTCCAGTGTTAGGCTCAGGTGTTGCTACCCATTGTAACACTTTGTAATCTCCTGATTTTGTTCTAAATCTATGAGTAAAATTAATGGTTTCAAACCCTTGTCCAAGTTTCTGAATTTCTTCCATACTACTTTGTTGATCTTCGGGATGGATGTAATCAAAAAAGGAATTGTTTAATAACTCATCTAATTCCCAATCCAAACAATTTTGAAAAGCAGGGTTTACTTTTTTAAAGAAACCATTTGTGTTAGCAATACATATTAAATCTTTGGAGTGTAAAAATAACTTGCTAAAATATTTATGTTCCTCTAAATTCCTTCTTTTTACAATTAAATCGGTGGCTTCTTTGGCTAGTATTTTAAGTGCTTTGCTTTGTTTTTCGGTAATTTTTCTAGGGATAGTGTCAATTACACATAGTGTTCCTAAAGCATGTCCGTTAGGATCTATAAGTGGCTGACCGGCGTAATATTTAATGTTAGGATCTCCAGTAACCAAAGGATTGTTGCTGTATCTATCATCTTTGGTAGCATCTTCTATTTCAAAAATTTCATTTTGTTCAATAGCATTATTACAAAAAGCTATTTCTCTAGGGGTTTCACTAGCTTCTAGTCCTTGTTTAGATTTAAACCATTGCCTTTCTCCATCAATTAAAGAAATTAAGCACATTGGGGTTTCACATATTAAAGAAGCTAATTTGGTAATTCTATCAAAATCTTCTTCAGCTTCGGTGTCTAAAATTTCATAATCAAGTAGGGCTTGTAGTCTTTCAATTTCTTTTTGATTCTTGTTTTTATCGAAGTTGCTCATGGGGCTTTTTTGTTTTTGAAGAAATAATTAATCTATAAGAGAGTTTCTTAATAAATAAGTTTTAATGAAAATAAGAATATATTATGACATTAAACATAGTTAACGCCTACTTTTTTCCTAACTTTATTAATCATAAAAAAAATCCCCTATGAGGCAAAATCATTTGACTTTAAAAAAAGTTACTTTGTTGTTTATACTTATTTGTTGTACTAAGAATGGATTTTCTCAAGATTTTTCTTCGGATGAGCTTTTTACACAGGCTAGAAATGCAGCATTTAAGGAAGATGATTATTCCAAAGCTATTTTATTAAGTAAAAAAGCGCTAGAGAAAAGTCCAGATTATGCAGATATCAGAATTTTTTTAGGTAGAGTTTATACTTGGTCAGATAAAAATGAAGCAGCCAGAAAAGAGTTTAATATTGTTTTAAAAAAATCTCCTGATAATGAAGAAGCAAGCATTGCATTGGCAAATGTCGAGTTTTGGAATAATAAGTCTAGAGAAGCACTAAAGGTAATTAATGCAGCATTAGAACATCATCCTAGTTCAGTAGATTTATTACTTTATAAAGCAAGGTTATTAAACGATATAAAAAAATGGTCTGAAGCAGAAGAAGTGGTTGAGTTAGTATTAAAACAGGATGCTACCAATGATAAGGCCAGATCGATGCTTATAAAAATTAAAGATAATTCTTTTAAAAATCAAGTAGGTATTTCTTATGAGTATGTATATTTTGACAAACGTTTTAATGATCCGTGGCATCTAACGAGTATAGATTATAGCACGCAAACATCAATAGGTTCTGTAATAGCAAGAGTAAATTATGCCAATAGGTTTTTAACCAATGGTTTGCAATATGAAATAGATGCATACCCTAGTTTTACTGAAAATTCTAGAGCATATATGAGTATAGGTTATTCTGATGCTAGTATTTTTCCTAAATACAGAGCAGGGTTTTCCTTTTACTATGATTTACCTAAAAGTTTTGAAGCAGAAGCAGGTTTTAGATATTTAAACTTTGGGAGTGATACATGGATTTATACAGCTTCTGTTGGTAAATATTACAAAAGCTATTGGTTTAATTTTAGGACTTATTTAACTCCTTCTGAAAATGATTTATCTAGGTCTTTTTCTTTTTCTACAAGATATTATTATAGCGGAACAGATGATTATATTGGAATAAGAATCGGTTCTGGTTTATCTCCTGATGATTCGTCAAATGCAAATTTGATAGGAACCTCAACATATAAATTAACAACTCATAATATCAATTTAAATTATAGAAAAACAATTAAAAAACTGAATGTGATTACATTAAGTGCAGGGTTTGAAAATCAGGAATATAGAGTTGATACTAGAGGTAATCAAATTGATTTTGGAATAAGTTATTCAAGACGTTTTAGATAAATGAAAAGAAAACATGTATATATAGTTGGATCCATTGTTTTATTTCTTCCTTTTTGGATGTGGTTGTTTTGGTTGTTTACACCTAAAACATTAATGCTTGGTTCTATAGTAGACAAAACAGTGTTAACCCCAAAGGGACAAGAACATATTTCCTTAACATGGATGTTAAATCATAAAAAAATGACCAAAACATCTACCAAACTTTATGAAGTAGGTCATGATTATTTTGGTTTTTTTCCAAAAGAAGATGAAAAGTTTAGAACAAAAGGTTTAGAAAGATTTACAGATCAACAATTAGAAAAATTAAGTAATGATGTTGATTTTACTTATTACACTGATACCTATGGAATATATAATAATGAGTGGTATGTAAAAGATACTACCAAAACAAGATATGGTAAATTATATGGAGGTTTAAGTCAAGAAGACTTAGATTTTTTGACTTATATGAAAGAAAAAAAGAAGTTAATTTTAGCTGAATTCAATACTATTGCATCTCCTACTTCTGCCAATATTAGACGAAAATTTGAAAAACTTTTTGGAATGCATTGGACTGGTTGGACAGGACGTTATTTTGACAGCTTTGATACTATTAAAAATTTAGAACTACCTACTTGGTTAATTGAGAATTATAAGAAAAATCACAAAGAAGGATGGACTTATAAAAAGTCTGGAGTTGCCTTTGTGAATGATAGTGGTAATGTGGTTGTTTTAGAGGATAGTCTAGATTTAAACAACGATTTACCACACATATACTCAAATAAAAAAGGACAAGAAGTGTATGGGTTGCCTGAAAAAATGAAATATTCTTTTTTGGTTTGATATTATTACTGTTAACCCAAATGTAAATGAAATTATTTCGGGTTATCAATTAGATGTAAATGAACACGGAGCAAATAAGCTAAAAGAGAATAAAATACCTAAAAACTTCCCTGCGGTAATAAGACATAAAAAAGGTGGTTATAGATTTTATTATTTTTCTGGTGATTTTTCAGACAATCCTATAAGTATGACTAGCTCTTATTTTAAAGGAATTAATTATTTTAAATGGTTGTTTTATGATACCTCAAAACCAACTGAAAGAAAAAGCTTTTTTTGGGAGTTTTATTATCCTTTATTAAACACCATTCTTGAAGAAGAAAAAGAGATTCTAAATAAATAATTAAATATATTATTTAGTGTATTTATTATAAATAGAGTCCGGAATTATTTTTTTATCCAAGGTTATACTCTTACTTTTTCTTTTAAAAGTATTAAATACGTTTTTAATTCTATTTTTAATATCATCATCATTAAGAGTAGCTTCACCAAGATTTTGATTTAATTCAAATAAATTATCTCCATTTAAATGATAGTTTCCTAGAATATAATCATTTATATCTGTTTTGGTTTGTATTAATGGATAACTGTGAATATTTCTAAAGCTACGAATGGTATCCAAACCATCACCCATCCAGCTAGCAATACTTGGTGTTTTAATATTGTAACTATTTTTTAAATAAGATAATAGGCTAGGAGCAATGTCAAAATGTGTAGAAACGGATGCAAACATTTCATTTTGTTTTAACATTGGAGAATATATAATTAAAGGTACGTGATACCTGTCTATTTTAGTAGCCATAGGAATTTCTGGCAATCGATGATCTCCAGTAATTATAAAGATGGTATTTTTAAAATCAGGTCTTTTTTTGTATTCATTTATAAATTCTTTAACGGCATCATCTGCATACATTATAGAAGCAAACTGAGCTTTATAATTTCTTCTTGTTTTTTTTGTGTTTTCGTCAAAGTTTAGTTCGTTTAATCTGTCTTCAAATTTTTGATTGTATTTTTCTTGTTCTTCAACTAAAAATGGACTGTGAGTGGCTACCGTTAATAATACACTTAATTTAGGGGTTTTGTTAGGATTGTTTGAGTTTAAAAAATGTTTAAACAAAGCTTTGTCACTGTATCCCCAAGAGAATCCACTATTAGATGCAGCTGGTAATTTTATTGCATTTTTAGGAAAACTATCATAATCATTTATTTCAACATTGTTTTGTTCTAAAAACAATTTCATATTGTCAAATTTAGATTCTCCGCCGTAATAAAATGAGCTTTCGTAACCATTATTATTTAATATGTTGAATAGTGATAAATGTTTTGGCATTTTGTTTCCAAGCGCTAAATATCCATTCTCTCCAAACGGAAGAGAAGCCATTAAAGATGGAAGTACGGCAAAGGTTCTACCTCCTTCACTTAAAAAGTTTTTCCAATACAAACTTTCGGTAGATAAAGAATCTATAAAAGGAGTAAAGTTTCCTAAATAAGCTCCTTTATTTGTAAATGCTCGTCCTAAACCTTCTACCAATAAAATAACAATATTAGGTTTTTGATCAGATTTGTTAATAAAAGTACTTAGTACATCAGGGCTATTGTTTTCATGTAAAAAAGGATAGTTTTCTTCATCAATATATTCAAAATATAATGTTTTTACATCTTCTCCTTCATAGTCTCCAATATAACTATCAGCATAAATATCTAGT
Organism: Wenyingzhuangia marina; assembly: GCF_900130035.1. GTDB lineage: Bacteria > Bacteroidota > Bacteroidia > Flavobacteriales > Flavobacteriaceae > Wenyingzhuangia > Wenyingzhuangia marina. The sequence goes on from NZ_FQXQ01000003.1 coordinate 578,929, forward strand.
TCATATTCTTTTGGAAAAAAATGATTGTATGAACTTTTATAAAAAAAATCACTTTTATTTAAAACCAAACTATTTTCAAAATCTGAATTAAATTTAATAATCTGATTGATATTATTAAGGTTAAAAAAAAGTAGTATTATAGAAATTACAGGTAAAGAAAAAGCAATTTTATATGGGAGTTTTATGAATTTATATCCAATATTTAAAAAGAAAACGACTAAAATAGATATTACAACAATTCCTATAATTGGTAAAAAACCAATACCTCCTGATGATTCAAGAGTTTGTTTAATATCTTCAAACGAATAGTTATAAATATCAGCCCCTAAAGGTACTAAAGCGGTTTTAAAATATTGGATCAAACAAATTTGAATAATAGCTAATATGATGATGAATGTATAAGCTGTTATTTTGGCTACTTTTTTATTATTCATAAATAATATTAAGTAGATGAAATATTCAAAGATTAACCACTTTGCCCAAAAAATAATGTTTAAAACCATAGACCATAGACCCGTTTTTATAACATTGGAAGGGAATTCATTGGTAACACCATTATAGATAATTTCTCCAAAGGAGAATAAAAATAGGATTATAAGCCAAGTAATAAAAACACCTGAAAAGGTTCTATTAGCATCTAAAAACTGATGAAATTTAGAGGTTTCTTTTATTGATTTCATGATTTAGGTGTTTTATTGGTTGTTCCAAATCCGGTTCTAGTCATTTCTCCCCAGCTTTTCTTTTTTCTAAGATAATCTATATTACCTCTAATGGCTGAGTAGACTACAAATGGATGAAAAAATATTGGTTCTAACATGGCTGTAAGAACCAGTTTTAATATTTCTGACTTTTTTTTGTATTGATTATAGGTGAGGACTTCCATTAAAATGGCAAATACAGAATATAAAATTCCGAAACTAAAAACCATCAATAATAAGTTTATAAAATAAGTCCAGTTAATCATTCCGAAATAAGCAAAAAAAGCCAAACTTATTAGTCCGAAAAATTCAATAATAGGAGCAAGAAATTCAAAGAAAAACCAATAAGGATAGCTCAATAATCCTAAAATTCCATAATCAGGATTGAAAAACATTTTTTTGTGAATTTTAAGGGTTTCTATGGTTCCTCTTGTCCATCTATTTCGTTGTCTTCCTAAGATTTTAAAATTATCAGGGGCTTCTGTCCAGCATAATGGATCTGGAATAAAACTTACTTTATAAGGTAGCTCTAATTCTTCCATATAACGTCTCATTCTTACAACCAATTCTATATCTTCTCCAACGGTTTCAGTATCATACCCTCCACATTTAATGGCTATTTCTTTATCAAAAGCACCAAAAGCACCAGAAATAAGTAGCAACCCGTTTAATCTACTCCATGCCATTCGTCCTAATAAAAAGGCTCTAATATATTCTAGGGTTTGTACTCTTGGCAAGAATTTTTTTGGTAGGTTTACTTGTATAAGTCTTCCATTTTCTATCACACAGCTATTGGCAATTCTAATTACTCCGCCTGTAGCAATTACTTTTTTAGTAGTGTTTTCTAAAAAAGGTTTTACCAACTTTAAAAGTGAGTCTTGTTCTAAAATACAATCAACATCTACACAAACGGCATATTCATAGCTAGATATATTAATTCCAGTATTTAAAGCATCTGCTTTTCCACCGTTTTCTTTATCAACCACAATTAGTTTTCGGTAAATTAGTTTTCTACTTTTGTAAACTCCTTTAACAGGTTTTGTTTTTATTTGTGAATTCACAAAATAAGATGTTTTATACAAATCGTATTTGTCAATCAACTTTTCTAGAGAATCATCTTTACTTCCGTCATTAACAATAATAAGTTCAAGGTTATTATAATGTAAAGAAAGTAGTGATCTTACATTTTCAATAATAGTAGCTCCTTCGTTATAAGCTGGAGCAATAATTGAAACTCTAGGAGCTTTAGATGATGATGAAATAGCGTTGTAATCAGTAAAACTGTTTTTATTTAAATAATGTTTAGTTTCTCCAATAGAGTAGACACCAATGAAAATGTATGATATGATGAGTATTAAGGAATACATCATTATACCATAACTAAATATTTCAAAAAATAAAGATTGCCAACTCATATTCTAATTTCCTCTTTTATTTGTAAAATAATTAAATTCATAGGATAAATGTCAGGATTTAATTCTTTACATATTGTTTCAAAATTATTAGGGTTGATTTTAGCAATTGTTCTAGTTAAAACAGTTTTTAATTGAATATTTTCTGTTTGTAATTGATTGATTAAAAAAGGAATATCATCATCTGTTCCTATTTCTTGTAATGACTTGGCTATTACTATTTTATTACTAAAGACTTCGGATTCAAATATCTTAGTAAATAGGTTTGATGTTGAATTGTTAAAGATTTTAGTAATGGTTTTAATGGTTTGTTGTCTAACATTCTCGTCAGAATGATAAATACAAAGTTCTACTTCTTTGTAGAGTTCAAACAAATGGTATTCATCAACAAGTTTTAATGCAAAAATAACTACACTGGTGTTTTTAGATTTTAACCATACGTCAACACCATTAAAACTATCATAATCAAAATGGGAAAGTTCCCTGAGTAATATCATTTGGTACCATTCAGAAATAGGTTGAGTAACACTATCTAAAAACTTTAGACCTTTAAAACCCACTAGTTTAATAATAGCTATTTGTGCTTCGGCTCTAACCAATTCATTTTTATGATTTGTATTTTTATAAACTTTATCATACATGCTCTCAAGCTTCATAATTCCAATTTCTTGGATTGCTTTAGCTTTTATATGCCAGTTTTTTACATTCAAATTTTCAATTACATATTTATCTAAATGAAGATGAAGGTATAGTTTCCTTAATGAATTGTTAGAGTTTCCAGAAAAACTAATAGTAGCTGATAGTATTTTTTTGGTGATTAATTTTCTAAAAGTTTTAATAAGCAATAAGCTCTCTATACTTTTTTGATGATTTTTTACATTTATATCATCTGAGTAGACTGTATTGTTAATGATATTGTTGCATATTTTTGACCATCTCTTATATTTTTCTCTGTTGATATTTTTGATATATAAAATAACAAGCATATAAATAAGTAATACTAAAGAAGTACCAAAAAATAGATATATTAATGGTTTTAGTTGAATCATTAATTATTTTTTTCTTAATGCAAATCTTTTTATTCGTATAGATAATTCACTAGGACTAAATGGTTTTGAGATAAAATCATCGGCACCTAGTTCAAAAGCTTCTAAAACAACTTCTTCTTGCCCCATGGTTGTTAAAATAATAATAGACATTTCATCTTTGTATTTTTCTTTAACAGTTCCAATAATTTCTAAACCAGAAACATAGGGCATCATAATATCTGAAATAATCAAATCGGGTCTATGTTCTTCTATTTTTTCTAATGCTTCACGTCCATCAATAGCGGTAATAATTTCATGGCCGTCTTTTTTTAATCTAAACTCTAAGGTGTTTAATATCAGGGCATCATCTTCAGCAATCAAAATTTTCATAGCACTTGTTTTTAGAGGTAATTAACTAATGTTTATTATATAAGGCTTGTACTAATATAGTGGTTTCTTTTGATACTTTTTACTACAAAAACCATTTTTTAAGTACTTTATTTTAGCTAGATAATTTTCTTTTTTATGTAAAAAATTATTAAGAGACTTGTATAACAAAATAGACTTGTTATATTTGCACTCGCAAACGAGAAATCGTGAGACGCTCAGGAGAAATGGCAGAGTGGTCGAATGCGGCAGTCTTGAAAACTGTTGACTGTAACAGGTCCGGGGGTTCGAATCCCTCTTTCTCCGCAACTTTTAGTTCAAAAGTACCCAAAACCTTATAAACGCTATGTTTATAAGGTTTTTTTGTGAGTCAATATTTGATGTTAAACTAAATTATTTCATATATTAGGTCAGTAATTCGGTTAGTACAATTTAAGCTTTAAAAATACTAACCTCTTTACCTTGAAAAGATACTATTAGTTTGATTTGACTTTCGTCCAATGTTTTACCACAAAAGACGATTACTATGGTATCTAAAATTTAGTTTATTAAATAACATATCCATAAATTTAGATAGGTCATCTCTAATAAATAAAATATGAAAAAAGAGTTTCTTTAATAGATGCTTGTATAAATATGTGTTTTTGTTCTTATTTATTTATAAGAAACGTTAATAAACAATGAAGAAAATATTATTTGGACTATTTATTACGACTAGAATAATTGCTTTTTTTGGTCAGTTATCAGAATCAAAGAAAGTCCAATCTTTAGAGCCTAATTTGCTTCTTTCATTTTTTATGGAATTGACTTGCGTGAATATAAGGAGATTACCAAAGCTGCAAATTCAGGATGGTCACCTCTTCCAGCAGGTACATTTACAAATCATATTAATTTTGCTAAATGGTACACTACTCAATGGGACTTGAGGATGATGGATGTAGTGAAGCATTATAATCCTGATTTTATTTATACCGATGGGACTGTTCAGGAACCTTTTACAGGAAATGGAACAGGAACAGGAATTAAAGCTAATGCAATGCCACTGGTGATGGCAGATTATTACAATAGAACACTTCAAAGACGTGGTAAGGTTAATACTTTTAGCATTGTTAAATTCAGAGATAAGACTAATGGTACGGTTAATATCGAAGAATTTGGGATTCCGGCTAAAATTAATACCGATCAACCATGGATTGCTGAAGCTCCAGTAGGTGATTGGTTTTATGCCCCAGATTTTACTTATGATTCTGGTATGATGATTCGTTATATAATTGAAGCTATAGTACATGACGGAAATGCAGCATTGTGTATTTCATTACTGCCAGATGGATCAATTAATCAAGAGAGTCAAAAGATGTTGAAAGAAGTTGGAGATTGGATGCGTCTTAATGGAGAAGGAGTATATGGAAGTCATGCATGGAATATTCCTGGTGAAGGAGAAACAGTAGATGGAAAATTAAAAATGCTTCCCGGAGGAAAACTAGGAAATAAACATGCAGATTTTAAATTTAGTTCTCAAGATTTTCGTTTTACGATAGGAAAAAATGGTTCTCTTTATACATTTTGTATGACTGTTCCAGAGCCGAATAAGCAGCTGAAAATAAAATCAATTGGTACAAATTTAAAATATTTTAATAAGTCAATCACAAATGTAAAATTACTAGGATATGATGGCAAATTAGAATGGAAGCAAGAACCTGATGGACTTATAATTATTTGTCCTGAGAATATGCCTTTTGAAACAGCTATTGTTTTCAAAATAAACTGATGGTTTCGGTAAAAAAATAAAAATTGAAGTTTTTCTACTTAAGATGAGATTCATCAAAAAAAACAATTAGACTTCCTTTATTTTTATTGATGTTAATACTGTGAGTATATAAATTTTATTTTGTAATTAGCTATATTTACGTGTTTTATATACTAGCATTAAATAACAAATCATGATTATTAATAACCTGAAAATAATTGTACTTATTTTAATTCTTCAAGCTTGTAAACCGCAAAAAACTTTTGTGACTACTAATGAAACATCACCATTAATAAAAAAAGGAGAACACTTACAGTTGGTATCTGATGAATTTAAATTTACAGAAGGACCTACTGCCGATGAAAAAGGAAATGTTTTTTTTACAGATCAACCTAATAATAGAATTTTAAAATGGGATGCTATTACAAATAAGATAACCGTATATATGGAGCCAGCAGGTAGGTCAAATGGTTTATACTTTGATAATACAGGAAATCTTTTAGCTTGTGCTGATGAAAAATTTGAATTATGGAAAATAGATGTAAATAAAAACATAGAAGTGCTTATTGATAATTATAAAGATCAAAAATTAAATGGTCCCAATGATTTATGGATTGATGAAAAAGGAGGTATCTATTTTACCGACCCTTACTATCAAAGACCATACTGGAATAGAACTGTTCCAGAAATTACAAAGCAGAATGTATATTATTTAACCCCTGATAGAGATAAAATAAAATTGGTAGCAGAAAATCTTATTAAACCAAATGGTATTATAGGAACTGCTGATGGTAAAACAATTTATGTTGGAGATATTGGGGATGAAAAAATATATACTTATAGGATTGATTCAGATGCAAGTCTTTCAAATCAAACGTTATTCACTAAAATGAAATCTGATGGAATGACGATAGACAATCAAGGAAATATTTATTTAACCAATAATAAAGGCGTAGCGGTCTTTAATAAAAATGCTGTACAGATTTTGAATATACCAATAGATCAAAATTGGACATCTAATGTTACATTTGGAGGTGTTAATAGAGATGTTCTTTTTATAACAGCTTCTACTGCGGTTTATACTTTAAAAATGAATGTAAAAGGGATCAGGTAAATTTTTTATTCATAATATTTTTGGATAAAATAACACATGATACTTTAAGTTTTAATACTAAAGAAAAAGATAGATATTACTTTTATTATTCTCGGTCTTTGGTAAAATAATTATTTAATTTATTGACTTCTGATAAGAGTTATATTTATAAAAGAGATATGATCTTTGAATAATAAACAAAACAATCGGTTGTGTAATTGTATAGTATTTGTATTTTAGCATAATTGATTTTCTTTTGTGTATACCAAAGAATTAACAATACAAGTGCTTAATAAAACTTATAAATAAACTTAAATAATTAAAACATGAGTAAAACGATTGATCAATTATCGTCAGATAATATAAGAGCATTAGCGATTTCTATGGTAGAGAAGGCAAATTCTGGACATCCAGGAGGCCCTATGGGAGGAGCAGATTTCATGCATATTTTGTATTC
>NZ_FQXQ01000004.1 GCF_900130035.1 Wenyingzhuangia marina
GCAATTGCTGGGAGAGTATGTCATCGCCTTTTTTTAGAAACCTCATTCATCTTTTTGAATGAGGTTTTTTTTTTGAACTATATTTTAATGAAGAAGAGTATCAGATAAATAAAGTTTAAAATAAATAAAAAGACTTCGTTATCTTGATTTAGCTCGATGATTTAAAATATATTTAGTTATTATCAGTAGAAATAAATTTATAAAAAAAGCATCTTAATTATTTTAAGATGCTTTTTTTAGTTTTATTGTTTACTATAAATCAAAACGATCTGCATTCATTACTTTAGCCCAAACTTTGACAAAGTCTTTAACAAACTTTTCTTTATGATCATCTTGTGCATATACTTCTGAATAGGATCTTAGAATAGAGTTAGATCCAAAAATTAAGTCTATACGCGTAGCAGTCCATTTAATTTTATTTGTTTTTCGGTCTCTAATTTCATACATATTTTTATCAACGGCTTTCCAAGTATTTGACATATCAGTTATGTTTACAAAAAAGTCATTGGTTAAAGTACCTTGCTTATCTGTTAAAACTCCATGTGTAGTATTCCCGTAATTTGTACCTATCACACGCATACCCCCTAATAAAACGGTCATTTCTGGAGCTGTCAATCCTAGAAGTTGAGCTTTGTCTACTAACATTTCTTCTGTACTTATATTGTCATCTTGTTTCTGAAAGTTTCTAAATCCATCAGCAGATGGTTCTAAAAATTCAAAAGACTCTACTTCTGTCATTTCTTGAGATGCATCCCCACGACCGACTTTAAAAGGTACTGTAATTTCATAACCAGCATTTTTTGCGGCCTTTTCAATTCCAATATTACCAGCTAATACAATCGTATCTGCTAGGCTTATATTAAATTCATTAGCTATAGGCTCTAAGATATTTAAAACTTTTTGTAATTTTTGAGGTTCATTTGCTTCCCAATTTTTTTGAGGTATTAAACGAATACGAGCTCCATTGGCACCACCACGCATATCTGATCCTCTGTACGTTCTAGCGCTATCCCAAGCAGTAGTAACCATTTCTGATATACTTAATCCTGAATTGGATATTTTTTCTTTTACTTTATTTACATCGTAATTTTTATTTCCTGCAGGGATAGGATCTTGCCATATTAAATCTTCAGAAGGAACATCAGGTCCAAAATATCTAGATTTAGGCCCCATATCACGATGTGTTAATTTAAACCAAGCACGTGCAAATGTCTCAGAGAAATATGCATGATCATTTTTAAACTTTTCACATATTTTACGATAAATAGGGTCTACTTTCATGGCCATGTCTGCATCTGTCATCATAGGCATTACTCGAATTGTAGGATTTTCAACATCAACAGGCTTGTGTTCATCTTTGATATTGATAGGCTCCCATTGATGTGCTCCAGCAGGACTTTTGGTTAATTGCCATTCATAGCCAAATAACAAATCAAAATAACCATTGTCCCATTTTGTAGGATTGGTTGTCCAGGCACCTTCAATACCACTGGTTACTGCATCACGACCTTTTCCTTTTCCGTTAGGGTTAGACCATCCAAAACCTTGTTCTTCTATACCAGCAGCTTCAGGTTCTGGTCCTAAAATACTTGCATCTCCATTTCCATGTGCTTTTCCTATGGTATGTCCACCTGCTGTTAGCGCTGCAGTTTCTTCATCGTTCATTGCCATACGAGCAAAAGTTTCACGAATGTGTAGCGCTGTCTTAGCAGGATCAGGATTCCCATTTACTCCTTCAGGATTTACATAAATTAATCCCATATGTACTGCTGCTAATGGCTTTTCCAGAGATGTAGGAGTTTCTAGGTCTTTATAACGATTTTCACTAGGTGCTAACCATTCTTTTTCTGCCCCCCAGTAAATGTCTTTTTCTGGATGCCAAATATCATTTCTACCAAAAGCAAAACCAAATGTTTTTAATCCTACACTTTCGTAAGCAATATTACCTGCAAGAATAATTAAATCTGCCCAGCTTATTTTATTACCATATTTCTTTTTGATAGGCCAAAGTAAACGTCTGGCTTTATCTAAACTAGCATTGTCTGGCCATGAGTTTAATGGGGCAAAACGTTGATTTCCTGTTGCTGCTCCTCCACGTCCATCAAAAGCTCTATAAGAACCTGCTGAATGCCATGCCATACGAACCATTAATCCAGCATAAGTACCCCAGTCTGCAGGCCACCAATCTTGACTGTCTGTCATTAAATCAGTAACATCTTTTTTAAGAGCCTTAACATCTAATTTTTTTAATTCTTCGTGATAATTAAAATCTTGACCAAGAGGATTGACTTTGACATCATGTTGATGTAAAATATCTAAATTTAACGTCTTTGGCCACCATTGATAAGATTTTTCACTAACGGTATTTCCTCCGTGAAAGGGACATTTAGAGATGTCTCCAGAAAAGTTATTATTATCCATAAGATTATATTTTTAATTATTTTTTCAAATCTATGTCTTTATTTTGAATTGTTTTCATCTATAGTTTTTATATTAAGATAGTTTTTGTTTATGGTTTTTTCAAGTTGTTTAGTTTTTCTTATAAGTTCTGAAATATTTATAAATAGAGCAAAAAATATTGATCAATAAAAGATCCTTTAAATTACTAAATAGTTATTGTAAATAATAAAGTACAAAAAAGCCGATTCTCTAATATTAGAATCGGCTTTTAATTTATATTCAATAATTTATTTTATAAATAGAGTTTCATTGGCTTGTTTTGAGCAATCAAAAAACTAATCAGTGGCTATACCAAAATAGATCCACGTAACGTCTTCTGAGTAATTATTCTGTTGCGAGTGGTTTTCATTAGGTTCTATGGTGATACAATCTCCAGCAACTGCTGTGATTTTTTTTTCATTAATGATAAAGTCTATTTTTCCTGTTTGGATATAAAATACTTCATACATAGTTTTGTGTAGATGTGTTTCCACTTTATCACCAGGTTTAAAAGTAGCTGAACCAAACATCATTAATTGGGGTATTTCTCCTTTTTCTATAAAGACTTTCTTTTTTACGTTAGCGTTATGATTGGTTAATATCTCTTGTAAAGAATTTGTGTGAGTAAGTTTCATATGGTGATAAAATGTATGTATAAAAGTAATATAATTTATACAGGAATTTTTTGCGTTAGGGATTGAGAGGTGTGTTTGAGCTCTTTTAAAAGGTTCTAGGCTTTGCTCGGACATCTTTTAAAAAGCGAGTAACGAAAGCCCGACCCTTTGGATAACGCCCAAAAAGAAAGAGCACCTTAAATGAATAAGATGCTCTTTTAATATTTAAAAAGTTTTAGACTATAATTCTAATGCTTTTTTAGGATTGTTGTTCATTAACAATTCAATTGGGTTTTCAATAGCTTCTTTAATAGCTACTAAGAAACCAACTGATTCACGACCATCTACAATTCTGTGATCGTAAGATAATGCCACGTACATGATTGGTTGAATAACCACTTGACCGTTTACTGCCATTGGACGCTCAACGATGTTGTGCATTCCTAAGATAGCAGATTGAGGAGGGTTGATGATTGGTGTAGACAACATAGATCCAAACACCCCACCGTTAGTGATTGTGAAAGTACCACCTGTCATTTCATCTACAGTAATTTGACCATCACGAGCTCTTAAAGCCAAACGTTTTACTTCTGCTTCAACTCCTCTAAAAGTTAAGTTTTCTGCATTTCTAATTACAGGAACCATTAATCCTTTAGGACCAGAAACTGCGATAGAAATATCTGCGAAATCATTTTTGATTTGGTAATCACCATCAATCATAGAATTTACATCAGGATACAATTCTAAAGCTCTAGTTACTGCTAAAGTAAAGAAAGACATAAATCCTAAACCAACTCCGTGTTTAGCCTTAAATTCTTCTTTATATTGATTACGTAAATCAAAAACAGGTTGCATGTTTACTTCGTTAAAAGTAGTTAACATTGCTGTTTCGTTTTTAACAGAAACCAAACGTTGTGCTACTTTTCTACGTAGCATAGACATTTTTTTACTTTCTGAAGCACGACTACCAGTAGCGGTTCCCATTGCAGGTACTGCGTTGATAGCATCTTCTTTAGTAACTCTACCGTCTTTACCAGTACCTTGAATAGCACCAGCTTCTATTCCTTTTTCGTCTAAAATCTTTTTAGCTGCAGGAGATGCACTTCCTGTAGCATAAGTTTGGTTTTCATTTTTAGGAGCGGCAGGAGCTTCTTCTGCAGGAGCTTCTTCTTTTTTAGCAGGCTCAGCTTTTTTCTCTGGAGCAGCTGCACCATCAGGTCTTGCAGCATCCATATCAATTAAACATACTACAGCACCAACGGCTACAGCATCACCTTCTTCTGCTTTTAAAGTGATAATTCCACTTTCTTCTGCAGGTAATTCTAAAGTTGCTTTATCAGAATCTACTTCAGCAATTGGTTGGTCTTTTTCTACATAATCACCATCTTCAACTAACCAAGTTGCGATTTCTACTTCTGTGATTGATTCTCCCGGAGAAGGGACTTTCATTTCTAAAACCATTAGATAATATTTTTGATGTTATTTGTTTATTTAGTGTGTGTTCTTTGTTTATGATTGAAATACTTTGTTAAGCACTTCTTGATGTCTCTTTTTAAATCTAGCACTAGATCCTGCAGCAGGAACAGAGTAGAATTTAAGTGAGGCTACGGTTAAAGGTACCAATTTAAAACGTTGTAACATGTATGACCATGCTCCCATATTTTCTGGTTCTTCTTGTGCCCATACAAATTCAACATCAGCAGGATAAGAATCTATTACAGCTTGAATTTTTTCTTCGTGTAAAGGGAACAATTGCTCTATACGTACCAAAGCAACAGTTTCATTATTTAAGTTTTCTCTTTCTTCTAACATATCGTAATAGAATTTACCAGAACAGAAAACTACTTTTTTAACGTTTGCTTTGTTGATGATAGTATCGTCAATTACTTCTTGGAAACCTCCATCAGCTAATTCTTCAATAGTATTTACAGCCTTTGGATGACGTAATAAACTCTTAGGCGTAAAAACTACTAATGGTTTACGGTGGTTACGTTTCATATGACGACGTAACAAGTGATACATGTTTGCTGGTTCTGTACAGTTAGCAATGGTCATGTTGTCATAATCACACAATTGTAAGTATCTTTCAATTCTTGCAGATGAGTGTTCTGATCCTTGTCCTTCGTAACCGTGAGGCAATAACATAACAATACCGTTTTGTAACTTCCATTTGTCTTCTGCAGCACAAATGTATTGGTCGAACATAATTTGAGCTCCGTTTCCAAAGTCACCAAATTGTGCTTCCCAAATAGTTAAGGTATTTGGATGAGCCATCGCATATCCATAGTCAAACCCTAAAACCCCGTATTCTGATAATAAAGAGTTGTAAATGGTCATTACCCCTTTGTTGTTTTTATTGGTATTTAATAAGTTGATTCTTTCTTCTGAAATTTCATCTCTTAAGATAGCGTGACGGTGGCTAAAAGTACCACGTTCTACATCTTGTCCAGAAATACGAACGTTAAATCCTTCTTCTAACAGAGAACCGTAGGCTAGGTTTTCTGCTGTTCCCCAATCTAATTGATTGTCTTCAAAAACCATTTTAGCACGGCTTTCAATAATACGCTGTGCTTTACGAACAAATTTTACTCCCTCAGGATTTTGAGAAATCACTCTAGTAATATCTTCTAATTTGTTTTTAGGATATGTAGTATTGATAGGAGCCAACATTTCTGCTAACCCTTCTCTAACAAAACCTTCCCATGTTTCTTCCATAAAAGGAATTACTTTAGAGGTTTCATCATTCTTAGCTTGTAAGAATTTATCTTCTAATAAATTCTTGTATTCATCTTGTAAACCTTGAGCATAAGCCTGATCTATACTGTTTTCAGCAATTAACTGATCTACATATATATCTCTTGGGTTTTTATGTTTTGCTATGTTTTTATATAATTGAGGTTGCGTAAATCTTGGCTCATCTCCTTCGTTATGTCCATATTTACGGTATCCTAATAAGTCGATAAAAATATCACGTTTGAATGTCATTCTAAATTCTAATGCCAATTCAATTGCATGACAAACAGCTTCTACATCATCAGCATTTACATGTAATACAGGTGATAAAGTTACTTTGGCAACATCTGTACAATAAGTACTAGAACGAGCATCTAAATAGTTGGTTGTAAATCCTACTTGGTTGTTGATAACTAAGTGTAAAGTACCTCCAGTTTTATAACCATTTAGTTTACTCATTTGAATTACTTCGTAAACGACTCCTTGACCAGCAACAGCAGCATCACCATGAATAATAATTGGTAAAATAGCTCCTTCATCACCATTATAAAGGGTATCAATTTTAGCTCTTGCAACTCCTTGGGCAACAGGACCAACAGTTTCTAGGTGAGATGGATTAGGTAATAAGTTCATTCTCATTTCTGAACCATCTTGATAGGTTTTACTGCGAGTTAATCCCATGTGGTATTTAACATCTCCATCAATGTTTTCTTCATCAAAATCTTTTCCTTCAAATTCAGAGAATAAATCACGAACAGGCTTTTTAAAGATGTTTGTTAAAGTGTTTAAACGACCACGGTGAGCCATTCCCAACACACATTCTTTAACATTGTATTTTTCTGCAGCTGTTTTTAATGCAGTTGCTAAAGCAGGAATAACAGTTTCACCACCTTCTACAGAGAAACGTTTTTGACCTACATATTTTGTTTGTAAAAAGTTTTCGAACCCAACAGCTTGTGTTAACTTTTTAAGGATGTATTTTTTTTGATCTACGTTAAAATCTGCTTGATTGGCATTTTTGTTCAATCTGTTTTGCCACCATTTGATTTCTTCAGGTTGACGAATATACATGTATTCGATACCAATTGAATCGCAATAAATTTCTTTTAATCTATTAACAATAGCCTCTAATGTTGCCGAACCAATACCAATAACTTCACCAGCACTAAAAACAGTTTGTAAATCGTCTTTAGATAATCCAAAGTTTTCAATCTCGAGTTTAGGTTCGTAATGTCTACGCTCTCTTACAGGGTTCGTTTTGGTAAATAAATGCCCTCTAGTTCTGTAACCATTAATTAATTCAAGAACTAAAAACTCTTTTTTAACTTCTTGTGGTACTTTAATATTGGTTTCATCTTCGTATAATTCATTTGCTAAATCATACCCTTGAAAAAAACTTTTCCAACTTGGCTCAATACTGTCTGGACTTTTTTGATATTGCTCATATAGGTCAGCAATAAATCCTGTGTGAGCAGCATTAAGAAAAGAAAATTTATCCATGTTATATATGTGTTGTCTTATATTTGATGTTCGTTGTCGAATAAGCAAAAATAATTAAATTGTTGCTTTCACAAATCTTTATTTCATATAATGTAAGAAATCAGTAATATTCTAACAAATTGTTTTTTTTTGTTTTTTTTGAAAAAAATTATGTGAGATTTAGAAAAAGATATATATTTGCAACCGCAAAAAGGAAATGTTGTCGCTATAAGCAAATTCCTCCTTAGCTCAGTTGGTTAGAGCATCTGACTGTTAATCAGAGGGTCCTAGGTTCGAGCCCTAGAGGGGGAGCAAGCAACACTAGTTAAGTCTAGAATTTTCAAAAAGCACTAAGGCATATTTTTCCATTCATGGAAATTCCTCCTTAGCTCAGTTGGTTAGAGCATCTGACTGTTAATCAGAGGGTCCTAGGTTCGAGCCCTAGAGGGGGAGCCAAAAACGCTATCACAATATTGTGATAGCGTTTTTTTTATGCTTTTTTTAATTCTTTAAAATGATTTGTCTATAAATTCCTTTATTTGTTTTAACAGATAAAAAATATCCCCCACTATTTAAATAGTTAACATCTATAAATTTAGAGTTTCCCTTGATGCTTTTGACTAAAGATCCTAACATGTTTAAGATTTGAATCTCTTCTATATCTAAACTAGTATCTATCTGTAATAAGTTTGTTACTGGGTTGGGGTATAGGTTAATTTTAGGTAAGTTTTTGGTGTTTTTAAACGCTAACGTGTTGTATGTTGTTTTGATGTAAAAAAGATTTGTAATATTGTTCTTTGTAATATTATGTGTTCCTGGGGCAATGTCTGTAATGGTAACGATTCCATTAGAAGCTGAGTAATCAATACCGTCTAGTTTAATTTTCCCAGAAAAGGTAGTGTCAAAAACTAAAGTTAAGCTAGAGGTTTCTGTTGTTGTATAAGTAATGTTTGTAGAGGATTCTATTTTTAAACGTTTAGTTAAAGTTAAGCCATTGTAGTTAGCAGATCCATCAGTAGAGTTTATGTTTCCTGTGATAGTGTAGAAATCACTTGTTTTTGCTGAAGTCGTAAAATTGTGAACTAAATCTCCTTCAACTATTGTGGTTAGACTAATAGTTCCAGATTTAGAGACTGGAGTTCCAGTATTCCCACTAGTAGTAATTGTATAAGAAATATCTGCAGTAGGAGTACCAGAAATAGTTACTGTTTTTGCCGAATGATCTTTTACAAAATCAATTCCTGAAGCAGGAATTCCTGTAACGCTAACATCAGTAGCATCACCACCCCATGTAAAAATAATTGGATCTATGGAGGTTTCCTCTAGAACAGATTGGTCTTCATTGCTTGATGTAATTGTTAAAGTTTGACTACTTGGTGGTTCACTGATTCCCTGAATACAAACTAGATTTGTTTTATATGAAGTTAGAGCTTGTTTTAAGCCTGTGTTAACATTTGAAGAAGTATCATCAATACTATTATTAAATATCCATGTAAAATCACCTCCTTTTAATCTACCAGCATATTGCATTACTTTTGTTTTTGCTTCTTCTGCTGTATCAACGGTATATGTATAATCTAAACTACCATTGGTGTCAAAATTATTATAAAGATTACTTCCTTTTTTTGATATGATAGTATTAGGTATTATTTCGTTTTTAGTACTTGTTACAATAGCATCAAATTCAGTCGTGTTATCGTTATAGTTACTGTCTCCGTAGGCAACAAATCTTTTTTGACCTATGATTGTATTTCCGTATGCTTTTATTGATCCTCCATCTTCTCCTGAAAATGTTGGATACCCATAAAAGAGATCAGTTCCTTGTAAAGAGGTGAGCATTGGGTATTTACAGTTTCTGAAATAATTGTTTTCAGAAAAAACGGAAGATCCTAAAGTTGAACCAATCCCGTATTTTGAATTACCATCGTAATAATTATTGTAAATATGAGCAGAATAATAACGTACACGAGGATGACGTGAGTCGGAGTGGTCGTACCAATTGTGATGATAGGTAATAAATAAACCTTCATTTGTTCCCTCACTAAGTCCTAATAAATTTGATTTACCAGAATCCCAAAAGTGATTGTATGAAAATGTTACATATGTTGATTTTTTACAATCTAATGCACCATCTCCTTTGGCTTGATCGGCATCACCTCCTGCATCACCATAAAAGAAATCTACGTTATGTACCCAAATATGATTGTTGTTTTGTTGCAAACCAATATTATCCCCCTCACCACTATTACAATTCATAATACCAATATTTCTAATTTCAATATTTGATGCATTTTTTATTCGAATTCCCCATCCATCGGCTACAGCATCATTTCCAACTCCTTCTAACGTAATATGACTGTTGATGTTTTGATCATTTTCAATAACAATATCTCCATTTAATAAATAAGAAGGATCTGTAATTTGTCCAATCATTCTAATAATTAATGGGCGAGTATCTTTTCCTTTCTTAAATCCATCAAGAATGTCTTGTACACCAACACTAGTTGGTGTACTTGCTCCTGTTACATTAAGTTCAATGGTGTTTTTAGTTTCTTCAGTAATGTATAAAATTACGGCATCAGATTGTGGCGTTCCATCTAAATTATAAGCTCCTGCAATTCTATTATTTGAAAAAGCAAAACCAGCTCTGTCATGTGGAATTACATTTATTGAAGAGCTTATTGTGGCAGTTGCTTCTACACCATTTATTACAGGAGCGATTGATATGGTGTAGCTACCAGATTTCAGTCCTAAAATATCAGCTCGATAAGTACCATTATTATAACATCGTATTAATTCTGTGTCAATTTTTTGATGTGTAATTCCTTCACCTGTAAAGTATACATTGTAGCTTGTTGCTTCAGAGACAGATTGCCATTTAATGTAAGCTGATTCAAATGAGCCTCCAAATTCATCAATTTTAATGGATTGTGAACTTAAATGAAAAGATATGAGCAAGATGAATAGATATATTATTTTTTTCTGCATTATTTTATTTTTACGTAATCGATTACACTAATTTATATTTTTTTTAATAAAATAAGGTTTATTGTCTTACTTTTTTATTTTGATGAATGTCTTGTTGTAGATGTTGATTTTAAAGGTTTTTTTAATTTTTTTCGATTTTTTTTCTGAGATATCTCATGTTTTTATGAATTAAACACGAAATAAAAGGCACAAATCTTAGTAAGTTGAATACAATCGATTACATTTTTATGACTTGTTGATAGTCAAAATAATAGTATATTAGGTTAATCGATTACATTTTTACGAAATTCTTAGTTTTATTGTTTATTTTTTTATTTATTTACAAAAAAAACAGTAAGTGTATAAAAATATATTAGCGTGTGAATTGAAAAATTACTCTTAAAAAAATAACCAAGTTATATTTAAAATAATTGATTCTTTTCATAGAAAAATGTTTTCTGTTTTTCAAGTATTAATCTAATTCTATATCTATAAAAATAGGATAATAAAGATTATTGCTAATAGCATTTAATGGTTTCCTAACTAGTATTTTTTAGAAAATAAAATTTATTTAGAGTGGATGATTAAAAACTTTACTAAACTAATTAATTAAACAAAATTTAATAATAATGAAAAAAACATCCTTTTTTCTGTTATTGTCCATGCTCTTTTTTTTGCATTGGGCTCAAGGTCAGGTCTCTAATTCAGTTGTTTATGATTTTAGAGATGGAACTATAATTTCCAATCAGCAAAGTACTGATGCAAAATTAACTTTAGGAGGGAATTATTCATATCATGGAGCTCAGTATGGGCTTGCGATGAAAGTTGATGGAACAATATCTATTTCTTTAGATGGAAGTTCAACAATAAGATTTCTAGGTTCGAATTATTCAGGATTAAATGTGAAAGGAACTGCAACGATTGATGGTGACTTAGGAATTCAGGTTGCAAAAGTAGCTAATGATTTAACCGATACTTTTGATTTTGTATATTCTGGACCAGCAGCAACAATAACATTTGCTACACTTGCAGGTACTGGTAACGACCTTTATTTGCCGTCTATTGAAGTTATTCCTGCTCAATTGGGTAAAGATTTTACAACTGCCGAAGCAAATGTTATATATAATTTTGATTTAAGAGATAATAGTATTTATGCTAGTGGTTCGGGAAATCATGTAGAGTCAGGACTGATTGTTATTGACTCTGGTAATAGTAATGCATTAAGTTTAAATGGTTCACAACATGGAATCACTTTTAAAGATGGTAATACTATTACATTACAGGTAGCAGGTAATAGTAAAATTAGAGTCGCTACTGATCAATATTCTTCAGGTGCAATTAGTGCAACAAGTACAACAGGTGTATTTGATATAGCTTCTCAAAATAATATTGGAACAACTTATAGTGATGGAGTACAAACGTGGGTAGATTTTTTATACGTAGGAACAGAAGGTACTATAGTGTTAGAGCATGTAGATGGAGGAACAGCATATTTACCCTACATACAAATTGCCCCAGTACCATATGAGGTTTCATTAAGTTCATATGTGCAAAAATCAGGAATTGTTTCGTTAGGTGGTGTTGATATCACTCTTACTTCTGGACTTACACCAGCAGATAACGCCATGATTACAGTTAGTGAAGGTATTGTTATTTCTGAATCTAAAAATAGTGGAAAAGTAGCAATTAATTTAGAGGGAGCTAATTTATCAACCATTACTCCAGTAGTTTCTGGAGATATTGCTTCAGCAGTAATTAATGAAAATGAACTTAAAATCACTTTTGTTAACGAATCTACTGATCCTAAAACCTTTACTATTATATTACATGATAATGGTGTGTTAAGTAATGTTGTTTCTTACGATTTTAGAGATGGAACCATTATAAGTGCAGGGCAAAGTATTGACAATAAATTACTTTTAGGAGGAAATTATTCACATCATGGAACTCAATATGGGCTTTCTATGAAAGTTAACGGTACAATCAGCCTAGATGTTGATGGAAGTTCTACTATTAGGTTTTTAGGTTCTAAATATTCTGGTTTAGATGTAAAAGGTACAGCTAGTTCAGATGGAGATTTAGGAATTCAAGTAAGTAAAGTAGTAAATGATTTATCAGATACTTTTGATATTATTTATTCAGGACCAGCAACTACTTTAACATTTACTACAGTTGCAGGATCAGGAAATGATTTATATCTACCATTAATACAAGTTATTCCTTCTCAGTCAGGAGTGGCCTATGCTTCAGCGGAAATTAACATTCCTTATTATTATGATTTTAGAGATAATACTATTGTACCTAGTGGAGCACCTGGAAATGTTATAATAGAAAAAGGATTGATTAAAATAGAATCAGGACCTTCAAATGCATATGCATATCACGGAACCCAGCATGGAGTAACTCTTAAAGATGGAAACATCATTACACTTCAAGTATCTGGTAATAGTAAAATTAGAATAGCTTCTGATCAGTATTCTGGAGGAACTATTAATTTATCGAGTACAACAGGAGCTTTTGATACTTCATCACAAAGTAATAATACGGGAACTACATATAGTGATATGAATCCAACATATATAGACTTTACATATATTGGAGAGGAAGGAACAGTGATGATTACTAATACAGGTGGTACCAGTTATCTACCTTTAATTGAAGTATTACCAATTGTTTACGAAATGAGCTTAACTCCGTGGAAGAAAAGAACAGGTACAATAACTATTAATGGAAGTCAAATTGATTTTGCATCGGGTACTGAGGCTAGCGAAACAGCAATGGTTAATATTAATAATGGTACAGTGTTTAGCAGTACAAATACGGAAGCTTCAATTGAAATTGATTTAGGAGGTGCAGACTTATCGTCTTTTACACCAATAGTATCTGGTGATATTATATCAACATCGATAGATGGAAACATACTTACGATAAACTTTACAGATGATGGAAATGACCCAAAGTCATATATTTTTAATATTTCAGACAGTGGAACAATTGTAGACGCAACACCAGGAGAAACCTATATCTATAGTTTTGCAGATGGTTCGGAAATGCCACAAACTAGTTATACATCTTTAAGGTACAATACATTCAAAACAAGTGATGGAATTGTTACTATGAATAGTAATACTGCAGAAGAGTCTGGGCAGTTTGGTTTTCATGATGCAACCCATGGAGGTGTCTTTTTCCCAGGAAATTCATTTGATATTATTGTTGCAGGTAATGCTACTGTTACTTTTATTGTAGATCAATATGGTTCTGCAACAGATGCCATTTTGGAATTTAAAGATATTAATGGTAACGTAATAGGAAATATTCCAGCTCAAAATATTACAGAAGCAATTGATGGTGTTCCGATGAATTTTAGTTATACAGGAGGAGCAGGTAAAATTACAGCAACAATATTAAGTGAGGAATATCCTAGTGCCGAAATTTATTTACATGGAATGTCTTTGGAAAATGCAGCAACTATTGAAACTTCTAATGGGAAAATTGATGTATGGGATTTTGGTGCAGAGCAATTAGATTCACAATTATATAACAACAAATTAGATGAAGATAAAATTAACGCTTGGTACAGTGCTTCTATTCAAGTGGGGAGTTCAGCATCATCAAACACTTTACCTTCATGGTCAGAAGGGATATTAAGTTGGGTAGGAGGAACAAATGACCGTTTAAGAACAAACAATACAAATTTAACTCGTTATGATGAAAATTTAAGTAGTGTTGAGGGATATAACGGAAGAATTTACGTAAATGGTGCAGGTGCTATTGGAAGATATATGAGTCTTACATTAAGTGAGGATGATGAAGTGTCAATAGCAATGTCCACACAAAATGGAAATGGGAGTATTCACTTTACTTATGTTGCAGATCCAGAAGTTCAAGATGATGTAGTAAGTGTAAAAACAAATAGCGAGATTTCAATTGTTAAATTTGTTGCAAAAAATGCTGGTTCCTACCGTATATATGATAGTGTAGATAAACCGAGTTACTTTAGAATTGAAAGAAATGATGCAGTATATAAAACTTTAACAGGTAATGTTGATATAAGTCAAGCAGATGGGATTTCTAATAATTATGGAATTACATTTACTAATGAGGCAGGTAAGACATGGTCTGTGTTTCCATCAAATGGAGTTTATAGTATAAATTTACCACAGGGATATAACTATAATTTAAGCTTAAAAGATGCAAATGGTTATGTAATTAGTACTTCTAATTCAATTTTACTAGAAGAAGTTACAGGTTCATTAGATATAAATATTGAACGAGTAGAATTATATACAGTAAGTGGGAGTATTACTGGTCTTGGATCTAATATTTCTAATGCTGTTATAACTTATACTACAGATACACATGCAAATAAAATATTTGTTCCAGAAATAGTGATTGACGTTGAAAATTCAACTTACACAGTTCAATTAGAACCAAATACGGAGTATACAATCAGTGCAAAAGGGGTTAATGATTATGAAATATTAGCAAATACAATAACTATTGGAGCGGCTAATGAATCTACAGATATAGATTTTTCTAAAAAAATGTTATATGATGTAATAATCAATGCACCGGGTTTAAGTGCAACACAGTTGAGTAAACTTGAACTAACATTTTCTAATTTAAATGAATTGGGGTATGAATATCATTTTACAGATGTTACAAATATAGCATTAAGAGATGGAGTTTATACTATTGATTATTCTGGGTTAGATGAGTATCCAATTACCTTAGTATTAACATCAAACACAACTATATTAGGAAAAGATGTTTCAAAAGATTTAGAATTTAGTCCAGTAACAAATTGGAGTTTTGATGATAAAGAAATTTTGAATACTGATACACATTATAAAGGATTGGTGTTATCTGGTATTAAAAATGAAAAGGCAAAAGGTCATATAATAGGTTCTAACGAAAGTTCTATAGAGGTTCCATTAAGTCCAGGACAAAAAATGATTGTGACTTATTACTATGCTGCAGAATTTACCATTAATGGAGGAGAAACAATTATAACATCAAGTGGTAGTACTTCTTCTATGGAGTTTGTTGAATATGTTTATGAAGGAAATACTGCCGGAACAGTAACTATTTTATGTTCAGGATCAAGCTCATCTTATTTAACAAATATAGAAGTGAAACCAGTGGTTGCTTTTAATTCATTAATTACAGTAGGAATAGGTAAGGATTACGAAACTATTAATGAAGCGTTAAATACAATTGCAGAGATGAATCGTCCAAATAATGAGCGTGTCACAGTAATGATAGATCCAGGTAATTATGAAGAAATGGTAGTAATTAATAATCCAAATATAACATTTAAAAATGCTTCGGCTACACCAAGTATAGACTTGTTAAATAAAGGGGTTGATATTGATGCTAATGCAGTAAGAATTACATCATACTATGGAACAGGATATAATTATTATAGTCAGGATACAAATAACAAATGGAGTGCTAAAGCTTTGGAGGTAAACACTGAAAATGGTTATCAATTATATGAAAATAAATCGGGAACCACTAATGCTTCATATTGGTGTGCTACTATGGTTATTTTAAGTGATGGATTTATTGCAGATAATATTATTATTGAAAACTCATTTAATCAATACATTTCTAAAAAAGAATCTGAAGATATCGTATTGACAACTAATGCATCTCCAAGTGGTGGAGAAAGACCAAAAACATATGGAGATACATCGGTTCAAAATAGAGATTTAGGATATGTTGAAAGAGCAGCTGCTATTGGTGTGGTTGGAGATAAAACAATTTTAAATAATTGTCGTATTGTAGGTCGTCAAGATTCTTTTTATGGCCAGCACAATTCAAGGATTGTTGTATATAAAGGAGCTATAATGGGGGCTGTAGATTATTTGTTTGGAGGCATGGTTGCGGTATTTTATCAATCAGATTTAGTGCTAAACACGAGTGATGCTAGTAGTGATGTTGCTTATATAACAGCAGCACAACATTCAGGAGGTAGAGGTTATTTAATGTATGAATGTAATATTAGATCTGCTGAGCCAGGTATTGAAACTGCATCAATTAATTATGGTAAGCCTGGTTATTTTGGTCGTCCTTGGGCAGCTACTACTAGTGAAGTTGTATTTTATAACACAAAAATAGCTAGTTCTCAAAATCCATTATATAATGGACAGTCTATGATTTTTAAAGAAGGTTGGAATAATACTTTAGGCGGTGAATCTCAGTTTATGTATGAATATGGTACTATTGAAGAAGCATCGGGTGTTAATAATCTTGCAACTAGAGCTTCCTGGTCTACGGTTTTAACAACACCTGTCTTAGAAGATAATACAGAAATTACACCTTTTAGTTTTACCAAAGGAAATGACGGTTGGGATCCAATTAATCAGCTTGATTTTTTAAGTATAGAGTCTTTAACCAATAAAGAAAATAGTGTTGATGTAAAAGCATATAATGATAGAGTGTATATAAGTCATGTAAATTCTAAAACTAAAATTAAAGTATACAGTATTACAGGAGTGTTAATAAAGTCCTTAAGTACCATGATTGATACTGAATTTAATCTTCAAAAAGGATTTTATATTATAGTATTAGAAAACGTAGAAGGAAAAAAAATCACTAAAATTTTGATGAATTAAAAAAGCAATACATTATAAATTTAGGAAGGAGATACCTAATTATGAGTATTTCCTTCTTAATGATCAAGAAAAAAAATAGTGAATTAGATTAATAATAAAAATTAAAAAAGATGAAAAAAAAATTACTTATTCTATTATTAGTTACTAGTTTTTGTAACATAAATGGACAAAACAAAATTTGGGATTTTGGAGGAGATGTTAACTATACTAGTGCAACGCAAATTGCCATGTGGCCAGTAGAAGCTTATAATGCTGCAGAAGGTGCAACAGTAGTAAAAGATGGTTTGACTTTGGTTGGAGATAGTTCAGGCGATCAATTCGGACAAATAGAAAATTCTGGGGGAAAAACATGGGATGCAGGTACAGATGATGAATATAAAGCAATTAATCGTTTTAAATTTAATGGAGGATCAGCACCAGTAGATTTTATGCCTAGTTACAGCTATTTATCATTTCCAGTTACAGGGCCTGTAGATGTTAAGGTATGGTTTAGGTCTGGAAGTAGTAGTGCAAATCGAACACTATACATCTCTGATGGTACAATTTTATTAAATTCTTTTGATGCGGTTGTGGATAATACAGATCCGGAAACAATTACGGCTAGCTATACCGGTACAGGGGGAATAATTTATATTTATACATCTAACTCTTTTAACTTGTATAAAATAGAGGTAAAAGAATCAACTCTTGGGTTAGAGTTTAATGATGTGATAAAGACTAATGTTAAGGTGGTTGATAATCAGGTTTATATTTCAGAAGTAGATACGGATACTGAGGTTAATATTTATAGTGTTACAGGTGCACTAGTAAAAAAAATACAAACAGGTAAAGATGTAGATTTTACAATGAAATCAGGCTTATGGATTGTTGAGGTTAAAACAGATAAAGGAATTAAGTCTTTAAAATTGGTAATAGAGTAACTAAAAAATGCAGAAAAAATAAAAAAACACCGTCAAGAAGCCTTGACGGTGTTTTTTTATTTAATTACAAATTTAATTAAGAATGTATAAAATTGTTAGTAAAACAATTTTAATAGACTAAGAAAATTCTAAACATATATTAGCGAGTTATTACTATATAGTTTTTTATTTTTGTTTCCTAAAAAAGAAAAGAATGAAAGAAGAAATTTCTTTAATGCCTAAGAATGACAATGCGGGGTTATTTATTGTCATTTCAATTGTGATGTTTGTTTTGGCTACAGAATATATTGTTGCTAGAAGAAAAGGAAAAAAGATTTTTAGGTTTGAAAACACCATTGCTAACATTTCTATGGGAATTTTTGATAGGATTGCAGGAGTTTTTATGGTACCTGTTATCTTTTTTTTCTATCATTATTTACATGAGTATTTTGCCATTTTTACAATTCCACAAACGACTACTTGGTTTTTAGTAGCTGTATTAGTTTCTGATATTGTTTGGTATTTTTATCATTTATCAGGTCATCGAATTAATCTTTTTTGGGGATCTCATATTATTCATCATCAAAGTGAAGATTACAACTATAGTGTAGCTTTTAACTTAACCCCTTTTCAGGTTTTTATTAGAATTATGTTTTGGTCTATCATGCCTATTATTGGTTTTTCTGCCGAAGTAGTTTTGGGAACACATGCTGTTCTAGGTTTGTATCAATTTTTATTACATACTCCTTTAATTCCAAAGCTTGGAATTATAGAAGAATTTATGGTAACGCCATCACATCACAGAGTGCATCATGGTAGTAATCCAGAATATTTGGATAAAAACTATGGTGGAATATTCATTATTTGGGATAGGTTGTTTGGTACTTTTCAAAGGGAGGAAAAAGAGGTGAAATATGGTATTACTATGGATATTAACTCCAGAGATTTTGTGACAGGAGTTTTTCATTATTATGCCAACTTACTTTATATGATGAAGCAAATGCCAACCATAGGAGGAAAGTTAAACGTCTTGTTTAAAGGGCCTGATTGGGTACCTACAACTGGAGCATTAGAGCATTTACCATTATATGTAGAAAAAGGTTCTTATCAATACAAAACCTATTCTTTGGCAGAGAAAGTATATATTATTGGTAATATTGTTTTAGTAGCTTTGGTACTGTGTACCATGTCTTATAAAATTACAGAGATTCCAAGTTTTGGTTTAGAGGTGATGACTTTTTATATGTTAGTAACTCTGGTATCTATAGGAAGGTTAATAGAAAAGCAATCAGTAAAATATATCGAAATATTTAAATATTTAGTGGTTCTTGCATACGTATTGTATTCATTTATTTAATTGCTGCTGAAAGCTTATATTTGCTTTTAGAATAGCAAGACATGAACGAAAACCTAAATCCAGACAATACAAATTTTTCTAACGATGAACTTGATGTAGAGAAAAAGTTAAGACCTCTGTCTTTTGATGATTTTACAGGCCAAGAACAAGCGATAGAAAATCTTAAAATATTTGTAGAAGCAGCTAATATACGAGGTGAGGCATTGGATCATACTTTGTTTCATGGACCTCCAGGATTAGGGAAAACCACTTTGGCTCATATTTTAGCAAATGAGTTAAATGCTGGAATTAAAGTGACTTCAGGTCCTGTATTAGACAAACCAGGAGATTTAGCAGGATTGTTAACAGGTTTAGATGAACGTGATGTTTTGTTTATTGATGAAATCCATCGGTTGAGTCCTATTGTAGAAGAGTATTTATACTCGGCAATGGAAGATTTTAAAATCGATATTATGATAGAGTCTGGACCCAATGCTAGAACGGTACAGATTAATTTAGAACCATTTACCTTAATAGGAGCGACTACTCGTTCAGGATTATTAACAGCACCTATGCGTGCTCGTTTCGGGATTTCAAGTAGATTACAATACTACGATACAGAATTGTTAAGTACTATTGTACAACGTAGTGCTCAGATTTTAAAAGTACCTATTAGTATGGAAGCTGCTATTGAGATAGCAGGGAGAAGTAGAGGAACTCCTCGTATTGCCAATGCTTTGTTACGTAGGGTAAGAGATTTTGCTCAAATTAAAGGGGATGGAACCATTACTGTTGAAATAGCTAAGTATGGTTTAAAAGCTTTAAATGTAGATGCTTTTGGTTTAGATGAAATGGATAACAAGATTTTAACAACTATTATTCAGAAATTTAAAGGAGGGCCAGTTGGAATTAGTACTTTGGCAACAGCAGTGAGTGAAAATGCCGAAACTATTGAAGAGGTTTACGAACCGTTTTTAATTCAGCAAGGATTTATTATTAGAACTCCCAGAGGTAGAGAGGTAACAGATTTGGCTTATAAACACCTAGAGATTTCAAAACCTAGAAGTCAAGGAGAATTGTTTTAAGCTATGAAAAATATATTTCCCATATTAGAATGGTTGCCAAAATATTCTAAAGAAAAATTAAAAGCAGATATTATTGGTGGTTTAACCGTGGGAATTGTATTAATTCCACAAGGAATTGCTTATGCTTTAATTGCAGGTTTACCACCTATTTATGGATTATACAGTGCCTTGTTGCCTCAAATAATGTATGTAATTTTTGGAACCTCACAACGTGTGGCTGTAGGACCTGTTGCTATGGATTCTTTAATTGTAGCTGCGGGTATTTCTACTTTGGCTGTGGCTGGAACAGAGGCCTATATTTCTCTAGCTATATTACTCGCTTTTATGGTGGGGCTTTTTCAGTTTGTATTAGGAATTGGGAAATTAGGATTCATTGTTAATTTTTTATCAAAACCCGTTATAAGTGGTTTTAGTTCAGGGGTTGCCTTAATGATTGGAGTGAATCAACTAAAAAATTTAACAGGAATTAACATTCCTAGAAGTAGCCACTTACAAGCGATTGTTTATTCCTTTTTTAAGAATTTTCAAGATTTAGAAATTCAAACATTTGCAGTAGGAGGAATTGCTATTGCAGTGTTGTTTACGGTTAAATCTATTAAAACCAAAATACCGGGACCTTTGTTGGTAGTGATATTAGGAATTTTGATTTTACATTTTTTCCACGATACTTTATCACAGGTGAGTGTGTTAAAAGAAATTCCATCAGGATTACCTTCTTTTAAAATGCCAACGTTTACTTTTAAAATGATGGCAGATGTATTTCCTATTGCGGTTACTTTGGCGGTCATAGATTTTTTAGAAACGATATCCATAGGAAAATCATTAGAGCAAAGTACAGATGATACAATTATTCAACCTAATAAAGAATTGGTTGCTTTAGGAATGATGAATATGGTAGGGGCAATGTTTAAATCTTATCCAACAAAAGCAAGTTTTTCTAGGTCGGCAGTAAATGATGAGGCGGGTTCTAAAACCGCATTGGCAGGGCTATTTTCAGTAATGGTTATTGTTATTGTATTACTTTTTTTAACCTCTTATTTTTATTATTTGCCTAAAGCTGTTTTAGCTGCTATTATTATGGTATCAATTATAAAATTGTTAGATTATAAAGAAGCAATAAGGTTATGGAGCTTAAACAAAAGTGATTTTTGGATGCTAGTAGCTACCTTTTCAGGAACTGTATTTTTAGGAATAAAAGAGGGGATTGTAATAGGAGTTGTATTGTCTTTAATGATGTTAATTGCTAGAACATCAAGACCACATGTAGCTGTTTTAGGAAGAATTCCAAATACAAATATTTTTAGAAATACAGATAGATTTGAAGAAGTAGAGATAGACGAAGAAATTTTAATTATAAGATTTGATGCCCGTGTTTACTTTGCCAATGCCAATTATTTTAGCGAAGTTTTACAAAACAATGTAAAGCGAAAAGGAGCTACTTTAAAGTTAATTTTATTGGATTGTGAATGTATTAATGGAGTAGATAGTACAGCAATACAAATGATAGATGCTGATATTGAGTTTTATAAAGACAAAGGAATAGAAGTATTCTTTTCTAATGTAAAAGGACCTGTTAGAGACATGCTTACCAAAAGTGGAATTGTTGATAAATTAGGGAAGCAAAAATTCTTCATTAATAACAATGATGCTGTTACTTATTTTAAAACAGGAAAATTAGATAGAAATGAAGACTTGACCAATTATATTGGTCAAGCCAACATTTAATATTTTTTATGCTTGATGCATTGGAGATAGTAAATCTGTAACCGTTTTTACTGGGTTAAAAGTTTCAATAGGAACTTCAACAAAAACGGTCAACCAATCAGACATTCCACCATTCCATAAACCAGGGAGTTCTAATCCTTTTACAGGTTTACCACCTACACTTTTATCGGTCACAAAAACAGCATCATGATCTACAAACTGAGTTAAATCAAATTTGTTTCCTTCAAAATCTCTTATAGAACAAACAATATCTACAGGGTTAAAATGTGTAGATTGATATAAAATATCTAATTGTTCTTTATTGGTTTTGTCTATTTGTGCTCCTTCAATAATTTGTAAAGTAGATTCTGTACAGTTTTTCATAACCCAAAATGGACCACCACCCGCATCTCCTTGGTTTTTAATCATTCCACAAACTCTAATAGGTCTGTTTAAAAGATTAAATAAATATTCTTCATTACAATTTTCGTCAGTAAGGTTAATAAAGAAGTTTTCTATTAAAAAGAAACGAATTTCTTGAAGATTTAAATCTGCTGATTTTTCTTTAATTTGTTTTAAAAATTCGTGTATTTTTTCTTGTAACAATAATAATTTTCCACCAAGTATTTGTTTGTACTTAATGGTTTCTTCCATGTGATTTTGATGACTTACGTTATCTATATTTTTAATAAAAACAACATCAGCATCTAAATCATTTAAGTTTTCTATTAAAGCTCCATGTCCACCAGCTCTAAAGACATAATTTCCATTATCATCTTTAAAAGGAGTATTGTCATAATTTACAGCAATGGTATCTGTACTTGTTTTCTGTATAGAAAAAGTAATATTAAAGTTAATATTAGAATTATCGTAATTGGTTTCTAAATAATCTTTAACAGATTCTTTAAATTTATCTATGAACAATGGGCTTACCGTAAAATGAATGTTTACAGTTTGA
The DNA here is from genome assembly GCF_900130035.1 of Wenyingzhuangia marina. Classification (GTDB taxonomy): domain Bacteria; phylum Bacteroidota; class Bacteroidia; order Flavobacteriales; family Flavobacteriaceae; genus Wenyingzhuangia; species Wenyingzhuangia marina. The sequence continues at coordinate 22,835 of NZ_FQXQ01000004.1, forward strand.
TCTTTACTAACACAATAGTGAACACTTTCGTCTATTTGCTCTTCCAAAGCAGATTTGTTATCAATATCATATTGATGAAATCTAATCAATCCTTTAGGAGTGTTTTGATAATTTAAATGCTCTTTACTTAAGATAAAATTTAAAAAAGATAACTTATTGGTTAAGTTGTCTAGTTTTTTAATTTTAGGATAAACCTTGTTAAACTCAATAATAATATCCTTGTAAAAAGGAAATTTATGTAGGTTGTTAAAAAAATATTGAGACATGGCGTTGTTTATCTTGGTAATGTAAAATTCAGATAAACCTTTAAACATTCTAGAAGCTAAACCAGATGCTGGTGTAAATTTATAAATCACCAAATCTTGTTGTTTGATGTTGTAGATATTCATTAATTTACTTCTATCAATGCTGTCAATAATTTTAATACCATCATTAATAGTTGCAATTCTGTCTAATTCTAAAGTTGGAGTTCCTTTTACAAATGCAATTAATTGCCTTGTTAATTTTTCGTTAGAGATTCCTCTTTTGTCAATTTCTTCTTTTAATTTTCTTTCTAGTCTCATAAACAATTTATGCTTAAAAAATTTTGTTCAGTTCAAAGGCAGTCCCAATAACCACTAGGGTTGCTCCTGCTTTATGAATTTCGTTAATCTTTTTTAGTGTCCTAATTCCACCTCCTAAAATAATAGGAATATTTACGGAATTAAAGACTGCGTTAACAACATCTTTTCCTACTGGTATGTTTGCTCCACTACCAGCTTCTAGATATAATACTTTTTGTCCCATGTATTGACTAGCAATAGCTGTGTTAACTATGTGTTCCTTTTTTTGTTGACAAATAGGCTTTGTTTTAGAGACTTTAATCGTACTGGTTTCTGTGCCTCCATCTATTAGAATATAGCCTGTTGGTATAATTTCCAAATCACTTTTTGATAAAAAAGGAACTGCTTTTATTTGCTGATGAATTAAATACTCTGGATTGTCTCCTGAAATTAAATTTAAAAACAATACGCCATCAGCATAATTAGTTAAGTGACTGTAATCGCCTGGAAAAAGAATAAGGGATTTTGTAGTGTGTTTTTGTACTTCTTTAGCAATAATTTCTGTTTGATTTTCGCAAACTGTACTACCTCCTAAAAATATATAATCTATAGGAGCATTATTAATTCTATGGCAAATGTTTTCTACATCAGCCACAGAAATTTTATCAGGATCTACTAAAACTGCTGTTAGCTTTTTATTCTCTTTTTGAGCAGTTTGTAAGGTGTTAAGAAAGTTCATTATTTATGGTAGCTATGGCTAAAGAATAATTTTCAATTTGATAAAAATAAATATCGCAATTTTGTTTTAATTCAGGAGTGTTTATGTAACCTTTAGCATTTAGTGTACTTATTTTTTTTAGAATTAAGTCATTCTTAAAACTCATACCTCCACAAGGATGGATTTTAAACATGGCTTCTTTTCCTCCCCAAATAAAAGTTAATTGTTTGATGTATTTTTCATCACTTAAATCATTTTGTTCTAAATCAGTAAACCTATGCTTAATGATTTTTATTTTCTCTCTATTTTTCTCAATATCAATTCCTACAATTTCATCAGAAACAACAATCGCTGAAAAATCATAAGAGTGGGTAATAGAAATATGTTGATGATTTTTTAATAAAGGTTTTCCAAATTCATTATAAAACAAATCATCATCGTTCAAGTTGATGTGTTGTAACAAATGACGAATACTTAAAAATCCTTTTTGATGAGATTCGGATTTCATCAAATTCACTCTATTTAAACTGTTTTTAGATAAGTGTACATCTCTTAAAACATCAATGCTTTCAGTTATTTTCCAAACGTAAACTGTGGTGTTTGGGCTAATTTGGATTGTTTTAAATAAAGGCATTTATTATAGTAAGGATTTCGTAAATTTGCAGTCTAAAAGCAACAAAGATAGTAATATGAGTTTAGAAACAACATACGTTCCTTATAAAGTAAAGGACATCTCGTTAGCAGAATGGGGTAGAAAAGAAATCCGTTTGGCAGAATCTGAAATGCCAGGATTAATGAGTATTAGAGAAGAGTACAAAGGTAAAAAGCCATTGGCAGGTGCAAGAATTGCAGGATGTTTACACATGACCATTCAAACAGCAGTTTTAATTGAAACTTTGGTTGATTTAGGAGCTGATGTTACATGGTCTTCTTGTAATATTTTTTCTACACAAGATCAGGCAGCAGCAGCTATTGCTGCTACAGGAGTTCCTGTTTATGCTTGGAAAGGTATGAACGAAGAGGAATTTGATTGGTGTATTGAACAAACTATTTTCTTTGGTGAAGATAGAAAGCCATTAAACTTAATTTTAGATGATGGTGGAGATTTAACCAATATGGTGTTAGATAAATATCCAGAATTGGTTTCTGGAATTAAAGGTTTGTCAGAAGAAACTACTACAGGAGTTCACCGTTTAATTGAGCGTGTAAAGGCAGGTACATTGCCAATGCCAGCAATTAATGTAAATGATTCTGTAACAAAATCTAAGTTTGATAACAAATACGGATGTAAAGAATCTTTAGTAGATGCAATTCGTAGAGCAACAGATTTGATGATGGCTGGTAAAGTAGCTGTGGTTGCAGGATATGGTGATGTTGGAAAAGGTTCAGCAGCATCCTTAAGAGGAGCTGGAGCAAGAGTTATTGTTACAGAAATTGATCCTATTTGTGCTTTACAAGCAGCAATGGATGGTTTTGCTGTGAAGAAAATGGATGATGCTATTAAAGAAGCTGATATTGTAGTTACTACTACTGGTAACAAAGACATTATTGTAGGGCGTCATTTTGAAGCATTAAAAGACAAAGCTATTGTTTGTAATATTGGTCACTTTGATAATGAAATTGACATGGCTTGGTTAAATAAAAATCACGGAGCTTCTAAAGTAGAAATCAAACCTCAGGTAGATTTATACAACGTAAATGGTAATGATGTGATTATTTTAGCAGAAGGACGTTTGGTAAACTTAGGTTGTGCAACAGGTCACCCAAGTTTTGTAATGTCTAACTCTTTTTCTAACCAAGTATTGGCTCAGTTAGAATTGTGGCAAAATGCAGGTGCTTATAAAAACGATGTATACACTTTACCAAAGCATTTGGATGAAAAAGTAGCACGTTTACACTTATCTAAGATTGGTGTTGAATTAGATACTTTATCAGAAGATCAAGCAAAATATATTGGAGTTGAGGTTGAAGGACCATACAAACCAGAATATTATAGATACTAGTATTCTAGTATTTAAAAAAAAAGCCTCACAATTGTGAGGCTTTTTTTATGTGTTTAATAGATGTTTTGTTCTAATAATTTCACTTTTATCCTTACACTCATCAAACAAAGTTTCTAAAGTTTTGTTTAATACTGGATGATTATAATTAGAGATGATTTCAATCAAGGGAATTAAAACAAAATTACGGTCTTGCATTCTTGGATGTGGAATGGTTAAGTTTTTAGTATTGATAATTTCATCATTAAAAAAAATGATATCAATATCTAAAGGTCTTGCTTGGTAACCTAAATCTTCAGCTTTTCTAGTTCTTCCTAATTCAGATTCAAAAGACAATAAAGAATCAATTAATTCGCTTGCTGTTAAAGAAGTTTCTAGCGTAATTGCAATATTAAAAAAATCATCACTTTTAAATCCCCAAGGAGGGGTTTGATACACAGAAGAGGTTTTTAAAACCTTTCCTAAAGTGTTTATTTTTTTTATGGCATTGTTTAGGTTTTCTAGTTTGTTTCCTAAATTAGTTCCTAAAGATAAATGGGTAATGTTCATCAGTGTATCTCTCTTTTGGCAAAGAAATCATTTATATTTGTTTTAATAAAAAAAATCAGAGCATGAATTTTATAAAAAGTGTATTATCATCATTATTAGCTATTTGGATAACCATTGTTGTTTTTGTTGTAGTTGCAGTTGGAGTAGTGGTTTCTTTAAGTAATGACATGGTAAAAGAGGTAAAATCTAATTCAGTTTTAGAAATTGATTTACATGGAGAAATAAATGATTACAGTCCTTTTGGAATAGATCCTGTTACAGAAATGTTAGGAATTACGGAACAAACTATTGGTTTTAATAATTTATGTAAGGCTATAGAAAAAGCGACTTATGATGATGATATCAAAGGAATTAGTTTAAAAAATATTCCAGAAAACATGGGCTTGGCTCAATTAACTGCTTTGAGAAAAATGTTACAAACGTTTAAAGGTCAAGATAAATTTATCTATGCTTATAACGATACGTATTCTCAAAAACAATATTATTTAAGTTCTGTGGCCGATATGGTTGCTATTTCTCCATTAGGGTATGTTGAGCTAAAAGGATTGCATTCTGAAGTGATGTTTTATAAAGATTTTCAGGAAAAATATGGAGTAAAAATGGAGGTGATAAGACATGGAAAGTATAAAAGTGCTGTGGAGCCTTTTATAGCCAACGAAATGAGTGATGCCAATAGAGAACAAATTAGCGAATTGATTAAAAGTGTTTGGAGTGAGGTTAGTAAAGAAATAGCAGTTTCTAGAAATATTAATGTAGATGAGGCGGTGAATAAAATGTATGGACAGTCTTCACAAATGTCATTAGAACACGGATTGGTTGATAATTATATGTATGTTGATGAATATGATAATTATATCAAAGGAAGGTTACATACGGAAGAACTTGAAAAAGTATCTATTTTGGATTATATGAGTAATTTATCTTTATTGAACTTAGTTGAAGAAAAAAATAAAATAGCAGTGATATATGCTCAAGGAGAAATTCAATATGGACAAGGGGATATCAATATTATTGGTCAGAAAAAAATGATTGAAGCTCTAGAAGATGCTGCTAAAGATAAGGAGATAAAAGCGATTGTTTTTAGAGTAAATTCTCCCGGAGGAAGTGCTATGGCTTCTGATTTAATTTGGAATGCTGTTGAAAAAGCCAAAACAGAAAAGCCAGTGATTGTTTCTATGGGGAATTATGCAGCTTCTGGAGGATATTATATTGCTTGTGGTGCTGATAGAATTTTTGCAGAACCAACAACTATTACAGGTTCAATTGGGGTGTTTGGAATGTTGCCAAATGCAGCAGAATTGGCAAAAGAAATAGGAGTGAATTCAGAGGTGGTAAGTACACATAATAATGGAGCGTATTATAGTGTGGTGATGCCTGTAGATGATCGTTATAAAAAAGTAGTAGAAAACGGAATTGAAAATATTTATGAAGAGTTTTTACAACGAGTTTCACAAGGTAGAAATATGAAAGTAGAAGAAGTTGATGCCATTGCGCAAGGTAGGGTGTGGACTGGCGTAAAGGCTTTAGAAATTGGTTTGGTTGATGAAATAGGTGGTTTAGATGCAGCCATAAGCTATGCAGCAAATTTGGTTGATGCTAAAGATTATAGTTTAAAAGAAATGCCAACATATGATATGGATTTTAAAGAAATGTTTAATTTAAATCCGTTTGCAAAAAGTAATATTGATGGATTGTTATCTCAATATAATTTAGAGTGGCTAGCGAATACCAAGGAGTTGATGGATTCCAAAGGAATTCAGGCAAGAATACCTTTTAAAATGAATATTGAATAATTAATGATTGAATTAAAAAGAACCAATTCTGATCATCCAGATTTTAAAAAACTGGTTAGGGAATTAGATATTGATTTAAAAGATTTTTATAAAGAAGAATTAGCTTTTTATAATGAACTGAATGATATCGAAAAAATAAAATATGTAGTTGTTGCCTACGAACAAAATATTCCTGTTGGTTGTGGAGGAATTAAGCAATATGCTAATGATGTTATGGAGGTGAAACGAATGTATGTTCCACCAATAAATCGTGGAAAAGGAATTGCTTCAATGGTTTTAACAGCATTAGAAAATTGGAGTAAAGAACTTAAGTTTAAAAGGTGTGTATTAGAAACACTCAAAGAAAAAGATACTGCAATTAGTTTTTACCAAAAGAACAATTATAATGTGATTCCAAATTTTGGAGCTTACGTAGAAGCTAAAAATAGTATTTGTTTTGAGAAAACATTATAAACTGGTAAGGTTGTCAGTTCTCGATTTCTCTCGAACACCATATGATATTTAAGCAGAGTTGTTTATTTTGAAAGTAATGCTATGAGGTTATCGAGGTGTTTTTTGCTTATACACTAAAAACTTTCCCGCTTTCTGCCAATTCAACATTATTGAACTCAGTTTCCGCTTCTAGTTTAAATTCATTTAAGTCGCTATATCTACTAGAATAGTGACCTAAAATCAATGTTTTTACCTCGGCAGCTTTGGCAATTAAACCAGCTTCTTTTGCAGTACTGTGTTTTGTTCTTTCAGTTAAGTTCTTTTTGTCTTCTAAAAAAGTAGATTCATGATACAATAAACTAGCTCCTTTTATCATAGGAACAATATCTGGTTTGTAAGCAGTATCACTACAAAAAGCATAACTATAAGTGTCTCTTGGAGGCAGAGTTAAATCTTCGTTTTCTATAACAGTACCGTCTTGTTTAACAAAATCTTTTCCGTTTTTTAAGTTGTGATAATCACAAATTTCAATTTCGGATTCCATGGAAACATTTTCCATGTTTAATTTTCTTAAACTAGGTTTTTCTTCAAATAAAAATCCGTTGGTATAAACTCGGTGATCTAAAGGAATAGTAGAAACTTTAAGTTTTTTATCTTCAAAAATTACTTCACTTTCTTTGCTTTCTAATTCGTGAAACAACAATGGAAAAGAAGTCCATGATTTTGATAGCTTAAGTTGGAGGGTAATAATTTCTTTAATTCCTTTTGGACCGTAAATATGCAATTCTGTTCTACGATCTAACAATCCAAAAGTGGAAATTAATCCTACCAATCCAAAAAAATGATCTCCGTGTAAATGAGAAATAAAGATATGTTTAATTTTAGCAAATGGAACTTTTTGTTGTCTTAACAGCACTTGAGTTCCTTCTCCACAATCAATTAAAATATGTCTTTCATTTATTTTTAAATATTGAGCAGTTGGATGCGCATTGGTTCTTGGTGTGGCTGAGTGACAACCTAATATGGTGAGTTGAATCCCCATTAAAAACCTAGGTCACGTGTCATTTCATCCATATCAATAATATCCACTGCTTCAATTAAAGTAGGTACTACATTTAATTCCTCATCAAAAGCATCTGCATCAAAACTAGGTAAAATAATGGCAAAAGATTTATCATTATCTGCTTGAGTTTCGGCAAATCCTTTTAAGGATTTTATTTGAACTTCTGTTGTCTTGATGTTAGAAAAATCAAGTACAATATTTCTGTTTTTATATTTAGCTAATACTTTTGAAACTTCATCAAAAAAAGTATCAAAATCAGTTTCTGCTAAAAAAAGGGTGTATTTGTCTGAGGTAGTAATTTTCATAAAACCTATTGTTTAATTTGTGATGCTAATAAATAAATACATGCCATACGAATGGCAACTCCGTTTTCTACTTGATTTAAGATAATCGCTTGATCAGAATCGGCAACATCAGAAGTAATTTCTACACCACGGTTAATAGGTCCTGGGTGCATAATGGTTACTTCGGAGTTTATAGAATTTAATAATTTTTTATTAACTCCGTATAATTGTGTGTATTCTCTGGTTGATGGAAAATATTTAATATCCATACGTTCGTTTTGTACACGTAACATATTGGCAACATCTGCCCATTCTAAAGCTTTTCGTAAATCGGTTTCTACACCAACGCCTAAGCTTTCAATGTATTTTGGAATTAAAGTTACAGGTCCACAAACTTTAACTTCGGCACCTTGTAATTTTAAAGCATATATGTTAGATAAAGCCACACGAGAGTGTAAAATATCTCCTACAATGACCACTTTTTTACCAGCAACATCACCTAAACGTTCTCTTATAGAAAAAGAATCTAATAAAGCTTGTGTTGGATGTTCGTGTGTTCCATCACCAGCATTGATAATTTTGGTGTTTACATGTCTCGATAAAAATTCATGAGCCCCCACATCAGGATGTCTCATTACAATAATATCTACTTTCATAGATAAAATATTGTTTACGGTATCAATTAAAGTTTCTCCTTTTTTTACGGATGAACCTGAGGCAGAAAAATTAATAACATCCGCAGATAAACGTTTTTCGGCCAACTCAAAAGACAATTTGGTACGAGTACTGTTTTCAAAAAACAAATTGGCAATGGTAATATCTCTTAAAGAAGGTACTTTTTTAATAGGTCTGTTAATCACTTCTTTAAAATGATCGGCAGTTTCAAAAATTAAGTCAATATCTTCTTTAACTAGGTGCTTAATTCCTAATAGGTTTGGAACACTTAAGGTCTTCATCTATTTCTTTTTCTTGTTGGTTATATATACAGCATCCGATAAGGTGTCGTTGCTCCAATTTACTACTACTACTTCTTCGTTAATTACATCTACCGTAGCACCTTTATAATCAGGTTGAATAGGTAAATGTCTACTAAAACGTCTGTCAATCAGCACTAAAAGTTCTACTTCTGCAGGTCTTCCGTATGACTGAATGGCAGTTAATGCTGCGTTAATACTTCTACCAGAAAATAAAACATCATCAATAAAAACTACTTTCTGACCTTCTACTAAAAAGTTGATTTCGGTAGAATTTGCATTCAGAGGTTCATCTCTACGTCTAAAGTCATCTCGGTAAAAAGTAATGTCTAATTTTCCTAGTTTGATGTTTTTTACATGGTAATCATCTCTTAAAATAGAGGCAATTCTCTCAGCAAAATAAGTGCCTCTTGGTTGTAAACCAATTAAAACTGTGTTAGAAAAATCACCGTGATTTTCAATTAGCTGGCAAGCCAATCGTTGTAGAATGATTTGAATTTTTTTTGAGTTTAGAAGTATTTTATCACTCATAAGATCTAAGTAAATTAGTAGTACAAATATAGGTTTTTTGTTGATTAATTTGTTAAAAACATTTACTTACAAGGGCATGATAATTGAGTAATCTCCTTTATATTTATGTAAGACTAACAGAGTTTGCTCTACTAAAACGAAAAAGAAGATGATGTCATTATCGAAATTTGAGGAAATGCTTAAGACAAACGATGTGTATTTTTTTGATACTACTGAGTTTGAAGAGATTATCCATTACTACTTAGATGATGGAAATACTTCTATGGCAAAAAAAGCAGTTTATTTAGCGTTGGAGCAACATCCAGATTCTGCAGATATTAAGTTAATACAAGCAGAAATTATGGTTTTTGAAGACAAATTAACCGAAGCTAGACTTTTGTTAGATAATTTATTGGCCATTTATCCTTACAATGATGAGGTTTATATTCAGATTGCCAATTTGCTTTCTAAAGATGATAAGCACAAAGAAGCTATTGATTTTTTAGTGAAAGCCAAAGAATATACAGATGACTTGGCAGATGTTTCTGCGTTGTTGGGAATGGAATATTTGTACTTGGATGATTATGAAAAATCTAGAGAACATTTTTCTGTTTGTTTAGATTTTGACATTGAAGATTATCAGGCTTTATACAATATAATTTATTGCTTTGAAATGGAATCTTGTCATATAGAAGCGATTACTTTCTTAGAAGATTATATTAATAAAAATCCATATTGCGAAGTTGCTTGGCATCAATTAGGACGTCAGTATTTTGTGTTAAAAGATTATAAAAGAGCCTTAAAAGCATTTGATTACGCAGTGGTTATTGATGAAGCTTTTATAGGCGGATATGTAGAAAAAGCAAAAACTTTAGAAAAGTTAGATAGATACGATGAAGCGATAGAGAATTATCAAATTACTTTAGAGTTAGATGATCCTACAGCTTTTGCTTATTTACAAATTGGAGAGTGTTACAAAAAGAAAAATAATGCCACCAAGGCTATTTACTATTATAAAAAAGCTTTACACGAAGATCCTTTATTAGACAAAGGGTGGATGTTGTTGGCTATTGTTTGTAATGAAGAGAAAGCTTACGACAAAGCTTTACATTATTTAAATAAAGCCATTGCTTTGGATGAAACCAATGTAATATATTGGAGGTATAATGGAGAAATTAATTTACGTTTAAAGTTTTATGAGGAAGCTGCCGAAGCTTTTGAAAAATGTATAGAACTAGATGATTCTGGAGTAGATGTTTGGATTACTTTATCTGATATATGGATTTTTACAGGAGATTTTTTTAGAGCTTTAAATGTTTTGGTTAGAGCTAAAAAGCAACATCATAACTTTGCTGAGATTGAGTACAGATTAGGTTGTATCTTTTTTATTACAGATCAAAAAAAGGAAGCATATTTACATTTAAAAACTGCTTTGAGTTTAGATTATGAATATCATCTAGTCATGCAAGAATTGTATCCAACGGTTTTTGAAGATTTAAAAGTGAAAAGAATGGTTTTAAACTTTTTGGAGAACTAGTATTTAAAATTACATTTGCTCTAAAACACTTTTAATGAAAAGAACACTTAAAGATTACGCTATTATTTCTTTAAAAGGAATGGCTATGGGGGCTGCAGATGTAGTGCCAGGAGTATCAGGAGGAACCATTGCTTTTATTTCTGGAATATATGAAGAATTGCTAACAACCATTAGCAATATCAATTTATCTCTGTTAACAGTTATTAAAAAAGAAGGAATTAAAGCAGCTTGGAAACAAGCCAATGCAAATTTTTTAGTGGCTTTACTTTTAGGAGTTGCCATTAGTGTTATTTCTTTAGCAAAAGGAATTTCTTTTTTGTTAGCTACTAAGCCTATTCTGGTTTGGTCTTTCTTTTTTGGATTGGTATTAGCGAGTATTATTTATGTAGGAAAGCAAATAGAAAAATGGAACTTTCCACAAATCATTTCTTTGATTTTGGCTTGTGGAGTAGCCTATTATATAACCATTGTAAAACCGATGGTGAGTGATGATGCTTCTTTTTTATTCCTGTTCTTAGCAGGAGCATTGGCTATTTGTGCCATGATTTTACCAGGGATTTCAGGAGCTTTTATATTAGTATTACTCGGGGCTTATGAAACCATTTTAACAGCAGTTCACTCTAGGGATTTACAAATTATAGCTATTGTTGGCTTAGGGGCTATTATTGGTTTATTAAGTTTTTCTAGAGTTTTAAAATGGATGTTTGTCCATTATAAAAATACAACATTGGCGGGTTTAACAGGTTTTATTTTAGGATCTTTAAATAAAATTTGGCCTTGGAAAGAAACCATTACCACAAGAATTAACTCAAAAGGAATAGAAGTACCAGTGTTGCAAAACAGTGTTTTACCTTCTAACTATAATGGTGATGCACAATTAATGATCGCCTTGTTACTTGCAGTAGCTGGATTTGCTCTAATTTTAGGTTTAGAGAAATTGGCTAGTTATAAATCTTAAATATGTTTCCAAAAGGAAGTTTAGTATATAGTGTGTTACTCTTTTTAAAAGGAATGCTCATGGGGGTGGCTAATAAAGTCCCTGGTGTTTCTGGAGGAGCAGTAGCCTATGTCTTAGGTTTCTATAACGAGCTGATTTACTCTTTTCAAAAAATCAATGGCAAGGCTTTTATGCTGTTAATCAATGGTCGTTTTAGGAGTTTATATAATTATATTAATGCTAAGTTTTTAATTTTTATTGTTGGTGGAATGGTATTTAGCTACTTTACAGTTTCTAAATTATTAGACTATTTTTTGCAACATAACGAATTACAAGTTTGGTCTTTGTTTTTTGGAATGATTATAGGTTCTGGAATTTATCTGATTAGAAAATATGAAGGGTGGGAGTTTAAAAGTTACGTTTCTTTAGCTTTAGGAATTGCCGTTGGCTTTGCTATTACTTTCATCCATCCAAGTGGTGAGAATGACAATCTATGGTTTGTATTTCTTTGCGGAGTGATTGGTGTTTCAGGTATGACTGTACCAGGACTTTCAGGATCTTATATTTTAATGCTATTAGGAAATTATGTTTTTTTGTTAGTAGACTCCGTAAATGTTTTGAATGATGTTTTGATGGGATTGTTCACAGGAAATACAACAGTTTTATATGATTCAAATAATCAAAAGTATTTAATCATAATAAGTGTATTTACTTTAGGCTCTCTTTTTGGATTGATCTTTTTATCTCAAGTGTTGGCTTTTGTATTAAACAGATGGGGAAAGATTGTGAATGCAGTTATTATTGGTTTTATTATAGGGTCTTTAGGAACTGTTTGGCCGTGGAAAGAAAAAGTATATGCGCAAAGTAAAGGTGTGTTTTTAACAGATAATTTTGATCGTAAAATAGTAGTAGGTTTTCACAAGTATTTACCAGATATTAATTCCGAACAAACATGGATAGCTCTTTTGTTTGCTGTAATTGGTGTTTTTTTAGTACTGGGTGTAGAACGTTTTTCAAAAACAAATTAGTAAATGAATAAGGTGACTTTTGGATTGGTAGGTAAAAATATTTCATATTCTTTTTCTAGAGGATATTTTGCAGAAAAGTTTCAGAAATTAGGATTAGAAAATCATCAATATGTAAATTTTGATTTACAAGAAATATCTTTATTAGAAGATATTATTAAGGCCAAAGAAAATGGATTAAAAGGATTAAATGTAACCATTCCTTATAAACAAGATGTGCAACCTTTTTTAAACAGTATTGATGCAGATGCCAAAGAAATAGGTGCAGTAAATACCATTAAATTAAATGAGGATGGAACCGTTGTAGGTTATAACACAGATGTATATGGATTTCAAAAATCATTAGAACCTTTGTTAAAATCCCATCATACCAAAGCTTTAATTCTGGGAACTGGTGGAGCATCAAAAGCAGTAGCTTTTGCATTTAAAAAATTAGGAATTGAATATAAATTTGTGTCAAGAACAGCTTCTGAAAATAAATGGAGTTACGATGATTTAAACAAAGAAATCATTCAAGAATATACAGTTATTGTAAACTGTTCTCCTTTGGGAACGTCTCCTAAAGTAGAATTAAAACCAGAAATTCCATATCAGTTTTTAAATTCAAATCATTTGTTATATGATTTAATATACAACCCTGCAGAAACTACTTTTTTACGTATGGGAAAAGAGCAAGGAGCAGTTATTAAAAACGGATTGGAAATGTTAGAACTTCAGGCAGAAAAATCTTGGAGTATATGGAATAGTTAATTTTATAGCTAATTAATTCTGTATAAAAGTTTGGTATAATTTTAGTAACTTTCTTGTGTATAAACACTTAAATTATACAGATATGAAAAAGTTAGTTTTATTAGTGGTATTGACATTTACAATGTATGTAAATGGACAAACTACTTCAGATCAAAATCCTAATGCACAAGTAGCTTATCAAAAGTATGCTAAGATAGCAGATACATATAATTTAAAACAAGGAACAACTGCCCAAGAAACTTATGTAGCGATTGATCCTATGGAAGAAAAAAGAATCAGAAAAAAAATACGAAAAGATCATAGGGCAATGAGATCTTTATGGAGACATGAAGAACGATTGGAAAGAGCAAAGAATACACAATACATTTTGTCAAATCCTTATCGTTATTCTTGTAATAGTATCGTAGGAAATCCTTTTTATGGAGGTATTGGTTTAGGATATTTTATAGGAAGACGATTTTAAAAATAATAAAGAAACATAAAACAAATAAAAATGAAAAAAGGATTGTTAATTGCAGTAATGAGTATTGTAGCATTAATAGCTACAACTTCATGTGCTAGAAAAGTAACTAGAATTGATACTAATGAACAAATTGATATTAGTGGAAGATGGAACGATACAGATGCTAGATTAAGTGCAGAGGCATTAAGTGCACAAATTGTTACTGGAGATTGGATTACGGATTATGTACAACAAACAGGAAAAAAACCAGTGGTTATTGTCGGTTTGGTTCGTAACAAATCTCATGAGCATATTGATGCTGAGGTGTTTACTAAAGAGGTAGAAAAAGCTTTGGTAAAGTATCAAAAAGCAAGAGTGGTACAAGGAGGAGAGATGAGAGAAGAGTTAAGAGCTGAAAAAGCAGATCAACAAACAAATGCATCAGTTTCTACCATGAAAAAATTTGGATTAGAAACAGGAGCTGACTTTATTTTACAAGGAACTATTAATTCTGTAGTAGATGCATTAAAAAAGCAAAAGGTAGTTTATTATCAAGTTGATTTAGAATTGACCAATATAGAAACGAATGAGAAGGTTTGGTTTGGTGATAAAAAAATCAAAAAATACATTAAAAATTAGTTTTGATATAGTATTTAAGAAAAAACTGTTTAAGAATTATATAGGATTCTAAACAGTTTTTTTATTCATGATTGATATGAAAAAATCAAGCTTTTTAATAAAGTATTTACTTTTTACACTCATAGGATTAAGTGTTTTTAGCTGTGCAACTTATAAAGAGTTAAGCGCAAAATATCAACATGAAGTATTGGCTGGTGAATTTGATGTTGCCATGAAAAGTATTGATAATAATAAGTTTCTTAATAAAGATAGAAATGAATTATTATACTGTTTGGAAAAAGGTAAAGTTGCTTATTTAAAAGGAGATTATAAATTGAGTAATGAGCTTTTTAATAAGGCAGATTTGTTAATTGAAGATCATAAAGTAAATAAAGTTGGTGAAGTTTTAGGAGTGTTAGCCAATCCAGAAAAAACAACTTATAAAAGTGAAGATTTTGAAAAAGTAGCCATTCACTACTATAAAGCCATGAATTATATATTTTTAAATTTATATGATGATGCTTTGGTAGAAGCTAAACGAATTAATATTCAACTTCAAGAAATTAATGATTCTTATCCTGCGGGTAAAAAAAACAGATACACAACAGATGCTTTTGCGTTGAATTTACAAGGTTTGTTATATGAAACCACAGGGAATTTAAATGATGCTTTTATATCTTATAGAAATGCTGTTGAATTATATCAGCAAAATGATGGAACTTATTTTGGAGTAAACATTCCACAACAATTAAAACAAGACTTAATCAATGTGGCTCATCAATTAGGTTTTGTAGATGAAGAATTAAGGTATTCAGAGCTTTTTAATCTTAAATACAAACCAAAATCTGCAGATTTTAAAGGAGAGGTCATCGTATTTTGGGAAAGTGGTTTGGTTCCTTATAAATCTCAAACTTATTTTACTTTTACTGCTTTACCAGGAAATAATAATGGATTTACAAGTATAACCAATGAAGAGTTAGATCTTACCTTTCCAGTTCCAACAAGTAATAACAGTAATAGTGGAAAATTTTCTAGTACTAGTATTTTTAATATTGCTTTCCCAAAATATGAAGATAGAATTCCATATTTTACAAGCGGTAAAGTTGTTTTAAACAATGATATCTCTAAAAATTATCAATTAGAGCTGGTAGAGGATTATAAAACCATTGCTTTTAAAACATTAAAAGATAGAACAGTAAGAGAGATTGGAAAAATAGCGATTCGTGTGGCAGCCAAAAAAATATCTGAAAATATAGTAAGAAATCA
This sequence comes from Wenyingzhuangia marina, assembly GCF_900130035.1. Lineage (GTDB taxonomy): Bacteria > Bacteroidota > Bacteroidia > Flavobacteriales > Flavobacteriaceae > Wenyingzhuangia > Wenyingzhuangia marina. The sequence goes on from NZ_FQXQ01000004.1 coordinate 38,275, forward strand.
GAATGAAAATTTAGGGGCTGTTTTGGGAATCTTAAATGCATTAAACGAAAAAACAGATACTAGAAACTGGCAAACATTGCCTAATAAAATATATTATACCAGAATACCTTTAAATAAAGAAGATAATATTGTGAAAGTTGAGGTAAAAACAAATCATGAAGAAACAATAGAAAAGGAATTTATTGTAAAATCTTCAGGAAATTTAAATTTCATCAACTATATTACACCTCAAAGTGAAAACGTTAACTAAAATTAGTTAGTTTTGAATTAGATAAGAGAAAATTAAAATATAATGATTACCATAGATATGGAGAAAGAAACTCAATCAATAGACTATAAAACAATGACTTTAGAGGCTTTGATTGCTACGTTAAAAAAAATGATTGATGAAAATCCTATTCAGGATATAAAAGAACAAGCAAGTGCTATTAGAGCTTCTTTTTATTATCAATATAATGAGCAGTTAGAAAAAGCAAAAGATTTGTTTGTTCAAGAAGGTGGAAATGAAATCGATTTTGAGTATTCTCAACCGATACAAACTGAATTTAAAGATTTATGGAAATCTTATGTTGAGAAAAAGAATAGTCACTATAAAAAGATAGTCAAAGAACTTGCTACAAATCTTGCGAAAAGAGAGGAAGTAATTGCATCTATAAAAGCCTTGGTAGAAAAAGGAGAAGTTTCTAGTACTTATAAAGAATTTCAGCAGTTGATGGCTGATTGGAAAGAAATAGGACCTGTTCCTTCGGATAAATATCAAGAAACTTGGGGGAATTATCATTTGTATGTAGAGCAATATTACGATTTGTTACATATTAATAATGATTTAAGAGCTATTGATTTTAAGCATAACCTAGAAGCTAAAAAGCAAATAATTGAAAGAGCTAAGCAGTTATTAGATCATGCAGATGTTCAATTTGCTTTTAATGAATTACAAATTCTACATAAAATTTGGAAAGAAGAAACAGGACCTGTTGCCAAAGAATTTAGAGAACCAGTTTGGGAAGAGTTTTCATCATTGTCAAATGCAATTCACGATAAAAGATCTGTTCTTTTAGAAGAGTTAAGAAATGTTGAAGAGAAAAATTACGAACAAAAATTAGCTAAAATTCAAGAAATCAAAAATTTTGATTTTTCTAAGAATAAATCTTTTGGAGATTGGAAAAAGAGTATTGATGCTTTTGAAGCTTTAAAAGAAGAGTTTTTAGCAATTGGTAAAATTCCTAAAAACAAAAACAAACAAATTTGGGATACTTTTAAAGAGGCAACCAAAGAATTTAATAGTGCTAAGAATAATTTTTTCAAGGAGATAAAGTCTTCGCAAAATGAAGCAATTTCTAGTAAAAAAGCATTGATAGAAGAAGCTTTAGCGTGGAAAGATTCAGAAGATTTTGATGCCGCTACAGAAGTATTTAAAAGAATTCAGGCAGCCTGGAAAAAAGTTGGTTTTGTTCCTAGAAAACAAGCTGATGTTTTATGGAAAGAATTTAAAACGGCTTGTGATGCATATTTTGATAGACTGAATAATGTTAAAAAGGAAGGGACTCCTGAAGAGCAAGAAAATTATAATAATAAAGAAGCTTTCTTAGCAAAGTTGGCGGATAAAGAAATTAATTTAGATAATTATAAAATTTTATTAAAAGAATGGATTGCTTTAGGTTTGGTACCATCGCAAAAAAATAAAATTGATCAAGATATTTTACAATTTATAACTAAAGCAATTACATTACCAAAAGAAAAAGTAGAGGCTGAGTTTATAAAATATCAGTTGAAGATAGCTTATTTATTAGCCATTGACAGTAAAAAGTTATACACTGAATATGATCAATTAAGAAATGAAGTTGACAGTGCTACCAAAGATTTAAAACAACTAGAAAATAATTTAGGATTCTTTTCTAATACTAAAAAGAGTAATCCTTTGTTTGAGACTGTAATGAAATCTATAGAAACAGAGAAGAAAAAACTTTTGTTGGCTAAGAAAAAAATAAAATATTTGAAATCATTTCAATAAAAACAAATAAAAAAGAGAAGCTATTAGCTTCTCTTTTTTATTCTCTAAGTAATTTTTTTCTAATTCTACTCAACTGTATTGGAGTGATTCCCAAATGAGAAGCAATTTGAAATTGTGGAATTAATTGATCTATATTTTTGATATTTTTTCTTAAAATTAAATAACGTTCTGTAGCGTTTTTAGACAGTAAATCTATTAAAGATTCTTCTAGTCTTGTATATTCTCTTTCCACTGTTTTATACATAAATTCACTAAAATCAGGGAATTGTTTTCTTAAACTAGCTAAATCCTCAACGGTTATTTCTACAACAACAACATCGGTTAAAGCTTGGCAAGCAATTAGCGCAGGAGATTTATCAATGGCAGATTTTAAGGATCCTGCTATTTGACCAGGAGCTGTAATAGATTTATTTATTTCTTGAGCATCTGGGCTAGTTTTCATATATGTTCTTGTAATTCCATCAATAACAAAAAAAAAGTTTATTGTTTACAATATCTATTTCACACAAATAATCGCCAGATTTGTATGATTTAACTTTAGCCAAACTAAGAAATTTTTTAAGCGTTTCTTCAGGTAAAGGATGTATATCATTTATAAATTTTAAAAAACTATCCATAGCATGAATTACAAAAAATGTTATTAACAAATGTAAATTATTTTAAGTAACAATCCACGTAATCTGTGAATAAATGAAATAAAAAACCTATAGCGATTAGATTCGTTTTTTTATGAAATAACAAAATGGTGTAGATAAAAAGAGCGAAATGTGTATGTAATGGATGGAACCCTATACTACATCTATTTGGATCAAAAATAGGAGTTGCTAGCAGATGGTCTAAATCTATTAGCATTGTTGATATTAAAATCAACCAATTTCGTTTCCATTGTTTAGGATTATATGCATAAGCAATCAATCCTGGAAATAAAAAATGTAATCCGTAGTGAATACAGAATTTAAGAGAAAGCATTATTTAAATTTAAATTTTCCAAATACATAGCAGCATTAGGACCTTCCATAAAAATTAAATCTAAAATGCTAAGATTTTCTATAAAACCATGCTTTTCGTCAAACATTTGAATATAAGTAGGGAAGTTTATGTTTAATTTTTTTTTAGCATCAATCCAACTTCTTATATCGGTCTTATCTGCGTAGTCTTTAAAATATTCGGTAGTTTCAGATAATGGTTTTTCCTCTTGTAAAGCATCTAATACAAAGGCATTTGTTTTTTGATGTAACTCCCACAAGTATTTGTGTTTTGTTTCAAAAATATTCATCAAATCAGCTTCGTAATATTCGTAGAAAGGAGAAGTTCTATAAGCAGATTGCAAAGATTTTAAATGATTTTTTTGCCAATCTTCATCATAGTTTATTTCTACTTCTGTGCTCGCTATTTTATAGTCTTTTATTTTGTTTACAGGAATGTTTAAAAGTAATTTACCATTGGCACCATATATATAACAACGCGTTCTATAAGTTTGTTTAGCAAAATGATCTTGCGTTTCAAATTCAATTGTTTTTGATTGTAAAATGGCTGCATACTGTGCAATAGGGGCAAAGTATGCAGGTTGTACCAAGAGTTTTGAAATCATATTTATTTTTTTCTTCGTTTAACAACTTCTTTTCCTACATAATATAGTCCAAGAGCTACTAAGAAATATACAAAATAAGATTTAGGTTTTCCATCTCCACCAACTGTAGTAAATAGTCTATCCCAACGAACTTTTTTGTTGATGGCTGTTTCGTTTTGATCTAAGCTCATCCAAATAAATACTGGTTTACCAACTACGTGATCAAACGGTGTATACCCCCAGAAACGAGCATCTAAAGAACGTTGACGGTTGTCTCCCATCATCCAAAAATAATCTTGTTTAAAAGTATATTGATCTGTCTTTACTCCATTGATGTAAATATCTCCATTGTCCTTTATTTCAAAATCATTGTTTTCGTATTCAGAAATAATTCTTTGGTAAAAAGGAAGAGATTTTTTATCTAAAGTTACTTTGTCTCCTTTGGCAGGAATGTATATAGGTCCATAATTATCTTGACTCCAAGCATATTGTGGATCATGAGGAAAGATATCTGGTTGATAACTTCCTTTGGCCTCAATATTCCTTTTGATAGAAACAACCTTAGGATCATTTTTCATCATTAAAGCATGCTCCTTATCTAAATTAATAAAATACTCGGTTCTTTCTTGATTTAATACAGAGGCTTCAGAAGGATTTACATTGTAAGTATGTATGATTTCATCAGCAGTAAAAGGAGTATTAGTGTTAACATAATAGTTAAACTGTGGTTTTGCTCTATCTGGTAAAACAGTTTTTTTACCATTTATATAAATGTAACCATTTTTAATTTCTAAACTATCTCCTGGTATTCCCACACAACGTTTTACATAGTTGGTTTTTTTATCAATAGGTTTGTAGGTAAACTTATCAGAGGTATCTCCCCACATCAATGCAAGTGAATCTGATGGCCAGTTAAAAACCACAATGTCATTTCTTTTTACTTTTTGTAATCCCGGAAGTCTCATGTATGGAAATTCAATTCCTTTTACATAAGAACGTAATCCTGTTCCTGGAATCGAATCGTGTACCATTGGTAAGGCTATAGGGCTAATAGGTACTCTCGCTCCGTAATGAAATTTACTTACAAATAAGAAATCTCCAATTAATAAAGATTTTTCTAGTGATGAAGTTGGAATGGTAAACGGCTGCATAATGTAAGTATGTACAAAAGTAGCAGCTGCAATAGCAAATGTGATAGAGCTAACCCATTCTCCTGTTTTACTAGGTGGTTTAATACTACGGTTTGCATTGTATTTTAATTGGTCAAAAATAACGTAGTTTAAATAGAAGTTATAGAACCCTAATGATAGAATTGCCAACCAAGTATCTTTGGTATCAAATTTTCTAAAACTACGAGCAATTTCTACCCAAATAACTGGAAATATTAACAAGTTAATAACAGGGATAAATAAAAGAATTACCCACCATTTAGGTCTGTTAATAATGCCCATTAAAACTACAGCATTGTAAACAGGAATGGCTGCTTCCCAAGACTTTCTACCTGCTTTTTTGTAAAGTTTCCAAGTTCCAGCAAAATGTAATACTTGTACTACTAAAAAGAATATAATCCAGTTCATTTTTTTGTTTTTATATTATAAACCTAACACATCTCTCATTGAAAAGACTCCGTGTTTACCCACTAACCACTCAGCAGCAATAACTGCTCCTAAAGCAAATCCTTGACGGTTGTGCGCTGTGTGTTTTATTTCAATACTGTCTACCTCAGAAGTATAATCTACTGTGTGCGTTCCTGGTACTTCAGGGCTACGAATGGCTTTGATAGGAATGTTTAATTCTTCGGTAGCTTTATCAACTTCCCAACCGTTATATTTGGTGTGTTCTATCACCCCTTCAGCTAATGTGATGGCCGTTCCACTAGGCTCATCTAGTTTTTGTTTGTGATGAATTTCTTCCATCGTAACATCATACTGAGATAAGTTTTTCATCATTTTAGCCAAATGTTGATTCAGCTCAAAAAAGATGTTTACTCCTAAACTATAGTTTGAGGCATAAATAAACCCACCATTTTTTTCATTACATAAATTTACCATTTTGTCATAATCGGCTAACCAACCTGTAGTTCCAGAAACCACTGGTACACCATTATTAAAACAGTTAGAGATGTTATTTACGGCTACAGAAGGAATACTAAAGTCAATGGCAACATCTGCCAAAGTAATATCGTATTCTTTGGTGTTTTCATCAACTTTCACCACTATTTCATGTCCTCTACTTACAGCTATTTTTTCAATAGTCTGTCCCATTTTTCCGTATCCTAATAATGCTATTTTCATTCTTAAAATTTAAGATTTAAAGATAACCCTACATAATTGTCTTTAGACACATTGTCTCTCATTAATTTAGGGTCAAATGTTATTTTATCTGATATATTAAATTGCAACAAATGTGCATCTATACTGGCTTCTAAAATTTGTAAAGCATACAAGCCTACAAAAGTTAATAAGGAGGTATCTCTGTTTCTTCTCAAAACTTGCTGTGCGTTTTCTAAACTTTGATCAGAAAAAGTATTGTAAAACTCGTCTTGTTCACCAGCAGCTCTTTGCTTAAAAGCTTTACGATATCTTTTGTAAGATTTAGCATTAATGCTATAATAATAAAGAGGTGTTATTAAAGCACCGTAGACAATAGGAATTTTCCAATATCGTTTGTTGTAAGCTTGACCTAATCCTGGTAAAACTGCTGAGTAAAAAGCTGCTTTAGCAGGAGTTAAAGGATCATAACTATCTGTATCCTCTAGAAAGGATTTACTGTCTATAGACAATTGACCTTCTGAATCTTGCGAAAATGAAGATTGTATTGCAAGAATAGCTATGACGATTATGAGTATGTTACGAATCACCTAAGTTTAATAAAGCTTTTATTTTGTTAAATTCTTCTTCTGATCCAAAAGAAATGGCAATTTTCCCTTTTCCTTTGGCATTAACACTAATGGCAACTTTTTGACCAAAGAATCTGTTAAATTTATCTTGACTTTCATTTACAAAAGAAGGAGTTGTATTGCTAGTAACGGTTTTATTTGGTTTTTCTTGTTTCATGTTAGCTACCAAAGCTTCCGTTTGCCTTACAGACAGTCCATCTTTTAAGATTTTTTCATAAACTTCTAATTGAAGTAAAGTATTATCTATGTTTATTAAAGCCCTACCATGTCCCATGCTCACAAAACCATCTCTCATTCCAGTTTGAATGATAGGATCTAATTTTAACAAACGCAAATAGTTGGTTACTGTAGAACGTTTTTTCCCTACACGACCACCTAATTCTTCTTGTGTTAAGTTGATTTCATCAATCAAACGTTGATAAGACAAAGCAACTTCTATAGGATCTAAATTTTTACGTTGGATGTTTTCTACCAAAGCCATTTCTAACATCTCTTGGTCATTTGCCAAACGGATGTATGCAGGAATGGTTTTGTTTCCAATTAACTTAGAAGCTCTAAATCTACGCTCACCAGAAACTAATTGAAATTTGTCATCAACTCTACGAACAGTAATTGGTTGAATAACGCCAAGTATTTTAATAGAATCTGCTAATTCTTTTAAAGCTTCTTCGTCAAAATAAGTTCTTGGTTGAAATGGATTGACCTCAATTTGATCCAATTTCAATTCAATAATATTTCCAATTATTTCTGTCGCTTTTTCGTGATTGGCAGAGCGAACAGTCATATCGTTTTCTTTCAATAATGCAGAAAGACCTCTACCTAAAGCTTGTTTTTTTGTTGCTTTTGCCATGTGTTTTAATTCTTTGTAATCACTTCGTGAGCTAAGTTAATATAGTTTACAGCACCTCTACTAGTGGCATCATAAGCTATAATACTCTCTCCATAACTTGGAGCTTCACCCAAACGAATGTTACGTTGTATAATGGTTTCAAAAACCATGTCGCTAAAGTGTTTTTTTACTTCTTCTACAACCTGATTTGATAAACGTAAACGCGAATCGTACATAGTTAATAAAAGGCCTTCAATATCTAAAGAAGGATTGTGTATTTTTTGAACACTTTTTATCGTATTTAATAATTTACCTAAACCTTCTAAGGCAAAATATTCACATTGAATTGGAATAATTACCGAGTTTGCAGCAGTTAAAGAGTTTAAGGTAATCAACCCTAAAGATGGAGCGCAATCAATAATAATAAAATCATACAAATCAACAATAGGCTTTAAAGCCTCTTTTAACATGTACTCTCTATTTTCTTTATCGACCAATTCAATTTCAATAGCTACCAAATCAATGTGTGCAGGAATGATGTCTACATTAGGGGAATTGGTGGGCATAATTGCTTCAGCAGCTGTACAAGAATGTTCTAATAATTCGTAAGTTCCTTTTTCTATACTTTCAATATCAATACCTAAACCAGACGAAGCATTGGCTTGTGGGTCAGCATCAATAATCAAAACTTTTTTTTCTAAAACCCCCAAAGAGGCAGCTAAGTTAACTGAGGTAGTTGTTTTACCAACTCCCCCTTTTTGATTAGCAATAGCAATAATTTTTCCCATGTAATAGATGCTGTTTATAATGTACGTAAAAGTACAATTATTTGTGAGTTGACGAAAGTTAAGATATTAACAATTATTGATAAAGGTGCTGAATTAGTGAATGTCATTTTTTTTAGTAGCTATTATTTGTAAATGTCTATTTATGAGGAATGTTCTTTAGAATTTCTGTTAAAAAACACCAGAATTTTTGGGTAGAGGTGATGCTAGCTCTTTCGTCAGGAGAATGTGCTCCCCTTATGGTAGGTCCAAAAGAAACCATTTCCATGTGAGGATAATGTTCTCCAATAATTCCACATTCTAATCCGGCATGACAGGCATTTACATTCGGTTTATGATCAAATAAATCTTGATATATTTCTTCCATGGTTTGTAAAATACTTGACTTTGGATTTGGTTGCCAACCAGGGTATGCTCCATCCGTTTGTACTATAAAACCTCCTAAATTAAAAGTAGCTGTTAATTTATTGGTTAAATCTTCTTTTTCACTTTCTATAGAAGATCTGGTTAAACAAGCAATGATGATAGATCCGTTTTCTACTTTTACAGAGGCTACATTGTTAGAAGTAGCAACCAAACCATCAATATTGGCATCCATAGTATATACTCCATTATGACAAGCATATAAAGTATTTAATAATTGGTCTTGTTCTTTAACATCTAGTCCACTCACAGAACTTTCAGTATTTTTATAGTTAACAATTAAATTAGGTTCTTTAGTTTGCCATTCGGTTTTAAGTTTAGAAGTAATATCAACAAAATTTTGTTGAAATTTTTGTTGATTATCAACAGCAATTACACATTCAGCTTCACGTGGAATAGCATTTCTTAAGTTTCCTCCTTGAAGTGAAACTAGTTGAAAGTTGATGTTTTTTTGAAGTTCAAATAAAATCCTTGTAATTAACTTATTAGCATTTCCTAAACCTTTAATAATATCCATTCCTGAATGTCCTCCGTTTAATCCGTTTAGAGTAATGCTATAAAAATAACTATCGGGTTTTATAGGTGTAAGGTGATATGTTTTTGTAGCAGTAATATCAATTCCACCTGCACAACCAATAGTAATTTCATCGTCTTCTTCGGTATCTAAATTTAATAGAATATCTCCTGAAATAAATCCTGGTTGTAGCTCAAAAGCACCGGTCATTCCAGTTTCTTCATCAATGGTAAATAAAGCTTCCAAGTCAGGATGCTCCATGTTTTTATCAGCAAGAATAGACATAATAGCAGCAACTCCTAAACCATTGTCTGCTCCTAAGGTAGTTCCTTTGGCTTTTACCCAGTCTCCATCTACAAACATGTTGATTCCTTGAGTATCAAAATCAAAAACAGTATCATTGTTTTTTTGGTGTACCATGTCTAAATGCGATTGCAAAGTCACCTTTTTTCTGTTTTCGTACCCAGCCGTGGCAGGCTTTTTTATCAGTACATTTAAGGCCTTGTTTTGTACGGTTTCTAATCCTAAATTTTGACCAAAAGAAACCATAAAATTAGAAATGGCTTGTTCTTTTTTAGAAGCTCTAGGAATGGCGTTTATCAAATTAAAATGAGCCCAAATTTCTTTGGGCTCTATATGTTGTAGTGGGTTTTTCATTATATTTCTATGATTATTTCTGATAGGGGTTTTCTTACTTTTTTTTCTTTGGCCATAAAATCATCTTTGGCTCTAAAACCTACAGGCAATAAAAGTGCCGATTTTAGGTTTTTGTCTTTTAATTTTAATACTTCATCAAATTTAGAAGGATTAAATCCTTCCATAGGACAAGAATCAATTTTTTCTAAGGCACAAACGGTCATTAAATTCCCTAGGGCAATATAGGTTTGATTGATAAAAGCTTTGTGTTTGTCCATTTCGGTTTTGCTATCAAAGTCATTCATTAAAAAATCTCTAAAAGGTTTTAAGATTTCATCAGGAGTTTCTCTTTGTTCTTTAACACGATTAAAATATTCTTCAACATTCTTACTACCAAATGTATTAGGATAACAAAGTACTAGTAAATGAGAAGCATCTACAATTTGTTTTTGATTGTAAGCAAATGGTAATAATTCTTCTCTAACTTCTTTGTTTTCTATAATAACCAAACTTAAGGTTTGTAAACCATATGATGTTGCGGTTAAGTTAAAAGCTTCTTTAATGGTTTGTAATTGCTCTTTTGATAACTTTTTAGTGTTATCAAATTTTTTGGTTGCATATCGCCATTCTAGGCTTTCAATTATATTCATGGTTCTTATCTTGATTCTAATGGCAAAAATAAGGTATTTATTTTTTAACTTAACGTTCAAAACATCAGATTCTAAAACGCTATGAAAGAGTCTTTTTTACATTTGGTTTGGCAACAGCAGTTGCTAAGTCAGCAAGGATTGTGTACCACAAAAGGAGAAAGTTTAAAAATTCATAAAATAGGATTTTTAAATGTTTTACAGGGACCAGATTTTAACAATGCTCTGATTGAAATTGACCATCAAAAATGGGCAGGGAATATAGAAATTCATGTAAAATCATCAGATTGGTATGCACATCAACATCAAAAAGATAAAAATTATAACAATGTAATTCTACACGTTGTTTATGAACATGATGTAGAGATTTTTGATTTGCATAGTAATGAAATTCCTACTTTGGAATTGAAAAATTTTGTTTCTGAAAAGGTGTTGAATAATTATGAGAAATTGATGAAAAACACCCAACAGTGGATTTTTTGTGAAGAAAATATAAAAGAGATTGATCTATTTAAACTCAATAACTGGTTAGAACGTGTGTATGTAGAACGTTTAGAAAGAAAGGTTGAGGAAATTACAAAAATTTATAAAAGTACAGACAATGATTGGGAAGCAACGTTATTTTTAATCATAGCAAAATATTTTGGGGGGAATTTAAATGGTCAAATCTTTCTAGAAGCTTTTTCTCAGGTTGATTTTTCCATTATCAGAAAACAAATAGTAAACAAAACCTCTTATTCTTTTTTATATGGATTGTTGGGGTTGCTTGAAGATAAGGAAGTAGAAGATGTTTATTACCAGAACTTACAAAAGGAGTTTGTTTATCAAAAACAAAAATATCAATTAGAGGATTTGCAAAAGGTTTTATTACATTTTTATGGTTGTAGACCTCAAAATTTTCCTACCATTAGATTGGCTCAATTGATTGCTTTTTACGAGGAGCATTCATCAGTTTTTAATAAAATATTGACTTTAGGAAACGATATCCATTGTTACAAAGATTTGTTTAATGTAAAAGTAAATGAATATTGGCAAGAACATCATCATTTTGGTAAGCCTTCTAAAAAATCATCCAAACAAATTAGTAAAGGTTTTGTTGATTTGTTATTGATAAATGTGGTTATTCCTGTTTTGTTTCTGTATGCCAAGACTAAAGGGGAAGAGGATGCTTATCTATTAGAACTGATGTATGAAATTCCACAAGAAAAAAATAGCATCATCAGTAAGTTTAATCAGTTGGGAATTAAAACGACTTCTGCTTTACAAACCCAAGCTTTGTTAACGTTAAAAAAAGAATATTGCGACAAAGAGCGATGTGCCGAATGTGCTGTTGGTGTTGAGTTGATGAAAAGTTATTAATTATTTCCTTAGTTTTACCAACCTTGTTTAAGGTTATTTAAATAAGGCGTATATAAAAAAGACAATTTAAGTTATTAATTAATGATGATCATCAATATAAAAAGCATACAAAGGTTACTATATCTAGCATTCTTTTTCTTTACAACATCAATAGCTTTTGCTAACGATTTTGTTTTTACGCCCATAAATGTTTCTCAAGGGTTGAGTGATAATCAGGTTCGTTATATTTTACAACTTGCAGATGGGCGTATGGTGTTTACCACAAGTGGGAATTTAAATATTTATGATGGTTCTAAATTTTCATATATTCATCGTACTTCGGATCATATTTATCCGATAAAAAAGTACGACGGTTTTTATCGTATTTATCATGATCAAGATTCTTTACTTTGGATTAAAGATCATCATAAATTGATGTGTGTAAATCTTCGTAAGGAAAAGTATCTTCTAAACCTAGAATCTTACTTTAAAGCAAAAGGTTTAAAAGAGCCAGTTCAGAATTTTTTTATGGATTCACAAAAAAAAATGTGGGTTCAAACATCTAGAGGTTTGTTAGATTTAAATACGTTATCCTCTATTGATTTATCTATTAATAAAGGAGGTTTACAAGATGTGGATGCTGATGGAGATTTATTGTATTTGTTTTATAATACGGGAGAGGTTGTCTGTTATAATACAATAACCAAAAAAAGGTTATATGTTTTAGCTGCTTACCCAAAAGTAGAACAAAAGTTTTTTAAAAGAACTTCTCTTATTGTTAAGGGAAAATCAGGATTTTATCAAATTCGTAATGGAGATAAAAGTGGCTGTTTTTTCTTTGATGTTAAGAAACAAAAATGGAAAACATTGTTAGTGTCTAAAAATGTATTAAACACTTTAACGCTAACACCAGAAGAAACAATTTATATTAGCACAAGTAGAGGTTTTTATAATGTTAATCCTAAAACAGGAGAAAATCAATACATTCCTTCTCTAAAAACAAAAGATGGAAATTTGATTGATACGGAAATCAGTAGCATTTTTTATGATTTTCAAGGAGGTCTTTGGGTGGGGACTTTAAATAGAGGTTTGCTTTATTATCATCCTTCTAGATATCAATTAAAACAGGTTGGGCGTTCTTTGTTTTTACCTTCTACTTCTAAAGAAATATCTGTTCAAGCTTTTGCAGAGGATTATTCAGGAAGGATCTATGTTAAAACAGGATCTAACTTTTATCTGTACGCTTCAGAAATTAATAAAGAATTAATTCCGGTTAAACAAAACTCACTGCCCAATGAAGTTTTAACTAAGTTTAAAAAGAAAACAGCAACAACTTTTAAAGATAATGTTTATACTTCTGTTTGTAAAGATTCTAGAGGATGGATCTGGGCTGGAACTCCGGATGGACTAATGCTTTTTACATCTGAAAAAGAAAATGCTTCAAAAATATTTTATACGGAAGATGGACTGATTAATAATTTTGTTCATGCTTTGTTAGAAGATAAAAACCACAATATTTGGGTAACCACAAGTTATGGGATTTCTAAAATTACGGTAGATGATGTTGTTAAGCAAAAAGTTCATTTTACCAATTATAATATTTACAATGGAACTTTAGAAGGAGAGTATGTAAATTCTTCTATTTATGAATCTTCAAAAGGAGAATTATATTTTGGTGGAATTGATGGGTTTAATGTTTTAAATCCTACGAAATCTTCTGAGTCTAAAGATCTATTCTTTAAACCAGCTTTTACCTCATTTTATTTACGAGGTGAAGAAGTTAAGATAGGAGCGCAATATGATGGAGAGATAATTTTAAGTCAATCTACAAATTATACTCAAAAAATAGAGTTATTATATAATCAGAACTTTTTAACTTTTGAATTTTCAGCCCTTAATTATTTAAATAAAGAGAAGACTTATTATAGATATTATTTACAAGGAATAGATGATGATTGGAATCAAGTATTGGCAGGTAGAAACGGAAATGGCCTTACAAAAAATGGTGTTTTAAAAGTTTCATACACAAATTTATCGGCAGGTAAATATATGCTTAAGGTAATGGCTTCAGAAAACCCTAAAGTTTGGAAGGGAGAGGCTACAAAAGTTTTAATTGTTATTCATGCTCCATGGTGGAAAACTACTACTGCGTATATTGTATATGTTTTTTGTTTTTTAATTATACTCATTGGCGGAATTTATATGTATGTAAAAATTACCAAGAAAAAGATAGAAAGAGAACATAATGAAGAAATGCTTTTACTCAGAGTTAAAAATCTTATTGATCAATTAAGCCATTATGAAAGAGAATCGATAGTAGATGTTGAGAAAAGTAAAGGGGAGGAGTTGGATAATTATAAAGATAAAAATGAACAACCAAAATCTGTTGATACAGAATTTATTACTCATGCTATAGAAACTGTTGAAAATAATTTAGATACTCCTGGGTATTCTGTTGAACAATTAAGTAAAGATTTGTGCATGGATAGAACAGGGCTTTACAGAAAATTAACAGATATGTTAGATGAATCTCCAAGTCTTTTTATTCGTAATATACGTTTGCAGAGAGCAGCCAAATTACTCTTAGAAAACAACATGAGTATTACTGAAATTGCAGAAAAAGTTGGGTTTAGTACAACGAGTTATATGAGTAAGTGTTTTCAGGATATGTATGGTTGTAAACCTTCAGAATATGCTAAAAAACTAAAGAAATCAACATAATTGTTGTTTGTTTCAACATAAGTTTTGTTTAATAACAAGCATCTAGCTTTATGTTTGTTTCATAATTTTAATTTAAAATAACAAATCATGAAAATAACTTTTTTTAAAAGAATTAGTTTATTGTTGTTTCTGATTGTCTTTTCGACAATGAGTAATATCAATGCTCAAAATTTTCAAAAAACTTCAAATGGAGTTTCAGTTCCTGTAAATGGATTAAATGTGAGTATTGAGTTTTATTCTCCAGAAACAGTAAGAGTTTTAAAATCTCCAATAGGAAATGATTTTGAAAAAAAGAGTCATTCTGTAATTAAGACACCTGAAAGTGTAAATGTAAGTTTGTCAGAAAATGAGAATCAAATTATCATCTCTTCATCCAAGTTAAAAGTTTATATAAATAGAAAAAATGGAGCTGTTTCTTTTATTTCTCCAGAAGAGAAATCTTTGCTTGTAGAGAAAGATTATGGAGCTCAGTTTACTTCTATAAAAGATGTTAATGAAGATAGTTATGTAGTTCGTCAATCTTATGTTTTAGATAAAGATGAAGAGATTTATGGTTTAGGACAATTTCAAGATGGAAACATGTCTCAAAGAAATCAAAAGTTACATCTTTTACAAGAAATTTTAATTACAGCAGTTCCTGTAATGCAATCTTCAAAGGGATATGGAGTGTTTTGGGATAATTATTCCCCAACAGATTTTACAGATAGTGTTTTTGAAACTTCTTTTGAGTCTAGAATTGGAGACTGTGTAGATTATTATTTTATGTATGGAGGTAATTCCGATGGTGTTGTAAAACAAATAAGAAATTTAACAGGGCAAGCACCAATGTTTCCTTATTGGACCTATGGTTATTGGCAAAGTAAAGAACGATACAAGAGTCAACAAGAGGCTTTAGATGTTGTTAAAAAGTACAGAACATTAGGAGTGCCTATTGATGGACTTATTCAAGATTGGCAATATTGGGGAGATAATTCTCATTGGAATGGTATGGAGTTTTTAAATCCAGAATTCCCTAATCCTAAAAAAATGATTGACGAGGTTCACAATTTAAATGCACATGTTATTTTTTCTATTTGGTCTTCATTTGGTCCTAAAACGAAACCATTTAAAGAGCTTAATGAAAAAGGATTATTGTTTGATTTTAAAACATGGCCTTTAACAGAAAAAAATATATGGCCACAACCAAAAGATGCTAAAAAGTCTGGTGTAAGAGTTTATGATGCATTTAATCCTGATGCACGTGATATTTATTGGAAATATTTAAACAAAGGTATTTTTAGTTTAGGAAATGATGGTTGGTGGATGGATTCTACAGAGCCTGATCATTTTGAGAGAGAAGATAAGGATTATGATGAACAAACTTATTTAGGTTCTTTTAGAAAATACAGAAACTTATATCCTTTAAAAACAGTTGGAGGGGTTTATGATCATCAACGTGCGACGAGTGATGATAAGCGTGTATTTATTCTTACTCGTTCTGCATTTGCGGGTCAGCAACGTTATGGTGCTAATTCATGGTCTGGAGATGTAACTGCAAATTGGCCTCATTTCAAAAATCAGATTGCTGCAGGATTGAACTTTTCTTTAACAGGAATTCCATATTGGAATACGGATATTGGTGGTTTTTTCTTGTGGAATTATCCTGAGACTAATCGTAATTCTGCGTATAAAGAATTGTATGTACGTTGGTTGCAATATGGAACTTTTTGTCCTATGATGCGTTCTCATGGAACAGATGGACCTAGAGAAATTTATCAATTTGGAGAAAAAGGAACATGGGCTTACGATGCTATTGAAAAATTCATCAATTTAAGATATAGATTATTACCTTATATATATGCTACATCATGGGATGTAACAGCTAATTCTTCAAGTATGATTCGTGCTTTGGTAATGGATTTTGCTGATGATAAAAAAGCTTTAGATATTAATGACGAATATATGTTTGGAAAATCATTATTAGTTTGTCCTGTAACAGATCCAATGTATGTTGAAGTAAAAAAAGAGGATAATAGGTTTGTTGGAGGAAAAGAAGATTTTAACACAACAAAATCAAGAGAGGTTTACTTACCTGCAAACACAAAATGGACAGATTTCTGGACTGGAAAAATTTATGATGGAGGTCAAACTATTCAGGCAGAGGCACCTATAGATATTATGCCTTTGTATGTAAAGTCTGGTGCTATTTTACCTATGGGACCTTTGGTTCAATACGCAACTGAAAAAATAAATGCACCTATAGAAATTCGTATTTATCCAGGAGCAGATGGAGAATTTGTTTTGTATGATGATGAAAAGGACAATTACAATTATGAAAAAGGTAAATATGCACTTGTTAAGTTAACTTGGGATGATCAGAATAAATCATTAACCATTGGTAAAAGACAAGGTAGTTTTGCAAAGATGAAAAAAAACCAGAAGTTTAATATAGTTTTGGTAAATTCTAAAAATGGAATAGGAGATAAACCATCTAAAACTTTTACTAAAACAATTACTTATAAAGGAAAAGAAAAAACAATTCAATTATAAGAATTGAATCATACTTTTATGAATATTTTAGCCTCAAATAATTTTATTTGGGGCTTTTTTTATTACTGATGTTTAGTAAAGCTTTGGAAATTTACTTGGATTTGCTTCGTGGAAAATAGCATATACTTTTTCAAAAATATCATCGTGAGAAGGTTTTGAAAAATAATCACCATCACTACCATAGGCAGGCCTGTGCTCTTGAGAAGAAATACAAATTGGTTTACTGTCTAAATATTGATAAGCATTTTGTTCATCTACCACTTTTTGTAAAATATAGGCAGAAGCTCCCCCAGGAACATCTTCATCAATAATTGCTAAACGATTTGTTTTAGAAACACTGTAAGAAATGTTATGGTCTAAATCAAAAGGCATTAAACTTTGTACATCTACTACTTCGGCATTAATTCCTACTTGAGCTAATTCTTTCTGAGCCACTTCCATCACTATTTTTAATGTAGAACCATAGGAAACTAAAGTAATATCGCTTCCTTCTTTTATAGTTTCAGAATATCCAATAGGAGTATAGTACTCCCCTAAATTGTTTGGTTTTTCTTCTTTTAGACGGTAACCATTTAAGTTTTCTATAACTATGGCAGGTTCATCAGTTTGTAATAAAGTATTGTAAAAACCAGCAGCCTTGGTCATGTTTCTAGGAACCAATAAATGCATTCCTCTTAAACAGCTTAAAATTAAGGCCATTGGAGAACCAGAATGCCAAATTCCTTCCAAACGGTGTCCTCTTGTTCTAACAATTAAAGGAGCAGTTTGTTTACCAAAAGTTCTGTAACGTAAACAAGCCAAATCATCACTTAAAGTTTGAATGGCGTATAAAATATAATCTAAATATTGAATTTCAGCTATTGGACGTAAGCCTCTTAAAGCCATTCCAATTCCTTGTCCCATAATGGTAGCTTCTCTAATTCCAGTATCAGCTACACGTAACTCTCCATATTTGTCTTGTAAGCTTTCTAATCCTTGATTAACATCTCCAATTTTTCCTGCATCTTCTCCAAAAATAAATAGATTGTCATGCTTTTTTAATAAAGCATCAAAGTTATCGCGTATGATAACTCTTGCATCTACAATTTCTTTTTCATCTGCATAAGTAGGTGAAACTTCTTGAATACTAGAAGCTCCAGTTCCAAAATCATTTAATAATTTAGAACTATATTTTTCCTGAGCAATAGGCAGGTTTTTTTGTAGCCATTTTTGTAAAATGGTTTTGCTAGGAATGTTTTCTTCTCGAATATAACTTAGTACTTTTCTAGCAGTACCGTAAATATCTTTACGGTGAATTTCTGCCAAGTCTTCTAAGTCGTGTTTTAGTTTTTGAATAAAGTTTTTGTTAATACTTTCTTCACAAACTTTATTTAAAATAATTAGCAGTTTTTGCTGTTCTTCTTTTAGAGGTTTTATAAAAGCTTGCCATGCAGCTCTTTTTGCAGCCATTACCTCTTGTTTGGCTTTTTTCTCTATGGCAATTAATTCTTCCTCACTTTCAACAAATTTTAATACGCTATCTTCTGTAGATAAATCAAAATCTAAAATCCACTCACGCATTTTTTTGTTACAGTCAAAATCTTTTTCCCACTGCAAACGTTCTTCACTTTTGTAACGTTCGTGAGAACCAGAAGTGGAATGTCCTTGAGGTTGAGTAACTTCAGAAACATGAATCATTACTGGAACATGTTCTTCTCTTGCAATTTGAGAGGCTTTGGTATAAGCGTCAATTAAGCTAGAGTAATCCCATCCTTTTACGTTAAAAATTTCTATCCCTTTGGTTTCCTCATCTCTTTGAAAACCTTTTAAAACTTCTGAAATATTTTCTTTAGTAGTATGATGTTTTTGATGAACTGAAATTCCATATTCATCATCCCAAATACTTGCTACCATTGGGATTTGTAAAACTCCTGCAGCATTAATAGCTTCAAAAAAGTGACCTTCACTAGTACTTGCGTTACCAATAGTTCCCCAAGCGACTTCGTTCCCTTTTTTGCTAAATTTTTCGTATCCTTTTTGAACAGAGTCTTCCTGTCTATATAATTTTGAAGCGTAGGCCAAACCTACTAACCGAGGCATTTGTGCTGCAGTACAAGAAACGTCTGAAGCAGTGTTGTATTGCTCAGTTAAATTTTTCCACTCCCCGTTTTCATCTAAACTGTGTGAGGCAAAATGACCTCCCATTTGTCTACCTGCTGCAAAAGGTTCGTGATTAATATCTGTGTGTGCATATAAACCAGCAAAGAACTGTTGAGGTGTTAGCTCTCCTAAAGCTAGCATAAAGGTTTGGTCACGATAATAACCAGAACGCCAATCTCCTTTTTCAAAGGCTTTTGCCATGGCTATTTGTGGTAATTCTTTACCGTCACCAAAAATTCCAAATTTTGCTTTTCCTGTTAAAACTTCTTTTCTACCAAGTAAACTACATTCGCGACTAAGGACGGCGATGTAATAATCATTTAAAATTTCCTCCTTAAATTGATTGAACGTAAGTTCTTGCTCGTTTTTTGAATCAACAGTAATAGACATATTTTTATAGCTGTTTATAGAGGGTAAAGTTACGTATTTCTACTGGTATATTAAAGTTAAACAAAAAGAACCCTTGTGTCTGTTTTAAAACAACTGTTGTTTAAAGAATTTAATGAGTGGTTGGGCTTTTAAAGTAACTGTAAATCTGATGTTTTCGTAGTATTTATTATCTTTTGGAACAAAACCTTCTTTGTTGTAAATAGGTAAATAAAATTCTAAAATATCTGGAATAAAGTTTAGTCTAATCCCTCCTTCATAATCAAAAAAAGCAGCTTCAGTTTTACTTTTTGATAAAGAGATATTGTTAAAAGCTTCTACCCATCTTACAATTCCAATACTGGTGTTAATACTTGTTAGCCATTGATTAGAAAATCCAGGTTCGTTTTGACTAACAAAACCTCCTTCGGCTTTTACATATTGCTGACTTAAGACCCCTGAAGTTTCGGATCTTCCTAAATATGGAAGTTCAAATAAATAATCATTTGCAGTATGTTGATTAAAACTAAAATAATCTGAGGTTGAGGCGTTTCGTAAAAAGATTCCACCAAAAAATCTAAACTCAACAGGTCGTTTTTTATTGGTTAAATGACGATATCTAAAATCAGTAGTTAATTTAGAAAACTTCGTTGCTATTTCTGTGCTGATGTTTAATTTATAATCGTTAATAAGCTGATTTTTTCTATAGTTATAAGCAACTTTAAATAACTGATATTTGTCTTCGTCTGTTTGTGTTGTTCCTGGTGCAACTTCTTTATTGATTCCTAAAAATCGAGCGGTAATTTTATTGGTTCCAATAGCTCTCATATTTGGTTGCTTAAAAGCGATTTCAAAATATGGAGAGATAACATTATAGTTAAGGTCTTTTGTATAGTGATAATTACTACCACTCATTCCTAAACTTACATCAAAAACATTGGTTTTTTCTGGGAAAACAGTATAAGAAAAATCGAATCCACCGGTTAGGGTACCACTAGCGGTACTAAAGGTTGGTTTTAGTTTGTATTCAAAGTTTTTGTGAATAAAAGCTTTGTTTTGAATTCCAATTCCTAAAATAACACCATCGTATAAGTTGTAAGCAAACTCAGGGTTTAAAAAAACTTGATGTGCATTAGGGTTGTTTAAATCTTTTAACAATTTAATTTTTAACGGACGTTCAAATAATTTGGGTTTGGCATTTTTCCAATTGTTTCGATTGTTAATTTCTGGGTAATCATTTTCATAGTTTAAAATAACCTTGTCTAAACTATCATTTTTAATGGCTATTTTTTTTGTGTCCGAAAATCCGTCTGTCCATGTTTTACTTTTAATTTCGTTATTTTTTAAACCATATATAGCTACAGGGGTTTTAATACTTCTTCGGTTTTTTAAAGTAATGTATACACTGTCTTTTTTAAAGGTAGCTTTACTTATTTTATGATCTATTTTTTTGTTAGAATTCACCCATTCTTCCATAAACCAAGAAATGTCTTTAGAACTATTTTTTTGTAAAATATTTATTAAATCTTTAGGATTACTGGTTTTATTAAGGTTTTTATGAATGTATTCTTTAATAGAATTTTGTAGTTTTTCTTTACCTATATAATGTTCTAAAAAAACAAAACTTAATCCTGCTTTGTATGGAGTGATGACTTTTTTGTTATAGTTAGATAATTCTTTTAACGGAGTGTTTAAACTTTGATCTAAATTTTCTCTTGCAGTAATTTGATGAACGATAGAAAACTTATCAGTGAATTTACTTTTAGCAATATTCATAGATCTAAGTCCCCAAATTTCAGATAAACGTCCTATTAGTTTTGAATTAGGATGGTTTTCATTCATATATTGAATAAACAAATAAACTTCTAAACCTTCGTTAAAACAATAATACTTGTATTTGTTGTTTAAAATCACTTGATCAATATATTCAGAACTTAAAGTTTTAAAGAATTTAATTTCCCATTTAAATTGTTCTTCATAGGGATGAAATATTTTAGGTAAATATTTCAATTCATAAATAGGTTTTTGGTTGTAAGTTTCTTTTTCAACAAGAATTTGTTTATGAGGAAGTTGTCCCAAGTTTTTTTCTAAAAAAGACATCATTTGTTGCATCTTTTCCTCTTGTATGGCTGTGTCAAAATCCTCAGAAATAAAATCAGTAATAATATTTGTTTTTCCAGTGTTTACTTTTAAATAAGATTTTAAAAAAGTAATACTAATGTTGGCTTTTACAAAGTCTTCTCCGCTTAGGTGATAGTTTAAGAAATCACTTCCAATTTTTTTTTCTTGATGAAAAGCACTGTGAACCTGAAAACCAATAGGAACCTTGAAGTTGATATTAAAGTCTGTAGGTGTGTTATATTGGTAGTTTAAATTGTTATGAGAATCTAAGACCCATGCCTCTTCATATGGAGCAGCAGAAATGTACCAATCTTGTAAATAATAATCCATCCCTTTTTTTCCGCTTCCTGTAAATTTAGCATCGGGTATTTTAATGGTATATTTTAAAGAAATAGTAATATTTTTATTGGGGAATAGAGGGTTTTTTAGGTTTACATAGATCAAATCTTTTTGATGAATAGGCGAGTGGTAGCTAAGGTTTTTGTTGTTTGATTTGATACTGTTGATTTGTGAATATCCACGATCATCATCTTTAGAGAAATAAAAATCAGTCTTATAATCCTCTAATAATCTTTTGGCCAAAGGGGTTTCATTATCTCTATAACTATCTGCCCAGTTTCTTAATACAATTTCATGTAAAGTGTCTTTACTAGTGTTGTAATAGGTGAGTTCTTGGGAGATATTTAGAATATTTTTTTCCGCAAACAATTGAGCATTTATAGTCGTTTGGTTTTTTTGACTATAAATGCTTAATCCTGTTAATAAAAGTATGATGCGAAAAAATACCTTGAACATTAAAAGTTAGGTTTTAAATGATATTTTTCGTAGAATTTGTTTAAATGTTCAACTGCTTCATCAGCTGTATCTACTAATCTAAATAAGTTTAAATCCTCGGGACTAATGGTTTTGTAATCTTCTAACAAACGTTCTTTAATCCAATCTAGTAAACCACTCCAATAAGAAGTTCCTACCAATACAATTGGGAAACGACCAATTTTTTTTGTTTGAATTAAAGTGATGGCTTCAAATAGTTCATCTAAAGTTCCAAACCCTCCAGGCATTACAATAAAACCTTGAGAGTATTTTACAAACATTACTTTTCTTGCAAAAAAGTAATCAAAGTACAAACTTTTGTCTTTGTCTATCCAAGGGTTGTTGTGTTGTTCAAAAGGCAAATCAATATTTAAACCTACCGAAACTCCATTTCCTTTACGAGCTCCTTTGTTACCAGCCTCCATAATTCCTGGTCCACCACCGGTAATAATTCCAAAACCACTTTTGGTTAATTTAAAGGCAATTTCTTCGGCTAATAAATAATTTTTATCGTTTGGTTTTGTTCTTGCGGATCCAAAAATAGTAACGCAAGGTCCTATTTTTCCAAGTTTTTCGTATCCATCAACAAACTCAGACATAATTTTAAATACTGCCCATGAGTCGTTGGTTTTTATTTCATTCCAATCTTTTTGCTCAAACTTATCGTAAATTTTATCTTCTTCGTTTTCCTGATCTGTCATGTATGTAAAATCTTTTGTAAATAATAACTCATGTTAAGATACAAAAAATAGAACATGAGTTATAGTTCTTTCTTCAAGAATCGAGCCGTATAGCTTTTTTTATGTTGCGCAACTTCTTCGGGGGTTCCAGAGCAAATAATTTTACCGCCACCTTTACCTCCTTCGGGTCCTATATCTATAATATGATCGGCAAGTTTTATCACATCCATGTTGTGTTCAATAATCAAAACAGAATTGCCTTTATCAACCAATTTTTGAATTACATTCATCAAAACTCTAATGTCTTCAAAATGTAGTCCAGTGGTAGGTTCATCTAGAATGTAAAAGGTATTTCCCGTATCTCTTTTTGATAATTCAGCAGCCAATTTAATACGTTGTGCTTCACCACCAGACAAAGTAGTAGATTGTTGTCCTAAAGTAATGTATCCCAAACCAACTTCCTTAATGGTTTTTATTTTTCTGTGAATTTTAGGGATATGTTCAAAAAAGACAACGGCTTCGTTAATGGTCATTTCTAAAATATCAGAAATAGATTTTCCTTTGTAACGAATTTCTAAGGTTTCTCTGTTAAAACGTTTCCCTTGACAAGTTTCACATTCTACATGAACATCGGGTAAAAAATTCATTTCAATTACACGCATTCCGCCACCTTCACAAGTTTCACATCTACCGCCACTTACATTAAAAGAAAAACGACCAGGTTTGTAACCACGAATCATGGCTTCTGGGGTTTTGGCAAATAAACTTCTTATTTCATCAAAAGTTTTGGTATAAGTTGCAGGATTAGAGCGTGGAGTTCTACCAATAGGAGATTGATCAATATCGATGATTTTATCAATATGTTCTAGTCCTTCAATACTTTTATATGGTTGAGGTTTTTTAACGCCATTGTAAATATGTGCATTTAAAATAGGGTAGAGCGTTCCGTTAATTAAAGTAGATTTTCCACTACCGGAAACTCCTGTAATACAAACTAGTTTTCCTAAAGGAAAATGAGCAGTTACATTTTTTAAATTGTTACCTGTCGCTCCTTTTAAAATTAATTCTTTTCCGTTTCCTTCTCTACGTTTTTTAGGAACTTCAATGGTTTTTCTACCAGTTAAATAATCGGCAGTTAGGGTTTCTACTTTAGAGAATAAATCATAAGATCCTTGACTTACAATTTCTCCTCCGTGAATTCCTGCTCCGGGACCAATATCGATGACGTGATCGGCACGTTCCATAATATCTTTATCATGTTCTACTACCAAAACCGAATTTCCAACATCTCTTAACTGTTCTAAAGAGTTGATTAGTTTTTCATTATCACGTTGGTGTAATCCAATACTTGGTTCATCTAAAATATATAATACTCCAACCAATTGAGAACCAATTTGAGTAGCCAAACGAATACGTTGTGCTTCACCTCCTGATAATGATTTTGAGGTTCTATTAAGTGTTAAATAATCCAATCCAACATCTAATAAAAACTGAATTCGGGTTCTTATTTCTTTGGTGATTTCTGCACCAATGGTTTTTTGTTTGTTGCTTAATTTGTTATCAATAGTATCAAACCAATGAGCCAGTTCTTTAATATCCATAGAAGTTAACACTCCTAAATCGTATCCATCAATTTTAAAATAAAGAGATTCTTTGCGTAAACGGCTTCCATTACATTCACTACAAACCACGTCATTCATAAAATCTTTTGCCCAACGTTGGATGCTTTTAGAATCTGTATTTTTGTGTTGACTTTCTATAAAAGAAACAATTCCTTCAAAATCTATCTCATAACTTTTAGTAACACCTGCAACTTTGGCTTTTACTTGTATAAATTCTTTACCACCATTTAAAATAATGTTCATAGCAGTCTCGGGAATCTTGGCAATAGGATCTTCTAAACTAAATTGATATGCATTGGCAATGGTTTGCAGTTGCTTAAAAATCCATGTGTTTTTTTGAGTTCCTAAAGGAATAATTCCACCATCTTTGATAGAAATACCATCATCCGGAATTACTTTTTTGAGTTCAATTTCTGCTACATGTCCCAATCCGCTACATTTAGGACAAGCTCCTTTAGGAGAGTTAAAAGAAAAAGAGTTAGGTTCTGGTAAGGGATATGAAATACCAGTGGTTGGACACATTAAGGCCCTACTAAAATAACGAGCATTTTTCTCGTTAAACTTCATCACCATTAAAACACCATCACCAGCATACATAGCGGTTTTGATAGTTTCTTCCAAACGTTTTTCTTGCTCACTATTAATAACCAAACGATCGATGACAATTTCAATGTCATGTGTTTTGTATCGATCTACTTTCATGCCTTTGGTGATGTCTAAAATTTCACCATCTACACGAACTTTGGTAAATCCTTGTTTGGCAATTTGCTCGAACAATTCACGATAATGTCCTTTTCTAGATTTTACTACAGGAGCTAAAATCAAGGTTTTTTCACCATCAAAATCTTGTAAAATTAACTCTTTGATTTGCTCATCGGAATAACTCACCATTTTTTCATTGGTGTTGTAAGAATAAGCATCGGCTACACGAGCGTATAACAAACGTAAAAAATCGTAAATTTCTGTAATGGTTCCTACGGTAGAACGTGGACTTTTATTGGTGGTTTTTTGCTCAATGGCAATCACAGGAGATAATCCATCAATTTTATCAACATCGGGTCTTTCTAAGCCACCTAAAAACTGACGGGCATAAGCAGAAAATGTTTCTATATATCTACGTTGTCCTTCGGCATAAATAGTGTCAAAAGCTAAAGATGATTTTCCACTTCCACTTAAACCAGTAATAACGACTAGCTTGTCTCTCGGGATTTTTACATCAATGTTTTTTAAGTTGTGAGCTCTAGCTCCTAAAACTTCTATATACTCGTTTGTTGCCATGTGTTTTTTGCAAAACCACGAAGTTAAGATTTATAGTTTTATGTTCAAGGTTTAAGATTTAAAGTTTGTTCATCTAAGTTCAATGTTCAATATTTAAAGTTGTGATGATGTCACTTCGAGTTGCGTTTATTAGAACAAATTGGAGATAAACGAAGTATCGAGAAGTTGTTTTAACTGAGAATGTTTCTAAATGTTAAATTGATTCGTGGAGATTTTACCAAAGTAGTAGGTGGTAATTTATGCAACCAATGGGGTTGAGTATCTCCTTTCATAATTAATAAACTTCCTTTTTCAAGGACAAGAGAAACGGTTTGTTTGGTGGTTTTGTGTTTAAAAGAAAATTTTCTATCGGCACCCAAACTAATAGAAGCAATTACGGGTTGGTTGCCTAATGCTTTTTCATCATCGGAATGCCAACCCATATTTTCGTTTCCGTTATGATACAAATTCAACAAACAGGCGTTAAAAGAAATGTTACATTTCTGTTCTGCAATTTTTTTTAAATCGATGAGTTCTTTTGTCCATGGTAAGGCTTTCTTGATGGTGTTAGAATATCCATATAAAAAATTGGAATTCCCATACAAAGCCACTTTTCTATCGGTTACAATATGTTTACCAAAGATGATGGCTTCATCATTTTTCCATTCAATATTTTTGAGTAAGTTTTCATAATATTTTTTGGAGTCAGATATGCTTAAAATATTAGGATAATAATATACTTCTCCATCAAAAGGTAAAAGGTTGGATGGGTTGGGGTTAAATAGATCCATTTACAATTCTGTTTTTGCAGCTTCCCAACCAATGATAGAAGTTTTTCTAGTAGCTCCCCACATATAATTTCCAAAAACTCCCGTAGATTTAATCACTCTGTGGCAAGGAATTAAAAAGGCAATAGGATTGTTTCCAATAGCTGTTCCTACTGCTCGGCTGGCTTTTGGTTGTTGAATTTGCTGAGCAATATCTCCGTAAGTACTCAACTTTCCTAAAGGAATTTTTAACAAGGCTTCCCAAACTTTTAATTGAAAATCGGTACCTTTAATATGTAGTTGTAAAGATGTTTTATTGGTTAGTGGGTTTTGAAAAATATCTACAGCTTGATTTTGCAATAGGTGTTTTTCGTTTTTATAAGTTGCATTTGGATATCTGTTTTTTAAATATTGAATATCGGTTTCCAAATCATCAATAAAAGAAATATGACAAATACCTTTATCTGTATTGGCAATTAAAATAGCTCCAAAAATGCTTGAGTAGTCTTGATAATAAATCGTTAAGTT
Source organism: Wenyingzhuangia marina (assembly GCF_900130035.1). GTDB lineage: Bacteria > Bacteroidota > Bacteroidia > Flavobacteriales > Flavobacteriaceae > Wenyingzhuangia > Wenyingzhuangia marina. The sequence goes on from NZ_FQXQ01000004.1 coordinate 65,470, forward strand.
TTTTCCTTGATTTTTATATTCTCCGGGAGTCATTCCTTCAATTTTAATAAATAAATCATGGAGTCTTCCAGTGCCAGATAAACCTGTTTCTATAGCTGTATTAAAAAGGGTTTGTTCAGGTGTTTTTAATAAGTTTTTTGCGTGTTGAATGTTTAAGTATTGCAAAAACTTTTTAGGACTAACTCCTGCCCATTGCGTAAACATTTTTTGGAAATAGTGCGGGCTTAGGTTTACTGCTGCAGCGATGGTTTCTAAACTAGGTTGCTCGTTTTTATGCTGCTCAATAAAAGCAATGGCTTTTTCTATAATTTGATAATTGTTGTTGTTTTCCATTGATGTTATCATGAGGCTTTACAAATGTAAGTTTCCTAAAAGATATTTAAAACCCGATTCTTGTTCTCCATACAATTTTATTTCGTTCCACTTCATAAAATCACTCGAACTGACATAAGTAGATTTAAAGATGTGATGATGTCACTTCGAGTTGAGTTTGTTGAAACGGAGTGGAGACAAACGAAGTATCGAGAGGTGTTTCTGATAAGATTAATTTGTAGATAGATTTAAGTTCTGGTTTTTTGAATGTAATTAATAAAAATAAAAAAGATGAAACTTTATGAGTTTAATCTTTTTGGAATATTTTGTGTTAGAACTTCTTGTACAGATTCATAAAGCATTTGTTTTAAATCATCACCCATTTGATTTTGAATAGCAAACTTATGATTAATTTCTAGTTCAATTCCTACATATTTTTCAGGAAACTGTTTTCTAAGCGTTTTGGTAAATCCATCGCTCACTCCCTTGTATGGATAGTTAAAACGTACATTCAATTCGGGAGCTCTTTTTTTTAGTTCCGTTTTTAATTGTTTGGCAATGTTTTTTTCTAATTCTTTAGCAGGATCATACAAAATACCAATATCACATTTTCGAGTGACTCCTTTGAAAACAGGAGTAAACGTGTGAATGGATAGATGGAATACACTTTTATTACAGTCTAAAATATTCTCTATTTGTTGAGTGATTTTACTTCTGTAAATTAAATAATACTGTTTTATTAAAACTTGCTTTTGTTCTTTACTTAAAGATTTTGTGCACTCTGAAAACAAGGCAGGGTGATGTAAAGATCTATTCAACTCAATCAATAAACGACTAATTTCATTGCTTTTACTGTATGTAGCAAGTGGTCGTAAAAATTTAAATAAATCTAAAGCACCAGGATCATAACCTTTGTGCGTTTTTAAAATAGTTTCATGTTTTTGAAACAGTTTGTCGTAGGCTAAAGGAATTTGATTTCCTCCGTGTTCACAAGAAAGAATTAATTTCATGCTTTAAATATCGAATAAAATATTGGATTGTAAACAATCAGCTAATTTTATATAAACCATAGTAATGTTTTCAGGAGACATATTATCATTCAAAGCCTTTTCAATTCGGGTAGCCAAAGTCCCTTTGTTTAAAATAACTTCTAAAGCTTCTCTGTAATGAGGAGCAATGTTGTTTTTAACATGTTCATACAAATGTTTCCAAACATCTTTTACCAAACAATGATCTCCTAAACCTAGTTCTTCTAAATAGCCAAAGTTTGTGATTTCATAATTTTCACCCTCTTTGATGATTTTATTTAGTATGCTGGCTAATTCATTTTGATGCCAATCTTTTTGTGATATTAAAGAGGTAAAAGGATGGTAAACCAATAATTTTAAAACTTCAATCACCAACACAGCAATAGCGATATCGGCTTTTGGGCATTCTTGAATATCAATGACTCTAATTTCAATGGCATTTCTATCAAATCTAGCAATGGCACCTCTTGAGTTTACAAAGTGATAATCTAAAATTCCATCTTCGTTAAAAGGCTCAATAGCTTTTTGAATGGGTAAATAAATACCAGCTTCATAAGCTTCTTTACTAAAAGCTTGTTCAGGAACTACTTTCCCTGCAATGACAGGAATTTCTTTTTGATTGGTTTTATAACTTTCTAATCTACTATCTTTAAAACCAGTAATTTTTCCATCTAAAATAGGGGAACTAGCACATAATCCTGGAAGGATAGGTAACAAAATACGAATGGCAGCATGTAGTTTTTCAAACTCTTCATCGTTGGCAAAAGGCAAGTTAATGTGCATACTTTGTAAGTTGCTCCATCCGTGACCTCTACAATCAAAAATTTTGTTGTACAATTCATAAATCTCGTTGGAACCATGCTCCCAAAGTTTGGTTTCCTCAAAAGGATTCATCAATGGGTGGCAAGCAGTACCCAACAATTTGCTATCAAAAGGTTTTAATAGATTGTTGATTTCTAAAATATTTTGATGAAAGGCATCAGCCAAACCATTCAATTCATCCGTAGGACCATTGGTTTTAATTTCTATAACATGCGCAACCAATTCGTTACTCCATGCAATGGCTCCGTTTTCAATATCATCAATTAAAACGCCATTTTTAGCAGTTAAAACCTCTGCTACTTTTGGATTTACTTTAAAAGTTGAATTGTTAACTAACATGTATTCTAGCTCAATACCGAATACTTCAAATAAATGATAAACATTATTCATTTTATTCTAAACGATTTTTAAGGGCTGTTAAAATTTTTGTGTATACCAAATCACCGTAATATTCATCTTCTACACCCACATCAATATTGGGGTTGTCGTTAATTTCTATCACCATTGGTTCGTTGTTTATGACTTTGATGTCTATTCCGTATAATCCTTTTCCCATCAACTTGGCAGATTTTACAGCCATGTTAATTACTTTTTTAGGAACTTTTTCTATGGGTAAACATTCTGATAGTCCGTCTTGTTCTTTTTTCTTTTTGGCACTCCAGTTATAAATTTGCCAGTGACCTTTGGCCATGTAATATTTACAAGCAAAAAACGGTTCACCATCAATAATTCCGATTCGCCAATCATAATCTGATGGACAAAATTCTTGAGCAATAATTAAGTCCGATTCTTTTAGCATATCACCAACCATAGTGTTGTACTCTTCTTTAGAAGTTGCTTTTTTAACTCCAAAAGAAAAAGTAGAATCGGGGGCTTTTAAAACACAAGGAAAACCAATAGTGTCTATGACTTTTTCTTTGTTATCGCTATGAATAATTGCTGTTTTTGGAGTACTGATGTTCGCGTTTTGTAAAGCTTCGGCCATGTACACTTTGTTACAGCATTTTAAAATAGCATCAGGATAATCTACAATAGCAATAGATTCTTGTTGTGCTTTGCGGGCAAACATATAAGCCTCGTTATTCACCTCGGTACTTTGTCTGATAAACAAAGCATCAAAAGAAGTTAGTTTAGACAAATCTTTAGGCTGAATAATTTCAGTATAAATATGCATTTTCTCAGCAATGTCCATAAACTTTTTAATGGCCTTGGCGTTGCTAGGAGGAGCAGGATCGTTTGGGTTTACCAAAATAGCCAAATCAAAATCGTATTTGGTTAACTTGGGTTTGTCGTAACGTTTTTTAGAAAAATATTGATTGGCAAAAATCTGTACATCTTCCATGTGTTCCAAAGGAATTTCTGCCTCGGAAATGGGTTTAATGCTTTGTATTTGCCACTTGTTGTTAAACACAAAGTTGACACGTACAAACGGAATTTGAAAATGTTTGTAAAACAAACTACTTAACTCCTTGTATTTTTGAGCCACGTTTTGACCAAAGTAAATACTTAAGGTAAACTCTCTAGATTTAATGTTTTTTAAACTTTGTTGAATAACATTGTCAAACTCATCAGATAAAATCCTTACAATTTTTAAGGTTTTTAAATCTACTAAGTTTTTAACGGTTGGCGATACCAAATGTCCACGAGCCTCTGCTAATAAAGACACATAATATCCTTTAGATTGATAGCTGTAGTCTTTACAAAGGTTGAAAATCCTTGCTTTTTTTAGCAAAGCGTATTTGGGGTTGGTAAGATATTCTTGAGGGGAAATAACAAAAATTGTGTCAATCGAAAAATTCCATTTTTCAGGTTGATTTACAACAATATACTTGTTCATTAAAAGGTGTTCATCTTGCTTTAATTTTGGGATAAATGTATATTAAAAAACAATACAAATTCAAAAAAAATAACAAACCCATTTTAAAATTTAGATGTTAAAAATTAGCGTTACCGTAGCTCCTTTATCCGGGTTGTTGGTTATTTTTATATCAGCATTGTGAACTTCCATAATTAATTTAATCAAAGCCAATTCTAGACCTTTATTTTTATCGGTCTTTTCTTTATCTGAGGCAAATAGTTTAAATAAATTGTTTAATGCATACTCACTAAAACCTTCTCCTTCATCAATAACTTTACATATAATCTGATGGTTTTGAGTACTTAGTTTTACATCAATAGAACTATTTTCGTTGGAGTGTTGTATTGCGTTTTTGATGATTTTTTCTAAACTATATAAAATTAATGTTGGGTCTCCTTGAATGGTAAAATTTTCAGGGCTATCCTCTATATTTAGATGTATTTTTTTGTCATTTAGTTTTGAAGATAGTTTTAGAGAACACAAACCTAATACTTGATTAAGTAGAATAGGTTTTTTTATAAAACTGTCTTTTTGAGTTCTTAATTCTGTAATTCTTAAACTTAATTTAGAAAAAGATAAAAGTCGGTTGGCAGATTCTTCTAATAACTTAACAAAATCAATTAGTTCGGAGCTTTTTAACTCGTCTTTTAATACATTAGTGAATCCTAAAATACCGTTAAGAGGGGTGTTTATTTCGTGACTAATAATGGCTAAAAAATCATTTTTAATGTTGTCTAAATTTTCAAGTTCATGATTAGCAATTTGTAAGTCTTTATTAATGCACTGTATTTTTTGGTTGTATTCAATATTTTTAGATCTGTAATAGGCTAGTATAAAAGAAGTGAATAAGGCTAATAATACTAATAAGATTACTGGTTGAAAGTATGCCGTTAGAATTTCTTTTTTAAGAGCTTCTAATTTTAAAGCAGGAACAAATGAAACTACTTTCCAATATTCATCTGTAGAAAAGTAGTTAATCTCATTAGTTGTTTTGCTGTTGATGTTTCTAAAATTTAAGGTATTAAAAGTAAATATTCCGTATTTATTAATAATCTGTCCATTATTTGCAACTTTAATATCCTTCCATGCATTAGGATAAATATGAGCATAAGTATTGTCCTTTTTATCATCAAACATAAATCCCCAATTGTTTTCAATATTTGGTGATATTAAAAAATATCCATCAGGATCAAGTAAATGGATATTGCTAGGGCTGTTAATATTTAAATCTTTAATTCTTTTAACCAAATCATTTCCTTGGTAGTTTAAAATTAAATAACCTGTAGTTTCTCCAATACAGTTTGATATTTTACATCCTGCTCTTAAAACTTGATTGAATGGAATTTCAATTTTTTTGTTTTCAATATTTAAATCAAACTTAGAAAAGTAAAGATCTCCAATATCTAAACTTTTCATCTCTTGATAATAATAGCGATGCGATTTGTCTACTAAAAGACTGTCTGGAACAAATGAAGGAAGCGTATTATTATTGTAATTGCATTTTATAAGCTCTAGGCCGTTGTTGTTTAAAATTTTTATTTGGCTATATATTTCCTGATGTTCTATAAATTTATAAATATCTTCTTTTAAGGTGTTGGTTTCCCTTCCTTTATTACAATTAAATAACTTAGTAGAAGAGGCTAAACTTTGTATAAAGAGTAAATCTCTTTTTACCATATTAAAATCTTGGGTGATTTCATTTACTTGTAATTGAAGTTTATTGATTTCGTTTTTTTCTAAGTTTTGTAAAGTTATTGTTGTTTTAGAACAATACATAACATACGAAGCTATTAAAAGGATTGTAACCGTTAACAACGACAATTTAAAAAACTGAAGAATAAAAGTTTTATTCAAAAAATCCTCTTTACTCATGGTGCTCATAATCAAGTTATATAAATGTAATAAAATTCTATGTTATAATTTCATTGTTAGACCAATACGTTTATTGTCTAAATCTAATTGAATTACTTTAACAGTCACAATTTGGTTTAAGTGTAAAACATCATTTGGAGAGTTGATAAATTGATGGGTAATTTGAGAGATATGTACCAATCCATTTTCTTTAATCCCTAAATCTATAAAAGCTCCAAAATTGGTGATGTTGCTTACTTGTCCTTGTAAAATCATTCCATCATGCAAGTCATTAATAGTGGTAATGTTTTTGCTGAATTCTAATTGATCTTCTTGTTTTCTAGGATCAATGTTGGGTTTGGCTAATTCGTTTAGCAAATCATTTAAAGTAAGTTTTCCGATCTGTTCTTGTAAATTGATATCATTATTTAATGATAGAATATCTTTGTTTCCAATTAAATTTTCTATAGATAACTTTTGTTCTTTAGCAATCTGATTTACAACAGAATATTGTTCCGGATGTATCCCCGTATTGTCTAAAGGTTGTTTTCCTTGTACACGTAAAAAACCAGCACATTGTTCAAAAGCTTTATCGCCCAAACGAGATACTTTTTTAAGTTCGTTTAAACTGTTAAACTTTCCGTTTTTTGCTCTGTATTCTACAATGTTTTTTGCCAAACCAGGACCAATTCCTGCAATATATTGCAATAAATATTTACTAGCGGTATTTAATTGTACGCCAATTTTATTTACACATTTTTCTACTACGTGATCTAATTCAGTTTTTAAAAGCGTTTGATCAACATCGTGCTGATACTGTCCTACACCAATAGATTTAGGTTCTATTTTAACTAATTCTGCTAATGGGTCCATCAATCTTCTACCAATGCTTACTGCTCCACGTACGGTAATATCGTGGTTAGGAAATTCTTCTCTACCAATTTCGGAGGCAGAATAAATAGAAGCACCGTTTTCATTTACCAAATAAATAGCAATGTCTTTAGCAAGGTTTATAGATTTTATAAATGTTTCGGTCTCTCTACCAGCCGTTCCATTCCCAATAGCAATGGTTTCAATTTTGTGTTTATTTAGTAGTTGTAATACTTTATCTATGCTTTTGCTATGCTGTTGCTGTGGCGGATGTGGATAAATAATAGTGTCTTCTAATAAATCTCCTTGTTTGTTTAAACAGATTACTTTACACCCTGTTTTAAAACCAGGGTCTATGGCTAAAACATTCTTTTTACCAATAGGAGCTGCCAATAATAACTGTTCTAAGTTTTTAGAAAAAACCTGAATTGCTTCTACATCTGCTTTTAACTTTAGTTCATTTAGCAATTCTTTTTCTAAAGATGGTTTTAAGCTTTTTCCATAAGTGTTAGCAATGGCTTGTTTTACAATTTCAGCGCTTTTGTTTTTACTTTTGATAAAATTTCTTTCCAGTAATTCAATAGCGGTTTGTTTGTCTATACTAATGCCAGAACTTAAAAGTCCTTCGTTGGTTCCTCTTAAAATGGCTAAAATTCTGTGTGAAGGTAGTCTTGTTGCTTTTTGTTCAAATTCAAAATAAGTTTTGTAAACCTGAGCTTCCGTTTCTTTTCCTTTTTTGATTTTACTCTTTAAAACTCCTTCTCGGTTAAATAATCTCCTTAGTTGATTTTTGCTATAACTATGTTCAGTAATCCATTCACTAATAATATCCATAGCCCCTTCAATGGCTTCAGTTTCGTTTTTGATGTTGTTTTTGATGAAAGGTTGAATATTGATTTGGTCACTTTTTTGTGACATGATGATTTTTGCCAAACCTTCTAAACCGTTTTCCTTAGCTACACTAGCTTTGGTTTTACGCTTGCTTTTGTACGGAGCAAATAAATCTTCTAGTTGTTTTTTATCCCAACAACTTTTAATATTGTCAATCAATTGTGTGTTATCAATCTTTAATTCTTTGAGGGTTTCTAACACATATTCTTTTCTCTTAACCAATTCTTCTATGGAAATAGCTTCTTTCTGAATTTTAAAAATTTCATGATCTTCTAATCCTCCAGTTTGGTCTTTTCTATAACGTGCAATAAAAGGAACAGTGGCTCCTTCATTTAATAAATCTAAGACTGCTTGTATGTTGTTTTGAGCGAGTTGGGTATTGTTTGCAATTTGTAAAGATAAGATGGCTTGACTCACAGTTAAAATTTTTAATTGGGAACTGTAAATATAATGGTAGAAGAGGAATTGTTCGTATAATTATTAAGAATAAATCATCTTTTTTTAATTGAAATAAAAACACAAAGAAAATATATATGTTTTAAGTCATATAAAGTTATGTTGTTACTTAGTTATTATAAGTAGTAACATTTTGTTAACTTGCGCTAAATTGATTTTAAGGAATGAGTTTGATAAATGATATCCGACATTTTTTTGAAAAACACGGTTTTGATGTTTCATCAAGATTGGCAGATCGTATGGGGATAAGAACCGCCAATGTGCGACTGTTTTTTGTGTATATATCATTTGTTACCTTTGGGTTTTCCTTTGCCATTTATTTAACCTTGGCATTTTTATTAAGGTTAAAAGACATGGTCAGGACCAAGAGGACATCCGTTTTTGATTTATAAAAGCCCTATGCTGAGCAAAATTTATAAAGGTTTAGTTTTATTTGCCATTGTTCTGCTTATAGGGACTCTGGGGTTTTTCTTAGCGTTTGACTATTCTTGGTTAGATGCTTTTTTTATGACCATTATTACCACAACAACGGTGGGTTTTGGGGAGGTAAAGCCACTAGATGATGCTGGAAAGTTATTTACTATATTATTACTCTTAATGAGTATTGGGGTTTATGGATATTTAGTAACTGTAATCTCAGATTTTTTTTCAAACAACGTACTTATGGATGCTTTTAGAGTAAAAAAAGAATTAAAAGAAATTGCGAAATTAGAAGGACACACCATTATTTGTGGTTTTGGAAGAAATGGAAGACAATCATACGAGAAGTTAAAAAGATTTAAAAAAACTTGTGTGGTGATAGAACAGAGTGAGGATTTTATAGAAAATCCAATGTATCAAGAGATTCAATTTGTAAAAGGAGATGCTACGAATGACGATGTTTTAAGAAATGCAGGTATAGAAAAAGCATCAAGTTTAATTACAGCCTTACCATCAGATGCAAACAATTTATATGTGGTTTTGTCTTCTAGGCAACTAAATGAAAAATTAAATATTGTTAGCAGGGCAAACGATGAAAATGCTACAAAAAAATTAAAGATTGCAGGAGCTAATCATGTCATCATGCCCGATAAACTTGGAGGAGACCACATGGCTTCTCTTTTAGTAACGCCCGATTTGGTAGAGTTTGTGAATAGAATTAATATGGAAGGTGATTCTAATGCCAATTTAGAAGAAATAGGTGTAGATGAATTGCCTGAGGAATATTTAATGAAATCGATACAAGATTTAGACGTTCGTAGAAATTCAGGATGCAACGTCATTGGTTTTATTACAGAAGAAGATGATTATATTGTAAATCCATCTTCTCAAATGATTTTAGAACCAAAATGTAGATTAATCGTCTTAGGAAGACCTGAACAAATTAAAAAATTTAAAGAAATTTATGAGTAAAACTATTCGAAAAACTATTCAAAAAGCTGTCGGTGTACTACTGTTATTGTTGCCAACCATTTCCTTTGCTTCTATTGATGAGGTAATTGAAGAGAATTTTGCACCTATTTCGCATGTAGTAACACAAATTGTATTTTATCCTATAACCATTGGACCTAAGCAAGTGCCTATTGTATTGGTTATATTGTTAGGGGGGGCTTTCTTTTTTACGTTGTATTTTAAATTTGCTAATATTCGTTTGTTAAAAGTAGCTATCAAGGCAACCAAAGGAGATTATGACGAAATAGACCATGCTTTTGAAGAAGGTGATGATATTGAAACAATAAAAGAAATTGCAGATACTGACAAAGAGAGAAAAACAACTCCTGTAATTGGAGTTGTAACTCACTTCCAGGCTTTAACGGCAGCTCTTTCAGCTACCGTAGGTTTAGGGAATATAGCAGGGGTAGCAGTCGCTATGGCCTTAGGAGGTCCAGGGGCTATTATTTGGATGATCTTGGCTGGTTTCTTAGGAATGTCTACTAAATTAGTTGAAGCTACTTTGGGAGTGAAATATAGAGAAGTAAGTCCAGAAGGAAATATTTATGGAGGACCTATGTATTACTTAAAACAAGGATTGAAAGAAAAAAACATGGCTGTTCTAGGTAAGGTTTTGGCAGCGATGTATGCTGTTTTTGTTGTTGGAGGTTCTCTAGGAGGAGGAAATATGTTTCAGGCAAATCAAGCAACTGCTCAGTTTATGTCTCTAACAGGAATGAAATCAGGCTTTGTTTTTGGTTTGGTTTTGGCTGCTTTGGTAGGAGTTGTAATTATTGGAGGAATTAAGAGAATTGGTAGAGTAACAGAAAAAATTGTTCCTTTTATGGGGATATTATTTGTTGGAGCTTCTCTTGTTATCATATTTAAAAATATAGACATGGTTCCTAGAGCTGCTTTTCAAATTTGGGATGGTGCTTTTGGAGACAATGCCATGTTAGGTGGATTTGTTGGTGTCATGATTGTTGGTTTTCAGCGTGCAGCATTTTCTAATGAAGCCGGAGTGGGTTCTGCTTCTATTGCTCATGCAGCGGTAAAAACAAAATTCCCTGCAAGTGAAGGTATTGTAGCGAGTATAGGACCCTTTGTAGATACTGTAGTTATTTGTAGTATGACTGCTTTGGTGATTATTATTACTAACTTAAAATACGATTTGTTTAGGTATGCAAACTTAGATGGAAGTAATGTAATTATGAATGGTACTGGTGATAAAGTAGGAGGGGTAGATTTAACTTCAGTTGCATTTGATTCTTCTATACCTCACTTTTCTGTAGTGTTGACTGTAGCTGTTATTTTGTTTGCTTTTTCTACCATGTTGTCTTGGTCTTATTACGGAATTCAAGGATGGAGTTATTTATTTGGAAAAGGAAAAGTTGCAGATATTACTTATAAAGTATTATTTTTATTTGTAATTGTTGTGGGAGCTTCTTCTTCATTAAACTCTGTAGTAGAATTTTCAGATTCTATGATTTTTGCCATGGTCTTTCCTAATATTATTGGTTTGGTATTATTGGCTCCAAAAGTTAGGCAAGAGATTAAACGATACTTAACTGCTATTAAGCACAAAGTGGAAAGTTAAAAATAAATAAAAATGAAATATATTAAATCCCATTTTTTGTACTCAAGAAGTCAACGAAATGGGATTTTTTTATTGGTACTTATTGTTATTGTTCTACAGGGTGGTTTGTTGTTTTTTAATAATTTTCAAAATAATTCTGTTGTAATTTCATCGGTATCTAAAGAACTACAGTCTCAACTAGATAGTGTTTTGTTAATGAATCAAACCAAGGAATTAAAAATCTATCCTTTCAACCCTAATTACCTGTCAGATTATAAAGCATACCAATTAGGAATGTCTATAGAGGAGATTGACAGGTTGATGACTTTTAGAAGTACTGGAAAATATATCAACTCTACATCTGATTTTAAGAAAGTAACCCAGGTCTCAGATTCTTTATTAAATAACATCGCTCCTTATTTTAAGTTTCCTGATTGGGTTACAAAGAAAAAATCAATAGTAAAAGAAAAGATTGTTGATGTGTTCGTTGTAAAGGATATTAATACTGCTAGTTTAGAAGAGCTGATGAAGGTAAAAGGAATTGGAGAGAAAAGAGCTTCTAGTATTATTAAGTATAGAACTTTATTAGGAGGTTATACCTATGATACACAATTAAAAGAGGTTTGGGGAATTCCTCCGGAGGTTTTAGAGCAATTTCAAAAAGAATTTCAAGTGTTGTCAAAGCCTAGGATTGATAAAATAAATATCAATACAGCTACGGCTTATCAGCTTTCTAGAGTTGTTTATATAGATTCTAAACTGGCAGAATCAATCATTGAATACAGAAAAGAAGTAGCTGAAATACAGAACTTAGCCGAGTTGAAAATAATAAGAGATTTTCCTGAGGATAAATTTAACTTAATAAGCTTATATTTGCACGCTTACTAAAAAACACAAAAATTTTTTTGAATGAATTTCGAGACGAATGAAACCCAAAAAATGATAGCATCTTCTATTCAAGATTTTGCAAAAATTCATATTGCTCCCAATGTTTCTAAATGGGATGAGTCACAGGAATTTCCTGTGGATTTATTTAAAAAGTTAGGTGAAATGGGATTTATGGGCGTATTGGTTCCTGAGGCTTATGGCGGATCAGGATTGTCTTACCATGAATACATCACAGTTATTGAAGAGATTTCTAAAGTAGATCCTTCTATAGGGTTGTCTGTAGCAGCTCATAATTCACTTTGTACAGGACATATTTTGCAATTTGGAAACGAAGAGCAAAAAGCAAAATGGTTGCCAAAATTAGCGACAGGTGAGTGGATTGGTGCTTGGGGACTGACAGAACACAATACAGGTTCTGATGCTGGAGGAATGAATACCACTGCGGTATTAGATGGAGATGATTATGTGTTAAACGGAGCAAAAAACTTTATTACCCATGCCATTAGCGGGAACATAGCTGTGGTAATTGCCAGAACAGGAGAAAAGGGAGATTCTCATGGAATGACTGCTTTTGTGATAGAAAAAGGAACTCCAGGTTTTAGTTCAGGAAAAAAAGAAAACAAATTAGGAATGAGAGCTTCTGAAACAGCAGAGCTTATTTTTGATAACTGTAGAATTTCTAAAGAAAATGTGTTAGGGAAAGTAGGTGAAGGATTTATTCAATCAATGAAAGTTTTAGATGGCGGAAGAATATCTATAGCCGCCTTGTCTATTGGTGTTGCTAAGGGAGCTTATGAAGCTGCTTTGAAATATTCAAAAGAAAGAATTCAGTTTGGAAAGCCTATTTCTTCATTCCAAGGTGTTTCTTTTAAGTTGGCAGAAATGGCCACAGAAATAGAAGCTTCAGAATTGTTAACTCACAAGGCAGCTGCCAAAAAGGAATTAGGTGAGAAAATGACTACCATTGGAGCAATGGCTAAAATGTTTGCTTCAGAAGCATGCGTGAGAGTGTCGAATGAAGCAGTTCAGATTCACGGAGGATATGGGTATACTAAAGATTATCCTGTAGAGAAGTTTTATAGAGATAGCAAGCTATGTACTATAGGAGAGGGGACTACGGAAATACAAAAAGTAGTGATTTCAAGAAATATTTTAAAATAAAGTATTTATATCGTTTTTTAAACTATCTTTGCAGTCCAAAAATTTGACTTAAAAACACTTAAAATATATTACGACATGAAGGGAGGTGCTAAATTATGTTAATTATTCCAATTAAAGACGGAGAAAACATTGATAGAGCTTTAAAGCGTTTCAAGAGAAAATTCGACCGTACGAAGACAATGAAGCAATTACGTGAACGCCAACAGTTTAATAAACCATCTGTAGTAAACCGTAAGCAAAGAATTAAAGCTTCTTATGTTCAACGTTTAAGAACTAACGAAGAGCAAGCTTAATAATTTGTTTCAACGTATAATAAAAACCCTGTGAATTTTCACAGGGTTTTTTTATGTCTTAACTTTCGCTAGATAAAAGATTCAAATATGGAATTGATTCATAAGTTTTTAGAGTACTTGTCTTTAGAGAAAAATTATTCTCCACATACCATTACTGCTTATCAAAAAGATCTTCTTGATTTTTTTGCATTTATAGAATCTGAATATCAGGAAATAGACCCTTGTGCTGTAGAGTATTCCTACGTTAGGTCGTGGATTATTAGTTTAAATGCCTCAGGAATTGTTAATAGATCTGTCAACAGAAAATTAACGGCTTTAAAAAGTTTTTATAACTATCTGCAAAAGATAGAAATGATGGCTAAAAACCCACTTTCAAGTCAAAAAAGTTTAAAAACAGCTAAAAAAGTCATCATTCCATTTTCTGAAAGAGAAATCGAGGAATCGCTTTTGGTTACAGATGAACGTGATACTCCATTTGAACAATTAAGAAATAAATTAATGATTCATTTGTTATATGCTACGGGAATAAGGCAAGCAGAATTAATGAGTATGAAAGTTCAAGACATTGATTTTGAATTAGGTACGATTAAGGTGGTAGGAAAAAGAAATAAGGAAAGAATCATACCCTTGTATACAGAGGTTTTAAAAGAATTAAAAAGCTATATAAAACAAAGAGCTGGTATGGATGTTGATACTTTATACTTGTTTGTTACTAAACGAGGTGGAAAAATGTATGGAGCGCTTGTTTATCGAATTATTAATTCTTATTTTAGTAAGGTCTCGACGAAGGAAAAAAAAAGTCCTCATGTATTAAGGCATTCCTACGCTACGGATTTGATAAACCAGGGAGCAGATTTGAATTCGGTAAAAGAGTTACTAGGGCACTCTAGTTTAGCCGCTACTCAAGTCTATACCCACAATAGTTTAGACAAGTTGAAACAAGTTTATAACCAAGCACACCCTAGAAGTGCGAAAAAAAAATAAAGTATATGAAAATATTTGTTCAGTCAGTAAATTTCAACGCCGACAAAGATTTGGTGGAGTTTGTAAACAAAAAAGTAGAAGGATTGGAGAAATTCCATGATAAAATAGTTGATGCAGAGATATTCTTAAAGGTGCAACAGACTAGTGAAAAAGAGAATAAAGTAACGGAATTGAAGCTGAATATTCCTGGGCATGATTTGATGGTGAAAAAAGAATCAAAAACTTTTGAAGAAGGAATAAGTTTATGTGCTGATGCCATGAAAAGACAGTTAATGAAGACCAAAGAAAAGGAAAGAGTTGCCTAATGATAAAAAAAAGTAAAATATTTTTAAAATGTTTTGCATGATATCGAAAACTTTATAAATTTGCAGTCCGTTAAGATAGCGGGCTGCTTTTTTGTGGAAACTATCTAAAAGCCGATATAGCTCAGCTGGCTAGAGCAGCTGATTTGTAATCAGCAGGTCGTAGGTTCGAGTCCTATTATCGGCTCAAAAAGAAAAGAAAGCGTTCTTTTAAATTATTGGATTGGTGGGATACTCAAGTGGCCAACGAGGGCGGACTGTAAATCCGCTGACTATGTCTTCGAAGGTTCGAATCCTTCTCCCACCACAAATGAGGCGTAAATTGTATTTATGTTCCTTCTGATGAAAAATCAGTAAAATGCGAAAGTAGCTCAGTTGGTAGAGCGTCAGCCTTCCAAGCTGAATGTCGCCGGTTCGAACCCGGTCTTTCGCTCAAATTTAAATCCATGCCGGTGTAGCTCAGTTGGTAGAGCGCATCCTTGGTAGGGATGAGGTCACCGGTTCAAATCCGGTCATTGGCTCAAAAGGATTAAAATAGGTTTAAAATAAACACTAATATATAACTAAGAATTAAAATTTATAATCATGGCAAAGGCAACATTTGATCGTTCGAAACCACACTTAAACATCGGTACTATCGGACACGTAGATCACGGTAAAACTACTTTAACAGCTGCTATTACTACTGTATTAGCTAACGCTGGTTTATCTGAATTAAGATCTTTTGACTCTATTGATAACGCACCAGAGGAAAAAGAAAGAGGTATTACTATTAACACTTCTCACGTAGAGTATTCTACAGCTAACCGTCACTACGCTCACGTTGACTGTCCAGGTCACGCGGATTATGTTAAGAACATGGTAACTGGAGCTGCTCAAATGGATGGTGCTATTTTGGTAGTTGCTGCAACTGATGGACCAATGCCACAAACTCGTGAGCACATCTTATTAGGACGTCAGGTAGGTATTCCACGTATCGTTGTTTTCTTAAACAAAGTTGATATGGTTGATGATGAAGAGTTATTAGAATTAGTAGACATGGAAGTTCGTGATTTATTATCTTTCTATGACTATGATGGTGATAATACTCCTGTGATTCAAGGATCTGCTTTAGGAGGATTGAACAATGAGCAAAAATGGGTTGATTCTATTATGGAATTAATGGATGCTGTTGATTCATGGATTGAAGAGCCAGTTCGTGAGGTTGAGAAAGATTTCTTAATGCCAATCGAAGATGTATTCTCTATTACAGGTCGTGGTACTGTTGCTACAGGACGTATTGAAACTGGAGTTGCTAATACTGGAGATACTGTTGATATTATTGGTATGGGAGCTGAGAAATTATCTTCTACTATTACTGGAGTTGAAATGTTCCGTAAGATTTTAGATAGAGGTGAAGCTGGAGATAACGTAGGTATCTTATTAAGAGGTATTGCTAAAGAAGATATCAAAAGAGGTATGGTAATCTGTAAGCCAGGTTCTGTTAAGCCACACGATAAATTCAAAGCTGAGGTTTATATCTTGAAAAAAGAAGAAGGTGGACGTCACACTCCATTCCACAACAACTACCGTCCACAATTCTATGTACGTACAACTGACGTAACAGGTACTATTAACTTACCTGATGGAGTTGAAATGGTAATGCCAGGAGATAACTTAACTATTAAAGTTGATTTACACTCTCCAATTGCAATGAACGTAGGTTTACGTTTCGCTATCCGTGAAGGAGGTAGAACAGTTGGTGCTGGTCAGGTAACTGAAATTTTATAATCGTAAGATTTTATTATATAAAGAGCTTGTTTAAAGCAGGCTCTTTTTTTTACGGGCGTAGCTCAGTTGGTAGAGCACTGGTCTCCAAAACCAGGTGTCGGGAGTTCGAGTCTCTCCGCCCGTGCAAAATAGAAGGAATTATAATTTTTATAATTCCTTTTTTTAGCAAACAAGTCAAAAAAAGATATAAAGTTATTTACGTGTTGAATAATTTTATATCTTTGCACGGCTTTTCAAGAAAATATTATGAATATTCTTAATTACATAAAATCGTCATTTTCAGAGTTAAAAGACGAAATGACGTGGATCTCTAAAGAAGAGGCTCAAAAATCTACTGTAGTGGTGGCTGTGTTTACAATCATTTTTGCTATCGCTGTTTTTTTAGTAGACCAAGGGTTTCAAAAAACATTAGAAGGTTTTTTTAATTTTATAAAGTAAAGGTAAATTATGGCTGATTCTGTAAAGAAGTGGTATGTAGTAAGGGCTATTGGTGGTCAGGAAAACAAGGTGAAAAATTATATTGAAAATGAGATTTCACGTTTAGGTTTGTCTGATTATGTAGATCAGGTATTGGTACCAACAGAAAAAGTTGTTCAAGTTCGTAATGGAAAAAAATCTACACGTGAGCGTGTTTATTTTCCAGGTTATATCATGGTAGAAGCTAATTTAACAGGAGAAGTTCCTCACGTTATTAAAGCAGTTACTGGAGTTATTGGTTTTTTAGGTGAAACTAAGGGAGGAGAACCAGTACCAATGAGACAAAGTGAAATTAACAGGATGTTAGGTAAGGTTGATGAATTAACCGTTCAACCAGATCACAACATAGCTATTCCTTATACTGTTGGAGAAACTGTGAAAGTAATAGATGGTCCATTTAATGGGTTTGATGGTGTGATTGAAAACATTCATGAAGAGAAGAGAAAACTTGAAGTAATGGTTAAAATCTTTGGTCGTAAAACGCCTTTAGAGTTAAACTATATGCAAGTAGATAAAATATCATAAATAAAGAGTGTTACAAATTAATCTTGTGTTTGCTTCCAACTAATACACAGGGTTTAATTTAATTTTATATTAAAAATGGCAAAAGAAGTAAGTAAGATTGTAAAGTTACAGGTTAAGGGAGGGCAAGCAAATCCTTCACCACCAGTAGGTCCTGCTTTAGGTGCTGCCGGGGTTAACATTATGGAGTTCTGTAAGCAATTTAATGCTAGAACTCAAGATAAACAGGGAAAGGTTTTACCAGTTGCAATTACTGTATATTCTGATAAATCTTTTGAGTTTATTGTTAAAACTCCTCCAGCTGCAGTTCAAATTTTAGAAGCTGCTAAACTAAAGGGTGGATCGGGAGAACCAAACCGTAAAAAAGTTGCAAGTATCTCATGGGATCAGGTAAAAACGATCGCAGAAGATAAAATGCCTGACTTAAATGCATTTACTGTAGAGTCAGCAATGAAGATGATTGCAGGTACTGCAAGATCTATGGGAGTAACGGTAAGCGGAGACGCTCCATTTTAATTGATAAACAAGAAAACATGGCAAAATTAACAAAAAAGCAAAAAGAAGCTCAAGCTAAGATTGACAGTTCTAAAGTTTATTCTTTGAATGAAGCATCTTCTTTAGTAAAAGAAATTACATTAGCTAATTTCGACGCATCTGTAGATGTTGCTATTCGTTTAGGTGTAGATCCTAGAAAAGCAAATCAAATGGTACGTGGAGTTGTAACATTACCTCACGGAACTGGTAAAGATGTAAAAGTATTAGCATTGGTTACACCAGATAAGGAAGCTGAAGCTAAAGAAGCAGGAGCAGACTACGTTGGTTTAGACGAGTACTTAGCAAAAATAAAAGCAGGTTGGACAGATGTTGATGTAATCATCACTATGCCAGCTGTAATGGGTAAATTAGGACCGTTAGGACGTATTTTAGGGCCAAGAGGTTTAATGCCTAACCCTAAGACAGGAACCGTTACAATGGATGTTAAGAAAGCAGTAGCAGAAGTAAAAGCTGGTAAAATTGACTTTAAAGTTGATAAAACTGGTATCGTACATGCTGCTATCGGTAAGGTATCTTTTGATGCTGATAAATTAACTGAAAATGCTAAGGAATTAATTCAAACAATTATTAAGTTAAAGCCTACAGCGGCTAAAGGAACTTATATTAAGAGTGCATATATCTCTTCTACACAGTCTCCTTCAGTTCAGTTAGATCTTAAAACGCTTTAATTAGCTGTTAAAACTCATAGACAATGACAAGAGAAGAAAAATTTCAAGTAATTGAAGATTTAACAAGCCAATTAGAGGAGAATACAGTAATCTATTTAGCCGATATTTCAGGGTTAAATGCTGCTGCAACTTCTAACTTAAGAAGAGCTTGTTTTAAGGCAGATATCCAATTATCTGTAGTGAAAAACACATTGCTAGAAAAAGCAATGGAGAAGTCTGAAAAAGACTTTGGTGATTTACCATCAACATTAAAAGGTAATACTTCTGTGTTTTACGCTTCAGTAGCTAATGCTCCTGCAAAAGTAATTCAAGATTTCTTAAAGAAATCAAAAGGAGAAAAGCCATTATTGAAAGGAGCTTTCATTGCTGATGAAGTATATGTTGGAGCTGATCAATTACCTGCTTTAGTAGCAATTAAATCTAAAGAGGAACTTATTGGTGATATCATCACTATCTTACAGTCTCCTATTAAAAACGTTGTTTCAGCGTTGACTAATGAGGAACGTCCAGATAGAGCTGGTGAAGCTGTAGAAGCATCTACAGAAGCAGCAGAATAATTACGCGCACAAATAAATTATAATACACCACGTTTAATAAACGTACAAAAAGAATCAAAATGGCAGAATTAAAAGATTTCGCAGAACAATTAGTTAACTTAACAGTTAAAGAAGTAAATGAATTAGCTACTATCTTAAAAGATGAGTATGGTATCGAACCAGCTGCAGCAGTAGTTGTAGGAGGTGGAGCTGCTGAAGGTGGTGACGCTGGAGAAGCTCAAACTGAGTTTGATGTTATCTTAAAAGAAGCAGGAGCATCTAAATTAAAAGTTGTAAAAGCAGTTAAAGAATTAACTGGATTAGGATTGAAAGAAGCTAAGGAATTAGTTGATGGAACTCCATCTGCAATTAAAGAAGGTGTTTCTAAAGAAGAAGCAGAAGGAATTAAAGCTTCTTTAGAAGAAGTTGGAGCTGTAGTTGAGTTAAAGTAATTTTTTTACTACAAAACCTTATAGGTTTAGGTCTTTCCCTCAAGGGTTAGACCTAAACCATTTTTTGCGTTTAAATAGTTCCTATATTTATTCGCACCGCATACAAGCTTAAAAAAGAAAATAGAATTATTAATTCACCTAAATTTTTCCCCTTTGGCAACGAAAAATAATACAAGAGTTAACTTTGCTTCAGCCAAACTAAGTACAGAATATCCGGACTTTTTAGATATTCAGATTAAATCTTTCCAAGATTTTTTCCAGTTGAAAACTAAGGCTGACGAACGAAGCGATGAAGGTTTGTATAAAACTTTCATGGACAATTTTCCAATTACTGACACACGTAACAACTTCGTGTTAGAATTTTTAGACTATTTTGTAGATCCACCTAGATACTCTATTGAAGAGTGTATTGAGCGTGGTTTGACTTATAGTTTACCATTAAAGGCAAGATTGAAATTGTACTGTACAGATCCTGAACATGAGGATTTTGAAACCATCGTGCAAGATGTGTACTTAGGTACTGTTCCTTACATGACCAATTCTGGTACATTTATCATTAACGGTGCTGAGCGTGTTATCGTTTCTCAGTTACACCGTTCTCCAGGGGTATTCTTTGGACAATCTTTCCATGCAAACGGTACAAAATTATATTCTGCAAGAGTAATCCCTTTTAAAGGATCTTGGATAGAATTTGCTACCGATATCAATCAAGTAATGTATGCTTATATTGATAGAAAGAAAAAATTACCTGTAACTACTTTATTCCGTGCGATTGGATTTGAAAGAGATAAGGATATTTTAGAAATCTTTAACCTTGCAGAAGAAGTTAAAGTTTCTAAGTCTGGATTAAAGAAAGTATTAGGAAGAAAATTAGCTGCTCGTGTATTAAGAACTTGGTTTGAGGACTTCGTTGATGAAGATACTGGAGAAGTTGTATCTATTGAGCGTAACGAGATTGTATTTGATCGTGACACTATTTTAGATAAAGAACATATTGATGAAATTGTTGATACAGGAGCAAAAACAATTTTATTACACAAAGAAGATAATGAAAGTGGAGATTACGCAATTATCCACAATACATTACAAAAAGATCCTACCAACTCTGAAAAAGAAGCAGTAGAGCATATCTATAGACAATTACGTAATGCTGAGCCGCCAGATGAGGAAACTGCAAGAGGAATTATTGAAAAATTATTCTTCTCTGAGCAACGTTACAACTTAGGTGAAGTAGGACGTTTTAGAATGAACAAAAAGTTAGGACTTAACGAATCTTTAGATGAGAAAGTTTTAACTAAGAATGATATTATCACTATCATCAAAAACTTAATTGAGTTAGTGAACTCAAAAGCAGAAATTGATGATATTGACCACTTATCTAACAGACGTGTTCGTACAGTAGGAGAACAATTAGCTGCTCAATTTGGAGTAGGTTTATCTCGTATGGCTCGTACTATTAGAGAAAGAATGAATGTACGTGATAACGAAGTGTTTACACCGATTGACTTAATTAACGCGAAGACTTTATCTTCTGTGATTAACTCATTCTTTGGAACCAACCAATTATCTCAGTTCATGGATCAAACAAACCCGTTAGCAGAGATTACTCACAAACGTAGATTATCAGCTTTAGGACCTGGAGGTTTATCTAGAGAAAGAGCAGGATTTGAGGTTCGTGACGTTCACTATACTCACTACGGTCGTTTGTGTCCTATTGAAACTCCTGAAGGTCCAAACATTGGATTGATTTCATCTTTAGCAGTATATGCAAAAGTGAACAATTTAGGGTTTATTGAAACAGCATACCGTAAGGTAGTAGATGGACAAGTAAATACTACTGAGGAACCTATTTACTTAAGTGCTGAGGAAGAAGAAGGAATGAAGTTTGCACAATCAAACATTGATATTGCAGAAGACGGACAAATCAATTTAGAAAAAGTGATTGCTCGTGAAGAGGCTGATTATCCAGTTGTAACTCCACAGGACATTGACTACATGGATGTATCTCCAAACCAGATTGCATCTATTTCAGCTTCGTTGATTCCTTTCTTAGAACATGATGATGCGAACCGTGCCTTGATGGGATCTAACATGATGCGTCAAGCAGTTCCTTTATTAAAACCTGAAGCTCCTATTGTTGGAACAGGTTTAGAGCGTAGAGTTGCAAAAGATTCAAGAATCTTAATCAACGCGGAAGGTATTGGTGAAGTTATTTATGTTGATGCTAATAAAATAACTATTCGTTACGAAAGAACTGAGGAGGAAGCTTCTGTAAGTTTTGATTCTAACGAAATTACATACGACTTAATTAAGTTTAGAAAAACCAACCAAGGAACTTCTATCAACTTAAAGCCAATTGTTAAAGTTGGAGATACTGTTGAAGAAGGACAAGTATTGTGTGAAGGATATGCTACTCAAAAAGGTGAATTAGCCTTAGGACGTAACATGAAAGTAGCCTTCATGCCTTGGCAAGGGTACAACTTTGAGGATGCGATTGTGATTTCTGAAAAAGTTGTAAGAGAAGATATCTTTACTTCTATCCATATTGATGAGTACTCTTTAGATGTAAGAGATACTAAATTAGGAGCAGAAGAGTTGACCAATGATATTCCTAACGTTTCTGAAGAGGCTACTAAAGACTTAGATGAAAACGGAATGATTCGTATTGGTGCTGAAGTGAAGCCTGGTGACATTTTAATTGGTAAGATTACTCCAAAAGGAGAATCAGATCCAACACCTGAAGAAAAATTATTACGTGCCATCTTTGGAGACAAAGCAGGAGATGTAAAAGATGCTTCTTTAAAAGCTTCTCCATCATTAAGAGGAGTTGTAATTGGTAAAAAATTATTTAAGAAAGCAGTTAAAGATAAATCTAAGAGAGTTAGAGATAAGGAGCAAATTGAAGCTTTAGAAGCACAATTTACTCACGACTTTGAATCTTTAAAAGATACTTTAATAGACAAGTTGTTTACTTTAATTTCTGGTAAAACTTCTCAAGGAGTTCAGAATGATTTAGGAGAAGAAGTATTCCCTAAAGGTAAAAAGTATACTTTAAAAATGTTAAACTCTGTTACAGACTTTACACATTTAACTAAAGGAGCTTGGACAACAGATGATCACTTAAATAACTTAGTTGCTGAATTAATTCACAATTATAAAATTAAAGTTAGTGATTTACAAGGTGCTTTAAGACGTAAGAAATTTGCGATTACTATCGGAGATGAATTACCAGCAGGTGTCTTGAAATTAGCTAAAATTTATATCGCTAAGAAACGTAAGTTAAAAGTAGGAGATAAGATGGCAGGACGTCACGGTAACAAAGGTATTGTTGCTCGTATTGTTCGTCAAGAAGAAATGCCATTCTTAGAAGATGGAACACCTGTAGATATCGTATTGAATCCATTAGGGGTACCATCTCGTATGAACATTGGACAGATTTATGAAACCGTATTAGGATGGGCAGGACAAAAATTAGGTCAAACTTATGCAACACCAATTTTTGATGGTGCGAAGTTAGATCAAATTAACGCCTTAACAGACGAAGCAGGAATTCCAAGATTTGGACACACTTACTTATATGACGGTGGAACAGGAGAAAGATTTGACCAACCAGCAACTGTAGGTATTATCTACATGATTAAGTTAGGTCACATGATTGATGATAAGATGCACGCACGTTCTATTGGACCATACTCATTAATTACACAACAACCATTAGGAGGTAAAGCTCAATTTGGAGGTCAGCGTTTTGGAGAGATGGAAGTATGGGCATTAGAAGCCTATGGAGCATCTAGTATTTTACGTGAAATTTTAACAGTTAAGTCTGATGATGTTATTGGTAGAGCCAAAACTTACGAAGCAATCGTAAAAGGAGAACCAATGCCGGAACCAGGTTTACCAGAATCATTCAACGTGTTGATGCACGAATTGAAAGGTTTAGGATTAGACGTAAGATTAGAAGAATAGTTGTTAAGTACAAAGTACAAAGTATAGAGTACAAAGTAAAAAGTATAAAGTAAAAAAGTATAGAGTATTGAGTTGATAACATTTCGTTTAAGTAGCAAAGCTACTGTACTTAATACTCTGTACTAATTACTAGATACTAAAAAACAAAAGATCATGGCAAGAAATAACGATAAAAACCCTACGCAAAAGAGATTTGAAAAAATTTCTATTGGTTTGGCATCACCAGAGTCTATTTTAGAGGCTTCTCATGGTGAAGTTTTAAAACCAGAAACAATCAATTACCGTACACACAAACCAGAAAGAGATGGTTTGTTTTGTGAGCGTATCTTTGGACCTATCAAAGATTTTGAATGTGCTTGTGGAAAGTACAAGAGAATTCGCTACAAAGGTATTGTTTGTGATCGATGTGGTGTAGAGGTTACAGAAAAGAAAGTGCGTAGAGATAGAGTAGGTCACATTAATTTAGTGGTGCCTATTGCTCACATTTGGTATTTTAGATCATTACCTAACAAAATGGGATACCTTCTAGGGTTGCCATCTAAAAAGTTAGATATGATTATTTACTACGAAAGATACGTAGTAATTCAACCAGGTAATGCAACTCAATTAGATGGAACTCCATTACAAAAAATGGATTTCTTAACAGAAGAGGAGTATTTAGATATTTTAGAAACTGTTCCTATGGAAAATAGATATTTGGATGATGATGATCCAAATAAATTTATTGCCAAAATGGGAGCTGAGTGTTTAATTGAGTTATTAGATCGTATTGATTTAGAAACTTTATCATATGAATTAAGACACAAAGCAAACACAGAAACTTCTAAGCAACGTAAAACAGAGGCTTTAAAACGTTTAAATGTAGTTGAGGCTTTCCGTGAATCTCAAAAGAACAGAGAGAACAATCCATCATGGATGATCTTAAAGGCTATTCCGGTGATTCCACCAGAATTACGTCCTTTGGTACCATTAGATGGAGGTCGTTTTGCTACTTCTGATTTAAATGATTTATACCGTAGAGTAATCATCCGTAACAACCGTTTAAAGCGTTTGGTAGAAATTCAGGCACCTGAAGTTATTTTACGTAACGAAAAACGTATGTTACAAGAATCTGTAGATTCATTGTTTGATAACACTCGTAAATCATCAGCAGTTAAAACAGAATCTAACAGACCATTAAAATCTTTATCAGATTCATTAAAAGGTAAACAAGGTCGTTTCCGTCAAAACTTACTTGGTAAGCGTGTGGATTATTCTGCTCGTTCGGTAATTGTTGTAGGACCTACTTTGGCTTTATCAGAATGTGGATTACCAAAAGATATGGCAGCAGAGTTATACAAACCATTTATCATTCGTAAGTTAATTGAGCGTGGTGTTGTAAAAACAGTAAAATCTGCAAAGAAAATAATAGATAAAAAAGAGCCTGTAGTTTGGGATATTTTAGAAAATGTAATTAAAGGACACCCTGTATTATTAAACCGTGCCCCTACGTTACACCGTTTAGGTATTCAAGCATTCCAGCCTAAGTTAATTGAAGGAAAAGCAATTCAGTTACATCCATTAGTATGTTCGGCATTTAACGCCGATTTTGATGGGGATCAGATGGCGGTACATTTACCGTTAGGACCTGAAGCTATTTTAGAAGCTCAAATGTTATTATTAGGTTCTCACTCTATCTTGAATCCAGCGAATGGTGCTCCTATCACAGTACCTTCTCAGGATATGGTACTTGGTCTTTATTATATGACCAAATTACGTGTTACTGATGAAAAACATACCGTAAAAGGAGAAGGGTTGACGTTCTATTCACCAGAAGAAGTTACTATTGCTTTTAATGAAAAAGCAGTTGAATTAAATGCTGGAATTAAAGTTAGAACTCAAGATATTGATGAAAACGGAAATCAAGTAACTAGAATTATAGAAACTACAGTTGGTAGAGTATTGTTTAATGAACACGTACCAGCTGCAGCAGGATATATAAATGAAGTATTAACTAAGAAATCTTTAAGAGGAATTATTGCAAAAGTGTTAAAAGCTACTGATATTCCTACTACTGGTAAATTCTTAGATAATATTAAAGATATGGGATTCAAGTTTGCTTTTAGAGGTGGATTGTCATTCTCATTAGGGGATATTATTATTCCAGCTGAAAAGAAGCAGATGATTGCTGATGCCAATGTTGAAGTAGAGATGATTATTCAAAACTATAACATGGGTATGTTAACGAACAAAGAGCGTTACAACCAGGTGATTGATATTTGGGGATCTACAAACAATCAATTGACAGAATTGTCTATGAAACGTTTGAGAGAAGATCAACAAGGATTTAACTCTGTGTTTATGATGCTTGATTCTGGAGCCCGTGGTTCTAAAGAACAAATTCGTCAGTTAACAGGTATGCGTGGATTGATGGCAAAGCCTAAAAAATCTACATCATCAGGAGGAGAAATTATTGAAAACCCAATTTTATCTAACTTTAAGGAAGGTTTATCAATTTTAGAATACTTTATTTCTACTCACGGTGCTCGTAAAGGTCTTGCCGATACAGCATTAAAGACTGCCGATGCAGGATACTTAACACGTCGTTTGGTAGATGTTGCACAAGATGTAATTATTAACGAATTTGACTGTGGTACTTTAAGAGGTTTAGAAGTATCTGCTTTAAAGAAAAATGACGAAATTGTTGAGTCTTTAAGTGAGCGTATTGTAGGTCGTGTTGCATTACACGATGTTAAAGATCCTGTAAATCATGAAGTAATGGTAACTGCAGGTTCTGAAATTACTGAAGAATTAGCTGCTGTTATTGAAGAATCAGGGTTAGATACTGTTGAAGTAAGATCTGCATTAACATGTGAATCTAAGAGAGGTATCTGTTCTAAGTGTTACGGACAATCAATGTCAACACGTGATATGGTTCAAATAGGAGAATCTGTTGGAGTTATTGCTGCACAGTCTATTGGAGAACCTGGTACACAGTTAACATTACGTACTTTCCACGTTGGAGGGGTAGCTGGTAACATTTCTGAAGATAATAAGTTAATTGCTAAGTTTAGCGGTGCATTGATTATTGACGACTTGGTAACTGTACCAGGTAAGAATCCTCAAGGTGAGCCAGTAGAGATTGTAATTTCTCGTACAGCAGAAGCTAAAATTATTGATGATAAAATCGGAACTGTATTAAGTAATACAGTAATTCCTTATGGTTCTTATATTTTTGTAAATGGACAAACATCTATTAACAAAGGAGATGCTATCTGTCAATGGGATCCATTTAACGGTGTAATTGTTTCTGAATTTGCAGGTAAAATTGCCTTTGAAGATTTAGAACAAGGTATTAACTATGCAGTTGAAATTGATGAACAAACAGGTTTCCAAGAAAAAGTAATTATTGAATCTAAAGACAAGAAGAAAATTCCTGCTTTATTGATTCAAGATCTTGATGGAAATACTTTAAGATCATACTCTTTACCTTTGGGAGCTCACTTAATGGTGAACAATGGTGAAGAAATTGAAACAGGTAAAACATTGGTTAAAATTCCTCGTAAGTCTGGTAAGGCTGGAGATATTACTGGAGGTTTACCACGTGTAACAGAATTGTTTGAGGCACGTAACCCATCTAACCCAGCAGTTGTTGCTGAAACTGACGGTGTGGTATCTTTTGGTAAAATCAAGCGTGGTAACCGTGAAATTATTGTTGAGTCTAAGTTTGGTGATGTTAAGAAATACTTAGTGAAGTTATCTAGTCAAATTTTAGTACAAGAGAATGATTATGTAAAAGCTGGTATGGCTTTATCTGATGGTTCTGTAACGCCAGAAGATATCTTAAGAATTCAAGGACCTTCTGCAGTGCAACAGTATATTGTTAATGAAATTCAAGAAGTTTACCGTTTACAAGGGGTAAGAATTAATGATAAGCATTACGAGGTAGTTGTACGTCAAATGATGCGTAAAGTTAGAATTATTGATTCTGGAGATACTTTATTCTTAGAGAACTCTTTAGTACATAAGAATGACTTTATAGAGAAGAATGATGAGATCTACGGTATGAAGGTGATTGAAGATGCTGGAGGTTCTAACATATTTAAAGCGGGTCAAATTATTACTGCTCGTCAATTAAGAGATGAAAACTCAAGATTGAAGCGTGAAGATAATGCTGAAATTGTTGCAAGAGATGCTAGACCGGCAACGGCAGAGCAAATTTTACAAGGTATTACAAGAGCATCTTTACAAACTAAATCGTTTATTTCTGCAGCATCGTTCCAGGAAACAACAAAAGTGTTGAATGAAGCAGCTGTAAGTGGTAAGATTGATTACTTAGAAGGATTAAAAGAAAACGTTATTGTTGGTAAGAAAATTCCTGCTGGTACAGGTATGAGAGCTTATAACAACGTAATTGTTGGTCCTAAAGAGGAAATTGAAGAAAGTTTTGAAATTAAATAAGAAACTTACTTGATATAAAATGAAAACGGATTCCTATTGGAATCCGTTTTTTTTTGGTTTATAAATATACTATTTTAGTGCAGACAATAAGAACATTATATTATGGAGGAGTCTAAAGACAAACAAGGGAATATCAATATAGAATTAACACCAGAAGTAGCCGAAGGAATTTATTCTAATTTGGTTATTATCAATCATTCAAACTCAGAATTTGTGGTAGATTTTGTAAATATCATGCCAGGAGTGCCTAAGGCAAAGGTAAAATCTAGAATTGTATTAACACCACAACATGCTAAACGTTTGGCACAAGCTTTAATTGATAATATCAATAGATTTGAAGCTCAAGTAGGAGAAATAAAGGAGTTTGAGCAACAAGATTATCCTATAAATTTTGGACCGGTTGGAGAGGCTTAAAATACTCTTAGTTATACTGATGTTTTCTACTTTCAGTATACAAGCTCAGCATACCATAGAGAAGATAGGAGATGTAGGTTTATATTCCATGCCTTTTGTTGCTTTAGGAACTACTTTTTTAAAGAAAGATAAACCAGGTGCTTATGCGTTTTCAAAAGCTTTTGTACTGAATACTGTTGTAACTTTAGGATTGAAAGAGATTACTAATAAAGAAAGACCAAATGGAGAAGATTTTAAATCATTTCCTTCAGGACATACTTCTATTACATTTCAAGGAGCTGCTTTTTTACAAAAAAGATATGGATGGGATTATGGTATTCCTGCCTATGCTGTTGCTGCTTTTACAGGTTTTAGCAGGGTGTACGCGAAAAAGCATTATGTTGAAGATGTGGCTGTAGGAGCTGCTTTCGGAATATTATCATCCTATATTTTTACAAAGAAATTAAACAATGACCAAGTAAGTTTTTCTTTTGGTAAAAAGGGGAAAGATTATTGTTTGAGTTATCATTATCAGTTTTAAAACAAAAAATCCCGATGTGAATTCACATCGGGATTTTTTGTTTTATCTAAAAGAAAGTGTCTTATTTCTTTCCTTTTTGTTTAGCTTGTTGTTCTTGAGCTTGTTTCATCGCTTCATCTAAACGTTGTTTAAACTTACTTGTTTTCTTAGGTTTCTTTCTGTTCTCATGAATTTTAGCTAAGATTTTTTCTTCATCAATTACATACGTTTTAATTACATACATAATTGTTAACGTTAATAAGTTAGATACAAAATAGTACAAACTTAATCCTGATGCATAGTTGTTAAAGAAAAACAACATCATAATAGGTGAGAAGTACATCATCATCTTCATCATTTTTTGCATATCAGGCATTCCTTCTTGTGCAGGTTGTTGCATGCTCATTTGTTGACCTTGGTTCATTCTCATGTAAAAGAAAATAGCAATAGAAGCCAATACTGGGAATAAGCTAAAGTGGTTTCCGTAAAAACTAGATAATATTGGAATATGAGTAGACCATTCAAAAACACTATCATAAGAAGATAAATCATCAGCCCACAAGAATGGTTGTTGTCTTAAATCTATTTCAGAAGGGAAGAAACGGAACAAAGCAAAGAAAACTGGCATTTGTAATAATGCAGGAATACACCCCGCCATCATGTTTACTCCAGACTTACGCTGTAAGGCCATGATTTCTGATTGACGTTTCATTTGATTTTCCTTACCTGGGAATTTTGCATTAATGGCATCCATTTCTGGTTTTAAAACTTTCATTTTAGCACTAGACACATATGATTTGTAAACCAAAGGAGACATTAATAAACGTACTACTAAAGTCATTAAAATAATGACAATACCATAGTTTCCAATAAAGCTACTTAAAAAGTGAAAAATAGGAATGAATGCATTTCTGTTGATCCATCCAAAAATCCCCCAACCTAAGTTCATTACATTTTCTATTCCTTTGTTATAAGATGCTAAATTCTTGTGAATGTTTGGTCCAATATAAAAATTCATATTATAACTCAATGCACCATTGGTTAATTTTAAAGGAGCCACTGTACTAAAACTTTTAGTAGCAATAGTATCAACCAAAACATCTTTTACCAATGATTTTGAAGTCAATTCAGCTTTTTCAAAAGGAGTGTTGGTCAATAAAATTGTAGAAAAGAAATGTTGCTTGTAAGCAATCCAATCTACATCAGATTCCATTTCATCATCTTCAGAACCTACAGATAGGTCATCATATTTACCATCTTCTTTTTCATAATGTAAAGCAGTCATTTGATTTTCGTACTTGATACTTTTCTCTTGACGATTAGCAGTCATGTCCCACTCAAGATTGATCTTGTTGTTGCTGTTGATGACATTTTCTAATCCTACAGATCTTACAGAAAAATCTAACATATAATCGTTAGGCTTTAACTCATATCTATATTCTAAATATTGACTGTTAGATACTTTTAATTTAAAAGAAGCTACTTGGTTTTTCCCGTTTTTAGAAGTTGTAGGGGCAAAAATTAAATCTTTGGTGTTGATTAATTTATTGTCTTGTGTCCCAAATTGGATATTAAAATTAGAGTTGTTGTCTTTAATTAAATATAAAGGAGCTTTTTGATAGTCCTCGTAATTTTTTAATTGAGCTTCTACAATTTGTCCTCCTTTGTTGGCAATGACTAATTTTAATACATCATTCTCCAAAGTAGTAGTTCCGCTTTCTTCAGTTCCACTAGCTACTGCATAAGCAAAAGTTCCATACTTTTGAACAGCTGCTGCTTGTAACAAAGAATCTGTAACCACAGCATCAGAAGTTGTTGTTTCTGATTCGTTGTTTTGTACTATTTCTGTTTTGGTATTTTCTGCTACAGGCTCTTTGTCCTTTTGAGTCATTGTGTACCAAACTAACACTGCTCCAATTAATGCAAAACCAATTAACTGGCTAATGTCTAATTTCTTTTTTTCTTCCATTGTTTTAAAAAATAGAAGTCTGTCATTAATATAATGACAGACTTAATGGGTTATTGTGTGTGATTTATTTTGATTCTAAATATTCTAAACTAGCGTTTACAAAATCCTTAAATAAAGGATGAGGATTTAGTACCGTACTTTTGTATTCTGGGTGATATTGAACTGCAACGAACCAAGGATGAGCAGGAATTTCTACCACTTCTACCAATCCTGTTTTAGGATTTACACCAGTAGCTTTCATTCCGGCAGCTTCAATTTGTTCTTTAAAGTCGCTGTTGAATTCATATCTGTGACGATGTCTTTCAGAAATATTTTCTTTTTCATAGGCATGGAATGCTTTAGAATCTTTGTCTAAAACACAATCCCAAGCTCCTAAACGCATGGTACCTCCCATATCCGTAACTTCCTTTTGATCTTCCATAAGGTTGATGACAGGATATTTTACGTTTTCATCCATTTCGGTAGAATTAGCATTTTCTAAACCTAATACGTTTCTAGCAAATTCAATAACTGCCATTTGCATTCCCAAACAGATTCCCATAAAAGGAATGTTGTTTTCACGAGCATAACGAATGGTTTCAATTTTTCCTTCAGTACCACGGTTTCCAAAACCTGGAGCAACCATAATTCCGCTAAGACCATGTAGCTTTCTAGCAACGTTGTCTTTGGTAATATCTTCAGAGTGAATCCACTCTACTTTTACTTTAATTCTTTGAGAAGAACCAGCATGTATAAAAGCTTCGGCAATAGATTTATAAGCATCTTGTAATTCAACATATTTACCAATTACTCCAATTTTAACTTTGTGCAAAGGATTTTTATGTTTTTCAACAAACTTATTCCACTCAATTAATTTAGGCTCTTTTTTGCTTGTTAAGGCTAATTTTCTCATTACTACTTTGTCCAAACCTTCATGTAACATCATGTTTGGTACATCGTATATGGTTTCGGCATCTAAAGAAGAAATTACTTCTTCTTTTTTTACGTTACAAAACAAAGCCAATTTACGTTTGATGTCTTCAGAAATAAAGTGTTCTGATCTACAAACTAAAATATCAGGATTTAAACCGTTTTGCATCATCATTTTTACAGAATGTTGCGTAGGTTTTGTTTTTAACTCTCCCGCTGCAGCTAAGTATGGAATTAAAGTTAAGTGAACTACTACAGAGTTATTATCTCCTAATTCCCAAGTTAATTGACGTACAGATTCTACGTATGGTAAAGATTCTATATCACCTACAGTACCACCAAGTTCAGTAATGATTACATCATAATCACCTGTTTCTCCTAAAATTTGGATACGTTCTTTAATTTCATTGGTAATATGAGGAACCACCTGAACTGTTTTTCCTAAAAACTCTCCTCTACGTTCTTTATCTATTACAGATTGATATACTCTACCCGTAGTAACATTGTTTGCTTGCGAGGTATTTACATCTAAAAAACGTTCGTAATGTCCTAAGTCTAAATCTGTTTCTGCCCCGTCATCGGTAACAAAACATTCCCCATGTTCATAAGGGTTTAAAGTACCTGGATCTATATTAATGTAAGGGTCGAACTTTTGTATTGTAACTCTGTATCCTCTTTCTTGTAGTAATTTAGCTAAAGAAGCAGCAATAATTCCTTTACCTAAAGATGAAGTAACACCACCGGTTACAAAAACATATTTCGTATTTGCCATTCGTATTTTGTTTGTGCAAAAGTACAAACTTCTGTAGAAATAGAAGTATATTTTTATAGACTATATCTAAGTAATTGTATATCTTTTCGATAAGTAATTAAAGCTGTGAGATAAAGGTGTTTTTAGTACTTGATAAAAAACTTTAATTTTTAGATAAAAAACATTTGTAATTCTTAAATAATGATTTATATTTGCACACGCTTTAGGAAACCCTATAAGTGTCCAAGTAAACAGCAATAAACAAACGACGTAAGATATAATACAATGAAAAGAACGTATCAACCATCGAATAGAAAAAGAAGAAACAAACACGGTTTCAGAGAGAGAATGGCTTCAGCTAATGGACGTAAAGTCTTAGCTAGAAGAAGAGCTAAAGGTAGAGCAAGCACAACTGTTTCTTCGTCTCCAAGACATAAGAAATAATAATGCTTTCATTATAATATATCAGGTGTTACTTTTAAGTAACACCTTTTTTTTGAAATTTTTTTTTAGAATCTAGTTCAACCAAAGATAATCAGATTGTTATCTTTGTCATAAAATTAAACGTATGCCTAAAAATCCTAAAATCAAATCGGTTTTAATTATTGGTTCAGGACCTATTGTAATTGGTCAAGCTTGTGAGTTTGATTATTCAGGGTCTCAATCAATCCGTTCATTAAAAGAAGAAGGAATTGAAGTAACTTTAATCAATTCGAATCCTGCAACTATTATGACAGACCCGTCATTAGCAGATAACGTGTATTTAAAGCCTTTAACCACTAAATCAATTAGAGAAATTTTAGAAGCACATCCAAACATTGATGCTGTGTTACCTACTATGGGAGGTCAAACAGCATTAAACTTGTGTATTGAAGCTGATGAAAAAGGAATTTGGGAAGATCATAATGTAGAAATGATTGGAGTAGATATTGCTGCAATTAATATTACTGAAGATAGAGAGCAATTCCGTGAATTGATGGGGAAAATAGGTGTTGATATGGCTCCTCAGGCTACGGCAACCTCTTTCTTAAAAGGAAAGGAAATTGCTCAAAAATTTGGTTTTCCATTATGTATCAGATCTTCGTTCACTTTAGGTGGAGCAGGAGCTTCTATTGTATACAAAGAAGAAGACTTTGATGATTTATTAGCCACAGGATTAGAGATTTCTCCTATCCACGAGGTAATGATTGACAAAGCCATGATGGGGTGGAAAGAGTACGAACTTGAATTGTTACGTGATGCAAATGACAACGTAGTAATTGTGTGTTCTATTGAGAATATGGATCCTATGGGAATTCACACAGGAGATTCTATCACCGTTGCACCAGCAATGACTTTAAGTGATAGTACTTTCCAAAAAATGCGTGATTTAGCCATTAAAATGATGCGTTCTATTGGAGATTTTGAAGGAGGATGTAACGTACAGTTTGCAGTATCTCCAGATGAAAATGAAGATATCATCGCCATTGAAATCAATCCACGTGTATCTCGTTCTTCTGCATTGGCATCAAAAGCAACAGGATATCCAATTGCAAAAATTGCAACTAAATTAGCTTTAGGTTATAACTTAGATGAGTTGAATAACCAAGTTACAGGAAATACATCGGCTTTATTTGAGCCTACTTTAGATTACGTAATCGTAAAGATACCTCGTTTTAACTTTGATAAGTTTGAAGGATGTGATAGAACTTTAGGGTTACAAATGAAAGCAGTAGGAGAAGTAATGGGAATTGGACGTTCTTTTCAAGAAGCATTACACAAGGCTACTCAGTCTTTAGAAATTAAACGTAACGGTTTAGGAGCAGATGGTAAAGAGGAAACTCACTACGATACCATTATTTCTAAATTAACACATGCTTCATGGGATAGAGTATTCACTATATATGATGCGATTAAAGCGGGAATTTCTTTAAAGAAAATTTACGATATCACTAAAATAGATATGTGGTACTTAAAGCAATACGAGGAATTGTTTGCTTTAGAGTGCGAAATATCTAAACATAAATTAGATAATTTACCAAAAGCTTTATTGTTAGAGGCAAAACAAAAAGGATATGGAGACAGACAAATAGCACACATGTTGGGTTGTTTAGAGTCAGAAGTATATAACAAACGAGATGAATTAAACATCAACCGTGTATATAAGTTGGTAGATACTTGTGCTGCAGAATTTGCTGCATCTACACCTTATTACTATTCAACTTTTGAAAATACTATGACTTTGGCAAATGGGCAACCTTATGCTGATAACGAATCTGTAGTGACAGATAAGAAAAAAGTAGTAGTGTTAGGATCTGGACCAAACAGAATTGGACAAGGAATTGAGTTTGATTATTGTTGTGTGCATGGAGTTTTGGCTGCTAAAGAAGCGGGATACGAAACTATTATGATTAACTGTAACCCAGAAACGGTTTCTACTGATTTTGATACAGCAGATAAATTATACTTTGAACCAGTATTTTGGGAGCATATTTATGACATCATTCGTCATGAAAAACCAGAAGGGGTAATTGTTCAGTTAGGAGGACAAACAGCATTAAAGTTGGCAGAAAAATTAGAAGCTTATGGGATTAAAATCATGGGAACTAGTTTTGAAGCTTTAGATTTAGCAGAAGATAGAGGACGTTTCTCTGATATGTTAACTTCTTTAGACATTCCTTTCCCTAAATTTGGAATTGCAACCAATGCAAATGAAGCTTTAGACATTGCTGATAATCTAGATTTCCCAATCTTAGTTCGTCCATCTTATGTATTAGGAGGGCAAGGAATGAAGATTGTGATTAATAAAGAAGAGTTAGAAGAGCATGTTGTAAGTTTGTTGCGTTCTATTCCTGGAAACAAATTGTTGTTAGACCATTATTTAGATGGAGCTATAGAAGCAGAAGCAGATGCTATTTGTGATGCAGACGGAAATGTTTACATTATTGGTATTATGGAGCACATTGAGCCTTGTGGAGTACACTCTGGAGATTCAAATGCTACATTACCTCCGTTTAACTTAGGTGAATTTGTAATTCAACAAATTAAAGATCATACTAAGAATATTGCCATTGCTTTAAAAACAGTTGGATTGATTAATATTCAGTTTGCGATTAAAGATGATACAGTTTATATTATTGAAGCAAACCCAAGAGCTTCTCGTACAGTTCCTTTTATTGCTAAAGCATACGGAGAGCCTTATGTAAATTATGCAACAAAAGTAATGTTAGGGGTAAATAAAGTAACAGACTTTAAATTTAATCCTCAACTAAAAGGATATGCAATTAAACAACCAGTATTCTCTTTTAATAAGTTTCCTAATGTTGATAAAAAATTAGGACCTGAAATGAAATCAACCGGAGAGGCTATCTTGTTTATTGACAATTTAAAAGATGATGCTTTTTATGAGTTATACTCTAGAAGAAAGATGTACTTAAATAAATAAAGTATTACTTATCATAAAATAAAAACAGCCACTCATAGAGTGGCTGTTTTTATTTAGAACCATTTTCTAGATTAATTTTAAGTTTTAATGCCAATCCGTTTTGAACTTCTTGTTTGATAAGATTTGGTATCTTGATATTATAATTATTAGGGCTTATATGATAGCTAATTTGTAAAGTATAGTTTCCATTATAATTATTAAAAAAGCCTCCTTTTAGGGTAATGATTTGTGCGGCTCCATTCATGTTTACATAGCTTTTAAATCGAATGTCTGTATTTGTGTTTTTAAATAAACTACTCTTGAAAAAAGATTTTTGAGGTAAACGTAAAAAATTATCTATATCTTGAATAGGGATGAACTTTTCCAATTGGTTTAAATTAAAAGAATAATGATATCCTTTAATAAAAGGAGAAGATGTGATGGATCTTTTAATCGCTTCAAGATCATTTGGGGTTTTCTTTTTTTGTGGTTGTTTAAGTTTTACAAAGTTGATGTTCTTAGAATTAAATGAATAGGTACTATCCTTATTTATTACTTGTGCTGATAATAAATTAGAGGAATAGAAGCTAATTATGAATATTAAAATAGTAGTTCCTTTTAAAAAACTATTCAGGATAACCATCAGCAATCCATTTTTTAATTAAATCTATTTCAGTCTGAGGAAGCTTGTTTACATTTCTAGGCATTTCTCCTAGTTCAATTTGTGATAAAGCACCTCTGCTTACAAATGCATTTTTAGTTGCTGTGAAAGTTTCTAAGGAAACTCCACCACTACTACCATGACAGCTAGTACAATTAGCAGTCATTATTGGTTTGATGTCTTTAGTGTATGTGGTTAATGGTGCCTGTTGGGTTCCATTTCCAGATAAGCTTACACTTGCTAAGATTGTGTTTTTTGTTTTAAAAGTAATAACATCATTATAGTTTTGAACTTGTGTAGGGGTAAAACTAATGTTGATTGTTTTTGTTGCCTCTGTGTTTAATGGAAAAGAAGTAGGCGATACTGAGAATTCACTAACGGTATTATTAACAGTTATAGCGTTTATGTTTTGATTTCCATTGTTGCTAATCACTAAAGATAGCTGTATGGTATTGTTGATGGTTACATCATTAAAGTTTAAAGATGTTTTACTGCTTTGAATACTTGTAATAGGAGTAGCGGTAATTCCATCTCCATTAACATTTATAGAACTAAGAATTGTTTGTCCTAACTTTAAACTAAAAGTGTCTGTATAATTTTGTACTTGAGTAGGTGTAAAAGTAATAGTAAATGTTTTTGATTGATTTTTAGATAATGAAAATGTAGCTGGAGATATTGTGAATACTGAATTTGAATTAACAATACTAGCATTGTCAATATCAGTATTTCCGGTATTGCTAACGTTAAATGTTAATTCAGAACTAGTGTTTATTTCCGTTTCTGAAAAAGAAATTGTTTGTAATGAGGTATTAATAGAGGTTACGGATTCTATTTCTTCAGTAGCATCAGATCCACAAGAAATAAATAATAGTAGGGTAAAAAGAGACAAGTATTGAATTGTTTTTTTCATTAGTTAGTTTTTATAAAATCAGTAATTAAGATAGTGATTTTTTAGTTAAAGATAAAAAACCAATCATAGGGCCTATAGCTAAAAAAATAAATACATATTGAA
Source organism: Wenyingzhuangia marina (assembly GCF_900130035.1). Classification (GTDB taxonomy): domain Bacteria; phylum Bacteroidota; class Bacteroidia; order Flavobacteriales; family Flavobacteriaceae; genus Wenyingzhuangia; species Wenyingzhuangia marina. Next base: position 103,176 of record NZ_FQXQ01000004.1, read on the forward strand.
TGTTCATCTCCTTTAATAAAAGGTTAAAAAAATAAATACTAATAATGGTCATTAAGAAACCAATACAAGTAGATAAAGTTAAGGCGGTTCCATTGTAGTTTTTAAGACTGGTTTTGTTAATTAAAGTTGAAAGTAATGGAGAGTCTGCTACCACACTAATTCCCCAGATAATTAAATACGCTAAGAATACATATGGAGTGAACCAGAAACTAAAAGGACAGATTAAACAACAAGTTGCAGAAATTAATAACGAGGTTTTAGTCACTTTAAATGTTTCTTTTCTTAAAGCTAATTTTCCTGCAACTACACAACCTATAGCCCCGCTACTAATAATTAGAAAAGTCCATAGAGAAACATTTAAATTTATTTGATGTTCATTTTTGTAGGCTAAAATTAACAAGGGTAAAAAAGTCCAAAAAGTATATAATTCCCACATATGTCCAAAATATCCTATGCTAGCAGCTTTAAAGGCTTTGTTTTTAAAAAGTTTTGGAATGATGTTTATATTTATTTTTTGAACATTTTCTTTTGAGGGCGTGTTTAGAAATAGCATAGTAACTCCTCCCACTATTGCTAAACTAGAACTTATAAAAATTATAAAAAACCATGATAAATTAATATTGAAACTTCTGATGAAATATGGAAAAGCAGTTCCTAAAACCAAAGCTCCTACCAAAACACCTAGAGCTTTACTCACTGATTTTGGAAAAAAATGTGCAGCGATTTTCATTCCTACGGGATATACTCCTGCTAGGAAAAAACCTGTAGCGAACCTACATGAAAACACTATCGAAAAACTTAAATTAGGAATAAGAATCGCAGCGTTGGCTAATGAAGCTAAAAGAATACTAATGCTAAAAACTCTGTTGGCATAAAATCTATCAGCAATGTTTAATAAGGAATACCCTAAGCTACCTATAATAAAACCTAACTGGGTGGCAATGGTTAAGTTTGCTAATAAATTTTTACTTACCAAGTGATGAGCTGTTGCAATCTCAGTTAAGATAGCATTACTACTAAACCACAAAGAAGTTCCAAAAAACTGACTCAAAACAATCAGTGTTAATACCAAGGTTTTATTCATAAAATAAAGTTATGATCATAGAGTCGGTAAACTGTGAATATCTTTCTTCTAAACTAGTAAAAGTTTCTTTTATATTTGTTGTTCTTTGACAGTAAGACTTGTGATGTTTCTCACTAAACTGTTGTCATTATTTTTGTCTGTAAAAAAGATTATAAATTCACATCCATGAAAGTTTGCATTGCTGAAAAACCAAGTGTTGCCAAAGAAATAGCTGCTGTATTAGGAGCTAATCTTCGTTGTGATGGCTATTTTGAAGGAAATGGTTATCAGGTTACTTGGACATTTGGACATTTGTGCGGTTTGTATGCCCCGCATGAGTACAAGCCGCATTGGAAAAGTTGGAATTTAGATACGTTGCCGATGCTTCCAGAAAGATTTGAAGTTAAGGTGATGGAAGATAAAGGGGTTCAAAAACAGTTTAAAACCATTAAGTTTTTATTCGATAAGGCTGATGTGGTTATCAATTGTGGCGATGCCGGGCAAGAAGGAGAATTGATTCAGCGTTGGGTAATCAATCAAGCTGGTTATAAAGGGAAAGTAGAACGTTTATGGATTTCTTCTTTAACAACAGAAGCCATTAAAGAAGGTTTTGAAAAACTAATTCCCGCAGAAAAATATGATAATTTATACTATGCAGGAAGTTCAAGAGCTATTGGAGATTGGTTGTTGGGAATGAATGCGACTCGTTTGTATACGTTAAAATATGGGAGAGATAGACAAGTACTTTCTATAGGTAGGGTACAAACTCCTACTTTAGCCATGGTGGTAAAAAGATTTTTAGAAGTACAGAATTTTAAACCACAGCCTTATTGGGAAATTCAGACCACCTATAGAGATACTGTTTTTAACAATGAACAAGGACGTTACTTAAAAAAGGAAGATGGTGAACAGACCATGGAATTGATTAAGGATGAGCCTTTAGAGATTATTTCAGTAGAAAAAAAGAAAGGAAAAGAATACGCTCCAAAATTGTTCGATTTAACAGGATTACAGGTTTATTGTAATCAGAAATTTGGGTTCACAGCAGATGAAACTTTAAAGTTAACCCAAGGATTGTATGAGCAAAAAGTAGTTACTTATCCTCGTGTAGATACCACTTTTTTACCGAATGATGTGTATCCTAAAGTAAGAGGTATTTTATCAAAATTAACCAAATACGCAGCTTTAACAGAACCTGTTTTAGCTGAACCAAAGATTAAAAAATCGACCAAGGTTTTTAATGATAAAAAAGTAACAGATCACCATGCAATCATTCCAACTGGAGTAGAAATTCCTTTACATGCCAATGCACAAAAGGTGTACGATATTATTACTCGTAGGTTTATCGCTGTTTTTTATCCAGATAGTAATGTTTCTAATACCACGGTATTGGCCGAAGTAGCAAAAATAGGATTTAAAACCACAGGAAAAGAGGTGTTGTCTGAAGGTTGGCGAGTAGTGTTTAAAACTCCAGAACAAAATCAAGCAACAGCAAATAAAACCGATGAAGAAAACATCATGCCTACTTTTGTAAAAGGAGAATCAGGGCCTCATGAACCTTCTTTTTTAGAAAAAGAAACCAAGCCTCCAAAACAATATACCGAAGCTACTTTGTTACGTGCTATGGAAACGGCAGGTAAACAAGTAAAAGATGATGAGTTAAGAGATTTGATGAAAGAAAATGGTATAGGAAGACCCTCTACCAGAGCAAGTATTATAGAAACTTTATTCAAGCGTAATTATATAGAGCGTAATAAAAAACAATTGTTACCAACCTCCACAGGAATTCAGTTGATAGGAACCATTCAGAATAGATTATTAAAGTCGGCGAGGTTGACAGGGGAGTGGGAAAAGCAATTAAAAGATATTGAAAGAGGAACCTATCATGCAGGGACCTTTATTAAAAACATGAAAAAAATGGTTGATGATTTGGTGGTAGAGGTACGACTGTCTAATCACAAACCAATATTTATAGACCCTGTTTCTAAACAAGATGTTAGTCCTGCTAAAAAAGAAGTTAAAGGAGTAGTAGGCTCTACTTGTCCTAAATGTAAAGAAGGACATTTGTTAAAAGGAACCAAAGCTTACGGTTGTAGTAAATATAATGAGAATTGTGATTTTGTCCTTCCGTTTGAATTTAAAGGAAAGAAAATTTCGGACAATCAGTTGTTGAGGTTGATTAGCAAAGGAAGCACCGTAAACTTAAAAGGATTTACAACCGAAGAAGGTACTGTAGACGGATCTGTGACATTTAATGATGCCTATCATTTAACTTTAAAAACTAAAAAATCAACATCCAAAACAACTAAAGTACCTGATGTTTTAACTTGTCCCAAATGTAAAAAAGGAACCATCTTAAAAGGAAGTTCTGCTTATGGATGTTCAGAATATAAATCGGGATGTGATTTTAAAGTTGATTTTGCTACCATTAAAGAAAAAGCAGCAGGAAAAGAGTTGACCAAAGCTTTGGTTTGGGAGATATTAAATGCTTAAACTATAAAATAAAAGCATAGATGTTTTTATGTATAACATCTATGCTTTTACGGAAAAGTTACTTTTTATAAATTAATTAACTCTAGCCATAATATCTGTAATACTAGCGTTGTTTACAGGGTTTACTCTGGTTAATGAAAAATTTCCAAAATCATCAAAATTACCAGTTCCATTTAATGTACCTGCTTTTAGAATGTAATGATCTCCTTCTGATTTTTTTAAAGAACCTATAAGTTCTTCGTTTTTATAAACTTGATATTCGTCTTGAGTCCCTGTTTCTTTAAATAGATAATTTTGTCCTTTAAGCTCTAATATAAAAGAATTGCTGCTTGAAATGTTTTGTGCTGTTGTAGTCGTAGAAGTAATAGTACCTGTAAATTGATGTTCTTGAATATTTGGATCTTTTAAAGCTGCTCTTAAAGATTCGTAATAGGCAGGTTTAAATTCTTTAATTCTACTAACTCCTTCTATTGAGTTATGTACATTATTTCCATAACAATCGGTAAAAGAGATGATTACTTTAGTGGTTAAAAAACCAGATTTATCAGCATCTAAATTTAAAATATCACACGGATTTATATTTTTAGGAATGGTGTCTCCTTTAATAAAAACTGTAAAGTCATATTTAGTTAAATAGTCTTTTAGAATGGTGTTGATGCCGTATTGATTAGGACTTTTTTGAAGAGCAAGTTGTTTAGGAATAGAGATGTACTTGTATTTATTAAGTTTTTCTTGTGCATAAGAGCTTATGCTAAAAATGGCAATAAATAATAGTGTAATGTTAATTCTGAATGTATTCATGATTTTTTTTTATTTTAAAAAGCACACAATAATAGTGCCTGAGAGATTGACTAAATTTAATATTATTATTCGATAATTACATTAGATAAATATTTGATTATTTACCTGTTTTAATGATTTTTTTTACATTTTTTTGAATACCAGGTGATAGTGTTTCTAAATATTGATCTTGCGAAATAAAGGACATTTCCCCACTCAGTTCAGGATATTTCTGACAAGTTTTATGGATAAATTTAAAAGCAAGATATCTTACTGCTGGAGCTTTGGCTAAGTTTTCCCAAATAGACATACAAATGTCAAAAAGTTTTCCTTCTTGCTCATCATTTAGTTTCATTTTATCTAAAATTTTAATGGTTTCTCTTTGTTGTCCATCTTTTTGCTTGGGAATTTTTTCTATAAAATTTGAAATATAAGGAATGATACGAGAATCATTTTTAGAGGTGCAATGTGTTAAAATCCATGTTGCTCTCCAAGCCTGAGGCTGTTTGTTACTTAAAGCTACTTGAATAGCAGCAGTGTGTACTTCCTTTTGTTCTTGAAACAATTGAATTAGAAAATCTTTGTCTAAACGATTAGAAAGAATATTGTCTAGATTTAGGTTATTCATGTAAGTTAAATTCTATATAATCAAACTCTTTTCCATTGGCAATTATAGTAATTCTATGAATTCCAAAATGATATTTACGTGTGGTAATTGGTTTAAAATGTTGTTTACGTCTTATTTTATTGATGCTGTATGGAGAATAATTTTTTTGACTGATTTGAAAAACTTTTTTGGATAAATTTCCATTTTGCTTTAAGTAATACACAGCATACTCCAAACGAATAAGTGTTTCGGTTTTGCTATTGTTAATAATGTCAAAAGAAAAATGTAAATAATCTCCTAATCGGATATTATTGGAGTTTATTTTTACATTTTGAACGTCAATTTGTGCCGTGTTTCCAAATCCAAAAGCTTCCATAATTCTAGGTTCAGCTTGCTTTAGTAAATTTCTGTTGGCATGTTTTAAAGTCCAATCTGTTTTGTGGGTTTCCCCAATATGTTTTAGTGTAAAAGCGATGACTGTTTCTGGATGATCTTTAGAAATATCATTTAGATTATTGGCCACACTTTTGCGTACATAAACCATTTCATCATTCAGTAAGTTTTCTAAAATAGGTAATATAACTGATGGATTTTTTTTAAACTTAGGCAAAGCCATAGCCCATGGTAAACGTGGTCTGCAACCTTCGCTAGCCAATCTACGAATATGAAGATTTGGATGAAAAGACCATTCTAACATTTTAGCCATTACATATTTTGGATGGCTTATGATAAAAGGACGAACAGCAAACTCACAACTCACATAAGGCGTAATAGTTTCAAAGCTAGTAATACTTTCTACCAAATAATTTTGTCCAAACATTTCTACATAATCGGGTAAAAATAAATATTCAAAACCTCCAGGAATTTGATGTTTTTGTAATACTGGAATTAGTGATTTAATTTCATTAATAGCAATTCTAAAATCAGGATTTAGGTGATGGTATAAAGTTTTTGCAATGTGATGCATTCTATCTTTTAATTCCATTTGTTCCCAATCAGAAATAAAAATAGCCGCTAAAAACTTAGCTTTATCAAGCTGAGGTTTTACTTCTTCTAATGCGTTTAAAAAAGCATTGAAAAATTTTTGGTTGTATGCGTTTTTAAGAGGTTCCATGTTTGCCATAAATTTAAAGAAAGCAAATGAAAATGCTATGGATTCAATTCTATATTTTTGTTAAATGCAATCACTCTTAATTATTGGTTATGTTTGGCCTGAACCTACAGCAACTGCTGCGGGTAGCAGAATGTTACAAATTATTGAACAATTTCAATTGATGGGTTATAAGGTAACCTTTGCCAGTCCAGCCCAAAGGCCATCAACTGCTTTTGATTTAAACTATATTGAAGTTGAGCAAGAGACTATTTTATTAAATGATGTTTCTTTTGATGAATTTTTAAAAGAGTTAAATCCTACCGTTGTTCTGTTTGATCGGTTTATGATGGAAGAACAATTTGGTTGGAGGGTGTCAGAAATTTGTCCTGATACTATAAGAATGTTAGATTCGGAAGATTTACATTTTTTAAGAAAAGCAAGACAAGAAGCTGTTAAGAAAGGATTGGATTTACCGCAAGGGATTATATTTTCAGAAGATGCTAAAAGAGAAATTGCCAGTATTTATAGATGTGATGTAACGTTGACTATTTCGGAGTATGAAATGATTTATTTAAAAGAGGTGTATCAAATTCCAGAAACCATTTTGTGGTATTTACCTTTTTTGGTTCAGGTTGATAAAACTCCAACCCCTGTTTTTGAGGATAGACAAGATTTTTTATTCATTGGTAATTTTATTCACGCACCCAATTGGGATGCTGTTTTGCAATTAAAACAAGTGCTTTGGCCAAAAATAAAAAAGGAACTTCCCAAAGCAAAACTTCATATTTACGGAGGTTATCCATCAGATAAAGTATTTCAACTACATAATGCTAAAGATGGATTTATAGTGCATGGTAGGGCTGAAGAAGTTTCTAAAGTTATGCAACAAGCTAGGGTTTGTTTAGCCCCTATGAGATTTGGAGCAGGTTTAAAAGGAAAATTGATAGATGCGATGCAAAATAATACCCCTTTTATTACTACAGAAATTGGTGCAGAAGGAATGTTTGGAGATGTTTATATGGAGACTTCTGTAGCTTATGATGATGAAGATTTTGTTAAAAAAGCCATTCAGTTGTATACAGATGAAAATCTTTGGAATATTCAAATTAAAAAAGGGAAAGAGATTTTAAAAACAAGGTTTGATAAATCAATCTTTCAGAAAGAATTTTCAAAGAAACTGCAAAATTTAGTGTTAAATTTTAAAATATATAGGAATGAGAATTTTATAGGAAGTATGTTGCAACATCACACTTTAAAAAGTTCCATGTACCTATCTAAGTGGATTGCAGAGAAAAATAAGTCTTAAAACTTATAGCTAAACTGAATGCTTCCGTATCGGGTGATTTTAGTTCTCATTTCTTGTACATTTTTTGTGCAATAAATAATATGATAGCTAAAGTTTGTGTGTTTTGAGTTCCAATAAAATCCAAAATCATTTTGCCAAGTCCATGGTTCTATATGAAATTCCTTTTGTGTCGGATTTTTTTCTAACTCACCAGTAATGGTTTCATCTTTAATTTGATAGGTCGCAAAAGATTTTATACCAAAATAACTTTCTTTAATCCATTTTTCATCACCATATTGCAGGGCAGTACCAAAAAATGTGCTATTAGATATTGGAGCTAATTCCTTTTTTAAAAAATTAAATCGGATAGCAATTCCACTAGAAATATTGGTGAAAACATTATTTAGTTTTGCCGTGTTTATCCAAGATAATGAAAGAGGGAAGTTTTCTTTATAGAGAATACTGCGTGTATAATTGGCTAAAACTCCTATAGCATATTTTTCTTTTATTTGTGTATCCCATCCATTAGAAGGATCGATATTATAAAAGGTGTGAATAAAATTTTGAGCCCATTCTGCTCCGGATTTGGTATTGGTAACACCTACAGTAGCACCTAAAGTTAAAATGCTTTTTGTGTTGATTAAGTGTTCTGAATAATTGGCGTATAAATATCCAGCATAAGGCCTTTCTTGAAAAGTTACTTTAGTTACATCACTATCTTGGGGGTTGTATATGTTTTGACCAATTGTGAATTGTCTAATTTTTTTATTAAAAAAATCATAATTAGTACTGGTGGCTTGTTTGTAAAAAAGTTCTAGACCATTGGTGTAATATTCATCTAAATAAAAAGAAACATATAAGTCATTGTCATTAATCAATCCTATTTCATGTTTGGTTTGTGCGTGAGTGTTTGTTTTACACATGTAAAGACTAATAAACAGTAAAAAGAATATTTTATTAAAATTCATGAAAATAGCATCAAAAGTTGCTTAAAAGTACAATTATTAGCCTTGTTAAACTATGTTAAAAGCAGTGGAATATGTATATTTACTCGTCATAAAGATAAAAAATCCCCAAAAGATATGAATGAAAAAGAAATGCTAACAGCTGAAGATTTGGCTTCAGTAAGCACGAGGGCTGAGTTGGTACGCAAATTAGATGAAAAAGGAACGGATGTTTCTAATATTTTAAATAAAATAAAATACGAAGAAGAGCTTAAATTACTACAAATAGAATTGGTTAAGCTACAACAGTGGATTAAGAAAAATAACAAACGAGTAGCCATCATTTTTGAGGGAAGAGATGCAGCAGGAAAAGGAGGTGCTATCCGTAGGTTTATGGAACATCTAAATCCTCGTTCTTCTCGTTTAGTGGCTTTAAACAAACCTACAGATATAGAAAAAGGACAATGGTATTTTATGAGGTATATTAAGGAATTACCTAATCCTGGAGAAATTGTTTTTTTTGATCGTAGTTGGTATAATAGGGCTGTGGTAGAGCCTGTAATGGGATTTTGTACAGATGATCAATACAATACTTTTATGGCACAAGTTCCAGAATTTGAACATATGTTATATGAAGATGGATTAGTAATTATAAAATTCTGGTTGTCTATTTCTAAAAGTGAGCAATTGGCTCGTTTTGATTCTAGACAAGAAAATCCATTAAAGAGATGGAAATTTAGTCCTGTAGATAAAAAAGGACAAGAATTATGGAGTAGATATACCACATATAAAGAGCACATGTTTAGTAAAACGCATACTACTTATAGTCCTTGGGTGATTGTGAAAACCAATGATAAACAAGAAGCTAGGTTAGAAAGTATTAGATATGTTTTATCTAAGTTTGATTATGAAGGGAAAGAGCATGCTGTGGCAAATTTATTTCCTGACCCCAACGTTGTGATGCATTATTTTAGATCATCATACCAAATAGATTAATAGCATGGAGAATAATATAACACCAAACGATATTAAAAACTTAAATACCAAAAAAGGAATTCAAGCTTTGTTAATAGACAAAGAAGTGAATATTCAAAAAGCGGTAAGGAGTATTAATTATATAAAATCATTAAAAAAACTTCAAAAGGAGTTGATAAAAATGCACGAGGAGATTATTGAAAAAAATCAACGTGTGATTGTCGTTTTTGAAGGAAGAGATGCAGCAGGAAAAGGAGGAGCCATTCGTAGAATGACAGAACGTATCAACCCACGTCATTTTAGAATTGTAGCGTTACCCAAACCTACAGATGAAGAACGTTCACAATGGTATTTTCAGCGCTATATTAACAAATTTCCAAAAGCAGGAGAGATTGTTTTTTTTGACCGTAGTTGGTATAACCGTGCTGTGGTAGAACCTGTAAACGGATTTTGTACTCAAGAAGAATATGTTCGTTTTATGAACAATGTAAATGATTTTGAGCGTATGATTACCTCATCGGGAATTAAATTGGTAAAAATATATATGTCCATCACCAAAGATGAACAAGCCAAACGTTTTGAAGAAATAAAAACCAACCCATTAAAACAATGGAAAATTACTCCTGTTGATGAAAAAGCTCAGGAATTATGGGATGAGTACACTAAGTATAAAAATGTAATGTTTACCAATACCAATACAGATTATGCTCCATGGAAAATTATTAAAGCCAATAGAAAAACTTTTGCAAGGGTAAATGCTATTAAGTATTTATTATCTAAAATACCATATGATAAGAACAGAGAAGTATAAAATATATGGATAACCCTGAATACGAAAAAATATCTAAGAAAAAGCCAACATATCCAATACAGCCTTTTTTTAGTCATTACTTATCAAAGTATAACAGAAATGCCCTAATTCCTGTTTTTTACGATGATTTGCTTCGTTTTTCAGGAGCAATTGAGGTGTATGATGAAAATGGAGATGATACGCTTTGGGTACGAGTTTATTACCCAGAACACGAAAGAACAACTATTGATAGAGATTTAAAAAAAGTATACTCTATTTTACATGGTGATGGTTCTGATACATCAGTTCCTTTTTTAAATATTGATGCGGTTGATTATTGTACGTTTGGAAATTCAAAGCCTTTTAGAATTAAGGTAAGGAATATCTTAAATGACAATTATACCTATATGTATGTAAAAAAAGCAGATGCCTCTAGGGTTTATGGTTTAGAACTAGAGCATTTGTTATCGCCTAACAGGATTAACTTTTTGGTATATAAAGAAACTTTAATTGAAGATCATATTTCAGGAATTCCAGGTGATACTTTTATAGAAGCAGGTTTAGATGCTTATTCTATTAGAACTCAAAAACAGATCGCCAAAGAGTATGTAAAGTTTAATGAACGTTGTATTGTACGTTTGTTAGGAGATATGAGGGCGTATAATTATGTAATTGTTCCTACACATGATTTTGACCAAGTCCGTTATAGAATCAGAGCGATTGATTTTGATCAGCAATGTTATGAAGGACGATTGAGAGTCTATATGCCTCAGTTTTTAAAAGAAAATTATTTATATGTAGAAATGGTTCATAACAATTTAAGACCAGAATCTATAGAGCAATATAAACAAGAGGAAAGATCTACCATTGCTAAAAGAATTTTACTTGGGAAAAAGAGAATTCAAGAGTTGTTAAATTGTATGTTAAAAGATAGAATTTCCTCAGACGAAAAGGTAGCACAGTTAAAAAAAGATTTATTTGATTATACTAAGGATGAGGCTTTTAATAAGTGTAACTGCATGGGAGAAATTTTAGAAACAGCTTTTAAATACTTAATTAGGCATTATCAGGATGTAAATCATTTTAATGATATAAAATATTAGAGACAAAAAAACTCCATGAATTTCATGGAGTTTTTTTTGTTTATAATTAGGTGAATTTTAACTAATTCTTTCTAATAAGGCCATATAAAAACCATCGTAGCCAGAAACAGAAGCCAATACTTTTTTGTCTTTTATCAATTTAAAATTTTCATTTTTTTCTAAAAATTTAGCTACTTGCTCTTGATTTTCAGAAGGTAAAATAGAACAAGTGGCATATACTACTTTTCCACCTACTTTGGCAATTTTAGTATAACGCTCTAAAATATCAGCTTGAGTTGCTTTAATATTGTCAATAAACTCAGGTTGTAATTTCCATTTACTATCAGGATTACGTTTTAGAACCCCCAATCCAGAACAAGGAGCATCAATTAAAACTCTATCCGCAGTATTGTATAGCTTTTTAATGGTTTTAGTTGATTCAATTTTTTTAGTAGTAATATTAAAAGCACCTGCACGTTTTGCACGTTTTTTTAACTCAATTAATTTACCACCATATATATCAGTCGCAATAATAGATCCCTTATTTTCCATTAAAGCAGCAATATGCAAGGTTTTTCCTCCGGCACCAGCACAAGTGTCTACTACCCTCATTCCTGGTTCTATTTCTAAAAACTCAGCAACTAATTGAGAAGAGGCATCTTGCATTTCAAACATTCCACTTTTAAAAGCTTGGGTTACAAAAACATTTTTACGCTCATCTAACTCTAAAGCAGAGGGATATCCTTTAATAGGTTTTGTAATAATATCATCTTTAGCTAATAAATCTTGTAATTGTTTTTTAGTAGCTCTTAAGGTATTCACTCTTAAAATAGCAGATGCAGGAATGTTTTGTGCTTTTAATTCAGCCGTCCATTTCTTTTCTCCCAATTCTTTTAAACATAAGTCGTCCATCCAATCTGGAATAGATTGTGAAATAGCTCTGTTACTTTGTAGTTCATCAAACTTTCCTTTAATTCTTCTTACAGGTGTTTCTTCAAAGTATTTCCAATCTGGTAAATCAATCCCACGTAATACTGCCCAAACAGCAAAAATTTTCCAAAGATTTTCTCTAGAATAATGATTTTTTGTTCCTGCAATTTCGTTATACAAACGTTTCCATCGTACAATTTCATAAATGGTTTCGGCAACAAATTTTCTATCTCTTGCTCCCCAACGCAAGTCTTTCTTTAAGGCTTTTTGTACTACTTTATCAGCGTATTCTTTTTTGTTAAAAATATCCTCTAAAGAATCTATAACGGTAAATACTAAATTTCTATGAAGTCTCATGTATTGTGAACTATTTGGCAGCAAAGTTACGTGTTTTTTACCTAGTGCATCAAAGAAATTTAATTTCTGTTAGGAAAGGCTATAATTTTAAGCTCAGGTCTTTTTTTTATACTATAAAAAGCGGTATAAACGCTGTTTTACTTTTGTTTAAAGTAGTAGATTTGTGAAATCTATGTTTGATTTTGATACAAATATTACTTACTTAACAGGAATTGGGCCTGCCAAAGCATTAATGCTCCAAAAAGAAATGGGGGTTTTTAATGCAAATCAGTTATTGAATCTATTTCCAAACCGATATGTAGATAAATCAAAGATGTTTACTATTCGTGAATTGCAGGCAGGAAACACCGAAGTACAGATCAAAGGAATAGTGACAGATTTAAAAGAAGTAAAACAAAAGAGAGGTTCTCGTTTGGTAGCTACTTTTAAAGATGAAACAGGGAGTATGGAACTGATTTGGTTTAGGGTTAATAGATGGCTAAAGACCAGTATAAAGATTAACGAACCATATGTGATTTTTGGAAAGCTCAATTTTTTTAATGGAACTTTTAGCATGCCTCATCCAGATATGGAATTAGAGGTAAATTATAAAAAGAATTTTATAGCAGGTTTACAGGCTATTTATCCATCTACCGAGAAAATGAGTGCCAAAGGCTTTAATAATAAAGTGATGTCTAAGGCGATTCAACATTTAATTAAAGAAGCTTATCCTTTTATTCAGGAAACCTTGTCTCAAGAAATATTAGATGAATATCAATTGTTAAGCAAAAAAGAAGCTTTATTACATATTCATTTTCCTAAAAATCAAGAGTATTTAGCTAGGGCTCAAAAACGATTAAAGTTTGAAGAGTTTTTCTTTATTCAAACCCAACTCATCAGAAACAAACTGGTGAGAAAAGACAAAATAAAAGGATTTGTGTTTGGACAAGTAGGCGATTATTTTAATGATTTTTACAAATCAGGTTTAAAGTTTGATTTGACCAACGCTCAAAAAAGAGTATTGAAAGAAATCAGAGCAGATATGGCTAGTGGTGCGCATATGAATCGATTGCTGCAAGGAGATGTGGGAGCAGGAAAAACCATTGTGGCTTTGTTAACTATTTTAATTGCCTTGGATAATAATTTCCAAACAGCCATGTTAGCTCCCACAGAAATTTTAGCCACACAGCATTTTCAAGCGGTATCAGAATTGGTGACTCCATTTAATATTTCTGTAAAATTACTAACAGGATCCACTAGAACCAAAGAACGTAGAATCATTCATGAAAGTTTAGAAGATGGTTCTTTGCAAATTTTAATAGGAACTCATGCCATTCTAGAAGATAAAGTGGTATTTAAAAATTTAGGCTTGGCCATTATTGATGAACAACATAGATTTGGAGTGGCTCAACGTTCTAAAATGTGGATGAAAAACACTTTGCCACCTCATGTATTAATTATGACGGCAACGCCTATTCCGAGAACTTTGGCTATGAGTGCGTATGGTGATTTAGATGTTTCTATGATTGATGAATTACCACCAGGAAGAAAACCTATTCAAACCGTACATAGATTTGATAGTGCTCGTTTGCGAGTCTTTAAATTTATGCGTGATGAAATTGAAAAAGGAAGACAAATTTACGTGGTGTATCCTTTGATAGAAGAATCTGAAGCCATGGATTATAAAGATTTACAAGATGGATATGAGAGTATTCAACGTGAATTTCCTCTCCCAAAATACAGAATTAGTATTGTACATGGAAAAATGAAACCTGCTGATAAGGAATTAGAAATGCAGCGTTTTGTAAAAGGGGAAACACAAATAATGGTGGCCACTACAGTCATAGAAGTTGGGGTAAATGTTCCCAATGCTTCCGTAATGATTATAGAAAGCGCAGAACGTTTTGGTTTGTCTCAATTACATCAGTTAAGAGGACGAGTAGGACGTGGAGCCGATCAGAGTTATTGTATTTTAATGTCTGGCGTAAAATTATCTAATGATTCTAAAACTCGTTTGGAAACTATGGTAAGAACCAGTGATGGATTTGAAATTGCAGAGGTAGATTTAAAACTCCGTGGTCCAGGAAATTTAATGGGTACGCAACAAAGCGGTGTGTTAAACTTAAAAATTGCTGATTTGGTAAGAGATTCTAAAGAATTACACATGGCAAGAAATACAGCTTTGGAAGTGTTAAGAGAAGATCCTAATTTGACTTTAACTAAAAATTTACCTATCAAAAAAGCTTATCAGCAAATACATAAAAGAACTAGTATTTGGGCGAATATTTCTTAAGGATTAAAAGATACAAATTATTGAGCATTGTAAATTGCACATTGCTAATTGAAATCGTAAATTTGCGCACTTAAAACAGAATTTTAAACAGATGAAAATATCATACAATTGGTTAAAACAATTTATTAAGATTGACTGGGAAGCTGAAAAGACTGGTGAATTGTTAACTGATCTAGGTTTAGAAGTAGAGGGGATTGAAAAGGTAGAATCTATCAAAGGAAGCTTAGAAGGAGTGGTGGTTGGTGAGGTTTTAACTTGTGAAAAACATCCTAATGCAGATAAATTAAGTGTTACTACAGTAAATGTTGGAGGTGAAGCTCCTATTCAAGTAGTGTGTGGTGCTCCAAATGTGGCAGCGGGTCAAAAAGTGCCTGTGGCTACTGTTGGAACGATCTTGTATGATGAAAAAGGAGAAGGGTTTAAAATTAAAAAAGGAAAAATTAGAGGAGAAGAAAGTCACGGAATGATTTGTGCCGAAGATGAATTAGGTCTAGGTAAAGGTCATGATGGGATCATGGTTTTGGCTGAAGATTTGGTTCCTGGAACTCCAATTGCTGAGGTATTTAATATTGAGGTAGATGAAGTTTTTGAAATAGGATTAACGCCTAACAGAGCCGATGCGATGAGTCACTTGGGAGTAGCAAGAGACTTACGTGCTGGATTGATGCAACAAGGAATTCAAAAAGAATTGGTAACACCTTCTGTAAGTGATTTTCACGTATATGAAAGAGCTTTAAAGTTTGATATTCATGTCAAGAATTTTGAATTGGCTCCTAAATATGCAGGAGTTGCTATTAAAGATATAAAAGTTGCAGATTCCCCAGAATGGTTGCAAAATAAATTAAAAGCAATTGGAATTAAACCTACAAATAACGTAGTAGATGTAACTAATTACGTATTACACGAATTAGGGCAGCCATTACACGCTTTTGATGCGAATAAAATTTCAGGAGGAAAAGTAGTGGTAACTACCTTAGAAGAAGGAACGAAGTTTACTACTTTAGATGGAGTTGAACGTACTTTAAGCGAAGAAGATTTAATGATTTGTGATGCTGATGAAACGCCATTGTGTATTGCAGGAGTTTTTGGAGGTTTAGAATCAGGGGTTACAGAAAATACGACTGCAATCTTTTTAGAATCAGCCTATTTTAATCCAGTATCAATTCGTAAAACAGCTAAAAGACACGGTTTAAATACCGATGCTTCTTTCCGTTTTGAAAGAGGAATTGATCCTAATGGAACAAAATACGCGTTGATTAGAGCAGCTTTGTTAATAGAGGAAATTACAGGAGGAAAAGCTGTTTCTGATGTAGATGTAGTGTACCCAAATAAGATTGAAGATTTTGAAGTTTTTATGTCTTATGAAAACGTAGCAAGAATTATTGGTCAAAAATTACCGAATGATACCATTAAAAATATTTTAGCTTCTTTAGAAATTAAAATCAATAGCGAAACCGAAGGTGGTTTAGGATTGGTAGTGCCTGCTTATAGAGTAGATGTGCAAAGAGAAGCGGATATTGTAGAAGAAATTTTACGTGTTTACGGATATAACAATATTGAGTTTTCACACAAATTAAATACTTCTATTGAACCTTCAAGGTTTGATGGTGTAAAAACTGAAAATACCATTGCAGAGCAATTAAGAGTTCAAGGGTTTAATGAAACCATGGCAAACTCTTTAACCAAGCCTTCTTATGTTGAATTGTCAGAAAATTTAAATTCTGAGAACAATGTAGAAATGTTAAATCCTTTAAGTGGTGATTTGGCAGTGATGAGACAATCTTTATTGTTTAGTGGTTTGGAATCTGTAAGTTATAACATCAACAGAAAAAATAATGATATTAAGTTTTACGAGTTTGGTAAAACCTATCATAAATACAATGAGAAGTACGAGGAGAAAAAACACTTGACTTTATTTATTTCAGGAAACAGAGATAAAGAAGCTTGGAATGCTCCAAAAAAAATCACTGATTTTTATTATATCAAAGCCGTTGTTAATGGTGTTTTAGAAAGATTAGGTCATAAAAACGTTAAAGTAACTCCAACTAAAAACGATGTATTTTCTGAAGGAATTACTTTTGCTTTAGGAAAAATGAAGTTGGTAGATGTGGGAATGGTAAGTCCTAAAATCTTAAAAGAATTTGGAATTAAACAAGAGGTTTTTTATGCAGATTTTGATTGGGATACTATTTTAAAAATATCACAAAACAACAAATTAAAAGTAACAGCTTTGCCAAAATATCCTTTGGTAAAAAGAGATTTGGCTTTGTTACTAAACAAAGAGGTTGCTTTTAAAGATTTATACAATGCTGCTTTTCAATCAGAAAAACAATTGTTAAAAGAAGTTGATTTGTTTGATGTGTATGAAGGAGATAAATTACCAGAAGGCAAAAAGTCTTATGCCTTGAGTTTTGTGTTACAAGATGAAAACAAAACTTTAGAAGACAAACAAATAGAAAAAATTATGACCAAGCTTCAAAACTCGTTTGAAAAACAGTTTGATGCTTCATTAAGATAATCTAAAAGCCTTTGAATTTTCAAAGGCTTTTTTTTGAGATTCGTTTCACATAGCGAATGAAATAAAGTTCGTAAATTTGCGACCAACAAACAAAGACAAAAACTATGAGTCTATACAAGGCTATTATCCGTCCCATCTTCTTTCAATTCGATCCAGAAAAAGTACATTATTTTACTTTTGATATGATTAAATTCATGTCTAAAATTCCAGGAGTTTCTGCTTTGACGAGAAGTATGTATAAGGTTGAAGATAGAAGATTAGAAAGAAATTTGTTTGGAATTACTTTTCCAAATCCAGTAGGTTTGGCAGCGGGGTTTGATAAAAATGCTGTGTTGTTTAATGAATTGGCAGATTACGGTTTTGGATTTATAGAAATTGGAACAGTAACTCCAAAAGCACAGGCTGGAAATCCTAAAAAACGTTTGTTTAGGTTAAAAGATGATCAAGGAATTATCAATAGAATGGGGTTTAATAACAATGGGATTGAAGCAGCTATTGAAAATTTAAAAAAGAACAAAGGAAAAGTAATTGTTGGGGGAAATATTGGGAAAAATACCGATATTCCTACAGAACAATACACGCAAGATTATTGTGAAGTTTTTGAAGCTTTACATCCTCATGTAGATTATTTTGTACTGAATGTAAGTTGTCCTAATGTTAGTAGTCATGCTAAGTTGGGAGATAAAGACTATTTGTTAGAGTTGATTGCGGCGGTGCAAAAGTTAAACAGTGCTAAAAAAGAGTTAAGACCTATTTTATTAAAAATTGCTCCAGATTTAAATCCACATCAATTAGATGAAATTATAGAGATTGTTGCAGAAACTAAGATTGATGGAGTCATTGCTTCAAACACTTCTGTAAACAGAGAAGGATTAAAAGCTACAGAGAAAAGATTGACTGAAATTGGAAATGGAGGATTGAGTGGAAAACCTATAAAAGATAGAAGTACCGCTACCATTCAATATTTGGCAGACAAATCAAATAAAGCCTTTCCAATTATTGGAGTAGGAGGAATTCATTCAGCTGAAGATGCTTTGGAAAAAATAGCAGTAGGAGCAGACTTAGTTCAGGTATATACCGGATTTATTTATGAAGGTCCTTCGTTGGTTAAAAAGATCAACAAAGCGATTTTACAATCTTCTTAAAGAACTACTATGTTTTCTTTTATCATTCCTTTATACAATCGTCCAGAAGAGATCGATGAATTGTTGTTTAGTTTAACCAAACAGAATTATCCCAAACCTTTTGAGATTGTTATTGTAGAAGACGGGTCTGATAATAATGCTAAAGAAATTATAGAAAGCTATAGAGATCGTTTAAATATTCAATATTTTTTAACGCAGAATCAAGGAGCTGGAATGGCAAGGAATTATGGAATGTCTCAAGCTAAAGGAGATTATTTTATTGTATTAGATTCTGATGTTTTAGTGCCAGCTAATTATCTAAAAAGGGTTAAAAAGGCTTTACAAGCCAATTACACCGATGCTTTTGGAGGTCCCGATGCAGCACATCCTACTTTTACACCTATGCAAAAAGCGATTAACTTTTCTATGACTTCTATGATGACTACTGGAGGAATTAGAGGAAAGAAAAAAGGAGTTGGGAAATTTCAACCAAGAAGCTTTAATCTTGGAATTTCTAGAAAAGCATTTGAAAAAACAGGGGGATTTTCTTCTATGAAAATAGGAGAAGATATTGACTTGTCTTTTAGACTTTGGGAACATGGATTCGAGACTCAGTTGATAGAAAAAGCTTTTGTATATCACAAAAGAAGAACCTCTATTGAAGCTTTTTATAAACAAACTTTTAAGTTTGGAAGTGCAAGACCTGTATTGAATAAAAAATATCCTGGAACTGCTAAAATCACCTATTGGTTTCCTAGTGTTTTTATCACAGGATTTATACTATCCTCTCTTCTTTTTATGATGGGGAGTTGGGAATTGATAACTCTTTATTACTTATACTTTATGTTGTTGTTTATGTCTTCTTTAATTGTGAACAAAAACATTACGGTTGCATTTTTATCAATCATCACTACTTTGGTACAAATGACTGGTTACGGTTTTGGATTTTTAAAATCGATGTTTTTTAAGAGTTAATGTTGTGGAGTTGTTTGTTTGAGAGTTCTTAATTTTCACTACTCACTACTCACTACTCACTACTCACTACTCACTACTCAAGAATCCTGGTTTCAAAACCATCAATACTCACAGTGTTTTTTTCTTCCCAATAAGTTTCAATTTTTTCTTGACCTTGCTTTTGAGCCCAATTTTTTAAAACAGTTCTATCTTCTTTGTAATCCATAAAAGGTACTGCATAACCGCAAGAGGTTTGTACCAAATCTACTTCCATTTCAATCACTTGTCTAGAACCTGGTGTTTCAGGAAATAAGTCAATAAAATCTTGATATTCTTGATCTCTAGGATGATAAATTTTAGCAGTACCATACAATCTTAAAATCATAGGTTTTCCTTCAAAAGCACAGAACATAATGGTCATTCTATCGTTTTTTAACAAATGAGCAGCAGTTTCGTTTCCGCTTCCTGTTAAGTTTAACCAAGCTATTTTGTTTTTGTTTATAACTCTAAAAGAATCCATTCCTTTGGGAGATACATTTACATTTCCTGTTTCTGCAGCCGTACCTACAAAAAATATTTTTTGATTTTTGATGAACTCTTGTAGCTCAGGAGCTATTTCAGTAAATTTTTTTCCCATGATTTTTTCAAGAAATTAAAAAGTACAAAATTTTTATAAAAATACTAAAAGACTAATATGTTTTAGCTTAGTTTATTTAGAAAGATTAAGAGGTAAAGTGAATTTAAAATCACTTCCTTTTCCTTCCTCACTTTTAACTCCAATATGTCCCCCAAGTTTCTTTACAAATTCTATACAAAGTACCAAACCTAGTCCAGAACCTTTTTCGTCCGCGGTACCTATAGATGATATATGACTAGATAAATCAAAAATAGTATGAATTGTTTTTTCATTCATACCAACTCCGTTGTCGGAAATAGAAATTTCGATATGATCTTGATTGATGGTTGTTAAAATATTAATTTCTCCTCCTTGATTTGTGAATTTTATAGCGTTAGAAATTAGGTTTCGTAAAATGGTACCTAAAATATTTTTATCAGTGTATAGTTCTAGGTCGTCGGTAGGAGAATAATGAATGGTAATGTTCTTAGCTTTAGCAACAGATGTTTTAAGTGCTATCGTCTCATGTATAATTTTTGACAGCATAATTGTTTCTAAGTTTAAACTTAGCTCTTCTGTTTGAGCTCTTGCCCAATTTAATAAGTTGTCAAGCAAGGCAAGTGTGTTTTGAGCTGTAGTATTAATAATATTTATATATTCCTCTGATGATGAATGATTGGTTTTATTTCCGTTTGCTAATAATAATTCTGATAAACCTAAAATGTTATTAAAAGGACTTCTTAAATCGTGTGCAATAATTGAAAATAGTTTGTTTTGTGTTTGGTTTAATTTTTCAAGTTTAAGTTGATTCTTTTGAATGATTAAATTTTTTTTAAGAATTGTTTTTTGATCTACTTCTTTTAAAAGCATAATAAAACCAACATTACAAGAACTAATTGCAAAAGTAGAAATAATGAGAAACCAATTGTTAAATGTAGTGACCTTTAAAAGACTGTAATCAGGTCCTGTTTGATAGATGTCAAACACACGAATAAGTTGAAATATTGAATACACAAAAAGAACACAGCTTAAAAGCAAAGAAAACTTGTATTTACTTTTGTGGTTAAAGAGATAAAAGGCACTAATTCCATAGAAAAAAGAACAAGAAAGAGTTCTTGTAATATGGATAACGGTTAAATTGTTTTCAGCTATTAAAATGGCAGAATAAAAAAGTAAAACAGAAATGGAGAAAATCCAAATAAGGTTTTTTCGCACTTTTCCATCAAATGAAATAAGTCCAAATGATGCAATAGCAAAACTAGAAATCATTAAAAAATTATTGATAAGGACTGTGTTTAAGACAGGAAAAATATTATGATTGCTAAAAAGAAAGATGGCAACCGTTTGAAAAATAATAGACAAGGTAAGCAACATTAAGTACCAATATTTGTGTTGATAAAAATATTGATAGATAAAAAGGACAATAATAAACAAATTGTTTAGTGCTAAAAAAAAGAATATCGAAGCGTAATCTAAGGTCATATTTATTCTTCTTTATTAGTTTTAACTTGTTATTGAAAGTAATTTGTGTTCTTTTTAGAAAAAACATACGGTACTTAGTAAATATACGTAAAATACTGTACTAAGTAAATATTTTATATGAACTTTAGTTACGGTCAACTTTATAATTTAAACTCCAGTTTTAGTATTCTTTTTTTAATAGCATTTTATTCCATTAGACCTTAGTTTGCTTTTTAGGATTAGTAACTCACTCTTTATAAATAATTTTTAATGATGATTAATACATGATTTTAATTTTTTAGTTGTCTTTATGTTCAAAATCTTCTTTGTCTTTGTTTTGAATTCTTTTGATGATTAAATAAATAATGATTCCAATAGTAATGATTAGAAAAGCAGCGTATATACCTAGAATTAAAAAACTCATTTTTATTTTAGTTTAACAGCAGTTCCATAAGCTAGAATTTCAGAAGCTCCTTGAGTAATGGTAGAAGTAGTAAGTCTGATGTTTACGATGGCATCTGCTCCTAGTTTTTGTGCATCTTGTGTCATTCTTTGTAAAGCTTGTTCTCTAGCTTGAGCTTGTAGTTTGGTGTATTCATCAAGTTCCCCTCCAACAAAGTTTTTTAATCCTGCCATAAAATCACTGGCTACACTTTTAGCTCTTACAGTGCTTCCTCTTGCAATACCTAAAATTTCTGTAATTTCTTTATTTGGAATGTTTTCTGTTGTGGTAATAATCATGTTTTCTGTATTAAATTTTTAATACTTAAATATAACTAAAAAAGCCTTTTCTATTAAGAAAAGGCTTACTGTGTGTTTACTCAGTTGTTGTGTTTATTATTTAAAACGGAACATCGTCATCATCGGGTTGTACTGGAGCATCAAAAGCATCTGCAGGATTTATGTTTCCAGACAAGTCATTAAAGTTCATGGAAGATTCTAATTGTCCGCCAAAGTCATCTTCTAAATCTGAGAATTTTGCTAAGTGACCTGTAAATTTTAATCTAATATTATCTAATCCACCGTTACGATGTTTGGCAACAATAAATTCTCCTTGTCCCTCACAAGGCGTGTGGTCATCATCATCCCATTCTGTCATTCCGTAATATTCTGGACGGAAAATGAATGATACAATATCAGCATCTTGCTCAATCGCTCCAGATTCACGTAAATCTGAAAGTAACGGACGTTTACTTCCTCCACGAGTTTCTACCGAACGAGATAACTGAGACAAAGCAATTACAGGAATGTGTAATTCTTTTGCCAGGGCTTTTAAGTTACGAGAAATCATAGAAATTTCTTGTTCACGATTTCCTCCAGCAGCTCCACCAGCAGTCATTAACTGCAAGTAGTCAATAACAATAATTTTTATATCGTGTTGAGATTTTAATCTACGGGCTTTTGCACGTAAATCAAAAATAGATAGAGAGGGGGTATCATCAATAAAAATAGGCGCTTCTGATAAGTTTTTTACTTTTACGTTTAGCTGCTCCCATTCATGAGGTTCTAAAGTTCCTTTTCTTAATTTTTCTGAAGACAATCCTGTTTCCGAAGAAATCATACGGGTAATTAACTGTACCGAAGACATCTCTAGAGAGAAAACTGCAACTCCGTGATTAAAATCAATGGCCATGTTTTTAGCCATAGAAATTACAAATGCCGTTTTACCCATACCCGGACGTGCCGCAATAATAATTAAATCCGAAGGTTGCCAACCAGAAGTCAAAGCATCTAATTTGGTAAAACCAGTGGCGTAACCAGACATTCCTTCTCTACCTCCTAATTCTTCAATTTTTTTAAGGGCTTGCCTTACCAAAGAATCAGATGTTTCAGAACTCTTTTTTAAATTTCCTTGTGTTACTTCAAAGAATTTGGTTTCTGCCATGTCTAACAAATCAAATACATCGGCAGTTTCATCATAAGATTGTTCAATAATTTCACTAGAAATAGTAATCAATTGTCGTTGTATATATTTCTGTAAAATAATACGAGCATGGAACTCAATATGGGCTGATGAAGAAACTTTTTGAGTCAGTCCAATCAGGTAAAAATCACCTCCAACCATATTCAGTTTTCCATCTTTTTTTAATTGATTAGATACTGTTAATAAGTCGGTAGGTTCAGAATTCTGGAACAAAGTGTGAATGGCTGAATAGATTGCTTGATGTTGTTCTCTGTAAAAAGCATCAGCATGTAAAATATCAATTACTGTATCAATTCCTTTTTTATCAATCATCATAGCTCCTAGCACAGCTTCCTCCATATCTACTGCTTGTGGTGGAATTTTTCCATGTGCCAAATTGATGATCTTACTCTTGTCAATTTTCTTTCCTGAAAAGCTTTTTGTTTGTTCCATAGAAGAGCAAATTTAATCGATATTCTGATTTTTTAATAAAAAAAGAGAAGTTAATTTTTCTACAAAAACTGTTAACAACTTTTATTTTGTTGATAAGTATTTTAAAAGTCTAGTAGGAGTGCTTTCTTTAGCGATTTTTTTTGCTAAAATGTTATTTTTATTGAATTTATATTAGCTATGGTGACGAAAGTCAAAAGTGTACCTTTGCGATGTAAAACATAAAGCAACAAAACATGGATTTATCTAAAGTAAAACTGATTGTGACGGACATGGACGGAACCTTATTAAACTCCGAACACAACGTAAGCAATTTGTTTTTTGAGCAATTTGAAATCTTAAAAGCCAAAAATATAAAGTTTGTGGCAGCTAGCGGAAGACAATATCACAGTATTTTACAAAAATTAGAAAGTATTAAAGAACATATTACCATAGTGGCCGAGAATGGTGCTTATGTGGTAGCCAATGATCAAGAATTATTTGTTAATGCGTTGGATAAAAAAGATGTGATAGAATTGATACGTTTAAGTCAACAAATTCCAGAGACCCATATTGTACTTTGCGGTAAAAAAAGAGCTTATTTTTTAAAGGAATCCGCTGAATTTAAAAATACGGTTACTGAATATTATAGTGAATATGAGTTGGTAGAAAGCTTTGAAGAGTTGCCAAATGATGATTTTTTAAAGATAGCCTTATGTCACTACGATGGTTCTGAAGCAAACATTTACCCTTATTTAAAACATATAGAGGGAGATTGGCAAATAAAAGTATCGGGTGAGTTGTGGGTAGACATTGCTTTACAGGCCAATCACAAAGGAAATGCTTTGACTCGTATTCAAGAGCAACATGGAATTACAGATGAAGAAACCATGGCTTTTGGAGATTATCAGAACGATTTAGAAATGCTTAAAAAAGCAAAATATAGTTTTGCGATGGCCAATGCACACAAAGATGTAAAGCAAATAGCCAATTACGAAACTCTTTCTAATAATCATTTTGGCGTAGAATCAATTCTTGACAAACTGATTGCTGTAATTTAGTATTTTCGCATTAAATTAAAAAGAGACATGCACAAACAAATTAGTAGTGCTCAAAATAGCATCATTAAATCTTTGGTGGTTTTAGGTGAAAAATCAAAAGCACGAAAACAATCTGGAAGTTTTATAGTAGAAGGTAGAAGAGAATTGTCTTTGGCTTTACAAGGGGGATATCAACTTGTGCAGGTGTTTTATTATAAAGATTTACTACCTCCAAATTATGATATCACCCAATTTGCTGCAGATACTTATATTGAAGTCAGTAAAGAAGTATATGAGAAAATAGCTTACAGAGCTACTACAGAAGGAGTTTTAGCAGTGGTAAAAGACAAATCTATGCAATTGAGTGATTTGAAATTTAACACCAAGACTCCTTTAATTTTAGTAGCAGAAGCCCCTGAAAAACCGGGGAATATTGGAGCTATGTTAAGAACAGCTGATGCTGCTAATGTAGATGCTGTTTTAATTGCGAATCCTAAAACTGATATGTTTAATCCTAATATTATTCGTTCTAGCGTAGGTTGTTTGTTTACTACTCAGATAGCTACGGGAACTACTCAGGAAATATTAGCTTATTTAAAAGAACATCAAGTAGCTACTTATGCTGCAGCTTTAAAAGAGGATTCAGAATATTATCATCACCAAAACCTTACAGAATCTACTGCATTGATAGTAGGGACAGAGGCTGTAGGGTTGTCTGATGAGTGGTTAGAGCAATCCACTAAAAAAATTATTATTCCCATGTTGGGAAAAATAGATTCTATGAATGTGTCCGTTGCTGCCGGAATATTAATGTACGAAGCCAAAAGACAACGTAATTTTAAGTAATGAGTATAAAGTATCAAGTAAAAATATTTATTTGATTTAACCAACAACCAACAACCAACAACCAACAACTAAAAAATGACAGGTACTATTTTATTTATTATCATTATAGCATTAATTGTGATCAACTTTATTAAAGATGAAGTGATTAGTTATGTAAACGCTTTACATTTTAACGATCCTATTCCAAAGGAATTAAAAGATGTATATGATACAGAAGCTTATGAAAAATCACAAGCTTATAAGATGGAGAATTATAAATTTTCAACCCTATCAGGTTTATTTAGTTTTGTGGTAACTCTTTTGTTTTTTCTGCTAGATGGTGTTGCCTTGGTAGAAAAATGGTCTTTACAAATTACTTCAAATTCTATTTTACAAACCTTGGTGTTTTTTGGTATCATAGGTTTGGTGAGTTCTATTATTCAGATTCCTTTCGGCTATTATCACACTTTTGTGATTGAAGAAAAGTTTGGTTTTAACAAAAGCACTAAAAAATTATTTGTGATTGATAAAATCAAAGGGCTTTTGATGACCTTGGTTTTAGGAGGAGGATTGTTGTGGTTAATTACCTGGTTGTATAGCAAAATGGAGCAAAATTTTTGGTGGTATGCTTGGTTGGTGTTTGCTGTGTTTACATTGTTTTTAACCATGTTTTATTCAAGTATTATTGTTCCTTTATTTAACAAGCAAACTCCTTTAGAAGAAGGAAGTTTAAAAGACAAATTATTTGCCTATGCTACAGCACAAGGATTTAAACTAGATAATATTTTTGTGATAGATGGTTCCAAGCGTTCTACCAAAGCCAACGCATATTTTACAGGTTTTGGTCCCAAAAAAAGAATTGTATTGTACGATACTTTGGTTCAAGATTTAAGCGAAGAAGAAATTGTAGCAGTGTTTGCACATGAAGTAGGTCATTACAAAAGAAAACATACTATTTTTAATATGATTGCTTCTTTGTGCTTAACAGGTTTTACTTTATTTATTTTAGGAAGGTTGTTGGGGAATCCTTTACTGGCTGATGCATTTGGAGTAGAAAAAAGTAGTTTTCATATCGGGATGTTGGCTTTTGGAATTTTATATAGCCCCATTTCGGAAATTACAGGAGTAATTATGAATCTTTTTTCTAGAAAGTTTGAATATCAAGCAGATGATTTTGCTAAGGAAACATATGAAGGAAAATATTTAATATCATCACTTAAAAAACTATCTAAAAACAGTTTAAGTAATTTAACACCACACAAATGGAATGTGTTTTTTCATTATTCACATCCTACCTTGTTACAGCGAGTATTGAATTTGAAAAAATAGTCGTATATCGTAGAAAAAATAGTATATTTATTAAGAAGATACATAGCAATTTACTGGTGACATTTTAAAAATGCCATCGGTATTTTTGTTTTAAAAATAATCGGTTTATGGGCTATATAATTGATGTAGAAGCGGAAAACAAAGAAATTACGCGTAGGTATAAAGACCTTTTAAAAGATAGCTATCAGTATTTGTCAGATGATGATAAAAAGTTGATACGTAAAGCCTTTGATATTGCTGTTGAGGCACATAGTGAACAAAGAAGAAAAACAGGAGAACCTTATATATATCATCCTATTGCTGTGGCAAAATTGGTGGCGGTAGAAATTGGTTTGGGAGCGATCTCAATTGCATCAGCTTTGTTGCACGATGTTGTAGAAGATACTGACTATACCATAGAAGATATGGAGCGTTTGTTTGGTGAAAAAGTAGCTAAAATTGTAAACGGGTTGACTAAGATTTCTAGAATGAGTAAAGACCAAATGGCCTCTATTCAAGCAGAGAACTTCCGTAAAATGTTACTAACCTTAAATGATGATGTCCGTGTTATTTTAATAAAAATTGCAGATCGTTTGCATAATATGCAAACGATGGATGCCATGCCTCCTCATAAACAAGTAAAGATTGCCTCAGAGACTTTATATATTTATGCTCCCTTGGCTCATCGTTTAGGATTGTTTAATATTAAAAGTGAGTTAGAAGATTTAGGATTAAAATATACGGAACCTGAGGTTTATAACTCTATAGAGAAAAAGATCATCGCTAATAAAGATAATCAGTTAGATTATATAGAAAATTTCTCTTCAAAAATAAGTCAAGCACTAGAAAAACAAGGATTTAAGTTTGAGATTAAAGGTAGAACCAAGTCTATTTTTTCTATTCGTAAAAAAATGCTTTCTCAAGGAGTAAAGTACGAAGAGGTTTATGATAAGTTTGCCATTCGTATTATTTATGATTCCGAAGGCGAAAATGAAAAATTTGATGCATGGAAAATATATTCCATTGTTACAGATAATTATAGACCAAATCCTAGTCGTTTAAGAGATTGGATTTCTCAACCCAAAACTACTGGGTACGAAGCTTTACATATTACGGTAATGGGGCCAGAAGGACGTTGGGTTGAAGTACAAGTTCGTTCTAAAAGAATGAATGAAATTGCCGAAAAAGGATATGCAGCTCACTTTAAATACAAACAAGGAGAGGTTAACGAGAGTGGTTTAGAATCATGGTTAAATAGGTTAAAAGACACTTTAGAAAACCACAGTATGAATGCTGTAGATTTTGTGGAAGATTTTAAGTTGAATTTATATTCTAAAGAAATCTTTATTTTTACGCCTAAGGGAGATATTAAATCTTTACCTAAAGGTGCATCTGCTTTAGATTTTGCATTTAGTATTCATACCGACATCGGCTTAAAATGTAGAGGAGTAAAAGTCAACGGAAAGTTAACTCCTTTAGATCGAGTTTTAGAAAGTGGAGATCAGGTTGAGGTGATTACTTCGGAAAACCAAAAGCCATCAGAAAGGTGGTTGACTTTTGTGGTGACTGCCAGAGCAAGAGCCAAAATTCGTCAAGCCTTAAAAGAGGAAGAACGTAAAGTTGCAGCGGATGGAAAAGAGTTGTTGAGAAGAAAATTACGTCATTTAAAAATTGAACCTTCAGATAAAAATTTAGGAGCAATGATTTCTTACTTTAAGCTAAAAACTACTTTTGATTTGTTTTATAGAGTAGGAGTTGGAACCATTGATAATACTCAAATAAGAAATTTTGCCAATCAACAAACCAGTACTTTTGCTAAATTGTTCCGTAGAACAAAATCAGATCCTTCTAAAATTGAAAAGAAAGAAGAGCTTTCTACCAATTACGATTTGCTTTTGTTTGGAAATGATAATGAAAGGTTAGAGTATACATTATCTAAATGTTGTAATCCTATTCCTGGAGATAAAGTGTTTGGTTTTTTAACGGTTAACGAAGGAATTAAAGTTCATAAAACCAATTGTCCAAACGCCATTAGTATGCAGTCTAATTATGCATACAGAATTATGAAGGCTCATTGGGTAGATTCAACCAAGCAAGAATTTAAAGTTACCTTAAGTATTACAGGAGAAGATAGTTCTGGAATGCTAGGAAACATTACAAGAGTTATTTCTAGTAATAATCATGTTAATATTAATAGCCTAAATATTTCTGGAGATGGTAGCTTATTTGAAGGTAAATTTACCATCACCATTAATAATAAGAGTAAACTAAAGAAAATAACACAGCAGTTACAAGGTGTAAAAGGGGTGAAGCGAGTAAAACGTATTATTTAAAAAAAAGCCCCTTTTTTTAACAAGATAAAACAAATAAAAGTATAAATTTGCATCTTGCTGTTTTTAAACAACAACCTAGTCATGGATACTAAAGAAAAAAATCAAGAAATCGTTAAAAATGTGTTTGTTAAGTTTTTAGAAACTAATAAACATCGTAAAACGCCTGAGCGTTTTGCCATTTTGCAGGAAATTTATGATTTAGAAGAACATTTTGATATTGAGTCTTTGTATATCAATATGAAAAACAAAAAGTATCGAGTAAGTAGAGCTACCCTCTATAATACTATAGAATTGTTGTTAGAATGTGGTTTGGTAAGAAGACATCAATTTGGACAAAACCAAGCACATTACGAAAAAAGTTTTTTTGACAAGCAGCATGATCATTTGATTTTAGACAGTGGAGAAGTAGTTGAGTTTTGCGACCCAAGAATACAAACCATTAAGAAAACAATAGAAGATGTATTTGGTGTAGAGATTCATAAACACTCTCTATATTTTTACGGAACTAAGAAAGAAAATTAGAATTATACATTTATAAAGCAAAATGGCGGTAGATTTATTATTAGGATTGCAGTGGGGTGATGAAGGTAAAGGAAAAATAGTTGATGTTTTAACTCAAAACTACAACTTAATATCTCGTTTTCAAGGAGGTCCAAATGCAGGACATACTTTAATCTTTGACGGACACAAACATGTTTTACACACAATTCCTTCTGGAATTTTTCATAAAGATGCTGTAAACGTTGTAGGTAATGGAGTGGTTATAGACCCTGTTATTTTTAACAAAGAAATTGAAAACTTATCTCAGTTTGATATTGACTTTAAAAATGTGTTATTAATATCTAGAAAAGCACACTTAATTTTACCAACTCACCGTTTGTTAGATGCTGCATCTGAAAAAGCAAAAGGTAAAGATAAAATTGGTTCTACTTTAAAAGGTATTGGTCCAACTTATATGGATAAAACAGGACGTAATGGAATGCGTGTTGGAGATTTAGAGTTAGATAACTGGAAAGAAATTTTTGAAACCTTAACTCAAAAGCATGTAAAAATGATAGACTTCTACAATGTAGAATTAGACTATGATTTAAATGCTTTAAGAGAAGAGTTTTTTGCTAGTGTAGCAGAATTAAGAAAGTTAACTTTTATTGATAGTGAGGAGTATTTACACACTGCTATTAAAAATAAAAAAACCATTTTAGCAGAAGGGGCTCAAGGTTCTTTGTTAGATGTTGATTTTGGAACGTATCCATTTGTAACTTCTTCTAACACTACTGCTGCGGGAGCTTGTACAGGTTTAGGTATTGCACCTAACCAAATAGGAGAAGTATTCGGAATTTTTAAAGCTTATACTACTCGTGTAGGTTCTGGACCTTTCCCAACAGAATTGTTTGATGAAGATGGAGCAACCATGGCTAAAGTAGGTCATGAGTTTGGAGCAACAACTGGTCGTGCACGTAGATGTGGATGGTTAGATATGGTGGCTTTAAAATATGCTTGTCAAGTAAACGGTGTAACACAATTAAATATGATGAAAGCTGATGTGTTATCAGGTTTTAAAACTTTAAAAGTGTGTACTGCTTATGAATATAAAGGAGAAATTATTACTCATTTCCCTTATAATATTGAACCAGAAAATGTAAAACCAATTTATACTGAATTACCAGGTTGGAATGAAGATTTAACTGGAATGACTTCTGAAGATCAATTACCACAAGCATTGTTAGATTACATCGCTTTTATTGAGAAAGAAACAGGTATTAAAATTACAATTGTTTCTGTTGGACCAGATAGAAAACAAACTATTGAAAGATAGTTTACAAAAAAAATAAAATAAAATAAAATAAAAAAACCTCATCAAAATTGATGAGGTTTTTTTGTAAGTAAAATTTTGACAGATGAGTTTTATTTAATGTTTTTAAGTTTTAATAGTTATATAGGTAAAAACAAGTATTAAATATTATGTTTTTGCTATAATTAGAGTGATAATATTATTTTATCCCTCTTTTATTATTGATTTACTACTCTTGTAAGCAATGAGACTTAGTTAATTTTGACAAACAATTATTAACTAATTTAAATTTTATAATACATGAAAAAAACTACTAAATTATTAGGAATAGCAAGTTTGTTATTTGCTACATCGTTTAATGTAAACGCACAGTGTTATACACCTACTGAATCAGGAACAAATATAATTTTTAATCCTTCTTTTCAAGGAGATTTTGATGCCAGTGGTTTTACAAAGGGGTGGACAAATTTTGATCCATACACAACAGTAAATTCTTGTGATGATGTGTCTGATACATCTGGAAGTTTGTACTTAAAAGGAAATTGTTATCCTAATGGAGGGGTGATAGAGTATGTTGCTCCAGTTCAGATATTACCTGGGCACAACTACCAAATTAAGGCGATGATTAAAAATGAAACTGCTGCTGATGATGCATTTAATTTTCATTTACCTGGTGATGTTTGGGATTTGCCAGATACTAATAACCATAGCTCATCTGCTCATTTAGTTGGTATACCATCAACAACAGGTTGGGTTCAATTTGATAAAACTGTTACCACAGGACTAAATGCTTCAGGAGATTTAAAGTTTTTGATAATGTCTTGTGATGGTTTTGTTGATTCTACTATTGATGATTTTATTTATATTGATAATCTTGAAATATATGATTTGGGGGAGAACCTTGAACCAGTTATGATTGTTTCTGAAACCAAATTAGTATTTTCAGAAACTCCTGATGAAACAGCAACTTTTACAATCAGTAGTTCTAACTTGTCAGGAGATATTACTTTAACAGCTCCTACAGGAATTACATTAGATAAGACAACAATAACTATTGCAGAAGCAGCAGAAGGAGATGTAACAGTAACAGCTACTTTTGATGGTTTGGCAAATATTTTAAATGAAAATATCACAATTTCTACTTCAGGTATTGATCCAAAAATGATTAGTGTTATTGGTTCTGTAGATTCAGGTTGTTTTACACCTCTAAATTCAGCTAGTAATATGATTTCAGATTCTAAATTATTATCAAGAGGTAGTTTTGGTGGATGGGGTGATGTTACCATTGCTTATGAAGTTGCAGGTGCTTGTGGAGCTACCACAGCTTTATTATCAACAGACGGAGTAAATGTTGGGTATCCTGATGGAGCGGCATTAGATGCTTCAGGAATTGCATGGTTACCAAATACTCAGTACAGAGCTCGTGCTTGGGTAAAAACAATTGAAGGTGGTATCGCTATAAAATTAGGACAGGTAGATGGAGGTACTTTTGATGGAGAATTTGTAGATGCTTTAGATATTGATACAAACGGAGAATGGGTTTTAATGGATAAAACTTTTACAACAGGAGCAGCTCCGGGAACTGGTGGGTTTTTTAGCTTTAACACTGCGGATGCTACAGGAACTGTTGCTACACAAACATATGTAGATAATTTTGAATTGTATGATATTAGTACTTTAAGTTCTGAAGAGGTTGCTTTTAATTCTTCTTCGGTAAAAATTTCACCTAACCCAGTAAATGATGTTTTAAACATTATTACAGGAGATAAAATTTCTAAAGTAACTATTTATGATGTATTAGGAAGAGTTATTTTATCTAAAGACAATCAATCATCTATTGATGTTTCTAGTCTAAGTAGTGGTTCATACATTGTTAACATAGTTGTAGGAGGTACTTCTCAATCATTAAAATTCTTAAAATAAAAATTAAGTTTATTAAATAAAATAGGCCGATGCTTTTGAAAGCATCGGCCTTCTTTTTTATATGCATTTCGTTATGATTAAAAATCTTTTTTATGATGTGTTCTGTTAGTATTTTGTAAGATATACCCTCTATTTTTGGGCATACATATTGCTTATTCAATTGTTTTATAAAGATTTCAAAAATTCACTTAATAAAGTATCTTTGCTAGCGTATGAAAGTATCTATAAAACTTAAAATGTTATTTTTGTTTCTTCCTTTTTTAGGAATGTCTCAAACTAGCAAAATAAAAATATTACATGCCAACCAAACTTATGCGGATCAAAAGCAGTATCCTAAAGCATTGGTTTTAAATGGTGATGTTCGTGTATTGCATCAAGGTGCTTTGATGACTTGTAAAAAAGCGTTGTATTATAAGTTAGATAATAGATTGTATGCTTATGGTGATGTGGTCATTAATCAGGGAGATACTATTAAGCAATATAGTGATCATTTACAATATGATGGAGATTCACAGAAAGCATTGTCTTGGGGAAAAGTTATCGTAAATGATAAAGACATGACTTTAACCACCGATACGCTTCATTTTAACAGAGCTACTCAGGTATTAAGTTATGATTGTTTTGGGAAAATTGTGAACAAAGAAAATACCTTAACAAGTCAGATAGGGGAGTATTTTGCCAATGATAAAAAATTAACGGCAAGACAAAATGTTAAAGTGGTAAATCCGGACATGGATTTAAAAACTGGACACTTAGATTATTATACAGAAACAGGAAAAACTTATTTATACGGTCCATCAATCATTAAAAATAAGGATAGTGATTTATACACTGAAAGAGGAATTTACGACACTAGACTTTCTTTAGGATATTTATTAAAAAACTCAGTTATCTATCATCAAGATAATGAGATTCAAGGAGATAGTTTGTATTACAATCAGAAAAATGATTTTGCTTCCGGTACTGGGAATTTAATTATTACAGACACCGTAAATAAAATAGTAGTAAAAGGAGATTATGGAGAAATTTATCGTAGAAAAGACTCTATGATTGTTTCCAAAAGACCTGTAGCTATTTCTATTGTAGATAAAGATTCTATGTATATCCATGGGGATACCATATCTGTTACAGGAAAGGAAAAAAACAAATTGATGAAAGTATATCATCATGTAAAGTTTTTTAAATCAGATTTAAGTGGAAAGTGTGATTCTTTAGTCACTCGTCAAGAAGAAGGAGTTACAGAGTTGTTTACCAACCCAATACTTTGGTCTGGTGAAAATCAAATTACAGGAGATAGTATTCGTTTATTAAGTAATAAAGAAACACAAAAGCTAGATTCTTTAAAAATTGTTAAAAACGCTTTTATTGTTCAAAAAGATAGTGTTGGTTATAATCAGATTAAAGGAAAAGATATGTATGGAAAGTTTATAGAGCAAAAACTTTCTACGCTCTTGGTAAAAGGAAACGGAGCTGTAATTAATTATGCTAGGAATGATGAAACCAAGGAGCTTACAGCAATTATGAGAATGGAATGTAGTAATATTCTTTTTTCATTAAAAGAAAATAAAATGGAGACCATTATGTTTTTAAAACAACCTGATGGAAAAACGTATCCGCCTTCACAATTTCCAAAAGATCAAGCTTTATTAAAGGGATTTATTTGGAGGGGTGATGAACGTCCACTAACCAAAGAAGATATTTTTATACATGACTAATTTAAGAGAAGATTTTTTTAAGCATCAGGCACAAACATCTCCACATCCCTTAATTATAGAGGTAGCAAGTGCAAAAGGATCTTATGTATATGATATTCATGGGAAAGCTTATTTAGATTTTATAGCAGGGGTTTCTGCGAATAGTTTGGGACATAATCACCCAAAAGTTTCTCAAGCCATCAAAGATCAGGTAGATACTTATACGCATGTAATGGTCTATGGGGAGTTTGTTCAGCAACCACAAACAGAGCTTTGCAAGTTGTTAGTAGATTTATTACCTGAAAACTTAAATACTGTTTATTTAGTAAATTCAGGAACTGAAGCCACAGAAGGAGCTTTGAAATTGGCTAAAAGAGTGACTAAAAGATCGGAAATAGTTGCTGCTAAAAATGCATACCATGGGAATACTCAAGGATCTATGAGTGTTTGCGGAGCAGAAGTACAAAATAGAGTGTTTAGGCCTTTAATTCCAGGAACAAAATTTATTACTTATAACAATGTAGAGGATTTGTCTAAAATTACTACAGAAACAGCTGCAGTAATTTTAGAAACCATTCAAGGTGGAGCCGGTTTTATTGTTTCACAAAATGGATATTTAGAAAAAGTTAGAAAAAGATGTGATGAGGTTGGGGCTTTACTAATTTTAGATGAAATTCAATCAGGAGTAGGACGTACAGGGAAATTTTTCGGTTTTGAACATTATAACTGTGTTCCAGATATTGTGGTTACAGGAAAAGGTCTTGGTGGCGGAATGCCAATAGGCGCTTTTATTAGTAGCTATGAAAATATGAGTTTATTAAAAGAAAATCCAATGTTGGGACATGTCACTACTTTTGGCGGGCATCCTGTAATTGCAGCGGCTGCTTTGGCTACTGTAAAAGAAATTACAGAAACCAATCTAATGGATGAAACTTTGCGTAAGGAACAATTGATTAAAGATTGTTTACAACATCCGGCTATTAAAGAAATTAGAGGGAAAGGATTGATGTTGGCTTTGATGATGGAAAATGCTGATGTAGCGGCTGATGTAGTTTTAAAATGTATGGATGAAGGATTGTTGTTGTTCTTTTTATTATTTGAAAAAAGAGCCGTAAGAATTAGTCCACCACTAACTATTTCTGATGAAGAAATCAGAATAGGATGTGAAATAATAATAAAGGTAATAAATGAAGTTACTGCATAAAAAAAGAGGATGAGTCATCATCCTCTTTTTTTATTATAATTTTTGAGAGGATTGTCTAATAATTAATTCAGTCCCTAAAGTTTTTGAATGTTCTGAAGGGGTTTTAATTGTTTTTTTGATAAGTTCAATCAATAATGAAGATGCGATAATTCCCATTTCAACATCTGGTTGATTAATTGTGGTTAGGTTTGGTTCTATAGCTGCAGAAATGGGATCATTATTGAAACCTACAATAGCTATGTCATCAGGAATTTTTATGTTATTCTTTTTAAAATGTTGCATAGCACTAATAGCTGCAGTATCATTTGAAGAATAGATTCCATCAACTTTGGGTAGTTTTAAAACTTTTTTAGCCATTTCTATACCATCTGCCTCGGAAAGTTGTGATTCTAGAATATACTCAGGTCTAATAGGTATATCGTTGTCAGTTAAAGCAGCAACATAACCTTCAGTTCTTCTTTTGTAAAGTGCTATTTTTTGGAATCCTGAAAAATGAACAATATTTTTACATCCGTTTTTTATAAGATGTTTGGTAGCATTATAACTAGCTTCATAATCATCAATACTAATACTAGGGGTATCTAACATGGTAATGGGTCTATCAAAAAAAACGATTGGTCCACCATTGGTTTTAAAATTAGATAGATGATCGTAGTTAGTAGTTCCCATGGAAACCGAAATTAATAATCCATCTACACGATTAGATAGTAAAGTGGAAACTAACTCTTTTTCTCTTTCAAAACTTTCTAAAGATTGACCGATAACTACATTGTAGCCCGCGTTGTATGCTGTTTCTTCAATACCAGAAATTACAGAAGAAAAAAAGGTTCTAGAAATTCTAGGAACAATAATGCCAATGGTATTTGTTTTGTTTGTTCTTAAATTAGAGGCTAGAATATTTTTTTGATATCCCAATTCAATTGCCTTTTTTTGAATTAAGTCTTTGGTTTTTTGAGAAACTCTAGGACTATTATTCAATGCTCTAGAAACAGTAGAACTGTTGATCTTTAGTGCTTTCGAAATATCATGAATAGTAGTCTTTTTTTTCATTTTTTATATTGACTATTCTAAGTAGAATTAAAAACAAAACTGAAAATTATAGACTTATAATCTTCAGTTTTGTCTTTGTATTAAGATGAATGTTCTATTAGTTTAATAAACCAAATACTCTTGGTAACCATAAACTTAAATCAGGGAAATAAGTTACAAGGAATAAAGAAACTATCATTGCTAAAAATAATGGCAATAATGGTTTAATTACCTTATCAATGGTAGTGTTTGCAACTCCAATTCCAACAAATAGCACGGAACCTACAGGAGGTGTACACAATCCTATACTCAGGTTTAATACCATAATCATCCCGAAGTGAATAGGGTCCATTCCTAAAGATGTTACTACTGGTAAGAAAATAGGAGTAAAGATTAAAACTGCTGGTGTCATATCCATAAATACCCCAACAAATAATAATAACAAGTTGATGATGATAAGTATGACAATTTTATTATCACTAATTCCTAATAATACGTTGCTAATATCTTGAGGAATATTTTCAAAAGACATTACCCATGACATACTCATAGAAGCTCCAATTAACAGCATTACAATAGCTGTAGTACAAGAAGAATCTAATAAGATTTCAGGTAAGTTTTTAAAGTTTATTTCTTTATAAACAATTCCTAGTAAAAAAGTATATAATACTGCTATTGCTGAAGCTTCAGTAGCGGTGAAGATACCTACTACGATACCACCAATAACAATAATTAACAATAACAAACTAGGAACAGCATCAATAAAAGTTTTAAATACTTGTTTTAAAGAACTGCGTTCTCCTAATTTATATTTTTTCTTTTTTGCCCATAAAGAGGCAACGATCATTAATAATAATCCTGTTAAAATTCCAGGAATGTATCCAGCTAAGAATAAAGCAGCAATAGACACTCCTCCGCTTGCTAAAGAATAAACAATTAATACGTTACTTGGTGGAATAATTAATCCTGTTGTTGATGAGGTAATGTTTACAGCAGCACCAAATTCTTTAGAATATCCTTCTTTTTCCATTTCAGGTCCTAAAATACTTCCCATTGCAGAAGCAGATGCCATAGCAGATCCTGCAATAGCTCCCATAAGCATAGCTCCAATGACATTGATTAATGCTAAACCTCCTGGTAATGATCCTACTAATGTTTTAGCGAAAGCAATGAGTCGATGGGCAATACCTCCTTTGTTCATTAATTGTCCTGATAATACAAAGAAAGGAATGGCTAATAGAGAGAAACTATCTAATCCTGTTCCCATTCTTTGGGAAACAGTAGTTAATGCTGGTATAACAGGTATACTTACAAGCATTGTTAATACTGAAGAAATGGCTATACTCCAGGCAACAGGTGTTCCAATGGTTAGCAAGATTAAAAAACTTACTACTAATACTAATTCTGGTAAAAATTCCATCATAATTATGCGCTTAAAAGATCTGTTGTTTTATAATAAATAATTAAGATTCCGCTTAAAGGAATTACTGCGTACACAAAGGCTAAAGGTATTTGTAGTGCAGGAGATGTTTGTCCTAGTAAAAAACTAATGTAAACCAATCGTGATCCTCCAACAACCATTGCTGCAAAAGCAAAAAGAATTACTAAGGCAAAAACCAATACTCTTAATTTTTTTTGAGTAGCAGGTCCTGTTTTTAATGGTACTACATCAATAGCTACGTGCATATTTCTTCCAGACACATATGCTGCTCCTAAAATTCCTACCCAAATCATTAAATATCTCGATAATTCATCTGTAAAAGAACTTGGAGACCCAATTACAAATCTTGAAAATACTTGCCATAATACATTGATTACCATTAATCCCATGATAACAGTTAATATAGAACCTAGTATTTTATCTACTTTTTTTCTTAATTTCATTTTACTTAGTATTTCGAATTCGTTGAATTAATTTGTTTACCTCAGGATCTTTTTCTACTTCATCATAAATAGGTTTAACCATATCTGAGAATAAAGTTTTGTCTGGTCTAATAATTTCAACCCCAGCTTTTTCAACTTCAGTAAGTGCTTCTTCTTCTGCATCTAACCAAAGTTCTCTTTGATATTTAACAGAGTTTTTTACAGCAATTTTTACCCATTCTTGTTCTTGTTCAGTTAAAGCATTCCAAAAATGAGTACTTCCAACCAATACATCAGGAACTACAGTGTGTTCATCTAAAGTATAGTGTTTACACACTTCATAATGTCTAGATAAGTAAAAAGATGGAGGGTTGTTTTCGGCAGCATCCACCACTCCTTGTTGTAAAGAGGTGTATAACTCTCCCCATGAAATAGGGGTTGGAGAACCTCCAAAACTACGAACCATATTCATAGCACTTACACTTTCCATTACACGTACTTTAAGTCCTTTTAAGTCAGCAGGAGTCCTAATCGCTTTGTCTTTACTGTAAAAACTTCTACTACCAGCGTCATAATACCCTAAACCTTTTAACCAAAATTTAGTACCATTATCTAGCAATTCTTGACCAATAGGACCATCTAATACATCAAAAGAGTGTTGTCTGTCTCTAAATAAATAAGGTAGTCCTAGGACTTTCATCTTTGGAGCAAAGTTTTCTAATACTCCTACAGATACTTTTGTCATTTCTAGACTTCCTATTTGAAGTAGTTCTAAACATTCTCTTTCG
Organism: Wenyingzhuangia marina; assembly: GCF_900130035.1. Classification (GTDB taxonomy): domain Bacteria; phylum Bacteroidota; class Bacteroidia; order Flavobacteriales; family Flavobacteriaceae; genus Wenyingzhuangia; species Wenyingzhuangia marina. The sequence goes on from NZ_FQXQ01000004.1 coordinate 142,651, forward strand.
GTTCCTAATTGCTGACTAGGATAAACATTAATTTTTAATGTACCGTTTGATAATTTGTACAAATCATCACTCATTTTTAACATAGCAATATGCACTGAGTGTTTGGTATCTAAACCATGAGCTAATTTGATGGTTTTTGTTTTTTTTGTTAATTCGTTACATCCATATAATAATGGAATGAAACATAAACAATATAAGATTGTTTTAAGTCGCATGAGTTTTGTCTTATTTGGGATTTTAATGATGATTTTAAGTAAATTAAGTTTTAAATAAAGGTGTTAAGGTAATGTTATTTATATTATATTTTTATATGTGTCAATGCTCTTTTTTCTGATGTATGTGTAAAATTTAGAAGAAAAAATTATTGAATTATTAGAGTTCAAGCAAATGTATAATTTTATATTCATAATACAATCGATTGTATTGTGTTTTTTTTTTACTACATTTACCTAGAATAAAAACTAATATAATATAAGTATGAAACATAATATCGAGACTAGATATGCAGCTTCCCCAAGAGAAGTAAAACAGATGGATACTCAGCAATTAAGAGAGGAATTCTTAATCGAAGATTTATTTACTGAGGATCAAGTTAAATTGGTGTATTCTCATTATGATAGATATATTACTGGGGGAGTTTTACCGGTAAATAAGGCTATTATATTAGAAACAATAGATCAATTAAAATCTTCTTATTTTTTAGAGAGAAGAGAATTAGGAGTTATTAATGTAGGTGAAGCTGGAACTGTAAGTGTTGATGGTAAAGTATATGAGTTAGGACATAAAGAAGCTTTGTATGTAGGAAGAGGGAATAAAGAAATTATTTTCTCTAGTAATTCTTCTTCTAATCCTGCAATATTTTATATCAACTCAACACCTGCTCATAAAGAATATCCTACTAAAAAAATAGGTTTAGATGATGTTGAGGTAGTTGAGTTAGGAACAGCAGAAACTTGTAATGCAAGAACCATTCGTAAATATATAGTGAACAGTGTGGTTGATGTTTGCCAGTTACAAATGGGAATGACTACTTTAAAATCAGGAAGTGTATGGAATACCATGCCAGCACATGTACACGATAGAAGAATGGAGGTTTATTTTTATTTAGATGTACCACAAGATCAAGCAGTATCTCATTTTATGGGAGAGCCTACAGAAACAAGACATGTCTGGATGGCTAATCATCAAGCAATTATTTCTCCACCATGGTCAATTCACTCAGGAGCAGGAACTTCATCATACACATTTATTTGGGGTATGGCTGGTGAAAATTTAGACTATGGAGATATGGATATGTGTGCAATAAATGAATTAAGATAACCTATAATAATAAAGACATGTCAACAAAATTATTCGACCTAACAGGAAAAGTTGCTCTTATTACAGGGGCAACTCATGGTTTAGGAATGGCCATGGCTACTGGTTTAGGAATGGCTGGAGCAACGGTGGTAGTTAACGGAAATTCGTCGCAAGAAAAATTAGACAAAGCTGTAGCTACTTATAAAGAGTTAGGAATTAATGCCTATGGTTATTTATTTGATGTTACTAACGAAAAACAAGTAATAGATAGTATTGATAAAATTCAATCTGAGGTAGGGAATATTGATATTTTAATTAATAACGCAGGTATTATTAAAAGAACGCCATTGGTTGAAATGGAAGTGGCTGATTTTAAACAAGTAATAGATGTAGATTTGGTTTCTCCATTTATTGTTTCTAAAGCTGTTGTTAAAGGAATGATTGAGAGAAGAAGCGGAAAAATCATTAATATTTGTTCAATGATGAGTGAATTGGGAAGAAATTCTGTAGGAGCTTATGCAGCAGCAAAAGGTGGTTTAAAAATGCTTACTCAAAACATGGCTACAGAATGGGCAAAGTTTAATATTCAGACCAATGGAATTGGACCAGGATATTTTGCTACAAGCCAGACTGCACCTATTAGAGTAGATGGAAATCCTTTTAACGATTTTATTGTTAGTAGAACACCGGCAGGTGTTTGGGGAGATCCAGATGATTTACAAGGAGCTGCTATTTTCTTAAGTTCTAATGCTAGTAATTTTGTAAATGGTCAGGTACTTTATGTTGATGGAGGAATTTTAGCAACCATTGGAAAACCATCAAACGAAGATTAATCAACAAAACGTAAACATGAAACCCCTATTCAATATTATAGCATCAGCAATGTTGTTTACCTTATTATCTTGTACAAATACAAGAACTTTTTTTGTACAGAATATGATAGATAAAGAACGTTCTTTTGAAACGGTAACGTTAACCAAACAGTTTTTAGAGGTTGATAAGTTAGAAGGCTTAGGTATTAAAAATACTGAAACCAATGAGTACGAAATTTCTCAGTTAATAGATGTTGATGGTGATGGAATTATGGATGAGATTATTTTTCAGCCTAACATTACATCATATGGTAGAACGACATATAAAGTGGTAAGTATGTCAAAAAAAGAACAGCCTAAGGCTGAAGATTTGTGTTATTCTAGATTTGTTCCAGAGCGTACCGATGATTATACTTGGGAAAACGACAAAGTTGCTTTTAGAGTATACGGACCAACAGCTCAAAGATTAACAGAAGAGAACAAACCAAATGGGACGTTATCTAGTGGGATTGATGCATGGTTAAAACGAGTAAGTTATCCTATCATTAATAAATGGTATAAAGAAACACTTGTTGATAAGACCGGAAGCTATCATGAGGATACAGGTGAAGGGTTGGATAATTTTCATGTAGGATCAAGTAGAGGAGTAGGAGGAAGTTCTGTAAAAGTTAATGATGAGTATTATCTTTCAAAAAACTATACTGAATGGAGAACGATTACTACAGGTCCATTAAGAACTTCTTTTTATTTAAAATATGCGGATTGGAAAGCAGGTGATAACAATATTAGTCAATACAAAGTAATCACTTTAGATAGAGGAAGTAATTTGTCTAAAATTGAAGATTATATTACCGGGACGGATGTTGTTTCAGTAGGACTAACTTTACACAAACAAGAAGGAGTTGTATATGGTGATAAAGCCAAAGGATGGATCAGTTATTGGGAGCCTTTAGATGATTCTGAAATTGGAACTGCTGTAGTTGCCACAGGTGATTCTTTTATTAACAACAATACTTATATTGTAGATAATAAAGATTTGTGTAATGCATTTGTAGATTTAAAAGTAACAAATAACAAAGCTGTTTACTATTCAGGTTTTGGATGGAAAAAAGCAGGTGAATTTAAAACTAAAGAAGATTGGTATCGTTATTTAAGTGATTTTAAAACCAAAATAGACAATCCTTTGATTGTTAAAAGAGTCAAATAAAAATGATGTTAAACATTTTTTAGATTTACAAAAAAAGAGGATGCGATAATCATCCTCTTTTTTTTATTCATCTTTTTTAAAGCAAAGAGCGGCTGCTCCAATTATACCAGCATCATTTCCTAATGTAGCCAATCTAATATCTAAATCTTCAAGGTAATAATCAGGAAGCCTTTTTTTAAGGGCTTTATTCATGTTCTTTTTAACAATTTTATAGGCTTTGCTTACACCACCACCAATAAAAATAGTTTTAACATCAAGAATTCTAATGGTAGAAACGATGGTTTCTCCTAAAATAACACCTACTTTTTTAAAAACATCTACGGCTACAGGATCTTCATCGGTAGCAGCTATTACAATATCTTTTGCTGTTAAATTTTTTGCAATTAAATTGGTTTTGTTTCCTTTTTTAATTTTTTTCAATGCCATTTCAACCAAAGCTTTTTTACCCATATTTTCTTCTGCCGTTTTTCCATTAGAAGAAATAATATGACCAGCTTCCATGGCGTTTCCATTTCCACCTTTAAAAATTTTGCCATTTAGCACAGCTGCTCCTCCAAGACCTGTTCCTAGAGTCATAAAAATAAAGTTTTTAGGAACTTTGGTTTTTGCAAAATGTAACTCTCCAATAGCAGCAGCATTAGCATCATTCTCTAGAAAAAATGAAATTTCAGGATATTTTTTTTCAAGAATAGAAATTAAAGGGGTGTTGTTAAATTCAGGAATGTTTATCATGAATACCGTTGATAATCTGTCTTTAGAAATCATACCTGGTACTGCAATTCCAACTCTTTTAATATGCGGATGATTTTTTAGTTCTTGTCCAATAATTTTGACAAATTCATTTATAAAATCACCACTTTGTTGTAATATAGAAGTTGGATATTTTTCCTTTTTTAGTAAATCTCCTTTTTTGTTCACAACTCCAATTTTTATATTGGTACCACCGACATCAATTCCTAGGTATTCTTCCATACTGCTTTGTTTTTATCAATTAAAATAGGGCTATTTGAGTAAATATAAGTAAAATCTGTTTTTTATAAAGCTTTGTAGATGGATTATGTGGTTTAAATCTGAATCATTTTGCTATCAAATACATTTTTTGATGAAATATCACTGATTTACAATTCAAAATAATTTGTCCTACATAAATAAAACTGTATTTTTGCCGCACTAAATTAAATAAAATGGCAAGTATTCAAGAGCTAAAAGATTTTACACAACAAGTAAGAAGAGATATTTTACGTATGGTTCATGCTGTAAATTCAGGGCATCCAGGAGGATCATTAGGGTGTGCAGAATATATTACAGTGTTGTATCAGGAAATTATGAAGCACAATGCTGAAGAATTTGATATGGATGGAAAAGATCAAGATTTATTCTTTTTATCTAATGGACATATCTCTCCAGTATTTTATAGTGTATTATCTCGTAGTGGATATTTTCCAGTTTCTGAGTTAGCAACTTTCCGTTTGTTAGATTCAAGATTACAAGGACACCCAACTACTCACGAAGGTTTAGAAGGAATTCGTATTGCTTCGGGGTCTTTAGGACAAGGAATGAGTGTTGCTCTTGGGGCTGCACAAGCTAAAAAATTAAACGGAGATACTCGTTTGGTTTATAGTTTACATGGTGATGGTGAGTTACAAGAAGGTCAAAACTGGGAAGCTATAATGTATGCTGCTGCTAAAAAAGTAGATAATTATATTGCTGCAGTTGATGTTAATTTAAAACAAATTGATGGTACCACTGATGAGGTATTGCCAATGGGATCTATTAAAGCTAAGTTTGAAGCTTTTGGATGGGAAGTTTTAGAAGTTAAAGAAGGAAATGATATTGAGGCAATTATTGCTGGAGTTAAAAAAGCTCAATCTTTAACAGGAAATGGAAAACCAGTGTGTATTTTATTATATACAGAAATGGGTAATGGTGTTGATTTTATGATGCATACACATGCTTGGCATGGTAAAGCTCCTAATGATGAGCAATTAGAAAATGCATTGTCTCAAAACCCTGCAACTTTAGGAGATTATTAAGAAGATATTCTTAGTTCTAAAATATTAGTTTTAAAAGCGTTGTAGCAATACAGCGCTTTTTTTATGGATAAACTTAAGAGAATAAAAGAGATAGTTGTTTTTTTATAATAAATAACAATAATATTAGATACTTTTATATGATTAGTAGTGATAATAATTTTATAGTTAGAGTATTAGAGTAATCATATATTAATTGATTAGTACATATCATTACTGTTTTAATGACTATCGGCTTTGGTGTTTAATTTTTGTTGTTTGTTAAGTTTCATTTAAATAGTTGTTTTCTTCTCTATATTTAGAAGGTGTTTTTCCAAATTTCTTTTTAAAACTAGTACTAAAGTATTTAGCATTTTGAAAACCAACAAGTAACGAAATTTCTACGATAGATTTTTTTGTATGGATAAGCATCTGAGATGCTTTGTTTAACCTAACTGTTAGTATTAAATTATTGATACTCATATTTGTAATATTAGCCATTTTGTTGTATATGAGTGACTTACTCATTCCTAATTCTTTAGAGAATTTAGTAACATTAAAGTCAATGTCGTCTATATGTTTTTCAATAATTGCAATGGTTTGTTCATAAAATTTTTCGTCAGATGTATTAATTGTTTCAGAGTCTATAGGAATTTCTAAGTTATTAATAACTTTATTGTTAAGTCTAACCTTTTTATGCAGTAGATTATTGATGATAGATTTTAAAAGATTTAATGAAAAAGGTTTTTCGAGATAAACATCTGCTCCAGTATTGTATCCTTCTACTTTTTCTTCATTAAGGGTTTTAGCAGTTAATAAGACAATAGGAAGGTCACAAGTTTTAATGTTTTCTTTTAATTGTTTACATAATTCCATCCCATCCATTAAAGGCATGGTAACATCTGTAACAACTAAATGTATTTTTTCTTTTTCAATAATTTCCATTGCCTGTAACCCATTTTCTGCAGTTTTTATAATATATGAGTTGGATAGATTTTTATATAAGTAGTCTCTTAAGTCTGTTTGGTCTTCTACAATTAATATGATTTTGTTTTTTAATTTTATATCATAAAAAGTATCATTTTTAATTGTTTTGTTTTCTATTAAAATAGCTTTGTTTTCTTTATTGAGTTCAACTAAGTCTTTTTTATTAAAGTGTTTATTTCCTAAGTGAAAAGTAACTTTAAAGGTGCTACCATTTTTTAATGAACTATCAACTTTTATATATCCTTTATGGGCATTTACAAAACTTTTACATAGTGCTAATCCAATTCCAGAACCACCTATGTGATTTTTCGATTGATAAAATCTTTCAAAAATGTAAGGTAAATCTTCTGAAGAAATGCCTTGTCCAAAGTCTTGGATCGTAATGTTAACATGTTTTTTAGTAGAGCATATTTTTAAGACAATTTCTCCATTTGTATCACTATATTTAAAAGCATTAGATAATAGATTATAAAAAATAGTCTCTACCATATACTTATCAAACCAAAGAGGAAGTTTATCTATTTCGCTGATAAATTTAAGTTTAATATTTTTACTCATAGAAAACTCTTCAAAACTCCCAACAAGTTCTTTAAGAAAATGAATAATATCTTCCTGTGCAATTTGTATATCAGGTTCTTTAAATTGTGTTTTTCTAAAATCAATTCCTCTATTGATTAATCTGTTTATTCTTGATGCATTTTTTTGAATTAGACGTAAATTATTTTTTATACTTTGACTAGTGGTTTGTTGAATGAGTGTTTCAACGGGACTTAATATTAAACTTAAAGGAGTACGGATTTCATGTGATAAATTGGTGAAAAATTGTAATTGTTGTTCATCTAATTCTTTTTGATCTTTTAGTGATTTTTTTTCAAATTCAAATTCTCTCTTTAATCGTTCTCTATTTAAAATAGCTTTGTTTATAGTGAATAAGGCGATAATCATTAGTATAATTATTAAAGCTTTAAACCATAAAGTTTGCCACCATGCAGGTAAAATATTAATATCTATTGAAGCATAAGAATTTTTCCATAAGCCAGATAAACTAGAAGCCTTTACTTTTAGAGTATAAGTTCCTGGTTCTAAATTCATGAAAGTTAAAGATCTTTCTCTGGTGGTACTCCATTCATTATTATAGCCTTCAAGTTTATAAGAAAACTGTATGTTATTTGTGTATTTTAAATTAAATGAAGTAAAGCCTATGGTAAATACTTTTTGTTGATGATTTAGGGTTATTAGCTTTGAATTTTCTATTGGACCATTTATAATTTTACTTTCGTTAGGATCTAAATTTTTATGGTTTACAGATAATTTAGTAAAAACAACATTATTGACTTTTGTTTTTGTTTTTATGCTATCTGGATGGAACATTAAAAGTCCTTTTTCACCTCCAAAAATTAAACGACCATTGGCTAATTTTAAAGACTTTAAGCTTTTAAAAGAATTGTCTATAAAACCATCTTTGTAAGAGTAATTTGTGAAAGTTTTTGTTTTTATATTAAAAGAGGAGATTCCTTGAGAGGTTCCTAACCACAACTGATTATGTTTATAATTTGATATTGAGTTGATGTTTTCATTTAATAATCCAGATTCTGTTCCATATAATTGGCTATTATTGGTTTTAGTATTATAGAAAATTAGTCCTTTATTTGTAGCGAGCCAATATTCGTTTTGATTAAATTTAGAAATACCATTTACTTTTTGTCCTGTATGTAAAAGCTCTTTAAACTTTTTGTTTGAATGTTGATAAAAGCCCACATAATTACCAAATAAAGTGGTGTCTTCTGATCGTTTCTCAAAACACAAAGCTCTTATGTTATTGTCTTGAAAACTTATATCTGGTTTTATAAAAGCATTTTTGGGTATAGCTAAACATTTAATTATTTTATTTCCACCAATCCAAAATGTATTATTGGTTTTTTCTATAAAGGTGATTTTTGAATCTAAGTTTAATTTGTTGTTGATGTATTTTTGATTTACAATTTTATGGTTAGAAACATCATAAGTGCTAACACCATTTTTATAAGTTCCTAGTATTAATGTATTATTGTTTATTTCGTTGATACTGGTAATTGTTTTTATTGTTTTATCGTAAAAAACAAACTTTAACATATTGTTCTCAAACTTATATAAACCTTTACCATCAGAACCTACCCAAATTCTGTTTGACGAGTCTAAAAATAAAGAGGTGATAGGGATGTTGAATTTTTGATTGTTTTCTGTAATAATTAATTTATAAGTACTAAAAGGGTTTTCTTTGTCTAACTGACTAACCCCATTTTTTACAGTTCCTAGCCATAATGATGAGTTTTTATCAATATATGCAGTGTAAATAAAATTAGAAGCTAAAGAGTAATTACTGTTTAGGTCATTAACAATATATCTAAATTTCTTTGTTTCAGTATTGTAAATATTTATTCCTCCACCATCTGTAAATAACCAATATTCTTTATTAGGCATTATTTTAAAGTCTAATATAAAATTGCTTGTTAAATTTAATCCTTCTTTAGCATCACCTTCAGTATATCTAGCAGATAATATTCCATTTTTTACAACAAATACTCCTGATAAACTTAAAATCCAAAATTCAGATTTATCAATAGCAATTATTTTTAATATTTGTGTAGAAATAGGAACGATATCTTTGGCGAGAAAACTTGTTTTTGTAGAGTTTAAATTTAAAAGATAAAATCCTTCATTTTCCACATGTAGAACTACATTGTTTTTATCGTACTTAAAAACATCAATACTATTTTTAAACTGTTGATGATTTGTTTTTATATCGGATAATCTAATCTTATTTGTAGGTTGTAAATTCGAGTTTAAAACAACGATAGTGTTGTTTTTTGTAAGAATCCAGATTTCATTATTACTAGTCTCAAGAATTCCTTTAAAATTATAATGTTCAGAAAAACTTACATGCTTAAACTTTTCTGTTTTGTAGTTAAAGACATCAACACCATCAATTGTACAAATAAGGAGTTTTCCTTTAGAGGTTTGTAATATGTCTATAATATAATTATTGTTTAATGAGCTAGCATCTTTCTTAATATGTCTATAAGTATCTATATGTACACCATCATATCTATTTAAACCATCATCAGTTCCAAACCACATGTATCCAAAAGAATCTTGATACATGGTTCTTACAAAGTTACTTGCCAAACCATCTTTTCTTTCTAAATTAATGAAATGCGCATTTTGAGCTATACCCGCAAAAGGTATTAACAAAAGGAAATTAATGAAGAGAGTTAATAAAGTTTTCATATGTAGTTAACTCCTAATACGTTAATAATACATCAAGATAGGAAATATAAATGACAGACTTCTTGATTAAATTAGTTACACTCCTTACATAAAGAAAATTCTTCCAAAGAATGTTTTGGAAGAATTAATTATATTTTATCTAATATTTACTATTAAAAGGCAACAGTCTATTCCTTAATAAATTTTGAAGTAGACACACCTTTGTCAGTAGTAATTTCAACTAAATACATACCTGTAGATAAATTTTGAACATTAATATTGTTTGAGTTTTCATTACTGGCAACTTTGTTTCCTAATAAATTATATAAATCTAGTTTTTTTATGTTGCTTAAAGCCGTTTTTACATTTAAGACATCTTTAGCGGGGTTTGGGTATAATTCATTTTTATACTCTTCAATGTCTTTTATTGCTAAAGTTTCATTATTAGTAAAAATTATGTAATCAATAATTACAGTACCTGCAACGCTTTTATTAGCATTGGCTGTGCTTTTAGGAAAAAATTTAAAAGGAGTAATTTGTCCAGTCCAGTCCACATCTGTTATTTCTACAGTATAATCTTTAAATTCAGTATCATTAGTAGTTACATCTATTGTTTTAACAATTTTTCCTGATCCTAGAGCAAGTGCTAATTTATCGTTGTCACCAGATTCATTTTTAATTCTAATGTGTAAAAATGAATTACTGTCTGCATCAACATTATTTGTTAGTTGAGCCATTCTTGCATATGCCGAAGTTGTGTGTGTAAAAGTTATAAATCCAGATGGCTCTGCAGTTACAGTCCCACCCTCACCAACAAAAAATTCTTCACTGTTGTCAAAGTTATAAGCGTTTTGTTCTACTTGTGCCCAAGTACCTAAAGAGAATGTGATTAATAAAATAAAGGTGAAATTTTTCATAATAAATTGAATTGAAGTTAATAATGCTTCAATATTAGACTGTTATGTTTTTTGAGAGGTATTTTATTTTCCAAAAAAGGTTTGTTTTTAGGTTTTACTCGAGCTTTTTTGAATAAAGAGATAGTTAAATACAAAAGCTAACCTTTTTGAGAAAATACAGAACTATAGTATCTGTTTAGTGGAGTACATTTGATTGTTCATTATTAAACTAAAATTCATGAAAGACTTTAAAGGCTATAAAATACTTTGTCTTGTGTTATTATGTAATATATCATCTGCTTTTTCACAAAAGACGGATATAAATAATATTGTAAAAAGCTTTACTATTGGAGCGCCTAAATCTTTTGAAGTTCCAAAATTTATAAGCTTTATAGAAGAAGACTTGTCCAAAACATCTGTAAATACTTTGTTTTTAATGGTTAATTATAAATACCAATTTAAGACTCATCCAGAACTTGTAGAGAGGTCATCTTTATCTGAAAGTGATGTAAAACAGATTGTTAAAGCTTGTAGTAATAATAATATTAAAATAATACCTCTTATCAATTTATTAGGACATCAGTCATGGAAGCAAGATAATATTCATGCTTTGTTAAAAGCATATCCTGAATTTGAAGAGAATCCAGGAGATAAAATTTTAGAAAAAAACTTTTATTGTCGTAGTTATTGCCCTTTACATCCAGAGGTTCACAATGTTGTTTTTGATTTGATAGATGAGTTAATTGATGTTTTTGAAACAAACTCAATCCATGTAGGAATGGATGAAGTCTTTGTCATAGGGGAAGATGGTTGTGTAAGGTGTAAAGGAAAAAATAAGGCAAAACTTTTTGCTGATGAAGTCATAAAAATACACAGTCATTTAAAATCCAAAAAGATAAAAATGTACATGTGGGGAGATCGGCTTATAGATGGAAAAACAACAGGTTTAGGGATTTGGAGCGCTTCGGGGAATGAAACATATCCTGCCATTGATTTAATACCTAAAGATGTTATTATTTGTGATTGGCAATACACATCAGCAACTCCAACACCAGCTTATTTTGCTATTAAAGGTTTTAATGTGATTAGTTGTTCTTTTCAAAAACCAGAATTGGCAAAACAACAATTACAAAATGTTATAAGCAATAGAGAATTTGCAAATAAAACCATAGGAAACAGAAGTTTAGGAATTATGCATACCTACTGGAGTTCTTTTGATTCTTTTTTAAAATGTTATAAAGACAATGATTGTTCTTCTGAAAAAATAGAAGGAGCAATTAATACATTTAAAGCTTTATACAAATAGTTTTTGAAACAATAAGTTTTTAACTAAACAAAAATATTATGGAAACAGGAGTTGAAGTAAAACAAAGACTTATTTCTCTAGATACATTGAGAGGGTTTGATATGTTTTGGATTATTGGAGGAAAAAATTTAGTCTTAGGGCTTTTAGTTTTGTTGAGGTTTAATAGTTCAATTATAAATGCTGTAGAAAAAGAATTATCACACGTTGGATGGGATGGGTTTAATATGTTTGATTTAATTTTTCCCTTATTTATGTTTATGTCTGGAGTAAGTATGGCGTATTCAATAATTCATAAAAAAAATAAAGGAGTTTCAACAAAATTACTTCATTTAAAGTCTTTAAAGAGACTGTTTTGGTTAGTGCTCATAGGTCTAAGTTTTACTTTGTTTAAGTTTCAATTAGAAAAAATAAAGTTATACAATGTTCTGTTTTTAATTGGAATGGGAAATTATATTGGAGGTCTAATTATAATTTATAAAAAGAAAACAATTTCTCAATTGTGTTGGGCTATAGGTATTTTAATAGGATATTATTTAGCTACTTATTTAATTCCTTACCCTAATAGTGTTTTTGGGGAGTTATTACCAGGAAATCATCTTGCAGGTTTTTTAGATCAAAACTTAATACCGTCTCCTATGTATATGCATGTTTTTGATCCTGAAGGAACTATTCGTGTAATTCCTGCTTCAGTTATGTGTGTGTTAGGAGCTTTAATAGGTAAACATATTAAAAGTTATAATGAGGCTTCTTTACGTTGTGCTATAGAGGTGTTTCTAATAGGGATTTTTACAATGTTAATTGGATGGTTATTTAGTTTCTTCTTTCCTATTATTAAATCTATTTGGTCTAGTTCGTTCATTTTATATACTGCAGGAATTTCTATGATTTTTTTGAGTCTATTTTATTTAGTTATAGATGTATATAAACAAAGGTGGCTAGGTTTCTTTTTCATTCCAATTGGTATGAACTCTATATTGATATATGCGGCTATTGTATATGTTAACTTTAGATATACCGCTAATTATTTCTTTAAAGGTTTAGGTACATTTTTAGGCGGAGATTGGGAACCTTTTTTAACCGCTTTTGGAGTGGTTTTGTTTGAGTGGTTATTACTTTATTTTTTATATAAGAAAAGAATTTTCTTAAAAGTATAAGTATAACAAGCATAATAAATATAAGACGTAAAGATGGATTTAAAACAGGAAATATTCAATACAAAAAAGATAAGAGTGTTTATAAAACAGGGGGTTTTGCAAATAATATATGCTATTACTTTGGTGTTTTGTTTTATTTGGGTATTAACTCAAATAGCTATAAGTAATTCCGAAAAGCCACAAAAATTACTTTTTGAGAACGGCAAAAAACAACTTCTTTTGACTCCATTTAATGCTTCGGTAGGGGGAGATTTAGAGTTTGAACCTATGTTGCTTGAAAATCAAAAGAATGATTTTGAATATATGTATGGTAGAGATCTTTATAAAGAAAGAAAAGATCGAGTGGTTAATGCATGGAAAGATTATAATGCTTCTTTAAGTTGGTTGGTTGTGTTTAATCAAAAAGTAGAAATACAGTTAAAAATTACAGGAGAACAGTCAACTAATCAAGACAATGTAGTAAAGCTATATTTTAACAATCAATTACAACCTCTTAAAAAGGTGAAGTTATCAAATGTTACTGGGGTTTTTAAAACATATTATAATACACATTTATCAATAGAAAGAGTAGGGACGTATAAAATAGAAGTAAAGTTAATAGACCCTACAGAAACAGAAGTTTTTCAATTTAAATCTATTTCATTAAAAATAAAAAAATAAAATAAACATGAAAAAATATCACATAATTGTACTCCTTTTTTTAGTTAATGTTGTAAATACTTACGCCTATAATTCTAAAGATGTAAGAGAGTATTTAATTCCATCTCCTAAAACAATAGAAGTTTTAGAAGGATCTTTCATACCGAATAACGGAAGAATTATTGCATATAATATTGCAACAAATTCAGGAATTAGATTTATAGCTAATCATCTTCAGAAAACACTTAGCGAAAAAGGGATGCATTTTTCCATTGCTGGTGGTGTTGCTAGTGGAGAGGCTCCTGAAATTGAGTTGATTATCAATTCAGCAATTCAATCCAAGTCCCAAGGATATTCATTGGTAATAAATGATAGAAAAATTACCATTACGGCTAATAATGAAGCTGGCTTGTATTATGGAGTTCTTACCTTAGGTCAAATCTCTCAATATTCATATGATTCTGGAAATTTTCCTCAGCTAATTATTAGTGATTATCCAGATTTTGAAAAGAGAGGAATAACGTTAGATCTTAGTAGAACTAAAGTACCAACAATGGCTTCGTTATATCAATATATAGATATGTTTGCCTCATGGAAAATTAATGAAATTCAACTTTATACAGAGCATACTTTTCAATATCAAAATCATAAAAAGGTTTGGCAAGATGCCAGTGCTCTATCATCAGATGAAATTTTAGCCTTAGACAAATATTGTAGTGATAGATTTATAGACCTTGTTCCAAATCAAAATGGTTTTGGACATATGGAACGTTGGTTAGAGCACAAAGAATATTGGGAAATTGCAGAAAATGAAACCATTGCAGATCCTACACATCATATTTTAGGAATTAGAAGAACTATTTCTGCAGTAGACAAAAGTTCTGTAGATTTTGTTGAAGACTTATATGATGAACTTTTACCTAATTTTTCTAGTGATTACGTAAATATTGGTGGAGATGAGCCATATGAGTTAGGAACAGGGAAATCTAAAAAAGCAGTTTTAGAAAAAGGTAAAGGTCAAGTGTATTTAGATTTTTTATTAGAGCTAAATAATTTAATAGTTAAGAATCGTAAACAAGCTCAGTTTTGGGGAGATATTATTTTAGAACATCCGGAGTTAATTAAAAAATTACCACAAAACATTACTTGTATGATTTGGGGATACAGATGGAATCATCCTTTTGATAAACAGTCTGCTAAATTTAAAAAAGCTAAAATTCCTTTTTATGTATGTCCAGGAACTTCATCATGGCGTTCAATAGTAGGGAGAACAGATAATGCATTAAAAAATCAAATAAATGCTGCTGAAAACGGAATTAAATATGGGGCTATAGGTTATTTAAATACAGATTGGGGAGATGATGGACATCCTCAACATCTTATAAGTAGTTACGCACCTTATCTTTATGGAGCTGCAATTTCATGGTCTTTAGAGAACAATAGAGATATTGACATTAATGGATTATTAAACAAATATGTTTATCAAGATAGGAGTAAAAAAACTTCTCAAGTTATATATGATTTAGGAAACGTTAATCAAATTGTTGTTAAAAATGATATTTATAATGCTTCATTTTTTGCTTTATTAAAATATGTTGACAAACCTATGAGTAAATATGCTCAGACTAAAAAACTAACAATCAAAGAATTATCAGAGGCTGCTGAGGCACTTAATAAAATTATAGATAGAGTAGAAACTTGTAAAGCGACAGCTAGCGATGCTGAAATTATTTATAGAGAAATTAAAAATTCAGCAAGGTTGGCTATTCATTCTTGTAATTTAGGTATCGCCAAATTAAAAACACAAGATGGAACTGTTAAAAGTGTTGATGCTGTTACCAAATACAAGTTATTAGTAGATATTGAAGCTATCATTGCTGAGTATAAAGAAATTTGGGTAAAAAGAAATAGAATTGGTGGATTAACAGATAGTTTAGAACATTTATTAAAAGTTAAAAACACATATGTAAATTAATAGTTCGTTATCTATAGTAGAACGTTGTTTGCCACTTATCATCTTAAGAGTTTTTTCTGAAAATGGTAAGTGGTTTTTTTTGTTTTAATAAGTGTGTTATGGATGTTTTAAAACTTTGTTTGTATGATTCCAAACCTACATGAGGTTTATGCTTTTTAATTTTAGAAGCTAATTCTAAACATACAAATTATGAGAAAAAAAATGATTATTAATCAAGTTTTTAAAACCCATAAGAATTTATTCTTTATGTGTTTTATGTTGTTAATTTTTACAAGTGTTAATGCACAAGATGTGGTAGGTGGGTATATACCGCATTACAGAATTCCTTCAAATCCATCGAGTAGTTTTACAACTCAAATAAAAGAGAAGATGAAGAGATTAACACATATTTATTACTTTTCTGTTAGTTCAAATAAAGATGGGGATTTAGGAACAGTTGTAAAAGCAAATCCTAAAGTAGGAATTAACCAATACACAGATGCTAATTTTAGTTTTACGCCTATTGTGAATAGTAGCTATGTAGATAACGAATTACAGTTTTTAAAAAATATTAAATCAACTTATGGATTACAAACAAAAATAATATTAGTACTTGGGGGAGAAACCTCATCACGTAATCTTCATTATGCTTTAAAATATTCTAATTCAAGAAATAATTTAGCAGAACAGTTGGTTGATTACTGTTATCAAGAAGATTTAGATGGAATTGATATAGACTGGGAATCTTATAATTTACCCAATCCTAATTATGATCCCAATGACAGTAATAGTAAAGAAGGAATTTATACTAAAATAGATCCTAATAAATATGTGCATTTTGTAAATGCAATAAAAGATGAAATTGATAGTAGAGTTCAAAATGGAGATAGGAGAATAAGTATTTCATTAACCCTTACTCCAGAGCGTACGGATATAGCAAGTCCTTTAAGTCCTGCTTTTAGCAAAATAGATTATTTACAAATTATGTCTTATGGTTCTAGTAGAACAGGTTCTGGTACGCAAGTTCCAATTAGTAAATTAGAAACATATAGACAAAATTGGGCTAACAAAGGCCTAAGTGGGAGTAAATTAGTTATAGGATTACCTTGTTATGCAGTTAGATCAGGAAGAAGCTCTGGTTACAAATACAATGATATAGTAAATAATACAGGTAGTAACTTTACTTGGCCATATAGCGGAAGTCTTGATAAGGTATATATAAGTAGTGAGAATGCTATTTTCTATTTAAATGGTATAGGTACTATGGGGGATAAAGCTGATTGGGTTAATACTAAAAATTTAAAAGGAGTTATGTTTTGGGAAATAGGTCAAGATGTCGATGCTACTGATAGTAATTCTCTCTTAAAAGCAATTACAGAAAGTAAGCTAAAAGTAAGAAACGGAGAATTTGATTTGTCGTCAAATACAAAATCGTCAAAAGGAATGTTTGTAATTGCGGCTGACTCAGAAACCATTATTCAAAATAATAATAATGGATTAAGTGTATATCCAAACCCTTTTAATGATGTGTTAAATATATCATTTAACAATAGTAATAGTAAAACAATCAAAATAATAATGTATGATATTAAAGGGAGTCTTGTTTGGCAAAATACTAAAACTATTGAGATGGGGAATCATGTTTTAAAAATTAATACAGAGCTGTTTAATAAAGGTTTTTATGTGTTAAAATATATTGATGGAGATAATGTAATTACTAGGAATGTCTTAAAAAAATAAAAAAACTTAATAGTGAAAAGGAATTAGTAGTTTATTTAGTAAAATCGGGGTTTTTAAAGCTCCGATTTTTTTTATTTTTATATACTATCCATCATTATAAATAACATTAAGTGATTTTTTGCAAGATATCAAACCTTTTAAGGACTATATAGGATTTGATGTGTGGTAATTTAATGGAATTTTAGGTTATATAATTTTAAACATTCCATTTATGAAAATCAAATCAATAAAGATTTATGATTTTAAACATCTGCTAACTTTATTATGTTTAATTGCTTTTTGTGAGGCTTTAGCAAAAACAAATAGGTTTATAAGTTTTTCTCCAAATAATTTCATTCAAACAACAACTACAATAACAGAGTTAAATAATGCAGAGGCATTTACTTTGGAAATGCAAATTTATATTAATCCTAGTATGTCTGGTGGTTTAACCAATGTTTTAAGTAAAACCAATACACTTTCTGATAGAATTGCTTTACAACTAAAAGATGGGGTTATATATGCTATAGTTGCTAATGGAAGCAATACTAATTTGCATACTTCAAGTGCGGTATTAAATCCAGGGGTTTGGTACCATATTGCAATGGTTTATGATGGAACTGAAGCTGAAATAGCAAATAGGATTAAGCTTTTTATTAATGGCGTTCAAGATTTGGATCTAGTAAATAGCGGAACGTTACCTGTTATAACTTCTTCAAATACTCAGGCTTTTAAAGTTGGTGGAACTTATTTTGATGGAAAAATTGATGAGGTAAGAATATGGAGTACAGCACTTAATAGCTCTATAATTAATTCTTGGAAAAATAAATCAATAGAATCTAGTCATCCAAAATCAGACAGTTTAAAACTTTATTGGGATTTTGAAAACTTAGATAGTCAACTAATAGTAAATGCAGTAGGAACGAGTCTGTATGAAGGACTTATTTCGGGAGCTTCTTTAATGGTTTCATCAGAGAATGAATATGTTGTCGGAGGGTATATACCTTATTATAATATGGACAATTTTGTTTCTGCAAATCCATCAATTGTAATGAAACATTTAACGCATTTATATTATTTCTCAATCAGTACTAATATAAATGGAGATTTAGGAAGGGTTAGTTCTACAGGTGTTTTTACACCTTTTACCGGATCCTTATTGTCAACAACCAAATCACATTTAAACACAATAAAAGAGTGGAGAGGAAATAATAAAACAAAAATAATTTTAGTTTTTGGAGGATGGGTGTCATCAGATTATATTGATGAAGTGGCAGCAAACCCTATAGCTACAGATAATGTAGCAAATCAATTAATCAATTTTTGTATTGAGAATGAATTAGATGGAATAGATATAGATTGGGAAAAATATCATGGTACTGTAAATAATTCAGATTATGTAAATCTGGTGTCATCTATAAGGTCTAAGATTTCAGCTTCAAGTAACCCAAATCTAGAGTTGTCTGTTACCATTACACCAGAACATAAAAATCCAGAGGGATTGTTTGGATTGTTTGGGAATATAGATTTTTTACAAATTATGTCTTATGGAAATTCAAGAATATCTGAAGGAACTCAAGTGCCAATGTCTAAAATAGAAGAATATTGCCTTTATTGGAAAAATGCAGGGTTGCCGAGCTCTAAATTAGTTTTAGGACTTCCAAATTATGCTAAAACAATTGAAAACAATTCGGGAGATGGTAATGTACTATATAGGGAGGCTGTAGCACAGTATCCAAACTTAGATCCAGATGCGGATTTTGTAGTGCATAATAATAAGACATATTATTTTAACGGTGTTACTACAGTAAAAAATAAATCGAAATATGTGTTAGAAAATGATTTGAAAGGGGTGATGTTTTGGGAGCTATCTCAGGATGTAAATATTACGAATTCTAAATCTTTATTAAATGCTGTTACTGAGGTAATACCTATAACAACAAAATTGTTAAGTAATAATTTAATAAAGGACAAAGAATCTCAAACTCAACTTAAAGTTTTTCCTAATCCTTCTTCAGGTTTGTTTAATGTTTCTTTTTACTCATTGAATAATAGTAAAATAAATAAGTTACAAGTGTGTGATGTTAATGGTCGTTTGATATGGGAAAGTACAAAAACTACAAATACAGAAGAAAATTCATTAGTCATAAATCTTAGTATGCTAAATAGTGGTTTTTACATTTTAAAAATTATTAATGGACATGAAATACTAACAAGAAAATTGATTAAAAATTGATATAAAACATTAATCAATATGCAGTTTATTATAAATCACAGAATAAAATTAAACTAACTATAAAAACAATTCATTAATTCTAAAATATGGTGATTATACTTAGATTTAAACATGATTTTTAAGTGGTTAAACTGTTGTTTTACTGGTGTTTAGAAGAAGTGAAACCTTTTATGGAATATTGTGGATTTATTTAAGTTTAATTTATCAGAACTTTACAATACAACTAATTTTAGAATATAAATGTTTTGAATAGAATTTTATGTAATGATGTTTTTGTTAAGGGAAGCACAATAACAAAAACTTAGTTTAAGATATTAAAAACATAAATTTTAATAACAGCTGTGAATATAAACTAAAAACTAAAACTATACTTTATGAAAGAAATAACCAACCAAAAGTATAAGCAATATAAAAGCTTATTAACTATTGTATTAATTGTTCTGTGTTCTGGTTTTACACATGCAAACATCTCATGGAATGATGTTGAACAAAAGAAAATAACCGGAATTGTTACAGATGTTAAAGGACAACCGATCCCAGGGGTTAATGTCATAATACTAGGTTCTCAGAAAGGAGTGATCACAGATTTTGATGGGCATTACACCATTTTAGCATCACCCAAGGATGTGCTTATGTTTTCCTATTTAGGAATGGTAAGTAAAAGTGTAATTGTAGGAAAGTCAACAACCATTAATGTAGTACTTAAAGAAAATGAAAATGTACTAGATGAAGTAACTATTATTGGTTATGGTTCTGTAAAAAAAGATGATGTTACAGGAGCTGTTTCTGCAATAAAACCAAATGATAATGAGGCTTTAAGAAGTCCTTCTATAAATAATTTAATACAAGGTAAAGTTGCTGGTTTAGATGTAACCAATACAACCGGAACGCCTGGAGCTGCACTTAGTGTAAGAATTAGAGGAACAAATTCATTAAGAGCCGATAATGAACCTTTATATGTGATTGATGGAATTATAATGAACTCAGCAACGGAAGATGCTGCAAATCCATTTGCAAATACCATTAATGATTTTCAAACTCAACAAAGTGGTTTGTCAGGAATTAATCCTAGTGATATAGAAACTATTCAGGTCTTAAAAGATGCTTCAGCTACAGCAATTTATGGGTCAAGAGGAGCTAATGGTGTTGTTCTTATTACCACAAAAAAAGGGAGAGAAGGTAAGGCAAGAATTAAAGCAAGTACCACTACAACAGCTTCTATGATAGGAAGAAAGATTGATCTTTTAGGAGCAGATGGGTATGCTGAAATGAGAAATGGGGATGCTTTGTTAGAAAATGTAGGAGTTAGATATGGTTTTTATGAAGGAAATATTTATAAAATAAAAAACGTAGCTACTGGTGATACCTATTTCACGGATCCTGAAAGTGCTAACTTAACAACAGATATTATTGATAACTATAATCTTGAGCCTACAGATCAAATAGATTGGTTGACTGAAATGACCGATATAGCGATAAGCACATCTAATAGAGTATCCGTAAGTGGTGGAACAGGAGGAATATATTATTATTTGGCTACAGGGTTAAGTACTGATAAAGGGATTATTCCTAACTCAAACATAAAATCGGGAGACATTCGTAGTAATTTAAGTGTTAAGATAAATGATAGAATTAAAATAGCATCAACTATTTACGCTAGTTATAGAACCAACGATATGAATCTTTCTACAGATGGAACAGGAAATCGAGGTTTAATGAATTCAATTCTTAATGCGTCACCTTTAAATGATGATATTTTTGCTGATGATGGTGAACCTTTGTCTAATCCAAGATTGTGGGCCTCTGATTATTATGACAATTCTAAAGAGTCAAGAATGGTTGCGTCGTTTAGTACAGACATAAAACTTACAGACTTTTTAACATACCAGTTTAGGTTAAGCGGTAACATTAGAAATAAAGAAAGAGTACGTTATTATACAGATAAAATAGGATTGGGTATTTCTCATGGAGGAGATATTGGAGAGTCTAACTTAGTGTCTAGAAACTATTCTACAGAAAATTTATTACAATTTAATAAAGATTTTTCTAAAGCACACTCTTTAAATGGGACTGTAGGTTTCACTACGGATGAGTACAGAACAACCACCAAATCAATTTCGGGAAGTAATTTTTCAGATTTTATATTAGGAGAGAATGGGTTAAACTTTGCACAAACTCTAACATATAATAACCCTATAGAAAGTCCTAAAAATTATGTATCTGCGTTTGCAAGGACCAACTATGCTTTATACAATAAATATTTATTTACTTATACTTTTAGACGAGATGGAGTAAGTGTGTTTAGCGGAAAAAATAAATGGGATAACTTTCATTCTTTAGCGTTGGCTTGGAAGTTAGAAAAAGAAAAATTTATAAAAAACTTAGGTTTTGTTAGTCAACTAAAATTACGTGCTGGTTGGGGACAAACAGGAAATTCTAGTATTTCACCTTTTCAAACTCTTAACCTTTATAGAGTAGATCAAGGAGCAGGTTATGATGGGGCTACGGTAACAGGGCTTGTTTCAACAGGAATACCAAACCCTTCTCTTGTTTGGGAAGCTACAGTACAAAGTAATGTAGGATTAGATTGGTCTATTCTAAAGGGAAGATTTAGTGGGGCTATAGATACCTACATAAAAACTACAGAGCGTTTATTATTAAGAAAACCAATACCAGCTTCTAATGGTTTTACTAGTACTACCGTAAATGTAGGTGAAATAGAAAATAAAGGATTAGAGTTTACTGTAGATGCTAATATTATTAATAACAACAAGTTTAGTTGGTCACTAGGAGCAAACATTGCTTTTAATAAAAATAAAATTTTAGACTTAGGTTCAGAAGATACTTATGGTGATGGTAGGGCACATTTTTTTGGAAATGGTTTAGGAACGGGTACCTATACAGATCCGGTAAATATTTTTATTGAAAATGAAGCTATTGGAATGTTTTGGGGATTAAAAACAGATGGTATATACCGCACAGCAGAAGAATTGGTTGATGCTCCTTTGTATAGAAGTGCTGCTCCTCAGCTTGGGGATATTCGTTTCATTGATTCAGATGGAAATGGTGAAATTGACAATTCAGATAAACAAATTATAGGGAATCCCAATCCTGATTATACTTATGGAATTAATACAGAGTTAGCTTATAAAAATTTATCTCTTAGACTAGTATTTACAGGTAAACAAGGAAACGACGTGTTTAATGCTAAATTAGGTCAAAATGCATATGGAGATAAACTTACCTCTAGAAATGTTTATGCAGAGTCATGGTTAGATAGATGGACACCAGATAATATAGACGGAGTTTATCCTAGACAAGGTTTTGGTTTATTAGATGCTGCAGATGTATTGGTTGAAGATGCAAGTTATTTAAGACTATCTACCGCAACCCTTAATTTTGATTTTCCTAAAAATTGGTTAAAACAAATAGGGGTAAATAGTGCTAGTGTTTATTTAACAGGAAACAATCTTTTCTTGTTAACCAAGTATAAAGGTTTTGATCCTGAAGTGAATTCATTTGCTTATGATGGAACAAGAATAGGAATAGATTGGTCAAGTTCTCCAAGACCAGTTTCTTATACATTAGGAGTTAACGTTAATTTTTAACATTTAATACTTGAACAAAATGAAATATTCAGTAATAGATATAACCAAAAAAATAATAATAGAAACTAAGATTTATTTCTTGATTTTTATAAGTGTAATTATATTCACATCTTGTGAAGATACTTTAATAGAAGACCCAAATTTTAGTGTAGATGCTGCAAAAATATTTTCTACAGAAGAAAGGGCTCAATTGGCTTTGCAAGGAGCTTTGTCTCAACTAGAAAATAATTTTTGGGCAAATCAAGGATATCATCAATTAATAGCACCAGCAGGAGGTTTTTTATATCGTCCAGGTAGTGGACACATTTCTGAGTACAATAATTTTATTTTTAAAGACAATCAACCTTGGCCAGAAAATGTATGGGATAGTAATTATCAAGTAATTTATTCTTTAAATGTAATTATTAAATATTTTGAAGATAATTATGAGAATTATGAGTCCTTAACGGACGGTTTTAAAAATATTTTAGGAACAGCCCATTTTTTAAGAGCTTATGAATATTTTAAACTGGTAAGATTATGGGGCCAAGTTCCTATGCCACTTGAACCAGCTGTAGGTATTACCCATACTCCGCTTTCTACTGAAGTAGATATTTATGAAATGATTATTAGTGATTTTGAGCAAGCTAAAAATTTACTACCCGAAGGTAGTGGTGTCCCAAAAAAATATCAAGGACCTATTAAAACAGCAGCTGATGCTTTTTTGGCTAAAGTATATGCAACACAAGCAGGTTGGCTAAATATGCCATCTTTGTGGGAAAAAGCAAAAATTCATGCCGATATAGTTATCAATTCTAATGATTATAAATTATTAGACGATATAGCGGTGTTACATTCCACAGCTGGTAGAAATTCTGAGGAGGCAATATTTGAATTACAATCTAATTATGTTGTAAATCTTAATAATTTATCACAAGCATATAATCCTCAAGGTTTAGAAGTAGATATTTTTGGAGGTTATATAAGAGTACAACCATGGATGTGGACACAACAATTAGGAGACGATTTGTATAGTGATTATACAAAAAATGCGACAACAGATAAAATAACAGAAGTCAGAGATCACGATCCTAGAGTTGATATTACTTATATAGATTCAACTTTTACTAAAATAAATGGAACTAGTTCATCTATTTATCCAAAGGCTAAATGGGCCAGTGGAGCTTATTTTTATGTAGCAAAATATTTAGACCCTAATAGAACAAGCAGTGCAAGTAGTAGAAATTGGAAAGTATTAAGATATGCTGATATTCTTTTGTTAAGGGCCGAAATTGAAAATGAACTAAATGGACCAGCAGATGCTTTTCAATATGTAAATCAAGTGTTGGATAGAGCAAGAGCTAATGGGAAAGGAGTGTATCCTTTAAGTTGGGATCTTGTGAAAGTTCCATCAAAAGAAGATTTTAGAAAAAAAATAGCCTGGGAACGCATGTATGAATTGATAGGAGAGGGGCATGAGTTTTATGAAGCCAGAAGAAGAGGAAAAGATTTTTTAGTAAACGATTTCTTAATTCCAGTTCATAACAACTTTAACGATCCTATATTAAGCACAACATATAGAACAAAATCTACAGATGATGATATTATGCATTTAGTAATTCCATTGTCAGAGTCTTCCAATAATAATTCTATAGACTAACTTATTAAGTATTTGTATAGTTTATATCGTAATAAAAGGGGAATAAAGGTTAAATAATACAATCCCCTTTTTTTTTAAGCTAATAACTAATTTAAAAATATCATATTTTGAAAATAAAACACCTCTATCTATTAATTCTAATGTTGCCTTTTTATGTGGGGGCTCAAGATTTAGAATATAAGCAATCAAATGCTATTTCTTATTTAGATTTAAAAACAGATAGTTTGTCTGAGTATCAAAAGAAAATGTGTTTGCTGGATATATATTATCCACAAAAAAAAGAAAAAGTTCCTGTAATTATATGGTTTCATGGAGGTGGATTAACCACTGGAGAGAGAGAAGTTCCAGCTGCTTTAAAAAAGAAAGGATATGTTATTGTAGGGGTTGGTCATAGATTAGCACCTCTTGTAAAAGCAGAATCTTGTATTGAAGATGCAGCTGCTGCTGTTGCTTGGGTTTTTAAAAACATTGAATTGTATAATGGAGATCCAAATTCAATTTTTATTTCGGGTCACTCAGCTGGAGGATACTTAGCTTTAATGATTACAATGAATAAGAAAATGTTGAGTAAGCATGGTGTTGATGCAAATAAAATAGCCGGTTTAGTTCCGTTTAGTGGTCATACAATTACACATTTTAAAATACGATCAGAAAGAGGAATTCCTGGTAAGCAACCACTGATTGATGAATTTGCTCCTTTATATTATGTGCGTAAAGAGGCTCCTCCAATTTTATTAATAACAGGAGACAGAGAGCTAGAAATGCTAGGTAGATATGAAGAAAATGCATATTTCTATAGGATGATGAAAGTGTGCGGGCATAATGATATTAAGTTATATGAAATGGATGGATATGGTCATATTATGGTTGGACCTGCTTACCCATTATTACTGAGGTTTGTAGAAAGAGTATCGAAAGTAAAAATGAGTAATTAAATATTTGATCAGAATCTGAGCGTTATATCACTGCCAGAATATATTATAAACTCATATTTAAATTATTATACATTAAACATAACGATGTCTATTATTACCAGGAAGTTAAAAAAAAGGATTCATTTGTTTTTTATCACTTTCATTATTTGCTTTTTAAGCATAAATAAATCATATGCTAAGGTTTATATGTTTATTCATGCACATCCAGATGATGAGATATATTTTAAATCAGGTTGGATTTATGATAGAATACAATCAACAGATACTTTAATTGTTGTAATAGCAACTGCTGGAGATGCTAATAAATGGAGTTATCCAAGATGGGAGAATAGTCCTGATGCAAAAGATTTTGACAAAGATGGAGATATTGATATGGTTGATAGGGGCTACGATAGAATGGCATATAGAACTACGGCTGGACTTGCTTCTTTAGGACTAAATACTAATAATAACCTTATATTTTTAGGCTATCCTGATGGAGGAATTTATGATATGTGGGAAGATAGAGACTTACAATATTTAAATCCTATCACTCAATATAATAAATCTCCGTACACTGTTGATGCTCCCAAGTATTGTTATGGTCTTAGTTATAAAAAAGAGGTGCCATATAATTACGCATCATTATCTGAAGATTTAAAAAGATTGTATTTAAAATACAAACCAGATTGTTTGATGATCCCAGATTTTTTAGATACTCCTTCAGATCATGGAGCTTTAGGAAGGTTTGCAACTCAGGTATTGTATGATTTAAGAGAACTAGGAAATAATGATTGGGTAAACAAAGTAGAGGTTATTTGGTCCTTTGCCTCGCATTTTGCTTGGGCAAATTCAGAATCATGGTTAGGTGGTAAAGAGTTTTTACCAAATAAAGAAGGTCCTTTTTTAGCAGCACCTTTTCCTCAAGATATTTTTCCTCCACAAGTTCAATATTTTGATAGTTTAGGAGGAGTAAATAAATGTAAGTTGTGGGATTTTCATCCTTATGAAATGCCAAATCCTCCATGTTTCAGAGCTAGAAAAAATGATATCATACGTGGTCCATTTGTAATGTACGATGATACAGTTCCTTCTAATTGGTCTAACTTTTTAATTACAAAAAGCGAAACAGATAATTTATTAAACTGTAGTGTTATGGTTAAAGATATAGTTCCAGGACTTAATACAACTGTAAACGCTCAGTATATTTACTCTAATGATAAAGGGAAGAATTGGATTGGCATAAATGGATTAAAAGGTTTTTATAGAAATAAAAATAACAAAATAATATATGACTCGAAAGGGATTAAAAATAGACCTGAAACTGAGAATTATGCTTATTGGCAAGGAAAAGTTGCGATGCAAAGGATTGATGCTAAAATAGATTTTGATCTTGGATTTGATCCTGGTGATAGAATTAATAAAGATTATTGGTCTGCTGAGTGGATTGGTTGGGTTAAAACAGTTAAAGAAAGTGGCTTATATTATTTTTATTTAGATGCAAAGGATTCAGGATTTATAATGGTTGATAATAAATTAATTGTTTGGGATCATAAGGATTTTTTAATGGGAACCAAGAGAGGAATTAGTATTTATCTTGAAAAAAATAAAGTTTATCCCATTCATATGGGCTTTTGGAATTATACAGGAGATGCAGGTTGTAAGTTGTTTTGGAAAACACCAAAAGGAACAGAACCTAAAATATTACCCTCTTCTAATCTTTTGTGTGGTGACGCTTTTATTGATGGGGTTGATGGATCAACTGAATTTCAAACTATTTCAGCAGATAATATTCCTCTTAATCTAAAGTCAAAAAAAAATAAAATAATATTTATGATAATGGATATGGTAGGAAATATAGGAGTAAGTCCAGCATTGCAGTTGAACAAATAATATTTAATCATTTTATATAACCCTTTACAATAATTAAAAGTATCATATGCTAAAACTTATAGAAAGAGCAAATAATTTTAAAGAAAATATAGCAATTAAAAGTGGAGGATACAGTTATACATACCAAGCGCTTTTAAATAGGTCAGAATCTATTGCTGTTGAATTATTAGCAGGTAAAAAAGATTTAGAAGAAGAAAGGGTAACTTTTTTGGTAGACCCTAGTTTTAAATATACAAGTATTCAATGGGGAATATGGAGAGCAGGAGGTATTGCTGTTCCATTATGTGTAAAACATCCATTAGCATCTATTGAATATGTGTTAGATGACACCAAAACCTCAATTCTAATTTATGGTAAAGAGTATAAGAGTTTAATAGCACCATTGTTGAATCGTAAGGATATTCGATTTATAAAAGCGGAATCATTCGAAAATATATTTGGCATATTACCAGATATAGAGATCGAAAGACGTGCAATGATTATTTATACTAGTGGAACAACTGGAGCTCCTAAAGGGGTTGTTTCTACTCATAAAAATATTGAAACTCAGATTACGGGGTTAACAAATTTTTGGGAGTGGACAGAAAATGATCATATTTTAAATGTACTACCTATGCATCATGTACATGGTATTATTAATGTTTTAAGCTGTGCACTTTGGAGTGGTGCTTGTTGTGAGTTTTTAATCAAATTTAGTCCTAAAGATATTTTTGAAATATTTAAAAAACAAGAAATTAATTTATTCATGGCGGTTCCAACCATCTATTTTAAGTTAATTGCTTATTGGGATAATTTATCAACGTTAGAGCAGAACAAAGTTTCATTAGCGTTAAAAAACTTTAGATTAATGGTTTCTGGCTCTGCTGCTTTGCCATTAAGTGTGCATGAAAAATGGAAAAGAATTAGTCACCATGTTCTCTTAGAGCGTTATGGAATGACGGAGATGGGAATGGCAATTAGTAATCCCTATAAAGGAGATAGAATACCTGGCTCTATAGGTAAACCTTTGAAAGGTATAACTGTAAGACTTGTTGATGAAAATAATAAAATAGTAGAGCCTGGGGAGGCTGGAGAGATACAAGTAAAAGGAGATAATGTTTTTAAAGAGTATTGGAATAAGCCTGAAGCTACTAAAGATACATTTACAAGTAATGGTTGGTTTAAAACTGGGGATATTGCTGTTTTAGACAATGGGAATTATAAGATTTTAGGGAGAAATTCAATTGATATTATTAAGTCTGGTGGTTATAAAATTTCAGCATTAGAAATTGAAGAGGTTCTTCGTTTACATCAAGATATTAAAGATTGTGCTGTAATTGGGTTGCCTGATGAAGAATGGGGAGAAACTATTGCTGCTAGCTTGGTGTTAAAAAATGCAAACTTATCTTTTGATAATCTTAATTATTGGTTAAAAGGAAAATTACCAGGATATAAAATACCAAGAAAATATATAGTACAAAGTGATTTGCCTAGGAATGTAATGGGTAAAGTCACGAAAAATGAATTAAAGAATTTATTTAACGTGGATATTTTATAGTATGAAAATATATGGTGTTGCTTTATTAGCTGGGTGTTTTCTTCTAGGAAAGCTTACAGGGTATTTATTAGGAACCCTTATAAATATTGATGGAGATATGGGAGGGGTAGGTTTTGCAATGATTTATCTTATCGCTGCAAATGTATTTATGGAAAAAAATAAATTACAAAGAAAACAGACTAAAAATGGTGTTTTGTTTTGGGGAGCAATGTATATACCAATTGTAATTGCTATGGCAGCTACTCAAAATGTAAAAGCAGCTTGGAATGGTGGATGGATTGCTGTTCTTGTGGGAGTCTTAGTAAGTATTTTAGGGTATTTACTAGTGCCTTTAATATCTCAGATAGGTAAAAAAACAGACAAGTTAGAATTTTAAAAATTATGATAGAGATTGTTCAAAATATTATATTTAAAAACGGGTTAATATTTGCTTTTTTATGTGTTGGAGTTTTAATGTTATTGGCTTTTTGGACTTCTAAATATATTTTAAAAAATCACATACCAGGAGTTGCCATTGCAATTATTGTTGCATTAATCTTAGCTTTTTTTGGAGATAAAAAAGGATTGGGAGATGTTAAAATATTTTCAGGTCTTAGTTTGTTAGGAGGCTCAATGTTTAGAGATTTTGCCGTTGTTGCAACAGCTATGAATGCAGATTTAATTAAAATTAAAGCTGCTGGTGTAGCAGGGTTTATTTCATTAATTGTAGGGGTCTCTTTTTCTTTTTTTATAGGGGCAATTATAGCATTTTTTTTTGGATATAATGATATTTTGAGTGTTACAACAATAGGAGCTGGGGCATGTACTTATATTGTTGGTCCAATAACTGGTTATGCCTTAGGAGCAAGTTCGGAAGTCATAGCCATTAGTATAGCAACAGGAGTAATAAAAACAATATGTATAACTATTATGACTCCATTATTAGCTAAAAAAATTGGCTTAAACAATTCTCATAGTGCAATGGTTTTTGGAGGGTTAATGGGCACAACTAGTGGTGTCGCAGCGGGACTGGCAGCTACCGACGTTAAGTTAGTTCCTTATGGTGCTATGGTAGCAACTTTTTACACAGGGTTGGGTTGTTTATTGTGCCCTACTTTGTTTTATATAATTATGAATTACTTTTTCGTATAATTTTAACTTTAGCAGATATTCAATGCAAAACAACAAATACATTTCTAGTGATAAATGCATAGATACTCGTAACAATATTATTGATAGTATAGATTATATATTGATTTTATGTGAAGAGTTAATTTCATATAAAGGTCGTACCTCAGGAATATCATTAGCCACAACTATTTTAGATCAGTATCAAAAGCTAAATCAAGACCAAAAAATATCTTTTTTTGTAAAAATAAACAAGAAATATACTCCAGACTTATCAGCAATATCTAGAGATGCATCTATTTTTTTAGAAAATAATAATCTTAAAAATTTAAATAGACTTTCTGTAAGTATTGAAGGGAAGCGTCAAGAATTGTTTAGAAGAATGAATATGGCTTTGGGGGGGAGTGAAATTTTGGTTTCTATGAGGGGAGATTTATTATCTTTTATTGGTGATTATCCAGAACTTCAGGAGTTAGATAATGATTTGATACATCTGTTTAGATCTTGGTTTAATCCTGGGTTCCTTAAATTAAGAAAGATTGATTGGAATACAGAAGCAAGTATTTTAGAGAAATTTAGAAACAATGAAAAAGTACATAGTATTAAGGATTTATCAGATATAAAAAAACGATTGCAGCACCATAAAGAATTCTATGCTTATTTTCATCCAGCCATTAAAACAGAGCCAATTATTTTTGTAGAGGTTGCTTATACAAAAGGTATAGGGAAATCTGTTCAAGAGATAATTAATAGGAACACGAGGTCTAATATTTTAGATTTTGACTCATGCATGTTTTATTCAATCAATAATTGTTTGATTGGACTGTCTAGAATATCACTTGGTAATTTTTTAATAAAACGTGTTGTTCAAAAAATTATAATTGATAAGCCAAATATTAAGGTTTTTTATACACTCTCACCATTACCTGGTTTTACAGCATGGTTGTTAACAAATAAAGGAGAAAATATAAGGACATTTGTTTCAAAAAAAGATATGAAAATGATGTCATTTTTATTTGAAGGGGAGGGGGATTATGAAAAATTTGATAATAAAATGAAGAGTGTCATTTTAAGGTTATGTGCAATATATTTGATTGAAGTAAAGCATAATGGAAAACCTATTAATAAGGTTGCAAACTTTCATTTAGGAAATGGGGCTTTGATAAATGATGTTTTTTGGAATGGAGACTTATCACCTAATGGAATTAAATCTTCGTTTGGTATTATGGTCAATTATGAATATGATTTATTAAGAATGGATGAGTATCATGAACTCTTTTTTTCAAAAGGGAAAATAACGGTGTCAAAAAAAGTGGAGAAATTAATCTGCTAAGGTTAATTCTTTTATAGTAATATATTAAAACAAAAAACCACAACAATGATGTTGTGGTTTTTTATGTGGTGCCTCCAGGAATCGAACCAGGGACACAAGGATTTTCAGTCCTTTGCTCTACCAACTGAGCTAAGGCACCATGCTTAACTTAGCGGTTGCAAATATATAATCTTTTTAAAGTTCTACAAATTTTTTGAAGAAAAAATGTTTCTATATTTGAAGTCTATATAATATAGCTGTGATGAATTTAATTATTGATGAAGGAAATACCAGAATTAAACTAGCTGTTTTTAAGGATGTTCAGCTAGTTGATTTGATGATATCGAATGTTAAAGATTTTAAAGAAGCAATTGATAATATTTTAGGTAAGCATGATATTAAATCTTTAATGATATCATCTGTTACCGATGAAGTAAATCATATAGTTGATGATTTACCTGTAGTTCATAAAGTTTTCTTATCTCATGAAACATCTTTGCCTTTTGCAAACTTGTACGAAACTCCCAAAACATTAGGTGTAGATAGAATGGCTTTGGTAACAGGAGCTTGGAGCCAATTTCCAAATCAAAATTCTTTGGTGATTGATGCAGGAACTTGCGTTACTTATGATTTCATTAATAAAGAGGGACAATACTTAGGAGGAGCTATTTCTCCAGGATTAAAAATGCGCTTTAAGAGTATGAGTTTTTTTACGAAAAAACTACCAGATTTAGAAATTCCATTAGGTACTGTAGAGATTATTGGAAAATCAACAAAACAATCTATGGAAAGTGGCGTTTTAAATGGTATGGTGTTTGAGATGGTTGGGGCTATTGAGCATTATCAGCAAAAATTTAAAGATGTTAATATAATATTAACGGGTGGGGATGCTAATTCCTTGTGTAAACAATTAAAAAATAGCATATTTGTCAACCCTAATTTTTTGTTAGAAGGATTAAATGCGGTTCTAACGTATCAAAATAAAAATGAAGCAAAACTTAAATAATATCGTTGTAGGATTAGTCACGTTGTTTTTTGTGTCAGCAAAAGCACAAGAACAGCAAGTTTCATCCCTATTATCTAATGTAGGTACAGGAACAACTTTTTCAGAAGCAACCATGGCCGAGAAGGCACAAGGAGATTTATCGGTCGTTGGAAATAATAATTTTGAGGTTCTTACATTTACCAATCCAGCCTTGTTATCAGATTTACAATTTACATCATTAGGTGTTGATTTGCAGGTGCAAAGTGCGGATGTGTCTTCAACGGAAGCTAATTTTAAAAGTTCAAATACTACATTGTCTAATTTGTCTTTTGGTGTTCCATTAGGAATAAAAGGAGGTTTTGCTCTTGGTTTACGTGTACATTCTGCTGTAGGTTATGAAGTAGATACTAATAATTTTTACAATCATGGTAGTGGTGCAGTAAATCAAATATATGCTGGGTTAGGTTATGAAATCTTTAAAAACTTTTCACTAGGGGTTCAAGCGAATGTCTACTTTGGAGAAACCACAAAAAGACAAGCTTTTAAAAATATTCAGAAAGCGACTGTTTATGATCAAACATATAATGTTAAAGGACTTGCCACTAAAGTAGGTGCTCAATATAGAGTTAATATATCTGAAAAAGTTATGGCACAAGTGGGAGCTTATGGTGTTTTAGGACATCAAATTACAGCTACTGGTACAGCTAGATTTTATGAAGCTATACAAACCAATAAAAATACTTTTTCAATGATTGATAATCCTGTTAGTTCTGGTTTGTCTGGAACTCAAGATAATTCATTTAAATCTGTGTTTGGTGTTGGATTAGGTACTTATAATAATTGGTTTGCTGGAGTTTCTTATGAAAATCAAGGAGCAACAACTTATTCGGGAAATACATTTAATCAAGGTTTTTCTGATAGTCAGTTAAGTTTTGAATCTCGTTCTAAAATAAGTGTAGGGGGGTATATTATTCCTAAAAGATATGCTTTAAAGAACTACTTAAACAGGGTTGCCTACAGAGCGGGATTTAAGTATGAAAACACAGGAACAGTATTAAATAATGAGAGTTTAAAAAATATTGGCATGTCTTTTGGATTAGGATTACCAATAGGAAAGAGAATTTCTTATGCAAACTTTACCCTTGAAGTAGGAAAATTAGGAGACTTCTCTAAAAATAAGTATGAAGAAAAATATATTAATATCGGAGTAAATTTCTCATTATCTGATAAATGGTTTGAGAAACGATTTATACGCTAAACTAAATAATCAATAATAATATGAAAACAAGACTACTAACAATTTTTACGATTTTATTTTCAGTTATGATGTTTACGGCTCATGCACAGGATGACCCAGCTTTACGTTATAACATGTTAAAAACAGACTACAAAACCAAAAATTACGAATCAGCACTTAAGAACCTAGAGTGGTGTTTAGATAATAGTCCAAAATTAACAGCAAATATATATAAATACGGAGGTAATTTATTAGACGATGTTTTAAAAGAAACTCCAGAAAAAAAAGCTGAAATAGCTGCTTTGGGTAAAAAAATGTTTGAAAAAAGATTTGTAAACTACCCAGACGAAGATCCTGCAAAAGCACATAGTGATTATGCAGATTTCTTAGAAGAAATAGGTGGTGATAAAGAAGAGATTTTTAGTCACTATGATCAAGCATTTAAGATTGATCCAACTAAATTAGGAGTGGGGTCTATTATCAATTACTTTACAACAGTAATTAATAAATATAAAGACACAGATTTACAGTTAGTATTTACAACCTATGATGTTACTGTAGAGGCTATTAATGCAAAAGTTGAAGGATATTTGGATAATATTCAAAAATTAAAAGCAAAACAAGAAGAAGGTCAGACTTTAATTTCTTCAGAAAAAAGAAATTTACATATCTATACTGTAAACTCTAAAGCTTTAGGACAAGTGGAGGCTATTTTAGATCAAAGAATGGAAGAAATTTCTACTTGTGAGTACTTAATTCCTTTATATACTGCTGAGTTTGAAGAAAACAAGACAGATAAAGTTTGGGTAACCAGAGCAATCAATCGTATGTTTAAGAAAGATTGTACAGAAGATCCTTTATATGCTACTTTAGTAGAACAATACCAAGAAATAGATCCATCACCAGAAGCATCTGTATTATACGCAGGGTTGTTGATGGATAAAGGAGAAACAGAGAAAGCAATTTCTTTCTTTGATAAAGCAATTTCTCAGGAAACTGATCCAGCAAAGAAAGCTAAAAACTTATACAAAGTAGCAGATATTTTTAAGAAAAGAGGTCAAAATGCTAAAGCAGTTTCATATGCTAAAAAAGCCATTGCAGCAAAGTCTAACTTTGGTAGAGCTTATACTATGATTGCGACTTTATATGCAGGTTCGGTTAATGATTGTGGAAGCGATGAATTTGAAAAACGTATGGTATATGTAGCAGCTAAAACATATGCATTAAAGGCAAGTAAAGTAGATCCAAGTATTGGTGTTTATGCATCTAAATTAGCACAAGCTTATGCAGCTAATGAACCAAGTAAAAAATTAGTATTTAATAATGAATTAGGATTAAAATCTGGAGATTCATACACAATTAAATGTTGGATAGGTGAAACCGTAAGAGTTCCATAATCTAATTTTACTAAAACAATATATAAAAGTCAAAGATTAATTTCTTTGGCTTTTTTTATGCTAAAAATTTAACAGTCAAATAGTTTGGTGTTTTATGATAGACTATGCAATAAAATTATTTTTGGCATATATTTTGGTCGTAGAATTAATAACAAAACAGAAAACTATGAAAACACGAGAATTAATTTTTTTTACAATTTTATGTTCATTTATAATGTTTAGGGCTCATGCACAAGATAATGATCCAGCTTTACGTTACAATATGTTAAAGACTGACTACATAACCAAAAACTACGAATCAGCACTTAAAAACTTAGAGTGGTGTTTAGATAATAGTCCTAAATTAACGGCTAACATTTATATTCATGGAGGAAATTTGTTAGATGCTGTCTTAAAAACTTCTCCGGAAAAAAAAGAAACAATTGCTGTACTAGGGAAAAAAATGTACACAAAAAGATTTGAAAATTTTCCAGAAATAGCTCCAGCAAAAGCGCATAGTGATTATGCTGATTTCTTAGAAGAAATAGGCGGTAATAAAGAAGAGATCTTTGAGAATTATGAAAAGGCTTTTAAAATTGATCCAACTCAAATGGGGCCACCATCAATCGTTAAATATTTTACTGCAGTAGTTGAAAAATATAAAGATAAAGATTTGCAAAAAGTATTTAACACATATGATCTTACAGTAGAGGCTATAGAGAAGAAAGTAGAAGGTTATTTAGATGGTATTGAAAAGTTACAGGAAAAAGAAGCGAAAGGACAGATGTTAATTTCATCTGATAAGAAACAATTAGAAGATTATAGTACCAATTCAGAGTATTTTGGAAAAGTAGTATTGGTTTTAGATCAAAAGATGGAAGAGATTTCTACATGTGAATATTTAATCCCTTTGTATACTGCTGATTTTGAAGAAAACAAGACAGATAAAGTTTGGGTAACTAGAGCAATCAATCGTATGTTTAAGAAAGATTGTACAGAAGATCCTTTATATGCTACTTTAGTAGAACAATACCAAGAAATAGATCCATCACCAGAAGCATCTGTATTATACGCAGGGTTGTTAATGGATAAAGGAGAAACAGAGAAAGCAATTTCTTTCTTTGATAAAGCAATTTCTCAGGAAACTGATCCAGCAAAGAAAGCTAAAAACTTATACAAAGTAGCAGATATTTTTAAGAAAAGAGGTCAAAATGCTAAAGCGGTTTCATATGCTAAAAAAGCCATTGCAGCAAAGTCTAACTTTGGTAGCGCTTATACTATGATTGCGAGTTTATATGCAGGTTCGGTTAATGATTGTGGAAGCGATGAATTTGAAAAACGTATGGTATATGTAGCAGCTAAAACATATGCATTAAAGGCAAGTAAAGTAGATCCAAGTATTGGGGTTTATGCATCTAAATTAGCACAAGCTTATGCAGCTAATGAACCAAGTAAAAAATTAGTATTTAATAATGAATTAGGATTAAAATCTGGAGATTCATACACAATTAAATGTTGGATAGGTGAAACCGTAAGAGTTCCATAATCTAAATTTTACTAAAACAATATATAAAAGTCAAAGATTAATTTCTTTGACTTTTTTTATGAATCAAAGGATAGTAGCTAATGGTATACATTATAATTTATAATCCTATATTTGTATTAGTTATCAAAAAGCATGAGTCAGAAAAGTAATTTTGTTTTTATTCTAAAATACCTAAGTAAAATAAGCTTAATACTAGTTGTTTTGGTGAGCTGTAAAAATTCATCAAAAGAAATTAATGACTTTTTAGCTGATAAAAACTTACCTGTTGGTGTTTCTGAAAATGTAAATCTTGTCCGTAAAGATTCTGGTATAATTGTAAGTAGAATGATTACGCCGCTTTATTGGGATTACACTAATAAAAAATTAAATCCATATTATGAATTTCCTAAAGGGGTAAAAATAGTAACGATTAATAGACTTTCAAGAGATTCTGTAACTGTAACAGGAGATTATGCTATTAGTTATGCTAATACAGCTATTTCAGAAATTATAGGACATGTAGTGGTTGTTAATCATGAAAACGGTGTTGTTTTAAATACGGACCAAATGTATTGGGATCAAAAAGAGGATTATTATTTTACTGAACAACCTTTTACCATTTACACAGAGAAAGATACCATGAATGGTGTTGGTTTTGAATCGGAAAGTAATTTAAATAATTGGATATTAAATAATACAAAAGGCGATTTTATCGTAGATCAAAAAGAAGAATAAAATGCACAAATTTTCGAAAATTATAGAGTGGGGATATTTAGCAATAGGAATTGTTTTTTTAGTAGAAGTATTTACTAATTGGAGTACAGACAGACAAAAAGCAATTGTTTCTATTTTAATGTCAGCCTTAGCTTTTTTTATGTTTTTTTTTAAACGTAGATTTAGACAAAATCGCACAGAAAAATAAAAATATATGGATTTAGAAATCCTCATTATTGTTGTATCCATTCTTTTATCTGCCTTTTTTTCGGGCTTAGAAATTGCATTCGTATCTTCAAATAAGTTACAAGTAGCTTTAGAAAAGAAAAAAGAAGGATTAACATCAAGGTTGTTAACAAGGTTAACAGAAAAATCATCAAAATTTATTACCACAATGTTGGTTGGTAATAATATTGCTTTGGTGGTTTATAGTTTTTATATGGGTAAAAAGTTGGTAGCTTTGTTTCCTCAAGACATGAACGATTTTACACTGTTGTTATTACAAACCATTATTTCTACTTTGGTTATTTTAATTACAGCAGAGTTTTTACCAAAGGCTATTTTTAGAGTTTATGCAAATGAAACACTAATTATTTTTGCGGTACCTGCTTACTTCTTTTACTTGTTATTTCATTTGATATCAGGTTTTATTGAGCAAATTTCAAATGGATTGTTGAAATTGTTTTTTGGAGCCAATGCAGATGAAGAAGGAACAGAATTTAGTAAAGAAGAATTAGGACATTATATTGATAAGCAATTAGAAACAGGAAAAAAAGATGATGAAGAAATTGATTCTGAAATTCAAATTTTTCAAAATGCTTTAGGATTTAATTCCGTAAAAGCACGTGAAATTATGGTGCCAAGAACAGATATTGAAGCCATTGAAATTCACGATAGAGTAAGCAAACTAAAACAACGATTTGTAGATACAGGCTTTTCTAAAATCTTAATATATAAAACTTCTTTTGATGACATTGTAGGTTATGTTCATGCATATGAAATGTTTAAAATGCCTAAAACCATTAAATCCATTTTATTACCGGTTGAATACATACCAGAATCTATGATGATTAATGAAGTTTTAAATATCATGATGAAAAAACGTAAAAGTATTGCGGTAGTGATTGATGAATATGGAGGAACTTCAGGAGTGATTACTGTAGAGGATATTATAGAAGAATTATTTGGAGAAATTGAAGACGAACATGATAAAATTGCCTTGACAGATAAAAAACTAGACGAAAATGAGTTTGAATTGTCTGGAAGGTTAGAGGTCGATTATCTAAATGAAACGTATGATTTAAAGATTCCAGAGTCGGAATCTTATGAAACTTTAGGAGGCTATATTATTGAAAGCATAGAAGATATCCCTCAATTAGGAGAAGAATTTCAAATCGATGGTTTTTTCATCAAAATAACACAAGTAAGTAACGCAAGAATAGAGGAAGTTTACCTAAAATCTAATTATTCAACAGAGTGATTGTTTTTTTCTTTAAAAACAGTCTTTTTATTTCCTGATTTCAATTGAAATTGTATTTTAGCGGACAATCAAAAAATTACATATATAGAAATGGCAATATTATCAAAAATCAGAGATCGCTCAGGATTTTTAATCATCGTTATTGGATTAGCGATGTTTTCATTCGTAGTAAGTCCTAAAAATATTATTGATTTTTTTAGTAGTAAAAACGTAGATGCTATTGGAAAAGTGAATGGTGAGGACATTTCATACAAAGAGTTTGCAACAAGAGTTGAAAATTTTAAAGCTCAAAACAGAAATGCATCTGCTTATGGAGCTCTGACTGTTGAGAACATGGTGTGGGATCAAATGGTTAGAGAAAAAATTTATGAAACTAAATTAGCTCAAGCTGGTGTTGTTATTGGAGAAGGTGAAATTTGGCAAGCAATCATTACAAGTAATGAAGTTGTAAATTCTCCTCAGTTTAAAGACAAAGACGGAAATTTTAACGAAGATTTGTTAAAAGCATATGTTGCAGGTTTAGAAGCGGATAAAACAGAACAAGGTAAACAAATGTTACAAGGTTGGTTGAATTATGAAAAGTCAATCAAACAAAACTTATTAACACAAGCTTACAATTCTTTAGTTAATGTAGGTGTGGGAGTTACAGAGGCAGAAGCAATTAATGATTATGTTATTACTAATACTAGTGTTAGTGCAGACTACGTTTATTTACCGTTTTCTTCTATTCCTAATACAGATGTAAAAGTAACTAAAGAAGATGTAGCTGATTATATTAATGATCATACAAACTTGTATCAAACAGATGCAACAAGAAGTTTAAACTTAGTTAAGTTTTCTTTTACTGCCTCTCAAGAAGATGAAGAAGAAATTAAGCATAGCTTAGAAACTTTAATAGCTGATAAAGAAGAATACAATAAAGTATCTAAATCTACAGAATTGGTAAAAGGGTTTAAGAACACTAACGATTCAAAATTATTTGTTGAAGAAAGTGCTTCTGATTTACCATTGGTTGATAGATTCCAATTTGAAGATGAATTACCAACTGTTGCTAAAGAAGAAATTAAGAATGCTTCTGTAGGAGATGTAGTAGGGCCATATAAGTTTTCTCAGTACTACAAAATATCTAAATTGTTAGATGTACAACAAATTCCTGATTCAGTTCAAGCAAGTCATATCTTAATTAACTTTATAGGAGCGCAAGGGGCACAACCTACAGTAAGAAGAACTTTGGCTGATGCACAAAAATTGGCTGATAGTCTTTTAACAGTAGTTAAAAAATCACCTAAAAAATTCGGTGAAATTGCAGAAAACTATTCAACAGATCCAGGGTCAGCTTCTAAACAAGGATCATTAGGATGGTTTGGATACAGAGCAATGGTACCAGAGTTTAGAGATTACTGCTTTGAAAATAAAAAAGGATCTGTAGGAATTGTTAAAACAGCTTATGGTTTACATATAATTAAAATTGAAGACCAAAAGAACTTTAGTAAAGCTTATAAATTAGCTACTATTGCAAGACAAATTCAAGCTTCAGAAAAAACTGAAAACAAAGTTTTTGAACAAGCAGAAACTTTTGCAAATGCATTAAGAAACGGAGGTGATTTTGAAGCAATTGCTAAAGAAAAAGGCTATTTAGTAAGCCCAGTTAATGGATTAAAAGAATTAGATGTTTATGTAGGTTCTGTAGGAGAAAACAGAAGAATTGTAAAATGGGCTTTTGAAGAAGATACTGAATTAAATGCTACCAAACGTTTTGATTTAGATGAAAATGGATATGCAGTTGTGATGTTAACTAATAAGCAAGAGAAAGGTTTAATGTCTGCTACAAGTGCATTTAGCCAAGTAGAGCCTATTTTAATCAAACAAAAGAAAGCAGAAATGCTGGAGGAAAAAATGGATGGAGATAGTTTAGAAGCTATTGCTAAAGCTAACAATGTAAAAGTAGAAAACTTTAACAATGTAACTTTAGGAGCTCCAACTATTTCTGGTGTTGGTATTGAGCCAGGTGTGGTAAGTGCAGCTGCAGTAAGTAAACAAGGAACTTTAATTAACAATATTGTTGGAAACAAAGGAGTATTTGCAGTTGTAAATAAATCTGTAACAATTCCTGAAGCGGATGCAACTAAAGTAAATGTTAAGACAGTAAATAGCATAGTAAAATCTAATGTGTCTAGTCAACTATACAACGGATTAAAAGAAGAAGCTACTATAGAAGATTATAGAGCATCTCGTTACTAAGAATCCAATTTATAAAGAAATAAAAAAGAGGCTTTAAAGCCTCTTTTTTTGTACTCAATATCAACGTTTCTTACCTTTGTTATTATGATTACTCAAGAACAACTACAAAAATTGGCTAACAGAGTTGCCAAGCTTAAACAATATTTAGAGATTGATAAAAAATTGATTGAAATTGCCAATCAAGAAGAAAAGTCTTTGGCTCCAGATTTTTGGAACCATCCCAAAGAAGCCGAAGCACACATGAAAGTGTTAAGAGGTCTAAAAAAATGGGTAGAAGATTATAAAAAAGCCAATACGTTAATAGAAGATTTAGGAGTTACTCTTGAGTTTTATAAAGAAGGTGAAGCTACAGAAGAAGAGGTTAACGACTTAGAAACTGAAGCGGTTACTTTAATAGAAGATATTGAATTTAGAAACATGCTTTCTGAAGAAGGTGATGAGATGAGTGCGGTATTACAAATTACTGCAGGAGCAGGAGGAACAGAGAGTTGTGATTGGGCTGCCATGTTGTTACGTATGTATAGCATGTGGTCTAACAAACAAGGGTTCAAAATCAAAGAATTAAACATGCAAGATGGTGATACAGCTGGAATTAAAACGGTTACCATTGAAATTGAAGGAGAATTTGCTTTTGGATATTTAAAAGGAGAAAACGGTGTACATCGTTTGGTACGTATTTCTCCGTTTGATAGTAATGCCAAACGCCATACTTCTTTTGCCTCGGTCTATGTTTATCCTTTGGTAGATGATTCTATTGAAATAAAAATAGATCCATCTGAATATAGTTTTGAAACCATGAGAGCTAGTGGAGCAGGAGGGCAGAATGTAAACAAAGTTGAGACAGCCGTTCGTTTACGCCACCATCCTACAGGAATTATTATTGAAAACTCAGAAACTCGTTCTCAATTAGATAATAAAACTAAGGCCATGCAGTTGTTAAAATCTCAATTATATGAAATTGAGTTACAAAAGAAAATGGCCGCTAGAACAGAAATTGAAGCCAATAAAATGAAGATTGACTTTGGTTCTCAGATTCGTAACTACGTGATGCATCCCTATAAATTAGTGAAAGATGTTAGAACAGCTCACGAAACAGGTAATGTTGATGCAGTAATGAATGGAGATATTGATGGTTTCTTGAAATCGTATTTAATGATGGCTGGGCAGCCTGAACAAAAAAATGAATTGTAGATAAACTTTACAAAGTTTTTAACGAGTGTTCTAGATAGTTTGTATTATATGATGAAGTTGTTAAGAATTACTTTA
The DNA here is from genome assembly GCF_900130035.1 of Wenyingzhuangia marina. Classification (GTDB taxonomy): domain Bacteria; phylum Bacteroidota; class Bacteroidia; order Flavobacteriales; family Flavobacteriaceae; genus Wenyingzhuangia; species Wenyingzhuangia marina. The sequence continues at coordinate 184,949 of NZ_FQXQ01000004.1, forward strand.
TTTAAAAGTTAAAAAGATGATAAAAATATACCACAATCCAAGATGTACAAAAAGTAGACAAGGTGTTGCTTTTTTAGAGGAAAAAGGAGTTGAATTTAAAGTGATCAGATATTTAGAAGAAGCTTTTACTTTTCAAACCTTGACAGAAGTAATTGCTGAATTGGCTATTCATCCAATGGAGCTTATTCGTAAAAACGAAGCTATTTGGAAGAGTAATTTTAAAGGAAAAGAATTATCGGATGCTCAAATTATTCAAGCCATGGTTGATTTCCCTAAGTTGATAGAACGTCCTATTGTTGTGAATAAGGGAAGAGCTGTTATAGCAAGACCTACTGAAAAAATAGAAGAGGTTTTATAAAACTTTTAAAAATATCAAATTGCATCACCATTTTATCATACATAAACCTTATGGTTACTTATCTCAATTTACAAGTGGTGAAAAGTTAGCACATAAAAAAAAGTATTTAGGAGATTTGTATACCGTGCCTGAAGGTACTATGGCTATTGGTCGTTTAGATGAACCTAGCGAAGGTTTATTGTTATTAACTACAGATGGTAGCGAAAGCGAACGAATAAGATCAAATAAGGTAGGAAAAGAGTATTATGCACAAGTTGATGGACTCATTACCTCAGAGGCTTTAGAACTTCTTAAAAAAGGGATTGTTATCAGTGTTAATGGACAAGATTATAAAACAAAACCTGCTAAAGTTAAAAGTATTTCAATACCAAATAAATTACCACATAGATCTAAAAAAATTAGAGATGATAGACATGGACCTACTTCTTGGGTTTCTATCACTTTAACCGAAGGAAAATTTAGGCAAGTAAGAAAAATGTGTTCTGCTGCTGGTTTTCCTGTTTTAAGATTAATTAGAGTTAGAGTAGGGCAGATGTACTTGTCTCAAATAGAGGAATCAGGAATTTTAAAAGTAGATTCTTTTTTGATTTAATACATTCCAAAAATCCTTATCTTTAATTGTATGGAGTTAAAAGATTTTATCATAAGACTTGTTGTAGCCCTTATGGCAGGACTTTGCATAGGTTTTGAAAGACAATGGAGAAATAAATCTGCTGGATTAAAAACCAATATGTTAGTCTCAACAGGTTCAGCTATTTTTGTCTTATTATCTGTAAAGTTTTCTGAATTAAATAACGATGTAGATGTTACAAGAATTGTAGCTCAAGTAGTTACAGGAGTTGGTTTTTTAGGAGCTGGGGTTATTTTTAGAGAAGGAACCAATGTTCATGGACTTACCTCGGCTGCGACTATTTGGTGTAGTGCAGCTATTGGTTGTGTTGCTGCTACTGGTTTTTATATTGAAACTTTTATATGTACTCTATTGGTTTTAATTGTTAATGTTAGTATTGAGCCTGTAGATAAATGGTTAAGGAGTAGAAATATTTCAGATTAGAATAAAAAATAAAAGCCCTCATCATTTTACGATAAGGGCTTTTTTTATTGTGCTAGTTTATTTGAGAAAAAACATAATACATTTCTGTAGCAATTTGCATGCTTCTTTCATGATATTTAGTTTCTTGTTCAGCTGTTTTATCAAACAGTTTTGGGTCTTCGTAGGTCATAGGAATCCTTTTTTCGGCTCCAGGAATAAATGGACAACCTTGATCTGCACTAGAGCAAGTCATAATAGCTGCAAATGAATTTTCAGGATTAAAATCATCATCATAAGTTTTAGAAAATCCAATAATTGGATGTGATTCGCTACCGAACTTAATGCTATAAATAGGATTTGTATTGTTAGTTAAAGTTTGAATATGAAATCCTGAATTTTCCAAAGTAATGGCTATAAAAGGAAATAAAGCAGTAGCTTCTGTTCCGCCAGAATAACAAAAAACATTATTGATGTTAAACTGAGTAGCCATGGTTTGTGCCCATATTTGTGATAAATGACTTCTTCTTGAATTATGTGTACAAATAAAGTTAAGATTTATTTTTTCTTGATTATTTTTTTTCTGTTGAATGTAGTTAATTAATGGTTGTAATACTTCTTTTCTTTCTATAGAAATTCTAGCGGGATTTACATCTTTTATTACCTGTTGTAATTCTGGATATATCATAATAGATTTTAATTTTAGCAACATCCAGAACCTGGAGTACATTTTGATGTTAGATTAGTTAGTTTTATTTTTTCTTTTGGAACTCCGCATTGATCTGGAGCCAAACAGTTGGTTGTTTTGTTAATTAGTAAAAAATCACGACCATTAAAATCTAATCCATATTTACCAATGGTGTTTGATTGATATTCAACTTCTATATCTAAATCTTTTATCTGAAGTACTTTTTCAGAAAGTGCAATAATTTGTAACAGTTTTTCTGGATGTAATCTGTGGTCGTAATCATTAGCCTCCCACAATTGTAAGTTAATTGTGTTTTCTTTTCTTAAAACACCACCACAATCAATAAAATGTTTACTTACTTTTCCAACTTCTGTTACATGAAAATGACTTGGTACTCTTGTCTCATCTGGTAAAACAAATCCAATTGTTTCTAAATTATTTAAGACCGATTTTAATTCTGATAATTTCACTTTTTTTACTTTATAAGGTTGTTAGCAACATTGGTTTTTATGTGGTTTTTTAGTAGAAATAAATTTGTTAAGTATTAATTCCATTTGTTCCCAATTAGAATCATCAATACAATAACAAACTCGAGTCCCATCAATACTCCCTTTGATAAGTCCAATGTTTTTTAATTCTTTTAAATGTTGAGAAATGGTTGCTTGTGCCAGACCTATTTCTTCTACAATATCTCCGCAAACACAAGATTTTGTATCAAATAAATATTCTAAAATAGCAATTCTAGCAGGATGTGCTAATGCTTTAGCCAAAGTAGCAATCATGTTTTGCTCCTTTGTAAATTTCTCGGTTTTACTAATTCCCATAGGATTGTTTTTAGATCGCAATATTACGATTAATAGGGTTGAAAATCTAATAAAAAAGAGATTTAATATAAAATTAATGAATTACAATGTTGTATTTATCTAATAGTCCCTGAATGTTTTCTATAGAAAATATAGCTTTTTTAACATTGTTGTTTTCAGGATCGATGATATAATTTATAGAAGTTTTAAAATTTGCCTTTTCTAAATTGGTACGTTCAAATTTAGCTTTTGAAAAATCACACTCATCAAATAAAGATAGAGATAAATCACATTCTGTAAAATCTACATTTTGTAATTGTGTATTTTTAAAAATAGTTTTCTTTAATTTTTGCTGATAGAAGGAACTGTGATTTAATGAACAATGATAAAATTGAAAAGACAACCCAAAAGGATTACAGGCTTCAAATAGAATTCCAATCATTTTACAATCTTTAAAAATCACTTCTTGTAGTACCGTTTTGTTTAATTTAACATTACTTAGATTACAATCTTTAAACTCACAATTGGTAAACTCTATTCCAGACAAATCGCATTCAGAAAAATTACAATTAATAAAAGTACATTCTTCGTATTCACCAGATTCTATAGGATATTTTGTGTAGTTTTTTTGTTCAAAAAGCTCTTCTTCAAAGTAATTCACTTGACTTATTTTTAAAATGATAAGGGCTAAAAGTAAGGGCTAAAATCGATTATAAAAAATAAAAAAGAGATTAAAATTATTTAATCTCTTTTTTCTAATATCAATAAAGCTTAGTGTACTTTGATTTTTACCACTACTTTTTTTACTTTTTCAGGAGCATCAATATGCACACTTGGCATGTGTAAGTCATCTGGGAAGAAAATCATAAAAGTACCCGTATCAAATTTTACTAGAGATGAAGTCGTATCATAAAAATCTAAATCTTTTTCAGGATCTTCGCTTATTGGTGTTTGATTCGTTAGCGTTGTAACTCCAACGTATTCAGTTCCAGAAATCATGTATTGTAAATCTATATGTGCATGATGTCCTTCGCAATTAGCTTCATCAATGTCTTTGGTAATATATTCCATCACAATGGCAAATACTTTGTCATCATCAATTTCATAAGTTCCAATAGGAGTGTTTGCTAAATCTGTTTGGGTAACATAATCAAAAGCCATGGCAATTCTATCACTTAGTCCACTGTACAATTTGTGATTTTCTAGTTTGTCTATTATCATTTTAGTTTAGTTTTCTTTTTAGCAGAAGCAATATAATTAATTAGTACCATAAAAAGTTGTTTAAAATAAAAAACCGCTACAAAATATGTAGCGGTTTGATAGTAAAGGTAGCTTTTATTATTTTAAAGAACCAATCATGTCTTCAGGTTTTACCCATTCGTCATATTGTTCTGGTGTTACATGTCCTAAACGTACAGCTTCTTCTTTTAAAGTAGTTCCGTTTGCATGAGCAGTGTTTGCAATTTCAGCTGCTTTATAATATCCAATTTTAGTATTCAAAGCAGTTACCAACATCAATGAGTTGTTTAATAACTTTTCTATTACTGGATAATTTGGTTCAATACCTATAGCACAATGTTCTTCAAAAGATACACAAGCATCACCAATTAAACGAGCAGATTCAATTAAATTCTTAGCCATCACAGGTTTAAATACATTTAACTCATAATGACCTTGTAATCCACCAACTCCAATAGCAACATCATTACCCATTACCTGAGCAGCTACCATAGTAATTGCTTCACATTGTGTAGGGTTTACTTTCCCTGGCATGATAGAAGATCCTGGTTCGTTGGCAGGAATGATTAATTCTCCAATACCTGAACGTGGTCCAGAAGCCATTAAACGAATATCGTTTGCTATTTTGTTTAAGGATACTGCAATTTGTTTTAAAGCTCCATGTGTTTCTACAAAAGCATCATGAGCAGCCAAAGCTTCAAATTTATTTTCAGCAGTTATAAAAGGCAATCCTGTAAATTCAGCAATTTTTTTTGCCACCAATACATCATAACCTTTAGGTGTATTTAATCCTGTACCCACAGCAGTTCCTCCTAAAGCCAATTCAGCCAAATGGGCTAAAGTATTTTTTAAAGCTTTTAAACCATGGTTTAGTTGAGAAACATAACCAGAAAATTCCTGACCTATTGTTAATGGAGTTGCATCCATTAAGTGTGTTCTACCAATTTTAACTACATCTTTAAATGCTTCTGATTTTGCTTGTAAAGTATCGCGTAATTTTTCAACACCTGGAATGGTATTTTCTACAATAATTTTATAGGCGGCAATGTGCATTCCTGTAGGAAATGTATCGTTTGATGATTGAGATTTGTTTACATCATCATTAGGTTGAATTGCTTTCTCTCCTTCTCCAATTACTCCACCAGCCAATTCTTGAGCACGGTTTGCAATTACTTCATTAGCGTTCATGTTCGATTGTGTACCAGAACCTGTTTGCCAAACAACCAATGGGAATTGATCATCTAATTTTCCCGCTAAGATTTCATCACATACAGCAGAAATTAAATCTCTTTTACTTTCTGCCAATACTCCTAAATCACAGTTGGCATGTGCAGCAGCTTTCTTTAAATAAGCAAAACCATAAACAATTTCTAAAGGCATGCTTCCTGCAGGACCAATTTTAAAGTTGTTTCTAGATCTTTCTGTTTGTGCTCCCCAATACTTGTCAGCAGGTACTTGTACCTCACCCATAGTATCTTTTTCTATACGATATTTCATTGGATTTTTATTTAATTCTCTTAGCATTCAAAGATAAGCCGATTGCTTTTTTATTTAAAAATTTGTGACTAAAACTTGTTTGATTTCTATAACATTACACAGATTTTTGTAATTGTTATACTATTTTAACAGTTTGATTTATGGTAGACTTTTTAACAAATCATTTATTTGGTTACTAGAAGGTCTTGGGGCGTTTGCAGAGATGATTTTCCCTTCGGTATCTAACAAGATAAAACGTGGAATACCAGTAACATTATAAGCCGATGTAAATTCTTGATCTCCATTAGCGAATAATTGAATTCCACCCATTTCCTTTTCTTGAATCATTTTTTTCCAAGCTTCTTTTGCATTTTTGTTATCCACAGAAATACTTACAAACTTGATGTTTTTTTTATGAAACTTTTCTTCTAATTTTTTTAGATATGGAATTTCAACTTTACATGGTCCACACCAAGTTGCCCAAACATCAATGTAAACATAATTACCACGTAAATCTTTTAAAGAAGTTTTTCCTCCCTTATAATTTTCGTAATCGTTAAACTCTGGAGATTGATCTCCTTTTTTTAATTGTTCAACACCATTAATTGCGTTGTATTGTTGTTCTAAGTTCTTAACAAAAAAATCTAAATTTTCTTTTTCTGTTTTGATGATGTAAGGATTGATATCAGCATATCCCTTAAATAAGGATTCAATATTCCCAACCATATTTAATTTAAAATCTTTAAAAGCATCAGGCTCTAAATTGTTGATGCTGTCAATTTTTTCAAATATTTCTTGTGTATAAATTTCTCTTTTATTTAAATAGTCATTAGCTCTTTTACCATGACCTGAATAAGTTAAAGAATTATCATAATCTTTGGCATCTAGATTGATTTTTAACTGAGTCTCTTTATCTAAAAAAAGTGTTTTTTGAAACTGTCCAATTTTAATAAAACAAAATTTACCATCTACATTAATGGTGTCTTTAAAACTTCCGTTTTCGATTTTAATTTTTTTAACCTGTGAAGGGGTTCTTAAAAGAACTTCAGTTACTTCTTTTGGTAGGTTTTTAATTTCTCCAGAGATGCTAGATTGTTTAGGGGTGTTGTTACAAGCAATGACTAGTAAGGCAATACTAGCTATAAAAAATCTTTTTAAATGGTTCATGTTTTTAAGGTTCTGTTAAAATCTATTTTCACAAAGAATAGCATATATCAAGCCAAGCCTTGCTAAAATTATATAAGTTTTAAAAAAATCTAAGATATAAAAAAACACCTTTGTATTTAAACAAAGGTGTTTTAAGAAATATATTTGTTTATTGCTTATGCAATCATGGTTACAGGGTTTTCAATATACTGTTTTAAAGTATTTAAGAAAGCTGCACCAACTGCACCATCAATGGTTCTGTGATCACAAGACAATGTTAAATTCATTACGTTACCAACAACAATTTCTCCGTTTTTAACAACAGGTTTTTGTTTGATTCCCCCTACAGATAAAATTGCAGAGTTTGGTTGGTTAATGATAGAAGTAAAGTTATCTACTCCAAACATTCCTAAGTTAGAAACAGTAAAAGTACTTCCAGACATTTCTGCAGGAGTTAACTTTTTGTTTTTAGCTTTAATGGCTAAGTCTTTTACTTCAGCACCAATTTGAGTTAAACTCTTAGTGTCTGTAAAAGGAATTACAGGAACTACTAATCCGTCTTCAATAGCAACTGCTACACCAACAGAAATATGTTCGTTGTAAATGGTTTTTTCTACAGTCCACTCAGTATTGATTTGTGGGTGTTTTCTCAATGCCATTGCACTTGCTTTTACCACTAAGTCATTAAATGAAACTTTAGTATCTGGCAATTGATTAATCATTGCTCTAGAGGCCATGGCATTGTCCATGTCCACATCCATACTAATGGTAAAGTTTACGTTTTCAGTTTGAGATTTGTCTAAAGCTCTAGCAATTGCTTTACGCATGTTAGAGTTTTTCTCTTCTCTTTGAGAAACTTCACCAGCAGGAGCAGCAGCAACAGTCTTAGTAGCAGGAGCAGCAGTTTCTACAGCAGGAGTATAGTTTTCAATATCTACTTTTACAATTCTTCCACCTTCACCAGTACCTACAACTTTTGCCAAGTTAATTCCTTTTTCTTCAGCCAAAGCTTTTGCTAAAGGAGAAGCAATAATTCTACCATTTTCAGAATTGATTGCGCTTACTTTTTTAGTAGCAGTTGGTGTTGTAGTCTTTGGAGCTTCTGTTTTGGCAGGAGCAGGAGTGTCAGTTTTAGGAGCTTCGCTAGCAGGAGCTGGTTTAGCTGCAGCAGGAGCATTAGCTTTTCCAAAATTTTCAGCGACACCAGAAACATCAGTTCCAGCTTCACCAATAATAGCTAATAAACTATCTACAGGAGCGGTTTCTCCTTCTTGTAAACCAATGTACAATAAAGTTCCTTCATTAAAAGATTCGAACTCCATAGTCGCTTTGTCAGTTTCAATTTCAGCAAGAATATCTCCTTCTTCAACTTTGTCTCCAACTTTCTTTAACCAAGAAGCAACAGTACCGTCAGTCATTGTATCACTTAAACGTGGCATAGTAACTACAGTTACTCCATCAGGAATAGCCACTTCTTCACTAGCAGGTGCTTCTTCAGTTTCAGCAGCAGGAGCTGCTTCTTCTGTTTTTGGAGCTTCAGCAGCTGGTTCAGCAGAACCACCACTTAACAATCCAGAAATGTCTTCACCTTCTTCACCAATAATTGCTAATAAACTATCTACAGGTGCAGTTTCTCCAGCTTCTAAACCAATATGTAATAAAACACCTTCGTTAAAAGATTCGAATTCCATAGTAGCTTTATCAGTTTCGATTTCTGCTAAAATGTCACCTTCTTCAATTTTGTCTCCAACTTTTTTAAGCCATTGAGCTACGGTTCCTTCCGTCATCGTATCACTCAATCTAGGCATATTAACTATAGTAGCCATAATTTATTGTATGGGATTATTTATGTTTAACAAATGGGTAGTTTTCTTGCTCATATACCATATCGTATAATTGTTGCTTGTCTGGATATGGAGATTCTTCTGCAAATTTCTCACATTCAGCTACCTTGTTCTTAACGTCCTTGTCAATTTGTTTAATTTCTTCGTCAGTTAAGTATTTTTCTTCTTTGATAATATCTAATACTTGTGTAATAGGATCAATTTTTTTGTATTCTTCAACTTCTTCCTTGGTACGGTAGTGTTGAGCATCCGACATAGAATGACCTCTATAACGGTACGTTTTCATTTCTAAGAAAGTTGGTCCATCACCTCTACGAGCTCTTTCCATTGCTTCGTCCATTGCTTCTGCTACTTTAATAGGATTCATAGCGTCAACAGGTCCACAAGGCATTTCGTATCCTAAACCTAATTTCCAAATATCTTGGTGGTTTGCAGTACGTTCTACTGAAGTTCCCATTGCATATCCATTGTTCTCTACAATAAATACTACGGGTAATTTCCATAACATTGCCATGTTAAAGGTTTCATGTAAGGAACCTTGACGAGCAGCACCATCACCAAAACAACAAATAGTAACACCACCTGTATTGTGGTATTTATCACCAAAGGCCATACCTGCTCCTAATGGAATTTGTCCACCTACAATACCATGTCCTCCATAAAAACCATGTTCTTTAGAGAAAATATGCATAGAACCTCCCATACCATGAGAAGTACCTGTAGATTTTCCGTACAATTCAGCCATTACTCTTTTAGGATCAACTCCCATACCAATCGGTTGTACGTGGTTACGGTAAGCAGTAATCATCTTGTCTTTACCTCCTAATTCCATAACATGTAAACATCCTGCTAAAATAGCTTCCTGACCGTTGTACAAGTGCAAGAATCCTCTAACTTTTTGTTGGATGTAGACTGCAGCTAGTTTGTCTTCAAACTTTCTCCAGAAAAGCATGTCCTTATACCAGTTGATATAGGTTTCTTTGGTGATTTCTTTCATGATTTGTTTTAAATTTATAATAAATGATTTACGGATTTATGTGTAAATCAAACTTTATATTTATAGAATAGGAGCAAAAATAAGACATTATAGGTAAGTAATAAACATCTAGAATCACTTTTTTAATGCCTGTTTCATAAGATTTTACACTGATTTTAAAAACATTAGGTTGAATTTCGTGGGAGGTGTAAAATGGTTTTTTATTAACTATTTGTTTTTTAGTTTTTTAGGTGTGTTTTTTGATGTTTTTTTAGCTTTTGAATATCGGTAAAATAAATTTTGTTTTTTTTCAAAAAAAATACATTCTAAATAAAAATCTCAATCCATTTAAATGGATTGAGATTTTATGATTTTAATTTTTGGATATGTTGTTTATGCTTCAATATAGCTTTCAATCGGCTCACAAGAACAAACTAAGTTTCTATCACCATATGCATCATCTACTCTACGAACAGTAGGCCAGAATTTATTATCAGAAATATTTTCTAATGGATAAGCAGCTTTTTGTCTAGAGTAACTAAAATTCCATTCATCCCCTGTTAACATTTGCAGCGTATGAGGAGCATTCTTTAATACCGAATTTTCATCATGAATTTCTTGTTCATCAATTTCAGCTTTGATGCTTAACAAAGCATTGATAAAAGTATCTAATTCTTCTTTGTTTTCACTTTCCGTTGGTTCAATCATTAAAGTTCCAGCAACAGGGAAAGATACGGTTGGAGCATGGAAACCATAATCCATCAAACGTTTCGCCACATCAACAACTTCAATTCCTTTGGCTTTAAAAGTTCTAAAATCAACAATCATTTCATGAGCACAGAATCCGTTTTCACCAGAATATAAAATAGAATATTCAGACTCTAATTTTGTTTTGATGTAATTGGCATTTAAAATAGCATTTTGTGTTGCTGATTTTAATCCTTTTGCTCCTAACATTTTAATGTATCCATAAGAAATCAAACATACCAATGCAGATCCCCATGGAGCAGATGATACTGCTTTGATAGCATTTTTACCTCCTGTTTTTACTACTGGATTTGATGGCAAGAAAGGTGCAAGGTGTTCTACCACACAAATTGGTCCAACTCCTGGTCCACCACCTCCGTGAGGAATGGCGAATGTTTTGTGTAGGTTTAAATGACAAACATCAGCACCAATGGTAGCAGGATTTGTTAATCCTACTTGAGCATTCATGTTGGCACCATCCATATAAACTTGTCCACCATTGTCATGAATTAATTGTGTAATTTCTTTAATTCCACTTTCAAAAACTCCGTGAGTAGATGGATAAGTAACCATTAAACAAGATAGGTTGTCTTTATGTAAAATGGCTTTTTCTTTTAAATCTTCAAAATCAATATTTCCTTCTTCTGTAGCTTTGGTAACCACTACTTTCATTCCTGCCATAACAGCAGAAGCGGGGTTGGTACCGTGAGCAGAAGATGGAATTAAACAAATGTGTCTGTGGTGATCTCCTCTAGATTCGTGATATGCTTTAATGGCTAATAATCCGGCATATTCTCCCTGTGCACCAGAGTTTGGTTGTAATGATGTTGCATAAAATCCAGTGATTTCATTCAAATCATTTTCTAATCCTTTTAAAACTTCTTGATATCCTTGAGCTTGATCAACAGGTACAAATGGGTGAATGTTTCCCCAGTTTGGCCAACTTAAAGGTAACATTTCTGAAGCTGCATTTAATTTCATGGTACAAGAACCTAAAGAAATCATAGAATGATTTAATGATAAATCTTTACGCTCTAACTTTTTGATGTAACGCATCATTGCTGTTTCAGAATGATGAGTATTAAATACAGGATTGGTTAAATAATCAGAAGTTCTTTTAAATTCAGGTTTTACATCCACTTCTTTTAATTCGTGAATTTCAGTAAAGTTTTTACCAGTAGCTTTGGCTAAAATTCTAACAATTTCATTAATGTCTTCCAAATTGGTAGTTTCATTAATGGCAATAGTTACAGAAGTTTCTGAATTGTATAAAAAGTTAACTTGTAATAATTCTGCAATTTCTTTTATTTTACTTGCAGAAGGAACAGTAATGTTTAAAGTATCAAAAAACACCTTGTTCACTTGTTCAAAACCTAAATTTTTTAAGGTGCTGTGTAAGGTATAGGTATGGTTTAATATTTTATTGGCAATGTATTTTAATCCTTTTGGACCATGAAAAACAGAATACATACCAGCCATTACCGCTAACAATACTTGAGCAGTACAAATGTTAGAAGTAGCTTTTTCTCTTTTAATGTGTTGTTCACGGGTTTGCAAAGCCATGCGCAATGCACGGTTTCCATCAACATCTTTGGTTACACCAATAATTCTACCTGGTAAAGATCTTTTGTATTCTTCTTTGGTAGCAAAATATGCAGCATGAGGTCCACCATATCCCATAGGAATTCCAAAACGTTGTGTAGTTCCCACTACAACATCTGCTCCCCATTCCCCAGGAGGAGTTAATAAAGTTAAACTTAATAAGTCAGCAGCAACTGCTATTCTTGCTTCTGTTTCGTTAGCTTTTTTAACAAAATCAGTATAATCAACTACTTTTCCATTTTTTCCAGGATATTGAACCAAACCTCCAAAAACATTTTCTGAAAACTCAAAAGTTTCATGGTTTCCAATCACCAAATCAATGTGTAAAGGAGTGGCTCTAGAGGTTAAAACATCAATGGTTTGAGGTAATACATTCTCTGAAACAAAAAATTGTAAAGCATCTTTTTTCTTTTGATTTCTACTTCTAGTATTAAAAAGTAAAATCATGGCTTCAGCAGCAGCAGTTCCCTCATCTAATAAAGAAGCATTGGCTATTTCCATTCCGGTTAAATCCGTTACCATGGTTTGGAAATTTAACAAAGCTTCCAATCTACCTTGTGCAATTTCTGCTTGGTAAGGTGTATAAGCAGTGTACCATCCCGGATTTTCTAAAATGTTACGCTGAATTACACCAGGAGTAATGGTAGGGTGGTAGCCTAGTCCAATATAGTTTTTAAATAATTTATTTTTTACAGATAGTTTTTGAATATGATCCATGTATTCATGTTCACTCAAAGCAGGTGCTAACTGTAATTCATTTTGTAAAAGAATATCTTTTGGAACTGTTTTTTCAATCAACTCTTCAATAGAATTTACATTGATAGCTTTAAGCATTTCAGCTTGTTCCTCTTGATTAGAACCTATGTGTCTTTGCGCAAAAACATCTGTTTTCATAAACGAAAAAATAATTATTTTGAAGCCACAAAAATACGGATAATAAAAGTTTTATTTTTGTTCTATTGTCAAATGTTTTAACCAATTTTGATAGTTATTGTTGATAAGTATAAATAAACGATGAAATTTTTAAAGGCCCTTTTTCAGTTTTATGTCTATAGCAATTTGCATGTGTCTATTGCAGTGGCTTGTTTGGTGATGAGTGTTGGTTTTTTGTTTGGGGTAGAAGTAAGTCACGAAGCATTGTTGTTAATGTGTGCTACTTTTGTTTCTTATCATTTAATTAGATTTTTAAATAGATATAAATACGGGAAAAAGCATTTGTTAGATGTATTCAGTAACCAATATAAAGCTCTCATTTATATAATGATTAGCGCTGCAATGGTTGTTGGACTGTATGAGTTATTGCAGTTAGAAATAATTCAGTTCTTACATTTATTCCCTTTTGTAATTCTGACATTGTTATATGCTTATAGTTTTATAGGTAAAAATGGAATTAGACATTCTATTCGTTTTATTCCTGGAATAAAAATATTTGTGATTGCTTTTGTTTGGGCAGGAACAGTAGTCTTTTTTCCGGTAACTTCATTTGTTCCTTTTGACGTTAATCACGTAATATATTTTTTAGGATTGATGTTCTTTGTGGTGGTGTTAACGATTCCTTTTGATATTAGAGATTTGGCTTTTGATGAAAAAAGCATTAGAACTTTGCCTATGCTTTTAGGAGTAAAAGGAGTAAAAGTTTTGGGCGTTTTTTTATTACTACTTTCTTTATTAATACATTGGTATGTTTTTGGGAATGATGGATTTTATCAATTTTTAATCACCTCTTTAGTTTTAGTTTTTTTATTATTTTTTGCTAAAGAAGAACAATCTAAATATTACGCTTCTTTTTGGGTAGAAGGAATTCCGATATTATATTATTTACTTCTATTATACGCATAAAAAAAGCACCTAATTAGGTGCTTTTTTTATGTATGTTTTTTTGAGTTTAGAAATTTAAGACTGCATCTAAATCTACAGTATCCCAAGTTTTACTAATTCCATCTTCACCAGTGTGTAATAATTCACAGGCTTTGTGTAAAGACTCTAATGCCTTTTGAGCATGCCATGTGTTTAAATCTAAGGTAGCTTTTAAGTAAGCTGTTTTTCCTTGAATATCTAATGTAAATGGTAAATCGTGGGTTTCATTATTCATGGTTAAAGAAATAACTCCTCCATCTTTTGATGTTTTGGTTACTGTACCAGAAAGCATCTCTGTATTATCCATCACCCCAAAAAATAATGTTTTAAGTTTGGTGTCCCTAGAGTCATCATTACTAAAAATACTGCTAACAGGAATAGAAAATTCAACTCCATCTAAAGCTTCTTCAATTGATTCAGCTGCTTGATTATTAGAGATATTTACCGTTTGCATTTGTCCATTCACTCCTTTTTTACTAGTGAATTTATAACCTATCCAATTTACAATAGCTGTTTCAGCATCTAATTGGTAGGTTGGTACTTCAGCTTTTTTTTCGTTTTCTTTTTTTGATGGTTTACATGCTGCAAGTGTTGCAACAGCCAATAAAATAAGTGCTACTTTTTTCATGATATCTTTTGATTTGTATATTTTTCTACGAGTTTAATATATTCTTTTTGAGCTTGTTTAGGGGAAATACCTCTTAACTGCATCCAAGCATTATATTTAAATGAGCTCCTTAAATCTTGATCTTGATTTGCATTAAAGCTAAAATCATCACCTTTGGTCGCTTGTTTGTAGTATGCGTAGAATTCTAACATAATATCCGGCGGAAGTGTTTCCATTTCTAACGCCAATTTAACCGCTTTGTTAAAGCGTTCTTTTAATAAAGAATCATTACTCATAAATTATAAAAATTATAAAGATGCAATTACATCTTCTGCACCTTTCACTGTTTGATTTAAAGATACATTAATTTTAGAATTTAAAGGTAAAAATAAGTCAACTCTTGATCCAAATTTAATAAACCCAGCATCAGTTCCTTGTAGTACTTCTGTACCTTCAACGGCATAGTTTACAATTCTTTTTGCTAGGGCTCCGGCAATCTGTCTGTATAACACTTCACCAAATGTAGCATTTTCTACTACAATACTTGTACGTTCGTTTTCTTCAGACGCTTTCGGGTGCCATGCAACTAAATATTTACCAGGATGATATTTGCTATATTTTACCAATCCACTTAAACCATATCTTGTAACGTGTACATTTAATGGGCTCATAAAAATAGAAACCTGTAATCTTTTGTCTTTAAAATATTCAGGTTCATATACCTCTTCTATTACAACAACCTTGCCATCAACAGGTGCTACGACATGATTTTCTGATACATTGGTCTTTCTCTTAGGATTTCTAAAAAATTGCAATACAATTACTATAAAAAATACTAAAACAGTATAGATAATGTATTGTAACCAAGGTAAATCTTCTAATAGAAAGTAAGTTAAGTCTGTACCGATTAATGCTAGAATTAATGTAGCTAAAATGATGGTTTTTCCTTCTTTGTGAAACATAGTTTATGAAATTAGTTGTAAGTAAAAATATATAAAAGGAGAGGCAAAAACCAAACTGTCAAAACGATCTAAGACACCTCCATGACCGGGAATTAAATTCCCACTATCTTTAATGTTTGCAGCACGTTTAAACATAGATTCTACCAAATCTCCTAGGCTACCAAAAATACTGATAACAAAGCTTAATCCAAGCCATTGAATTAATGAAAATTGTGTGAAATATATAGATAAAATACTTGCTGTAATTAATGTTAAAAGTAGCCCACCCACAGAACCTTCAATAGTTTTGTTTGGAGAAATTCTTTCAAATAATTTAGTTTTACCAATACTCTTCCCAGTTAAATAAGCAAAAGTGTCTGTAGACCAAACCAAAATAATGCAACCTAAAAAAGTGGTTCCTTCATATGTGTGAGTTTCATTACAAAAAGGAATGGCTAATATGATGGTGAAAGGAAGTATGGCATATAAATATGTTAAAAATACAACCCCAAGATCTGTAAATGGTGATTTGTTTACTCTTTTAAATAATACAATTAAAAAAGCTACAAATAGTAGAACGTATATAAATGCTGAGTTTGTTTCTGGTATAGAAACAGAATCACTTAGGTTAAAATGCTCTTTTAAAATAGTAATGCTCCCTGCAGATAATACAAACGAAAAGATACCAAGAATATTAAAAAACGGTGTTTTGTAGTTGCTTAGTTTTTGAAACTCATATATAGCAACCAACATAAAAAAGAAAAACAAAATGTAAAAAGTAATACTGCTATATAATGTTGCAGATACTAGTATGGCAACAAAAACAATTCCTGAAAGAGCTCTTTGCAACATAATTATATATTATAAATCTTCAATTAAGATAAGGTAGGTGTTTTTAGAATTAGAAAGTCCATAATTTAAGAAGTTTTCCTTTTTCTCATCATTACCATAGCTTTTAATTTCGCAAATATTACTAGGTATTTTTTCTTTACAGCTGGCTTTGATTCCTGTTAAACCTTCCCCCATGTTTTTTACTATTTGACTAGTAGTGGCCATTACAATAAAATTGCTATTTAATTCAATCAATTTCATTTCTTTAATCTGATTAGAAGAAACCATGATGTTTCCAGAATCAGCAACCAAATGTTCGCAAGTAGTAAAAAAAGGACTATTATAGTTAGAGGAAGAAATAGGTGTTTTTGTTTTTTTAGAAAACTCAATCAGTTTTTCTTGAACACAAGAAACTTGTTGCCAATTATTCTCTTTTAGTATTCTTGTGAAAATTTCTAGAGCTTCACTTTCGGAAATGCAGTATAAAAATTTACCACCTTTATTAATGAAGTTGTTAACAAACAAATCATCTAAAGACAAAACAACGGGATGTTCGTTGATTTTTTTGTCTTTAGATGATGGTTTAGATTTTGAATTTTTAAAAAGTTTATCGAATAAACCCATATAAATAAATTCTTCCTTTATTGAGGTTTAATGTTTTACCTCAGAATTATTTTCTTCTGTTTCTTCTTGTTCTTTAAGTTTTTTCTCCAATATCTCACTTTCAGATAAAAAAGCTCTTTCTCCAAAAATTTTAATCAAATCATCTTTAAAGATAACTTCTTTTTCTAACAATCGCTCAGCCAATTCAGTTAATTTGTCTTTATTATCTGTTAAAATTTGAATAGCTCTTTGATATTGTTGTTCAATTAAAGCGCTAATTTCTTCATCAATTAACTTGGCTGTTGTTTCACTATATGGTTTTGTAAACCCATATTCTTGACCACTAGAATCGTAATAAGTTAAGTTTCCAATTTTTTCACTTAAACCATAAATACTTACCATGGCTCTTGCTTGTTTGGTTACTTTTTCTAAGTCACTTAGTGCTCCTGTAGAAATTTTATTAAACATAATTTTTTCTGCAGCTCTACCTGCTAAAGTAGCACACATTTCGTCAAGCATTTGTTCTGTTTGAACAATCATTCTTTCTTCTGGTAAGTACCAGGCCGCCCCTAAAGATTGACCTCTAGGAACAATAGTTACTTTTACCAGTGGAGCAGCATGTTCTAACATCCAACTAGCAGTAGCGTGTCCAGCTTCGTGGAAAGCAATGGTTTTCTTTTCTTTAACAGAAATGATTTTATTTTTCTTTTCTAAACCTCCAACAATTCTGTCAACAGAGTCTAAGAAGTCTTCATTTTCAATAGATTCTTTTCCTTTACGAGCAGCCATTAAAGCAGCTTCGTTACAAAGATTAGCAATATCAGCTCCAGAAAAACCAGGTGTTTGTTGAGCTAAAAAGTCAATTTTAACATCATTACCTAGTTTTAAAGGCTTTAGGTGAACGTTAAATATAGCACTACGTTCGTTTAAATCTGGCAAATCAACATAAATTTGTCTATCAAATCTACCTGCACGCATTAAAGCTTTGTCTAAAACATCTGCACGGTTGGTAGCTGCAATAACAATTACGTTTACATCGGTACCAAAACCATCCATTTCAGTTAACAATTGGTTTAATGTGTTTTCGCGTTCATCATTACCACCTGTCATGTTGTTTTTCCCCCTAGCTCTACCAATAGCATCGATTTCATCAATAAAAATAATAGAAGGAGATTTTTGTGCAGCTTGTTTAAATAAATCTCTTACTCTAGATGCACCAACTCCTACAAACATTTCTACAAAATCAGAACCTGATAAAGAGAAAAAAGGAACCCCAGCTTCTCCAGCAACAGCTTTTGCTAATAAGGTTTTTCCAGTTCCAGGAGGTCCTACTAATAAAGCCCCTTTAGGTATTTTACCTCCTAAGTTTGTATATTTTTCAGGACTTTTTAAGAAGTCTACAATTTCTTGTACTTCTTCTTTAGCACCTACAAGACCAGCAACATCTTTAAAAGAAACTTTTACCTTTTGTTTTTCATCAAATAATTTAGCTTTAGACTTACCAATGTTAAAAATTTGACCACCAGCACCGCCACCAGCACCACCACCAGACATTCTTCTCATAAAGAAAATCCATAAACCTAAAATTAAGATGAATGGTAAGAAACCTAAAATTGAGTCAAAAAGATCTGTTTTATTAACGTTTTTAAGGTCAATATCTAGATTGTATTTTTCTTTGTTTTCTTTTATGGTATTCTCAAAGTTTTCTAAACTACCAAAGTTGTAAGTCAATACAGGTTTTGCATTATTAACCCATGGCAAAGACTCATCTTTATTGTTAGCACTAAATTCTTTTTGAGCTTCTTCAGTTAAATGAATTTCTGCATAATCATTATTAACAATTAAAATATTTTTAATGCTGTTAGCACGTAATAAATCTTCAAATTTATTTCTAGAAATATCTGTATTGGTTATGTTATTACCAAAAAAGTTAAAAGATATAATAACAGCAATAATAACAGCGTATATCCAATAAGAATTGAATTTTGGTTTAAACCCGTTTGGATTAGGCTTAGGTTGGTTTTTTGGTTCTTTGTTCATTTGTTTTTGCATGCTTTTGTGATTATGAAATCTTAGTGATTTTAGCATCACCCCATAATCCTTCAATATCATAAAGTTCTCTGACAGGTTTTTGGAAGACATGTACTACAACATGTATATAATCTAGTAAAATCCAGTTTGCTTGAGATTCTCCTTCTACATGAAAAGGTTTTTCTTGAGCTTCTTTACCAACTATTTTTTGAATTGACCCTGAAATAGCGCTTACGTGGGTGTTTGAGGTACCTGATGCCACTATAAAATAGTCACAAACAGTGTTCTCTATTTCTCGTAAATCTATCAATTGGATATTCTCTCCTTTTACTTCGTCAATTCCCTTTAAAATGGTACTAATTAATTGATCAGTACTTACGTGTTTTTTAGACATTAAAAAATCTTTAGTTTTGCTGCAAAGTTATCGTTTTTTAAATGATAACTTACACTAATATAATTATAATTTATTTGTGAATATAATCAAACTTAATGCCATTGACTCAACGAATCGTTTTTTGAAAGATTTGGCAAAAAAATCGGAAATAGAAAACTTTACGGTGGTTGTTACAGAGGAACAATTGGCAGGTAAAGGACAGATGAATACTGTGTGGGATTCAGAAAAAGGAAAAAATTTGTTGTTTACTGTTTATGTGGAATTAAAGGGCTTGTCGGTTGATTTGATTTCTTATATTAATTTTTTATGTGCTGTTAAAATGAGAGATGTATGTGCAAATGTTTTAGAAGATATTTCTAGAGTTAAAGTAAAATGGCCTAACGACATAATGTCATATAACGATAAGATTTCGGGTATCTTAATTGAAAATGTTATAAGAAAACAACAAGTTGATGCCTGTTTTATTGGTGTAGGTTTAAATGTAAATCAACTTCAATTTTCGTCAGATTTAACCAAAGCAAACTCTTTAGCTAATATAAAAGGAGTTGAATTTGATAAAGAAATAGTGTTAGAAAAAATAATTATTGCTTTAGAAGAGGTAATGAATGTAAATTATATTGTCAATAATTTAAAAAGCATTAAAAAGAATTATTTAAATCATTTGTACAAAATAAATATCCCTACAATGTTTATGGATAAAGAGGGGAATACTTTTATGGGTAAAATTGTTGATGTTAGTAATGAAGGACTTTTGCTTTTAGAAAAAGAAGATGGATTAATTTATAATTATGCTGTTAAAGAAATAAAACTGCTTTAAATATTCTGTAAATTATTACTTAACGCATTGATAAAATTTGTTAATGGTTTTTTTACCATCATGGCCATCATTGGGTTAAAATTTCCATTAAAAAATAATTGAGCAGAAGTACTGTTTTCAGAAACTTGATTTAACTCAATAGTCAAACTGAAATCTAATTTGCTAGAAGCTGCTCCTAACACTATTTTATCATAAGGTGTTTTTTCTTTTAAAATCAATCTAATTTCTGGCATTCCAGTCAACCCAAAAATAAAAGAGTCTCCATCTACTTCGAATTTTTCCTTGTTATCTGGCATCAACTGCTCAAAATTGTTTAAATCAGTTAAAAAATTAAAAGTTTCTTGGTTTGATTTAAATATGGTTACTAATGGAGTTTCTAATTTCATGGGTTTATTATTTGTTTTACAAATATAATTATTGAAGCTAAAAAAAGCATCCTAATTTTTTTAAGATGCTTTTTTTTGATATAATATTAATCTTCTTCGTTTGTCCATTTGTCTGGAGCTTTTCTCCAAGTCTGGATCAAAGCTAATTCACTCGAAGTAATATAGTTGTTTTTTACTGCTTGTTCAATTAGTACTTGATAGTTACTTAAGGTCGTTAAAGTAACATTGGCAGCTTCAAAGTTTTTATCTGCAATAGGAAAACCATAAGTAAAAATAGCCATCATTCCTTTTACATTTACGCCAGCTTCTTTTAAAGCTTCAACAGCCAGTAAGCTGCTCATTCCTGTACTGATCAAATCTTCTACTACCACTACATTAGAACCTTTTTCAAGATATCCTTCAATTTGATTCATTCTACCGTGTTTTTTAGGCTCAGGTCTAACGTATACAAAAGGAATTCCTAATTCTTGTGCAACCAAAACTCCAATAGCAATAGCTCCTGTAGCAACTCCAGCAATAACATCTGGTTTACCATATTGTTCTTCAATAGCATTTGCCATATTGGTTTTTAGAAAATTTCTTATGATTGGGTAAGAAAGAGTAATTCTATTATCGCAATATATAGGTGATTTCCACCCAGAAGCCCAAGTGAATGGATTTGTAGGTTGTAGTTTAATTGCTTTTATTTTTAAAAGCTGTTCTGCGGTATTATTTGCTGTATCTTTGTTAAAAATCATAGTGCAAATGTATAAAGTTTTTATCAATGAAGTTCCAGTTTTTTTAACAGAAAAAAACAATGAATTAACAGGTTTTTCTTCTGTGAAATATCAAGAACTTGATTTTGTAAATATGTGTTTAGAGATTCAACAGAATCCCGATGCGAAAATAAATGTTATTTGTGACAATTTGGAAAATGATTGGTGTAATTTTCTATTAAATTTTGAAGTTAGAAGAGCAGCAGGTGGAGTGGTGAAAAATACCAATGATGAAATATTGTGGATTTACAGATTTGATACTTGGGATTTGCCAAAAGGACATATAGAAAAAGGAGAATCTAAAGAAGTTGCTGCCGTTAGAGAAGTAGAAGAAGAGTGTCAAGTTTCTGGATTAATTATAGATAAAGAGTTAGAAACCACTTATCATGTTTTTAAACACAAAGGAGTTTTGGTGATGAAAGTTACCTATTGGTTTGCCATGCGTACTAATATCGAAAACCAAACGTTGGTTCCTCAGCTAGAAGAAGGAATTACTCAGGTGGTTTTTAAAACGGTTGAAGAGTCTAAAAAATGTTTAGAAAACACCTATGGAAATATTAAGTTGTTGTTGGAACAATTGTTGTAGTTAGCGTGTAAATTTTATTCAGTAAATTCGTCTTAGTATCAAAATATTTTCATGAAAACATCCTTATCCTTAATTAAAATAGCAATTCTTTTTGTTTTTTGTTCTGTTAATGCTCAAGTTTTTAACCCAGTTTCATGGTCTACTTCTGTAGAAAAAACAGATAAAGGAAATTTGATTTTGGTTAGTACAGCAACCATTGAGAAAGGTTGGCATTTGTACAGCCAAAATATTGGTGATGGAGGTCCCATTCCAACGACTTTTTATTATCCTGAATCCATTGAAAAAGTAGGAGAGACTATTGAAGGAAATGGGGTAGAGGTGCAAGATCCTATTTTTGAAATGCCAATTAAGTATTTTGGGGAAGAAGCAAACTTTCGTCAAACAATAAAAAACAACATAGATGCTAAAAGTCTTAAGGCTTCTGTGGAATACATGGTTTGTAACGATGAAATGTGTTTGCCACCAAAAGAGGTTGAATTGACTTATGATTTAACAAAAGTAAAAGCAGTAAAGACAGAGGTAGCAGTTAGTAGTGATACAGATGACAAAAGTTACTTGACGTTGTTTTTATTAAGCTTTTTAGCAGGTTTAGCAGCTTTGTTTACACCATGTGTGTTTCCTATGATTCCGATGACCGTAAGTTTTTTTACCAAACAAAGTAAAAATAAAGCAATTGGAATTAGAAATGCCATGATTTATGGAATTAGCATTATAGGAATTTATGTGTTACTTGGAACATTGGTTGTATGGGTTTTTGGACCAGAATCGTTAAATAGGTTGTCTACAAGTGTTGGTTTTAATGTTGTGTTTTTTGGGATTTTGGTCTTTTTTGCTTTGTCTTTTTTAGGAGCTTATGAATTGGTGTTGCCAAGTTCTTGGGGAACCAAGTTAGATGAAAAAGCAGATAGGGGAGGGGTTATAGGGATCTTTTTTATGGCTTTGGCTTTAGTAGTCGTTTCTTTTTCTTGTACAGGTCCTATTGTTGGAGGTGCTTTGGTTGAAGCAGCATCTCATGGAGGAATTGCTCCAATTATTTCTATGTTAGGATTTTCTTTAGCAATTGCCATTCCATTTACATTGTTTGCAGTTTTCCCAGGATGGTTAAATTCTTTACCAAAATCTGGAGGATGGTTAAATACAGTAAAAGTAGTTTTAGGATTTTTAGAATTGGCCTTGGCATTTAAATTTTTATCAAATGCAGATTTGGTGTTACAAGCACATTGGTTAGAAAGAGAAGTTTTTATTGCTATTTGGATAGTGATTTTCTTATTGTTAGGAGTTTACTTGTTAGGAAAAATAAGATTACCTCATGATTATCAAGCTGTAGAAACCATATCTGTGACTAGATTGATGTTGGCTATCTTAAGTTTTACCTTTGTGGTTTATATGATTCCAGGAATGTTTGGAGCTCCTGTAAAATTAATTGGAGCTTTTGTGCCTCCATTAGAATATAGTGAATCTCCAAATGGGGTGATGAACAATCAATCAAGTTCTAATATTTCACATCAAGATTTACCAGAAGGAGCACATATATTGGCACCTTACAATATCTTAACATTTAACGATTACGAAAAAGGCTTGGCTTATGCTAAAAAAGTAAACAAGCCTGTGTTGTTAGATTTTACGGGTAGGGCTTGTGTAAATTGTAGAAAAATGGAGCAAAATGTATGGACAGTTCCTGCTGTGTTAGATGTTTTGCAAAATAAAGTGGTGTTGGTTTCTTTATATGTGGATGATCGTCAGAAGTTAGAAATAGAAGAAATATCTCCTGTAACAGGAAAGCCTTATAGAAATATTGGTCAAAAGTGGTCAGAGTTTCAAACCAAAAGATATAAAACCAACTCACAACCTTATTATGTAGTTGTGAATGCTGAAGGAAAAGATTTGAATAAACCTGTAGGTTATACACCAAATGCAGATGAATATTTATCATGGTTACAAGAGGGAGTTAAAAAAGCTAGGAATTAAGGTTTTGTTAAAGCTGTCTTAACCTTACAGCATCATCATCAGCCTAACTTTGTGATTCAATCATTACTGTTTAGTTATGAAAATCAAACACAAAGTTTTGTTACCTTTTATGGTAGTTTTACTTTTATCTACATGTCTTTTTTCTTTTTCTAAAGGAGATATTGTGTTGGCTATAAATAAAATTCATACATCTTTTTTAGATAGATTTTTTGCGGGTATTAGTTCTATAGGAAATACCATGAGTATCTTTTTGTTTTTAGCAATTGTACTTAGGTATAAACTTAAATTTTTATACTTTTTTGTTTTGGCTTTTTTAATAGAATCGGCAATAGTAATACTTTGTAAGAATTTTATTTTTGATGGACATCCAAGGCCTTATTTATTATTTGAAGCTAAAGGAATTTTATCAAAAATAAATTTTGTTGAGGGAGTAAGAGTTCATAAAAGAGATTCGTTTCCATCGGGTCATACTGCTTATGCTTTTTTAATTGCTACTTTCTTTGCTTTAAAAATCAAAAAGATACTTCCAGCAATAGGTTTGTGTTTATTTGCAATTCTGGTGGGGATTTCTAGGATGTATTTGTTTCAACATTTTTTTATAGATGTGTTTGGAGGAGCTATGGTTGGTTTTTCTTCAGCTTATTTAGCGATTGTTTTGGTTAAAAAATCTAGAAAAAAATCGTGGTATAATAAAAAAATCAGATTTAATCCAACTCGTAAAAATTGGTTTGAATTAACCTCAGAAATTCATGAAGTTTTTTAATACAAAACAATCACTTTGGTGGATGTTTTTGCTTGGATTTGTTCTCTGTGTTTTTGGTAGCGGAAGTTCTATCATTTATATCTTAGATGAAGCTAAAAATAGTGAAGCTGCAAGAGAAATGTTGCTATACGGAAATTATTTTAAGCCTACTTTTAACAATATTATTAGAACAGATAAACCACCCTTTCATTATTTTTTTATGATGATAGGGTATAAGATTTTTGGTATCAATGCTTTTGGAGCAAGATTTTTTTCAGGGTTGTTTGGAGCTTTTACTATTTTAACAACAGTAGTTTTTACTCAGAAATATTTGGGGTATAAAATTGCCAAAGTCACTTTTTGGATTTTGCTATCCTCTTTTTATTTTATTCAAGAATTTCATTTAGCAGTTCCAGATCCTTATTTAATTTTTTGGATGAGTTTGACTTTCTTTTGTTATATAGATTTTTTCATCTCAAAAAGCACAAAAATACTTTGGTTATTATATTTTTCTATGGGGTTTGGGGTGTTAACCAAGGGACCTGTAGCCATTGCATTACCTGTTTTAATTGCATTTGTACATTTGCTTATAACTAGGTCTTTTACGATTAAAAATATTTTGTCATTCAAACCTTTTTTAGGATTGATATTGGTTCTGTTGATTAGCTTTCCCTGGTTTTATATGGCTCATATTAAAACAGGAGGAGTGTTTACAGAAGGTTTCTTTTTAAAACACAATATTGAAAGATTTCAAGATAAAATGGAAGGGCATGGAGGAATATTTTTAATAACTATCGGTTTTGTGTTGTTAGGAATGTTGCCTTTTTCTGTATGGATTTTTAGAGCTTTATTTTATGGTTTAAAACAAAGATTACAGCATCCATTTATTTTTTTTATAACAATTTCGGTCATTACTTTTATCACTTTTTTTGCAGTATCTGCAACAAAATTACCAAACTATACCATGCCCTGTTACCCTCTAATGGCTATTTTATTAGCTTGGTTTTTTATGGAGTATGGTATTAAATTAAAATACGGATATATAGAATGGGGGAGTCTTCTTCTTATTTCGTTTGCTCTACCTGTTGCTGGATATATAGGTTTATCTCTAGATAGTTCCTTGGTTTCTAAAAACTGGCTGGCATTTTTCTTAATTTTTGTTCCTGTAGGGGTTTTAATAGCTGTTTTTTACATAATTAAAAAAAGAGTTGATAATAGTTTTAATTCTCTCGTTACTACTTTTACATTGTTGAGTATAGTTTTGTTTGGCATTGTGTTTCCACAATTAACCAAAGAATCTCCTGTGGTAAAATTTAAAGAGAATATTAATGAAAATAGACCTGTAATTGTTTATAAAAGAATGGATTCAGCGTTCCCTATTAACTTTAATAGAACTTATAGAGTGATAGATAACATAGAGGAAGCTCAGTTATTTTTTAAAGAGAATCCTCAAGGAGTTTTAATAACAAATACAAGAAATAAAGAGGAAATAAATGAATTAAGTATCTTTAAAAAATTATTTTCGCAAAAAAGTTTGTTCGAGAACCATACTACTAGGGTTTATGGGATCGATCAAACTAAATAATTTGTGACAAAATTTATTACCTATGATCT
Source organism: Wenyingzhuangia marina (assembly GCF_900130035.1). GTDB lineage: Bacteria > Bacteroidota > Bacteroidia > Flavobacteriales > Flavobacteriaceae > Wenyingzhuangia > Wenyingzhuangia marina. The sequence goes on from NZ_FQXQ01000004.1 coordinate 210,990, forward strand.
TATCTAAAAGAGACCTATATATTCTTTATGCTTTATTGTTAGTTGTTTATGTATCTGGATTGTTTATTCCTATTATGGAAAATGATTCGGCACAGCATGCAACCATGGCTATGAGAATGTTTTTGGAGAATGATTATTTTAATATTTACAAAGGAGAACACGACTATTTAGATAAACCACATATGCATTTTTGGTTAGCAGCTTTATCTTATAAAATTTTTGGAATTACACATTGGGCATACAGAATTCCAGCATTACTCTTTACCTGGGTTGGGGCGCTTTACACTCATAGATTGGCTAAATATTTTTATGGTAGAAAAATAGGTCATATGACTGCATTGGTGTTTTTATCTTCTCAAGCAATTATTTTATCAAATCATGATGTTAGAACAGATGCAGTCTTAACAGGAGCGACCATTTTTGCATTGTATCATTTTGTAAAGTATTTAGACAGAAAAACAATTAAAAATATAATTCTTGGTTTTTTAGGACTGGCAATAGCTTTTTCTAGTAAAGGTCAATTACCTGTATTTGTATGTGGAATGGTGTTACTGGTTCATATTATATATGCTAAAAAATGGATGGCTGTTTGGTCTTGGAAAGTGTTGATTGGTGTTATAAGTTTTTTTGTCTTTATTTCGCCAATTCTTTATGCCTATTATGTTCAGTTTGATTTACATCCAGAAAAAGTATTTAATGGATATTCTAATATTTCGGGGGTGAAATTTATTTTATGGGATCAGAGTTTTAATCGTTTAACAGCAACTGGTTTTAATAATAATAGTCCAGATTATCTTTTCTTTTTCCATTCTATTTTATGGGCCTTTTTGCCTTGGCCATTAATTATGTATACAGCCATGTTCAGTAATATTAAAAGAGCAATTAAACATAAATTTAAATCTTATGAAAGTTTTGAGTTGATGACTTCATTAGGCGTTTTGTTGGTGTTGTTGGTAATTAGTACTTCAAAATTTAAATTACCACATTATTTAAATAGTTTAATTCCGCTGATGTCTATTTTGGTAGTTGGTTTTTTATGGTACTTACAAAAAAGTCAGAAGGTAAAATATATAAAAAGATGGTTTTATTTTCAAGTAGGGTTGTTTTCGGTCTTGTCAATATTGGTTATCTCTTTATGCTTTTGGGTTTTTCCTGCGATAAATATTTTTATCATTATTGGTTTGATAGTCATTGGGGTTTTATTAATTCTTTTCTTAATCAAAGAAAAAGCATCGCCTTTTAGAAAGCTGATTGTATCTTCTGTGGGTTTTATGATTTTGATTAATTTTTGTTTAAATACACAGTTTTATCCAAATTTGTTGCAATATCAATCGGGAATAACAGCAAGTAAAATTATTAAAGAAAAAAATATTGATGTCGATAAATTATATTTAAAAGATGGGATTGAAGCATGGTCTGTTAGTTTTTATGCACATAAAAATTTAAAAAGAATGGATGTAGATAAAATTCCAACTGAATTAAAAAAGGGAGAGTGGATGTATCTAGATGAAGCATCTTTTATAAAAACTAAAGAAGATGGAGTGAAATGGACTACGGTTTATCCTTTAGAACATTATAGAATCACAAGGTTAAAAATGTCATTTTTAAATCCAAAAACTAGAGAGTCTACATTGAGAAAAAGATATTTGGTTAAGAAATAAGTTATTAAAAAGTAATATTATTATTTAACAAACAACTTGTTTTAGTTTTAAGATTATGAGTAAGTTTGTCACATCGAAATTGAATAGAAATGAGTAAATCAAGTTTGTTGTCTGTAGTAGTTCCAGTTTACAACGAGGAAGGAAATGTTACTTTGTTAACAGAAAGTATAGATAAAGGATTGGCAGGATATAAATATGAGATTATTTATATAGACGATTGTTCTACAGATCATACTCGAAAAGAGATTAAAGACTTAAATCATCCTAAAGTGGTTTTGGTAGAACTTAGAAAAAACTACGGACAAAGTTCTGCTATTGCAGCAGGAATTGACATCGCTAAAGGGGAGTATATTATTACCATGGATGGTGATTTGCAAAACGATCCATCAGATTTACCAGCCATGTTAGATAAGTTGATTGAGGAAGATTTAGATATGATTACTGGGATTCGTCAAAAAAGACAAGATAGTTTTATAAGAACATTGCCTTCTAAAATAGCAAACTATATCATTAGAAAAACCACGGGATTACATATTACCGATCACGGTTGTGCTATTAAAATTTTTACGGCTGAGGCTGCAAAAGGATTAAAATTATATGGAGAAATGCACCGATTTATTTCTTTGGTAACTTTTATGAATGGAGCAAGAATTTCAGAGATGCCTGTAAAACACCATGCACGTAAATTTGGAGTCTCTAAATATGGTTTGGGTAGAACATTTAAGGTGATTAATGATTTGTTGTTAATTTTGTTTCAACGTAAATACATGCAAAAACCAATTTATCTTTTTGGAAATATAGGATTGGTGTTTGCAGGAGCGGGAATGTTAATTAATTTGTATTTATTAATTGTAAAGTTGATGGGAGAAGACATTTGGGGGAGACCCTTATTGATTCTTGGAGTGATGTTAGTAGTCATGGGAATTCAGTTTTTTACCGTTGGGATTATTATTGATTTGTTGATGAAAACTTATTATGAATCTCAAGATAAAAGACCATACAATTTAAGAAAAGTAACTACTTTTGAAAAAGTATAAAGTAAAAAAAATAGCTGGAACAGCATTAAAAATAGGAGTAAGTATACTCCTATTTTATTTTGTAATGACCAAAATCTCTTTCGCTGAGGTTTTTCAAATTATTAAGAAGAGTAATGTTTTTTTACTGTTTTTAAGTGGTGCTTTTTTACTACTATCACAATGGGTTTCTTCTGTTAGGTTAAATACTTTTTTTCATTCTTTAGGTTATTGTTTATCTAATAAAAGCAATCATATATTGTACTTAATAGGTATGTTTTATAACTTTTTTATTCCTGGTGGAATTGGAGGGGATGCTTATAAAGTATACAAGCTTCACAAAAAATTTGATTGGAATGTTAAAAAGTTATCTGCTGCCATTTTCATTGATAGATTTTCGGGGTTAACCGCTATAGGAATGTTATTGGTTTTGTTGGCAGTTCCTTTTATTCGTTCCCTAGGTTACGTGTCTTCTAACTTCATATTAATAGGCTTGGCAGTTTTGTTGTTGCTTTTAATACCTTTAATGGCATATGTTTTAGTACAAAAACTGTTTCCATCTTTTAAAAAAGTATATGTTAAAACTTTAGGCTTATCACTAATAGTACAAATATTACAATTAATATGCGTGTACTGTTTGGTGTTAAATTTTGAGGTAGTTTCTGATTTGTTTTCGTACTTATTGGTGTTTTTAATCTCTGTTATTTTATCTATTGTTTCTTTTGCAGGAATAGGAGTAAGAGAATTTGTGTTTTATCAGGCAGCAGATTTATTACATTATAATAAAGATATTTCTGTAGCTATTGGTTTGTTATTCACTTTTTTAACAGCAATACTTTCTTTAGTAGGGGTGTTTTTTCAGTTAAAAAAAGTCAACTTATCACTTCAAGAAAAAAAATAGCTAACTAGCTGTTTTTGTGTGTAGTTAAATAAAAAATAATTTGTATATTTGCAGTCCTTTTTGGCGAGCTAGGTAAAGAAAAGGAAATGAAAACAATTTAATTTAACATCTTTAGTTGGTGTTACTCGCTTTAAAAACATAATAATCAACTAAATACAAAATTTATTTAGACACATGTCTGAAGAAAACCAAAACGCAGTTGAAGCTCAAGAGCAAGAAACTGTACAAGTAAACCCACAACAATTTTTAGCAGATTTTAACTGGCACAAATACGAAGAAGGTATTGATGAGGTTGATGAAGCTCAATTAAAAGAGTTTGATGCTGCATTAGAAGGAACTGTAGGTTTTGTAAATGAACGTGATGTAATTGAAGGAACTGTTGTTCGTATTACAGATCGTGATGCGATCATCGATATTAACTCTAAATCAGAAGGAGTTATTTCTTTAAACGAATTCCGTTACAATCCTAACTTAGCTGTTGGAGATAAAGTAGAGGTTTTAGTTGATAGAAGAGAAGATCACTCAGGACAATTAGTATTGTCTCACAAAAAAGCAAGAGTAATCAAAGCTTGGGATAGAGTTATTGCTGCTCAAGAATCTGGTGAAGTAGTTAACGGATACGTTAAGTGTAGAACTAGAGGAGGTATGATTGTTGATGTTTTCGGAATTGAAGCATTCTTACCAGGATCTCAAATTGACGTGAAGCCAATTAGAGACTATGATCAGTATGTAGACAAAACAATGGAATTCAAAGTTGTGAAAATCAACCATGAATTTAAAAACGTTGTAGTATCTCACAAAGCTCTTATCGAGGCTGATATCGAAGTTCAGAAGAGAGAAATCATTTCTGGATTAGAAAAAGGTCAAGTATTAGAAGGTATTGTTAAAAACGTTACTTCTTACGGTGTATTCGTAGATTTAGGAGGAGTTGATGGTTTAGTACACATTACTGACTTATCTTGGTCAAGAATCAACCACCCATCTGAGGTAGTTGAATTAGATCAAAAATTAAACGTTGTAATCTTAGACTTTGATGACAAGAAAACTAGAATCCAATTAGGATTAAAGCAATTGTCTCAACACCCATGGGATGCTTTAGATGCTAACTTAACTGTTGGTGATAAAGTAAAAGGTAAGGTTGTTGTTTTGGCTGACTACGGTGCATTCATCGAAGTTGCTGAAGGAGTTGAAGGATTAATTCACGTTTCTGAAATGTCATGGTCTACTCACTTACGTTCTGCACAAGATTTCGTAAAAGTAGGAGATGAGGTTGAAGCTCAAATCTTAACTTTAGATAGAGAAGAACGTAAAATGTCATTAGGTATTAAGCAATTACACCCAGATCCATGGGCTGATATCACTGCTAAATATCCAGTAGGTTCTACTCACAATGGTATTGTACGTAACTATACAAACTTTGGTGTTTTTGTTGAATTAGAAGAAGGAATTGACGGATTGGTATACATTTCTGATTTATCTTGGACTAAGAAAATTAAGCACCCATCTGACTTTGTTGCTGTAGGTGATAAACTAGATGTTCAAGTGTTAGAATTAGATGTTGAAAACAGAAAATTAAACTTAGGACACAAACAAACTCAAGAAAACCCTTGGGATGCTCACGAAGCTAAGTATGCTCTTAACACTGACCACGAAGGAACTGTTAAAGAGAAAACTGACAAAGGAGCTGTTGTAGACTTTGAGGATGGAGTTGAAGCATTTGTACCTGCACGTTTATTAGAAAAAGAAGATGGTTCTAAAATCAACAAAGGAGATACAGCTACTTTTAAAGTAATTGAGTTCTCTAAAGAATTTAGAAGAATTGTAGCTTCTCATACTGCTACATTTAAAGAATCTGAAGCTAAAAACGTAAAAGCTCAAGCTAAAAAGGTTGAGTCTAGTGAAAAATCAACTTTTGGTGATATCGCTGGTTTAGCAGATTTAAAAAAGAAAATGGAAGAAGGTAAATAATTCCTTTTTTTTAATAATATTAAAAGCTGTTTTGAGTCTTCAAAACGGCTTTTTTTTATCTCTAATTTGTATATTTGGGCAACCTTAAAACTAACATTTTTAAAAAGATACGTACGTATGATATTAATTGCCGATGGAGGATCTACCAAAGTAGATTGGATTGCATTAAATAGCGATAAAACAGAAAAATTTAAGACTAGATCTGAAGGATTAAACCCTGCAATTGTAGGTAAAGATTTGTTAAAGAAAAGAGTTTTAGATAATGTGAATTTAGGACCCCAAAGAACAGAAGTTACCCATGTTTTTTTCTATGGAGCAGGTTGCGGTACTCCAAAAGCTATTGAGGCTTTAAGACAGGTATTTCAGGAAGTTTTTGTAAATGCAGAAATTGTAGTTGCAGAAGATATGTTAGCGGCTGTTTATGCAGCCTCTGAAGCAGAACCAGCCATCGTTTGTATTTTGGGAACAGGTTCTAATAGTTGTTATTTTGATGGTAAAGAGGTACAGTCTACCACTGCATCATTAGGATGGGCAATTATGGATGAGGCAAGTGGAAATTATTTTGGAAAGCAGTTAATTAGAGATTACTATTACAAAATAATGCCTGAAGAAATTAGAGCTAAATTTGAACAAGATTTTAATTTAGAAGATGATTATATCAAACATGAATTATATCAAGGGGATGCTCCAAACACTTATTTAGCGAGTCATGCTGCTTTTATGTTTGATTTTAAAGATCATGATTATATTACAGGGTTGATTGAAAGAGGAGTTGATGAGTTTTTCCGCTATAGAGTACTGCCGTTTGGAAAAGGCAAAGAAACTCCAATATACTTTATTGGATCTGTTGCTTTCTATTTTTCTAACATCATTGAAAAAGTGGCAAATAAGTATGATTTAAGATTTGCGGGAGCCATTAAACGCCCTATAGATAATATGATTGCTTATCATAAAAAATACTTAATTAAGTAAATGTCATAAAAAAGGATACTGATTTCAGTATCCTTTTTTTTATGTATAATGTTGTTTATCTTCTTTTGTTCTTTTTAGAACTATTATCATTAGTAGTTACATATTTTGAATCATTACTGCTAGAGGTTCTTCTGTAAGAATTACTATTTCCTCTATAAGCTTCTTTTTTATTGTTGGTTTGTTTTTTAAACTCTTTTTTATTGTATTTACTTTTATTTTTCTCTGACGAGTTGTTTTTATGTGAATACTTGTGTTTTTTCTTATAGTTATCTTTATGTTCTTTAGCCTTGTAATTGTAGTGTTCTCTTACAAAGTTGTTTCGTCTATATGGCTTTGTATGTACAATAGATCTTCTATGATTAGGTCTTTTATATGCAAAATAACAAGGCTTATAATTAATGTTATGATGATTTATATATCCTCTTCTATTATAAATTGTTCCATGATTGGTGTAATAAATATTTAGATTTCCAATATTTGAAACCCATCCATGATGATTGTAATTAATTAAGACACTACCAATTCTAGTTACTTTACCATAACGATTATAGTAAATGGGAGTTCTTTCAATTTGTACGATAGCTCCGTATCTATCTTTTTGTATGTACGGTTCATAATTGTAACCTGTGTTAAAACTTAGATTGATATTTCTTGTACGGATATTAATATTCGCTTTTGGTTGATGAATGATATTAAAATCAAATTCTCCATTGTTAAATACGGCATATTCTACACCATTTTCTATAAAGATGAATGGTGTTTGGTTGTTGTACCTATTGTTGGTATTAGCAGCATTAACCGCAATACTTGCTAAAAAACAACTTGCTATAAATAAGTATAATTTTTTCATGATGTATTGTTTTTAAGTGAGACATTATTTCTTCAATTAGAAGAAACTTAACATAGGTTATAAGCCAAACAGTGTGCCAAAAAATAATATCTAAACATTAAACAGCCAGTTATATAATTATAACTGGCTGTTTAATAATATGTTTTTAATAAATTTTATTAAAGATTTTCTAGAGTTTTAATTGTGTTTAAACCTGATTGAATCTTAGATAATTGTTCTTTTAAAATAGATACGATTGATGGTGGAGTGGCAGAATCATATATAGCGTCTTCATAGTCTTTAACTGACTTTTTTTCTCCAGTAATGGCTGCTTCTAGCATTGCTTGAGCATCGTGGCTAGAAAATAGTGTTTTAATATCCATCCAAGCTCGGTGGGCATGTCCTTCTAAACTAGTACCTTTTTTATATTCTCCACCTAGGGCTTTAATTTCTTCTGCTAATTCTTCAGCAAATTCTTTTCTTTGTTCTGATTTTGTTTTAAAATATGCCTTTAATCCTAAGTGGTCGGTTTTTTCAGATGCTTTTTTAAATCCTTCTTCAGCATCGTGAGTTCTAATTAATAATCCTTCTAATTTTTCTGTAAGAATGTCTAAACTTGTTTTCATTTTTCTATCATTTTTTTGAGTAATACTTTAATGATGTGTACTACCTTAACATCTTTCTCTAGTTCAAAGTTAAGTGATAGATAAACAGTTCTTTAGCGCTTTTGATTTAAGTTTGTGCTCAAATAATAATAGAAGTAGAATAATTAAAGATCTAGGTTAGGTTATAAAATATCTAAAACTCTTTCTAAAGCCATTCCTCTAGATCCTTTGATTAAAAGAGTTGTGTTAGAAAAATCAAAATCAAAATTATTTTTTAAATCATCAAATGAAGCAAAGAAAAAAGCTTTATTGTTTTTTTGCTGATAAAAATTTTGTCCAACAAAAATGGAAGTACCAAAATTACTCTCTAATGCTTTGGATACAATGTTTTTATGTTCCTCGTTACTAGTTGTTCCTAATTCAAACATATCGCCCAAAATAACAGCTTTACGGCTTTTGTTTAAAGCATTCATGTTTTCTAACGCAGCTGACATACTTGTGGGATTGGCATTGTAAGCATCTAAAATAATATGAGTGTTTCCTCTTTTAATAATTTGGGAACGATTGTTTTCGGGCTTATAATTTTCTATGGCTTTTTTAATGTTGTTATCAGAAATATTAAAATAATGACCAATAGCAATTGCAGCAATAATATTATTATAATTGTATTTTCCTATCAAATTACTTTGGATCACATCTCCTTTATGAGCTAATTGTACATAAGGAGTTAACTCAAGCAAAGGAGTTTCGTGTGGATTGATATAGATACACTCACAGTATTCAGCTTGCTCAACCATTCTTTTTTCTTCTTGGTTTACAAATGCTTTTCCTTCTGCATTAGCTATGTAATCATACATTTCAGATTTTCCTTGTATTATTCCTTCTTCAGAACCAAAACCTTCTAAATGTGCTTTTCCAAAATTAGTAATATATCCAAAGTTTGGAGCAGCGATAAAACACAAATATTGAATTTCTTTTAAGTGATTTGCTCCCATTTCAACCACCCCCATTTCCGTTTCAGGCGTCATGTTTAGTAGGGTTAATGGAACTCCTATATGATTGTTTAAATTCCCAACAGTTGCATTTACTTTGTATTGGGTAGCTAATACTTCTCGAATTAATTCTTTGGTAGTGGTTTTTCCGTTACTCCCTGTTAAGGCAATAATAGGGATACCTAAATATTCACGATGAAAATGAGCTAAATGTTGCAGGGTTTCTAAAACATTTTTTACTAAAATAGTTCTTTCGTCAATATAAAAGGCTTCTTCGTCAATTACAACATATGCGGCTCCGTTTTCTAAAGCCGTTTTAGCAAAAGTATTTCCGTTAAAGTTATCTCCTTTTAAAGCAAAAAAGATGGCTCCTTGGGTAATTTTTCTAGTGTCTGTGGTAAAGTTTTGTTTTTGATTTAAAAACAATTGGTGTAAGTCTGCTGTTTTCATAGAGGACTATAATAAGGTCATTAAAGAAGAGATGTAAACACCTGCTGTTTCGGTTCTTAATCGATTATGACCAAGCGTTACAGGAATGAAATTTAAATCGATACTTTGTTTAATTTCTTTTGGAGTAAAATCTCCTTCAGGTCCTACTAATACCAAAATATCATTTTCAGGTTTGGCAATGTGTTGTAAAAATTGTTTGTTGTTTTCATCTTCACAATGCGCTATAAATTTTTGAGTAGCTTGTTGTTGTTTTAAAAAATCATCAAACAAAATAGGTTCGTTAAATTTAGGAATATACAGTTGTAAAGATTGTTTTACAGCAGATTGAATAATTTTTTTCATTCTATCAACCTTAATTACTTTTCTTTCGGAGTTCTTACAAACAATAGGAGTAATTTCATCAATTCCAATTTCTACGGCTTTTTCTAAAAACCACTCATATCTGTCGTTTAATTTGGTAGGAGCAATAGCAATATGTAAATGAAAAGGACGGTTTTTAGTTTTGTATTCTGTTTTAATAATATTTACTGTGCATTTTTTCTCACTGGCAAAAGATATTTCAGTGGTAAAAAAATGTCCGTTTCCATTAGTAATAAATACAGTATCTCCTTCGGATTTTCTCAATACTTTAATTAAATGTCTACTTTCTTCTTTGTCAAAACTAAAAGTAGTGTCTGTAGGGTTTATATGTTCGCTAATAGATAATATCATAGAATAGATTTAATAGCTTAAAATGAATTCATCATTAATTTTTGTGTCTTCTTTTTTCTTCTTCTTCTTCTTCTTCTTCTTCTTCTTCTTTTTGACTTTCTTTTTGTTTTTTTCTTTTTTTGTTTTTTCCTTTTGCTCTTCTTCTTTGGCGATTTCTTTTAGAAATTCATCTAAAGATTGATTATCATCAATAGTAGTATTTTTTTCTACTTCCTCTACAATATCATCATCTTCAGTTTTATTTATTATTTCTGGTTCTTTTGGATTGTCGATAATTTTATCTGGAGTCTCTATAACCTCTAATTGAGTGTCTTTTTTTCTATCTATGTATTCCCATCTATCATAATGTTTATCAATTCTAAAGGCTAGGTTTATACCAATTTCATGACCCGAAATGCCTTCGCCAATATTGGTTTTGTAATTAGCGGCAATAGCTAAGTTTTTATTAACCAAAAAAGGAGTTCCTATTCCAATAGTTGAGTAATGACTGTCTTTAGAACCATAAAACTGAAATTGTAAATAAGGGTTCCATCTTTTTGCTACTACAAAAGATGATGAAACTGAATAGACCATTTGAGCATAACTTCCGTTGTAGTTATAATAATCTAGTTGGTTGTTTAATGAGACTTTTCTATTGATATTGTTTTGAGTAATAATACTCATACTATAACTACTTATGCCTCCGTTGTAAAATTTATGACTAGCTAACGGTGTATGATATTTAGCTTGAATTGCAATACTTGGAATTAATCCATTGTATTTAAAACCATAACGTCTTTTCCAGCTCCTTTTAAGCTCGGGACTTTCTTTGTTAACATGTTCATAAATTAAATACTTAAGTCCTATTGATAAATTTTCGGTACCAGAAAGGTTAGAGTTGTTTATTTCTCCTGTAGAAAATCTATGGTTTAAAGTAGCTTCTAGTCTTTCAGATAAAAAACCATAATGTATATCAAGATCATTGCTAAAAGTATTAATCTTGTAATTGGTGTTTTTTCTGTTTAAATTATTTGATAATATTGAGTTTTCTATTTGAAAAACACCTCTTCCTACCGCATAAGGTGTTTCTGTGTCACCTGGTCTATTGGCATTTATAATGTTGGTATATTGGGCATAATTTGTGTTAGTAAATAGTATAAAACACAATATGCTCAGAAGAATTCGATTCATGAAAACAGAAAAATTATGATATGTAAATATAATATTTTATAGTAGAGCGGGTAGGTTCGTTTTCAAATTATTATTTTTGAGCAACTAAAGAAAAATCAATGCAAGAAGCCGGATTTATAAATTTTATTAGAACACTATTAATTATACTTGCAGTATATTATATTTTTAAGTTTTTTGTTAAATATGTAGTACCTGTTTTATTGGTGAATTACGTTCAGAAGAAAACAGGTCAGCAAGTAAAAAAAGAACCTTTAGAAAAAGAAGGAACGGTTACAATTGACAAAAAACCAGCTCAAAACAATGTTGTGAATGATAATGTTGGTGAGTATGTAGATTACGAGGAAATAGATTAATTCCAAAATAAAAATAATTTTGAAAAAAACATTTAACGTTAAACAGGTTGCTGTTTATATAGGTGTAATTATCGCTTTTAGCGTAGTTGCCCTTTTTTATTTTAAGCCTGTTTTAAAAGGATATAAAATATTTCAGAGTGATATTGCTCAGTTTAGAGGAATGTCTAAAGAACTAAAAGATTATAGAGCAGAAAACGGAAAAGAAGCATTTTGGACAGATGCTGCTTTTGGAGGAATGCCTTCTTATCAATTAAGTACTTATTACCCTAACGATTATATTAAAAAGTTAGATAGCCTTATTCGTTTTTTACCTAGACCAGCAGATTATTTATTTCTGTATTTTCTAGGATTTTTTGTGTTGTTAACCGTTTTAAAATTCGATTGGAAATTAGCTTTGATAGGCTCTTTAGCTTTTGGTTTTTCTACTTATTTTATCATTATTTTAGGAGTTGGTCACAATGCAAAGGCTCATGCAATTGGTTATATTCCTTTGGTTTTAGCCGGAGTATTGTTACTTTTTCAAAAAAGATATGTAGTTGGGTTTGTTTTAACTGCCTTGGCAACTTCATTAGAAATGCAAGCAAGTCACCCACAAATGACCTATTATATGTTGTTTATGTTGTTGTTTGTAGGCTTGTTTTTTGTGATAGAACAAATTAAAAAAGGAATCTTAAAAAGTTCTTTAAAACCTATTTCTTTAGTCGTGCTAGCCATGGTGATTGGTTTGTTAACCAATGCACAAAGTATGTTGGCTACCAAAGAATATGCAGCACACAGTACTCGTAGTAAAAGCGAGTTAACCGTAACTTCTGATGGAAAACCAAAAGAAGTTTCTACAGGTTTGTCTAAAGATTATATTACAGAATATAGTTATGGAATATTAGAAACTTTTAATTTAATGATTCCTCGTTTGGTTGGAGGGGCGAATAACGAAGATTTAGGAAGAGATTCTAATACTTATAAATTTTTAGCATCAAAAATAGGAGCTGGACAAGCTGTTAATTTTTCTAAAAGCGTACCTACTTATTGGGGAAATCAACCTATTGTGGCAGCACCTGCATATATAGGAGTGGTATTTGTTTTCTTGTTTTTTATAGGATGCTTTTTGGTAAAAGGATGGATAAAAAAGGGATTGGTAGCTGCTACTATATTTTCAATATTATTAAGTTGGGGAAAAAACTTTGGTTTTTTAACTGATTTGTTTATTGATTATATGCCTCTATATAATAAGTTTAGGGCAGTTTCTTCTATTCAAGTCATTGCAGAAATTTGTATTCCTTTGTTGGGGATGTTGGCTTTAAAAGAGTTCTTTTCTGATACCGTTCCTAAAGAAGAAAAAATAGAATCTACAAAAATAGCGACAATCCTTATTGGTGGAATTTTAATCATTTTTACTTTTTTTGGAGGAATGTTGTTTTCTTTCTCAGGATTAAATGATGCATATTATAATCAACAAATTCCTGGTTTTTCTGGAGCTTTACAAGCCGATAGAAAAGATATATTATTTTCGGATGGATTAAGATCTATTGTTTTGGTTGCTATTACTGTTGGTGTTTTATGGATGGTTTTAAATGTTAAAATAAAAAAGCAATACGGAATTCTTGTTTTGGGAGTGGTGATGTTGTTTGACACTTTAACCGTTGCCAAACGTTATGTAAACGATGATGATTTTTTACCTGCTAATAAAGTTGAAAAACCATTTTCGCCATCTGCAGCAGATAAACAAATTCTTCAAGATAAAAGTCATTACAGAGTGGCTAATTTTAGTGGGAATTTTATGAATGATGGAGCTACTTCTTATTATCACAATTCTATAGGAGGATATCACGCAGCAAAACCACGTAGATATCAAGAGTTGGTAGATTATCAATTGTCTAAAAACAACATGGAAATTATTAACATGCTAAATACAAAGTATTTTATTGTGGCTTCAGAGCAAGGTCAGCCAGAAGCTCAAAAAAATCCTGATGCTAATGGAAATGCATGGTTTGTACATAATATTATTTCTGTAGACAATGCAGATGATGAAATTTTAGCCTTAACAGATTTTGATTCTAAAAATGATGTAGTCATCAACACCCAAGATTTTAAAGTACAACCTACAGAAGTAGATTCTACGGCAACCATATCATTAGTTTCTTATGAACCAAATGAATTGGTATATACTTCTCAGTCTGAAAAAACACAATTGGCTGTGTTTTCTGAAATGTATTACCAACCAGGGTGGAATGCTTATGTTGATGGAAAATTAACTCCACATTACAGAGCAAATTATGTGTTAAGAGCTATGAATATTCCAGCGGGAAAACATAAAATTATATTTAAGTTTGAGCCAAAAGTAATTCAACAAGGATCTATGTTGAGTTTAGTGGGATATGGATTGTTAATCCTAGTATCTGTTGGAATCTTCTTTATAGAAAAGAAAAAACAATAGCTCCATGCGTATAGGAATGATTTTAGACAAGACATTTCCGCCAGATCCAAGGGTGGAAAATGAAGCTGTTGCTTTGGTTGGGGCTGGGCATCAAGTTTTTTTGTTTTGTTTAAAATATGATGATAATCAACTTGATTTTGAAATTGTTAATGGAGTTCAAGTTTGTAGATATACTTCAAATCAATTTGAGTACAAGTTATCAGCATTAGCTTATACAATTTCTTTGTATACCCGTAAAATGTCTCGAAAAATTGAACATTTTATAGAAAGTCAGAAAATTGAAGTTTTGCATATTCATGATATTAGAATCGCTCAAGCTACTCTTAAGGCTAATAAAAAATATCAATTAAAAACAATACTTGATTTACATGATAACTTACCAGAGGTAATGAAGTTTTATCCTCATTTACAGAAGTTTCCGGGTAAGTATATTATTTCTCCTCAAAAATGGAAAAAAAAAGAAGAGGAGTTTATTCAGCAAGCAGATAAAATCATAACAGTATCTCAAGAATTTATAGAGGAGGTTGTTCGAAGAACAAAGATTTCAGACGATAAAATTCTATTGGTTCCCAATACAGTTAGAAAGTCTTTCTATGAAGAAGCGGTAATTGATCCCCTTATTATTGAAAAATACAAAGATAATTTTGTGATTTTGTATTTGGGAGATACTCATTTAAGAAGAGGTTTACAAACAGCTATAGAAAGCATTCCTGTTTTAATAAAAACCATTCCTAATATAAAATTTGTAATTGTTGGTACTAACACAACAGATGTAGTGTTAAAACAAGATGTTAAAAAACTAGGAATTGAAGAGTATGTAGATTTTGAAGGATGGAAAAATGTACTTTTATTTCCATCATACATTAAGGCAAGTCATATTTGTATATCTCCTTTACATAGAAGTATTCAGCATGATGTGGCTTATGCTAATAAATTATTTCAGTATATGAGTTTTGGAAAACCATTGTTGGTAAGCAATGCCATTGCTCAAAAAAAACTAATAGAAAGAATAGATGCTGGATTGGTTCATATTGAAAAAGATGTTAAAGATTTTTCTGAAAAAGTGATTTTATTAGCAAAGAATGAGGAGTTGAGGCTACAAAAAGGAGAAAATGGTCAGAGGTTTTTGAAAGAAGAGTTTGTTTGGGAACAAACCTCTAAGAACTTATTAGAAATGTATAAGAAACTAAAATAAATGAGAGTTTTAGTCATTACATATTATTGGCCCCCAGCCGGAGGTTCTGGCGTGCAGCGTTGGTTAAAGTTTGTAAAGTATTTACAAGATTTTGATATTACTCCAGTGGTTTACACCGTTGAAAATCCAGATTATCCAATTGTAGATGCAACTTTGTGTAATGATATTCCAAAAGGAATAGAAGTGATAAAACAACCTATTTGGGAGCCTAATCAGATTATGAATGTTTTTGCTAATAAGAAAAAAGTAAAAACTAGTGCTGGTTTTTTAGGAACCAAAAGAAGTTTGAGTTCTAAAATAGCTACTTATATAAGAGCTAATTATTTTATTCCCGATGCTCGTATGTTTTGGATAAAACCATCGATTACTTATTTAGAGAAGTATTTATCAGAAAATAAAATAGATGTAATTATTTCTACAGGGCCACCACACACCACTCACATGATTGGTTTGGGTTTAAAAAAGAAATTAAACATCCGTTGGATTGCTGACTTTAGAGATCCGTGGACAGAAATTGATTATTTTCATCAACTGCCTTTGACTCAAAAATCCATCAAAAAACATGAATATTTAGAGCAAGAAGTTTTAAAACATGCTGATGAGGTTTTGGTGGTGGGTAATCAAATGAAAAAATCATATGATGTTTTTTCTAAAAACGTACATGTCATCACCAATGGTTTTGATGGAGAGGTAAGCACTGAAAAAAATCTAGATGAAGCTTTTACTATCACTCATATTGGAATGTTAAATGCTGATAGAAACCCAATGGTTTTATGGAAAGCCTTATCATTATTAAAAAATAAAATTGATTTTAAAGTTCAGTTAATAGGAAAAGTTGCTCAAGAAGTAAAAGAGAGTATTGAAAGATATCAACTCTCAGGAAAGATTACTTTTATAGATTATTTACCTCATGAAGAAGTAAAAAGCTACCAGCAAAAATCACAAGTATTACTATTGGCTGTAAACAATGTTCCTAGTGCAAAAGGAATTGTAACAGGAAAAATATTTGAGTATTTACAAGCACAAAGACCAATTGTAGCCATTGCTCCAACAGATGGAGATTTGGCGGTAATTTTAGAAAAATCAAAAGCAGGTTTTGTGGTAGATTTTAAGGATGTGAAAAAGTTAACAGAAATACTTGTAGATTTACATACACAATTTAAGTTGGGAGCGTTAACAGTAAATTCGGTAGGAGTAGAGCAATATCATCGAAAATCTTTAACAGGGCAATTGGCAAACATTATTAAAAAGTAAGGTGAAAAAAATAGTTACCATATTAGGAGCAAGACCACAGTTTGTAAAAGCAGCGGTGTTGAGTAGAGTTATTGTAGAACACGATGAACTTGAAGAAGTGATTGTGCATACTGGTCAGCATTATGACAATAACATGAGTATGGTCTTTTTTGAGGAAATGCAAATTCCTGTTCCTAAATACAATTTAAATATTAATGGATTGAGTCATGGAGCCATGACTGGACAAATGTTGGCTAAAATAGAAGAGGTTTTAATTTTTGAAAAACCAGATGCTGTAGTGGTTTATGGAGATACCAACTCAACTTTGGCAGGAGCTTTGGCAGCACAAAAGTTAGGAATTAAAGTTGTACATATAGAAGCCGGTTTAAGATCTTTTAACATGTCTATGCCAGAGGAAGTCAACAGAATTGTTACGGATAGAATTGCAAATTTATTGTTGTGTCCTACCCAGACAGCGATTGATAATTTGGAAAATGAAGGTTTTGGAAATCACGATATTAAAATTGTGAATTCTGGTGATATTATGAAAGATGCTGTCGAGTTTTACGGAGCTTTATCAAAAGAAAAAGCTACAGTGCTAGAAAAACATCAGTTGGTGAAAAATAAGTTTGTTTTGGCAACCATTCACAGACAAGAAAATACAGATGATCTCAATGCTTTAAAAGGAATTTTTGAAGGGTTAACGACTATTCATCAATATAAAAAAGTAGTGATGCCTTTGCATCCTAGAACCAAATCTATTTTAGAAAAACATCAATTAACCTATCCTATTACATTTATAGATCCTGTGGGGTATTTTGATATGTTGGCCTTGTTACAACATTGTGCTTTGGTGGTGACTGATAGTGGAGGGTTGCAAAAAGAAGCCTTTTTTAATAAAAAAGCCTGTGTAATTGCTCGTGAAGAAACCGAATGGGTAGAGTTGGTAAATAATGGATTTGCTACTTTGGTAGGAAGTAATGCTGTTAAAATGCAAGAAGCTTATCAACATCATATTTCAGCCATACATGATTTTTCTATGTCTTTATACGGAAATCAAGTTGGTGAAACTATTTACAAAGAAATAAAAATGTTGATTATTCAAAAATAATTAGGTGTTCTAGTGTAGTCTAGAACAAATGCATCTCGACTACGCTCGATGACCAATAGAATCAAAAATGGGAATTGTTTTAAAAGAATCATACAGAAACACGGTTACTTTACTTGTAGCTATTCTAATAGGAGCTGTAAATGCATTGTTTTTATACACTTATTTTTTAGGAGATCAGTATTATGGACTTGTTACTTTTTTATTGTCAACGGCCTTTATTTTAAAACCATTAATGGCATTGGGAGTAAATTTTAGTGTTGTAAAATTCTTTTCGTTATTTACTTCTAAAGAAGAAACAGATAAGTTTTTAAGTTCAGCTTTATGGTTTCCATTGGTTTTAGTAATTCCTTTGGGAATGATCGGTGTTGGTTTTTACGGAAAGATTTCTGACTGGTTGTCTGAGGAAAATCCTTTGGTAAAAGATTATACTTATTTAATTTTTTTAGTTGCCTTGGCAACTGCTTATTTTGAGATTTTTTATGCTTGGGCTAGAGTTCATTTAAAATCGGTTTATGGAAATTTATTAAAAGAACTTTTTGTAAGAATTGCAGCTACTATTTTGTTGTTTGCTGTTTATTTAGAGTGGATTAATGCTCATCAATTTGTACTATGGTTAACAGGAACCTATTTTTTACAAACATTTTTAATGATGTTATTTGCGTTTAAATTATACTTGCCTAAGTTCAGTTTTTCCTTACCTGATAATTTTTGGGAAATTGTAAAATATAGTCTTTATATTATCATGGCAGGCTCTGCAGCTACTATTTTGTTGGATATAGATAAGTTTATGATTCCGCAAAAAGAAGCTATAGAAGAAGTCGCTTTTTATGCTGTTGCGGTGTATATAGGAACGGTGATTGAAATTCCTGGTAGGGCTATGAGTCAGATTGTACAGCCTTTAACAGCCAAAGCATTAAACGAAGAGAATGATGTTGATGTATTAGATTTATATCAAAAAACATCGATTACTCTATTAATAGCTTCGGGTTTGATTTTTATTTTGGTAAATGCCAATTTAGAATCTTTGTTTGCCTTATTGCCCAAAAAATATACTGGAGGTTTTTGGGTGGTGTTAATGATTTCTATAACCAAATTATATCACATGTTTTTAGGGAACAACGGAGCCATTATTTCTAATTCTAAATACTATAAAATTTTATTACCTTATGGAGTAGGAATGGCTTTTTCTGTAATTCTTTTAAATGATTGGTTGATTGAACTTATGGGAATTAACGGAGCGGCGTTGTCTACTTTAATTGTAGTACTAGTTTTTAATACGGTAAAATTAGGGTATGTAAAAAAGAAATTTAACATTTGGCCAACAACCCGAAAAACATGGATTGCACTATTTTTTATAACATTATTTACTGTGATAGGTGTTTTGTTTAATTTCAAATTTCATCCTGTTGTAAATATATTATCAGAATCTGTTCTTTTAGGAGTGGCTTATCTTTTTGTATTGATTCATTTTCAGCTATCTACAGATATTACAGCAGTTTATCATCAATTTAAATCAAAACTAAAAAAGTAGTGTATTTTTTAGAATTTGAGTTTTGTAAGTGGATATAAAAACACTATATTTGCACCCGATTTAAATTTAATTAAAAACAATCATTATGAATCATTACGAAACTGTTTTCATTTTGAATCCCGTTTTATCTGACGTTCAGGTAAAGGAAACAGTACAAAAGTTCGAGGACTATTTGGTTTCTAAAGGTGCCGAAATGTTACATAAGGAAGATTGGGGGCTAAAGAAATTAGCTTACACAATCCAAAAGAAAAAAAGTGGATTTTACCACTTATTTGAGTACAAAGTTGCTGGTGAAGTAATTGCTCCTTTTGAATTAGAATTTAGACGTGACGATAGCGTTATGCGTTATTTAACAGTTAAGTTAGATAAGCACGCTGCTGCATGGGCTGAGAAAAGAAAGTCTAACTTAAAATCTGCGAAGTAATTATGGCAAATATCGATCAACAAGCAAAAGGTGGTGCTAAAGGAGATGTAAGATATCTTACTCCATTAGACATCGAAACTAAAAAAGAAGCTAAATACTGTAGATTTAAGAAAAAAGGAATCAAATACATCGATTATAAAGATGCAGATTTCTTAATGTACTTAGTAAACGAGCAAGGTAAAATTTTACCAAGACGTTTAACAGGAACTTCTTTAAAATACCAACGTAAAGTGGCACAATCTATCAAAAGAGCTCGTCACTTGGCATTAATGCCTTATGTTGGAGATTTATTAAAATAATAAGTAGACTATCATGCAAGTAATATTAAAACAAGACGTTGAGAACTTAGGGTTCATAGACGATATCGTAGAAGTAAAGAACGGTTACGGACGTAACTTTTTAATTCCTACAGGAAAAGCTGTTTTAGCAACTGAGTCTGCTAAAAAAGTATTAGCAGAAACTTTAAAGCAACGTGCTTATAAAGAAGCTAAATTAGTTGAAGAAGCTAACGCTACTGCTGAAGCAATTAAAGCATTAGAAATTAAATTGACTTCTAAAGTAGGTCAAGGAACTAAATTATTTGGTTCTATTTCTAACATTGATGTTGCAGAAGCTTTAGAAAAAGCAGGACATTCTATTGAAAGAAAATTCATCAAAATTGCTGGAGGATCTATCAAAAGAACTGGAAAATACAATGCTGCAATTCGTTTACACAGAACTGTAACAGCGGATTTAGAATTTGAAATTATTGCTGAGTAATTTTCTCAACAATTAAACATATTAAAAGCTCACTACCTTTATTGGATAGTGAGCTTTTTTATGAAAAATAGTTTTCTATTTATTTAAGATTTTACTTTATATACCTAATAAAATGAAATACATTCAACTAACCAAAGAACAATTAGAAGAGTTACATCAAGAGTTTGCTACCTTTTTGGCTACCCAACAAATTGATGTAAAAGAATGGAATGATATTAAAGCCAACAAACCAGAAGTTGCAGATGAAGAAATTAATATTTTTAGCGATTTGGTTTGGGAAGATGTATTAACCAAAGCAGAATATGTTGAACATTTTTCTAAATCGAGTATTAATTTATTTTATTGTACCGAAGGGGTGATACAACGTATTATGATTAAATCTAATGATGATAGTGTTGATTTATCTAGCCAAGAAGGAATTCAGACTTTGTTAAACAATCCTAAAAGTAAACAGTTTGAATTTTTTAAAGGAGCTAAGAAATATGCTAAAGAAAGAAATTTAGAAATTTTTGATTTAATTTTAAAAGGAGCAAGCATTAATAAAGAAGGGGCTTTGTATCAAAATTTTAAAAGTTTTGTAGAGTAAACTTATGGTAGATCAACAATTAGTAACTTATCTAGAGGAGTTTGTAACCAATGAGCGTAAAGCTTTGTTCAGAGAGGTGTTAAAGAATAGAACTAGACATTTTGCCGTGGTGTTGGAGGATTTGTATCAAAAACATAATTGGAGTGCTGTGGTGCGTAGTTGTGATGTTTTTGGGGTACAAGATATTTATACTATAGAAAATAAATACAGTGCTTACATTTCTAATGGTGTTGGGAAAGGAGCTCAGAAATGGGTAGATTTTCACAGATTTAAAACCAGAGAAAACAATACACAAGACTGTGTAGATGAACTAAAAGCAAAAGGATATCAAATTATTGTAACCACACCTCACGAAGATTCTTCTTTTGTGTCTGATTTTGATATTACTAAAAAATCTGCTTTTGTATTTGGAGTAGAAGGAGCAGGAGCTTCAGACTTGGTCATGAGTCAAGCAGATGGCTATTTAAAAATTCCTATGTATGGTTTTACAGAAAGTTTAAACGTATCCGTAGCAGCAGCCATCACTTTACAAAACACGACGGATAGATTGCGTAAATCGACCATTGATTGGCAATTAACTGATGAGGAAAAAGAAGAGTTATATTTAAGTTGGCTAGAAAAATCTATAGGATCTATCAAACCCATCAAAGAAAGGTTTTATAAAGAATTAGAAGATAAAAAATAAAAAAAGGCTCTATTTAGAGCCTTTTTTTATTTAATATAATAATTGAATGTTTTCATCCTTGTATTTATAAGTTTTCTTTAAGTCAGGAACTCTATCATAACTTAACAAATACAGATTGTTAAGTTGAAAATATGTTTTTGATACTTTTAATTTAATCTTTTTTCCGACAGAAGAACTTATTGTTTTTTTAGGTAAAAGAGTACTGTCTATTCTTGTTCTAAAAGAGTATTTCTGATGATTTACTGTATAAGAAATATAAGTTTCAGAAGAGTTATATGCGTTATAGCAAGAATCTATTTTTCCATACATTTCAAATGAGTTTTTTGCTATTTGCGCAATTGGATCAATAGGTTTTTTATTTATTAAAAGTAATGAATGTAAACTGTCTTTTCTGTTGTAGATTACAGGATAGTAATGGTTTAATTGGATGTTTTTTTCTTTGATTTCATTTCTAGAATCAAAATAGTTAGTCAAACTTTTTAATTTATATTTTATGTATAAAGTATGACTTGTTCTACTTCCTTCTATTTCGTAACGATATGGAACACAAAAAGATAGTCGTTGATTCTGATAAAGGTCTTTTTCTTTTTGTTTCTTTTTCTTTTGATAAAAATTACTAAATAATAACATAATTATAAAAAAAATTAAAGTTCCAATAAATTGTTTTTGTTTTAATGTTAACATATTTACTTAAACTTTATCATTGCATTTTTAGGGTTATCTGCATCGTACAGAATTGTAAAAATACTATCGGTTACTTTGTTTTTTAAATGCATCGGAACCTCTTGTTTTTTGTTGTAAATTATATCATTCACCGTATAAGTAAATTCGCAATAAGGTAACTTTCCTCTTTGAAATTCATTCATCACTTTCCCAGTAGTGGTCGCCGCATTTTCCATTATTTTCTCCTTGTAGTTCAGTTTTATCACAAAAGCAATGATGACCACACAAACAATAATAAAAGGAAAAATGATTTTATTCATTATCAAAATTGATTAAAATACTGTATTCACAGTTGAAAGTTTCTTTAGGATTTAATTTAATAATTCCCTCTTTTTCTGTGATTTCTTGGTTATGGTTTACGTTGTCGGCAATTCCATGCCAAGGTTCAATACAGATAAAAGGAGCTTCTTGATTTTTAGACCATATTCCTAAATAAGGAAAGTTTTTAAATTCTACACTCATATAAGTATTTCCTGTAGGTTCGTGTATGAAAGAAATTTGTGAGAATGGATTTGGATTAAAAACAATGGCATCATTGTCAAATACATTTTTAGGCAATTCTAAAATCCCTTCTTGTTTAAAAACCGGATAAGATTCATTTCCTATTAAACTTCCTTCAATCAATTTGGCTTCTGGAGTTTCATTATTATCAAACATTAAAATATATTCTTCTCTAGTTTGATTTTTTTCAAAAGGACAATTAAAAGCAGGATGTCCACCCACGGAAAAATATAAATCTTCTTGAGCAGGGTTTTCTACAAAATAAGAAGTTACCAATCCATTAGAAGTAAGCGTGTATTTTATTTGAAAAAGAAAATCAAAAGGATATACTTTTTTAGTCTCTTTATCTGACACTAATTGAAACGTAATACTATCTTCTGTTTGAGTTGCAACAATAAAGTTTTTGTCTCTAGCAAAACCATGCTGTCCCATTGGATATGAAATTCCTTTGTAAGTGTAGCTGTTGTTTTTTAAAGAGCCCACAAAAGGAAATAAAACAGGTGTATGTCTGTTCCAAAATTTTGGATTTCCATTCCAGATATATTCAATGTTTTCTTTACAGAGGCTAATTAATTCTGCTCCTTGAGATTTAAAAGTAGCCTTTAAATATTTGTTTTGTAGGGTATAGGTGTTCATCTTTATTATTTACTTTGGGTTTGTAATTGTTTTGCCATGGCGGCTCCAATTAAACTTTCAAGAGGTGTAGTTCCGTTTTTTGAATCACCTCCACCAATAATCATAGTTTGTGGGAATTTAATTTTAGCAACTTCTGCAGCTACTTTAATATCTCTTTCAAGTTCTAACTTTAATTTTACTTCTGGGGTAATACCTGCACTAACTTTTCTGGATATTTCATAGGCTTCAGCATCAGCTTTTACCTTTTTAGTTTGTGCATTTAAACGTTCTGTTTCTAATTCAATAGCTGCTAATTTTTTATTAGTTTCTTCTTGTTTTAGTTTTGTTTCAATAGCAATTAAAGCCTTTACTTGTTCTTTTTCTTGTGCAACTCTTTCAGCAGCCTTATCTCTTTCCCCTTCAGCAATAATACGTTGCTGAGCGTCCTTGGCAGTTTCTACTTTTTGTTGTTCTAATTGTCTTTTTGCAGATTCATCTCGTTGTGCTTCTAGTCTTTGTTTAAAAGTAGATTCAAGTTCTATATTATCTACAATTACTTGTGAGACAATAATGTTATTTTCACTTAGCTCATGTTTAATTCTTTTAGGGATTCCATTCTCTAAAACTTTATTTACTTCATAAGAAGTTTGAATTTCTTTTATAAGTTTACTTGTTTGCTGTATGGTAGAAAAAATAGTATCTCTTTTTTCAATTTTTTCAACAGCATAAGCACCACCTTTTAATTGTTCTTCAAACACTTGTCTAAAGTTTTGGGCTTCACCAGAAATGTAATCTTGAGCAGCAAACATGTAGGCAGTATTAACCAATTGTTCTTTGATGGTTGGAACAATGGTGTTGTTTACTAAATTACTCATCGTTCTAAATTTTACCGCCAATCCTATAAAGCTAGTTTCGTCTCTAGGTAATTCAAATCTCGTAGAAATAAAACCAGTAGCGGTAACTTGATCAATAAAACGAAGAGGTACAGGTTTCATAATACCTTCTACTTCATCTTCATCTATTTCAATACCGTTACCAATTACTTTTACATCAATAAATTTTTGCCATTTATCAATTTTGGCAAACCCTCTCCATTTGATTCCTTGTTCCATTACAGCACTCATGGTTCCTGTAGGAGAAACTAGCAAATAGTTAAATCCTCTGTCAGCAAAAAAGAATAGTTGATTAATAGTTGCGAGGAGTAAGCCAATGGTTAGTATAAAAATAGCATGGCCTTTTTTTAAATTTTTTTGCCAAGTTGGTGCATTATCGTTAATAGTTGCTTTACTTAGTAATAATCCTACTAATCCCCCAAGAATTAGTATTATCCCTAAAATTGTAATCATAGCTTTTTTTGTTTAAGGTTAATATAATTAGTTTACTTTAATATCTGTGATTGTTGCGGTGTATTCACATCTTTCAATAATAAAAGAGAAGTTGTTTCTAACAATTTTATTATTTATTTTTTTACCAATAGTGGCATCAATCCAATAATCAGGACATGGTTTTTGATGAACATGACTTTTGTCTCTGTTCCAATCACCTTTATGAAGCATGTATTGAATGTCTAATGAATCTAAATGATATTGAGTTAAAATTTCTTGAGCTTTATCAGATATTTTTAAGGTGTCTTTTAATCTAATTTGACTTAAAACTCTAGCCGTAGGACCGTAATTAAAAGTGGTTCCTTTTTGTTTGTTTATGTATGTTAAGGCAACCACTCCAAGAGCCAATCCACCAAAATAATATCCAAATCTTCTTAATAATTTGGCATCGATTTTACTTAGTAATTCTTTTAACATAATTGAGGTTTTCTGACATCAAAAGTAAAGAAGTAGTTTGTATTAAGAGGTCTGTTTGCAAATTAAAAAATCAATAAATTAATATCAGTAAAAGGAAAGTTAAACCAATCTCCCACAGCTTTATTTGTTAAAATTCCTTTATACATATACATTCCACTCCTAATGATTTTATCATATCTAACAGCGCTTTCAAAGCCCCCCTCTTCTCCAATATTTAATAGGTAAGGAGTAATGATGTTACTGATAGAAATGGTTGCAGTTTTAGCGTAGCGAGATGGAATGTTTGGAACGCAATAATGTACAACACCATGTTTTGTGAAAGTAGGATTGCTATGGGTAGTAAGTTCAGAAGTTTCTATACATCCACCTCTGTCGATACTAACATCAATAATGACGGCACCTTCTTTCATAACTGAAACCAAATCTTCAGAAACTACAATCGGAGCTCGGCTTTTTCCTTTTATAGCACCAATAACTACATCAGCTCTCATTAAAGCTTTTTCTAATGCTTTGTGGTGAATGGTAGAAGTGTATATAGGAATATGTAAATCTTGTTGTAATTGTCTTAGTTTGGTGATTGAATTGTCAAAAACTTTTACACTAGCTCCTAGTCCTTTTGCAGATTTTGCAGCAAATAAACCAACGGTTCCTGCACCTAGAATAACAACTTCACAAGGAGGAACACCACTAATATTTCCTAAAAGTCTACCAGACCCTCCTTTTTCAGCATTCATTAGTTCTGAAGCGATTAAAATAGAAGCGGTTCCGGCAATTTCACTTAATGATTTTACAACGGGAAAACTATCATGTTCATCTTTAATAAAATCAAAAGCGATGGCAGTTATTCTTTTATTGGCTAAGGCTTTAAAATAATCGGCTGATTGCGTTTTAAGTTGTAAGGATGATACTAAAAAAGCTTGAGGTCTCATTAAATCAATCTCTTCTAATGAAGGTGGAGATACTTTTAAAATTAAATAACATTCAAACACTTCTTTGGCAGTGTAGGCTATTTTTGCTCCTGATTCGGAGTATTCAGCATCAGAAAAATTAGAAGCCAATCCAGCTCCAGTTTCTATTACTATTTTATGACCTTGAAGCGTCATAGCAGCAACAGCATCAGGTGTTAAACAAACTCTTTTTTCTTCGTGACAAGTTTCTTTAGGTATTCCTATAAGAAAATCTCCCTTTTTAGATGGAATTGCTAGTCGTTCCTCTTGAACATGAAACTCAAATTTTCCAAATGCAGCCATACGTTTCCCCATATCATAAAAAATAATACAGGTTGTTAGTTACTTTAAAAAAAGAGTTCTACTGTTGTCTTCGTTAGTTTTAATAGTAACAACCTGTGCATCTAAAGGTAGTAAATTTTCTACATTTTCAGGCCATTCTATGAAAGCCCAATGATTGTTGTATAAGTATTCTTCTATTCCAATATCATAAGCTTCGTTTTCATCTTCAATACGATAAAAATCAAAATGATATAAAATGTCATTATTCTTGGTTTCATATTCATTAACCAAAGCAAAGGTTGGAGAAGAACTAATATTACACCCTAGTTGATTTGCAATTTCTTTAATAAGTGTAGTTTTACCTGTACCCATAGAAGCATAAAACAAAAGAGTTTTACTTTTGGTGTTATTAATAACTTTTTTTGCTACTGCAGATAAATCATTTAAGTTATAGGTAATTTCCATCCTTATTTTCTTAGTACACCTAACTGGATTCGAACCAGCACGTCCATAGGACACTACCCCCTCAAGGTAGCACGTCTACCAATTCCGCCATAGGTGCTTGGTATTAAAACTAAATTGTTTTTAATAGAACGCAAATATATAAATACAAGCTTTATATTACATATTTTATTTATAGATTTAAATAAGGGATTGTTTATAAAATAAAAATTACTTTTTTGGGGTATTTTTTAATAGTATATTTACAGGTGTGAAAATTACATTTATAAGTATGGTGGTATAAAATATACTATATTTATTGATGTTAATAATACTTTAATTTTGATTTAAAATTATAATAGTAATTATAATGTCAAATAATTTTTTCAGATGAATATTAAGAATTTTACATATATATTTTTGTTTTTTAATTGTTTGCTATTTGGACAGGATAATAAAGATATTGAGAAAGAGCGTTATAGAATAAGTTATATAGATATTAAAGATGGTTTAGCTAATAATTCTGTAACGGCCATATACAAAGACAAAAAAGGTTTAATGTGGATTGGTACTTATGATGGTGTTAGCAGGTATGACGCATATGATTTTGTAAATTATAGAAACCAACCAAATGATACATTAACGCTTATCAATAATAAAGTTACTTGTATTAGTGGGACTTTAAATCATATTTGGATAGGAACAAAAAAAGGAGTTAGTGTTTATGATTATTTAACAAATGAGTTTAAAAGACAGTTCTTTTTAAATACCGAAAATAAGTCTACAGAGTTTATTTCATCGGAAGTGTATGATATTAAAGAATATCAATCGAATGTATATATAGCTACTGCCGGACAAGGATTGTTTTATTATGATGAAAAGAATGAAAAATTAAATAGAGTTTCATTAAAAATTGGAAATGAAATTACTAAAACATATCATGTCAAAGGGATAGAATTCGATACCTCAGGAACTTTATGGGCTGTTATTTCTGAAGTAGGAATAGTAAAAATGGAATCAGGATCAAATACCTTAAAAATTGTTTATAGTGGTATTAAAGATGGTAATTGTATTATAAACGATGGAGAATCGAATATTTGGATAGGATATGAAAAAGGTATTTACAAGTATAATATTTCTACAAATAGGCATGTTAATTATTCAAAGCAATTAAAGGGCTATCCAATTAAAGATATTTTATGTGATCATAAAAAAAATGAACTATGGATTGCTACTGATGGGAATGGAGTTGTAAAGTATAATTTAAAAACTGATGTTTTTTATCATCTTTCAAATTCTGATGATATAGATGCAGGTCTTGTAACTAGCAATGCTATTTCTACAATGTATCAAGATAATGATAATAGATTTTGGATAGGAACTTTAAGAGGAGGGGTAGATATAATTGAAAGTAAAAAATCTCCTTTTACTATTATTTCTAAAAAACAAAACGTAGCCAACACTCTTCCTAGTAATTTTATATTGTCCTTTTCGGAACAAGATCCTAATCATATATGGATAGGTACAGATGGTGGAGGAGTAAGTTTATGGAATAGAACCAAAGATGAGTTTGTTAATTATTCGTACAACCCAAATGATTTAAGTTCTTTACCTAATAATTTTGTAACAGGAATTGTGACTACCAAAAAAGGAACATGGTTTGGTACTTATGGTGGAGGTGTTAGTTTATTTAATACTAAAACTAAAAAATTTAAGAAATATGAACTTTTAAATACTAAGAACAAAGAGGTTGAGGATTATGTTTGGAAGTTGTATGAGAGTAAGGAAGGAGAGTTATGGGTTTCAACACATAATGGAGGGGACGGATTGTATAGGTATAATAAAGATATAGATCAATTTGAGTTTGTTCACATAGGATATATAGGGGTAATTTGCATGACTCAGGATAAGAACAATAATATGTGGGTAGGTACTTTCTCAGAATTGATAAAGTTAGATTTAAATAAAAACAAGCATCAGTCTTATTATATAGGATATCCAGTTCAGTCTATTGTTGAGCATGCAGAAGATAAGATGCTTATTGGTACTGAAGGAGGAGGCTTAATAGTGTTTAATCCTAAAACTTCTAAAAAAAGAGCTTTAACAGAAGCAGATGAAATATCAAATAATTCAATTCTAAATATTGAAAAGGATAATCAAGGTTGTTATTGGTTAAGTACTTATAACGGAATTACAAAATTTAATGCGGATACTAATGAAATAGTTAAGTATTACGATTCAGATGGACTTCAAAGTAATCAGTTTAATTACAATGCGTCATTAAAATTATCTACGGGAGAAATTTTAATGGGAGGAATTAAAGGGTTCAATGTAATTGATTCTAAACCTTATAGTATAGCTAAAGATTTTCCTCCACTAGTTATAAATTCAATAAAAGTAAATAACAAACCATTAAGTCAGTTTGGAAAAACTGCTTTTGGAATAAATGAAATAGAACTTCCTTTTGAAGACTCAATGGTTACTGTTGAATATGCTGGTTTAGATTATAGTTTCCCTGAAAAAATATCTTACGCTTATTTTTTAGAAGGATGGGATTCTGAATGGCATGAGGTTGGAAATATACGAACTGCAAATTATTCCAAGTTAACAGAAGGAAACTATGTATTGAAAATAAAATCAACCAATGCAGATGGAAAATGGAATAATCAAACATTAACATTTCCAATTACTATTTTACCGCCCTGGTATAGGACTGTATGGGCTTATCTTTTGTACGTACTTATTTTTGCTTTAGCAATCTTTGTTGTAGATAGGTATCAGCGTAGACAAACAGAGCTTAAATTTGAAATTAAATTATCAAAAGATTTAGCAGCTCAAGAAAAAGAATTAAATGAGAAAAAATCAACTTTTTTCACAAATATCTCACACGAATTTAGATCACCATTAACTATGATTATTAACCCATTAAAGGATATAGTTAATAGTGAAAACTCTAAAGTGGATCCTAGTGTTATTGAGGTTGTATACAAAAACTCTCGTAGATTGTTAAGTTTGGTGGATCAACTTTTGCTATTTAGAAAGACTGAAACTGAAACAGGAAAATTAATTATTAGTAGAATGGATTTGGTAGAAGCATGTAATGAAGTGTTTACTTGTTTTACAAATCATGCTAAAACAAAAAATATAGCTTACTCTTTTAAATCAGATGTAAATGAGCTTTTTGTTTATGCGGATAAACAAAAAATAGAAATAGCGTTGTTTAATTTAATATCCAATGCATTAAAGTTTACGGAAAAAGAAGGAGGAGAGGTAAAAGTGAGGTTAAATGTGCTTTCAGGTGATAAAACATCTATAAGTGTAATAGATAATGGTAAAGGGGTGACAGAAGAGGATAAAGAAAAAATATTCGACTTGTTTTATCAAACTAGTAAAAGAGATAAAAGTAATCGTAAAGGTTTTGGAATAGGTCTTTATTTGGTTAAAGAGTTTGTAGAGCAGCACCAAGGAGATGTGGCTTGTTATGATACAAAAAATGGAGGAACTACTTTTGAAATTAAGTTGTTAAAAGGTAAATCTCATTTTGGAGACGTAGAAATTAAAGAAGAACTTGAAGAAGAGCATATTGATTATGTAGAGGAGGTTTTTGAAGAGGTAGAACTTATTGAAAAAGATGAAAATTATGAGGAGTCTAAAGAATTAGTAAAGAACTTAAAAAACTTGTTAGTTGTAGATGATAATCCTGAAATAAGAAAATATTTAAAAAATATTTTATCACCTAGATATAATATTACAACAGCTAAAAGTGCAGAGATGGCTGTAGAGGTACTTAAGACAATTCCGTTTGATTTAATTGTTTCTGATGTGGTCATGGGAGAAATGAATGGAGTTGAATTTTGTAGATATGTAAAAACAACAGAAGGATTAAAGCATATTCCAATCATACTACTTTCAGGAGGGAGTACAGAAGGAGTAAAGCTGGAGAGTGCAGAAGTAGGTGCTGATGATTATATTACTAAGCCTTTTGATAAAGATTATTTATTAGCTAGAATTAACGGGATTTTAACTAGAAGAGAAAGTGTACAGAAACATTTGCTTAATACGGTTACCAAAAGTGTAACTAGCTCTAAATTATCTGAAGAAGATAAACAGCTTTTAGATAGGATAGTAGATATTATAGAGAATAAAATGGAAGAAGAAAGTTTTAATATTAAAACTTTAGCAACAGAGGTAGGAATGAGTCATTCTTTATTGTATAAAAAAATCAAAAAAATCACAGGAAAGTCAGCTACAGAATTTACGAGAGGTATTAGACTAAGAAAGGTAGCGACACTATTAATTACTACAGATATGCAGGTTAATCAAGTAGCAAGTATGGCTGGTTTTGGAGATCTTAAATATTTTAGAAAACAATTTCAGCAGTTTTACGATATGAATCCTTCAGAATTTAAAAAGAAGTATCAAAACGTAAAAGATAAAAAATACATCTTAAATGATGAGTTTTGGAAATCTAAATAGACTATAGCTAAAATTAATGAAATATTAATAAGGTATTGTTGTGATAATACTATTTATAGCATATGTTTTGTGTAATGAATCCTATATTTTAGTTATTTAATAATAAAAACTACTATTTAGTGGCTTCAATACGATTTTACCCCTTTCTTTCTATCAATATGTCCCATCTTTATTGTGTTTTTTTAATGATATTTGAAAATGTTTTAAAGCTAAATAAATAGCAGTATTGAGAGTGTGTTTTTGTAATGATTTAGACTATTCTTAATGTGTAAAAAAAGAAAATTTTAAAAAAAGTGCATTCTCTTAAAGGTTTTTGTTTTTGAAATTGCACTAAATTTTTTAATCATTATTATAAATGTGTAAATCACACTTTGTTATTGATTAAGATGTATTAACTGGAGAAATAAAATTACTTATATTGAAACATAAAAATAACTAAATACTATTAACTAAAAATGATTAACTAAATGAATTCTAAGCTATTGATAAGGAAATTTGAATTGAGCTCATTTTTTATGGGAAATAACAAATTTGTAAAACGATTAACTAACTAAACTATTATGAAATTGATAAAAACAAGAAAAAACTATTTTTCTTCACATGGGTTTGATTTTAAAATAAGAGCAATAATGTTATTGGTATTTATTGCTACATATCAGGTTCATGCAACTGAGGTAAATGTTACTGATGTTTCAGAAGAAATTCAAAAGAGAACTATTTCGGGTGTTGTTAAAGATTCTCAAGGAATGGCTTTGCCTGGAGCAAATGTATCTGTAGAAGGAACGGATAATATTGTAATGACGGATTTTGATGGAGAATTTAAATTAAATATTCAAGATGGAGATAAGACTTTAGTGGTGTCTTATTTAGGTTTTGAAACGGAGAAAGTGTCAATAGGAACAAAATCAGTATTTACAATTATATTGAACCCTAGTTCTGAAGCTTTAGATGAATTAGTTCTTGTAGGTTTTGGTACTCAGAAAAAAGAAAGTATGGTAAGTTCGATTACTACGATTAATCCTAAAGAGCTTAA
This sequence comes from Wenyingzhuangia marina, assembly GCF_900130035.1. Classification (GTDB taxonomy): domain Bacteria; phylum Bacteroidota; class Bacteroidia; order Flavobacteriales; family Flavobacteriaceae; genus Wenyingzhuangia; species Wenyingzhuangia marina. The sequence goes on from NZ_FQXQ01000004.1 coordinate 243,393, forward strand.
AGGGCCTACAAGTAACCTTACTAATATGATTGCAGGTAGAGTAGGTGGGGTTATTGCTTACCAAGACAGTGGAGAGCCTGGTCAAGACAATTCAAACTTTTTTGTTAGAGGATTGGGTAGTTTCGGGTCAGGGCCACAAAATCCATTAATATTAATTGATGGTATTGAGTCTACAACCACTGATATGGCACGTTTGCAACCAGATGATATTGAAGATTTTTCAGTATTAAAGGATGCAGCTGCCTCTGCAGTATATGGAGCTCGTGGAGCTAATGGAGTTGTGTTAATTAACACCAAAGGAGGTAAGGCAGGTAAGACAAGGTTTCATTTAAGAACTGAAAGTAGGATTTCTTCGAACTCTAAAAACTTTAATTTTGCGGATAATATTACGTACATGAATTTGGCTAATGAGGCTTTTTTAACAAGAATATTGCCAGGTGAAAATGTAAATGGTGGAGCGCCTCCCTATACGCAAAATAAAATTTTTAGAACTTCAATTGGAGATGATCCACTTTATTATCCAAATAATAATTGGATTGACGAATTGGTTAAAGATTACACTGTGAATCAAGGATACAATTTAAGTGCAAGCGGAGGTGGTGAAAAAGCTAAATATTATATTTCAGGTACTTATAATATAGATAATGGAGTTTTAAATGTTGAAGGATTAAATAATTTTAATTCTAATATTAAGTTAAAAAATTATTCTTTAAGATCTAATTTAGATATCAACTTAACTCCTACAACAAAGGCTTCTGTGAATTTATATGGTCAGTTTGATGATTATAATGGTCCCATTGGAGGTCGTGATAGAAATAATAATAGAGTTAGTGGAGGAAAGCACATTTTTAATTTAGCCTTGTGGTCTAATCCTGTAGCGTTCCCTAAAAAATATCCAGCTAGTTTTCTACCATATATAGACCATCCTCTATTTGGTGGTGAGAAAGTACGTGGTGCAACTAATGATATTATGACAAATCCTTATGCTGAAATGGTAAAAGGATATGCTTCAAGTAGAGCATCTACCATACAAACTCAAGTAGAGATAGAGCAGGATCTAGAATTTATTACAAAAGGATTGAGTTTTCGTACTATGGGTTATATAAGAAGATTTGGGAAATTCGAGTCAGCAGCATCGTACAATCCTTTTTATTATGCTTCTAGGATAGATCCAGAGACGGGAGAGCTTAGTATAAATGTATTAAATGATGGTAGTGAAGGAAGTATCGGAATTCCTGGACGAAGTTATCTTAACATGTTAGGTGAGTTTGAGGTTAAGGAGTTTGATTCACGTATACATTTACAAACTTCTTTTCATTATAATAGAACCTTTAATGAAAAACATGAAGTATCTGGAATGTTGATTAATTTAATTTCTAATTATGAAACAGGAAACACATCTGAGTTACAAACATCTTTACCAAATAGAAATCACGTACTTTCAGGTAGGTTTACTTATGGCTATGATGCTAGGTATTTAGCAGAATTTAATTTTGGATATAATGGGTCTGAAAAATTTGCTTCTGGAAACAGATATGGTTTCTTTCCATCTATAGGATTGGGATATCAAATGTCAAATGAATCATATTGGGAACCTTTGAAAGATATTATAACTTCTTTTAAGATACGTGGTACTTATGGTAGGTCTGGAAATGATGCTATTGGGGAAAGAAATGATCGTTTCTTTTATTTGTCTTTAGTAGATTTAAATAGTCCTCGTTATGGTGCTTCTTTTGGAGAGGAAGCGACATATTATAGAAATGGTGTTCGAACACTACGTTATGCAAATCCTGAAATTGCTTGGGAGACTTCTGAGGTATTAAATGTAGGGTTCGATTTAGAAATAGACAAATCTCTTACTTTTAATGCAGATTTCTTTACTAGAACGACAAGTAATATTTTAGAAAAAAGAGAAAATATAGGTACTATAGTTGGGCTTGGACGTGATGATCAGGGTAGACCAATACAACCAAGGACTAATTATGGTATTGGTAAGACAGAAGGAATGGAATTTGCGTTGAATTATAACAAACAATTTAACTCAGACTGGTATACACAACTTAGAGGAAACTTCACATATGCAACAAGTGAAAGAGTTCAAACAGATGAACTTAATTATCCTGATGAGCTTTCATATAGATCAAAAGTAGGATATAGTTTCAGACAAGAATATGGATATATTGCAGAGCGTTTATTCATTGATGATTTTGAGGTAGCTAATTCACCAACGCAATCATTTAATGGTATTGTTAGAGGAGGTGATATAAAGTATAGAGATGTAAACGGAGATGGACAAATTACGGAAAATGATAAAGTTCCGATTGGGTATCCTACTCTTCCAGAGATTATTTATGGATTTGGAGGTACAGTAGGATATAAAAACTTTGATTTTAACATATTTTTTCAAGGTTCCGCAAGGTCTTCATTTTTTATTAATCCTAATGATATCGCTCCATTTGTTGCATCTGGAACATATCAAAATGGTTTGTTAAAAGTAATAGCAGATGACCACTGGTCTGAGGCAAATAGAGACTCTTACGCGTTATGGCCACGTTTAAATGAAAATATGACTTGGGGTAGGGAAGAAAATAACCTTCAACAATCAACTTGGTGGATGCGTGATGGATCTTTTATAAGATTAAAAACAATAGAAGCTGGATATAACATCCCAGAAAAATTACTTTCTAAAGTAGCGGTTACTAGTGCTAGATTATATTTTAGTGGAAATAACATTGCTGTTTGGAGTAAATTTAAATTATGGGACCCAGAAATGGGAGGAAATGGTTTAGGTTATCCGATTCAAACAGTATATAATTTAGGTTTAAGAGTTGATTTTTAAAAAAAACATTATGAAGACAATAAAAAATATAATACATACACATAAATGTCTCTACAAGCTTAAAAAAGCAATAGGAACTATCTTTATGATATCGGCTTTTACAGTATTACAATCATGTGAAGATACTTTCTTAGATGTTGTACCTGATAATATAGCAACTATAGAAGAGGCGTTTAAGTTAAGAAACGAAGCAGAGAGATACTTGTTTACATGTTATTCATTTCTTCCTGATAATGCTAGTTTTTCTAGAAATGTTGGTATGTTAGCGGGGAATGAAATTTGGATTCAATCAGATGCAGCAAGGTATTCGAGCCAGTCTCACTTTATTGCGTTAGGTTTACAAAATTCGGGTAGTCCATTGGTAAATGTTTGGGAAAATTTTAACGTAGGTTCTGGAAACTTATTTGAAGGGATTAGACATTGTAATGTCTTTATAAGAGAGATGCAAAATGAAGACAATGCTCCAGATATGCGTGAAGCTGAGCGTCTAAGATGGATTGCAGAAGTTAAATTTTTAAAAGCTTATTACCATTATTTTTTAATGAGAATGTATGGGCCTATTCCTGTTCTACGTGAAGTTATACCTGTAGCTGCGAAAGATGAAGAATTAGAATTGGAAAGAGAACCTATAGATTCTACAGTTGATTATTTGGTAGAGTTATTAGATGAGTCTATTACTAATCTTCCTCCAATTATTGGTGATACTGAAAATGAATTAGGTCGTATTACAAGACCTATTGCTGCTGGAATTAAAGCAAAATTATTGTTAATGGTTGCTAGTCCATTGTTTAACGGTAATCAAGATATGATTGGCTTTAATACTAAAGACGGTACTGCGTTATTTAATACAGTTTATGATGAAGAGAAGTGGGAAAGAGCAGCTATAGCGACTAAAGAAGCTATTGACTTAGCTGAAGCTAATGGAAATCAGTTATACGTTAGTGAGGATCCAGTTGTTCAATTAGACCCAATTGTAAAGACCAAACTAGATATCAGACAAGCGATAACTGAACGATTTAATTCTGAAATTATTTGGGGAAATACTAATAGTCAAACGACTGAATTACAGTTGTTTTCAATAACTCCTTTTAGTTTTGATACTAATCATGATCAAGCTAGAAAAGTACTATCACCTACAATTGCATCAGCTTCTAATTTCTACACAAAAAATGGAGTGCCAATTGAGGAAGATAATACACTAAACTACGATGATATTACAGAATTGAGACAAGCAAGTGTTGATGATAGATTTAATATCAGACAAGGTTATAGAACCTCTATATTGAATTTTGATAGAGAACCTCGTTTTTATTCCTATTTAGGTTTCGATGGAGCTGTTTGGTACACAGATCAAGCGTCTAGTAACCCAACTAGATATTATATAAGAGCAAAATCTAAAGATTATGCTGGTAGTTCTGATGTTTTTTTCAAAAATGTAACTGGGTATTATATCAAAAAATTTGTTAACTCTAAGGTTTCAATTAATGATAATGGTGGTGTTTCTTTTAGAAGTTACTCTTGGCCAGAAATGAGATTAGCAGACTTATATTTAATGTATGCGGAAGCATTAAATGAAGTAGCCTCTACTCCTGATGAGAATCCTGAAATATTTCAATATATTGATGCAGTACGAAATAGAGCAGGTTTAGAAGGTGTAAAAACATCATGGGATAATTTTTCTACCAATCCTGCTAAATACACAACCAAAGACGGAATGAGAAAAATTATTCAAAAGGAACGTAGTATTGAGATGGCATATGAAGGTAATAATTTTTGGGATAACTTGCGTTGGAAAACGGCTATTGAAGAATATAATAATCCTATTACTGGATGGAATGTAAATGGTGATGACGATGATAGTTATTATCAAGTTATTACTATTCGTCAACAGCGTTTTGTTTCGCCAAGAGATTACTTTTGGCCAATAGGTGAATTTACTTTAACTCAAAACCCTAGCTTGGTTCAAAATCCAGGTTGGTAATTACAAAAACATATAAAATTATGAAACGAAATATTATAAAATCCTTAAGTTTTATCATATTGTCTTCTTTTATGACTTTAATAAGTTGTGCAGAAGATATAGGTAATACTCCGTTAGAGAGTAATACAAATGGACCTGGAAAAGTAACAAATGTTACCGTCCAAAATCTTTCAGGAAAAGCAGCAATTAGATATACATTACCTGATGATCAAGATTTACTATACGTAGTTGCCAAATATCAATTAGAGAATGGTACTGACATGGAGGTGAAATCTTCTTACTATTTAAATTTTATGTTGTTAGAAGGTTTTAAAGGAGAAGTTGAGGGAAAAGAAGATATAGAAGTAGAAATTACAGCAGTTAATAGGAGTGAAGTTGCTTCAGAACCAGTTATAATTACTGTAACGCCTAAAAAAGCACCTATTTATGATGTGCGTTCTTCTTTAAAAGTTGATAATGATTTTGGAGGGATGTCTATATCTGCATTAAATCCATCTAAAGACAAGGTTTCACTTTTAATAATGCAAAAGAATGATGAGGGGGACTGGGAGCCTACTCCTACAAGTCTCTACGATACTACATTAGATACTATTATGAAAAGTGTAAGGGGGCTTGATACAATTCCTAAGGAGTTTCAATTTGTTGTAAGAGATAGATGGTTTAATTATTCAGATACATTATCTCAAATAGTAAAACCTTTATATGAAACAGAGATGCCTAAAGCTAATATGAATATTGTTAAATTGTCAAATGATGCACCTTATCATGCAGGACACGTTAATGATAGAAACTTATTTGATGGAGAGGCTCCTAATTATTGGGCATCTTATTTTTCTGCAAGAAGTTATAGTGGTGATCATCTGGTAACTTTTGATATTGGTGAAGAAGTTAAACTTAGCCGTATACATTTGAGAAACTTTGGAGAGCCAGTAGGACCTGGTGGAACACGTTTATACTTCTACTTAGGAGCTGTGAAAAAATTTAGACTTTGGGGTACAAAAACCATAGGTGGAGATCCTGCTACAAATGGTGATTTATCTAATTGGACATTGTTAGGAGAGTATGATGTTATAAAGCCTTCAGGTTTACCATATAATTCTGAAGATAATGAAGATTTTATTGCAGGAAGAGATGGTGCTGATTATATGATTCCGATTGATAAGGAGAAGGTACGTTATCTAAGAATAGAGGGCTTAGAAAACTGGATTGGAGCTAAGTATATGGCTATTAATGAGGTTGAGGTTTATGGAAATCCTGATTTTGTAGAAGAGCCAGAAGAAAATTAATGTTCATTAGAAAAAACAAAAAAATGAAAACAGCAAAAAATAAAATTTATAAGGTTATAGCTATAGCCTTGTTATTTTTAGGTGTAACATCATGTTCCAAAAGTGATGAATATCTAAAGTATACAGAAGGCGGTGAAATTTCTTACACTGGTAGAATAGTTAATTTAAGTATTCATCCGGGTAGAAATAGAGTTAAGGTTGAAGGGATTATTTTAGCAGATCCTAAAGTAACCGAAGTAAGAGTTTATTGGAATTCTCTTAGAGATTCTGTATCAATTCCTGTGGATAGAACAGAAGACAGAGATACTATATCATACTATATTAATAACATGGAAGAGAATATTTACAATTTCACTGTTAATACTTTAGATGCTTTGGGAAATAAATCAATACCTACGCAATTGACTCAGACAGTGTACGGTGATCGTTATCAATCATCTATCTCAAATAGACCTTTTAAATCAAATACTATCGTAGGAGATAGTATCAATATTTCTTTTTCTACGGTTGATAAAAGTTCAGGAATAGTAGGTTCTTATATTCAATACACAAATATTTTAGAAGAACTAAAGACTGCATTCATAAGTGTTGATTCTACTTCTATAGGTATAAATAATTATAAAGCTAGTTCTCCATATAAATACCGTACGTTTTTCATACCTGCGAGTCAAGGTTTAAAATCAATAGATACTTTTTTCACAGACTATAAACAGATTACTCCGTAAATGAAATATGGTTTGTAATAGAGTATATTCTTAATATATTACAAATAAAAGAGAAGATGATGTGTTTGCATTTTCTTCTCTTTTTTTAATAGTAAAAATATAATTTATAAAATATGAGAATTAAAAAGGAAACTTTAACATAATGTGTTGTGAATTATAAATTCATAATAATATAATAGGGTATTTTGTATTTATACTTTTAATGTATTATCTCTAAAACAATCAACAGAAAATCAACCACCTCAATATTTTTAACATGAAAGAACAGAAAAGATTAAGTCATCAGTTTTTAGTTATTTGTCTTTTGGCAATAACTTTGTTTTCTTGTAAAACGATATCTAATACAGATAAAGAAAACAAGTACACCCATTACTTGTTTACTTATTTTACTGGTAACACCGGAGATGAAGAAGCTATTAGATATGCTTTAAGTAAAGATGGATATAATTACCAAGCCTTAAATAATAATCAACCTATTATAGATTCTAAGAACATTAGTTCAACAGGAGGCGTTAGAGATCCTCATATTTTAAGAGGTGCTGATGGAAAAACTTTTTATATGGTTGTGACTGATATGGTTTCAGCGAATGGATGGAGTTCTAACCGAGCAATGGTTTTAATGAAGTCTACCGATTTGATAAATTGGACCTCTACGGTGATTAATATTCCAAAGACATATCCTAAGGAATTTGGTGATGTTGTTCGTGTTTGGGCACCACAAACAATTTATGATAAAGATGCTAAAAAATACATGATCTATTGGTCTATGTTAGGAAGTAAGGGACCAGATATTATTTACTATGCTTATGCAAACAAGGATTTTACTGAATTAGAAAGTACTCCAAAGCAACTTTTTTATAGCCCTACAAATAGTGCATGTATAGATGGTGATATTATTTATAATAATGGAAAATATCATTTGTTTTTTAAGAATGAAAGTCATGGAGGTGGTATTAGAAAAGCCGTTTCAGATAATTTAACAGAAGGATATGTACAACAAGATGGTTTTTATGATCAAACAGATGCTGCTGTAGAGGGGTCAGGTATTTTTAAGTTAATAGATTCTGAGGAGTATATTTTAATGTATGACATGTATACTTCAGGAACATATCAGTTTACGAAATCAAAAGATTTAGAGAATTTTGCAGTTATAGATGAAGCTGTCTCTATGAATTTTCATCCAAGGCATGGAACCGTTATAAGAATTACTGAAAAAGAGACTCAAGCTTTAATAAAGAAATGGGGAACTTTAGAAAAAGGAGCCATTTTAGGTATTGAATCTAAAGATGTAAAGCCTAACAACATTATTATTAACGATAAAGAAAGTGCTATCTATATTCCTGTAAAGATAGGGACAGATATTAAAAACTTTGATCCAGAAATAAAAACAGTTTCTTGGGCAAACGTATTAACTCAAGGAACTAAAGATTTTTCAAAAGGACCAGTATCATATACTATTGCTACAGCTGGAGAACAAAAAACTTATAAAGTTACCGTTAAAGTAGATAATAATCCTGTCTTAAATGGCTTTTATGCAGATCCTGAGATTATTTATGCTCATAAAACCAATAAATATTATATTTATCCAACTAGTGATGGTTTTACAGGTTGGTCAGGAACTTATTTTAAAACATTTTCATCACCTGATTTAGTACATTGGACAGATGAGGGAGTTATCTTAGATTTGAAAAAAGATGTAAGTTGGGCAGATAGAAATGCTTGGGCACCAGCTGCAACTGAAAAGAAAATAAATGGCGAGTATAAGTATTTCTATTATTTTACCGCAGCTCAAAAAATTGGAGTTGCAGTTTCAGACAATCCAACAGGACCATTTGTAGATTCAGGAAAAGCATTAATTTCAAAAAGACCAGAAGGAACAAGAGGAGGACAAGAAATAGATCCTGATATATTTACAGATCCAGTATCAGGTAAGAGTTATTTGTATTGGGGAAATGGTCACATGGCATGTGTTGAGTTAAATGATGATATGGTTTCTATAAAACCAAATTCTTTAGTGTTATTAAGACCTGACAGGACTTTTAGAGAAGGAACTGAGGTTTTTTATAGAAAGGGGAAATATTATTTTCTATGGTCAGAAGATGATACAAGAAGTCCAAATTATCGAGTAAGATATGCCACTTCTGATAGTCCAATAGGTCCGTTAAACATTCCTGAGAACAATTTAATTTTAGAAAAAAGACCCGAAGATGGAATTTATGGTACGGGACACAACAGTGTTATTCAAACTCCAGGAACAGATATTTGGCATATTGTTTACCATCGTTTTAATCGTCCTAATGGAATTAATATGGGAGGTGCTGCTGGATATAACAGAGAAGTTTGTATAGATAAAATGGAATTTAATGAAGATGGTAGTATTAAACCCGTAATACCTACAATAGAAGGAATAAATTCAATTGATTAAAGTCATCGTTCTATGTTTTTGATTGATTTGTACATGTAGTTTTAATGGTCATGAGATAACTTTATCAAACATAAAAAACATTCAAAAAAATGATTAAATATTATCAATTACTACTACTTGTTATCTCCGTTTTTTCGATAACAAGTTGCAACAAGAAAGTAAACAAAATTAGTATAACAAACCCTATTGTAGAAGGATCTTTTGCAGACCCCTCTATTGTTAAACATCAAGGAAAGTTTTACGTTTATGCAACAAAAGATCCATGGGGTGGAGAAGATTTGGCTGTTATGGAATCCTCAGATTTTAAGAATTGGGAACAAAAAACAATTAATTGGCCAACAAAAGAAATGTGTACAAGTTCTACTTCGAACGGAAGCATGGTTTGGGCACCTTCTGTAATTCAAGCAAAAAACGGAAAATTTTATATGTATGTTTCTGTGGGGAGTGAAGTTTGGGCTGGTGTTAGCGAACATCCTCTTGGTCCATGGAAAAATGCAAAGTCAGACAATACTCCATTGATTAAAGGGGATATGTTTCCAGAATACCACATGATTGATGCAGAGGCTTTTATAGATGATGATGGACAGGCATATTTATACTGGGGGTCTGGTTTAAATTGGGTAAATGGACATTGTTTTGTTGTAAAGTTGGCTGAAGATATGATTAGTTTTGATGAAAAAACAATAAAAGATGTTACTCCTCCAAATTATTTTGAAGCTCCTGTAATGGTTAAAAAGAATAATAAGTATTATTTAATGTATTCTGATGGAAAGTGTACTAACGAAACATACAAAGTTAGGTATGCTGTTGGAGATACTCCATACGGACCATGGGTAGAAGGAAAACAAAGCCCTGTGTTAACTACTACTAATGACGAAACAACTTTTGGACCAGGACACCACACAGTATTTAGTGAAGGAGGACAAATGTATATTCTTTATCATAGAATAAAAGATCATACGAATCTGGGGCATGATGACTTGTTGAGAGAGCTAGCAATTGATAGTTTAAATTTTAATTTAGAAGGTGGAATTAAAAAAGTACGTCCTTCTGGAGTAGTAATCACATTAGAATAGTTACGTATTCTATGTAAAACCAAATAAGAAATATTGCTTTATAGGTTTTGTTAATTTAAAATTACCACAAGAAGCGAAATAGAAATCCAAAATCAATGAAAAATCACATACTTATAATCTTAAACTTGTTAATGATTGGTAAAATCTATTCACAAGAAATAAATTCTAACAATACTATAGTAGCTCAACCTATTCCTGATAGAACTGTTTACTATAAAGTTTCTGATGAAGGTGTTGCTAAGCCAATTATATGGGGATTAGATTTAGCATGGTTGAGTGAAAGTAACATTAGACGAGGAGTCGCTTTTATGGGAAAAGAGAATGTAGATGTAATAAGATCTTCATTTATACCTACTCAACCTTTATTAAACGATAATCAATTGCAAGGTGATGCATTGTCTAATACAAATTTAAGAATTAGTATTCTTAAAAAGTATTTAGATCCAGGATCTAACATAGTACTTAATTCAGATCACCCAAGTGTAAATTCTTATTATAAAGGAAATGCACAAAACTGGGCAAAATTAATAGAAGTTACAGCTAAGTTACACCAAGATGCAGGTTTTAATATCACTACTGTATCCCCTTTTAATGAACCCGACTATAGTGCAACAGGACAAGGTACAATTCAAGATTTTTATAACATATGTGGAGAATTAAAAAACAATTCATTTTTTGATGGTATTCGTATTTCTGGAGGTAATACTCTTAATAATGATAAGGCCTCTGAGTGGTATAACTTTTTAAAAGATAGATTAGACGAAGGAAATACACATCAACTTGCTGGTGGTTTTGATAGTTATGCTAATTTTTATCAAGAAGTAAGAGAAAATGGAGATCATGCAACCAATGATGAATTGCATAATGTTATGGAAGCTATGGTTGGAGTAGAATACGGTATGCAAACAGGAATTTGGTGGGGAACTGCAGAGTTAGCAAGAGGTGAATTTGTTAAAGCGAGTGATGGAGTAAGGTTAGGATATAATGAACATAGACCTAATTGGACTGCTGCTTCGGTATACCGCGCACCTTCAGGGAAAACTCAGGCTTTCGTAGGTTCTTCAGAAAGACAAGCGGTAACAACTACTTATAGATTTGTATCTACAGAAAGAGATGTGTTTTATGATGGACATGGTCCTCAAAGAGAATATACAGTTGTAATGCCAGGAGGAACGGGGTATCAACAAGGGCAAAGCAATGCAGAAACTGTAGTGAATATTACTTGGGGAGATGATATTCAGCCAGTAGTTGATGGACGTTATATTATAGTAAATAGAAGTACAGGTAAAGTATTGCAAGTTGATGGAGGTTCTTTAAATGCAGGTGCAAATTTAGTTCAAGGAACTAATATAGGAGCAACTCACCAACAATGGAATGTAAAACCAGTATACGCAAAAATAGGAGGTGATTTTAGTTATGTGACTATTACAGCTCAACATAGCGGTAAATCTCCTGATGTATTAAACTTTTCTTTAAATAATGGAGGGAATATTATAGTGTGGGATGATTTAAAAAGTGGAAATCAACAATGGTATTTAGATTATGCTGAAGACGGTTGGTTTTATATTCGTAGTCGCCATAGTGCAATGTGTTTGAATGTAACTAATTCAAGTACATCAAATGTTTATCAATGGGAAAAAAATGGAGGTGAAAATCAACAATGGAGATTTTTACCTGTTGATGCTCCTGTTGAGTTTGATGCTCCAGAAGCTCCTAGTAATTTAACTACGACTGAAAATTCGGCATCTATTCAGTTGAATTGGTCTAAAAATATAGAATCAGACGTTGTTTCTTATAACATTTATCGTTCGACAAGTAAAGGAGCTGATTATAATACAATTGCCAGAAATGTAAGTGTAAATTCTTATGTAGATAATACGGTTATTCCAGGTGTAGAATATTTTTATGTAATTAAAGCAGTAGATAAATCATTAAATACGTCCATGTATTCAAATGAAGTTTCAGTTTCGGCTATTGGAGATAATACAATAGTAGCTCATTACAAATTTGATGGAAACACGGTAGATAGTTCTATAAACCAGAATAATAGTTCTTATTACGGAGTTTTATCTACAACTGAAGGTAAGATAGGTAGTAGTATAAAATTAAATGGTAGAAATAACTTTGTACAATTACCAACAACCATTGCAAATCATCAAGAAATAACAGTTGCTACGTGGGTTTATTTTGACGGAGGAAGTTCATTGCAACATATTTTTGATTTTGGAAGTGGAGAGTCTGATAGAATGTTTTTAACACCTAATTCTGCGTCTGGTGAACTGTATTTTGGAATTAAAACTAATGGAGTAGAAGAAAGTTTGTCTACTACAAGCTTGTCGGCAGGAGCATGGCACCATGTGGCTGTTACTTTAAACTCATCTTTAGCAAGTTTATATGTAGACGGTGTTTTAGTAGATGAATCAAACTCTATCGTAAACAGCCCACTAGATTTTAAACCTGCTTTAAATTATATAGGGCGTAGCCAATATTCAGGTTCGTTATTTGATGGGAATATTGATGATTTTAGAGTTTACAATTATGCATTAACAGTTGATGAAATTAAAAAATTGGTAGACTTAGATAATCTTTTTACTGCTAAAGTGGAGAAAAACGAAATTAATGTATCTCCTAATCCAACATCAGGAAAGGTAGATTTATACCTGCCAAGTAATCATAAATTAATAGCAATTGAAGTATATAGTATTAATGGAAAATTAATAAGTCAATCAAATTATGAGGTAGAAAATGGGAAGATTGTTCTAGATTTAGAAAATGAATTACCAGGAATCTATTTTGTTCGTATTCCATTATACCCTGAAAATACAATTAAAATCATTAAAAAATAGTTGCTAAAGAAGGACTAGATAGAACTATAACATATGATGTTTCTATAAAATAGTATATAAGTATGATGTTGTAAGAGAAACAAAAGAGGTTGATCAAATTTTATTGATTAACCTCTTTTATTATTTAATATGAAATAATTTCTTGTTTTTTTTTGAGATATTACGATGTAAGTGTAACTTGTGCATCCTTTGAAATGTACAGGTGAAAAATTAGAATCAGTATATGAAAAAAACAGCCAATACTTGGTAGAATGTTTAATTAAGGAGATGCCAATAGCAAATATTTTAACTTTTAATGAAAATTCTAACCATAGAGTTAATAAAGTTTTAATAATTGATTATTCAAAGTTATTAATTATAGAAGAAGATGGATTTTAAAAACAATTGTTCTTATTATTTACTCGTTGTTTGTTTTTTAATAACAAATATGTTGTCAGCACAAACATTTGAACATATAGAGCATTTAAACGGTTTACAAGATGTTGCAAAAAATAATGGAACAGCAGTAGCTGATTTTGATCAAGACGGTGATTTAGATTTATTTGTGGTAGCAAAAGCAAAAGAAGACCCAAGTATTAGTAAAACCAAAAGTAGGTTGTTTAGTAATAATAATGATGGGACTTTTACTGATGTAACAAATACCTCGGGATTGGTAAACCTATTTACTAACACTGAAAACGCAGAACCTAGCGAAACTCTAGTAGGATATAAATTTGGTGCTTTTTGGGGAGATTATGACAATGATGGTTTTCCAGATTTATTTATGACACACATAAATAAAATACAATTATTTCATAATGAACAGAATGGTACTTTTAAAGATGTTACAGATTTAGTTGGACTTAAAAAATATAATAACTGTATAAACACGGATGCCACTTGGTTCGATTATAACAATGATGGTTATCTTGATATATATGTTTCAGATTGGAGTAATGACCTTGCAGGTAATAAATTATATAGGAATAATGGTGATAATACATTTACCGATGTTAGTGATATATTTCAAAGTCCTATTAAAAAACACTCTTACCAAAGCATACCATTTGATTTTAATAACGATGGTTGGATGGATTTATATGTTGCTAATGATTATAGCACAGAAACGAATGACCTTTTTATTAATAATGGAGGTTCTGGTTTTGTAGAACAAGCAGAGAAATACAATTTAAATCGTTCTCTAAATGATATGGGAATTGCCATTGGGGATTATAACAATGATGGTTTTTTTGATTTTTATGTTACGGCAATAGTAAGTAACGGACTTTTACATAATCAAGGTAATAATATTTATAGAGATAGGGCCATTGAACTAGGCGTTGCAGATGCAGGTTGGGCTTGGGGTGTTACTTTTTCAGATTTTGATTTAGATAGAGATGAAGATTTATATGTAGTTGGTGGTTGGGAAGATAGTTTTTATTCTCAAGATAGATATAGAAACAAATATTACGAGAACATATTAAATAGAGGGCATTCAGGTTTTATAGATAGTTCGGATAAGAGTAAGTTGGGAGAGATAACAATAAGTGTTTCTCAATCTATTTTTGACTATGATAATGATGGTGACTTGGATGCCTTTATCACAAATAATGATGGGCCATCTTATTTTTATGAGAACAAAACCTTAGATTTTACGAATCAAAGTTTAGGACAGCCTAATTGGTTTAAAGTAAAATTAGAGGGTACAGTATCAAATAGAGATGCTATTGGAACTAAGTTGTCTATAAAAACAGTTAGTGGAACATTACATAGATATTATACTGGTAAAGGTTTTTTATCACAAAGTTTACAATCTGTTCATTTTGGATTGGGATCAGATAATGAGATTTTAGAATTAAATATTACTTGGCCATCCGGTGCAATAGAAACATTTAAGAATATATCAGTAAATAAAACTGTTTTGGTAAAAGAGGGTGTTGGTATAGAGGCTTATAATAGTTTACCTAGTGTAAAAGTTTATGGTTGTACGGACCCCAATTCTTGTAATTACAATCCAAATGCTACGATTAGTGATGGAAAATGTACCTATTTAGAAGGAGGGCATATTTCTGGTAAAAAGAATGTAATTCAAGAAAATATTGAAGTTTACTCTTATAATTTACCAGAAGGATCTAGAGCGGATTGGGATATTATTGGAGGTGAAATTTTAGAAATATCAGATGAAGGTGTTTTAACAGTAAAGTGGGGCAGTCCTGGTACAGGAGTTTTAAAGGTAGTAGAATCGAATGATTATTGTGTGAGTGAATCAAAAGAGTTTACAGTTAGTATATACAAAGATGTAGTAGATACGACCAATCCTCATTCAGTAGCAAGAATATGGAATGAGACTTTATTATCATTAATACGAAAAGATTATGCAAGACCTACGGTACATGCAAGAAATTTAT
Source organism: Wenyingzhuangia marina (assembly GCF_900130035.1). Lineage (GTDB taxonomy): Bacteria > Bacteroidota > Bacteroidia > Flavobacteriales > Flavobacteriaceae > Wenyingzhuangia > Wenyingzhuangia marina. Next base: position 258,958 of record NZ_FQXQ01000004.1, read on the forward strand.
TTCATACAAGTATTGCTATGTATGATGCATGGGCAGTTTATGATGAATCGGCATTGACTTATTTACTAGGAAATACCATTCATGGTTTTAGTAGTGAATTTGATGGTTTTAGTACCTTAGAATACATAAAAAAAGCTAGAGAGAAAACGATAAGCTATGCTATGTATAGATTATTATCTCACAGATTTAAACATGCTCCGAACCCAATATTGTCTCAATCTATTATAGATGCTACAATGACAGAGTTAGGTTATGATAGTTCTATTACAGATGTTGATTATAGTACAGGAAATCCTATTGCTTTAGGGAATTATATTGCTACACAAGTAATAAATTACGGATTACAAGATGGTTCAAATGAAGAAGAGTTATATGCTAATAAGTTCTATCAGCCAGTTAATCAACCTCTAGATCTATCAAACCCTAAAAGTTTAGAAAATATAGACCCTAATAGATGGCAACCTTTAAGCTTTAATACATTTATAGATCAGAGTGGAAATGTAATAGGAGGAGTTACTCCAGGTTTCTTAGGTCCAGAATGGGGAAATGTTTTACCTTTTTCACTATCCGAACAAGACAAATCTGTTTACAGTAGATCAGGACATGATTATGCAGTGTATCATGACCCCGGAGCTCCTCCGGTTATTTCTGATGATGAATATAAGTGGGCATTTAGTTTAGTATCTAAATGGGGATCTCATTTAGACCCTACCGATGGAGTGATGTGGGATGTTTCCCCAAAATCTATAGGTAATATTGATTTTGAAGAGTTACCAACCAGTTTTACTGATTATGCTAAGTTTTATAAAGAGGTTGCAGGTGGTGATATTGGAAAAGGAAGGTTTTTAAACCCTGTAACGCAAACATCTTATCAGGAACAATGGGTTCCTAGAGGAGACTATACAAGAGTTTTGGCAGAATTTTGGGCAGACGGACCAGATTCAGAAACACCACCAGGTCATTGGTTCACAATCTTAAATTATGTAAATGATCATAAACTATTGGTAAAAAAACTAAATGGTCAGGGAAAAGTTTTAGACAATTTAGAATGGGATGTTAAGTCGTATTTTATATTAGGAGGAACGATGCATGATGTAGCGGTAGCGGCATGGGGAATAAAAGGTTGGTACGACTATATTCGACCTATATCAGCCATACGCTACATGTCAGAAAAAGGACAAAGTAGTGATCCATCAAAACCTAATTATCATAAAGACGGAATTCCATTACAAACAGGATTGATAGAAGTTATAAAAGAAGGAGACCCTTTGGCAGGAGAAAATAATATAAATGTTGGAAAAATAAAGTTGTTTTCATGGAGGGGACATAAATTTATAGAAGACCCAGCGGTGGATGAAGCAGGTGTTGGTTGGATTTTAGCAAAAGATTGGTGGCCATATCAAAGACCAACTTTTGTAACCCCACCATTTGCAGGTTATGTTTCAGGTCATTCAACTTATTCAAGAGCCGCAGCAGAAGTGATGACAGCATTAACGGGAGATGAATATTTTCCTGGAGGTTATGGAGAGTTTATTGCTAAGAAAAATGAGTTTTTGGTTTTTGAGGAAGGACCATCAGTAGATGTAAAACTACAATGGGCTACTTATAGAGATGCTTCAGATCAATGTAGTTTATCAAGAATATGGGGAGGGATTCATCCTCCTTTAGATGATATTCCAGGTAGGATTATAGGAGAGGAAATAGGTATAGAATCTTATAAATATGCGACTAGTTTTTTTAATAAGAAAACTGTAGATGATAACACAAGAATAGAGGTAAGTCCCAATACGCTTAGAGAGGGTATAAGAGAGGTTGAAGTAAAAAATGTATTAGAGGATAGTACTATCTATCTGTATAATATAAATGGAAAATTTTTAGAGGTTTTAAGCAAGGAGTATAATTCAAGGACTAATAGTTATGTTGTAAGGCTTCCTGTATCATTATCAGCAGGAATCTATATTTTAAAAGTAAATAATCAATCTAGTAAAATAATCGTTTTATAGAAATAAAAGAGATTTATGATTAAAGTTAAAATATACTTTTTTTTATGTTTTTTTTTAGGAATAACATGTGTGATTTATTCGCAAACATTTGAACATATAGAGTATTTAAATGGCTTACAAGATGTTGCAAAAAATAATGGAACAGCAGTAGCTGATTTTGATCAAGACGGTGATTTAGATTTGTTTGTGGTAGCAAAAGCACAAGATAAAAGTGATGCTAATGTTACGGCAAGTAAATTGTTTAAAAATAATAATGATGGGACTTTTACTGATGTAACACAATCTTCAGGTTTAGTTAACTTGTTTCCTTTAGATGAAATAGGAGAGGTTTCTGATGCCTTAACAGGGTATAAGTTTGGTGTGTTTTGGGGAGATTATGATAATGATGGTTTTCCTGATATATTTATGACTCACACTAATAAAATGCAGTTGTTTCATAATCAACAAGATGGAACATTTCAAGAGGTTACAGAACAAGCAGGAATTAAAAAGTACAATGATTGTATTAATACAGGAGCTACTTGGTTTGATTATAATAATGATGGTTTTATAGATGTTTATGTGTCCGATTGGGATGGTGATTGTGAAGGTAATCGTCTATATAAAAATAAGGGGAATGGAACTTTTGAAGATGTGAGTAATATTTTTCAGGGACTTTCTAGTGCACACTCGTATCAAAGTATTCCTTTTGATTTTAATGATGACGGATGGTTAGATTTATATGTCTTAAACGATTTTCCATTAAATCAAGGAGGAGCTAATGATTTATTCATTAATCATAATGGGGAATTCTTTACAGAGGAAGCAGATAGCTATCATTTAGACATTGCAAGAGGAGATATGGGAGCAGCTGTTGGCGATTATAATAATGATGGGGAGTTTGAATTTTATATTGCTACAATAGGTAATAATGCATTATTTGAAAAACAAACAGATAATACCTATAAAGACCTTTCTAGGGAACATAAAGTATATAATGCAGGTTGGGCTTGGGGTGTTACTTTTTCAGATTTTGATTTAGACCGTGATGAAGACTTATATATTGTAAATGGATTTGATTATCCTAATGCTGGAATTGGGAACAACAAATATTACGAGAACATATTAAATAGAGGGCATTCAGGTTTTATAGATAGTTCGGATAAGAGTAAGTTGGGAGAGATAACAATAAGTGTTTCTCAATCTATTTTTGACTATGATAATGATGGTGACTTGGATGCCTTTATCACAAATAATGATGGGCCATCTTATTTTTATGAGAACAAAACCTTAGATTTTACGAATCAAAGTTTAGGACAGCCTAATTGGTTTAAAGTAAAATTAGAGGGTACAGTATCAAATAGAGATGCTATTGGAACTAAGTTGTCTATAAAAACAGTTAGTGGAACATTACATAGATATTATACTGGTAAAGGTTTTTTATCACAAAGTTTACAATCTGTTCATTTTGGATTGGGATCAGATAATGAGATTTTAGAATTAAATATTACTTGGCCATCCGGTGCAATAGAAACATTTAAGAATATATCAGTAAATAAAACTGTTTTGGTAAAAGAGGGTGTTGGTATAGAGGCTTATAATAGTTTACCTAGTGTAAAAGTTTATGGTTGTACGGACCCCAATTCTTGTAATTACAATCCAAATGCTACGATTAGTGATGGAAAATGTACCTATTTAGAAGGAGGGCATATTTCTGGTAAAAAGAATGTAATTCAAGAAAATATTGAAGTTTACTCTTATAATTTACCAGAAGGATCTAGAGCGGATTGGGATATTATTGGAGGTGAAATTTTAGAAATATCAGATGAAGGTGTTTTAACAGTAAAGTGGGGCAGTCCTGGTACAGGAGTTTTAAAGGTAGTAGAATCGAATGATTATTGTGTGAGTGAATCAAAAGAGTTTACAGTTAGTATATACAAAGATGTAGTAGATACGACCAATCCTCATTCAGTAGCAAGAATATGGAATGAGACTTTATTATCATTAATACGAAAAGATTATGCAAGACCTACGGTACATGCAAGAAATTTATTTCATACAAGTATTGCTATGTATGATGCATGGGCAGTTTATGATGAATCGGCATTGACTTATTTACTAGGAAATACCATTCATGGTTTTAGTAGTGAATTTGATGGTTTTAGTACCTTAGAATACATAAAAAAAGCTAGAGAGAAAACGATAAGCTATGCTATGTATAGATTATTATCTCACAGATTTAAACATGCTCCGAACCCAATATTGTCTCAATCTATTATAGATGCTACAATGACAGAGTTAGGTTATGATAGTTCTATTACAGATGTTGATTATAGTACAGGAAATCCTATTGCTTTAGGGAATTATATTGCTACACAAGTAATAAATTACGGATTACAAGATGGTTCAAATGAAGAAGAGTTATATGCTAATAAGTTCTATCAGCCAGTTAATCAACCTCTAGATCTATCAAACCCTAAAAGTTTAGAAAATATAGACCCTAATAGATGGCAACCTTTAAGCTTTAATACATTTATAGATCAGAGTGGAAATGTAATAGGAGGAGTTACTCCAGGTTTCTTAGGTCCAGAATGGGGAAATGTTTTACCTTTTTCACTATCCGAACAAGACAAATCTGTTTACAGTAGATCAGGACATGATTATGCAGTGTATCATGACCCCGGAGCTCCTCCGGTTATTTCTGATGATGAATATAAGTGGGCATTTAGTTTAGTATCTAAATGGGGATCTCATTTAGACCCTACCGATGGAGTGATGTGGGATGTTTCCCCAAAATCTATAGGTAATATTGATTTTGAAGAGTTACCAACCAGTTTTACTGATTATGCTAAGTTTTATAAAGAGGTTGCAGGTGGTGATATTGGAAAAGGAAGGTTTTTAAACCCTGTAACGCAAACATCTTATCAGGAACAATGGGTTCCTAGAGGAGACTATACAAGAGTTTTGGCAGAATTTTGGGCAGACGGACCAGATTCAGAAACACCACCAGGTCATTGGTTCACAATCTTAAATTATGTAAATGATCATAAACTATTGGTAAAAAAACTAAATGGTCAGGGAAAAGTTTTAGACAATTTAGAATGGGATGTTAAGTCGTATTTTATATTAGGAGGAACGATGCATGATGTAGCGGTAGCGGCATGGGGAATAAAAGGTTGGTACGACTATATTCGACCTATATCAGCCATACGCTACATGTCAGAAAAAGGACAAAGTAGTGATCCATCAAAACCTAATTATCATAAAGACGGAATTCCATTACAAACAGGATTGATAGAAGTTATAAAAGAAGGAGACCCTTTGGCAGGAGAAAATAATATAAATGTTGGAAAAATAAAGTTGTTTTCATGGAGGGGACATAAATTTATAGAAGACCCAGCGGTGGATGAAGCAGGTGTTGGTTGGATTTTAGCAAAAGATTGGTGGCCATATCAAAGACCAACTTTTGTAACCCCACCATTTGCAGGTTATGTTTCAGGTCATTCAACTTATTCAAGAGCCGCAGCAGAAGTGATGACAGCATTAACGGGAGATGAATATTTTCCTGGAGGTTATGGAGAGTTTATTGCTAAGAAAAATGAGTTTTTGGTTTTTGAGGAAGGACCATCAGTAGATGTAAAACTACAATGGGCTACTTATAGAGATGCTTCAGATCAATGTAGTTTATCAAGAATATGGGGAGGGATTCATCCTCCTTTAGATGATATTCCAGGTAGGATTATAGGAGAGGAAATAGGTATAGAATCTTATAAATATGCGACTAGTTTTTTTAATAAGAAAACTGTAGATGACAACACAAGAATAGAGGTAAGTCCCAATACGCTTAGAGAGGGTATAAGAGAGGTTGAAGTAAAAAATGTATTAGAGGATAGTACTATCTATTTGTATAATATAAATGGAAAATTTTTAGAGGTTTTAAGCAAGGAGTATAATTCAAGGACTAATAGTTATGTTGTAAGGCTTCCTGTATCATTATCAGCAGGAATCTATATTTTAAAAGTAAATAATCAATCTAGTAAAATAATCGTTTTATAGGAATAAATTAATATGAAAAAAACAATCTTTTTTGAGATATCAACTCCAAAATATTTTTATTATTTATCACAACGACTTTATATGCTCAAAAAGAGCCATTAAGAAGTTTTCCTCTTATTTTTTGTAAGATTATTTGAATGTCCTTTTAAAGAATTAAAACAAGTAGATATAAATTATTTTTTATCTATAGACCTAGATAAATTATTAGCTCTCTTATTTAAGAGAAGTGTGATTAAAATGAAAAAAAAGAACTTATACATTGTTGATTACATGGTTTTGGAAGCTGTAAATACAAAAAAAAAATAGTAATTAAATTTATAGCTAAAGAAAAATAATTTACACCTAAAGTGTTTTATTTGAGGTTGTTAAATTAAATTAAAAAAAAGGTGATTAATTTTATTATCAATACAACCATGCTTTATTATTATATTACCCCCTTTAAATTCTTATAAATATCATTTTATTTGTGTAATAGTTTTTTTAATAAGAATTAGTACGTATTTCAGGTCTTGTTTTACGGAATTTTTAAAATCATTAGTTTAGTTAAAATAAATATCCTCAAAATAAAAAAAATGAATAGAATAAAATTAGCATTATTACTTGTTTTACTAGGTTTAGGTAAAAGTAGTTATGCTCAGTCAAACGTGAATGAATGGGAGAATCCTGCTGTTTTAGATAGAAACAAAGAATCAGCACATTCTATATTTATGTTGTATGAAAATGAAGAAGTAGCCTCTAAGAATAATCCAGAAGCATCTAAAAATTATAAATCTTTAGATGGAACATGGAAGTTTAATGTGGTTAAAAAACCAGCATTAAGACAAAAAGATTTTTATAAAGTAGATTTAAACGATAAGAATTGGTCTGATATTACAGTTCCATCAAACTGGGAATTACAAGGATTTGATATTCCTATTTATACAAATGTAGCTTATCCATTTCCTAAAAACGCTCCATTTATTGATGAAAATTATAATCCAGTAGGTAGCTATAGAAGAACTTTTACAGTAGATAAAGAATGGAAAGATAAAGAAGTGATTTTACATTTTGGTTCTATATCAGGATATGCCGTAGTATATTTAAATGGTAAAGAAGTTGGAATGACAAAGGCTTCTAAAACACCAGCTGAATTCAATATTACTTCATTTTTACAAGATGGAGAAAATTTATTAGCAGTTCAAATTTTTCGTTGGCACGATGGTAGTTACTTAGAAGATCAAGATTTTTGGCGTTTAAGCGGTTTAGAGCGTAGTGTTTATTTACAGGCTTTACCTAAAACTACTATTTGGGATTACTTTGTAAAAGGAGGACTTACTGAAGATTATAAAAATGGAACTTTTAACTTAAGTGTAAAATTACGTGATTTTGATAAACGTGATTTTAAAAAAGGTGCAGTTCAAGTAAAATTATACAATCCTGAAGGAAAATTAGTTTTTGATGTAAAAGAAAAAGTAAAGAAAAAAACAACAGAAGTTAATTTTAATGAAATTGTAGAAAATGTTGCTGCTTGGAGTGGTGAGTTTCCAAACCTATATACATATTCTATTAGTTTGTTAGATGATGAAAACAAAGCTATTGGAGTTATAAATGAAAAATTAGGATTTAGAAAAATTGAGATTAAAAATTCTCAATTAATGGTAAATGGAGAACCTATTTTGGTTAAAGGAGCTAATTTACACGAACATCATGATGTAAAAGGACATACTCCTGATAGAGAAACGATGTTACAAGATATTAAATTGATGAAAGAAAATAACATCAATGCAATTCGTATGAGTCACTATCCTCACGATCCATATTTGTATAAATTATGTGATATATATGGGATGTATGTGGTAGATGAAGCTAATATTGAAACACATGCTATGGGAGCAGAGTTACAAGGTAACTTTAATAAAGAAAAACATCCTGCTTATTTACCTTTATGGGCACCTGCACACTTAGATAGAATAGAACGTATGTTCCATGCAGATAAAAATAACACTTCAATTATTCTTTGGTCTATGGGGAATGAATGTGGTAATGGACCTGTTTTTTACGAAGCATATGATTGGTTAAAAGCAAATGATGATACTCGTTTTGTACAATTTGAACAAGCAGGACAAAATACAAATACAGATATTGTTTGTCCTATGTATCCTGGAATTAATTACATGAAAGAGTATGCTGCTTCAGAGCAAACAAGACCTTTTATTATGTGTGAGTATTCTCATGCTATGGGAAATAGTAATGGAAACTTTCAAGAATATTGGGATATCATTAATTCAAGTAAACATATGCAAGGTGGATTTATTTGGGACTGGGTAGACCAAGGATTAAAAACCAAAGATGCTAATGGAAAAGTGTTTTGGGCTTATGGAGGAGATTTAGGAGGAAAAGATTTACAAAATGATGAAAATTTTTGTGCAAATGGATTGGTAAGTGCAGATAGAACACCACACCCAGCACTTGAAGAAGTAAAAAAAGTACATCAAAATATTGCATTTACTTTAAAAGATGGTAAAATATTAAGTATTACCAATGGTTTTGATTTTACCAATTTAGACCAGTATTACTTTACATTTGATATTACTAAAAACGGACAAAAAATAATTGAATCTCGTTTTGAAATTTCTTTAAAACCAAATGAAACTACTCAAATGGATTTAGGAATACCAGCTTTAGAAAAAAATGGAGAATATTTCTTAAATATATATGGATATACTAAAAAAGAAAATCAACTTTTAGCTGCAGATCACGAAGTTGCTAGAGAACAATTTGATTTAAAAGTAGCTGATTATTTTGCATTACAATCAGAAAGTAATACTTCACAAAAAATTAAATATTCTGTAAAAAATAAAGTTTTATATTTTAATAATTACAGAGTAGAAGGAAAGTTAGATTTAAAAACAGGGAAATTAACATCGTATAAATTAACACATACAGATGAATCTCCTATTTTAAATTTACCAAGCCCTTATTTTTGGAGAGCTCCAACAGATAATGATTTTGGAAATAGAATGCCAGAGAGATTAAAAGCATGGCGTTTTGCTGACAAAACTTTAAAAGTGGTAGATGTTAAAGTAGGGAAAATGACGGCTGAAGGTTTACCAGTAACAGCTAACTTTATTTTATCAGAATTAAAAGTAAAATACACTATTGATTATTTGATTAAAAATGATGGAGCTATCAATATAAAAGCCACTATTGATATGGGAGATCAAGAAGTACCAGAATTACCACGTTTTGGAATGCGAATGATTCTTAATGGAGATAATAGTAATTTATCTTATTACGGTCGTGGTCCTTGGGAAAACTATAATGATAGAAATACATCTTCTTTCGTTGGTCTTTATGAAGATAAAGTAGAAAATCAGTTTACATGGACATATATTAGACCACAAGAAGCAGGTTATAAAACAGATACTCGTTGGTTAACTCTTAAAGATAATTCTGGAAAAGGAATTAGAATAGAAGGAGATCAGCCTTTAGGATTTAGTGCTTTAAATATTTCTACCGAAGATTTAGATCCGGGAGAACATAAAGCACAACGTCACCCAACAGATTTAACAGTACAAAATAAAGTTTTCTTACATATAGACTTAAAACAAAGAGGTTTAGGTGGTGATAATAGCTGGGGATCATATCCTCACAGACAATATAGGTTGCATGATAACAAATACACTTATGGATATACAATTTCTTTAGAGAGATAAAAATGAATATCAGATTGCTATGAAAAAAAACTCCTTAAATAGATTTAAGGAGTTTTTTTTTCATATATAAGTTAAGAGTCTAAACTAAAATCATGTAATTTAGAAATTCCAGAAATCTCTCAATCTGCTTTATCTATATATAATCGGTAATATGGACTAATTCCATTTATGATTAAGTGATATATAATCAACATATAGTAATGAAAATGAATATTTAAATTGATTGTCATGAATCATAAAAACGAGAATATTTAAACGTATTTGTATAAGAAAAAGTCGGTTTTGTATAAAGAATTAAAGTTACTAAAATTTATTTTTGAAAGTGGTGAGATATATGGTTACTAATGTTTTTGTTGTTGAGTATTTAGTATATTAAGTATCATCATGTAAAAGTGATAATAAAATAAGTCATATTTAAAATATAATCCATGAAACGTAGAGATGTTATAAAATTAGGTTTTGCAGGTGCGGCAGGCCTTTATATAAATCCAATATTTGCAAAGTTAAATTACTTGACTAAAGTAGATCAACCAATTTTATTTAAACCTAATTGGGAATCATTAAGTAAATACAAAGTTCCAGATTGGTTCCGTGATGCAAAATTTGGAATGTGGGCCCATTGGGGACCTCAATGTGAACCAGAAGCAGGAGATTGGTATGCAAGAGGAATGTATCAAGAAGGTTCTTGGCAGTATAAGTTTCATGTTAAAAAATATGGTCATCCTTCAAAATTTGGGTTTAAAGATGTTATTAATGTTTGGAAGGCCGATAAATGGAATCCAGAAGAATTGGTGAATTTATACAAAGATTCTGGAGCCAAATATTTTATGGCAATGGCTAATCATCATGATAATCTAGATCTTTATGATAGTAAATATCAACCAAATTGGAATACTACTAAATTAGGTCCTAAAAAAGATATTATTGCTGGATGGGAAAAGGCGGCTCGTAAAGCAGGATTACCTTTTGCAGTAAGTGTTCACGCAGCACATGCGTGGAGTTGGTTTGAAACGTCTCAACGTGCTGATAAAAAAGGTGATTTGGCAGGAATTCCTTATGATGGTAATTTAACAAAAGAAGACGGAGCAGGAACTTGGTGGGAAGGTTTAGACCCCCAAGAATTATACGCTCAAAATCATCCATTAAGTGAAAATAGTTTAAATAATGGAACCATACATAGTCAATGGAATTGGGGAAATGGAGTAGTAAAACCATCTGATGCTTATATAGAAAAGTTTTACAACAGAACTATTGATTTAATAGATAAATATAATCCTGATTTGGTATATTTTGATGATACTGCTTTGCCTCTTTGGCCAATAAGTGATGCTGGCTTGAGAATAGCAGCTCATCTATATAATAAAAGTCTCGGAAAAAATGAAACCGTTCAAACAGTTGTTACAGGTAAAATTTTAGATGAACAACAACGCAAGGCTATGGTTTGGGATATAGAAAAAGGACAAAGTAATAACATAGAACCTTTACCTTGGCAAACAGATACTTGTATTGGAAATTGGCATTATGATAGAGGAGTTTATAACGATAAACGATACAAATCAGCCAAAACAGTTATTCATACTTTAGTTGATGTGGTAAGTAAAAATGGAAACTTAATGTTAAACATTCCTGTTCGTGGTGATGGAAGTATTGATGAATTAGAACGTAAAATTGTAGAAGAAATAGGTGTGTGGATGAAATTAAATAATAAAAGTATTTATGGCACACGTCCATGGAAAATATTTGGCGAAGGACCACAGCAAGAAAGTGCCGCTGCCCTAACAGCACAAGGTTTTAACGAAGGGAAAGGTAAACCTTATACTTTTAAAGATATTAGGTTTGCACAAAAAGAAGATATACTTTATGCTACGGTAATGGCTTGGCCAGAAGATGGTAAAATATTGATAAAAAGCTTGGGAAAAGAATCTAAATATCATCCTCAAAAAATTAAGAAAATTAAATTATTGAGTACAGGTGAAAAATTAAAATATAAACAGCATTCTGATTTTCTAGAAGTATATTTTCCAAATGACCAACCAAAGGCTTCTTATGCTAATGTGTTGGAAATTATGTCATAGTTAATTGATTTCAGATACACTTGTTTTTTAATTTTAATAATGCTCACAATAAATTTTTGAAATTGTATAACTAAAAAAGCCTAACTATTATAGTTAGGCTTTTTTGAATCATGATTATTTTATTCACCACAAATTTAAAATCTATTGCAAATAAAAAGCTCCTCTAAAAAGAGGAGCTTTTCTGTGACCGGGCTGGGGCTCGAACCCAGGACCCTCTCCTTAAAAGGGAGATGCTCTACCAACTGAGCTACCAGGTCAATGAGAGTGCAAATATAATAGTTTTTTTTAGGGAGGAAACTTTTTTTAGCTAGTTTTTTCCTTGATATTTGTGTCTAGTAATATTATTATTAAAGATGATGAAATTAGTTCTATTAGGATATATGGGGTGTGGTAAATCAGCTGTTTCAAATGCATTGAGTAACTCTTTGAATTTGAAAAGAATAGATTTAGATGATTATATAGAAACGAAAGAAGGAAAAACTATTGCTGATATTTTTAAAGATCATGGAGAAATTTATTTTAGAAAACTAGAAACATCGTCCTTATTAGAATTATTAGATAATGATGAAGCATTTATTCTTTCTTTAGGCGGAGGAACCCCTTGTTTTGGAAATAATATGGAAATAATCAACAAAAAATCTACAGCGGTCTATTTAAGTGCTAATATTCCTACTTTGGTAAGTAGGTTGTTACCAGAAAAAGCCAAGAGACCATTAATTGCTAGAATTGAAGATGAAGATTTGGCAGAGTTTATTGGGAAACATTTGTTTGAAAGACGTCATTTTTATTTACAAGCAAAAATTGCTGTCTCTGTAGATGATAAGCCTGTTCAAGTAATTACAGATGAAATAATAAAATCTTTATAATTAGCATAAATAAGCGACAGATTCTTCTTCATTACTAAAATCAACCTCAATAGTTTCTTGTAAAGAAGTAGATAAAGAAATTCCTTTAAAATCTGCTTTTACAGGATATTCTTTATGATTTCTGTTGACCAAAACAGCTGTTTTAAAAGAAGCTAAAGAAACATTTAAAAAATGTTTAACTCCATAAATAAGTGTTTTTCCAGAGTTTAACACATCATCAATTAAAACAATATGTTTATTAGTGTAATTCTCTTTAGAAATACTAGTTTCAATAGTATTTAAAGGATTTTTCTTGTCTAAAATCACCTCACATAAAGTAATATTTAGATCAGAAATTTGTGTTAAATGATTTTTAATGTGTTGTGCAAAAATAAATCCATTCCCATTAATTCCGGCTAAAATAATTTCGTCAACATCACAATGGCTTTCTAAAATTTGAAAAGCAATTCTTCTTGTTTTCTGTGTGATTTCTTGATGATTTAAAATAATAGACTTGTTCATGTAGTAATGAATTTAATTTTCGGTTTCAAAGTTATTGTTTTCTTGGTATTCGTCTAAATCTCTTCTATCTTTTTTACTAGGTCTACCAGCACCTTTTTGACGATAATAATCTTTAGAATATTTTAACAAATCTAAATGGTCAAAGGCCTCTTTAGGTGTGGTATCTTTTCTATATAAATCTACCAATTTAGCTCCAACCCTGTTAGGGGGAACGTCTAAAACCTCTAATTGATAATTGATTTGATTTTTACGAACAATTAATTTTTCACCAATATATACCTCTTTAGAAGGTTTGGCATTAACATTGTTAATCTTAATGTGACCTTTTTTACATGCCTCAGTTGCTATAGATCGAGTCTTAAACATTCTAATGGCCCATAAATATTTGTCAATTCGCATGCGTTATTTTTGTTTGTTTCTTTCTGCTAAGATATGAAAATTGTAAATTGCGTCTCCTAAAACGTTCAAGAATGAATTTTAAAAAATTATGTTTAGCCTTAGTGGCCACTATCATAGTAAGCTGTGATCAAAACTCATTGGAGGAATTTGATCATGCAGCACAATATGTAATCGAAAAACCAATGATAGATGAGTATCTAGCGACTCACTATTTTGATCCTGTAGATAAAGAGATTAAAGAAATTGATGCTGATCAAACTGCTTTAGAGGATGATACTAATTTACAAGCATTACACTCAACTGTAAATGATGTAGATTACACTATGTATTCTTATGTGTATGAGCAAGGGTTAAACCAAGATGCGGGTAATCAAGATGAAGGTGTTGTAAAAGGAAGTCCTGATGCTGATGATATTGTAAATGTTGCTTATAAACTATCTTCTATAACAAAAAAGGATGATGAAGGAGAATATAGAGTGTATCAAGAAAGTACTTTAAATGATGTTTTTTTATATGGAGATGAAGTAATTAGAGCATGGCCAATTGGATTATCAGTCTTTAGAGGAGGGTATGCAAATGAAAGTGATCCTACAATCCCGAGACAATTTTCGGGTACTGGTAAAGGATTCATGATTATTCCTTCAGGTTTAGGTTACTTGAACGGAGGAAGTGGAGCCATTAGTCCTAATGAGTCTTTGCTTTTTAAAATTGATTTAAGATTAGTAATTTCTGCTGGAGAAGACTTGTGAAAAATAGAATACATGATATTAAAAAAGCATTTGTTTAATTCAAACAAATGCTTTTTCATTTTTCAGCAATTTCTATTAGTTTACTAATTGTTCTTATATTTCTAGTAGTAGCAGAAATATCTAGTTGTTTTTCAAAATAATTATTATTTAGTTTAGAATCGCTATACTTGGTAGCATATTGAATATAAATAATATTATTTTTTAGCATTAAAGTATCCAAGCCTTTATTGATATTGTTTACTTGTTCTTGCTCAGGAGCTTTTGATAAAAAGGTAACATAATCTACTTTATCTTTAGGGGGAAAGGGGTAATCAGTAAAAATCTTTTTAAACTCATCTAAAGTATAGACAAATGCCTTGATTTTATATTGATATTCTTTTAGAATGATTTTAGAAAATAAATCACTGACTTCTTGAGGATGATGAATATTGCCTTTAACAACAAAATTACCACTTTGTATATAACTTTTAATACTAAATAATTTTGAGTTTTTCAAAAGAATGTCTACAAATTCTTTCATAATTATTTTGTGTTTACCACTCACATTAATTCCTCTTAATAATACTATATACAACATCCTAAAAAAGTTTTAACAAAATATAAAAGTATGATTTATATTAGTTTTTAGAGTATTTCATTATATTACTTTTGTTATTAAAATAAGATATTATGAGTAAAGCTATTTACATTGCAGCATCCCATTCAAATAGTGGAAAATCTATTGTAACTTTAGGTTTAATGAGGTTGTTGTTAGGAAAAACAACCAAAGTAGGTTACTTAAAACCCATTATTACAGTAGCAAAAAATAAAAAAGATTTTCATATAGAAACCATTATTTCTCATTTTGATTTAGATATAGATTACCATGATGCTTTTGTGTTTACAGGTAAAGAAGTTATTGCTAAAAGAAATCAAGGGAAAATAGGAGATGTTATCGATACCATTATCAAACAATACAAAAAAATGGAATCGAAATATGATTTTGTATTGGTAGAAGGGACAGATTTTGAAGGAGATGCCACTTCTGTAGAAGCAGAGTTAAATGTAAATATTGCTAAGAATTTAGGAATCCCAGTATTAATCATCAGCAAAGCATCAAAAGAATCTGTAGATAACACTATTGAAAATACAAAGTTAATTTACGATACTTTTAGAAATGGAGATGTAGAGGTTTTATCGGTTATTGTAAATAAAGTAAGTAAAGATAATTTAATAAAAACGGAAAAGCGTTTGCTAGAAATAGTTCCTAAATCAGTAGTGACTTGTGCAGTGCCATTTTCTAATAAATTATCCAATCCAACAGTTGCTGAAATAGTAAGAGAGTTAGATGCTGAAGTGATGTTTGGAGTCTCAGGATTAAATAATCCAATTAGTGCTTATGGAGTAGGAGCTATGCAATTAAGAAATCACTTAGAGCATTATGTAGAAGATTATTTAGTAGTAACACCAGGGGATAGAGCTGATATTATTTTAGGATCTTTACAAGCCAATAGCTCTAAAAACTACCCGAAAGTAGCAGGTATTTTGTTAACAGGTGGGTTAAAACCCGAAGCAACTATTTTAAGATTGATTGATGGACTATCTGATATTGTTCCTATTTTATCTGTACAAACAGGAACTTTTGAAACTGCTACAAATGTAGCCAATGTTCAAGCTCAGATTTATTCAGAAAATACAGATAAAATTTTAGCATCCTTAAGAATTTTTAATAAGTATGTACCAACCGAAGAGTTAACCAATAAGTTAATTAAGTTTGAAACAAAAGGAATGACTCCTAAAATGTTTCAATACAATATGGTGGATAGAGCTCAGAAACATAAAAAAAGAGTGGTTTTACCAGAAGGAAACGATCCTAGAGTTTTAGAAGCAGCAGCAATGTTGGCTACCTTAAATATTGTAGATGTGACCTTGTTAGGTGATGTTGAAGAATTAAAAATAAAAGCAGAAAAGATTGGTGTTGCTATTAATTTTGATAAAATTAAAATTATCAATCCATCAACATCAGAATATTTAGAAGATTTTGTCAATACTTTTTATGAGTTAAGAAAACACAAAGGGATAAATATAGATATGGCTCGTGATACCATGACAGATGTTTCTTATTTTGGAACCATGATGGTACATAAAGGATTGGTAGATGGAATGGTTTCTGGTGCTGTAAATACCACCCAACATACTATTAGACCAGCATTACAGTTTATTAAAACCAAACCAGGAGTATCGGTGGTTTCTTCAGTTTTCTTTATGTGTATGGAAAATAGAGTATCTGTATTTGGAGATTGTGCCATCAACCCTGATCCTACAGCAGAGCAGTTGGCAGAAATTGCTATTTCTTCTGCAGATTCAGCAGCTAATTTTGGGATAGAACCAAGAGTCGCTATGTTGTCTTATTCTTCTGGTTCCTCAGGAAAAGGAGCTCAAGTAGATAAAGTTCGTACAGCCACAGAAATCGTAAAAGCAAAAAGACCAGATTTAAAAATAGAAGGACCTATTCAATATGATGCTGCTGTTGATCCAGGAGTAGCAAAAAGTAAGATGCCAGATTCTGAAGTAGCAGGAAAAGCAACTGTATTAATTTTCCCTGACTTAAACACGGGAAACAATACATACAAAGCCATTCAAAGAGAAACAGGAGCCTTAGCTATTGGTCCAATGTTACAAGGATTAAATAAACCAGTTAACGATTTAAGTAGAGGTTGTACTGTAGATGATATTTTTAATACGGTTATTATTACAGCCATTCAAGCACAAGAATTATAAAACATGAATATATTAATAATCAATTCAGGAAGTTCTTCTTTAAAGTATCAAATCATAGAAATGCCATCAGAAAAAGTGGTATGCAATGGATTAATAGAGCGTATAGGACAACAAAATTCAAAGTTTGTATACAATCCCATTAATGGAGAGGAAGTAGAAATAGAAGAGACTATTGCAGATCATAAACAAGGTTTGTCTATTTTGGTATCATATTTATTCGATGAAAAGTTAGGGGTTTTAAAATCGAAGAAGGATATAAAAATAATTGGACATAGAGTGGTACATGGAGGAAATAAATTTTCAAAAACAAGAATTGTTACTCCAGAAGTTAAAGCAGGAATTAAAGAGTTGTTTTCTTTAGCTCCTTTACATAATCCCGCTCATTTATTAGGGATAGAAGTTTGTGAAGAATTATTTCCAGAAACTAAGCAAATTGTGGTATTTGATACTGCTTTTCACCAAACTATGCCATCAAAAGCTTATAAATATGCTTTACCTAAGAAACTTACTGAAGAGAAAAAGATACGCGTTTATGGTTTTCATGGAACTAGTCATAAGTACGTGTCTGAAAAAGCCAATGAGTTTTTAGGGACCACCAATACCAAATTAATAACGTTGCATATTGGGAACGGAGCATCGGTTTCGGCAGTAGAAAATGGTAAATGTGTAGATCATTCTATGGGATTTTCTCCAACTACAGGATTGGTCATGGGAACTAGAATTGGAGATATAGATCCATCTGTAGTATTACATTTAATTAAAAATTTAGGATATTCTGTTGATGAAGTAAGTGATTTGCTGATTAAAAAAAGCGGAATGTTAGGAATGACAGGGTATTCTGATTTTAGAGATTTAGTATACCAATCACAAAATGGAAATACTGATTGTACTGAAGCTTTAGAATTGTATGCTTATAGGGTAAAAAAATACATTGGTTCTTATACAGCTGCTATGAATGGGCTAGATGCGCTTGTTTTTACTGCCGGAGCAGGGGAGAATAGTATTGAGTTAAGAAAGTTAATATGTGAAAATTTATCTTTTTTAGGAATAGAATTAGATGAGGATTTAAATAATGTTAGACCTAAAGAATTGATAGAAATTCAAGCTAAAAATTCCAAAGTAAAAATATTAATTATACCAACCAACGAAGAACTAGAAATTGCTAAACAGTGTTTTGAGTTGATTTAAAGTAATATTTTCATTACAAAAAAGGTTTACTATATAAGTATGGTAAATTGTTTTTGTTTAGTTACATAATGTTATTTTATTATTGACTTTGGCTAGATTCTTGTTTTTACCTTATATAAATTTTAAAAAAAATTGTTATGAAAAAAGTATTACTTGGTTTGTTGTTTTTAGCAACAATGAGCATGTCTGCTCAAGAAACAGAATTTGAATCACCCTATTCTAAGGGGAATTTTAGCATAGGAGGTGGTTTTGCTATTTATAACTCAGAAAACACTAATGTTAATTTCACAAATACAGAGAGTAAAAATTACTCTATAAACCCTTCTGTCGGTTTTTTTATTAAAGATAATTTAATGATTGGTATTAATACTAGATACACTAAAACACAAAATGTTAATGAAATAAATGGAACTGAAAATAGTATGGAAACTGATTCCTATGCTTTAGGTATTATAGCAGACAAGTATTATAAGATTTATAAGAGTTTCTTTCTTAATTTTTCAGGAAGTATCATGTATGGTACCACAAATGTTACTAGAGCTAATAATACTAATACTAATAATACTGATGATGAATACTTTGTTGTTGGGGTTTCTCCAGAACTTAGTTATGTGCTTAATAAGCACATGTCTCTAAAAGTTGGTTTCAATGATCTTTTAAGTTATAGATATAGTAAGAATGAAGATCCAGGAGGAAGAGAGCAAAGTTCAAGTAATCTGTATACTAGTTTAGGAAGTTCTAGTTTGTTGTCTGATTTATCGATAGGGTTTAGATATTTCTTTTAAAAAAATGAAGAATAAAAAACCTCGATAGAATTTCTATTGAGGTTTTTGTTTAGGTTAATTATTCATTCTTTTTTAACTGTTTTAATCTGTATCAAGTCTACTAAAAAGGCAAATAGCATAGAGAAATAAATATATCCTTTAGGAATTTCAAAATGTAATCCTTCTCCTATTAAGGAAACTCCAATCATCATTAAAAAACAAAGCGCTAATATTTTAAAAGAAATATGTTTGTTGATAAAGTTCACAATAGGTTTAGAAGCAAAAATCATAATTAACACACTTACAATAATTGCAGCGTACATTACATATAAATTACTCACCATTCCCACAGCAGTTATAATAGAATCTATTGAAAACACAATATCTAATAATAATATTTCAATCAGTAGGTTTCTGAAAGTAGGATTCTTCACTACTTTATCAGGATTATTGTGATGGTTCTCTGTATGATGAAATATTTCTGTACTTGCTTTATAGAGTAAAAAGACACCTCCACCAAACAAGATGAGGTTCTTTCCGCTAAAACCAATCCCCAACACAGTAAACAAAGCATTGTCTAGTCTTAAAATCCATGAAACAACTGTTAGTAAACCAATTCTAATAACAGCTGCTAATGATAATCCTATAATGCGAAGTTTATCCCTTTTTTCTTCAGGAAGTTTGTCTGTTAAAATAGAGATGAAAATAATATTATCTATTCCTAGTACCACCTCCAAAAACACTAATGTGATTAGTGGAATGATTATTTCTTGTAACATAGTTTAGTTTTTTTAGTCAAATTTAAGCAAATAAAAAACCCTCTAACAATAGTTAGAGGGTTAAAATATAAGCAAGATGTTATTTTAAATTTATTTTACTTTTTCGACGATGGCCTTAAAAGCTTCTGGGTTGTTCATTGCTAAATCAGCTAAAACCTTACGGTTTAATTCGATGTTGTTAGCTTTTACTTTCCCCATAAACTGAGAATAAGACAATCCATGAATACGTGCACCCGCGTTAATACGAGTAATCCATAATCCACGGAAACTTCTTTTCTTGTTCTTTCTATCGCGGTAAGAGTAAGCCATTGCTTTCTCAACCGCATTTTTTGCTACTGTGTAAACGTTTTTACGTCTTCCAAAGTAACCTTTTGCTTGCTTCAAGATTTTTTTTCTTCTATTTCTTGAAGCTACTGAATTTACTGATCTAGGCATAATTTCAATGTTTTTTGTAGTAAGGCGGCAACCATTATGTTACTCTTTTATATTGCCCACTCCATGGTTAATAATTTAATATTCCCTTTTAAACTTAAATTACTTTAAGTTTAATTGATTTTTGATGTTTGATTCATCACTTTTGTGAACTAACCCATCATGAGTTAATTTCAACTTACGTTTCTTAGACTTCTTTGTTAAGATGTGACTTTTGAAAGCGTGTTTTCTTTTTAATTTTCCAGTACCAGTTACTTTGAATCTCTTCTTAGCACTTGATTTTGTTTTTAATTTAGGCATCTCTCTTTAAGTTTTAATTCTTGCTTATTTTATCTTTATAGTTCTTAAAGTTAAAAGTCTGTCAAGTATTAAGGTTTACAGTACATAAACTTTTAACTTTATTACTTTTAAAACTTTAGAAACTAGTATTTACTTTTTTACTTTCGGAGCAAGAAACATAATCATACGCTTACCTTCTAACTTAGGCATTTGTTCTACTTTACCATATTCTTCTAACTCTTGAGCTAATTTTAATAATAAAATTTGACCTTGGTCTTTAAATATAATAGAACGTCCTTTAAAGAATACGTACGCTTTTAATTTTGCACCATCTTGTAAAAACTTAATGGCGTGTTTCTTTTTAAACTCGTAATCGTGTTCATCTGTTTGAGGTCCAAAACGAATTTCTTTTACAGTTACTTTAGAAGCTTTAGCTTTAATAACCTTATCACGTTTCTTTTGCTCATACAAGAACTTCTTGTAATCTATAATTTTACAAACAGGAGGAACTGCTTTTGGAGAAATTTCTACCAAATCTAATTCTTGTTCCTTTGCTATTTGCTTTGCTTTGGCAAGAGGGTAAACACCTACTTCAATGTTTTCTCCAACCAAACGTACCTCATCCACGTAACGAATGTGTTCGTTAATTCTGTGTGGATTTTCTTTAATAACTCTTGCAGGTCCTTTAGACCTTCTTCTCTTAATTGCTATGGCTTTATCTTTTTACTCTCATATTGCTATGAGAAATTAAACTCTTATTTATTAAACGTTACTAAGGTTTTGGCAACTTCATCAGATATATGTTTGATGAAATCATTGATAGAAAAAGTTCCTAAATCTCCTTCTCCGTGTTTTCTTACGGATACGCTTTCTTCTCCTTCTTCTTTCTCCCCTACAATAATCATGTATGGAACCTTACTAACCTCAGCATCTCTAATCTTTCGACCTGTCTTCTCACTTCGGTCGTCAATTAGCGTGCGAATTTCGGAATTTTCTAGCAATCCTGAAACTTTTTCGGCATATTTCTGATATTTCTCACTGATTGGTAGGATGATAACTTGCTCAGGCATCAACCAAAGAGGGAAATTACCACCTGTATGCTCTAATAACACTGCAATAAAACGCTCCATTGATCCAAAAGGAGCACGGTGAATCATTACAGGTCTATGTTCTGCATTGTCAGATCCTTTGTAAGTTAAGTCAAATCTTTCAGGTAAATTGTAATCTACTTGAATAGTTCCTAACTGCCAACTTCTTCCCAAGGCATCTTTCACCATAAAATCTAACTTAGGCCCATAAAAAGCTGCTTCACCAGTTTCTATTACGTAATTTAAACCTTTTTCTTTAGCTGCATTGATGATTGCATTTTCAGCTTTGTTCCAATTTTCATCAGAACCAATATATTTAGATGGGTTTTCAGGATCTCTTAACGATACTTGTGCAGTAAAGTCTTCAAAACCTAAAGAACCAAATACATATAATACCAAATCAATTACATCTTTAAACTCTTGGTCTAATTGATCTGGAGTACAGAAAATATGTGCATCATCTTGTGTAAAACAACGTACACGAGTCATTCCGTGTAATTCTCCACTTTGTTCGTATCTGTAAACCGTACCAAATTCAGCATAACGCTTTGGTAATTCTTTGTATGACCAAGGTTTGTAATTGTAAACCTCACAGTGATGAGGACAGTTCATTGGTTTTAATAAGAACTCTTCATCCATTTTTGGAGTTTTGATAGGTTGAAAACTATCTTCCCCATATTTTTCATAGTGACCAGAAGTCACATATAATTCTTTTTGCCCGATATGTGGAGTCATTACCATTTCGTAACCCGCTTTTTTCTGAGCTTTTTTTAAGAAATCTTCTAAACGAGATCTTAAAGCTGCTCCTTTAGGTAACCATAAAGGCAATCCTTGTCCTACTTTTTGAGAAAAAGTAAACAATTCTAGCTCTTTCCCTAATTTACGGTGGTCACGTTGTTTGGCTAATTCTAATAATTCTAAATATTCTGTTAACATTTTAGCTTTAGGGAATGAAATTCCATAAATACGAGTTAACTGAGGATTTTTTTCATCACCTCTCCAATAAGCACCCGCAGCACTCATTACTTTTACAGCTTTTAAAATTCCAGTGTTTGGAATATGACCTCCACGGCATAAATCGGTAAAATCATCATGATCGCAGAAAGTAATTTCTCCGTCATTTAAGTTTTCAATCAACTCAACTTTAAAAGGATTTCCTTCTTCTTTATATTTAGCCAAAGCATCAGCTTTAGAAACTTCACGTAAAGTAAATTCGTGTTTTCCTCTAGCCAATTCTAAAAAACGTTGTTCAATTTTAGGAAAGTCAGTTTCTGAAACTTTGTGTTCTCCAAAATCAATATCATAGTAAAAACCGTTTTCAATGGCAGGACCAATAGTTAGTTTTACACCAGGATATAATTGTTGAATAGCTTGAGCTAAAACGTGTGCAGAAGAGTGCCAAAAAGCTTTTTTACCTTCTGGTTGCTCAAATGTATATAAGGTTAAGTTACCGTCTGTGGTTAATGGGGTTTTGGTCTCAACGGTTTTTCCATTAAAACTTGCAGAAATTACATTTCTTGCTAAACCATGGCTAATACTCATAGCCACATCCATTGGAGTACTGTTTTTTTCGTACTCTCTTACACTCCCATCGGGTAAAGTAATATTAATCATTATAAATATTTTTTGCTGAGCAAAGATACATTTAAAGTATAAAGTACAAAAGTATAAAGTACAAAGTATTACAGCTAAACAACAGGTTTTTTTAGAAGGAATTTATCTTAAAATTTTAACCTTATTTTTACCAGATAGGATTCTTTGAAATGTAAATTATTCAATTTTGAATAAAAAAGAACTATTTTTGAAAAGCTACGAAAAGAAACAGGGATGTTAATTAAATTTTTTTGATGAATATTGTAGTTACTAAAATTAACAATTGGTTTGTAAAATATAAACCCTATTTTTTTTCTTATTCTAACGGTTTTTTTAAACTATTTTATCTAGCAAATTCTCCAGAATTAATCGTAGAGAGTAATATTAAATATCCTTTTGTTAAGCATGATGCCGAAAGACAATTGACTTATTGCGATAATTCTTTTGTTAAGTCTAGACTTGGCTATGCAGAACTTGAAAAGGGATTATGGTGTATTAATTCTCATATTTATTATAAGAACAATCTTTCATTTACTCCTATTTATGATGAATCGGAAACAGCAACCTATTATTGTTTAATTATTAATGAGGTTAAAAATGAATATCCTTCTAAATATTATAAGATCAATAATATTGTAGTGAAAAATTATTCATTGAGTTTTTTAAAACCTAAAATAAAATTTGAGAATTTTCATTTTAAAGGAGCTACAGAGAATTTATATCAAATATATTTTGACAAAGCTTGGTATGAAAATAATATTAAAACATTACCAAATTTACCTGCATCAGTTGTTGAGTTATTTGAAAATAAAAATATAGACTTTATTAATTACGCTATCAATATAGAAGAGTTTAGAACAGTTTATAATGAGTTTTACAATGCTTTTAACTCAGATACAAAACCAAATTATATTTCGCTAAAAAAAACGACCTATGCTTTTTTTGAATTGTTTTTAGAAAATTATCAATATGCTGTAGTTTCTAAAACATCAAAATTAAAAAGCAAGGATAGAGTTCTTTTAAAAACGGTAGAAGACTATTTATTAGATAACCTACTTGATAAGTTTATAGGAATAGAAGAAATTGCAGAAATGTTTAAAATTTCGCCAACCAAATTAAAAAAGGATTTTAAAGCATTATACGGAACTACTATTTATGGATATTTTAAGGAAAAGCAAATGAAATTGGCCTTACAAATATTAAATGAACAAGATTGCAAAATTAAGGAATTAGCAACCATGTTTCATTATGAAAATTATAGTAAATTCTCAAAAGCATTTTTAAATACCAATGGTTTTTTACCATCAGAAAACCCTAAAAAGCTTAAAAATATCTTTTAGGGCTATAAAAGTCTTTTTGGGGTGTGGTTCATAAGTTTTAGTAAAGCATCTTTGCTTACAGAATTTAAACGTTAAGAAGAAAATTTTAAAATTATTTATTGAGATTTTATCTTTATTACATTTTATACTCAAAATAAAAACTTGCTATGAGATTGATTAATGAAGTAAAGGTTAAATTTATTTCACTTAAAAAGCTGTTAAAATTCGTTTTAACAGCTTTTTTGTTAGAATAAACAAATTGAATTTAGATGTTTAAGAATAACTAAAAACAAGGTTTGTAATCAAACCAAAAAAAGTTACTTTTGTGCATGCAACAAAAAGTACTTATTCTAGATTTCGGATCTCAAGTTACGCAGCTGATAGCTCGTCGAGTGAGAGAATTAAACATTTATTGTGAAATTCACCCATACAACAGCGAAAAATACAATTTTGCTGATTATAAAGCAGTTATTTTATCAGGTTCTCCACACTCGGTTAGAGGAGAGAATGCTCCTAAAATTGACTTATCAGAAGTAAAAGGTAAAAAACCATTATTAGGTATTTGTTATGGAGCTCAATACTTAGCACACTTTTTTGGTGGTGAAGTAGGGGCATCAAACACTAGAGAGTATGGTAGAGCCAATTTATCTTTCTTAGATCATACCAATCCTTTATTTGATGAAATTAAAGAAGGAAGTCAGGTTTGGATGAGCCATTCTGATACTATTTTAAGACTACCTGCAAACTATGAGTGTATTGCAAGTACTCCAGATGTGAAAAATGCAGCTTATCATGTAAAAGGGGAAGATACTTATGCTATTCAATTTCATCCAGAAGTATATCACTCTACAGATGGAACTAAATTGTTAGAAAACTTTTTAGTAAAAATTGCAGGAGTAGCTCAAGAATGGACACCAGATAACTTTGTAGATACTACGGTTCAGGAAATTAAGGATAAAGTAGGAAACGATAAAGTAGTTTTAGGATTGTCTGGAGGAGTAGATTCTACAGTAGCAGCAGTTTTGTTAAACAAAGCTATTGGAGATAACTTATACTGTATTTTTGTAAACAATGGTTTGTTACGTAAAAATGAGTTCGAAAGCGTATTAAAACAATACGAAGGAATGGGCTTAAACGTAAAAGGAGTAGATGCCTCGGAAAGATTCCTAAAAGAATTGGCTGGTTTGTCTGATCCTGAATTAAAACGTAAAGCGATTGGAAAAGCATTTATTGATGTTTTTGATCAAGAAGCTCACTTAATAGAAGATGTAAAATGGTTGGCACAAGGAACTATTTATCCAGATGTGATTGAATCTGTTTCTGCAGATGGAGGACCTTCAGCAACTATAAAATCTCATCACAATGTAGGAGGTTTACCAGACTTTATGAAATTAAAGATTGTGGAGCCTTTACGTATGATTTTTAAAGATGAAGTTCGTAGAGCTGGAAAATCTATGGGAATTGATCCTGAATTGTTAGGACGTCACCCTTTTCCAGGACCTGGATTGGCTATTAGAATTTTAGGAGATATTACCGCAGAAAAAGTAACGATGTTACAAGAGGTTGATGCTATTTTTATCAACGGATTAAAAGAACATGGGTTGTATGATTCAGTTTGGCAAGCCGGAGCAATCTTATTACCTGTACAATCTGTAGGAGTTATGGGAGATGAACGTACTTATGAAAAAGCTGTTGCTTTACGTGCAGTAGAGTCTACTGACGGTATGACCGCTGACTGGGTAGATTTACCTTATAAGTTTTTACAAGAAATTTCTAATAAAATTATAAATAGTGTCAAAGGAGTAAACAGAGTTGTTTATGATATTAGCTCTAAACCACCAGCAACTATTGAGTGGGAATAATTTAAAAGAATTATATACTAAAACGCCAAATAACTTATGTTGTTTGGCGTTTGTTTTTTATATAAACTGATTTGAGTGAATCATTACCCCATATGAGTTATACATAATTGGTATAATATATGTAATATTGCTATCAGAAAAAGAACCTTTATATACTATGCGAATATTTAAAATTTTTAGCTTTTTTTTAATCATGATGAGTGCAACTATGTTTGCACAAACAGTAAAAGAATACAAAACAGAAAAAGGTGAATCATTAAGAGATGTAGCCAAAAAATTTGATATTAGTTATAAAGATTTAATGAAAGCGAATCCAGAGATATCAAGATGGCCAAAATCAAATACATTAATTAAGATTCCAGCAGTTACAGAAAACACAAAGAAGAAAACAAAAAAAAAGAAAGACCGTAAAAAAGATTTAGCAAACAATATTGCTACTGATTCTATGGTAATTCACATTGTAGAACCTAAAGAGACTTTGTATAGTCTTTCTAAGTTGTATGATGTAGAAATGATTACTTTAATAAAAAATAATCCTGTTTTAACCTTTGATGGTTTAAAAATTGGACAAGAATTAAAAGTGCCATATAAAGCACCAGAGATTTTGGAACCTTCAAAAAATCATATTGTAAAAGCGCAAGAAACTTGGTACGGAATATCTAAGTTATACCATATAACGATAGATGATTTAAAAACAGCAAACCCTAAAATAGCTGTTGATGGATTAAAAATAGGTGCTGTTTTAGAAATTCCAGAATCTAATGATCCTGCTGCTCAAATACATATAAGTGAAAAACCAGATGATAACTCACATATAATTGCAAAAGGAGAAACTTTGTATAGTGTTTCTAAATCTTATGGAATTAGTGTTCAGGAGCTTTTAGCGGTTAACGATACTGTTGTGGTAGATAGTTTGGTTATTGGAACTGTATTAAAGTTGCCTAAAAAAGTAATTACAAGCGTAGCGGTTAGTACCGCCTCTCCATTTTACAAGCAAACTCCTGTTTTTTATAAGTACTACAGTCAGAAAGATACTCTTGCAGTAGTTTTAAAAAATTATAAGATGTCTTTAGATTCTTTAAAATCATTAAATCCAACATATAAAGATGTTGTAGATAATGGAGGAAAATTATTAATGGGGTTTAAAAAAACACATCAACTTTTTGGGAATCAAAAATGGTTTAAAGATTCTATTGTAACTAACAAATCTATCAAAGCCATGGTGATGTTACCTTTTGATTTTAAGAAAAATGATTCTTTATCAAAAGAGGAGTTGTTTTCTAATTCTAATGGATTGCCAACTTATGTTTCTGATTTTTATTTAGGAGTAGAAATAGCTATTGATTCTTTAAAAAAGCAAGGAGTTCAAGTAGATTTAAAAGTAGTAGATACTGAAAAGTCAGTAGATTCTATTTATAAAAACATAGCAAAGTTTAAAGCAATGGAGCCCGATGTAATTGTGGGGCCTTTGTATAGCTCTAATGCTATGTATGTAGCAACTCAATTTACAGGTACACCTATTTACTATCCTATTTATTCTAAAAAGCAATCTACTTTTATGAATAGCAATTTGATAAAAACTTCTTCTGAGAAAAGTTTGTTTGAAAAAGAAATTTTAGACTTTATTAAAGAAAATAGAAGGGGAGAACATTTGTTAATTGTAGGGTTAAATGGAAAAAGAAATGAATTGGTAAGATTAAAAAATCAATTGTCTAAAAAAGATAGTCTTGGAAATGTTTTAGCAGATGATGTTTCTGTTTTAACACTATCTAATGGATATATTTCCAAAGCAGATTTTTTAAGTAAAATTAAATTAGACAAACCAAATTGGATTTTAATAGCAGATACAGACAATGTAGTTACTTCTGATGTATTTAACAATGTGATGAGCTTACCGAAGGAAAATAAAAGTAAAACTCCAGTGAGAATTTTATCTTTTGAAAAATCAGATTACATCAATAAATTAGCATATGAATCTTTGTATAAATATCATTATACCTATGCTACAGATGAAGTTGAATATAGAGAAATTGAAAATAAGTCTTTTGAACAGGCGTATTTAAGAAAAAACAATCAGTATCCAAGTTATCATGCTACTCGTGGTTTTGATGTTACTTATGATGCTATTTTACGTGTGTTAAAAAGCAAAAACGGTGGTAAAGATTTGTATGCACCTTCATACAGAACCAAAACAGCTTTTGTTTATAAAAAGGGAGGTGTTCCAACCAAAACAAATCAAGCAGTATTTGTGAATTCTATAGAAAACACAAAGAAAGATGGATTAAAAATAATAAGATTAAGATAGTTTAGAAGCTATTTTTTCAATCGTAATATCAAAAGGAGTGTAGGTGAAATCTACACTCTTTTTTATTTTACTACCGTCGTAAAATCTTTTTTTCTGTGCAGCTTTTGCGCTGTATTTGTTTATTCCTACTTGTAAATTCCCAAAACTAATGAAAGAAAATAAGCTATTGATTCTCCAAACAACTTCAGTAATTTCTTTTCCTATTTTGTATTTAGGAGGCTTTACGTTAAGTTTTTTGGCAATCAATGTAAAAAGATTTTTAAAACTATAGTTGTCATTTACCAATACAAAACGTTCGTTTTTAATATTACTATCCATTAAAGTAATCATGGCATTGGTTACGTCATTTACATCTACCACTCCAGTAACTCCTGTAGTATAAAAGTGAAATCCTTTTTTTATTTTTTGGAATAATTTTCCTGTATTTACATTCCATGCTCCAAATCCAAAAATCACTCCTGGATTTACAATCACAACCTTTAAACCTTCTTGAGAACCTCGCCAAACTTCCATTTCTCCACCGAATTTAGATAAACTATAATCACTATGATCTCCTTCAGGATTCCATTCAGAATCTTCATCCATGATAGAAAATCCAGGTTTTTTAGAAAGCGTAGCAATAGAACTTACATAACATAATTTTTTGATGTTATTAGCAATGCAAAGATTCACAATATTGGCAGTTCCTTCTATGTTTACTTTTCTTAGTTTATCACTGTCTTTAGGAGAAAAAGAAACCATGGCTGCAGCATGGTAAACATAGGTAATATCTTTAAAAGCAATTTCTAAAGCAGGAATATCAATAATATCAGCTTTTCTCCAAATGATTTTATCAAAGTTGTTAGAATCACCATATAAATTAAAAATTTCTTTGGTGGTCTCTTGTGTTTTTGCATTTCTGTACAATGCAACTACTTGCGTGTTTACCTTACACAATTTATATAGTAAGTGAGCCCCTACTAAGCCTGTTCCTCCTGTTACTAAAATCATAGTTCGAAATTAATCAATTTTAGGAAATATTAATTGTTAATTTTACTTTTCAAAGTTTAGGATATGAATAAAATGGAATTAAGGAAAAAGTATAAATCCTTAAGGAATGAATTGAGTAAAGAAGAGGTTGAATTAAAAAGTATTGGAATAGCCAATCAATTATTAAAAACAGAGGTTTGGGAAAAAACTTATTATCATCTTTTTTTATCAATTGAGGAACATAAAGAAATTGATACCGAACATATTTTACATATTTTATTTGCAAGAAATAAGGAAGTTGTAGTGTCAAAATCAAATTTTGAAAACAACACGTTATCACATTTTTTATTAACAGAAAACACAAAACTACAAGTCAATAAATATGGAATTCCTGAACCGATGAATGGATTGCCAGTTCCAGAAAATATGATTGATGTAGTATTTATTCCTTTATTGGCTTTTGATAAAAAAGGAAATAGAGTAGGTTATGGAAAAGGATTTTATGATGATTTTTTAGCAAAGTGTAATTCCGAAACAATCAAAATAGGATTGTCTTTTTTTGAGGCTGAAGCAATAATAGAAGATGTTTATGAACGCGATTTTCCTTTGGACTATTGCGTAACGCCAAATAAAATATATTGTTTTAATGAATAGTTTAATAGAGAATACCATTGTGTTTGTAAAAGAACAGTTACAAAATGCTGAAGGAGGTCATGATTGGTTTCATATAGAAAGAGTATATAAAAATTCATTATTAATTGCCAAAACTGAAGATTGTGATCTCCAAGTTGTTTCTTTAGGAGCTTTGTTACATGATATTTCGGATGCTAAATTTCACCAAGGAGATGAAACTATTGGACCTAAAAAAGCAAGTGACTTTTTAAGATCACAAAAAGTAGAGGAGTCGGTAATTAAACATGTAATTAAAATTATAGAGAATATTTCTTTCAAAGGAGGGAAAGAAAAACAAAAGTTCAGGTCTAAAGAGTTAGAGGTGGTTCAAGATGCCGATAGGTTAGATGCTATTGGAGCTATAGGAATTGCAAGAGCTTTTAATTACGGAGGTTTTAAGAAAAGAGGTATGTATGACCCAGAAATAAAACCGAATTTAAACATGACCAAAGAAGAGTACAGGAATAGCACTGCTCCAACCATCAATCATTTTTATGAAAAATTATTATTGTTAAAAGATAGAATGAATACTACTACGGGAAAAGCTATTGCTATAGAAAGACATCGTTTTATGGAAATGTTTTTAGAACAATTTTATAATGAATTTAATGGTCTTTTGTAAAGTCTTTATTATTGGTGCGACAAATAGAAAGGATTAAGCTCGCTTAATTCTTTTTCATAGCAATTTTCCCCGTTATATATTTTATATGGCGGGGTTTTATTTTTCGGATAATAATAACTGAATATCCTTAGTTAATTGTTCTATTTCTTTAAGGTTGGTCCCATCATAAAAGCCTCTGATTCTTTTTTTTGTATCAACCAAAACAAATTGTTCGGTGTGTATAAAATCTTGATCTCCTCCATCTCCTTCATCTAATACAGCAAAGTAACTTTTTCTAGCCAAGTTGTATATCATCTTTTTGCTTCCTGTAGTAATATGCCATTTCCCCGAGATTGCTCCGTGAGCATCAGCATAGGTTTTTAAGACAGGAACACTATCCATAACAGGAGTTACAGAATGCGATAAAAATTTAATTTTAGAATTGTTTTTAAAAGTTTCTTGTAATGTTGACATGTTGTCAGTCATAATTGGACAAATAGTTCCACAACGAGTAAAGAAAAAATCAGCTACATAAATTTTATCTTTAAAATTAGCTTCTGTTACTGTTTTCCCGTCTTGGTCCACCAATGTGAACGAAGCAATAGTGTGATTTTTGGAAATGTTTAACATACTATCGTCAACCAATTTGGGATTTACATCTGTAGGGTTGTATATTGGCAAAGATTTTGACTTGTTGTTGAGGTGATAAAGTGATGCAATAATAATAATCGACAATACACTCATAGCAATAATGGTGTATTTAGATTTAGCAAAAAAATGTTGGTTCATGATGAAATTTTTATCAAAGTTACAAAGCATTTAAGAAACTTTACACAAAAAATATGAACACATAATTAAAGTTGTACATTTGTTCGACTTAAAAAAGAATTACAATTAATACATGGAGAATTTAATTATTGCAGGACAGTTTATTTTAAGCCTATCACTTTTAATAGTGTTACACGAATTGGGGCATTTTATTCCTGCAAAACTGTTTAAAACCAAAGTAGAAAAGTTTTATTTATTTTTTGATTACAAGTTTTCTCTGTTTAAGAAAAAGATAGGAGATACAGTTTATGGAATTGGTTGGATTCCTTTAGGAGGTTACGTAAAAATCTCAGGTATGATTGACGAAAGTATGGATACCGAACAAATGCAACAACCAGCACAACCATGGGAGTTTCGTTCTAAACCAGCATGGCAACGTTTAATTATTATGTTAGGTGGAGTTATTGTAAACTTTATATTAGGTTTACTTATATATATTATGATTTTTTCTGTTTGGGGACAAGAAATAATTGGGCCAAAAGATGTTAAGAATGGTTTTTCGGTAAGTCAAACCATGAAAAAATATGGATTTAAAGATGGAGATACTTTTTTAAAAGTTGACGGTAAACCTGTAGAAAATGTATTAGATGTAAACAAACAATTGTTTTTAAGAGATGTTAAAGATATTGAAGTTTTGCATATTGATGGAACTGTAGAAAACTTAAGTATACCAGAAAATATAGGGAAAGAAATGTGGCAGTTAAATGATTTAAAGCCTTTTACTCCACGCTTTGCTGCTGTAATAGATTCAGTTATTGAAGGAGAACCTGCCTCACAATCTGGATTTATGAAACACGATAGAATTGTATCTGTAAATGGTGAGAAATCTGTTTATTGGGGAGATTTTACATCTAAAATTCAAGAATCAAATGGAGAAGCGATAGTGGTTGAAGTAGATAGAGATGGAGCTTTAGTTACATTAACAGTAACCCCTGATGAAAATAAAAAAATTGGAGTTACTCCAGCATTTAATCCCGATGAAAACTTTACTGTAAAACATCAAACCTATGGTTTAAGTGAAAGTATCAATAAAGGAGCTGCAGCTGCATATTGGACTTTAAAAGATTATATGGCTCAGTTTAAATATGTATTTACCAAAAAAGGAGCAAGTAGCATGGGAGGATTTATTTCTATTGCTAAAATCTTTAAACCTGTTTGGGACTGGCAAGTGTTTTGGGCAAATACTGCATTTTTATCTATCATGTTAGGGTTTATGAACTTGTTACCAATTCCTGCGTTGGATGGTGGACATGTAGTATTTACTTTATATGAAATGATTACAGGTAGAAAACCAGGTGATAAATTTTTAGAATATGCTCAAATTACTGGTTTTGTGTTGTTACTTTCTTTATTGGCTTTTGCCAATGGAAATGACATCTATAAATTAGTGGTTGGGTTTCTATCATAACAACATAAAAATTTTATAAATAAAGGTGTTCTTATTCAGTGAGAACACCTTTATTTATTATACAAAAAAGCGTATTTTACCACAGATTAAAATAAATTGGATATGATTGAATTAGCAGGAATTATTATTTTAGGAATTTTAGCACAATGGTTGGCTTGGAAGCTTAAATTACCCGCTATTTTACCTTTAATATTAGTTGGTTTGGTTGTAGGGCCAATTTCTACATTAATAACACCAGATGGTTCTAAATGGATAGAGCCTGTTTGGAATGGTACTAAAGGACTATTTGCAGGAGAAAGTTTATTTTATTTTGTATCCTTAGCCATCAGTATTATTCTTTTTGAAGGTGGTTTAACACTAAAAAAGAAAGAGGTTTTTAATGTTGGACCTGCTATTGTTAAGTTAATTACCATTGGTACAACCATTACTTTTTTTGGAGCAGGGGTAGCGGTGCATTATTTGTTTGATTTAAGTTGGGCGATTTCCTTCTTATTTTCATCATTAATTATTGTAACAGGACCTACCGTAATTACACCTATTTTAAGAAACATCAGGTTAAAAAGAGATGTAGCAGCTATTTTAAAATGGGAAGGAATATTAATTGATCCCGTAGGGGCTTTGGTAGCCGTTTTGGTGTTTGAGTTTATTAGCATTGAACAAACGCATGAGTTTACCAAAACTGCCATTATGGAGTTTGGAAAAATCATATTATTTGGGACTACTTTTGGATTCACCTTTGCTCACGGATTTAATTTTACTTTAAAAAGAAATTGGGTGCCTAAATACTTATTAAATGTATTTACACTGGCTTATGTTTTAGGCGTTTTTGTCTTGTCAGATTCTTTTGCACATGAATCAGGATTGTTGTCAGTGGTGGTCATGGGAATGGTTTTAGGAAATATTGATTTGCCAAACTTGAAAGAGATTCTTCACTTTAAAGAATCATTAAGTGTTTTACTGATTTCTATTCTTTTTATTCTGTTGTCAGCCAATATGAATATTAGCGATATTTATTTGGTGAATAACTGGAAAACATTGGCTCTTTTTGGAGTTATTATTTTAGTAGTTCGTCCTTTAGGCGTGTTTTTAAGTACTCGTAATTCGGGATTAAAATTTAGAGAAAAAGTATTTGTTAGTTGGGTAGGGCCAAGGGGAATTGTAGCAGCAGGTATTGCTTCTTTATTTGGATTGAAGTTAGTTGCGCAAGGAGAACCAGGAGCAGAATATATTACACCATTGGTTTTTGTAATTGTATTAGGAACAGTTTTGTTAAATGCCACTACAGCTAGAATGGTAGCAAGAATTTTGGGTGTATTTTTACGCTCATCAAAAGGAATTTTAATTGTGGGAGCCTCAGAAGTTTCTAGGGTGATAGCTAAATACTTAGAAGAAAAAAACAGATATGTTGTGTTGATTGATAACAATGCTGAAAACATAGGTATTGCCCAAAAAATGGGATTAAATGCAGAGGTATTTGATGTTTTTAATGATGAGGTGACTGATAATATTGAGTTTTCGGATATAGGTTATTTATTGGCTTTAACGGCTAGTAAAAAAGTAAATAAACATGCAATTAGCAGTTTTAAGAAAACTATAGATAAGGCATCATCATTTAGGTTTGTGTCTGAAATGGAATTAAATTCTGATAAAATAGATAGTGGAAGCAACTTTTTATCCACCAAGGATGACTTTTTAAAGTTTAGTGAATTGATAAGAGAATATCCTCAAATAAATGAAATTGAGATTAAATCTCAAGATGATTTTATACAGAAAAATAAAGAGTTAACGGAAAAGAATAATACGATTCCATTGTTTGTAGCAGATGAAAAAGGAGAGTTATATGTGATTGCATCAGCTAATAAATCATTTAAAATAGGTAAGGATTTTAAATTGGTATATGTTGGAGAGCCATTGTCTGAAGCACAGGAAGTTATAAAAGAATAGATTTTTTTAATAAGTTTATTTTTGAGAAAATAATAATTGTATATTTGCACTCTCAAAAATTAATAACGTGGGTCGTGAACCTGCACAATTTTAAATTATGTCAGTAAAAATTAGATTACAAAGACACGGTAAAAAAGGAAAACCTTTTTACTACGTAGTAGCAGCAGATGCTCGTGCAAAAAGAGATGGTAAATTCTTAGAAAAATTAGGAACTTACAATCCAAATGCTAATCCAGCAATCATTGAATTAGATGTTGATGCATCTGTAAAATGGTTAAACAATGGAGCGCAACCAACTGATACTGCAAAAACAATTTTATCTACTAAAGGAGTTTTGTTAAAGAAACACTTACAAGGTGGAGTAATTAAAGGAGCTTTAACAGAAGAGCAAGCTGAAGCTAAATTTCAAGCGTGGGTAGAGGCTAAAGAAGCTGCTATTCAAGCTAAAAAAGATGGTTTAACTCAAGCGCAAGCTGAAGAAAGAGCTAAAGCGTTAGAAGCTGAGAAAGCTGTAAACGCTGCTCGTATTGCTGCTGCTCAAGAAGCTGAAGCTGCATTATTAGCAGAGGCACAAGCTGCTGAAGCTACTGCAACTGAGGGTGAGGCTGCAACTGAAGAAGCTACAGAAGAAACTGCTGAGTAATTTCTATTAAACGATTGATATGCGTAAAGAAGATTGTTTTTATTTAGGCAAGATCGTTAGAAAACATAGCTTTAAAGGGGAGGTGGTTATTAAGTTAGACACCGATGAACCCGAACTGTATGAAAACATGGAATCTGTCTTTGTCGAACACGGCAAAGACTTGATTCCATTTTTTATTGAAGAAAGATTACTGCAAAAAGGAAATCAATTACGTGTGCGTTTTGAAACGGTAGATACGGAGCAAGATGCTGATGCTATTATGAATGCTGGAATTTATTTGCCTCTTTCTTTCTTACCTAAATTAACAGGAAACAAATTTTATTTTCACGAAATAATTGACTTCACAGCTGTGGATGTTGAGTATGGTGAATTTGGAATTATTAAAGGTGTAAACGATACTACTGCACAACCATTATTTGAAATTATGAATGATGGCGTAGAAATATTAATTCCCATGATTGATGAATTTATCAAAGAAATTGATCGTAAAGGAAAGCGTGTGGTATTACAAACTCCTCCTGGATTGATAGATATGTATTTGTCTTAATACTACTTATTTTATTAGAAACATTTGTATTTTTAAACTTTCTAAAGTTTTCAATGTTTCGATTCAAACAATTTTCTGTTTCTCAAGAAAAATCAGCCATGAAGGTGGGGACTGATGGTGTTTTGTTGGGAGCTTGGTCTCCAGTCAAAAAAGCAAATAATGTTTTAGATATTGGAACAGGAACAGGGTTAATTGCTTTGATGTTGGCTCAAAGAAACTTAGAAGTAAAGATTGATGCTATTGAGATTGAAGAAAATGCTTTTAAAGAGGCTCAATTAAATTTTATCAATACTCTTTGGTCAAGCAGATTAAATGTGTTTAATACTAGTTTACAGAGTTTTAAAAACGATGTTCAATACGATTTAATTGTTTCTAATCCTCCTTATTATACGGATACTTATCAAAATGAAGCTGCTGAAAGAACTTTAGCAAGACATGTTGATAATTTGTCTTTTCAGGATTTATTATATTACACTTCTTTTATGCTAAAGGATAATGGTATTTGTACTTTTATAATACCCTATGTTGAAGAGCAAAACTTTATCAATTTGGCAAAAGACCAAGGATTATTTATTTCTAAAATCACAAGAGTAAAAGGGAGAGTGGAATTGCCATTTAAAAGGAGTTTATTGTGTTTTACCAAAGAACTTACAGGGTGTTTAGAGGATGAACTTGTAATAGAAATAGATAGACATGTGTATACTCAAGAATATATACAGTTAACAGAATCTTTTTATTTAAAAATGTAACCATATGAAAAAATATATAGCCATAGCTAGTTTTAGTGGAGCTTTATCAGTAATGCTTGGTGCTTTTGGAGCACATGCATTAAAAAATGTGCTAACAGAAAGTCAATTGAATAGTTTTGAAACAGGTGTAAAGTATCAAATAACTCATAGTTTGTTATTGTTAATTTTGATGCTTATTCCAATAATAACGGAGCCTCAGAAGAAAAAAATTGGAAATGTTTTAATTGCAGGAATTATCTGTTTTTCGGGATCTATTTATTTGCTGACTTTAGGAGTGGTTCCTTCTAAATTTATATGGTTTGTTACGCCTTTAGGAGGTTTACTGTTATTAGCCTCTTGGTTAATGATTGGAGTATATGCCTTAAAACAAAAAACTACTTTATAGTTAAATAAAGTAGTTTTTTGTTTTTATAGATATTTCTTTAAATCTAATTCTCTTGTTTTTTGATCAATAAACTCTTTTTGTTTCTTTTTGATGTCTTCTATTTTTTTCTTGAGGATTTCCTCTTGTAAGCTTTTTATTTTTTCTATTCCTTTTGTAATAGAATCATTTTTAATTTTATTGGTGGCATCAATTTTTTGATTAATTGAGTCTAAAAACTTCTTTTTATCAATGGTTGATTTTATAGTAATACTATCTTTTAAACTTTTTTCAAGTTTTTTGATTTTAGAACTAAATACATCATTCTGAACTTTTTTAATGGAATCAATTTTTGTATTTAATTGTTTTTCCTGAGTTTCTTTAAAAAGCGCAATGTTTTTCTCAACAACCTTTTCTTGAGCTTTTTCTAAAGAGTCTACCTTTTGTTTAAAAATTTCATCTCTTACTTTTTTTAAAGCATCAAGTTTTTCATCAATAGTTTTTTTAACTAATCTTAAAATTTCTTCATTCTGACTAATATCGGCAGTGTAATATCTTAAACTTTCGTTAAAAGTAATAGAATCTGTTTCTTGGTCTTTGTAAACAAAACTAAGATAGTTAACATTTCTTTCGTTGTTAATGTTTTTTACGTTTTGGGCACTTCTTGCAATGTAACTTTCTACCAAAATATCAACCATTTTATCTTTGGGAATCAGATTGTCTGGTTTTTTAGGAATAGTATTACTTTCGCAGGCAATGAGCCCAATTACTAAAAATATGTATAGAATATGTTTAATCATTATCTATTAAATGTAATTCTTTTTCCTTTAATGTCGTCGTTAAACACTCCGTTGTCATAAATAAGGTTACCATTTACAAAAGTATGGGTAATGGTGTTGTTAAATGTTGTTCCTTCAAAAGGACTCCATCCACATTTGTAAAGAATATTGTCTTTGTTTACTGTCCATCTTTTTTCTGGATCAACCAAAACCAAATCAGCAAAATATCCTTCTTTTACAAAACCTCTTTTTTCAATTTCAAAAAGAATAGCAGGGTTGTGACACATTTTTTCTACCACTTTTTCTATGGTAATTTTTCCTTCATCAACATAATTTAACATAGCTGGCAATGCATGTTGTACCAATGGACCACCACTAGGTGCTTTGGTGTAAACTTGTTGTTTTTCTTCTAATGTATGTGGTGCGTGGTCTGTTGCAATTACATCAATTCTATCATCTAATAAAGCTTTCCATAAGGCTCCCTGATCATTTTTAGTTTTTACAGCAGGATTCCATTTGATAAAAGTTCCTTTTTTAGCATAATCATCGCTGTTAAAGTTTAAGTGATGTACACAAACTTCTGCCGTAATTTTTTTCTCTTTTAAAGGAATGTCATTTCTGAACAATTCTGTTTCAATTGCAGTTGATAAGTGAAAGATATGTAATCTAGCTCCTGTTTTTTCCGCTAATTTTATGGCTTTTGAAGAAGATAAATAACAAGCTTCTGCACTTCTAATAATAGGATGTTGAGCCATAGGAATGTCTTCTCCAAACTCTTCTAAAGCTTTTTGAAAATTATCTTTAATAGTTTGTTCATCTTCGCAGTGAACAGAAATTAACATATTGGTAGATGAAAATATTTTTTCTAAAACTTCAGGGTTATCTACCAACATATTTCCTGTAGAAGAACCTAGGAATAATTTAATTCCCGCTACTTTTTTAGGATCTGTTTTTAGCAATTCCTCTAAATTATCATTAGTTCCACCAAACATAAAAGAATAGTTGGCATATGATGTTTTCGAAGCTGTTTCGAATTTATCTTCCAATAATTCTTGAGTGGTTGCTTGAGGAACCGTGTTTGGCATTTCTATAAAAGTGGTGATTCCACCTGCTACAGCGGCTCTACTTTCGGTAGCGATATTTGCTTTATGAGTAAGTCCTGGCTCTCTAAAGTGAACTTGATCATCTATAGCACCTGGTAGTAAATATTTTCCTTTGGCTTTAATTACCAAGGCACTTTTAGGTACTTTAATATCTTTAGCGATGGTTTTAATGATGTCGTTTTCAATCAATACATCACGTTTAAATATTTTTCCTTCGTTAATAATTTTTGCACCCTTAATTACTGTACAACCCATAATTTATTTTTTTGTCAATCCTTTAAATTTCATTCTTATCACTCCAAAAATAGCTTCACTAATAATTGAGCTATCTAATTTTGAGGTTCCTTTAGTTCTATCGGTAAAAATAATAGAAACTTCCTTTATTTTAAATTTGTGTAACCATGCTTTAAATTTCATTTCTATTTGAAAAGCATATCCTGTAAATCTTATTTTACTAAAATCTATGGTTTCTAATACTTTTCTTCTGTAACAAATAAAACCAGCAGTGGTATCAAAAACAGGAATTCCTGTAACAAACTTTACATATTTAGAAGCAAAGTAAGACAACATCAATCTTTTAAAGTCCCAATTGATTACATTAATTTTGTTATTGATGTATCTTGAGCCAATAGCAACATCATTGTTTCCTTCTTTACAAGCATTAATCAATCTTGGCAAATCTTCTGGATTATGAGAAAAATCGGCATCCATTTCTAGCACATATTCATAGTCTCTTTGAATAGCCCATTTAAAACCGTGAATATATGCTTTACCCAAACCACGACTACTAATTCTGATTTCTAAATGTAGATTGGGATGTGATTTTTGCAAGTTTTTGATGATATTAATAGTTCCATCAGTAGAATTGTCATCTACCACCAAAATATCATAATTAGAATCAATATCAAATACTGCTTTAATAATATTGTTGATGTTTTCAACTTCATTAAGAGTAGGGATGATAATTAATACCTGATTCATGCTTAAAATTTGTTTTGCCAAATTTACGTTTTTTTATTCCTAATTTTGTAGCAACATTCATTCCATATTTTAAGTAAAATACATGCTACTAGAACTCGTAGATAATTCATATTATAACAAACTAAGTTTGGTATTGTTAAGTCCTTTATTTATTGTCTTTTTTATGTGCATGGTAGATTTAACTAGAACCAAACTCCTTTTCAGAAGTTTGTTCTCTAATCAATACTTTTATAAATATCCTCACGATGCTGTTAGTACGCTTTCGCTATATCAGATATTGGTTTTTTTATATGTTTCAGTAGTATTTGCGCTCTTTTTGATGTTTTTACTATATGATAGTGAATTTATTTATCAA
Source organism: Wenyingzhuangia marina (assembly GCF_900130035.1). Lineage (GTDB taxonomy): Bacteria > Bacteroidota > Bacteroidia > Flavobacteriales > Flavobacteriaceae > Wenyingzhuangia > Wenyingzhuangia marina. Next base: position 299,590 of record NZ_FQXQ01000004.1, read on the forward strand.
CATTTTTTTGAGGCATTTAGAGGTTGTGTATATATAAGTGCAGGATATTTTTTTATAAAGTATTTAGTGTCAGAGTTTTTGTATAATTTTTCAAGAAGAAAATCACATTTTAAACAGATGTTGGTTCTGGAAACCAGTTATTTAGCTGTGGTTTTGTTGATGGTTTTTTTGCTTTTATGTTATGTTTTTTTGCATTTAGATATTTATAATTCTTCTAGAATTTTTGTGTTAATAACTGCTTTAATTCTATACTTTATTAGATTTATAATCATTGTTTTGAACAATAAAAACCTGCTGTCAGGCAAGATTTTATATATTATTTTGTATCTTTGCACGCTAGAAATAGTGCCGTTTATTTATTTATTCAAAAGCTATACAGAGTAAGAAAAAGATGAAAGTAAAAACAATATTAGTATCTCAGCCAGAGCCTAAAACAGACCAACAATCACCCTTTTCAATTTTATCAGAAAAGCAAAAAGTGAAAATAGATTTTAGATCTTTTATTCACGTTGAAGGATTAACTGTAAGAGAGGTTCGTAATCAAAAAATTGACTTAGGAAAATATTCTGCTATTATACTAACTAGTAGAAATGCAGTAGATCATTTTTTCAGAATTGCTGAAGAAATGAGATTTAAAGTGCCTAACGAATTAAAATATTTCTGTCAATCAGAAGCAGTTGCTTACTACTTACAGAAATATGTTGTTTACAGAAAACGTAAAATTTATGTGGGAAAAAGAACTTTTCCTGAATTGTGTGAATTGATTAAAAAACACAAAACAGAAAAATTCTTACTACCATCATCAGATAAATTAAAAGATTTAATTCCTGAGTCTTTAAATGCAATGGGAGTAGATTGGACAAGAGCTGATTTGTATAGAACGGTTACTAGTGATTTGTCAGATTTAGAAAAAGTAACGTATGATGTTTTGGTGTTTTTTAGCCCATCTGGAATTCAATCTTTATTTAAGAATTTCCCAGAGTTTAAACAAAACGACACAAGAATTGCCGTTTATGGAAATTCAACGGTAAAAGCAGCAACTGAAGCTGGTTTAAAAGTTGATATTGCAGCACCATCACCAGAAACACCTTCTATGACGATGGCTTTAGAAAAGTATATTAAAGAAGTAAATAAAAAATAATTTTTTATTTTTGAAGAGAATATAAAGAGCCTATTTAATGGGCTCTTTTTTTATACCAAATAACGTATGTTTCAAATAGGAAAAACACTAGTATCTGAAGAAGTCATAGAAAATGATTTTGTATGTAATATTGCTGCTTGTAAAGGAGAGTGTTGTGTGGCTGGAGAAGCAGGAGCCCCTGTGTTAGATGAGGAAATTAAAAAATTAAATGAGGTATATCCAAAAATTAAGCATTTATTACGTCCAGAAGGAATAAAGGCTATTGAAGAACAAGGAGTTTATACAACCTCTAAGTTTGGAGAGCATGAGACTACTTTGGTAAATAACAAAGAATGTGCTTTTGTTACTTTTGATGAAAAAGGGGTTACTTCTTGTGGAATTGAACAAGCTTATAATCTAGGACTAGTAGATTGGAAAAAACCAATTTCATGTCATTTATATCCAGTTCGTGTTCAAGAGTACGAAGAATTTTCTGCTGTAAATTATCACCATTGGGAAATTTGCGATGATGCCTGTTCTTTAGGAAAAGAATTACAAGTTCCTGTATATAAATTTTTAAAAAATGCGCTGATTTTAAAGTTTGGAGAAAATTGGTATATGGAATTAGAAAAAGTTGCAGAAGAATGGAAAAAACAGAAGAATAGTTAACAAGTTTATTCTTAAAAAAGTTAAAAAAAGCCTTTACAAATTCTTTGTTTGTTGGGCTTTTTTTTATTATCTGATTTTGTTTATTTAAAACAGTTTTAAATATAAATACTTGTTTTGTAGTGTTTTGTAAAAAGTCAGTGTTTATACTGTATTTTGACCGATTGTTAAGAACTTTCAAGTTTTGTGGATAAGTAGTTCTTTCATTCAAGACTATTTTTTGCAATCTTTGTTAGCACGATAAAATAATAATCACACTAGAAATTAAATAAAAGATATGTCTCAAGTTGAACCAATTTTACAAGAAGACCCAAATAGATTCGTAATTTTTCCTATCCAACACCAAGATATTTGGGAATGGTACAAAAAACAAGAAGCAAGTATTTGGACAGCTGAAGAAATTGACTTGCACCAAGATGTTGTTGATTGGGAAAATAAATTAAATGATGATGAACGTTATTTCATCAAACACATTTTAGCTTTCTTTGCGGCATCTGATGGTATTGTAAACGAAAATTTAGCAGAAAACTTTGTAAGTGAAGTTCAATATGCCGAGGCAAAATTCTTCTATGGTTTCCAAATTATGATGGAAAACATTCACTCAGAAGTTTATTCTTTATTGATTGACACTTATGTGAAAAATGAAGATGAAAAAAATAAACTTTTTAAAGCTATTGAATATTTTCCTGCAATTAAATTAAAAGCAGATTGGGCTTTAAAATGGATAGAATCAGAATCTTTTGCAGAGCGTTTAATTGCTTTTGCAGCTGTTGAAGGAATTTTCTTTTCAGGTAGTTTCTGTGCTATTTTCTGGATGAAAAAACGTGGATTGTTACCTGGATTAACTTTCTCTAATGAGTTAATTTCTCGTGATGAAGGATTACACTGTGATTTTGCAGTACACTTGCACAACAATCATATCGTAAATAAAGTACCTAAAGACCGTATCAAAGAAATTATTATTGATGCCTTAGATATTGAGAAAGTATTTATTACAGAATCTTTACCAGTAAGTTTAATTGGAATGAATGCTAAATTGATGAGTCAATACTTAGAATTTGTAACAGATAGACTTTTAGTTGAATTTGGATGCGAAAGAGTGTACAATTCTAGCAATCCTTTCGACTTTATGGATATGATATCATTAGAAGGAAAGACAAACTTCTTTGAGAAAAGAGTTTCTGAATACCAAAAAGCAGGAGTAAAATCTGGTGGAACAGGAGAAATTAGCTTTGATGCTGATTTTTAAAAATAGATAAATTAATCACTTTTTTTAATATGCTACAATGCTATGTAAATAGTGTTGATAGGATGTTATTCTCTAAAAACTAACAAATTTAAAAGATAAAGCAACTATGTACGTAATTAAAAGAGATGGACACAAAGAGTCTGTGATGTTTGATAAAATCACGGCTAGAATTAGAAAAATTTGTTACGGATTAAACCCATTGGTAGATCCTGTAAAAGTAGCAATGCGCGTGATTGAAGGGTTGTATGATGGAGTAACAACTTCAGAACTAGACAACTTAGCAGCAGAAATTGCAGCAACTTTAACTACAGCACATCCTGACTATGCAAAATTAGCAGCAAGAATTTCGGTATCTAACTTACATAAGAATACAGAAAAATCTTTTTCAGCAACAATGAAAGAATTATATGAATATGTAAACCCACGTACAGGTTTGGCATCTCCATTGCTTTCTGATGAAGTATACAGAGTAATTGATGAAAATTCTGCTTTGTTAGATTCTTCAATTGTATATGATAGAGATTTTAATTATGATTACTTTGGTTTTAAAACTTTAGAGCGCTCTTATCTTTTAAAAATTAACGGACAAATTACAGAACGTCCACAACATATGTTGATGCGTGTAGCGATCGGTATTCATTTAGATGATATTGAAGAAGCTATTGAAACCTATAACTTAATGAGTAAAAAATTCTTTACTCATGCAACCCCAACCTTATTTAATTCAGGTACCCCAAAACCACAAATGTCTTCTTGTTTCTTATTACAAATGCAAGATGATAGTATTGATGGTATTTACGATACATTAAAACAAACAGCAAAAATATCTCAATCAGCAGGAGGTATCGGTTTATCTATTCATAATATTAGAGCTACAGGTTCTTACATTCGTGGAACAAACGGAACTTCTAACGGAATTATTCCAATGTTAAAAGTTTATAACGATACTGCTCGTTATGTAGATCAAGGAGGAGGTAAGCGTAAAGGTTCTTTTGCTATTTACATTGAACCTTGGCATGCTGATATTTTTGAATTCTTAGATTTAAGAAAAAATACAGGGGCAGAAGAAAAACGTGCAAGAGATTTATTCTTGGCTTTATGGATTTCTGATTTATTTATGAAGCGTGTTGAAGAAAACGCTGAATGGACATTAATGTGTCCTAATGAATGTCCAGGATTATATGATACATACGGAGAAGAATTTGAAGCATTGTATATCAAATACGAAGCAGAAGGGAAGGGTCGTAAAACCATTAAAGCTCGTGAATTATGGGAAAAGGTTTTAGAATCTCAAATTGAGACAGGAAACCCATATATGTTGTACAAAGATGCTGCTAACCGAAAATCTAACCAAAAGAACTTAGGAGTGATTCGTTCTTCTAACTTGTGTACCGAAATAATGGAGTACACAGCAAAAGATGAAGTAGCGGTGTGTAACTTGGCATCTATTGCGATTCCAATGTTTGTGGAAACAAATGATAAAGGAGAAAAATTCTTTAATCATCAAAATTTATATAAAGTAGTTAAAAAAGTAACTAGAAACTTAGATACTGTTATTGATAGAAATTACTATCCTGTAAAAGAAGCGGAAAATTCTAACATGAGACACCGTCCTGTAGGATTAGGAATTCAAGGATTGGCCGATGCTTTTATCATGTTAAGAATGCCTTTTACTTCAGATGAAGCTAAGCAATTAAATAAAGATATTTTTGAGACTTTATATTTTGCAGCCGTAGAATCATCTATGGAAATTGCAACTAAAAAAGGAGCATATTCTACATTTGAAGGTTCTCCAATGTCACAAGGAGAATTCCAATTTAACATGTGGGGTGTAAACGATGAAGATTTAAGTGGTCGTTGGGACTGGGGTACATTAAGAAAAGAAGTGATGAAAAATGGAGTACGTAACTCTTTATTGGTAGCACCAATGCCAACCGCTTCTACTTCTCAAATTTTAGGAAACAACGAAGCTTTTGAACCGTATACTTCTAATATTTATACTCGTAGAGTATTGTCAGGAGAGTTTATTGTTGTAAATAAACATTTATTAGAAGATTTAGTAGAATTAGGTTTATGGAATAATGCCTTAAAAGAAGAGTTGATGAGGGCTAATGGTTCTATTCAACATATTGTAGAAATTCCACAAGATTTAAAAGATCTATATAAAACAGTCTGGGAGCTAAGTATGAAAGATATTATTGATATGTCTCGTCAAAGAGGGTATTTTATCGATCAATCTCAATCTTTAAATTTGTTTATGGAAGATGCTAATTACTCTAAATTAACATCAATGCATTTCTACGCTTGGAAATCAGGATTAAAAACAGGAATGTATTATTTAAGAACTAAATCTGCAGTAAATGCAATTAAGTTTACTTTAAATAACGATAAAAAAACAGAAGATAAACCTTTAACTCCAGAAGAGTTTAAAGCCATGGTTTTACAATCTAGAGAAAATCCAGATGATTGTGAAATGTGTGGATCTTAAAAAACACATAAACTTATTATTTAAAAAAAGCAGCTTTGAAATTTTAAAGCTGCTTTTTTGTTTTATGAAATAGCTTCTGATTTCATGATAGATTAGCTTTTAGTTTATTTATATTTGTGCTTTCAAAAAAACAAGGCATTTGTATGGCACAAAAACCAAGTATTCCTAAAGGAACTAGAGATTTTTCTCCTGTTGAAGTTGCAAAAAGAGATTATATTTTTGCTACTATTAAGTCTGTTTTCCAAACTTTTGGGTTTCAGTCTATAGAAACACCTTCTTTTGAGAACCTACAAACCTTAATGGGTAAGTATGGTGAGGAAGGAGATAGATTGATTTTTAAAATTTTAAACTCTGGAGATTACTTAAGTAAAGCTGATGAAAGTTTATTGGCAAAAAAAGACAGTCAAAAATTAACAACTGCCATTAGTGAAAAAGCCTTGCGTTACGATTTAACAGTGCCTTTTGCACGTTACGTGGTGCAACATCAAAATGAAATTGAGTTTCCGTTTAAGAGATATCAAATTCAGCCAGTTTGGAGAGCCGATCGTCCTCAAAAAGGTCGTTTTAGAGAATTTTATCAATGTGATGCAGATGTAGTAGGGAGTGATTCTCTGTGGCAAGAAGTAGATTTTGTTCAATTATATGATACTGTTTTTACCAAGTTGGGATTAAATGGGGTTACCATTAAAATGAACAACAGAAAAATTTTATCTGGAATTGCAGAAATTATTGATGCAAGTGATAAGTTAATCGATTTTACAGTTGCTTTAGATAAGTTAGATAAAATAGGTAAAGAAGGGGTAACTAAAGAAATGCTAGAAAAAGGGATTTCTGAAAAAGCCATAGAAAAAGTAGCTCCACTTTTTGATTTTACAGGAACCAATCAAGAAAAGTTAAATCAGTTAGCTACTATGTTGGCTAGTTCAGCAGAAGGAACCAAAGGAGTAGAGGAATTAAGATTCATTATAGATACCATAGAAACGATTGGATTACAATCGGCAAACTTAACGTTAGATGTAACTTTGGCTCGTGGATTAAATTATTACACAGGAGCTATTTTTGAAGTAGCAGCTCCAGAAGGTGTAAAAATGGGATCTATTGGAGGTGGAGGTCGTTACGACGATTTAACAGGGATCTTTGGTTTAAAGGATATGAGTGGTGTTGGAATTTCGTTTGGATTGGATAGGATTTATTTGGTTTTAGAAGAGTTAGGATTGTTTGAGGAAGTAGCACAACCAAGACCAGATATTTTATTTATCAACTTTGGTAATGAAGAAGCGCTTTATGCGACCAAAGCAATTGCCAAGCTAAGGGCAGAAGGAATTAAATCAGAATTGTATCCTAGTGATGCAAAAATGAAAAAACAAATGATGTATGCCAATAAAAGAAACATTCCGTTTGTAGTGTTGGTAGGATCAAAAGAAATAGAAGAGGGTACTTATACGTTAAAAAATATGAGTACAGGTGAACAATTGGTGTATAAGTTAAATGAATTGCTACAAGTCGTAATTAATTCGTAAATTTGCACCCTATAATTTTATAAATATGTCCCAAGAAATTGACATAATGAACTACGAAGAGATTGATGATATAGGAGATAACCACATTGGTGATGTGACTAAAACTCCAATGCGAGCAGACGCTTTTGAATTATCTGATGCTGAAAAGATTGAGAAAATTCAGGAAAACGTTAAAGAAATCATGGAAACGTTAGGGTTAGACTTAACGGATGATAGTTTGCAAGGAACTCCAAGACGTGTGGCAAAAGCATACGTTAAGGAATTGTTTGGAGGTTTAAATCCAGAAAATAAACCTAAGTTGTCTACATTTAACAACAGTTACCAGTACGGTGAAATGTTGGTGGAAAAAAACATAGTAGTTTATTCTACTTGTGAACATCACTTATTGCCTATTATTGGTAGAGCACATGTGGCTTATATTTCTAAAGGTACTGTAGTAGGTTTGTCTAAAATGAATCGTATTGTAGATCATTTTGCAAAAAGACCTCAAGTGCAAGAACGTTTAACTCGTCAGGTTGTAAAAGCTTTACAAGAGGCTTTAGGAACAGAAGATGTGGCTTGTATTATAGATGCAAAACATTTGTGTGTAAACTCTAGAGGAGTAAAGGATATTGAAAGTTCAACGGTAACGGCTGAATTTGGAGGTGCTTTTAAAAATGTAGAGAAACAAAAAGAGTTTAGAGATTACATTAAATTAGAAACTAAGTTTTAATTTTTTTGATGTAACATAAAATAAAAAAGCCGAGCAATTTTAAATTGCTCGGCTTTTTTATTTTTTTTATGATTAATCTTCATCGTCGTCTGAATCTTCACCTTTCAGTAAATCTTCATCTACCTCTAAATCATCAGCAGGTTCGTTGTCCTCGTCTTCATTCTCCTCAACAAAGTTGTCAATGGCTTTATCTAGCTTGGTACCAACTTTTACCAAATAAATATCTTCACCTAGTTTAATTTCAAGAGCTTCAATAAGTTCTCCTTTGTGGTTCTTAAATTTTAAGACATCTCTATCAGTATATCCATCAGGATAATCTTCCATAATGATGTTTAAAATTTCATCTGTTACTTTTGAGTGGTCAATTATGATTCTTTTCATAAGAACTAATATTTGTCGTTATTTTGTCTATTTTAAAGACTATATATAGTTGTTTGTTTTGTTGTTTTAATCGTTTTTATTCTTCGTCATCAGAGAACTTTCCGATTTTATTTTTCTTAGCACTAAAATCATCTTCATCAATACCTAAGCTATCATCTTTTTCTAATTCAAATTTATAGCTTAACATTTTGTAGTATAATTTTGCTGCCAAAGCATCAGAAGTTTTATCATGCTCATTAGGACATAACTCAACCAAGTCAAATCCAACTACATTTTTCTCTTCAAAAACTTTTCTTAAGAAGTCTAAGGTTTCGTACCAAAATAAACCTCCTGGTTCTGGGTTTCCTACAGATGGCATAATAGAAGGATCAAACCCATCTAAGTCAAAAGAAATATACACATTATCGGTCATTGCTTCAATGGCGTTTTCCATCCAATAGTCATCAGTAGCTAAATCATGAGCAAAGAAAACTTTGTCATAATCAATGACTGTTTTTTCAATATGTCCCATACTACGAACTCCAACTTGTACTAAATTGGTTACTTGACTAGCGTGATACATAGAACAGCTATGATTAATTTTAGATCCTTTATATTCTTTTCTAATTCCTGCGTGTGCATCAATTTGCAATACAGTTAAGTTATCAAAATGCTCGTTAAAAGCTTTAATGGTTCCTATTGAAACAGAATGTTCTCCACCAACGATGGTTACAAATTTCTTAGTGTTTAAATATGTTTTTACATTTTCATAAACAGCAGCAGACATGGTTTCTGGAGTTTTGTTTTCAGAGATAGCATCTGCTAAAAATATTCCTTGTTTGTAAACTTCAGAATCTGTTTCAATGTCATAAAGTTCTATACTTTCTGAAGCTTTTAAAATAGCCTCAGGACCTTTATCACTACCTTTTTGCCAAGAATCGGTTCCGTTATAAGGAACTGGGATTAATACGACTTTAGCAGTTTCTTTTTTAGCGTATTCGCTAGCAATGTTTGCGTAGTTATTTTTCATAACCCAAAATGTTTAAAAATTCTTGATAAGATTGTTTTTCTCTAAAAACGGTGGTTGTTAATTTACCGTCTTTGTCTTTGTTTATTATTAATTGTTTTGGTTGTGGAATTAAACAGTGTTGTAAACCTCCAAATCCACCTATAGATTCTTGATATGCACCTGTGTTAAAAAAGCCTATATATAAAGGTTTTTCGGGGTGATATGTAGGTAAATAAATAGCGTTACTATGTTGTTCTGAGTTGTAATAATCATCACTATCACAAGTTAATCCTCCTAATAATACTCTTTCATAACTTTCATTCCATCGGTTAATTGGTAACATGATAAAACGTTTGTTAATAGCCCAAGAATCTGGTAAAGTAGTAATAAAAGAAGAGTCAATCATATTCCATAACTCTCTATCGTTTTGTTGTTTTTGATATAAAACTTTGTAAAAATTCGCTCCACTTTCACCTACAGTAAAACTACCAAATTCTGTGAAAATATTAGGAACCTCTACTTTAGCATCTTCACAAACAGCATTGATTTGATACACAATTTCATCAACCATGTATTCATAATCATATTCAAACCCTAAAGAAGATTTGATAGGGAAACCACCACCAATATTTAAAGAATCTAAGGTTGGACAAATCTTTTTTAAGGCAACATATACCTTTAAACATTTATGTAATTCGTTCCAATAATATGCATTGTCTTTAATACCTGTATTGATAAAAAAGTGCAACATTTTAAGGTTTACCTTAGGGTTTTCTTCTATTTGTTTTTTGTAAAAAGGAACAATGTTTTTGTACCCAATACCCAATCTAGAAGTGTAGAACTCAAACTTTGGTTCTTCTTCAGAGGCAATACGAATTCCTACATTAAAACTATTGTTAATTTCTTCTTCTAATAAAGATAATTCTTCATAATTATCTATAATAGGAATACAGTTTTTGTGTTTGTTATTAATTAAATCAGCAATGTTACTAATGTATTGTTCTCTTTTAAAACCGTTACAAATTACAAAGGTGTCTTTGTTAATTTTACCAGTTTCTAATAGAGCATTAACTATATTAATATCAAAAGCAGATGAGGTTTCTATGTGAATGTTATTCTCTAAAGCCTCGTCTAAAACATGTTTAAAATGAGAACTTTTGGTACAGTAAGAATAAAAATATTTACCTTGATAGTTGTGTTTTTCAAAAGCATCGGCAAACCATTTTTTTGCTTTCTGAATGTTTTCTGAAATTTTTGGTAAATAAGTTATTTTTAAAGGTGTTCCATGTTCCTCTATTAGCTCTGCAACGTTTATGTCGTGAAACATTAATTCGTCGTCATCTGTAAGTTTAAATTCTTCTTGTGGAAAATAAAAAGTTTGGTTGACTAAATCTTTGTATTTGTTACGCATTTTTTGTTTTTGAATTTTGATAAATAACTCCTTAGTATCAATTTTCCATAGACACTAATTTGGACATTTTTTTAATAAAATACAAATACTATACTCTAATTACTAAATACACGTGTCTTAACCTTAAAACTTTAAAAGGATTGTTTACAAAAAGAAAAAATTTTGAAGAATACTTTTTTATTTCGTTATGACTGCTTGTCATATTATGTTTACTTAAAATCTTCATGCACACATAACCGAAAAATAAAAACAATAACATTTTACGTTTGTATATAGGAGCAAAAGTAATTTTTTTTTTAAACTGAAAAAGTAAAAAATAAAAAAAGTTTAAAAAATGTTATTTTTCTGTATATCAGTGGTTTGTGATCGGTTTGTAAAATAAAAAACATCAATAAATTTATTGATGTTAAAGAACCGTTAAGAAATTTTGGAATGAGTTAAAATCCTAAACCCATTCCGTTTTTTGCTGCTTGAGCCATTTCTTGTTCATTAATTTTTTCAGCTTTTGCCAAAGCATCGTTCAGTGCTAAAATAAGATAATCTTCTACCGCTTCTTTATCTTCTAAAACATGTTCATTAATGTCAATTTTTTTAACTTCTTTGTTAGCGGTAACAGTAACATTTACAAGTCCTCCTCCAGAACTCCCCTCTACTAAAATATTGTTTAAGCGTTTTTTGGCTTCTTCTACATTTTTTTGAGCATCTTGTAATTGGCTCATCATTTTAGACATGTCTCCAAACATAGTTTATGGTGTTTTATTTGGGAGCAATATAAAAAGATAATTAATATCTTCAGAAAAATAATTATAAAGACTATGAAAAACATTCTGCAAAGAAATGTCTTTATCCTATTGGGAATTGCTATTTTTGCTCTCTTAATAAAATGCCACAAAATGAAGGTAATAGCAGCTCCAGTAGCCGATAAAATCCCAACAGAGTTAGTAAAACATAAAGATGTACGTATTGATAATTATTATTGGATGCGTTTGTCAGACACTGAAAAGAATGCTGAGTTTCCATCAGAAAAAACACAAAAGGTCTTGTCTTACCTAAGTGAAGAGAATTCTTTTTATGAAGAAGAAACTAAGCATACACTAAAGTTTCAGGAAGATTTGTTTCAAGAAATGAAAAGCAGAATTAAAGAAGACGATAGTTCTGTACCTTATTTTAAAAATGGATATTTTTACATAACTCGTTATGATATTGGTAGTCAGTACCCAATTTACACTCGTAAAAAAGATTCTTTAGAAGCTGAAGAAGAAATTTTATTAGATGTAAATGTTTTGGCAGAAGGATATGAATATTTTGATGTTGGTGGATTGTCTGTAAGTACCAATAATAATATTTTGGTTTATAGTGTAGACAATACAGGTAGAAGACAATATACCTTGTTTTTTAAAGATTTGACAACAGGAGAAATGCTAAGAGATAGTATTGAATTTACTACAGGTTCTGCAACTTGGGCAAATGACAATCAAACTTTATTTTACACTAAAAAAGATCATGTTACTTTAAGAAGTGATAAAATTTACCGACATACTTTAGGAACCACTACAGGAGAAGATGTGTTGGTATTTCATGAAAAAGATGATACTTATGGTGTTTATGTGGGTAAAACCAAATCTAAAAAATATCTTTTAATTGGTTCTTATAGCACTTTGCAAACGGAATATCAATATTTAGAAACCGATAATCCTACGGGAGATTTTAAGGTTTTTCAAGCCAGAGAAGATGGTTTAGAATATAGTATTACACATTTTAATGATTCATTTTATATTCAGACCAACAAAGATGGAGCGACCAACTTTAAGTTGATGAAAACTTCTGAAACAGCTACAAGTAAAGAAAACTGGGTAGATGTAATTCCGCACCGCGAAGATGTGTTGTTAGAAGACATGACCATTTTTAAAGATTTTTTAGTATTAGAAGAGCGTGAAAATGGTTTGGGAAAAATAAGAATTATCAAGTGGGATGGAAGCCATGATTATTACTTGCCATTTGCTGAAGAAACTTATTCAGCTTATGTATATGGAAATCCTGAGTTTGATACGCCTTGGTTGCGTTTTGGTTATAATTCTATGACAACTCCAAGTTCTGTGATAGATTTCAATATGAATACGCAGGAAGAAATCATTAAAAAAGAACAAGAAGTACTAGGAGGAAAGTTTGATAAAAAGAACTACACAAGTAAGCGTATTTGGGTAACTGCCAGAGATGGAAAAAAAGTAGCTCTTTCTATTGTTCACAGAAAAGATACTAAGATTAACGAAAATACTTCTGTATTTATGTACGCATATGGATCATATGGGCATACTGTAGATGATAGTTTTAGTACTACCCGTTTAACTTTGTTAGATAGAGGTTTTGTTTTTGCCTTGGCTCATATTCGTGGATCGGAATATTTAGGAAGACCTTGGTATGAAGATGGAAAACTATTAAACAAGAAAAATACTTTTAACGATTTTGTAGATTGTGCGAAGTATTTAATTGATAACAAAATGACTTCTCCAGCACATTTATATGCTATGGGTGGATCTGCAGGAGGTTTGTTGATGGGAGCTGTATGTAATATGAATCCTGAATTATTCAATGGAATTATTTCAGCGGTTCCTTTTGTGGATGTTGTAACAACTATGTTAGATGAAAGTATTCCTTTAACCACAGGAGAATATGATGAATGGGGAAATCCAAATGATAAAGTTTACTATGATTATATCAAATCTTATTCTCCATATGATAATATAGAAGCAAAAGCATATCCAAATATTTTTGTAACTACCGGTTTACACGATTCACAGGTGCAATATTGGGAGCCTGCAAAATATGTAGCCAAATTAAGAGAGTTAAAAACAGATGATAACAAACTGTATTTATACACCAATATGGAAGCGGGGCACGGAGGAGCTTCCGGTCGTTTTGATTCTTTAAAAGAAACCGCTATGGAGTATGCTTTTATCTTAGACTTAGAAGGTTTGGTAGAATAATTTATAAAAAGAGATACAAAAACAAAAAACCGAGCTAATTAGCTCGGTTTTTTGTTTTTGTATCTTAAATATCTTTAATTAAGAAAGTTTTTTAAATCTTAAGCAACTATTTCTAAACATTTGTAGTCTATATATTTGTAGGGAATCAAAAACTATAAAAACGATTGAAAACAATACCATTGCATGATTCAACAAATCAGTTAATAGCTGATGCAGTTCTTCAAAAAAGAGAGGCACAGCAACATTTGTTTGAAAAATACGCTCCTAAAATGTTAGGGGTTTGTAGGCAATATGTAAAAGATTTGCATCATGCGGAGGATTTAATGCTTCAAGGATTTTTAAAAGTTTTCACTAGTATTTCTCAGTTCAAGAACGAAGGAAGTTTTGAAGGTTGGATACGAAGAATTATGGTAAATACTTGTATTACGTATTTACGTAAAAAACATCCAATACAGTTCTCAGATGAAGAATTTCTCTTTGATGGACAGGCTGTAGCGAATGTAGAAGGCACAGAATTAGAAGATATTCAGAAATTAATTGATGAATTACCTACAGGTTATAAAATGGTTTTTAATCTATATGCTATTGAAGGCTATAAGCACTCAGAAATAGCAAAAGAATTAAATATAACAGAAAGCACCTCTAAATCGCAACTATTTAAAGCTAGAAAATGGTTGCAAGAGAATTATATAATTATGAATAGAACAGTAAATGGAGACAAATAATATTGATGAGCTTGTTAGAGATTTACTAAAATCTAGAACAATACAACCTTCAAATTCAGCATGGGAACGTTTAAGTAATCAGTTAGATGTAGTTCCTCAAAAGAAGAAACATAATTGGTTTTTATATATAGGTTCTGCTGCTAGCATATTACTATTGATTTCAGTATCATTTGTGTTGAGTTTTAGTGAAGGTCACTTGAGTTCATCAAATAAACAAGCAAATAATGTGTTGGTTGATAGTACAAAGTTGATAAAACCAATATTAGAAAAATCAACGATAAAACTGAGTGAATCAGAGGGGGTTTCTATTGTCTCAAATCCAGATTCTTTCAAGATTCCTGCTGTAAAAAAGGCTCATATAAAAAATGAAATTAAAGCCGAAGTACCGTTGGATGTTGCCGGTTTAGATGTTAAGATTGAAAATATAGAAGATATCATTATCAAGAAAGAATCAAATTCTAGAATAAAAATTAGTAGTGAAGATTTGTTGTTGTCTGTAGCAGATGATCAAGAGATTCCTCAAAACTACTATACCGAACATCATATTGATAGAGATGAGCTTTTAAGAGTAGTTCAAAAAGAGTTAGACGAACAAAGTCTTAACATAGATGCTAATACTTTATTGGCAGAAGTAGAAAAAAGTGTTGACGAGGAAACTTTTAAAAAGAGTTTTATGAAATTAATTAAAGGAGAGTTTAAAACTTTAACGACAAGTTTAGCAAATAGAAATGATTAAAAAGAAAATAAAAATGAAAAGAAATTTATTGATGTTACTGTTGTGTTTTACAACATTTGTTTTTTCTCAAGAAAAATATTTTGAGAAAGAAGTAAAAAAAATATCTAAGAATATTGAGTTAATTACAAAAACACAAAAAGATTCTCTAAGAGTTAAAGTAGGAGAAATTAATAAAAAATTAGCCTCTAGAACAATTACGCTTGAGGAGTCAAACGAATTAAAAAAGTCTGCAGCAGCTTATCATGCTAAAAGGATAGAAGACTTGGTAGGAGAACAAGAGAATAAACTACAACAATTGGTTCAAGATAAAACCAATGATAGAATTAAAAGTATTGATGAAATTAAAATAGAAGAAGATGTTGATATTTCTTTTAGTATTGATAACAAGAAGGTTAAAATTGCTGTAGAAGATGATAAAGATAAGCCACAAAAAAAGGAGTTAAAAAAAGAACCAAAAAATAGAAAGACGACTTCTCAGTTTGTTTTGGCAATGGGTGTAAATAATGTGTTGGTTGATCATCAGTTATCTTCTTTGGATAATTCGAATTATAAATTTTGGCAATCACATTTTTATGAAGTAGGATGGACGTGGAAAACACTTATGGCTAAAGAATCAGGAATGATGTATTTTAAATATGGTGTTTCATTTTTATGGAATAATTTACGTGCAACAAACAATCAATATCATGAAGTTAATGGAGAAAGTACTGATTTAGTTGTTCATACAGTAACCTTGTCAGAAAGTAGATTTAGAAATGTACAAATGATTTTTCCTTTACATGTAGAATTAGATTTATCTAAAAATGGAAAATATTCTAATGGAAGAAAAAGAGATAAAACCAATCAATCTGTAAGGTTGGGAATTGGAGGTTTTGCAGGTTTTAAATTAGGAACAAGGCAGTATTTAGAATACAAAAATGACAATGGATTAAAAATAAAAGAATTACAAAAAGGAGGTTTTAACACTGGTATTTTAAATTATGGTGTTAGTGGATATTTGGCTTATAAAGGTTTTGGAATTTATGCGAAGTATGATTTAAACCCTTTATTTAAAAATACACAAATTAGAAATGTTTCTTTAGGTATTAGATGTGATATTCTTTAGTTAAAATATAAAAAAAAACCGAGCTAATTAGCTCGGTTTTTTTGTCTTATAATAAAAATTATTCGTTATCGTTCAAGTTGATGTCTTCATAAGCATTCATTCCATGTTCATGAATATCTAATCCTTGTTTTTCTTCTTTTTCAGAAACTCTTAATCCTATTGTCTTTTTAAGGGTAAATAAAATAATAAAAGAAGTTATCAAACAAGTGATTCCTACTACCATTACTCCATAAGCCTGTACACCTAGTTGAGAAAAAGATCCAGTATTAAAAAGTCCTTTATCTCCCCAGATTCCTACAGCCAAAGTACCAAAGGTTCCACAAATTAAATGTACACCAATAGCTCCCACAGGATCATCCATTTTTAATCTATCAATAATACCAACAGCAAAAACAATAATGACTCCTGAAATAAATCCGATAATAACAGCATCCAAAGGAGACATTAAATCTGCTCCTGCAGTAATACCAACCAAACCTGCCAAAGCACCGTTAAATGCCATGGTGATATCATAAGTTTTAAATTTTAAGTATGAAGTTACAAAAGCAGCTATAATACCGGCACTTGCAGCCAATGATGTGGTTACTAAAACTAAAGAAACTGTCCCCGGGTCTGCAGATAAAACAGAACCTCCGTTAAATCCAAACCATCCAAACCATAATAAGAAAACCCCTAAAGCAGCTAAAGGAATGTTGTGACCAACAATAGGTTTTATAGAACCATCAGCTAAATATTTTCCTAAACGAGGTCCTAATAAAATAACGGCAACTACAGCTGCCCAACCTCCAACAGAGTGAACAAAAGTAGATCCTGCAAAATCATAGAATCCCATTTGACTTAGGAATCCACCTCCCCAACCCCAAGAACCTATAATAGGATAAACAACTCCTACATAGAATAAAGAGAAAATTAAGAAAGACCCTAGTTTTATTCTTTCAGCTACAGCACCAGATACAATAGTTGCAGCAGTAGCGGCAAACATTCCTTGAAATAAAAAGTCTGTCCAATAAGTAAAACTTCCGTTGTAGTCAACAGTTAACCCATTTTCAGGAAGTGAAATCCCAAATCCAGAAAAGTTAAAAATTGAAAAATCCCCTCCAGGATACATTAGGTTAAAACCGCAGATAGCAAAGGTTAGTAAACCTATAGCAACAATCATAAAGTTTTTAAATAATATATTGATGGCATTTTTAGATCTAGCCAAACCAACTTCTAAAGTTGAAAATCCTAAGTGCATAATAAATACCAATGCTATTGATACCATCATCCACAAGTTATTAATAGTAAAGTTTAATGTAGTTTCCATAGTATTGTTTATCTTAAAGTTTCTCCTCCTTTTTCTCCAGTTCGTATTCTATAAGTTTCTTTTACATCGTACACAAATATTTTACCATCTCCAACTTCACCTGTTCCAGCAGTTTTGATAATGGTGTCAATAGTTACTTTTTCAAAATCGTCATTGACAACTATAGATAAATATCTTCTTTGGATATCAGCAGTACTAAAAGAGATTCCACGGTATACTTTACCAATTCTTTCATTTCCCAATGCAGTAACATCCCAGTAAGAAAAGAAGTTAACACCTACCTCATGTAGTGCTGTTTTTACTTCAGAAAATTTAGATTTTCTGATGATTGCTTCAATTTTTTTCATTCAGTTTCGTTTTATATTCAGCGGCAAATATAAGAGATATGAAATTAATAGCCATTTCAGAATAAAAAAAATACGTAGAATTTAAAAATCCTACGTATTTTTTATGTTATTAGCACTTTAGAAAAAATTCTAAGTAATCTAAGTATTATTACCTTAAAGTTCCGCCACCTTTTTCTCCGGTACGAATTCTGTAAGTTTCCTGTACGTCGTATACAAATATTTTACCATCTCCAACTTCTCCTGTAGCTCCTGATTTTAATATAGCATCAATGGTTATTTGTTCAAAATCATCATTAACAATGATAGATAAGAATCTTCTTTGAATATCTCCTGTGCTAAAAGAAATACCACGATAGACCTTACCAATTCTTTCGTTTCCTAAAGCTGTAACGTCCCAGTAAGAAAAAAAGTTAACACCTACTTCGTGTAATGCACTTTTTACATCTGAGAATTTAGATCTTCTTATAATTGCTTCAATTTTTTTCATTTTAATTAATATTTTCTAATTTAATAAATATACAACTTTACTTCTAGAAAAAACAGCCTAATTCTGTAAAAAGACTTAGGCTGTTTTCCATATAAACTTAAAACAAAAGATTATTCGTTATAAACTCCAATTCCGTGCTCAGCTTTGTCTAATCCTTCAATTTCTTCTTTTTCAGAAACTCTCAATCCGATTGTAACTTTTAAGATTTTGAAAACAATGTAAGAACAAACTATAGCCCATGTACCGTAAGCTAATACACCAGTAGCTTGAACTCCTAATAAAGCAAATCCACCACCGTTGATTAATCCACCGTCAATAGCAAATACACCAATTAATAAAGTACCTAAAGCACCACACACACCGTGTACAGAAACAGCTCCAACTGGATCGTCAACTTTTAATTTTTCATCAATAAATGTAATAGACATTACTACAACAACTCCAGCAATTAATCCCATAATAGTTGCAGAACCAGGAGTTACAGCAGCACAACCAGCAGTAATACATACCAATCCAGCTAAAGCACCGTTTAATGTCATAGAAATATCTGGTTGTCCGTAACGTAACCAAGTGTACATTAAGGCAGCAAATGCACCAGCAGCAGCAGCTAAGTTTGTAGTAATTAAAACAGAACCAACAGCAATTACATCTTCTTCAGATCCGAAAGCTAATTGAGAACCTCCGTTAAATCCAAACCATCCTAACCATAAGATCATTACACCTAATGCTCCTAATAATAAGTTATGTCCTGGAATTGCTTGAGAAACTCCATCTTTATATTTTCCAATTCTAGGTCCAACCATAATTGCACCGATTAAGGCAGCCCATCCACCAACAGAGTGTACAATAGAAGATCCTGCAAAATCAACAAATCCTAAGTCAGTTAACCATCCTTCTCCTTGCCAAGTCCAGTGACCAGCAATTGGGTAAATAATAACAGTCATAATGAAAGAGAAGATTACATAAGTAGAAAACTTAGTTCTTTCTGCTACTGCTCCAGAAACAATAGTTGCAGCTGTTGCAGCAAATACGGTTTGGAAGAATAAGTTATACATGTCAGCTCCTTCGTTGTAAAATAAGCTAGGAGTTCCAATAAATCCTCCGATAGTTTCACCATACATAACGGTATATCCAATTGCCCAGAATCCTAAAGAACCTACAATTAAGTCCATTAAGTTTTTCATAATAATGTTTCCTGCGTTCTTAGAACGAGCAAATCCAGTTTCTACTAGGGTAAATCCAGCTTGCATAAAGAATACTAAGATTCCTGATATAATTATCCACAAAGCTCCCATAATTGCACTTGTATCCATAATATAAATTTTTTAAAAGTTTTTGTTTAGTTTTATTTTAAAGTTTCTCCACCTTTTTCACCAGTACGGATACGGTAAGTTTCTAATACGTCTGTTACGAATACTTTTCCATCTCCAACTTCACCAGTTGAAGCTGTTTTTAATAAGGTTTCGATAGTGATCTGTTCAAAATCATCATTTACAATGATTGACAACTGACGTCTTTGGATGTCGTTAGTGCTAAAAGATACTCCACGGTATACTTTACCCACTTTTTCATTTCCCAATCCAGTCACATCCCAGTAAGAAAAGAAGTTAACACCTACGTCGTGTAAAGCTTCTTTCACTTCAGAAAACTTAGATTTTCTGATGATTGCTTCGATTTTTTTCATAATTGAAAGTTTAATTTAGGTTGAATATATTTTTGTTATCTGGCAAGACTCACATCTTGCCAGATGATTTTTTTAACTCATCTAAAGAAATTAGAAAGAGTATACAGCAGCAACTGTAAGTTGAGTTAAGCTATCTTCACCAGATTCTTCTATCATCATATCATCAGAAGAATCAAATCTTAAGTCAGCTATTAAGCTTAAATTATCTGTTAATGCAGCATTTGCAGTTAAAGTAATTGCAGTAACAGATTCATCAGCATTAGCATCTCCATTTAAAGCAAAGTATTCAGGGCGTAATCCTAGAGATAAACTTTCTGTAGCAGCATATTGTAAGTACAATGCAGCTCCTTGGTATCCTGATTTAGCATCAGCAGAAGATGAATGAGCAGCATTAATACCTAAGTAAAAAGACTCAGTTAAATCAAACCCTCCAGTATAATCTATGTATAATTGATCTGTTGCACCAAATCCATCAGCACCATAAGCACCATAAGCAATATTTAAGTATTGACCTTTGTAACCAGCTTGAAAACCTAATTGAGCAAATTCATTACCGTATCCTGTTCCAAAATTACCGTGTGGGTTTGTTACCGCTAACATGAAAGATAAATCCTCAGACGCAGCATAGTCTAATTTTGCCCCAATATGTGTAAATGGTCCTGCGTTAAATAAGTAAGACACTGTGTAGTTAAAGTTAGCTGCAGGAGAGATAACTTCGTATCCTAAGAAAGTGTTAAACTGTCCAGCTGTAACAGTTAATGCATCGTTAATCATATAGTAAGCATACATTTGATTAACAATACCTCCGTATCCTGAAGCATCAGCAGATCTTGGTCCGTAAGCTAAATCAACAACAGCTCCAGCTTTACCAGATTCGTATGCAAAAATTGTATTAGCCATACCTAGTCCAAACATAGTAGCTGTTCCAGGAGCATCAACTAATAAACCAGGAGCACCAGGTCCATCAACAGTGTTTACTGTTCCGTAAACATCAACAGTTCCAGATACAGATAATTTTCCTTCTTGTGCAAAAGTTAACATTCCAGTTAACATCATTGCTGATAAAATAATTTTTTTCATGATAAAGTTTTTTATGTTTTTAAGTTTTATCTGAGACAAAGCTACGTATTAATACGTATGTTGCAAGAAAAAAGCACCTGTTTTTTCGCAGTTTTATACGTAGGTACTGTGTTTGTTGAGTAAGTAGCTAAAAAAATAAATGAAAAAAAGCTTGTTTTGCATAATAGTTGTCTATACATTTGTTGTATGAACAATTGATAAAACTGTCAAAAAAATGGAAAACATACATAATAAAGCTGTCATAAACTTAATGTTAACAGGGAATTATGTTGTAGAACATCTTAACAGTTTTTTAAAAGTGTATGATTTAACAGTTCAGCAGTATAATATATTACGAATTTTAAGAGGTCAAGATGGTTTGCCTATTAATTTATATGAATTGCAAGACCATATGATACATAAAATGAGTAATACAACTAGATTGGTTGAAAAGCTTAGAAAAAAAGAGTTATTAGAACGTAAGGTTTGTGAAGCTAACAGACGAAAGATTGAAATATTAATTACTGATAAAGGACTAGACTTGTTAGCAGGTATTGATCAATCTTTGATTAATTATGAAAAGAATTTGGTTCACAAACTTACTCAAGAAGAGCTTGTGAAATTATTAGAGTTATTAAAAAAAGTAGAAATTAAATAAATAAAACAATTAAAAAAGATGAAAACAACAAGTATTAAATCAACAGTATTAGCAGGATTTGCATTTTTAGCGTTAACAGTTTCTGCATTTGCAGGAGGAAAAGACCCAATTAAAGTAGAAAAAAGTACCATTACTTGGGTAGGTAAAAAAGTAACAGGAGAACATTCTGGAACTATTTCTTTTAAAGAAGGGGAAGTGAAATTAAAAAAAGGAGCATTAGTAGGAGGAACTTTTGTAGTAGACATGAACTCTATTAATGTAACAGATTTAGAAGGTGAGTATAAAGGAAAATTAGAAGGACACTTAAAATCTGATGATTTCTTTGGTGTAGAAAAATTTCCAGAAGCAACTTTTGTAATTACTAGTGTAAAAGGAAATGTAGTAAAAGGAGATTTAACTATTAAAGGTCATACAGAAAAAGAATCTTTTACTTTAACGACTAAAGATAACACAATTAGTGGTAATGTTGTTATTGATAGAACTAAGTTTGGAATTCGTTACGGATCTAACTCTTTCTTTGATAACTTAAAAGACAAAGCTATTAATGATGAGTTTGAGTTAACTTTAAACATCGTGTTCTAAATAAAGAATCACTTTAATAAAAATTTTAAAACCCGGTAGTGAAAGCTATCGGGTTTTATTTTTAAATCGTATTTTAATATTCTTACCATATAAGACCGCTATATTTCTTAAATTCGCAGAACAAAAAAAAGTACACATGTCTAAATTTGAATTGAAATTACCTAAAATGGGTGAAAGTGTAGCAGAAGCTACCATTACTTCTTGGTTAAAAGAAGTGGGAGATTTTATTGAGTTAGATGATTCTATTGTAGAAATAGCTACAGATAAAGTAGATTCTGATGTACCGTGTGATGTGTCAGGAGTTTTGATAGAGAAAAAGTTTGAGGTTGGGGATGTTGTTCAAATAGGACAAGTATTGGCTGTAATAGAAACAAATGCAGATGCTGCTGATGTTAGCTTATCAACAAATAATACTACCAGTAAAGAAGAAGTGAATCTTGATGAGGCTGTAGCAGCTGTAGAGGCAGAGGTAAATGATGTCATTACTCAAGTATCTACTACTACAAAAACAAGTATTGCAAATACAGAAGGAAATTTTTATTCTCCACTCGTAAAAAAAATAGCTAGTACGGAAGGAATCTCTCAGGCGGAATTAGATGCTTTAAAAGGTACAGGACTTGATGGAAGAGTAACCAAAGATGATATTTTGGCTTATGTTGATAAAAGAACTAAAACTGGAAATATTGTGGTTAGTTCGCCAAAATCATCAAACGTAAAAGAAAATAAAGTTACTACAGAAAAAGTAGAGAATACTCCAGTGAGTTTAGAAGTGAACTCAGGAGATGAGTTGATTACTTTGTCTAGAATGGGAAAAATGATTTCAGATCATATGGTGCATTCTAAAAGAAAAGCATCACATGTGCAATCATTTATTGAGGTAGATGTTACCAATATTGTAAAATGGAGAGATAAAGTTAAAGATGTTTTCTTTAAAAGAGAAGGAGAAAAATTAACTTATACGCCTATTTTTATGATGGCGGTTGCACAAGCTATTAAAAAGTATCCATTGGTAAATATTACTTTTGATGGAGTTGATAAAGTAGTAGTTAAAAAAGCCATTAATTTAGGAATGGCATCAGCATTACCTGATGGAAACTTAATTGTTCCTGTGATTAAAAATGCTCAGAATTTAAATTTGGTGGGAATGACCAAAGCAGTAAATGATTTGGCTACTCGTTCTAAAAACAATGCTTTAAAACCTGAAGATGTTAAAGGAGGAACTTACACGGTAACCAATATTGGTGGATTTGGATCTATTTTTGGAACACCAATCATTAATCAGCCTGAAAGTGCTATTTTGGCTTTGGGAGCTATTAGAAAAGTCCCTGCTGTAATAGAAACCTTGGAAGGAGATTACATTGGAATTCGTCAAAAAATGTACATTTCACATTCTTATGATCATAGAGTGATTAACGGAGCTTTGGGTGGAATGTTTATCAAAGAAATAAAAGATATTTTAGAGGCTTGGAATGTAAACCAAGAGCTTTAATTATATCTATTTAATCATACAATAAAAAGCCTGCCATCATTTTGATAGCAGGCTTTTTTATTTTGTAAATGAGCTTTTGCTACTCTGTTTCTTTCTCAAAAACTTCAGTTAAAATATCATGAGAACTCATATTGGGTTCTTGAATTTGTAAAATGTTAGAAAGCGTTGGTGCTATTTGAGTAATATTTACAGGCTTTTTAACTATTTTTCCTTTACTAATATTAGCACCATAAAATAAGATAGGAATGTGGGTGTCATAATTGTATCCACTTCCGTGAGTGGTTCCCGTTTTAATATAATGATCACTAATAACAGCAGGTTCAAATGCAATTAAAATATCTCCAGATCTTTTTTGGTTATATCCTTCTTGTAACAAGCTAATTGGAGCTTGCGTAAACTCACTTTTTTGCATAGTATGAGCAGACACTGCTCTGTATACATAGTTATAAGTTACAATTTCATTAATAATTGTATTTTCAACCACCTCTAAGTTTAAGCCTAATTTTGCTATTTCGTTATGATTTAAGAAAATTTGTTCATTTGAATAGTTTTCAATCAAATTTGTAGATTGATATTTTTCTTTAGTAAACTCATTTAACTTAACTATAAAGTCATTAGCGGAGAAATATCCTCCAGGAATTTTGTTGTCCATTAAATAGTTTGGAATTTGTACCACAGCATGATCTGCAGTAACAAATAATACATAATTGTTTTTACCAACCTTTCTATTTAGGTAGCTGATAAAATCATCTATATCATTGTTTAAACGGATATAAGCATCTTCTGTTTCTTTAGAAGCAGCTCCGTATTTATGACCAATGTAATCTGTACAAGAAATACTAATTGCTAAGAAATCTGAGTAATCTTTGTTTTTACCTAAGTTTTCATTTTTTACAATTTCTTTAGCAAAATCTAAAGTCATCGTGTTTCCAAAAGGAGTGGTTTTTAATAAACTATATCCTCCGTTTTTTTCTTTAAGTGTTGCTAGGTCATGAGGGAAAATAGGTTTTTCCTCCCCATGAAATACACCTTCGTAATGGTTGTGGTCTCTAATACTTTCAGAATAATCTTCAATATTTTTTTTAGTTGTCCATGGAGCCGCTAAGTATTCATCAAGTTTAACTTTGTTTGTAGTATTGTATAAATTAACCCAATTAGGTAATTCTTTAGTGTAATAAGTACTGGTTACCCAATTCCCTACTTTGCCACCATCAAACCAATAAGCAATGTCAGCAGCATGCCCTACAGGTAAAATAGAAGATCGGTCTTTAACAGCAACTCCAATGACCTTTCCTTTAAAGTTTTGAGCTAATTTTAATTGATCAGCCACAGTAGAAGCAATCAATCTTTTAGGAGATTTTTTACCTTCGTTAGTGGTGCTACCAACTGTTTCATAATTTTCATCATCTACTACGTAAATAGATTTTTTTTCATATTTATCATACCAGTTATTTCCGATAATACCATGATTTTTAGGAGTTGTTCCTGTGTAAATGGAAGTATGTCCAACAGCAGTATAGGTAGGGATGTAGTTAAAGTGTGCATTTTCAAAAGTAGTTCCGTTCTTAATAATTTTATTAAATCCTTTAGAACCAAATTTGTCTTTAAACCTTTGTAAATAATCGTATCTCATTTGGTCTACAACAATTCCAATCACAAGTTTAGGCTTTTGGGTTGTTTGTGCGTTTCCGATAAAAATACTACTCAATATCAGTAAGGTGGTCAGTTTTTTCATTTAAGAATGTCTTTAATATTATATACAACATTAAAAGTAGTTATATTAGAGTAGTTGTTTGTTAAGGATTTGATATTTTAGCTTAAAATTTATTCGATGAATTATATAAAGAGCATAGGAGCCTATGTAATTATGTTAAAAAGCGTTTTTAAAAAACCTCAAAAGAGGAAAATTTTTTGGGAAGCTGTTTTTAGAGAGATTGATGACCTAGGAGTTAAGTCTATAGGAATTGTGGCTTTTATCTCTTTTTTTATAGGAGGGGTAGTTGCTATACAAACCGCGTTAAACTTAGAAGATCCAATTATACCAAAAGATTTGATTGGTTTTGCAACCAAACGATCTATGATTTTAGAATTCTCATCGACCTTTGTAATGGTAATTTTGGCAGGTAAAGTAGGTTCGTACATAACATCTAGTATAGGAACCATGCGTGTAACCGAACAAATTGATGCTTTAGAAGTGATGGGGATTAATTCCTTAAATTATTTGGTGTTGCCTAAAATTTTAGCAACCGTATTTTTTTATCCTTTTTTGGTGTTATTGGCCATGTTTTTAGGGATTTTGGGTGGATGGATTGCAGGTATTGCCACGGATTTATTTAAGCCAGGAGATTATATTGCTGGAATTCAATTAGATTTTGAACCATACTTAGTGGCTTATAGTTTGATAAAATCGGTTGTATTTGCTTTTCTAATTGCTACAATTCCTTCCTATTTTGGATATTATGTTAAAGGAGGTTCTTTGGAAGTTGGTAGGGCGAGTACCAAGGCAGTAGTTTGGACGATTGTAGTAATTATTTTCTCCAATTATTTTTTAACTCAAATGTTGTTAAGCTAAAGTTATGTTAGAAGTAAAAGGTATATATAAAAGTTTTGGAGAAGCATCTGTTTTAAAAGGAATTGATGCAACGTTTGAACCTGGTAAAACAAGTTTAATTATTGGACAAAGTGGATCGGGAAAAACAGTGTTTTTAAAAACATTGTTAGGTTTACATATTCCAGACAAGGGAACTATTTCTTATAACGGTCAAACAACCGAGTCTATGACTATTGAAGAAAAAAGGCAATTGAAGCAAGATTTGGGAATGGTGTTTCAAGGATCTGCTTTATTTGATTCTTTAACAGTGGAAGAAAACGTAATGTTTCCTTTAAAAATGTTTACCAATCAATCTAAATCAGAAATGTTAGATCGAGTGGATTTTGTATTAAAGAGAGTGAATTTAAAAGATTCTAATCATAAATTTCCTGCAGAGCTTTCTGGAGGGATGCAGAAACGTGTTGCTATTGCTCGAGCCATTGTAACGAATCCTAGATATTTATTTTGTGATGAACCAAACTCAGGTTTAGATCCAAGAACCTCTATCGTAATAGATAATTTAATTCAAGAAATTACAGATGAATATCAAATAACAACGGTTATAAATACCCATGATATGAACTCTGTGATGGAAATTGGAGAAAAAATTATTTTTTTAAAAGATGGATTAAAAGAGTGGGAAGGGACTAGCAATGATATATTCAAAACTGATAATGAAGCAGTTGTGAGTTTTGTGTATAGTTCTAATTTATTCAAGAAAGTACGTAAGGTATATTTAGAAGAATAAAATTTTATTTTTCTTTTGTGTAACTGTATAAAAGTCCTATATTTGCACCCGCAATAACGAGTGGTATTCATGACCTGGTAGCTCAGTTGGTAGAGCATCTCCCTTTTAAGGAGAGGGTCCTGGGTTCGAGCCCCAGCCCGGTCACAAATTTTAAAACATAACACAAGTTATTGCATGGTGAGATACTCAAGCGGCCAACGAGGGCGGACTGTAAATCCGCTGACTACGTCTTCGCAGGTTCGAATCCTGCTCTCACCACGGACGACCTGGTAGCTCAGTTGGTAGAGCATCTCCCTTTTAAGGAGAGGGTCCTGGGTTCGAGCCCCAGCCCGGTCACAAAAGCTTCCCTTTTTAGGGAAGCTTTTTTTATTTTAAGATAATTTTGTTTTTACTATGACTATGAACAAACAAAAAGTCCTAACATAAATTTATGTTAGGACTTTTTGTTATATAAATGAGTATTTTTTAATAATTAATCAACTCAATTCTTGTTTTATTAAGTCTTGCTTGCAGCCATTGTTTTAATTGTTCTTCCTTTTGAATGTTTTTAAGCTTCCAGGTAGCTTCGAAAACCACAATAGTATCTACGGTTTTAAAATTTGTTTCTAACTTGTTAGCAAAGCTTATTTTTTCTAAATCGCTATATATAATTTTAGCTTCTTGACTAATTTGTATAAAAGGAATTTGCTGTTTTAAGATGTGCTGTAGCTGTGTTTCTTTTTCAATAATCAATGCTTCTTTTTGTTGAATGATTTCATCTTTGTTAGCAATAAGGTTTTGATTCTTAAGATAAGAGTTTTTAATCATGTTGATTTCATCTTCTAATAAAGAACTTTTATCATCTTGTTGAATTTGTAAAGTAGAATTAGGTAGACCGTATTCTTCCATTTTATTAGACCACATTGTTTTTTGAGTCTTGTCTATATTGGTTCCTAATACAACTATTTTTATATTTTTTTTATCATAATCAATAAAAGTATTGATGATTCCTGCATTTGTTTTTTCTTGAAGTTCACTTATAAAGTGTTCTGCATTTAATTTATATTGATTTTCTTTAAATAATAAATAGAATTGATAAATACTAAAACTAATAATGATAGTTGCTATAAAACCTGCCAATTGAGCTATTCTTTTACGCTTGGTTTGATTGATGTATCTAACCATTGGAAAACGTAAGAATTTTACGACTGCAAAAGTTGCCAAGGCAATAAATATCGCATTGATGATAAACAAAAACATCGCCCCAAAAAAGAATTCTAAATTCCAGGTAGCCAAACCAAATCCAGCAGTACAAAGCGGAGGCATTAAAGCAGTTGCAATGGCAATACCTGCAATGGTATTGGTCATTTCTGTTCTTCTACTTAAGGCAATGATTAAAGCCAATCCCCCTGCCAATGCAATTAATACATCTCTAACATCTGGAGCCGTACGGGCAATAATTTCTGGAGTTGCTTCTTGAAAAAGTGGAATACTAAAAAATAGAAAAGAAGTGGTAATACTTAGTCCTACCATTACTCCTAAATTAACAAGAGATCTTCTTAAAGTATCAATATCATTAATACCAATAGATAGTCCTAAACCTAAAATAGGCCCCATTAAGGGGGATACTAGCATGGCTCCAATAACAACTGCAGTAGAGCTAACATTTAATCCAATAGAGGCGATAAATATGGAGAAAATTAACACCCAAGCATTATGGCTTTTTACAGGGATTCCTGCCTTTATTTTTTCAATGGTTACTTCTTTGTTTGTCTCTTCTCTTATGTCTAAAAGATTGATGATAAAATCAATAAAAGCTGTAAAAAAACCTTTAAATTCTTTTTGAACTTCTTTCTTTTTATTCTCAATATTTTCATCGCTATTTTCAGGCGTTGTGTTTTTTTCCATGATACTTAAAATTAGTGAATCATAATTTTTACTAGAGCGTTACCTTTAACTAAGAATTTTTTATTGGTACTAATTTCTAAACATTCATACCTAGTTCTTCTTTTGTTAAGTATTTTAAAAGTTCTGTTGTTTAGTGTAAACAAAACCCCTGGCTCTAAATCAAATATAAACTTTTTATTAGTATCTAATACTTTGTTTTTTAATTGTAATTGAGTTGATAAAATAGGGTCGCTGTCAGTTGTTGCTTTTGGGTTGATGAGGTGTTTGGCTAATGGATTTAGAATTTCATCACTAAAAATATGGTTGTTTAAAAAAGGCAACATCAAGCGTTGAAAACTTTGTTTCCATTCTGTACCATGTGCTTTTGCTTTTGGATATTTTAGATAAGCATCTAAATGAGCAATTTCATGTACCAACGTAATTAAAAATTGTTCTTTTGATAAGTTGTTGTTTATGGAAATACTCGCTATGGGTTTTGTAGCTCTAAAATCACCTCTTTTGGTTTTTCTGCCATTGACAATTTTTAAATGAAAAGTATAATTGCTCAACAGTTTTGTTAAGGGATCTTTGGCTGATGTAGGAATGTAGGGTAGTAGTTTGTCTATCATAAAACTATGGCGTTGTACTAGATACTTCTAAAACTTTTCCATTGTAAAATTTGTGTCCTGTATTGGTAAAATCAAAAATATAATTAGCCATTTCATTTGGAGTAATAGGGGCTTGGTAACCCGGAAAAGCTTCTTGTAGCATTTCTGTTTGTACAGCTCCTAGTGCCAATACGTTAAAGGCAATTTTTTGTTCTTTGTATTCTTCTGCTAACAACTCAGATAAAGTAATGACAGCTCCTTTTGAGGAACTATAAGCTGCCAAACCTGGGAATTTTAAACTTCCTTGAATTCCTCCCATACTACTAATGGTTACTACATGACTATTCTCTTGTAAAAAGGGAATGGTTTTTTGAGTTAGTAAAGCAACTGAAAATACATTTACTTGATAAACCTCTTGAAAATTTTGTTGAGATATTTCTGTAAAGGGTTTATTTACCAATTTTCCTGCATTGTGAATTAATGCTGTTAGTTTGATATTGTTTTTAGTTAAATAATCAACAACAGTATCAATTTCATTTTCTTTACTTAGATCTACTCCAAAGGTTTTGATGTTTGGATGATTTACTGCTTCTAAAGTACTAGTGTTTCTTGATAAAGCTAAGACGTTAAAATTGTTGTTGGCAAATAATTGTGCCAATTCAAATCCAATTCCTCTACTTGTTCCTGTTATGATTACCGTTTTATTCATTTTCTTGTGGTTCTAAGGTCTCAAAATCTATGTGTTGATAGGCTCCAATATCTGGGGCGGTAGTCCTATCTGTTCCAATAATATCTAAAGGAACTTCGGTTGCTGTAGTGATATCCGCTTGATTAATTCCTTCGTTATCTAATCCAATCCTTAAATCGTTGATAGAAGTATTTCTAAAATCAAGATTTTTGTTTAACAACACATTTGTGTAATAGGTATTATTGTCGGTATTATATAAATCATCTCCTTTTTCTAAATCCAACAAACAATTTTTTATGTTGAAATTAAAAATAGGTTCATTGTCATTTTTATCTAAAAACAATTCAGAATTTCTGGTTCCTGAAATAATGCAATTAATAAAATTAGCACTGTTTAAGGGGGTGTTTATTTTGGTCTCCTCGTCATCAAGATAATAGTTTGTTAAAGAAACAGTACTTTCAGATTTAATCCCTTTACTCCAATAATTAGCAAAAGTACTGTGCTTAAAAATATAATCACCTCCTTGTAAAAATAAACCAGATTTTCCTGCTTGTCCAACTACAAGGTTTTCTCCAATCATGTTGGCATTTGTAGTATAAATACCATTTTCTGCAGCATTATATATTTCAGTATTTTTAATGGTGATAAGATTATTGTTATTAATGATTTTTAATCCAGTTGTTGGATTTAAAATTTTTAAATAATTGATGTCTACAATATCTGCATTGTTGATATTTATTCCTTGCCATTGCCCAGGAACTTGATCGTATTCATAATTTAAATTATCACTTTTAAAAACAATAGAATCATTTAGAGTTCCGTTGATGTTTAAAGTAGCTCCTTGAGAAATACTTAAACTTGAATTTTTGCTAAAGTGGACAACAACTCCGGCATCAATAGTTAAAGTTCCATTTTCGGGAACAATAGCGTTACCATAAATAACATAAGGTTTTGTGTTGGTAAAGGTGGTTTCTGATATTTCAAAGTCAGTATTATTGCTGTCGTATAAAAAAGTAGCATCTTTTACCAAAGTTACAAGGTTTACATGTTGTTGTGTTCCATTAGGATCAAATAAAATTTTATCTTCATAAACCATTTCAGCATTGGTTTCATTCGCAGGTATCGTTCCTTCTACAAAAACATAAATACTATCTTTTTGTAGAATTAAAACATCATTAAATTCTGTTCCAGAAACACCATCTACGTTAATTCTATATTTAGAATTTGATTTTTCTAGTTGAATTTTAGGAATTAAAATATCATTTTTGGTATTGTTGTAAACTTTTAAAATTTTGGTGGTGGTACTAAGATTGTTAAAAACGGTATCTAAAAAAAGAGTGTCTTTGGAAAAGCTTAAATTCCCATTACTTTTTACGGTATTAAAATCCTTACGACAAGAAATTTGACATGCTACAAGAATGATAAAACCTATTTTAAAAAGAGAGCTAAACTTCATTTATTTTACAATTTCAATTTCAAATAATTTGTCCCAATTTTTACCAGTAACATATAATTTATTTGTGTTAGGGTTGTAGGCAATTCCGTTTAACACTTTGTCTTGAGATTGAGCAATGGTTTTGTTGTCTAAATGATCAGTTAAACCGTTTAAATTGATAACCGCTTTAACAGTTCCGTTTTTAGGATCGATGATAGTAATGGCGTTTTTCATCCAAATATTGGCATAAATTTCACCATTCACATATTCTAATTCATTTAATTCTTCAACACGTCTTTTATTCGTATAAACTTCAATATAACTTTCTTCCTGTCCATTTTCAGGGTTTAAGAACCAAATTTTTTCAGTACCATCAGATTTCATCAAATGAGTATTGTTATGAGTTAATCCCCAACCTTCTTTACTTTTGTTGTAATTAAAAGTTTTAAGTGTTTTAAAAGTATCAACATCATGAATAAAACCAATACCAGCTTGCCAAGTAAGTTGGTAAACTTTGTTGTTAAAAATAGTAATTCCTTCTCCAAAGTATTTGTTGGCTAAGGCTTGTTCTTTTAAAACCTTTCCTGTTTCTAAATCTACTTTTCTCAATACAGATTTACCTCTTTGCCCTGTACTTTCGTATAATTCGTTATTATGGAATTCTAATCCTTGTGTAAAAGCTTCTCTATCGTGAGGATAGGTGTTGATGATTTTGTATCCATAGACTTTAGGCTTTGTATCTGCTAAAAAGATAACTTCTTTTTCTTTGTTGATGACATCATCATTTTCTCCGATACTTGCTTTCAGAAGGTGTTTTCCTAAGCGATAATTTTTAATATCAATAGCAGCTTTTGGACCCGAACCAATTTTTTTTCCATCTAAAAAATAAGTAATTTCATTTTCTTTATCAGTAGAAGTTGATATAGAAACGTTTAATGGTTGATTAATTTGTATTTTTGTAGGCGTTTCTAGGTTAAAATCTGCTTTGGTTTTGCAGGCAGAAAAGCACAGAATTATTGAAAGTGATAAGATAATTTGGTTAAAAGACATCTGATTTATAAAAATAAGGTTGATAATGTAAAAATATTTCTTTTTATTTTTTTATTAATCAAAAATATAGTTAAATTTGCAGTCTCAAAAATAAAACAACAGTTAAAACATATATATAATTATGAGAAAAGGAATACATCCAGAAAATTATAGAATGGTAGCTTTTAAGGATATGTCTAATGATGATGTATTTTTAACTCGTTCAACAGCAAATACAAAAGAAACTATTGAAGTTGATGGTGTAGAATATCCAGTTGTTAAAATGGAAATTTCTAGAACTTCTCATCCTTTCTATACAGGTAAGTCTAAATTAGTTGATACTGCAGGACGTATTGACAAATTCAAAACTAAATACGCTAAGTTTAAAAAGTAATTTTTTAAACTTTTCAGAAATATAAAAAAGCTGTTGAAATTCTCAACAGCTTTTTTGTGTTTCCTATAAACAAAGAATTATAATAAATCGTTTGCAAGATTTGCCAATTCTGAACGTTCACCTTTTTCTAGTTTAATATGAGCAAATAGTTTATGCCCTTTTAACTTATCAATTAAATAAGTTAACCCATTACTATGCTCATCCATGTAAGGAGTGTCAATTTGGTTGATATCTCCAGTGAAAATAATTTTAGTTCCTTCCCCAGCTCTGGTAATAATGGTTTTTACTTCGTGTGGTGTTAAGTTTTGAGATTCATCAATAATCATAATAACACCTGCTAAACTTCTACCTCTAATAAAGGCCAAAGCTGTTAATACCAAATCTTCATTTTCTTCCATTTCATCTAAAGCCTTTCTTTTTCTAGAATCTGCTTTGTACTGAGATTTGATGAATTTTAAATTGTCAAACAAAGGTTGCATGTAAGGAGATATTTTTTCTTCAGCACCTCCGGGTAAAAAACCAATGTCTCTATTGCTTAAAGGAATAATAGGTCTGGCTAAAATAATTTGGTTATATAGAGATTTTTGTTCTAAAGCGGTGGCTAAAGCTAAAAGTGTTTTTCCAGTACCAGCAACTCCTTGTAAAGCCACTAATTTAATATCAGGATTTAGTAAAGCATCAATCGCAAATGTTTGTTCTGCATTTTTAGGTTTAATTCCATATGCATAACTTTTTTCTACACGTTCTATTTGATCTGTTTCTGGATTGTATCTCGCCAATACAGAATCTTGGTTGTTATTAATGATATAATAACCATTAGCCATTTTTTGCTCTCCTAAAATTCCGTTTTCGGGAATGTGATTGTTTTGATATAATTCTCTAATCACATCTGACTCTAAATCATTAAGATTGATAGATCCTTTAGAAACTTTTTTAATGTCTTCTACCTTTCCTGTTTTGTAATCTTCCGCTTTTAACTCTAATGCCTTAGCTTTAATTCTTAAGTTGATGTCTTTAGTTACTAAGGTAACTTTAAAGTCTGGATAAGATTCTTTAATTAATAAAGCAGTATCTATAATTCTATGATCATTTTTTTTAGAACCATAAGCATCTTTTGCATTGGTACCCGATGCATTGTCGTGCATAGAAATGAATAAATCACCTTTGTTTTCACCTAAACTAATCCATTCATTTAAATTTTGATGTTCTGATATTTTATCTAAAAAACGAATGACTGATCTAGCTTCAAAGTTTTTAGTATCGTTACCAATTTTAAAATTATCTAGTTCTTCTAGAACGGTGATGGGAATTACAACATTGTTGTCTTGGAAGTTTCTAATAGAGTTATGATCAAAAAGAAGTACAGAAGTATCTAGTACAAATATTTTTTTTGCCTGTTTTTTTGTCATGTTGTAATGTTTAGTGTTTTCTAAAAGTAGGAATCTTTTTTTTGGAAAACAACGTTAAAACCCCATAAAATAAAAGAAAAAAGCTTAGATGATTTTAAAAATCACCTAAGCCATTTTGATTTAAATACTTACCCCTAAGCATTAGTACTTAAATTTAATAAAAACATTTGTTGTAAGCAAATGTTAATCAGTGTTTTAGTTTTTTTATAAAACTTCTTTTCGTCTTACATTAATTTTCATTGCTCCTTCAATAGGGGTTTCTGATACTAAAATTAAATAACCACCACCACCAGCTCCGGCTAATTTCCACGCCAAGGCTTTGTCTTTGTATTTTTCAATTTCAGTATTGATTTTATCATTGATCATGGCAGGAAACATTTTTGTTTGTGCATTGAATGATTTTTTAAAACCTTCTGAAAATTTTTGTAAATCTTTATTTTTAATAGCTTCCCAAACTTCATCGGCAGCATTAGTGAGTGATTTTACGTTTTCTTCGTTAATGTAAGTTTCTTTTAATAAGTCTAAACCTGGTTCTCTAGGCCACAACAAAGTCATGTAAATATGATCTTCTAACCATGAGATTGTTTCTTCATCGTGAATAGATTCAAATTTTAAAGGCCAATATTGATTGTCATAATAGTGGCGAACCAATCCTGGCATGCAAATCCCAATTGCATCTTGTGCTCCAGAAATTAATGTTGAACCAGGAGTGTTTTCAAATTTAAAAAGTATTTCAGCTAATTTTTCTGGCTTTTCTAAAGGTAAATAATAAGGCCATATTTTTTTAGCAGCATTTCTTGTTGAGGTAGACATTCCACAACGCTCATTGTATTCAATAATAGGTTCAAGAGACAATGTAATTGCCCATCCTGGATGGTATTTAGAAACATAAGGTTGATCTATCCAAGTTCCGGCAAGATCTATTCTGTATGGCAAAACACAATTTCCACCAGTTCTTATTGCTGTTGTTGACCTTTCAGGAAGACCTTCTTCTGGAATTCTTTTTAAATTGATTAGTTCTATATTTAATTGATCACATAACTCTTGTTTTGATGGAGAAAAACCATCTTCATTTACAACAAAACAATCAGGTTTTAAATTTTCTAAATCTTCTTTAAAATCTAGAATTCCTGAACCAGAATTTACAAAAGCTTTTGTCACATGCTTTATAGCATTAATCATGTAAAGTCTTTCTTGTTCTGAATTTATGGTTTTACGCCCTTTTAATTCTTCTATAGTAGCATCTGAGCCAATACCTACATATAAATCTCCATAAGAAGAAGCTTCTTTAAAGAATGCAATATGTCCGCTATGTAACATATCAAAACAACCGGATACAAATATTTTTTTTTTCATTAGAATATCTTCAAAGTTTTAGTCGACAATATATTTTATAACATAAAATAAAGCAAACATTTGTTATTGTAAATATTTGCTTTATTTGATACTTTTTTGAAAAAATAAAAAGAATTAATTATTGTTTTTAACATCCCAATAATCTCTTAATTGATTTCCAATAATCATAAAAGACAAGACCAAAAGAACAATTAAACTACCAGGAATAATAGCTAGATAGGCTTTACCTGTAACAATATAATTGTAGTGATTTTTTATAATAATTCCCCAAGACGGAGTGGGAGGTTGTGCTCCTAAACCTAGAAAGCTCAATCCACTTTCTACCAAGATTGAAGCTGCAAAATTAGAGGCAGAGATTACAATAACAGGTCCAATAATATTTGGCAAAATATGTTTGATGATGATTGTAAAGTTAGAAAGTCCTAAAACTTTTGCGGCTTCAATATATTGTAAATTTTTAACACTTTTTGTTTGTCCTCTTACCACTCTGGCAACTTCTACCCACATGGTTAATCCAACGGCTAGATATATTTGCCACAAACCTTTACCTAAACTTACGGTAATAGCAATAACCAATAAAATGGTAGGAATTGACCATGTAACATTAATTAGCCACATGATGATACTATCTATAATCCCTCCAAAATAACCAGCCAAGGCTCCTAGGGCCAATCCTATAATTAAAGAGATACTAACGGCAATTATTCCGATGGAAAATGAAATACGAGCTCCAACAATTAATCTACTTAATAAATCTCTCCCATATTTATCTGTCCCTAGCCAAAATGTTTTTTTTATAACTTTAATTTGGTCATTTTTAGCAATACTTAAAGTTTCATCTTGATTTAGTAATTGATATTTAATCTCTTTTTCTCCAATTTTAAAATTATTATTAATGGGAGTTTCCTTATGATATGCTTTGCTTCCAGACACCAGCTTGTTCCATAAACTTTGCTCAATGCTTTTATTGTTCTCTTGTAACATATAAGTTGAAAAACCTGGAGGCTTTGTTTGTATAGTTACATGCATGGTGTTTGCATTAGCAGTGCTATCAGGAGCAATAACGTAAGCAAATAAAGCTACGAAGGCTCCAAAACAAATAAAGCCAACACAAAGGTTGGCTAATAAGTTCTTAGAAAATATATTTTTTAAAAGCTGCATGTAGTTATTTGTTGGCAACTTTTAATTTACTTAAAGTTTCAATAGCCTCGTTTACATATATATCATCATGTAAACTTTTGTGCCAAAATTTTCTTTTATCTCCCAAGATGGTGTCTACTTTAATTAAGTTTTTTTCATAAGTAGGAGAGTAGAATGTATAGGGAGAATTATATTTTAAAATATCTTTATATTCTTTGGCTTCTTTATTTAATGCTTCTTGTTCTTCCTGATATCCTTTTAAAGTTAAAGGATAAGTTAAATTGTTTTGGTTTTTCTTAAGCCATTTAGCGTAAGAGTCAATTTTGTTAAACTGAGTGTTTTTATTGATGCTATTTTGCATGTCAGTGACTACCTCATTAAAGTTAGTGTAGTAATCACTGTTATTATATTTAGCTTTTTCTATTTGATCCCAATTTAAAGGAGCTTCTAATTCACGTTCAGCAATGTCTAAATAGCTATATCTGTCTGGCATTACAATATCAGAACTCACCCCTTTTAATTGTGTAGAACCTCCGTTAATTCTGTAGAATTTTTGAATGGTTAATTTTAATGCTCCTAAATCTTCACTATAGTTTAAATATTGGTTGATAGGAATCACATTTTGAACAGTTCCTTTACCATAAGTTTGTTTACTACCAATAATTATAGCTCTTTTATAATCTTGCATAGCTGCCGCTAAAATTTCTGATGCAGAAGCAGAAAGTTCATTTACCATAATTACCAAAGGACCATCCCAAAGCAAACCACTATCTGTATCATTTTTAATATCAGGTTTGTTGTCTTTGTATTTTACTTGTACCACTGGTCCTTTGTCTATAAACAAACCAGCAATATCAATAGCAGTACTTAAAGATCCACCACCATTGTTTCGTAAATCAATCACCAACCCTTCAATTCCCTCTTTTTTAAGTTCCTCTATTTCTTTGCGCATATCTTTGGCAGAGTTGCGTTGTCCTTGTTTTGTGAAATCAATATAAAATTTTGGTAAATCTATAATACCATATTTTTTTCCATCTTTTATGGTAGTGGTAGATTTTACAAAAGTGTCTTCAAATTCAACAATGTCTCTAACAATGGCAATTTTTTTATAGGTATTGTCAACTTTTTTTACAGTTAAAACTACAGTAGTTCCTTTTTTACCTTTAATTAATTCAATAGCATCTGTTAAACGCATTCCAACAATATTGGTAGGTTCTCCATCAACTCCTTGAGCTACTTTAGTAATAATATCTCCAACTTCTAAATCTCCTTGTTTGTATGCAGGTCCACCTGCAACCAATTCAACAATTTTTGTATATCCTCTTTCGTCAGAAAGTCTAGCTCCTATTCCTTCAATAGATCCTGCCATGCTAGAATCAAATTTTTTCTTCATGTCTGGAGCTAAATAATTGGTATGAGGATCAAATTGTGCCGTAATACAGTTTAAGAAAATAGAAAATCTATCATTTTCAGGAGTTTTATCTTCGTAGTAGTATAAATCTTCAATATTATCTAAAGTTTTTTCTCTGGCTTTTTTCTCTAATTCATCAAAGCTTAGTTTTGTGTAATTTTCATCTTCTTTGGACTTAGCTTCTTCATCTTTTAAATCATCAGTTAATTTACTAACCGTAGAAAATTTTAAATGTTTACGCCAAACATCTTTTTTTGCTTCAAGATCTTTAGGATATTCAGTAGTTTTAGGATCTAAATTGATGGATTCCTTTTTATCGTAATCAAATTTGTTTTTTAAAATTTCCTGATAAATAGGTTTTGATTCTTTTAATCTTAGTACAAAAGTATCGGTTACTTCTTTAAAAAAGTCAAACTTTCTACGAATGATTTGATTGTCAATATCATGATAGTATTTTTTAAATTCAGCTATATCACTAGCTAAAAAGTAACGCTTATAAGGGTCTACATCTTCTATGTAATTTTTAAAAACAGCTTCAGAAAATTTGTCATCAATCATTTTAGGCTCGTAATGTCCTTTTTCAAGAATAAAACGTAGGGCTTCTATTAAGATTTGATCTCTTTCTGGATCTTTGTTTGTTTGATGTGTATTAAAGCTGTAAAATACTGATAGTCCAATAATTAAGGTTAGGACGTATATGTGTTTGATATATTTTTTCATGTAAATTGATGGAATCTATATTGAGAGCTACTAATTTAGTTTTTTTTCAAAGGGAATTAAAATAAAATTTAGGAGATGTACAAATAATCGATAAACTGTTGATTTGAGCAATCTATTCCTAAATATTAATGGTAAATTTGAATCATAATATACTACGTATGTCAAAAAACAAGCCAAAAATTTTAGTCACTAATGATGATGGTATTACTGCTAAAGGAATCAGAAACCTAATAAAAGAAATGTGTAAACTAGGAGATGTTTATGTGGTAGCTCCAGACAAACCTCAGAGTGGAAAAGGACATGCCATTACCATTGATGCAATTCTAGAATTAAAGCCTGTAAAAGTTGCTGATGGTGCTTTGGTAGAAGTTGCTTGTTCTGGAACTCCGGCAGACTGTGTAAAGTTAGCTATTAATGAGGTGTTAGAGGAAAAACCAGATTTATGTGTATCGGGAATTAATCACGGGAGTAATTCCTCTATCAGTGTTATTTATTCAGGAACAATGAGTGCTGCTATTGAGGCAGGAATTGAAGGAATTCCATCTATTGGTTTTTCTCTGTGTGATTATTCTAAAGATGCAGATTTCGAAGAAGCTAGACCTTTTGTTTATAAAATTGCGAAACAAGTTTTGGAAAATGGATTGCCTGATGGAGTGGTGTTAAATGTTAATTTTCCAAAAATGTCTGAAGAAGCTTATAAAGGAATTAAAGTTTGTAGACAAGCAAGAGCCAATTGGAGAGAAAAGTTTGACAAAAGAACAAACCCTATTGGAAAAGAATATTATTGGTTAACAGGAGAATTTGAAAATTTAGATGCAGGTGAGGATACAGATGAATATTGGTTGGCTAAAAACTATATTTCTTTAGTACCTATTCAGTTTGATTTAACGGCTCATCACATGATTCAGAAATTAAATACTTGGAAATTAAATGAATAATATTGTAAAACAAGTGCTGGCAGGAATTGTTTTAGGACTTTTAGTAAGTGCTTTAGGTTCGTTTATATTTATGTTGATATTGTTGCCAACCAATGATTTACAAGATACTTTCAATAAATTATTAACTAGCGGTTTGCTTACCAAAGTAATTACTTTAGGAACTTTGCCTAATGCTGTTGTTTTTCATTTGTTGATTAAAAATAAAAGAGATTATATTGCAAGAGGAGTTTTAATGGCGGTGATTTTATTGGCTGTTCTTTTTGCTGTTTTAAAAATGTTATAAATGAAATATTACTTAATAGCTGGGGAAGCTTCTGGAGATTTACATGCATCTAATTTGATGAAAGCTTTGTTAAAAAAAGATCCTGAAGCAGAATTTAGATTCTGGGGAGGAGATTTAATGCAAAGCGTTGGAGGTACTTTGGTAAAGCATTACAAAGATCTTGCTTTTATGGGCTTACTAGAAGTTTTAAAAAATATCAGAAGCATTTTTAAAAATATAGATACTTGTAAAAAAGACATTTTAGCATTTAAACCAGATATGGTAATTTTGGTAGATTATCCTGGATTTAATTTAAGGATTGCTGAGTTTGCTAAAAAGAATGGCATTAAAGTTCATTATTATATTTCTCCTAAAATTTGGGCATGGAAAGAAAACCGAATTCATAAAATAAAAAGAGATGTAGATGTAATGCATGTTATTTTTCCATTTGAGATTGATTTCTATGAAAAAAAACACAATTTTCCTGTAAACTATGTTGGAAATCCTTTATTAGATGCTATTGCCGATAGAGAAACTGTAAACGAGGAAGCATTTAGAAAAGAACATAATTTAGGAGACAAACCTATTATTGCTTTGTTGCCAGGAAGTAGAACGCAAGAAATCACAAAAATTTTAACAACTATGCTTACTGTAGTTGAGGTTTATAAAGATTATCAATTTGTGATTGCAGGGGCTCCAAGTAAATCTGATGAATTTTATGAACCTTTTATAGGTGGTTCTAATGTTAAACTCATCAATAATAAAACCTACGATTTATTATCTATTGCTCATGCCGCTTTGGTTACTTCTGGAACAGCTACTTTAGAAACAGCTTTGTTTAAAGTGCCAGAAGTGGTTTGCTATAAAACCAGTTGGTTAACTTACAAAGTAGGAATGATGTTGGTAAAAATGGAATTCTTTTCTTTGGTCAATTTGGTAATGGATAGAGAAGTGGTAAAAGAACTTCTTCAAGATGAATTAAATAAAGAAACTTTAATTACGGAGTTGAATAAAATTTTATCAGGAGCAGGACGAGCTAAAATGTTAGCTGATTACGAAGAACTTCATGAAAAACTTGGTGGAATAGGGGCTTCGGAGAAATTAGCTACAGCTATTTTAAAATAAAATAATAAATAGTAACTTCATTTTGCTATGAAGTTACTAATCAACTATATACCGTTTCAGGTATTGTTGGGTGTTTTGTTAGGAATTCTATATTCTGTACAGAACATCTACGTTATTTGTGTTTTACCACTTGTTGCATTAATAATGATGTTTTTGTTACATCGTTATGTAATGAGTAAAAACTTTTCGCATCAACTTTTCTTTTCATTAATAGTATTCTTTGGAATGTCAGTTAGTTGGTTTTCTCAAACCATAAAAAATGATTTACAAAGTAAAAATCACTATGTAAACTTTTTAGGTAAAGAAGTTTATAGTAAAATAACCCTTGTAAAACAATTAACTACTACCAATGCTTATCATCGCTTTTATGCAAGCGTAAATGCTGTAAATGATATTTTAACAACAGGAAAAATATTAATAGAAATTCCTGTAAAAACGTCAAAAAAATCAGAATTAGAAGTTGGAGATATTCTGTTTTGCAAGAGTGGTTTTAAAAAAATAAATCCACCACCATCCCCTTATGATTTTGATTATAAAGCCTATTTAGCTAGACAACATATTTACGCTAAGATTAAATTAGAAGAAAATTATGTGAAGATAGGAGAAGATACTTCTTGGTTGATCAGTCTTCAAAAATTAAGGAATTCGGTAAATACATCTTTGGAAAAATCAGGTTTATCACCAAATACAATTGGTTTGATGAAAGCCATGTTGTTAGGTGATAAAAACGGAGTAACAGATGAAATGTTAGCATCTTTTACCAATGCAGGTGTGGTTCATATTATAGCCATTTCAGGAATGCATGTAGGGGTTTTGTATTTGATGTTGTTGTATACTTTTGGCTTTCTTAAAAGATTTAAATACGGGAATTATGTATATGTAATGGTTGTTATTCTTTGCTTATGGTCTTTTGCCATTTTTTCTGGTTTGTCTAGTTCCGTAATTAGATCTGTAACTATGTTTAGTTTTTTTACTTTAACCAAATTAAAAAGAGGTAAAAGATTGGTGTTAGAAGCCATTATCACTTCCATGTTGATTTTATTGTTATATGATGCAAGTTATCTATTCAACGTAGGATTTCAATTAAGTTATTCAGCTGTCATATCTATTGTAGTTTTTTATCCTTTACTTTCTAAGTGGATAAAAGTAAACAATAAAATTGGTCAATATTTTATAGATGTACTGGTGGTTTCTGTTATTGCACAACTGGGAGTTTTACCTTTTGCTTTGTATTATTTTCATCAAGTACCAATGCAATTTTTATTTGCTAATTTTTTTGCAGTTTCGTTGTTGCCAATTGTTTTGTATGGAGGGATTGTAGTTTTATTTAAACTATTGTTGTTTCCAAAGTATCATTTTTTGGAAAAAGTATATGATGTTTTTATCACTTATTATTTAGAAGTTGTTCAGTATTTTTCATCATTTTCTAATTGGATTCTTAAAGATGTTTCTTTTTCTGAAATGGAAATTTTATACTATTATGTTTTTCTTTTTTGTGTTTGGTATGTAGCTGATGATTTTAAATTAAAGAGAATAAGAAATTCATTCTTTTTGATTATTACATGTCAGTTAATTCTTTTGTTTAATACATATAAAGAAAAGGAAGTTTCAGAATTGTTGATTTATAATAGCATAGATCCTAACATGATTACAGTTAGGCATCATAATACCATTAAAATTTTTGCTAGAGATTCTTTAACCGCTAAAGATTCTGTTGTATTAAAAGCCAATCAATTAAAAAATAAAATACAAGAATTTAAGTATGCAGATGATGAGGTGTTTACTTTTAAAAATAACACTTATATAATCATCAATAAAAACAAACCTTATCATTTATTAAAACAAAAAGATTTGATTTTAATCATAGCAGAGAATCCTAAAATAAATTTTGAAAGATTAATCACATCATTAAAACCAAAACAGGTAATTATTACAAGTTCTAATTATAAAAACAATCAATTAAAATGGAAAAGCACCTGTAAAAAATTACAAGTGCCTTTTTATTGTGTATCAGAACTAGGATCTTTTACAAAGAATTAAATTTTACTTTTAAATTCTTTGTCAAAAGTATCCCATTCTTTATCTAAGTAAATTTCTTCCCCCATGTAGTTAATTAATTTTTCCATAATAGGTGCTTGCAAATAACCTGGAACGGCTTGTACTAATTCTAAGTCTTTGTTTAGAAAAACAGTAGAAGGGTAGCTCATTTTACCATTTAGTAGGCTGCTTGCTAGTTCATGTGTCCCTCTTCTTTCATTACCCACATATTTAAAAGTATGATCATTAAATTTAATATCTTCTTTTTGTTCTGCGTTTAGTTTTACTGCGTAAAAGTTATTATTTATATAATTTACAATAACCTCTTCTTTATAGGTACTTGCATCCATTTTATGGCACCATGTACACCAATCGGTATACACATCAATTAAAATAGGTTTAGGATTGGTTTTGTTTAGTTCAATCGCTTTCTCAAAACTAATCCAGTTGATTGTTTTAGCCTTAGGTTCAGGATTGGCAAATAGTAAAGTTGGAATGATTAAAAGAGATAATAAAAATGCTTTCATATTAAGGTTTAATTTCGTTTTAGGTCGATATTTAAGATGTAACTTAACAAGATTTATTTAATTCCATGCATTTTTTTAACTAACACATTGTTTAATCCTGCCATAATTAATCCAGCAATAATAGGAATAATAGTAAAGATTAAAAAGAAAGTAGATAAACTATATTTCTGAGTGATTTCTTCAATCATACCTCCCGTCATTCCTGCTATTTTATTTCCTGTGGCAATAAACAAATAGTATACTCCAAACATAATTCCAATCCATGAGGCAGGTACTAGTTTTGATACGTATGATAAACCTACAGGTGAAATACATAATTCACCTAAAGTGTGAAATAAATAAGCTAAAACTAACCATACCATACTAACTTTTACAACAGTTTCAGTTGATAAACCTAAACTTCCATAAGCTAAAAATCCAAAACCTAATCCTAACAAGATCAATCCTACTGCAAATTTAAATGGTCC
The DNA here is from genome assembly GCF_900130035.1 of Wenyingzhuangia marina. Classification (GTDB taxonomy): domain Bacteria; phylum Bacteroidota; class Bacteroidia; order Flavobacteriales; family Flavobacteriaceae; genus Wenyingzhuangia; species Wenyingzhuangia marina. The sequence continues at coordinate 344,037 of NZ_FQXQ01000004.1, forward strand.
TGATAAGTTGTACTTGCTTTCCCACCATTTTGAAAATACTGGAGCAAGTAAAATAATAAATAAAGAGTTTAAAATACCAAACCACGTTGCAGGAACTTCTGTACCTGTGGTAAAAAATTCATTATAAACCTTCCAGCCTACAATTCCCCAAATAATGATAAAACTTAATGACAAGATGATATTTCCAATAGGATATTTTTTAATAGTTTCTTTAAAAAGTTTTACTAGTACATAGGTTATAATGGCTAATGGTACTATTGTTAAAATAGCATCTACTATTTTAAAAATAAGTCCTGCATTTCCAAACAGTTCTCTTTGTGTATATTTATCAGCAAATATGGTCATAGATCCACCCGCTTGTTCAAAAGCTGCCCAAAAGAAAATAGTAAAAATTGAAAAAACCATGATAACCATTATCCTATCAATAATTACTTTTCTAGGGGTGTGTTCAACTGTTGCGGCAACTTCATTATCTGTTGCTGCGTATTCTTTTGATTTTTTTGGAGTTAAACCAATATGTCCAAAAATGTCTTGGGTAAAGTAGAATTGTAACATTCCAAAAAACATAAATATTCCAGCCAATCCAAATCCCCAACTCCATGAAACTTTCTCACCAATATATCCACATAGCATAATCCCCAAAAAGGCACCGGCATTAACTCCCATATAAAATAAGGAATAAGCTCCATCTTTTTTTTCTGGATGACTAGCGTAGGCATTAGAAATAATAGAGGTCATGTTAGGTTTAAAAAAACCATTTCCAATAATCAAACAACCAATACCAATATATAAAAATAAAGGAGTTTCTACAGCCATGGCAGCGTGCCCAAGAGTCATAATAAAAGCTCCTAAAATTACAGCCCATCGATATCCCAAAAGTTTATCTGCTAAAAGACCTCCAATAACGGGAGTAAAATAAACAGACATAGTATATGTACCATACAAGGCCATTGCATCTTGAGTAGACCAAGCCCATCCGCCTTTTGCTAATTCTGATGTTAAAAATAATACCAGTAATGCACGCATTCCGTAATAAGAAAAACGTTCCCACATTTCTGTAAAAAATAAAATAAATAAACCTGCCGGATGTCCTAGCACATTACTACTGAAAAAATGATCGGATGATTTTTGACTCATAATTTTTTATAAATAATTTTAATTTTCGTTTTCTTCTGCTCCGTGTGTTAAGGCTTTTAATTTTTTAAGGAATAATAAAATTAATCCTCCAAAAAGCATACAAAATAAAGCAATTCCGGTAAAAACAGCATATTCCCCTAAAGCGGATGCTGACTCTCCTAATAATCCAGCTAATTTATTACCAATACCGGTCATAGCAAAATAAACTCCCATCATTATAGAGCCATATTTTACAGGGGATAATTTGGTAATGAATGAGAGTGCTACTGGAGATGATGATAATTCTCCAATAGTATGAAATAAATATGCTAAAACAAGCCAATACATTGCAGATTCTCCATTATTGTTATATTGAGCAACAGCTGCTGTCATAAATAAGAAGCCAAATCCCATAATCATTGTTCCTAAAGCCATTTTAAATAATGAAGATGCTTCTTTATTTTTTAATTTTCTTTTTGCCCAAAAACCAGCTACAGATGATCCAAGTAAAATAATAAATAATGCATTTAGAGACTGAAACCATGAAGCAGGAACTGAATTACCTATTAAAGGTAAAGAAAATGGGAGTGAACGATCTGTTTTTTCAGAGGTAAAAATATTCATCAAACCTCCTGCTTGTTCAAAAGCTCCCCAAAAGACAATAACGATCAAAAAAGACAATAGAAGTACTATAATTCTATCTTTTTCTATGGATGTTAAAGGTTTGTTGAATTCAATATTAGATTCCTGTTTATTTGATTTTCCTAAAAAATTACCAACCTGGGATAAATGTTTTTGTCCAAATATGTATATAAGTTGTCCAAACAACATACCTATACCCGCTAGACCAAATCCATAGTGCCAGCCAATGTTTTCACCAATATATCCAACTAATAATGAAGCTAAAAAAGCTCCTAAGTTAATTCCTATATAAAAAATTGTAAATCCTTTGTCTCTTCTAATATCTCCTTGCTTATATAATCCACCAACCATGGTAGAGATATTAGGTTTTAATAAACCTACTCCAGCAATAATTAATCCCAGTCCTGTATAAAAAGCCCAATATTCTTCAATAGCTAAGATTCCATGTCCTAAAACCAAAAGAAAACCACCAATCATAACAGATTTTTTTTGTCCTATAAGTCTATCGGCGATGATACCTCCTGGGATTGATGCTACATATACTAGCATGGTATACCATCCATATAAAGCTAAAGCTTCAGTTTGTGTCCATCCTAATCCTGCGTTTTTGTCTGTTGTTTGTGCTACTAAATACAAAACAAGAATAGCTCTCATACCATAGTATGAAAAACGTTCCCACATTTCAGTAAAAAATAGTATAAACAAACCAGATGGATGTCCTAAAACTGTTTTTTGATTGTTTTTACTCTCTTCATATCTCAATTCCATAGAGTTGTTTAATTTAGAAACTCAAAAATACATTTTTGAATTTTGTTTTCTTTTGATATGTAAAATAAAAAAAGCTGCCTATTGGCAGCTTTTTTTATTGTGAAATGTATTTTATAACCATTTGTTGTATCCAAATACAAAGTTTATTCCAAATCTTAAATTAACTTGTTTAAGATCTTCTAAAGCTCCAAGAACTTTATTAACGTTGTCTGTAGCCAAGTAAATTTGTAATGGACCTAGTTTTGTAGCTAAGTTTAAACCAAAATCAATATCCCCTTGTGCATTTTTAATCCCTACTACACCATAAGTTGTTCTGTCTAATGCTACATTATAACCAAGTGCTATGGTAGAAGTGTTTTCAGTGTTTTTAAGATCATTAAACATAGTTGCTCTAAATTGGTGAATTCTACCTAATTTATAGCTAGCAGATACATAAGAATTTGTTGCTAAGGAAGTTTTATAGCTCTCACCTTCTCTTTCTCCATGACCTACCTTATCTTCTAGTTCATCACCTAATTGATTTAAAACATTTCCATCAGTATCTAAATCAACACCATTAACTACTAGATTAGTAACATCATCTAAATAATATTCTGTTATCTTTTCTTTCCACGTAATTGAACCAATGTCGTTAACAGCTACTTCAATAACTAAATTTGGAATGATCTCATAACTAGCTCCAACATCCAAACCAAATCCACTATTTGCTGTAGAAAATTCGTAATCTTCACCGTCTTTATATCCAGCAAGTCGAGATACGGCATCTTTTGTGTTTATAGTCCATGTTAAGTCATCATTTACTGTAACTTTAGCCATTCCATTTTCTTGGGTAGATCCATTTGCTAATCCAATAATGTATTTTGCACGTACTCCAATAGCTAATTTATCATTAAAAAATTGTTGAGTAAATCCGATACCTCCTTCTGCGTAAGAAGTAGTATTTATTTCATCATTAAATAAAACTTCGTCAACAATACCATTAGCTAATAAATTAACAATACCATTCTTACTCATATTCCAATTCATGTTTTCTTTTACATTAGTAAAGAAACTGATTGAACCGTGTTTACGTTTAAAGGCTAAGTTTAGAATGTTTATGGTAGCTTTTTGATTTAATTGGTTATAGTCTCCTTCAATTGTATTGTATACATTTTTATAATTATATTCTAACTTTTCTGTTCCAGCTATAGGTGTTAATAAGTCAGAAGAAGCAAATCCATTTCCTACTGCTAAACCAATTCCCGGCAGTCCAAAAGAGAATGAGTTTTTAGGAATGTATACAGGAGATACATCTGTAGATTGTTGAACGTAATCTCCTAAATGAAAGAAAGAGATTTCACTTTGAGCTTTAACACTGTTGTAACCTAAGACAGTGAAAGCTATAACTGCTATTAATTTTTTATAATTTTTCATGTCTATGTCTTTAGTTGTTAGGGTTAATTGCTAAATCTCCTTTAAGCGCTAAATCAATTCTTACTTGATCTGTACTTTTAACTTTCACAGGATTTGGATTACCATCATTAGTTGTGTCAGTATCAAATATAATAGATAGCTTAACTTCCTTGGCATCTTCAAGAGAATTAATTTCAGATTCATTAAAGGTGATTGCAAAATCATTTCCATTCATAGGGACATGAGCATTTACAGTATTGTTATTAGCATCTTTCAAGTTGTTGTCAGCATCTAGAGTGTAAGTAGAAAAACCGTTCGCATCAACAGGAGCAGCAACAATAGCTTCTATATTTTTGGTAAATAAAGAAGCTCCATTTTCATCAACAAAATCTAAAATAATAGAACCATTGAAAGGAATGGTGTTTTTTGTAGCAATTCTTAATGATAATTCTTTTGCATTGTCTTGAATATCATCATCTAAATCTAACTCAATTGGGTCTGGATTAAAAGTTACATCATCAAAAGTAACATGTAATGGTAATTCTACGTCTACAGAAACATCTAATGAATTGTTGATATTAAAAAAGTTATTATTGGTACCTGTTGAGTTTGGATTAGAAGTTCCACTAACATTTAAAATAAATTGTGATGGTTTTTCACCAAGTAACTGAGCCAAGTTAGAGTTACTACTGTTTAAGGTAATAACAGATTCTACCCCTCCTGTATTTAAACCAGCATCTATAATAGCATATGTTCCATTTCCGGTATCATTGTTGCTTTCAATATTGTTCCCAGATGTGTCGGTGATAATTAAAGTATTGTTATTAACTGCATCTGTTGAAATACCTTCTAAGTTGATACCAATAGGGAAACCATATTGATTGGTTGCAGTAAGTTTTAAAATTGGACTTTCAAAAATTAAAGATCCATTTCCAATTTCATTAAAAAAGTCTAAATCAAAACTTTGTCCACCCACATTAAATCCACTTTTTTTGAAATCTCCTTCAGCAGTATTCACTATAGGGCTCTCAAGGGCAATTGTGTAGGTTAACTTATCATCTGAACTAACAAGATCTCCAGTTTCAAAGGTAACAGTAGCATCTAATTGCACAGCTATGTTGTTAAATCCACCTTTAGTATCTGGATCATTCTCAATATTTGTGTAGGTAAAATCAAAGTCATATCTATTTAAATCTACTGATATAGTAAATTCATCAGAGCCTGAGTTGTTGTTTAATGTAAATTTTCTACAATAGCTACCCGGGTATTCAGGATTTTCTATTAGTCCAGGCTCATTTGGGTCTTTTCTTTTAAAAGAAGGTATGGTAAATATAATTTCTGTTTGAGCCTCAGTAGTAGTTGATAAAGTAATGGTAAAAGTACCAGAAGAAAAATCAGCAGCTGTTAGATCAGAATCTAAATTTAATGTTTGAATCTCTTTAAATGAATCTTCTACTTTATCATCTGGAACTAATCCTGATATGTAAGGTGCTTGCCCGATTAACCCAGAATCTTCTAGAAGATTAAAATTACCATTAAAAACCTGATCTTCAACACTTACGAAATCTGAGTTTCCAGATCCATCCAAAGTTTGTGAATAAGAGAAACTAATAATATCATCAGTACCTGTGTTAACTGTTAGATCTTCATTTAACTCTTGGAATAATTGATTTGCTGTGTAGTTGATATAACCAATTGGTAATCCTGAAATAGATATATCAAATGTTGGTTCTTCGATTTCCTTATCAAAAAAAGAAGTGTCAAAGCTTTCGGAACAGCTAACTGTGCTAACACACAAAGCTGTAAGAGCAAGAATATGAATTCCTGACTTTTTCATGTAGTTTTTCATAATCTAAATTATAGTTGTTTAAACAAAAATAGTGAAATGAACTATGTTTAACAAATGTTATATTGATTAACACTAGTTATTTTTAACTGGTATCTTAGCACTTTCTCTTTTTGTTAATGTTTAAAATGAATAATATATAAATGTTTAATTTTTAATAAATTATAGTTCTTAAGATGTTTTACAGCAAAACTACTTATTATGTAAATTTATTCACTAGCCTAATAAGACAAAAGAGTAGCCCAATAAGACATTTGTCTAGGTGTTTTGATTTATTAGAAAATTCTAATAACTATTAATTGAGAGAAAGAGAGTTATTTTCTTTATAAGTAAAGTTTAAAATAAGCAGTGTATATTTGCGGTGAATTTATAGTAAGTATCTAAATGTCAAAATTAGTCTCAGGTTTTTCTAAACTTAACAAAGAAGAAAAGATAGCATGGCTATCAAGTTATTTTTTAAAAGACAACACAAATGCCAGTGATATTCTCCGTTTGTATTGGAATTCTGACAAAAAATTACAACAATTACATGATGATTTTATAGAAAATACAGTTTCTAATTATTACATGCCTTTTGGAGTTGCTCCCAATTTTATAATCAATGGTAAGCATTATACTATCCCCATGGCAATTGAAGAGAGTTCTGTAGTTGCAGCCGCTTCGTTAGTCGCAAAATTTTGGTCTGATAAAGGTGGATTTAAAGCAGAGGTTGTCAATACTATTAAAGTTGGACAAGTACATTTTATGTATGATGGTGATAAAAGGGACTTACGAGAATATTTTTCTACAAAAAAAACTGACTTAATATCTGTAACCAATGATATTACAGAAAACATGCGTAAGCGTGGAGGAGGAATTTTAAATATAGAACTAAGAGATAAGACAGCTGAGTTAGAAAATTACTATCAGTTACACGTTACTTTTGAAACCATGGATTCCATGGGAGCCAATTTTATCAACTCATGTTTGGAGGCGATGGCTCAAGAATTTAAAAAAGACGATATTCAAATAGTAATGAGTATTTTGTCTAATTATGTTCCTGAGTGTTTGGTTAAGGCAGAGGTAAGTTGTGAGGTTGAAAAATTACATCCTACAAACGGTGCTTTGTTTGCTAAAAAAATGAAACAAGCTGTTGATATTGCTAATGTAGATCCTCACAGAGCGGTGACCCATAATAAAGGAGTCATGAATGGAATTGATGCAGTGGTGATCGCTACGGGGAATGATTTTAGGGCTGTAGAAGCTGGAGTACATGCATATGCGGCAAGAACAGGGAAGTATAAAAGTTTAACATCATGTAAGGTAGAAAATGGAATTTTTACTTTTTCTATAGAAATCCCTTTGGCTTTAGGAACCGTTGGAGGTTTAACAAGTACACATCCATTGTCTAAATTGTCTTTAGAAATGTTGCATAATCCATCAGCAAAAGAATTAATGCAAGTAATTGCTGTGGCAGGTTTAGCACAAAATTTTGCAGCTTTAAGAGCGTTAACTACTACTGGAATTCAACAAGGTCATATGAAAATGCATTTAGGGAATATTTTAAATCAATTAGAAGCAACTCCAGAAGAAAAAGAAGCGGTAACCAAAGAGTTATCAGGAAAAACGGTAAGTTATAGTGGTGTGTCTGACGTATTAAAAAAAATAAGAGCTTAATGCAACAATTTTATAGCAATGGTAAATTATTAATTTCGGGTGAATACCTTGTTTTAGATGGGGCTGTTTCTTTGGCTTTACCTACTAAATACGGACAGTCTTTGGAGGTGAATGATACCATCACAAATACCATCTGTTGGAAAAGTTATACTGTTGACAAAGAATGTTGGTTTAATGCAGAGTTTAAAATTGATGATTTTGGAATCATTAATAATTCATCTATCAAAAATGATGGAGATAAAATTGCCAAAACACTTCAAGAAATATTAACAACTGCAAGATTATTAAATCATAATTTTCTTAAAAATTGTAAAGGATTAGAAGTTAATACGGCTTTGAGTTTTCCAAACCAATGGGGATTGGGAACTTCATCAACTTTAATTAATAACATTGCTACTTGGGCAAATGTAAATGCTTTTGAGTTGTTAGAAAAATCTTTTGGAGGTAGTGGTTATGATATTGCTTGTGCACAGAATAATCACGCGATTACATACCAAAGAAATGGAATTCATCCTGTTGTAAAACAAGTAGATTTTAATCTATCTTTTAAAAACGAATTATTTTTTGTGTATTTAAATCAGAAACAAGATAGTAAGGAAGGAATAAAAATGTATCGTTCTTTAGCTTTTGATAAACAACAATATATAGATGAGGTGAATGGTTTAACAAATAAAATGATTGCTTCTAAAAATATTGAAGAGTTTGCTGAAGTATTAACAGCACATGAAACTTTTTTAGGGAATATTTTAAGAGTAAAACCTGTAAAAGAAAAATTGTTTTCAGATTTTACCGGAGCGGTAAAAAGTTTAGGAGCTTGGGGAGGTGATTTTGTTTTGGTAACGGGTACTGAAAAAGAAGTAAAGGATTACTTTTTAAACAAAAACTATTCAACAATTATTTCTTACAACGATATGATTTTGAGTTAGTAGTTATCAAAATCAATATCGTCTAAGTTATCAAATTCATCAAAATGACTATCAAAGTCGTCGTCATCTAAATCAAACTCGTCTTTTTCGGTTTTATCTGCTTTGAATTCTTTTTCAGGAGCTTCTTCTGGAAGATTTCCAATAGATAAAATTAATTTAGGCAATTCAGAAGAGGTGGTTTTAGTTACTTCAATAAGCTCACAATAAAAAGTCCACATATTCATATAGTCATATACATAAATCAATTTTTCTTCAGGGTCTTCTATGTTTTGCTCAATAGTTGTTGTTGACATAGATAAAGCTCCAGGATCATCATCCATAGAAAATAAAGGAATTTCTTCTCCTTGATTCCACTCGTCATCAGATCTATAAAAAGAAGCCATTTCTTGACTATTAAAACCAAATACTTTGGCAATTAAATTGTGTAAGTCTTCTAAGGTACTTGATGAGTCTACCAAAAGGGTTCTGATTACATCTTCTTTAGTGTCTAAAACAACTCTTATTTTGTATATCATTTCTTCTAATTTATGAATGCAAAAGTAGCTATAAAACTCAATAAATATGTAATTTTACAAGAATTAAAATAGGAAGAATGGATTTTGAAAAAGCATTGATTAAAATAAATCAAGTTAGTAAAAACACTTTAATGGAAACATTAGGAATTGAGTATACTGAAATAGGAGAGGACTATTTGGTAGCTACAATGCCAGTAAATTCAAGAGTTCATCAGCCTATAGGAATTTTACATGGAGGTGCTACAGTTGCTTTGGCAGAAAGTGTTGGTAGTGCTGCTTCGTTTTTATTTGTGAACTCGAATGACTTTGTGGTTAAGGGAATTGAGATTTCTGCAAATCACTTAAAGAGTAAAAAAGACGGGGTAGTTACTGCAAAAGCAACAGTTGTTCATAGAGGAAGAACAACCCATTTGTGGCAAGTAGCTATTACAGACGAAGAAGGAACGCTAATTTCTTTGTGTAAAATAACCAATATTGTATTACCTAAGTAAACTTTTAATTTGAAGTATTCCGAACAAATAAATTATGCTTTTGAGGCAAAAAAGCCTTTTGTTGCTTATAAAAATCCAAACGAAAATAAGGTTCATGTTATTATTCAAAAGAATGATGAGTTGATTGAATTTGATGATTTTAATTCATCGGGATATGTTTTTGCTCCATTTAATAGTGATGAAAAAGCCTACTTAATTCAACCTGATCTTTATTTTACTGATGAGGTGAAAAGTTTTGAATTTGATTCAGAATTCATTGAAAATAAAGAGCAAGAAGTAGAAAAGTCAACTCATATTAACATTGTTAAAAATGCCATAAAAACCATCCAAGATACTGAAGTTTCAAAAATTGTAGTGTCTAGAAAAGAAGAAGTTTCGGTATCTGATTTTAACTTACTAGAGGTATATAATAAGTTAATGAGTAAGTATCCTAATGCTTATGTTTATGTGTGGTATCATCCTAAAGTAGGACTTTGGATGGGAGCTACCCCAGAAACTTTATTAAAGGTAAAAGATGGGCATTTCTCTACCATGGCTTTAGCAGGAACTCAGGCTTTTAAAGGAAATTTAAATCCTGTTTGGGGAGCTAAGGAGTTAGAAGAACAACAAATGGTAGCCGATTTCATAAAACAACATTTAGAAAATGTTGTTGAAAGTCTAGAATTGTCAGAGGTTGAAACTGTAAAAGCAGGGAGTTTATTGCATTTAAAAACCAATATTACAGGAAAGATACATCAACAAAAGGATATTGCTTCCTTAGTAAAATTATTACACCCAACACCTGCAGTTTGTGGTTTGCCTAAAGAGTTGAGTAAGATGTTTATTTTAGAAAATGAAAATTATAATAGGTCTTTTTACAGTGGTTATTTAGGAAACATAAATATGAATAATGAAACCTCTTTTTTTGTGAATTTAAGATGTTTTCAGTTTATCAATAATACAATTGTTTTGTATGTTGGTGGAGGAATTACAGCCGAAAGTATTGCTGAAAAAGAATGGGAAGAAACAGTAGCTAAAAGTCAAATAATAAAAGCAGTTCTTTAGTTTTCTTTTTTAATTCTTTCTAACAAAGTCTTTTTAAATTTGTGTTCTGCATAATTAAGTTTTAGTATTTGTTTATAATCTAATACTTTACTTAGTTCCTTCACATAATTTATTTTTGCTTGATTGATTTGCTCTTCTTTATCTTGAATTTTTTTTACTAAAGTTTCAGCTTGTTTTTCAGTAACTTTTTTAAAATCCACGCCTCTCTCAATACTGTGCTTTTCACCATATAGCTTATACATGCTATCTCTAAAGCCATTGTAAATTGGCCAGAATTTTTCTGCTTGTTTTGGAGTTAGTGATATTTCGTTAGAGATAAAGCAAACTTTAGCACTTCTTATTTTTTCACGAGAATTTTCATCATTTCCTTGTCCAAAAAAGCTAATGCTCATGAATAGGAAAAATAAAAGTAGGGTAAACTGTTTTTTCATAAGATTAATATTCTAAAATATCATATTCATTTAGCTCTATATCTAATTGGTCTATGTCCATTTCAATATTGTCTAAGCTAGTAAACATGATATTATCTGTGTTGATTAACGTGTTGTTTAAAATATCATTGGTTTCAATACCATCATCAGAACTAAGATAATTAATGATTTCTTCTCTACTTAACTTATCAATGGTGGATTGATTACTGTTATTAAAGATAAAAAATCCAAAAACAATAACGGCAGCTGTAGTTAAATAAGGTAGTAATGATATAATTTTACTTTGTGGTTTTTTTACTTTAAAGTTTTCAAAATAAAGTTCAGGTGTTTTAAAACCAGATTCTTTTGGTAAACTTTGTTCAAAAACATCAATAGCAATTTTTTCTGATAAATTATCAAAGTAATTTTCAGGTGTTTTAAAGGGATTTTTTCCTTTGGTTAAATCCTTTAAAAATTGGTCGCTATGTTGATGGTTGTTACTCATGTTATTTATTAGATACACTAATAATCAAAAGGTTTAATTGTTTTTTATAAAAGCTTCTATTTTTTTTACGGCATGATGATAGGAGGCCTTTAAAGCTCCCACAGAAGTTTCTAAAATCTCTGACATTTCTTCGTACTTCATTTCATCATAATATTTCATATTAAAGACAAGTTGTTGTTTTTGTGGTAGCTCCGCTATTGCTTTTTGTAAAAGTATTTGAATAGCATCTCCATCAAAAAGTTCATCATCTTGTAAAGAACATCTAAGTTCTTTTTGGTAATCATCAATATCTAAATTATTCTTTTTAGCTTTTTTATTAAGAAAGGTAATGGCCTCGTTTGTAGCAATACGATACATCCAAGAGAAAAGTTTGCTTTCCTCTTTAAATCCACTAATATTTTTAAAAACTTTAATAAAGGTGTTCTGTAGGACATCATCAGTATCATCGTGAATAATCACTATTTTACGGATGTGCCAGTACAAGCGTACCTTGTATAGCTTAACCAATTCATCAAATGCCTTAGATTGTGTCTTGGCATTTTTTAAATCGTTAATTAGTTTTTGTTCGTTATCTATCAAACTAATTTAGATATTTACGTTCTTTCTATAGCCAAATAATCCTTTAAACTTAATTGTTTCTGCAATTCCTTCAGGTAACATAGACTCCCATCCATCTTCGTTAGTGCTAATTTTTCTAAATACATCATGACCTTGAATTTTCATGTGAGCCACGTCGTATTCCTTAATGTCTATAATTTTATTAGCTTGTTTAAAGTATTTGTATAGTTCTTTAACTTTATGGTTAAGTCTTAAATTGGTACTATCAATAATAGTTTTTTCATCTGCTCCTAAAATAGGATATAAATATATTTTTAAGTTATTAGAAAATAATTTTCCAACCCCTTCAAGTATACTTCCTTTTAAATTGTTATAGTATTTAATATCAAAAATATTCATAATACTATCAGTTCCCATGGCAAAACCAATTTGTTCATTTGTAAATTCACCAAAGTATTCTACCAACTTATAATATTCCTGAAAGTTGGTAATCATTACAATTTGACCTAATGAACACAATAAATCTGCTCGATCTAAAAAGTCACGTTCATTTATTTCTCCTTCGTTTTTTAAGTTGGAGAGCGTAATTTCAAAAATGGTTCTAGTAGCTGCTGGATCTACTCTTTTGTTTTCAAAAAATAATTTTTGAGATCCTTCATATACATCCATATTTACCTTGGTAACAGGTCTAAATCTACCTCTTAATGCCAAAATATTTTTTTTGTATAATTCCTGAGCAGGTAAAAGATTTTTACCTAAAGAATCAAACATTACTGCATTGGTCATTCCGTTTTTAACCAACTGTAAACTCATCAATCGGTTATCTACATAGGTAAAACGTGGACCAGAGAAATTAATCATATCGATTTCAATCTCGTCTAAATCAATATTATCATATAAAGATTTGATTAAATCTTTAGGGTTGTCGTTGTAATAAAAAGCACCATAAATAAGATTCACTCCCAAACGTCCTAATGTTTCTTGTTGTAAAGTGGCATCTGTTTGTTTAAAACGAGTGTGTAGTACAATTTCATTATAACGTTCGTTAGGGTCTAATTGAAACTGAATTCCTACCCAACCATGTCCTTTGAATTTTTTAGCAAAATCGATGGTTGCAACAGTATTAGCATAAGAAAAATAAATTTTTTCAGGATGTTTAACTCTGTCAAGTCTGTCTTCAATTAATTGAATTTCGTGACGCAACATCTTTTTTAACCTACTTTCGGTTACATATCGGTTATGTTCTTCAACCCCATAAATAGCATCAGAAAAATCTTTGTCATAAGCACTCATGGCTTTTGCAATGGTTCCAGAGGATCCACCAGCTCTAAAAAAATGTCTTACTGTTTCTTGTCCGGCTCCAATTTCGGAAAACGTACCATAAATGTTTTGATTAAGATTGATTTTAAGAGCTTTGGTTTTACTGGTTAGGATATTTTCTACAGGAATGTCACCTTTATGTATTACAGCCATGTTTATTTATTCTATGTTCTTTCCCAAATATACCAATTTTTGTGCCGTAACTAACTGTGTTTTCGTATTTTTGAGTAAGATTTTTATAGATGAAGATAACTTTTTTAGGCACAGGTACTTCCCAAGGTATTCCGATGTTATTATCTGAAGAGCCTGTCAATTTTTCAACAGATAGTAAAGATAAAAGAATGCGTTCTTCCATACATATTCAATGGGACAAAGTTTCTTGTTTGATAGATTGTGGAGCTGATTTTAGAATGCAAATGTTAAACAATAACATTAAAAATATTGATGGTATTTTGTTTACCCATGAACATTCTGATCATATTGCAGGATTAGATGATATTAGACCTTTTTGTTATAAAATTGGACCGATGCCTGTTTATGCTTTACCAAGAGTTATGGATAGTTTGGCTAAAAGATATGATTATATTTTTAGTACAGAAAATAGATATCCAGGAGCAGCTGCTGTAATTCCAAATATTGTTGATAAAATACCTTTTGATTTTAAAGGAAATACCATTATTCCTATTGAAGTAGATCATGGAAATTTGCCTATTTTAGGATACAGAATTGATGACTTTGCTTATTTAACAGATGTAAAAAAAATTAGTAAAGTATCTTTAGAAAAACTAAAAGGAGTAAAAACCATTGTATTGAGTGCGCTTAGAATTGAAACACATCCTACTCATATGAATTTAGATGAAGCTTTAGAAATGGTAAAAATCATCAACCCAGATAAAGCTTATTTAACGCATATTAGTCATCGATTAGGTTTTCACGAAGAAGTGAGTAAGACTTTACCTAAGAATGTTTTTTTAGCCTATGATGGTTTACAAATTGAATTGTAAACATAATTATTTGTAATTTAGGTTGGTAACAATCAATCTAAAATCATGACGAACAAATTATTACTTATTATACTGGCTATTTTACTACCACCGTTAGCAGTTTATTTAAAAAGGGGAGCAGACAAACATTTACTCATCAATATAGTTTTGTGTTTTGTTTTCTTTTTACCAGCTATTATACATGGAATGTGGGTAGTTATGCAAGATTAAAAACATTTCTTTTAACTTAAAAATCAAGGATGTCATTCATAATGACATCTTTTTTTATACCTAAAAACTATATTAATAGTTGTTTAACTATTTTTATAGTTGTAAAACTAAAAAAATAGTTTTATGTTTGTTTCAACGAACAATTTGTATGTAAGTATGTTTTGAAATTCAATAATAAAAAACGATATGGAAAAATTAACAAATAAAGAAGAAGAGGTAATGCATGTTATATGGAAGTTAGAAAAAGCTTTTGTAAAAGATGTATTGGCAGAAATTAAAGGAGATAAGCCTCATTATAATACTTTATCTACCATTGTTAGGAATTTGGAAGAGAAAGGATATGTAAGTTATCATGCTTATGGAAAAACACATCAATATTATCCTGTGGTTAAAAAAGAAGAGTACAGAAAACAATTTATGAATCAGGCCATTGACAATTATTTTAACAACTCTTATAAAAACATGGTGTCATTTTTTGCCAAAGAAGAAAAGATAAGTGTAGAAGAGCTAAAAGATATTATAGCTTTAATAGAAAACAAAAAATAGCATGGAATATTTATTAAAAGTAAGCGCTGTTATTGTTGTTTTTTATTTGGTTTATAAAACGCTTTTACAAAAAATCACTTTTTTTGAAGCAAATAGGTGGTTTTTAATTTTAGGAATTTTTATATCCTTCTTATTTCCATTAATTGTGATTCCTGTATATCATGAATATACAACCGAAGTTGTGTCAAATGTTCAGTTTCATGAACTTTCTATGCTAGCAGAAACTAGTATTGAGGAATCTTTTGATGTGTTAGATTATTTATTGATGATCTATGTTTTAGGAATTACTATTTTTTCTCTTCGTTTTTTCTTTAGATTGATTTCTTTGGCTAGGGTGATTAATAAAAATGAAACTCACAAAAAAGAAGAAGGATTTATTTTTATAGAAACTACTACTGAGCTTTCTCCTTTTTCATTTTTTAAATGGATTGTTTACAATCCAACTCAGTTTAATCAAAAAGAGTTAGGACAAATTATTACGCATGAAAAAGTACATGCCAAACAATATCATTCTGTAGATATTTTATTGATGGAAATTTGTTGTGTTTTTCTTTGGTTTCATCCTTTTGTATGGTTGTATAACAAAAGTTTAAAACAAAACTTAGAATTTTTAGCAGATAAATATGCTTTAAATCAATTTAACGATACAAAAAGTTACCAATATACTATGTTAAAAGCCAGCATTCCCAGTTATCAAATGGCTTTAAGTAATCACTTTTACAATTCATTAATCAAAAAAAGAATCGCTATGTTACAAAAATCAAAATCAAAAAAAATCAATTTACTAAAGTATGCGCTGGTAGTTCCTGTGTTGACTTTGTTTTTAATGAGCTTTAATACCAAGGATGTTTATGTGGAGAAAGTAATTAAACGAGAGGGAAATTTTCTCAAAAATTCAATTGAAAAGTTTGAGAATGTTGAGAAAGCTATGATTACTCAAGATAGTACTCGCTTAAGAGTACGTGCTTTAGATTTTAAAGGAACTCCATTGTTTTTTGTTGATGGAAAAGAAATACCCCAAAAAGAGTTCGAAAAAATAAATCCAAGTGATATTTATAGTATTTCAGTTTTAAAAGATAAACATGCCACTGATAAATATGGTAAAAAAGGAAAAGATGGAGTTGTGGAGATTACAATGAAAAAAAATAATGATTCAACAACTCAAGTTTCAAAATCTTATCCTGATATAAAAGTTGTATCCAATGAAGATGGAGCTAAAACCGAATCTTTTGGTATAAGACAACATACAATAGAGGTAGATGCTAAAGATTTAAATTCAACAAAATATCCTTTATATATTATCGATGGAAAAGAAGTTTCCGATGATGAGTTCAAAAAAATAAATCCAGACGATATTCAATCAATAAATGTTTTAAAAGACAAACATGCAACTGATAAATATGGAGAAAAAGCAAAAGATGGAGTGGTAGAAATTACAATGAAAAAAGAGAATGAATTTATTATGGTTTTAAGGAAGAATACCTCTGATGATCAGTTAAAAAAATATAGAAAAATATACAAAGAAAAATTTAAATGTGATTTGGTTTTTGAAGTTATAAGAAACTCTAAGAATGAAATAACTTTTTATGACATACAATATTCTTTTGATGGAAAGAGAACATCAACAGATAAGAGTAGAGACGATGAAACACCTATAAATCCAATATTCATAAAGTATGACGCAAACACAAAAAGTCTAAGTACTAAATCTCTATAAACGAAAAAAGGATAATTAAAAATTTCAGTTATTAAAAAACGCTCAACCTAGGTTGAGCGTTTTTATTTTATATACGTTTTAAAATCCAATCTTTATAATCATAAAAATTATTCGGATGTATTCCGTGTCCTACTGGATATTCTTTATAAGTACTATCAACACCAAGAGAAGTTAAAAAATCAGGAGCTTTTCTAGCCCAATCTACAGGAATTATTTGATCTACTGTTCCGTGAGAAATAAAATAATCAACCTTGTTTTTAGTAGGTTTTTCTATTAAAAAATCGTGGTTAAAATATCCACTCATCGCAGCTACATGTTGTACTTTTTCAGGAAATGTAAAAGAAAAAGCATAACTTAAAATAGCTCCTTGACTAAATCCTGTTAAGAAAATATTGTTTTCATCAACCTTATATTTTTGAATGATTTCCTCTAAAAAAATATTCAATTTTTGAACAGAAGCTTTTCCTTCATCAGGATCAGAAAACTTATTTTCATCGGCATCAAAAGTAATACTGTACCAAGCATAGCCACCAAAAGGCAAAGCAATAGGGGCTTGTACACTTATTACCAATGCTTCTTTTGGCAATTCACTAGCAAAAGAGAATAAATCTTCTTTGTTGCTTCCGTATCCGTGAATTAATAATATTAAAGGTGTTTTGTCTGTTTTTATACTTGGTTCTTGTACCAAATATTCTAAAGATAAATCTGTCATTAAGCTAAAGTTAAAATCCCATTGTTATAAGTTCCATATACTTTACCAGTTGCTTTTTTGCCTATATAAGCACTGTTTGTTGAGGTAGATAGAATATCTTCTTCCGTAAAAGTTTTAGTCCCTTTGGTGGTGAATAAACTTAAATTTGCTTTTTCTCCTTCTGTAATAGTTGAGTTTGATAATCCAAAAATTGTTTGTGGAGCTGTTGTAATTTTTTCAATCAATAAATCTAATCCTAAAGTATCTTGTAAACTCACAAATAGACTTTCTAATCCAATAGTCCCGTCAATGGCGTGACTAAATTCTAGTTTTTTGTTTTCTATATCAATAGGGTCGTGGTCAGAAGTAATAAAATCAATGGTTCCATCTTTCAAACCTTCAATCAAAGCATTTACATCTTGTTGCGTTCTTAGTGGCGGAGCAATTTTGTAATTGGCATCAAAACTAGATAACTCATCATCTGTAATGGTTAAGTGGTCTGCACTTACGCTACAGGTAATATTTAATCCTTTTGCTTTAGCTTCTTTTATTAAACTTACTGATTTTTGAGTACTAATGGTTGGAATATGAAGTTTCCCTCCAGTATATTCTAGTAGAAATAAATCTCTACTTACTTGTAATTCTTCTGCCAAAGCAGGAGTTCCTTTTAAACCTAAACGAGTACTATTAATTCCTTCGTTTACCAACCCTTCGCCAGCAATATTACAGTTGTTAGGATAGCTCATCACCAGCCCACCAAAACTTTGTGTGTATTGTAAGGCAATTTTTATAAGATTGGCATTTTTAGTTCCTTTTTTATAATCGTTAAAAGCAATGGCACCCGCTTGCTGCATGTCATATAATTCTGCAATTTCTGTTCCTTCACTTTTTTTAGTCAAGCTTCCTATCGGATAAATATTTACAGGAGTTCCAGCAGCTTTGGTCTTTAAAAAATTGACCATAGATTTAGAATCTGTAAAAGGGTAGCAGTTTGAGTTTAATCCTATTTGCGTAAATCCACTTTTGGCAGCTACTTCAATTCCGTTGTTAATGGTTTCTCTGTCTTCGTAACCTGGCTCACCAAAACTAACACTAGCATCAAACCATCCGTTAGAAATAATTAAGTTTTCTAAGTTGATTTCCTCACAGTTTGTAGGACAAGAAATGTTGTTGTCTATTTTAGAAATAAGACCATTTTCTATTAAAACATCCACTGTTTGGTTATGATGCGTGCTTTTAGGGTCAAAAACGATAGCCGATTTTAATAATATATTCATGCTGTTTGCTTAATCAAAATGTTGGAAAATAGGGGATAAATTGCCCTATAAATAGGGAAATAAACAAAATTGCTCTGTTGAGCTGACTGGTATTTCGCGTAAAGATGTTTAGCGTTATTCGTCATTGTTTCAAGGATTGGTCAAAGATACAGAAACTATGCTTAACTGCAATAATTTTCTAGAATCCCTTTTGCATACTTGCTGGCAATTTGTTTGGTAAAGGCAGGGAAATCAATATGTGCACTATGGTCTGCCTTGTCTGATATAATTCTAATAATATGGAAAGGAATTTTATATTCATCGCAAACTTGAGCTACTGCAGCTCCTTCCATTTCTACGCATTGTAAATCTGGAATGTCATTTTGTAATTGTTTTTGTTTGATGTTATCGCTAATAAATTCATCACCACTAGCAATGATTCCTTTGATTATTTTAGGAGATTTGATTCCAAATTCATTGGCTTCTTCGGGAGAAACATATTCATAATATTGATTGTTAAATTCTTCTACACATTGATAAAGTTTTTCATCAACAATGGTTTCAATGGTTGATTTTCCTAATAGTGGAATTTCAAACTTTGGAAACAATGGCGTGGCATCCATATCGTGCTGAATTAAAGAGGTACCATAAACAATATCTCCAATATTTAATGTTGGATTGATGGCTCCAGCTACTCCTGAGAAAATAATTTTTGTAGGCTTAAAACTACTAATTAATTGAGTGGTAGTAATTGCAGCGGCTACTTTTCCCCATTTAGAAAAAACAATTACTACTTTTTGATTGGTGATATTACCAGTGTGATACTCTCTATTTCCTAAAACAACTGTTTTTTTATCTTGTAAAATATCTAAAAGTTCTGCCAACTCATCGTGCATGGCACTAATTATTCCAATCATTCTTTATTCGTTTAAGAGATATCCATCTCTCATGGTTAATTTTCTATCAGCCATGTTGGCCAATTTTTCATTGTGGGTAACAATTACAAAAGTTTGATCAAATTTATCTCTTAGTTCAAAAAACAAATCATGTAAATTGGCAGCGCTTTCAGTGTCAAGGTTTCCACTAGGCTCGTCAGCAAAAACAATAGCAGGTTGATTAATTAACGCTCTAGCAACCGCAACACGTTGTTGTTCTCCCCCAGAAAGTTGATTGGGTTTGCTTTCAGCTTTGTTTTTAATTCCTAAAAAGTCTAACAATTCTAAAGCTCTTTGTTTGGTGGCTTCTGCTTTTTTGTTCCCTATGTAAGCAGGAATA
The DNA here is from genome assembly GCF_900130035.1 of Wenyingzhuangia marina. GTDB lineage: Bacteria > Bacteroidota > Bacteroidia > Flavobacteriales > Flavobacteriaceae > Wenyingzhuangia > Wenyingzhuangia marina. Next base: position 363,925 of record NZ_FQXQ01000004.1, read on the forward strand.
CAAACATTTTCTATGGCAGTAAATTCTGGTAATAATTGATGAAATTGAAAGACAAAACCAATATGCTCATTTCTGAATTCTGATATTTTTTTGTCGTTTAATTCAATAGGAGAGATGCTATTAATTCTTAATTCACTCTCTTTAATTTCATCAGGTTTATCTAACGTGCTTAAAATTTGTAAAAGAGTTGTTTTACCAGCTCCAGAAGGGCCAACAATGGCAACTATTTCACCTTTTTTTATATGTAAATCAATCCCCTTTAGAACAGGAGTGTTGTTAAATGTTTTTCGAATGTTTTTTGCAATAATCATAACTAGAAAAGTAACCAAACGAAAGTACTAAAAAAGATACGATTATGGCTTTTTTGTTAAATACTTATTTTTTTATTAAAAAATATTGTTTGAATAAGGGAGTTAGTGGATGGTTATTTATATTTTTGAAGTCTATACATAATTTTAAGAGAGAGTTTTATGAATTTACACGAATTTCAAGGAAAGGAAATTTTAAAGAGTTTTGGAGTAAAAGTGCCTATGGAGCTTGTTGCAACAACTCCTGAAGAAGCATTAGAAGCTGCAAATAAGATTCATGCAGAAAAAGGATGTACTGTTTTTGCTGTAAAAGCACAAATACACGCTGGTGGACGTGGTAAAGGAGGTGGTGTAAAAATCGCTAAATCTATCGAAGAAGTTAAAATGTATGCTGAGCAAATCATCGGAATGATGTTAGTTACGCCTCAAACTTCTGCTGAAGGAAAAGAAGTACACCAAGTATTAATTTCTGAAAATGTTTATTACGATGGTCCTTCTAAACCAGAAGAATATTATATGTCTGTTTTATTAAACAGAGCTACTGGTAAAAATATGATTATGTATTCTCCAGAAGGAGGGATGGATATTGAAGAAGTTGCAGAAAAAACACCTGAGTTAATTTTTACAGAAGAAATAGATCCAGCAACAGGATTATTACCTTTTCAGGCTCGTAAAATTGCTTTTAATTTAGGATTGTCTGGAGCTGCATTTAAAGATATGACAAAGTTCGCTACTGCTTTATACAAAGCTTACGAAGGGTCAGATTCTTCTCTATTTGAAATTAACCCTGTGTTTAAAACTGCTGATGATCAAATTTTAGCAGTAGATGCAAAGGTTTCTTTAGATGAAAATGCATTATATCGTCATAAAAACTATTTAGATTATAGAGATATTCGTGAAGAACATCCAATTGAAGTAGAAGCAAAAGCAGCAGGATTGAACTATGTAGCCTTAGATGGAAACGTAGGATGTATGGTAAACGGAGCTGGATTGGCTATGGGAACTATGGATTTAATAAAGCAAGCAGGAGGAGAACCAGCTAACTTTTTAGATGTTGGAGGTACTGCAGATGCAAAAAGAGTAGAAATTGCTTTTAGAATTATATTAAAAGATCCTAATGTAAAAGCTATTTTGGTAAATATTTTTGGAGGTATTGTTCGTTGTGACCGTGTGGCACAAGGAGTTGTAGATGCTTATAATAATATGAAAAACGCGATTAATGTGCCAATTATTGTAAGATTACAAGGTACCAACGCAGTTGAAGCAAAAGCATTAATTGATGCTCAAGAAGGATTGAATGTAATTTCAGCAGTTGAATTCCAAGAAGCAGCAGAAAAAGTACAAGAAGTATTAGCATAGTTTTTAGGTACTTTTAACATATTAAAAAACGCTTTCAATTTATTTGAAGGCGTTTTTTTTATGCTAATTCCTTTGTTTTTAGTGGTAGAAAACGTTTTAGAAAATTTTATTTAAAAAGCACAGATATTAGTAAAATATTTGTATTGATATCACTACTTTTACGGCGATTATAAAAAACTTATTCAAAATAAAAATGAACTTACACGAATATCAAGGAAAAGAGATTTTAAGTAGTTTTGGCGTTGGAATTCAAAGAGGAATTGTAGCTCAGACTCCAGAAGAAGCTGTTAAGGCTGCAAAAGAATTAACAGAGAAAACAGGAACTAGTTGGTATGTTGTAAAAGCTCAAGTTCATGCAGGTGGTCGTGGTAAAGGTGGTGGAGTTAAATTGGCTAAAAATTTAGAGGAAGTAAAAAAGATTTCTAATGATATTATTGGAATGATGTTAATTACTCCTCAAACTTCAGCAGAAGGGAAATTGGTGAGTCAAGTTTTAATAGCTGAGGATGTATATTACCCAGGAGAAAGTGAAACAGAAGAGTTTTATGTTTCTATATTGTTAAACAGAGCTACTGGAAAAAATATGGTCATGTATTCCCCAGAAGGAGGAATGGATATTGAAGAGGTTGCAGAAAAAACACCTGAGTTAATTTTTACAGAAGAAATAGATCCAGGAACAGGATTATTGCCTTTCCAAGCTCGTAAAATTGCTTTTAACTTAGGATTATCAGGAAATGCTTTTAAAGAAATGACAAAATTTGTGATGTCTTTATATAAAGCATATGAAAGTTCTGATGCTGCTATGTTCGAAATCAACCCAGTATTAAAAACTTCTGATAATAAAATTTTAGCAGTAGATGCAAAGGTTTCTTTAGATGAAAATGCATTATACCGTCATAAAGATTATTTAGAGTATAGAGATATTCGTGAAGAGCATCCAATAGAAGTAGAAGCAAAAGCAGCAGGATTAAACTATGTAGCTTTAGACGGAAACGTAGGATGTATGGTAAATGGAGCAGGATTGGCTATGGGAACTATGGACTTAATAAAGCAAGCAGGAGGAGAACCAGCTAACTTTTTAGATGTTGGAGGTACAGCAGATGCAAAAAGAGTAGAAATTGCTTTTAGAATTATATTAAAAGATCCTAATGTAAAAGCTATTTTGGTAAATATTTTTGGAGGTATTGTTCGTTGTGACCGTGTGGCACAAGGAGTTGTAGATGCTTACAATAATATGAAAAACGCGATTAATGTGCCAATTATTGTAAGATTACAAGGGACTAACGCAGTTGAAGCAAAAGCATTAATTGATGCTCAAGAAGGATTGAATGTAATTTCAGCAGTTGAATTCCAAGAAGCAGCAGAAAAAGTACAAGAAGTATTGTCCTAGGAAAAATATAAACCAACATTTAGACTTTTCATAAATGTTGGTTCTATAATTATGAATTGTAAAAAATAATAAAGCTCAGTTTTAATACTGAGCTTTATTATTAAATATCGTCAAAATTAACTTCTGTGAAATCTGCAGTTGCCATGTTTTCATTATTGGCATCCTCATCCTCTTTTTTAAAGTCTTTTTGATGTCTTTCGCTAATAACTTCTTCACCTTTTTCGTTAATGATGTAGTCTGTAGCTTGTTTTAGTTGTTCTTGGAACTCAACAAAATCTTCTTTGTATAAATAAATTTTGTGTTTTTGGTAATGAAAAGATCCATCATCATGAGTAAACTTTTTACTCTCTGTCACCGTTAAGTAATAATCTCCCGCTTTGGTAGCTCTTACATCAAAAAAATAGGTTCTTCTTCCTGCCCTCAAAATTTGAGAAAAAATTTCTTCTTGCCCTTCTCTTTCTTTCATTATTTAGCTAATTATTGTTATCTACTCAAATATATAAAAATAATTATTTAGAGCACATTATTCTATTTCTTTTTCTTGTAGTTGTTGTTCGTACATATCATGGAAAATCCCATGCTGGTTTAATAGCTGAGAATGAGTTCCTTGTTGAACAATTTCACCATTATCTAATACAATAACTTTATCTGCATTTTGTGCTGCACTAATTCTGTGACTTACAATAAGCGTAGTATTGTTCTTACTAATGGATTTTAAGTTCTTTAAAATTTGTTCTTCTGTTTCAGTGTCTACAGCAGATAAACAGTCATCAAAAATGTATATTTTAGGATTCTTTATAATTGCTCTGGCAATAGAAACTCTTTGTTTTTGACCTCCGGATAATGTAACTCCACGCTCTCCTAAAATTGTATTGTATTTTTTGTTAAATAGAATAATATTATCGTGAACTACCGCTTTTTTTGCAGCTTCCATCATTTCTTCTTCTGTAGCATCTTCTTTACCAAAACGGATGTTGTTACCTATGGTGTCAGAAAATAAGAATGGATCTTGAGGCACAAAACCAATGTTATTCCTTAAGTTGTAAAGATTTAGTTCTTGAATAGGTTGATCGTCAATTTCAATAATTCCCGTAGTTACATCGTATAACCTACTTACTAAATTTAAGATGCTAGATTTTCCAGAACCCGTTTTACCAATAATAGCAATGGTTTCTCCTGGGTTTACTTCAAAAGAAATGTTTTTTAAGGCTGTAATATTGGTATCGTCATAAGTAAGAGAAACGTTTTTAAATTTAATAGCTCCTTTTATTTCAGTAACAGTTTCATTTTGATTGATAATCTCAGGTTCTTGTTTTAAAAATTCATTAATTCTTTTTTGAGATGCTTCTGCTTCTTGTACCGTAGAGGTTACCCAACCCACAATAGCTACAGGCCATGTTAACATGTTGGTGTACATAATAAACTCTGCAATAACCCCGACACTAATATTTCCTTTAATATATTCCATTCCCCCCACATATAATACAATAATATTTGCGGTACCAATTAATAAAATCATTAAAGGAAAAAAGAAGGCCTGAACCTTAAATAAACTAATGTTTTTTTGTTTGTTTTCTTCAGCAATATCAATAAAGTCATTACGGGTAATTCCTTCAATAGCATAAGATTTAATCACATTCATTCCAGAGAAAACTTCTTGAGTAAATGTGGTTAGTTTAGACAATTGTTGTTGAACAATAGTACTTCTTTTGTTAATGTTTTTACTCAATACAAAAATGGAAATTGATAATAGAGGAAAGGGAATTAAAGTGTATAAAGTAAGTTTTATATCTATTTGAACCATTTTATAAATAGCCACTGAAAACATGACTAACATGTTTATGGTATACATAATTGCAGGCCCAACATACATTCTTACTTTCCCAACATCTTCACTAATACGATTCATCAAATCACCTGTACGGTTTTTCTTGTAAAAGTTTAAACTCAATCTTTGATATTGTTGATAAACCTGATTTTTTAAATCATATTCTACCAATCTAGAAGTTACAATAATGGTTTGTCTCATTAAAAAAGTAAAGAATCCAGACAAAACAGCCAATCCAATAATAAGTAAAATATTGTTGAGTAATTCAGTTTTTACAACGGATAAATCTGTTAATATACCTTTGTGATAATCGGTAGCAGCGTTTACTGAGTTTTTAACAATTTCTGGAACTTTAACAGCTAAGTACCTTGAGGCAATGGATATTAAAATTCCTAGCAATAAACGATATCTGTATTTGTAAAAAAATTGATTGATATATTGTAATTCTTTCATCGGAAAGGGAGTGCATTATTTGTGGATACGAAGATACTATATTCTTGTTATTAAACTAGTTTGATTTCATGTGGAAGCATCACATAAAATGTACCGAAATAATATTTTTTAGTTAATGTTTCAAAATAATTTAATTAAGTGTTACTTTTGTACTCTCAAAAACTTTAAGTTCTTTCTAAATGATTAACAGAAGACATATTCGTGTAAAGGTGATGCAATCCGTTTACGCGATGATTCATGCCAAAAGTGATAATATTGTTAAAGAAGAAAAATTCTTAAGACAAAGTATAGATAAAATGTACGACTTGTACATACTGTCTTTAGATATGTTGGTAAGAGTTAATCAAATTGCAGAAAAAACTTCAGAAATTTCTAAGAAGAAGTATTTTGTAACTAAAGAAGAGCTAAATCCAAACAGAAAATTTATAGATAATAAAGTCATCAAAACTTTAAAAGAAAGTGTGTCTTTACAAAACTATATAGAAGAAAACAATTTAAACAATTGGTATTTAGATGATAAATACGTTTCTATTGTTTACGATAATTTATTAGCAAGTGATTTGTATAAAAATTACATGGCAGATGAAGAGACTTCTTTTAAGAAAGATCAAAAATTTGCAGTTAAGTTTTTTGCTGAATTTATTGCTCCTAATGAAAAATTAGCTGAATATTTTGAAGGTGAAAATATTAGCTGGGTAGATGATATTCCTTTTGTAAATACTTGGGTAGTAAAAACATTACAGGAGTTAAGAGCTAAGGATGATTTTATTATTGGTAGACTTTATAAAAATAGTGATGACGAGGCTTTTGCTTCAGAATTATTCAAAAAAACTGTTTTAAACTTACCTAAGTTTGAAGAAGAAATTGCTGATAAAACACCAAACTGGGAAACAGATCGTATTGCAGATTTAGACATGATTTTAATTAAAATGGCTATTTGCGAGTTTTTAAAATTCCCATCAATTCCAGTTAAAGCTACTATTAATGAATATTTAGAAATAGCTAAAGACTACTCAACAGAAAAAAGTAGCACGTTTATTAATGGAGTTTTAGATAAAATTTGGAAAGATTTTCAGGATACAAATAGGCTGAATAAAATCGGTAGAGGAACTTTGTAATCAGAAAACAAACCCATAAGTTTACTGTAAATTTTAAGATAATAATTTAATCAACAAATAGTTTAAAATGATAGCATTACAAGAAGGGGCAATGAGTCCAATGTTTTTAGTTATTATGGTAATTTTCGTAGTATTTTTTATGATTATTCCACAAGTAAGAAGAAGTAGAAACGAAAAGAAATTTAAAGAAAGTTTAGTAAAAGGAACTAAAGTAGTAACTACAGGAGGAATTCACGGAAAATTAGTAGAGGTGAATGAAGGAACTGTAATGATTGAAACCAATGCAGGTAAATTGTTAATGGAAAAAACAGCCTTGTCAATGGAGTTAACAAAAAAATATAACGCTCCTGAAAAAAAATAATTATTTCAGAAAAGTCATAAATCAAACACCTTTAGAGAAATCTAAGGGTGTTTTTGTTTGTAATAATATCATGTTGTTTGCCTTTCATTTCCTATTTTAGCTATTATGAAGAAAACTAAAAAGCAAACTATTTTTAAATTCAATAAAAAGAGAGACTCCGTGTTTCTAATTTTTGTTTTGGGAACTTTTGTTTTTTGGTTTCTTAATAAATTATCAAAAGAATACAGTCAAATAGTTTATTATCCAATTCATTATTCATCATTATCAAATGATTATGTGTTTCAAGAAAATCCACCAAAAGAATTAGGGTTTAGAATTGAAGCCAACGGATTTTATTTTTTAGGAGTTGCTTTTAGTAAGCCCGAAATTGAAGTTTCGGTACAACATTTAAAAAGAAAAAACACTTATGATTATTACTTGGTGAATGATGATCTTAAAAAGCAAGTAAGAAATTCTATTAAAGAAAATATTACTTTGGTTGATGTAATTTCTGATACCTTATTCGTAAAATTAGGAAAGAGGAGTTTTAAAAAGGTTCCAGTTGTGCCCAATATTAATATAAGTTATCACTTAGGATATAAATCCTTTTCAGGAAATATAATTGTTCCCGATTCTATACAAATTTCAGGTCCCGAAATGCAGGTGGCTAAAATAAATCAAATAGCTTTAGAACCTTTAAAAAAAGTCAATGTACAAGAACCTGTAAACGAAGAAATTGCTATTGTAAAACCCAATATTCCTAAGATTACATATTCTGATGATAAAGTACGTTTAAAAGTTGAAGTCGAAAAAATTACAGAAAAAACATTAACGGTTCCTGTTCAAATTATCAATGCTCCCAGTGATGATGAGATAGTGATTTATCCTAAAAAAATAGAACTAAGTTGTTTGGTAAGATTGTCTCAATTTAATGAAGTCAAAGCTTCTGAATTTTTAGTGGTCTGTGATTATAACAAAAGAACAAGTAAACACATGACTCCTGAAATAAGACAAAAGCCAACCATGGTTTCTTCTGTAAAGTTAAATATTGATGAGTTAGAATATTTAATTCTAAAATAAATGATAGTAGGATTAACAGGTGGAATTGGTAGTGGTAAAAGTACTGCCTTAAAAATGTTTGAGTCTTTAGGGGTTCCAGTATATCAGGCGGATGTTGAAGCTAAAAAGATCATGGTTCATTCCAATGAAGTAAAAGAAAGTATTATTCATTTGTTAGGAGTTGAGTCTTATCATAATAATGAGTTGAATAGAACTTATATTGCCCAGAAAGTATTTAATAATAAAAAATTATTAACTGCGTTAAATACTATTGTACATCCTGCGGTTCATAAACATTTTCAAGAATTTGTAGCAAAGCAAAAAGCCCCATATTTGGTATATGAGAATGCTATTTTATACGAAAATAAAAGTGAGCATCTTTGTGATAAAGTGATAGTAGTAGCGGCTGAGTTAGAAGACAGAATTTCTAGGGTGATGAAAAGAGATAAAGTAGACAGAGAAACTGTATTGTCCAGAATGAACAATCAATGGAGTCAAGAAGATAAAATAAAAAAAGCTGATTTTGTAATTCATAATAGTGATTTAGAAAAACTTGCTAAAGAGGTAGCAGCATTGCATTATCAATTATTAAAGATGAGTGAGGTTTAGACAAAATCTAAAATGAGATTGTATAAAATATTAAAATCAACCATTTATATTTGCTCACGAAGAAGTATTAAAGAATGAAGTACATAGTTTTTTTATTTTCTGTATTGGTATCCAGTAGTTTGTTTTCGCAAACTGGTGGTGAAACTTTATATACTTTTCTAAATATACCTACTTCTGCCAAGCAAGTTGCTTTGGGTGGAGTTACTCTTACTTCTAGAGAAGATGTTTCTCAAACTTTGTGGAATCCAGCATCAGTAAACTCGAAAATGGAGAATGATCTTTCATTAAATTATATCAAATATATTTCAGGAATAAATGTAGGGTCACTTTCTTATGCAAAATCAATCAATCCTTTGTACGGAACAGCTTTTATAGGAGTTCAATATTTTAATTATGGTGATTTTGAAAGAACTGAGGCTAGTGGGCCAACTGTTGTAGGAATTTTTTCAGCAAGAGACCTTTCTTTTAATATTGGGTATGGATATACTTTAGAATCGGTTTCTTTTGGAGCCTCATTAAAATATATTTCATCTAAAATTGATACTTACATTTCCTCAGCTCTTTTATATGATTTAGGAATTACTTATATGCATCCTACTAAACCTTTTGTAATGTCCTTGGTGTTAAGAAATTCGGGTAAACAATTATCTGCTTTTATTGATAAAAAAGAATTGATTAGAAATAACGCCATTTTATCAATGGAATATAGACTAGAACATGTTCCTCTTAAAGTATATGGGGCTATTGATGAGTTGAATAATTGGAGCATTAGTGAACCTAATCCATCAAGATCTAAAACAGATTTAGACAACAAAGTAACTCCAGAAGCTGTAAGTGATATCAACAATGCATTAAGGCATGTATCTATTGGAGCTGAATTGTGGCCAGAAAAAATGATTAACCTTAGAATAGGTTATAATCATCGTAGGGCTCAAGAATATCAATTAAACGAAGTAAGAACAGGAGCAGGATTGTCTTATGGTTTTGGATTCAATACCAAATTTTTAAGATTTGATTATGCTTATGCAAAATTTCAAGAAGGAGCAAAATACAGTACCTTTGGGTTAACTGTACATTTATAAATTATGACATCAAAAATTACCATTGCTATTGATGGATTTTCATCCACAGGAAAAAGTACCGTAGCCAAACAATTGGCAAAAGAATTAGGATATATTTATGTAGATACTGGGGCGATGTACAGAGCAGTGGCTTTGTATGCAATTCAAAATAATTATATAAATGAAGGAGATATAAATGTAGAGAAGTTAATAGAGAGCTTAGATAAAATAAATATCGATTTTAAATACAATGCTCAATTAGGTTTTTCAGAAGTGTATTTAAATGGTGTAAACGTTGAAACTGAAATTAGAGGTATGGAAGTTTCTTCTTACGTAAGCAAAGTAGCTTCTATATCTGCAGTAAGACAGAAATTAGTGGCTTTACAACAAGAAATGGGAAAAGCTAAAGGAATTGTAATGGATGGAAGAGATATAGGTACAGTTGTGTTTCCTAATGCTGAATTAAAGTTGTTTATGACAGCATCTGCAGAAACCAGAGCACAACGTAGGTTTGATGAATTACAAGCCAAAGGAAATACCGAAGTTTCTTACAAAGAAGTGTATAACAATGTAGTAGAACGTGATACTTTAGATACTACAAGAACAGATTCACCACTAGAAATAGCAAAAGATGCTATTGAAATAGACAATTCAAATTTATCTAGAGAAGAACAGTTCAATAAAATTTTATCGTTGGTAAACGCTAAACTTTAAGGTATATTTAGATATTTATGTGTTTGTAAAGAAATTTTCCATTTTGGATTTTTCATTACATAATCTACAATCATAGGAGTCATTATTTCTTTTTTACTCCATTCTGGTTGTAAATATAAGCCACATTTATCAGAAACTTTAGCCGCTTGTTGCTCAGCAAATTCAAAATCACTTTTATTATAGATTATCATTTTTAGCTCGTGAGCTTCAGGATAAATACCCTCTAAAGGTAATTTTGTTTTCTTAGGAGATAAACAAATCCAATTCCACTGTCCGCTTAATGGATAAGCACCAGAAGTTTCAATATGTGTTTGTAATCCTTGATTTTGTAAAGACGAAGTTAAATATTGCATGTCCCACATTAAAGGTTCTCCACCAGTAATGACAATAGTTTTATAAGGACTAGCATTTTTAACAATTAAATCAGCATGTGTTGGTGGATGTAAATTTGCATCCCAACTTTCTTTAACATCACACCAATGGCAACCCACATCACAACCTCCTACTCTAATAAAGTATGCGGCAGTACCAGTGTGAGCTCCTTCTCCCTGTATTGTGTAGAATTCTTCCATTAAAGGAAGCATAATACCTTTATTTACAAGTTCATTAGTTTTGTTATCCATTGGGTTTGTTTTGGTGCGCAAAGATACAAGAAAATAAAGAATATAAATTAATTGTTGTTCAAAGGTTTTGTTATCGATATCCTGAAGGATTTACGTAACTTAGTGCTTTAAATTTTAAAACTATATGAAAAGAGTATTTGCCCTATTAGTAGTTATTGTCATGGTTGTTTCATGTCAATCTAAAGATACAACTATTGATTTAGACAAAGTTGGACCTATTACAAAGACCACAAATGTTAAAGAATTGACTAATTTATTTAAAAATGATTCTATTGTTTCTAGATTAAGCGAAGGAGATTTAGGAAATATGAATGATTATATTGGAGATAACGATACTTATCTAGTTTATCAAAAAGGAGGAAAATTATTACTTTCTATATCACCAGTAAATCCATTAGATAGTGTATCTAAAATTAAGAGTGTTACTGTTTTTAGCGACGAATTTACAACTAAAAAATCTGTAGGGTTAGGATCTACGTTTAATGATTTAAATATCAATCATAATATAGAAAAGTTAGAAGCTAGCTTTAAATTGATTACAGTTTTTGTAAAAGACATCAATGCAACATTTACTATTGATAAAGAAGATGTTGGGATTAAAGTATTTACTTTAGGAGATATTGATAAAGCTCAAATTCCAGAAAACTCAAAATTTACTTCTTTTACAGTTTGGTTCAATTAAGAATAAAACTGATATTAAAATCATAAAAAAGGCATCCTAAATTTAGGATGCCTTTTTTATGATTTATTATGTCTTAAATAATTAAGCTCTATTTTCTCCAGCTAATAAAGTATTCTTTAATAACATGGCAATAGTCATTGGTCCAACACCTCCTGGGACAGGAGTAATAAAGTCAGCCTTAGGTGCTACAGATTCAAAATGAACATCTCCAGCCAAACGGAAACCATTCTTTTTTGATGGGTCATCTAAACGAGTAATTCCTACATCAATAATAGTAACTCCCTCTTTTACCATATCACCAGTTAAGAATTCAGCAACTCCTAAAGCCACAACAATAATATCAGCTTTTAATGTTAATTCTTTTAGGTTAGCGGTTCTTGAATGTGCTACAGTTACAGTAGCATCTCCTGCTGCTCTTTTTTGAGACATTAAAATACTCATAGGCCTACCTACAATATGAGAACGACCAATGACTACTACGTTTTTACCAGAAGTTGGAACTTTATAGCGCTCTAACAATTCCATTACTCCGTAAGGAGTTGCAGGTAAAAAAGTAGGCAATTCTAAAGCCATTCTACCTACATTTGTTGGATGGAAACCATCTACATCTTTGGTCGCATCAACGGCTAACAAAACTTTGTGCTCATCAATATGTTTAGGTAAAGGTAATTGAACGATATAACCATCAATAGCATCATTGTTGTTTAATTCTTCAATTTTAGTTAACAATTCAGCTTCTGTTGTTTCTGTTGGTAATTCTATCAAAGTAGAATCAAAACCTACTAGTTCGCAAGCTTTCACTTTAGCTCCAACATAGGTTTTACTGGCACCATCATTTCCAACAATAACAGCTGCTAAATGAGGTGTTTTTTTATCTTGAGCTTTTAATTCTTTTACTTTTTCTGCAATTTCAGCTTTGATGTCTGCAGAGGTTTTTTTACCGTCTAATATTGTCATCTCGTTATTTTTAGTACTGAGTACAAAGTACACAGTAGTAAGTTTTTTATTGTTAGTTATAAACTAATTACTATTGATTACATTCCTGGCATTCTACCTTTCATTCCTTGCATCATCTGCATCATTTTTCTAGAACCACCACCTTGCATCATTTTCATCATTTTGCTCATTTGGAAAAATTGTTTTAACAATTGGTTTACTTCGGTAATAGAAGTTCCAGATCCTTTGGCAATTCTCTTTTTTCTAGAAGCGTTGATTACTTTAGGCTCTGTTCTCTCTAAAGGAGTCATAGATTTTATAATCGCTTCAATTCCTTTAAAAGCATCATCATCAATATCAACATCTTTTAAGGCTTTTCCAGCACCTGGTATCATTCCAACCAAGTCTTTCATATTCCCCATTTTTTTGATTTGCTGAATTTGACTTAAGAAATCATCAAAACCAAATTGATCTTTGGCAATTTTCTTTTGTAATTTTCTAGCTTCTTCTTCATCATATTGTTCTTGGGCACGTTCTACTAAAGAAACTACATCTCCCATTCCCAAAATACGATCGGCCATACGTTCTGGATAGAAAACATCAATCGCTTCCATTTTTTCTCCAGTACCAATAAACTTAATAGGCTTGTTAACTACGGATTTAATAGTTAATGCAGCTCCACCACGAGTATCACCATCTAATTTTGTTAATACAACTCCATCAAAATTTAACAAATCGTTAAAAGCTTTTGCCGTGTTTACAGCATCTTGCCCTGTCATAGAATCTACTACAAATAAAGTCTCTTGTGGGGTTACGGCTTTATGAATGTTAGATATTTCTGTCATCAAAGCCTCATCAATAGCCAAACGACCAGCAGTATCTATAATCACTGTATTTTTACCATTGGCTTTTGCATAGGCAATAGCATTTTGTGCAATTTCTACAGGATTTTTATTTTCAATTTCAGCATATACTTCAACGCCAATTTGTTCTCCTACAACTTGTAACTGGTTAATAGCGGCAGGACGATATACATCGGCTCCAACCAAAAGTACTTGCTTTGTTTTTTTAGTTTTTAAATAGTTGGCTAACTTTCCAGAAAAAGTAGTTTTACCAGAACCTTGTAAACCAGCCATTAAAATTACAGTAGGAGATCCAGTTAAATTAACTCCAGCAGTTTCTCCTCCCATTAATTCGGTTAACTCGTCTTTTACAAGTTTAACCATTAACTGACCAGGATTTAAGGTAGTTAATACATCTTGTCCTAGTGCTTTCTCTTTAACTCTTGTTGTAAAATCTTTAGCTATTTTAAAGTTTACATCGGCATCTAACAATGCTCTACGTACTTCTTTTAATGTATCTGCTACATTTACTTCTGTTATTTTTCCGTGTCCTTTTAAAAGATGTAAGGCTTTATCTAGTTTATCTGATAAATTATTAAACATATGCTGTAATTTACTTTGTTAAAGTTGAGCTGCAAATATACAAGAATATCATAACTTTTAAAGGGTTTATACCTAACAAAAAACCCTCCAGATTTGGAGGGTTTAATTGTAAAACATAAAAACAAATACTATAATTTTTCTTAAAATGATTAAACGACCATGAAACGAGTAGTCTAACATTTATTCCTCATAAATTTATGTATTAAGTATTTAAATATCATTGACTTATGTTAGGTTATTGTGATTTCTTGAATTTTAAGGCCAAAGAATTTACACAATATCTTTTTCCTGTGGTTTTTTTTGGACCATCCATAAACATATGTCCCAAGTGTCCATCACAAATATTACAGATAATTTCTGTTCTGGTAATTCCGTATTTGTCGTCCTCATGAAAACCAACATTATTTCCTATATGATTGTCAAAAGATGGCCACCCTGAACCTGAGTCGAATTTACTTTTAGAGGTAAATAAGGGAGTGTTACAGGCAGCACAGTAATAAGTCCCTTTTTTATAAAAGTGATCATATTTACCAGAAAAGGCAGGTTCTGTTCCAGCTTTTCTAAGAACCTGATACTGTGCAGGAGTTAATATTTTTTTCCATTCAGCATCGGTTTTGATAATTTTCTTTTGAGCAGATATACTACCAATAAAAAAAACGGTGAATAAAGTAAAAAAGCTAAGTTTTGATTTCATTTTTTTGATATTTAAAAATTAAGTCGAATCTCTAGCGGAATCATTACTTAGTTTTCTGTCAAATGTTATATTTGTGTAAAACAAATTTATTTGCAACATGAAAAAAACAATATCATTAATAATAGTAACGGCAATAATGGTAGCTTGTTCTACAGTGCCTATTACAGGAAGAAAACGTTTAAATTTTGTTTCTGATGCAGAGGTGCTTCCTACAAGTTTTGCACAATATGATGCCTTTTTAAAAGAAAACACCCTATCTACAGACAAAGCAAAAACGCAAGAAATAAAAGCTGTTGGAGCAAGAATTTCTGCGGCAGTTGATAAGTTTATGCGTAAAAATGGAATGAGTGCAGAAGCAGATAATTATCGATGGGAGTTTAATTTGGTAAAAGATGATCAATTAAACGCATGGTGTATGCCAGGGGGGAAAGTAGTTTTTTATACTGGAATTTTACCTGTGGCTAAAAACACAGATGGAATAGCTGCAATTATGGGGCATGAAGTAGCCCATGCTTTTGCTAAACATGGACAAGAGCGTATGAGTTCTAGTCAAATTCAGCAATATGGTGCGATGGCTATTGAAATAGGAACAGGCGATGCAGATGCTAAAACCAAAGAAATGTGGAACATGGCATATGGTGTTGGTTCTCAGTTAGGGATGTTAAAATACAGTAGAACACACGAAACTGAAGCAGATAAATTAGGATTGGTTTTTATGATTATGGCCGGTTATAATGGAGAAGAAGCCGTTAGAGTTTGGGAACGTATGAGTGAAATAGGAGGAGGTGCACCACCAGAATTTTTAAGTACTCACCCATCTAATAGTACAAGAATTGCAACCTTAAAAAATTACTTACCTGAAGCTAAAAAGTTAGCGGCTAAGTATAATTAATAATATCAAACAATAATAAAAAAGAGATACTTTTAAAGTATCTCTTTTTTATTTTGACTTATTTATATTTCTTTTACCATGATGTAAAAGTTTTTATCAACTTTAAATTGTCGGTATTTTCCACTTATTTTTTTCCATTCTTTTTCTTTAGGGTAAATCCATTTTTCTTTATTGTCTAAATAGATTTTAATAGGTATATTAAAGTCATCTACTACGTTTTCCCATGCATAGTATATGTAATTACTTCTTTTTTCTACGAGTAGGGTTGGAATCTTAGTGGTGCTTAAGTATTGTTTAAAAAAGCTAGTTAAATCCATCTTAACTTTTTTATTAATATATTCAATTACTTGATTTCCAGTTACTGTTTGGTGATGAAATTCATTATTGAGACCTCTTAAAATATTTCGCCATTTTTTATCGTTATTAATAATTTGACGTAAGGTATGTAACATTAAACTTCCTTTAGGATACATGTCCGAGCTACCTTCATGATGTACATTGTAAGTACCAATAATAGGACGATCGTTTTTTACCAGAGCTCTTTGTCCTTGCGCATATTCATTTCCTGCTTTAATTCCGTAATGGTAATCTACAAACAATGCTTCTGAGTAGGAAGTAAAAGCTTCGTGAATCCATAAATCAGCAACATCTTTGCAAGTAATATTGTTAGCAAACCATTCGTGACCAGATTCATGAATAATAATAAAGTCAAACTTTTTTCCCCATTCGGAGGTTCCCATAGGATAACCTAAATAACCTTTTAAATAGTTGTTTCCGTAAGCCACACAACTTTGATGTTCCATACCTAAATATGGCGTTTCAACAAGTTTGTATCCGTCTTCGTAAAAAGGATATGGACCAAACCAATATTCAAAAGCTTTTAACATTTTAGGAACATCTTTAAAATGTTCTTTGGCTTTTTTTAAATTAGTAGAAATCACGTAGTAATTGCAATCTAAATTTCCTTTTTCTCCCTTATAAGTTTCGCTAAAATGATCATAATTTGCAATATTTAAACTAACTCCGTAATTGTTAATAGGATTGATGACTTTCCAAGTATAAGAAGTGGTGTTATCTTTGTTTTTTTTAGTTTTGATCTTTCTACCGTTAGAAACATCCATCAAAGGATCTGGACAAGTCACAGTAATTTGCATATTTTCTGCTTCATCAGCAGGATGATCTTTACAAGGCCACCAAATACTTGAACCAATAGATTGGTTTGCTGTAGCTATAAAATCATTTCCATTTTGATCTTTGCTCCAAACAATTCCACCATCCCAAGGAGCTTTAATTGCTTCTTTTGGTTTTCCATGATAATAAATGGTGATTTTTTCAGAAGTGTTTACTTTTTGTTTTTTTATCAGATTGATAAAGTAACTAAAGCCAATTTTATAATGAGATAGTTTTTGTTTGTTTTGAATAATAGAATCTATTACTAAAGGAGGTTGTAGTTCTATTTGTAACTTTTGATGTGGTTTTAAAACGTTATAAGTGATGGTGTTACTTCCTTTGATACTTTTTGTTTTTGGAAAAACATGAATATCTAAAGTATAATTAATAACATCCCACCAAGCCCTTTCAGGGGTAATACTTCCTCTTAGAGTATCTTGTTGACTAAAATTATTTTGAGCATACAAAATGTTGCATACAAAAATGCAGAAAAACACAAACTTATACATAGCAATATTATTGATTGTGCTTTACTAAAGTGGTGTTTACTCTTGTATTATGTGGCTGGTTCCTGTTTGTACAAAATCACTTCCTTCGTAAGCACCTTTAAATTTATAATAATTATTTTTAATGGCGGTAATTCTTACTTTAAAAGGAATACTATCTAATTTACTTTTTGGATTTGTTTTAAGCAACTCATATTCAAAATTAGAAATCCATCGAATATGAAAAGTATCTGTTTTGCTTTTATAAGTTTCTATTTGTAGATTCTTGTTTCTGTAAAAAGTAGAACTGTCTTTTCTTTCTCCCAAATAGGTTTTAAAATGTCCTTCTCTAAAAGACATAACATCCGTTTTATTTCCTGTATTACAGGAAATAAAAACGAATGCTGATATGATATATAGTAGAAATCTCATCAATTTAGATTCCTGTATAGTTAGCTGGAGTAATGACTTTTAACTCATTTTTAATGTCATCAGAAACTTCTAAAGTGTCTATGAAATTAGCAATGGTTGTTCCTGTAATTTTTTCGTTTACACGAGTCAATCCCTTTAGTGCTTCGTATGGATTTGGATATGCTTCTCTACGTAAAATTGTTTGAATCGCCTCTGCAACTACAGCCCAGTTGTTTTCTAAATCTTTAGCAAAAGCATCACGGTTAATTAACAATTTACCTAAGCCTTTTAAAGTAGAAGCAAAACCAATTAAAGTATGTCCAAAAGGAACTCCAATATTTCTTAAAACAGTAGAATCTGTTAAATCACGCTGTAATCTAGAGACTGGTAATTTAATAGCCAAGTGTTCAAAAATAGCATTGGCAATTCCTAAATTTCCTTCAGAGTTTTCAAAATCAATAGGATTTACCTTATGTGGCATTGCTGATGAACCAACTTCTCCTTTTTTAATTTTTTGTTTAAAATAATCGTTAGAAACATAGGTCCAAACATCTCTATCTAAATCAATAATAATACTGTTAATTCTTTTTACTGTATCAAAAATAGCAGCCATGTGGTCATAGTGCTCAATTTGTGTAGTAGGGAAAGAGTGGTGTAATCCTAATTTGTTTTCTACAAAATCAGTTCCAAAAGATTTCCAATCGATATTTGGATACGCAACGTGGTGTGCATTGTAGTTTCCTGTTGCTCCACCAAATTTTGCTGCATGAGGAACTTGTTTTAGCAATGTAATTTGTTGATTGATACGTTCTACAAAAACCATGATTTCTTTTCCTAAACGAGTAGGAGAAGCTGGTTGTCCGTGAGTACGTGCCAACATAGAAACATCGCTCCATTCAGCAGCCAATTCTTTTAGTTTGTTTACTACAGCTTCTAATTCAGCATTGTAAACTTCATCAAACATATCTTTTATAGATAATGGAATGGCAGTGTTGTTAATATCCTGAGAAGTCAATCCAAAGTGGATAAATTCTTTAAAAGGTTGTAATTCTAAAGCATCAAACTTTTCTTTGATAAAGTACTCAACTGCTTTTACATCGTGGTTGGTTACTTTTTCAATATCTTTAATTTTTTGAGCATCAGCAGTAGTAAAGTTTTGATAAATCTTTCTTAAATCTGCATATAAATCTGCGTTAAAATCCTCTAATTGTGGCAAAGGAATTTCGCACAAAGCAATAAAATACTCAATTTCAACTTTTACTCTGTATTTAATTAATGCTTCTTCAGAATAGTAAGCAGCTAAAGATTCTACTTTTCCTCTATATCTTCCATCAATAGGAGAGATGGCATTTAAATTTGATAAACTCATGTTTTTGTAAATATGTTTAAGCGACAAAAGTACGTCAAATTAAGAAAAGTTAAAAGATGTTTTTTTGTAATCCTTAAACTTTGTAATTTCCATTTTATTATAAGTAAATATAATAGACACAACACTAGTCTAAGTCTTACGTTATAGAGAATAGCATCACGTTAAAAAATATTTTCATGTATAAAAAAAGTACCTTCTTTTTATTGTTTTTTTTGCCTTTGTTCATTTTTGCTCAAGAAATTAACCAATATGATGAGCAAGGAAAGCGACATGGCTTTTGGGAAAAAAGATATGATTCAGGTAGAGTTCGTTATTCTGGAACTTTTGAACATGGTAAAGAAGTGGGAGAGTTTTTGTTTTACGAAAATAAAATCATTAATAATTATCCAAGCATTAGAAAGTTTTTTGATGATAAATCAGACACTGCAAAGGTTACTTTTTATGACATTTATGGTAAAAAGAAAAGTGAAGGGACTATGTTGGGTAAAAATAGAATTGGTGTTTGGAAATATTATGATTCACAAGAAAGATTAATATTAGTAGAAAATTACGATAATAATCAACTAAACGGAGAAAGAAAAGTGTTTTATGATAATGATAGCATTGCTGAAATTAGTGAGTATAAAAATGGAAAGTTAGATGGAATTACAGCTCGTTTTTCTAAAGATGGAATAAAGTTGCACGAAATGACTTATCAAGATGGTTTGTTACACGGGCGAGCAAAGTTTTTTGAAGTGAATGGAAATATTAAAGAATCTGGGTTGTACTATAAAGATTACAAAGTAGGAAGATGGGATTATTATATTGATGGAAAATATATGGGATACAAAGAGCCTAATAAAAAAAGAGACCATCCATCTGATGAAGCTATTTTAGCTAGTATTGATGAAAAAGCAGAGAAACCTAAAGAATATCCTAAAATTACAGATGAAGAAATATTAGAAAATATAGAACGCAAAAAAGAAAAGGAATATTCATACAATCCACCTTCTGATGAAGAGATTTTAGAAAATATTAAAAAGAAAAAAGCACCTAAAAAAGAATACTCAAAAGCTACAGATGATGAAATTTTAAGGAGCATTGCTTCTAAAATGGAAGCAAAAATAAAAGAGATTAAAAGGGCAGAGGATGCAGAAATTTTAAAAAACATTCAAAAAAAGAAAGAGCAAGAAGAAAAGGATAGAATTAGAAAACTAACTGATGAGGAGATTTTAGAAAACATTAAAAGAAAACAAAAGGAAAGTGAAAAATAATAGAAAAGCTTGTTTATTTGATCATATAAACAAGCTTTTTTTTGATCTATTGTTTAGGTTTCTAACTCTTATTTTTATACTATCTTTGTAACCTCAATTTTTTGAATATGAAACGTGTAGTAGTTGGACTTTCAGGAGGAGTAGATAGTAGTGTTGCAGCACATTTATTACAGCGACAAGGGTATGAAGTGATTGGTTTGTTTATGAAAAACTGGCACGATGATTCTGTAACTATTTCTAACGAATGTCCTTGGTTAGAAGACAGTAATGATGCCATGTTGGTGGCAGAAAAATTAGGAATTCCTTTTCAGGTTGTTGACTTGAGCGAGGAGTACAAAGATCGTATTGTGAATTACATGTTTAAGGAATATGAATTGGGAAGAACTCCTAATCCTGATGTGCTTTGTAATCGTGAAATTAAGTTTGATGTTTTTATGAAAATTGCATTGAGTTTAGGAGCCGATTATGTGGCTACAGGGCATTATTGTCGTAGAGGAATTACACAAGATGCTAATGGAAAAGAAGTATATCAATTAAAAGCTGGAATTGATAATAATAAAGATCAATCGTATTTTTTATGTCAGTTGTCTCAAGAGCAATTGTCTAAAGCTTTGTTCCCAATTGGAGAATTAACAAAGCCGGAAGTAAGAGAAATTGCCAAAGAATTAGATTTGGTAACGGCAGAGAAAAAAGACTCACAAGGTTTATGTTTTATTGGTAAAGTACGTTTGCCAGAATTTTTGCAACAAAAATTACAACCTAAAGAGGGAGTCATTGTTCAAATTCCAAGTACTTTTGATGGATATACTAGAAATGTTCCTGCTTTTGAAAACAAACTAGAAGAATTGGCTTTCCATAGTCAAAAATATACCTATACTGTTGCCAATGGAAAAATAGTAGCAAAACACCAAGGAGCACATTATTTTACCAAAGGACAGCGTAAAGGTTTGGCAGTTGGTGGAACACAAGAGCCTTTGTTTGTCATTGAAACCGATGTTAACGAAAATGTAATTTATACGGGAGAAGGTAAAAACCATCCAGGATTATATAGAAAAGTATTGTTTGTTAGCAATGAGGAATTACATTGGATTCGTGAGGACTTAGCTTTACAAACAGGTGATTCCATGGAAGTGTTAGCAAGAATTCGTTATCGTCAACCTTTAGAAAAAGCAACTTTATATCAAGTACCCAACGGAATGTATGTGGAATTTGAGAATCCACAATCTGCTATTCAAGAGGGACAATTTGTAGCTTGGCATTTAGAAGATGAACTTTTAGGATCGGGAGTAATTGCGTAACTTCACTACAAACTAAAATCAGAATGAGAAAGTTTGTGTTTTTGATGTTTTTATGCTCAAGCATGTTACAGGCTCAAGAACACGCATGGGTTTATTTTAAAGACAAGCCTAATGCTCAAACGTTTCTTAATAATCCTTTAAGTTTTTTATCGCAACGCGCTATAGACAGGAGAGATCGTCAAAATGTTAGTATTACTATTCAAGATGTTCCTGTTGAAGAAACTTATATATCATCAGTAAAAAATAGTAATGGAATTGTTGTAAAAGCAATTTCTAAATGGTTGAATGCCGTTCATGTTTTTGGATTAGAAACTGATATTTTGAATCTTCAAAATTTAGCCTCGGTAGATAGTATTCAGTTTGCTAATAAAAGTATAGGAGTCATCAATCCACCAAATACGACTTCAAACAAAGTTTTTAAAATCAACAAATTTGCTGCAAATACTGTTTCTAATTATGGAGTGGCTACCAATCAAGTAACCATGTTGGGAGTTGAAAAATTTCACAATGCAAATATTGAAGGACAAGGAATGCAAATAGCCATTATTGATGCCGGGTTTTACGGCGTAAATACAGCAGGAGCTTTTGCTCATTTGTTAGATAATGATGATGCTAATGGGGAAATTTTAGGAGGATATGATTTTGTAAATAATTCTGAAGATTTTTATATAAATACAGGAACCACTCACGGAACACAAGTACTCTCAACCATAGCAGCTATCAAAGAAAACGAATTTATAGGAACGGCTCCCAAAGCAAGTTTTTATTTGTTTGTAACTGAAGATGATACCAATGAAACTCCTTTAGAAGAGAGTTTATGGGTGCAAGCAGCTGAGCAAGCAGATAGTTTGGGAGTAGATATTATCAATACTTCATTAGGATATAGTGAGTTTGATGAAAATAAGTATAATTATACTTATGCTGATATGGATGGAGAGACTACGTTTATTACTCGTGGGGCTAATATAGCAGCTCAAAAAGGAATGGTTTTGGTAAATTCTATGGGAAACTCAGGAAATGATGCTTGGCGTTATTTAACAGCTCCTGCAGATGCCAAAAACATCATTTCTGTTGGTGCAGTTGATGCCAATGAAAATATAGTAGGTTTTTCCTCTTTTGGTCCTTCGGCAGATAATAGAGTAAAACCAGAAACTTTAGCGCTAGGAGGAAATGTTTTTGTAGTGAACGAAGATGATGAGCTGGTTGTTTCTAATGGGACTTCTTTTTCAGGACCTATTATTGCTGGAGCAGTGGCTTGTTTATGGCAGGCTTATCCAAACAAAACAAGTTTAGAAATCAGACAAATGGTTATGGAAAATTCAAAAGATTATTCAAATCCAACAGATCAAAGAGGGTTTGGGGTTTTAAATATGAATAATTTGGCTTCTCAGTTATTATTTGATTCAGCCTATATAGCCCCCCCCTTTTATATTATACAAGGAAATCATAGTATATATATACAGTTGAATAAAAGTTATAATGAAGTTTCTGTTCAGGTTTTTTCTACGTTAGGAAATTTTTTAGCAAATGAAAAACTAACAAAGAACCACACAGGTTTTTTTATAGAAAATATATCACCAGGAATTTATTATATCAAATATCAATATAAAGGTGTTAGTAAAGTCATGTCCTTATTTAATTAAGAAAAATGCAATACAATAGAGTTACAGAATTATTTAATATAAAATACTCCATCATTCAAGGAGGAATGGTTTGGGTAAGCGGATACAAATTAGCATCAGCAGTTAGTAATGCAGGAGGTTTAGGATTAATTGGAGCAGGTTCTATGTATCCTGATGTTTTTAGAGAACATATTAAAAAATGTAAAAAAGCTACTGATAAACCTTTTGGAGTCAATCTTCCTTTGATTTATCCAGAGATTGATAAAATGGTGGATATTGTAGTAGAAGAAGGAGTGAAAATTGTGTTTACCTCGGCCGGGAATCCTAATACATGGACGTCAAAATTAAAATCGCATGGAATTAAAGTAGTACATGTGGTAAGTAGTATAAAGTTTGCAATGAAAGCTCAAGAAGCTGGTGTTGATGCTGTAGTAACAGAAGGTTTTGAAGCAGGTGGACACAATGGACGTGAAGAAACAACTACATTTACACTAATTCCAATGGTAAAAGAATATTTATCAGTTCCGTTAATTGCAGCTGGAGGAATTGCCAGTGGTAGAGGAATTTTAGCGGCAGAGGTGTTGGGTGCAGATGGAGTTCAGATAGGAAGTAGGTTTGCAGTCAGCACAGAATCATCAGCGCATATAAAATTCAAAAATTTAATTACGGAACTGCAAGACGGAACTACACAATTAACTTTTAAAGAGTTGGCACCAGTTAGAATTATCAAAAATAATTACTATCAAAAGTTATTAGCTTTGTATCAAACAAATCCATCAAAAGAGACTTTAAAAACCTTTTATGACAATGCTAAATTAAAAACGGGTATTTTTGAAGGAGAGGTAGAGGATGGAAAATTAGAAATAGGTCAAATTGCAGGATTGATTAAGGATGTACAACCTATTGCTAATATTATGAATGAAATGATTACAGAATATAATGCTGTAAAGCAGAATTTAAAATAAAGAGAATGACAAATAATGATGTGTTTAGAAGATTGAAGTATGCTTTTAATTACAATCCAGAAAAAATAATTTTACTTTTTAACCATGTTGGAGTTAAGGTAGTGCGTGAGGATGTTTCTAAATGGTTAGAAAAAGATACCGAAGAAAAAGAAAACCTATCTCTATCGGATGAGCAATTTGCTAGTTTTTTAAATGGGATGATTATTGATAATAGAGGTAAAAAAGATGGACAAATTCCTGTAGCAGAAAAAGAATTAGATAACAATATTGTTTTTAGAAAGCTACGAATTGCACTTAATTTAAAGGATACTGATATTTTAGCCTTGTTAAAATTAGCAGGATTAAATTTTGGAAAATCAGAGTTATCCGCTTTTTTTAGAAAACCAGGGCATCAGCATTATAAAAAATGTCAAGATCAAGTATTAAGGAACTTTTTGAACGGATTGTTTTTAAAACATCACGAAACTCAAAAAAAATAAAAAATCAAGAAGCCAAAACATATTTGTTTTGGCTTCTTTGCTTTTGCAATTATAAAGATTAATATGAATTTCATCATTAGAATCCTTTTTTGTTTTTAAAAACTTAGTGTTTTTGTCGATTTTTAAATAATTATTTAAATCTATTTATGTACTTGATAATCATGATAAATAGACAAAAAATCAATGTACATTTGCAGTTTTAAAATAAGAATTAAATCATAATTGATATATGAAAAAAGAGTTACTTCCTCTAGCTTTAGGAGGTTTATCTATTGGAACAACGGAGTTTGTAATGATGGGGTTGTTACCAAACATTTCAAACTATTTTAATATTACCATTTCACAAGCAGGTGGTTTTATTTCGTTATATGCTTTAGGAGTGGTAATAGGAGCTCCATTAATTGTTTTTTTATCAGGACGTTTTTCTGCTAAGAAAATATTATTAGGGCTTATGATTGTTTTTACTGTTTTTAACTTTTTAAGTGCTTTAAGCCCAAACGCTACTTTTATGTACATTTTTAGATTTTTATCAGGATTGCCTCATGGGGCATTTTTTGGAGTAGGATCAATTGTTGCGAGTAGATTGGCTAAAGAAGGTCAGGAGGCTAAAAACATTTCTATGATGTTTGCTGGATTGACTTTTGCAAATTTATTAATGGTACCTATAGGAACACTTTTAGGCCAGGCTTTTTCTTGGAGATTTACACTTGGAATTGTTGCACTTATTGGGTTAATGACTTTGTTGTCATTATTCTTTTGGTTGCCTAACTTACCGATTAGAAAACAAACAGATATAAGAGGAGAGTTGTCTTTTTTTAAAACCAAAGAAGCTTGGATTATTACATTAATGACAGCTATTGGAACAGGTGGAGGATTTGCTTGGTTGAGTTATATTGCTCCTTTAATGACAAAAGTAGCGGGAATTCCAGAAAAATATTTAATGGGAATTATGATGTTGGTTGGTTTAGGAATGGTAGTAGGGAATTTTTTCGGAGGAAGATTAGCTGATAAGATAGTACCTGCAAAAGCTTGTATGGTTTTGTTTGGAGCTATTGGTGTAAACTTGTTGTTGGTCTTTTTATTTGCTCAATATTCATTGGTAGCACTTATATTATGTTTTACAGGAGGTGCTTGCTTTTTAGCATTGGGAGCTCCCATTCAAATATTAATGATTAAAACTGCAGGTAAAGCTGAAATGGTCGGTGCAGGAGTAACCCAAGCGGCTTTTAATATAGGGAATTCTATTGGAGCTTTTTTGGGAGGGCTTATTTTAACTTTAGGTTTTGGATATAAATATCCATCTTTATTAGGTGTTTTCTTAGCTTTGATTGGATTAGGATTTACTTTGTTGTTGTTAAAAAGTAATAAAACCAAGCAAGCTAAAATTCCATTAGCTAAAATGGCCACTTGTGATAAATAATAATACAAACAGTATAAAAGAAAAGAGCCAAGTAATATTCTTGGCTCTTTTTGTTTTTATAAGTTGATGGGAACACCAAAATAAAATTCTAAAACTTTTAGTTTAAAAATATAATCATATTTGGCTTTTATAAGATCTGTTTCTGCATTTACATATCTAGTTTTACTTTGGTTAAAAGTAAAAGAATCTAAAGCTCCTACTTCAAATTTTTGCTTGGCATATTCATAAGCAAGTGTTCTAGCCTCTAGAGCTTTTTGACTAGCTTCATAAGTTTTTAAAGCTCCTTTGGTATCGTTAAATGCTTGGTAAACTTTATCTCTTAAATTAAATTTAGATTGTTCTAAGTCTAGTTTTGCTTGTTCTAATTGCAGCTTTGATTTTTTAACAGCGTTTCTTGTTTGGAACCTGTTAAAGATAGGAATACTTAAACCTAAACCATATGAAAAACCTCTGTTGTCTCTAAATTGAGTTAAAAGATTAGTCCAGTTAAAGTTATTAGGATTAATATATGTTGTGTTAAATCCAAAAGAACCATTTAAAGTGGGTAAGTATGCTCCCTTTGATATTTTTATATCATTTTCTGCAATTTCAATAGCAAGTTCAGATAATTTGATATCATTTCTTA
This sequence comes from Wenyingzhuangia marina, assembly GCF_900130035.1. Classification (GTDB taxonomy): domain Bacteria; phylum Bacteroidota; class Bacteroidia; order Flavobacteriales; family Flavobacteriaceae; genus Wenyingzhuangia; species Wenyingzhuangia marina. The sequence goes on from NZ_FQXQ01000004.1 coordinate 390,533, forward strand.
CGGTCAAAGATTTTTTAAATATATCTTGTGGACTATTAGAAGTAATGTTATTAGGAATCAATTCATAAGTATCATCAGAAATTTCAAATTGATCAAAATCTTCTAAAACCAATAAATTAAATAATGATAATTTAGAAATTAGGATATTGTTTTCCATATCTATAATGGCTTTTTCTTGATCGGCTAAAGTGGCTTCAATTTCTAATAAATCTCCTTTAGGTTTGCTTCCTGCATTTACTAATTCTTTAGTTCTAGCTACTTCTTTTTTACTTAAATTATATTGTTCTTGTAAAGCTTTTAAGGACTCTTTGTTAAAAACAATTTGTAAAAATGCATTACATACATTTAAAGAAATATTGTCCTTCATATCATCTAACTGATATTGTTTAGATAATAAATTTAAGTTAGATCTATGAAGTTGTTTGATATTCCTCATTCCATCATAAAGCGTTACGTTAGAATTTACTCCTATACTTGTACTTTGATTTGTCGAAATAACATTAACATTATCAATGTTTGGATTTAAACCTGTTCTCCAAGAATGACTAGCGTTAGCACTTAAATTAGGTAAAAAATTCCCTTTGGCATTTGAAATGTCAATTTTAGAACTTTCAATTTCTAATTCAGATTTTTGAACAGAAATATTATTTTTTAGTGCATAATCTACACATTCTTTTAAAGTCCACTTTTTATTTTGTGCTATACTAAATACGCTATGACTAATAAGCACAATGAGTAATATTCTTGTTTTCATAATGCTATTTAATTTTTAGAATAATTAGAAGGATCTCCAGATACTTGATTCCAAACTTTAATTTTATCTTCTTTAGAAATTCCTTTGGTAACCTCTACATTAATTCCATCAGATAGTCCTAAAGAAATATCTTTTCGAACAAATTGTTGAGGTGTTTGTTCTATTTCAACATAAGGTTTTTCTGTTTCTTTATCGTATTGAACTAGGGATTCTTTAACGGCTAATATGTTTTCACTTTTGTCTAAAATTAAGGCAGCATTTGCACTGTAGCCAGCTCTAATATTGATACTATCGTTTAGTTTTAAAGATGCTTTAATTTTAAACATTACAGCTCCTTGTTCGTCTACACCTTTTGGAGCAATAAAGGTTAAATCAGCATTAAATTTTTTTGTATTGATAGCTCCAATAGTTATTTCTAAAGGAGTGTTTTCTTTTAGTTTACCAACTTCAGCTTCATCAACTTTTCCTTCAAAAATCATATGGTTAAGGTTGGCAATAAAAGCAATGGTGGTACCAGCGTTTAAGTTATTACTTTCAATAACTTGATCTCCTTGTTTTACAGGTATTTCTAAAATGGTTCCAGAAATAGTGGCTTTAATGTTTGTATTGGCAGATGAAGATCCTGTTGCAGAACCTAGTTTGATGATCTTATAATCTCTTTCTGCATTGGCTAAATCCTGAACAGCTTGTTTGTATTGTAAATCAGCGGTGTTAAATTCTTGATTAGCAATTACACCTTTCTCAAACAATTTTTTACTTCTTTCGTATTCTTTTGTTGTATTGTCTAGCTTAAGTTTAGCAGTTGTAACTCTACCTTTTGCGCTATTTAAAGATTGCTCATTTGGGACTACTTTAATTTTAGCAATTAAATCTCCTTCTTTTACCTGAGCTCCTTCTTCCACAAAAATTTTCTCTATAATACCAGATATTTGAGGTTTAATTTCTACTTCATCCTCAGGAATTACAGTTCCTGTAGCTACTGTTTTTTTAACAATGGTAGTCGTAAATGGCGTTTCTGTTTTATATTCTATGGCAGATTTACTGTTCTTGTCTATAAAATATTTTAGAACAAAAGCCAAAGCTCCAAATAAAACTATGATGATGATAATTTTGATAGCTTTTTTCATGATTTGATATATGTTTTTTCTTTTTTATTAACTATTTAATGCTTCTATTGGATTTACTTGTGTGGCTTTGGTTGCTGGAATTAATCCTATTAAGGTTCCTAACAAGGCTAGAATTCCAATGGCTACTAAAATTATTGGAATAGATACAGAAGAGTTTACCAAAACAGCATCGGCACCTTGTCCCCATATTTTATCAATAAAAATTAATACCAATCCTCCTCCAATAATTCCTAAAAAACCAGCAACTAAGGCTAATGTTACAGCCTCTAATATAATTTGTCTTTTTATCATAAGGGGAGTCGCTCCAATAGCTCTTCTAATTCCTATTTCTTTGGTACGTTCTTTAACGGTTATAAGTAAAATATTACCAATAGCAAAAACTCCTGCAATAAGCGTAGCAATCCCCACAAACCAAGTTAAAAATTGCATTCCTGTTAAAAAACCATTCACTCTTTCAAATTCTTTTCCTAGATTAAATCCTCCGATAGCGCGTTGATCATCGGGGTGAATGTCATGAAGGTTTTTAATTAAAAGTTTAGTATCTAGCTCTACTTGTTTAATATCACTGTCTGCTTTTCCAGTAACCATCATCATTCCAATTTTTTGTCCTGAGTTGTATATTTGTTGAAATGTAGTAAATGGAATATGGATATCTGAACTCATTCCTACATTTCCATTTTTAAAAACACCGACCACAATAAAATTAATTTTGTTGAGTTCTATATTTTCTCCAATCGGGTTTTCTTTTTCTTTAAAAAACTGCTTATAAATATCTTCGGAAAGTACAATTACCTTTCGTTTTTTATCTATATCAGATTGATTGATGAACCTACCAATGATTAAATTTTTCTTTTGAACTTTGTCTAGTACAGGAAAATCTCCGTTAATGGTATAATCACCTGTTTGAAAATTTCTAATTAAAGTTCCGTTTCTACTATTTCTAGGGACTACAAACTCAATTCCATCAACTTCTTTTTTAATGTTTTCTACGTCATTTAGATTTAATAGAATACGTTTTCCTTCTTGAAATCCGTGGAATGCTTTTTCAGTAGATCCACCCCAAATAAATACGCTATTGGTAGCAAAGTCACCAAAAAGTCTTTTAAAAGAATTTTCCATTCCCCTTGCACAACCCAATAGAGCAACAAGTAAAAAAATTCCCCAAGTAACTCCAATAACGGTAATAAATGTTCGCATTTTATTTTTACGAACACTTTCGTAAATTTCTTGCCAAGTATCTTTTTCAAATAAAAATTTCATAGCTATTCGTCTCTTAGTGCAACAATGGGTTTTATTTTAGAAGCTCTTTTGGCAGGTACATATCCAGCAATACAACCTGAAATGACTAAAGTAATCATAGCACCTATAATAATAGAAGTGTCTACTGTTGGATTGGTAATAAAATATTGTTCCAAGCTGTTACCTATTAAATTAACAGATCCAATCCCAATTAAAATTCCCACATAACCAGCTATAGATGTGATGGTAATAGATTCTAGTAAAATAAGCGCTACAATAGATTTTGGAGATGCACCTAATACCTTTCTTACTCCTAATTCTTTGTTTCGTTCACTTACTACATAAATCATAATATTACTAATACCAACAATTCCAGCGATCAAGGTTCCAAATCCTATGAAAAAGATAAGCAGTGTTAAGACCATCATAATCATATTTGTTTCTTTCACCGCTTCGGCATTATTTCTTACTCTAATAGCCCCTTGGTCTTTAGGGGAAACAACTAATATTTCTTTTAGTTGATCTTCAATAGATTTAGAAAAAGCTTCTACTTGTGGGTAACTCATGTTTTTGTTGTAGGTCAAATTTATTTGATCTACATAATCGTTATTTGCATACAAAACCTGAGCAGTACTTAGTGGAATGTATATAATTCTTTCAGCATTGTCATCTCCTTCTTTATTAAAAATTCCAACTATTTTAAAGCTAATTCCTTGTAGATTGATGTATTTTCCAACAGCATTTTTAGTTTTAAATAAATCTTCTTTAACCAATCTACCGATAACTGCTATTTTTTCTTTCTGATTTATGTCTGGAATATTGATAAACCTTCCTTTTGAAAGCTTAAAAGTTTCAATAAATTGACTTGCTGGTTGTGCTGCGGTAATAGAATAGCTATTTTTTTTATCCTGATAGGTGACATTAAAATTTTTAAAAACCTGAGCAGAAATGTGATCAATTTTATTTTTGTTGTGTCTTTTTAGGTAGTTCATTTCTTTGTTAGACAACCTAATTCTTTTTCCAGATTTGTTTCCTTTGTAAGGAATAGAAGTTCTACCAGAATAGATATATATAGCGTTAGGAGTATTGTTTACAAAAGAACTAGAAAAAGTGTTTTGTAGTCCGTTTGAAATTCCAAAAAGTAAAGTAAAAATTAAAATAGCAAATGCAATGGTAAAGCCAGAGAGAATACTTCTTAATTTATTTTTACTAATGCTTTGGAATATTTCTCCCCATAAATCTCTATCAAACATAATTAAATATTTATGTGGTGGGCTATTTTTTCATCACTCATAATAACACCATCTTTTAATCTAACAATTCTATTGGTTTGTTCAGCAACATCTTCTTCGTGGGTAATAATCACTACAGTCATTCCCTCTTTGTTAATGTTTTTTAACAACTCCATAGTAGTTTGAGTGGTTACAGAATCTAAAGCTCCTGTAGGTTCATCAGCCAAGATGATTTTTGGTTGAGTAACTAAAGCTCTAGCAATAGCTACACGTTGTTTTTGTCCACCAGATAATTCGTTTGGTAAGTGAGTTGCCCAAGGTTTTAAACCTACTTTGTCTAAATATTCTAAAGCTATTTTTTCACGTTCCTTTTTGTTGTATCCACCTTTGTAATAAAGAGGTAAAGCTACATTTTCAATAGCTGTTTTATAGGATATCAAATTAAAAGACTGAAAGATGAAACCTATAAAATGATTTCTTAGTAAAGCTGCTTTTTTTTCGTTAAGGTTTTTGATGACTTCATTATTCAACTTATAAGTTCCTTCATCATGAGAGTCTAATAAACCAATAATATTTAAAAATGTTGATTTACCTGAACCAGATGAACCCATTATGGAGATAAATTCTCCTTCTTTTACATGAAGATTAATTCCTTTAAGTACGTGTAAAGAATCGTGTCCTACTTTATAAGATTTGTGTAGGTTTTCAATCTGAATCATAACTTTTTCTTTTTCGATTTAAATATATAGATTATTTTACAGTTTCAGGAATTTTAATTTTGTATAATTTTCTAGATCTGTTATTTAACTCATTTTCTCTTAACCAAGGATTTAGAATTTTTAATTCTTTGTAATTGGTGTTAAAATTTTTAGCAAAACTAGCTATGTTAGTTATGGCAGTATCTACTTTTACGGTTTTGTACGTTGGTAATTTATACAAGTCATTTTTTTCGTAAACAAAACCATAATCATAAGGTTTGCTTAAAATTTCTTTTACGGCAATTATTCTTGGGATGTATCTAGATGTTTCATCGGGTAACAAAACATCATAATAAGAAGTAACCATTTGTTCTTCCATTCTTCTTCCAAGTCCATTAATTCCAATATTGTATGATGCAGCAGCGGCAGTCCATGTTCCAAATTCTTCTTTGGCTTTAAGAATGTATTGACAAGCAGCGTTGGTTGCTTTTTCTAAATCATAACGTTCATCAACATTACTATTCACCTCTAAACCATATTCTCTAGCGGTAGCTGGCATTAATTGCCAAAAACCTTTGGCACCTGCAGGAGAAGTAACGTTTTGTAACCCACTTTCAATGACTGCTAAATATTTAAAATCATCAGGAATGTTATTTTTTTTAAGAATAGGCTCAATGATAGGAAAGAATTTATGAGCTCTTTTAATCAATAGCAATCCGTTAGATTGCCAATATGTGTTTACTAAAAACTCTTTATCTACTCTCTCTTTCACATCAATATTATGAATAGGAATTCCTTCTCCAGCAAATTGAATTCCGTTTGGTATTTTTAATGCTTTGATAATATAATTCTCTCCAGTTTTTTTAGTAGATGGAGTTGCGTTGGTAAAAAAAGGTATAGATATTAAGATTGCTCCAGTGGAGACAATCCATATAAGATGTTTTTTCATAAGAATAGATTTAATAAATAAGTTACAAAAATTAAGCCAAACAACGAAGGATATGTTGTTGAATAGTACTGCTTTTGGTAAGAATCATTACATGGGTTCCATTCTTAATGATTTCACAATTTTTGATATAGTGAATAGGAATAATTTTATCAGCATCTCCGTGAAGATGGAACAGGTCTACGTGATTATTACATCCTTTCCAGTATAAAAAGGAACGAACTGCCCATTGGGTGTAAAGTTTGTTTCTAAGAGGTAAAAATTTTCTATAAACGCTTAAAGTATTCCTAACCTTTTTACTTCCGTTTTTGTGTAAAAGGTTTTCAGACCAATTTATAAAACTAATGGGAAGTAGTTTATGAATTTTTGTTGCTTTTACAGTTTTAAAAAAAGGACTGTATTCTTCAGGGCTTTTTACGCTTGAAATAAGAATGATTTTTTTAGCTGGAATGATTTGTGCAATTTCTTGAGCCAAAACTCCACCAAAAGAAACACCTACTAAGACAGGATTTTTTTCAGTAATCTGTTTTGCAAAACGTTTGGTATAATCTGTTAAAGATTCTTTTTTAGAATGGGGCATAATCCATTCTAAAAAATGCATTTTATATTTTTCTTTTGGTAATTGTATGCGTTCAAAAATGGCTGAACAAGCAGACATTCCTGGTAAAAAATAAACGTGTGTAATGTTTTCTGTTTTCAATGGGGGGATTAAATCAATTCCCTCAAATTTACAATTTTTTCTGTAGGTTGATGAATCCAATCAAAACGAACAGAACCGTCTTCATCAATTTCTGTCAATTTAATTTCATGTAATTCATTTACCAAACTAGGGTTCCAAGGTGTTTTTACTTTAACGTAGTTTTCTGTAAATCCGTGAATATAACCTTCTTTGTTTTCACTTTCAAACAAAACAGTGTGTATACTTCCTAGTTGACTTTCATAAAAAGCTCTACGTTTTTTAACAGATAAACCACGTAACATTTTACTACGTTTTGCTCTTACATTTTTAGGAACCACTCCGTCCATATCTGCTGCTTCTGTATTGTCTCTTTCAGAATAGGTAAATACGTGTAAATAAGAAATGTCTAAGTCACTCAAAAACTTATAAGTCTCTAAGAAAATCTCATCCGTTTCTCCAGGAAATCCAACAATGACATCCACACCAATACAAGCATTAGGCATGGTTTCTTTAATTCTAGCCACACGGTTTATATACAAATCACTCATATAACGACGTTTCATTTTTTTCAAAATGGTATCGCTTCCGCTCTGTAATGGAATATGAAAATGAGGAACAAAACTGTTTGAGGTGCTTACAAATTCAATAGTTTCATCTTTTAACAAGTTAGGTTCAATAGAAGAAATTCGCAATCTGTGAATTCCATCTACTTTATCTAAGGCTTGTACCAGTTCGTAAAAAGTATGTTCGTGTTTTTTGTTACCAAATTCACCTTTTCCGTAATCTCCAATATTTACTCCCGTTAATACAATTTCTTTAATTCCGCGTTCAGAAATTTCTTTGGCATTTTTTAACACATTTTCCAATGTATCACTTCTAGAAATTCCACGAGCTAGAGGAATGGTGCAATAAGTACATTTGTAATCACAACCATCTTGTACTTTTAAGAAAGCACGAGTTCTATCACCAATAGAATAAGATCCTACATAAAAATCAGCTTCTTCAATTTCACAAGAATGTACTTCTCCTAAATCGTTTTTAGACAAATCATTAATGTAATCAGTTACTTTAAATTTTTCGGTGGCTCCCAAAACCAAATCCACCCCATCAACAGCGGCTAATTCTTCTGGTTTTAATTGAGCATAACATCCCACGGCAATTAAAAAAGCATTGTCGTTTTTCTTTAAAGCATTTTTTACGATGGTCTTAAAACGTTTGTCCGCATTGTCGGTTACAGAACATGTATTGATGACATAAATATCAGCCTGTTCTTCAAAATCTACACGAGTAAAACCCTCGTCTTGAAAGCTACGAGCAATGGTAGAAGTTTCTGAAAAATTAAGTTTACAACCCAATGTGTAAAAAGCTACTTTTTTTTGCGGACTCATTCTTGTAAATTTACGGGGCACAAAGGTACGTTTTTTCTACGATATTGAGGTATTTGTTATGAGTTGATTTTTGTGTTTTTGTATAGGTAATAAATTCATTTGTAGTAAATTAACCCGATGATTAAAAAAATAATAAGTTTTTTATGTATTGTTTTGTGCTTGATTTCTTGTCAAGATAAAGTAAGTAAACACGACCTTTCTGAGGTGTTTAGGTACAATGAAAAAGACAATATCACTTCTTTAGATCCTGCTTTTGCTAAAAATGAACCCAATGTTTGGGCCACCAATCAGCTATTTAATGGCTTGGTTGTTTTTGATGATAGTTTAAATGTAAAACCTTGCATAGCCAAATCGTGGAGTATTTCTAATGAGAATAAAACTTATGAATTTATATTAAGAGATGATGTTTATTTTCACAAAAACATCGCTTTTGGAAAAGACAGCACCAGAACAGTTACTGCACATGATTTTGAATATAGTTTTAATAGAATATTAGATCCTAAAGTAGCTTCTTCGGGAAGATGGGTGATGCAAAATGTAAAAAGTTTTAAAGCTGTTAACGATTCTGTTTTTAGAATAAATTTACAAACTGCTTTTCCTCCATTTTTAGGATTGTTGTCTATGCAATATTGTACTGTGGTTCCTAAAGAAGCGGTGGAATATTACGGAACTGAATTTAGATCAAACCCAGTGGGAACAGGACCTTTTCAGTTTAAACTGTGGGTAGAAAATACAAAGTTGGTGTTTAGAAAAAATCCATTGTATTTTGAGAAAGATGAAAAAGGAAATAAATTACCGTATTTAGAAGCCGTGGCGGTGACTTTTTATGCCGATAAACAAACGGAGTTTTTACAATTTATTCAAGGAAATTCCGATGTCTTGTATGATTTGCATACTTCTTATAAAGACGAATTACTATCGCCTACAGGAATTTTATTACCTAAGTACAAAGACAAATTAGCTTTAGATAAAACACCTTACTTAATTACCGAATACATTGCCTTTTTTATGGAGGGAGAAACAGTTGATAACAATTTATTAATTAGAAAAGCGATAAATGTTGGTTTTGATAGAGCCAAAATGTTACGATATTTAAGAAACAATATTGGAAATCCTGCTACCGGATTTATTCCAAAAGGATTGCCTGCTCATCATCAAGAAAATATAGATTTATATCAGCCAGAAAAGGCCAAAGCTTACATAGAGCAGTATAAAAAAGAGACAGGAAATTTACATCCTAGTATTAAAATAGCTACAAACTCTAGTTATACAGATTTGTTTGAATTTATTCAGAGAGAGTTACAAGGAATAGGGTTAAACATCGAATTAGAAATTTTGCCATCGCCTATTTTAAGACAATTAAAAGCGAATGGGAAATTGCCAACTTTTAGAGTAGGTTGGATTGCAGATTATCCGGATGCAGAAAACTTTTTATCACTTTTTTATAGTAAGAATTTTGCTCCACAAGGACCAAATTATTCACATTATAAAAATCCTGTTTTTGATGAGTTGTATGAAAAATCATTAGGAATTACCGATAGAAATGAACGAGTGAAAATTTACAAACAAATGGATAGTATTATTATGGAAGAAGTGCCTGTAGTTTCTTTATTTTATGATGAAATTATTCGTTTTAAACATGAGAATGTAAAAGGATTAACCACTAATCCTACTAATTTATTGAATTTAAAAAAGGTATACAAAACAAAATAGTAATGGAAAATACATCAACAATTACATGGGAAGATTTCGCTAAAGTTGACATGAGAATTGGAACCATCATCAATGCAGAAATATTTAAAGAAGTAAAGAGACCTGCTTATAAATTAATGATAGATTTTGGAGAGATAGGAATCAAAAAAAGTTCAGCACAAATCACAAAATTGTATCAGCCAGAAAAATTAATAGGAAAACAAGTGGTAGCAGTTGTAAATTTTCCTGCAAAGCAAATTGCAAATATGATGAGTGAGTGTTTGGTGATTGCAGGAGTAGGTCAAGAGAACGATATTGTTTTAATACAACCAGAAAGGAAGATGCTTAACGGAACTAAAATAGGTTGAATTTAGTTTCTTGTAGTTTTCGTACTTGTTTTAAAATGTTTTTCTTGGAGATAAAAGGTAATAATTTCATCGATATTTTTTGACTAAAACTCAGTCCAGAAATACGATCTAGCTCACCAGAAATCATGGCATTGTAACCGTCTTCTGCTACAGATTTAGCACTCGCAGTTTTTTTAAACAATGCTGTTTTATCCATGCCAGAAACAGCTCCAAAATTAGTTTCGGTAGCTCCAGGCATTAAATTAGTAACCGTAATATTGGTGTTTCTTAGTTCTTCAGAAATAGCGTTGGAGAAAGAGGTGACATATGCCTTAGTAGCAAAATAAACAGCTTGTAATGGACCAGACATTAAACTTGCTGTGGAAGAAACATTTAATATTTTTCCTTCGTTTCTGTCTACAAAATCTTTCAGAAAGATATGAGTTAAAGCTGTTAGCGAAACAACGTTGAGTTGAATCATATTTAAGTCATCATACAAATCTCTTTCATGAAATTTTCCAACTCCCCCAAATCCTGCATTGTTAATTAAATAATCAACAGTAATGTTTTGAGAGATCACTTCGGTATAAACTTCTTGTGCAGCATTTAAAAAGGTTAAATCTTTTTGAATCACATATACGGAGACTTTAAAAATAGATTCAATGTCGTTTTTTAGCTCTAACAAAGTGTTAAAATTTCTAGCTACTAAAACCAAATTCCCTTTGTTTTTAGCATGTATGTAAGCCAATTCCTTTCCAATGCCACTGCTTGCTCCTGTAATTAATGCTGTTTTCATAATTAATATAGTAAAGGTTTATTTTGCTATTGATATAATGATAAATGTAGAGAAAACATATTTGATAATTACTGACAAACAACAGTTTAACATAGATTTAATAAGTGTAAAAGTTCATGAAATCTTATGTGTAAATCATTATAGTACGATTTAAAACTTCGTATCTTCGCGCAGATTTTAAAATACCCTTATGAATATCAAACAGTATACTTCAGAATTTAAAACAAACATAGCTTTGGCTGTACCTGTAATGTTAGGGCAGTTAGGACATGTATTGGTTGGTTTTGCTGATAATATTATGGTGGGAGAATTAGGGGCACCAGCTTTGGCTGCGGTTTCTTTGGCCAATTCAATCTTTTTTATTCTAATGGGACTAGGTGTTGGTTTTTCTTTTGCCATGACTCCTTTAATTTCGGAAGCAGATGCGGCTAAAAATTATATGGAAGGAAAAAAAAGCTACCAACATGGGGTGATTATTTTATCTGTTTTAGGAGTTGTTTTAGCAGGAATTTTGTTGCTCATGGAGCCTTTGTTAGGGATGATGAATCAACCTGAAGATGTAGTTGTTTTAGCCATTCCATATTATAATGTATTGGCTTTTTCTATGATTCCTTTATTGATTTTCCAAGCCATTAAACAATTTACTGATGGATTGAGTTTAACAAAATATGCTATGATTGCTATTTTGGGATCTAACTGTATTAATGTATTATTGAACTATATTTTAATTTACGGAAAGTTTGGAACTCCTGCTTTAGGAGCTGTAGGAGCTGCTTATGGAACTTTGGTGTCAAGAGTTTTAATGATTTTTGTATTGCTTTATTTCATCAGTAAAAGAAAAAAGTTTCAGCCTTATAAAATAGCTATTTCTTGGTTTTCATTAGAAAAAGAAAGAGTTATTAAGATATTTAAATTGGGGTATCCAACTGCTTTGCAAATGTTTTTTGAAATCGGAATTTTTGCCTCAGCGGTATTGTTGTCTGGAATGATTGGTACTGATGAACAAGCAGCAAATCAAATAGCATTAAACTTATCAACCATGACATTTATGGTGGCTACAGGAGTAGCGGTTACGGCAACCATTCGTGTAGGAAATCAAAAAGGATTAAAAGATTATTACAACTTAAAAAGAATCGCCATTTCTAATATTGTTTTAATGATTATCATTTCTATTGTTGCAGCCATTGGGTTTATGAGTTTAAGAACTTATTTACCTTGGATTTATATAGATGATGAAAACGTAGTAAACATTGCGGCTAAATTGTTAATTATTGCTGGTTTATTCCAAATATCAGATGGAATTCAGGTAGTGGTGCTAGGAGCGTTAAGAGGTTTACAAGATATGTATGTGCCAATGTGGTTGGTTTTTGTGTCTTATTGGATTATTGGTTTTCCGATTTGTTACTATTTAGGATTAAAAACTGACTTGGGAACTTTTGGAGTTTGGATTGGCCTGTTGGTAGGATTAACAGTTTCTGCTACTTTATTGTATATAAGGTTTCAACGTTTAACAAAAAGATTACTTTTGTCAGAGCATTCATAAATAAATTAAAAAATATATGGAATTACCAAGGTTTATATTAGCAGATAATACAGAGTGTCCTGAAGATATTTTTGTGATTCATACAGAATTTCCAAGATTTATTATTAACTTAAAGGATGATGAAATTGAATTGTGGGACGATTTAGAAGGAAGTGATGAAGAAGAGCTTTCTATGCAAGTAGCACAATTTATTGAAGAAGCTTCTGAGTTTTACGATGAAGAAATGAAAAAGTATTCTGAATAATATAGATATCATCATCAATATTTGAGCTTAGAATAAAATGGCAAAATTAGTTAGAATATATCCTGAAAATCCCAACGAAAAAGAGATTCTTAAAATTGTTGAGGTGCTTAAAAATGGAGGTGTGATCATCTATCCATCGGATACTGTTTATGCTTTAGGTTGCGATATTACCAACTATAAAGCCATGGAAAGGGTGGCTAAAATTAAAAACATCAAACTAGAAAAAAACACATTTTCTATTGTTTGTAACGATTTAAGTCATTTGTCAGATTATGTAAAACCTATTGATACCAGTACGTTTAAAATCTTGAAAAGAGCTTTTCCGGGGCCTTATACTTTTGTGCTTCCTGCCATTAATAATATGCCCAAAGCTTTTAAAAAACGTAAAACGGTTGGGATTCGTGTTCCAGACAATAGTATTACAAGAAGAATTATAGAATTGTTAGGAAATCCTCTGGTGTCTTCTTCTATTTATGATGAAGATGAGGTGATTGAATACACAACAGATCCAGAATTAATTCACGAAAAGTGGGATGATATTGTAGATGTTGTGATTGATGGCGGATATGGTGACAATGTTGCTTCAACTGTAATTGATTTAAGTGAAGGAGAACCTATAGTACTTAGAGAAGGAAAAGGAAGTTTAGATATTTTATAATCTATTTTGATGCGTCATCAATTAAGTACAGAAGATGATTTTCTGTTTCACTCCCTTCAAATTGAAATCAAACAACTCTCAGTTAGAATTCAATCTGTAAAATCAGAAATATTTGAATTTGAAAACTTTTTAAGGAATGAATTAGAAAGTGAAATTATTGAGGAACAAGAGTTGTCTGTACTTTACAGAAATCTTCAAAAAGCAAAAAAACAAAAAAGACTTGCTCAAAAAAAGAAAGGTAAAAATTATAAAGAGCCTAATACTGTTCCTGTAGTTTCTAAAATTACCGAAGAACAAAAAACAGAGTTAAAAGACAAGAAAAAATTGTACAGAGAGGCGATGTTGTTTGTGCATCCTGATAGATTTTCTAACAACGAGCAAGATGAAGATTTAGCTACTGAAATTACCACAGAGTTGATACGAGTTTACAAACAAGGAACTTTCGTTGAATTGCAACAACTTCATCAGCAAATTACCTCTCAAAAAAAACTTGCTAACATTCAAATTTCTCAAGAAAAGCAATTAGATACTTTAGAATTGCTGCAGCAGAAAAAAGAAGATTTACAAAAAGAATTAGCTCAATTACAAAAAAGACATACTTATGTAGTTTTGACCACTTACGCGAATCCTAAAGAATATTTACAAGAAGTAAAAGCTTATTACGAGGATAGATTGTTTAAGTTGAGAAAGCGTACTAGGAAAGGTTTGTAGATGGGATAACTTTTATTTAATACTATAGTTATAGGTATTTTTTGTTTCTTTGTTAAAAAAGAAATGAAAAGAATTTTTGGTATTTCCGTTTTATTGTTAATGGTAAATTGCGGTTTTTTAGGAGAACCTATTGATGTTGAGTCCATTTATGAACCTGTACAAATGACTAGAGAAGAACTTAAATCTTCTATCGTAATGTCTGACTCCAAAGCAGTCGTAGAATCAGGGAAAATATATATCAAAGATGATTATATTTTTGTAAACGAAAAAAACGAGGGATTTCATATTTATGACAATTCTAATCCATCAAATCCAATCAAAGTTAGGTTTTTAAAAGTATCCGGAGCTACTGATATTGCAATAAGAGGAAATGTGTTTTACATTAATCAAGCTACAGATTTAGTGACGCTTCGTTTTAATCGTACAAATTACAGTGTCGTAGAAACAGGTAGAGAAATTAAAGTTTTTACACCTTTAGAGGTAAGTCCAGATGGTGGTTATTTTACTGCTGAAGAAGGAAAAATAATTACAAAATTTATAAAAAAAGACTAATGAAAAAGCTATTATTTATATTAAGTGTAATTGTTTTAGTTGGATGTGATCAAAACTCATCTGATACTGTTGGTAGTTCAGAAACACCTGCTGATGGTCAAGGAGGTTCTTTAGCTACTTTTACTTTGAAAGGGGATTATTTATATACTGTTGATAATAGTAAATTAAATTCATTTTTAATTTCAGGAAATCATCAAGAGAATCCTGCTTTTGTGGATGCAGTAACTGTAGGTTTTGGAATAGAAACTTTATCTGGATTTGGAGATAATTTGTTTATTGGGAGTTCTAGCGCTATGTATATTTATAATTTAGAGAATCCAGAACGCCCTAAATTCAAATCAATCTCTAGACATTTTAGAGCTTGTGATCCTGTAATTGCAAATCAGAACAATGCTTTTGTGACCGTAAGAAGTGGTAATAGGTGTGGAGGTGATATCAATCAGTTAAAGATTTATGATATTATAGATGTTGAAAATCCAATATTATTATTAGATAAAACACTAGTCGAGCCTAAAGGAATGGCTTTGTATGACCAATACATTTTTGTTGCAGATACTGCTATTAGAGTTTATGATATTTCAAAGATAGAAAGTGGTGAGATTTCGTTTGTAAAGAAAATCGATGTATTTGTAAATGATTTGATTATTAGAGAAAATCATCTTTTCGCAATTGGTGATTCAGGAGTATATCAATATGATTTAGAAAATTCAACAGGCTTAGAAATAACAACCACCAGTGAATTGTTGTTTTAAAAAAGAGTTTAGATAATCAAAAAAGATAAATTTAATTCTAAAAAACTGAATCATGAATTATAACTTTCTGAATATGAATTGTTTTAAAAAATATATGCTTAAACTTTTAACCAAGATTGTTTTTTTGGTTTCATTTTTGTGATTGTATTTTTCAAAAAAAGCTTTTGAAAAACCTATTCATGTTTATTCTTGTGGTTTCCACTGTATCAAGTAGTTTCTCGCAGGAGGTAAAATTCTTAAAAGGACTTGTTGTAAACGATTCTATTGATGTTGCAGATGTGACCGTCACAAATAAAAATCTAAAACAAAGCACCAAAACCAATAATTCAGGAGTTTTTGAATTACCTGTTAGAATTGGGGATTCAATTATGGTTTCTGCTATTCATATCAATAAAATTTCATTATTAATTACCCAAGAAATTATAGATAATGAATCTTTAAAAATTGAGGTAGAAGAAAATATAAATAATATGGAAGAAGTAGTGCTTAATAATGTTTTAAGTGAATCGTCATTAAGTTTTAATGTAGGACCAACCACCAATCCTGATCCAGAAAAATTGGAAAGAATTAAATTAAAACATTTAACAAATACAGATCCTACTAGAACTTTTCAAGGAGGAAACATATTAGGATTGTTTTCTTTGGTTTCTAAATTATTTAAAAACAAGAATGGTAAGAAATATTTAAGCAAGCAAGAAAAAAGAGTGAGGTTTGAGAGGTTTAAAGTTGATTTTGTCAAAGAATTTGGAAGCTCTTTTTTTACAGATGATTTAAATATATCTGAGTTTAGAATAGATGAATTTTTAACATTTTGTAATCAAAAAAAATCTATATATAAGATGTATTCAAAAGATGAAAAACTAGAATTAATAGACTTTCTAATCAAACAAAGTAAGGAATATAAAAAAGAGATGAATATTGAAAATTAATCTTTATTCATAATGTTTATTAGAATCCGAAGTTAATTTGTTCAATTCTTTTAATTCAGCCTTGGTTAAATCTCTCCATTGTCCTACAGGAATGTCTAAAAAAATGTTCATAATTCTAATACGTTTTAGTTTTTTAACATCGTATTCTAAATATTCACACATTCTTCTAATTTGTCTGTTTAATCCTTGAGTTAAGGTAATTTTAAATTCGTAATCGTTTACTTTTTCAACCTTACATTTTTTAGTAACTGTTCCCAAAATAGGAATTCCGTTACTCATTTTGTTAATAAAATCTTGTGAAACAGGTTTGTTAACTCTTACCAAATATTCTTTTTGATGATTGTTTCGAGCTCTTAAAATTTTATTGACAATATCGCCATCACTAGTTAAAAAAATCAATCCTTCACTAGGTTTATCTAGACGACCAATTGGAAAAATTCTTTTAGGGTGTTTGATATAATCGATAATATTGTTTTTTTCTCTTTGTTGGTCTGTAGTACAAACAATTCCTACAGGTTTGTTAAAAGCAATATAAGTATGTGCTTCTTCTGGAGTAGAAACCAATTTTCCATCTACACGGACTTCATCTTCTGGAGCAATTTTTGTTCCCATTTCAGGAACCAGCCCATTAATAGTTACTCGTTGTTCTTCTATCAATTTATCAGCAGCCCTCCTAGAGCAATATCCAATTTCACTTAAATATTTATTGATTCTTTTTAATTCTTGTGTCATGGTTTTTTAATTGATATATGCTAAAATTATTGTTTTGGTAGAAAAGAGTTGTTTCGTTTTCAAAATTAGGATAAGATTTTAAGATATCATCTTTATATGAAAATTTTTGAGTAATAAGATAATCAAAATCCCATGTTAAAGCTCTTTTAATAACTTCATGACTTGTAACCATTACACAAAATCCTTTTCTCTTCATTCCTATAAAAGCTCCATTGGGACTGTAGGAGTCTAGTAAAAGTATTTTTTGGTCTGTATGAATTTGTAGACTATCCAAAATTTTATCGGCCCCTGTGAAATTATGAATGGTTTTTGTTAATGGACTATCTTCTCTAGTCCTGTATCCATAATCGGTAATTATTTGTAAAAAAATAATTGATATCGTTATAGTCACAAAAACAGCTGTTTTCTTTTTTGAAAAGTCAAAATTAAAATAATTACTACTTAAGGTGATGATAATAATTAGTAACGGAAAATAGGTGTCTAGTAGATAATAATCGTGAGCCGGGAATTGCTTTAACATTAATAAACTGTATAGAATAACGCCCCCACATAATATATATAAGACAATTAAATTGCTGTGAACAATTTTGTTTTTAATAGGTTTAAAGAATTTTGTGAATAATATTATAATGATTAAATAATGTATTGGTGTAAAATACCTCCAAGATTCATAGTAAATAGTTTCCCATAGGGAGGAATATACATCATTAATGTTTTTGGGAAACAAAGGATAATTTAAAAAATTAGATCCATAAAGACGTGATAAATAAAGTTTATTGTATAAAAAATAACCAGCTACAATTAAAATAATAAATCCAAGGCTTAATAATTTATTCCATTCAATTTTTTTGTCGGTAATACTTTTTAATAAATAACTAGCAAACAAGGCTAAAGCATATATAATAAATGGAAGTCTTGCCAAACCTGCAATTAGAATAAACGCTAAGCAATAAAACCAGTTTAGTTGTTTGTTAAATTTTAGATATTTTATATAATGATAAAAGGTAATAAAAATGAATGATAATGATGCAGCAGAGGGTAAAAATTGAAAGCTGTAAAAGTTATAAGTAGGAGATAAATAAACAAACAAAATCAATAAACTACTAATAAAATATGATTTGTTAATAAGTAATGAAGTTTTAAAAAGAAAGTATAACCCTATTAAACTTATCGATAAAATATACAATCTATAAATCCAAGGATTAGTGCTTTTTAAAGAGGTCATTAACAAAGACACTATATATTGGTGTATAGGAAAATCTATAGCAGTAATTCCTTTAGGTTCTTTTAGATTAGAGTCCCAAAAATCTTCATTATTTTTATAAGTGAATTTTTCTCCTTTGGTAGCTTTAAACTGTGGATTTAAACAGAAAGTTTCAGGATGGAAAAAATCAAAATTATTGTTTGTAAAACCAATGGCAATTGCATAATGATCAGCATTGGCCCAAGCATGTCTTTCTGTTACTTTATTGTTGATGTTTTTTAATTGAAAAAAAATAATCAGACCAAAAAAGAAAATAAGACCAATAATTTTTGATTTAGTATTCATTATTTTTTAATACTTAAAAAATGTGTAAAAACAATTGAATTTTTATTGTAGTATTTTTTAATTGGAGTTCCTTTTCTTTTGCCTAAAAATAAAGAAAGGTTTTTATAAAAAGAAAAATGAGCTTTAAGAATGCTAAACAAATGATCGAATTGTCCAAAAAATATAAATCTAATTCCTGCTACTCCATCTAAAACCATTCTAGTAAAAAGAATAGGAAATAATTTTTCTTTGGGTAAGTTTTTAACCAATGTAAACAGAGAGTTTCTAAAGTTTAAGTAAGTTTTAAATGGACTCTGTTTCTTTAAAGTTCCTCCACCAACATGGTATACGGTACTTTCTGCAATATAATTTACAGGTTTTTGTTGATTTTGTGCTCTCCAACACAAATCAATTTCTTCGTAGTGGGCAAAAAAATCACCATCTAAACCACCTAATTCTTTGTAGTCTTTTGCTTTGATAAACAAACAAGCTCCAGAGGCCCAAAAAATAGGAGCGGATTTGTATTGATTTTTATCTGCTTCAATGGTTTCAAAAACCCTTCCTCTACAATAAGCATATCCATATTTGTCTAAAAAACCACCGGCTGCCCCAGCATATTCAAAATAAGATCTAAATTTAAAATCTAAAATTTTAGGTTGAACAATACATGCGTTTTCATGATCCTTATAAAATTGAATAATAGGTTGTAACCAATTTGGAGTGACTTCCACATCAGAATTAATCAAAGCGTAAATATCTGCATCAATTTGTGATAATGCTAAATTGTAACCATTGGCAAAACCTTCATTAGTTGCATGTTGAATGATGTTGATTTCTGGAAAGAATTTTTCTACATAAGCAACCGAAGTATCCATAGAGGCATTGTCTACTAAGTAAATGTTTGCTTCGGGACTGTTTTTTACCAAAGTAGGTAAAAACTTTTCAAGCAAATCTCTTCCGTTCCAATTTAAAACAACTAATGCTATATTCATTTATATGGTGTAGTTAGGAATGTCTTTTAAAAACACATATTTTTTGTTTTCAAAATCCATTTGGCAAAAGTAATGTTCCAAACCATTTGTTACAACTAAATACTTAGCATTTAATTCAAGGTTGTATCTCGCAATCTGATCAAAAACTTCTTGGGTTATTTTAACAGAACTTGCTTTGCATTCTACAATAATTTCGGGAGTTCCTTTACTATTGTAAATTAATATATCTGTTCTTTTTTTAGTGTTGTTTAAAATTAATTCTTTTTCTAAAGCGGTTAAAGAACTGGGATAGTTTTTATGATGAACCAAATAATTTGCAAAATGTTGCCTCACCCATTCTTCGGGAGTAAGCATAATGTCTTTTTTTCTAAAAGGGTCAAAAATAAACAGCTTATTTTCTTTACTTTTGATTTTTAAATAAACATCAGGAAGATTTAGTTTTTGCATTTGCCAAAAATAAGCATTCTTTTTGAGCAATTCCTTACAATTTTAGTAGTCTATGGTAGAAGTAAAACAGTTGGTCGCTGATATCAATCAAGGAAATATAAAGCCCATTTATTTCTTAATGGGAGAAGAGGCTTATTACATAGACAAAATTTCTGAATACATAGAAGATAATATTTTAACTGAGGACGAAAAAGGATTTAACCAAACAGTAGTGTATGGTAGAGATGTTTCTATTGATGAAATTATAGGTCAAGCCAAGCAGTTTCCAATGATGGCAGAAAAAACAGTGGTTATTGTAAAAGAAGCTCAGGATTTATCTAGAACCATAGAGAATTTGGTTTCTTATGTAGAAAAACCATTAGAAAGTACTGTTCTAGTTATATGTTATAAATATAAAACCTTAGACAAACGTAAAAAGTTAATCAAAGCCATTAGTCAAAAAGGAGTGGTTTTTGAATCAAAAAAACTATACGACAATCAAGTTGGTGATTGGATTACCGGTGTTTTAAAAGGCAAAAAATATCATATTGAGCCCAAAGCTACACAAATGTTGGTAGAGTTTTTGGGAACTGATTTGAGTAAAATTAGCAATGAGCTAGACAAATTGATGCTGATTTTACCTAAAGAGACTATTATTACAGCCAAACATATTGAAGATAATATTGGAATCAGTAAAGATTATAATGTTTTTGAACTTAGAAAAGCTATCGGGAAAAAGGAAATTTTAAAATGTAATCAAATCATTAATTACTTTGCAGAAAATCCTAAAAGCAATCCATTAGTCATGACCATTTCGTTAATCAATAGTTATTTTACTCAATTATTAATGTATCACGGTTTAAAAGACAAATCAAAAGCAAGTGTGGCGAGAGCTTTAAGAGTAAATCCTTATTTTGTTGATGATTATGTGGTCGCTGCTAAAAATTATCCAATGAGAAAAGTTTCTCAAATTATTTCTTTTTTAAGAGAAGCAGATGTAAAAAGTAAAGGAGTAGGAGCAAACATGTCTGACAAAGATTTGTTAAAAGAATTATTGTTTAAAATTTTACATTAACAACAGTCTATCATTCTAAAATACATCCATTTATTTTATTTAAATAAAGTTGTACTTTTGCAGTGCTTTAAATAATGTCATTTTGGCATTTTAAAGTAATTGGCAAACCTTTTGCCATAGCAAGTAAACAAACATATTTATTGATAATTATATTACCATGAGTAAGAAAGAAGATATTCAACAAGAAGAAAAAGCGGTAGAAGAAAAAGTGACTGCAGAGCAAGTAGAAGAAACTGTTGAAGCTACCGATAATGAAGCAAAAGCAGAGGAAACAAAAAAAGAACCTACGGCAGAAGAATTAATTCAAGCAGAAAAAGATAAGTATTTACGTTTGTTTGCAGAGTTTGAAAATTACAAAAAACGTACCTCTAAAGAACGTATCGAATTATTTAAAACTGCTGGAAAAGACATCATTGTGTCATTATTACCTGTTGTTGATGAT
The DNA here is from genome assembly GCF_900130035.1 of Wenyingzhuangia marina. Classification (GTDB taxonomy): domain Bacteria; phylum Bacteroidota; class Bacteroidia; order Flavobacteriales; family Flavobacteriaceae; genus Wenyingzhuangia; species Wenyingzhuangia marina. The sequence goes on from NZ_FQXQ01000004.1 coordinate 412,015, forward strand.
TTTGACAGAGGAATGATTGAAATCAATAAAAGCGGTGATGAAGAATTAGTGAAAGGAGTTGCTTTAATTCAAGACAAATTAGTCAAAACTTTAGAGCAAAAAGGGTTGACTTTGGTAGAAGTAAATCAAGGAGATGCTTTTGATGCTGATATTCAAGAAGCGATTACTCAAATTCCTGCTCCAACTGAAGAGTTGAAAGGAAAGGTAATTGATGTAATAGAAAAAGGATACAAATTAGGAGAGACCATCATCCGTTTTCCTAAAGTTGTGATTGGACAATAATTATAGTAAACACAGTGATAAGTTAGCAGTAGCTAGTAAAACTAACTGCAAACTGAAAACTAAGAACTGAAAACTTAAAAAGATGGCAAAACAGGATTTTTACGAAATATTAGGGATTTCAAAAGGAGCATCAGCTGCTGAAATTAAAAAGGCATACCGTAAAATGGCCGTAAAATATCACCCTGATAAAAATCCAGGGGATACAGAAGCTGAAGAAAAGTTTAAACAAGCTGCAGAAGCTTATGAAGTTTTAAGTGACGAAAATAAGCGAGCTAGGTACGATCAATATGGACACCAAGCATTTGAAGGTGGACATGGAGGCGGAGGCTTTGGCGGAGGTGGAATGAATATGGATGACATCTTTAGTCAATTCGGAGATATCTTTGGTGGTGGTTTCGGAGGTTTTGGCGGAGGTGGACACCGTGGAGGTGGACGTAGAGGTACTGTAAAAGGAACCAATATGCGTATCCGTGTAAAACTTACCTTGGAAGAAATTGCGAACGGAGTTGATAAAAAAATAAAAGTTCGTAGAAAAAAGAAAGCAAAAGGAGTTACGTACGCTACATGTTCTACTTGTAATGGTGCAGGTCAAGTAATGCAGGTTACCAATACTATATTAGGTAGAATGCAAACAGCTGCAACTTGTAATACTTGTGGTGGAGCAGGAGAGGTTATGAAAAATAAAGTTGCTGGTGCTGATGCTCAAGGTTTAGCTGTTGAAGAAGAAACAGTAAGTATCAATATTCCAGCAGGAGTTACAGATGGTGTACAGTTAAAAGTTGCAGGTAAAGGAAACGAAGCTCCTGGAAACAACTCTGTTCCAGGTGATTTGTTAGTGGTTATAGAAGAAATTCCTCATGATACTTTAACAAGAGAAGGAGTTAACTTACATTTTGATTTATACATAAGTTATCCAGAAGCTGTTTTAGGAGCTAGTAAAGAAATACAAACAGTATCGGGTAAAGTAAAAATTAAGGTTGATGCTGGAACGCAGTCAGGAAAAATTTTAAGATTAAAAGGTAAAGGATTACCTAGTATTGAAAGATACGGAACAGGAGATTTAATGGTACACGTTAATATTTGGACTCCTCAAGAATTAAACAAAGATCAGAAGAAGTTTTTCGAAGCTAATTTAGGAGATGAAAATTTTAATCCTGCTCCAACAAAAGGAGATAAATCCTTTTTTGAGAAAGTAAAAGATATGTTCTCTTAACAAATGATATGTTAAATGTTTTATGTAAAAAAAAAGATAAAAAAAAGACAAATATTTTTTTGTAGAATATAAAAACAATGTATATTTGTCCCGTTGTGTTATTTATAACACACTTTTTCTTTTTCATAGCAATTTTTCCCACCTAGTTTACTAGGTGGGTTTTCTTTTTAAAAGCATAGATCATTGAATAGTAGGTTGTCTTATCGCCGCGTATTAATACGAGGAGGAAAGTCCGAGCACCATAGAACAGCATAGCGGATAACATCCGTCGCTCTAACTAGTTTAGAGTAGGACAAGTGCAACAGAAAGCAAGTACAGTTCGGCTGTAGTGAAACCAGGTAAACTCTATGTGGTACAATGCCATGTATATTGGAGACCTTTTAGTAGGTAAGAGTTGTTCGCTCAATTCCAAGGGGTAGGCAGATTGAAATTGTTGGCAACAGCAATTCTAGATAAATGATAAGAAACTTGAACTTAGTTTAAGTTACAGAACTCGGCTTATAAACCTACTTTTAATGATGTATATTATAAATTGTCTTTTCTTCTTTATCAAGAAACATCAAATGTTTTAGGTTAATAGACTCCTTATTACTTCTTGTTTGTAAGATATGTTATGTAGTAAAATGTATAAAAAACAGAGAATTTGTTAAAAATCGTGAATTTGATTAAAACAGAGGGTTTTCAGTTTTTATTATGGGGCTCTTATTTTGTATATTGCCCAACCAAAAAATGAACAATTAAATAACTATAATAGATCGTATGAATATTTATAACGATTACATCAAGGAGATTGAAGAACGCAAAGGTCAAGGACTTCATCCAAAGCCAATTGATGATGCTGAATTACTTAGTAAAATCATTGAGCAAATTAAAGATTTAAATAATGAGAACAGAGAAGACTCTTTAAACTTTTTTATTTATAATGTAGTGCCTGGTACGACTAGTGCTGCTGGTGTAAAAGCTAAATTTTTAAAAGAGATCATTTTAGGGGAAGCAGAAGTAAAAGAAATTACACCTGCTTTTGCTTTTGAATTGCTATCTCACATGAAAGGTGGACCTTCTATTGAAGTGTTGTTAGATTTAGCATTAGGTAATGATGAAGCTATTGCAAAAGATGCGGCAAAAGTACTTAAGACTCAAGTATATCTTTATGATGCTGATACAGATCGTTTAGCTGATGCATATAAGAATGGGAACGAAATAGCTAAAGAACTTTTAGAAAGTTATGCAAAGGCTGAATTCTTTACACAATTACCTGATGTAGAAGAAGAAATTGAAATTGTAACTTTTATTGCTGGTGTTGGTGATATTTCTACAGATTTATTATCTCCAGGAGCGGATGCTCACTCTCGTTCAGATCGCGAATTACACGGTCAGTGTATTTTTGAGCATAATAAAGAAATGCAAAAAGAACTTTCTGCTTTAAAAGAACAACACCCAGATAAGCGTGTGATGTTAGTAGCAGAAAAAGGAACTATGGGAGTTGGATCTTCTAGAATGTCAGGAGTAAACAACGTAGCATTGTGGACAGGTATTCAAGCAAGTCCTTACGTACCATTTATTAACATTGCTCCGGTTATTGCTGGAACAAATGGTATTTCTCCAATTTTCTTAACAACTGTTGGTGTAACAGGAGGTATTGGAATTGATCTTAAAAATTGGGTAAAGAAAACAGATGCAGAAGGAAATACAATTTTAGATGCTGATGGAGAACCAGTTTTAGAAGAAAAATACTCAGTAGCTACAGGTACTGTTTTAACAATCAATACAAAAGAGAAAAAATTATACAAAGATGGTGAGGCTGTAATGGATATTTCAGCTGCTTTAACTCCACAAAAAGTTGAGTTTATTAGAGCCGGTGGTTCTTACGCTATCGTATTTGGTAAAAAAATTCAAACATTTGCTGCTAAAACATTAGGAATCGAAATTCCTACTGTTTATGCTCCATCTAAAGAAATTTCTGTAGAAGGGCAAGGATTAACAGCAGTAGAAAAAATATTCAATAAAAACGCAGTAGGAAATACTCCAGGAAAAACTTTACATGCTGGTTCTGATGTTCGTGTAGAAGTAAACATTGTAGGTTCTCAAGATACTACAGGTTTAATGACTTCTCAGGAATTAGAATCTATGGCTGCTACTATTATTTCTCCTATTGTTGATGGAGCTTATCAATCAGGATGTCATACCGCTTCTGTTTGGGATGACAAGTCTAAAGCTAACATTCCTAGATTAATGAAATTTATGAATGATTTTGGTTTGATTACTGCTCGTGACCCTAAAGGTCAATATCCAGCAATGACAGACGTTATTCATAAAGTATTAAATGATATTACTGTAGGAGATTGGGATATTATTATTGGTGGAGATTCTCACACACGTATGTCTAAAGGAGTTGCTTTTGGTGCAGATTCTGGAACAGTTGCTTTAGCTTTAGCTACAGGAGAGGCTACCATGCCAATTCCTCAGTCTGTAAAAGTTACCTTTAAAGGAGCTATGAAATCTTTTATGGATTTCCGTGATGTGGTTCATGCTACTCAACAACAAATGTTGAAGAAATTTGGAGGAGAGAATGTATTCCAAGGTAGAATTATTGAAGTTCACTTAGGAACATTAACAGCTGATCAAGCCTTTACATTTACTGACTGGACAGCAGAGATGAAAGCAAAAGCTTCTATCTGTATTTCAGAAGATGATACTTTAATCGAATCTTTAGAGATTGCAAGAGGTAGAATTCAAATCATGATTGATAAAGGAATGGATAATCACTTAAATGTTTTAGCAGGATTGGTTGCAAAAGCAGATAAGAGAATTGCAGAAATTAAATCTGGCGAAAAACCAGCGTTAAGACCTGATGCAAATGCTAAATATTATGCTGAGGTTGAGATTGATTTAGATGAGGTTGCAGAACCAATGATTGCAGATCCAGACGTAAATAATGAAGATGTATCTAAGCGTTATACACACGATACTATTAGACCATTGTCTTTCTATGGAGGAACTAAAAAAGTAGACTTAGGGTTTATTGGTTCTTGTATGGTTCACAAGGGAGATATGAAAATATTAGCTCAAATGTTAAAGAACATTGAAGCACAACAAGGTAAAGTAGAGTTTAAGGCACCGTTAGTTGTAGCACCTCCTACATATAATATTGTTGATGAATTAAAAGCCGAAGGTGATTGGGATGTGTTAACTAAATACTCAGGTTTTGAGTTTGATGATAATGCACCAAAAGCAGCAGCCCGTACCAAATATGAAAACATATTGTACTTAGAGCGTCCAGGTTGTAATTTATGTATGGGTAACCAAGAAAAAGCAGAACCAGGAGATACTGTAATGGCTACTTCTACTCGTTTGTTCCAAGGAAGAGTTGTAAAAGATTCTGGTGAGAAAAAAGGAGAATCTTTATTATCATCTACTCCAGTAGTTGTTCTTTCTACAGTTTTAGGTAGAACTCCTACCATGGCAGAATATGAAGCAGCTGTTGAAGGAATTGTGTTAACTAAGTTCACGCCCTCTTTAAAGCAATTGATTAAGTAAGTATTACTTAATAATTTAAATATTAAAAAACCTAAATCGTCTGATTTAGGTTTTTTTTGTTTTTAATTTTAATCTTTTTAGTAAAAAAAACAATACTATATCAAATGAGTTCATAATGATCGTAAATGCGTTTTTTATATAATATTAGTTTTTGTAATTTGGAGTTATCCAAAAAAACAACAATTATTAACATTTAAAACAAGAATATGGCATTTGATATTGAAATGATTAAACAGGTATATGCTCGTATGACCGAACGAGTTGATGCTGCAAAAAAAATAGTAGGGAAACCATTAACATTGGCTGAGAAAATTTTGTATAATCACCTTTGGGATGGAAATGCAACCAAAGCATTTGAAAGAGGGGTAGATTATGTCGATTTTGCACCAGACAGAATCGCATGTCAAGATGCAACTGCTCAAATGGCATTACTACAATTTATGCAAGCAGGTAAAGATAAAGTTGCTGTACCAACAACAGTACATTGTGATCACTTAATTCAAGCAAAAGAAGGTGCTGTAAAAGATTTACAATTTGCAAACAAAACAAGTGCTGAGGTGTTTGATTTTTTATCTTCTGTATCTAATAAATATGGTATCGGGTTTTGGAAACCTGGAGCTGGGATTATTCATCAAGTAGTATTAGAAAATTACGCATTCCCTGGAGGAATGATGATTGGTACCGATTCTCACACTGTAAATGCTGGTGGATTAGGAATGGTTGCTATTGGAGTTGGTGGAGCTGATGCAGTAGATGTGATGGCGGGTATGCCTTGGGAATTAAAATTTCCAAAATTAATTGGTGTAAAATTAACTGGTAAATTGTCTGGATGGACAGCATCTAAAGATATTATTTTAAAGGTAGCAGGGATTTTAACTGTTAAAGGAGGAACGGGTGCTATTGTAGAATATTTTGGAGAGGGAGCTAAGAATCTTTCTGCAACAGGAAAAGGAACGATTTGTAATATGGGAGCTGAAATTGGAGCAACTACTTCAACTTTTGGATATGATGAATCTATGGATCGTTATTTACGTGCTACAGATAGAGCTGATGTTGCAGATGCAGCAAATGAAGTGGCTTCCTATTTAACTGGAGATGATGAGGTGTATGCAAATCCTGAAAAATATTTTGATCAAGTAATTGAAATCAACTTAGATGAATTAAAACCACATATAAATGGACCATTTTCACCAGATTTAGCCTCTGAAGCGGGTGCGGATTTAAGAGCAAAAGCTGAAGCTGAAGGGTGGCCATTAGATATTGAGTGGGGATTAATAGGTTCTTGTACCAATTCTTCTTACGAAGATTTATCAAGAGCAGCTTCTATAGCACAGCAAGCACTTGATAAAGGAATTAAGGTAAAAGCTGAGTTTGGAATCAATCCAGGTTCAGAGCAAGTACGTTATACAGCAGATAGAGATGGATTGTTAGGAACATTTGAAAAATTAGGAGCTACTATTTTCACCAATGCTTGTGGGCCATGTATTGGTCAATGGGCTCGTTATTCAGATCCTAAGAATGCACCTAAAAATTCTATTGTTCACTCGTTTAACAGAAACTTTGCCAAGCGTGCCGATGGAAATCCAAATACACATGCTTTTGTAACTTCTCCTGAATTGGTGGCAGCGATTGCGATTTCGGGTCGTTTAGATTTTGATCCAACAAAGGATACATTATTGAATGATAAAGGTGAGGAAGTAATGTTTGACGAACCAACAGGAAATGAATTACCAACAAAAGGTTTTGCTGTTGAAGATGCAGGATTTCAGGCTCCTGTAAAAGACGGGTCTGGTATTGAAGTTGTAGTTTCTCCAGATTCAGATAGGCTACAATTATTAGAACCTTTTGAACCTCTAGGTTCGGAAATTAAAGATGCAAAATTATTAATTAAAGCATATGGGAAATGTACTACAGACCATATTTCTATGGCTGGACCATGGTTGCGTTTCCGTGGGCATTTAGATAATATTTCTAACAATTGTTTAATCGGTGCTGTTAATGCGTTTAACCAAAAAACTGATATGGTTAAAAATCAATTAACGGGTGAGTATGGACCTGTTCCAGGAACAGCAAGAGCATATAAAGCTGCTGGAATTCCATCAATAGTGGTTGGTGATCATAATTATGGAGAAGGATCTTCTAGAGAACATGCAGCTATGGAGCCACGTCACTTAGGAGTGGCTGCTGTAATTGTAAAGTCTTTTGCTCGTATTCATGAGACAAACCTTAAAAAGCAAGGAATGTTAGGGTTGACTTTTGCTAATGAAGATGATTATGAATTAATTCAAGAAGATGATACTTTCACTTTTACTGATTTAGCTGATTTTGCCCCAAATAAACCATTAACATTAGAAATTACGCATGCTGATGGATCTAAAGATGAAATCAAGTTGAATCATACTTATAATGCAAGTCAGATTGCATGGTATAGAGAAGGTTCAGCATTGAATTTAATTAAAAAAGAAAATGCTGCTTAATTTATAAGTAACATATATAAAATAAAAGTCCTTAAGAGAAATCTTAAGGACTTTTATTTTGGTTTAATTTTTTAGAATATAAACTGATTGTTATTATTATCGTAACGAATGTTATCAATGATTTTTAAATAAAATGAATGAAAGATTTAATATTAAGAAAATATGATTTTACGATTGTAATAAAATACTTTGTTTAATTATGTAATATATTAATAATTAATTTTAAGATGAAAAAACAAATAATAACAATATTCCTTTTGACAGGATTTTGGTTTGCAAACGCACAAGAGCCGACGACCAAAGTTATTTTAATTACATTAGATGGACTTCGTTGGGAAGAAATGTTTAAAGGTGCTGATTCATTGCTAATAGCTAATGAAGATTATGTAGAAAACACAAAACATTTGAAAGAGAAATTCTGGAGAACAACATCTGAAGAACGAAGACAGGCTTTAATGCCTTTTGTTTGGAGTTTTGTGAATGAAAACGGACAAATACATGGAAATCGTGAATTAGGTAGCAAGGTTACGCTTAGCAATCAAATGCATTTTTCTTATCCAGGATATAATGAGATTTTAACAGGTAATTCGGATGATATAAATATTCATAGTAATGACAAAATTTACAATCCGAATGTTACTGTGTTAGAAAAAGTAAACAATAAAAAGCATTATAAAGGTAAAGTAGCTGCTTTTGGAAGCTGGGATTTATTTCCATATATTATTAATGATAAAAGAAGTGGTGTTCCTGTAAATGGAGGGTTTAGAAAAGCCAATGGGAATAATTTAACAGATCGTGAGGTATTTTTAAACGAGTTACAAGATCAAATTCCAGGTCCATGGGATAATGTTCGTTTAGATGCATTTACACATCATTTTGCTTTAGAAAATTTTAAGAAAAATCATCCTTTGCTTACTTATATATCCTACGGAGAAACTGACGATTTTGCTCACGATGGTAAATATGATTATTATTTAACTTCTGCGAATAGATCGGATGCATTTATTAAACAGTTATGGGAATTTACACAGAAAGATCCTTTTTATAAAGACCAAACAGTTTTTATAATTACAACTGACCACGGAAGGGGACATGAGCCACTTGATACTTGGAGATCTCATGGAAGTGATATTGAAGGATCGGAACAAACATGGATGTTAATGTTTGGAAAAGGAATTAAAGTTTTAGGAGAAGTAAGTCAAAAAGAAGATTTATCTCCAACACTTATATCTCCGATGATAGAAGATTATTTTAGTAAATAAAAAAAGTTTTATTATTTATGAAGCCAAAGCATATCCTGACTTTGGCTTTTTTATTGGTTGTAAAGAGGTGGATTAAAATCTTGAAAAGTTATTGAAAACTAACGTCTTGTGATTTTTAGTTTAACAGAGTGATTAAAATATAAACTGATTGCTGGTACTATCATAACGAATGTCATCAGAATTAAAAATAGTCATCAAATTTTCTTGAATAATGTTGTCTGTTGATTTTCCGATCTTAAATTTTTCTTGATCAATTAATAATAATCTATCAGAAGTTTTTAAAGCTAGGTTAATTTCATGCGTAGAGATTAAAACAGTTTTTTGAGTCTCTTTGCAAATTTTGGCTAAAATTTTAAAAATATTTATTTTATGGTGGATGTCTAAATGAGATGTTGGTTCATCAAGCAATATAATTGGCGTATCTTGTGTTAAAGCTCTTGCAATCATCACACGTTGTAATTGTCCATCACTTAATTGATGAATTAATTTGTTTGCTAAATTATTGGTGTCGGTTAATAGCATTGCGTTTTGAATGATATTGATGTCTTTATCAAACAATTTTCCTAACCAATTGGTGTAAGGTTGTCTTCCTAAGGCAATGGTTTCATATACTGTTAAAGAATTTTCAGGAATGCTTTCGGTTAAGACCACAGCAATAAATTTTGCTAATTCTTTTGGAGATAAATTCTCTATATTCTCTTCATTAATTTCAATACTTCCCTGAATTGGGGTAAGCATTTTTGCCATCGTTTTTAACAAAGTAGATTTTCCTGAACCATTTCTACCAAGTAAACATAGCAATTCTCCTTTGTAAAGTTCAAAATTAATTTGTTTACAAATGCTCACTGATTTTTTAGAAATGGTGTAACCAATGTTTAAGTTGTTTGTTTTGAGAATTACGTTTTTCATGAACCTAATTTTTTAGATTTAGAAACCAGTAACCAAATGACAACAGGAGCTCCAAAAATGGAGGTAATTGCGTTAATTGGTAAAGTTTTAGCACCTATAGAAATATGAGTTAAACTATCACAAATTAACATGACAATAGCTCCAATAATTCCAACAGCAGGCAATAATACTTTGTGATTGGAGGTATGGAATATCAATTTGGTAATATGCGGAATGGCCAATCCTATAAAAGCAATAGGCCCAACAAAAGCAGTAATGCTTCCTGTTAGTAAACTAGTGATAATAAAAACTATACTTTGTGTTTTTTTAATAGATATTCCTAAACTGGTTGCATAATTTTCTCCCAACAAAAGTGCATCTAAAGGTTTAATAATGAATAACAATCCAATAGCACTTACAGCAATAATACTGATTAGTAAATATAATTCAGACCATTGTAAATTGCTTAAACTTCCAAAACTCCAAAAAATATATTGTTGTAATTCTGTAGCAGAGCTAAAATAAGATAGTACGCTAATAATGGCAGAAGTAAAGCTACCAAACATCAATCCTATAATAAGGATAGACATAGTGTTTCTTATATTTCTGGCAGTAATCATGACAATACTTAAAACTAAGAAAGAACCTAAACTAGCCGCCAAAGGAATTGAAAAATTGTATAAATAAGGAAGAGATCCAAAAAAACTACCTCCCATAATTAAAAGTGCAACTCCTAAACTTGCTCCAGAACTAATTCCTAAAACAAATGGACCTGCTAATGGATTTCTAAAAAAAGTTTGCATCATTAATCCACTAATTCCGAGTCCGATTCCTACCAAAATACTGGTAATAGTTTTGGGTAATCTGTATTCGGTAATAATATAATGATAGTTTTCAGATGCGTTTGGTTGTGTACTAATCACTTTCCATATTTCTTTAAAAGGAATGTGAATACTACCAGTGTAAATATTAAAAATAGCAATCATTACCAAAGAGATGAGCAATGCTATAAAAATTGGATAATATTTTTTTGAAGGTTGATACACTTTATAAATTTTGTAAAAATTGTATCAGTTTCTGTACTGCCAATCCTCTGTGACTTATTTTTCCTTTTTCATCCAAGTTCATTTCAGCAAAAGAAAGATCATATCCGTTAGGCTTAAAAATAGGATCGTATCCAAAACCTTCATCACCTTGTCTTTTTTCTAAAATTATTCCATTGCAAACTCCGTTAAACAAATATTGTTCATTGTTAATATTTAGACAAATAATGGTTTTAAAATAAGCCTTTCTATTTGTAATTCCATCAAGATTTTTTAATAACAAATCCATATTGTTTTCAGCATTTCCATGTTCCCCAGCATATCTTGCAGAATACACTCCTGGTTCTCCATTTAAGGCATCTACCAATAAACCTGTATCATCGGCAAAACAAGCATAACCATATTTTTCTGTTACATGGTTGGCTTTTATTTGGGCATTACCTTCTAAAGTATCAGCAGTTTCTGGAATTTCTTCTGTGCAACCAATATCGGTTAAAGATAAAAGTTCAACGTTAGGAAGCAGGGCAGCAACTTCTTTTAGTTTGTTTTTGTTGTGAGTGGCAAAAACTATTTTCATAGAGATGTTTTTTGTTTTTTAAAATTATTCGTGATGATAGGGTTCGTTTTTTAAAATAGTAAACCCACGGTAAAGTTGTTCCACCATAAATAAACGAATCATTTGATGAGAAAAGGTCATTTTGGATAAAGAAATTTTTCCTTGTGCTTTGGCATAAACTTCCTCAGAAAAACCATAAGGTCCACCAATAACTAATACCAATTGTTTAATACCAGAATTCATTTTTTTTTGTAAAAAATCGGCAAAGTTTACAGATCTAAATTCTTTTCCTTTTTCATCTAACAAAATTAAATGATCTGTAGGTTGTAACTTTTTTAAAATAAGTTCTCCTTCTTTTTCTTTTTGTTGTGCTTCAGAAAGATTTTTAACATTCTTAATATCAGGAATAATATCCAATTCAAACTTAATGTAGTGTTTTAATCGATTCTGATAATTATCAATAAGTTGAATTAAGTTTTTATCATCGGTTTTCCCAATGGCTAAAAGAACAATTTTCATGATTTTCCTTTTCTTTAAAAGGCAAAGGTACTAAGAACTGATGATATGTGGCTTTTATACCAAAGAAGGTGAGTAAAAAAATTCCTCTTTCACTATTTTTTCATCTTTTACATGATAAATACAGATTTCCTCTAATTGCAAACGACCTAAACCTCTTAAAGTAACATCAACACTAATTTTTATGCAAAAGTGATTTCCTGCAACCAAAGGATCAGAAATTTCTGAATGATGAATTTCATGTGCTAGTTCAAAAAAAATGGCAGTTTTTCTTTGTACTTTACAAATTCCTTTGGTTCTTTTATGTCTGTTTGTATGCGATTCAATACTTTCAATATTGTCATCGTATAGCTCTACTTGAGCCAATGCGTTTTGCCCTCTTCTACAAAGACTTACCAAACGGTCTGCAATTTCTTGTGTGGTCATAGCTAATGGTAACTTTTTTCATAATAAATTTAATACCATTATTCTGTTGATTAGCTGATAGATGTTTTATTTACGCCTGTTTTTTCGCATGTTGTATTCATGTATTAATAATTAGTAATGACAGAAAATTAATTACAGAAGTTTATCTTTGTTTTAAAATTACATTAAATGATAAGTCAAGCACAGTTTGATAAAGAAATTAAGATGATTATTGCCAATGCTATTAGAGAAGATGTAGGTGACGGAGATCATTCTTCATTGGCATGTATTCCCTCAACTGCGGTTGGAAAAGCAAAGTTGTTAGTAAAAGATACAGGTATAATTGCTGGAGTAGATTTTGCTTTAGAGGTTTTTAAGTATGTTGATGAATCTTTAGAAGTAGAAGTTCTTATTAAGGATGGTGAAAAAGTAAAGCACAATGATATTGTTTTGTATGTATCTGGTAGTTCTTTATCTATTTTAAAAGCAGAAAGATTGGTGTTAAATGCCATGCAAAGGATGAGTGCCATAGCAACCAAAACAGCTTATTATGTTGATTTGTTAAAAGGTACTGGTACTAAAATTTTGGATACTAGAAAAACCACTCCAGGTATTCGTGCTATTGAAAAATGGGCTGTTAAAATAGGAGGAGGAGAAAATCATAGATTTGCTTTGTATGATATGATTATGTTAAAAGATAATCATATTGATTTTGCGGGTGGAGTTGCTCAAGCCATTCAACAAACCAAAGATTATTTAAAAGCAAATAATAAAGATTTAAAAATTATTGTTGAGGCACGTAATTTGAAAGAGATTGAAGAAATTATTCAGTTTGATGGAATTCATAGAGTTTTAATTGATAATTTTAATTACGAGGATACTAAAAAAGCAGTAGCTTTAATTGGAGATAAAGCAGGAACAGAATCTTCGGGAGGGATTAATGAAGAAACTTTAAGAAAGTATGCAGAATGTGGAGTTCAGTATATTTCATCAGGAGCTTTAACACACTCAGTATATAACTTAGATTTAAGTTTAAAAGCGATAGATTAATTGCTTAAAAAAAGAAATTTTGGAAATTAAAGAAATTCAAAAAGACGACTCTGTAGAAGAAGTATTAAAAGAAGTACCGGTAATGAATTGGTTTGTTCGTACTGGTAAAAAAATTCCTGTTCCTGGTTTGGAAGGAATGACTTTGTATGATTTGCTTGAAATGTATTTTATAGGTATTGTTAAAGGTGCTTTAACATCAAGAGCAGGAGGAATCTCTTTTAGTTTTTTTATGGCTTTGTTTCCTTTTATGCTTTTTATGTTAACCTTAATTCCTTTTATTCCGATTGATGGTTTTCAGGAAAACTTTATGATGTTGATATCAGAATTGTTACCGCCAAAAACATTCGATGCAGTTGATACTGTTTTGGCAGATATTGCCAATAATAAATATGGAGGATTACTTTCTTTTGGTTTTTTAGTTTCTATTTTTTTAATGACCAATGGTGTGAATGCTATTTTTGCTGCTTTTGAATATTCGGTACATGTTAGAAAAATAAGAAATGTTGTAAGACAGTATTTAATATCCTTAGGGACTTCTTTAACCATGTCTTTTATGTTGATATTAACGGTGGCGGTTACTATCTTTTTTGAATTTGGGTTAGATTTCATTCATAATAAAGGATGGTTGCCTGATAGTTTAATGTGGATGAGTAATATTCGCTATTTATTATTCATGTTTTTAATTTTCTGTACAGTTTCCATGTTGTATTATTTTGGTACTTCAGAAGGAAAACAAACAAATTTTTTCTCGGCAGGTTCCGTATTAACAACAGTATTATCTTTATTAACCTTTTATGGTTTTGGAATTTACGTAGTTAAGTTTTCTAAATATAATGAGTTGTACGGATCTATTGGAACTCTTTTAGTATTAATGCTTTTTATATGGTTAAATTCGATGATTCTTTTATTAGGGTTTGAATTAAATGCTAGTATTACCAGATTAAGAAATGAACACAAGTTAAAAGGAATAGATGAAAAAGAGATGATGGGAGATTATCACGATTGATTTTGTTTCTTACTCAAAAATTTTTGAATCCATAACCCAGATTTTTTGATAGTTCTTTTTTGAGTAACAAAATCTGTATAGTATAAACCAAATCTCGGTTTTATTCCTTCTGCCCATTCAAAATTATCAACCAAAGTCCATATAAAGTAACCTTTTACTTTTATGTTTTTTTCAAGTGCTTTTAAAGTGTAGTAAAAAGTTTTCTTAAAGTAATTAATACGCTTTTTGTCTTTTACTTTTCCATTTTCTAAAACATCATCAAAACAAACACCCGATTCTGTAATGTAAATATTTTTAATATTACTATAAGAGTTAAATTTCTCTAACATTTTTAAAATTCCTTTAGGATAAATTTCCATTCCCATATTGTTTGTTTTAACATTTCTTTTCTTAGCGGGAACTTCGGTAGCAAAAAGAATAGGAGGGAGTAAGCTAAATTTAGCTACAATTTTAAAGTAATATTGAATCCCAATAAAATCAAAATCAAACTTCATCATGTCTTCATCTCCGGGTTTGTAATATTTTTCAATCTGTTTCAAACCAGGAATAGTATCAATAGGATATCCTAAACCTAAAGCAGGTTCTATAAAAAATCGATTTAAAAGAGCGTCAATACGTTCTGCAGCTTTTTTGTTTTTAACCAGTCTATTAATGGGTTTTACATAAGAGCAAGAAAAAGTAGTTCCTATAAAAGCATCTTTCACATTTTCTCTGATAATTCTTCCTCCTAAAGCCTGACATAAAGTTGTATGATGTGCTGCCGATAAAAAGTTTTTCATACCTTTTTTACCAGGAGCATGCATATTCATAAAATATCCTAAACCAACATAACTCATAGGTTCGTTTAATACAATCCAGTTTTTAACTTTCTCTCCGTATTCTTTGGAGCAGAAATCAACGTAATTTTCAAACCAATTTAAAATCTCTCTATTCGTCCATCCTCCTTGGTCTTCTAAATATTGTGGTAAATCCCAATGATAGAGGGTAATCCAAGGTTTTATATCTAGTTCAATACAAGTGTCAATTACATCATGGTAAAAATCAACTCCTTTTTGATTGATCTCTCCAGTCCCTTTAGGGAATATTCTAGACCATGATATTGAGAATCTAAAAGAATCTAAATTTAATTCTTTTACTCTTTTAATATCTTCTTTATAGTAATGATAAAAATTTGTAGCAACGTTACCATTTCCTTTTTTAAAGTTTGGTTTGTTTGTAAAACTATCCCAAATAGACTTTCCTTTTCCATAAGTATTCCATTTCCCTTCATTTTGATAAGCTGATATAGTTACTCCCCAGTTGAAATCATCAGGGAACAAGCTTTCTTTTACTTTCGGATATGTCATAATTTCTCTTTCATACTATATGATAAGTCTCTTTTACAATCTACGATGATACATTATATATATGTCTTATATGTGTTGTTGATAATATGTTTTTGTTAAGTAATCCAGATTGATTAATGTATTTATATAGTAAATGTGATTTCCATACTTGGATTTTGAAAATATTTTGTTAACTTCACAATCCCTAATAATCATATTATCAACTAGATATGCTTAAAGTGTAAAAAAAGTCAAAAAATAGTTAAAGATATATTAGGAAATAAAGTTAAAAGGTGCGTATCTTTGCACCCGCAACGGCGAGCAGGTAACAGCTTAAAGGAGCGAAAAAGTTCAGATACATTAGGGGTTTTATTGGTAATTAAGTTTACTGTTTAAGGCGAAAAAAGATTTAAAAAATATTTTAAATTTTATTTGTTTTAAGAAAAATAAAGTTCTTATATTTGCATCCGCTTAGCGAAGCAGCTAGGTTGTTAACTCATAACTGAGTTAGTGAAAACAAGACACGCGATGCGTGAAGT
>NZ_FQXQ01000011.1 GCF_900130035.1 Wenyingzhuangia marina
CTAATTCCCTTTTTGGTAATCCGCTAAGAATTGAGCCAATCCGCTATCTGTTAAAGGATGTTTTAACAATCCAGTAATTGATGATAATGGTCCTGTCATCACATCACTTCCTATCTTTGCACAGTTAATGACATGCATCGTATTACGTACTGAAGCTGATAAAATTTGTGTTTCAAATCCATAGTTGTCATATACATGTCTTATTTCTTCAATAAGGTGTAATCCATCTGTAGAAATGTCATCCAAACGTCCTAAGAAAGGAGATACATAAGTAGCTCCTGCCTTTGCTGCCAAAATAGCTTGACCTACTGAAAAAACTAACGTTACATTGGTTTTTATTCCTTTGTCTGAAAAGTATTTACACGCCTTTACTCCTGCTGCAATCATAGGTAACTTTACAACTATCTGTGGATTTAAAGCGGCTAAAACTTCTCCCTCTTTTATCATTCCTTCAAAATCTGTAGCAATTACTTCTGCGGATACATCTCCATCAACGGCATCGCAAATATCGCG
Organism: Wenyingzhuangia marina; assembly: GCF_900130035.1. GTDB lineage: Bacteria > Bacteroidota > Bacteroidia > Flavobacteriales > Flavobacteriaceae > Wenyingzhuangia > Wenyingzhuangia marina. The sequence goes on from NZ_FQXQ01000011.1 coordinate 514, forward strand.
ATAGTGTTGTAAAATATTTTCTGCTCCTGTGATTCCTTCTTTTGCCATTAAAGATGGATTTGTCGTTACTCCATCTAAAACTCCTAAATCTTGAGCTTCTTTAATTTGATCTAAATTTGCTGTGTCAATAAAAAATTTCATTGTCTTTATTTATTTAATAATTCTGTTACTTGTTTAAATACATTCTCTCCGTTAAATCCAAACTTTTCATCTAACACAGTCGCTGGTGCTGAGTATCCAAAGTGTTCTAATCCAAATACTTTTCCATAAGGTCCAACCAATCCTTCTAAGTTTATTGGTAAACCTGCTGTTAATCCAAAGGTTGGAACATTAGGCTGAATAACTGTTTGTTGATACTCTTTTGATTGTAATCTGAAAATTCCTTCAGAAGGAACTGAAACTACTTTTACTTTTACATTCGCTTTGGCTTCTAACAACTGAGCCCCATCAAGTAAAGTAGCAACCTCTGATCCGTTAGCAATTAATATTACATCTGGGTTCTGTTCATCTTTTACAATGTATCCTCCTTTTTCTGCTTGTAATGCATCTTGATATCTTGAACTTCCAACAGCTGGTAAATCTTTAATTCCTTGACGTGATAAAATTAATCCCGTAGGTACTTTACTATTTTCCATAGCCATTTTCCATGCTACATTGGTCTCTGCTGAATCTGCTGGTCTTAAGGCTATAAAACAAGGATCTCCACTATGGTTTTTCAACTTTTCTAACAAACGTATTTGAGCTTCTTGCTCAATCGGTTGGTGGGTAGGTCCGTCTTCTCCTACTCTAAATGCATCGTGAGTCCAAACATATTTTACTGGTAATTCTTGAATAGCACTAATACGAATGGCTGGTTTCATATAATCAGAAAAAACAAAAAACGTAGCCACTACAGGAATCACCCCTCCATGTAAAGCCATTCCATTGGCTAAAGATGCCATAGTCAACTCTGCTACTCCTGATTGTAAAAATGCTCCTGAAAAATCTCCTTTTTTTAAGGCGTGAGTCTTTTTTAAGAATCCATCTGTTTTGTCGCTATTAGACAAATCTGCTGATGAAACTATAATATTTTCTACATTTTCTGCTAAGTAAGCCAACACATTTGCAGAGGCTGCTCTGGTAGCCAATCCTGGTTTATTTTCTACTGACTCAAAATCTAATGCTGGTAATTCTCCTGATAAGAAACTATCTAACTTTGTAGCCAAAGCTTCATTTGAATTTCTCCATGCTGATATTTCTACCTTCTTTTCTTTGGCTTCTGCTGATTTTCTTTCTAATAAAGTTTTATAAAAAGATGCTACTTCGCTATAAACAGCAAATGGATCATTTACATCTGCTCCTAAATTCTCTAACGTTTTTGTATAATCTGCACCTGTATGACCTATTGGCTGTCCATGTAATTCACAATGTCCTTCAAACATATCTCCATTAGCTGTAACACAACCTTTACCCATTATCGTTTTTCCAATAATTAAAGTAGGTTTTTCTTGTTCTGCGTTGGCTTGTTTTAATGCAAATCTAATTTCATCATGGTTATGTCCATCAATAGTTATAACTTTCCATCCCCAAGCTTCATACTTCATTGCTGTATCCTCACTTGTTACCTCATCTGTCATCGTAGATAATTGAACGTCATTAGAATCATAAAACATAATAAAGTTATTCAATCCTAAATGTCCTGCTATTCTTCCTGCTCCTTGTGAGATTTCTTCTTGAATTCCTCCATCGGATATAAAACCATATATTTTATGATTCATCCAATCTCCAAATCTTGATCCTAGAAATTTAGCTGCAATAGCCGCTCCAACTCCCATGGCATGTCCTTGACCTAAAGGTCCTGATGTGTTTTCTACTCCTCTTAAAACATCAACCTCTGGATGACCTGGTGTAACAGAACCCCATTGTCTAAAGTTTTCTACATCTGTTTTTTTATAATTTCCTAATAAATAATATTGTGCATATAACAACGTAGATAAGTGACCCGCATCCATAAAAAATCTATCTCTAAACGGCCATGACATATCGGTAGGATCAAAATTTAAAAATTCTGAATACAAAATATGCATGAAATCTGCTCCTCCCATAGGGCCTCCTGGATGTCCAGAATTTGCCTTCTCTACCATAGAAATCGCTAATGCTCTTAT
>NZ_FQXQ01000009.1 GCF_900130035.1 Wenyingzhuangia marina
GCTTGTCATAGATAGCCAATAATTGTTTGGAGGTTGCTTTGGTGAGTGGATACAATCTGGTTCCAGATCCTCCGGCTAATATAATTCCTTTCATAATGTTAAATACTTATATTGTTTATAATTTTGATATTGTTTACTAACAATCATCCCACTAAACTCTTACTTGTTGAAACAACCAACTGTGACTTTCTACAAAATTCATCAAAAAATAAACGATGACTATACACCATAATATATTATTTATTTAAGCACGTTCATTGTATAACATAGATCATACTTAACCTATTATTTCATGTAATTTATTAACTTTAAACTCGCTTTATTTTTTCAGATTTATTCTGCCTGCTTCAAAATTTCATGACCTGCTTTTAATAAATCTACATCTTTTTTCATTAAAGCCAAATCACCTTTCATCATGTCTTTTACTAAATCTTTAAGTTCATACTCTGGTATCCACCCTAATTTTTCTTTTGCTTTTGTAGGATCTCCAATTAATAAATCTACCTCTGTTGGACGGAAATAAGAAGGATCTACGGATAGGACTTCTTTTCCTATGGTTGGTAATTCTGTTCTCGATACAGCCTCGCCCTGCTCGTCCACTCGAACTGACATACCTGTAGCTGCCTCATATTTTTCTTTATCTACGTTTTTGATAAACCCTTTTTCCTCTACTCCTTCTCCCTTAAACTCTACTTCAATTCCTACTTCACCAAATGCCATACGAACAAAGTCACGTACTGTAGTTGTTACTCCTGTTGCAATGACCCAGTCTTCTGCCTTGTCAGCTTGTAAAATCATCCACATCATGCGCACATAGTCTTTTGCATGTCCCCAGTCACGTTTTGCTTCTAAATTCCCTAGGTAGACTTTATCCTGTAAGCCCAAAGCTATTTTTGCCACTGCACGGGTAATTTTCCTAGTCACAAAAGTTTCTCCTCGTCTTGGTGATTCATGATTAAATAACAATCCATTACAAGCATACATATCATAAGCTTCACGATAATTTTTGGTAATCCAGAACCCATAAATTTTTGCTACTCCATAAGGAGAACGTGGGTATAAAGGAGAGTTTTCATCATAAAATCCTCTTTCATTTTTATTTTCTGGCAATCCTCCAAACAATTCTGAAGTTGACGCTTGATAAATTCTTGTTTTTTTTGTCAACCCTAAAAGTCTTACCGCCTCTAGAATTCTCAAGGTCCCTAAACCATCTACATTCCCCACATATTCTGGACAATCAAATGATACCTTTACATGAGACATCGCTCCTAAATTGTAGATTTCATCAGGTTGACACTCTTGAATGATTCTTGTCAAATTCATAGAATCTGTTAAATCTCCGTAGTGTAGCTTTAATCTTTGATCTGGATCATGAGGGTCTTGATATAAATGATCAATTCTATCAGTATTAAACAAAGAAGATCTTCTTTTAATACCGTGCACCATATAACCCTTTTCTAATAATAATTCTGCTAAGTAAGATCCATCTTGACCTGTGATTCCTGTGATTAATGCTACTTTCATATTTTTTGTTTTTTGTTGTTCGTAGTTTGTTGTTTTTTGTATTGATCTGTTCTCGATACTAATTTCTTCTTGTATTACTTTTTCTTGATAAAAAGTAACCAAAAATCAAGACTTCACAAACATTGCTAAATCGCTAAGTTCATTTGCTAAAATAAAAGAACTCCCCCGATGAAACATCAGACTCAAACAGCTTTTATTTTTACGCAAATTTCTCTTGTGATTTTACGCAATAACTGTGTAGGTCGAAATTATTTTTCATTTTTTTATTTTCAATTTTCGATGTCTAATGTTCGATGATCAGTTTATTTATTTTATTATTTGTTCTCGATACTAATTTCTTCACTGTGTTTGGAAATTCGCTCGAACTGACATTGTTTTTTCATTTTTCGATTATCGATGTTCGCATCTCGACTCCACTTCGACTCCGCTCAGTGACCTCGCTCGATGACCACATCTCGACTTACTTCGACAAGCTCTGCAACCACCACTCAGTGACCGATATTCGGTGGACGATTTCTGATACTCGATTCTCTGTGGTCGCGTTATCCTATTATAACTTTACTTGTTTGAAATTTTCTATATTTTCTAAAAACCATGCATAGGTTTTTTCAATTCCTTCTTGTAATTCTATTTGGTGTTTCCATCCTAAGTTATGCATTTTAGAAATGTCCATTAACTTTCTCGGTGTCCCATCAGGTTTTGAGCTGTCCCAAATAATATTTCCAGTATGCCCAACTACTTTTTGAATGGTTTCTGCTAGTTCTTTAATGGTTAAATCTTCCCCTGTCCCAACATTGTATAAATGTTCTGGTAATACATTTTCTAAAGCAAACACTACCGATTTTGCCATGTCATCTACAAACAAGAATTCTCTCATTGGTGTTCCACTTCCCCATAATTCTACAGGTGTATTCCCATTTAATTTTGCTTCGTGAAATTTACGAATCATGGCTGGTAATACATGTGACGTTTGTAAATCAAAATTATCGTGAGTCCCATATAAATTTGTAGGCATTAAAGAAACAAAGTCTTTTCCAAATTGTTTTCTAATCGCTTGGCAGGCTTTTACTCCTGTTATTTTGGCAATGGCATACCATTCGTTAGTAGGCTCTAAAGTATCTGTTAACAAATACTCTTCTTTTAAAGGTTGAGGTGCAAATTTTGGATAAATACATGAGCTCCCTAAAAAAATAAATTTCTGAATGTCTTGTTTTAAAGCCGCATCAATTAGATTGTTTTGAATTTGCATGTTTTCCATTAGAAACTGATAAGGATAGTCATTGTTTGCTAAAATACCTCCTACTCTAGCTGCTGCATCAATCACCACGTCTGGTTTTTCCTTTTCAAAAAATTCTTTAACCGCTATAGAATCTCTTAAATCAAGTTCTTTACTAGTTTTTCCAATGATGTTTGTATAACCTTCATTTTCTAATACTCTACAAACTGCACTTCCCACCATTCCTCGGTGACCCGCCACATAGATTTTTTTATTTTTTTCCATTGTTTTTCTCTATACCTAGCCTATACTAACGCAAAGAAATTAACGTTATCCTATGGGAGAATCCCAAAACACAAAGTAATTTTACTCCATTTAAGTTCTTTTCCTGTAACTTCATAACAATTGCTAATTTCTTTGATGACAAATATAAACAACCAAAATTTGTTTCTACATTAAATTTGTGAGAAACAAGCTATTAATTTTCATTCCACAAACAGAATTTCGTTATTCACAATACTCCGCATAGTCTTTTACCGAATTTTATATTTTGGTCTTAAAAAACTAGCACATCCTTAAACTTCTAGTCTTGAATTTTAATCATATGGTGGTTTTCATCATATCTCCCAAAACACTATTTATTAAAAAGATTGTAAAGTATAAATGATTCCTTGTTTTGTACTTATTGGTAATTCTTTTTTCATTGCCCTTTTTATTTTTTCATTGCTCACCACATAATTCTCTGTTAATTTAACCAAACGGTCGGTGTTTATAGGCATAGGAATTACATTTCCTAGTTTAGCTATCAATATTATTATATACTTTGGAATCTTTAAAATCCTTAAAGGTTTACTCGTTATCTCTCCAATAATCCTTACCAAATTTATGGTAGATAAAGGTTGATTATCCGCAACATTATATATTCCACTAGGAATATTTTTATTCTCTATGATCTCTTTAATGACAAAACATAAATTTTCTACTGATAAAAAAGATCTTTGGTTTTGATAAGCTCCAAAAGGATATGGGATTCCCTTAGACACAAAACTATACAATAAGTTTAAATTCCCTTTATTTCCCGGTCCATGAACCATGCAAGGTCTTAAAATATACAATCTTTTTCCCTCTGGTAAAGGTTGACTTAACAAATATTGTTCTGCTTTTAATTTGGACAAGCCATAGACTGTTTTGGGGTTTGGCACTATTTCTTCTGTTAAAACTCCATTAACAGTATCTGCTGCCGCTTTTACGGAGCTCATGTATATAAAAGTTTCACAAGCGCTTTGTAAAAACTGATTGAATAAACGTTTTGTTAATTCTGTATTTACTTCAAAGTATTCTTGGTCTTTTATTTTATTTTTAATCTGATGATTATTTCCTGCTAAATGGATACAAATATTAGATTGATTCCACACCTCCATTTTTAAATTTTCATAAGACAACTCCCCTTTTTTTGGAGTTCTAGAGATGTTTAAAAATATTCTTTTCTGATTTTTAAAATACTTGAACAAATTACCTCCTACGAAACCAGAACCTCCTGTAATTATAATATTTAACATCTTTGTTCTATTCATTTTAAACTATAATTCAATACTTTTTATTGCATCTTGAGGAGACCAATTTAATTCCTTTACTGCTTTATCATCCAAAAAAGTTAATGAGCTCGTCATTTTCTGATACTTATAACTATTAAATGGAAACAATGGTATTAAATCCCCTAGTTTAGCTAAAATTTTAATGAAAATTTCTGGTAAAACTTTAATTTTTTTGCCATAAAAACTTGAAATAGCGGTATCTATTTCTTTAAAACTTGGATGCCTTCTATCCGTTATATTATATATACCTTCTTTACCACATAATGTTGCTAATAATTTAGTAATATCTTTAGCAGCAACCATGGAGCGTTTCGCATCTCCTTTTCCTATTCTAAAGTAATATCCTTTTTTTATAGCCTTAATTAATAATTTTAAATTCCCTTTGGGTGATTTTCCAATTACTAATGGAAGTCTTAAAATTACAACTCCTGTATTATATTTTCTACCAAAATTTATCACTTCTCTTTCAGCTAAAATCTTACTTTTTGCGTATGCAGTTTTACCATTTAAAGGCGTGTTTTCATCAATCATTTCACCAAATTCTTTTCCATAAACAGCTACTGTACTCATAAAAACAAATGTTTTAGGAGGCTTTTCCTCTAGACTTTTTAGTAAATTTATTGTCCCTTGCACATTCACATCAAAAAACTCTTTTTCTTCACATTCATTTTTAGGGACTACATGTGCTTTGCCAGCAACATGAATTACATAATCAAAGAAATCATCTAAAAAAGGCTTTCCTTTGGTTAAATCGCAGTTATAATCTGATTTTTGTCTACTAAGAGAAGCTACTGAATAATCTTTTTTTAGGTCTTCCACAATACATCTTCCTAAAAAACCATTTGCTCCTGTTACAAGTATTTTCATTTATTTAATTTTAAAAATGCCTTCAAATATTGAGAAGCCAATTGAACTTGGTCAAAACCTCTTATAGTACACTCCTTTGCTTTTGTTCTTAAATCCAAAACTAAATTTTCACCATTAATAGGCCAAAATCTTAGTTAATTTTATTCTGTTATTTTTTAAATTGAAATAATTTTGGCAAGATTCTAATAAAAGGGTATAGAAATGAATTTACTTTTATGTTATTTTGTTTAAAAGCCTTTATACATTCAATATTTTGATTAAAAATATTTTTTAAATTCTTATTTGTCTCCCCTCCCAAACGCATTTTCACTAAAGGTTCATTTAAATATTGTGTTGATATTTTATACTTTTCTATAAATCTCAACATTATTTCAAAATCAGCAGCTATCTTATACGATAAATTAAAATTTCCATATTTATTGTATATCTTTTTTTTGACATAAAATGTTGGATGTGCCGGATGCCATCCTTTTCTGAACTTTCTTTTATCTCCAGTTATCCATCTTCGTACTATATTATCAATGTTGTTTTGAGAAACATAAAATAAATCTGCATATACAGAATCTATATCTATGTTCTTTTTAAAAATATTCATTACTTTTTCAATTGCTCGATTGTCGCAAAACAAATCATCAGAATTTATCAATCCTACAACATCTCCAGTTGACATAGAAACCCCCTTATTCATTGCATCATACAATCCATTATCAGGCTCTGAAATCCATTTAGAAATACGCTTTTGATGTTTTTTTATAATATCTAAAGTTTGGTCTTTAGACCCCCCATCCACCACAATATATTCAATATCATCATAGGTTTGGTCTATTACCGATTGAATCGTTGTTTCTAATGTTTTGGCACTATTGTAACAAACTGTAATGATTGTTATTTTCATATTATGTGATAATTCTAGCTATTTCGGAGTTGAAAAAAACTGGGGAATATTTTTTTATAGATTCTTGAATATTATACTCTTGAATTGCTCTTAATTTAGTCTCGTTCCGTAATATTTTGTTTATTACTACTACTAAATTAGAAACAGAATTTGGATTTATTATAAATCCATTTTTATCTGAAACTAAATCTGTCAAATAATTGTGTTTTGTAGTTATAATTGCATTCCCAAATCTCATTGCTTCTATTATACTAATTGGAGATGCTTCGGATTTATAAAATGTTGGCAAGACAAAGATTGAACTTTCCATTAATAATTGTTCTTTTTCTTTTCCACTTACCAGTCCTAAATAAAAAAAACGATCAGGATATTTTTGTTTCAACTCTTGTTTTATCCTATTAAACTCATCTGATACTTGATCAAATATCATCGTTTCATCTTCCATTATTTTCCCTGCAATTTTCACAACAACTTCCTTGTCTTTTTGCAAAACGGTTTCTATTGCTTCTAAGAAAACAAAAACACCTTTACTATTTATAATATTTGATAGATATATTACCTGCCTTTTCTTTTCATTTAAATTCACCTCTATATCTTCATACTCAGAAGTATAACAATTTCTAACAACTTCAATCTTCATTTTTGGGAAATCTGAAAAATGAGATTTCATAGAAGGTAATAAAACTATTGATGTATCTATGATTTGATACGCCCATTTTATAACTTTTTTTAACCATTTAGAATTATTTATAAACGAATTAAAATCTGCTCCATGAAGGTGATTGATTACTTTCTTATTAAAGATTTTACAAAACAACAACAATTGAAAATCTTTAATAAAACCTAACTTACTTCTAGTACAAGTAAAATATACTTTATCAAAACGAAAAAACATAAACACAAAAGGTAACATCATTAAACTATGTAATGAATTTAACAGTTTATGATCTCCGTATTTCGTAGTATCAAACAAAATCTTATCACTTCTAAAATTATCATATACCTCTCTAAATGAGATTGACTGTCCTGTAATTGGAAATGGGTAGGGACCGAAAAATAATACTTTATTCTTTTTCATTTTGTAATTAATTACACTGTATTTATATAATCTTCTACTAAAAGAGTATTACTTATTTATGGATCTTAATTGTTGATTATTTTGTTTTTTTTTACAATTGACAGCATATAATATCGCCTGTGATAACCCCTCAACCATTTTATCTAAAGTAGAATGTTCAAAATAATGATTTTGTGCATTTACACTCATTTGGTATACTTTCTGGGGATTGCGAGTTAATTCTAATATAATATTTTTAAGATTATTATGATTGTCATCATACAAAAGTCCATTTATTTCGTTTTTTATATTAAATATTTCTCCACCTGTAATGGCCGTTTTTGTGGTTACAAATGGTACTCCATAAGCAAAAGCATTTAATACTGTTAAACCTGCCTGTCCAGGAGATATTAATGCTATTGCATCAGTATAAAAAACTTTCAGCACCTCTTGGTCATAAATAGCACCTTTAACCGAGATCTTATGTTGTAGCTGCTGTTCCTTTATGAATTTTAATACATTTTCTTTCTCAATACCCTCTCCAATAATTACTAAAGGATAAATATTATTTGACATTTCATAAGCTTTTTTATACGCTTCTAATAAATCATATATTTTTTTTGCTTTATATAATGTACCTACAAACAGGAAGTGCTTTTTCTCAAAAGGTATTTGTATTCTTTCTTTTACCTCTACTGTATTATTTGCTACAAATAATTTTTCTCTTTGCACTCCTCCATCCTCTACATACCTTTTTATAGGATAATCTGTATAAAAAACAATAGAATCTGCTCTATTTAACAAATTAAATCTAAAGAAGTCTAACGATCTATCCTCATCATATCTCTTATTATATGATGCGGAAACTCCAATATTCCAATATGTCAATGCATATTTTCTTTTTATAACAAACCCTAACTTTAAAAAAGACCACATTCTTAATTCTCCTAAAGCAATTACGGCATCAAAACCAGCTGCTAAAGTTGTTAATTTTTCTTTAGAAAATGTAAAAGGCCCTCTAATTATTGGAGTTAATAGAATTTCTTTAAAATGAATATCTCTATGAGCTACCGACTCACCATAATGAGCAATTGTTAAGTCAAATTTCTCAGCCAAAAGATTGTACACTGGTAATCTATACTCCAACAGACAATTTGTTAAGCTTAATAATTTAATTTTTGTCATTTCCCACTATTCTTTTGCCTATAAAGCTTACTATTCTTTGACAAGCTTTTCCATCGCCATATGGATTTTGAGCCTTACTCATTTGAGTATAATATTCTTCGTTTTCAATCAATTTAGAAACCTCATATATTATTTTCTCGATATCTGTACCTACTAATTTCACCGTTCCAGCCGCTAAAGCCTCTGGTCGTTCCGTAGTGTTACGCATTACCAATACAGGTTTTCCCAAGCCAGGTGCCTCTTCTTGAATTCCACCACTATCTGTAAGTACTATATCTGATTTGTTAAGTAAATACACAAAAGGTAAATAATCTAACGGTTCTATAAAGTAGACGTTTTTTGGTGTTGCTTCTTTAAATACTTCTTTAATTGGTTTACGTACATTTGGATTTAAATGCATTGGATATATGAAATCTACTTGAGGATATTTTAATAACAATTGTTTTATTGCTTGGCATATATTTAAGAATCCTTCTCCAAAATTTTCACGCCTATGCCCAGTGATCAGTACTCTTTTTCTATTTTCTCCCTTGATATTTAAATATCCGACGCTTTCAATGAGTTTTTCAACTTCAGTAGAAGTTTCATCGTCATTTTTCATCATTTCAATAATATTGTATAGAGCATCAATCACAGTATTACCTGTTACAGAAATGAATGATTCTAGCACCCCCTCTTTTTGCAAGTTTTCTTTACTTAATTTAGTAGGAGCAAAATGAAATTTGGCTAAACGACCTGTTAATTGTCTATTTATTTCCTCTGGCCATGGACTATATATATCATTGGTTCTTAATCCCGCCTCCACATGTCCAATGTCTATTCTTTGATAAAAAGCTGCTAATGAAGCTGCCATAGAAGTAGTTGTATCTCCATGTACCAAGACCATATCAGGTGTTGAATTAGCCAATACTTCTTTCATTCCTAATAAAACACGAGAAGTAATATCATATAAATCCTGACCAGGTTTCATGATATTTAAATCATACTCTGGTATAATTTTAAACAAGGCTAATACCTGATCCAACATTTCCCTATGTTGTCCAGTTACACAAACAAGTGGTTGAAAATGTTGAGGATATTTTTGAAACTCTTTAACCAAAGGAGCCATTTTAATTGCTTCTGGACGAGTACCAAACACTAACAAAATTTTTTTCATGTTTCTATTTTCTTACACCACAAAAGTCTAATTCCAATTTATTCTCTGTAATAGGCATCTGTAAAAACTCCTTGTGATTTACCAACCAAACCACAATATCTGCCTCTTGGTAGGCTTTTTGATAGTTTGTTAAGTTAAAGCTATGATGCTTTTCTACATTAGGCTCTACTACCAACACATCCGCTCTCACTTCAGAAATGATTCTAGATGTTATATACTTAGCTGGTGACTCTCTTAAGTCATCAATATTCGGTTTAAAAGCCAGCCCCATACACGCAACAACAGGCTCTCTATTATTAGCTATGGTAAAATTTTGAGAGACTTCTAACACCTTGTTTGCACACCAATCAGCTTTGTAATCATTCGTTTCTCTTACTCTTTTGATCATCTGTGCTTGCTCTGGAAATTCAGATACTATAAACCAAGGATCTACTGCAATACAATGTCCACCAACACCACAACCTGGCTGTAGAATATTTACTCTTGGATGTTTGTTTGCTAGGTTTATTAATTCCCACACATTAATATCTGCTTTGTCACATATCATAGACAACTCATTTGCAAAAGCAATTTGAGCATCTCGAGAGGAGTTCTCTGTTAGTTTACACATTTCAGCTGTACGAGCATTTGTTTTGTGTAAAGTTCCCTTCACAAATTGTTTGTAAAATTCAGAAGCTTTTTCAGATGATATTTCATTAACTCCACCAATCACTCTATCATTATTCTCCAATTCATATAACACATTCCCAGGTAAAACACGCTCTGGACAGTAGGCTATGTATATTTTATCTTTTAATTCTGGACGCTCCATAAAAATAAGTTCAGTAATTTTTTCAGTAGTCATCACTGGGGAAGTAGATTCTATTACAAACAAATCTCCTTCTTTTAAAAATGGAATTACCATGTTGGTTGCAGAAATGATATATGAAATATCTGCTCTTTTGTTTTGTTTAAAAGGAGTAGGCACAACAATAAAAAAAGCATCCGCCTCTTCAGGATGTGTGGTTGCTTTTAAAAAACCATTTTCTACTACTTTTTTTACTACTATATCTAAATCAGGTTCTACTATATGAATTTCCCCTTTATTAATAGTATCGACTACTTCTTGGTTTACATCTACTCCAATTACCTTAATACCTTTACTTGCTACTACTGCTGCTGTTGGTAAACCTATATAGCCTAAGCCCATAAAAACTGCTTTCATATTATTTCTTTATAGTATTGATTTATAGGGGTCCATTCCATAATTATCCATGATATACTCTCTGGTTTCTCTTAACTGAAGATCATTCATTCCTTTTATCACATTCTCAGTGCTTAAGTTTATATCATTTCTATTTATTACAGGTAAATACAATGATTCATCATCAGTTTTAGATACGTTTGTTTCTGCCAATCTAGACATCATATTCAACCATATATCATCTGCCAAGAAACAATACTTCTTAAAGACATCTTGATTAAAAACCAAAGAATGTAAACACTTTTTAGGATATAAAACTCCCCCAACACCTATTGGCATTATTTTATCAGTATTAACAACTCTCTGTTTTACATTTTCCCATTCTAGATAATTTGAAATACTGTTGTTATTTATATTGATTACACTCGCATGATTGCAACAAATATTATTAGGATATTCTTGGTGTAGTTTTATCAATTTTTTTAAAACAGAAGGAGTATATAAAACATCATCATCTAAGGTAACCACTGTATACTCTGGATACTCTAGCATGGCATAATAATACTTTTTATGAGATCTTAGATTCCCGTCACGGATCTTTATCTCTAGCCCTCTTTCTCTTAAATCCAGTAATCTTCTTGGCAACTCCTCTATTTCTGGAAATTGCTCCTTAGACAACCACAAAATAATTTTTTCAGGTTTTATATTTTGTCTTAACACACACTCGATAACAACCCATATTTTTGAAATACGGTTTGGGAAAGTGGTTAAAGATACTAATAACTTATTTTCTGTTTTTCTATTGTTAATTAATGAATAATTTTTTCTTTTCGCTGTTAATATTAAATATAAAGGGATTATTTTGTTAGCGGTACTTCTAATTATTATTCTAAAAAAGGAATCAAATCTCATTTTTTTTAAGTAGATATTTATTCTTTGCGTAGCTGTATATATTTTGTCAAAAAATGCAATCATTATACTAATTTATTATACAAAAACCTTGGATTAGAAAAGACATATAATGAGTATATATAAAGCCATGTAAGCATGCTTAGAAGATGTCCACTATTGATAATTGCCATAATAGGAAAAGCCAATAAACCCGAATAAACAACGAACCTAGAAACCATAATTCTATTCCTTCTAGAATTTTTATAAATTTTTCTTAGTAAAAAGAAAAACCCCATTAATATTAATAGTCCATACTGAACCCCAATTTCCAAAAATAAATTATGGGGTGCGTTTATTACTAAATCATAATTCTCTTCCATATTTGCCTGAAAATTTCCTGCTCCAACTCCCATAAACATTGAATTTTCCAAAGACATTAATCCACTTTGAATAATTTGAGTTCTTATTCCATCTTCAAAACCTTGATGATCTAACCTATAGGTTATCATGAAAAATATTTCATCATAGTAGTATGTAACTAATGTTATAAAAAATAGAGTTGGTAATATATACACCCACTTATTTATCTTTTTCTTACTTAAATAAAAAACACTAATTACAATAACTGCTGATAAAACGGCTGCTCTAGATGAATTTAGCAATATTATTGATAAGTACATTAAGGTTAGAATTGATATTAATAAAGTTTGAAAACCTTTTCTATACAAATAGAATAAAGAAAAAATAAAAGGACATAAGTAAACCAATAATTGATTGTAACCGTTCAAATTACCGTAGGTTACAGATGCAAAATGACGCAGTCTTCCATCTCCTCCAATTATATTATTTGACTGCTGTAATGACGTAGGTAAATGGACATCTACAATTATTTCATATACTGCTATTGGTACTGTTAATAAAAATAAAAAGAGCCATGCAAAAATAATTGAATGGTATACTTTATTCGCTTTTATAGCCAAAAAAGTAAAGACAAAAAAAAGCATAAAATTTAATAGTAAATAAGACAATTCTTTAAATCCTGAAATCAAATCAGTCCCCCAAGATATAGATATAATTCCATATAAAAGCCAACAAACAAAAAAAACAAACTCGAACATAAACATGCTAAACATGTTTTTATTTTTCACATAAAAAGAAATGGTTTTGGGAACAAGTAATAAAGTAAATATTCTAACAGGTTGTAACGCCCCCCCAATTATTCCAAAAACGAGTAATATGATTAATAACTGTAGTAATCTATCATATCTATTCTTTTTTAATAACTTCTTTTCTA
Organism: Wenyingzhuangia marina; assembly: GCF_900130035.1. Lineage (GTDB taxonomy): Bacteria > Bacteroidota > Bacteroidia > Flavobacteriales > Flavobacteriaceae > Wenyingzhuangia > Wenyingzhuangia marina. The sequence goes on from NZ_FQXQ01000009.1 coordinate 12,864, forward strand.
TCATATATACTATTTCTCTAACCTATCAAAAACTGCTTCAAATCTATTGCTCCAAGTATGCTCTTTTACTGCTCTAGCCCTTGCCTTTTTTTTCATTTTTAAAATTAGATTATTATTTTTTGGGTTTAAATAAAATTTAGCTTTTGACAAAAGTTCCTCCTCAGATTTATACAAAACTATTTCTTTCCCCTCATCAAAATAACTTGCTAATTCCTCAGTATGCGAAGTTAATTCTAACCCTCCACACATAGGAATTTCAAAAGTTCTTAAATGTAATTTATGCAAAGGTTTTTTTAAAACATATGTATTTCTTAGTTCTGTAATATTTAAAGAAAGACTATTATTTGCATAAATGTACTTCATTTCATCAAAAGAAACAGAAGGACTAATGTCCAAATATTCATTCTTAGTTATTATATGCTCTTTATTATAAAAAAGTTTTTTTACAACAGCTCCACAAAACACTTTTCTACCAATAGGAAATCTCATTAATTCCACAATATTCTTTAATACATTTAAATATGAAATCTTCTCTACATTATTTGGCTCATCTATTTTAATTAGCTGATTTGAATACACATGACATTGAATATTGTTTTTTAGTAGCGAATTAATTTTGTGTAATCTACTACCGTAAGGAGTTCCTATAAAGTTTATTATATTTTGATTGCTTGTCCAATTTGGATTAAAAACATATGGATTTGCCGCGTAAGGTTGAAATATAATGTTATTACATCCCCATTTTTTAAACAAATACATTGTTTCTTTAGATGTTAACCAAACCAAATTAAAAAGAGGAGCCAACCTTTTATGCATATATGGAGCATGAAGGTTGTCAAAACATATTAACAAAGTTAATATCCCTTTGTTTTTAATTTTCTCAAGTGTATCAATAAATAACTTTTCTCCTCCGATACCCGTCATAAATAAGTCAAAAGATTTATTTACTATAAGCTTAATTAGTTCGTTATTTGCTTCTAAATATGATTTATACTTTAAAGGGTTGAAGACTGTTATTTCAATTCCATGTTTTTCTAACTCATCAAATATATGAATTCGTTGCCATTGTGTCATGTAAGTCTTATCCTCCTCAAAAAAATACACTATCTTTTTAATCATTTTATTTCATTTTACCCTTAACGACTTCCATTATCTCAGCTAATGCAACTATTTTTAGTGCTTTTGAACATAGAAGATATGTGCTTAAAAAAACAAAAAACTGAAATACAACTAATCCTATTTTAGAGTTAATATTTATTAAATATGACATACAAAAAATAATAGTTCCTGAGGTAGAAACAGAAATAACAGTTGTTAATAGTTTCTTAACAAAAATAAAAAAACTTAAATCTATGGTTTTAAAACTGTAATAACAATTTAAAATTAACTGAGCTACTGAATAGAAAACTAACCCATACATTAACGCCATCATGTTTAAACGAAATGTTAACAGTAACACGAGCATTAACATTGTCTTTCTAATTAACTCCAATATCAGGATTAATCTTCCTCTTCCTTCAACTGTTAATAAATTTAGACTTAAACTACTCAATGGTAGCAAAACTCCCACAAAACATAAATATTTAAAATATATTCCCGCTTTATTCCACTTACTAGTTAATAATATTTCAAATAAATTTTCAGAAACAATCATCAGGTAAATCATTATTGGTGTAACAATAAAGAAAGTTACTCCAACTACCTTTAAAAAAGATTCTCTTAATTTAACTTTATCCTCTTTTAGCATTGAAAAGATTGGAAATGTTACTCTTTGTATTACCTCCGTAATACTCGTTGAAGGAATTTTTTGAAATCTATCAGCCTGAGAGTAATAGCCTAGTTCTAAAGGGCTATAAAATTTACCAATAACAATGTTGTACATATTATTAAATATACTACCAATCAAACCTGTTAGAAGTAAATTAAAAGAAAAAGAACTAATGCTTTTAATAGACTGATAAGAGAACATAAAAACTGGTCTCCAAGCACTAAATACCCATAAAAATATAGTTCTTAAAATAAAAAAAAATAAATTTTGAAAAACTAAAGACCAAACTGTTTTATATGTAATCGCAACATAAATACCTATCAGTCCTGAAATAGTTGCCGATAATATTGTAACCTTAGACAAACTCTTAAAATCAACTCTTTTGTTTAATATCGTAAACTGTATCAATCCAAAAGCATTGATAGGAAAAATTAAAAAAAGTATTTTTGATATATTTTCTAATTTTGGAGCATTGAAAAAATCAGCAATTAAAGGGGCACATATATATAATATAATATACAAAACAAACCCTAAAAGGATATTTACATAAAAAACTGAGGAATAATCTAGGGTTGTTGTTTTTTCTTTTCTTATTAAAGCTTGACCAAAACCACTATCTAAAACGACCTGACCGATTCCAACAAAAACAGTTAACATCCCAATGAGACCAAAATCTTCTGGACTCAAACTTCTTGCAATAATTAACGTTGAAAGCAATTGTATAAATAAGGTTGAAAATTTCTCAACCATACTCCACCCAACACCTAAAACAGTTCGTTGTTTTAAAGACATTTTTTACTCTAAATTATATAGTAATGCAACAAACAATTACCTCTTTATTAAGACATTTTTAAAACGAGAAACTCTACTCAAGAACAGCCATTAAATTATCTTTAAAATTATATATATTTTATTAAAAAATCATCAGTTATTCTACTTTATTTAATATAAACTTCAAGCAATTCAATTTCACTAGAGTTTACAATCACTTCTTTTGTATTTGCTGGAATTAAAATGGTTTCCCCTCTTCTGATTGTTTCGTTTTCAGCTCCCATTGATATTGTTCCTGCTCCCCCCACACAAATATACACCGTAAATGAGGTTATAGTAGATAAGTCTCTCCTATACAAATCATTAATCTTGATATAATTTGTTGTGAAATACTCACATGAAGCTACGTTTGAAGGAGTATTTTCCTCCTTTTTATATTCACACTTATTAGCCCCTACTGCATTGTAATCTAATGCATCAATAGCCAATTCGGTATGCAATTCTCTTTCGTTTCCTTGATCATCAACACGATCCCAATCATAAATACGATAAGTAATATCCGAAGTTTGTTGAATTTCGGCTATTAAACAACCTGCTCCAATAGCATGAACTAGTCCTTCTTTTATAAAAAAAGAATCTCCTTTTTGTACCTTTTCAAAGTTTAGTTTTTCTAGAATCTTTTTTTCTTCTATCGCTTGCTTATATTTTTCTGGAGTCATTTTTTCAGAAAAACCAATATTTAACTCCGATGACTCATCAGTATCCATCACAAACCACATTTCTGTTTTCCCAAATGAATTGTGCAATTTTGCTGCTATTTCATCATTTGGATGTAATTGTATGGATAAATTTTCCTTGGCATCTATGAATTTGAATAATAAAGGGAATTTATTTCCAAATTGTTCATATACCTTTTCCCCAACCAAGTCTCCTTTATACTCCTCTATTAACTGTGTTAATAATTGTCCTTTAAGTGTTCCATTAGACACTTGAGAAATATCTCCATCCACAGAAGATAACTCCCAGCTTTCTCCAATATTGTTTAAAGAAGTTTCTTTATTTAGTACTGTTTTTAATTTTTCACCTCCCCAAATTTTATCTTTTAGAATTGGGGTAAATTTTATTGGATAGTTTATCATTTTCGGTTATCAGTTGTTGGTTATCCGTTTTTATTATTTATTTTTCTTAATCTGTTCTCGATACTCACTTTTTTATCTGCTTTGTGAAATTCATTCGAATTGACAGTTTTATTTTTTAACCTTTATGTTCATTTTGTCTTGACACAAAACGAACCAAAAAGTCAAGATAAATCCTATGAAATTACTGCGTAACAATCCTTCCGTCTCTACATGCTCTTTGCTCCGCACGCAATTCCAAGACTTTCGGATTTATTTCTTGGATTTATCAATATATTTCATTTTTCTATTATCTGTTCTCGATACTAATTTCTTCTCTACGTTACGAAATTCACTCGAACTGACATTTTTATTCGATAGTCGGTTATCCGTGGTCGGGATTCCTTGTACGATGTTCGATTATGCTTTTCCTATTTGATAATATTCAAATCCTTCCTTTTCTATTTCAAATACTCCGTATTGGTTTCTACCATCAAAAACTATAGGAGATTTTAATAAGGACTTGATTTCCATAAAATCTGGAGATCTAAACTCCTTCCATTCCGTTAATAAAATCATGGCATCCGCGTTTTCTAAGGCTTGGTATTTAGAAGTAACATAATCCAAATTATCTACTCCTTTTAAATAAAACTCTTGTGCTTCATGCATGGCTTTAGGATCATAAGCCTTTACTTTTGCTCCACGCTTTACCAATTCTTTTATCACATAAATAGCCGGTGCTTCTCTCATATCATCTGTTCCTGGCTTAAATGACAATCCCCATATTCCAAAAGTATACCCTGATAAATCTTCTCCAAATCTTGCGATGACTTTGTTGGAAATCACAAACTTTTGAGTATCATTCACCTCTTCTACAGAAGTGATTAGTTTGGCTTTGTAACCGTTTTCTTCGGCTATTTTCTTTAAGGCTTTTACATCTTTAGGAAAACATGATCCACCATATCCCGCTCCAGGGTAAATAAAACTATATCCAATTCTGTTGTCTGATCCTATACCGATTCTTACTTTATTAGCATCCGCTCCTACTTTTTCACAAATATTTGCAATTTCATTCATGAATGAAATTTTGGTAGCTAACATCGCATTGGCTGCATATTTTGTCATTTCTGCAGAGCGTACATCCATTTCAATCAAACGATCATGATTATGAGTAAAGGTTGCATATAATTTTCTCATGACTTTAAAAGCCGCTTCTGTTTCCGCCCCTACCACTACACGGTCTGGCTTCATAAAATCATTTACAGCTGCTCCCTCCTTCAAAAACTCTGGATTGGACACTACATGAAATTCAATATCTACTCCTCTTTTAGCTAAAGCCTCTTTAATGGTTGCCTTTACCTTATCTGCTGTTCCAATAGGTACCGTAGATTTGTCTATCACCACCAATGGTTTGGTCATTACTTCTCCTATTTGCTTGGCCACCGCTAATACATATTGTAAATCTGCAGAACCATCATCTCCCATAGGTGTTCCTACCGCTATAAATGCCACTTCTGAGTTCTCTAAACCATCTTTGATAGCAGTACTAAAGCTAAGATTCCCTAGTTCCACGTTCTTTTTTACCAAAGGCTCTAAACCTGGTTCGTAAATTGGGATGATTCCATTTTTTAAGGCTTCTACCTTTTTTTGATCAATATCTATACAAGTCACCTTGTTTCCCATTTCAGAAAAACAAGTTCCTGTAACTAATCCTACGTATCCGGTTCCTACTACTGTAATGTTCATATTTTTTTTGTTTTTCGATGACCGATGTTCGAGATTCGTTGTTCGAGATTCGTTGATCGGTTCTCGGTTGTCTATTTATTTATTTTTTTATTTCTATACCTGTTCTCGATACTAATTCCTCTACTTTGTTTCGAAATTCACTCGAACCGACATGATCATTCGCTTTTCGTTGGTCATTTTCGTTTTATAATTTACCATGTATCAGTTCTTTTTTTAACACACCTTTTACATCGTAAACCACCCCTTCTTCTATTAAAAAATCACTCAAATTTAATGACAATAATTCTCTATGAGCGACTGCTAAAACAATGGCTTCATATTTTTGAGCGGGAATTTTTTCTAAAGTTTTTAACTGATATTCTTTTTCAACTTCTTTTCCATTTGCTAAAGGGTCATAAATATCAACACACACTCCGTAATCTTGTAGTTCTCTGACCACATCTACCACTTTGGTATTTCTTACATCCGGACAATTTTCTTTAAAGGTAATCCCTAATACCAAAACCTTTGCTCCTTTGATTTTTAAGTCATTCTGAATCATCAACTTTGCTACTTGAGACGACACATAAGCCCCCATGCTATCATTCATTCTTCTTCCAGCCAAAATAATCTCTGGGTGATATCCAAACTCCTGTGCTTTTTGAGCTAAATAATATGGGTCTACTCCGATACAATGTCCTCCCACCAAACCAGGCCTGAAGGGTAAAAAATTCCATTTAGTACTCGCTGCTGCTAAGACATCCCCCGTATCAATATTCATTAAATTAAATATCTTAGACAATTCATTAACAAATGCAATGTTGATATCTCTTTGAGAGTTTTCTATTACTTTGGCTGCTTCTGCAACTTTTATAGTGGGTGCTAAATGAGTTCCTGCTGAAATTACAGATTTATATACCTCATCTATTTTCTGTCCTATTTCAGGTGTAGAGCCTGAAGTTACCTTCAATATTTTATCTACCGTATGAAGTTTGTCCCCTGGATTTATTCTCTCAGGAGAATAACCTGCAAAAAAATCTTGATTGAATTTTAAACCTGAAACTCTTTCTAAAACAGGAATACAATCTTCTTCCGTAGCTCCAGGATATACCGTGGATTCATAGACCACAATATCTCGTTTTTTCAAGACCTTTCCAATGGCTTCACTTGCTTTAATCAAAGGCATTAATACAGGTCGATTGTTTTTATCTACTGGTGTAGGAACCGTAATGATGTAAAAATTACAAGTAGATAAATCTTTTAATTGTGAAGTACAAAAAAGTCCATTTTCGCTCTCGGTGGTTAAAACAGCCTCTGACAAAACTTTTTGTAATGTTTCTTTGTCTATTTCTAAAGTGGTATCTATCCCTTGGTTTAATTCTGCCACCCTTTGTTGATTGATGTCAAAACCAATGGTAGCATATTTGGTCGAAAAAAGTCTTGCCAAAGGCAAGCCTACATATCCTAAACCAACCACTCCTATTTTCATTCTTTTTCTTTCTTTTTTTTCAAGGACAAATATAAATTAAAACTTCATAACAAATATCATCAGAACTAAGTATTATTCATAAAACTGACAAAAAAAATAAGTAGTACTACGCAAAAGGATGTTTCGATTTCGCTTTATAAAACAAAGCATGAACCTGATCCTCCACCGGTATTTTCATTTCAGCATTCCTTATTTCATGAACAATTTCAATAGATTTCCTAGCATCTTCCAATCCAAAACCTGTATCCGCTAAAATGTGTTTATAACTTTCTGTGTGTAGTTCTGTAAAACCACCGCTAAACTCTACTTCTTCTCCATCTACAGTTATAGACCTATATGTTCTTTGCCCTTTTTCTTTAATTTCTTCTGGAATTAAGTCATAATTGATAGATAAAAACCATTTTACTTTGGCTTTTTCAAAAACCAAATAACCTGATGCTCTATCATGAGTATGTTCATACACCAAGTTTTCTTTTAAGTCACCAAACACCCATCCTAACATATCAAAAAAATGTACTCCAATATTAGAAGCAATTCCTCCTGATTTTGATTGCTCCCCTTTCCAAGAAGCATAATACCATTTTCCTCTAGAAGTTAAATAGGTTAAATCTACCTCAAAAACCTTGTCCTTTGGAGCTTCTTCAACCTTCTTTTTTAATTCTAAAATTGCTTGATGATGTCTTAGTTGAAGAATGGTAAATATTTTTTTACCTGTTTCTTTTTCAATCGCCTGCAAGGCATCAATATTCCAAGGATTTAAAACCAATGGCTTTTCACAAATGGCATTTGCTCCTGACCTAAGTGCCATTCTGATATGTGCATCATGCAAATAATTAGGTGTGCAAATACTTACATAATCTAACTGCAAATTCTGCTCTCTTTTTAATTTCTCTATATGTCTATCAAACCTTTCAAACTCAACAAAAAATGAAGCCTCTGGGAAATAAGAGTCAATTACCCCTACACTATCATTTTTATCTAAGGCCGCTAACAAAACATTCTCTGTATCTTTGATTGCTTTTAAATGTCTTGGAGCGATATATCCCGCAGCTCCAATTAAGGCGAATTTTTTTTTCATAATTCAATATTCGTTGTTCGATTGTCGTTGTTCCGTTGTTGGTTATTATTTGTACTTATCTGTTCTCGATACTAATTTCTTCTCTACGACACGAAATTCACTCGAACCGACATTTTTACTCGAGTTTCGTTTTTCGTTATTCAATTATCGAGGTTTGGGGGTCGATTGCCCGTAACCGTTAAACACTTTTTATTAATCCTTCAAATATAGAAAAAGACCATAAACGAATAAAACTATTCTTATGAAAAGTGAGTAGTGAAAAATAAAGAACTGCAGGTAAACAAACTAGACAATGAATGCTTATTTATTCACAATACCACATTAGCATCTATTCAAAAGCTACATAAACTAAGTCCAAAATAAAAAAACCTATCCGATATTGGATAGGTTTTTATGGTGGGCAATGAGGGATTCGAACCCCCGACCCCCTCGGTGTAAACGAGGTGCTCTGAACCAACTGAGCTAATTGCCCTATTTTTTTTGAAGGTATTAAGGAAACCTTTGGTGGGCAATGAGGGATTCGAACCCCCGACCCCCTCGGTGTAAACGAGGTGCTCTGAACCAACTGAGCTAATTGCCCTTAGCGGGTGCAAATATAGAACTTTATTTCAATTCTCAAACACTTATTATTAAAAAATTACAATAAATTTTTATCCGCACATCCAGCAAACTCACGTATCTGTTTCACCTCTTCACTTTTATCTTTGGTAATCAGTAAAATACAATCTTCTGCCTCTATTAACACAATATGATCAATTCCTCTTGTTGCATAGACTGGTTTTGAACACATGGCATAAGAATTTACAATATTTTCTCCTTTCATCATTTGAAACAACTCATCATTTTGAAAATCTTTGGCATACGAAATCAATGAATCAAAAGATCCTAAATCTGACCAGATGAAATGAGATTTTACCATCTTGATGATTCTAGACTTTTCTAAAACCGCAAAATCAATACTATCTTCTGGTATTTTCTCCATATCATCCTTTGCGACAAATCCATCTTGACTATTTGCATAAGCCGCTACAGAAGTATCATATATATCCGGCTGATATTCTTTTATTTCTTCTAAAAACACAGATGCCTTGAAACAAAACATTCCGCTGTTCCAACAAAAATTTCCAGAACGAATGTATTTAATCGCCAAATCTTGGTTCGGTTTTTCTCTAAAAGACTTTACATCCTCTGCATCATATTCAATATATCCATAACCTGTTTCAGGTTTTAAAGGCTGAATTCCAAACGTTACAATATTTCCTTCTTTGGCTAATCTGATAGCATTTTTCACCGCTAACTTATACTCTTTCTCATCACCAATCATATGATCTGAAGGCGTAATAAACATAATATCCTCTGGAGCCAAACTCAAAGCCGCTAATGTGATTGCCGGAGCCGTGTTTCTTCCTACTGATTCAATGATTTTTTTATCAATCTTTACCCCTAATTCTTTCGATTGATTGACAGCCATCGTTAACTGACTTTCATTGGTCACCAACATATAATCATCCACCAATTTTTTATTTCTCAATACGGTATATTGAAATAAAGATTTTCCTTCAAAAATTTGTAAAAATTGTTTTGGACTTTTTTGTCTTGAAATAGGCCACAATCTAGATCCTACCCCTCCACTTAATACAACATTGATAATTTTTCCCATAGCATTGTTTTTATGTTAAGTTATTATATTCTTTATACCAATCAATAAATTTTTTCACACCCTCTTCTACTGAAGTATTTGGACTGTAATTATAATCTTGAATTAAAACTGATACATCTGCCCATGTTTTAACCACATCTCCTGGCTGCATATCTAGCATGATTTTTTCAGCTTTTTTGCCCAAGTTTTTCTCAATATTACCAATATAGTCTGTTAATTTTACAGCATTATTATTTCCAATATTGTAAACCTTATACAGCTCTCCTTTTTCTTTCCTTGTCTGTACCTCTCCTTCAATAATTCTCATCACCCCTTGTACAATATCTCCCACATAGGTAAAATCACGCTCCATATTTCCATGATTAAAGACTTTAATGGGTTGATTCTTTCTAATTCCTTCTGCAAACAGATAAGCCGCCATATCTGGTCTTCCCCATGGTCCATACACCGTAAAAAAACGTAATCCAGTAGTTGCAAAACCAAACAAATGAGAATACGTATGTGCCATTAACTCATTACTCTTCTTTGATGCTGCATACAAACTAATTGGCGTATCTACGCTATCATCTACAGAAAAAGGAATTTTAGCATTTAAACCATATACACTTGAACTACTTGCGTACACCAAATGCTTTACTTTATTATTTCTACAAGCCTCTAACAAATTAACGTACCCTACAATATTACTTTCTACATAAGCATGTGGATTTTCAATACTGTATCGCACCCCTGCTTGAGCTGCTAAGTTACATACTACTTCAAATTTTTCGTTTTCAAAAAGCTGATTGATCGCTTCTCTATCTTCTAAATTTACTCTGATAAATTTGAAGTTTTCGTTTTTATTTGAAATTGATTCCTTTCCAAACTCCGAAGCCAATTCCCTATCAATTCCTAGTTGATTTAGTCGAGCATATTTAAGATTTACATCATAATAATCATTGATATTATCAATTCCCACCACCTGATGACCTCTACTTAATAACAAATCTGTTAAGTGATATCCTATAAATCCTGCTGCCCCAGTAACTAAAATTTTCATATAAGAATTAATTGTAAAACAAATATATGATATTGTTTTTTAGGTTCACTGCTTTGATATTAGGTTTTGGTTAAATTGTTTGGTGAGTAGTGAAAGATTTTAGGAGTTTTGGTCGATGATACAAAATCTCATATTAAAACATAATATCTCAATGCAACTTGGTTTGTTCATTTTTTCTATCGATGAAAAAACGAACCAAAAAAATCTAGGCTGCATAAATACTTCCTATATTTTTTGTTCCTCTCTTAAATTTTAGGAACTCGTGGATACTTTATCACTACAAATTATTCTTTGCATCACACTCAAACAGCCTAAAATTTTTTAAGAGAGTTCTCTGCAAATATTAGGGATGTATTTATGATGCCAAATAAACATCCACTATTTTTAACAACTAAATTAACCTTTAATATCAATCAACTCTATTTAGGGAAGTTCATAATGAAAGGGAATAGTGAGTAGTGAGAAGTGAGAAGTGAGAAGTGAGAAATAAAGAACTGCCTACCAAATAAACAAACAATCACTATTCTTTTTTAATTCTCATACTTTGTCTTGACACAAAGTATGCAAAAATCAATACTCTAAAAAGAACATCGTTAACATTCTAATCTCATAACCGAAAACAAAAGAACTCCCCCGATGAAACATTGGACTCAAACAGCTTTTATTTTTATGCAATAACTGTGTATGTCAGAATTTAAATTATATTATTTCTATGTGATAAGTTTGAGTCGTTATTAGTAGTTGGTAAACTTAAATAATCTGCGACTACAAAAGTACTTCCTCCTACATATATTAGGTCTTTTGGGTTGGCATTGGACAATACTTCATTTACGGCTTTTTCCACTGTAGCATAACTTTCACCTATCAATTGATGTTCTTGTGCAGATGCTTTTAATTTTTCTTGAGACAATCCTCTAGCAATGGATGGTCTGGTAAAATAATATGCTGCTTGTTTTGGCAATAGCGGTAAAACACTACTTAAATCTTTATCATCAACGACTCCAAAAACAATGTGCAATATCTCAAAATCTTCAGCTAACAACTGAGACACTACCAAAGAAATACCTTCTTTGTTGTGACCTGTATCACAAATAAGCTTAGGAGCTTCTTGTACTATTTGATATCTTCCTAACAAACCTGTATTCTGAATGACTTTTGACAATCCATTCTCAATAGAACCATCAGTAATCTTTATTCCTAAAGTTTTTAGAACTTCTATGGTCTGAATAACCGTTTTTAGATTGTGTTTTTGATAAATTCCTTTTAATTCACAATCATAAACAACAGCTTCCAAATCAAAAGCTTTGAACAATGGAGCGTTTTTTTGATTGGCAGTTTCTTGAAAGACAGCAAAAGTTTCTTCGTGGTATTCCCCTATTACCACCGGTCTATTCTGTTTGATGATTCCTCCTTTTTCTTTAGCGATGACAGGTAAGGTAGTTCCCAAAAACTGAGTATGATCTAATCCTATATTGGTGATTACTGACACCAAGGGTATTACTACATTAGTAGAATCTAATCGTCCTCCCATTCCTGTTTCCAGTACTACATAATCTACATGAGCATCTTTAAAATACTCAAAAGACAAACCTACAGTCATTTCAAAAAAAGACAAGGCGTTTTGTTCAAAAAAACTTTTGTGCTTGGCTACAAAATCAACAATATATTCTTCTGCTATTTCTTTTCCATTAATTTTAATACGTTCTCTAAAATCAATTAAGTGAGGAGAGGTATACAACCCTACTTGATATCCTTGTTCTTGGAGTACAGAAGCCAACATATGACTGGTTGAGCCTTTTCCGTTGGTTCCTGCTACATGAATGGCCTTTATGTGCTGCTCTGGATTCCCTAGGTAATCCATCAACAAAAGTGTATTTGATAAATCTTTTTTATAAGCCTTTGCACCGTCTTTTTGGTACATTGGCAATTGGCTAAACAACCAATCTAAGGTTTCTTGATAATTCATATTGAGTACTGAGTATTAAGTTTTCAGTAACTATTGCATGTTTGTGTAGTCACTTATTCAGAAAGAATAAATTTATAACGGATTAAGCCCACTTGCTTATTTGGTGCATTTCCATCAGGATTCCATTGGGTTGCCATGGCTGCTTTTTTTGCAGGCTCTAACAAACAAGGACTGTTATTGGTGGTTCCTTTTACCCCAGGCACAGCGCTAATTACTTTACCATTGGTATCTACCTCAATTCTTACCACCACAATTCCTTCTTCATTACAATCAGGTTTTCTTATAGGTTTAGACAAAGCTCGCCTACCTTTTAACAAGTAATTCCCATCTCCTCCTAAACCATCATTTCCATAATACTTATCGCTATTAGGATCTCCCGAAGCACTTCCTTTCACCCCTTGTCCCGAATCATCTCCTTCTCCTTCTACCACTTCTCCTTTTGATGGATTTCCGAACAAACTATTCAAGGCATTCTGAGTTTCCTTGGTTGGCGTGGGAACTTTTTTCTCTACAGGCTTCTCAACCTTTTTTTCTTCTACTTTTTTCTCTGGAGCTTTGACTGTATTTACTACCTTTTTCTCCTTAGGTTTTATTACTGGAGCTTCTGCATCTGCCTGAGTGATTACTTTTTCTGCTACTGCACTACTCTCAACTTTTTCCGTTACAGGTTCTGCCTGACTTGGTGTTGGGTTAGATTGAATACTTTCATTCAATTTTGGAGGCCCAGAACCAAAGTCAGATGTTCCAAAATTAATAGCCACTCCATATTCTTCTGGAGGATCTAAATACCTCAACCCACAGAAAAACATCAAAAACACCACTATCGCCATGATGATGGCGGTTATGATTGCAGATTTTTTTTGATATGTAGTTGTAAACATCATCATTTATTGACCTTTTACGGCTAAAATCATTTTGATTTTATTTCTATTCGCAATATCAATGACTTGCATGATATTTTTATACGGAGATTCTTGATCCCCTCTAATCACCAAAGAACCTTCTTTGGTTGATGACATTTTTGTTAATAAAGAATTCTCTAGTTGATTGAATGCTACTTTATCTGCATCAATATAGTAATCTCCTTCTTTGGAAATAGAAACAGATATTACCCCTTTGTTCTCTGTTTTTCCACCTGCTTTTGGTAATAAAACATCAATGGCATTTACCGTTACCAAAGTAGATGCTAACATGAAGAATATTAGCAATAAAAAAACGATATCTGTCATAGATGACATGTTAAAATCTGCACTTACTTTATTTCTACTTCTGATGTTCATATTTCTGTTATTCGTTGTTTGATTCTCGTTTTTTATTGCTTGCTAAAAGCTTAAACTCCATCACTTCTGTTACTCTTTACTTTATTACTTTTTCTTGATACTTCGACAAGCTCAGTACAAGTACAAACGAAACAAAATGTCAAGACTTCACAAACATTGCTAAATCTCTAAGTTCATTTGCGTAAAAATAAAAGAACTCTCCCGGTGAAACATCGGGCTCAAACAACTTTTATTTTTACGCAAATTTCTCTTGTGATTTTACGCAACAACTGTTTATGTCGGAGTTTTCATTCAATATTTCTTATTTTTTTATTACTAAGAATCTCTAGTTTTAAGTTTGCATATGTTCGTTGTAACCTCTTTTTACTTATTCTCGATACAAATTTTACACTACGTTTTGAAATTCACTCGAAGTGACATTGTTCGCTCAAGGTTTCACTTGCTTTTTCCTATGTTTATTTCCCATCTCGACTCCGCTCGATGACCATTATTGATTCAACTTCAACTCCGCTCGATGCCCCCCAGTAACCAAATATAAAATCACTTACACAGGTTCGTTTAATAAATCTAAAAACTCTACAGAAGTAGCTTCCATATGGTAAATTACCTTATCTGTTCTCACCACTAAATGATTGTATGAGATATAGGAAATAATCCCTACAATTAATCCTCCTACGGTCGTTGTCATTGCAGTATACAAACCATCAGATAACATTTTAATATCTATTTGTCCACCAGCATTGGCAATTTCGTGAATAGAAACAATCATTCCAATTACAGTTCCTAAAAACCCTATCATAGGTGCTGCTCCCGAAATGGTAGCCAATACACTTACATTTTTCTCTAATTTGTAAATCTCTAGTTTTCCAGCATTTTCAATAGCCGTATTGATGTCTTCTAAAGGCTTCCCTATCCTAGAAATTCCTTTTTGAACCAAATTCGCTACTGGTAAATCTACCTTAGCGCATAACATTTTAGCTGCTTCTATATTCCCTGCACTAATTTGCTCCCTAATTTGGTTCATAAAATTTTTATCAACCTTATTAGCTGCTTTAATCGCTAAAAACCTTTCAATATATATGTAAACCGCTACCACTAATAAGACAAATAAAATTCCCATGATAATTTGTCCACCAATACCACCATCCATAATTAACTGAACAATTGATATGGTTTTTTCTTGACTAGCCTCTACTACTGGCAAAACTTCTTCTTGATTCTGAATCATAATTATAAATACTTATTTATGTAACGAAAATACAATTTATTATTGCATCTCCATAAACAAAAAAAGGAACCTTATTTCTAAGATTCCTTTTTGATATTTTAAGTCCTAGACTTACAACACAACTCTCACCATGATGTACCCAACTCCTCCCAATACAATTGTATAAGGCAAAGCCATTTTTACCATCGTACCGTACGAAAGATTGATTAATGGTGCCAATGCAGAAGTTAATAAAAACAAAAATGCCGCTTGTCCATTTGGTGTTGCCACACTCGGTAAATTTGTTCCTGTATTAATTGCAATTGCTAAGTGTTCAAAATGTTCTCTAGAAATCGCTCCAGACTTAAATGCCTGCTCCACTTCACTAATGTAAACTGTTGCCACAAATACGTTATCACTAATTGCAGACAACACTCCGTTTGCTATATAGAACAATCCTGGTTGAGATTCAGGACTTTGCTCTAATGCCCAATGTACAATTGGAGAGAATAAGTGCTGATCGTGAATCATTGCCACCACTACAAAGAAAACCACTAACAAACCTGTAAAAGGCAAGGCTTCTTCAAAAGCATGTCCTATTTGGTGTTCATCAATAATTCCCATGAACGCCGTTTGTAAAATAATTAAAGCCAAACCAATCAATCCTACCGGAGCAATGTGTAAAGCCAAACCAGCAATTAATAATATTGCAGCTGTTCCTTGTACTACTAAAGCATACTTTTCTTTTGCAGTTCTTTTTGCATCTTCCTCTTTGGCATACCCTTGTATAATTTGATCAGCTATTCTAGGTAATTTTGCTCCAAAACCAAATGCTCCTGTAACTTCTAAAAGTACAGTTGTTAACAAACCACAAACCAATACTGGCATGGTAATAGGTGCCATGTGTATAAAAAACTCAACAAAATCAGATCCTAACCTTTCTCCAATTAATAAGTTTTGAGGCTCACCTACTAAGGTACAAACACCTCCTAAAGCAGTACCTACGACTCCGTGCATGATTAAACTTCTTAAGAAACTTCTAAATTGCTCTAAAGTTTCTCCGCTTAATTCATCTTTATCTATAATACCATCACCGTTGTAATCACTAAAGTTTGAGTGAATCTTGTGATAAATACCATAAAACCCAACTGCTACACTAATCAATACTGCTGTTACCGTTAAAGCATCTAAGAAAGCCGACAATAAGGCCGCCAAAAAAACAAACAATAAAGACAATATTATTTTTGATTTTATTTTAGTAAAAATTTTACTGAAAATATACATCAATAAAGGTTTCATAAAATAGATTCCCGCTACCATGAATACCAATAATAATAAAACTTCTAAATTTTGATCAACTTCATGATATGCCTTCTCTGGTGAAGTTAACCCTAAAACAATGATCTCTATTGCTAACAATCCTCCAGATTGAAGAGGATAACATTTTAAAGCCATTGCCAACGTAAAAATAAACTCCCCAATAAATAACCATGCACCCACATGAGGAGCGAAGATTGAAATTGGAATATTTATCAACAAGAAAAATATCATTACAAGCTTGAACCACTTAGGGCTAGACCCTAGAAAATATTTCATTTTATATAGTATTTTAAAATTTCGAAAGCTAAAATAACATTTTAATAGTTTTACTAGGTATTTATACTTGTTAAAAATTCAGTAATTCCTTCAAAACAACAATTATTTAACAAAGCTTAATTAATTTTACAAATATTTAACAAGGATTCTAACATAGGTTTGATTAATTCATATAAAAATTTATTCGGCACAAATAACACCAGAAGCATGGTCTTTTTCAGCTCCTGTAACACTTGCCAAACAATTTACCAATCCTTGATTTTTTAATAAACCCAATAATCCAAACACCAAAGCTTCTTTATACTCAACAATTTCTTTAGAAGGAATGATTAAAATTAAACTAGGATTCAACTGTTGCATTCTTGATATTAAAAAAGAATGATACGCTCCACCACCCGTAACCAACACAGCCCCTTTTTTTAATTTATTAGTTAACTGATATGCCACGTGCTCCACAAAGGTTCTCATCACGTCTACTACAGAAACTTTGTGTTTATCCAATAAAGGATATATTTCTTTTTTTAAAAACTCCACCCCTAGAGATTTAGGAGTTGAAAATTTATAAAAAGCCAATTGATTTAGTTCAGAAAAAAGAATTTCATTTAAAACTCCTTGTTTAGAAAATTCACCATTTTTATCATATTCAAAGCCCAATTGATTGGCATAAAAATTTAATACTGTATTCACTGGGCAAATATCAAATGCTTTCCTTACACCATTTTCATCATAAGACACATTTGAAAAACCTCCCAAATTTAAACAATAATCATACTCAGAAAACAATAACTGATCACCAATAGGCACCAAGGGAGCTCCTTGCCCCCCCAATAAAACATCTTGTTCTCTAAAATTATAAATTGTTTTGATCTTGGTCTTTCTATAAATCTCCTCTCCATCACCTATTTGTAAAGTATATCCTATTTCAGGTTGATGATGTACCGTATGTCCATGAGAAGCTATCAAGTCAACTTTTTTGACTTTATTACGATTGATAAAACTCAATAATAATTCTCCAAAATAAAACCCCAACTCGACATCTAATGCTTTTAACTCTTTCGACCCTCTTAGATTAGAAGCGATGTTTTTTAGCTTTTGACACCAATACTCTGTATACGGAATGGTCTCTGCCTCTAAAATTTTAAAATTCTGTAGTCCTGTAAATTCAGCATACACCAAATCCACTCCATCTAAAGAAGTCCCAGACATGAGTCCAATTACGTACTTTTTATCCACCATCTATTTTTTACTAAAGAACAATATTAAGGAATATAAAGGGGAGTAGCAATTAGTAGTAGTCAGTAGTCAGTAGTCAGTAGTCAGTAGTCAGTAAAAGAACGTTTTTTCTTTATGAATCAAGCGCTACATATTATTTAAATATAAAAAACGCCAAAAAAGCCTTACTGATATATCAGTAAGGCTTTAGTAGTCCGTAGGGGAATCGAACCCCTGTTACATGGATGAAAACCATGCGTCCTAACCCCTAGACGAACGGACCATTATTTGATTCTTATAAAGAAGCTACGTGCTTAGTCAATTTAGACTGTAAGTTAGCTGCTTTATTCTTGTGAATAATATTATTTTTAGCTAACTTTTGTAACATACCTACAACTTTAGACAATTGCCCTTCAGCCTCAGTCTTGTCTGTAATGTTACGTAAAGCTCTAACAGCATTTCTAGTTGTCTTGTGCTGGTATTTATTTCTTACCTGCTTAGCGCTGTTACTTCTTATTCTCTTTAATGCTGACTTATGATTTGCCATCTTATTAATTTGTTATCTTATTCAAAAAAAATTGTAGTCCGTAGGGGAATCGAACCCCTGTTACATGGATGAAAACCATGCGTCCTAACCCCTAGACGAACGGACCATTGCTTTAAGTCTAAAAGCTATTGCTTTTTGCTTTAGCGGTTGCAAATATACACACGTTTTGTAATATCACAAAGTTTTTCTAAAACTTTTTTAAAGTTTTTTTATTAGTAAGCTTTTGCAAATAAAACTCGCTTACCAGAAGGCTTTCCTGTAAACACACAAAACCCTTCTTCTTCCTTGAATTCCAAAGGAATACAACGAATTGTTGCTTTCGTTAGTTCTTTTATCTTCTCTTCAGTGGCTTCAGTACCATCCCAATGTGCTGCTACAAAACCACCTTTATTTTCTATTATTTCTTTAAATTCTTCAAAAGTTTCTACAAACGTAATATGATTATCTCTATACTCCAATGCCCTATTCCACAAGTTCTCTTGAATGGCTTTTAACAACTGTTCAATCACATCTACAGCCTCAGACTGTTGAACACTTTGTTTTTCTAAAGTATCTCTCCTTGCGATTTCTAAAGTACCATTTTCTAAATCTCTAGCTCCTATCGCAATTCTTACTGGTACACCTTTTAGCTCATACTCTGCAAACTTCCATCCTGGCTTGTGTGTATCTCTATTATCAAACTTTACAGAGATTCCCTTTGCTTTTAATTCATCAGCAATTATATTTACTTTATCTGTAATTGCTTGTAACTGCTCTTCTGTCTTATAAATAGGTACAATTGCGACTTGAATAGGCGCTAATTTTGGAGGCAACACCAATCCTAAGTCATCAGAATGTGTCATGATTAATCCTCCCATCAAACGAGTAGACACCCCCCAAGAAGTAGACCATACATATTCTTGTCTTCCTTCTTTAGAAGTATATTTTACATCAAAAGCTTTTGCAAAGTTCTGACCTAAAAAATGAGAAGTTCCTGCTTGTAAAGCTTTTCCATCTTGCATTAAAGCCTCAATAGTATAAGTATCATCTGCTCCAGCGAATCTTTCACTTTCTGATTTCACTCCTTTAATCACAGGCATTGCCATAAAATTTTGTGCAAAATCTGCATATACTTGCTGCATCAATTCAGACTCAACAACGGCTTCTTGTTTGGTTGCGTGTGCTGTATGACCTTCTTGCCACAAAAATTCCGCTGTTCTTAAAAACAGTCTTGTTCTCATTTCCCAACGCACAACATTTGCCCATTGGTTTATTTTAATAGGTAAATCTCTATAAGATTGTACCCATCCTTTATAAGTATTCCAAATAATTGCCTCACTGGTTGGACGAACGACTAATTCTTCTTCTAACTTGGCATTTGGATCTACAATTAACTTTCCTGGATTTTCCGGATCTGCTTTTAAACGATAGTGTGTTACGACCGCACATTCTTTTGCAAAACCTTCTGCATTTTTTTCTTCGGCCTCGAATAAACTTTTAGGAACAAATAACGGAAAGTAGGCATTTTCATGACCTGTTTCCTTAAACATTCTATCTAACTCTTTCTGCATCATCTCCCATATAGCATACCCGTAAGGTTTAATTACCATACATCCTCTAACTGCCGAATTCTCAGCTAAATCGGCCTTTACAACCAATTCATTATACCACTTTGAGTAATCCGCACTCCTACTTGTTAATTTTGACCCCATATATATTTTTTTGGCACAAAAGTTGTAATTTTATTATAATAAAGGCACTAATACCTACAAGGAGCAAAACTACTATTTTTTGCATTGTTCAACAATAAAAACACAAGTATTATGAATACCCTAAAAGTTCTATATAATGGTTGGATAAAATACCTATTGCTAGGTTGTATTGCATTTATATACACCTCATGTAGCAGTAGTCAATACTACACATATTATGATGGTATTTATGAAGAACCTGTACATGTACCTAATACTGTTTTCTCGGAAGAGATGAATCGTGTTAACGGATTGAGTAATATTGAAATAAACGAACCTAATAATTATCAAATTATTTCACAACACAGTGACATCAATCCAAATGCTAGCTATCAAAACTATATTAATACTGGTTCGGCTTCCAACAACAATTCAAACCCTAATGTAAATATTTATGTAGACAACAATATAGATCCATATTGGAATAATGGTTGGAACGATCCGTATTGGAGCATGAACAACAGATGGAACAGATATAGTTGGAACTCTTACGGTTGGAATAATTTTTATTGGGGATCAAAGAGGGATTCGAACCACTTTCTATAAACCTTATAAAACAGTACCTAGCGGTACTCTATGTTTACAATACTAACCGATTTACTAACCTTCTAAA
>NZ_FQXQ01000005.1 GCF_900130035.1 Wenyingzhuangia marina
TATGAAAGGAATTATATTAGCCGGAGGATCTGGAACCAGATTGTATCCACTCACCAAAGCAACCTCCAAACAATTATTGGCTATCTATGACAAGCCCATGATTTATTATCCTTTATCTGTTTTGATGCTTGCTGGAATCAAGGATATTTTAATCATTACAACACCCGAAGATCAAGACCGATTTATCAATCTTTTAGGAGATGGAAGCCAACTTGGAATTAAACTTTCATACGAAGTACAACCCAATCCAGAAGGATTGGCTCAAGCTTTTATTATAGGGAAAGAATTTATTGGAACTAATGATGTTGCTCTTATTTTAGGAGATAATATTTTTCATGGACAAGGTTTCATCAAACTACTTTCTAGTGCTATTGAAAATGCTAAAAACGAAAACAAAGCCACTATTTTTGGTTATTATGTAAATGATGCTGAACGTTATGGTGTTGTTGACTTTGATGAAAACAAAACAGCTTTAAGCATAGAAGAAAAGCCTAAAAATCCAAAGAGTAATTATGCGGTTTCTGGTTTGTATTTTTATCCTAATAATGTCATTAAAATTGCAGAAGCTGTAGTGCCAAGCGAAAGAGGAGAATTAGAAATCACCAGTGTAAATCAAGCTTACTTAAAAAATAAAGAATTAAACGTACAAGTAATGGGACGTGGTTATGCTTGGTTAGATACAGGAACACATGAATCTATGTTAGAAGCTTCTAACTTTATTCATACCATAGAAAAAAGACAGGGTTTAAAAGTCGCTTGTATAGAAGAAATTGCCTTTGAAAAAGGTTACATAAGCCAAGAGCAATTGTTAGCTTTGGGACAAGAAATGAAGAAAAATGAATACGGACAGTATTTAATTAGAAGAGCAACAAAATAGATGAAATATACACGTACCGAAATTCCAGATGTTATTATTTGTGAACCCAAAGTGTTTGGGGATCACAGAGGTTATTTTATGGAATCTTTTAAAGAAGATACCTTAACTGAATTCTTAGGGTATAAAATTAATTTTTGTCAAGATAATGAGTCTTCTTCTACAAAAGGAGTCTTAAGAGGATTACATTACCAAATGGGAACATTTGCTCAAACAAAATTGGTGAGAGTGATTCAAGGTGAGGTGATTGATGTGGCAGTAGATATTAGAAAAGGTTCTCCTACTTTTGGACAACATGTGGCGGTAGAATTGTCTGCTGACAATAAAAAACAATTATTGGTTCCTAAAGGATTTGCTCACGGGTTTGTGGTATTGAGTGATACTGCTATTTTTAGTTATAAAGTAGATAATCTTTATAGTTTTGAAAATGAAAGAGGATTGGCTTTTGATGATCCTACTTTAAATATAGATTGGGGATTAGAAAAATCAGCATTGATTTTATCTGATAAAGACACTAAAAACCCGACCATAGGAAACGCTGATTTGTTTGATTATAACATCAACTATTATGAATAATATTTTAGTCACTGGAGCAAGTGGTCAATTAGGATCTGAAATTCAACATCTTTCTAAAGATTACTCACAATATGCATTCTTTTTTACGGATGTTAATGATTTAGACATCACCAATTTAGAAAAGGTACGTGAGTTTTGCAGTACCAATCAAATTAAAACGATCATCAATTGTGCTGCCTACACAGCTGTTGACAAGGCAGAAGAACAAACAGGTATTTGTGATGCCGTAAATCATATCGCGACCATCAACCTAAGTACGGTTGCAAAAGAATTAAATATCAAGTTCATTCATACTTCTACAGATTATGTGTTTAATGGAAAAAATCATGTTCCTTTTAAAGAAGATGACATCACCGATCCTATCAATGTTTATGGAAAAACAAAGTTATTAGGGGAACAAGCCATGATAGAAATCAATCCAAAACATTCCATTATCATTAGAACTTCTTGGGTGTATTCTACTTACGGAAACAATTTTGTGAAAACCATGTTAAAGTTGGCTGAAACTAGAGAACAATTAACTATTATCGCAGATCAAGTGGGAAGTCCTACTTATGCTTATGATTTGGCAAAAACCATTTTGGAAATCCTTCCTAAAATCAACAATGATCAAGTAGAAGTTTATCATTACTCAAACGAAGGAATTTGCTCTTGGTACGATTTTGCTTTTGAAATTTTTCATCAAACCAACACCAATTGTAAAGTGTTGCCCATAGAAACCAAAGATTATCCAACAGCAGCAGAGAGACCACCATATAGTGTCATGAACAAATCAAAATTTAAAAACTCATTTGATACTGAAATTCCACATTGGAAAACATCTTTATCTAACTGTTTAAAAAAATTATAAATGAAAAATATATTAGTTACTGGAGGTGCTGGGTTCATAGGTTCACACTTGGTACGTTTATTAGTAAATAAGTATCCAAATTATAATATTATAAATATGGATCTATTGACGTATGCAGGTAATTTAGAGAATCTAAAAGACATAGAGGATAAAAAAAATTATACATTTATAAAGTGTGATATATGTGATTTTGAAAATGTAAAAAATATATTTTCAACATATAAAATCAATAGTGTTATTCATTTAGCTGCAGAATCTCACGTAGATCGTTCTATAAAAGATCCTTTTTCATTTGCAAGAACTAATGTTATGGGAACTATAAGTTTACTACAAGCAGCAAAAAATGAATGGGAAGGTAACTTTGAAGATAAATTATTTTACCACGTATCCACAGATGAAGTCTATGGTTCTTTAGGAGATGAAGGTTTCTTTTTAGAAACCACAGCGTATGATCCACATTCACCATATTCTGCATCTAAAGCATCCTCAGACCACTTTGTAAGAGCATTTCATGATACTTATGGATTACCAATAGTTATTTCTAACTGTTCTAATAATTACGGATCATATCAATTTCCTGAAAAATTAATTCCATTGTTTATCAATAATATCGTAGAGAACAAGCCATTGCCAGTATATGGTAAAGGTGAAAATATTCGTGATTGGCTATTTGTAAATGATCATGCACGTGCTATTGATGTTATTTTTCATGAAGGAAAATTAGGTGATACGTATAATATTGGAGGATTTAATGAATGGAAAAATATTGATTTGGTTAAGGTTTTAATTGAAACAACCGATCGTTTATTAGGAAGACCAAAAGGGGCTTCTGATAAACTGATAACTTATGTAACAGATAGAGCGGGTCATGATTTACGTTATGCCATTGATGCAACTAAATTAAAAAATGAATTAAACTGGGAGCCTTCTTTACAATTTGAGGAAGGGATTGAAAAAACAGTGAAATGGTATTTAGAAAATAATGATTGGTTGAATAATATTACCAGTGGCGATTATAAAACTTATTATAAAGAAATGTATAAATCTTGATTCATACATTTATTAAAAAGTAAAAAATGAAAAAGAAAATAGCGATTATAGGGAGTGGTATATCAGGAATGACACTTGCTCATCATTTCAAAGATAAATATGAGGTTGAATTATTTGAGAAAGAAAGTAGGCCAGGAGGGTTAATTAAATGTGATGTAATTGATGGTAATTTATACCATATGGTTGGAGGTCATGTTTTTAACTCTAAGAGACAAGATGTCTTAGATTGGTTTTGGAATTTTTTTGATAAAGAGCATGAGTTTACTAAAAGTATTAGAAATGCTGTAGCCTATATGGGGAAACCTATTGGTTATCCAATAGAAAACCATTTGTATCAAATGGATAATGATATCACTAAGGAAGTGATAAATGATTTGTTAGACTTGAGCAAATCAAATGAAGAACCTCAGAATTTTGAAGAATTTCTGAAAGGTAAATTTGGGTTAACATTATATGAAAATTATTTTAAGCCGTATAATGAAAAAATATGGAAAAAAGATTTAAGTAAGGTACCTCTAACTTGGTTAGAAGGAAAGTTGCCTATGCCTAAGATTGAAGAAATATTTTACAATAATATTAAAAAGGAGAAAGAAATGAATATGGTACACAGTTCTTTCTTTTATCCTAAAAATAATGGATCTCAGTTTTTAGCAAATCGATTGTCGGAGGGATTAAAAATTAACTTAAGTACTCCTGTTGAGACCTTGTTAAAAGATAAAGAAAATAACAAGTGGATTGTAAATGCTGATAAAGAATTTGATATGGTTTTTTTCGCTGGAAATATCAAATCTTTAACATCAATGTTAAAAAATGATTTTATAGAAGATTATAAAGAAAAAATTCAATCTCTAGATTTCCATGGAACTACCACTGTTTTATGTGAAATAGATCCAAATGATTTCAGTTGGATATATATGCCAAATGTTAAATATGATGCTCATCGTATTATATGTACTGGGAATTTTTCAAAAAACAATAATAAGGAAGGTATTATGTCTGCAACTGTAGAGTTTACAGATTTTGTTTCTGAAGAAACGATCAAGGAACAATTAAAAGACATTCCTTTTACTCCAAAATATATATCACATAAGTATACAAAATATACTTATCCTATTCAGGACGTTACAACAAGAGCTCTTATTTCCGAAATAAAAGAGTTGACAGAAAAAGAAGGACTTTATTTATCAGGTCGTTTTGCAGAATGGGAATATTACAATATGGATGCT
The DNA here is from genome assembly GCF_900130035.1 of Wenyingzhuangia marina. GTDB lineage: Bacteria > Bacteroidota > Bacteroidia > Flavobacteriales > Flavobacteriaceae > Wenyingzhuangia > Wenyingzhuangia marina. The sequence continues at coordinate 4,577 of NZ_FQXQ01000005.1, forward strand.
GCTATGGGAGCTGCGATGGATTTAGCTAAAAATTTTTAAGATAATTTAAAAGCTTCTCTAACTTTTACTGAATTAATTTTTATTTATAAAATGCAAACATTTTTTTTTAATACTTCTAATGTATTACCCGTACCTGCTGTTTTTGGCGGAGCTACAGAATCGTTGCTAACATTTTTAATTGAAGAAAATGAAAAGCATAAATTAATGCGTTTTGTAATTCATTGTAAGTATTCTAAAGAGGCTGAATTGTTGAGTGATAAATTGCTTTATACCAAAATATTTTATCACAAAAACTTTCAAGAATTAAGTGTTTATGATAAAATGTTAAACACAGATGTTTTATCTTTTTTATGCTATAAGTTAATCTCTAAAATTAGACCAACTAAGTATCCCAATATTAATAGATACTATTATTTTGCCTATAGAATTGCACGTAAAATAAAACCTGATTATATCATTGCCGAGGGAGGCCTATATGAACAATACGAATATTTTTTAAGAAAATTTGATAAGAGTAAGTTGTATGCTCATTTACATAGAGAAGTTAATGGAAATGAAGATTTATGGAAAATATTTCCAAATGCAATTGCGATTAGTGATTTTATAAAAAATAAATACATAGCATCAAATAAAACAGATAAGTTAAATGTAAAGTTGCTATATAACTCTTGTGATGACTCCAAATTTAAGGCGACAATAGCTGAAGCTAAAAAAGATGAGATTAGAAAAGAACTTCAAATTAAAAAGAACAATTTTGTCATTGTTTTTAGTGGTAGAATTATACCAGAAAAAGGGGTATTAGAATTAATAGATGCAGTAAATTCTATGAATAATAACAATATTAAATTAATCATTATAGGTTCTTCTTTGTTTGCAAATGCTCCTCAATCAGAGTATGAGTCATTAGTTAAATTTAAAGCCGAAGAGTCTAATGGACAAATTGTTGCCACAGGTTTTATCCATAATTCATTACTTCCAGTTTATTTTTCAATAGCAGATACTTGTGTAGTTCCTTCAATTTACGATGAACCTTTAGCACTTGTTCCTGCAGAAGCAATGACTGCTGGTTTACCTGTCATTATAACAGATTCTGGCGGGATGGTTGAATATCAAAAAGAGGAATGTTTAATAGTGGTTAAAAGAGGGGATGATATTGTTAAAAACATTAAAGAAGCAATATTAAGACTGTATAATAACCCTAATGAAAAAGAAGAGTTTATAGAAAGAGGTAAAAAACGTGCCGAGGATTTTACCAAAGAAAAATATTACTTCAATTTTTATGATTTGTTCAAAGCCCTACCTAAAAAATAATGAGTAGCAAATTAAAAATAAATGCCATATACAATGCCTTTTATCAAATAGTATTATTTGTTAGTCCGATAATTGTAGCTCCTTATGTTTCTAGAGTTTTTGGGCCTGAAGGGATTGGAGCTATTAGTTTTTCACAATCAATTTTTATTTTTTTTAATTTACTAGGCTCTTTGGGTTCTGGAACTTATGGACAAAGATTAATTGCCAGTACCAGAAATAACATTGAAGATTTAACAAAGTCTTTTTGGGAAATAGTTATTCTCAAAGTTTTTCTGTCGATTACTAGTATTATTATATATACAACATTTGTGTTTTATTCTAATATTGGCTACAAAACTTTATTATTGGTACTTATCGTGGATCTTTCGGTGAATATGTTTGATATAGCGTGGCTCTATCAAGGGTTAGAAAACTTTAAAAAAACAATCATAAATCAAGTAATCATAAAGGTTTTAGCAATTGTTGGTATTTTTCTTTTTGTAAAGAATTCAGAAGATACGTATGTATATCTTTTGTGTTTTTCTATCCCACTTTTGTTAGGATACATAGCATTATGGAAAGGTGTTAGTAAAAATTTAGTAAAAATAAAAATTAGAGATCTAAAACCGTTTAAGCACTTGGGGGGATTAGTGGCTTTATTTTTACCCTTTATTGCAATATTACTATTCTCTAAAGTAGATAAGTTAATGTTAGGATTTTTGTCTGACGAAATTCTTGAAGTAGGGTATTATGAGCAAGGAATGAAGTTTATTTCCATCGCTCTAGGGTTTATAACTTCTTTTTCAGTAGTGCTGTTACCTACTTTAACAAATTATTTTCAAAGCAAAAACCATAAAGAACTCAAGGATATTATATTAAAAACAATTTTGCGTGTTTTTGGTTTGTCTATTCTGCTTTTTCTAGGACTTTTTGTTGTGAGTAGTAATTTTGTGCCTTGGTTTTTTGGTAAAGAATTTATACCCTCTATTGCAATCATGAAAATATTAAGTGTTTTAATGATGTTTAAAGGTATAAATGCCATACTAGGGTCTGCTTATTTAATTTCTATATACCAGCAAAAAAAATATACAATAGCCATTTATACAAGTGTTATACTTAACATACTGCTTAATTGGTTACTAATACCTATTTATTTTTCTAAAGGAGCCGCTTACACATCAGTGTTTTCAGAAATTTTTTTATTCGCAATGCTAATGTACTTTTCCAAAGACGTCATCAATTATGCTGTTTTATTTAAATTGGTATGGAAATATATTTTAGCAGGTATTTTCACCATTTTACCATTAGGGTTATTGGCAAACCATTTAGACCCCTCAATATTAAATACCATCATTTTAACAATATCTTTATTATTAATGTATGGTACAATATTAATTTTTGTTTTTAAAGATGAAGTAATCATTACTAGTTTTAAAAAAATAGTTGGTAAGTTTTATTAAGTTTTGTTATGGAAGAAAAATTAGTAAGTATCATAATGCCAGTATATAATGTAGAAAACTACCTTAAGGAGTGTTTAGACAGCATTATAAATCAAACATATAAAAATATTGAGCTGATATTAATAAATGATGGCTCTACAGATAATTCGGGCTTCATATGTGATGAATATGCAAGCCAATATAAAAACATAAAAGTACTCCATACAAAAAATGGCGGACAAGGGGCTGCAAGAAATATTGGATTAAAAATAGCAGAAGGTTTCTATGTTTATTTAATAGACTCTGATGATTATATATCCCCTAGTTTAATAGAAAATTGTTGTAGTTTTGCCGAAAAAGAAAAGTTAGATTTGGTTACTTTTAATACAAGTTTAATTGTTGAAAAAGGGGCAACTGTTCAACATCATTACAACAGATCTATCACGCCAAACAAAGTTTATTCCAACATAGAGTTATTTAATTTTATGATTGCCAATGAGGAGTTTTGTGTTCCCCCTTGGTTTTATTTTTATAGGTTAAATTTTTTAAAAGAAAACAATATTTTATTTCTGGAGGGATATATTTATGAAGACAATCTATTTACCATAAAAACATTACATGCCAACGGAAAAATTGGGTTTTTAAAAGAAAAACTTGTATTTCATAGGTTTAACAATCAATCTACTACAGGTAAAAAAATAACCAATTACAAGGTTAAAAGTTTAATTAAGTGCCAACAATCTATTAATGATTTCTACTTAATAAATAAAGGTAAAATAGAGCTAAGGTTTTTACAAAATTTTTTAAAATGGTTTGTAAGTACCACTATTAGGTCTATTATTTTTAACGAAGAAAAAAACAAAGAATCTAAAATATTGGCCAAAGAATATGTTAGGTTTCTGTTTTTTAACAAGCATTTATGGTCAATGCATTTGGTAAAGAGTTTTATAAAAGCAAAAATAAATTAAAGAAATTTATAAATGCCAATAGTTTTTTTGTTTAATAAAATAAAGGGAGTTACAAAGAATAAAATTAAATAAGTTGTTTAAAAAAATGAAAAATTCAAAAATTTTAATCACTGGAGGTTCTGGTTTTATAGGAACCAACTTAATAGAACATTTTTTAAAGAATAACAATGATGTTTTAAGTATAGACATAAAAGCGCCTAAAATATTAGAACACCACTCGGTATATAAAAAGATAGACATAGTAGATTTAGAATCTTTTAAAAGTGCTGTACTAGCCTTTAACCCAGATTACATTATTCATTTAGCTGCCCGTACAGATTTAGATGGTAAAACACTAGAAGATTATGCTGCAAATACAACAGGAGTACAAAATTTAATGACCATTGTATCAGAGCTCCCTACCTTAAAAAAATTGATGGTAGCATCTTCTAAATTTGTAACAGAAAATAATTATCAAATTAAAGATCAATTTGACTATTGTCCACATACTGTTTATGGAGAGAGTAAAGTAGAAACTGAAAGAATGGTTTGGAAAAACGCTCCTAGTTGTGATTGGTGTATTATTAGACCAACGTCTATTTGGGGGCCTTGGTTTGGAGTACCTTACCGTAATTTTTTTGATGTCATAAAAAAACGAATGTATTTTCATATTGGGAATATAAAATGTTATAAAACTTATGGTTTTATAGGTAATAGTATTTATCAAATAGAAACATTATTGTCTACCGAAACGACTAGTAGTGATGATAAAGTTTTTTATATTGGAGATGAACCTGCTTATGAAATTAATGAATGGGCAGATGAAATTGCAAAAGAGTTAGGGTTTAATATGCCAACAATGCCTGTGTGGTTTGTTAAATTATTAGCAAAATTTGGAGATTTTGTAGGAGTATTTGGTTTTCATTTTCCAATGCAATCTTTTCGTTATAACAACATGACAAAAGATGGTAAAAATGATTTAAAAAAGACTCTAAAAATTGCTCCTAACATGCCATTTACAAGAATAGAAGGGGTAAAAGAAACATTAAAGTGGATGCAAAATAATTAGTTAAATGGAAGCAAAAAGAAGAATTAAAATTATTCAACCAACAGATTGGTCTTTTAAACCGATGGATGATTATATAGCATCTGGGGGAGAAGCTTTTTCTGTTTCACGTTTTGGTTATGAGCTTTTTAAAGAAAAAGGAGTTGATGTAGAGGTAATTTCACCAAATTATGATAAATGGATCACACGATTTTTGACAAAGATTTTGCGTCATGAAGGAAGTAATTTGTTACTACAACTAAAATTAATTATTAAAAGCCGTAAATATGATGTTGTTTATTATTCGGCAGATAGACATCCTTATCTTTTAGCATTGGCAAGATGGCTAAGAATATGCAGAACACCTGTTTTAATGGTTTGCCATTTTTCTTATGACACTAGGGCGGTTAATAATAAGTTAAAAAAGACATTGCTTCGTGCAGAACGTTGGTTGGTGTACAGAGGAATGGATAAAATAATATTTAATTGCGAAACTTTAATGCGTTTGGCAGAGCAAGATGGTAAATTGCCTGAAAGACATAAAGAAAATAGTGGTTGGGGAGCAGATTTAAATTATTTTGCAAGAGGTGATAAAGATTTAAATAAGAATATACAACCATACTATTTCTCTGCAGGAGGAGCAAATAGAGATTACCATACGCTAATTTCTGCTTTTAAAAAGATGCCTTATAATATCGTAATAAGTTGTCCTAAAGAAGTTCTCTTAAAAGAGGCTCCATTAACACCTAATATTATTCATTTTGATTATAGCAAATATGGTTTTGAACGTTATGAAAAATTACGTTCTTTCTATCAAGATGCCAAAGCGGTATTAATACCAATTACCGCTAGAAATCATGTAGCCAATGGAGCAAGTGTGTTGGTAGAAGCTTTAGCGTGTGGAAAACCAGTTCTGATATCAGACCTACCTACAGATTTTGTAGATGTTGAAAACGAAATAATTGGAAGAAAAGTAAAGATGCATGATGTTAATGATTGGATTTCACAAATTGAGTATATGGAGAAAAATCCAGAAAAAGTAACAAAAATGGAAGAAAATTCTTTAAAGCTTGCTCAAGAAAAGTACAATTACGAATTGTTTTCAAACAATGTTGTAACACATATAAAAAAATTAGTAAACACATAAAAAATGAAAATTTTAATTTATGATGTACATGCAAGTGAATCTGGTGCATTGGCAATATTAGATGATCTTTATAAACAGGTTTGCAGTCATTCTGATAAAAAAATTGAATGGGTGTTTGCTGTAAGTACACCCAACTATAAAGAAACTAAAAACATCAGAGTAATTAGACATCCTTGGGTTAAAAAAAATTGGTTTTACAGGTTGTATTTTGATCTTATAACAACTAGAAAAATATTAAAAAAAGAAAAACCCAACAAAATAGTTTCGTTACAAAACAAAGGGATTTCTTTTTCTAATTTACCTCAGATGGTCTATTTACACTTACCGTTTGTTTTATGTGATTATAAATTTAATATCAAAAGAGATGGTAAAGTCCTTTGGTTGTATCAAAATGTATTGAGTAAATTTATTTTTAAATCACTAAGAAAGGTCCAAAAAACCATTGTTCAAACGCAATGGATGAAAGAGGCATTAATTAAAAAAGCAAAGGTAAATGAAGATAAAATTGAAATAATAGTACCAGATATCTCTACAAATAACATTCAAAAATATAAGGATTCTATAGAAAACAGAAAACGCTTTTTTTACCCTGCAACGTCCTTTACTTATAAAAATCATTTTATTTTACTAAAAGCATTTAAAATACTTCAAGACAAAGGTTATAAAGATTATGAGCTAATATTTACAATTACGGAAAGTGAAAATGAATATACCTTACAGCTTTCTGAATATGTTAAAAAAAATAGTTTAAATGTAAAATTTAACGGTCCTGTAAAAAGGGAAGAAGTTTTTGAAATGTATGCAAAATCAGTTTTAATTTTTCCTTCTTTTGTAGAGTCATTTGGGCTACCGTTGTTAGAAGCCAGACTAAGTAATGCATTTGTAATAGCAAATAAAACTTCTTTTAGTCAAGAAATTCTTAAAAACTATGAAAATGCAATCTTTTTTAATGGAAATGATGCTGCTGAATTAGCAAGAGGGATTGAAAAGTTAAATTTATTGCCATATATCAATCCAAAAGGTGCTGAATTGAAGAAGGAGTCTGTAAATTTAATTGATTTGTGTATTTCTTTTTAGTCTATAATAAATATTAATCATCAAAAGTAGAGTATGTTAAATATATTCAGTTTTATCTTAATTTTTATTGTTGGCTATATTTTGTCTAAAAAAAACAGCCTCAAGAGTAAGTTTAAGGATTTTTTTATTCTTGAAATTATTTTTTCTGTATTTAGAATTAATGTGGGTTATTTTTTGAAAATTGGTGATTTTGAAATTCAAAATGATGATCTTTTATTAGCTATTTTGTTTGCAATGTCAATAGTAGTATTTGGTTCCTCCATTTCAAAAAAAATTAAAATACGGCAGTATGTAGTAATATATACTATTATAATAATTTTAGGGATGTTAAATTTATATTTAAATCCATCTGATGAAGGTATCATTGCTTTTAATACGGGTAGTTGGGATCGTTATATGCGAGGGGTAACAAACTTAACCACTCCAGTGTTTTCAATGCAGTCTATATTAATGTTTATAAGGGTTGTTATATTTGTGGCAATTATGTTGGCGACAAAAGACCTATTTAATAGAGAAGATTTTATTGAAATGGGAAAGCGTATTGGTTTTTTCTCTAAATTATTATTAATATACGGTATTACAGAGTTTTTACTGTCTTATGTTTTAAAAATTGATACAACCAATATTTTAAAGTTGTTTTTTGGTCGTGGTGTGGCTACTTCAAATGATTTTGGAAGGCTTAAGGGACTTTCACGTGAACCCTCTTATTATTCACATGCATTATACAATGCCATTATTATTCTTTATGCTTTGTCAAAAATAGATTATGAAAATAAAAATATTTTTAAGAAATATAAAGTTTGGATCATCATTGCATTTTTTTTAGGATTAATTTCTTCTTCATTTGCTTTTGTTTTGGTTACAGTTACTTTGCTAATATTTTTTTATGTGGTTTCTAATATTGAAAACAGAAAATTTGTATTTTATTTAAAACCACAAGCTGGGCTAATTTCTATTTTAGGATTACTTATCTTGATGATAATTTTACCATTTGTAGACCTTACAGATTTTACTTATTATGAAAGAATCTTAGAGTCTCTAAATCAATTTTCTAAGGGTGTAAATAGAACCTATAAATTAGGTAGTGATTACTCATCAGAGGCAGTTAGACTTATAAGTGGTATAGAAACTTTTAAAGCAACTTTAAGTCGTCCATTATTTGGTTTAGGGATTGGAACTGCTTATTCTGTTTCGGGAATTATAAGTATTTTAAGTAACATAGGTTTTTTAGGTTTATTTATTTGGTATAGATTAATTTCTACGGAGTTCTATAAAACCAAAAAGAAAATACTAATCTTAATTCTTTTAACACCTATAGTTTTTACAGGTGATATGTATTCTTTGTATGATACATCTTATTTGTTGTTAATTCCTTTAATCGCTATTACAACCGAAACTTTATATATGAAACATCAATTAAAAAAAAGAGATTAATATGAACAAAATAGTATTTGTATCACCCAATATTAATAAAGACGGAGCAGAAAAATCTTTAATAGCATTACAAGTTTATTTAAATAGCAAAGGAATTAGTACTTTAGTAGTAATCCCAAAAAACGGTTTAATAGAAGAGTTGTTAATTAAAGATAACGTAGACTACATAGTTCATCATTTTGTTGGAAGTGTTAATTTTGGACGTGGTAAAAAATTGTTTAGAGGGATAGTTAAAAAATATATAAATATTTTTTCTTCATTTCAACTAGCTTATAAATTGAAAAAAAAAGGAATTAGTGTTGTTGCAGTTCATTCTAATACCATAACAACAGATTTTGGACATTATCTTGCTAGTAGGTTAAATACGCATCATTTCTGGCACATAAGAGAATTTGGGAAGTTAGATTTTAACTTTGATTTTGAGTTAGGAATGGATTATATGGCTAAAATAACAAAGAAAGCCGCTAAAATAATTTGTAATTCTAATGCTGTTAAAAATTATTACTCAAAATATTTTGAGACCAGTAAATTAGTAACGGTTTATAACGGTGTAAAACCAAGTGTAGATGTAGATATACAAAAGGAATCTGGGTTGTTTAAAATGTTGTTAATAGGTAGGTTAAGTAAGGAGAAAGGACAAAAAGAAGCTATATTAGCGTGTAGTAGATTATTAAAGTCTGGAAGAGATAATTTTTTATTAAATCTATATGGTACAGGAAAAGATCTAGAATACCTAAAAGATTTAATTAAGTCTTTACATTTAGAGGAAAAAATTATTTTAAAAGGGTATAGTGATAAAATAGAAATTAATAAATATGATGTTGGCTTGATGTGTTCTCCTTTTGAAGCTTTTGGAAGGGTTACTGTAGAATATATGTTTGCTGGTTTACCAGTAATTGGTAAAAATGCTGGGGGAACACCAGAAATTATTAACAAAGATACAGGGATTTTGTATTCTGATGAAGACTCATTATATAAAGCAATGTCTTTGCTCTATGACAATCAGGATTTGAGAAAAGAAATGGGATATAAAGCCAATGAAAGGGCTATAGAAGTATTTTCCGAAAATAAATACTGCGAAAATATTTTAAAAGTGTACAAAGAAATAATAGAATTATAGATGGATAATAGAAATGACATAACAGCTGTAGTTACTACATTTAATGATAGTAAGAGTATAGTAGATTTTTTAAATAATGTAAGTAAACAAAGTGTTTTGCCAGACAAGATGATTATCGTAGATGGTGGATCAAAAGATAATACTGTTGACGTAATAGAAAAATATGCGTTGACTAGTAAATTTAAGATAGAGGTTGTTTCTGATAATAAAAGAAGAAATATTTCAGAAGGAATTAATACAGGAATAAAATTAGCCAAAACAGAATGGATATTAATCTTGGGTACTGGTAATTCATATAACCCAGAAATGATTGAGCAGTTTATAACTTATAGAAAGAAATCTAAAGCTCAAGTATTTTATAGTGCTATTATTGGAGTGAATGATACTACCTTTGGTTATATATTTAATCAGTATTTTCTTAGAGGAAATCGAATTCAAGATTTAGATGCAAGTAATCACGCTGTATTAGTTCATAAAAATGTTTTTGTAGAAAACGGTTATTTTTGGGAAAGGTTTATTTATGCTGGAGAGGATTTTGAATTTTTTGCGAGACTCAGAAAAAATAACATTGAACTTGTTTATGTAAAAGAAGCAATTTCGTTTTGGGATACTCCTCAAAATTGGAAAGATTACAAGAAGAAAATGCGTGTAAACTCCATTGCAGATTGGCAAATAGAGGATAAATCTAAAATTCTGTTAAAGTGTTATTCTCAATTATTGTTATTACTTATGGTTGTTATACTAACCATAAAAACACCTTTAACACTTTTGCTAATTCCTTTTATTATTGTAGTATCTGGTATTAAAAAGAAAACATTTAATATAATCTCTATTATGTTGGGTCTTTATAATAGATATTTAATGGTCTATTTTTATCTTAAAAATTATAATTACAGTAAAGAAGAATACCATTTTAAAATAGACGAAACTTATGATTCTTAATTTACTATTGTCTGATTTTTTTTCATTTATAATTTATTAAGATTAACTTTTTTTAATAATGAAAGTATCAATTATTACTATAGTATATAACAATGTTAATTGTATTGAAAGCTGTATACAATCAGTATTAAATCAAACATATCCAAACGTAGAACACATCATTATTGATGGAGGTTCAAATGATGGAACTCAAAAAGTGATAGAACCGTATATTCCTAAATTGGGTTGCTATCTTTCAGAAAAAGACAAAGGGTTATACAATGCACTAAACAAAGGAATTAAAGCAGCTACAGGAGACGTGATAGGGATTTTGCACTCAGATGATTTGTTTTATAATGAAAACTGTATACAGGAAGTAGTAAATAGTTTTAAAATCTCTAGTGCTGACGTGCTGTACGGAAATGGAATGTATGTAGAGAGAGACAATATAGAGTCGGTAAAAAGAATTTACAAAGCCAAACCTTATAAAAAAAGATATTTAAACTTTGGATGGATTCCTTTGCATACAACTATTTATGTAAAAAAAGAAGTGTTTGATGATTATGGATTATATGATGAGTCTTATAGAATAGCTAGCGACTATGAAGTCTCTTTAAGGTGGTTCCAGAATGATGCTTTAAAAAAACATCATGTAAACAAGTGGCTAGTAAAAATGAGATTAGGCGGGAAAAGCACTACACCTAAATTACAAAAGTTAAAGTCTACGGAAGATTTAAATATCATTAGGAAGAAAAGTTTATGGGGGGAGTTTACTTTGATTTGTAAAATTGCACGAAAAATACCACAATATATCTTGCCAAAATTTAAAACGTATCGTTAGTTTTTTTGTGTAAACCTTAAGAGGTTAATGAAAGTGAATTTAGAAATATAGCATAGAGAATAATGTCTTGTTATATCAAAAAAAAGAGAAATGACTAGTGTTTAGCCCTGTTTAAGTAAATTGAGATATAGACCTATAGAGAGCCTAAGGCATCAAAATTTTAAAATAAAATAGCCAATATCAATTATTAAGCTTCTTTAATAATATTTTAATCCAAAACATAAAAGCGGTTTTAACAAATCATTACTAACATATGTCATAAAATATTTATAAGTTTGTTGATTAAATTATGTTAAAAAAACAAATTCTATTCACAAGAATGATTTAGTTTGATTAATTTTACTTAAAAAAGCGATGTTCCAAGAAAAGAATAAAAACATATCCATTCTCTCTTTATCAGTAGACTTATTACTCTTATTGATTTCTTTTTTTATAGCCAAACAAACCATTTTTAGTTGGGAAATGTCAGACAAGTTTTTGTATAATGGGTTAATTCTAGCATGGTTAATTATATGGACAGTCATAGGATTAAAACTGGGTTTGTATGACATTCCTAGAATCATTCAAATGCACAAGATTTTTACAAAAAATATTAAATCCATTTTGGTGTTTGGTTTTATATGTACAGGATTGATTTTTTTTGGAACAAACTATAAGTTTTCAAGAAGTTTTGTATTGATAACACTAGGAGTGTTTTTAGTTCTAATTACAATTTGGAGGATGGCTTTAGTCTCTTGGTTAAAATACACCAGAAGAAGAGGGAACAAAGAAAGCAGAATTGTCATTGTGGGGATGAACAAAAATGTAACCAACCTAATTAAAAAAATATATGTAAATCCCAACTTCGGTTTTAATATTTTGGGAGTCTTTACAGATGCCAAAATTACAGAGGAAATACAAGATTATTATAAAGGAAGTTTAAATGAAGTCATTTGTTTTTTTAAAGATAACGACATTGATGAAATTATAATTTCCCTGCCTTATTCTCAAAGTAAGTTAATTAATGATTTGTTTCAATACGCAGACAATAATATGATCAGAGTAAGGGTCATTCCTGAGTTTTCAGAATACTTATCTCAAGTATTTACTATTGACTATGTACAAAATGTACCAGTCATGAAATTAAGAAAAGAACCTTTACAAAGTTTATCAAACAGGTTTATCAAGAGAATTTTTGATTTGGTGTTTTCATTAGGAGTCATTATTTTAATTTTTTCATGGTTATTTCCAATCATTGCCATTATTATAAAAGCAACAAGCAAAGGACCTGTATTCTTTTCACAACTAAGAACAGGGAAAGATGGTAAATCTTTTAAATGTTTAAAGTTTAGAAGCATGGAGGTGAATGAAGAGTCAGATGCTAAACAAGCAACCAAAGATGACAAAAGGATCACACCCTTTGGTGCTTTCATGCGTAAAACCAGTATTGATGAATTGCCGCAAATTATCAATGTATTGTTAAACAATATGTCTCTAGTAGGGCCAAGACCCCATATGTTAAAGCATACTGAGGAATACAGAGTATTGGTAGATAAATTTATGGTGCGTCATTTTGCAAAACCAGGGGTAACAGGTTGGGCACAAATCAATGGGTTTAGGGGGGGAACCAAGTTTGTAAAAGACATGGCAAACAGAGCAGAAGCAGATATTTGGTATATAGAAAACTGGAGTTTCCTTTTAGATGTTAAAATTATTTACATTACGGCTTGGTCTATGTTCTTTAAAAAAGACGAAAATGCTTTTTAGCAACAAACGTTTTTGTAAAGAGAGGAGTCTATAAACAATAATCATCCATTGATGCCTAATAAAATAAGGAATCAAGAACAATATGTACATCATCACTTTCTTAATACTAAGTCTAGTATCAATAGTTTATTTAAAATTAGCAGACAAATTAAATATCATTGACAAACCCAACCAAAGAAGTTCTCATACGGTTCCTACCATTAGAGGTGGAGGAATTTTATTTGTTGTTGCTTTTTTTTTATATCAAATAACCACAGGGTTTACAGATACTTATTTGTCAATAGCGGTCTTATTAATAGCTACAGTAAGTTTTATAGACGACATGGTTACGCTAAGTGCTAAAATTAGGTTTCCTTTTCAGATGGTAACAGTAACTTTAGTAATTTATCAAATAGGCCTTTTTAATTTACCCATTTGGATTCCTTTAATAACTATTTTTTTAGGAACAGCTTTTATTAATTTTTTCAATTTCATGGATGGAATTAATGGAATTACTGGCTTGTATAGCATAGCGGTGTTGATAGGAATATACATAGTAAATTTTAACAATCCCATAATAAGCAATAAGCTAATCGTATATGAATTATTGGCTTTGGTTGTTTTTGGATGTTATAATTTTAGAAAAAAAGCACGTTTTTTTGCGGGAGACATTGGGAGTATCTCAATGGCTTTAATTTTAGCGTACATGCTCATTACCTTGTTTTATAAATTTGAATCTCCAATTTATATTTTATTATTTGTAGTTTATGGTGCAGATGCAACCATAACAGTATTCTATAGAGCAATGATCAAAGAAAACATAACGGAGGCACACAGACACCATATATATCAAAAATTAGTAGATAGAACTCTGTTAACACATCTTCAGGTAGCAGCATTATATAGTGTGTTACAATTAATAATGGTGGCATTCGTTTGGTTAATCTTACCTTATCCAATTGAAATACATTACATATTTACAGGAATTGTGATGTTGTTTATGATGATTTTGTATGTTTTCATCTATACCAAAATGGAAAAAAAATCATAAAAGTAAATTAACAACGATCAACCATCGCCTCCTAACACCTAATTCCCCTCGAATATCGGTTATCGCCCTCGTCTCCTGGCATAATAAATAGCTCCGTAATATTTGCAGAGAACTCTCTTAAAAATTTTAGGCTGTTTGAGTGTTGATAAAATTGTTATAGTGAAAATAATGTAACCACGAGTTCCTAAAATTTAAGAGAGGAACAAAAAATATAGGATGAATTTATGTAGCCTAGATTTTTTTGGTTCGTTTTTTCATCAATGGAAAAAATGAACGTAATTGTTGAAATAAAAAGAGGAGTTAGAAGTGAATAGAAAATTAAACCCTGAATCCATTCCTTTCTCGTCCTGTGGAACTGGTTTCAGCATCTCATTCCTCACAACCCAATCTTCACACTTCGACAACAGAAAAAAAGCAACCATTCATTCCTCACTCCCAACACATAATTCCCCTAGAACATCGGTCATCGCCCTCGTCTCCTGGCATAATAAATAGCTCCGTAATATTTGCAGAGAACTCTCTTAAAAATTTTAGGCTGTTTGAGTGTTGATAAAATTGTTATAGTGAAAATAATGTAACCACGAGTTCCTAAAATTTAAGAGAGGAACAAAAAATATAGGATGAATTTATGTAGCCTAGATTTTTTTGGTTCGTTTTTTCATCAATGGAAAAAATGAACGTAATTGTTGAAATAAAAAGAGGAGTTAGAAGTGAATAGAAAATTAAACCCTGAATCCATTCCTTTCTCGTCCTGCGGAACTGGTTTCAGGATCTTATGCTCCATAACCCAATCTTCACACTTCACCAACAGAAAACAAGTAACCATTCAGGAATCGTTACACAAGTTTAGTGCATAAAAAACACAATTAAATCACAAAAAAAGAACAATTCTTGTGTTTTAAAAAGATATATAGAACTTGGTAGGATTATTTTTCAATTTTTTGTGTATACAAAGGATGAAATCATAAAAAAAGTATAGTATTTTGCGTTTCTGTAGAAATGAGTTTTCAGAACATAAAAAATCAATATTGAATAGCGAAAATGATCAATAAAAAAGTCTTTCAATTAGTAGAGAATGTCAGTGCTTTGTTTTCTTTAAAAGTGATTGATTTAGGATTAAGCTTATGGCTAATTCCTTATTTAATATTAAAAATAGGTTTGCATAACTATGGTGTTTATGCTTTAGCAATGTCTTTGATCTTGTTTTTTGTGAATATTTTAAATTACGGGTTCAATTTATCAACGGTAAGAGAGTTGGCTAGACACAAGAATGATAATATAAAAGTAAATCTTATTTTTAATGAAGTCTTTTCTGTAAAACTTTTTTTATTTGCGTTGTTGTTTCTGTTGTTCATAGGAGTTAGCTTTATAATTCCTAAATTTTCGGAACATTTTCATTTGTATTTTTTTGCTTCTTTAATCTTGTTAGGAGATTTGTTTTCTTTAAGGTGGTTTTTTATGGGCATAGAAAAAATGAAATTTATGACCTTAATTCACTTATGCTCAACCGGAATATTTACAATTTTGGTGTTAATATGTATAACCCTACCTTCAGACTACGTAACAATTCCTTTGTATGAAGCTATTGGTTTGTTAATTAGTGCTGTTTTTTCTTTTATATGGGTGTTGAAAAAATACAAAATTCAAATAAAATTAATTTCTTTTACAGCGGTCTTGAATTATCTTAAAATACATTTTAATTCCTTTGTAAACTTATTGTTGCCATCAACTTCAGGGACACTTATAGTTTTGTTGTCGGGGATGTTAGTAGGGCCTTCTTTTGTAGGTTTAACACAAATAGGGGTCAAATTTACAGCTGCTTTTACAACGCTGAACACCATTTTGACCAGTGCTTTTTATCCTTTGATAAATAGAAATAAAGAAATAGAAGTAACAACAAGAAAAATATTAAATAGCTTAGGCTTCTTAGTTAGTATATCCATGTTTTTATTAGGGGAATTTTTAACAAAAACATGGTTGAATTTTGAATCAGAAGCCATGATGCAAAACATGGTGATGATTGTAAAGATATTGAGTCCTATCCCTTTTTTAGCAGCATTGGTTTCTAGTTATGGAATCAATGGTTTGTTAACGCAATATAAAGACAAATTATTCGGAAGAATAACATTGATCTCTACCTCTGTTATGTTGATAACTGCAATTGTATTAGTACCCTTGTACCCAATAATTGGGGCAGCAGTTTCATTTTTATCAGCAAGAATTGTATATAGTGGTTTATCGTATTATTATTTAAAAGCGAATAGGTAATTGATGAATATTTTAGCGTTAGGAATTTGTGTGGGATTATTTGGATATATAGGATATTTGTTAAAACAACAGATGGGGCTTACAAGCAGCGTAAAGCTTAAATCATTTTTGGTACTTTTTACATTTGTACATTTTTCAATATCCTTAGTATTCGCATCTTATCTAGATAGCTTTTCAAACATTAATGATCCCAAAGATTTTTTTACGATGGCTACAGATAGCAATTCATGGTTACCATTAATAGGCTTAGGTCATGATTTTATAGCTTTCCTAATTTATCCTTTGGTAAAAGCTGGAGTGGGAATTGAGGTCTTATTTTTAATCTTCTCAACCATTAGTTATGTAGCTTTTTTTAAATATTTCAAATTAATTGGCGTTAAAACTTTAGAAAAAACATCAGTATTGTATTTGTTGTTTTATTTAATCCCAACCATTCATGTGTGGACTGCTTTTTTAGGAAAAGAACCCTTATTGATGTGGTTAATGGTTGTGTTACTAGAAATAATAAAAAACAAAAAGAGCTATACTTTAGGAGTCTTGGTGTTAGGATTTATATTTTTAATAAGACCTCATGTTTGTTTGGTGTTAATATTCGTTTTGTTTATTTTAAAATTAGGGGATCCCAAAATATCCAAAAAATATAAAATTAAAATAATCATTGCATTCACAATATTAATTGTTGCTGGTGCAATCCTGTTCATGAAATTCTTTTTAGGTATTGAGTCCTTGAACGTGGAGAGCATCTCAAATTATGTGCAAGAGTTTAAGAATCAAACAACAAATAAAGGTGGGAGTGCCATTAGCATTGAAGATACAAATTTGGGAACAAGAATTTTATATCTTTTATGGATGCCTTTACCTTATTTGTATAAGATAAAAACATCTTTACAAGCATTGGTAGCTTTAGAAAATATATATTATGTTGGGATTATGTTGTGTATAGGTTTTGTGTGTGTCAAAAATAAATTAAAAATGACAATCGAAAAAGAAGTGCAATTTGCCCTCATGGCAGCAGTAGCTTTGATGTTATTATTTGCTTCATATTTGTATAATTTAGGCTTAGGAAACAGAATGAAAATAATGTTTTTACCTTACTTCTTTTATGCATGGATACAAATGAATAAAAGACTTTTTGATAAGACAAAGGGATATGAAAAGAGATAAAGTACTATTAATGGTCATCAATGTAGATTGGCTTTTTTTACTCCATAGATTAGAAATAGCCAAAGAGGCATTAAATAGAGACTGGAGGGTGGTCATTGCTGCAAAAGGTACTGGGAAAGAACATGAAATAAAAGAGCAGGGTTTTGAATTTGTAAATATTGACATCACCCGATCTGGAACTAGTATGGTCAAAGAATTTAAGACCTTTTTTAAATTATATTTTTTATACAGAAAATTACAACCAGAGGTAGTGTATCAAGTAACCATGAAGCCTGTTATTTACGGAACACTTGTGTCAAAGTTTTTAGGAATAAGTACCCTGAATTCAATAAGTGGATTAGGATATAATTTCACCAATGAACGCAAAGGAAGGGTGCAAAACATCATGATAAAAATGATGCGTTATGGGTTTAATAAAAAGAAAAACAGTTTGGTTTTCGAAAATGAAGAGGACTGTCAAGAACTGAGAAATCTTAACATAATTAATATTCAAAACACAGTAAATGTGATCAAAGGAATTGGTGTAAACTTAAACAAATTTAGACCTATAGAGCAACAGCCATCAGATAAGGTAAGAATATTATTGCCTACACGAATGCTTTGGGACAAAGGGGTGAGAGAGTTTGTGGAAGCTGCAATTTTGTTGAAAAAAAAGTATAAAGAAAAGGCAATATTTGTTTTGTGTGGTCGTTTAGATACAGAAAATAAAGAAGCGGTTCCTAAAGAATATCTTGATAAAAATACAATAGAGGGCTATTTAGAGTGGATTGGAAATCAGGAAGATATGGTTACACAGTATAAGAATTCAGATGTTGTAGTTTTGCCATCATATAGAGAAGGTTTACCTGTAGTATTGATGGAGGCATGTGCCATGGGTAAACCTATTGTAACAACCAATGCTGTTGGATGTAAAGAGTGCGTAGAGGAGGGAAGGAATGGGTATAAAGTTCCTGTGAAATCTGTGTTACAATTGGCTGAGGCCATAGAGAAATTAATAAAGAGTCCAGAAGAAAGAATAAGAATGGGACAGGCTTCAAGACAAAAAGCAGAAAAGGAATTTGATAAAACGGTGGTGGTAAAAAAGCATGTAAATTTATGTGAAGAGCTATTAAAGTAGTGTAAGGCTAATAACATGATTATTAATAATAAATGTAATCACAAATGATGTTTAATCTGTAATTATACAGAGAAACAAAAATTGAAAATAGGATGGAAATCATATATTTGCAGCTGTGAAAAAGTATATAATAGACAAAATTAGTAACAACATTCCTAGGTATCTAGTATTGTTAATAGATTTATTGATTGTAACAATCAATTTTATTCTAACTTATTTTATTTTAGAAAATTTTTCGAGGGAGATAGATTATATAAAACTATTGATTCAATTACCATATACAGTTGTCATCGCTTTAGTTTCTTTTTTAATCGTAGGTTCCTATAAAGGGGTAATTAGATACACAGGATTAAGAGATACCATTAGTCTTTACATAAGTATCACTTTAATGAGTATTTTATTTGTATTCATAAATTATGCTAGTGAAACGTTAAATATATCCTCTCTATATAGATTACCCTTTTCGTATATCATTGTTTTGTTCTTGCTAAACGTAATGTTACTGGTAACAAGTAGGTTTTTATTCAAGTTTGTATATAAAACTTTGATAAAAAATCCATTGAATACAATAAATGTTATGATTTTTGGAGCAGGGGAGTTAGGAACAATCGTCTATTCTACCTTAGAAAAAGAAAATGTACAACGAAATAAGGTTCGTTGTTTTATTGATGATGACCCTAGAAAGAAAGGGAAAAGAATTGATAGAATTAATATATATGGTTTAGAAAAAATTGATGAATATTTTGTGAATTCAAGGGGGATAGAAGAAGTAATCATTGCGACAGATAAAATTTCTCAAAAAAGATTGTTAGAGGTCTCTGATAAATTTTTAACACTAGGTGTAAAAGTTAAAATTGTACCTCCAGTAGTCAATTGGGTAGAGGGAGATTTAAGTGTAAATCAAATAAAAGAAATCAATATTGAAGATTTATTAAACAGAACTCCTATAAATATAAAAAATACTTTAATAGAAACAGAAGTGAGTCAAAAAGTGATTTTGATAACAGGAGCTGCGGGTTCTATAGGTGCTGGAATTGTTGAACAATTAGCCAATTATAATTGTGAAAAAATGATACTAATAGACCAAGCGGAGTCTTCATTATATGATTTGCAGCAAAAATTAAAAAGAAATAAAAAAGGAAACATTGTCTGTTATGTGGCTGATGTTAGAGATGTGAACATGATGGAAATGATTTTCCAAAGGCATAAACCTAATTTGATTTTTCATGCAGCTGCTTATAAACATGTGCCTTTGATGGAAGAAAACCCTTATGAGGCAGTAAAAGTGAATGTTGTTGGGACAAAAATCATAGCAGATTTATCTTGTAAATTTAACATAGATAAGTTTGTGATGATCTCTTCCGACAAAGCAGTTAACCCTACAAGTGTAATGGGAGCAACTAAAAGAGTGGCTGAATTGTACGTAGGAACTAAAAACAAAAGAACTAAGGGAACAAAGTTTATAACCACTAGATTTGGAAATGTACTAGGGTCTAATGGGTCTGTAATTCCATTGTTCAAAAAACAGATAGCAGAAGGAGGACCAATTACCTTAACACATCCTGAAATCACAAGGTATTTCATGACCATTCCAGAAGCCTGTCAGTTAGTCATTGAAGCCGGAGCGATGGGAGTAGGAGGGGAAATTTTTATTTTTGACATGGGGAAATCTGTCAAAATCATAGATTTGGCAAAAAGAATGATAAAATTATCAGGATTACATTATCCAAATGATATTGATATCAAAATTACGGGATTGCGACCAGGGGAAAAATTATATGAAGAATTGTTAAATGATGGTGAAAATGCTTTGCCAACACATCATCAAAAAATAATGATTAACAAATCTGAAGTTTTTAATGTGCAAGAGAAAGTAAATTTAATAAAACAATTAATTCAAATCAATCACCCAGAAAATAATATACAAATTGTAGAAAAAATGAAAGAAATTGTACCCGAATTTATTTCTAATAATTCTATCTTTGAAAATCTTGATAAATAACAATATGAAAGGATTAAAAATAATTATTATATCTCTACTGGCATTAGGAACACTGTCATGTGCCTCTAGGAAAGACATCATTTATCTTCAGGATGTAAAGGATAAAACAGCACAGAGTGACGTGCTAGAAATAGATAGTGTATATTTTAAGGCACCAACAATCAAGCCTGATGATCGTTTAACAATCAATATTTCTTCTATCAATCCAGAAGCGGCAAGACCTTTTAATTTATATTTATCAGCGTTCAATACAGGAGGAATAAGTGCTACTGGGCAGCAACAACAACAATCGTATTTGGTAGACGCAGACGGATATATTAGTTTTCCTCAGTTAGGAGATTTAAAAGTAATAGGTTTTACAAGAGTGCAATTAGAAAAACACTTAGAAAAGAAAATAAAACCTTTTTTACCGGATGTAAAAGCCAATGTACAATTGGTGAATTTTAGGGTTTCTATTTTAGGAGAGGTAAAAACTCCGGGAGAATATAGTATCAATAGAGATAAAATATCGGTATTACAAGCCTTAGCTATGGCGGGAGATTTAACCATTCATGGAAAACGTGAAGATATTAAATTGATCAGAGAGAACAAAGGGAAGCTAACTTATTATAACATAGATTTAAGATCTAAGGATATTGTGACTGCTCCTTTTTTTTACTTACAACAAAACGATGTGATCTACGTGGCTCCTAACAAACCTCAAGTAAATGCTTCAGCAAGTTCACCCACAGCTTCTTATATCATATCAGCAACAGGTTTATTAATCACAATTATTTCTATTTTAACGAGATAAATCATGGAAAACAATCTACAGAACAACTTTAGAAATGAAAATGATAGCATAGATATAAGGTCAGAAATTGAAAAATACCTAATCCATTGGAAATGGTTTTTATTATCTACCGTTATATGTCTAGGAATTGCGGTTTTTTATGCCAAATCAAAAGTAAATGTATATCAGTCAAATGCTTCTGTTTTAATCAAGGAAGAAGGGGGAGCTGCCTCTGAACTATCGGCATTCCAAGACTTATCAGCTTTGGGCTTAGGAGGAAAGAACAATGTGACAGATGAAATAGAGATCATCAAATCAAGAACCTTAGCTGAAGCCTATGTAAGGGAACTTGATTTGAATGTATCTTTATTTCAACAACAAGGATTAAAGAAAGTAGAGATATTTAAGAACATACCCATAAAACCTCAAGTATTATCTAACAAAGAATCTTTTTACCAATTAGACACCGTTATAGATATTACAATTATAAACAAAGAACAGTTTAAATATCAAATTGAGGGAACAGATGAAGAAAACACGGCAAGATTTGGGCAGAAATTAAAGATTGGAAACTATGAATTTTTATTAACGCCAAATTTTGAAAAATTTAATGAAGAAGCAAATAATAGTTATGAATTGGTATTTAAAAGTTTAGATGAAACCATTGAGAAATTCAAAAAAGAAGTATCGATGTCGGAAGTTGATGATGCTAATATCATCAATATAAGTTTGCAGTATCCCGTAAAAGCAAAAGCAGAATTGATTCTAAATACTTTGATTGACTTGTATAATCAAATGTCTATAGAAGACAAAAACCAAGTGGGGAAAAAAACAGACGCTTTTATTGAGGAACGTTTAGAAGGAATCAAAAAAGAATTAGATCAAGTAGATCGTATAGAAGAGGCTTATAAAAAGGACAAACAGATCACAGACATTAAAGAGCAAGGAAAGTTATTTGTGGAGGAGAAATCGTTAAATGAACAGGTCTTGTTTCAAAAATCAACGCAGTTGAGTGTCGTTGAATTTATGATTGAGAACATTCAAAAACAAAAAGAAGATTTTGATTTATTACCATCAAGTATTGGTATAGAGGATAATTTGCAGTTAAGTGCCTCCGTGGCAAATTTTAATCAATTATTATTGGAACGAAATAGACTGTTAAGAACATCGTCCTCAGCCAATCCAGTGGTGCAAAATTTAAACATTGAATTGAGTAACTTAAGAGAGAATATTAAGTTTTCATTAATCAATAGCAAACAGCAATTAAAAATAGCTATCAATTCTTTAAAAGAAAAAGAGAGTCAATATGATGGTAAAATTTCTTCAATGCCGCAGCAAGTTCGTGAATACCGTGTCATTTTAAGAAGACAAGAAATCATAGCTCAATTATATTCTTATTTACTTCAAAAGAAGGAAGAAAATAAAATTTCCTTAGCAGTTACTGTATCCAATGCAAAAATCATTGACAGGGCCTATAGTAATAAAAAACCAGTGGCTCCTAAAAAACCTATAATTGCTTTAGCAGGATTAATCATAGGATTAATCATTCCTTTTGCAATCATTTATATTAGAGAGTTATTAGATACTAAATTCCATTCAAGAGAGGATATAGAAAAGCATGTGTCTATTCCAATTTTAGGAGACATTCCTTTTGATAAATCAGAAGAAAAAGTAATCATCAAACAAGGAAGTAGGAGTAGTTCGGCCGAGGCTTTTAGATTATTGAGAACGAATTTAGATTTTATTTTGTCTGGAGTAACTGAAAAATCAAAAGTGATCTTTGTAACTTCTACAGTGTCAGGAGAAGGAAAAACATTTGTGTCTGTAAATACGGCTTCTTCCTTAGCCTTAACAGGAAAAAAAGTATTATTAGTTGGATTGGATTTAAGAGCTCCTAAGATTACGCAATATTTAGGACTACCTAACAGAAGTGGCGTAAGTAATTATTTAATTGGTCAGGAAGAGAAAATTACAGATGTAGTATTCTCTTTACAAGAGGTTGATAATTTAGATGTATTGAGTTCGGGTGTAGTGCCACCAAACCCAGCAGAATTGTTGTTAAATACTAGACTACAAACAATGTTCGAAGAATTAAAAGAGATTTACGACTATATTGTAGTAGATACGGCTCCTGTTAATTTGGTGACGGATACTTTAATGATTAGTAAATATGCAGATATGTTTGTATATGTAGCAAGAGCAAATTATTTAGACAAACGTTTGTTGGAAGTACCTCAAAAATTATATCAAGAAAAACGTTTACCAAATATTTCTATTTTAATAAACGCCATGAGTCATGAAAGATCTTATGGATATGGAGGATATTATACCTATGGTGGTTATGGCTATGGAGAAGAGGACAACGTAAAACAGAATTTTTTCAAAAAAATATTTAAACGATAGTTAACAAAGTGTTTAGAATTAATTTTCTAAACACTTTTTGTATAAAGACAACAAATTGAGAGCAATGAAAAAGATATGTATAGGTTTGTTAATAGTTCCTTTTTTGCTGAATGCCCAAGAGATTCATAAATCTTATTTTCCTAGAACATTAAATTTAGCAGGCAATGTCATCAAAACATCTTTCAAAACCATTCCATCTGATTTTGTGTACATGGGAAAAAATGTATCAGAAGATTGGAAAAAAACGGCCTTATATACTGGCATTGTTGGAGCTTTAGTATTAGTAGACAAGCCTGTGACTCAGTTTTATCAAGAAGAAATTGAAACGAGAATAGACTATACTATTCCAAGATTTAGTAATATAGACTTCCCCTGGTTAGAAGGAAATGATGCCTATATGTTTTATGCCATGGCAGGAACATATGTAGGGTCTTTTTTTGGAGGGTATGAAAAAGGACAATATGCTGCTATTAATGGATTCAAAGCTTTAGGCTACTCTATTTTAGTATCTCAAGTTATCTTAAAAACAATATTTGGAAGAGCAAGACCTTATAATAGTTTAAAAGATAAAAACGCTGATTTTGATTCAGCAACAGATAATCCTTTTGATTTTTTTAATAGTAGGAATGGAGATCATATATATGGAAATTTCTCAGGCACATCACTTCCATCTTTACATGCGACCGCCTTTTTTGCCATGGCAAAAGTATTCCAAATGGAATTTGACAATTATTGGATTCCTTATGGATTCATGACTGCTGTTTTTTTAGCTGAAATAAAAGAACATAGGCACTGGGTATCTGATATGGTAGCAGGTGGAATCATCGGGACAGTTATTGGGAGATCTATCGTAAGGAGTAGTTGGAGAGCTAGAGGAATACTACCGAACAAAGAAAAAGAAATATCGTTTCAGTGGATGCCATCTATTTCATCTCGATACAATGGCTTAACGCTAGTAGCAACTTTTTAACAGCTATCCATTTTCCTAATTTGTAATTCTAAACAATTAACAACATTCATTTTGAAGACGTTTAAGTATCTCAATTTTGAATTTTAAACGTTTAATCTTGAACATCGACTGTTGAGTGACATTCACTGATTTTGTCGAAATCTATTCGAGCTTGGTCATCGAGCGAAGTCGAGATGCACTATCTATACAAATAACAAACAAGTTTTTAAAACGATAGATCTAAGAAATAAGCATGTAGTCATAGAATTGTGTAGCAGGACGGAGCGTTAAAAAAGAATCTAGTAGATTCTTTTAGCGAACGAGCCAGACGGCGGGTTGGAAGATAATAATACGTGAATTGTTACGTAGTAATTTCATAAGATTGATCTTGATTTTTTGATTCGTTTTGTACTTGTGCTGAGCTAGTCGAAGTATCAAGCAAAAATGAATAAAGAAAACATAAATGCATAAATTTTATAATAGTCACAGAACTTATCAGGTAGAGTTTTGGAGTATATCAAAGACGGTTACTGAACTTGTCGAAGTACCAAATAATATCCCAGCTTATATAGATAAAAAACATATGCTATTTGTTTGATTTTAAGTGATTTATTTTTACACTAAAAAAAATGAAATTTTTTATTAAAAAAATGTTTGGTGAATTGTAAAAACCAACTATATTTGCACCCGCAACGCCGATATAGCTCAGCTGGCTAGAGCAGCTGATTTGTAATCAGCAGGTCGTAGGTTCGAGTCCTATTATCGGCTCCAAAGAGACAACTTTCGTTGTCTCTTTTTTTGCTCATATGAGTACTTCCTTTCTTGTAGAGTTTTAGATATATAAATTGTCACTTCGAGTAATTTTTGAGGAACGAAAAAATGTATCGAGAAGTGTCAGGCATAACAAAGCTTAAAAGGTTAACATGGCTTTTCTTAGCTGTATAGCTAAACCATTTTGATTTATAGAAGACTGACGATTAAGTTTTTTATACAAGGTTCACTGAATATGTCTCAGCATCTCAACCTTAGATTTTGAACCTTGAATTCCGAACATAGACCATCGAGCGGCTGTCACAGAGCTTGTCAAAGTCTATTCGAGTTTGGTCATCGAGCGGAGTCGAGATGCACTCTCAATACCAATAACAAACAGGTTTTAAACCGATCAATCTAAGAAATAAGTTATGTAGTCATTGAATTGCGAGCAGGACGGAGCGTTAAAAAAGAATCTAGTAGATTCTTTTAGCGAACGAGCCAGACGGCGGGTTGGAAGATAATAATATGTGAATTGTTACGCAGTAATTTCATAAGATTGATCTTGATTTTTGCGTACTTTGTATCAAGACAAAGTATGAGAATTAAAAAAGAATAGTGATTGTTAGTTTATTTAGTAGACAGTTCTTTATTTTTCACTATTCATTATTCATCTCTCACTCTTCACCAATTCTCGCTCCTCGAATATTGAACCTTAGACATTAAATAATGAATTCCGGACATCGACTATCGAGCGGCTGTCACAGAGCTTATCAAAGTCTATTCGAGTTTGGTCATCGAGCGGAGTCGAGATACATTATATAAAAAAAACTTAATTATCTATTTGTAACTCATAATTCCAAAAAATAATCATTGTAGTACTAATCTCATTTTATTATCTCATCAAAAAAATGCGAAGTAAGTCTAGAACTAACAAAAAGCAACTATCAAACTAACACAGTTAAAAAAAATAAAATTAATGTTTGTCAATGTAGATTTAATTTTTACATTTGCCCTATTATATTACAAGTCATGAAATTATTTAACACTAACGGATTTTATTATTTTTTCTTCTTTATGGGGGAAAAGAGACTTTTCGTGTGTTAATTTTATATAAAACTGCATAACTAGAAGTCTCGATTTATCGAGACTTTTTTTTTTGTTAAAAAAAGAAAATGAAAATAGCAATTCAAGGAATAAAAGGGTCATTTCATCACATAGTAGCCGAGAACTATTTTGGAGAAAACATTGAGTTAATAGAATGTATGACCTTTGGAGAAATGCCAAACCTTCTGTTAAATGGAACCGCAGATTTTTTAGTCATGGCTATTGAAAACTCTATCGCTGGAGCAATCATTCCTAATTACACCTTGATTGATGAAAATGATTTGGCAATTGTAGGGGAATATTATTTGGGAATTCATCAAAATTTAATGAGTTTACCAGGTCAAAAAATAGAAGAAATTAAAAAGGTGTATTCTCACCCGATGGCATTATTGCAGTGTAGAAGTTTTTTTAAAGATTATCCACACATCAAGTTGATTGAAGATACAGATACAGCAGAGGTAGCTAGAAGAATTCAAGAGAATCAATTAAAAAAAGTGGGAGCTATAGCGAGTGATAAAGCGGCAGAAATATATGAATTAGAAATGGTTGCAGAGCAAATTCAAACCATCAAAAACAATTATACAAGGTTTGTGATTTTACAAAGGCAAGAATCATTAAACAATCCAGAAGTAACCAAAGCTTCTTTAAAATTTGTATTAAAAGATGAAAGTGGTTCTTTAGGAGAGGTATTGATGTTGTTGGCAAATCACAAAGTCAATTTATCTAAAATACAATCTTTACCTATCATAGAAACGCCTTGGGAATATGCATTTTTTGCAGATTTGGTTTTTGAGGATTACCAAGAGTACAAAAATGCATTGGTGGACATTAGAGGGAAAGTATCGAGTTTAAAAATATTAGGAGAATACAAAAACAACAAGTAATGATTGTTTCGATAGCAAATAGATTAGAGGAGGTAAAAGAATACTATTTCTCAAAAAAATTAAGAGAAGTAGCCGCTTTAAGAGCAGCAGGGAAACCAATCATTAGTTTAGGGATTGGGAGTCCAGATTTAATCCCTGATGAAAAAGTTTTACAGGCATTAAGTTCGGCAGCTAGTGAGTCTACAGCTCATGGATATCAATCTTACCAAGGATTACCAGCCTTGAGACAAGCAATGGCTTCTTTCTATCAAGAAAATTTTAAGGTAACCTTAAATCCTGATACAGAAGTGTTGCCTTTAATGGGGTCTAAAGAAGGAATCATGCACGTATCGATGGCTTTTTTAAATCCAGGAGATCAAGTATTGGTGCCAAATCCAGGATATCCAACATATACTTCAGTAACAAAGTTGGTGGGGGCAGAACCTGTTTTTTATGATTTAGTAGAAGACAATGAGTGGTTGCCAAATTTTGAGGCTTTAGAAAAATTAGAGGTATCTAAGGTAAAAATCATGTGGATCAATTATCCACACATGCCAACTGGAGCAATAGCGAAGAATCAGGTATATCAAAAGTTAATCGAGTTTGCTAAAAAACATGAAATATTATTGGTAAATGACAATCCATATAGTTTTGTGTTGAATGAAAATCCTGAAAGTATTTTAAACTTTGAAGGAGCCAAAGAAGTAGCTTTAGAGCTGAATTCTTTGAGTAAAAGTTTTAACATGGCAGGTTGGAGAGTTGGAATGTTTGTAGGGGCTCAAGAATATTTAGATCAAATATTAAAAGTAAAAAGCAATATGGACTCTGGAATGTTCTATGGAATTCAAAAAGGAGCTATTGAAGCTTTACACTTGTCAAAAGACTGGTTTAAAAGCATCAATGAACATTATCACAGACGTAGACAAATTGTTTATCAAATATTAGATAGCTTAAATTGTGTGTATGATACCACACATGTTGGAATGTTTGTATGGGCAAAATTACCAGAAGGAATCACATCAGAACAAATGACAGATAAAATGTTATATGAAAAAGATGTATTTATTACACCAGGAACCGTTTTTGGTTCTAACGGAGAGGGATATATAAGATTATCTTTATGTGTTTCCGAAGAAAATTTACAACAAGTTTTAGTTAGGGTTAAGGCATAGTTAAAGTATAGATAAAGCATAGATAGAGTATTAAAAGTATGTTAGTAACAGTCATAGGGTTAGGGTTAATAGGAGGTTCTTTAGCATTAGAATTAAAGAAACGTTTAGGCTATTCCATCCACGGAATCGATGCGAATGAGACGAATGCCCAAAAAGCATTAGACCTTGGTATTGTTGATAAAATAGTAGATTTCCCTCAAATTACTGATAGTGATGTTGTTGTGTTGGCTGTGCCGGTAAATTTTTTACCAGATTTAGCAATAAAAGTACTAGATGTAGTTAAAAAAGACGCCATTGTCTTTGATATGGGCTCTACCAAAGAGAAACTGAGCAAAACAGTTGAAAATCACGAAAAAAGGAGTAATTTTGTGGCCGTTCATCCAATAGCGGGTACAGAACATTCTGGACCAGAGGCTGCTATTTATAATTTGTTTGATGATAAAGTAAATATCATCTGTGATAAAGAGTTAAGTAGTAAGGAGGCCGTAGATAAAGTGTTACACATTTTTAACACTTTAAACATGAGAACTATTTTTATGAATAGTGCAGAACACGACAAGCACATTGCTTACGTTTCTCACTTATCACATATTAGTTCTTTTATGTTAGGGAAAACGGTATTGGAGAAGGAAAAGAACGAGAAGAATATTTTTGACATGGCGGGTTCTGGTTTTGAATCTACCGTTCGTTTGGCAAAAAGTTCTCCAAACATGTGGACTCCTATTTTTATAGAAAACAAGGAGAATATTTTAAGTTCATTAAATGAGTATATAGATAATTTAACTGCATTTAAGAATTTAATCTTAGAAGAAAATAAAGAAGGGTTACAACAAACAATGTTGGAAACCAATCATATAAAAGAAGTATTAACAGGAATTCAAAAATAAAAGTATATAATTACTAAGATGGAAAACAAAAAAGAATTAAGAACGTGGTTGGATGACATGAAATTAGATCATCCTCTAGTAATTGCTGGACCTTGTAGTGCAGAAACAGAAGAGCAAGTATTAAAAATTGCTCACGAATTAAAAGACACAGATGTAACTGTATTTAGAGCAGGTGTTTGGAAACCAAGAACTAGACCAGGAGGATTTGAAGGAGTTGGTGCTGTAGCATTACCTTGGTTAAAGAAAGTAAAAGAACAAACAGGATTGTTAACTGCTGTTGAGGTTGCTAATGTAGCTCACGTAAAATTAGCTTTAGAAGCTGATGTTGATATCTTATGGTTAGGTGCTCGTACTACAGTAAACCCATTTGCTGTTCAAGAAGTAGCAGATGCTTTAGAAGGTACTGATAAAATTATTTTGATTAAAAACCCAATCAATCCAGATTTAGCTTTATGGTTAGGTGGTGTTGAACGTTTGTACAAAGCAAATATTAAAAATTTAGGAGTTATTCACAGAGGATTCTCTTCTTATAAGAAAACTCGTTACAGAAACGTTCCTCAATGGCAATTGCCAATTGAATTGAAACGTCAATTCCCAGATTTACCAATCATCAACGATCCATCTCACATTTGTGGAAACAGAACTGGAATCCAAGAAATTTCTCAAATCGCTTTAGATTTAAACTTCGAAGGATTGATGATTGAAACTCATATTACTCCAGATGATGCTTGGTCTGATGCTGCACAGCAAATTACTCCTGCTCGTTTGGTAGAGATTATGAACGATTTAAAAGTTCGTAAGCCTAAAGCAGAAGGAGAAACTTTAGATCAATTACAACAGTTAAGAGCTGAGATTGATGTGATAGATAACCACATCATTGATACTTTAGCTGAGCGTATGAAAGTTGCCGTTCAAATAGGTGAAGTTAAAAAATCTAAAAACATTTCTGTTTTACAAGATGCTCGTTGGGGAGAAATTTTACAAAACATGGTTGCTGTTGGAGAAAAATCTGGTTTAAGCCAAGATTTTATCGAATCTGTTTTTAAAGCAATTCACCAAGAGTCTATTAACAAACAAGAAGAAATTGTTACTTCTAAGTAATTAAAGATTTTTTTATATTAAAAACGGGGACAAGTTAAACTTGTTCCCGTTTTTGTTTTATGGGATAATAAGAAACAAATAAATTTTTATCTTTCCAATAGAATAAGTTCTTAGGAACAACTATTTTTACCATATGAATGGAATCGTTACAAAATCTACAGGAAGTTGGTATTCAGTAAGAACTGAAGATGGAGAAGTGCATCAATGTAGAATTCCGGGTAAGTTTAGAATGAAAGGAATTAAAAGTACCAATCCAATTGCCGTAGGTGATGTGGTAACTTTTGAGTTAGAACCTAAAAAAGAAACGGGAGTTGTAAAAGAAATTCACGAACGAAGAAATTTCATTGTTCGTAAATCTGTAAACTTATCAAAGCAAACACATATCATCGCTTCTAATATTGATATTGCTTTTCTAATTGTAACCCTTCATAACCCAGAAACCACAACTACTTTTATCGATCGTTTTTTAGCGACTGCCGAAGCCTATAGTATCAAAACAATTTTGTTGTTTAATAAAGTTGATACACATGATGAAGAAATGGATGAGTATCGTGAAGCATTTAAATATATTTATACCAGTATTGGTTATGAATGTATTGATGTTTCTGCGACCGAAAAAATAAATATCAATCTTGTTAAAGTCTTAATGAAAGATAAAGTGAGTTTGTTTGCCGGACATTCTGGAGTAGGAAAATCTACTTTGGTAAATGCTTTAGAACCTACTTTAGATTTAAAAACCAAAGCTATTTCTGAGCAACATCAGCAAGGACAACATACCACAACATTTGCAGAAATGTATCCACTTTCTTTTGGAGGTTATATTATTGATACTCCTGGGATTAGAGGTTTTGGAGTGGTAGATTTTGATAAATACCAAGTCACTGATTATTTTCCTGAATTATTTGCTTTAAAATCAGATTGTAAGTTTAACAATTGTCTTCATTTAAACGAGCCTAAATGTGCGGTAAAAGAAGCTTTGGAGGAAGGAAAAATATCGGAAACCAGATATGAAAGCTATCTTCAATTATTAAGCGAAGATGAGGAACATTATAGACAAGACGTTTTTAAATAATGAGAGTAGTAATTCAGCGAGTTAGTGAAGCATCGGTAACGATTGATCAACAAAAAGTAGCTGAGATAGCTAAAGGATTGTTGGTATTGGTGGGCATTGTTCCTGAAGATACTTATGAAGATATTGAATGGTTATGTCAGAAAATTATCAAGCTAAGGATTTTTGGAGATGAAAAAGGTTTGATGAATTTATCATTACAAGATATTGATGGAGAAATAATTGTTGTAAGTCAATTTACTTTACATGCTTTAACTAAAAAAGGAAATAGACCTAGTTATATAAAAGCCGCGAGGCCAGAAACTGCCATTCCACTTTACGAAAGTTTTAAAAAACGTTTGCAAGAATTATTATCCAAAGAAGTTAAAAGCGGTGAGTTTGGAGCAGATATGAAAGTTGCTTTGATCAATGATGGACCTGTAACGATTACTATAGATTCCCACAATAAAGAATAGTTATGAAAAGAATATTTACATTTTTACTACTCATTTTCTCATTTGTATCTTTTTCACAAAATAAATATCAAGTAGAAAGACTTCCTTCTAGAATTCGTCTTTCTGGTGAAATAGTGAGAATGCAGGGAGAACAAGATTTAGGTTTTTTAGGTCATGGTTATGAAATGTTTGGGCTAATACCTAAGGCTCCAAAATGGTATTTCGGTGTCAATTCATATTCAGCATTAACAGGAATTAGATCAGGTTTATTTGTGTTTGGAGTTACTGCAGGAATTCAGAAGCCTATTATAAAGGATTGGTTATATTATGATGCTGGTCTTTTTCTAGGAGGTGGAGGGGGAAGTGGTGCCCCTGACGGAGGTGGTTTAATGGTTAGACCTCATTTAGATTTAGAAGCTTTTGTAAGTAAGAATATTTCTCTTAGAGCAGGTTTATCCTTAGTTGATTTTCCTAGTGGAGCCATTAACAGTTTTAATCTTAATGTGGGAGCTACCATTAAGACTAATACTTATCTAGCGAATAATATCAATTCAACTGAAAAAGGAAATGGAATTACATTTTTTAATATGATAGAAATAAGTGCGCTTTCTATGAACTTAATGAATTATAAAAAGGGGCCTTTAAAAACAGATGTTGTTGTTGATAAAGATGCTCCAAATATTTCTTTATTAGGGGCACTTTTAAAAAGTGGTCATCATCATAATTTTTATGGGGTTTTAAAATTAGGAGGAGCTTTTATTGGAGAAGTAGATGGTTTTATGATGCTTTTATCAGGAGTAGGATACGAATTGCCAATAACCAATTGGTTGTCTATTGATGCAAAAGGATTGGTTGGAGGTGCAGGAGGTGGAAATGTGCAGTTTGGAGGTGGATTTGCCACTCAAATAGAAGCGGGTGTTGGGCTTCGATTTTCAGATTATTTATTCAACGTAAGCTATGGAAACACCTATGCTCCTAATGGAAATTTTGAATCTAATCACATAGATATTTCTTTAGGAAAAAGATTTAAATTGTATAAAAATCCAGACATAAATTCGATTGAATTGGTAGAGTCAGATAAAATAAAGAAAGAAGAATTTAGTTTTAGTACTTATAACAGGGCTTATTTTTCTGGAAATAAAAAAGATAAAGGAGGGAGAGTTTATGACGATGTTTTTAATTCTATAGGATTTGAATTAGAAAAGAAATTAAATAATCATATTAGTATAATAGGGGCTACCGTTTGGGCATATCAAGGAAATTATGGAGCATATGCTGAAGGTTGGTTAGGACTACAATATTATCATCCTATAAGTACTTCGTGGAGTCTTACTGCTAAAGGATTGTTTGGAGCTGGTGGAGGAGGGAGTATTAATTTAGGAAGTGGAATGATATATCAATATAATATTGGATTAGAAAAACAAATAAACAAGCGTTGGAGTTTTGTTTTAAACACAGGACAAGTAAGAGCTGTTACTGGTAATTTTACACCATTTTTGTTGGATGTAGGAATTAAATTAAATATTAGTCAGTTGGTGAAGAACTAATTCCAGAAATTCCATACAAGACCTAATCTAATAGAAAGGTCTCTAGCAGGATTGTTAGGGGTTACAAAGTAATTTCTTCCTGTAAGAGCGGCAGTTACATTCTCTACTTTAAAATAAATTCGGGTACGTCTTACTTCTCCGTTTACAAATACATCAAAAGTAGGATAATCTCCAATTTTGGTGTCATTCTGAATGTAAAATTCATTTAATACAGGATTAAAAGCATTAGCATAATATTTGGTAAAATATTTAAAACTAATACCTATTTGTGCCAATAAAGGTTTTCCCTTAAAAAAGTAATCTTGATAATATAAAGTGTTTCTAGTCACAAATTCAGGAACTCTAAACACATCACTACCACGTGCCAATTTTTGATACATAATGGTATTGTTCAATCTAAAATTTCCAAACTTAAACTCGTTGTTTACTTTCACTTTTAAATAATCAATGGTTTCGGTATTTTGACTTGCTACGCTGTTACTATTGTAGTAGGTATAGTTTTTTATTTGATGAATATATGCATCTGCATTAATCCACTTGGTTTTGATATTTCCATAAATAGTTCTGTAAACAATGTTTTCGAAATTTTGGTTCCAGTTAAGATTGCTAAAATTAGATTGGTAAAACATCGTATTTGTATTTGGAGCTGCTGTTTTTAATTGAATTCCCGCCCTAGCTAAGGTGTTGTTTTTTAGCTTAAATCCGGCATTTACATGTAAATTACTTCCAAAGTCTCCTCCGCTAATCACTTGTTCGGCATAAGCGTTTAAAAAGATTCCTTTTAGTTTTCCATTCCAATTGGCTCCTGCTGATGTATAACTGGTTGTTTTACTTTTAGGAATAACATTGGATCCTACAACTAAAGAATTATCATATGACTGATTAAAGTTGTAAAGGCTGCTAAAAACTTTAAAGTTTCCTAAAATCCATGGAGAATTAAATTTTAAATATACTTGATTTTCAGTATCAGTAAAGTTGGTTTTATCATTAGTTCCAATATTAATGGTATCTAATCTTGTTCCATATATATTAGGGTTATTGTCGAAATATTGGGTGTCTTTAGACTCGAAAGTATATTTTGATTTTTCGTAACTAATATGATGTCCTAACTTTAAGTTGGTTAAATGTTGATCTAAACTATCTTTAGAGTTTAATATTCTAAGTTCATGCTCGTAATAATATCTGGTTGATTTTAAGAGACTTTCTGAGCTTGATAGGTTTACGTTAACTCTACTTCTTACAGAAAAATCAGGATTGTCATTTTTGAAATTAATGATAGAACGTTCTGTTAAACCACCGTTTTCAAAATTGCTTAATTTTTGAGAAATAATATGGGTTCTGAATTGATACCTTTTAGCTGGATTAAAATAGCTATAGGCAAAACTGAAATTAACATGGCTAACCCTAACTTTTTGATAATCACCTTGAGATCTTAATCCTTTATAATTAATTGCAACATTATTATGTTTGCCAAAATTAGTTGTAAATAAGCTATTTAAATATTGTCCAGTAAAACCAGATCTATAATTTAAAATAGTAGTTGGTGTGGGAACGTGGTAGTAGTTTATATCTTCAACTTTATAAAAATTATATTGCTTGGCTGTAATTCCAAGTTTAGGTGTAATTTGGTTGTTTACCAAATCATATCCTAATTTATTAAAGGTTTGTCCCATGTTTGCAAAAGCCAGCCATTCAAAATCATCTTGATGGGTATAATTATGGGCAAAATATTTTTGAATTGTTAAAGTAGTATCTATTTGTACAGTATCTTGATCATAAGTAATCATTTTATAATCAACATATCTAGCACCATACATGTTCTTAATACTATCTAAAGGGATGTCTTCAGATTTTTTTTCTTTTTGTATTTCTATTTTGGTTTCTACTATTTCATTTTCCTGAGAAAATAGTGGGAACGCCGTAATAAAAAGTATCCAAAGGAAGATGTATTTTTTCATATTCAATAATTGCAAGACAAAGGTAATTTTTTTAAACGAATTAGTTTGATTAATATTGAGCTGTACAACTATCAATATGGGATTAGCGATAAATTTTTCAGGACAAGTATTGGAGGCAGGAACAGATGAAGCTGGTAGAGGTTGTTTATCAGGACCAGTAGTGGCAGCAGCAGTTATTTTACCAGAAAATTTTGAACATCCTTTACTAAACGATTCTAAAAAGTTAACGGAAAAACAACGTAAAATGTTGTTGCCAATTATAGAAAAAGAAGCGATTGCCTTTGGTGTTTCATTTGTTTATCAACAAGAAATAGATGAAATTAATATTTTACAAGCTTCAATAACAGCCATGCATCGTTCGATTGATCAGCTTAGTATAAAACCAGAGTTTATTATTGTAGATGGAAATAAGTTTAGACCTTATCAAGATATTCCTAGCGAAACCATCGTGAAAGGGGATGGAAAGTATTTGTCTATTGCAGCAGCATCGGTCTTGGCAAAAACTTATAGAGATTTTTACATGGAAAAAATTCATAAAGATTTTCCTGCTTATAATTGGAAAAAAAACAAAGGATATCCAACCAAAGAACACAGAAAAGCGATTAAAGAAATAGGAAGTTGTGAACATCATAGACAAACTTTTAAGTTGTTGCCAGATGAACAATTAAGTTTGTTTAAAGACTAAATCAACTCCCATTCAAAAAGTTGACCAAGGTGCTTTAATAATTTTTGCTGAACTTCTTTGATGTCTATTTTCTTACCTAATTCTGCTTCCATAGATGTCACAGCTTTTCCTTTAATTCCACAAGGAATGATATTGTCAAAATAACCCAAATCTACATTTACATTTAAAGCAAAACCATGCATAGTTACCCAACGACTACTACGAACACCCATAGCACAAATTTTTCTTGCAAAAGGAGTTTCAACATCTAGCCAAACACCTGTTTCACCAGAACTTCTTTCAGATTTTAACCCGTATTCATGCAAAGTCAAAATAACGGCTTCTTCCAAAAAACGTAGGTATTTGTGAATGTCAGTAAAAAAATTGTCTAAATCTATAATAGGGTACCCCACTATTTGTCCAGGTCCGTGGTAAGTAATATCACCACCTCTATTGCTTTTGTAAAATGTTGCTCCTTTGGCTTCAAGTTGTTTTTCGTTAAGCAATAAATTAGAAATATCCCCACTTTTACCTAAAGTATAAACATGAGGATGTTCTACAAACAGGAAATAATTTTTAGTAGGAACTTCAGTATTGTTTTTTCTATTATCCATTTTAGACTGAATAATTTCTTGAAACAATTGGTCTTGATAATCCCAAGTTTCTTTGTATCCTTTTTTACCAATATTTTGGTAGGAAACTTTTTTATTTAAGTGTGACTTCAAATTCTAATAAATATGGGTTTAGTGTTAAGGTATCCATCGGATAACTTATTTCTAAAGTTTTTTTATCGTCACTAATAACAGCATCTTTATTGGTAACCTTTTTTATTTTTCTATCAAAATGATATACCAGCTTATAATTGATGCCACTAAAAAATAGTTTGCTATTTTTTATATTAGCTTGGTATTTATTTTCATCTTCTTTAGATAGTTTCTTTTCAATTACAAATCTCTTAAATTTTTTTCTTTTAAAGTCAAAACCTGTATTGTATTTAATAGGATACTTAGTTTCCTTATTTTTATTATTAATGGAAGAAGCTTTTTGCATTAATTCCTCAAAATGTCCAAGTTTACTGATGTGTTTAAACTCGTTAGATATCGCCATTTTTCCAATTTTTTGGTCAGGATCAATGTTCATACGCATACTAAAATTCTTGAGTTCATTAATGGTTTTCTGATCCTCTAAACTTAATAAACCAATACTGTCTTTGTTTTGATCTATAAAATCTTTAAAATAAATAATAGTATCTGTTTTCTTACCAATATTAATTTTGTTTTTAGAATTGCTATTAACAAAACCTTTCATGGTAGAAAGCTGATTTCCGTAGTCAATCACAAAATTGATGTTTCCACTTCCATCATTGTGTAAATATATTTCTTCTTGTATTTCACAACTGATAAGTAATATGGCTGTGACAAATAATAAACATAACTTTTTCATAGCGACAATCATTTTTCTTTTTTTAAAAGTACTAAAAGAATGTTTAATTTAGCTCTAAAATTATAAAGGATGTCTATTAAGGTTGTTCATGTTTCTAAAAAGTACGGAGAGCAAATTGCTGTAAATAATTTAGATTTTGAAATTAACAAAGGAGAAATTGTTGGTTTTTTAGGGCCTAATGGAGCAGGGAAATCTACCTTAATGAAAATGTTAACTGGTTTTTTAACTCCTACCGAAGGTAAATTGTATATTAATGAACTTCCTGTAATTCCTAATCAAAAAGAAACAAACAAACATATAGGATACTTACCTGAACACAACCCACTTTATAAAGAAATGTTTGTGAAAGAATATCTACGATTTATTGCAGACATTCATAAAGTTGATAAAAGAGAGATTGACAAAGTTGTTTATCAAACCGGGTTAACCAATGAAGCTTCAAAAAAAATACATCAATTATCTAAAGGATACCAACAAAGAGTTGGTTTGGCGGCTGCTTTAATTCACAATCCTGAGGTTTTGATTTTAGATGAACCTACCACTGGTTTGGATCCAAATCAAATTCTTGAAATAAGAGCTTTAATTAAAGAAATTGGAAAACAAAAAACTGTGCTTTTTTCTACACATATTATGCAAGAAGTAGAGGCTGTTTGTGATAGAGTTATTATTATTAACAAAGGAAACTTAAAAGTTGATGAAAAATTATCGACTTTAAAAGCAGGGCAACAACAAATTATTCAAGTAGAGTTTGATTTTAAAATTGAAGAACAATTCATCAAACAAATTTCTCATTTAGTTTCTTGGGTAAACTACCATGATAACGAGTGGGAACTTACTTTTAGCACTCAAAAAGATCAACGTTCTGCTATTTTTGATTTTGCTAAGGAGCAAGGTTTAAAAATTTTACAAATGAATACTAAAAATAAGACTTTAGAAACTTTGTTTAAAGAAGTTACTGCCTAGTAATTATTTAATTAATTCCAAGCTAATAGGATATTTATATAATTGTCCACCACTAGCGTTAATAGCAGCAATGACTACAAAAATAATAGATAGTACCCCAAGTATAATGGCTAGAGGTACCATAAGGAAAGCTCCTAAACCAAAAGTAAATAAAGAAAAAAGTAGAGCAGCAGCTCCCACAATTAACATGGTTAACTGAAAGTTTAATGCTGATTTTCCATGCTCATTGATAAATTGACTTTCATCTTTTTTTAGCAACCATATAACTAACGGAATTACAATTGGTAAAAATCCACTTAAAAAAATAGATAAATGTATAATGATGGCTAAAGTTTTTTCTGTGCGAGTATCTATCATAGCATTATTTTTTTGAATTTTATTTGTGTATCTTTTCCTAGGCTTTAAATATACTATGAAACTTACTGTAAAACAATTTAATAGATTTATTTTATACAAACTTCCCTCAGCTTACTTTTGTGGAGTTCGCTTGTTAGATTTGAAACACGATAGTGCGGTAGCAAAAGTTAGGTTCAGGTGGATCAATCAAAATCCTTTTAAATCAATTTATTTTGCAGTATTGGCTATGGCTGCAGAATTATCTACAGGAACATTGGTTTTAAAACAAACCCAAGAAAGTAAACTTAAGTTTTCTACTTTGGTGGTGGGAATGAATGCACAATTTTTGAAAAAAGCAGTTGGCGAAATTCGTTTTACCTGTGCTGATGGGGCTGAGATTCAACAACACATTTATACAGCCATGGAAACTAGAGAAGGAGTTGCCTTTACTTTAAAAAGTACTGGAGTGGATGAAAGCGGTGATGAAGTTGCTCGATTTGAGTTTTCTTGGAGTATTAAAATTAAAGCGTAGCGTCTAATTCTTTTTTTAATAATAATCCATATTTACTTTCTTTTACTTCTGGAGTTAAAGCATCATAAATTTGTTTTTTTAATTTAGGTGTTGCATTCTCCATTCTAGCTAGAGCAATATAGGCCGCAATAATATCGCTACTGTGATTAATAGCGTAGTTTGCAGAGAATAAATAAATTCGCTTTAAATTATTATTGTATTTGTTATCTAATGCTTCTAGTTTATCTAATTCGCCATTTTTTTGTGCGATAAATCTATCTTTAATAAGATCTAAGTTTTGATATTGGATTTGTTTGGTGTAATCATCATGTTCTTTTAATAAATCTTGTTGCGGAGATCCTGTAATTTTTGCGTTTGAAATAAATTTATTTAAATCAGTTTCAATATTCATTTGCCCTGGTTCTCCAAAAAACAATATTTTTTTAGTCATTGATTCATCTAAAGAAATTGCAAAAAGATCTGCTTCTTTAATATTTTCAGAAAAAGAAAAAGTTTCTACTCCATTGTTTATATAAACAGAATCTAATACTTGAGTACTATCAATATCAATTTTTTCTAAATAGATAGTTCCCTTTTTTAAGCCTACTATTTTTCCTTGAATGTTAAAATTTCCGTTTTTGCTTTTTGAACAACTAACGAATAAAACCGCACAAATTACTAGATAAAGAAAATTTCTCATAATGATAAAATAAATAACCCTACTACAAAGGAGTAGTAGGGTTGCAAATATATCTATTTGATTATGATTTGCAAATACTTATTTTAAGAAGTCGGCTAGTGGACTGAAATAAATATAAGTTAACACCACAATAATTACTACAATAATACTTACTGGTTTTAAATACTTCCAAGGAGTAATATCTACTTGTTCAGTGTACTCTTGTACAAAGTCAGTATCTCTTGGTTTTAATTTACCAATAACTAACATAATAACAATATTTAGTACAAAAAGAATAGCCATTACATGTAAAAAGTGAGGGTAAGTACCACCAGCTTCAACAACCATTGGTTTTAAAACAAATTGACTAATAGTATAAAGAACAACTCCAGATATTAATCCAACTTTAGCTGCAATTGCAGGAACACGTTTGGTAACATATCCCACAACAATAATAGTAAAGATTGGAATAGAGTAACATCCGTTAATTTCTTGTAAATAATTAAATAAACCTCCTTTAGCATAAATTAAGAAAGGAGCGATACAAACACCTCCAATAGCTAAAAATACTCCAAAAGTTTGTCCAATTTTTACAACTTTAGCTTCAGACGCTTCTGTATTGATATGCGCTTTATAGATATCTAAACCAAAAATAGTTACAGATGAGTTTAAAGCTCCGTTAAAAGAACTTAAGATTGCTCCAAATAAAACAGCTGCAAAAAAACCAACCATTCCGGCAGGTAATACTTGTTTTACCAATAATGGATATGCTTGATCTTTATAGATACTATCTCCTCCTGCAAAAAAGGTAAAAGATTCAGGATGTTGAGACATATAAAAGGCAATGATACCTGGTAAGACCAACATCAACGGTCCTAATATTTTTAAGAAAGATGCAATTAACAATCCTTTTTGACCTTCAGCCAAGTTTTTAGCTCCTAATGCTCTTTGAATAATAGCTTGATTTGTTCCCCAATAGAACATTTGTACTAACATTAAACCTGTAAAGATTGTTGCGAAAGGTACTGATGCTGTTGAACCACCTATGGCATTAAATTTTCCTGGAAACTCAGTCAGTAAGTTATCAACCCCTGCCATTGCAGAACCATCACCAATAGCAATCAATCCAAATAAAGGAATTGCTAATCCACCAACTAATAATCCAATTGCGTTAATAGAATCAGATACAGCTACGGCTTTTAATCCACCAAAAACAGCATAAATTACTCCAATAAAAGCAATAGAAATTACTGTTGGCCATAAAGCTATAAAGTCATATTCTCTTTGTAAATCTAATAATTCAGTAGGGTTTAAAGTACTTGCTACATCAGCAGGAATGACCAATCCTAAAGCGGTGGGAACATCAAACATGGTGTTTACTGCCAACGCCCCAGAGTATAATACAATAGGTAATAACACTACTACATATCCACTTAAGAACAATCCTGAAACCCAAGTTTTGGTCATTTTATCATACCTATTTTCTAAGAACTGAGGAACTGTTGTGATTCCCCCTTTCAAATATCTAGGTAACAAAAACATTGCGGTAAGAACCATGGCAATAGCAGCTAAGGTTTCCCATGCCATTACTACAACTCCTTCTTCAAAGGCAGCTCCGTTTAATCCTACAATTTGTTCTGTGGATAAGTTTGTTAATAGTAAAGACCCCGCAATTACAGGTCCAGTTAAACTTCTACCTCCTAAAAAGTATCCATCAGAAGAGTTTACATTTTTTCTTGTTGCAAGCCATGCAATTAGGGCTACTAAAAGAGTAAACCCCAAAAAAGATGCTATTGATAAAATCATATTAGATTTGGTATTAAATTAAGTTTTTTACGGACGGCAAATTAGTGATTTTAAGATTCCTATTTCCAGAATCAAATCTTTTTTTTACAGATTTAATTAAAAACAAACCGTAAATATTGTTTTTTGCTACCAGTTGGTATTCTTAATTTTAGAAACCATAAATCCTAAATAAAATTTTTAATAGCTTTGGCTACTCCGTCTCTTTTGTTAGTATCAGAAACAGCATCGGCAATCAGTAAAACTTCTTCTTTAGCGTTTCCAACCGCTACTCCTAGTTTTACCGCTTCTAACATTTCAATGTCATTGTAATTATCGCCAAAAGCAATACAATTTTCAAGCGTTAAGTGAGGGTATTTACAAGCCAATAGCTCATTAATCCCAGTAAGTTTAGAAATATCTTTGTTGGCAATTTCTATGTAAGTGTCTTTAGATCTATATAAGTGTAATTTATCGCCATGTAGTTTTCCTAGTTCAGAATATAAATAATCCATGTGTTCTTTATCTCCCATACACATTACTTTATGAGCTCCTTTTCCTTCTCTAATCCATAAATCAATCACGTCTTTTGTGGGTTTTACAATAGGAGTCACTTTGGTGTTATTTTCTTCTCTTTTTGCCCAAAAATCCATTTCAGGAACATACCAGTCGTCATTATTATATAAACTAATATGGAACTTACCATTTCTGTTTATTTCAAGAATGTCTTCTAAAATGGTTGGGGCAATAGAAATATCGTCTACAACATCTCCATCTACCAAAACCAAACCACCATTATAGCAAATAATTGGTAAGTTTTCTATGTTTAAATCTTTTTGAATATGAGTCATTGCACTTGGCATACGGGAGGAAATTAAAATAAAAGGAACATTTTGCTCAGTAATTCTAGCTACTTGTTCTTTTAACATTTCAGAAACTTCACGTTCTGAATTTAATAAAGTTCCATCGATGTCTGTAAATGCTATTTTGATATTCATGTGTAATAATATTTGAATTGTAACAAAAATAACTTTTTGATTGAATAATGAAGAATGAAAAGTAAATAATACAGTTTTGAGCTAAATAAAAAAACAGCCTTTGTCAAAATTTTGATAAAGGCTGTTTAGTATATTGAGGATTGGTTAAATCAAAATTTTATTTGATTAACTCATAACTACGTTTGATAAATTTGGTTAAATCTTCACCATGTAATAAGTTTTGAGACAATTTAGCCAAATCAAAAGCTTGAGAAATTAATCCTTGTTGCTTTTCTTCATCAGCATTTAAAATATCTGAAACTAATGGATTGTTTGTGTTTACTACCAAGTTGTACATTTCTGGCATGTTTTCCATTCCAAACATTCCACCTCCACCAGTAGCGCTCATCTCTTTCATTCTACGCATAAATTCTGGAACGGTAATAATAAATGGAGAAGCATTAGAATCCATAGCCTCTAACTGAACAGTGTAGTTTTCTTTAGGAACTGCAGCTTCAATAATTGGCTTTAATTTGTCTTTTTCTTCATCAGATAATTTAGAAATTATGTTGTCGTCTTTCTTGATTAAATTATCAATATGATCCGCATCTACACGTACAAAAGTTACATTTTCGTTAGTAGATTCTAATTTTTGAATTAAGTGAGAAACAATAGGAGAATCTAGTAATAATACTTTATACCCTTTATCGTTTGCAGATTGAATAAAACTGTGTTGTGCTTGTTTGTTTGCACTATATAAAACAACTAGTTTACCATCTTTGTCAGTCTGAGCATCTTTAAATTGCTCTTTAATTTCATCAATAGTAACATACTGTCCATCGGTAGTTGGATACAAAGCAAATTTGTTTGCCTTTTCAAAGAATTTCTCGTCAGATAACATTCCGTACTCAATAATTACTTTGATATCATCCCAATATCCTTCAAAGGCTTGTCTGTCTTTTTTATAGATAGAGCTTAATTTATCAGCAATTTTTTTAGTGATGTAACCAGAAATCTTTTTAACTGCACCATCTGCTTGTAAGTAAGAACGAGATACGTTTAATGGAATGTCTGGAGAGTCAATCACCCCTTTTAACATTTGTAAGAAATCAGGAACAATTCCTTCTACATTGTCTGTTACAAAAACTTGGTTTTGATACAATTGGATTTTATCCTTTTGCATGTCCATGTTTTTAGATAATTTAGGGAAGTATAAAATACCTGTTAAATTGAATGGATAATCTACATTTAAGTGAATGTTAAACAATGGCTCTTCAAATTGCATTGGATACAATTCACGGTAGAAGTTTTTATAATCATCAGCTTCTAAATCTGATGGTTTTTTAGTCCAAGCAGGATTTGTATTGTTGATGATATTGTCTACATCAATTTGTTTGTGAGGTTCTTTTTCTTCAGTACCATCTTCTTTTTTAGTAACTTTTGGTTCAAAGTTAGGGTCGTTTACTTTTTTAGTTCCAAATTTAATTGGCACTTGATTAAAACGGTTGTACTTGGTTAATAAACCAGAAATTTTAGATTCTTCAAGGAATTCTTCAGAGTCTTCAGCAATATGTAAAATAATTTCTGTTCCTCTTTCTGCTTTTTCAACTTCTTCTAATTCGTAATTTGGAGAACCATCACAAGACCATTTTACAGCCGGAGCATCTTTGTAAGATTTTGTAATTAATTCTACTTTACTTGCTACCATAAAGGCAGAGTAGAATCCTAATCCAAAGTGACCAATAATTCCAGAATCTTCTACTTTGTCTTTGTATTTTTCAATAAATTCTTCAGCCCCAGAAAAAGCAATTTGGTTGATGTATTTTTCAACCTCGTCTTCTGTCATTCCTAATCCTTGATCAATAATATGAAGTTTTTTTCCTTCCTTATCAATCTTTACTTCTAACTTCGCATCACCCAACTCAACACCTTCAGCTTCACCAATAGTAA
This sequence comes from Wenyingzhuangia marina, assembly GCF_900130035.1. Taxonomy (GTDB): domain Bacteria; phylum Bacteroidota; class Bacteroidia; order Flavobacteriales; family Flavobacteriaceae; genus Wenyingzhuangia; species Wenyingzhuangia marina. The sequence goes on from NZ_FQXQ01000005.1 coordinate 49,482, forward strand.
TTAAATGTTGTAATTTTAAAGTTGCATCTGTTCCGTTAGAAATTAACTCACGTAAAAAGATTTCGTGGTCAGAGTACAAGAACTTTTTAATTAACGGAAAGATATTTTCTACCGATACATTAATGTTTCCTTTAGCCATAATAATATATTTATGTTAATTGTTTAAAATCTGTGATTAGCTTTAAACAAATAGAATACCAAAAGAATAAAAATGACAGGATGTCAGTGGTTAGAACATGTCTCCACCACCATCGCCTTCTTGACCTTGTTGTCCTCTATCATTTTCTTTCTCTTTAGATTTAATACCAAAGTTGTATACAAAACCTAATGTAATTCTACGACTTTCCCATTTAAATTCACCGTCTTGCTCAAAAGGAGCATCAGAATTAAATCGGAATCCAAAAGTGTTAAAAATATCAGAAACACCTAAAGAAATAGTTCCTTTGTCTTTTAATACTTTATAGCTAGCACCTGTGTTTACCATATGCATTGGTTTACGAACTCTTTGTAAGCTTTCGCTAGCTCCACGGTACATGGTAGATAATTGAAAAGTTAATTTATCACTTGCAGTAAAAGTATTACTTACTCTAAAATTAAAACGATTGTTGGTAACGCTTCTGTTTTCTCCTGCTACAAATCCTCTAATTTCTCTAGTGTAAAAATCGGTACTAGCATTTAATCGCCACCAGTTTTGAATTCGTAAATAGGATGCTAATTCAAATCCATAGCTATTTGTATCATCAAAATTATCGTAAGACATAATAGCTCTTTCTGGCATGGTTGGGTCTACAGAAATAGTTCTACTAATATTGTCTTTGGTGTTTCTGTAAAAGGCAGTTGCTGAAACATTTCCGATTCCAACTTCACGATTATATCTTACTTCTAAAGAATTGGTGAATTCTTGCTTTAAGTTTGGATTTCCTCTAGAAGTTGTTAAAGGTGTTCCCCAACTACGAATAGGGGTTACTTGCCTAATAGAAGGTCTATCTACTCTTCTAGAATAACTAAATTGAATTTGGTTGTCTTCGTTCAGTTCATAAGTAGCAAAAAAAGATGGATATAAAGAGTTTACTTTTTGATTGATACTGCTATCTTGGTTGTCTACATCAGTATGGAAATCTCCATCAATATGATATGATTCTGCTCTTAAACCAGCTTGAACTCCTAATTTTTCAAATTGTTGTTTGTAATTAAAATAAGCTGAGTATATTTTTCTTCCATAAGTAAAGTTAGATAGATCTCTTGATACAGGATCTCCATCAATATTGTTTACTTCTTGAGTAGAAAAGTTTTCATTATCAGTGTTTTCTTCTCTATAGGCCAAACCTGTTTCAATATAACTTTCTTCAGCAAAAGGAAGGGTGTAGTCTAAGTTGATTAAAGTAAGATTGTTTTTGTTAGAAATATCTTCAGTGTAATTTGTGCTATTATCATTTGTGTTTAGGCTGTTTGACCATTGACTGTCTTCTGGTTGGGTACGGTCACTGTACATAGCTTCTAAACTTAACTCATGATCTTTGTTTTCTCCAAACTGTTGATGTAATTCTGCATTATAAGTTTGATTATATGGTTTTCTTGTAAAAGCAAATATATTATTACTGGTTGGGGTTGAATTTTTAGTTTCAGAAATAATAGTATTGTTTCTGTAATCTAAATCCACAAAACTTTGCGTGGTAGAAACTCCAATAGATGTTTTTTCGGCTAAATCTATATCTACACCAACTTTAAAAAGTTGATTTAAGAAATCATCATTTCCGTTAATGTCTTGATAATTTGTAGACTGATCTGGGTTGACACGATCTAATTTTCCAAAGGTGTTTTTCTTACCTCCATTGATGTTGTAATTTCCGTAATAATTTACGTTTTTGGTTTTGTAGTTAAGGTTTACACCTCCTGTATGTCTAAAGTTTCTACCGTATTGTGTGTTTGCATTTACACTACCATTAATACCTTGTCTTGTATTTTTTACCAATTCAATATTAATAATTCCGCTGTTTCCTTCTGGATTATATTTTGCAGATGGATTGGTAATTAATTCAATACTTTTAATAGCATTTGAGGGAATTTGTTGTAATAATTGATCTGTAGGAATATTGGTTGGTTTTCCATCTATTAATACTCTAACATTGGAGTTTCCTCTCAAAGAAAGTTCTCCTGTTTGTTGATCTACAGAAACAGATTGTACATTGTTTAAAACAGATGAGGCATCTGTTCCAACAGAGGTCAAATCTTTACCAACATTAATAACCAATCTGTCAATTTTTTGAGTTACAGTAGAGGTTTCTGCTCTCAAAACTACAGCATCCAAAGCTTCTACGTTTTCTTCTAAAAATATTTTTTTTAGATCAACATAATTTTTTCCGTTAAACTCAATTGTTTTATTGATGGTTTTATAACCAATCGCTTCAATAGTTAAATTGTAAGTTTTGTTACTAAGGTTTTGGAGGTTAAATACTCCTGATTCATCAGATAAATTGGTTTTAATTTCATTTCCATTCTTAGCATATATGGTTACATATGGAACAGGTTCTTTGGTGTTTTTGTTGATGATGATACCTGAAATGAAGTTTTTATCTGTTTGGGAAAAGGCAATTTGTGTAAATAGGGTAAGTAGTAATAAAATTCTATTCATGTTGATTATTTCTTGCAGTTGATTTATTTAGACCGAAGAAATTATTAAAGGTTTAATTCTTTCTTTTATATTTTACAAAACTGTAGTCGTAAATGTTTTTTTCGTCAGATTTAAAATCCTCTCTTTTTATTTCTTCCCAAATGTTGGTGTCAATTTTTGGAAAAAAAACATCTGCATCAAAAGTTCTGTGTACTTCGCAAATATCAAGTTCATCAACTAAGTCTATGGCTTTTTTGTAAATTTTAGCCCCACCAATAACAAAAGCATTTTCATCTTTTTTAGCAATTTCAATGGCATGTTCAAGAGAGTCTGTTGTAATACATCCTTCTACTTTATAATTTTTATTTCGGGTAATAATAATGGTGGTTCTATTAGGTAAAGGTTTACCTATAGATTCGTATGTTTTACGTCCCATAATAATATGGTGACCAGTGGTTATTTTTTTAAATCTTTTTAAGTCAGCAGGTAAGTGCCAAATTAAATCATTATTTTTTCCTAACTCGTTGTTGTCTCCTATGGCAGCAATTAGTGTAATCATGTTCATTTTTTAATCGGCTGCAATATAATATCATTTTACGATTTATAATTAGGAATTTTAAAAACCTACACGATAAATTTTTTCATGTTCTTTTTTAATAACCAGTCTTTGAATATAATTTTTGATGTTTTCGGGCAAAGTTCTACCGTTGTCTTTTTCGTATAAAAAATATTTTCTAAACCCTTCGTTGTTTCTAACCAAGTCTGTAATAGTTGAGGGAAAAGTGTATCCGAAATAATAAGGTTCTCCGTTAATTTTTGCAGGACTTTCTGCTTTAGGGAGTGTCTTAATTACTTTGTAATAATTTTCTATCAATTCTTTGTTTTGTGATTCAATTTTGGCAGCTACAACTTTACCATTTTTGTCAATAATAAACTTAGGAAGTACTCTATGGCTATAGTCTATGTCAATATCTTTAGCAAGACTAAGGTCTAGTTTGTTATACATGTAATTTGATATGTATAAATAATTGCAGTTATTTAATCCTTGATAGGTAGTTTCTCCACTACATATTTCAAAAACGGGAGGTGTATAACCAATTACATTTTCGCTACATTTTATAATAGGTTCTCCTTTAAAATCTTCTTGAATTACAACTAAGGTGTATTTGTAGCGAGAATCGTATTCTGGAAATTTAAAGAAATTAAAGTTTAGCTTTTTAAAAGCTTTTTTTAATTGTTTGTCTAATTTTTTACTAGAAGTATTGGTATCTATATAAGTGATTTCTTTTCTGCTGTTTAGTGAAAATTCTATATAAATTTTACTTCTCCACTCTTTAAACTGAACACTTTTTAAGGCATTGTTAGAAATATGTTTTCTGAAGTGATTTGTGATAGGATTTTCAAAACTAGTATGATCTTCTATTTTATCAACTATTTTTTGATCGTATTCAATAAATTTTTGAATGCTATCATTTATTAATAAAGGAAGTTTTTCTTGTTCTAAGGCAATACTATTGTTCACTGCTTGTTTTTTACTTTTACAAGAAACAATTAGCAGTAGCAATATAAATAACTTAACAAGTTTCATTTAGAATATTTTTAAACAGATACTTTTCCTTTAATTAATGGATGTGGGTCGTAATCTACTAAAGTGAAATCTTCATATTTAAAATCAAAAATATTTTTGATTTCAGGATTTAAAATCATTTTAGGTAAAGGTTTAGGATCTCTACTTAGTTGTAACGCTATTTGTTCAAAATGATTGTTATAAATATGTGCATCTCCAAAAGTATGTATAAATTCTCCAGGCTCTAAACCAACCACTTGAGCAATCATTAAAACTAACAAAGCATAAGATGCAATGTTAAAAGGAACTCCTAAAAATACATCAGCACTACGTTGGTATAATTGACATGATAATTTTCCTTCGGCAACATAAAATTGAAAAAAAGCATGACAAGGAGGTAAAGCAGCTTTGTTGTTGGCAACATTTTCTGAAAAAGAAACAGAAGTATCTGGCAGTACACTAGGATTCCAAGCAGAAACCAACATACGTCTACTGTTTGGGTTGTTTTTTAAAGTTTCTATTAGTTCAGAAATTTGATCAATTTCTTCACTGTTCCAATTACGCCATTGATGTCCGTAAACAGGTCCTAAATCTCCATTTTCATCAGCCCATGCATCCCAAATTTTTACATTGTGTTCTTTTAAATATTCAATATTGGTTTCTCCTTTTAAGAACCAAAGCAATTCGTGAATAATAGATTTTAAATGTAGTTTTTTAGTAGTTACCATTGGGAAACCTTCAGACAAATCAAAACGCATTTGATATCCAAAAACACTTTTTGTTCCTGTACCGGTACGATCTCCTTTTTGTACTCCGTTTTCTTGAATGTGCTTAATTAAATCTAAATATTGTTTCATGGTAAAAATATATAAGTATTGGTAAAATTATAAAAAAGCCGATACGTTTAGGTATCGACTTTTATTATTTTATAAAGACATTATTAACAACTTACCTTTTATTGAGTTCATCTCTAATTTTAGCAGCTGTTTCATAATCTTCTTTTTCTATGGCATTATTTAGTTTTTTCTCTAATTCTTGAGTAGAAATATTTTGAAAAGCCTTATTGATGTCTTCAGATTTAGAGCTGTTTAATAAATCTGTAATTTCATCATCCTCTTCTTCCATTAGATTTTCGTTCTCCTCTTCTTCTTGAGCATCTACAAAATCTTCTTGTTTAAGAATAATACCTGCTTTGTCTAAAATGTTTTGGTATGTGTAAATGGGAGTGTTAAAACGAATGGCCAATGCAATGGCATCAGAAGTTCTTGCATCAAACACTTTTTCTTCATTATTTTGAACACAGACCATGCTGGAAAAAAACACGCCATCAACTAATTTGTGAATGATTACTTCTTTTACACGTATGTTATAAGACTCGGCAAAAGTTTTAAATAAATCGTGAGTTAAAGGTCTTGGTGGTGTTATTTCGCTTTCCAACGCAATGGCAATGGATTGAGCTTCAAAAGCACCAATTACAATTGGAAGGGTTCTTTCTCCATTTACCTCACTTAATACTAATGCATATGCACCTGTTTGGGTTTGGCTGTAGGATATTCCTCTAATATCTAATTGTACTAAACTCATTCTTTAATTTTAAAAATTATGCATTTTCAGCTTTAAAGGCTTTTAATTTTTCAATCAATTGTGGCACTACTTCAAAAGCATCTCCTACAATACCATAATCTGCAGCCTTAAAGAAAGGAGCTTCAGGATCTGTATTGATAACAACTTTTGTTTTAGAAGCGTTTACTCCAGCTAAGTGTTGAATGGCACCAGAAATGGCAATGGCAATGTATAGATTGGCAGCTACTGGTTTTCCTGTTTGTCCAACATGTTCTCCATGTGGTCTCCATCCCATGTCAGATACAGGTTTAGAACAAGCGGTAGCAGCACCTAAAACATCTGCTAATTCTTCAATCATTTTAAAGTTTTCAGGTCCTTTTAATCCTCTACCCCCAGAAACTACAATATCTGCATCTGCAATGGCAATTTTACCAGATGCTTTTTCTACTGATTCAGATTTAACGCTTGTAGATAATAATACCGGAGAAAATTCCTCAATTTCAGCAGTAGTAGGTTCTTCTTTTACTTCAAAAGCATTTTTAGCCAATCCAATTACTTTACTATCTGCACTAATAACAGTATTGCTAAATGCTTTGTTAGAAAAAACTTTACGTTCTACGGTAAAAGGAGCAAGGCTACTTGGAGCACTCACTACGTTTGATACGTAACCAGCGTTAAATTTAGCAGCTAATAGTGGAGCTAAATATTTACCATTATTACTACTATCAATTATAATAATATTAGTGTTGCTAGTAAAAGCAGCTTCTGTAATAATACCAGCGTATATTTTTGCATTAAAAACAAAGCTATCATCTTTTACAAATAATATTTTGTTTGCACCATATTTTTGTAACTGTTCTGGTTCTGTGGCATTAATTGTTATTACTGTTAAATCAGTATCTAATTGATTTGCCAGTGCTTTTCCATAAGAAACAACCTCAAGGGCAGATTTCTTAAATTTTCCTTCGCTATTGTCAGCGTATACTAATACAGACATGTTTGTATGTTTTTAGTTGCCTAATTTATTTAAGGCACAAGGTTTTTAAATTAAATTACTTTTGCTTCGTTGTGTAATAAGTTGATCAACTCATCTAGGTTGTTAGCATCAACCATTTTACAAGCACTTTTTTCAGCGTTTTTCTCAAAGTTTGTAATTTGAGTAGTGGTTGTAGATTCTATAGCAGGAACAACGGTTAAAGGTTTTTTACGAGCCATCATAATTCCTCTCATATTAGGTATTTTAAGATCTTTTTCTTCAACCAATCCTTTTTGTCCAGCAATTACTATAGGTAGTGTAGCACTTAGTTTTTCTGTACCACCATCAATTTCTCTAGAAGCACTTACAGTATTTCCTTCAATTTCTAAACCAATACAAGCATTAATGTAATCAATATCTAGGAAAGAAGCAAGTAAACCAGGTACCATTCCTCCATTGTAATCAATAGATTCTTTACCTGTTAAGATTAAATCATATTCTCCATTTCTGTATACTTCTGCAATTTGTTGAGCTACATAAAAACCATCAGTAGGTTTTGCATCAATACGAATTGCTTCATCAGCTCCAATAGCCAATGCTTTTCTTAGAGTAGGTTCTGTTGTAGCATCTCCTACATTTACCACAGTAACAGTTGCTCCTTGTTTTTCTTGAAACCAGATAGCTCTTGTTAGTGCAAACTCATCATAAGGATTTATAACAAATTGTACTCCATTTGTATCAAATTCTGTCGAATCACTTGTGAAATTGATTTTAGAAGTAGTATCTGGGACGTGACTTATACAAACTAATATTTTCATATCGAGATGTTTATCTATTTATATATATTATTAAATAAGTAAAAGCTAATGTAAATTAAATTTTGTAAATATTTTGGTTTAATATTAGAAAATATGGCTGTGTTTTTGTTATTTTTGTGAACGTTTAAATAAAATAGAGTACATGAAAACTATACAATTTAGAGAGGCAATTTGTGAAGCGATGAGCGAGGAAATGCGCATGGATGAGAGCATTTATTTAATTGGAGAAGAGGTTGCTGAATATAATGGAGCTTACAAGGCTTCAAAAGGAATGTTAGACGAGTTTGGTGAAAAACGTGTAATTGATGCTCCCATTGCTGAATTAGGTTTTGGTGGTATTGCTGTAGGTTCTACTATGACTGGTAACAGACCAATTGTAGAGTATATGACTTTTAACTTTGCTTTGGTTGGTATTGATCAAATCATTAACAATGCTGCAAAAATTAGACAAATGTCAGGAGGTCAATTTCCTTGTCCAATTGTATTTAGAGGACCAACTGCATCAGCAGGACAATTAGGAGCGACTCACTCACAAGCTTTTGAAAACTGGTTTGCAAATACTCCAGGTTTAAAAGTTGTAGTACCATCTAACCCATATGATGCGAAAGGATTATTAAAAGCTGCGATTAGAGATAACGATCCAGTTATTTTTATGGAGTCTGAGCAAATGTATGGTGACAAAGGTGAAGTGCCAGAAGGAGAATACATTATTCCTTTAGGAGTTGCCGATATTAAAAGAAAAGGTACAGATGTAACGGTGGTTTCTTTTGGGAAAATTATCAAAGAAGCTTATAAGGCTGCTGAGATTTTAGAAAAAGAAGGAATTTCTATTGAAATTATAGATTTACGTACTGTTCGTCCAATGGATACTAAAGCAATTATAGAATCTGTTAAGAAAACAAATCGTTTGGTTATTTTAGAAGAAGCTTGGCCATTTGGTTCAGTTGCTACTGAAATAGCATATAGAGTACAAGAACAAGCATTTGATTATTTAGATGCTCCAATTCAAAGAATTAATACAGCAGATACACCTGCAGCATATTCTCCTGTTTTAATGGAAGAATGGTTGCCAAATGCACAAGACGTAATTGAAGCCGTAAAAGCAACATTATACGTTAAGTAATTTCTGCGAAACAACATAACTTAATCTAAATTCCTTTCTTACTTTTGAGAAAGGAATTTTTTTATCTACATGAATTATAAACCCCTAATTAATATCATATTTTTATTAATTACTATTGTTGTTTTTAGCCAATCTAAGGTTAAAGGAATAGTAGTAGATATTGATGGGAATCCTTTACCTTTTGCAAGTGTAATTTTTAAAAATACTACCGAAGGAACAGTTTCAGATGAGAATGGATCTTTTTATTTATCATCGCCTAAAACACATACCGAATTACAAGCAAGTTATGTAGGGTTTGATAAAGTAATACTACGAATAGAAAAACAAAATCAGTATTTTAAATTTGTTTTAAAAGAAAGTGCCGATCAACTACAAACTGTAACCATTGTAACGGGAAGAGTTCCTAAAAAAGGAAATCCGGCCATTGCATTGTTGGAAAAAGTTTGGGCAAGAGAAAAAAGTAACGGACTTAGAATGTTCCCGAATTATCAGTACGAAAAATACGAGAAAATTCAGTTCGATTTAAATAATATAGACTCCTCCTTTACAGAACAAAAGATATTCAAAGGGATGGAATTTGTTTTTAAACAAATAGATACTTCTAGAGTTTCTGGGAAAAACTTTTTGCCTGTTTATATAAACGAATCTGTCTATAATGTTTATGGTAAAAATGAGGGGAATAAAGAATTTGTTAGGCAAGATTTAGTAGCCAATAAAAACTCTGGAATTGGTGCGGGTGAAGGAGTTACTACTTACATTAAAGATTTGTATGTAGATTATGATATTTATGATGATTACATTCGTTTGTTTGGTAAGAGTTTTACAAGTCCTGTTGGGAAAGCTGGGGTCAATACTTATAATTATGTGTTAGCAGATAGTGCTACCATTTCTGGAAAATGGTGCTACAATATTATTTATTATCCCATTCGTAAAAATGAGCTAACTTTTAAAGGAGATATGTGGATTGCCGATACTGTTTTTGCAGTAAAAGATATCAGCATGCAAGTCTCTAAAAGTGCCAATCTAAACTGGATCAAAGAGGTTTATTTAGAGCGCGATTATAAGGTTGAAAATGATTCAGTAATCCTTCCAGAAAAAGATTACATGATGGCAGACTTTAGCTTACGTAAGAAAAAATCATCTATGGGTGTTTTTGGAAAAAGAACTACTTATTTTGATTCCTACAGTTTTAACAATCCTAAAAAAGAGAGTTTTTACAAAGAAAAATCAGATGTGTTTGCAGATAGTATTTACAATGCAGGCGATAGTTATTGGAAAACGCATAGAATTGAAAGACTAGATAAAAATGAACAGGGAATTTATTCCATGTTAGATACCCTAAAAACAGTTCCAAAGTTTAAAAGAATCTATAATTTAGGAGTCATTTTAGCGACAGGGTATGTAGAATTTCCAAATTTTGATTATGGACCTGTATTTTCTACTTTTGATTATAATGATGTTGAAGGTGTAAGAATTAGAGTAGGAGGAAGAACCTATTTTGGTGTGAATGATATGTGGCGACTTCAAGGATATACAGCTTATGGTTTTAAAGATCAGAGAGTAAAATATGGAGTGTTTTATAAATACATGTTTGATAAGCAAAAAAGATTAATTTTTGGAATAGGACGTAGAGATGATGTAGAACAAACAGGAGCGGGTTTAACCACAAGTAACGATGTATTAGGAAGAAGTTTTGCAACCTCAGGATTGTTCTCAAGTGGAGCATCAAACTTGTTAACAGATGTAAAGCTAACAAATGTGTTTTTTAGTGCAGAACCCGTTGATAATATCAATTTTGAAATAAACTTTGCTCAAAGGAGTCTAAAATCAGCTTCTCCAGCTTTTAATTTGTCTTATGTTGATGAGTTTGGCAATATTCAAAATGAAACACAACAAACGGAATTAGGTTTTGCGATTAAATACACACCAGGAAGAAAAATATTTGGAAATGGTGTAGAACGTAAAAATGTAAATGATAATTTTCCAGTTTTCTACCTAAGTTATGCCAATGGTTTTGGTGCGTTGTTTAATAGTGATTTTGATTACCAAAAATTACAAATGTATTACAAACAGCCTTTTTATATAGGAAGTATTGGTAGAACCACAACTACGATTGAAGTTGGTAAAACATTTGGAGAGGCTTCTTTAGCGCTTTTAAATATTGTTCCTGGAAATCAATCTTTCTTTAATATTCAAAACACTTTTGGGCTTTTAAATTATTATGAATTTGTAACAGATACTTATGCTTCCTTGCATTTAGAACATAATTTTAACGGACGTATTTTAGGTAAAATACCTTTTTTAAGAAAACTAAATCTTCGTGAAGTGGTTGGTGTAAAAGGAGCTTATGGAACTATCACACAAGCTAATATTGATAGAAACATACCAGCTTTTCAATCACTACCTTTCTTAAATTTAGATGCTAAAACCATTGCTCCTAGTCAAGTTTATTATGAATATAATGCAGGAATAGACAACATACTAAAGGTATTTAGATTAGATTTTTATTGGAGAGGGAGTTATTTAGATCATCCCAACGCTAATAAATTTGGAATTAAAGGTTCATTTGGATTTACTTTTTAACAGATGTATATATACATTTTTTTATTTGTATTTTTGTGCTCTGAAAAATTTGACTTAACATAAAAAAGATATGGCATTAAAAATTTTTGGACATAGATCTCCAGATACTGATGCAACTGCATCGGCAATTGTATGGTCTTGGTATTTAAATCAACAAGGAGTTGAAGCTAAACCTTATGTATTAGGAACTCCTAATACTGAAGCTTTATTTGTGTTAAAACATTGGGGTTTTGAGGTTCCTGAAATTTTAACTTCGGTTTCTGCTCAAGATGAAGTAGTAATTGTCGATACCAACAACCCAGACGAATTGTTTGAAAACATTAATGAATGTAACATTACACAAATTATAGATCATCATAAATTAGTTGGAGGATTAGAGACAGCTGGGCCTATAGATATTACCATAAAGCCTTTAGCATCTACAGCTTCTGTTATGTATTTAATTTTAGGTTCAGAAGAAGTTGAGGATTTACCCAATGAAATTGCAGGATTAATGTTGTCTTGTATTATTTCGGATACATTAGAATTCCGTAGCCCAACCACTACAGAGGATGATAAAATGATGGCTGAACATTTGGCTTTTAAATTAGGAATTGATATTACGGAATATGCTACCAAAATGTTTGAAGCAAAATCTGATATTTCTGCTTTTTCTGATGAGGAATTGATTAAAATGGATAGTAAAAAGTATGAGGCGAGTGGGAATAAATACAGAGTATCTGTATTAGAAACCACAAGTCCTAATATTATTTTAGATAGAAAAAATTCTATTTTATTAGCTATGGAAGCTATAAAAGTAAAAGAGGAACTAGATGAGGTTTTATTATTTGTAGTAGATATTTTAAAAGAAGAATCAACTTTGTTTGTACCTAATGATATAGTAAAACAAGTGGCTGAGTCTAAATTTAACGCAACAGTAACTAGTGATTTAGTAGTGTTGCCAGGAGTAGTGTCTCGTAAAAAGCAAATTATACCAGTATTGTAAATCAATATTAAAACAATAAACAAAAAAAGCCCAACTATTTAGTTGGGCTTTTTTTGTTTGTAAAATGTATTATTCATAAATAGTTTCTTTCTGTGTGTAAGAACTTAAATTTTCTGAGTTTATAATGTTAATAGGTAATAAATTCCTTTTTGGAGTTTTTTTACTAAACATAAAATATTCTATAAGATTTGTTAAGCCTAAGTGTATTTGATGTTTTGCGTTTTGATGGATTAAAAACTGGATTGTGTTATTCTTTAAATAAGTGATGTTTTCTTCTAATAAATCATAACCAATTAATTTAATATCTTTTAAATTGTGTTTTTTGATCAGTTTTGCAACCATATATGTTTTGGAATTTGTTACAAATATTCCTTTTACATCAGGGTTTTGACTTAAAAAATTAGTTAATTCAAGCTCTAAGTTTTCAGATGAAAATGTTTGAGTAACAGAACTTAATGCTGTATCTGTTTGTTTTATATATTCTTTAAAACCTTGGTCTTTCTCGTGAAAATAAGTAGCATTTTTAAAGTTTGCACCAATATAAAGAATTGCTACTTTTCCGTTACCTAAAATTAAATCGAATAATTTAGCAGCAATTCTACCGCTTTTAATTAAATCTTGTCCCACAAAATTAAAAATCTTGTTGTTAGGAATGTTGTTGTTAAAAATACTGACAACAATATCTTGGTTGGCGAGTAAATTAATAATTGTTTCCGATTCCTTTTGAAATGAAGGTACCATTAAAACAGCATCAGGTTTTAGGGCTAATACCTCATTGCTTTTTTGTAAAAATGAGTTAACATCTTTGGAGTGATATAGCAATGTCTTTATTTGAATATCAAATGATGCAAATTCTTGTTTTACAGATTCAATCCCTTCTTTACAAGACAACCAATAATCATCTAAATGATAATCAGGAATTAATACACAAATGCTGTAAACTTTATTATTCTTTAAATTCCTAGCAATCAAGTTAGGTTTGTAGTCAATCTCTTCTAAGATTCTAGTAACATCTATAAGTGCTTTTTCAGAAACCTTTCCTCTTTTATGAATAACACGATCAACAGTCCCCTTAGAAACCCCTGCAAGTTCTGCAATATCTTTAATTGTGTATTTTTTTCTCATGTGGTAAATATAGTAAAAAAACATTTTTCGATTTTTTTTGTGTGTGAAAATGTCATTGTCATGTGTTCGAAAACATTAATAAGTGTGTTCGAGAACAAAATTAAACGTGCTCGAGCACAATAAAATTATGTGTTCGAGCACATTTTTGTGTTTTTTCTTTTTTTTTACGTTTTCATTCTATACTTTAGCAAAGTGAAAAAAACATAAACTCATAATTGATAATTGTTAACTTGTTGTTTTTGAGTGTTTTGTTGGTTGGGTGTAGAGGTGGGGTTTGTTTAAATATGAGTGTGTAATTTTTATAAATTAAAATTTGGGTAAATAATGACAGCAGTAACTACTAAACAAAAAAACTTAGTTCCAATGATGATAATAGCTGGGCTATTTGTCATTTTTGGATTTGTAACATGGATTAATGGAGCGTTGATTCCTTTTATGAAAACCATCAACGAGTTAACAGAATCCGAATCTTATTTGGTAGCGACAGCTTCTTACATTTCATTTGTGGTAATGGCTTTACCTTCTTCTTATGTAATTGGAAAAATTGGTTATAAAAAATCTATTTCTTTAGGACTTGTTATTATGGCAATAGGAGCTTTGGTTTTTATTCCTGCTGCAGAAGCAAGAACCTATTGGGTGTTTTTATTAGCTATTTTTTTACAAGGAGCTGGAATGACTTTGTTACAAACAGCAGCCAATCCATATATCACCATTTTAGGGCCTATAGAAAGTGCTGCAAAACGTATTGCAATTATGGGAATTTGTAATAAAGTAGCTGGAGCTGTAGGGTCTATAATTTTTGGAGCATTACTGTTAACAGGTATTGATGAAGTAAACGAAAAATTAAGCACTGTATCAGCTTTTGAAAAAACTGAACTTTTAAATACGATGGCTAACAGTGTGGTGATGCCATATGTTGTAATGTCTTTAGTATTGGTGATTTTTGCAGTATTAATTAGAAAAGCACCTTTACCTAATGTTGAATCGGAGTCAGAGGCTAGCGAAGATAATAGTTCAGAAAAAACAACAAAAACAAGCATTTTTCAATTTCCACATTTATGGTTAGGAGTTTTAGCATTGTTTGTTTATGTAGGAGCTGAAGTGATTGCAGGAGATACTATTATTGCATACGGAATATCATTAGGTTTCTCTGCTGCCAAAGCAAAGTTCTTTACCACATTAACATTGTTGTTTATGGTAGTAACTTATGGGTTGGGGGCTATATTAATTCCTAAATATATTAGTCAAAATACAGCCTTAAAAGCAAGTGCTGTATTAGGAATTGTTTTCAGTTTGTTAATTCTAAATACTACAGGTTTTACTTCAGTATTATTTGTTGCAGCTTTAGGTATTTCTAATGCTTTGGTTTGGCCGGCTATATGGCCATTAACACTAAAAGGCTTAGGTAAGTTTACCAAAACAGCATCTGCCTTGCTGGTAATGGCTATTTCTGGAGGTGCTATTATTCCACCTTTATATGGAAGAATGGTAGACGCTAGCAAATTGAGTTTAATTAGTGAAGGAGTAGATCAGGTAGAGGCAACTGCAAAAGCAGCAACAGGTAGTTATTGGATCTTAATTCCATGTTATACCATTATTTTGTTCTTTGCATTGTGGGGTCACAAATATAAAAGTTGGTTTAAAAAATAAAGTTGAATATAAAAGTTAGTAAAATGATTAAAAGTAGTATAGATAAGGCGACTGGTTTTGAACGTAGATTTGAAAATATCAATACAAATATTTTTGAAAATGCTAAAAAAGGTTCTATAGCTGTTGCTCAGCAAATAGCGAATGTTATCAAAGATAAACAAGCTAAAGGGGAAAAATGTATTTTAGGATTGGCTACAGGATCATCTCCAAGAGATGTATATGCTGAACTAGTAAAATTGCATAAAAATGAAGGATTGAGCTTTAAAAATGTAATTACTTTCAACTTAGATGAGTATTACCCTATGGATGAAAACTCTGTAAATAGTTACAGACGTTTTATGAGAGAAGCTTTATTTAACCATGTAGATATTGATGTAGAGAATTGTCATGTACCAGATGGTTCTTTAGATAAAGATAAAATTCAAGAATACTGTACAGCTTATGAGTCTAAAATTGAAAAATTAGGAGGAATAGATTTACAGTTGTTAGGAATTGGTTCAAATGGTCATATTGGTTTTAACGAATCAGGATCTTTACAAAATTCAAAAACAAGATTGGTGGCTTTAGATCATTCAACTCGTTTGGCTGCAAGTAAAGATTTTGGAGGATTAAGTAATACGCCAAAAACAGCTATTACTTTAGGTGTTAAAAAAATAATGGAGGCTAAAGAAGTTATTCTTTTGGCTTGGGGTGAAGGAAAATCTGCAATTATAAGTAGAGCTGTTGAAGGTACTGTAACAAACCAAGTACCTGCTTCATTTTTACAAGAACACAGCAATGTAACTTTTGTGGTAGATAGAGAAGCTTCATCTAGATTAACCAGAGTTAAAACACCTTGGTTAGTTGAAAAAGTAGAGTGGAATGAACAATTGACTAAAAAGGCAGTTGTTGGTTTGGCTTTAGAATTAGACAAGCCTATTTTAATGTTAACTGATGCAGATTATATTGAAAATGGAATGAGTGATTTGTTAGCTGAGTTTGGAAATTCATATGACATCAACATTAAAATATTTAACAATCTACAAAACACTATTACCGGTTGGCCTGGAGGAAAACCAAATGCCGATGATAGTAGAAGACCAGAAAGAGCAGAGCCTGCAAGAAAAAGAGTCTTAATTTTTAGTCCACACCCAGATGATGATATCATTAGTATGGGAGGAACTTTTAAAAGATTGGTAGAGCAAGGACATGATGTACATGTAGCTTATCAAACATCTGGAAATATTGCAGTTGCTGATGATGAAGCTTTACGTTTTGCGAATTTTGTAACTGATTACAATCAGCAATTTGGAATAGATAATAAAGAAGCTGGAGAGATTTACGAAAAAGCAAAAGCTTCATTAAAAGATAAAAAGAATAGTGAAGTTGATATTCCTGAAGTAAGATATATTAAAGGAATTATAAGAAAAGGAGAAGCTCGTGCAACAAGTCATTTTGTAGGATTAGAAGATCATCAAATTCACTTTATGAACTTGCCTTTTTACGAAACAGGAACCATTCAGAAAAATCCAATTGGAGAAGCAGATATTCAATTAACTATGAAGTTGATTGAGGAAATTAAACCTCACCAAGTATATGCAGCAGGTGATTTAGCAGATCCACATGGAACACACAAAGTTTGTTTAGATGCTATTTTCGAGTCAATGAAAAGATTAAAATCAAAAGATTTTATGAAAGATTGTTGGTTATGGTTATATAGAGGAGCTTGGCAAGAATGGGGAGTTGATGAAATTGAGATGGCTGTACCGATGAGTCCAGACCAAGTATTAGAAAAGAGATATGGAATTTTTAAACATCAATCTCAAAAAGATGGAGTGGTTTTCCAAGGAACAGATAGTAGAGAGTTCTGGCAAAGAGCAGAAGATAGAAATAGCGAAACAGCTAAGTTATACCAAAAATTAGGTTTGGCAACATATGCTGCTATGGAAGCTTTTGTTAAGTGGGAATATTAAAAAATTATGTTTTTTTTTCAATATCCGAAAGGAGTTGAGTTTTATTAGGTTTCTTAATATGGGCTGCTTTAGAGTTGGTAGCCCATTTAAGAATAAATAAAAGTTTTAAATTGATATATATTTATCCTACCCTATAATTATATACTTACCCTTAAACTAAAAATCCCTCTATCTTTTTTGATAGAGGGATTTTTTATATTATAATAACTAGCTTAAAACAAGCCGTGTACTTGTGCATCAATTCGGTCAATAATAGTTCCTAAGTCTTCAGGATTACTTACGTAATCTAAGTTGTCAATATCAATAATAAGTTTTTTCCCTTTGTCATAAGAAGTAATCCAAGCCTCGTATCTTTCATTTAATCGGCTTAAATAATCTATATTAATAGAGCTTTCGTATTCACGTCCTCTTTTGTGAATTTGTCCAACTAATGTCTTAATATCTGCTCTTAAATAAACTAATAAATCAGGTGGTGTTACTAAATTTTCCATCAACTCAAATAGTTGACTGTAATTGGTAAAATCTCTGTTGGTTAATAAGCCCATTGCGTGTAAATTTGGTGCAAATATTTTAGCATCTTCATAAATGGTTCGATCTTGAATAATGTTTCTACCACTTTTTTGAATTTTTAAAATTTGTTCAAAACGTGTGTTCAAAAAATAAACTTGTAAGTTAAAAGACCAACGCTCCATTTCGTTGTAAAAATCATCTAAATATGGATTTTCTTCAACGCTTTCAAAATGTGCATCCCATTTATAATGTTTAGCCAAAAGTTCTGTTAAGGTGGTTTTTCCAGCTCCAATATTACCGGCAATTGCTATGTGCATAGGATTGTTTGTTTAAACCTTAAAAATAGTTAATTTTTATAAATTGAAAGTGTGTAGATGTTGTTCTTCTTAAAAAAATAAAGTTTTTTATTAATAACTTCAAATGATTCAATTTCATTGGGAGTGTCAATAATTTTATTGTTTTTATGATGTAAAATATTCTCTTTTATGATATATGTATTATTGAGTGATATTGGTAAAAGGTTGTTTTGAATATTAATTGTAGCTTCTTTTCTAGCCAAGTAATTGTATTTTGTTAATTGATTATTGCTATTAATAATAATGGCTTGATTTAAATTTCCTTTGAGCTGTAAAATTTTTTCTTTGATAGGGATTGAGCTAATTTCTGTTTTTTGAGTTTTAAAATTATAGAGCTTCAATATCATTTTAATGTTGTCATAGATCCAAATTTTATCCTTGCTGGCATTGGCAATAAGTTCTGTGCCAATAGGAACATCAAACTCATTTATAAAACTAAGTTGATTGTCTAGCAATATTACTTTGTTAAAAAACTTATAAAGCAATAGAATTTGTAGTGGATTGCTAATATCAATAACGTCTGGAGTGCCGTATTCTATGTTTTTGTAATCGTTTTTTAAACTGCTTTTGTGTAAAGCATCATTTTGTAAATAATAACAGTTTTCATAGATGTCTATACCTACAAATTTGGTTACATCTTTTACCAAAATATTTTGACAAAAGCAGTTTAAATAACAAAAGAATAATAAAATCCAAAGTTTCATATTCTCAAATATAAACTAATAAACTTTAGGTTTTTCATTAGAGTTATACTCAACTCCCATTAAGTTTCCATATCTGTGGTAGTTATGAGAATAACTTTGTTCAATTAAGTAATTTAATAACTCAATACGTCCACTGTTTCTAGGTTCATCTCTGTAAATATTGATGGCGTTTTGGTGACATCTAATTAAAAAGTGATCAGACAACACTCCTAAAGCTCTTACACAAGTAAAATCTTTTGGATGATGTTTTAAGGCGTTACCGCAAGTATCTTTAATTAATGGAATGTTTAAAAATTCTGCAATGTATTCTACCTTATCAATGTGTTTTTGAGGCGTGTGTACATCATATAGTAATAAGATTTCTTTGTATGTGTTATAACTACAAATGTTGTACTGACCTCGTAAGTTTACATAGTCAATTTTTTTACTAAATAATTCATCATACCATTTTTTGTAATCTTCTTTCCAGTCGGTGGTTTTAGATCTGATGTTGGTAAACTGTAATACATAATTAATCCCCCCTGCTTTCATTCCAAAACCAAAACAAGAAGCCTTAATTCCTCCAAAAGGTTGTCTTTGTACAATAGCACCTGTGGTAGATCTGTTTACGTATTTATTTCCTGCTTCAATATGTTTATTCCAATATTCTACTTCGTTGTCATCTAAAGATTCTATTCCGGCAGTTAAACCATAATCTACATTATTGGCAATTTCCACAGCATGTTTTAAATCATCTGCCTTTAAAACAGATAAAATAGGTCCGAACAACTCATTTTGATATGGATAATCATCCATAGTTACATTCCAAATAATTCCAGGAGACAACATGTGGTTTCCGTTTAATCTAGGTTTTACCAACCATTGATCATCTGGGGTGTTTTGAATTACATGTTTTATTTTTTCGGAAATAGGCACTGCTAAAGGTCCAATTTCAGTTGAAAAATCCCAAGGATTTCCGAAGACTTTACTCATAGCAGCATCTTTCAATAAGGTTTTAAATTCCTTGTCATTAAAAACATCTTCAGTTAAAATTAGAAGAGAGGTTGCCGAACATTTTTGACCTGCATTTCCGAATGCCGATTGTACAATGTTTACGCAGGCTTGCTCTTTGTCTGCTAGGCTAGTAACAATAGTACTGTTTTTTCCTCCAGTTTCTGCATATAAGTTTAACTGAGGGTTTCTTTCTAATAAAAAGTGTGCTGTTTCTGTTCCACCAGTTAAAATAACAGCATCAAAAATATTACCGGTACTTAAAAAGTCATCTAAAATAGATTCTTCACAAGGTAAAAAGTATAAGGCATCCTTAGGAATTCCAGCTTCCCACAAACATTTACATACTAAATAGGCACAGGCTGATGCGTTAGTTGAAGGTTTTAAAATTACTTTTTTACCAGCTGCTAACGAAGCTAAAGCACCACCAATAGGAATGGCAATAGGGAAATTCCAAGGTGATAATACCAAATTAATACCTTCATCATCACTGTTAAATTCTTTGGCAATTTCCAAACTACTTTCGGCATAAAAATTAGCAAAATCAATGGCTTCAGAAACCTCTACATCTACTTCTTTTATGGTTTTTCCTAGCTCTGCAACGGCTACTCCAATTAAATTTGCTCTGCTTTTTTCTATTTCTAAAGCAGCTTTTTTAAGTAAATCCGCTCTTTTTTCAACAGAAAAATCTTGCCATTCGGTAGTATTATCAATGGCTTTTTGATAATCTTCTTTAATAGACATTTCGTAACTCCAAGGTGGGGTACCAGACCAATTGTTTACTTTGATGGTATATCTTTCATGATTGTCTAATGCTCCTATCACAGGAATCGTTGTTCCTATAATATTTTCTGGAGTTTTCCAATCTGTTTTAATTTTTTGAGCCCATGTAATGTTTTGTGGTAAGTTCCAATCTGTATTAGGTACATTATGAAAACCTTTCATCAATTCAGGTTTTTCATCATTTCTATCTTGTTTTCTACTAGGATTGGTGTCTAAATCTTCCATTAAAGAAATAGATTTTAAAAACTCTTCTTTTAAACTATCCCATTTTTCCGAACCAATTTTTAAATCATATCCTTCTTTTAAGAAGTTTCCAGCTTGTGTACCTTCATCCAGCCTTCTAACCAAATAAGCAATAGCTGCGTTGTATTGGTTTTCTTTTACAGTAGGTGTGTATAATAATAAATTAACTTTTTCGGCCAATAAATTGTCTACTGTTTGGTTGGCCATACCTTCTAACATTTCAAAATCTACACAATCTTCTAACTGATTTTGTTTTACTAATTGGAGAGCGAAAGAAATATCAAAAATATTATGTGATGCTACTCCAACATTCACAACTCTTGCAGATTGTGGGGTTAACATTTCTGATAATATTTTTTTGTAGTTGGCATCCGTTTCTGGTTTGGTACTAAAGGTTGCCAATGGCCAGTCTTCAATAGAAGATTCTGTCATTTCCATTTCCATATTGGCTCCTTTTACCAACCTTACTTTTACAGAGGAACCTCCGTTGTTAGCTCTTGTATTAGCCCAAGTGAAAAGTTTACGGTAATAATGAATCATTTCTGGAATGTAGGCTTGTAACACAATTCCTGCTCTGATGTTTTTGTATTCTGGTAAAGACAAAGTTTTGATAAAGACATCAAAAGTGATTTCTAGATCTTTGTATTCCTCCATGTCTAAATTCACGAATTTCTGAACTCCTGTTTCTTTTTCAATCTTTAAGATTTCATCATAGAACATAGATAATCTATTAGATAGTTTATCAACGGTGTCTTCGTGAGCTAAAGAAGAGATTTGAGAAAAGATGGTGGAAATTTTAATAGAAATATAGTTTACATCTTTTCTGTTTAATAAAGTTAGATAACCTAGAATTCTTTTTTGAGCTTCATCTTCTCCAATTAACGCTTCACCAATAAGGTTTACGTTTAAAGTAATTTTTTGATCTTTTCTTTTTTGAGCGTGTTTTTTAAACTTTTGGCTATTAATAAAAAAGACCACATCACTAGAAGTTGCTTGAATTTTCTTTAGCATGATAGCGACACTAAAGGATGGGATAATTTTACCTACAATGGTAAAAGTCTTAAGCAATAGGTTTTCTAAAGGAGTGAATAATGCTTGATAATTTTTGTGTGTTTTGAGCAGATGTATTACATGGTCTGCCACTTTTTTATAGTTTTTAGATCGGAAAGCAACATCCATCATTTGTATTAAAAAATGTTTGGATTCAGGTACTTCAATAATGGTTTTAAGCCGATCTGCAAAAGGATTTTTTGCGGTTGTGGTTTGATTGGTTTGTAATTTTTCTGCTAATCTTAGGGTATTTTGTATTTGTTTTTCCATATTTTCTTAAGTTAAAAAAATAGGAGGGGATAACCAAAAAAAAGCCCTGATAATGACGATTATCAAGGCTTTTATAAAAATATGTTAAATGTTTTTTACAAATTAAAAGCTTCTTTAACTTGATTTACATAATCTAACTTTTCCCAAGTAAAAGTTTCAACTTCAATTTCTTTTCTTCCTTCGTAAGGAGATTCAAAAACTACCGTTTTAACTTCAGGAGTTCTACCCATGTGACCATAAGCAGCCGTTTCTGTATAAATAGGGTTACGTAATTTTAATCTAGTTTCAATGGCAAATGGTCTCATGTCAAAAATAGAAGTTACTATTGCTGCAATTTGTCCATCAGTTAAATCAACTTTACTAGTTCCATATGTGTTTACAAAAATACCCATTGGTTCTACAACTCCGATAGCATAAGAAACTTGAACTAAAATTTCAGAAGCAACACCTGCTGCCACTAAGTTTTTAGCAATATGACGTGTTGCATAAGCTGCAGAACGATCTACCTTACTAGGATCTTTTCCTGAAAATGCACCACCACCGTGAGCACCTTTACCACCATAAGTATCAACAATAATTTTACGACCTGTTAAACCAGCATCTCCATGAGGACCTCCAATTACGAATTTTCCTGTTGGGTTGATGTGAAATTTAATATCATCTCCAAATAAATCTTGAACCTCTTGGTTAAAAGTTGCTTTTACTCTAGGGATTAAAATATTGATAATATCAGATTTGATTTTGGCTAACATGGTTTCATCTTCATCAAAATCATCATGTTGTGTAGAAACTACTATCGCATCAATACGTTCAGGTTTGTTGTCATCAGAATATTGTAAGGTAACTTGCGCTTTTGCATCTGGACGTAAATAAGTGATGTCTTTCATTTCTCTACGCAAAGCAGCCAATTCTTTTAATAAACGATGAGAAATTTCTAAAGCCAATGGCATAAAGTTCTCAGTTTCGTTAGTTGCATAACCAAACATCATTCCTTGGTCACCAGCTCCTTGTTCTTCTTTACTAGCTCTATCAACTCCTTGATTGATGTCTTGAGATTGTTCGTGAATGGCAGATAAAACACCACATGAATTTCCATCAAATTGATATTCCCCTTTGGTATATCCTATTTTATTAATGGTGTCACGAGCTATTTGTTGTACATCTAAATACGCTTTAGATTTTACCTCTCCAGCCAATACTACTTGACCCGTAGTAACTAAAGTTTCACATGCTACTTTAGAATCAGCATCATAAGCCAAAAAATGATCAATCAATGCATCAGAAATTTGATCTGCAATTTTATCAGGATGTCCTTCTGAAACTGACTCCGATGTAAATAAATATGACATATCTATTTGTGTTTTTTATTAAATGTTTATTTTGCTGAGTGCCTTGGTCGGCTAAAGAAGTAGATAATTACTGCTTTAGCTCTTTATTTTTTACAGTTGCTTATGGAATACTTTACTAATAGTATATTGTAAACTGTAAAAGAGGTGGCAATCAGTCAAATCTTTCCCCTTTTGTGGGGCAAAATTATAAAAAAGAAATGGAATACCCTCTTTAATAAATCTAATCTTTTTTTTGAATTTAATAATAAGGGATATAATCTGAGTTTAGGTTTTATATATTTGTTGGTTAAATGACTAGAAATTAATAAAAAATAAAAATGGAAAATCAAAGATTAGAAACTTCGGCATTACATGCTGGACATGATGTAAGTAATACGCAAGGAACAAGAGCGGTACCTATTTATCAAACCTCTTCTTATGTATTTAATAATACTGAGCATGCTGCAAACTTATTTGGATTAAAAGAATTAGGATTTATTTATACGAGATTAAATAATCCAACCAATCAGATTTTACAAGATCGTTTGGCTGCTGTAGAAGGAGGAATTGGAGCAGTGGTTTTTGCTTCGGGAACTTCTGCAATTGCAACAGGATTGATGACTTTGTTAAAAGCAGGAGATCACATTGTGGCTTCTAGCAGTTTATATGGAGGAACATTTACCTTGTTAAATGTTACGTTGCCAAGATTAGGAATTACTACTACGTTTGTAGACGCATCAAACCCAGAAGAGTTTAAAGCTGCAGTACAAGACAATACACGTGCATTTTTTGTAGAATCTTTAGGAAATCCAAAATTAGATGTGTTGGATTTAGAAGCGATTGCTGAACAAGCAAAAGCTGCTGAAGTGCCTTTTATTGTTGATAATACAGTAGCATCACCGGCATTGTTAAATCCAATTAAACACGGGGCTAACTTGGTGATTCATTCTTTAACAAAATATATTGGAGGACAAGGAAATTCTTTAGGAGGAGCTATTGTTGATGCTGGAACTTTTAACTGGGCTAATGGAAAATTTCCTGAATTTACAGAACCGTCAGCTGGTTATCACGGATTGGTTTATCATGAAGCATTAGGAGCAGCAGCTTTTACTTTTAAATTAATTTTAGAAGGATTGCGTGATTTTGGTGGAGCTTTAAGTCCAACAAACGCATTTAATATTATTCAAGGATTAGAAACTTTACCAGTAAGAATTAAACAACATTCTGCAAATGCATTAGAATTGGCGACTTGGTTGGAAGAGAGAGAAGAGGTTGCTTGGGTAAATTATCCAGGATTAAAATCTAGTAAGTATCATGATTTGGCTAAAAAATATTTGCCAAACGGACAAAGTGGATTGTTAACTTTTGGTTTAAAAGGAGGTTACGAAGCAGCTAAGAAATTTACAGATGCTACAGAAATTTTTTCTTTATTGGCAAATATCGGAGATACAAAATCATTGATTATTCACCCAGCAAGTACTACACATCAACAATTGAGTGAAGCAGATCAGGCAGGGGCTGGAGTTACTCAAGATTTAATTCGTTTGTCTGTAGGTTTAGAAAATATAGAAGATTTAAAAGCAGACATTGTACAAGCTTTTAGTAAATTGTAATCTTTGTGAAATAAATGAATATAGAAACCATCACTTTTTGTGATGGTTTTTTCTTTTTCTAACTCTTTTGCTCATTTCTTTTATTTCGAAATTTATTTTATATCTTTGCCCCAGCTCATTATGTATTGAAGTAAGTTATCATGAAAGGTAGAGGGAATAGACCCGTTGAAGCCTTAGCAACCCTTTTTTAGTTTCTAAAAATGAAGGTGCTACGTTCTACCAACATTAGTTGGATAGATAACACAGGAGCAATTCTCTTAAAAAAATCACGATAACTTAACAACACACCGCATATTTACTCTAAAAATGTTTAGAGTAGAAAGCTATTTGAGTATAAATGATTTTACGACATTGAATAAAAGTTTACAACATAGAACCCTAAAAGATTACACTACCTTAGTTGGTGTAAATTATCCTAGCTTAGAACTTTCATACGAAGTTTTTGGTCAGCCATTACATACTGCTCCTATAGTGTTGGTAAATCATGCATTAACAGGAAATTCAGATGTAGCAGGTGAACATACAGGATGGTGGAAAGGAATTGTTTCTAAAGGAAATTTAGTAGATACTGATAAGTACACCATAATTTCTATTAATATTCCTGGAAATGGATATGACAACAAGCCTGAAAATTTAATTGAAGATTACAAAAGTTTTACGGTTAGAGATGTAGCACAGTTGTTTGGTTTGCTACTAGAAGATTTAGGAATTACCAAATTACATGCAATTATTGCAGGTTCTTTAGGAGGTGGAATTGCTTGGGAAATGTCAGTTTTATTTCCAGATTTGGCTAATTATGTGATTCCTATTGCTTCTGATTGGAAAGCCACGGATTGGATTTTGGCTCATAATAAAGTACAAGAACAAATTTTAACCAATTCTAAAAAACCTGTACATGATGCTCGTATGATGGCGATGTTGTTTTATAGAACAGCAGCATCATTTAAAGAAAAGTTTAATAGAACTCAGAACGAAGCATTAGGAATTTCCAATGTAGAAAGTTGGTTGTTGCATCATGGATATAAATTAGAACAAAGGTTTGAGTTAAAGGCTTATCAAATGGTAAATCATTTACTAAGTACTTTGGACATTACTTCAGAAAGAGGAACTTTTGAAGAAGTGGCCAAAACAATTAAAGCAACCATTATTCAAATAGGAATAGATTCTGATTTCTTTTTTGTGCCAGAAGAAAATAGAGAAACTCAAGAAGTTTTAGCAAAAATAGGAGCCAAAGCCGTTTATAAAGAAATAACATCAATCCACGGGCACGATGGGTTTTTGGTAGAAGATGAACAGTTAAAAGAATTATTAAAAGACGTTTTTTAATAATTCAGGAGTTAAGGAAAAAGAATTTTAAAGGTTAAGTCTTCGAGCGTAGTCTAGAAGTGGAAACATTAAAAGTTTTAAAAGCGAATTTTAAGGAATTGAAAAATGTGCTAAAAGCAAATAGCTTAAAGCCAAAAGCCTGAAAAGAAATGAAAGTATTAAAATTTGGAGGAAAATCATTGGCCAACGGAGAAGGAATTAAAAGCGTTGTATCCATTCTTTTAAACAAGATAAAAAATAAAGAAGAAATTGTAGTAGTGGTTTCAGCAAGAGGAACAGCTACAGAAGATTTGTTTGAATTGTTAGAGAGAGCTAAAAAAGGAGAGGGGTATCAATCTGCTTTTGAAACTTTTAAAAAGAATCAACTTGAGCCTTATCCAACAATCGATTTTTCTGCGGAATTTACCTTTTTAGAAAAGATTTTTGAAGGGGTAAATTTATTAGGGGATTACAGTCCAAAAATCAAAGATTTGGTTACTGCTTATGGTGAGTTGTTGGCTGGTAAAACCATTACGGCTTTATTAAAAGAAAACAAAGTAAATGCTCAATATACAGATTCTAGAGAGCTGTTTAAAACAGACAATGTATATGGTGAAGCTACTTTGTTAGAAGATATTACAGAAGAGAATACCAAAAAGTATTTTAAAAATATAGATTTAACAACAACAGTTCCTATAGTTACAGGGTTTGTTGGAGCAAGTTTAGAGGGAGAAACCACTTCTATAGGAAACAATGGAAGTAATTATTCGGCTTCATTAATTGCAGGATATTTAAATGCAGAAGAATTAGAAAATTACACTATTGTAAGTGGAATTTACACTGCAAATCCGTTGTTAGTTTCTAATGCACAAAAAATAGATCATTTGTCTTTTAATGAGGCAAATGAATTGGCAAACTTGGGAGATAATGTATTAGATGCCAAAGCGATTATTCCATTGGTAAAAAAGAATATCTCTTTGCGTATTTTAAATACGTTTGAGCCTGAAAGTCAAGGAACTTTAATCAATGCTGAAGCAAGTTCTAAAAATGGAATCAAAGCCATTTCTGTACAAGAAAACATGGCTTTGGTTAGTTTAGAGGGTAGAGGTTTATTGGGTAAAGTAGGTATTGATGCACGTTTGTTTGCAGCTTTACAAAAGGAAAATATAAGTGTGGGAATTATTTCTCAAGGGTCTTCGGAAAGAGGAATTAGTTTTGTGGTTAATGGTAAAGATGCACACAAAGCAAAAGATGCTTTAGGGAACGAATTTAATTTAGACTTTTTAAGTAATGATATCAACAGAATATCTATTACAAGAGGCGTAGCGGTGGTGTCTATTTTAGGGAACTCATTAAGTTCTTTTAACACATCATATACTGCGTTGGTTAATAATAACATTAAGCCATTGCTAATTAATAATACGGTAACGGGTAATAATGTTTGTTTGGTGATAGACAATAAAGAATTAAGAAAAGCAGTAAACGTAATGCATGGAGAGATTTTTGGAATTGCCAAAAAAATCAATGTTGCAGTGTTTGGTGTTGGCTTGGTAGGAGGTACTTTAATCAAACAAATTTTAGAAAGCAAAGAAAATATTCTAAAGCGTAAAGGAATTGATTTAAATGTGTTTGCAGTAGCAAATTCTAAAAAAGTATTTTTTAATGCTGATGGAATTCAAGGAACTTGGAAACAAGATTTAAAAGAAAATGGAACTCCGTACAAAGGAATTGATGCTATTGTGAAATATGCAAAAGACCATCATTTAGGGAACTTAATAGCGGTTGATAATTCTGCAAGTGCAGGAATGACTGAAAATTATATTCCATTAATTGAGAGCGGGTTTAATTTAGTTTCTTCTAATAAAATAGGAAATACAAAATCGTTAGATTTTTATAACGAATTGCGTTTGGCTTTAACACAAAACAGAAAGCAATATTTGTATGAGACCAATGTTGGTGCGGGGTTGCCGTTAATTGATACTATTAAATTAATGCACGCATCAGGAGAAAATATTACAAGAATTAAAGGTGTTTTTTCTGGAACGTTGAGTTATTTATTTAATAATTTTTCTGCTAAAAACGTAAAATTTAGTGAGGTGTTAAATGAAGCAGCAGAGCAAGGTTTTACAGAACCAGACCCTAGAGAAGATTTAAATGGAAATGATGTTGGGCGTAAATTGTTGATTTTAGCACGTGAGTTAGATTTACAAAATGAATTTAGTGATGTGGAAATTCACAATTTAATTCCTGAACATTTAAGAGATGGAGATACCGCTTCTTTTTTAAGTAAATTAGAAGAGTTAGACCCTATCTATCAACAAATAAAAGACAAACAAGAACCAAATCATGTATTACGTTACATAGGTGATTTACACGGTGATTTGGCTTCGGATAAAGGAATTTTAGAAGTAAAATTAGTTTCTGTTCCTAGTGATTCTGCTTTGGGGCAAGTAAAAGGAGCTGATTCTATTTTTGAGATTTATACAGAATCATATGGAGATCAGCCTGTTGTAATTCAAGGAGCAGGAGCAGGAGCCAATGTAACGGCTCGTGGTGTCTTTGGAGACATTATGAGATTAACGGAACTTGAATTATAAAAAAGTTAGTAATTAAAAAGAATAAGAAATGATTATAGAGCCAAAAACTCGTGGATTTATTTGCATTACCTCTCATCCAAAAGGTTGTGAGCAAAATGTATTAAATCAAATAGAATATATTAAATCAAAAGGAAAAATAGGAGAAGCAAAAAGAGTTCTTGTTATTGGTGCATCAACTGGATTTGGATTGGCATCAAGAATAGCAAGTGCTTTTGGTTCAAATTCATCTACGATAGGAGTGTTTTTTGAAAAACCACCAACAGAAGGAAAAACAGCCTCTTCTGGATGGTACAACACAGCTGCTTTTGAAAAAAAGGCTCATGAAGAAGGTATTTATGCAAAAAGTATTAATGGAGATGCTTTTTCAAACGAAATAAAACAACAAACAATAGACTTAATTAAGCAAGATTTAGGACAAGTTGATATGGTTGTTTATAGTCTTGCTTCGCCAGTAAGAACTCACCCTGTAACAGGTGTTAGGCATAAATCAACATTAAAACCTATTGGAGAACCTTACACCAATAAAACAGTAGATTTTCATACTGGAGCTGTAAAAGAGATTACGATTTCTCCTTGTAATCAGGATGATATTGATAATACAGTTGCTGTTATGGGAGGTGAAGATTGGGAGATGTGGATTGATGAATTAAAAAATGCTGATTTGCTTTCTTCAGATTTTACTACAGTAGCTTATTCTTATATTGGTCCAGAGTTGACAGAGGCTGTTTATAGAAAGGGAACTATAGGGAAAGCGAAAGATCATTTAGAGAAAACGGCTTTTACAATTACAGATTTATTAAAAGAAATCAATGGTAAAGCATATGTTTCTGTTAATAAGGCACTTGTTACTCAGTCTAGTTCTGCAATTCCTGTTATTCCATTATATATTTCTTTGCTATATAAAGTAATGAAAGAAAATAATGTACATGAAGGTTGTATAGAACAAATACACAGATTGTATACAGAACGATTAGCATTAGATAAAGTCCCAACAGATGCTGTAGGTAGAATAAGAATTGATGATTTAGAAATGCGTTCAGATATTCAAGAACAAGTATCAGCATTATGGGAGCAAGTTACGGAAGAAAATCTTCCTTCTATAGGAGATTTAGAGGGGTATAAAACCGATTTCTTTAACTTGTTTGGTTTTAATTATGATGAGATAGATTATAATAGTGAAGTAGATGAAATGGTAAATATTCCTGGATTACAATAAATTCGGTTTTAATATTTATAATTTTTTGTGCACATCACAGTGTTTAATTACTAAGCGAATAAAATGAAAGATAGTAATAAAAGTAAAAATTTCGAAACCCTAGCGGTAAGAACACAATCAGAAACAACTCAGTTTTCTGAGCACTCTGTACCCTTGTATTTAACGTCTGGATTTATTTTTGATGATGCCGAAGAAATGAGAGCTTCTTTTGCTGAAGAAAAACAAAGAGACTTGTATAGTAGATACAGTAATCCTAATACCAATGAATTTATTGAAAAAGTTTGTTTGATGGAAGGTGCTGAAGCTGGTTTTGCTTTTTCAAGTGGAATGGCAGCTATCTTTTCTACTTTTGGAGCTTTGTTAAGTGCGGGTGATCATGTAGTTTCTTGTAGTTCTGTTTTTGGAGCTACACATGGTTTGTTTACTAAGTATTTTCCAAAATGGAATATCAATTGTTCTTATTTTGAAGTAAATGAAGTTGATAAAATAGAGAGCTTAATTCAGCCAAATACTAAATTTATTTATGCAGAAACTCCTACAAATCCAGGAGTAGATGTATTGGATTTAGAATTATTGAGCAGTATTGCTAAAAAACATGGAGTTTTATTGGTTATAGACAACTGTTTTGCAACACCATATTTACAACAACCTATTAAGTTTGGAGCAGATTTAGTAGTTCATTCTGCCACTAAATTAATGGATGGACAAGGACGTGTAATGGGAGGAGTAACAGTAGGTAACAAAGAGTTGATTCGTGAAATTTATTTATTCTCACGTTTAACAGGACCTTGCATGAGTCCTTTTAATGCTTGGGTGCTGTCTAAATCTTTAGAAACTTTAGCTGTTAGAGCAGATAGACATTGTGATAATGCTTTGGCTTTAGCTGAATTTTTAGAAAGTCATCCTAAAGTAAAATGGGTAAAATATCCTTTCCTAAAGTCACATCCACAATATGAAATTGCTAAAAAGCAAATGTTAAAAGGAGGAAGCATTGTGGCTTTTGAAGTAGAAGGTGGTGTAGAAGGAGGAAGAAACTTTTTTGATAACATTAAAATGTGTTCATTGTCTGCTAATTTAGGAGATACTAGAACTATTGTTACTCATCCTGCAAGTACTACACATGCTAAAGTAGAACCCGAGGTAAAAAAAGCTGTAAATATTACTGATGGAATGGTTAGGTGTTCATTGGGTCTAGAACACATAGACGATATTATCGCAGATATTAAACAAGCCTTAGAGGCATAAAAATAATAAAAACCGAGACTGTGAAAAGCTCGGTTTTTTTATGTTTAAAAATATCAGATTTTAAAGAGATAAATTTTTTCTTGCAGTGAATAGATAGTAACTTTAGATAAGAAAAATAAAAAAATAATAGAATGAGTTTAAAAGGAAAAAATGCATTAATTACAGGTGCTGGTAAAGGAATAGGGAAAGCTATAGCGTTGGCTTTGGCAGCAGAAGGAGTAAATGTAGCATTGTTAGCAAGAACAGAAAAAGATTTATTAGAAGTTGCCAAAGAAGTTACAGCTTTTGGGGTAAGAGTGGTAACTGCTGTAGCAGATGTTTCTTCACTAGAGGAAGTGAACAAATCAACAGGAGTTGTATTTAATAAATTCGATCACATTGATATATTAATCAATAATGCTGGAATTGGTAAATTTGGAAAGTTTTTAGAGTTAAGTGTTAAAGATTGGGAGCAAATTATTCAAGTAAATTTAATGGGAACCTATTATGTAACTAGGGCTTTTTTACCGCAAATGATTGAAAGAAACTCAGGAGATATTATTAATATTTCCTCAACAGCTGGTTTACGAGGAGCAGCGGTAACGAGTGCTTACAGTGCTTCTAAGTTTGCTGTTTTAGGATTGACAGAGTCTTTAATGCAAGAAGTAAGAAAGCACAATATTAGAGTAACTGCTCTAACGCCAAGTACTGTGGCTACAGATATGGCTATTGATTTAAAGTTAACAGACGGAAATCCAGAATCGGTAATGCAACCTGAAGATATTGCTGAGGTGATTGTTGCACAATTAAAATTAAATAAAAGAGTCTTTATTAAAGATGCAGGAATTTGGTCTACAAATCCTTAATAAGCCTATAGATTACTAAAAAAATCCCATCATGAAAATGATGGGATTTTTTTGTTTAGAAGATCTGTTTTAAATTTTTTAATAAAATTTATAGTACTTTGTTTTGCATAGTACTATTTTTTAGATGTATATTTGCATAAGAAATTACTATAAATAAAAAATGCTATGCTAGAAAATCATCACAAAAACATTGCAACGTTTATTCACCTATCTACTTTTAGTAGGTTTGTGATTCCTTTAGGTAATTATTTAGGGCCTATTATTTTATGGGTATTGAATAAAGAAAAATCAGAATTCATAAATGAACACGGAAAACAAGCTATTAACTTTCAGTTAAGTGTATTGTTATACACTATCGTCCTTGGATTAATTACCATACCGTTTTTTATGTTTAATGTATTTCAGGGTTTTCATTTTGATGGACTTCAACATTTCAGTTTTAATTTAAATAGAGCTTTTCCATTGTTTTTAATATTAGGAGGAAGCATCGGCTTTATAACTGTAATTGGATTTTTGTTTGAATTTGTTTTTGTAATTATAGCAAGTTTAAAAGCCAAAGAAGGAGAATTGTATAAATATCCATTAACTATCAATTTTATAAAGTAAGGATAAGATAATTAGGTTTTAACAAGTAAAAAAGTAGAGAATGAAGATAGAAAACACAAAAGCACAAATGCGAAAAGGTGTTTTAGAATACTGTATACTTTCCGTTTTAAAAGATGAGGATGCGTATGTAGCAGAAATTCTAAGTACGCTTAAAGATGCTAAGTTGCTGGTAGTAGAAGGGACTATATATCCTTTACTAACAAGGCTTAAAAATGCAGGGCTCTTAAGTTATAGGTGGGAGGAGTCTTTGTCTGGCCCTCCTAGAAAATATTATGGTTTAACCGATACTGGTAAACTTTTTTTAAACGAACTAAACACTACTTGGAACGAACTGCAAAATGCGGTTAATATAGTAACAAGCCCAAAACTACCAAAAGATGAATAAAACTGTTAATATAAATTTGGCTGGTATATTTTTTCACATTGATGAAGATGCATATTTAAAGTTGCAAACTTACCTTACAGCTATTAAAAATTCGTTTACCAATTCAGAGGGACGAGAAGAAATTATTGCTGATATTGAAACTAGAATTTCAGAGTTATTTAATGAACGTCTTAAAAATGAAAGACAAGTTGTTAGCATTAAAGATGTTGAAGAGGTTATCGCTATTATGGGACAACCAGAAGACTATTTAGTTGATGATGATATTTTTGAAGATGAAAGCAACTTTACATCTAATAAACAATCAACAAATAATAAAAAACTTTATAGAGATATAGATAACTCATACATTAGCGGGGTGTCCTCAGGTTTTGCTCATTATTTAGGTATAGATCCTATATGGATGCGTTTGTTGTGGGTGTTGCTAGTCATGATGTCGTTTGGAACTTTTGTGGTTATTTATATTCTGTTTTGGATTTTAATACCTGCAGCTACAACTACTGCCGAAAAAATAATGATGACAGGAGAGCCTGTGAACATTAATAATATAGAAAAACAAATTAAAGAAGGATTTGAAACGGTTTCTGGAGTTGCTAAAAATGTATCTAAATCAGTTTCAGATACAGCAAAAAAACATGGAGATACAGTAAAAACAACTTCAAAAAACTTTTTTGATGCCATTGTAGATTTTATCATGTTAGTGGTAAAAATATTCTCAAAATTTATAGGAATCATCATTATAATCTTTTCAGTTTTTGTGTTGATAGCACTTGTGTTGGGATTGATTTCGGTAGGATTTAAAAATATTTTAAATATTCCTGGGATAGAGTTTTTATCTGTCATGAATGCTGCAAACACGCCTATTTGGTTGGGGGTAACAATGGTGTTTTTTGTTGTAGGAATTCCTGTGTTTTTCTTCTTCTATTTAGGTTTAAAGATTTTTGTAAACAATTTAAAATCTATAGGGAAAGTTGCTAAATTGACTTTATTAGGAGTATGGTTGTTTTCGGTAATAGGACTTATTGTTGTTGGCGTTAGAGAAGCTAGCGAACATTCTTTTTCTGAAAGTGTAACAGAGAAAAATATGTTAAATATTACAGAAAATGATACTTTATGGATAGAAATGCGTTCTAGTGATTTGTATAGAAATCAATTTTATATGAACAATGATTTTAAAATTGTAACTAATCAAAACGGAACAAAGGATCTTTATAGAAGAGATATCAGATTAAAGATAAAATCTGCTAGTGATTCTTATGCAAGTATCGTTATTCAGAAAAAAGCAGATGGAGGTGGATATGAACAGGCCTTAAATCGTGCTCAAAAGATTAATTATAATTATTCTTTTGAGAATAATAAATTAACGTTAGATTCCTTTTTGTCAACAAGTATAGAAAATAAATACTGTGATCAAGAAGTAGAAATTATACTTTACTTACCAAAAAAGTTAGTGATTTACACCGAAAGAAATACATGGGATTTCCACGCTAGAGGTTCAATAGTTGATAGAAAGCTAACTAATCATTATTTAAAAATCTTAAAAGATGATGTTGAGTGTTTAGATTGTAATGAGGATTATAAAGTAGAGGTAAAAACACCCAAAGTAAAAATTGATGACGAAGGTGTTGAAATTAATGGTGATGAAGGAAGTTTGAAGATTGATAAAAATGGAATTAGAGCAGAGTCTAATGATGTTAAAGTAAGAATTGATGTTGATGGAATTGATATTCAATCAAAAGAGAATTAATGATTTTAAGCATTATAAACTAAGAGCTTTAAATAAAAAAAATCCCATCATGTAAATGATGGGATTTTTTTTATTGATCAATAATTATTTGCTGTATTGACTTCCAATTTCAGCCAAAGGATCATTTTTAATGTCTTCATAAAATTTAACATAAGTTACATGCATGTATGGGATTAACCATAAAAATCCAATTCCTAAAGTTAAAATACAAAGTAAACTCCAACCAAAAAATCGGATATTTAACCTAAAGAATTTCCATTTATAACCATACATCATTTCTTTACTCTTTCTTAAGGCAGCTTCGGGTCCTATTTCAGGTTCATCTACCATAATATAAAAAACCATTGAATATGAAATTGCAGCAATTATTCCAGGGATAATAAATAATAGACTCCATAAAATAACATACAAAGCCATTAATAAATAAGCGATTAAGCAATTTGCAAAGTTGTTAAATCCTTCAAAAATTTGTTTGATGTCTTCTTTTTGATTTCTAGCAATAGCCATTGAAAATGTTGCTAAACCATAAGAAAATGGTCCTGCTAATATCAAAGCTCCAATACTCCCAAGAATAGGAATTACAGATCAAGACCCAACAATAATATTATAAATTAAAAAAGTGATAATAGCGATCCCCCATTTTAAGTCTAAGGAAGTTCTAGCCTGTTGCATTAATTTCGTATTTTCAGTAGTCATTTTTTACTAATTTTTTTTATTTATAAGTATTTAAATTTTAGAATGCAAAATAATCAATTTATATAGATAAGCATAGTAAAACGGCCTGTGTTATTTATCACATTTTCTTTTTTGCTATCTTCGTTAAAACCTTTACTGTTGAAAGAAAAAATTTATTTATCACCGCCAGATTTAAAAGGAAATGAACAAGCCTTGTTAAAGAATGTTTTTGAAAGTAATTGGATCGCTCCACAAGGTCCTATGATTACTACTTTTGAAAACAATTTATCTAAAACTGTCAGTGTTTCTTATGCAGTTGCCTTAAATTCCGCTACATCTGCAATTCATTTGGGATTAAAGGTTTTGGGTATAAAAAAAGGTGATAAAGTGCTGTGTACAACGTTTACTTTTGTGGCATCAGTGAACCCTATTTCTTATATAGGTGCTGTTCCTATTTTGGTAGATGTAGAAAAAGAAACCTGGAACATTTGTCCTGTTTTATTAGAAAAAGCCATTCTTTCTGAAATAGAAAAAGGACAAAAGCCAAAGGTTCTTATTTTAGTTCATGGTTATGGAATGCCAGCCAAAGTTGATGAAGTTTTAGCAATTACAAAAAAGTACAATATTTTAGTTTTAGAGGATGCCGCATCAGCATTGGGAAGTATTTATAAAAATCAATATTGTGGAACTTTTGGAGATGTTGGAGTTTTTTCTTTTAATGGAAACAAAATCATTACTACTTCGGGTGGTGGAATGTTGGTGACTTATAAAAAAGAACTGGCAGATAAAACTTTATATTTATCTACCCAAGCCAAAGAAGCCAATACAGGGTATGAACATCATCAAATAGGTTTTAATTATAGGTTAAGCAATGTTTTGGCTGCTATTGGGGTAGCGCAATTAGAATTGTTGAATGACTTTGTAAATAAGAGAAGAGAAAATCATTTGTTTTATAAAAATGAACTGAGAGATGTTGAGGTTTCTTTCTTAG
The DNA here is from genome assembly GCF_900130035.1 of Wenyingzhuangia marina. Classification (GTDB taxonomy): domain Bacteria; phylum Bacteroidota; class Bacteroidia; order Flavobacteriales; family Flavobacteriaceae; genus Wenyingzhuangia; species Wenyingzhuangia marina. The sequence continues at coordinate 85,891 of NZ_FQXQ01000005.1, forward strand.
AAGATACCATCAACACTAAAAGTAATTTTTGGTTAACAAGTTTGTTGTTTAATAGTCATGAAATAAAAGAGAAAGTAAGATTAAGTTTACTTGCTGATAATATTGAATGTAGGTCTTTGTGGATGCCCATGCATCAACAAAAAATATATCAATTTGCTATTTTTTATAGTAATGGAAATAGTGATGATTTACATCAAAGAGGTTTGAGTTTACCCAGTGGTTCTTCTATGTCTACCAATGATTTACAAAGAGTTTGTAAAGTGATTAAAAATTGTTTTTAGAACCATTTCTTTTTTCTAAAATAGTAGATAGATCCAAGGGTTACAATTACCATTACACCTAATAAAACAAAATAACCATTATGGTGTTTTAGTTCAGGAATATATTCAAAATTCATCCCGTATATTCCTGCCAAAAAAGTCAAAGGAATAAAGATTACAGAAAAAATAGTCAAGGTTTTCATTACTTCATTTAATCGGTGTCCTTGTATACTAAATATCAAATTAATTTTACTCTCCATTTCTTGCAAATCAAAATCAATACTGTTTAATAAGTTGTGAATTTGAGTACTTAGTTCACTGTAAAACTTTTTGTTAATTTTTTGTTGTTCTACTTTTTCTAATTTGGTAATTATATCTCTTAAACTGGTTGCTGCTTTTTTAAAAGTAATTAGGATATTTTTTTCCTTTTCGATATTTTGGGTAAATTCAGGTGTGGGTTTTACGTCAGTTCCTTGGTTTAAGGTTTCCATAGAAGATGAAATTTTATCATAAGCATCTTCATAATTATCAATAATAGACTCAAGAATTAGGAATAGTAAATAATCAGTTTTTTTGTTTCTAACAATTCCTTTGTTTTCTCTAATTCGTTCCCTAATCCATTCAAAATAATCTCCTTTTTCTTCTTGAATGCTCCAAAGGATATGCGGTGTTAATACAAAAAACATTTGCTCTGTCTGAAAGTTTTTGGTTTCTGTTTTTAACACTTTTATGGTTACAAAAAGAGCATTGTCTAGCTCCAGAACTTTGTTTGGGTGTTTTTCTTCGGTAATTAATTTTAATAAAAAATCATCAAGTAAACTTTTTGTAACAATAGCTTTAAATTCACTTTTATGATGGGTTCCATAAGTATTTAACCATCTTATGTTTTTATTTTCAGTTCCAAAATCAATTTCATCTATAGATGTAATAGGGTTTGAATGATAATTCTCTTTAGAATATTCTATTAGCGAAGTGCTTTTAAAGAAATCTTTTTTCATAAAGGATCGTTTTGTTTATGATTCTTGATTTTTAATATGCACATCTAATTGATTGAATGGTACTGAAATACCATTTTCTTTAAATGCTTTGGCAATATTGATTCTAATTTCGCTTTTAATTTTTTCAACTCCAAATATATTTGTGGTATAAAAAATAAGGGTAAAATCTAAAGACGATGCTCCAAAATCTGAAAATCGTACATCTACTTCATCTTTTCTAATGACTTCTGGATGGATAGAAGCACTTTTTCTTAGGATTTGAATTACTTGTTCAACATCACTACCATATGCCACTCCAACTTTTACGGTAAATAGAGTAGTAGGTCCATGGTGACTCCAGTTTACTACTTTATTAGTGGTGATTAAAGAGTTGGGAATAATAACGGAAATATCAAATCTATTGATGGCTTTGGAAGTTCTTAATCCAATACTTTGAATTTGAACTACATCATTATCTACCTCTAAAATATCACCTACTCTGGTGGTTCCTTCAAAAAGTAAAATCAACCCTGAAATAAAATCGTTAAAGGTTTGTTGTAATCCTAAACCAATACCTACTAATAATGCTGCAGATCCAGCTAATAAAAAGGTAATCTCAATACCCAAGCCTTCAAGCATAAAAACAAAGGCAATTATCCAAAAAACATAAGAAGATATTTGTACCAAAGCATAAGCGTTTGAATGATCTATATCTGCTTTTTCTCTATGTTTATGAATGATTTTTGAGACAATCCAAACTAAAATTTTAGTGAAAATAAAAATGGTTAATACCAATAGAACATTAAAAATTTTAATAGAGTTTTCTCCTATTTTAATGATTTCAATATTGATAAATTCATTCAATGCATCCATGTAAAATAATTTTACATAAAAATAGGTAAAAGCCGATGAATATAGGAGAGGAAAATATTTATTTATCCACCAATAGCAATCATGCTACGGTTGTCTAAACGAAGTTCTTCTGAAGTAAATTGTTTTTGAGAATCCATACCACCACGCATTTTCTTTTTAGATTGAATGGCAATTTTAATAGGTTTTTCTATGTTTTCTCCTGCTCTTAAAGTTGTTAAAAGATCTTCTTCTCCACCTGAAAATAAACAGTTTTTTAATTTTCCATTGGCGGTTAATCTAATACGATTACAACTATCACAAAAAGGATTGGTTACTGTACTAATAATAGCAAAAGTTCCTAAAGCATTTTTAAGTTGATAATTTTTAGAAGTGTCGTTTGGGGCATCCTTTATTCTCAAAATGTTATTTGTTCCAAAATGATTTTGTGCGCGATCTACAATGGTTTGTAAAGAAACCAGTTGATCTAATTTCCATTCGTTTCCATTAAAAGGCATAAATTCTATAAAACGAATATTTAGGTTTTGATGTTTGGTAAACTCAATAAAATCATTGATTTCACCATCGTTAACATCTTTCATTAACACACAATTAAGTTTTACTTTAAAAAAATCATCATTGGCAAAAAGCATGATGTTTTTATACACGCGTTCAAAATCGTTACGACGAGTAATTTTGTTAAATTTTTCAGGGTTTAAGGAGTCTATGCTGATGTTTATTTTTTGAATGTTACATTCTTTAAAAACATCCATAAATTTATCAATTATAGCACCGTTGGTGGTAATGGAAAGTTCAACAGGTAAAGTGGCTAATTTTCTTAAAATGATTGCAACATCCTTTCTAACCAAAGGTTCTCCACCAGTAATTCTAATTTTAGTAACGCCTAAATCCACAAACTTTTTAGCAATTTCAAAAACTTCATCATAATTCATAATATGACTTTTGGGAGATAAAGGAATCCCTTCAGCAGGCATACAGTAAGTACATCTTAAGTTGCACTTTTCCGTAATAGAAATTCGCAAATAAGTATGTTCTCTGTTAAAATCATCAATTAATATGTTGTTTGTTTTTTTGATAAGCTGTTTATTTATTGTTTATGTGTTTAATTGATTTTCTAATTTTACTCACTACTCACTACTCACTACTCACTACTCACTACTCACTACTCACTACTCACTACTCACTACTCACTACTCACTACTCACTACTCAATGTCTTTCTCCGTTTAATACACCATAAATATGAAGAACTGCAGGAAAAATAGCTTCCATAGATTCTTCGGCTCCTTTGGTAGATCCTGGTAAGGCTATAACCAATGTATTGTTAATAATCCCTGCCACACTACGTGATAACATCGCATAAGGAGTTCTGGTTTGACCGTAGCTTCTAATGGCTTCCTCAATACCTGGAATTTGTCTTTCAAACAAAGGAGTCAAAGTATCTGGTGTTACATCTCTTGGAGACAATCCTGTTCCACCAGTAAATATAATTAGGTCAAAATCTTTTTGACTGTTAGTAATTGCTTTTTCTGCAATGATGTCTTTTTCATCAGGAATAATGGTATATTCTCCAATAGAAACTTCACATTCTTTCAGTTTTTTAATAATAGCCTTTCCTGCTTTGTCTTCTTTTTTACCTTCAGAAATAGTATCAGAACAAACAATGACAGATGCTTTTAATCCGGCTCCTGATTTTTTATGAAAAGTAGATTTTCCACCTCTTTTTTCTAACAATTTAATGCTACCAATTTCCACTTGTTTGTCAATGGGTTTTAACATGTCATACATGTTCAAAGCCACAACACTTGCTCCGTGCATGGCTTCTACCTCAACACCTGTTTTGTAAATGGTTTTTACCGTCATTAAAATAGTAATCTCTAAACCATTTATTTGATATTCTACCCCTGTAAACTCAATTGGTAACGGATGACAATCGGGTAATAAATAAGGTGTTTGTTTAATTCCTAATAAACCAGCAGCTCTACTCATTTCAAAAACATCTCCTTTTGGAACGGTTTTGTTGTTAATGGCATCAATAGTTTCTTGTTTGCTAACTTTTACAATGGCTTGTGCAGTAGCGGTTCTTAAGGTTGAGCTTTTATGTGTAATGTCGACCATATTGTGTTGATTGGTGGAGTTGTTTATTTGTTTAATTGAGCGTTACGTAAAGCATTTAGTTTGTTTGAAATCATTTCGATTTGAGGACGAATGGATTGATAATCTTCTAAACTAATATAGTTTAATTCGTGAGAAATAATAATTTGATTTAAGACTTCCGTCAATGAACTGTAAGCTAATATTGTAAAATGTGCTTGGTCTTTTGAAATTTTTCTAGAGCTCCCTTCTGCTATATTTGAAGGAACAGAAATAGAGGCTCTTCTTAATTGTGATATCATCCCAAATTTTTCTGAATCAGGAAATTTAGTTGTTATTCTATAAATTTCTTTAACAAATTCTTTGGAGTCTTTCCAAACATTTAATTTCTCAAATGAAAATATATACATGTCAAACAATTAAACAGTTACACAAATCAACAATTCAACTTTATGAATTCACTTTCCACTGATGTGTTTCGTCTTCAAAAATTTCTTTTCCAAAAATAGGACTCTCAGCTTTAATGGTTTCTACCAAATATTCTAAAGCTTTCATCGCTTCTTTTCTTCTTGGAGAAGAAACAAATACAAACAAGCAAATTTCTCCTGCTTTTACTGTTCCTAAACTATGGTAGATATGCATACATGTCAAATCGAATTTATCAAAAGTAGCTTCTCTGATTTCGCTAAATTTTAAGTTGGCCATTTCCTCATATGCGGTATATTCAATAGCAGATACTGTTTTCCCATCAATTTCATCAGCTCTTACCTGACCCAAAAAAATATCATGTGCTCCAATGCTGGTTTTGGTTTGATGCTTGGCTATAGAATTTGCAATAAAATCTGGAGTAATGGCATCTTCAATAAATACATTGTGTTTTTTCATGTTTTTATTCTTTATACTATACAAAGGTAATCATCCTCCTGCGAATGGAGGTAAAAAAGCCAATTCATCTCCGTTTTTTATAGGTTGATTTTTAGTAGCTATTTGTTGATTAACGGCAATGTTATAGGTAGTGTTTTTTAAATTAGGATATCTTGATAGGATAGAAAGTTCAATATCATTAATGGAAATATCTTCCAAATCATACTGATAAGATTCTTGAGTAGTATTGGTAATTTCTACCAACATTCCAAAGTATTTAATGGTGATTAGCATATGTTATATCGTTCTAAATCTTTTGGGGTGTTGATGTTAACAATCTTGTCTCTAATATGATCAGGAGCTACAATGGTTTTATCATCAAGCTGCTTGATCACAAATCGCAATTTCTGAATTTTATTTTTAAGGGCTAGTTTAAAAATCCCTAAGCATTTTCTGTTGTACAACGCAATTAGTGGAGTCGTTCTGGAATCTGCAATGTATTGAACAATGTCATATTTGTTATTTCGTTCCATTAACAAAGGTTTAAAAACTTCAAGATCTACCTTTGGGGCATCGCAACTTACAATAATGCTATAATCTGTTTTGCTTGCTTTTAAGCCTGTGTATACTGCTGCTACAGGACCGTAATCTTTTACATTATCAGGAATTCTTTTTACACCAAATTGATCATAAATTTCATGATTACTTACAATAATAATTTCATCAACAATAGGTTTTAGTTTGTTAATGATGTGTTGTGTGAAGGTAATATTGTTAAGGGTTAGAGTTCCTTTGTCGGTTCCCATTCTTGTACTATTTCCGCCAGCAAGAATAATTCCAGTAATGTTTTTTTGCATAACAATAAATGGTTGTTAATCAATAATATAGGTTTTCACTTTTTCTCCTTTTTTTACCATTTTAACATCATCTTCTAAATAAACCAAAGCATTGGCTTGGGCAAAACTATTTAACATAGCAGAGCTTTGACTTCCCAAAATTTCAACCTCACTTCCTGTTGCTTTTGCTTTTAAAAATTCTCCTCTAGTTCCTTTTTTAATGTATTCGTTAGATAGAGTTAGGGTAGTTGTGGGTTTACTATAATTTGGATTTCCAATGATTTTTTGCAATGCAGATTCAATGTAAATATAATAGCAAGTTAATGCCGATGCTGGATTTCCAGGTAAAGCAAAAATGATGGTATTTTGGTTTTTCCCAAAAAACAAAGGTTTCCCTGGCTTTTGTTTTATTTTGTAAAAGATTTGTTGTGTCTTTAATTCTAACAATGCTTTTCCAACAAAATCATAATCTCCAACGGATATTCCTCCGGAAATTAAAACCAAATCACTTTGTTCTATGACATTGTTTAATACTGTTTTGGTATCATTATAGTCATCTTTTACTTTTACAAGAGTGATGTCTGTAAAGCCTTTTTTAGCCAAAGCAGTTTGTAGCATGATGGCATTGCTCTCATATATTTGTCCAAAGGCTAATGGAGTTCCTGGGGTAACCAATTCGTTACCTGTAATCACAATGCTAATTTTAGGTTTTGGATGCACACTTACTTCGGTAATTCCTAATGTTGCTAAAAAACCAATGGCTGCCGGATTTAGTTTTGCTCCTTTTTGCAAAGCAATTTGTTTTTGTTTGATTTGCTCTCCTTCTAATCTGATGTTTTTATAATCAGTTAATGTGTCATCAATATTTAAAACCCCATTTTCAACAGAGGTGTTTTCTTGCATGATAACGGCATTGGCATTTGTGGGAGTAGGAGCCCCTGTAAAAATTCTTACCGCTTCGCCAATGTTTAATTTTCTTTTGTTATTGTCTCCAGCTTTTATTTCATCAACCAATGTAAAGTTATTTTGATGGGTTTCGTCAAACAAAACAGCAAAACCATCCATGGCAGATTGGTTAAAAGGCGGCATGTTGATAGGGGAAAATACATCTTCTGCTAAAAACAAATCCAAGGCGTCTTTAAGTAAAATCTTTTCAGGTTTTTTGCTTAAAACGTTGGTGTTTACCATTTCCATGGCTTCGCTAATGCTTATTAAATAGTTGTTCATATCAATAAAATATAGAAGACAAAATTAGGGTTATTCTGCTAAAACAACTTCTTTAAACTTAGTTTTTGGAGCTTCGCAAAGACTACAGGTATAATCACTTGGTAAGTCTTTAAATGCTACTCCAGGAGCAATGTTGGCTTCTGCATCCCCAATTTCATCATCATAAACTGTCATGCAGCTAGTGCATTGGTAAACGGGAGTTTCTATCAAACCAGAGTCTTTATTTTCTACTGGTTTGGCAACATTTTCTGTATTGTTGTCTAGTTGTTCAAAATACAATTGACTTAGTTGCATTAGCAAACCAGGTAATTCTATTTCCTCAACATTTTGAGCGTATGAAATATATTCTCTAGTGTTAGGATCAAAGTTTTTACAATACAAAACATTATAAGATGCAATATTTTGGAATTCATTGGTGATTTTTGGAGATGGATTTTTCTCCACAATCATAGAAGTAAAATAATGTGGGTTTTCACTTCTTTCGTGGTATCCAAAAGTTAATCCATAAGTACTAATATCATTTTGATCAAAAGATTTTACAATAAATCTTTTAAGTTTTAGTGCTTCAGCATCGTTTACGGGTAAATGCCAATTTAACTCTAGAGATGAGTGACGTACGTTGATTCCTCTTTGACCTAAGAATTTTTCAAGCATAAACTTGTATTCTTTCTCAATTCCTTTAACAATAAAAGATTTCCAAGGGGTAATACAAATTCTACTGATTTTGTAATCCATACAGAAGTCACAAAAATCTTCTAAAAATTTAATATCGTATTTGTTGTTTCTCCAGTACAATCCTAGCCAATATTGACTAATTCCCATTTTATTCATTCCTTCGTAATAAGGAAATGGCCTGTGTGGAATTTTCAACGGTTCTTTAATTACCTTGTTATTGGCATCGGTTAAATCGGTGATGTGTTTAAATAAATCTTGAGCATTGTCAAAATTCTGATATTCATCTTCAATAATTTTTGCAATCTTCGCGATGTTCCAAGAATATACTAAAACAGGGTAATTGATGTCTTTTTTCCAACCCGGTAAATCTAAATTTAAGTACCAATAATCTTCATCTTTAGAAGCTATAAAGTTTAAGTTTCCACTGTAAATAGGAACCAAATTTTGTTGTGGATCTACAATGTTGATTTTTAATGTTGGGTTGTACTTAAAATCTTCGTGTAAATACAAATAAGTGGAAGCACTTAACCATGGTGTTTGCTGAAAAACATCTGCACAAACATAAGATGAAACAATGTTTTGATATTTATAAGTGTCGTCATCAATATCTTGCTTAAACTCTGGAAAATAAGTTTTTAATAAGTGTTGCTGATTTTCTTTAACGGGCAATAATATATCTTGTCTAGACCCAAAGCTGATAGAAGTTAAATTCAATGCTTTGGCTAAATGTGTTACTTGTTTTAATTCATTGGGAGTAATAACACCTCCTTTGATGAAAATTCTTTTTAGTTTCTCAATCATTATATTATGCGTTTACAGGGGTTAATGATTCTTTTAAAATATCTCTAACTTCTGGCTTACAACTACCACAACCTAAACCGGCACCGGTAGTTTTACAAAGTTCGGTAAAGTTTGTGCATCCACCTGCAATGGCTTGTTTTAAATTACCATCACCTACTTGGCTACAAGAACAAACCAATTGCCCTATCACAGGCTCTCCGCCACCGCCACCACGTAACAATTCATCACGTTTGTCTGATAGTTCTACTCGATCTTCAATCAAAGCTTTAAATTCGGCAAATTCTTTTTTATCTCCCATCAATACAGCTCCAATTAGCACATCATCTTTTACTACACATTTTTTATAGTAACGCTTGCGTTCATCGGTTAAGATAATTTGTTCGTAGGAATTGTCTCCTTTCGGAATTTCAATATTCCCGATGCTACATAGGTCAAGATTTTCAAACTTTAAAATGTTCATCAATACAGAGCCATCATAAACACTTCCTAAATCACCCAAAATATACTTTGCAGCAACATCTGCTTGTTGTTCTGCAGCTGAGGTAATTCCAAATAACCATCCGTTATATTGTGCAATCTCACCCAAAGCAAAAATATTAGGATCGCTAGATTGTAAATGTTGGTTGACTTCAATTCCTCTACCACAATTTAGTTTGATTTCTCTTCCTAATTCAATATTTGGAATAGTACCAATAGCGTAAACAATGGCGTTGGTTTTAATTATTTTTCCTGTTTTTAATCTTACTTCTAACTCTGTTTCTTTATTGGTTTCAAAAACAGTATCCACTTCATTGTTGTAGTGTATTTGGATTCCTCTTTCTTTTACATCTTGATCTAATAATCTACTAGAAACCAAATCTAGTTGACGTTCCATTAATCTGTTGGCACGTTGAATGATACTAGATTTTATATTTATTTTAGAAAGTGATGCGGCTAATTCTAACCCTAACAATCCCCCTCCAACAATAGTTACATGTTGTTTGTCTTGAGGTAATTCTGTTTTTTCTAAATGTGCTTTCAAAGCATCAGCATCTTTTTTGGTACGCATGGTAAAAGCACCAGGCATATCTAATCTAAAATCTTTAGGTACAAAAGCCCTACTCCCGGTAGCCATGATTAAAATATCATAATGATGGGTGTTTCCGTTGCTATCTAAAATTGTTTTTTCTTCTCTGTTTATTTTTACAATACTGCAACTAGCGTGTAAAGTCACTTTTAACTTATCAAGCTCTCCTTCTTTAATTTTTTGTAACTGTTCCCATGTCATTTCTTCATTAATATATTCTGGTAACATCACACGGTTGTAGAATGGGTAGGGTTCTAGAGAGAAAACATCTAACTCATCTTCGGTATTGTGTTCTCTGTATGTTTGAATAAATCTATAAGAGGCAGAACCAGCACCAATCAGACATATTTTTTGTTTTTCTTTTTTGTATTTGGTTACTTCTGCTACCGCGTGTTTAAAATCTGGTTCGCTAGAAACAGGGTCAATTAGTTCGTTGGTTAAATTGTTAGCGCGACCAAAATCAGAACCAGATATTTTCCCAAAATGCATGGGCATAAAAATAGATCCTTTTTTGATGTCTTTGTTGATGATTGCTTTTACTCTAGCAGTACCACGATTGTTTTTTACCACTACTATAGTTCCTTCTTCAATGTTTCTTGCTTTGGCTTCTTCTTCATTTATTTCAACATAAGGACCGCTAATGTGCGTTAATAAACGTTTTACTTTTCCTGTTTTGGTTCTGGTGTGCCATTGATCACGAATACGACCTGTGTTTAGAATTAATGGAAATTCTTCTGTAGGTTGTTCTGATTGATTGTATATGTTTTGAGCAACATTAAAGTTTGCTTTTCCGTCTGGAGTGTAAAATTTTTTATCGGTAAACAACCTCGGTGTTCCTAAGCTGTTTTCATCAATAAATGGCCATTGAACTGTTCCTAAATCTTTTAATTTTTGATAAGTTAAGGCAGAAATATCAATATTAGTTCCTTTGGTCATTCTACAATACTCCTTGTAAACCTCTTCTGCATTTTTAAAATCAAAACCTCTGTAATTCATGGCTTGTGCAAATCGCCATAAGATTTCTACATCAGGTAAAGCTTCACCTGGAGGTTCAATTCCTTTTTCTAAATAAGATATTCTACGCTCTGAGTTAGACATGGTTCCTTCTTTTTCTAACCACCCTGCTGCAGGTAATAATAAATCTGCATATTTGGTGGTTTCAGAATTGTGAGAAATGTCTTGAACCACTACAAATTTTGCTTTTTTAAGTGCTCTTTCTACTTTGTTAGAGTTTGGTAAGCTCACTACTGGGTTGGTACAAATAATCCAAATTGCTTTTAAGTCTCCTTTATCTAAAGCATCAAACATTTTGGTGGCTGTATATCCTGGTTTTGGATTGATAGGATTACTTCCCCAAAAATCTGAAACTTCTTTTCTGTGGGTTGGATTCATTAAGTCTTTATGAACAGCTAATAAATTAGCCATTCCTCCAACTTCACGACCTCCCATGGCGTTTGGTTGCCCTGTTAAAGAAAACGGTCCCGATCCAGGTTTACCAATTTGACCAGTCACTAAAGAGATGTTTAAAAGAGATACGTTTTTATCAACACCAATAACACTTTGGTTTAATCCCATGGTCCACATGCTAATGAATCCTTTGGCATCTCCAATATATTTCGCAGCTAGTTTGATGTCTTCTAAAGAAACATCACAAATTTTAGCAGCATCTTCTAAAGAAGTTTCAAAGACTTGTCTTTTAACGTCTTCAAAGTTGTTGGTGTGGTTTTGAATAAAATCGATATCAATTTTATCTGTTTCTATCAATTCACGAACAATGGCATTGTTTAAAATAACATCTGTCCCTTGTTGAATTTGTAAATGTAAATCAGCAATGGCAGCAGTTTGCGTTTTACGTGGATCTACAACAATAAATTTAGTATCAGGATTGGCTTCTTTATGGTTTTCTAGTCTTCTGTATAAAATAGGATGACACCAAGCAGGGTTGGCTCCTGTAATTAAAAAAGTATCTGCCAATTCAATATCAGCATAAGCAATAGGTACTGCATCTTCTCCTAACGCTTTTTTATATCCTACTACTGCAGAACTCATGCATAGTCTAGAATTAGTGTCTATGTTGTTGGTTCCAATAAATCCTTTGGTTAATTTGTTTACCAAATAATATTCTTCGGTTAAACATTGTCCAGATACGTAAAAACCAACACTATCAGGTCCGTGTTTTTTAATGATAGATTTAAAAACAGCAGCTGCTCTTTCGAAGGCAGTGTCCCATGAAACTCTTTTTAATGGATGGTTTTTACTCCACTTCATTTCTGGGTATAAAATTCTATCCGTAGTATCTTGTGCAACATAATGAAGGTTCATTCCTTTAGAGCATAACATTCCTTTGTTTACAGGATGTTCTGTGTCTCCAGTTACCTTTAATGTTCCGTTATTGTCTTTATTTACGATGATTCCGCAACCTACTCCACAGTAAGAACAAGTTGTTTTATATGATTTATTTGCAGACATATTGATTCGTTTTTGTAGAATACTTATGCAAATATACTAAAATTACGTAGATATTAAGTATATATACGTAGTTTTGGGAGATTGATTTTGTTTAAATTTTAAATGGTTGGTAATAAGATTGTTGTTGTCTTGATTTTATGAGGTTTTGTTAATGTTAGATTAAGTGAAAAAGCCCGAGCAAAATGCTCGAGCCTTTAACACTGAATAATTAAGGAATAATTACTGAATATTTTTATAAAAATTTAGGTTTGATAATTAACATTAGCCAAGCCCAGTTTTGAGTGTCTTTTGCTCCAACAATAGAGTCTGGTTCAAAGAATTGAGAATAACCTCCAACTAATTTAAATCCTTTGAATCCTTTAGCAACTACTAAGTCTAATTCAGACCCTAATTCAGATCCAGTACCATCTAAATCTTCTACTTCAGAAAAGTTGTGGTATTTTAAACTTACCGCAGCACCTGCAATTTTACTAGATACACTAGCATTTAAATCGTTTAAACCTCCTGCATTTCCATGATTTCCTACGTAAAATCTATCCATCAAACCATTAAATTTATGGTTAGTTCCGTATAATGGGAAGAATGCGGCAGAATCGTCAGTTTTTCCAGAAATAGTTTCGTATCCTAAACCAAAAGTAACTTTATCTAATTTATATCCTAGATCTAAACTAGCTAAATATGCTCCATCAATAGTAACATCTGCTCCACCTACGTTTCTGTTTCCGTTTTGTAAATAAGCATTTGCACTAGCAGTAAAAGCCCCTGTTTTGTAGTCTAAATGTGCACCAGCAGTTTTTATGGTTGATTTGTTTTCAGTTCCTGCTTGATGAGTGGTTACTAAACCTAATAAAGAAATGTTTAAGCTTCCATAAGTTTTATTAATTCTTAGAAATCCCATATCTCTGTAAGAAAATAATGTAGCAGATGGGTAAATAGTACCTGCGTAAGTGTTTAAAGAACCTCCTAAGTCTAAATTGTACCCATCGTTACTATATTTAAAAACAGCAGCATCGTGAGTTCTTGCTTGTTGAGCCCAGCCTAATCCTCCTAAAATTCTTTGATCGTCATAAGATAATGGTTGGCGACCTACTTTTAGGCTACCACCTTCAAATAAATTAATATTAGCCCAGGCTTCTTGAAATCTTAAATTACCATTTCCTGTAGCAGATATTTGTGTTCTGTCTCCATAAAAGAATACTTCTTGTACGCCTAAGTACAATGTGTAGGAGTCATTTTTGTATGTAGCATTAAGAGCTGCTCTTACCGATGTTTTAATAAATGATTCAGATCCTACAGGAGCAGTGCTTCCTCCTGGTGTTGCGGGTGATGCAGTAAATGGTCCTCCGCTTCCACCTAATTCTGTTCGTGGTCTAAATTCTCCAGTTAATGAGAAGCTTGGTTTTTCTTCCTGTGCGTTTGCTACTGATGAAAAGGCAAAAGCAGCGATTAATAATGATTTAGTGAATTTCATAATTAAGTTTGTTAAGTTGTTTGTTGATTATTTCTTCGCTATTAAAAACGAAATAGTTAAAAAGTGGTTTAGTGTTCTAAAAAGTCAATTAGATGTTTTCTGTATTTGTAGTAATCATCATGTTCTAAAATGGCTTTTCTTGTTCTGGGTCTTTCAAACTCAATAGGGAGTACGTCTCCAATTTTGGCTTTAGGACCGCTGGTCATCATGACAACTCTGTCTGCTAAAAAAATAGCTTCATCAACATCATGTGTAATCATTACTGCAGTAATTTTTTCTTTGTTCCAAACATCAATCAATACATCTTGTAGTTGACCTCTGGTTAAAGAATCTAACATTCCAAAAGGCTCATCTAGTAAAAGCACTTTTGGTTTGATAGCAAATGCTCTTGCAATACCAACTCTTTGTTGTTCTCCTTGAGATATTTCAGAAGCTCTTTTGTTAAAAGAACTTTCCATTCCTACTTTGTGTAAGTAGTATTTACAAATGTCTTCTTTTTGTTTTTTAGTGGCGTGGGGGTAAACTTTTTTTACTCCTAACATTACATTTTCCATGGTGGTTAGCCATGGCATTAAGCTTGGAGCTTGAAAAATAACACCTCTGTCTGGTCCAGGACCTTTAATACTGCTTCCTAATACTGAAATTTTACCTCCGGAAATTTCATTTAATCCAGCCATCATAGATAGCATGGTTGTTTTTCCACATCCTGAGTGACCAATAATTGTAATGAACTCTTCTTTTTTAATTTGTAGGTTTAGGTTTTCTAATACTACATAATCACCTTTTGGGGTAGGGTATACTTTTTTTAGATCTATCAAATCTAACATCACTTCGTTAGATGGGAATTTCTCTATTTCTGGGTTGTGTATTAATTGGTTCATGTTTTTAGTTTTTAATTAGTATCCCATCTAAAGTCCTTGGGTTGAATGTCTGGGAGTTCGTAACTAGAAGTGCTTTTGGCTGCTTGTTTTTCTCCAAGATCCATTAAATATTCAATGATTTTGATGCGAGTTTTTTTATACTCTTCATTATCATTAAGGGCTGTTTTGTTTCTTGGTCTTTCAATATTTATTTTAAACTCAGGTCCAAGGGTTGCGTTGGGTCCTGGCTTTAAAGGAATAATTCTGTCTGCCATGTACATTGCTTCATCAACGTCGTTAGTGATTAATAAAGCGGTACGTTTGTTAACTTCCCAAATTTTAAGAATTTCATCTTGTAAATTTCCACGAGTCAAAGCATCTAAAGCTCCTAGTGGTTCGTCCATAATAATCATTTCTGGATTCATTGATAATGCTCTGGCTACAGAAACACGTTGTCTCATTCCTCCTGACAATTCTTTTGGATATTTGTTTAAAGCGTGGGTTAATCCTACCATTTCAACATGTTCTTTTACACGTACATCTTTTTCTTGTTTTGATGCTTTTGGAAAAGCTTCTTGAATTGCCATATCAATATTTTGATAAACGGTCAGCCAAGGCAAAAGAGAATAGTTTTGAAAAATAACTCCTCTTTCGTGGCTTGTGTCTTCTACGGGCTTTCCTTTAAAAATAACTTCTCCTTCGGTTGGTTTTAGTAGTCCGTTAATAAGATTTACTAAAGTTGTTTTTCCACTCCCTGAGAATCCTACAATGGCTACAAATTCTCCTTCTTCAATGTTAAGGTTAATGTTGTCTAGAATTTCTCCCTTGTCCTCCTTTGTTGGATTGTAGGTTTTGTATATGTTCTTGAGTTCTAATATGGCCATGATATTTAGTTTTAATGATTCTTAAATGGTCTCTTTTTCAAAAGAAACTAAGTTTTGAATAAATAACATGATTCTGTCTAAAGCAAATCCAATGAAACCAATAACAAACATGGCAACAATTATTTTTGAGTTAGAATCCATGGCTCCATTTTGGAATTCCTCCCATACAAATGACCCTAATCCAGGAGATTGAGCAAGTAATTCAATTGCGATTAATACCATCCATGCTACTGATAAAGTAATACGTAAGCCCGTAAAAATTAAAGGTAATGATGCAGGTAAAATCACTTTAAATATTTTTTGAAGAGGTCTTAATCTTAATACTTTAGCTACATTAATATAATCGGTATTTACTGATGAAACTCCCATAGCAGTGTTTACTAAGGTTGCCCACATGGAACACAATCCTACAGAGATGAATGAAATGATAAATGAACTGTCACTATCAGAATTTTTAGTTAAGGTTTTTACAATCATGAAAACTAATAATAACCATACAACAGGTGATACAGGTTTAAAAATTTGAATAATCCAGTTGATAGATCCTCTTAAGGTTTTACTTAATCCAAGTACAATACCAATAGGAACTGCAATAAAAAGGGCTAATAAAAAACCTGCAAAAACCGTTTTTAAACTTGTTTTAATCTGGTCTACAAATGAAGGCCTTCCGGTGTATGTAATGGCTCTTTTACCTTGTGCTACACGTTTTTTATTCATTTCAAAAGTTTTCTCAGCAAACGCTTCTTTGTCAGCAGAAATTTGTTTGTGGTCTTCTAGTAAAACTTGATATGCCGCATAAACTTGGCTAGGTGATGGCAATGTGTTTGGTTGACAGTTAGCATCTCCTGATTCCATACATGCTTTTAGCTTTGCTGCAGCCTCCTCACCTTGGTTTCTTGTTGCTGCTTCAATTTTATACTCAGCCTCTTTATTATATAAAGAAGTAGATCCTAGTTGCCAAAGTCCAATAAAGATGAATACAGATGCAATAGGTGCAACTATTTTTCTCATTACTTCTCTAGTGTTTTTTTTAGGTTCTTCTTTATTGATTAAACGTATTAGCGGTTCTAAAAACCCTAGTCCAATAAATTTAATTCCTCTGATGATTGAATCTTTCATGATGTGCTATTTTCCTTAATGCTTCCTTAGTTGTTCAGTAATGTATATCAGGGATTGGGTATCCCTGATATGGGTTCTCTTTTAAGTAGATTAGTCTTTGTTTCCTATTTTGAAAGAGTTGATGTATCCGATAGGGTCTTTACCATCATATTTATTCCCGTCAATAAAATCTGTTGTTGCTGGTTTATATCCATCAGTTTCTGGAATATCTGATGCAGGAATTTTTCCTTCTGCAACTAATAAGTCAGCAGCTTTTTTCCAGATATCAGGACGGTAAATGTCTTTAGCTTTTTTAGCGTACCATTCAGCTGGTTTTGTCTCGGGAA
Organism: Wenyingzhuangia marina; assembly: GCF_900130035.1. GTDB lineage: Bacteria > Bacteroidota > Bacteroidia > Flavobacteriales > Flavobacteriaceae > Wenyingzhuangia > Wenyingzhuangia marina. Next base: position 102,689 of record NZ_FQXQ01000005.1, read on the forward strand.
TTTGTCCCCATCTTCTCATTTGAGTTAAGAACCATACTGCATCAGAATAGAATGGATAAGTTGCGTTGTAACGGTAGAATACGTTAAAGTCTGGCATTGCACGTTTGTCATCTTTTTCGAATTCAAAAGTTCCAGTCATTGAGTTTGCTAATACAGCTTCATCAGCACCAACATATTGTGGCATCGATAGTATTTTTACGGCTTCAGCTCTGTTTCCAGGAGCATCTAACCATTGTCCTGCTCTAATTAATGCTTTGGTTACAGCAATAGCGGTGTTTGGATTTTCTTCTACAAACTTCTTAGTCATTACAAATACTTTTTCTGGATTGTTTTTCCAGATGTCGTAGTTGGTTACAACAGGTACACCAATTCCTTTAGCAACAGCTTGTTGGTTCCAAGGTTCTCCTACACAATATCCGTAAATAGTTCCTGCTTCTAAAGTAGCTGGCATTTGTGGTGGAGGCGTTACTGATAATAATACTTCTGCATCAATTTGTCCTTGAATGTTATCTGCAGAATACATCCCTGGATTGATTCCTGCCGCAGCTAACCAATATCTAATTTCGTAGTTATGTGTTGATACAGGAAATACCATTCCCATTTTAAAAGGTTTTCCTTCGTTTTTGTACTGGGTAATAACTGGTTTTAAAGCATCTGCGCTAATTGGGTGAATAGGTTTTCCGTTTCCGTCTTTTTTTACATGTGGCTCCATTCCTTCCCATACTTTGTTAGAAACCGTGATAGCATTTCCATTTAAGTCCATAGAGAAAGGAGTTACCAAAGCTGCCTGACGTCCGAAACCAGCACCTGCAGCAATTGGTTGACCTGCTAACATGTGTGATCCGTCTAATTGACCGTCAATAACACGGTCTAAAATATTTTTCCAGTTAGATTGTGCTTCTACAGAAACAAATAATCCTTCGTCTTCAAAGAAACCTTTTTCTTTTGCAATGGCTAAAGGAGCCATATCTGTTAATTTAATAAAACCAAAAGTTAATTGTGGTTTTTCAATTTCTAATGAAGAGCTAACTTGGGCGACATCACTTGTTTTGGTGGTTTCCTTTTTTTTCTTGTTTCCACATGATGCTAACATAAATGCTGCAGCAATCAAAGTAGAGGCTTTAAAGAATGTAATTTTCATGTTGATTAATTTAAGTTAATTACGTATTGATACTTAGTTTTAACAAAGATATATACGTAGTTGGTTTACGTAAACCTTGTTTAGGCATCTGTAATTAGGTTTTTAGGCATAAAAAAAACTGCCGATAGGCAGTTTTTCAATGTGGATTTAAGTGTTTACGTAGTTTTTAACTATCTAGGAAGAAATTGTGTTCAGAGATTTCTTTCTTAAGTTTAGGTACATCTAGTATTTTTATCAATTTAGATTTTGTGTGTATTAGGTGTTCTTTTTTTAAGGCTGATAAAATACGGATTACTTGTTCGTCTGTAGTCCCCGCGTAATCAGCTAGTTCTTTTCTAGATAGCTCAATTCCTATTGCTCCATTCTCTTCACCAAACTTTCTGTATAAGTATAGTAGCATATCTATTACTTTCTCTCTAACTGTCATTTGAGACATGGTTTTTACCTTAGTTTCACTACGGTTTAGCTCTTCTGCATAAAAATGCATAAAATCGAAAGTGACTTTAGGTTCGGATAATAAGATCTCTTTTAGTAGGGCTGTAGAGAAATTACATAATACAGTGTCTTCAAGGGCTGTGGCTCCAATCTTATAAGTTTCACCCATACCAAATCCTCGGTGACCAATTACTTCTCCGTCTTTTGACAGTCTAAGTATTTGTTCTTTTCCGTTGTATCCAGTTTTAATCACTTTTACTTTACCACTATATATAAAGTATAAACCATTAACAGGGGCTCCTTCCATAATGAATTGTCTAGACTTTTTACACTGTATGGTGTGTTTTTGTTCTGTAATCTCAGGGTTTACATTGTTTATATGACCTAAGTTTTTTTTGATTAAGCACGTCTCATTAGTGCAGTTTGTACAGCTATAACTCATAATTCTACGTATTTATACGACAAATTTACTTAATTTTTTGTTAATCTAGGTATTACTACGTATATTTGCCTCGTAGTACAAAGTAAAACAAACTTATTTATATATGAAAACAATTTTAGTAATAGGTAACGGAATGGTAGGTTATAAGTTTTGTGAAAAGCTTATGGCTAAGGCTAAGAGTGGTTATTATAAGGTGATTGTTTTTGGTGAAGAACCAAGGCCTGCTTATGATAGAGTACATTTAAGTGAGTATTTTTCTGATCAAAATGCTGAGCGATTAAGTATGGCACCAAGATCTTGGTATGAGGAAAATAATATCGAATTAATTACTAATGAACGTGTAACTGACATTCATAGAGCAAGTAAAACCATCACAACTATTAGTGATAAGGAGTATACTTATGATTATTTGATCTTAGCAACAGGGTCTTCTGCTTTTGTTCCTCCAATTTCAGGAATAGAGAAAAAAGGAGTGTTTGTGTATAGAACTATTGAAGATTTAGACGCTACGATGTCTTATGTTGAGGAGATTAAAAAAAACAAACCTAATGGAAAGGCTGCTATTCTAGGGGGAGGGCTTTTAGGTTTAGAGGCTGGAAAGGCAATCATAGATATGGGGCTTAAAACATCGGTAGTGGAGTTTGCACCAAGATTAATGCCGAGACAGTTAGATGGAGATGCTAGTAAAGTGTTGCAAAGAAAATTAGAAGACTTAGGAATAGATATATTATTAAATAAAGGAACACAGAATATTGAAGGGCAAGATTCAATAACAGGGATGAAGTTTTCTGAAGAGGAAACACTTCCTGTGGATATGTTATTGGTTTCTGCAGGGATTCGTCCAAGAGATGAGTTGGCTAAAACTTGTGGTTTGGATGTTGGAACTCGTGGTGGAATTGTTGTTACCAACGATATGAAAACTTCAGATGATAGTATTTATGCTATTGGTGAGTGTGCTTTGTTAAATCATATGATTTATGGTTTGGTAGCTCCGGGGTATGACATGGCGGGTGTTGCTGTAGATCAAATACTAGGAGGAGATGCTTTAATGCCAACAGCAATTGACATGTCTACGAAATTAAAATTAAGTGGAATTGATGTAGCCAGTTTTGGTGATGCGTTAAATGAAGCAAAGGAAAGTGAGTCTATTGTATATGAAAATAAGTTCCAAGGGATTTACAAAAAAATCAATGTATCTAAAGATGGTAAAAAATTATTAGGAGGTATTTTGGTTGGGGATGCAAGTGATTATAATATGTTGCATCAAATATTCTTAAACGGAATGGCGATTCCAGAAAATCCTGAAGATTTAATTTTAGGAGCACGTGGAGGAGAAGAGGCCTCTTTTGGATCGGCTTTGGATTTACCAGATTCAGCGGTAGTTTGTTCTTGTGAGGCGGTAACAAAAGGAGCAATTTGTTGCAAAGTAAATGATGAAGGAATGACTACTTTAAAAGAAGTAGCAGCAGCAACTAAAGCAACTACAGGTTGTGGAGGATGTAAACCAATGGTTACCGATTTAATTAACGAATCATTAAAAGCGCAAGGGGTAACTGTAAAGGAAACTGTTTGTGATCATTTTGATTATTCTCGTCAAGAATTATATGATATTGTTAAGTTAAAAGGAATTAAAACTTTTGATGAGTTAATTAGTTCTCATGGAAAAGGAAAATTAGGTTGTGAAACATGTAAGCCTGTAGCTGCATCATTATTTGCGAGTATTTATGCAGATACAGGAAATGATCACAATGTGATTCAAGACTCAAATGATAAATTTTTAGCTAACATTCAAAGAAATGGTACTTATTCTGTAGTGCCAAGAGTAGCTGGAGGAGAAATCACTCCAGAGCAATTAATTGTATTGGGACAAATTGGTAAAAAATACGATTTGTATACAAAGATCACAGGAGGAGCTCGTATTGACTTTTTTGGAGCAGAGTTGCATGAATTACCCTTGATTTGGAAAGATTTAATTGATGCTGGTTTTGAATCGGGTCATGCCTATGGAAAATCTTTACGTACAGTTAAATCTTGTGTAGGTTCTACTTGGTGTCGTTATGGTATGGATGAATCTGTATCTTTTGCTATTGAAATTGAGAATAGATACAAAGGGTTAAGGTCACCACATAAAATTAAAGGAGGAGTTTCTGGTTGTATTCGTGAATGTGCAGAGGCTAGAGGAAAAGATTTTGGAATTATTGCTGTAGAAGGTGGTTGGAATTTATATATCGGTGGTAACGGAGGGGCTACTCCAAGACATGCTCAGTTGTTGGCAGAGAAAATTACCAATGAAGAAGTGATTAGATATACTGATAGATTTTTAATGTACTATATAAAAACAGCAGGGCCATTAGTAAGAACTGCAGCGTGGTTAGATAAAATAGAAGGAGGAATTGAGCATGTAAAAGATGTGGTGATTAATGATTCTTTAGGTTTGTGTGAGCAGTTAGATAATGATATGGCTGGTTTGGTAGATGCTTATAAATGTGAGTGGAAAGAAGCTATTGAGAATATTGATGAACAAAATAATCGTTTTGCACATTTTGTAAACTCTAATGAAAGTGATGAAACTATTGAGTTTGTATCTCTAAGAGATCAAAAAATGCCAAAACTTTGGGCTTAATTGGTAATCCTTAAAAATTTAAAAAGATGAATTCAATTTTAGAAAATTATAAATCATTAGCAGAGTCAGAAGTTACTACATGGTTCAAAGCAGCTCCAGTTAGTAAGTTTCCTGAGAACGGAGGAGCGTGTGTAAAAGTAAATGATAAACAAATAGCTGTATTTAACTTTACAGCAGAAGGTAAATGGTATGCATCACAAAACGTGTGTCCACATAAAATGGAAATGGTATTGTCAAGAGGTATGATAGGAGAGGATTGCGGAACTCCTAAAATAGCATGTCCACTACATAAAAAGACTTTTTCTCTTGAAACAGGAGAGAATTTAAACGGAGAAGATTATTCAATAGCTGTTTTTCCAGTAAAAATTGAAGATGGATTCGTTTATATCGGTACTCGTTAATAAATAATTTATTTATTAATAAGTTTGTTTTATACTCAACGAAGCTCGATGGAAACATCGAGCTTTTTTAATTATTGTAAGAGTAAATTTATGCTGCTTTAGAAATTTTTTGTTGTAACAACATAAATTGTTCAGGAACTAGATTTCTTTTTGCTTCGTTAAAAGTGGCTACGTAAAAGTAAGGATTGTGTTTCTTTGCTTTCAAAATCAATTCGAAATACTGAGTGTAAGTAAGTTTTTTCATAGGATTATGGTTTTTTGAGTTAATATTTTGAGTTTTTCTTTTTCATAAAGTTATTAATTATCTGTGTTTGGAGGACTGTTTTTATACAGGGATAAAAACTGCTTTATGTCAGTAAGGTGTTGTTTTTAAGTAGGTTGATAATTTTTTTTGTCTGGTGTATAAGCCTGTTTTTTGATGGTTTTTGTATGTGAAAACTTTTCCCCACTATATAAGTAGGAATTGTATATTTGTGTAAATGTTATCAAAGAAAACAAAATACGGTATTAAGGCATTGACTTATTTGGCCAAGCGAAAAGAGAATTGTCCTGTGCAAATTTCTGAGATCGCAGGTCATGAAAATATATCTGTAAAGTTTTTAGAAAGGATACTTTTAGAGTTGAGAAAAGCAGGTGTGTTAGATTCTAAAAAAGGAAAAGGTGGAGGGTATTTTTTGGCTCGTTTGCCAAAAGATATTCCAATGACAGATATTATTCGTACTTTAGAAGGGCCTATTGCAATGGTGCCTTGTGTATCTCTTAATTTTTATAAAAAATGTGATGATTGCAAAAGTGAAGAAGTTTGTGCGGTGAACAAATTAATGATACAAGTAAGAGATAGTTCGTTGCAAGTCTTTAAAAATACATCATTACAGGATTTAATAAATTACTAAATATGGCTTTTATCAAAGTGTTTTCAGGTAGCGTTGTTGAGGTTCAACATGTAAGACAATTATTACAAGATCAAGGTATTGAACCTATTGTAAAAGACAATACTACTTCGGCTAGTGTTGCTGGTTTTGGGGCTGTAATGCCAGATTTTCAAGAACTTTATGTGCATTCTGATCAAGAGTCAGAGGTCAAAGAAATCATTTCTTCTTTAAAATAAATCTCAGTAATTCTTATTGTAAATAAGAACTCTTATTACTGTTAATTTTATTACCCTACTAAATTTGTAGATTTTTATGTTTTTTGTTGTGAGCATCTAATAAAAACTTTATCTTTGCTGCCTACTTATTTTAATTTCCTACTTATTAAGTAGGGTAATAGGTGAAAAGATTTAAAGAAAATGGTAACAGAGAAAATTTTTAATAAAGATGGAGATAGTAGTTATGCTACATCTGTGTCTTCAGAAAAGCCGATTCGTAGTGTAGTAAAAGCTGTGAGTTGGAGAATGATAGGTAGTTTAGATACCTTAATCATATCTTGGATTGCTACTGGTGATGTAAAAACAGCAACATCAATTGCATCTATAGATCTTTTCACAAAAATGATTTTATACTTTTTTCACGAACGCATTTGGAATGCAATAAAATGGGGGAAATAATGAGTAAGCGATTTACAGATCAAGAAATAGCACAATTTAATACTGAGTTGGAAGGAAAATTACCAGAAGAAATTGTGGCATGGGCCATTATACATGCAAAAAAACCAGTAGTTACCACTAATTTTAGACCATATGAAGGAGCTATTCTTCATGCAGTAACTAGTGTAAAGCCAAGTATTGATGTAATTTGGTGTGATACAGGATATAACACTCGTAATACTTACAAGCACGCAGAGGAGTTAATCAAATTGTTAGATTTAAATATCGATTTGTATGTGCCAAAACAAACTTCTTCTCATAGAGATGCAATTATGGGAATTCCTCAAATTGAGGATCCAATGCATAAAGAGTTTACAGAACAAGTAAAGTTAGAGCCTTTTAGAAGAGCGATGGCTACACATCAACCAGATGTATGGTTTACCAACTTAAGAAAAGGACAAACTGCTTTTAGAGATTCTATTAATGTGGTTTCTCAAGGAGAAGATGGAATTTTAAAAGTAAGTCCTTTTTATAATTACACAGATGAGCAATTAGATGCTTATTTAGAAGAAAATAAGATTCCAAACGAACACAAGTATTTTGATCCTACAAAAGTGTTAGGAAACAGAGAGTGTGGGTTGCACAATTAAAAAAGTACAGAGTACAAAGTATTCAGTACATAGTTAAAAAATAAAATAGAAGTTGTTAGTCTTAGTACTCAGTACTAATTACTTAATACTAAATAAAGAAATGAACGAATTAAGAGTAAATACATTAGAAAGTGAAGCAATCTATATTTTAAGAGAGGTAGCGGCACAATTTGAAAAACCAGTATTGTTATTCTCTGGAGGTAAAGATTCTATTACATTGGTAAGATTGGCTCAAAAAGCATTCTGGCCAGCTAAAATACCTTTCCCATTTTTACACGTAGATACAGGTCATAACTTTCCAGAAACTATTGAGTTTAGAGATCGTTTGGCAAAAGAATTAGGAATAGACTTGATTGTACGTAATGTACAAGATAATATTGATGCTGGTAAAGTAGTAGAAGAAACAGGTAAATACGCTTCTCGAAACATGTTACAAACTGAAACATTGTTAGATGCTATTGAGGAATTTGGTTTTGATGCATGTATTGGAGGAGCTCGTAGAGATGAGGAAAAAGCAAGAGCTAAGGAACGTATTTTTTCAGTTCGTTCTGATTTTGGAGAGTGGGATGAAAAAAACCAACGTCCAGAATTATTCGATTTATTAAACGGTAAAATAGAATTAGGTCAAAACGTAAGATGTTTTCCTATTTCTAACTGGACAGAATTAGATGTTTGGTCTTATATAGAAAGAGAAAATATTGAAATTCCATCTATTTATTTTGCACATAAACGTAAAGTATTCTTAAGAGACGGAATGATTTGGTCTGCAGAAGACGATGTAGTATACCGTGCAGAAGATGAAGAAGTACAAGAAATGATGGTCCGTTTTAGAACTGTGGGAGATATGAGTTGTACAGCAGCAGTTTTATCTGATGCGGTTTCTATTTCTAAAGTAGTACAAGAAATTAGAGATTCATCTATTTCTGAACGTGGTGCTCGTATTGATGATAAGCGTTCTGAAGCAGCGATGGAAAAACGTAAACAACAAGGGTATTTTTAGGAAGTACAGAGTAATTAGTACAAAGTACATAGATTAAAAGAATTAAAAAAACACAGAAAGTACACGTAGCCACTGAAACTTAATACTCAGTACTCAGTACTTAATACTATAAGTAAAATGGAAGTTTTAAAAATAGCAACAGCAGGAAGTGTAGATGATGGAAAAAGTACGTTAATCGGACGTATTTTATATGATACACGTTCTTTAACTGATGATAAATTAGAAGCAATTGAGCGTACTAGTAAACAAAAAGGATTTGATTATTTAGATTTTTCTTTGGCTACAGATGGTTTGGTTGCAGAAAGAGAACAAGGAATTACAATTGATGTAGCTCATATTTACTTTTCTACAGCTAAAAAAAGTTACATTATTGCAGACACCCCAGGACATGTAGAATATACTCGTAATATGGTTACAGGTGCTTCTACCTCACAAGCAGCTATTATTTTAGTAGATGCTCGTAACGGAGTAATAGAACAAACATATCGTCACTTTTTTATCAACAACTTGTTAAAAGTAAAAGATATTATTGTAGCAGTAAATAAAATGGATTTGGTAGATTTTGCTCAAGATAAATTTGAAGCCATCAAAGCTGAAATTACTGCGTTGGCAAAAAGAGCAGGTTCTACTCAAAACATCACTTTTATTCCTGTTTCAGCTTTACAAGGAGACAACGTGGTAGATAAATCAGAAAATACACCTTGGTATACAGGAACCACTTTGTTAGAACATTTTGAAGCTTTAGAAGCTCAAGATATTTATGAGGAATCTGTAGCACGTTTACCAGTACAAACGGTAATCCGTCCTAAAAAAGATGAGTTTCACGATTTTAGAGGATATGCGGGTAAATTGTACGGAGGTAGCTTAGCGGTAGGTGATGAGGTAACTGTATTACCATCAAAAACTGCATCTAAAATAAAAGATATTTACTTTTTTGATAAAAAGTACAGTGTTGCAGAAAGAGGAACATCTATCAATATTACTTTAGAAAATGATATCAATATTTCTCGTGGAGATATTGTTGTAAAATCATCAGAATTACCAAGAGAAACAAAAGCTTTAGAGGCTAAAGTTTGTTGGATGGATACTACAAATTTAGTAGTTGGTAAAAAATACTTTTTACAACAAGGAGCTAATGTAATTGCAGCAAAAGTATCTGCAATTAATTCAGTAATTGCTACTGATTTTTCTGGAGAAGCTCCAGCTACGGAATTAAAAATTAACGAGATTGGAAATGTTTCTTTTAAACTAGCCAAAACGTTGTTTTATGATACGTATGCAGAAAACAAAACCACAGGATCTTTTATTTTAATAGACCCTCAAACAAATAATACATCAGGAGCTGGATTTATTCAATAAAAATTTAGTTTGTAAAGTTTCAAGTTATCAAGTTCTGAAAGTAAAGAGCCTTTTAACTTTCAACTTTTAAACCTTAAAACTCATTAAGACATGCAAAGTTTTAGATCAGAAATAGAAAACCCAATCGTTCAAAAAGATATTATTGAACTAGGAGATAAAATTCAACAGTTTTATGATGGTAAAATTGATGAAGAAAAATTTAGAAGTTTACGTTTAGCTCGTGGAGTTTACGGTCAACGTCAGTTTGGTGTACAAATGATTCGTATCAAATTGCCATATGGTAAAGTAACTTCAGATCAGTTGTTAAGAATTTGTAACGTTTCAGAAGAATATTCTAGAGGACGTTTACACATTACCACTCGTCAAGATATTCAAATTCACTATGTGAGTTTAGATAGAACTCCTGAGTTATGGGCTGAGTTAGAAAAGAGTGATATTACTTTACGTGAAGCTTGTGGAAACGCAGTACGTAACGTAACTGCTTCTCCAGATGCCGGAATCAATCCAGAAGAACCATTTGATGTAACTCCATATGCACATGCAGTATTTCAATTTTTCTTACGTAACCCAATTTGTCAAGAATTAGGACGTAAGTTTAAAGTTTCTTTCTCTTCTGCAGATGATGATTCAGCTTTGTCTTACATGCATGATATAGGTTTTATCGCTAAAATTAAAGTAATAGATGGTAAACCTGTAGTTGGATTTAAAGTAATGTTAGCTGGTGGATTAGGTTCTCAACCTCGTTTGGCTGATGTAGCTCATGAATTCTTAGCATCAGATAAAATTATTCCTTACATGGAATCTATTTTACGTGTATTTGATAGATACGGTGAACGTTCTAAGAGAGCAAAAGCACGTTTAAAATTCTTAGTAAAAGATTTAGGTTTTGAAGCTTTTAACGAATTGGTTGCTAAAGAACAATTAGCATTATCTAATCAATCTGTAGCCATTAGCACAGAAGGTTTTGATAACAATCCAAATGTGTCAGGAATAGTAGCACCAGAAGTTACTATTGATAATGTAGCAGCATACGAAGCATGGAAAGCAAACAATGTATTTGCTCAAAAGCAAGAAGGTTTATTCGCTATTGGAATTAAAGTAAATATTGGAGATTTCTATTTGCCAGAAGCAAGAGCTTTGGCAGCTTTAATTAAAGAATACGCAGCAGATGAATTAAGATTTACGCTACGTCAAAATATATTGGTTCGTCACGTACGTGAGGACTTATTGCCTTTCTTTTATACCAAATTAAAAGAATTAGGATTTACAGATTTAGGATACGAAGCGGTTGCGGATATTACTGCTTGTCCTGGAACAGATACTTGTAATTTAGGAATTGCTTCTTCTACAGGAGCAGCTCAAAAATTAGGAGAAGTTTTAAAAGCTGAATATCCAGAATTTGCAAACGATTCTGATTTAGTGATTAAAATTTCTGGATGTATGAATGCTTGTGGACAGCACAACTTGTGTAACATTGGTTTCCAAGGAATGTCTATAAAATCAGGAAAATTAGTAGCTCCAGCTTTACAAATTTTGTTAGGAGGAGGAACCTTAGGAAATGGAGAAGGTAGAATTGCAGATAAAGTAATTAAAATACCATCTAAGAGAGGACCAGAGGCTTTAAGATTGATCTTAAATGACTATATAGAAAATTCTGGAGGAGTTGATTTTATCGAATACTACGATGAAAAAGGAGGTCAAAAATATTTCTACGATTTCTTAAAACCATTATCTAGTACTGATGATTTAGTGGATGCTGACTTCATCGACTGGGGATCTGAAGAAAAGTACGAAACGGCTGTTGGAGTTGGAGAATGTGCTGGGGTTGTAATTGATTTAGTAGCTACTTTATTATACGATTCTAAAGATAAATTAAACAATGCTAAAGAAGCTTTAGAAGCGGGAAAATTAAGTGATGCTATTTATTTTGCATATAGTTCAATGGTACACACAGCCAAAGCTATTTTAACTGCAGAAGGAACCAAAACGAATACACACAATAAAATTATTTCTGACTTTAACGAAATTTTTGTGCAAGGAGGTAAAATTGATTTGGGAACTGATTTTGAATCATACATTTATCAAATCAATCAAAATGCACAATCTACAGAGTTTGCAAAATCATACATTGCAGATGCTGATAAGTTTTACAATTTAGTAGATGCTTACAGAGCAGCAGAATTGGCAGAATAATTAAGAAATAAAAAGTTAAGATTGAAGATTTGATTAATTTTGAATCTTCAATCTTAAAATAAAAAATACATGAGCGGTAAATTAACATTAGTAGGAGCGGGACCTGGAGATCCAGAGTTGATTACGCTAAAAGGAGTGAGAGCTCTTAAAGAAGCTGATGTTGTGTTATACGATGCCTTGGCAAATGAGGAATTGTTGCAGTATGCAGAGAATGCAGAAAAAATCTTTGTGGGAAAACGAAGAGGAATGCACAAATTCATTCAAGAAAAAATCCAAGAGTTAATTGTAGAACATGCTTCTCAAGGAAAACATGTAGTACGCTTAAAAGGAGGTGATCCTTTTATTTTTGGTCGTGGAGCCGAAGAGTTAAAATACGTGTTAGAAAAAGGAATTGATTTTGAAATAGTATCTGGAGTAACTTCTGCTATTGCAGCCCCTGCTAGTTACGGAATTTCATTAACCCAAAGAGGAGTGAATGAAAGTTTTAGAGTAATTACGGGAACTACTTCGGATTTAGAGTTAAGTAATGATATAGAAGCAGCAGCAAAATCTAACGTAACCATTGTGGTGTTAATGGGTATGAGCAAGTTAGAAAAAATTGTAAATGCTTTCATCAAACAAGGAAAAACAGAAATTCCTGTTGCTATTATTGAAAATGGAACCAAAGATATTGAACGTTTGGCTATTGGAAATATCAGTACCATTTTAGAAATCATCAATCAAAAAGGTTTAACCAATCCATCAATGATTGTAATTGGTGAAACTGTAAAACAAAGTGAAGTATTGTATCAATACTTATTAAAGAAAAAAGGACAAACAATTTAATGGAAAAGAATCAATTATATCCAGTGTTTTTAAAAGTTACAGCCCTAAATACATTAATTGTAGGAGGGGGAAATGTGGCTTTAGAGAAACTATCTTTTCTCTTAAAATCGAGTCCAGATGCTAAGGTAACCATGATTTCTCCTTTTTTTAGAGAAGAAACTATTGCTAAAGCAAAAGAAGGTAAAGTAAGAATGGTGGTAGGGAATTATGATGCAAGTATGTTAGAAGGAAAGCATATTGTAATTGCTACGACCGATGTTCCTGCTGTAAATTTAAAAGTTTACAATGATTGTAAAGAGCGTGCTATTTTGGTAAACTTGGCAGACAATCCTCCGTATTGTGATTTTTATATGGGTGGAATTGTAACCAAAGGAAATGTAAAAATTGGAATTTCTACCAATGGAAAATCTCCAACCATGGCAAAGCGTTTACGTCAGTTTTTTGAATCTGTATTGCCAGAAAACATTGATGATTTGGCTGAATATTTAAACAAATACAGAGATACCATTAAGGGAGACTTTGAAGAAAAAGTTGAAAAAATGAACGAGTTTACCAAAGGATTGGTAGCCGATGTTAAAAAGAAGATAAAAGAGTAAAAAGTAGTGATTGATTGGAAAAATATTCTCATTTTTGCAATCGTTATTTAAAATGATAATAAATAAAAAAGTAAGGTAATGATTAAAACAGATATCTTAATCATCGGAGCAGGACCAGTGGGTATGTTTGCGGTATTCGAAGCAGGTTTATTAAAATTACACTGTCACTTAATTGATGCATTGGCACAACCAGGAGGACAATGTTCTGAAATTTATCCTAAAAAACCTATTTATGATATTCCGGCTTATCCAGAGGTATTAGCAGGAGATTTGATTGATAACTTAGCAGAGCAAATCAAACCTTTTGAGCCAGGATATACTTTAGGTGAAAGAGCTGAAACTATTGAAAAATTAGAAGACGGAACTTTTAAAGTTGTTACAAATAAAGGAACAGAGCACTATGCTCCAACAGTATTTATTGCTGGAGGATTAGGGTCTTTTGAACCACGTAAACCGCCTATCAAGGAATTGGTTGATTTTGAAGACAATGGAGTAGAATATATCATCCGTGATCCAGAATTATACCGTGACAAGCGTGTGGTAATTTCGGGAGGTGGAGATTCTGCTTTAGATTGGTCTATCTTTTTATCAGATGTAGCTAGCGAAGTATCTTTAGTTCACCGTAGAAATGAATTTAGAGGAGCTTTAGATTCAGTTGAAAAAGTAGCTGAATTGTCTAAATCAGGAAAAATTAACTTGATTACAGATGCTGAGGTGAAAGGAATTAGTGGAGATGGAAAAGTAGAGTCTGTTACTATTAAGCATAAAACAGAAGGTGATATTGTTAAAGAATGTGATCACTTTATTCCATTATTCGGATTGTCTCCTAAATTAGGGCCTATTGCAGATTGGGGATTAGAGATTGAGAAAAATGCCATTGTTGTAAACAATGCGTTAGACTACTCTACCAACATTCCTGGTATTTTTGCTATTGGAGATGTCAATACATATCCTGGTAAATTAAAATTAATCCTTTGTGGTTTCCACGAAGCTACCATTGCAGTACAATTTGCTTATAACATTATCAACCCTGGTAAGCGTTATGTAATGAAATATACTACTGTGAATGGAGTTGAAGGATTTGATGGAGAAAAGAAAGAAGCTAAAAAAGCGGTGGTAAAAAGCATGTAATTTTAGACTTATTATAAAATTAAAAAACCTCAAAAGCCAAAGCTTTTGAGGTTTTTTATTGCTGTAAACTTTTATGTTTTTAAATGGCTGATGATAATATTATAGCCATCAGGATCTTGAATTAAAATACCGTTTTTAGCCCAGTATGGATTTTTGGGCACACTCAATGAGATGTTATTTTGGTGAATGTTTTTAAGAATTAGAGAATATTCTTTTTCATTCTGTGGATAAAAAACAAATAAATCATCTTCATCAAAAGTATGTTGGGCTTTGTGTTTAGAAATTGTGAATTCTAGATGCCAATCACACTCTTGTTTACCAATAAAAACGCCATCATAACCATCGTGATTTTTAAAACTTCCTAAGAGTTCAAGGTTTAAAACATCAACATAAAATTTTGATATTACTTCTAAATTATGGGTGTGTCTGGCTGCTCTAAAAATCATTTTTAATTACTGTTTACTCATTTCCATAATTAATTCTGTTTCATCTAAATGAAACAGAATTTTATTGTTTTTATTTTTTACAATAATTCCCATGATGGAATATTGGTTTTGTTTGTTCCCAATTTTAATATGTTGATTATTTTCTTCAAATATCCAGTTGGCATTGTTAGATTTTTTTGTGAATATTTTAAACATAGGAGTATTAAAACTGGTAGTAATGTTAAATTTTCCATCTTCGTGAAAACTAAAAGTAGCATTTTTAAATCCATCAGACAATGCTTGGAATTGAATATCGTTTGGACTTTGTACAATTTGGTTTACTTTCCATTCTCCAGTAATATCATCTTTGCTTAGGTCTTGTGCAAAAGAAGAAACCCCTATGATAAAAAGGCATAATATAAATAGTGTTTTTTTCATCCAGATTTTTTTAATTGTCCATAAATCGTTCAAATCCGCCAAAAGTAGAACTCTCTCCTTTAGATTTTCCATTTAATCTTGGAGCATGTTGAATAATTCTATCGGCCAACCTAGAGAAAGGTAAACTTTGTAAATACACTTTTCCTGTTCCTTTAATGGTCGCTAAAAAGAGCCCTTCTCCGCCAAAAAACATTGATTTTAAATTTCCAGCTCTTTGGATATTATAATCCAATCCTTGTGTAAAAGCAACAATACATCCGGTATCTACTAAAATGGTTTCATTGTTTAATGTTTTTTCAATTACCGTTCCACCAGCATGTAAAAAAGCCAAGCCATCACCTCTTAGTTTTTGAAGAATAAATCCTTCTCCTCCAAAAAATCCTGTTCCTAATCTTTGACTAAAAGCAATGCTTACTTGAGTTCCTTTGGCAGCACATAAAAAAGCATCTTTTTGACAAATAATTTCATGTCCCATAGTATTTAAATCAATAGGAATAATTGAGCCTGGGTAAGGAGCAGCAAAACTGACTTCCTTTTTCCCAAAACCTACATTGGTAAAATGTGTTAAAAAAATAGATTCTCCGGTTAAGACTCTTTTCCCAACATCTAATAGTTTTCCAAATATGCTTTGGTTGGGTTGTGAGCCATCACCCATTTTGGCTTCAAATTTAATATCTTGATCCATCCAGTTCATAGAACCAGCTTCGGCAATTACTGTTTCTTGAGGATCTAATTCAATAGAAACTACTTGCATATCGTTTCCATGAATGGTGTAATCAATTTTGTGTGAATTCATGTTTTTCTTTTTTAAGTTAATTTTTGATGTAACAGTAAACTTGTGAAAAAGAATTCTCAAATTTATAAGATGAGATTCTTTTACATAGCATCTTAAATTTACTAAAAAAGATTGTTTTTGGGTGTTTTTTCTGATCTCATCTTTTCTATCACAATATTTTTAATAATTAAGCTTTAGGTTGTATCTTTGCACCTCAAATTTAGCATCATAGTTAATTAAAATTCAGTACAATGTCTGATATTACCATTAAGATTAAAGATAGAGAAGGAGTGGTTCATGAGTTACAAGCCCCAACGGATATGGCGATGAACATTATGGAACTTTGTAAGGCTTATGAGTTGCCTGTAGAGGGAACTTGTGGAGGAATGGCTATGTGCGCTTCTTGTCAGTGTTATATTTTATCAGATCATGAATTACCAGAAAAACAAGATGCTGAAGAAGATATGTTAGACCAAGCGTTTTATGTTGAAGACAATTCTCGTTTGGGATGTCAGATACCAATTACAGAAGATTTAGACGGATTAGAAATTGAATTGGCTCCGGAGAGTGAAGTTTAAGTTAAAAGAAAGTTAAAAAGTTTAAAGATAAAAGTTATAAAAAAGCTCAAAACCATTTGGTTTTGAGCTTTTTTAGTATTTAACGCCTGCTAAAATCTTAGTTGCTAGGTGATTGTTTTTAGGAGGAACAGGACAAATATAGTTTTTGTTATATGCACAATATGGATTATATGCTTTGTTAAAATCTAAAGTAATATAGCCCGTATATTCATCAGGAATGGTGGTGTCCATATATCTACCTCCAGGATAAGTAGTTTCCCCGTTACTTAAGTCAGTAAAAGGAATGAATAAATAATTCTCGTATCCTTTTTTCTTTTTTAGTTCCAGACTTTGATAAATACTTAATTGAAATTCTTTGCCATCAATTTTAAAAGTAGCCAATGCATATTGTTGATACGCTTCCGAACTTCCTTTGGTATCTTGAATATAGATTATTGGGGTATTGAATGTAAATTCTAATTTGGCTTTTACCTTGTATTTTTCATTTACAGGAAAAAAAGGTAGCTCTGTAAAGTGTTTTATTTTATTGCGTGGTAAAGGACTTTCGTTTTTGTCTTTAAAATGCTCGTTTAGCTCCTTTCTATGTAGTTTTATTTCGGTTTGGTAATCTTTGTTCTGAGCAATGCTAAAAGTGCTTAGAGATAAGAATATGATTAGTATTTTGTACATAATTATGCTTTTGTAATTCTTGCTAAATAATCGTAATGATTTCCTTCTAAAATCAGTTCACAATTTAAATTGTTATAAACAGCACAACGTTGTAATGTATTGTAATCTACATAAAGCCAATCAAAAGTTTCCGATTGATTTTCTTGATAATTCATCCAAAACTGAACTTCTCCATAATAATCTTTAGTAGCATCAATCCAATGATCTCCGTTTTCATCCTCGTACATGTAAATAATATCAGAAGAATCTATTAAAATTTGACCGTTTGGATTTAAAAAGGTTGACAAATGCATCAAAAAAGGAGCAAGATTGTTTAGTTTACCACAAATACCAGTTCCGTTCATTAATACCAAAATGGTATCAAACTTTTCATCAGAATTGAAATTATAAATATTAGCAACTTCGGCGTTTTTGATACCTCTGTCTTTGGCTACTTCAATGGCTCCTTCCGAAATATCAATGGCTGTAACTTTTAGATTTTTGTTTTGTAAGTACAAAGCATGACTTCCTGCACCACAACCAATATCTAAAGTGTTTCCTTTGGCAAGTTTTAAAGCTTTTTGTTCAATGGCTGGCATTTCATTAAAATCTCTTAATAAATAATCTAAAGGAAGTTCATCTTCTTCGGAAATTGAAGAGTTGGTAAGTAACTTGTCTTTGGTATTTTTATTAAAATAATAAGCTTTTAAAGCAGTTCCTAAAACGTCTTTCATGGGAATTAATTAGAGGAAACAAAGGTACTTTTTTTAAACGAATAGCATAGTTTGTAAAATTAGAATGTAATAATTTAGTGAGTATCCCTTATATCGGTTTGGGTTTGTTATTTTTGGTTTTTGAAAAGAGATAAAATGTTAAACATACCACCAGAAGAGGGAGATTTTTATACCAACGAAAAAGGGTACCGTGTTTTTACAGAACAATATCATTTAAAAAGAGGATATTGTTGTAAAAGTGGTTGCAAACATTGTCCGTATGGTTATGATAAAAAAACTGATTCGTTTAAAAAGTAAATAGATTATGAAAAAAATAATAGTGTTTGTAATGGTTCTTGGTTTGTCTAGTTGTGCAGAATTGTCACAAATCGTAAACAATCTACCTGTAAGTACACAAAATATTAGCAATTTAGATATTGCTAATGGTTTAAAAGCAGCCTTGAATGAAGGAGTGAGTGATCAGGTGAGTAAGTTAACCAAAGAAAGAGGTTTTTATAATAATGATTTGGTCCGTATTGCTTTGCCAGAAGATCTACAAAAAATTGATGCAGCCATGAGAAAATATGGTTTGAGTGATTTGGCAGATAAAGGTTTGATTGCTTTAAATGCTACTGCTGAAGATGCTGTAAAAACAGCTACTCCTATTTTTGTAGATGCTATTAAAAATATGAGTTTTACAGATGCTCGTAATATTTTAATGGGTGATAACAAAGCTGCAACCACTTATTTGAATCAAACAACTAACCAAAAATTATATGCTTCTTTTAGTCCTGTGATTAAAAAATCTTTTGATAAAGTTGGTGCTGCTGATATTTGGAATACCATTATTACCAAATACAATCAAATTCCTTTTGTAAATAAAGTAAATCCAGATTTAACAGATTATGTAACCACTCAAGCTTTGGATGGCGTTTATACCATGATTGCTGTTGAAGAGCAAAAAATTAGAACGGATATATCTGAACGATCAAGTACGCTATTGAAAAGAGTATTTGCTTTGCAGGATAATAAGTAAGAGTCTTTTATAACGATAAAAACATCTCAGCTCCGCTCGATGACCTTAAGATTAAGCCGTTCGAGCGGAGTCGAGAACTCATATTTTAATTTAAATGAAGAGTCTACTTTATTTAAAGGTACTCAATGTAATTCTTTCTCTTAAAGATTTAAAATAATCAAAAGATTTTAAGAGTCTAGAACCAAACCAGCTAAACATTTCGCCATCTACATAAATAGCACTGGCATGATGGGTAAAACGTCCCATTTCAAACACGTGATTGTCTTTAAAAGGAAAAGGTTCTGAAGAAAAGAACACAAAATCAGGATCTCCTTCTAATCTTATTCTTTTAGCTTCAATGGTTGGATAAATCTCTTTTTTGTTTTTATAAATATTATCAAATTTATTTAGCGTTAATAAAGAGTTGATAAAAGTATTATTTCCTGCTGCCATCCATGGATTATACCAAATAAAATAAGCTGCTTTTTTAACTTCAAAATCTTTAATAAACCATTTAAAATCATCTAACTTTAAGTTGATTTTATGGTTGATTAATTGGGCATCAACCCTACGGTTTAACATCAAGCCTATTTTGGTAATCATACGAATAGTATCATCGATATCTTGAACTACTGTTACATAAACTTGAGTGAATTCTTGTAATTGTTTTACAATTTCTGGACTGTTTTCTTCTTTGTTGCAAAAAATGATATCCGGTTTTAGTTCTTTTATTTTATCAATTTTAGCATCTTTGGTGCCACCAACAATGGTTTTGGTATGTTTAAAATGGACTGGATGTACACAGAACTTTGTAATTCCTACAATATTGTCTTCTAGGTTTAAATCGTAAAGAGTTTCCGTAATAGAAGGCACTAAAGAAACAATTTTCTTAGGTGTTTTTTCAAACGTTAATTCGTTACCTAAATCATCAAAAAAAGTCATTAGGCAATATTATTGTCGGCTAAAATACTAGCCATTTGTTCTTGAAGTTTTTTAGCTTCTATTTGTGCTGCATTGGCAAAATCGGTTCCGTTACTAGCATAAATAATTCCTCTAGAAGAGTTGATTAATAAACCAATATTTTCTTTGTTGATACCATATTCGCAAACACCTTCTAAACTTCCTCCTTGAGCACCAACTCCAGGAACCAATAAAAAGCTATTTGGAGCAATTTTTCTAATTCCTTTAAAGTATTCTGCTTTGGTTGCTCCTACTACAAACATTAAGTTTTCTGAATTGTTCCATGTTAAAGAAGTTTTAATAACTTCTTTGTACAAAGGTTCTTTGTTGGTTAAATCTTTTCCTTGAAAGTCTAATCCTCCTTTGTTAGAAGTCAAAGCTAACATAATGGTGAACTTATCTTTAAAGGCTAAAAAAGGTTCTACAGAATCACTTCCCATATATGGAGCTACAGTTACGGAGTTAAAATTTAAATCTTCAAAAAAAGCTTTGGCATACATGGTAGAAGTATTTCCAATATCTCCACGTTTTGCATCAGCAATGGTAAAAATTTCAGGATAATTTTGGTTGATATAATTGATGGTTTTGTCTAAAGATTGCCACCCTTTAATTCCATAAGCCTCATAGAAAGCAGTATTTGGTTTGTAGGCAACTGTTAAGTGATGAGTAGCATCAATAATTTGTTTGTTAAACTCAAAAATTGGATCTTCTGTGTTTAATAAATGTGATGGGATTTTAGACATATCAACATCTAAACCTACACATAAAAAAGATTTTTTCTTTTTAATTTCTCCAACCAAATCTGTAATTGTCATCTGTATATTTTTTACCGTTTTTCTAAGCTGTAAAAATACAGATATCCTTAGAAATAACCATTATTAATTATAGTTCGTACTTTTTAGCAGCATCTAATTTTATAAAAATAAATAGTAACATAGTAAATCCCCATAAAGATGAACCACCATAGCTAAAAAAGGGTAGTGGAATACCAATGGTTGGGAACAAACCAATGACCATAGCCACGTTGATTAATACATGAAAAAAGAAAACACATGCTACACCATAACCATAGATTCTACTAAATTTAGATTTTTGTTTTTCTGCTAAGTATAAAATTCTAAGAATAAAAGCCATAAATAAAATTACGACTAAAGCAGAACCCCAAAAACCCCATTCTTCCCCAATAGTGCTAAAAATATAATCGGTGTCTTGTTCTGGTACAAACTTCCCTTGCGTTCTGTCTCCTTGTAAATATCCTTTTCCCCAGAACCCACCAGAAGCAATGGTTTTAATAGATTGATAAGTGTTGTATCCAATGTCACTAGTATCATCACTTAAGCCTAATAAAATGTTAAATCTATCTCTGTGTCTTTGTTGAAAAACATAGTGAAATAAAAAATAAACACTGTAAATATATCCACTAACAATTGTTAAAACACCAATAATTTTAGGCCAAACAAAACGTAATATTTTTTTACGTACTTTAGAAATATACCAAAGAATAATGGCTGTGGTTACACAAGCTCCCGCAATTACATATAAATATCCAAAAACCAAAGTAGTTACAAAAAGTACTATGGCCAAGGTTCCGATGATTAAAATATTTGAATGCAAACCTTCTCTGTAAAACAATAAGATAAAAGAAACGTATACCAATGCCGAACCAGGATCGGGTTGTAAGGTGATTAAAACGGCTGGAACCATAATAATCACAAATGTTTTTACTTTGTTTACAAAGGGCTTAAAACTAAATTGACGTTCGTTTAAAAGTCTTGCTAAAGCCAGTACTGTTCCTGTTTTTGCAAACTCAGTAGGCTGAATACTAAAACTACCAATGGCATACCAAGAGGTTGCTCCGTTAATGTTTTTACCTGCAAGGAAAAGTCCGGCAAGTAATATCATACAAGCCAAATAAATATAGGCAGCAAATTTTTCGTAAAAGCTACTTTCTATAAAAAGTAAAAAAATAGAAATCACAACAGAAAATCCCATCCAAATAATTTGCTTTCCGTAGCGTGTGCTAAAATCTAAAAGTTCTTGATGATTTTCGGAACTGGATGCAGCATATATATTCATCCATCCAAAACAGACGAGTATGATATATATAAAAACTAGTAGCCAGTCTATATGTGGTAATAAGTTAATTCTGTGATTTCTCAAGGGTTTGTATTGAAAGTTGTTTTTTGTATTCTGCTTCTAATGATTTTTCTATAAGGCTTTGAGAATTCTGTCCCCACCATGTTAAGGAAGTAGTTCCTTTTAAATATTTTTCTATCATTAAGCTAGCAATAGGAGCGGCTATGGTAGAACCAAAACCCCCGTTTTCTACAAAAATAGCCAAAGCAATTTTAGGATTGTCTTTTGGGGCAAAGGCAACAAATATAGAGTGATCTGCTACTTGATATTTTACACCATTTTTTCGAATAAAATTTTCAACTGTACCTGTTTTACCACAAATTTCTATGTCCTTTATTTGAACGTGTTTTGCAGTTCCGCTTTTATATACATCAGACATACCGTTAATAATAGGTTCAAAGTTCTTAGCATCAATAGTGGTATGTTTTTTAGTGGTGTATTTTTCTATCTTAATAGGGTTCCCGTTTATCTTCTTTAGAATATGTGGTGTAAAATAAAATCCTCTGTTAGCTATGGCAGCAATCATATTAGCCAACTGAATGGGAGTTGTTAAAATTTCTCCTTGTCCAATAGCATTAGAAATAGTGGTACTGTATCTCCAAGTTTTTCTAGGATAAATTTTGTCGTAATATTCGGAGGAGGGAATAAATCCTTTGGCACCAATAGGTAAATCATATCCAAGATAATCTCCCAGTCCAAAACTTTGTAAATGGTTTGCCCAATGCGTTAGACTCTCTTGTGAGGAATCATATTTTTCAAGTAATAATTTGTAGACATTTGAAAAGTAACTATTACATGATTTTGCTATTCCCAACCTTAAATCAATAGGTCTACCTGTAATTCCACAATGGCAGCCCATAAAGTTATTTGCCTTATACCCATATCTGTATCCATGGTGACAATAAAATCCTGTATTTGGAGTAATTACATTTTCTTGTAATCCAATTAATCCTTCTACTAATTTAAAAGGAGAACCAGGAGCGTAGGTAGATTGTAACCCCCTATCAAACATAGGTTTGTTTATGGTGTCATTAAAAAGCATTACAGAGTTTTTAGATCTTTCTCTTCCTACCATTAAATTAGGGTCATAACTTGGGGCGGTGACCAATGCTAAAATTTCTCCAGTACTTGGTTCAATAGCTACAATTCCACCTCTTTTGTTGCTCATTAAAAGTTCTCCATAAGCTTGTAAATCTAAATCGATGGTGAGTGATAAATCTTTACCGGGTTGAGGGAGTGTATCATAAATTCCTTCTTTATAAGGACCTATGACTTTGTTTAATCTATTCCTAAGCTTGTAAGAAACTCCTTTGGTTCCTCTGAGAATGTCTTCATATTCTTTTTCAATACCCTGTGTTCCTACCAATTCTCCTTGTTCATAGTAAGGATTTTTTCTGGCTAATTGTTCATTTACTTCGTTGATATAGCCTAAAACATTAGCTGCAGATTTGTGAGGATATTTTCTTAATGATTTACGCTGAATTGAAAAGCCTTTATACTTATGTATTTTTTCTTGTAAATAGGCATAATCTTCTTTAGATAATTGACTTAAAAATACTGAAGGGAGCCATGGAGAATAATTTCTAGCTCTGTCCAGTTTGGTAGTGAGATAGTTTTTGTCAATTTTTAATAAATTACAAAATTCAATAGTATCAAATGCTTTTACCTCGTTAGGGATGACCTTAACATCATAAGTTTGTTCATTAGCTACCAATAATTTTCCATTTCTATCATATACAAAACCTCGTTCAGGATATGTATAAATACGTTTGATGGCAGATCCACTCAATGAAATTTCATTGCTATCATGATGAACAACTTGTAAGAAAAAAAGCCTTGCAACAAATATAAATCCTGTAATTATAACTAGTAAAGGAAATAACAGGCTTCTTTTTTTCATTGTTTTTTTGTTGAGGTAAATATGGATAAGAAAATAACGACCACAAAGGTAGTAAATAAAGTATTAGTGAACGTTTTGAATAAGATAGTTCCCACATAGGAAACGTTAAAATATTCTAAAACGTATACAATAAATTGATGTATAAATGCAAAGGTTAAAATAAGTATTATTTTAGGTAATGTTCCGTAGTTACTATATTTAAAAAGCTTTAAGTTTAAATCTTTATCATTAAAAATAAATTTAATAATAGGGAGTCTTACGTATGAAATAAATAAAAGTGCAGCAGTATTTACGCCTCCAGAGTTGCTAAAAATATCTAACAAAATTCCAAAAAGGAAAGTACTTAGTAGTAAACCTGTAATGTCTTTTCTAAGAGGATACCATATAACAAAAAGCAAGCATATTTGAGGATTGATGTATCCAAAAATTCGCATGTGATTTGCAATGAGTACTTGTAAAGGAATCAATAACAAAAAACGACCTAGTATTTTAAAAGAGTCACTATTCATTTCTTCGTTTTTCTAGGTTTTCAATTTCTGTTTTATGTAAGTTTTTAATAATGTAGACATTGCTTACATTTCTAATATCATTAAATAAAGCAATGTTTATTTGTTCGTATCTATTGTTACGATAAGTAATGTTAGATACGCTACCAATTAAAATTCCAGCAGGAAAAATACTAGATCTACCTCCTGTAATAATTGTGTCACCAACTTTTAAAACAGCTTGTCTAGGAATGTCTTTTAGTTGGACTTCTTTTGTTGATTTTCCATCCCAAGAGAGTGTTCCAAAATAATCGGCATTTTTTAATTTTGCGTTTACTTTAAAATTGGTGTTTAAAACAGAAATAGCAGAAACATAGTTGTTAGAAACGTTAGTTGTTATTCCTATAATACCTTTTGGATTTACAACAGCCATATCTACATTGATACTATCATTTAAGCCTTTGTCTATAGTTAAAAAGTTATTACTCTTGTGAAAATCATTATTAACAATTTTTGCAGGAGTATAAGTGTATTTCTGTTGATTTAAAGAGTCAATACTATCTAAAAATATTGTTTTTTTAGGAGTACTAGAATTAATATAATTGATGAGTTTTGTATTCTCCTCTGCTAATATTTCGTTTTCTTCTCTTAGGTGTAAATAATCTCTAAAAGAGGTTACGTTATTATACAATCCACCTGAAATTTCGTTGGCAGAATTGATAAACTTACTTTTTCTATAAGAGTGAAATTGAATGGTTAAAAACAATGCAATCAATTCTAAAACAAAAAATAAGAGGAAGCTCCTGTTTTTTTGAATTAAATATAAAATGAATTGCATGTGCCTAACTTAATAATACAGATTTATATTTTTCTAATTCTTTTAAAGCAATTCCTGTACCTCTTACCACGGCTCTTAATGGATCTTCTGCAATATATACAGGCAAGTCTGTTTTTCTAGATAAACGCTTGTCTAAACCTCTAAGCATAGATCCTCCACCGGCCATATAAATACCAGTATTATAAATATCTGCTGCTAATTCTGGAGGTGTAGATGATAAACATTCCATCACAGCATCTTCAATTCTAAGAATAGATTTGTCTAAAGCTTTGGCAATTTCTCTGTAAGAAACTTGTACTTGTTTTGGTTTACCACTTAATAAGTCACGCCCTTGAACCAGCATGTCGTCTGGAGGAGTTTCTAAATCTTCCGTAGCTGCACCAATTTGAATTTTAATTTTTTCGGCGGTAGTTTCTCCAACATGTAAGTTATGTTGGGTACGCATGTAATACATAATGTCGTTGGTAAATAAATCACCTGCAACTTTTACAGATTTATCACAAACAATTCCTGCTAGCGCAATAACTGCAATTTCTGTAGTACCACCACCTATATCAATAATCATGTTACCTCTAGGTTCCATAATGTCTATACCTACCCCAATGGCCGCAGCCATTGGTTCGTAGATAAGATATATTTCTTTTGCATTCATGTGAATGGCAGAGTCTCTAACGGCTCTTTTTTCTACTTCTGTAATTCCAGATGGAATACAAATAACCATTCTTAATGAAGGAGCAAAAACTTTCTTTTTGATAGAAGGAATACTTTTTACAAACTCTTTAATCATTTCTTCAGATGCTTGGAAATCTGCAATAACCCCATCTTTTAACGGACGGATGGTTTTGATATTTTCGTGTGTTTTTCCTTGCATCAAACTAGCATCTCTACCAGTTGCGATTATTTTTCCAGTGGTCCTATCTCTTGCCACAATTGAGGGCGAGTCAATCACTACTTTTCCATCGTGAATGATAAGTGTGTTGGCTGTACCTAAATCAATAGCAATGTCTTCGGTCCAAAAGTCAAAAAATCCCATGTTTCTAGTTTGTATTTTTAATTCTTATATAATCTATCAAATGTAATCAAATTAATGTTTGAAATGACGGGTTCCTGTCATTACCATTCCGATTCCATTTTCGTTACAGTAATCAATAGATAATTGATCTTTTATAGATCCACCTGGTTGAATTACCGCTTCGATTCCTGCTTTGTGAGCAATTTCTACACAGTCAGGGAAAGGGAAAAATGCATCACTTGCCATTACAGCACCTTTTAAATCAAATTTAAAGTGATTTGCTTTTGCAATAGCTTGCTCTAAAGCGTCTACACGAGATGTTTGTCCAGTTCCACCTGCACATAACGTTTTATTCTTTACTAATATTATAGTATTTGACTTTGTATGTTTACAAATTTTTGAAGCAAACAATAAATCTTCAATTTGAGCATCAGTAACCACCTTTTCAGTTACGTTTTTCAAATCTTCTCTTTTATCAGTAATTAAGTTTGCATCTTGGAATAATACTCCGTTTAAAGCCGTACGGTAAGAAATTTTTGGTAACTCAACATCTTTTAAAATTAAGATTACTCTGTTTTTCTTTCCTTTTAAAACTTCTAAAGCGTCTGCATCGTAAGCAGGAGCAATTACTACTTCACAGAATAATTTGTGTATTTCTTCAGCAGTAGCTAAGTCAATCGTTTTGTTAGCAATTAAAACGCCTCCAAAAGCAGAAGTTGGATCACCAGCCAAAGCATCAACGTAAGCATCTTTTAAATTATCTCTTTGTGCAAAACCACAAGCATTGTTGTGTTTTAAAATAGCAAATGTAGGAGCTTCTCCTTTAAATTCGTTGATTAAGTTTACAGCAGCATCTACATCTAACAAATTGTTAAATGATAATTCTTTACCGTGTAATTTTTCAAACATAGCTTCTAAATCACCATAGAAAGCTCCTTTTTGATGAGGGTTTTCTCCGTAACGTAAAGGAGTTACTTTGTCAAAAGATTGACGGAAGTTGTTTTCCTCTTCGTTCATGTAATTGTAGATAGCAGCATCGTAGTGGCTAGAAACAGCAAAAGCTTTTGCAGAAAAACGCTTACGATCTTCTATGGATGTATTTCCGTTATCAGTAGAAATAATGTTTAAAAACTCATCATATTGTTCCATTGAAGAAACACAGATTACATCTTTAAAGTTTTTAGCAGCTGCTCTAATTAAAGAAATTCCACCGATATCAATTTTCTCAATAATATCTTGTTCAGGAGCACCACTTGCTACTGTTTTTTCAAAAGGGTATAAATCAACAATCACAATATCCATTTCTGGAATTTCAAACTCAGCCAATTGTGCTTTGTCTCCTTCGTTGTCTCTACGGCTTAAAATACCTCCAAATACTTTTGGATGTAAAGTTTTAACACGTCCCCCTAAAATTGATGGATATGAAGTAATGTCTTCAACAGCCACACAATCAATACCTAAGTCTCTAATGAATTTTTCAGTTCCACCAGTTGTGTAAATAGTAATTCCTAACTCGTTAAATTTTCTAACAATTGGCTCTAAACCATCTTTGTGAAATACTGAAATTAAAGCTGATTTAGCTTGCTTAGTAGTGCTCATTTTTATGAATTTCGATTAAAAAGGCAAAATTACTAAAAGTACCTCAAACGCTAAACTATTGAACTGTTTTATTATCAAACTTTTATTTATTTTTTCTTTATTCTCTTTTTAAAGTTTAAAATTGAAGTTTTGCTATGAAAAATAAAAAGATTTGGTGGTTTTTGTTGCGTTTTTTCGGCACCTATTTTTTACTTTTTTTATGTTACTCAGTTTTTTTATTAAGTACCCAGAGTAAAGCCCCCAAATTTATTTCTGATCCTATTACTCAACATGTTGCTAAAAGTACCGAGTGGGTTTTAAATATGTCTGGAAATCAGTCACATGTAGAGCAGCATCCCACTGAATTATCATTAAAATTATTTATGAATGATGATTATGTGGCAAGGGTTATAGAGGGCTGTAATTCTATGAGTATCATTATCTTATTTATAGCCTTTGTTATTGCTTTTAGAGGAGCCTGGAAAAAGACTTTTTTGTTTGCAATTATTGGGAGTGTTTCTATATATTTTGTAAATATTGCTAGAATAGCGTTGTTGTCTTATGGTATGGTTTACTATAAACAGTACGACATGATTTTACATGATTTATTTTTTCCAGCTTTTATTTATGGATATGTATTTTTATTATGGGTGATTTGGGTAAACCGTTTTTCAAATCTTAAAAGAAAATAATATGAAAAGGGGGATAAGATTTATACTAATAATGTTGTTGTTTTTCTGTTTTATATTGGTAAGAGCATATCAAGTAGCGTTGTTTTATGATCCATTAAATCATTATTTTGCTAATGATTACTTGTATTTACCTTTGCCTGATGTTGATAAAAGTAGATTGTTTGTATCTTATTTATCCAGATATCTCATCAATTCTCTTATTTCTTTTGCCATATTAAAAATAGCTTTTCCTCATAGATCCTTTATTAGAACCATTGCTACTTTTTATGCGTTGGCTTTTGTATTATTATCATCTATTCTTTTTAGTTTGATGATTTTTAAGATTGATGTAGGATATTTATTCCCTTTTTACATTCGTAGATTTATCATTCATCCTGTATTTATCATCGTATTACTTCCTTTTATTTATTTGATGAGAAAGCGTTACAGAATGAATTTAAAATGATGATTGATTAATATGGTTTAGTTAACACTTAACTGTAATTCATGTTGTATTTTTGCTGCTTAATTAAATTTTATGTGGATTTATTTTGGTTTAACAGCAGCATTATTTTTAAGTCTTAATTCAATATGTAGAAAAAGAAGTGTAAAAGGAAATGCTTTGTTTCCAGTACTTTTAATCAGTAATGGAATTAGTACTTTATTGATTGCACCACTCTTTATAGCCTCATTTTTTTACCCTGAATATCTTAAAGAAATAGGAATGTATATTCCTAATATTTCAATTCAAGATCATTTTTTTATTGGAATTAAATCTTTAATTATGACTTGCTCCTGGGTATTAACATTTTATGCTTTAAAGCATTTACCAATTACAATTGTAACTCCAATTAGGGCAGCAGGTCCGTTCTTTACCTTTTTAGGAGCTATTCTTATTTATAGAGAAAATCCTAGCGTATTACAGTGGGTTGGTTTTTTTACCATTGTAATTTCTATGCTTGCTTATTCCCAAATAGGAAAAAAAGAAGGGATTATATTTAAAAGCAACAAAGCTATTTTTGCAATTATTGGAGCTACTTTTTTAGGAGCAAGTAGCGGATTGTATGATAAGTTTTTATTTCAATATCAGCAATATGAAGTGTTAACCGTTCAATGGTGGTTTTTTTGTTATGTAACCATTTTTATGTCGGTACTGGTTTATTTTGTATATCTTCCTAAAAAAGAGCAAATGGGTAAATTTACTTGGCATTGGTCTATTGGAGCCATCGGAGTTTTAATGCTTTTGGCTGATTACTTTTACTTTAGAGGATTGCAAGACCCAGAAGTATTAATTATGTTGATGTCTGCGCTAAAAAGAAGTCAGATATTATTTACAGTATTGATAGGTGGTCTTATTTTTAAAGAAAAAAATAAGAGACTAAAATTAATTCCATTGTTTGGAGTAATAATAGGTGTACTTTGTTTGATGTACAGTGCTTAAATAGACACTAGAATTACTGCAATTAATCCTAAAATAATTCCAATGGTTTTTAATAAGGTTAGTTTTTCCGCTAAAAAAATAACTCCTAAGGCTATAGTTACCAATAATGCTAAATTTCTAATAGGAACTACTGTGCTTAACTTACCATGTTTTAAAGCTAAAAACCAACATACTTGAGCTAGTCCACCTAATACACCTCCAATCACTAAAAACTTAAGGTGTTTCATGTCTAATTTGGTTTTTTCTACCAGTGCTAAAACCGTAAGAATAATCATGTGACTCATAATAAATACAGAAGCTCCAAGCCCCGTAGAAAAAAAAGGAGTTCCTTGTTTGTAAAAAAACACACAAGAACCGAAAAGAATCATTGCTAAAATAGCGTAGACAATAGACATGAAAGTATATTTAGATAGGTAAAATTATTTTGGCTATGGAAAAGTAAATAAAGATTCCTAGAATATCATTACTGGTCGTAATAAATGGACCTGTTGCTAATGCAGGATCAATACCTCTTTTGTCTAAAATTAAAGGAACAAAAGTTCCTATCAAAGCAGCCATAATAATTACTACAATTAACGAAGAAGCAATGGTGACACTTAAGAGTACATCAGAATCTTGAATAAATCCGTAGGCAACAACCAGGCAACCTAAAACAATTCCATTGATAAGACTTAATCCTATTTCTTTAAATAAACGATTCCATAAACTTCCTTTGATATTATTGTTTGCTAAACCTTGTACAATAATTGCGGATGACTGTACTCCTACGTTTCCACCTACAGCAGCAATTAAAGGGGTAAAAAAGAACAATTCAGAATAATCTCTTAATAAATGACTGTCAAAACTACCCATAATAGCAGCAGCACACAAACTACCAAATAATCCAAGAATTAGCCAAGGTAATCTTGCTTTGGTCAATTCTAAAATACTAGCATCTGCTTCAACATCATCTGTTAAACCAGAAGCTAATTGGTAATCTTTTTCAGCTTCATCTCTAATAATATCAATAATATCATCTACAGAAATTTGTCCAACCAAACGTCCCATTTCATCAACTACAGCTACTACAACTAAATCATACTTTTGCATAATTCTAGCAACTTGTTCTCCTTTTTCATTGGCTTTTACAGAGGTAATAGAAGGACTATAAACATCTCTTACAGGTGTTTTTGTTGAGGTAGTTAATAAACTTTTTAAAGACAACCTACCTTTTAATACATCATCATCATCAACTACATATACAGTGTAAACTTTTTCAATCTCCTCAGCTTGCAAACGCATCTCTTTGATACTTTGCATACATGTCCATTTCTCGTTTACTTTAATTAATTCTTTTCCCATTAATCCCCCAGCAGTATCTTCATCGTAACGTAAAAGATCTACAATGTCTTTGGCATGTTCAATGTCTTCAATTTGAGAAATTACTTCATGCATTTGCTCATCAGAAAGTTCAGAAATCATATCTGCCGCATCGTCAGATTCTAACTCATTAACCTCATTGGCAATTTCTTCGGATGACATTCCTTTAAGAATCTCTTCACGAACACTTTCATCTAATTCAACAATAGCATCAGATGTTTTATCAGTATCAACAATTTTAATAATGGCAATGGCTAATTCGGGTTCTATTTCTTCAAATAGTTCCGCTAAATCGGCATAGTGCACATCTTTAAAAACTTCTACAATCTGTTCTGTATTGTTTGCTTCAATAAGATCAGTTAAGTAGTTGATAAATTCTTTATTGATTTGAAATTCCATTTTTTTCTATTAATGCAGTTAGTTCAATAAATCCTTCTACAGATACTTGTTCGGGTCTTTCATTAAATATTTTATGAGTTCTTAATTCATCAGAAAGATTTAAACTTTTAAG
This sequence comes from Wenyingzhuangia marina, assembly GCF_900130035.1. Lineage (GTDB taxonomy): Bacteria > Bacteroidota > Bacteroidia > Flavobacteriales > Flavobacteriaceae > Wenyingzhuangia > Wenyingzhuangia marina. The sequence continues at coordinate 134,493 of NZ_FQXQ01000005.1, forward strand.
GCTACTACGCATCATTTTTCTACGCTGACCAAAAGCCGTTTTTACCACCTGCTTAAATAATTTGTCTGAAACAGGCAGAAATAAATCTTTTTTGCGTTTCATAATCATGACTCCAGAATCTACTTTTGGTGGTGGATTAAAAACAGTAGGAGGCACGGTAAATAAATATTCGGTATCGTAATAAGCTTGGGTTAGTACAGATATAATTCCGTAAGTTTTGCTTCCAGGAGGAGCACATATTCTCATGGCTACTTCTTTTTGAAACATTCCTCCAAACTCAGGAATTAAAGCTCTATAATCAATAGTTCTAAATACTATTTGACTAGAAATATTATAAGGAAAATTCCCAATAATGGCAAATTGTTGATTTTTAAAAATATCGTTTAAATCTATTTTTAAAAAATCCTTTCCATAAATTCTTGGTCCTAAATGTAAATAATGAGCCTGTAAATATTCTACAGATTCATCATCTATTTCTATCACGTGCGTAGTGTATTTTTTTTGTAAAAGATACTTGGTCATCATTCCCATACCTGGACCAATTTCTAGCACATTTTCGTATCCTTTTTCTGATAAAATATCAGCAATTTGCTCGGCAATACTTTCATCTGTTAAAAAGTGCTGACCTAAATGTTTTTTTGCTCTTACTGACATGTTATTTGTTTTTTTTATAGTACCTAAAAATAATAAAGGCAACAATGGCTACTAAAATATATGGGATAATCATTAAGGTTACAATTCCATCATTTAATCCTTTTGCAAAAGAACTATCTCCATTTTCTACTACTGCCTTACACATGGCACATTGTCCATAGTTAGCTATAGAAGTTAAGCATAGAAATAAAAGTAATATGAATTGTAGTTTTTTCATTTTTTGTTTTTCGTTTTCCGAACATCGATCATCGAAAATCGTTTTTCGACTATCGATTGCTTATTGATAATTGTAAATTGTTCGCTGTTAATTGCTAACTGACAACATAATAAGGGTTAATCATAATATAAACAATCACTCCTGTGATGGCTACGTATAACCAAATAGGAAAAGTATATTTGGCCATTTTTCTGTGTTTTTCTACTTCTCCATTAATTCCTCTTACAAAAGTAGTTAGTACCAATGGAATGACCGCAATGGATAAAATAATATGTGATATTAAGATGAAAAAATACACGTATTTAATAGCTCCTGTTCCTCCATATTTTGTAGAGTCACTTGTCATGTGATACAATACATACATTACCAAAAACAATGCAGAGCAGACCATGGCAGTTTTAATTAAAAACTCGTGTCTTTTAATATTTCCGTTTTTTACAGATATAACAGCGGCTATTAATAAAATAGCAGTAATACCATTAATGGTTGCATAAATAGGAGGTAAGAAAACAGGTAAAGTCATCTCTATTTTAACTCCAAATAAAACAGCTACTGCTACTGGAATAACAATAGACAATAGGGTAATTAATTTTTTGTAGTTTTTTTTTGTTTCCATGTTACTCGTTTAATAGTAAATCAATATCTTCTTTTAATAATGCTACTTCTTCAGTTTCGGTTCCTTGATAGAAAATTTTAGGATTTCCATATTGATCTGTTCTAGATCTTAAATATCCGTTTTTATCTACCAAAGCAAAAAATCCTTGATGTTCAAAACCACCTTCAACTTCTGGATTTAAGCCTGCAAAAATATTTAAACCTTTGTTAGCCATTTCGTAAATAGTATCTCTATCTCCGGTTAAAAAATGCCAGTTTAAACTAGTGACTCCGTAATTTTCTGCATATTCTTTTAGAACCATTGGAGTATCATAACTTGGGTTGATGGTAAAAGAAGCAATTCCAAAATTATCTCTTTTTCCAAATTCTTCCTCAATAGTTAACATATTTCTGTTCATAATTGGACAGATGGTAGGACAGCTGGTAAAAAAGAATTCCACTACAAATACTTTGCCTTTGTAGTCTATGTTAGAGATAAGTTGATTGTTTTGATCTGTAAACGAAAATTCCGGCATTTTTCTAGCCTCATCATTGATTACCAAATAAGCCAATCCACTTTTGTTAGGCAATCCTTTTGGTTTTGTATATTTTAAACTAGTGCTTTTTGGGTTTGAATGGTGTTTGAAGTTTCTCACCACAAATATTCCAAATAACAAAATAATAAAAACGACTCCGATGTATGAATATTTATTTTTCATCTTTTCCTAATCTTTCTTTTCTAGAGGTGGTTGATACTTCTTGTTCGTAAAAAACATTTTCGGTATCTGTTAACAGTTTATTTTTCATATCGTTTACTGATGACATATCATAAGCAAACACATCTTCACCAATTTTATCATCATCAGTTCTTCCGCGTTGGCTGTTCTTTTTATCAATAATAAATGCTTGGTTAGAAGCTAAATTACTATCTAAAGCTGAGTTGGTTTTTAGAGACTGATAAAGTTTTGTGGTTTCTAAGGAATCTAAGCAAATAAATTTCCACTTGTAAAATTTATCACCAGCAGTTTTAGATAATTTTTCTTGAATATCTTTTATTTCAGTATTGTTTTCACCAATATAAAAAGAAATCATTTGAAATTTTTTGTACTTATCTAATTTTTTAAAGACAACTTCATTGATATTAAATAGTTGAGTTTCTTTTAAAGTAGGTTTGGTTCCTAAAAAAGTAATCACATTAATGTTGTCTTTAAAAGAAGTGGTGTCTTTTTTAAAAGTAGCTACTTCTAATACATTTTCTTGAAAGACTTCACAAGGTTTAAAGTTTACATCACCTAATGATAAGAAAATAAAGAAGCCCAAAGGACCTATGAATAATAAGATTAAAATAATTTTTTTCTTCATAATCACTAAAATTTAAATACTAAAAAAGGCGGAATAAATCCACCTTTTATATGAGTTATAATTCCAAAGAATTAGTATTTCCAGTTAATATAAGAACCCATTACTTCGTGAATATAATGTCCTTCAATTAGTAATAAAGTTACCAAATAAGGAATTAAAATAATTAACGGTAATATAATTGAGTTTACAAAGTTTTTACGCTCATGATTCATGTGCATAAAGTACCACATAATTCCTGCAGCTTTAACTAATGTTAAAATAATGAAAATCCAGTTTAATAATGAAGTTCCTAAAAAGTTAGTAAAGTGTAAACCATGAGGTTTAATAATACCTAAAATTACTTCAACAATAGTTACTATAGATAAGAATCCGAAAACTTGCCAGATTAACTTAGTGTTTGATTCGTGTTGTCCCATAATATATAATATGAATGCTATTCGCTTTTATAATTAAACTAAGTAGAAGAATGTAAATACAAATACCCACACTAAATCTACAAAGTGCCAGTACAATCCAACTTTTTCTACCATTTCGTAATGTCCTCTTTTTTCGTAAGTACCTAACAATACGTTAGCAAAAATAATAATATTTAAGATGATACCAGAAGTTACGTGGAAACCGTGGAAACCAGTAATAAAGAAGAAGAAATCTGCAAATTGGCTAGAACCATATTCGTTAACTTCTAAGTTAGCTCCTTCAACAACTCTAGCAGATTGCTCTAAGTATTTTAAAGCTTCAGCTTTGTTAAGGATTACAATTTTTTGTTTTGTTTCAGGATTTATTTTTTCTAAACGAATTCCTACTTCAGGATTGTGTTTAAAAGATTCTAGAATTCCTTCAGTAGTATATTCTGACGTAGTTTCACCTTTTTCGTTCCACAATCCGTTGTAACGAGTGTGTTCTGAAATAGGGTTGTTTTTTTCTGCAAAATCAGCTAAAGCAATTTGTTTTCCTTCTTGGTTTACAAATTGAATAATTTTACCATCCTTTAATTGAACAGCTCCATATTCACCTTTAATAAAGTTTTTCCATTCCCAAGCCTGAGAACCAACGAAAACCAAACCACCAATAATAGTAAGGAACATGTAAAGAATTACTTTTTTACGTTTCATTTGATGACCTGCATCTACAGCCAATACCATAGTAACAGATGAGAAAATTAAGATAAAGGTCATTAACGCAACGTAGTACATTGGATAATTTCCATGAATTCCAGGAAAGTGAGTAAATACTTCATCTGCAATAGGCCATACATCGATGAATTTAAAACGAGTAAGTCCATAAGCGGCTAAAAAACCTGCAAAAGTTAGAGCATCAGATAAGATGAAGAACCACATCATCATTTTCCCATAACTTGCACCTAATGGTTTGGTAGCTCCACCTTCCCATACATTTGTGTTCTGATCAGCAGTTGTTGCTTTCATAAGTGTTATAATTGATTGTTTTTGTTCGGTTTTTGTTCGAATGGCAAATTTATAAATTTACATTAAGTATTAAAATAAAAGAATAAAAATAGTATTATCCATAGTAAATCTAAAAAGTGCCAAAAAATACTTCCTAGTTCAAATCCTAATGTGTTGCCATTGTTGTATTTACCTAATAATTGTCTAATGGTCATTACAATTAAAACAATTAAAGCGGCAAATATATGTAACAAATGGGTAAATACAATCACCATTAGCATAGATGATGAGATCAAACTTTTAGGTCCGGTAAAAAATAAACCAGCTTCTCTAAGCTCAGCAAAACCATTTACTTGTGATACTACAAATCCAATTCCTAAAAATAATGTTATTACTAACAATATAGAAGAAATATTGTTTTTTTGTTTTTTAGCGGCTAACAACGCAGCATGTACAGTTATACTACTAATAATTATAAGTACAGTGCTGGTGACCAAAGCAGTTGGTAATTCAAAACTAACCCAGTCCTCTCTGTTGCTACTAATTACATAAGCACTTACCAAACCAGCAAACATCATGGTCATACTAACCATAGATATCCATAACATTGGTTTTGCTGCTTTTCTTCTGGCGATATTTAATTCTTGATCTAAAGTCATTTTGTTTTCCATTTTATTGGAGAAATTTATCTATTATATATATAATTTGAATGGCTGTAATGTAAAATACACTTGCCAACATTAGCTTTTTAGCTGTTTGTTTGGTTAAATCTTTATAAAGTTGTACCCCATAATAGAATATAACAGCACCACTTAAAAAGATAATAATAGCGGTTACAGGATAAATATAAAATTGTCCTGTAAGTTTAAATACTGGAATAATTGATACAAAAATTAAGAGAACTGTATAAAGTAAAATTTGGATAACAGTTTTTCTATCTCTTTTACCAGTAGGTAATAAGTTGTAACCTGCTTTTAAATATTCATCGTGACCTAACCAACCGATAGCCCAAAAGTGAGGGAATTGCCAAAAGAATTGAATCATAAAAAAAATACCGGCTTCTATTCCAAATCTATCTGTAGCAGCTACCCATCCTAACATGAATGGAATGGCTCCAGGAAAAGCACCTACAAAAACAGCCAAAGGTGTAACTCCTTTAAGTGGAGTGTAAGCACAAGTGTATAAAAATATGGATACGGCTCCTAAAAGCGCACTTTTTTCATTAATGGTATAAAGAATATACAGTCCTAATATGGTAAAAACAACTGCAATAATCATGGCAGTATTTGTATTGTATCTACCCGTTGGCAAAGGCCTGTTCATGGTTCTTTGCATCAACTTATCAGCATCTATCTCTATAATCTGATTAAAGGCGTTTGAGGCACCTACCATTAAGTAACCTCCAACGGCTAATAACGTTACAGTAGTATAGTTAATAGTATCCGCTGCGAGTAAATAACCAGCTATTGCCGAAAAAACGACACTTAAGGAAAGTCCAAATTTGGTAAGTTGTTTAAAGTCGCTTAAAAAAGTGTCTTTATTAATTACCAATCTTTTATTTGTATTTGGCATTGGTTTTTAGTACTTCTGAAATTTGTGCAAAGATAGAGATATTATTTTCTTAGGAATTGAACTTATAGATTTTATTATACCTAAGTTTTGGTAGTTATTTCTACGGATGAAAAAAAAATAAAAAAAAAGCAATATTATTTTTTTGTGAACAGAAATATCTCTTATATTTGCACTCGCATTTGAAGAAATGCAAACGTTCAAAAAAACATTGTATTAAACATACCAAATATTTAGTGTAAACTAAATGCTCAAGTGGTGGAATTGGTAGACACGCTGGACTTAAAATCCAGTGGGCAGAAATGCCCGTATGGGTTCAAGTCCCATCTTGAGTACAAAGTTTAAAAAAAATAAGTTTACACACGCTCAAGTGGTGGAATTGGTAGACACGCTGGACTTAAAATCCAGTGGGCAGAAATGCCCGTATGGGTTCAAGTCCCATCTTGAGTACAAAGCCTCATCGAATTTTCGATGAGGCTTTTTTTTATCCCTCTTTTTTTTAAATTTTTTCTTGAATAGTGTTGAACTCATGTAGGTGCAGGACAGCTTTTTTTATGATTTATCATAGCTTTAGATTTTTAAATAATATCCATGAAAAATTATAGAGTCTTATTACTGTTGTTTGTTAGTTGTTTTATTATGTCTTGTAAACAAGTTAAGCAAACAGATCTTTTAAAAAATCAAATAACTAATGAATTAAATCCTGATTGGGTAAGTAAAGTAGGAGCAAAATATTTTAGTGTAAGTGATAATGTTTATTATGTGAACGATTTTGGAGCAGTAAATGACGGTGTTACTTTAAATACCACAGCGATTCAAAAAACCATTGATGAATGTTCTAAAAAAGGAGGAGGTACAGTTACTTTTAAACGCGGAAAATATTTAAGTGGTTCTGTTTTTATAAAATCCAATATTAAGTTTTTAGTTCCTAAAGGGGTGAAAATTAAAGGAAGTGAAAATATTAAAGATTATAAAGAAATAGAGACTCGTGTGGCAGGAATAGAAATGATTTGGCCAGCTGCATTGATCAATGTCGATAATCAAAAAAACGTAACTATAGAAGGTGATGGAGTTATTGATGGGCAAGGAAAGGTATTCTGGGATTACTATTGGGATTTACGTAAAAACGACTACGAACCAAGAGGTTTAAGATGGATTGTAGATTATGATGCAAAAAGACCACGAACTTTATTGGTGTCAAATTCTGAAAATATTTTTGTTAAAGAGTTAAATATTCAAAGAGCAGGTTTTTGGACGGTTCAGGTGTTGTATTCTAAATATGTAACAGTTGATGGATTGGTGATTAGAAACAATATAGGAGGTCATGGACCAAGTACAGATGGGATTGATATTGATTCTTCAAAATGGATTTTAGTTCAGAATTGTGATATTGATTGTAATGATGATAATTTTTGTTTAAAAGCAGGAAGAGATTGGGATGGTCAACGAGTAAATAGATCTACAGAATACGTGGTTATTAAAGATTGTATTGCAAGAAAAGGAGCAGGATTGTTTACCATTGGTAGTGAAACTTCAGGAAGCATTCGTCATGTATATGTATCTAATATTCATGGAATGGGAACTAAAAATGGATTGAATATCAAATCAGCAACCAATAGAGGAGGGACTGTAGAAGATATTATTGTAGAAAATATTAAAATGGATAAAGTAGGAACTTTTATGCAGGTAGGAATGAACTGGAATCCTAACTACAGTTATTCAAAATTACCAAAAGAGTTTAATAAAGATTCTATTCCTGCACATTGGAAAAAAATGTTACAAAAAGTAGAACCAGCTAAAGGAATTCCAACCTTTAGAAACATTACTCTTAAAAATATTGATATTAAAGGAGCAGATATAGCGATTAATGTAAATGGTATTGAGAATTCCATTATAGAAAATATTGTGTTAAACAATGTTTCTATTCAAGCAAAAACTGCAGGACAAGTTAGCTATAGTGCTAATTGGATTTTGAATGATGTGAAAATTATTTCAAAAGATCAATCTAAAGTGCTAGTTAAAAACGCAGAAAAAGTTGTGTTTGATGAAGAAGTTTACAGTGCTGAATAATAATTTTTAATTTAGCGAGAATAGTAAATAAAAAAACGATAAAAATAATGAAGAAGTTAGTAAACGTAAGTCTTTCAATAGTTTTAACGGGACTTTTATATGTGTCTTGTAAAGGTACACAAGAAGTGGATAAAACAGATATTGTATTAACTAATAGCTCAAGTTTTACATTAACCGATAAAGCGGTTTCTATTGATAGAACTTTATTAAAAATAAATAATGAGGAGGTTAAGAAATATCCTTTACTGATGGTTATTTCCGATACCATTCCTTCTCAATTGGTAGATACAGATGATAATGGAGAATGGGATGAAATATTTTTTGTCACCAATTTTTCTGCTAAAGAAACAAAAAACATCACTTTAACTTGGTTAGATGCTCCTCCAAATTATGTGGTAAGAACCAGTGCAAGATTTGGAAAACGTAGTTCTAAAACCACTCCGGTACAACCTGCTTTAGAAGAAACTTTAACTAGAAAAGAATTGCCTAAAAGTTTAGGGTATCAACAATATCAAACAGACGGTCCTTCTTGGGAAAATGACAAAGTAGGTTTTAGGCATTATTTAGATGGTAGAAATGCTAAAGATTTGTTTGGAAAAACAACTTCTAAAATGTCTCCAGAAGATGTTGGAATTAATGATAAAGGAGCGGTGGAAGATAATTATCATGTCATGGAGTCTTGGGGAAGAGATATTATGTCTGTAGGAAATTCTGTTGGTTTAGGTGGTTATGCTCTTATTACTGATAGTGAATTGATGAGATTAGGAGTTACTGTTAATGATTCAATTAATAATATAGAAAAAACCACGTTTAAAATTCAGACAGAAGGTCCAGTAGAATCAATATTGACTTATGATTATCAAAATTGGCAACCTAATGAAAGAACATATTCTGTAAAAGAAAAAACAAGTATTTGGCCAGGAATGTATGGATATAAAAATACAGTAGCTGTTTCGGGGCTTCAAGGAGATGAAAATTTAGCAGTTGGTTTGGTGAATATTAACAATGATGATCCATTAAATGTTTGGGATGAAAATAGTAATTATGTAGTGTTGTACACTCATGACAAACAAACTTATAACAAAGAATGGTGGTTAGGAATGGCTATTATTCTTCCAAAAGACAAATATGTTGGTTATACGGAGGCTCCAAAAAAGGGGGATTTAACCAATACTTTTTTAGCTAAATTAAAAATAGAGAATAATCAACCTGTTAGTTATTTTGCTGTGGCTTGTTGGGAATTAAGTGATTCTAAGTTTGTAGATAAAGCTTATTTTGAAAATTATATAAAGCAGTTAACAAACCAGTTATCTGCTAAAATAGGAGTAGAGATAAAGAATTAATACTTTTAAGAGATTCATAAAAAAAGCCTCATCAAGATTAATTGATGAGGCTTTTTTTATTTTGGTAATTATAGTGGTTTAAAGTGATTGATAAACTACGGTTAAACTTTTTGTAATGTTCATAGTTCCTGAGTTGATGTCTATGGTTGGGGTTGAGTCTGAAAAAGCTTCAAGGTTAGCGGCTTTATACATCGGTTTTGGTGAGTCACTCGGTGTAGAATCATTATTGCTTATGGAGGTGATAATGATTTTAGAGTTAGATGGCATAGACTTAGATTCAGCCTCTTTAAATAGTTTTTCAGCTAATGTGTTAGCATTGTTTAATGCCTTTACGTAAGCTTCATTTTCAGCTTCAGTTTTTTTACTGTAATCAAATTGAATACCGTTTACAACGATGTCTTCATTACTTAGTAATTGAGTGTATATTTTTTCTAAATTGCTAATGTTTCTAAAAGTTACCGTGGTGCTAATGGTAGCTCTATACCCTTTAAATACTCTTTCACTTTTTACCCAATCATATTCTTTGTTGATTTGTAAGTTGCTAGTTTGAATATCTTTTTTTTCTATTTTTAATTTAGAAAGGTCTTTATTTAAACTGTTAGATATTTGGGATATTTCCTTTCTAAGAACATCAACATCTTTACTTGTTTTTGTAATGCTAATATTTGTGGAGGCAATATCTGGTGTAACTTCTACCTCTCCTTTTACAGTAAGGGAAATCATTTGAGCATTTAAGGTAGTGAAGCTACTAAGTGAAAATAAGATGGCTACTACTGCTATGTGAATTTTTTTCATGTTTTTTTATTTTTAAGTATTGTATAGTGAGTATATGTAAAAGTCGTGCCAAAAATAGTTAAGCAATGTTGTTTAATCTTTCGGTATCTTTTTTGGCTTTCTGATATTTCCAATTCATCCACTTTTCACCTAATGTTTTTCTCATCAAATTTTCAACATTACGCATCACCACAATGTTGTAAACCGCTTTGGCTACATTTGATGGTTTTTTAGCAATGGTTCTTAAACTCATAGAAAATCCTGGAGTAATATATTTCATGTAGTGCCAATATCCTTCAGGAATGTATAACATGTCTCCATGTTCTAAATTGGCAATGTATCCCGATGCATTTTTTAAAGCAGGAAATTTTTCAAGATCAGGGTTAGAAAAATCAATTTCTCTCAGTGTCATTAAAGAGTTAGGGACTTTGTACATGTATTTGTTTTGTTGTTGATCAAACAAAATACATTGTTTTTTTCCTTCAAAATGAAAGTGAAAAATATTAGCTAAATCAATATCATAATGCATAAAAGTGTAAGAATCATATCCACCAAAAAATAAGGTGGGTAAACTTTTAATAAAAGTTAATCCTACATCAGGATATTTAAAATCATCTTGTAATACAGGAATTTCTTTTAAAATATTCCATAAAAAAATTCTAAACTTAGTAGGTTCTTTTTTTAGCAAATCAACATAGTCACTCATTTTCATTTTTGAATGGGGGCTGTTAAATTTTGCTTTTGGGTCTACGGGTCTATCATCGTACAAAGGAACTATTTTATCTCCAGCAATTTCTTTCATATAGGCCAAAGACCATTTGTTAAATGCAGGCCAATCTTTAGAGTAGTTTTTTACAATTACAGGTTTTTGGGGTTTAAAATAGTTTTGTATAAACTCTTCTTTGCTCATTTCTGAGAGTACGTCTATTTCTTCTAATTTCATGAACCTATTATAAAATTTATATCATAAAAATACAACAATATATGTACCACTGTTGTTCAAAATTTTAATTTAAGAATTTTTCGGGGATGGGAGCTTCAATCGCAAAGCTCTTGTTATTGTGATAAAATTTTAGTTTCCAAGCATGTAGAAACAAACAATCACTAGTATATGTTAGGGGATTTTTTTTAAAATAATTAATGTCTTTGTAACCATGATCTCCAACAATAGGATGATTTAAGGAAGCCAGGTGTAATCTAATTTGATTTGTCCTTCCGGTGTGTGGTTTAACTTCTAGCAGAGTAGTGTTGTTAGAGGGGAATCTTTCTAATACTTTAAATTCTGTGTAGGCATCAATACCATCATCATTACTTTCTCTTCCACCCCCAGCAGTTTTTTGGATTCCTATTTTTGTATTTGTATTAAAATAATCTTCGGTAGCAATACCTTCTACCATAGCCAAATATGTTTTTTGGGTTGATTTGCTCTCAAACTGTTCTCCAATACTTTTTACAATTTTTTTATTTCTAGCTAAAATGACAATTCCTGTAGTATTGGCGTCTAATCGATGAATGATTTTTAAATCTTCTTCTGGAAAAGCTAGTTTTAAGATCTCGGTTAAAGAATTTTTGTTAAAACGTCCACTAGGGTGCATGGGAAGAGGAGCGGGTTTGTTGATAATGATGATATCTTCATCGCTAAACAATAATTCAATTTTAGTATTTACCCAAGGTTCTACTTTAGGTTCTGAGGTATGTTGAGTAATGTCTCCTCCTTTTACAATGGTGTTTTCTGTAGCAGGTTTTCCGTTAATAAATAAGGTTTGGTTTTTAATTTTTGTGATCCAAATTTCTCGATTAGAACGAGGTACTAGTTCAAGAAAAAAATCAATAATGTTGAGTCCTTCATATTTTTTTTTAACAGGAAGTTTGTATTGCGTTGCATAGGCAATGCTTCCCGGAAGCGGTTCTGTAACTGCTTTTATTTGTTGATTAAAATAAAAGATAGAAATCACATTTGTCATAACGCAAAAGTAATAAAAACAAAAAGCTCGTAGAGGTATATTTCTACGAGCTTTTAGGTTTAAATATTGTTCTATTTATGATTGTTGAGGAGCATTTGCTTTTTTAACAAATTTGGTTAAAATAACAATGTGTGTTCCTTCAACACGTCCTTCAATATGTTCTGCATTGTCGTGAACTAAAGAAATGTTTCTTACAGCAGTTCCTCTTTTAGCAGTAAAGTTACCGCCACCTTTCACGTCTAAATCTTTAATTAAAGTAATGGTGTCTCCATTTTCTAAAATGGCTCCATTTGAATCTCTGTGAATAATTTTTTCATCCTCACTTAAATGATCTCCAGTAGCTTCGGCAAAACGTAAATCTGTGTCTTCAAAATACATCATGTCAATCAAGTCTTGCGGCCAACCTTCAGCTTTTAATCTATGTAACATTCTCCAAGCAGTAATTTGAACAGCTTTGTGTTCGCTCCACATAGAATCGTTTAGACATCTCCAGTGGTTTGCATCCATTTTTTCTGGATTCTCAATTTGATCTTTACAAGTATCGCAAACTAATATGTTGGTGTCTAAAGTATCAATCAAGCTAGGTTTTAACCTAAGATCGTTTAAGTTTCCTGTGGCGGTACACAACTCACACTGATTACCACTTCTTTTTTCTAATTCTTCTCTAATATTCATTATAATGCTAATTCTTTCAGTTGTTTAACTGAGGATTTGTTTTATGCTAATTGTTCATTCTTTGTCTTACGGCTTCGTATAAAAAGGCACCACAAGCAACAGATACATTTAAAGAACCAATTTTTCCTAATAAAGGAAGTTTAACTTTTACATCGGCAATTTTAAGAATAGAAGGGTTGATTCCTCTATCTTCAGAACCCATTACAATAGCGGTAGGTTTCGTAAAATCAGCATCGTATACTGTTTCTTCTGTTTTTTCTGTAGCACATACAATTTGAATGTCAGCAGCTTGTAGCATAAAAATAGCATCTTTAATATGATCTACTTTACAGATAGGCACATTAAAAGCAGCTCCAGCTGAAGTCTTTACGGTTTCACCGTTAATTGGTGCGTTTCCTGTTTTAGGGATGATGACTCCGTGAGCCCCAGTACATTCTGCAGTACGAATAATAGCACCAAAATTTCTTACATCAGATAACTGATCTAATAGAATAAATAAAGGTGTTTCTCCTTTTTCAATAGTACTGGTAATTAAACTGTCTAAATCATAAAAAGAAATAGGAGCAATTAAAGCAGCGGCTCCTTGGTGATTATTGTCTCTAGACATTCTGTCCAATTTTTCAACAGGTACTATGCTAGAAGTAATATTGTTGTTTTTTATCAATTGTTTTAACTCGGTCATTAAAGCACCGTTTACATCCTTTTGTAAAAAAACTTTGTCGATAGAGTTTCCAGCGTTAATTGCTTCAATTATCGCTCGGATACCGAATATTTTTGATGATTGTTTTTCCATGCTGCAAATGTAATGTTTTGATTTTAAGAATTAGTAATTAGAAATTAAGAAACAAAAAATCAATAATCAATATTTTTGTTGAGTTTAGAATTTGTTTTTTTGCTCATTGCTCATTGCTCATTGCTCATTGCTCATTGCTCATTGCTCATTGCTCATTGCTCATTGCTCATTGCTCATTGCTCATTGCTCATTGCTCATTGCTCATTGCTCATTGCTCATTGCTTATTGCTCATTGCTCATTGCTCATTTTAAAATATAGTCACAAAATTAATGTGAAACAATCCACTGTTTAAATTAAAACTAGTGTCTTGGTTTTTTCCAACAGCGTAACTAATTTTTAACAATCCTGACGGAATTCCCATAGTGTATCCCAAACCAAAGCTTAAAAGATTATTTTCTTGGGTAATGTTTTTAAAATAACCAACGTCGCTAAATCCATAAATATAGCTAGCCAGGTTGGTAAAGTATCTATATTCAATATTTGCATAATTGTATAAATGGGCAACAATATTTTGTTCTAAAAAGCCACGCATGGTGGTAGCTCCACCGGTTCTGTATAATTCGTTAATGTTTTTATTAGGAGATCGTAAGTAGGCATTTCTGTTCTCTATAAAAACATGGTTGATAGGATTGATTTCTATAGTATATATGATATCACTTTTAAAGGTTTGTTGTTGTGTATTGGCAGTCGGATTTTTTTTGGTTCCTAAGCCAATATCAAACTTTACTCTGTTTTTAGGAATTCCAAAACGATTTAATTCATTGTAAGTATATTGAATTCCAAAGATGTTTTTGGTGTATTCAATAATATTAGCGTTAGAGGTGTTTAGTGCAGAGGAACTTTCTGTATGATAATAAGTATTGATTAAATGTTTGTAATGAGGTCTGTATCCAAGACTAAATTCGTGTTGCGTGTTTACAAAAGTACTGTCTCGTCTAAAAATGTTTAAATGATAAGCCGCATTTATGGGGCTATTAAAAATATAAGGATTGTCAATATTTAAATCTATCTCTTGCTGATCATTTCCGGTGTTGTTCCATTTAAAAGCAAAAGTTTCTCCTTTGTGTAACGTATTGGTTAATGAAATATCTACATAACCATTAAATCTAATTTTGTTTTCTCTTGCTTTATTACTGAATCCAAGCAAGGCATCAAGTTTGTTTGCTTTTACTCTATCTAAATATAAATATAAGTGTGTGGAGTCTTTGGTAAAAAGCACCGCTGGTTTTTTTATGTTTTTTACAAAAGTTAGTTGATTGATTTTTTTCTCCGTTATGTTTAAAAGTTCCTTGCTAAATGGTCTTTTAGTAGCGATGTAGTGTTTTAAGAATTTTTTAGGGAATCTTTCATATCCTTTAATAACTGTTTTGTCAATAAATCTCTTATTAGATTGATTAATAAATAAGTCGCAAAACAAGGTGTCGTTTCTTAATGTGTGATTAATCAGTTTTATTTCTGTAAAGTTTTTACCTTTTTGATCAAAATCACTATTTATTTTTCGAATCCATTTTTGAGTGTCAATGGGGCTTATATATATAGTCTCTTTTTTTGATTTAAATATTTGTTGAATATTTTCCGGAATCTGCTGTATTCCTATAATAGATGTTTTTTTACCTAAATCAATTAAATAAGTTTCTGTGCTGTCTTTTTTGATGGGGGTGATGTTAAAAAAATAATATCCTTCATTGTTTAGTTTTTTTTCTAATACATCAAAATCATGAATATCATTTATAGAAAAATTGCTTTGCAAACTATCTTTAAGAATAAAAGAAGGTATGTTTTTTTGTGCCCAAGTAAAGTTTATTACTAAAAGAGCTTGTATGAAAAATAAATAAGGATGCAATTTCATAAAAATCAAAGCTAATAGATTTCTCTTTTAGGTAAAGTAAATAGTTTTAAGTTTTAAAGATAAAATAAGAATTTAATCATAAGGGTATATATACTTCAAAATCAAAAAACAAGTATAAAATAAAATTAACTCATTGATATTTGATTAATTAGAAAATATTTGTACTTTTGCAAACCCTTGAACAGATTTCAGGGGTAAATATTAAAACGTTATATATATATTAATTTATGCCAACTATTCAACAATTAGTTAGAAAAGGAAGAGCCCAAGTTACTAAGAAGAGTAAATCGGCTGCTTTGAAGGCATGTCCACAACGTCGTGGAGTATGTACACGTGTTTATACTACAACACCTAAGAAACCTAACTCAGCAATGCGTAAAGTAGCGCGTGTTAGATTAACAAACGGTAATGAGATAAACGCTTACATCCCAGGAGAAGGACATAACCTACAAGAGCACTCGATAGTATTAGTAAGGGGAGGAAGAGTAAAAGATTTACCAGGGGTAAAGTATCACGTAGTACGTGGAGCTTTAGATACTGCTGGTGTTGAGGGAAGAACTCAACGTAGATCTAAGTATGGAACAAAGCGTCCAAAAAAATAATCTATAATCTTTTAAATTCTTAAGAAAACATGAGAAAAAGGAGAGCAAAAAAGAGAATTCTTTTACCGGATCCAAAGTTTAACGACCAATTGGTAACACGTTTTGTGAATAACTTAATGTGGGATGGAAAGAAATCTACAGCGTTCAAGATTTTTTACGATGCATTAGAGATTGTAGAAAATAAAAAAGGTGAAGACGAAGAAAAAACTTCATTAGAAATATGGAAAGATGCATTATCTAACGTAATGCCTCAAGTAGAAGTACGTAGCCGTCGTGTTGGTGGTGCTACTTTTCAAATTCCAATGCCAATTAGACCAGACCGTAAGGTTTCTATGGCAATGAAATGGTTAATTTCTTACTCTAGAAAGAGAAATGAAAAGACTATGGCTCAAAAATTGGCTGCAGAAGTATTAGCTGCTGCAAAAGAAGAAGGAGCTGCTGTTAAAAAGAGAGTGGATGTTCACAAGATGGCTGAAGCTAACAAAGCATTTTCACATTTTAGATTTTAATAGAAATGGCTAGAGATTTAAAACTTACAAGAAATATTGGTATTGCTGCGCATATTGATGCAGGGAAAACTACTACTACAGAACGTATATTGTACTACACAGGAGTTTCTCATAAAATTGGAGAGGTTCACGATGGTGCTGCAACTATGGACTGGATGGAGCAAGAGCAAGAAAGAGGTATTACAATTACTTCTGCTGCAACTACTTGTGAATGGCAGTTCCCTATGGAAAATGCAAAAGTACTTCCAGAAACTCAAGGATACCACTTTAACATTATTGATACTCCAGGGCACGTTGATTTTACCGTTGAGGTAAACCGTTCTTTACGTGTATTAGATGGATTAGTATTCTTGTTTAGTGCAGTTGATGGTGTTGAGCCTCAGTCTGAAACTAACTGGAGATTAGCTGATAACTATAAAGTACCTCGTATTGGATTCGTAAACAAAATGGACCGTCAAGGATCTAACTTTGCAAACGTATGTAATCAGGTAAAAGAAATGTTAGGTTCAAATGCTGTTGAAATCGTATTACCAATTGGTGAAGAAAACGATTTTAGAGGTATTGTAGACTTAGTAAAAAACAGAGCTATTATTTGGCACGATGAAACTCAAGGGGCTACTTTTGATGAAATCGATATTCCAGAAGATTTAGTAGATGAGGCTGCAGAGGCTCGTGCTAGATTGATTGAGGAAGTTGCTGGATATGATGAGAACTTGTTAGAGAAATTCATGGAAGATGAAGACTCTATTACTGAAGAGGAAGTACATGCTGCTTTAAGAGCTGCTGTGATGGATATGGCAATCATTCCTATGATTTGTGGTTCTTCATTCAAAAACAAAGGAGTTCAATTCTTATTAGATGCTGTATGTAGATATTTACCATCTCCATTAGATAGAGATAATATCGTAGGTACACATCCTGATTCAGGAGAAGAAGTAACAAGAAAACCAGATGTTAAAGATAAGTTTGCTGCATTAGCATTTAAGATTGCTACAGATCCTTTCGTAGGGCGTTTGGCTTTCTTCCGTGCTTATTCAGGACGTTTAGATGCTGGTTCTTATATATTAAACAACCGTTCAGGTAAAAAAGAACGTATTTCTCGTATCTACCAAATGCACGCTAACAAACAAAACTCTATCGATTTTATCGAAGCTGGAGATATTGGAGCAGCAGTTGGATTTAAAGATATTAAGACTGGAGATACTATGTCTTCTTTAGATGGACCAATCGTATTAGAGAGTATGGATTTCCCTGCTCCGGTAATTGGTATTTCTATTGAGCCTAAAACAAAAGCTGACGTTGATAAAATGGGTATGGCTTTAGCAAAATTAGCTGAAGAAGATCCTACATTTACTGTAAAAACAGATGAGGCTTCTGGTCAAACTGTAATTTCAGGAATGGGAGAATTACACTTAGAGGTGTTAGTAGACCGTTTAAAGCGTGAATTCAAAGTAGAGGTTAACCAAGGACAACCTCAAGTAGAGTACAAAGAAGCTGTAACTAAAACAACTGAACACAGAGAAGTTTATAAAAAGCAATCTGGAGGACGTGGTAAGTTTGGAGATATTGTATTTACAATGGGACCAGTTGATGAAGATTTTGGTGCAGGATTACAATTTGTAGATGAAATTAAAGGTGGACGTATTCCTAAGGAATTTATCCCAGCTGTAGAAAAAGGATTTAAAGAGTCTATGCAAAATGGACCTTTGGCTGGATTCGTAATGGATTCTTTAAAAATTGTTTTAAAGGATGGATCTTTCCATCCTGTGGATTCTGATGCTTTATCATTTGAATTGGCTGCTAAATTAGGATATAAAGCTGCTGCAAAAGCTGCTGGAGCAATTATCTTAGAGCCAATCATGAAAATGGATGTTATTACTCCAGAAGAAAACATGGGAGATATTGTTGGTGACTTAAACAGACGTAGAGGTCAAGTTAACGATATGAGTGATAGAGGAGGAGCAAAAGTTGTAAAAGCTGATGTGCCGTTATCAGAAATGTTTGGTTATGTAACTACATTACGTACGTTATCATCAGGTAGAGCAACTTCTACAATGGAGTTCTCTCACTATGCACAAACACCTGCTAACGTTTCAGAAGAAGTAATTGCAGCATCTAAAGCTTAATTTTAAAACATTAGAAAATGAGTCAAAAAATCAGAATAAAATTAAAGTCTTACGATTACAACTTGGTAGATAAATCTGCTGAGAAGATCGTAAAGACGGTAAAGTCTACTGGAGCTGTTGTTAACGGACCTATTCCTTTACCAACAAATAAAAAGATTTTTACTGTGTTACGTTCTCCACACGTAAACAAAAAATCTAGAGAGCAATTCCAATTGTCTTCTTATAAGAGGTTATTAGATATCTATAGTTCTTCATCTAAGACTATTGATGCTTTAATGAAATTAGAATTACCTTCTGGAGTAGAAGTAGAAATTAAAGTGTGATAATATTAATTATTACGAGATATTATAGAAAGAGCAGATTCATTTGAATCTGCTCTTTTTTTTAATAGTAGACACCATCGGTGAAGTTTAATTGTCCTAAATATTCGTCTAGTTGTAGTTAAGATTCAATCCTGTAATAGTGATGTTATTGTTTAATAATATGAAGTTTGTAATAATTAAAAAAAGTATAGATTTTATTTATTAAATATAAAAATATCGTGAATATTCTCTTAATGATATTATGATGTGGTTTTTTAACGTTTAGGTTTAAAATCTTTGCACTGTAAATTAGTAAGTTAAATAATTATTATTATCTTTGCAGTCCTTTTTCAGGGTACGTTTAGGTGTTGAGTATGAGGATTTTTACGTAAGAATGTAGGTTCTACAAGGGTAGTTGCTGAGTTTTGTGTAGTATTTTTAGCTCAAAATTGGGGTGTAGTCTAAGAAGGAAAAAAGTTTAATTAATAATTAATTTTAAATAATGTCTGGGTTAATAGGAAAAAAAATCGGAATGACTAGCATATTTGATGAGAACGGGAAGAATATTCCTTGTACTGTAATTCAAGCTGGTCCATGTGTAGTTACCCAAGTCAGAACTGAGGAAGTAGATGGTTATTCTGCTATCCAATTAGGTTTCGATGACAAGTCTGATAAGAATACTACCAAAGCATTGCAAGGTCACTTTGCAAAAGCTGGTACTACTTCTAAAAAGAAAGTTGTTGAATTCAGTTTTGAGGAGGAGCTAAATTTAGGAGATACAGTAGGTGTAGATCTATTTGTAGAAGGAGAATTTGTTGATATTTCAGGAATCTCTAAAGGTAAAGGTTTCCAGGGTGTTGTAAAACGTCATGGATTTGGTGGAGTAGGTCAAGCTACCCATGGTCAACATAACCGTTTAAGAGCTCCAGGATCTATCGGTGCTGCATCTTACCCTGCACGTGTATTCAAAGGAATGCGTATGGCAGGAAGAATGGGTGGAGATAAAGTTAAAGTTGAAAACTTAAGAGTTTTAAAAGTTGTTGCTGACAAGAACTTAATCGTGGTAAAAGGATGTGTTCCTGGTGCTAAGAACTCTTACTTAACTATCGAGAAATAATGAAAGTAGCAGTTTTAGATTACACAGGAAAAGATACAGGACGTCAGGTTGAATTATCTGATGCAGTATTCGCTATAGAGCCAAATGATCATGCCGTTTACTTAGATGTAAAGCAACATTTGGCAAATAAAAGACAAGGTACTCACAAGGCTAAAGAAAGAGCTGAGGTAGCTGGGTCTACAAGAAAGATTAAAAAACAAAAAGGTACTGGTACTGCACGTGCAGGATCTATTAAATCTCCTGTTTTTAGAGGAGGGGGTAGAATTTTTGGACCAAGACCTAAAGATTATTCTTTCAAATTAAATAAAAACTTAAAGAGATTGGCTAGAAAATCTGCTTTTAGTTTGCAAGCAAAAGATTCTAATATTATCGTTTTAGAAGACTTCAATTTTGAGGCTCCTAGTACTAAGAGTTTCATTAACGTATTGAAAGCTTTAGAGTTAGATAGTAAAAAATCTTTATTTGTGTTGGGAGAGTCAAATAAAAATGTATATTTGTCTTCACGAAATTTAAAAGGGTCTGAGGTTGTAACTAGTTCAGAATTAAACACTTACAAAGTATTGAATGCTGGTAAAGTTGTTTTGTTAGAGGGTGCAATTGCAGATATTGAAGCTAATTTAAGTAAATAGGATACAGATATGAGTATTTTAATAAAGCCTATTATTACAGAAAAAGCAACAAAGGATAGTGAGTTATCAAACCGCTATGCTTTTGTTGTGAAGTTGAAAGCTAACAAAATTGAGATCAAAGAAGCTATTGAAGCGACTTACGGTGTTTCAGTTGAGAAAGTAAGAACAATGATATATCCAGTAAAACGTTCGACAAAATTCACCAAAAAAGGTGTAGTTGAGTCGAAAATTTCTGCATATAAAAAAGCTATCATCGAGGTGGCTGAAGGAGAGAATATTGACTTATATAGCAATATTTAATTAATAAACAATTTTAAATTTTAACATGTCAGTTAGAAAATTAAAACCAATCACACCAGGTCAGCGTTTTAGAGTTGTAAATGGGTTCGACGCCATTACTACTGATAAGCCGGAGAAGTCATTATTGGCACCGAATAAAAGATCTGGAGGTCGAAACAACAGTGGTAGAATGACAATGCGCTACGTAGGTGGTGGTCATAAGAAAAGATACCGTATTATCGATTTTAATAGAGATAAATTTGGTGTTGAAGCAACTGTAAAAACAATTGAGTACGATCCAAATCGTACTGCATTTATTGCATTAGTAGAATATACTGATGGAGAAAAAAGATACGTTATTGCTCAAGCAGGATTGCAGGTAGGTCAAACTATCGTTAGTAATAATGATGCTATTACTCCAGATGTTGGTAATGCAATGCCTTTGGCAAACATTCCTTTAGGTACAACAATTTGTTGTATCGAATTAAGACCAGGTCAAGGAGCAGTTATGGCTCGTTCTGCAGGTTCTTTTGCACAGTTAATGGCAAAAGAAGGAAAGTATGCTACTGTAAAATTACCGTCAGGTGAAACAAGATTGATCTTGTTGACTTGTATCGCAACAATCGGAGTTGTTTCAAACTCAGATCACCAATTATTAGTTTCTGGTAAAGCTGGTAGATCAAGATGGTTAGGTAGAAGACCAAGAACAAACGCTGTAAGAATGAACCCTGTTGATCACCCTATGGGAGGTGGAGAAGGACGTTCTTCTGGAGGTCACCCAAGATCAAGAAATGGTATACCTGCTAAAGGATACAAGACTAGATCTAAGACAAAAGCGAGTAATAAGTATATTTTAGAACGTAGAAAAAAATAATAAGACATGGCACGTTCATTAAAGAAAGGACCTTTCATATTCCACAAACTTGAGAAAAGAGTTATCGCTAATGCTGAGGCAGGAAGCAAAGAAGTAATCAAGACTTGGTCAAGAGCTTCTATGATTACTCCAGACTTCGTTGGTCAAACTATTGGAGTTCACAACGGAAGAACATTTGTACCAGTATATGTTACTGAAAACATGGTAGGTCATAAATTAGGAGAGTTTTCACCAACACGTACCTTTAGAGGTCACGGTGCAGACAAGAAAAACAAAGGAAAAAAATAGTAGGATATGGGAGTTCGTAAACATAATATGGCAAAACAGATCAAAGAGGCAAAGAAGGAAGTTGCTTTCGCTAAATTGACTGGTTGTCCTACATCACCAAGAAAAATGAGATTGGTGGCTGATTTAGTAAGAGGAGTACAAGTTGAAAAAGCTTTACAAATCTTGAAATTTAGCTCTAAAGAAGCATCTATAAACTTAGAGAAGTTATTGTTATCTGCAATTGCTAACTGGCAAGCAAAAAACGAAGACGCTAGTATAGAAGAGGCTAATTTATACGTTAAAACAATTACTGTAGATTCTGCAGGAATGTTAAAGAGATTAAGACCAGCTCCACAAGGTCGTGCACATAGAATTCGTAAGCGTTCTAATCACGTTACTATTGTGTTGGGAAGTAAAAATGTTGAAAGCAAATAATCATAAGTAGAAATGGGACAAAAGACTAATCCAATAGGAAATCGTTTAGGAATCATCAGAGGATGGGACTCAAACTGGTACGGAGGTAATGACTACGGAGATAAGATTGCTGAAGACGATAAGATAAGAAAGTACTTAAATGCAAGATTATACAAAGCTAGTGTTTCTAGAATAATCATTGAACGTACTCTTAAACTTGTAACCGTTACTATCACTACTGCTAGACCAGGTATTATTATCGGGAAAGGTGGACAAGAGGTAGACAAGTTGAAAGAGGAGTTGAAGAAGTTGACTGGAAACGAAGTACAAATCAATATTTTTGAAATTAAACGTCCAGAGTTAGACGCTAATTTAGTTGCTGCAAGTGTTGCTCGTCAAATTGAAAACAGAATTTCATACAGACGTGCAATAAAAATGGCTATTGCTGCAACAATGCGTATGAACGCTGAAGGGATTAAAATCCAAATTTCAGGTCGTTTAAACGGAGCTGAAATGGCACGTTCAGAGCACTATAAAGAAGGTAGAATTCCTTTATCTACTTTTAGAGCTGATATTGACTATGCTTTGGTAGAAGCTCATACCACTTACGGGAGACTGGGAGTAAAGGTATGGATTATGAAAGGTGAGGTTTATGGTAAACGTGATTTATCTCCATTAGTAGGTTTGGCTAAAAAGTCAGGAGGAAAAGGTGGAGCTAACGCAGGAGCTAAGAAAGGACCTCGTAGAAGAAAATAATTTTTCACAAAAATTAGAATTTAGAAATGTTACAGCCTAAAAGAGTAAAGTATCGTAAGGTACAGAAAGGTAAAGGTAATATGAGCGGTGATTCTCAAAGAGGGAATCAGTTAGCTTTTGGAATGTTCGGGATCAAATCTTTAGAACAAGCCTTAATTACCTCGAGACAAATAGAAGCAGGTCGTATTGCTGCGACACGTTATATGAAAAGAGAAGGTCAGTTATGGATCAAAATCTTCCCAGATAAGCCTATTACAAAGAAACCTTTAGAGGTTCGTATGGGTAAAGGTAAGGGAGCTCCTGAGTATTTCGTAGCGGTAGTTAAACCTGGTAGAATATTGTTTGAAATCGGAGGAGTATCTTTCGATGTTGCAAAAGAAGCATTACGCTTAGCAGCTCAAAAAATGCCAGTTAAAACTAAGTTCGTTGTTGCGAGAGATTATGATAACGCTTAATATCTAAGAGAAATGAAACAATCAGAAATTAAAGAATTGTCAGTTGCGGATTTACAAGAGAAATTAGATTCTCTTAAAAAGAACTATACTGATCTTAAGATGGCTCATGCTATTTCTCCGTTAGAGAATCCTTTAGAGTTGAGAGCGCTTAGAAAAACTGTAGCAAGAGTAGCTACTGAGTTAACTAACAGACAATAAGTATTTTTACAAGATGGAAAATAGAAATCTTAGAAAAGAAAGAATTGGTGTTGTATCTAGTAACAAAATGGATAAATCTATTGTTGTTGCTGAGGTAAAAAAAGTGAAACACCCAATGTATGGAAAATTCGTATTAAATACGAAGAAATACGTTGCACACGATGAGCAAAACGACTGCAACATTGGAGATACTGTAAGAATCATGGAAACAAGACCTTTAAGTAAATCTAAACGTTGGAGATTAGTAGAAATCCTAGAAAGAGCGAAATAGTATGTTACAAACAGAATCAAGATTAAACGTAGCAGATAACACTGGAGCTAAAGAGGTCTTAGTGATCCGTGTTTTAGGAGGAACAGGAAAGCGTTATGCTTCAATTGGAGATAAAATTGTGGTAACTGTAAAGTCATCAACTCCAAATGGAAACGCTAAAAAAGGTCAAGTATTTAAAGCTGTTGTTGTTCGTACTTCTAAGGAAGTAAGAAGAAAAGACGGTTCTTACATTCGTTTTGACGACAACGCTTGTGTGTTGTTAAATGCGGCTGGAGAAATGTCTGGAACACGTGTATTTGGACCTGTGGCAAGAGAACTTCGTGATAAGCAATTCATGAAAATTGTATCATTAGCACCTGAGGTGCTTTAATATTTGTAAAACAATGGCAAAGATTAAAATTAAATCAGGAGATACAGTAAGAGTTATTGCTGGAGATCATAAAGGGAAAGAAGGGAAAGTAGTAAAGATTATTACTGATAAAAACAAAGCAATTGTTGAAGGTGTAAACTTAGTTTCTAAGCACACTAAACCAAGCGCTCAAAACCCTCAAGGTGGAATTGTAAAGAAAGAAGCTGCTTTACCTATTTCTAATTTAGCAATTTTAGAAAACGGAAACGTTACTAAAGTTGGTTTTAAAGTAGAAGACGGTAAAAAAGTACGTATTTCTAAAAAATCAGAAAAAGCTATTTAATATGAGTTATATTCCAAGACTTAAACAAGAGTACACTGACAGAATTAAGGCTGCCTTAATGGAAGAGTACGGATATAGCAATATTATGCAAGTGCCTAAACTAGAGAAAATAGTAATCTCTAAAGGTGTAGGTGCTGCTATTGCAGATAAGAAATTAGTAGATTATGCTGTTGAAGAGTTAACTACTATTTCTGGACAAAAAGCAGTTGCAACATTATCTAAAAAAGATATCGCAACATTTAAATTACGTAAAGGGATGCCAATTGGGGCAAGAGTAACTTTACGTGGAACTAAAATGTATGAATTCTTAGACAGATTAATTACTGCTTCTTTACCACGTGTAAGAGATTTTAACGGTATTAAAGCTACTGGTTTTGATGGAAGAGGAAACTATAACTTAGGAATTACTGAGCAAATTATTTTCCCAGAAATCAATATTGATCAAGTGAAAAAAATGGGTGGTATGGATATTACTTTTGTAACTTCTGCACCTACTGATAAAGAAGCTAAATCATTATTAACAGAATTAGGTTTACCATTTAAAAAGAACTAATCATGGCTAAAGAATCAATGAAAGCTCGTGAGAGAAAAAGAGCTAAAACAGTTGCTAAATATGCTGAGAAGCGTAAAGCTTTGAAAGAAGCTGGTGATTACGAAGGATTACAGAAGTTACCTAAAAATGCTTCTCCTGTACGTGGTCATAACCGTTGTAAGTTGACAGGAAGACCAAAAGGATATATGCGTCAGTTTGGTATTTCTCGTGTAACTTTCCGTGAAATGGCAAACCAAGGATTAATCCCAGGTGTGACAAAAGCAAGTTGGTAAAATTTTAAGAATTAATTTTAGATGCTAGCCCCATAATTAAATGGGGTGATAATCTAAACCAATACAAATATTATGTATACAGATCCAATAGCAGATTACTTAACAAGAGTAAGAAATGCTTATTTAGCAGGACACAGAGTAGTGGAGATTCCTGCATCAAAGGTTAAAAAAGCAATCACTGAGATTTTATTTGACCAAGGATACATCTTAAGTTATAAATTTGAAGAAGGTACTGCTCAAGGTACTATCAAAATAGCTTTAAAGTACAATCCTGAAACTAATGAATCAGTAATAAAGAAAATCGAAAGAATTTCTTCACCAGGATTACGTAAGTATGTAGGTGTAGAGGATTTACCTAGAGTTTTAAACGGATTAGGAATTGCTATCGTGTCTACTTCTAAAGGAGTTATGACATCTAAGCAAGCTAAACGTGAAAAAGTAGGTGGAGAAGTAATTTGTCACGTATATTAAAAAATAGAATAGTATGTCAAGAATAGGAAAAAGCCCAATCGCAATTCCAGCTGGTGTTACTGTTACTATTAACGGAGACACAGTTACTGTAAAAGGGAAATTAGGAGAATTAACTCAAGAAATTACTGATGGTATCAGTATTAAAGAAGAAGAAGGTGTTTTAGTTTTAGATCGTCCTTCTGAGTCTAAAACTCACAAAGCTAAGCATGGTTTATATAGAGCCTTAATCAATAATATGATTGAAGGAGTATCTAATGGATGGACTAAGCAATTAGAATTAGTGGGAGTTGGATATAGAGCTTCAAACCAAGGTAACGTTTTAGATTTAGCAATTGGTTTCTCGCACAATATCATTTTAGATATTGCACCAGAAGTTCAAGTTGAAACAGTTTCTGATAAAGGAAAAAACCCAATCGTAAAACTTACTTCTTTCGATAAGCAATTGGTAGGTCAAGTAGCTGCAAAGATTCGTTCTTTCCGTGCACCTGAGCCATACAAAGGAAAAGGAATTAAGTTTGTAGGTGAAGAATTAAGAAGAAAAGCAGGTAAATCTGCATAATTTATAGTATTATGGCATTATCAAAGCTTGAAAGAAGACAAAGAATTAAGCGTAGAATTAGAAAAATTTCTGTGGGTACAGCATCTAAACCAAGATTATCTGTATTTAGAAGTAATAAAGAAATTTACGCTCAATTAGTTGATGACAACGCAGGTGTTACTTTAGTATCTGTGTCATCAAGAGATAAAGAAATCGAAGCAAAAGGATCAAAAGTTGAAGTTGCTGCATTAGTAGGTAAATCTATTGCTGAAAAAGCGGTTGCTGCAGGAGTTGAAATCGTTGCATTTGATAGAAATGGTTATTTATACCATGGTAGAGTTAAAGCATTAGCTGAAGCAGCTAGAGAAGCTGGTTTAAAATTTTAAGAAAATTATATTATGCAAGGATATAAAAACGTAGAAAGAGTTAAGCCAAGCGGATTAGAGTTAGTAGATCGCTTAGTAGCTGTAAACCGTGTAACTAAAGTTACGAAAGGTGGACGTACTTTTGGATTTTCTGCTATTGTTGTAGTAGGAAACGGTGAAGGTGTAGTAGGTTACGGATCTGGTAAATCTTTAGATGTTGCATCTGCAATTGCTAAGGCTGTAGAAGAAGCTAAGAAAAACTTAGTTCGTATTCCATTAATGAGCGCTACTTTACCTCACGAACAAAAAGGTAAATTTGGTGGTTCTAAGGTATTATTATTACCTGCATCTCATGGTACCGGAGTTATTGCTGGTGGTGCTGTACGTGCGGTATTAGAATCAGTAGGTGTACACGATGTATTATCTAAGTCTCAAGGATCATCTAACCCTCATAACGTAGTAAAAGCAACTTTTGATGCTTTATTACAGTTAAGAAGCCCACAAGCTGTGGCTGCTGAAAGAGGTGTTTCTTTAGACAAAGTATTTAACAGTTAATATTGAATACCATGGGAAAAATTAAAATAACACAAGTAAAGAGCCAAATAAATCGTACGCAAGTTCAAAAAAGAACTTTAGAAGCGTTAGGTTTGTCTAGAATTGGTAAAACGGTTGAGCATGATGCTTCACCTGCAATTGTAGGAATGGTTAATAAAGTTAAACACTTAATTTCTGTTGAAGAAATTAAATAAGTCATAAAAAGATGAGTTTAGATAATTTAAAACCTGCTAAGGGTTCTGTAAAGAGTGGTAAACGTATTGCTAGAGGTGAAGGTTCTGGTCATGGAGGTACTGCTACAAGAGGACACAATGGTCAAAAATCTCGTTCTGGATATTCTAGAAAAGTAGGATTTGAAGGAGGACAAATGCCATTACAAAGAAGAGTACCTAAGTTTGGATTTACCAATGTAAACCGTAAGGAATATAATGGAATCAATTTAGATAAATTACAGTCTTTAGTAGAAAATGGAAAAGTTACAGATACAGTTAACATAGCTGTATTAATGGAAAACGGTTTAGCTGGTAAAAACGACTTAGTAAAAATATTAGGTGGTGGTGAGTTAAAAGCGAAGTTAAGTGTAACTGCACACAAATTTACTGCAACTGCAAAAGCTGCTATTGAAGCTGCTGGTGGTGAAGCTGTAACCTTATAACATAATAAACTTAGATGAAGAAATTTATCCAAACTATAAAAGACATTTGGTCTATCGACGAGTTGAAAACTAAAATCCTTTTAACATTAGGATTGATGGCTGTTTACAGATTTATGGCACAGGTAACATTACCCGGTATAGATCCTCAACAGTTAACAGCTTTAGGAGATAAGACTTCTGATGGACTTTTAGGTTTATTAAGCGCATTTACAGGTGGTGCATTCTCAAGAGCTTCTATAATGGCTCTTGGGATTATGCCATATATATCAGCATCAATTGTAGTTCAGTTAATGGGAATTGCTGTTCCCTATTTACAAAAATTACAAAAAGATGGTGAAAGCGGAAGAAATAAGATCAATCAAATCACACGTTGGTTAACAATAGGAATTACTATTGTACAAGGTGGAGCTTATTTAACAAGTTTACCTTCTTTAGGTATTCCTGCTGAAGCTTACCTTTTAGGTCAAGGTGGAATGTTCTGGATTTCTTCAATGATTTTATTGACTGCGGGAACAGTTTTTGCAATGTGGCTTGGAGAGCGTATTACTGAAAAAGGAATTGGTAATGGAATTTCATTATTAATTATGATTGGTATTATAGCTAGATTCCCAGGTGCATTTATGCAAGAATTAACCTCAAAGTATGCTGCTGGATCAGGAGGATTTATGATGATCCTTTTAGAAATAATAGTTTGGTTGTTAATTATCTTAGCAAGTATATTATTAGTAACAGCGGTTCGTAAAATTGCAGTTCAATATGCAAGACGTACTGTAGTTGGAAGTATAGATGATGCTCAAGGAGCAAGACAGTATATTCCATTAAAGTTAAATTCTGCTGGAGTAATGCCTATTATTTTTGCACAAGCAATTATGTTTGTTCCAGGATTGGTGGCAAGAAATACAGAAGGAACTGTACAAACAGTATTTAATGCTTTATCTGATTTTAATAGTTGGGGGTATAATATTTTATTTTGTTTATTGATTATAGTGTTTAGTTATTTCTACACAGCTATTACAATTCCAACAAATAAAATGGCTGAAGACCTTAAAAAAAGTGGAGGTTTTATACCGGGAGTAAGGCCTGGAGTAGAAACTGCAGAAAAATTAGATAGTATTTTGTCAAAAATTACGTTACCTGGATCTATTTTCTTAGCTTTGCTGGCTGTTTTCCCAGCCATCATAGTTCATTTCGGTGTTCAACAAAACTGGGCTATGTTTTATGGAGGTACTTCGTTAATAATTATGGTAGGTGTTGCAATAGATACTATCCAACAAATTAACTCGTACTTGCTTAACAGACATTATGATGGTTTAATGAAAACTGGAACGAAAAGAAGAGCGACTATTTAATTATGGCAAAACAAGCATCAATACAACAAGACGGTACAATTACTGAAGCATTATCTAACGCAATGTTTAGAGTTGAGTTAGAAAATGGTCATATTGTTACTGCACACATCTCGGGTAAAATGCGTATGCATTATATTAAGTTGTTACCAGGAGATAAAGTTAAGTTAGAAATGAGTCCTTATGATTTATCAAAGGCTCGAATTACTTATAGATACTAAAATATCATTACGATGAAAGTAAGAGCATCAATAAAAAAGAGAAGTGCCGAGTGCAAGATTGTGCGTAGAAAAGGCAGATTATATGTAATCAATAAAAAGAATCCTAGATTCAAACAAAGACAAGGTTAGTTATGGCAAGAATTTCAGGTATTGACATTCCAAAGAACAAACGTGGAGTAATCGCGTTGACTTATATTTTTGGGATTGGTAGAACTAGAGCTAAAGAGATTTTAGCAAATGCTGGAGTAGATGAGAACATCAAAGTTCAAGATTGGACAGATGATCAAATCGGAGCAATTCGTGAGCAAGCAGGTACTTTCACTATAGAGGGTGAATTACGTTCAGAAATCCAAATAAACATCAAACGTTTGATGGATATTGGATGTTTTAGAGGAATCCGTCACAGAGCTGGGTTACCATTAAGAGGTCAAAGAACTAAGAACAACTCTAGAACGAGAAAAGGAAAACGTAAAACTGTAGCGAACAAAAAGAAATAATTAAGTTATGGCTAAATCTAATACAAAGACCGCTAAGAAGCGTAAAGTTATTGTTGAGTCTGTTGGAGAAGCGCACATTACTGCTTCATTTAACAATATCATCATTTCTTTAACAAATAAAAAAGGAGACGTAATTTCATGGTCTTCTGCAGGTAAAATGGGATTCCGTGGATCTAAAAAGAACACTCCTTATGCTGCACAAACAGCTGCTGAAGATTGTGCTGCTGTAGCACACGAAGCAGGTTTACGTAAAGTTAAAGTTTATGTAAAAGGACCAGGAAACGGTAGAGAATCTGCTATTCGTACTATTCACAATGCTGGAATTGAAGTGTCAGAAATTATTGATGTTACTCCATTACCACACAATGGATGTCGTCCTCCTAAGAGAAGAAGAATCTAATTTTATTTATTATTAACACTAAGTTAGCAATTAAGTTATCGAAGGACTAAGCCTTAATTCATAACTGCTAACTTTTTAATTTTTTTATTATGGCAAGATATAATGGACCTAAAACTAAAATTGCTCGTAAGTTTGGTGAAGCAATTTTTGGTGACGACAAGTCGTTTGAAAAACGTAACTATCCTCCTGGACAACACGGGTTGGCAAAGAAAAGAGCTAAACGTTCTGAATATTCTTTACAGTTACAAGAAAAACAAAAAGCAAAGTATACTTATGGTATCTTAGAGCGTCAATTCTCTAACTTATTCAAGAAAGCACAATCTGCTGGAGGTATTACTGGTGAGGTATTATTACAATTATGTGAGTCTCGTTTAGATAACACAGCGTTCCGTATGGGATTAGCTAATTCTAGAAGTGGAGCTCGTCAGTTAGTATCTCATAGACATATTACGGTTAACGGAGAAATCGTTAACATTCCTTCTTACCAATTGAAGCCTGGTGATGTTGTTGGTGTAAGAGAAAAATCTAAATCACTTTCAGTTATAGAGAACAGTTTAGCTAGTTCTTCTGCTGTTTATGAGTGGTTAACTTGGAATAATGATACTAAAACAGGAACTTTTGTTACTGCTCCTGAAAGAATTCAGATTCCAGAAAACATCAAAGAACAATTAATCGTCGAGTTATACTCGAAATAATAATTAGACACCAGTTAACTATGGCAATTTTAAATTTTCAGAAACCAGACAAAGTTATCATGATCGAATCTACCGACTTTGAAGGTAAATTCGAGTTCAGACCGTTAGAGCCAGGTTTTGGTTTAACTGTAGGTAATGCTTTAAGAAGAGTATTATTATCGTCTTTAGAAGGTTTCGCAATTACATCTTTACGCATCGAGGGAGTAGAACATGAGTTTTCTACTGTACAAGGTGTTGTTGAGGATGTTACTGAAATCATCTTGAACTTAAAACAAGTACGTTTTAAGCAACAGATTGAAGACACAGATAAAGAAACTGTTTCGGTATCTGTATCGGGTCAGAATCAAATCACGGCTGGTGATATTCAAAAATTTACTTCAGGTTTTCAAGTTTTAAACCCAGATTTAGTTATATGTAACTTAGATAGCGCTGTAGCTGTTAGTTTTGATATTACTATTGAGAAAGGTAGAGGATTTGTTCCTGCTGAAGAAAATAAAAAAGTAAATGTGCCTTTAGGAACAATTTTTACAGATTCTATTTACACTCCTATAAAGAATGTTAAATATGCTGTAGAAAACTACCGTGTAGAGCAAAAGACTGATTATGAAAAATTAGTTTTTGACGTTGTTACTGATGGATCTATTAATCCTAAAGATGCATTAACTGAAGCTGCAAAAATTTTAATTCACCACTTTATGTTATTCTCTGATGAGCGTATCACTTTAGAGGCTGATGAAATTGCAAGAACAGAAACTTATGATGAGGAATCTTTACACATGAGACAGTTATTGAAAACCAAATTGGTTGATATGGACTTATCTGTAAGAGCCTTAAATTGTTTAAAAGCAGCAGAAGTTGAAACGTTAGGAGATCTAGTATCATTTAACAAAAATGACTTAATGAAATTTAGAAACTTTGGTAAAAAATCTTTAACAGAGTTAGACGAATTAGTAAATGTTAAAAATTTACATTTCGGAATGGATTTAAGTAAGTACAAATTAGACAAAGACTAAAAACCTTTCATATTTTGCTCCCCAAAAAGGGTAGATGCAAGATGAAAGCCAAAATCATTCAAAATGAGACACGGAAAGAAATTTAACCACTTAGGTAGACAAACAGCGCATAGAAATGCAATGTTAGCAAATATGGCTTGTTCTTTAATAGAGCACAAACGTATTAACACTACTGTAGCTAAAGCAAAAGCTTTACGTATGTACGTGGAGCCAATCATTACAAAATCTAAAGAAGATACTACACATAATCGTAGAACTGTTTTTTCTTACTTGAAAAACAAATATGCTGTTACTGAGTTATTCCAACAGATTGCTGTAAAGGTTGCTGATAGACCAGGAGGATATGTTCGTATCATCAAGTTAGGAAACCGTCAAGGAGATAATGCTTCTATGGCAATGGTTGAATTAGTTGATTTCAACGAAATTTACAATCCAAACGGTGCTAAGAAGAAAAAGAGTACTCGTAGATCTAAGAAAAAAGCTGATGCTCCTCAAGTTGAAGCAGTTGCTGAATCAAAAGAAACTACTGAAGAGTAAAATGATTTACTTCTAGTAAAATATATAAAGGATAAACTATTTAATAGTTTATCCTTTTTTTATATTTGCAAAAATATTTTTACAAACATTCTTTGTTGAAAGCTTAGGTGAAACACCTCCACCCAACAACAAAAACAACTTTTATGAAGTACAAAGAATTAAAGAAAGCAATTTTATTATTAGAAGATGGAACTATCTTCGAAGGAAAGTCTGTAGGTATTGAAGGTACTACCATTGGTGAAATATGTTACAATACAGGTATGACTGGATATCAAGAAATCTTTACGGATCCATCTTATTTTGGTCAAATTATGGTAACTACCAACGCACATATTGGTAATTATGGAGTAAATGATGATGAAGTAGAATCTGATGGAATTAAGATTGCTGGTTTGGTATGTAGAAATTTTAGTTATGAATATTCAAGAGATCGTTCTAATGGTTCTTTAGAAGAATATTTTAAAAAACATGGATTACTTTCTATTACAGATGTTGATACCAGAGCTGTTGTTAGTTATATTAGGAAGCATGGAGCAATGAATGCTATTATTTCTACGGAAGTTGATAATATTGATGGTTTAAAAGCTAAGTTAGCTGAAGCTCCAAGTATGAAAGGTTTAGATTTAGCTTCTGTAGTATCAACTAAAGAACCATATTTTTATGGTGATGAAAATGCTAAGTATAAAGTATCTGCTTTAGATTTAGGAATTAAAACAAATATTTTAAGAAATTTAGCTAAAAGAGATTGTTATATAAAAGTTTTCCCATGTACAGCTTCTTTTGAAGATATGGCAGCTTTTAATCCAGATGGTTATTTCTTGTCTAACGGACCTGGAGATCCAGAACCATTAAAAGGTGTTCAAGAGCTTGCTAAAACCATTATTGTTAAGGACTTACCTTTATTTGGAATTTGTTTAGGACACCAAATTATTGCCTTATCTCAAGGAATCTCTACTTATAAAATGCACAACGGGCATAGAGGTATCAATCATCCAATAAAAAACTTAATTTCTGGTAAAGGAGAAATTACTTCTCAAAACCATGGATTTGTTGTTAAAAGAGATGATGTTGAGGCAAGTGATAATGTTGAAATTACACATGTTCATTTAAATGATAATACTGTTGCAGGTATTAGAGTAAAAAACAAAAATACTTTTTCTGTACAATATCACCCAGAGGCAGGACCAGGGCCTAACGATGCAACTTACTTATTTGATCAGTTTGTTGAAAACATGAAATAAGATTAAAATTTAAATAAAAAAGCCATTTCGAAAGAAATGGCTTTTTTATTTAATCTAATAAAGAAGGATCTATATAAACATTATAGTCTTTTAGTTCTTCTAAGTGCTCTTTATAATTAAAAGCAGCTTTACTAAAAGCTTGCCTTCTTAGTTTATTGGTTTCAAGTCTACTTTTAGATCTTATAAAACGCCTTACATCTTCAGAATTTCTTAGTTTAAGTTTTGGTACAGTTACATTTTCTCCACTAGAAGTTTTAGCTACCATTACAAAATAAGAAGAATTACAATGTTTTTTTACTCCTGTTTGAATGTTTTCAGAAACAACTCTAATTCCTACAGTCATTGATGTTTTACCAACATAATTGACTCTTGCTTTTAAGGTTAAAAATTCACCTACTTCTACAGGATTTAAAAAGTTAACTGTATTTACTGAAGCGGTTACACAATAAGCTCCTGAATATTTTGAAGCACAAGCAAATGCTATTTGATCCATTAAATTTAAAATGTAACCTCCGTGAATTTTTCCGCTGAAATTAGAGTTTAGAGGTTTCATTAATTCTGTGATTTCAACAGCTGAGTCTTGTGGGCTTTTAATAATTGTATCCATGTGGTAAACATTTTATCAATACAAATATACGTAATTATATAAGTATTATTACTTAGTTTTTTTGATTGTTAATTTATAATATAATTTGAGATGGAGTTCACTTTTTACTTTTATTAGATGAACTATATTTTTAGAATAGATAAGGATTAATCAAACTTTTTTGCTTGTTCCCAATAAACATCCATTTCTTCTAAACTAAGATCTGTTAGTTTAATTCCTTTTTTCATGGTATTGTTTTCTAAATACTCAAAACGTTTTTTAAACTTTAAATTAGTACGTTCTAAAGCATTTTCAGGATTTACACCAATTAATCTAGCATAATTCACCATAGAAAATAAAACATCACCAAATTCGGCTTCTATACGCTTTTTATTACCTTTTATAATTTCTTCATTTAATTCTGATAATTCTTCTTGAACTTTTTCCCAAACTTGTTCCGGATGCTCCCAATCAAAACCAACGGCTGAAACTTTTTCTTGAATTCTATTAGCTTTTACCAAAGCAGGTAAAGAGTTTGGAACTCCTTGTAAAAGAGATATGTTTCCTTTTTCTTTTAATTTTAATTCTTCCCAGTTTTTTTTAACATCTTCTTCGTTTTCCACATTTACATCACCATAAATGTGTGGATGCCTGTGAATTAGTTTTTCTGAAATAGCAGTGGCCACATCTCCAATGTCAAAACTATTAGTTTCGCTACCAATTTTAGCATAGAAAGTAATATGTAATAGTAAATCTCCTAGTTCTTTTTTTATTTCATTTAAATCGTTGGCAAGAATGGCATCAGCAAGTTCATAAGTCTCTTCAATGGTTAGGTGTCTAAGAGATTCCAAGGTTTGTTTTTTATCCCAAGGGCATTGTTCTCTTAGTTCATCCATAATGGTTAACAAACGATCTATGGCAGCTAATTGTTCTTTTCTTGTATTCATTTTTTTTAGATTGTGTGGGATGTCAAAGGTAAAAAGTAGAAGATATATACAAAGGAATAAATAAAAAAGCTGCTAACATAAAAGTTAGCAGCTTTTTTATAATACAAACAATTGTTTGTTATGCTTGGTTTTGAGCTTCTTCCATTTTCTTTAAATCTTCTTTAATGCTTTCAAAGTCAAACTCAGCATTTACTAAAATGTTGTACCATTGTACTACTTTTTTGATGTTTGAAACATATACACGCTCTTCATCATACTCTGGTAACACTTCGCTAAATAAAGCTGTTAATTCGTTGTTTGGAGCTTTGTGACTTAACCCTTCTTTTCCTTCAAATTTATCGTGAATAGATAGAAACACTTGTCCTAAAGGAATTTCAGTTTCGTATGTATAAATACCAATATCGCTTAAAACACTTACATTTTGAGTGTTTTTTACAGGAGATTTTTTTCCATCTAACAAACTAGTAGTAATAAAACCACCTTTGGTTTGTCCTAAAATTTCATATAATCCTGGCTTCCCTGCTATTGCAATTACTTTTGTTAAACTCATTTCTATTTGTTTTTTTGTTATTTTCTCTTTGCGTTGAAATGACGCATTCTATAGTCTGCTCTAATTTTTCCTTTAGAAATATTTTCTAATTTCTTTTTAAGTAGCCTCTTTTTTAAAGAAGATACTTTATCGGTAAACAAGACTCCTTCAATATGATCGTACTCATGTTGAAAAACTCTCGCTGCCAATCCGCTGTAAGTAGCTTTGTGGGTTTCAAAATTTTCATCTTGATAAGTCACATGGATGGTTTCGTTTCTCCAAATTTCTTCTCTAATTTCAGGAATACTTAGACAACCTTCTTCAAAAGCCCATTCATCTCCTTCTTCAGATTCTATCTTAGCATTGATAAATACTTTTCTAAAGTTTTTTAAAACGTCCTTTTCAGCTTCTTCTAAATCTTCATCTTCAGCAAAAGGAGTTGCATCAATCACAAATAAACGGATTGATTTCCCTATTTGTGGAGCTGCCAACCCAACACCATTTGCATTTTCCATGGTTTCCCACATATTGGCAATTAAGGTATTTAATTCAGGATAGTCCTTATCTATTTCTTTACCTACTTTTCTTAAGACTGGGTCTCCATAGGCTACAATCGGTAATATCATATCAGTACGCTAAAATTCGATTGCAAAAGTACAAAGAATAGCTTTATACTTTGGTATAACAGCAATAAAAAAGCCAAAGTGTTCATTACTTTGGCTTTAGAGAATCCTTAAAATTTATTTTAATGATATTTTTTTAAATACCATTGAATGGTTTTTACAATTCCCGATTCAAAATTTTCATCAGCCTTCCAACCTAACTCTGTTTCAATTTTTGTAGCATCAATGGCATAACGTCTGTCATGTCCAGCTCTGTCTTCTACATAGTTGATTAAATCTTTATAGCTGTTTTTTTGGGGTTTTAATTCATCTAGAATTTCACAAATTTTATTGGCGATGTAATTGTTGTTTCTTTCATTTCTTCCTCCAATATTGTAAACTTCTCCAGATCTTCCTTTGTGATAAGCCAAATCAATTCCTTTACAATGGTCTAACACATACAACCAATCTCTGATGTTTTTTCCATCTCCATAAATAGGAATTGCTTCTCCATTAATAGCTTTTCTAATTACGGTTGGAATTAGTTTTTCATCGTGCTGTTGCGGACCGTAGTTGTTAGAACAATTGGTAATAACGGTGTTCATTCCATAAGTATGATGATAACTTCTTACCAACATATCGCTACTTGCTTTAGAGGCACTGTAAGGTGAATTTGGAGCATAAGGTGTTGTTTCTGTAAACAAACCAGTTTCTCCTAAAGTTCCATAAACTTCATCGGTAGAAACATGTAAAAACCTACAGTTTTCAAATCCTTTTTTATAGGTAAAGGGCTTTTCCATCCAATATTTATAAGCAACATCAAGCAACGTAAAAGTTCCGTTTACATTGGTTTCTATAAAGACTCCAGGATTAGAAATAGAATTGTCAACATGAGATTCCGCTGCAAAATGTAAGACTCCTTCAATATTATATTCTGAAAAAATATTTTCAATTAATTTTCTATCACAAATATCCCCTTTGATAAAAGTATGTCTTTCATGATTTTCAACATCTTTTAAATTCTCTAAACTCCCCGCATATGTTAACTTATCTAAACTGATTAAGTGATAATCTGGGTGATTTTCTATAAAATGATAGATGAAATTAGAACCGATAAATCCGGCAGTTCCTGTGACTAATATATTTTTCATTTATAATTTCTTTAAACAGTTAGACAAAGATGTTTTCCAATGTGGAATTTCAATATCAAATGTGTTTTTAATTTTTGATTTGTTCATCACACTATATGATGGTCTTTCTGCTGCTGTTGGATAATCTTTGGTTTCTATGGGCAACACTTTACAATTTGTGTTGGTTTGATGGAAGATTTCAAAAGCAAAATCGTACCAAGAACAAATTCCTTCGTTTGAGTAATGATATACTTCAACTTGATCATTATTTACTTTTGGCAGTATCTCCAAAATGGTTTTTGCCAAATCATAAGCATACGTAGGACTTCCCACTTGATCTGCAATAATGGTTAACAGCTCTCTGGTTTCGGCCAACTTTAACATGGTTTTTACAAAGTTATTTCCGTAAGTAGAGTATACCCAAGAAGTTCTAATAATAATAGAATGTTTTGGGTTGATGTCTATCATGGCTTGTTCTCCTAATAATTTTGTTTTTCCATAAACATTGATAGGATCGGTTAAATCATTTTCTTTAAAAGGAACATGATTTTTTCCGTTAAACACATAATCTGTAGAAGTATGAATGAACTTGATATTTAATTCTTTCGCAACTGTACTTAGGTTGATGGTCGCGATATGATTTACGGCATCACAAATACCTGTTTGTTCTTCCGCTTTGTCAACAGCGGTGTACGCAGCACAATTGATGATCGTTTTAATTTGATTGGTACTGCAAAACTCACGTACTTTTTCTAAATTGGTGATGTCCAACTCTGCTACATCCGTGAAAAAGAATTCATATTGTGAGTAATCTTTAGAAAGATGTTGAATTTCAGATCCTAATTGACCACTTGCTCCAGTGACTAAAATATTATTCATAATAGTTGATGTTATAAT
Source organism: Wenyingzhuangia marina (assembly GCF_900130035.1). Classification (GTDB taxonomy): domain Bacteria; phylum Bacteroidota; class Bacteroidia; order Flavobacteriales; family Flavobacteriaceae; genus Wenyingzhuangia; species Wenyingzhuangia marina. The sequence continues at coordinate 173,302 of NZ_FQXQ01000005.1, forward strand.
CAAACAAATCAGCGTTTCCTATGGTCGGGTTTTTAGTGTCTTTATCAGATAAAATCAATGCTGATTTTTCTAATCCCCAATCTATATTTAAAGTAGGATCATCAAAAGCCAATCCTCTTTCATTTTCAAAACTATAAAGATTATCTACTTTATAACTAAAAATAGCAGTATCACTCAATACCACAAACCCGTGAGCAAATCCTTTAGGAACCAATAATTGTTTTTTATTGTCAGCAGACAATTCTACCGCCACATGTTGTCCAAAAGTAGGAGAACCTTTTCTAATATCTACTGCCACATCAATCACCTCACCTTGAATCACTCTCACCAATTTTGTTTGAGCAAATGTTCCCATTTGGTAATGTAATCCTCTTAAGACTCCTTTTGTAGAAGAAGACTCATTATCTTGACAAAAATTAATTTTATACCCTAAGAATTCAGTTAAGGTATCTTCTTTAAAAGATTCCATAAAATAACCTCTGTGATCCCCAAACACTTTGGGTTCACAAATAATAACATCTGGAATTTCGGTACGTGTATATTTCATCTATTTTGTTGCTCTTCTAATTAAATACTGTCCGTATTCATTTTTCTTCATTTCTTGTCCCAAAGCTAACAATTGCTCTTGGCTTATGTAACCTTTTTCAAAGGCAATTTCTTCTATACAAGCGACTTTTAAACCCTGTCTTTTTTCTATGGTATGAATAAAGTTAGAAGCTTCTAACATAGATTCATGTGTTCCTGTATCTAACCAAGCATAACCACGTCCCATTACTTGTACGTTTAATTCTTTATTTTTTAAGTAAGCTTGATTTACACTGGTGATTTCTAATTCTCCTCTTTCGCTTGGCACTACAGCTTCTGCAATTTTAATGACATTATTAGGATAAAAATACAAACCAGAAACCGCATAATTACTCTTTGGATTTTTAGGCTTTTCTTCTATGCTTAAAGCTGTTTTGTTTTCATCAAAGTCAACAACACCATAACGTTCAGCATCATTTACATAATAACCAAAAATAGTGGCTTTGTTTTCGTTTTTAGCATTTTCAATAGCACTAGAAAGTAGTTTGATGAAACCTTGTCCATGAAAAATATTATCTCCTAAAATAAGAGCAACATCATTAGTTCCAATAAATTCTTTCCCTATAATAAAAGCTTGAGCCAATCCTTCTGGATTGGGTTGTACTTCGTATGAAAGTTTAATTCCAAGTTGGCTTCCATCTCCTAAAAGATTGATAAATCGGTCTTGATCTTCGGGTGTTGTAATGATTAAAATATCCTTGATTCCAGCAAGCATCAAAACAGATAAAGGATAATAAATCATGGGCTTGTCATAGATAGCCAATAATTGTTTGGAGGTTGCTTTGGTGAGTGGATACAATCTGGTTCCAGATCCTCCGGCTAATATAATTCCTTTCATA
>NZ_FQXQ01000007.1 GCF_900130035.1 Wenyingzhuangia marina
CAGGACCATTATCATCAATTACTGGATTGTTAAAACATCCTTTAACAGATAGCGGATTGGCTCAATTCTTAGCGGATTACCAAAAAGGGAATTAGTAGAAATAAAATAATATAAAGGAAGAGGGGGTTATAATTTTAAATAAAAATTATCCCCTTTCTTTTTGTCATATTTTTCTTGATCAAACTGATAAAGGAAAGATCCTTTGGTAGAAGAAGTCATGTCTTTTTCGTTTAGCTTAATCAAAATATCCATGGAATTGATTTTGTTGATAAAATTTCTTTTGTCTAACTCCTTATCCAAAATAGCTTCGTACAATTTTTGCAATTGTCTCATGGTGAATTTTTCTGGTAAAAGTTCGAACCCAATTGGGTTTATAGAAGTTCTTCTTCTTAATCTTCTAATCGCCTTTTGAACCATCTCGTTATGGTCAAAAATTAAATCAGGAATATCAGCAAGACTAAACCACTGTGCGTTGTATTGTTGTATTAATTCTTCATTATGTTTCTCAATATTAATAATAGCATAATAAGAAGTTGAAATGGTTCTGGCTACAGGGTCACGGTCTAAATCACTAAAAGAGTAAAGTTGTTCTTGGTAAATATCGTGCACACCAGTCAATCTATGTAGAATTCTATCGGCAGCATCGTCTAAGGTTTCGTTAGATTTTAAAAACCCCCCCATTAAAGACCATTTTCCTTTTTCAGGTTCAAAATCTCTTTTAATTAAAAGTACTTTTAAATCTTCGTCGTCAAATCCAAAAATAATACAATCTACAGCCAGAAAAACTCTATCTTCAAGATTATAACCAGTATACATATTTCAATAAATTTAGGCAAATATATGTTTTTTTAGCGGAAATTATATTTATAACAGTCTTGTAAGTGTATTTGTTACATTTAATTAATAAATGTTTGTTTAAATTAATAATTTGTTATTATTTTACAAGTGTTTTATAAACATTTATAAAACAATCTTAAAAATTAATTTTTAAGATTGTGCGTAACTTAATGATAATGTATTAGGTTATGTCAATTTTTGAAGTGAAATTTAGGCGTTTTTTGAAAAAAATATATATGCTAAAATAGAATATAAAATCAAACTATAAATAAACCAAACATGATGTTTAAAGGCAAATCACTTTTATTAAATTTTGTTGCAGTTTTTATGACAACAGCAAGTGTTTTTTCACAAGAAAAAACAACAAAAATAACAATTAATGCTGATGAAAAATCTCCAGTAATTAGCAAGCATATATACGGGCATTTTGCAGAACATTTAGGAAGATGTATTTATGACGGTTTTTATGTAGGTGATTCCTCATCAATAGCAAATACTGATGGTATTCGTAATGATATTGTAGAAGCACTTAAAGAATTACAAATTCCTAATTTACGTTGGCCAGGTGGATGTTTTGCTGATACTTATCATTGGAAAGATGGTATTGGCCCTAAAGAAGATAGACCTACCATTGTAAATACTTGGTGGGGAGGGGTTACAGAAGATAATAGTTTTGGAACTCATGATTTTTTAAATATGTGTGAACTTTTAGGAACAGAACCATATTTATCAGGAAATGTAGGGAGTGGAACGGTACAAGAATTGGCTGATTGGGTTCAATACACCAATTTTGGAGGAATTAGTCCTATGAGTAAATTACGTGAAGAAAATGGAAGAAAAGAACCTTGGAAAGTAAAGTTTTGGGGAATTGGTAATGAAGCATGGGGATGTGGTGGTAATATGACTGCTGATTATTACGCAAACGAATACCGTAAATACGCAACTTTTATTTCTGATTGGGAAAATACTGGAGGATTATTACGTATTGCTTCTGGAGCTAGTAGTGATGATTATAACTGGACAGAAACTTTAATGAAAAACATACCTAAAAGTTTATTAGGCGGAGTAGCATTACATCATTATTCTGTAATTGATTGGAAAAAGAAAGGAGATGCTGTTACTTTTACCGATGCACAATATTTTAGAACTATGGAGGAGGCATTAAAGATGGAAGAATTGGTAACGAAGCATGCTGCCATTATGGATAAATATGATCCTAAAAAGAAAGTAGACTTAATTGTTGATGAATGGGGAGGATGGTATGAAGTTGAAAAAGGAACCAACCCAGGATTCTTATATCAGCAAAATACAATGAGAGACGCACTTTTAGCAGGTGCTACGTTAAATATATTTAACAATCATGCAGATAGAGTTCGTATGGCTAACTTGGCTCAAGCAGTAAATGTGTTACAAGCTGTTATTCTTACAGACAAAGCTAAAATGATTTTAACACCAACATATCATATAATGAATATGTATAAGGTTCATCAAGATGCAAAGTTATTGCCATTAGCTTTTGAATCTCCTAAATATACTTTTGAAGGGAAATCGTTACCAGCAGTTTCTGTATCTGCCTCAAAAGATAAAAAAGGATCAATTCATGTTTCATTAGTAAATATCGATCCTACAAAAGATAATGAAGTAGAGATTGATATTACAAAGCTTGGAATTAAAAATGTTTCAGGTACTATTTTAACTTCAAAAAACTTAAGAGATTATAACAGTTTTGACGAACCTAATAAAATTGAACCACAAATTTTTAAAAAGTTTAAGGTTAAAAAAGGTTTGCTAAAAGTAACGATTCCTGCTTTTTCAGTAATTGTTTTAGAAGGGAAGTAATTCATACAACATTAGCATAAAACATCAATAAAGAAAACTTCTTTATTGATGTTTTTGTTTTAGACTTTATATTATTAATTTTTTATGAAAAAATCTTTATTAATCTTATCGGTGATGTCTTTAATCACATCATGTAATACCATTAAAAATAATAATGTTGTTGAGAAGGATAAAATGGAAAAACCGTTAAAGCTCAACAATCCTATTATTACAGATAAGTATACAGCAGATGCTGCAGCTTTGGTTTATAATGACAAAGTTTATTTGTATGCAGGTCATGATCAGGCACCTGATAATGTTGAGGGATATAGAATGCATGAATGGCTGGTTTATACATCAGAAGATATGGTAAATTGGCAAGAACATCCTGTGCCATTAAAACCAACAGATTTTGTATGGGCATCTGGTAGCGCATGGGCATCTCAAGTCATAGAGCGCAATGGTAAGTTTTATTTTTATGCAACAGTAGAACATGGAAGTATTCATGGAAAAGCCATTGGAGTTGCCGTTGCTGACAATCCTTTAGGACCCTTTAAAGATGCTTTAGGAAAAGCCTTAATTACCAATGATATGACTACGGAAACTAATATTAGTTGGGATGATATAGATCCTACTGTATGGATTGATGATGATGGTCAAGCATATTTATATTGGGGAAATACGGTTTGCCATTATGTAAAATTAAAGGAGAACATGTTAGAATTTGATGGGCCTATTGAAACGGTTGAGTTACCAAATTATACAGAAGCTCCTTGGATTCATAAAAAAGGAGATTGGTACTATTTATCCTATGCTTATCAATTCCCCGAAAAAATAGCTTATGCCATGAGTAAGTCTGTAACCGGGCCATGGGAATTCAAAGGAATTTTAAATGAAGTTGCTGGGAATAGTAATACCAATCACCAAGCCATTATAGAGTTCAAAGGGAAAGATTATTTTATTTATCACAATGGAAGTATTCCAACACATGGGGGAAGTTTTAGACGTTCTGTTTGTATAGATAGATTGTACTATAACGCTGATGGAACCATGAAACGTGTGATTATGACTTCTGAAGGGATTCAAAAATAGAATAGGATAAAATGATGCAGTTAAACCAAGTGATAAAAGGATTGAAACTACTAGTTGTTTTATTGTTTACAACAAACATGTTTTCGCAAGATGTAATAGTTCATGACCCTGTTGTAATCAAACAAAATGATACCTATTATATGTATTGTACAGGAAGAGGTATAGATGCGTTTAGTTCGAAAGACTTAAAAGATTGGAAAAAATTACCTGCTGTTTTTTTGGAAAAACCAATTTGGACAGATAAAGTCGTTTCTGATTTTAACAATCATATTTGGGCTCCAGATATTTCGTTTCATCACAATAAATATTATTTGTATTATTCTGTGTCAGCTTTTGCTAAAAATACATCAGCGATTGGATTAACCATAAATACAACTCTAAATCCAGAAGATGAAAATTATAAGTGGGAAGATCAAGGGATTGTGATTCAGTCTGTTCCTAACAGAGATATGTGGAATGCCATTGATCCTAATTTGGTTTTTGATGATAACAATACGCCATGGTTGTCTTTTGGTTCTTTTTGGAATGGATTAAAATTGGTGAAATTAAATTCAGACTTAACCTCTGTTGCTCAGCCAGAAGAATGGTTCACCATTGCAAAAAGAGAAAGATCTTTTGATTTAAAAGATTCAAATCCAGGAGATGCAGCGTTAGAAGCTCCTTTTATCTTTAAAAAGAATGGATATTATTATTTATTCCTTTCTTGGGATTTATGTTGTAGAAGAGAAAAAAGTACTTATAAAGCAATGGTAGGTAGGTCTAAAAATGTAACAGGACCTTATGTTGATAAAGATGGAAAAAATTTGAATAATGGGGGTGGAACTTTATTAATCCAAGGAGATGAAAATTGGTATGGAGCAGGTCATAATAGTGTTTATACTTTTGATGGAAAAGATTACATTTTTTATCATGCTTATGATGCCAATGATAGAGCTATTCCAAAATTACAAGTTTCTGAATTGGAATGGGATGCCGATTTATGGCCAGTTTTAAAAAATCAAATCAAATAATTGATATGAAAAATAGATTTAAAATATTAGTGGTTTTTGTAGTTATGATGGTCTGTGTTTCTTCTTGTACAGATAAAAAAGTAAAGAATGAAAAAACTAAAGAAGTTGCTGTTAAACATGAGTCTATTTTAACAAATGACCCTATTGTGTTACAACGTGCAGACCCGTTTATTTATAAACATACAGACGGATATTACTATTTCACAGGATCGGTACCAACTTATGATGCTATAGAAATAAGGCGTGCTAAAACCATAGAGGATTTGCAAGATGCCAAACCGTTTATAGTTTGGGAAAAACATGAAAGTGGTCCTATGAGTCGCCATATCTGGGCACCTGAAATTCATTATTTAGATGGTAAATGGTATGTGTACTTTGCAGGTAGCGAAGAAGGCGATATCTGGAAATTAAGACCGTATGTTATTGAATGTTCTGGTCAAAATCCGTTAAATGATAAATGGATAGAACTAGGGCAAATGCAAGCAGCAGATAACGACCCTATGAGTTTTACTGATTTCTCTTTAGACGGAACCGTTTTCGATCATAATGGAAAACGTTATTTCTGCTGGGCAGAGAAAACAGGTGGACAATTTGCAGCTTCTAATTTATATTTAGCTGAAATGGAGTCGCCTATCAAATTAAAAACAGTACAATTTATGCTTACCACGCCAGACTATGACTGGGAACGTATTGGTTTTTGGGTTAATGAAGGGCCTGCAGTAATTAAAAATGGAGGGAAAATATTTATCACTTTTTCAGCTAGTGCCACAGGTGCTTGTTACAGCATGGGGATGATGGAAGCTGATGAGGAGGCTGATTTATTAGATAGAAATTCATGGACAAAATCTAGACATCCTGTACTTAAAACCAATGAAACAAAAGGTATTTATGGCCCTGGACATAATTCTTTCACTATAGATGAAAATGGTAATCCCTTAATGATTTACCATGCAAGATCCTATGAGAAAGCAGTTGGCGATCCTTCCGTAGTTCCGGCATCTGATACCAGACCATTAGAAGATATTAAAGCAGATCCATTGTATGATCCTAACCGTCATGCTAGAATGATGAAAGTTAGATTTGATAAAGATGGGAAACCTGTATTTAAATATTATTAAAAATAGTAAGTGTTTAATTGACACTTATGAATAAAATATTATATTTGCTTTTAGTTAGTTAAAATTTATTTAAATGAATAATTATGTAATTGGTTTAGATTACGGTTCAGATTCTGTGAGAGCTGTATTAATAGATACCCAAACAGGAAAAGAGTTATCTTCAAACGTACACTATTACCAGAGATGGAAAAATAAGGAGTATTGCAATGCTGCAATCAATCAATTTCGTCAACATCCTTTAGATCATATCGAAGGATTAGAAAACACCATTAAGTATGTGGTAGAAAACGGGAATGTAAATCCAGCTGATATCAAAGGTATTTGTATTGATACTACTGGATCTTCTCCAATACCGGTAACAGAAGATGGAACTCCTTTAGCTTTAACGCAAGGGTTTGAACACAATCCTAACGCAATGATGGTGTTGTGGAAAGACCATACAGCAATTAAAGAAGCTAATGAAATTAATGAGTTGGCTGCAAATTGGGGTGGTGAAGACTTTACTAAATATGAAGGAGGAATTTATTCATCAGAATGGTTTTGGGCTAAAATTTTACACATTGCTAGAGAAGATGAGGCTGTAAAAAATGCAACTCATACTTGGTTGGAACACTGTGATTTAATGACTTATTTGTTAATCGATAATAAGGATTTAAAATCTTTTAAAAGAAGTAGATGTGCAGCAGGTCATAAAGCAATGTGGCATAAAGACTGGAATGGTTTACCTCCAGAAGAATTTTTATCAAAATTAGATCCTTATTTAGCTGAGCTAAGAGGAAACTTATATGATGAAACCTATACTTCTGATTTGGTTGCTGGAAATTTAAATGCAGAATGGGCTCAAAAATTAGGGTTAACAACTGATACTGTTATTGCAGTGGGTACTTTTGATGCGCATTCAGGAGCTGTTGGAGCTAAAATAGATAATAATACATTGGTTCGTGTTATGGGAACTTCTACATGTGATATTATGGTGTCTCCAGAAGAAGCTGTTGGAACAAAAGCAGTTCGTGGAATTTGTGGACAAGTAGATGGTTCTGTAATTCCAGGAATGATAGGATTAGAGGCCGGACAATCTGCTTTTGGAGATTTATTGGCTTGGTTTAAAGATATGTTGTCCTGGCCAGTAGATAATTTAGTATTGACTTCTGACATTCTTTCTGCTGAACAAAAAGTAGCTTTAAGAGAAGAAATTGATGCTAACTTTATTAAAAAGTTAACGGAAGATGCTGAGAAAATTTCTTTAGAAGAAAGTATTCCTACAGCTTTAGATTGGATCAATGGTCGTAGAACTCCAGATGCAAATCAAGGGTTAAAAGCAGCCATGACGAATTTATCTATGGGAACTAGAGCTCCACATATTTTCAAAGCATTGGTAAACGCGATCTGTTTCGGTTCTAAGAAAATTGTAGATAGATTTGAAGAAGAAGGTGTTAAAATAGATACAGTTATTGGAATTGGAGGAGTGGCTAGAAAATCTGCCTTTATTATGCAATCTTTAGCTAATGTACTAAACATGCCTATTAAAGTAGCAGCATCAGACCAAGCACCAGCTTTAGGAGCCGCTATTTATGCAGCAGTTGCAGCAGGAATTTATCCAAATGTAATTGAAGCTAGTAAAAAAATGGGTAGTGATTTTGAAGCTGAATATTTCCCTGAAACTGAAAAAGTAGAAGCTTACGAAGCATTAATGGCATCATATAGTGAGTTGAGTACTTTTGTAGAATCTATCACAAAATAAAAATATTATGAGTTCTAAATATAAAGATTTAAAACAAGAATGTTACGAAGCAAACATGCAATTAAATGCATTAGGTTTGGTAGTTTATACTTTTGGAAATGTAAGTGCTGTAGATAGAGAAAACAGTGTTTTTGCTATCAAACCAAGTGGTGTTCCTTATGAAGATTTAAAGGCAGATGATATTGTGATTGTTGATTTTGATAACAATATTATTGAAGGAGAATTAAGACCTTCATCTGATACTAAAACACATGCTTATTTGTATAAAAATTGGCCAGAGATTGGAGGAATTACCCATACACACTCAACTTACGCTGTAGCTTGGGCACAATCTCAGTTGGATATTCCAATTTTTGGAACCACACATGCAGATCATTTAACAGCAGATATTCCTTGTGCTCCACCAATGGCTGATGAATTGATTGAAGGAAATTACGAGCACAATACTGGAATTCAGATTTTAGATTGTTTTAAAAACAAAAATTTATCATACCAAGAAGTAGAAATGGTTTTATTAGGGAACCATGGTCCTTTTGCTTGGGGTAAAAATGCTGCAAAATCTGTATATAACAGTAAGGTGTTAGAGGTAGTAGCTGAAATGGCATATTTAACTCGCCAAATCAACCCAAATGCTCCAAGACTAAAAGATTCATTAATAAAAAAACATTACGAACGTAAGCACGGAAAAAATTCTTATTACGGTCAATAAAAAATAAATAAAGATTAAAATGATAATAGATATCTCTCAGAAAGAAATTTGGTTCATCACAGGAAGCCAACATTTATATGGTGAAGAAACTTTAAGACAAGTTGCTGAAAACTCACAAGAAATTGTAAAAGGATTAAATGCATCATCTCACATTCCCGTGAAGATTGTTTTTAAACCAACAGTGAAGACGCCAGATGAAATTACAAATATTTGTATCGAAGCAAATGAATCTAAAAACTGTATTGGTTTAATTACTTGGATGCATACTTTCTCTCCAGCAAAAATGTGGATTAGAGGCTTAAGTATTATTAACAAACCAATTTGTCACTTACACACTCAGTTTAATGCTGAAATTCCTTGGAGTACTATTGATATGGACTTTATGAACTTAAACCAATCTGCTCACGGAGATAGAGAATTTGGGTTTATCATGTCTAGAATGCGTAAAAAACGCAAGGTCGTTGTTGGTCATTGGCAAGCAGAACCAGTTCAGAAAAAATTAGGAATTTGGTCTAGAGTGGTTTTAGGTTGGGATGAATTACAAAACTTAAAAGTAGCTAGAATTGGTGATAACATGCGTGAAGTAGCCGTTACAGAAGGAGATAAAGTTGAAGCACAAATTCGTTTCGGTTTTTCTGTAAATGGTTTTGATTCATCTGATGTTGTAAAACATATCGAGAAAATTACAGATAAAGAATTAAATGATTTATTGGCGGTTTATGAAGAATCTTATGAGTTAACACCATCATTATTAGAAGGAGGAGCTCAAAGACAATCATTGGTAGATGCTGCTAAAATTGAATTAGGATTAAGAGCTTTCTTAGATGAAGGAGGTTTTAAAGCCTTTACAGATACTTTTGAAAACTTAGGAGAATTAAAGCAACTTCCGGGAATTGCAACACAAAGATTAATGGCAGATGGTTATGGATTTGGTGGAGAAGGAGACTGGAAAACAGCTGCAATGGTTAGAGCTTTAAAAGTAATGAACTATGGTTTAGAAGAAGGAACTTCTTTTATGGAAGATTATACTTATCACTTTACACCACAGAAATCTTACGTTTTAGGTTCTCATATGTTAGAAATTTGTCCTACTATTGCTAGTGGAAAACCAAAATGTGAAGTTCATCCTTTAGGAATTGGAGGAAAAGAAGACCCTGCAAGATTGGTATTTGATTCACCTGCTGGAGAGGCAATCAACGTATCATTAGTAGATATGGGGAACAGATTTAGATTGATTGTAAATGAAGTAACTGCTGTAGAACCTATGGCAGATTTACCAAATTTGCCAGTAGCAAGAGTATTGTGGGATTGTAAACCAGATTTAGAAGTAGCAGCAACAGCTTGGATTTTAGCTGGAGGAGCACATCATACAGTATATAGTCAAGCAATTACAACAGAATACATGGAAGATTTAGCGGATATTGCAGGAATTGAATTACTTGTAATTGATGATAAAACAACTGTAAGAGAGTTTAAAGATAAGATCAATGCTAACGAAGCATATTACAATACGTTTCAGCACGGTCTATAAAATTAATTATTAACACTAATATCAAAATTGTATCATGAAATTATTTAAAAAAAGTTTGTATATAGCAGCAGCAATGGTTGTTTCTTTTGTGAGTATCCAATGTAAAGATGGAAAGAAAAAAGAGGCTTCTACAGAAGTTGCTAAATCGGTAGCAAAGGTAACTATTACTAAGGAGTCTTTTGGAACTACAGAGGATAATATACCGGTTGATAACTACACATTAAAGAATAGTAATGGTATGGAGGTTAGTGTAATTACTTATGGAGGAATTATACAATCATTAAAAGTTCCAAATAAGGATCAGGTTATAGAGGATGTTGTATTAGGGTTTAATTCTTTAGCACAATATGAAAAGCCAAATCCTTATTTTGGAGCTCTTATTGGTAGATTTGGAAATAGAATTGCAAAAGGAAAATTTTCTTTAGATGGAAAAGAATACACTTTGGCAACTAATGATGGAGAGAACCATTTACATGGTGGACCAGAAGGATTTCATAGAAAAGTTTGGTCGGCTACAGAAAATCAAACAGAGCATTCGGCTTCTTTAGTTCTTACTTATTTAAGTAAAGACATGGAAGAAGGATATCCTGGAAATTTACAAGTTGAAGTTACTTATATGTTAACTGATAAAAATGATTTAGCAGTAACTTATAGCGCTACTACTGATAAAAAAACAGTGTTAAATTTAACGCAACACTCGTACTTTAATTTATCAGGAGATTTTTCTAAAACTATTTTGGATCATGATGTAACAATTGATGCAGATAAATATTTACCTGTTGATGCTACTTTAATTCCAACAGGAGAATTAAGAGATGTTACTGGTACTCCTTTTGATTTTAGAGAAGCTAAACAAGTTGGTAAAGAAATTAATAGTGATAATGAGCAATTGAAAAGAGGTTTAGGTTATGATCACTGTTGGGTTTTAAATGGTAAAGAAGGTGAAATTGCTTTTGCTGCATCTGCTTATGATAAAGCTAGTGGAAGAATGTTAGAGGTATATACTAACGAGCCAGCAATTCAGTTTTATACAGGAAACTTTTTAGATGGAACCTTGCCAAGTAAACAAGGAGGTAACTATGAGCATAGAACTGGTTTTTGTTTAGAAACGCAACATTATCCAGATTCACCAAATCAAAAAGATTTTCCTTCAGTTGTGTTAGAACCTGGGCAAAATTACAAATCTAGTACAGTTTTTAAATTTAGTGTAAAATAATTGCAAGAAGTTTGTAAATTGTGCACCCAACACAATCAATAATTAATAAAAAAAATAAAATACATTAAAAAATTATGGGAATTATCTCTTTTGTTGCTTTTACTTTATTAGTAGCAGTTATATCATATTTGGCTACTAGAAAAACTGATGAAACTTCGTCGGACGGATATTTTTTAGGAGGAAGAAGTTTAACAGGACCTGTAATAGCAGGATCTTTATTGTTAACCAATTTATCAACAGAGCAAATTGTTGGATTAAATGGAGTATCATTTGCTGATGGTTTACCAGTAATCGCTTATGAAGTAGTTGCTGCCATAGCAATGGTTTTTACAGCGTTTGTTTTGTTACCACGTTATTTAAAAGGGGGAATTGCAACCATTCCTCAGTTTTTAGAGAAACGTTATGGTAAAGCAACAAAGACAATAGTTTCGATGTTATTTTTACTAGGGTATGCAATATCTATGTTGCCAACAGTATTGTATTCAGGAGCGCTTGCTATTAATACAATGTTTGATATTCCTGAAGCTTTAAATATGACCGCTGAAGGAACCTTATGGGTAACTGTATTGGCTATTGGAATTATAGGAAGTATCTATGCTATTTTTGGAGGATTAAAAGCAGTTGCTGTTTCAGACTCTATCAATGCAGTAGGTTTAATTATTGGAGGTTCTTTAATTCCAATTTTTGGTTTAATGTATATTGGTGATGGAAATGTATTAGATGGTTTAGATATTTTAACCACAGAGTTACCAGAAAAATTTGTAATTATAGGAGATGCAACTTCTGCAGTACCGTTTTGGACTTTGTTTACAGGTATGATAATTGTAAACTTTTATTACTGGGGTACTAACCAAGCAATTATTCAGAGAGCATTAGGAGCGAAAAACTTAAAAGAAGGACAAAAAGGATTAATCATTGCTGCTTTTCTTAAAATTTTAGGGCCAATTATTGTTGCTTTACCAGGAATTATTGCTTTCTATATTTTTAATGGAGATTTGGCTAATGCCGATGAAGCTTATCCTATGTTGGTAAGAAAAGTATTGCCAACTGCATTTATTGGTTTCTTTGCAGCAGTATTGTTTGGGGCTATTTTAAGTTCTTTTAACAGTGCTTTAAATAGTTCGGTTACTTTATTTGGATTAGATTTTTACAAAGAATACATTAATAAAGAGGCTAATGAAAGACAAGTAGTAAAAGCGGGTAAAACATTTGGATTTGTTTTGGCTTTATTTTCAATGGGAATTGCTCCGTTGTTATATGGAGTCGAAGGAGGAATTTTTACCTACTTACAAGAATTAAATGGATCTTATAGTGTACCTATTTTAGCGATTATTATTGTTGGATATTTTTCTAAAAGAGTATCAGGAAAGGCTGCGAATATTGCTATTATATTTAGTGTAGTAACTTACTTAGTATCATTGTATGTAATCAAACCTATCTTTGTAGAAAAGGGAATTTTCTTCCCACATTTCTTGCACTTAATGGGAATCATTTTTGCTTTAGCTGTATTGATTTTATACGGAGCTAGTAGAATAAAACCAAGAGAGTCTGACTTTGAACTAGAGTATACTAAACAAGTTGATATTACACCTTGGAAATATCTAAAAGTAGCAGGGTCATGTGTGATACTGATAGTTGTTAGTTTGTATATCTACCTATCTTAAAATAGTTAAATACAAGCATAAAATAAAAAAAGCAGATTATTTAAATAATCTGCTTTTTTGTTAATTATTGATTTTCTGTAGTTTATAAATTTTAGCTAAAAAAAGTTAAATTAATTTGATAATATATTAATAGAAGTTATATATTTGCATCCCGTAAGGAAAACAAGTAATTGTGATTCTTTAATAAGTTCAGAAATTTTTTTTAAAAAAATACTAGGTGGCATAGCTCAGCTGGATAGAGCACCTGCCTTCTAAGCAGGCGGTCGAAGGTTCGAATCCTTCTGCCATCACATAAACCCTTACTATTAATTAGTAAGGGTTTTTTGTTTGTGTAGATATAGGATTTTAATTCGTAGAAAAATTAAAGATAAACTAGCTTTTGCTTAATATAGAATTAGAGGTTTTAAATGTCTAATGCAGTAAAAATATCTAGTTTGTTAATTATACAGTAGTTTAAATCTTCTTAGATGAATCTCTAATAATAAGCTCTGCTTTTAAAATAGTTTTGGTTAAAACAGGTTTCCAGTTTTTGTCATTTACTCTTTTTAAGAATTGTTTTGCGACTAACTTTCCTATTTTTTTATTGTGTTGAGAAATAGTTGTAATGGTCGGTTTAATTAATGAAGTAAATGGTTCGTTGCTAAAACCAACTAAAGCAATTTCTTCGGGTACTTTAATATTGTTTTCTTGTAATATTTGTAAAGCTCCTAAGGCTGCATAATCTCCAGCTGCATAAATAGCATCGGGTCTATTAGGTAGCCTTAGGAGTTCTTTGGTTTTTTTTCTTCCATCTTCAAGAGTTAAATTACTTTCTTTGATTAAATCGGTGTCTAAAGGTAAATTGTGTTTTTCTAAAGCATCAACATATCCTCTAATTCTGTTCTTATATATTCTGGCTTGACTCAAACCTGCCAAATGAGCAATTCTTTTACATCCTTGTTCTACCAAATGTTCCACAACCAAATGGCTACTTTCATAATCATCAATCCCAATGTAGTCTACACCAATGTCGTTTTCACCTCTATCATATAAAATCAAAGGAATCCCTTTTGATTTAATTTTTTCGTAATGACTAAAATCAACGGTTTCGTTAGCTAAAGAGGCAATAATTCCATCTACTTGTGTTTGAAGTAAAGTCTGAATATTTCTACATTCTTTTTTGTAAGATTCGTTTGATTGAGTAATAATTACATTATACCCTTCTTTGTTCAGTTCGTTTTCTATGCTTTCAACTACAGTAGAAAAGAAATAACTATTTGTTTTAGGTACAATTACACCAACTAAATTGCTTTTACCGCTTCGTAATGCAGAGGCTAATTGATTTGGTTGATATTCTAATTCCAAAGCTACTTTTTTAACAGCTTCTTTGGTTTTGTCGCTAATTCGGGGATTATCGTTTAGAGCTCTAGATACAGCTGATGGGGTAATCTTCAAAACGTTAGCAATATCTTTTATAGTAGTTTTTCTTTTGCTTTTCAAAATATTACTTATATTTGGTCAATCGTTTGAACAAATGTAAATATAAATAGATTTTTATTCAATATTTACAAGTTTTATTTTTAATTTTCTGAGTTATAAGTAATAACATTTTTTTTTGAAGATAATTTTTTTAATTAAATATTGTTCAATCGTTTGAACAAAGTACGATAAATTTTAATATTGAATGAAATATATAGTTTGTGAAGAGCCAGGTGTTTTTTTGTTGAAAGAAAAACAATTACCTGTTCGAAAGGAGAATGAAGCATTATTGAGAGTTAAAAAAGTAGGTATTTGTGGTACAGACTTACATGCATACTCTGGAAATCAAGCATTTTTTACGTATCCAAGAATTTTGGGACATGAATTGGCTTCTGAAATTGTAGAAATTGGTGAGAATGATCAAGGATTAAAATCTGGGGATAAGGTTGTGATTATGCCATATGTAAGTTGTGGAAAATGTGTGGCTTGTCGTAATGGTAAAACCAATTGTTGTACTAATATTTCTGTTTTAGGTGTTCATTCTGATGGGGGAATGCAAGAGTATATTACGGTACGTCAAGACTTATTATTACCAGCTAACCAATTAAGTTATGATCAAATGGCTATTGTAGAGCCTTTAGCTATTGGTGCACACGCCATTCGTAGAGCCAATGTAAAAAAAGGAGAAACAGTTGTTATAGTTGGTTGTGGACCTATTGGAATTGGTATGGTTAAGTTGGCCCAAATTGCAGGAGCAAAAGTGATTGTGTTAGATGTGAATGATGACCGATTAAAATATACCAAAGAAGAAATAGGAGCAGATTATGTGATTAATGTAAATAATCAACCTGTTGAAAAAATTGCTGAAATTACTGGTGGAGACATGGCAACTGCCGTTTTTGATGCTACAGGATTTAAAGGTGCTTTAGAGGTTGGAGTTGATTATATGTCTCACGGAGGAAGATATGTTTTAGTTGGATTATCTAAAGGAGATTTAAATTTTAATCATCCAAAAATACACGCTAAAGAAACAACTATTATGTGTAGTAGAAATGCAACTACTGAAGATTTTGAACATGTTATAAATGTTTTAAATCAATTTCCGACAGATTCTTTTATTACTCATAATGTTCCGTTTACAGAAATGATTTCACATTTTGATAGTTGGACAAAGCCAGCTACTGGAGTGATTAAAGCAACAGTAGATTTTTAATAAGACAGAAATAATATTAAAGAAATAAGATTCAAATCATAAACATGAAAAAAAAGGATCACAAAGTCATCACTTTTGGTGAAATCTTAGGAAGACTATCTCCTCAAAATAATTTAAGATTTAGTCAGGCAACAAATCTTGAAGTTAATTATGGTGGTGGAGAATTTAATGTTGCAGCATCATTAGCAAATTATGGAATTAGAACACAATTTATTACCGCTATACCAGACAATGCAATTGGAGATTGTGTAATTCAGAGTATTAGAAGTAGAAATGTAGGAGCCAAACACATTCTTAGACAAGGAAAGCGTTTAGGTTTATATTTTCTAGAAAATGGAGCTTCTGGTCGTAATAGTAGTGTTGTTTATGATAGAGAGAATTCTTCTATTTCTGAGGTTAAAATAGGGCAGTTTAATTGGGATGTTATTTTTAAAGATGCAACTATTTTTCACTGGAGTGGTATAACACCTGCTTTGTCTCAAACAGCTGCTGACGTATGTTTAGAAGCAATTAAAGCAGCATCAGAAAGAGGTTTAACCATTTCTACAGATTTAAATTATAGAAGTAAGCTTTGGAAATATGGTAAACAACCTAAAGAGGTAATGCCAGAACTATTAAAGTATAGTAATATCCTTTTGGCTGATGTAGACACCGCAATGTTTATGTTAGGAAAAGAAAAAATCAATCCTGATTATAGTAAAGATGATGATATCAAACTTCAGTTTGATAAAATTATGGAAATGCTACCTAATGTTAATACTATTGGAATGACTTTTAGAAATTCAGTAAACGCATCACATCAAAAAATAGGAGGGTTGTTGTATAAAAATAAAGAACTTTATAGAGCACGTATTAAAGAAATTACTCCTGTGGTAGATAGAGTAGGAACTGGTGATGCTTTTATGGGAGGATTGCTTTATGGTTTAATTGGGTATAAAGATGATTTACAAAAAGCAGTAGCGTTTGCAACAGCTGCATGTGTAATTAAGCATACTATTTTTGGAGATGTAAATAGAGCATCAAAACAAGAAGTAATTGATTTTATGGAAAGTGATGGGTCTGCTTTGGTAGATAGGTAAAAAGAAGTTTTCTGATATCAAAACAATAGAACAGTTAAGCAAATAAATAAAAAGTTAAACGAAATAAACGTTAAATAAAAATGGCACAATATTCAAGAATAGAAGTAGCTCAAGTGATGAAAGAAACAGGAATGGTTCCTTTGTTTTATCACCCAGATGTAGAATTAGGTAAAAAAGTATTAAAAGCATGTTATGATGGTGGAGCTCGTTTGTTAGAGTTTACTGCTAGAGGGGATTTTGCTCATGAGGTTTTTGCAGCATTAACTAAATATGCTATTGCAGAATTACCAGGTATGATTATGGGAGTAGGATCTATTACAGATGCTGCTGCTGCTTCATTATATATGTCTTTAGGTGCTAACTTTATAGTAACTCCTGTTTTTAGAGAAGATATTGCAATTGCTTGTAACAGACGTAAAGTAGCATGGAATCCAGGATGTGGAACCTTAACGGAGATTGCTAGAGCCGAAGAATTAGGGTGTGAAATCGTGAAATTATTTCCTGGAAATTTATACGGACCAAATTTTGTAAAAGGAATTGTAGGACCGCAACCTTGGACATCAATTATGCCAACAGGTGGGGTAACTACAGAAGAGTCTAATTTACAAGGATGGTTTGATGCTGGAGTAGTTTGTGTAGGAATGGGATCTCAATTAATTAGTAAAAAAGTATTGGCTGATAGAGATTTTGAAGGATTAAAAAAGACTGTAGCTAAAGCATTAGAGACAATCAAAAAAGTTAGAGGTTAAAAAATAATTAATATTATATAATATGTCAGTTCAATACGCTCAAATAGATCCAAGAGATAATATTATTGTAGCTATTCAAGCCTTAGCAAAAGATACTTTTGTAGAGGTGGCAGGTCAAAGTTTAATGTTAAAAGAAGATATTAAACAAAAACATAAGTTTGCCTTAAATGATTTTGCTGTAGGTGATGAAATTATCATGTATGGTGTTTTAATAGGGAAGGCGGTAAAAGAAATTCCAGCAGGATGTGCTATTACGATTGATAACGTAAAACATGCCTCTTCAGAATTTAAAGAAACTAGCGAGAAGTTTACATGGAAAGCTCCTGATGTATCAAAGTTTAAGGACAGAACCTTTAATGGTTACCATAGAAAAGATGGTAAAGTTGGTACTGGTAATTATTGGTTGGTAATACCTTTAACTTTTTGTGAAAACAGGAATGTTGATGTTTTAGAAGGGGCGCTTTCTGAAAAATTAGGATACGAAACTAAAAAGGATTTTGCAGTAGATACTGATGCTTTGATTCAACAATACAAATCAGGAGCAAGTGCAGATGAAATTTTTAAAACACCTATCATTACTACCAAAGAAGAAATGTCTAAAAACAGAGTATTCCCAAATGTAGATGGTATTAAATTTTTAAAGCACGATGGTGGTTGTGGAGGAATCCGCCAGGATTCTGAAACTTTATGTAGATTGTTAGCAGGATATATTACAAACCCTAATGTAGCAGGAGCAACTGTGTTTAGTTTAGGATGTCAAAATGCACAGATAGAAATGTTACAAAACGCAATTAAGGATATTGCTCCTAATTGTGAAAAAACAGTTCACTATTTAGAGCAACAACAAAGCGAAAGCGAACGTGCTTTAATTGAAGAAGCTGTAAAACATACATTTATTGGTTTAACAGAAGCTAATAAAGTGACTCGTCAGCCAGCACCATTAAGCAAATTAGTTTTAGGATTAGAATGTGGTGGTTCTGATGGATTCTCAGGAATTTCCGCAAACCCAGGTTTAGGATATGCATCAGATTTATTAGTGGCTTTAGGAGGTTCTCCAGTATTATCAGAATTCCCAGAATTAAATGGAGTAGAGCAAGAAATCATCAACAGATGTGTGACTGAGCACGATGCTAAAAAATTCTACGATTTAATGAGAGCTTATTCTGCAGCAGCAGTTGCGGTTGGTTCAGGATTTGAAAATAATCCATCTCCAGGAAACATTAAAGATGGTTTAATTACAGATGCGATGAAATCTGCCGGAGCAGCAAAAAAAGGAGGAACTTCTCCAGTAGTTGCTGTGTTAGATTATACTGAACAAGTAACTAAGCCAGGATTAAACTTATTATGTACACCAGGAAACGATGTTGAGTCTACTACTGGTTTAGTAGGGTCAGGGTGTAATGTTGTGGTGTTTACTACAGGTTTAGGAACGCCAACAGGAAACCCAGTAGCTCCAGTATTAAAAATGTCGAGTAACACCAATTTATACGAACGTATGAATGATATCATAGATATCAATGCAGGAACTGTAATTACCGGTGAAGATACTATTGAGACCATGGGAGAAAAAATCTTAGATCACGTAATTAAAGTAGCAAGTGGAGAAGTAGCTTCAAAAGCTGTATTGCACGGTAATAATGATTTTATTCCTTGGAAAAGAGGGGTTTCTTTATAATATAGTATAAAGTACAAAGTATTGAGTACAGCGTATTCGGTATTTTGTAAGAACAATAAAAAATTAAAATTAAATAATGAGTGGTACTCTGTACACAATGCTCGTTACTCAATACTAAACAAAAATGAATTCATTAAATAGAAAAACAGCAGACGTAAAGTCGTACTCAGAGAGAGTAATTCAATTTGGAGAAGGTAACTTTTTAAGAGCCTTTGTAAACTGGATGTTTCATGAAATGAATCAAAAAGCTGGATTTAACGCAGGAGTTGTTGCGGTTCAGCCAATTGATCAAGGATTGATAAAAATGTTAAACGATCAAGATGGATTGTATACATTGTACTTAAACGGTATTAAAAATGGGAAAGCTATTAGCGAACACCAAATTATTGATTGTATTCAGAGAGGAATCAACCCTTATGAAAACTATACTGATTATTTGGCTGTTGCAGAAAATCCTGAATTACGTTTTGTAATTTCTAACACTACAGAAGCAGGTATTTCTTACAATGCTAATGATAAATTGGATGATGCACCACAATCTAGCTATCCAGGAAAATTAACGGCTTTATTATACAAAAGATTCCAAGCTTTTAATGGAGCATCAGACAAAGGATTAATTTTGATTCCTTGTGAGTTAATTGACAAAAACGGAGATAATTTAAAGAGAATTATTTTACAATATGCTGCAGATTGGAACTTAGGAGATGCTTTTGTAGATTGGATAAACAATGACAATATTTTCTGTAATTCTTTAGTAGATAGAATTGTGCCAGGATATCCAAGAGATAAAATGGATGCAATTACTAAAGAATTAGGATATAAAGATAATTTGGTGGTAGAAGGAGAGCAATTCCATTTATGGGTAATTGAAGGACCAGCATCTGTAAAAGAAGAAATTCCTTCTGAGTCTTGTGGGTTAAATATTGTATTTACAGACAATATGGAGCCTTATAGAACTCGTAAAGTAAGAATTTTAAACGGAGCTCACACCACTCTAGTACCTGTTGGTTATTTATACGGAATTGATAAAGTACGTGAGTCTTTAGAAGATGAAGTAGTAGGAACATATTTAAAGAATACCATTTTTAATGAAATCTGTCCTACTTTAGATTTACCTGAGGCTGAATTAAATCAATTTGCAAACGATGTGTTAGATCGTTTTAGAAATCCATACTTAGAACATGCTTTAATGAGTATTTCTTTAAATTCTACGTCTAAATTTAAAACAAGAGTACTGCCATCAATATTAGAGTATGTCAAAAGAAAGAATGAGTTACCAAAAGGTTTGTTGTTCTCTTTAGCTTCTTTAATTGCTTTTTACAAAGGAGATAGAGATGGTGAAAAAATTGCTTTAAATGATGATCAATCAGCATTAGACTTTTTTGCAACTCAATGGGCTACGGGAGATATTGTAGAAATTGTAAAGGCAACTTTATCTAATACAGATTTCTGGGGTACAGATTTATCTACTATTGATGGTTTGCAAACCACAGTAACTACCTATTTACAAGCAATTGTAGATAATGGAATGAAGGCAAGTTTACAAGCTTTTATTAAATAGTAAAAGTTCATAAATTTAAAAGCTCTTAATATATAGATTAAGAGCTTTTTTTGTATCTATACGTTAAATATTAAAAAGATAAATTTGGAGTTTAAATTTTATCAATTATGTATTTATTTACTAATAAATGTATAATCTTTATCATTTTTTCCAAAAAAAGTATCATAGATAAATATTCTATATTATTAGTTTTAAAAGTTAAGAATATGGATTATTTACTTGTAGGTAAAGAGGTTTAACATTATATGTTTATAGTTAAAAATGAGAGATTTAGTAATAGATTCACATCAGCACTTTTGGAAATATAATTCAGAAAAACACAGTTGGATAGATGATGAAATGGCGATTATCAGAAAAGATTTTTTGCCAGAAGAATTAAAAACAGTTTATCAGGAGAATAAAGTAGATGGTTGTGTGGCAGTTCAAGCAGATCAAACATTACAGGAAACAGATTTTTTAATAAATCTAGCTTCTGAAAATAGCTTTATTAAAGGAGTTGTTGGTTGGGTAGACTTTAGAGCAGATGATATTGATGAGGTTTTAGAACATTATAGTCAATTTCCAGTTGTAAAAGGATTTCGTCATGTTGTGCAAGTAGAAGCAGATCATAATTTTCTGTTAAGGCCTAATTTTTTAAAAGGTATTTCTAAGCTAGAAAAATATGGTTATACCTATGATATTCTTGTGTTTCCACATCAGTTAGGTGCTGTTTTAGAATTTGTAAAAAAATTCCCCAATATTAAATTTGTGATAGATCATATTGCTAAACCTTACATTAAAGATGGTTTTTATGATGGATGGGCAGTTTTAATGATAGAAATTGGAAAATGTCCAAATGTGTATTGCAAAATTTCGGGAATGATTACAGAAGCGGATTATAAAACATGGGATTACAATCAATTAGAACCATATATGCAATTGGTTTTAAATGCTTTTGGAGCGAATAGAGTTATGTTTGGTTCTGACTGGCCTGTTTGTTTAGTAGCAGGCAATTACGCAAGAGTAAAAGAGATTATAACCACATTTATTTCAAAATTAAGTACTCAAGAACAAGCAGCTATTATGGGAAATAATACTGCAAATTTTTACAATTTATAATATAAAAAAATGGATTTAAAACTAACAAATAAAGTAGTTGTAGTAACAGGAGCAGCAGGGGTAAAAGGAAGTATAGGAGAAACTATTGCACAAGCTTTGGCAAATGAAGGAGCCATACCTGTTATTGTAGATAGAAATGATAGAGGTTTTGGCTATGTAGAAGAATTTCAAAAAAGAGGAATAGATGCCATTTTTATTAAAACAGACTTATCAGATCATACACAAATAGAAAAAGCCGCTAAAATAATTGAAGAAAAATACGGTAGAGTAGATGCATTGATTAATAATGTTGGGATTAATGATGGAGTAGATTTAGATGGTTCTATAGAAGATTTTATGTACTCTTTAAAAATAAACATGGTTAGCTTTTTTGCCATGACTAAATATTGTTTGCCAATGATTAAAAAGGCAAAAGGGAATATTTTAAATATTGGTTCTAAAGTAGCATTAACAGGACAAGGAGGAACTTCAGGATATGCAGCTGCAAAAGGTGGTGTGTTTGGGTTGACTCGTGAATGGGCTGTAGATTTAATTAAGTTTGGCATTCGTTCTAATGCTATTGTAATTGCAGAAAGTTGGACTCCTGCTTATGATACATGGATTAAAACCTTAGACAATGCTGAAGAAAAATTAAAGTCTATTGTTGAAAAAATTCCATTGGAACACAGAATGACAACTCCGCAAGAAATTGCAGATCAGTGTTTGTTTACTATTTCAGAAAAATCATCTCATACTACTGGGCAATTTATTACTGTAGATGGTGGATATGTACATTTAGATAGATCTTTACTTACAGAGTAAAAACTAATAAAAATAATTTATAGAAACGTTATGGAGAATATAAAAGTGCCAGTAGTGGCCAAATCGGTTTTAGTACCTTTTGTTTTAATTACCTCACTTTTTGCCTTATGGGGATTTGCAAATGATATTACCAATCCTATGGTAAGGGCTTTTCAAAAAGTGTTAGAATTATCTAATGTAGAAGCTTCATATGTTCAATTTGCTTTTTATGGTGGATATGGTTGTATGGCTATACCAGCAGCATTATTTGTAAATAGATATTCTTATAAAAAAGGGGTGTTGGTAGGTTTGGCTTTATATGCTATTGGAGCTTTGTTATTTTTTCCAGCAGCTCAGTATGAAAGTTATACTTTCTTTCTATTGTCTTATTATATTTTAACATTTGGATTGGCTTTTTTAGAGACAACATCTAACCCATATATTTTATCTATGGGGGCAGAAGAAACCGCAACAAGACGTCTTAATTTTGCTCAAATGTTTAATCCAATTGGATCTATCGGAGGATTGTTAGTAGCTCAGAATTTTGTATTAAATGCATTAAAATCTGATGATACCAATGCCGACGGAACTTCTGTTTTTGATACCCTTTCTGATTCAGCCAAGTCAGTAATAAGAACCTCTGATTTAGAAGTGATTAGAAATCCATATGTGATTTTAGGAATTGTTGTATTGGTGTTTTTTGTAATGATTAGTGTTTTAAAAATGCCCCAAAACAAAGATCAAGAGGTAAAGGTTAATTTTTTAGAATCTGTAAAAAGATTGTGGAGTCAGCCAAAGTTTGCTTTTGGTGTAATTTCACAAGTTTTTTATGTCGGAGCACAAATTATGTGTTGGACCTATGTTTATCAATATGCAGAAACTTTGGGAATAGATAGTGAAAATGCTGTTTGGTTTGGTTTAGCAGGATATATTGTGTTTTTAGTAGGAAGAACCATTGGAACTATTTTAATGAAAAATATAGATTCAGGAAAATTGTTAATGTATTTTGCAATAGGAGCAATTTTAACAACCTTAGGTGCTGTTTTTATGCCAGGAATGACAGGAATCTATTGTTTGGTGGCTACTTCTGCATTTATGTCTATCATGTTTCCTACTATTTATGGTATAGCCTTAGAAGGTCAAGGGCAAGACGCTAAATTTGGAGCAGCCTTTTTAGTGATGGCTATTGTAGGAGGAGCTTTATTAACACCTTTACAAGGACGCATTTTAGATTTAGGTGGTTCTGGATATGAAGATGTAAGCTATTTAGGACTTACTGAAATGAGGCTTTCATTTATTATTACTTTAGTTTGTTTTATTGTTATAGGGGTTTATGGTAAATTGGTTTATTCAAAATATAATAAGAGTTAAAAGATGAACATAACAAGATATTGCTTTACCTGTGATTTAAAACAGGATGAGGTTTTAATAGCTGAATATAAAGAACAACATCAAAAAGTTTGGCCAGAAATTATAGCAAGTATCAAAGAAGCAGGAATTGTAGACATGCAAATCTATTTGTCTGGAAATAGAATGTTAATGATTATGGAATGTGATGAAACTTTTGATCCGGTTCAAAGAGCTAAAAAAGATGCTAACAATCCTAAGGTACAGGAGTGGGAACAATTGATGTGGAAATATCAACAAGCCATTCCTTGGGCAAAACCAGGAGAAAAATGGATTGAAATGGAAAAAATTTTTCAATTGTAAAACATATTACATTTTGTAAAATAATTTAAACCTGTGATTTTTTAATCACAGGTTTTTTATTTAGGGATATTATTGAACTGATATACAGGGATTAAAAATTCTTGATTTGTTATGGCAAATTGCTAAATCTTATGTTGTATCTTTGCAGTCCAAATTTTTTGGAACTTTAAAATCAGTACGTTATGGTAAAAATTGGTGATATAGAATTGTGCGACTTTCCTTTATTATTAGCTCCTATGGAAGATGTTAGTGATCCTCCGTTTAGAGCTTTGTGTAAAGAGCAAGGAGCGGATTTGGTATATACTGAATTTATATCATCAGAAGGATTGATTCGAGATGCAGCAAAAAGTGTAAAAAAATTAGATATCTACGAAAAGGAACGTCCCGTTGGAATACAAATTTTTGGAGCAAACTTAGAATCTATGTTACGTACGGTGGAGATTGTTGAGCAATCTAAGCCTGATATTATTGATATTAATTTTGGATGTCCTGTAAAAAAAGTAGTAAGCAAAGGTGCTGGTGCAGGTATTTTAAAAGATATTGATTTGATGGTTTCTTTAACCAAAGAAATGGTAAAACACACCAAATTACCTGTTACTGTAAAAACACGTTTGGGTTGGGATGAAAGTTCTATTATGATAGAGGAGGTTGCTGAGCGTTTGCAAGATGTTGGGTGTGCTGCCATTTCTATACATGGAAGAACTCGTGCGCAAATGTATAAGGGAAATGCAGATTGGACCAGAATTGCAGCGGTAAAAAACAATCCAAGAATGCACATTCCTGTCTTTGGAAATGGTGATGTTACTTCACCAGAACGTGCTATAGAAATGAGAGATGATTACGGTTTAGATGGTTGTATGATTGGTCGTGCTGCGATTGGAAATCCTTGGTTTTTTAAAGAAGTAAAACATTTTATGGCTACAGGTGAGCATTTACCAATAGCTTCAATTGAAGATAGAGTTGAGGTTGCACGTAGACATTTAGAAATGGAAATAGCTTGGAAAGAAAATGAAGTACAAGCAGTTATGGAAACTCGCAGACATTATGCAAATTACTTTAAAGGAATTAAAGATTTTAAAGATTACAGAATCCGTTTGGTAACTGAAGATTCAGCTCAAGGAGTGTATGATGTAATGAATGAGATTTTAGACAGGTTTACAGGGGTAGAAAACTTGATGCAAAAATAAATTAAAGTATTAAATAGGTAGTACTGAGTACAAAGAGTTAAGAATGAATGTTGAAGACTTTGTATCTTGTACTAAATTTTATCTTCTTTTTACAAATCTTTCAGAAATTCTACCGCTGGCCAATAAACTAGCCAAAGCTCCCAAGAGGATAATGGTAACGCAGACTACCCAGATGTTTTCCCATTCAAAAGCTATAGGATATGCAATGGAAGGAGTCATCATAATTAGGTCGTAATGAAGTTGAGTATGTACAATAATAACTCCTATAATCAATCCAACAAACATTCCCAATATATTTAATAGGAACCCATAAGTAGCAAAAATACGTCTTACACTTTTTAATGGAGCACCCATATTTAAAAGAGTTTTGATATCATTTTTTTTATCTACAATTACCATGATAATGGTTCCGCTAGTGTTAGATAATACCATAACAACCACTAGTAAAGAAACCAAATAAGCAATCAGTTTTTCGGAATTTAATATTTTATAAAAAGAACCATTAATTTCTTCTCTTTTAGAAATTTTATAATCAGGAAAATTCTTTTTTAGGTACTCAATGGTGTTGTCACCATCTTTTTTGTTTTTGATGGCTATGTCTATATAACTAACTTCATTGTTAGCTTTAGTTAGTAGTTTTTGACTTAAACCCAAAGGAACATATACATATTTCTTTTCCTCTTGACTTTGATTTGAAATGACTCCAACAACTTGTGGCTTAATGGTGGTAAAAGCATTGTTAGGGTTCGAAATATATCCTTTTCCAGCTTTGGGCACGTATACTTGTAGTAAATCAGTGTAAACACTTAAATTTAATTTCCTAGTCAAATGATATTCTACAATACAAGCATTAGTGCTTTTGGCAGCAAACCATTCTCCAGCCATTACTAAAGAATCTAAAGGAGTTACCTTATTGAAAAGACTATCTACTCCTTTGATGTGTGCAATTTCTTCTTTGTCTTTGTTTTTAAAAAAAGCACGTTCTTCTAATACTTTAGTATAAAAAATTGAGTCAGGAGTGTTTTGTAGTTTTTCTATAAAAAGGTTATCAACCAAAAAGGTTTTTCCTTTTGCAGGACTAATACGAATATCAGGAGTATCAACATCTAAAATGCTTAAACTATAGTCCTTAATTCCGGAAAAAACTGAAAGAACTATGAAAAGGGCTGTGGTTCCAGCCATCACTCCCAAACATGCCAAAATGGTAACAAGATTAATAATGTTGTTACCACTTTTAGATTTTAAATAGCGTTGGGCAATGTATAGTGGAAACCTCAAAAGCTTATGATTTTTTTCTTTTGTCTAAAATTTCAGGATTGTAAATAGGGTTTACATCTTTTCCTTTTAAAGAATCATCTATATTTTCTATATAATCCAAAGAGTCATCACCAAAAAATAATAAGTTAGGCATACGTCTTAATTGGTGTTTGGTACGTTGAGCCAATTCGTGACGAATTCCTACTACGTTCGCATTTACAGCTTTAATAATTTCCGCTCTTTTTTCTGATGGAAATACACTTAAGTAAGCTTTTGCTTGCCCTAAATCTGCAGTAACACTTACTTTAGATACTGAAATAATGACACCACGTAAACCATTTCTAGCATCTGCTTGTAAAACTTCGGCTAAATCTTTCTGAATTACCCCTGCTATTTTTTTTTGTCTATTTGTTTCTTCCATACGGCAAAGATACGATTATGAATTACGATTTTACAATTACGTATTAAGAATTATTAGCTTGATAAACATATAACTTAATACTGAATACTTTTATACTGATAACAAAATTTTTAATAATCATTTTTTGATAGTACCTTGCAGACAAATTATTGAGATTATACCATGTCAAAATCTTTTGAAAAGTATCAAAAAAGACGTTTACAAGCCTCGTACTTATCGGTAGTGTTAAGTATTACAATGGTTTTGTTAATGGTTGGTTTTTTAGGATTAACGGTGTTAAAATACCGTAATTTAAGTGGTTATTTTAAAGAAAAGGTAAGCATTACTTTGTATTTAAAAAATAACATGTCTGACAAGCAACAAACGGAGTTAAAAAAGTTTTTGGCAGATAAAGACTATACCAACAAAATAAGATTTGTATCTAAAAAGCAAGCTGCTGAAGAATTTAGTAAAGATATTGGAGAAGATTTTTTAAGCTTTTTGGGAGATAATCCTTTAAAAAGTTATTATGAAATTAGATTAAAGGCTGATTTTGTAAACCCAGCACAATTGGTGTACATAAAAAAAGAATTAGAAAAAAACGATTTTATTGAAGAAGCAGCTTATGATGCTCCTTTGGTAGATTTGTTAACAAAAAACATCAAAACCATTGGTTTCTGGTTAATTGTTGGAGCATCGGTATTGGCATTTATATCGGTATTGTTATTAAATAGTTCTATTAGATTATCTATTTACTCTAAAAGATTTACAATCAAAACCATGCAAATGGTTGGAGCTACAAAATCATTTATAAGAAAACCATTTATTTTAGGAAGTGTGCGTTTAGGATTGGCAGGAGCATTTTTTGCTTCAGCTATTTTATTAGGGATTTGTTATAAAATAAATCATAAATTACCTGCTTTGGCGTTGTTAGAAGATGTTAAAGTATTGGCTTTAGTAGTTGGAGGAATTTTTGCTTCAGCAATAATTATTACTGCTGCGAGTGCTTTTATGGCTACTCAAAGATTTTTACGTTTAAAAACAGATCAACTTTATTTTTAAGTTATGAAAGAAAAATTTGCATCAGACTTTGTGTTTGGAAAAAGAAATTATCAACTGATGTTGATTGGTTTGGCTTTTATTGCCATTGGATTTATTTTAATGTCGGGTGGAGGATCTGACAATCCAGAAGTATTTAACGAAGCAATTTACAATTTTAGAAGAATTAGAGTTGCACCCACTTTGGTGTTGATAGGATTCGGAATTGAAATTTGGGCCATTTTAGCAAAACCATCAAAAAAGTAGCATGGGAATATTAGAAGCAATTATTTTAGGTATTATTCAAGGATTAACTGAATTTTTACCTGTATCCTCTAGTGGACATTTAGAAATAGCAAAATTTATATTAGGAGACAATTCTGTACCAGAAGAAAGTTTAACTTATACAGTTGTATTGCATTTTGCAACAGCTTTAAGTACCATTGTTATTTTTAGAAAAGAAGTTTTTCAAATTTTAAAAGGATTATTTCAGTTTAAAATAAATGATGAATTTATGTTTTCTTTAAAAATAGTCTTGTCGATGATTCCTGCGGTTATGATTGGATTATTATTTGAAAAAGAATTAGAATCTTTTTTTGGAGGAAAAATACTTTTTGTTGGAGCCATGTTACTGGTAACAGCGGTACTTTTGTTATTGGCAGATAGAGCTAAAACGACCAATAAAGATGTAACCGTAGCAGGTTCAATTATTATTGGAATTTCTCAAGCCATTGCTATGTTACCAGGTATTTCTAGATCTGGGGCAACAATTTCTACTTCAGTGATTTTAGGAGTAGATAGAAATAAAGCAGCAAGGTTCTCTTTTTTAATGGTAGTGCCATTGATTTTTGGGAAAATAGCGAAAGATCTTTTAGGAGGAGATATTCATGTTTCTTCACAAGAAATGGTTCCCATGGGTGCAGGTTTTGCAGCTGCTTTTATAGCAGGGTTACTTGCTTGTCAATGGATGATTGCTTTGGTTAAAAAAAGTAAGTTAATTTATTTTTCTATTTACTGTGCAATTGTTGGTGTAATAGCAATTACTTATACCTTTTTATCTTAAATGAAAACATTAGAGGAGTATAAAGAAGGGCAGGTATTGTTGATTGACAAACCTTTACATTGGACATCTTTTCAAGTCGTAAACAAATTACGATGGGTTATTAAGCAACATTTTGGGCTTAAGAATATCAAAGTTGGTCACGCAGGAACGTTAGACCCTTTGGCTACAGGGTTATTAATTTTGTGTACAGGACAATTTACCAAAAAGATAGAAACGTATCAGGCTCAACATAAAGAATACACAGGAACTATTGTTTTGGGGGCTACCACTCCAAGTTATGATTTGGAAACAGAGATTGATAAAACATTTCCTACCGATCATATTACTTCTGAAATGATTTATGAAGCTACCAAGCAATTTGTGGGAGAAATAGATCAGGTGCCACCTATTTTTTCAGCCATTAAAAAAGAAGGAAAACGTTTGTACGAATTGGCTAGAGAAGGGAAAACAACTGAAATAAAATCAAGAAAAATTACCATTTCTGAATTTGAAATTACAGCAATTGATTTTCCGAATGTACATTTTAGAGTAGCATGTAGTAAAGGAACCTATATTCGTTCTTTGGCTTATGATTTTGGAAAAGCTATCAATACAGGATCTCATTTATCAGCTTTACGAAGAACTAAAATTGGAGATTTTAATGTTAATAATGCTGTTTCTGTGGCAGCTTTTTTACAAGATTTTGGATTAGAACTAAAAGAGTAGAAAAGTATAATTAGGTGTTTAATTAAATTAAAACATCCTAGAGTACCAAGTATCTTCGGCAGGTAGTTCCCAATCAGATTCTAGTTCTTCTTTGGTGTTGATTAGGTTATCAAAAACAATGGTGTTCTTGTTAACACTTTTGTTTTTAATCAATTTTTTAAACTCTTTAACATCTTTATATTGCACAAATTCACCTTGTTTAAAACAAACATTTAATTTGTCTAGCAATTCAATTTCGTGCTCCAGTTGTAGGGTAAAAATAAAGCTTACCAATTCATCAATAATGGTGGTGGTAATTGGCTTGGTGTTGTTAATAGCAATAATAATAAAACGTTGATGTTTAATATCAAAGCCAGCTTCAATATCGTTTTTATCACACCATTGAGTTACAAAATTATTTACTTTGGTTTCTATTTCTGAAAGTAATTCAGGATGAAACTTTTTATTGCTAGGATATAAAAAGACTTTAGCGTTATTTTCAAGCTGATTAAAATCTACTAACATAAATTAATTTTGTTTATTGCAAATATATTAGCTATCCCTAAAATAATCGTTTATTTTTTTAATTATTTAAATTTTGATTTTTAGAGAATTATCGTTCTTAAAATGTGATAAATTTTAAAGCCATCTATCATCATCCATAAGATTCTTATATATTTGTGTCTATGAAGTACATCACCCTATTAGTAATATTTTGCACTGTTTTTATTGCTTGTGAGCAAAAGAAAACCAAGACTGCTATAAATGCAGAAAATGATGAAAAATATTTAAGTACTAAGGACGAAATAATTGTTTTTGATTCTTTAGCACCTGTAGAGGTGATTTATAAAGATTCTATTATTGGTTGGAAGGGCTATTTTAAAGTTACCGAAGATTTAAAACGTTTAAAAAAAACAACCCCAAACGAAGTTTTAAATACAGCAGAAGAGTTGACCAAAGATGTGGAATTGATGAGAGATTCTATTACGGTTGAGGTTTTAAATGAGAGAGGTATGAGAGCAAGAATAAACACTTTGTTCAATCAATCTTTAAGATTGCAAGAAATGAAAGATATTCCAGCGATTACCGTTCCAGAAATAACCAAACAAACACAAGGACTTTTTAATATTTATAGAATGATCAATACCAAGATTAATGCGATTTATGAGCAAAATGATTTTGAAAGAGAATTGGTTGAGGATAATTTTTTCTTTTCTAAGATAGATTCTATTAAATAGTTCTAATTTATTATTGGTTGTTGTACTCAGATAGTGCTTCGTATATTAGGTTAGATTCATACCCTTTTCGTAGCAAAAAATCAGCAACTTTTTTTTTCTTTTTATAGAAGTTACTTTCTTTGGTGTTTTCCCATTTTTGAGAAGATAAAGCATAAAGTGTTTCTATATATTCTTTTCCATCAATTTCTTTTAAGGCTGTTTTGATGTTGTATTCTGAAATGTTTCTGAATTTTAGTTCTTGGGTAATTCTAACTTTACCATATTTTTTTATTCTAAATTTACCTCTAGCAAAACTTTTAGAGAAACGTTCTTCATTTAAAAAGTTGTGTTCCATTAAATGTAAAATAATCACTTCACAAGCCTGTGGAATCATGCCCATTTTGTGGAGTTTTTCTTCAACTTCTTTATGACATCTATCTTGATATACACAATAGTTTTCTAGCGCTCTTTTAGCTTCTTCTATAGTATAGGTTTTCTTATGTTGCATGATGCTAAAATAAAAAAGCCTACATAAATAATATGCAGGCTTTCCGTATTGTTTTTATATGCTTATTTATTTTTAACCTTGATTTTAATTTTATGTAATAAGTAAAACATCACTGGTACAATAATTAAGGTAAGGAAGGTTGCAAAGGTTAATCCAAAGATTACAGTCCATGCAAGTGGCCCCCAGAAAATTACATTATCACCTCCCATGTAAATATTAGGGTTTCCAGTACTAAACAAAGCAAAGAAATCAATATTAAAACCAATAGCTAAGGGCACCAATCCTAATACAGTAGTAATAGCAGTTAAAATTACAGGTCTTAAACGAGCTTTACCTCCTTGTACTATGGCCTCAAAGGCATGTTCTATAGATATTACTTCATCTTCAGGAAGATCGATTTCTTCTGCTTTTCTATCGAATAATAATTGAGTGTAATCTAATAAAACCACACCATTATTTACCACAATTCCGGCTAGTGATATAATTCCCATCATGGTCATCATAATAACAAAGCTCATTCCTATTCCAATAATACCGAAGAATACCCCAGTAAAACTTAAGAAAATAGCGACCATGATAATAGCCGGTTTGGTAACAGAATTAAACTGAAACACAAGAATAAACATAATTAATCCTAAACCAGTTAGTAAAGCTCCCATCAAGAAACTCATTTGTTTGTTTTGTTCTTCAATTTGTCCAGTAAAATCAAATGAAATTCCTTTAGGTGAATCAAAATCTGCCATTTCTAATTCAATTTGTTTTACTACAGCACCTGCATCTTTATAACCAGGAGCCAAAGCAGAGTATACCGTTACAGTTCTTTCTCCATTTATATGTTTAATAGCACTAAAAGAGGCTGTGTTTCTACGAGATATTAATGCAGAAATTGGTACTTCTTTTAATTGTCCATCTATTTGGCTACGGAAAATTACATTTTGATTAAATAATAAACTTGTATTGGTTCTGTCTTCTTTCTTAAAACGAACATACATGTCATAATCATCACCATCTTCTTTGTAAACACTTGCTTTTTCTCCAAAAATAGAACGTCTTAATTGATTGGCAACCATTACTACAGGTACTCCTAATGCACCTGCTTTTTTTCTATCAACATAAACCTCCATAGCAGGTTTTGCTTTGTTTACATCAACTTTAAGTTCATCAATACCTGCAATACTACGCTCAGAGATAAATTTTTGCATTCTTTGTGCTACTGAAATCAACTCGTTATAATCTTTTCCTTGTATCTCAATATTAATAGGGTATCCAGCAGGAGGTCCTGCCGCATCTTTTTCAACAGAAATAGCAAGTCCAGGATATTTGTTTTTTAAATCTTCTTGAACTTTAAGTCGTAATTCTTCAGAATCTGCTCCTCTACGATATTTATATTCTCGCATGGTAGCCGTAATTTTACCTCTATGTGGCATTTCAGAATCTCCACTATCAGTATTTGGGTTACCTGCTCCCATACCTACTTGAGAAACAGCAGATTCAACTAAAAAGTTGTAACCATTGTCTACATATTCGGCACTATTTAATATTTTATAAACACGTTTTTCGATGTCTTTGGTTATCTTATTGGTTTTTTCAATATCCGTTCCTTGTGGATATTCTAAATACACAATAATTTGGTTAGGTTTGTTGTCTGGGAAAAACTCTACTTGTGTTTTTCCAGATTCTACAGAGGTACCAAAGACCATAAATGAGGCAATTAACAATACAAAAGTTCCTCCTAAAAATACATAAGGTCTCCAGCTACTTAAAGAAAAACGCAAGGCTTTTTCATAAGCATTTTCAAAATAGGTTAGCATTCTTTCTTGGAAGAAAATAGCTCCATTTTTGATGAATAATCTATATAACCAAAACAAAAGACACGTAACGACCATTAAACTACCCAAACCTCTTGTGGCACCACCGAATAACATAATTGGAATTCCAACTCCACAAAGAATAATGGTTAATCTTGTTAATTGTTTGTAGGTTAATTTTTTTTCTCCAATGGTCATAAATTGTGAAACCAAAACTGAGTTAAAGAAAATAGCTACAAATAATGAAGATCCTAACACAATAGATAAAGTAATAGGGAAGTACTTCATAAATTGTCCCATAATTCCTGGCCATAAACCAAGTGGAATAAATGCTGCTACTGTAGTTGCTGTAGAAATGATAATTGGATAAGCAATTTCACCAATTCCTTTTTTAGCAGCTTCCTTTCTAGTCATTCCTTCCTCATCCATCAAACGGAATACGTTTTCTACTACTACAATACCATTATCAACCAACATTCCTAATCCCATAATCAATCCAAAAAGGATCATGGTATTCATGGTGTATCCTAATAAATCAATAATCCAAAAGGACATAAACATAGACATTGGAATAGCAAATCCTACAAATAATGCATTTCTAAATCCTAAGAAAAACATTAGTACCATTACTACCAATAAAATACCAAAGATGATGTTGTTTACTAGATCATCTACTTGATTTAAGGTATTAGAAGATTGATCGTTACTAATGGTGACTGTTAAATCACTTGGTAACTCTTCTATTTGAGCTTTTTTGATAATTTCTTTGATTTTATCAGCAGCTTCTACCATGTTTTTACCAGCACGTTTTTTAACGTCTAGCATTACTACAGTTTTTCCCCATTCACGAGCATAGGTTGTTTTTTCTTTTTCTTTAAAGAATACATCTGCTACATCTTTAAGATAAACAATCCCTCCTTGTCTTTTAATAACAAAGTCTTTTAGCTGAATAGGGCTTTCAATTTCTCCTAAAATTCTTATGGTTCTACGTTGTCCGCTGGTAATTAAATTTCCTGCAGACATGGTGATATTCTCTTGCTTAATAGCGTTGATAATATCATCAAAACTAACTTGAGCAGCTGACATTTTATAGACATCTACAGCAATCTCAACTTCTTTTTCTTGAGCTCCTCTAATATCTACTTTTTTAATTTCAGGTAACTCTTCAATTTCATCTTGTAAAAGTTCCCCGTATGCTTTTAACTTCTCTACAGTATAATCTCCTGTAAGGTTAATGTTTAGGATAGGCATTTCTTCCGAAATGTTTAAATCAAAAACAGCAGGGTCTACTTTGGCTCCGTTAAAAGTTGGCCAATCTTCTCCGGCTTTTACACCATCAACTTCATCTTTTACTTTTTGTTTGGCAGCTTCAACGCTAATTTTTTCATCAAATTCAACAATAATAATCCCGTAATCTTCTTGTGAAGTAGAGGTTACTTTGTTTACATTACTAATGTTTTTTAGTTCGTCTTCTAGCGGATCAACAATTAAACGCTCTATATCTTCGGCTGTATTACCTGGGTACATAGCATTTACATATATCTTTGTTTCCTTTACTTCCGGAAAACTTTCTCTAGGCAGGTTGTTGTATGCAGAAACTCCTAAAATTAGGATGACTGCAGCCAACACGTACATGGTGGTTCTATTGTTGATAGCCCATGATGACCATGCAAATTCTTTAATGGTGCTTTTTTTCTTTTCTGACATGATCAGCTTAGTTTAAAATAGTTACTTCTTGACCTTCTTTTACAGATCTTGCTCCTTCTACAATAATTAATGATTTTGGTGCCAATCCACTTACCACTTCAATGTCATTTTTGTTAGTTCTACCCAATTCAACAAATGTTTTATGAGCAACGTATTTGTCACCTTTCTTTACTGCTGTAAAAATATATTCTTCATTCTTCTCATTTTCTGAAATGATACTTTGAGGAATTAAAATAGCAGCTTCGTTATGATAGTCATTGATGTTTAAACGAACAGACATGTTTGGTTTTGCTTCAATACTATTAGGAACGTTCATTTCTACTTTAAACTTTCTGTTGTTAGGGTTAATGAAATTTCCTGCTTGTGTAATAGTAGTTTCAGCAGATGCATCTAACACAGGAATATAAATATCAACTTTTTTACCTTTTTTAACATTAGAGATAAATGTTTCAGGAACTTCTGCACTAATAGTCATATCGCTTAAGTTAACCAAACGAACAATAGGTGATTGACCAGGCATTACATAAGATCCTTCTTCTGTAATAATATCATCAACAATACCGCTATAAGGTGCTTTTAAATAGGTTTTGTCTATTTGTGCTTTTAAATTATCAACCGCTTTAGATTTAGCTGCATAAGCAGTTTTGGCTTGTAAAAACTGAATTTCAGAACCAATTTTTTGATTCCATAATCGTTCTTGTCTTTCAAAAGTAGTTTTTGCTAATTCAGCATCTGCATCTAATTGAGCTAATTGATCTTTTAAACCTGAATCATCAATAATGGCAATGGTTTGACCTTTATTAACTCTTTGACCTTCTTTTACCAAAATAGATTTTAAAGCTCCATTAATTTCTGGATAAAGAATTAAGTTTTGTTTGGTTTCTACATTTCCTTGGATTTCTACATAATGATAAAAATCTGTAGTAGTTGCTAACATGGTGGATACCAAAATAGTTTTTTTAACGGTATCTAATTTTGAAATTGCAATTTCTAATTCCTTTACTTGGCTAACAAGAGCATTTCTTTTAGCTTTAATTTCTTTTATGTTATTAGTTGCAATAACATCTGCAACTGATTGTTCTTTTTTAGTTCCACACGCAATCATGGTAATTGCTGCAATGACGAATAATATTTTTTTCATGATTCTATTTTTGAGAGCGGTTTTAGTTTTGTAATGCGTTTAATTCTGCTTTTTTGTTAATGACATTTACCATGGCTTGTAAATATTCTTGTTGACTACTGTATAATTGCATTTGCGCTTGTCTTAATTCAAAGCTACTAGCAATTCCTTCTTTATACTTAATATTGTTTTTATTTTCAATACGTTGAGCCAATTTTAGATTTTGTTTTTTGTTGTCTAAAGTATTAATAGCCAAATCTAAATCAGATTGTATGGTTTGGTAGTTGATTTGTATTTGCTCCTCCATATCAATTAAATTGTTTTGCGATTTTAACCATTCTATTTTAGCTCTTTTACGTTTTGCACCACTTGCAAAAGAAGAAAAGATTGGAATATCAACAGTTACACCAAACATAGCCGTTGGAATCCATGATTGACTACTTTGTAAAAATGTAAAACTGTTACTGTTACCTATATAATTTCCAGTTAAAAATCCACTAATACTTGGTAATAATTTAGCCTGTTCTAATTTGTATAACAGTTTTTTAGAAGTAGTTTCGTTTTCTGCAATTTTATAATCGATATTGTTAAAAACAGAAAAATCAGTAAAGGTTGTTGGTTGTTCTTTGGTTTCAGTAATTAAGGTTTGTAAGTCTTGAGTAAGGGTAAGTGAAACGTCTTCTGTAAATCCTAAGGTTAATCTTAATAATTTTAAAGAAATCTCATGCATTCTTTCTAAACTTTCTAAATTGCTTTTAAGGTTATTCAAAGTAATTTGAAGCTGTTCTATGTCTTCTTCTTCAGCAAAACCGTTTTGTAACATTGCTTTAGATTCTTTTAAATTACCTTCAATACTTTCAATATTCTTTTTAATTAGTTTAATGCTTTCTTCAGTTAATAAAACATTGCTATAGGCACTGGTGACACCTTTAGTGATTTCTTGATCTGTTTTTGCTTTGGCATTTTCAGAAATGGCTAAAAATACTTTGGCAGATTGTAATCCTACAATGTAAGAACCGTCAAAAATAAGTTGGGTTAAAGTAACTGTAGGCGTAATATTTTGTTTTGCACCGAAGTCGATAGTACCATCACCATTAAAATCGACTCCAGGAAATTGTTGCTTTAAAGCATTAGTATACTCTATTTTACCATTAATTTGTGGTAATCCTATAGCTGTAGTTTCCCACTTTTGTTGTTTTGCAGCTTCAATATCATAATTGGCATTTTGTGCCGTTCGGTTATTTTTTAACGCAAATTCAATAGCTTCTTGTAAAGAAAAGTTTGTTTTAATGCTATCTAGCACTTGTGTTTGCACTTTTTCTTGAGCAGGAACTATTAAGTATGTTAAAAAACATAGATATATAATAAAGTTCTTTTTCATAATTATTTTTTAGTGTTGTTTAGTATTTGGTTTAATGTTTTTATTCCTTTTTCTGTAGCAATAGCTCTTGTGTGGTATTCTAGGTATTCTGTAGCTAAATTAGATTTGTTTTCTAGCTCATTAATATGGTTTGCCATCTCTTTAACGCCTTCAATTCCAGCAAAGTGAATTTTAACTACAAAGTCTATATTTAAGTTTTTTCTGTAGTATCCTTCTAAAATTCCACGCTCAATGTTTTGAGTTACACACTTTGTCATAGCTTCTTGATGCTTTTTCTTCATTTTGCAGTGAATTTCGGGAAAAAATTTCTGAAGTTGGCAAATGGAAGAATGATTTTTAGTGCTGGAATTGTTCATCATTAGTTCTTTTATTTCGAAGAGTTCCTCAATAGAGTTTTGTTTTTTATTCTCTATGGCACTAATACCTTGTAAAATATTATTGAATATATTCAGGGTTGTAGCTTCTACAAGTTTATTTTTGTTTTTAAAATGGGTGTAAACTGTTTTTTTAGAAATCCCTAATGCGTTTGAAATATCATCCATAGTAACGCTTTTAAATCCAAGATCTAAAAACATACTTGTGGCGGTTGCTAATATTTTATCTTTTATTTACATTAAAATTTGATGGCAAAGATAATCATGGAAACTAAAAAAACAAATTTAGTTTCCATAGTTTTTTAAAATATAAATATTTGTTAACATTCCTTTTTCATAAAGTCTAACATTATATTACTTTTACTACAAAAAATACCCATTGGAATTATCAGTATATAGAAATTCGTTTCTTTCTTTTTTAGAAGAAAACACAAAATTTACAGAGCCTAAAAGTTTATATGAACCAGTAAGTTATATATTACAATTAGGAGGAAAGCGTATGAGACCTTTATTGGCTTTAATGAGTGTTGATGCTTTTGGTAAAGATTATAAATTAGGACTACATGCCGCTTTGGCTATTGAGGTGTTTCATAACTTTACGTTGTTACATGATGATATTATGGATGGTGCTCCGTTAAGACGAGGTAAAGCAACGGTTCATGAAAAGTGGGATGTAAATACAGCTATTCTTTCTGGAGATGCGATGATGATTTTAGCCAACCAGTGTTTAGAGGTTTACGAAGGAGATATTTATAAAAAACTGATGCAGTTATTTCAAAAAACAGCATTAGAGGTTTGTGAGGGACAGCAATATGACATGGATTTTGAAAATAGAAATGATGTTTCTATTCCAGAGTATATTGAAATGATTAGGTTAAAGACATCTGTATTAGTTGCAGCTGCTTTAAAAATGGGAGCCATTATATCGGATGCTTCTGAAAAAGATGCAGAAGCAATGTATCAATACGGATTAAATTTAGGATTGGCTTTTCAGTTACAAGATGATTATTTA
This sequence comes from Wenyingzhuangia marina, assembly GCF_900130035.1. Classification (GTDB taxonomy): domain Bacteria; phylum Bacteroidota; class Bacteroidia; order Flavobacteriales; family Flavobacteriaceae; genus Wenyingzhuangia; species Wenyingzhuangia marina. Next base: position 38,816 of record NZ_FQXQ01000007.1, read on the forward strand.
GATGCCTTTGGAGATCCAGAAACTTTTGGAAAGCAAGTAGGAGGAGATATTATAGAGAATAAAAAAACATTTTTATACTTAAAAGCACTTGAAAACCTTGAAGGTTCTGAAAAAGATCAGTTGTTAACTTTGTTTACAACAACGCAAGAAAATATAGATTCTAAAATAGAAATTACAAAAAAAATATTTATAAAATCAAAAGCAGTTAATGAAATTCAACAAGAAATTAAAAATTATACTCAAAAGGCTTTTGATGTTTTAGAAGGGGTATCTATTTCAGTATCAACCAAAGAAGACTTAATTGCCTTTGGTCATTATTTAATGGGGAGAAAAGTATAAATAGAAAACTCATATTTTATTTGTGAGAAAATAAAAATATATTAAATTTGCGACCGCTTTAGGTCTCATAGCTCAGCTGGTTAGAGCACCTGACTCATAATCAGGGGGTCCATGGTTCGAGCCCATGTGGGACCACTACTTAAAGCCAAAACCACTTCAGTCCGAAGTGGTTTTTTTGTTTAAGATTTTTTACTCATTGCTAGCTTTTTTTGTAAAAGTTTGAATTCTTCAGGAGTTAGATTTTTTTTAGCATCATCATACACTGATGTGTATAAGTAAGGGTCACTTTTAATTCTGTTTATAAATTCAAAGTAATTTAATTTAGGTGTTATATTATTCATAATAATAGCTTTAGATGTTTATATACTTCAAAGCTATAAATAGAGTGAACTTTAAGTTTTAAAAATTAGATGAATTAATTTTTATTGTAGATGAGTTGTTGCATTTAAGAAATAAAGATTAAATTTAGGAGTGAAAAATTCACTTATCGATTAAAATTAACCATTCGTCTACAGATATTTAGTGTTTTAACGATATGAAAAACTGCTACAGAGTAGATTGATTATTTTTAGTTGCATTTAAAGTTGTATATAATGAACACGTTCCTGAAAATATTACTAATAGAGGATGATGCTATTGAAGTAATGAAGTTTAATAGGGCTATTTCTTCTTTAAGCTTACCACATAAAATGGTAAATGCTGGTAATGGAGAAGAGGCGTTAAAAATTTTAGAACAAAAAGATAGGTTGCCCGATATTATTCTATTGGATTTAAATATGCCAAAAATAAATGGTATTGAATTTTTATCGATCTTAAAAAATGATTCTGATTTAAGATATATTCCTACGATTATTTTAAGTACTTCAAATAATCAAAAAGACTTATTAGAATGTTATAAGATTGGAGTAGCTGGTTATGTATTAAAACCTTTAAAATATGAAGAATATGTGTCTAAAATAGAAAAATTATTATCTTATTGGAGTATCAATCAGTTAATTACTATATAAATGAAAGGAATTGTCTTTACAGATTTTTTAGAATTGGTTGAAGAAAAATATGGTTTAGAAATGGTTGATGACATCATCAATCAATCTATGTTAAACTCAGGAGGGGCTTATACCTCCATAGGAACTTATGAGTTTTCTGAAATGCTTCAGTTAATTTCTAATTTAAGCCTTAATACTTCCGTTTCTGTAGATGATTTATTAATGATTTTTGCCGAACACTTTTTTAAGACATTAATCAAATCACATCCTAATTTAGTTCAACATTATAAAAGTCCCATGGACTTATTAGCCTCTATAGAAAATCATATACATTTAGAAGTACAAAAAATATATCCAGATGCACAACTTCCTACTTTTGAATTGATTTTGCATGAGGAAAATAAAATGATCATGATTTATAAGTCAGACAAAGCTTTATATATTCTAGGGAAAGGCTTAATGGAGGAAACTTTTAAATTGTTTGGGGAACATGCTATTATAGAATTTGAAAAGTTAAAAGAAGATGGAACTGAAGTAAAATTCACCATTGTTAAAACATCATGAGTCAACATGAAGTTGAAATATTAAAACGAACTTTAGCAAGAGAGCGATCTGCTAGAAAACAAGCTGAAGAAATCCTAGAAAAAAAATCTGAGGAGCTTTATCATCTAAATCAAAAAAACAAAAAAGCCAAAGACAGGCTAGAAGCATTATTAAAAGTAAAAAACTCCGAATTAAAAGGGTTTTATGAAAACTTGGTAGATCCTTATATTATGATGGATTTATCAGGAAATGCTATCAAAATGAATGAGGCTGCAGAAAAACTAACTGCTTATCAATTGTCAGATGGTGTGTTAAATTTGATGAAATTAACTTTGCCAGAAGATATTGATTACATTTCTAATTCTTTTAAAACTTTATATGAGACTGGTAGAATTGTAGATTTTGAAATAAAAATAAAAACCAAGACATCAAAAATTAAATTGGTACAAATAAATGCTAGTATAATATATGATGAACATAATAAGCCTATTGCAGCACAAGGAATTTTAAGAGATATTACCTTAAATAAGTTATATGAAAGAAAGCTAGAGGCAGAAAAGCAAAAATACAGTAGTATTATTGCGAATATGAATCTTGGTTTATTAGAAGTTGATAATGATGATAAGGTGCTGTTTGTCAACCAAAGCTTTGAAGAAATGTCAGGTTTTTCAAGTAAAGAATTACTAGGTAAAGTAGCTTCAAGTATTTTTCTAAAGGATGAATCCAAAGAAAAGTTAGCTATTGAGCACGAAAAAAGAAAGAAAGGTAGTTCTAATTCTTACGAATTGCAGGTGTTTACCAAAACAGGTGAGCCTAGGTTTTGGTTAATTAGTGGAGCACCAAATTACAATCTTAAAGGAGAAATTACAGGATCTATAGGGGTTCATTTAGATATAACAAACCTTAAAAAATTAGAAAAACAAAAAGAAGAACTTTTAGAGGAATTAGCAAAGAGTAATGAAAGTTTAGAGGAATATGCCCATGTAGTTTCTCACGATTTAAAATCACCTTTAAGAAGTATTAATGCTTTAGTTAGTTGGATTAAAGAAGATAATTTAGAAAATTTAGATGAACTAAGTATTCAGAACATTGTAATGATTGAAAAAACATTGGAAAAAATGGAACTTTTAATCTCTGATGTTTTAGAGTATTCTCGTGTTGGAGCAGATTTACATCTAGATCAAAAAATCAATATAAATCATTTACTTAAAGACCTGTTAGAGGTGATATATGTACCAGCAAACATTCATGTTTCTGTAGAAAATAACCTTCCAATTGTACTAGGGGATAAAGTGAAATTAGAACAACTTTTTCAAAATTTATTAAGCAATGCTATTAAGTTTTGTGATAAGGAAAAAGGGGAAATAAAAGTAAGTTGTGTAGATGTTGGTACTCATTTCCAGTTTGCAATTTCCGATAATGGTATGGGGATAGAAAAGCAATATTTTGAGAAAATTTTTAAAATATTTCATTCCCTCAACGAAAGAAAAGACTCTTCGGGTATTGGGCTTTCCATCGTTAAAAAAATAGTAGAACTTCATCATGGAAACATCTGGTTAGAAAGTAAAGTAGGAGAGGGAACAATATTTTATTTTACCATAAAAAAAGAAAATAGCTATGAAAAGAATGCAATTAACAAGAAATGAAAAAGGGGAATGGGATTTTATTGGTGAAAAAAAAGATCTTAATAAACCACTGATTTTGGTGTTTGGAAATAGATTGGTGTTAGAGTCTATTCCTGTATACCAAGAATTAAAAGATATTTTTGAGAATGCTCATATTGTTATTGGTTCAAGTTGTGGAAATGTAACTTCGCAATATGTAGAGGATAGTAGTGTAACGGCTACGGCTATTGATTTTGAAAACAGTGAATTTATCATTAAAACCAGTAATGTTTTAAATACAGATTTAGATAGTTTTAAAACAGGAAAAGAATTAATTGAACAATTTCCTTTAGAAGGATTAAAATTTGTTTTTGTTGTTTCAGAAGGGAGTTTTATCAATGGAAGTAAATTAACTGAGGGAATGAAAAGTGTTGTTCCTCAGGATGTATTAATTACAGGAGGTTTGTGTGGAGATTCTGAAAGATTTGAAAGGACCATTGCTTCGTATAATGAAGAACCTAAAGAAGGTGAAATTATTGCCATTGGATTGTATGGAGAAAGTTTAGAAATTTCTTTTTCTATTTTTGGAGGCTGGACTCCTTTTGGACCAGAAAGAATTGTGACTAAGTCTGATGGGAATGTATTGTTTGAGCTAGATAACAAACCTGCTTTGGATTTATACAAACAATATTTAGGAGACAAATCAAAAGAGTTGCCAAGTGCTGCTTTGTTATATCCTCTAAATGTACAAATTGAAGGAGAAGAACAGTCTATTGTAAGATCTATCTTAAACATAGATAATGATAAAAATGCTATGATTTTGGCAGGAGATATTCCTGTAGGTTCTAAGGTTCAATTGATGATGACAAATATTGATAATATAGCCAATGCCTCAGAAATGGCAGTAAAAAGAGCTAATAAAAACAGAATAAAAGATTCAGAATTGGTTTTGTTTGTAAGTTGTATTGGTCGTAAATTGGTCTTAGATCAAAGAGTAGAGAAAGAAGTAGAAGAAGTGGTAGATGTTATTGGTAATGTTCCAACCGTTTGCGGTTTTTATTCCTACGGAGAAATAGCTCCTTTTAATGGGGAAAATACATGTAGATTGCATAATCAAACTATTACAGTTACATTAATTAGCGAATAATGAATTCATTGCTGAAAAGACAAATCAGAAAATATTTGTCAGAAGAACTAACAAATCATCCAGATATTAATGTATTTTTAGATGTAATAGATAGATCTTATGATAATTATGATGAGCAATTTATAATGCTACAACGTGCTATGAAAATTAGTTCTGATGAGTTGTTTGAAGCAAATGGATTATTAAAAAAAGATACAGACAGACAACAACAAATTATTGCTCAGCTTAAAAATGTGGTAGATACTTTAAGAGGAAGTGAAAATATAGAAGAGGTTGTAGCGCATGAAGTTGAAAAAGAGAGTAAAAAGTTTATGGATTTGATGAGTTTAAAAACCCAAGAAATTGTGGAAATAAACAAACAAAGAGAAAAACTTTTAAAAGAACTTGAGCATCAAAATAAAGAGTTAAGTGAGTATGCTCATATGGTTTCTCACGATTTAAAATCACCCCTAAGAAGTATTGATGCATTAACTGCATGGTTAAAAGAAGATTATGGGTCGGTAATGGATGAGCAGGGAAAGCACACCATTGAATTAATTAGAGCAAATGTAGAAAAAATGGATGCTTTAGTTACAGGTATTTTGGAGTACTCAACTTTAGGCAAAAAAGAAGAAACTATTTATCCTGTAGATTTAAATTTATTATTAAAAGAAATTATAGAATACATAGAGATTCCAGATCATATTGAAGTAAGAGTAAAAGGAGAATTACCTGTTGTGAATGGTGACAAGCATAGGTTACAACAACTTTTTCAAAATTTAATAGTCAATGCTATTTCTTATAATGATAAAGAAAAAGGATGGGTAGAAATAGGTTATCAACCCAAAGATGATATGTTACAATTTTATGTAAAAGATAATGGTAAAGGGATTGATAAGAATTATTTTGAAAAAGTATTTAAAGCTTTTTTTAAGTTAGAAAACAGTCAAAAATCAATAGGTATTGGATTGTCAATAGTAAAAAAAATTGTAGAAATTTATAAAGGAAAAATCTGGGTAGACTCAGAGGTGTCAAAAGGTACTACCTTTAATTTTCTAATTAAAAATAAATAGATGGAAAAGCCCAATATTGACTACATTAAAGAACTTGCTGGAGGAGATAAAGATTTTGAAAAAAAACTCATAGCAATTATGATTGATGAGTTTCCTACTGAGAAAGAAAAGTACTATAATAGCTTAGAATTAGAAGATGATAAGTTTATTATAGAAATAGTTCATAAACTTAAGCATAAAATTAGTATTTTGGGTCTGAAAAAGAGTTATGAAATTGCGGTGGAGTATGAAAATAATCTAAGAGCGGGAAATTCAGATTTGGAAAAAGAATTTAAAGAAACCTTATCTGTTATGACTCAGTTTTTAGCCTCGCTATAAATTGTGAATATGAATTGTATTATTGTTGATGATGAAGCTACTTCAAGATTGGTAATTAACCAACTTTGTAGTCAAGTAGGAGGATTAGAAATAGATGGAGAGTTTTCTAATGCCATTCAAGCTATAAAACACTTAAATCAAAACGAAGTAGATTTGATTTTTCTGGACATACATATGCCAGATTTTACAGGTTTTGATTTTATCCAAACATTAAAAAATCCACCTAAAATTGTATTAATTACATCCGATACTCAATTTGCTATTGATGCATTTGAGTATGATTGTATTGTAGATTATATGGTAAAGCCTATTGCTTTGCCTCGTTTTTTAAAGGCAGTTAAAAAGGTTGAAAGTGCTATTTTGTCAAATGAACCTGTTCAAGAGAGTACCTCTACCAAGAGTACAAAAAAGGAATCGGTAGCATCTGGAAAAGATTTATATGTGAATATTGATAGAAGATTAGTTAAAATTAATATTCCTGATATATATTTAATTGAAGCCAAAGGAGATTATATTCAAATAAAAACAGAAGCTAAAAATTATGTAGTTCATTCTACATTAAAGAAAATAGAAGATAAACTTCCTGATGATTTGTTTTTAAAGGTACACAGGTCTTACGTTATTAATATTAAAATGATTATTGATATTGAAGACAATAGTGTGTTGATTAAAAAAGATGTAGTACCTGTTAGTAGGTCTAATAGACCAGAGTTAATGAAACGATTAAATCTTTTATAAGGTTTTAAAGATTGGCTTTTTAAGAAAATGCCATGTAAATTTTACGCCAAATTCTGTAAAAGTAAATCCACTAGCGGCTGCCGAAGCAATGTTACTATGGTTGGCAAATCCTTCTAAATAACATTGGTCTGTAAACTTGTATCCTATATTACTTTGAATTCTATAAGTACTTTGCTTTGCTTGTTTTTCAATGTATTGATATCCAATAGCAGTCGTTAAGCCATAGTACCAATTTTTGCTTTTTGCAATTCCTCGGTCTTTAATCAAGTTCACAAAAACTTCTATAGCTTTAAATTCAGCGGGACTAAAATAAATAGTAGGTACTTGATTTTTAAAAGTCAAGTATTGAAAGTTGATTCCCGTTTTTAATGCTGGCTTTGGTAATAAATTATAATACAAAGAGGTGAATAATAAATTTCTAGTGTTGTCATCATTCTGAGTTGTATAATAATATTGTGTAAACCATCCTAAGTTAAAGTTGGTGCTTAAATTATAGTTTCCATAAAAGTTATTCTGAATAATTTCTCTGTTTAACAATTCGGCGTTAAAGTTTTGTAATTCTCTTTTGTAGCCAATATCTAAATGCTGTAATTTAAAAGGTTTGGTTTTAAAAAGGATGTCTGTATAAAACTGATCGTAACTACTTTTATTCCCATTAATTTTGTTAATTCCCACAGTTCCTAAGAAATTTATTTTAGGATGCAATTGATATCCCAATCCGGCTCCAATTAAATTAGAAGTACTGTTATTGTCTGTAACATCATTAATGGCTTTTTTGTATTGATATTGGGTAGACAAGGTAAGTTTAGTGCTCATTGGGAATACAACACGAGAAGTTGAGGTGTAAGCTTTACTATCTCCATTGTCAAAACTATATCTTGCATCGCTTTCAAAAACAGGAATGTAACTACTGTTTAAATTATTGATAAAATTCAACGCATCTTTTTGATTTGGAAAATGTACCAACGTTTCTCTAGCAGCCAAATAAGCATTGTTAATTTGTCCGTTGGCTTTTAATGCATTTGCTTTTCCTAAGTTTCCATCAAAAGAAGTTTCATCATTACTTAAAATAGCATTATAAGTGTTTAGACTTTTGTTAAAATCACCTGTATAAGTGTAAAGAGTTGCTTTTAATCCTAAAATCCAGTTTTCTTTTTCTTTCCCTTTTGCAATTTCATCAATATATTTTTTTGCTTTTTTATATTTTCTATTCCAAATTAAAGCTTGTGCATATCGCTCTTGAGTACTTTTAATATCTTTTTTGGGAGTTGTTTCATCAATTTCAGAAAGTGTTTTGGTGCTAATCTCAAGTGCTTTTTTGTCTTTTTCTTGCAGATGAGCATTTAATGCCAATCCATTCTTGGCATGAAAATACAAAGTTGAATCTTGTTGCATTTCTACAAACAATGCTTCTGCTTCTTGATGTTTTTTTGCAATAATATAAGTGTTGGCTAAATTTAAATAGATATCTCTGTCTTTAGGAAACAATTCCATATCCGTTTTTAAAGTAGCAATGGCTTCTTTGTATTGTTGCTTTTGTTGTTGTTGATTGGCCAATCCTAAATAAATATACTTTTTAGAAACCATTGCATTTGGGTTGTTCGGTAATACTTCTAAAGCCTTGTTTACATACTCTAAAGCTTTGGTATATTCCTTTAAATTAGATAAGGTGTTGGCGTAACCCAACAAGGCGGCAAAACTTTTAGGATTGGTATTTGTTAGTTGTACGTAATATTCTTTTGCTTGATTAAATTTTTTACTCCATAGTAAAGACTCTGCATAGTTTAGTTGAATTTCAAAATCACCAGGATAAGTAGTTAGTAATTCCGTAAAAATAGTAACGGCCTGTTCGGGTTTTCCATTTAGTCCAACCGCTCTACCATAACAAAGTTTGGCTGTTTTGTTTTTGGGGTATTCTTTTAGAATGTTTTCAAAAAATATTTCAGCTTTTTTGTAATTACCTGTTTCTAGGTAAGTAAAACCAGTTTGCATTTGTTGTGCAAAAGCAATATTTGTGGTAAAAAATAATAGGAAAATAACAAAAGATAAATTCTTCATCGATAGCGTTTTATTGATGATTACAAGTTAAGGATAATACCTTGTTTATTCACCGTTAGCAAGATGCAATTGAACGAAATATAAAAGGTTTTGAAGGAGGTTTGGGTGAAATTTGTGTCAGATTTAATGAGTAATCTATTAATTTTTAACCAAAAACACCAAAGCTATGTTGTCTATTTCTATCACTAAAAAACCAATTCTTTCTCAGGAACAATTGTTTATGTTAAGCGTTTTAACGGTTAACGGAGGAAATTATTTGTATAACCTTTTATTAGGTAGAATTTTAGGGCCAGAACAATTTTCTGATGCAGCTATTTTAATTACTATGTTATTAGTATTGTCGTTTGTTGCCATGACTTTTCAATTAGCGGCAGCAAAGTTTACAGTTACTTTATCTGAAACTATTTTTGGAGCTTTTGTAAAAAAGATTTATAAAAACGCAGTGATGGTTGGAATCTTTTTTGGGGCTATGGTAGTAGTTTTTGCAAAAGATTTACAAGGAATTTTTCATACTTCGTCTTCTATGATGTTTACCATTTTTGGAATTGGAGTGCCGTTGTATTTTTTAATGAGTGTAAACAGAGGTTTTTTTCAAGGTAAAAAACAATTTAAATTGTTATCTATTACTTATCAAGCAGAAATGTTTACCAGATTAGGACTTACTTTAATTTTAGTATTGTTATTTCATTCTCAATCATCGGTAGTAATTGCTGTAGGAGTTTTGGTGTCTCTTGTGGTTGGGTTGTTTCCATTAAATTTTGATAAAAAACAATTAACTAGTAAAGTAGTCTTTCCTAAAAAAGAATTAGCACAAGTAAAAAAGTTTTTTGTGATTACTGCTTTTTATGAATTGTCTCAAATCATCATTAATAACAGTGATATCTTATTGGTAAAGCATTATTTTGAAGCTTATGATGCTGGGTTATATGCTTCTTTAGCTTTAATAGGTCGTATTGTATATTTTGTTGCGTGGATGTTTGTGATGTTGTTGTTACCAACGGTAGTTCAACTTAAAAAAGAAGGAAAAGATACTACCAAGGTATTGATGAAATATGTTTCTTATATTGCCATTATTGCCACAACTATTGTGTTGGCTTGTGCCATGTTTCCAACGTTAATTGTACAAATGTTATTTGGGAACGATTATGTAGAGATAGCTCCACTATTATGGAAGTATGCTTTTGCTACTGGAATCTTTGCTGTGGCCAATATTTTTGCATACTACTTTTTGTCTTTAGATAAATATATCCCTGTATTAGTATCTGCAATTTTTGGAGCATTGCAAGTTTTACTAGTCGTTTTTTATCACGCTTCATTAGATCAAGTAGTTCATGTACAAATGTTGGCGATGACTTTTTTGCTATTCACCCAAGTTATTTTCTTTTTCATCGATGCTAAGAAAGTATCGACGAATGGTAAAAAATAAAATGCTCTTCAATTCATCTAAAGAAACGAGCTAACTACCTAAAATGATAGTGTTTACCTTTGGTTATGTTGCAATTTTACATCATAATTAAAACACAAAGCATTATGAAATTAGCAATTGTAACATCGTATCCACCAAGCAAAGTAACTTTAAATGAGTATGCATATCACTTGGTAAAAAACTTTAGACAAAAACAAGAAATCTCAGAAATCATCTTATTAACAGATGAAACTCCAGAAGCTAAAGATTTAAATTTTGAAGAGCAAGGATGTAAAATCACTGTAAAAGAATGTTGGAAATTTAATAGTTATGCAAACATTGTAAATGTAACCAATGCTATTAGCGAAGTACAACCAGATGCAGTATTGTTCAACTTACAATTCATGAAGTTTGGAGATAAAAAAGTAGCGGCTGCTCTTGGATTGATGTTGCCTTTAATTTGTAGAATTAAAAGAATTCCAACCATCGCTTTACTTCACAATATTTTAGAAGAAGTAGATTTAGGAACTGCAGGTTTTACTTCAAATAAAATGATGCAAAAAATATATGGTTTTATCGGAACTAGCTTAACAAAATTGATTTTACAAGCAGACACAGTTGCGGTAACCATGCAAAAATATGTTGACATTTTAGAATCTAAATACAACGCAAAAAATATAGTTTTAATTCCACATGGAACTTTTGAAGTATCAGAAAGACCAAGTTTTAAAACTGCTGAAGGACCTTTAAAAGTAATGACTTTTGGAAAGTTTGGAACTTACAAAAAAGTAGAGTCTATGATTGAGGCTGTAGAAAAAGTAAGAACCAAAACAGGGTTAGATTTGGAAGTGGTAATTGCGGGAACAGATAATCCTAATGTACCTGGTTATTTAGCAGGAGTTCAAGAACAATACAAACATGTTTCTGGAGTTCGTTTTACAGGATATGTTGAAGAGGAAGAAGTAGCTCCTTTATTCCAAGAGAGTGCGGTAGTTGTATTTCCTTACACAGCTACAACGGGAAGTTCTGGTGTTTTACATCAAGCAGGAAGTTACGGTAAAGCAGTTGTAATGCCAGACTTAGGAGATTTGGCTTTATTAGTACAAGATGAAGGATATAAAGGAGAATTCTTTAACCCAACTTGTGTTGATAGTTTGGCAACCGCTATAGAAAATATTGTGGTAAATGAAGCTTATAGAACTTCTTTAGGAAAAGCAAACTACAGAGCAGCAACAGCATTTCCAATGAGTACTATTGCAGATATGTATATCAATAATTTTGAATCTATTTTCTTAAGAAAAGCTCCACAAACAGCTACAAATTCTGTTACGGCTTAGAGATATACTGGAAAGATGCTTTTCTTTCTCCAGTCTGATTAATAAAACCAAAATGCTTTTGATTATATTTTCTCCAAGGAAGTTGTCCAACAACTTCTTTGGGGATTTTTTTGAAATCATACAAAGTCCAAGAAATAAAAGGAATCTTATTTTTAGAAGCTATTTTTTGAAATTGCTGATGATATTCAGCTTGATCTTCTTCTGAATTCCCAAAAGGATTCCAAAGTCCTCTATAAGAGGATATTCCATATTCCCCTAAAACAATTTTTTTATCAGGAATATTTTTTTCTAATTGTTGATAAGCTTTTTCTAATTGTTGTAAATCTTCATAGTAATGAAAGCTTACAAAATCTAACATGTCTTTTAAATAAGTAGCGCTTTTGGTGTTAGACCAACCAATGGTTACAGGGTGAATTCTATCGATAGATTTTACATGGTAAATCATTTGTTTTAACCAAGCCAATACGTTTTCTTTTCCTCTAGATTCAAAATCTAAATTTGGTTCATTTTTAAGATCCCAAGCTAGTAAAGCAGGATGTTCTTTGCAATGATTGATGATTTTAGTAGCGTGTTTGTTGTTTAAAGTCCAATCTAATACTTGGTAATCTCCATAAAAATCAAACAGAGTAATGATGACTTTTAAATTGTTTTTTACAGCCAAATTTAAAACAGTACTTAGTTTTTCTAGTTTTTCTGCTTTTACTTCAGACTTTCCAAAATCTTCATAGGGAATAAAAACTCGAATCGTATTTAATCCAGCATTTTGAATGATGTTAAAGTCTTGATTGATGATCTTTTCATTAAAATCCTCTCCAAACATATCCCATGGAGTGTCTTGTGGATAATAATTAATTCCTTTAATATTTTGATTTAGTTGAGTTAAGTGAACTTGATTATTGCTAATTTTAGTAGGTTCAATTCTTAAAATTTGTCTAATTCTCCAAAAACCATCTTCTAGTAATAAAAGAATTTGATAAGTATTAACCTCTGTAGTTTCCAACTGCAGTATATTGTTTTTATATATGCGTTTGTATTCTTTTACCTCTTTATCAGTAAGTACAACTAGTTGACCGTCTTCACTAAAAAAATCAACAGAAGGATGATGATTGGTACTTGTTCCTTGAATTGAAATTTTATTTTTAGTATTCGTGTTAATTGAGTTTTTAATAGTTGCTAAAGCACTTTTGGTATAGTAATCTTTGAGTCCTTTATCAGTGTTTTTTTCAAAAGCCACTTGTTTTACATACCAAGCGTTTAGGTAATCTTTTTCAAGATTTTGTAATGTGGTGTTGCTCATTTCTCGTCCTTCGGTATTACTGATGTCCCAAATAATTTCTGGTTGATAATGAACAGTTTCGTGAATTTTATTATGCAACATTAAGTTTCTATCAGCTCCAGTATTTAGATAAGTAAATACTGCACTGAGTCCAAAAACCACCAACAGTGTAACGCTTATGTAAACAACAAACAGCGATATTTTTAATATGTTTTTATGGATGCTTAAAGTCATTAGATTTTAATTTCTAGTTGTTTGCTAATTTGTGCTGCCTTTATCTTGATTTTATAGGTTTTATCTTTTTTAAGAAATGCATGTAAATCAAAAACAGCACAACCATTTTCGGTTTGCAAATGTATGTTCTGAATTATTTTTCCATTTTCATATAATTCCAACTCAACCATTAATCCATCTGGTAAGGTTTGTTTCATAAAACTTTTAAAAGGTCCAACAACTAAATGTTTTGTGTTTTTATCAAAATGAATATTAAAGTCTTTTACAGCATTTTTATAGGTTAAGGTAATGGAATTACTATTAGAAAAACCATCTACAAAAGCCATTACATTCCACGTGTCTGCATGGTCTGGGTGTACCATTTGAGCAGTAGCGACACCATTGATAGTTGTTCCAAAAGTTTGTAAAAACATTCCTTTATCATTTAAGATTCTAAAAGTTACAGAAGTTCCATCAGCAACCATATTATCATATCTATCTTTAATCATAGAGGTAGAGAATTTTGTGATTTGATTTCCATCTCCATAATCGTGAACCCTATCATAATAAATATTAAAATTTGTAGGACTCGCAGGAACAATTTCAAGTGTATATTCTTTAGATGTTTCGCTTAAACATTCCGAGCTAATAAAGGTTCTTCCTGCCTTTTTGTTGCTGTAAATAATTTTATGAGCAATCATTCCGTTAAAAGGAATAGTTGTTTCTTCTAAATTATCTAAGTGTTTTTTATGAACGATAACAGGTGTGTTTTTTGCTACAGGATTGTTAAAATTGTCCAAAGGAATTACCACTAGCATGGCGTAATCTATTTCTCCAACTTCAATACTTGGAGGACCTAAGTAGGTTTCAATATTGTTTACTTTTTGCGTAGGATGGATGTAGAACTTGCCTTTTATGTTTTGAAAAGCTCCTGTAAGTTGCCAATGTACATAACCTGTTTTTTGACTGATAAAATTAGGAATGATATAATTTATTTTGTTGTTTTTAAGTTGAGGACTTACAATAATATTTCCGTAGCTAGCACTACAATACAGGTCGGGAATACTATCGGTAGTTTTGCTAAATTCCAAACAGATTTCATCTCCAGCAGTAAATGCTGTTTTTGCAGTTAACAATTGCATTTTATTCTGCTGAGCATTTGCACAGAGAAATATAAAAAAGATGATATGTGAAATTAACTTTTTCATTTAATAAGGAACTCCAGTATAATTGTTGATTTCTATTTTAACATATGAAAAATAAAGATGATTTATTTTGATTAAAGGATGGTGAATATCTCCGTTGCGTTGTGAAGCTATTTTGCCTGCAATTGATTTATTTGGCAGTCCATTTACAAAGCAATTTTCCATGCCACTACTAATAATTTCAGATTGATTTTGTGGGATTTTATATTCAAAATAATGTTTTCGTTGTTGCCTAATTCCTTCAATTACATAAGTATGGTCTACATAAATAGGTTCTTTGTCTTTGTTGTAGAAAGTGAAAATTAATTCTGGAATAGTTGCCTGAGCAGTTCCGCTATTAAAGAGTAAACCACTGATTTTTGTGGAATCAATGTCTAATTTAGAAATGGCTACTTTTTTGTATAAATCAGAACCAGAAACGTTTCCTGCTATTTGTAAATCAAATTTTGTGGGAACATCACTTAAATTGATATCTGTAAATTCATCTGGATTAAAAGTTTTAGGTGATGTTTCGTTGAGGTTTAACCATGCAATTCCTTCAAAATCTATTTTGAATGATGTGATTTCTTTAGGAAGTAGTTTGTGTTTAACTTGATCTTTTGCGTTAAATGTAGCTAAAAGTTCATTGTTGTTATTGTATAATGTTCCTTTTAAAACAACATCTGCAGGAACATTGTCTATGTTTTGAATTTCTCCAATCACAGAATATTGCTCGTTACTTTTAATAAGTTTAGCTGTTAATATTTCTAATACAGGTTGTTTTAAAACATCTTCATGATAAGTTTGTTCGGTTGTAATTCTTCTTCTTCCTTGATTAAAGTAGGTAGGTTTGTTTTCTACAAATAACTGATCAGGTGGCAGGTCTTTGTTTATGACTTCTGGATTGATATACCAATTTCCGTTTTTCTTAACAAGAGTTTTAATACAACTATCGTTAACTTTTTCTAAGGCTGTAATCCAGGCAGTTTTTATATTGGCAACAGCGGTGCTATCTGTTCGTTCGGTAATATTAATATGTATACTGTCCATTTTTGCATAAGAACTTAATAAACCATCGGTCACCGAAATTTGTAGCATGTATTGCGCAATTGGTAAATCGCTATCAGGATTAATTAAGCTGTGTGCTTTTTCAAATCTTTTAAAATCCAAAGCATCATAATAAGTTAAAATGGCATTTTCAGGAGATCTTTGAGAATCGTTTTTAATGTAAAAAGAATAACAAGTGAATCCAACTATAATTAATAAGAAAAGAACCCATACATGTAGGAATAAGACTAATTTCCATGAGAATTTTTTATAGTGATAACTTTCTTTAATATAAGCGATGGTTGAATCTTTTTTAGTTTTAAAAGTTCGTGTAAGTAAAGTTCTAGAGTTAATTAAAAATGCAAGAATTACCGTAAGTAAAGGAACTGTTCCCCAGTGAATTTTTTGCCAAGTAGCAACATCTACTCTTGGTAGAATAACACTAATTGGCGGAACATTTAGTTTTTCCCAAACCATGATACCGTTTTCTAATTGACGTAATCTTTGCCATCCGCAGAAATAGAGAATAGGATCATAAAACTTATCATTAGAAAAAATATACTTTAAATTGTATTTTTCAGGAACGGTTAAAAATTGTTGTAATGATCCAATTCCTTCAATTCCTTTAAATTTTGAGTTTTCCAATCTTTCAATAGCTCTGGTGGTTAATTCAGGCAATCTTCTGGCGGAATGATAATTTCCATCAACTGTTAAGGCTTTTGTATTCGCTGATAACCATGCCATTTGATCTCCAAATCCTAAGGTTAAATATCTCCATTGGTCATGTTGGTCTTGATTTAAGAAATTTACAATAGGTAAGATTTTTATTTTTTGAGGTTGAGAAGGTCTAAAATAGCCTAAGCTAATGGTAAAAACACTCATAAATAAAAAAGAAAAAGCTAAAAATCCTCCACTTAATCTATGGTAAACGGGGCTGAATCTTTTTTGTATGATTTGTTTTAAATCTCCTTCAGAAAATCTTAAAACAAATTCACCAACCATGGGAATAGACATAATAGCTGCCCAAAGTGTAAATCTATCTAAGGTTAAAATATTAAAAGCATTGGCTCCTAAAATCATTTTAGGTAAAGGTGTAGTTCCTCCAGTTCCTAGCAAGGTTAACATGGATAATGAAATCCCGAAGAAAATATATCGTTTGTGGTAGTATCTATAAAAGATATACGGCAATAAAAATAAAACCACTCCCCAAGGAATTAAAAAGAAAACCAAACCAGAGGAAGTAATCTCTATAAAATTATCTCTAGATCCGTGTGGAATAGGAACCTGAGTAATAGGATTGTTTTTGGAGTTGATCCAATAAGGTAGCAAACAGGTTACAATAATGGTTAGGGCGAGTCCAATAAATAAAAAGATTCTCTTTAGTGATTTTTTAAAGCTTAATAAAAAAACACGAATACTTACTTTTTTTAGACTACCAGCTTGTTGCGTAGCCGTATCCATAATAACAGTTCCTATTAAAGGAGAGATAAAAAATACCATTCCGAATATAGGTGTTACATGGTGTGAGGTAACTGTTACGGATATTAAAGAAAGTGAGGTGAAAAGATGTTTTAACTTTCCTTCTCTAATCCATAAATAAATTTCAGGCATGGCATGTAAAAGCACAGAAACACCTACAATGCTGGGTAGCTGTCCAAATAAATGTAAAGTTTCTATAAAAGTAGAAGATAAAGTTGCTAAAATAGCTGCATATCCTGCTGCACTTCTGTTAGAGGTAATGAGTAAAGAAAATCTATAGGTTCCAGTAATGAATAAAACGACAGCGATTAGAGCAGTAGTGAACAAACCAAATTTTAGTCCTCCAATAAAAGACAATAAAGCAATAGTTTGATGAACCAAAGGTGGGTAACTCATTACGGTAAAACCAGTATACCATTTAAAACTCCACGGTTCAAACCAACTATTGGCATAATGATCTGCAAAAAATAAATGAATTAAAGCATCATAAGTAGTTTCTAAAGTAAAAAACATAGCAGTACCATGAAAAACAAGTCCTATTAATAAAGCTGTAATCAGGTATTTGTTGGTGCTTTGTTTCATTTATAAATCAGTGCTATAAGTTTTTATCATAAATATAGGGTAAAGTTTTGTGAAGTTAAACGGTTGTAGACGGATGTTTTTTTTCATTCACCGACAGTAAAGAGTAGTTAAACTAATTCTTTAAAAATAAGCTTCTGTCTGTAAGTACTTTTGGTATATAATTAAAAAACAAACTATTATGAAAACTGGAATTATCATCCCTTGTTATAATGAAGCAAATAGATTAGATGTAAATGAATTTATCCGTTTTGCTAAAGAAAATAAAAACTATCACTTATGTTTTGTAAATGATGGAAGTAAAGATCACACATTAGAAGTTTTGGAGGATCTTCAAGAGCAATCATCAGATAATATAACGGTGATTGATGTAAAAATTAATGCTGGAAAAGCTGCAGCTGTAAGAACTGGTGTAAAGTATTTAAACAGAATAGAAGAAATTGCTTATATCGGTTTTATGGATGCTGATTTGTCAACTGATTTTAACGATTTTGAAAAATTAGTAAGAACATTAAAGTTTAGAGAGGAGTTGACTTTTGTTTACGGATCTAGAGGTAAAGGAGAAGGGCAAATTGAAAGAAGTTTTTTTAGAAGCCTTTTTTCTAAAATGGTAAAAATGATAGTACTAATGATTCTTGGTTTACCAATTGAAGATACACAGTGTGGAGCTAAAGTCTTTAAAAAAGAAATTATAGGAGTTGCTTATGGGGATAAATTTTTAACTCGCTGGTTATTTGACGTGGAGATTTTTATCAGATTAAAAAAGTATTATGGAAAACAAACAATCATGAATAAAATTTATGAACAACCATTAACAAAATGGGTTCATGTAGATGATTCTAAATTGGGAGTAAAAGATGCTGTTCAAATTCCTTATATGTTACTTTCTATATGGTTTTCATATAGCTTAGGTAATGTTGTAAGTAATTAATAAAATGCTTTAGAGCTTAGATGTTCATCGTTGTTGTGAATTAAAAGATGAGAGAATTTTAAAAATTCCATTTTACTTAGTCTTTTACTTTGATCCATTCACCGATAGTAAACGACCATTCACCTAATATTAAGTCTTAGGCAGGTTATATAAGATTATCTTTAACTTATAATTAGAGAGGTTAATATTAGCTTGTTTTTAATACAAATCTTTATCATAAGTAGAAAAATGAATCTTTGATGTTTTATGTGAGTTATATACATATAAAGAATTATAGATGAAGAAGATAATGTTTAATAATTAACTAATGTTAAATAAGTTAGATGAATCAAAATATTAACATAAATCAGTTTGTTAAGAAAGAATAATCAATTAGTTTTGTTCTCTGAATTAAAGAATTGATATATATCAATATTTTAATAGCAACCAATTATGAAGGCTAAAAGTTTTAAAATATTAATTTTACTAGCAGTTGGTGTAGTCTTTGTGGCTAATGCAGCTCCAGGTCCGCCACCGCCACCGCCAGGGTTACACCCTCCGGCTTTGCCTATTGATACGGGAGTAGTTGTGTTAGTGTTAGCAGCCGTAGGATTGGGAATAATTAAATTGAAAAAACAAACTATATAATAAAAAAGCCACTCATTGAGTGGCTTTTTCTTTGATTTTAGATTTTTAAATACTGTATTGAGATATTTTTTTTACATACTTTCCTAATACATCAAATTCTAAATTCACTTTTGTGTTTATCTTATAATGTTTAAACCTAGTATGTTCGTAGGTATAAGGAATTATAGCAACGCTAAAAGTATTTTCGCCAGAGTTAACAACTGTTAAACTAGTACCATCTATAGTAATAGATCCCTTTTCTATGGTTAAGTTACCTAATGCTTTGTCATATTCAAAGCTAAACTGCCAACTCCCATCTTTGTTTTCAATACTGGTGCAAATACCTGTTTGATCTACATGACCTTGTACAATATGTCCATCTAATCGATCACCAAGTTTCATTGCTCGTTCTAAATTCACAACATCATTTATTTGTAGTGTGTTTAAATTTGTTTTTTCAAGAGTTTCCGCAATAGCAGTTACGGTATATTCATCTTTGTTAATTTTAACAACCGTTAAACAAACTCCATTATGAGCAACACTTTGATCAATTTTAAGTTCATTGGTAATATTTGAAGAAATGGTGATATCTAAATTGGTGTTTTTTTGTACTAAGTTTCTAACAACACCGGAGGTCTCAATAATTCCTGTAAACATGATGTATATGATTTTAAATGACTAATTTCGTATCCCAAAAGTAATATATAATGAGTGATAATCGTATAATAAGAGTAGGAATCTCTGTTGGTGATTTGAATGGCGTAGGAGTTGAGTTGATCTTAAAAACATTTGAAGATAAAAGAGTGTACGACTTGTGTACACCTGTTGTGTATGCATCAGATAAGGTAATGTCATATTACAAAAAACAATTAAAATTTAATTACCCTATAAATTTCATAGCAGATTCGCAAGGCATAGAAGAAGGAAAGTTAAATGTAATAAAAGTTTGGGATGAGATAGTTGAATTACAACCAGGGATACCCACACAGGTTTCGGGTCAAAAAGCTTTTGAGTCATTGGCAGCAGCTACAGAGGCTTTAAATAAGGAGGAAGTGGATGTGCTTTTAACAGCTCCAATTAGTAAAGATAATATTCAGTCAGAGGAATTTAATTTCCCAGGACATACAGAGTATTTAGAGTCAAAGATTGATGGAGAAAGTTTGATGATTTTAATGTCAAAATACATTAAAGTTGGTTTGGTTACTGGACACATTCCTGTTTCTGAAGTTTCGGCAGCTTTGAATAAGGAGCTTATTTGTAAAAAAATTGATATCATGTATCAATCGTTATTACAAGATTTTGGAATTTCAAAACCAAGAATTGCTGTTTTAGGTTTAAATCCGCATTGTGGAGATCATGGTGTAATTGGCAAAGAAGATGATGAATTAATTCGTCCATTATTAGAAGAATATCAAGAAAAAGGACAATTGGTTTATGGGCCTTATGCAGCAGATGGTTTCTTTGGAAATCAATTTTATCAAAAATTTGATGGCGTAATTTCTATGTATCACGATCAAGGGTTGGTAGGTTTTAAAGCGATTTCGTTTGGAGAAGGAGTTAATTTTACAGCAGGTTTGGCTAAAGTAAGAGTGTCTCCAGACCATGGAACAGCCTTTGATATTGCTGGTAAGGGAACTGCAAATGTCTCATCTTTTCAAGAAGCTTTGTATAATGGAATTTCAATAATTAAAAAGAGAAAAGAGTACCAAAAATTAACGGCTAACAGTTTAAAAACTAAAAAGTAAGAAATTAATCATTTAGTTTTTGAATCAATAAAATGTTTTTATATCTTTGCCGGCTCAAATTGATGTTTTTATATGAAAACACTTAGCGAATTTAGGATACCATTTGTAGGGTTGAAAGAAGGAAAACACCAGTTTGATTTTCAAATTGATAGAAAGTTCTTTGATGCTTTTGAATATGATGAATTTGAGGAGGTTGATTTTGAAGTTAGTTTAGAGCTAAATAAAAAAACAACTTTAATGGAGTTGGATTTTGTTGCTAATGGTACGGTAAAAGTTCCATGTGATGTAACAGGAGAAGATTTTAGTTTAAAAGTTAATGGTGAATTTTCGTTAATTGTAAAGTTTGGAGAAACTTTTAATAATGATGTAGAGGATTTACTTATTTTACCTCATGATGCATATCAGATAGAAGTACAACAATATATATATGAGTTAATCGTATTGTCTGTACCTCAAAAAAGAGTAAAACCTGGAGTCTCTCGTAAAGAGATAAATGATGCAGATGAGCTTAAGAAGCAATTAAAGAAAAAGGAAGTAAAAAAAGAACAATTAGATCCAAGATGGGATCAATTAAAACAATTATTAGATAAAAAATAAAAATTTATAGCAATGGCACATCCAAAGAGAAAAATCTCAAAAACAAGAAGAGATAAAAGAAGAACTCATTACAAAGCTGTAGCTCCACAAGTTGCTGTAGATCCAACTACAGGAGAAGCGCACTTATATCATAGAGCTCACTGGAACGAAGGAAAATTATATTACAGAGGTCAAGTTGTTATTGACTCAACTGAAGCTGAAGCATAGTTAATCGTTTTTAAATGTATTAACAAAGAAACCCTCATTTTATGAGGGTTTCTTTGTTAATTTGAACGAATTTTGACAAAAAAAGGAGCCTTTTTAATCAAGATTTAGAAATAAATTTTATTACTTTGGCTTTTCATATTGTTTAAAGATTTCTTAACAATCAATTTATGGCAAAGATTAATGCTGCTATCACAGCTGTTGGAAAATATGTTCCTGATTATGTATTGACTAACAAAGAGTTAGAGCAGATAGTGGAGACAAATGACGAGTGGATTACGTCTCGAACAGGAATCAAAGAAAGGAGAATCTTAAAAGATAAAGATAAGCCAACATCTTATTTAGCAATCAAAGCTGCTGAAGATTTGATTCAAAAGAAAGGATTAGACCCAAAGGAAATTGACTTAGTTTTAGTTGGAACAGCTACACCTGATATGAATGTAGCATCTACTGCAGTATATGTAGCAACTCAAATTGGTGCTGTAAATGCATTTGGTTATGATTTGCAAGCAGCATGTTCAAGTTTTTTATATGCAATGTCAACAGCGG
The DNA here is from genome assembly GCF_900130035.1 of Wenyingzhuangia marina. GTDB lineage: Bacteria > Bacteroidota > Bacteroidia > Flavobacteriales > Flavobacteriaceae > Wenyingzhuangia > Wenyingzhuangia marina. Next base: position 60,753 of record NZ_FQXQ01000007.1, read on the forward strand.
CAGCATATATAGAGTCTGGTAGATATAAAAAGGTATTGATTATTGGTGCCGATAAAATGTCATCTATTATAGACTACGAAGATAGAGCAACTTGTATTATTTTTGGTGATGGAGCAGGAGCTGCATTATTTGAACCAAACACTGAAGGTTTAGGGTTACAAGATGAATACTTAAGAAGTGATGGAATTGGAAGAGAATTCCTTAAAATGGAAGCTGGTGGATCTTTAAATCCTGCTTCTCATGAGACAGTAGATAATAAACAACATTATATAAGACAAGAAGGTAGAACTGTATTTAAGTATGCCGTTTCTAATATGGCCGATGCTGCGGTAAAGGTTTTAGAAAGAAATAATTTGACAAATGATGATGTAGATTGGTTGGCTGCACACCAAGCAAATACTAGAATTATTGAAGCAACTGCTAATCGAATAGAGTTAGATAAAGAAAAAGTTATGATGAATATTCAGTATTATGGAAATACTACATCTGGTACTTTACCTTTATTATTGGCAGATTACGAAAAACAACTTAAAAAAGGAGATAATATAATCTTTGCCGCTTTTGGTGGCGGATTTACATGGGGAGCCACATACTTAAAGTGGGCTTATAACTCATAAAATAATTAATTTTAAAGAATACGCACTTAATATAAACGATTATGGAATTAAAGGACATTCAGAATTTAATTAAATTCGTAGCAAGATCAGGAGCTAACGAAGTAAAATTAGAAATGGAAGATATTAAAATCACCATTAAAACAGGAGAGGGTAAAACCGAAACTACTATTTTACAACACGCAGCACCATTGTCTATGGCTGCACCAGTAGCTCAGGCAGCACCAGCTCCTGCAGCACCAGTTGCATCAGAGGCAGCTCCTGCGGCTGAAGACTCAAAATACATTACGATTACTTCTCCTATGATTGGTACTTTTTACAGAAGACCATCTCCAGATAAACCTTTGTTTGTAGAGGTAGGTGATACTGTACAAGCTGATTCTGTAGTTTGTGTAATTGAAGCAATGAAGTTATTTAACGAAATTGAATCTGAAGTATCAGGTAAAATTATAAAAATATTAGTAGAAGATAGTACTCCAGTAGAATTTGGACAACCATTATTTTTAGTAGATCCATCATAATTATTAGATAGATTTTAAAGATTTAAGTACTAACTACTAAAAGAAATAAAATGTTTAAAAAAATATTAATAGCCAACCGTGGTGAGATTGCTTTACGTGTCATTAGAACATGTAGAGAAATGGGTATCAAAACAGTAGCTGTATATTCAACTGCAGATCAAGATAGTTTGCATGTTCGTTTTGCAGATGAGGCAGTTTGTATTGGTCCTGCTCCAAGTTCGGAGTCTTATTTAAAGATGGTAAATATTATTGCAGCTGCAGAAATTACCAATGCAGATGCAATTCACCCAGGATATGGATTCTTGTCTGAAAATGCAAGATTTTCTAAATTATGTCAAGATCACGATATTAAATTTATTGGAGCTACTCCAGAAATGATTAATAGAATGGGAGATAAAGCAAATGCTAAATCTACCATGATTGCTGCTGGTGTACCATGTGTACCAGGTAGTGAAGGAGTGATTGAAGATTTTGAAACATGTGAAAAAGTAGCGCTAGAAACAGGATATCCGGTAATGCTTAAAGCTTCTGCTGGTGGTGGTGGTAAAGGAATGAGAGCTGTTTGGAAAGCAGAAGATTTAAGAGATGCTTGGGATTCTGCACGTCATGAATCAAAAGCTGCTTTTGGAAATGATGATATGTACATGGAAAAGTTAATTGAAGAGCCACGTCATATTGAAATCCAAATAGTTGGTGATGCATATGGAAAAGCTTGTCACTTATCAGAAAGAGATTGTTCTGTACAACGCCGTCATCAAAAATTAACAGAAGAAACACCTTCTCCATTCATGACCGATGAGTTAAGAGAAGCTATGGGAAATGCTGCTGTTGCTGCTGCTGAATACATTAAGTACGAGGGAGCTGGTACTGTAGAGTTCTTGGTAGATAAGCATAGAAACTTCTACTTTATGGAAATGAATACTCGTATTCAGGTAGAGCATCCAATTACAGAAGAAGTAGTAGATTACGATTTAATTCGTGAACAAATTATGGTAGCTGCTGGAATTCCAATTTCTGGTAAAAACTATTTTCCAAAATTACATTCCATAGAGTGTAGAATTAATGCCGAAGATCCTTTTGCAGGATTTAGACCAGCACCAGGAAAAATTACTTCTTTCCATGCACCAGGAGGACATGGAGTTCGATTAGATACTCATGTTTATGCAGGGTATACGATTCCGCCAAATTATGATTCTATGATTGCAAAGTTAATTTGTACAGCGCAAACTCGTGAAGAAGCGATTAATAAAATGAAGCGTGCTTTAGATGAGTTTATTATTGAAGGAATTAAAACAACCATTCCTTTTCATCGTCAATTAATGGATCATCCAGATTATGTAGCAGGAAATTATACTACTAAGTTTATGGAAGATTTTGTAATAGAAAAACCAGTATAAATACTGTTTTAATAAATTAAAAAAGAGAGCGCTTTAAAGCGCTCTCTTTTATTTTTATGTAAATTTATTGTCATGAAAATATTAGTTGTTTATACAGGGGGGACACTTGGCATGGTTAAAGATGAAATCTCCGGAGCTTTAAAACCAGGTGAAATAAAAGGAATTGAACAGTTTTTTGAAAAAGAAAATGTTTTAAGTTATTGTGATTTAATACCTATGAGTGATTTGGTAGACTCCTCTAATTTTAACAGAAAGTATTATTCAGAATTAAGTAATATTATAAAAAATAATTATTCAAAATACGATGCTTTTTTAATATTAATGGGAACAGATACGATGGCTTATATAAGTTCATTGTTAAGTTTTTGTATCAGTGGTCTTTCTAAATCTATCATATTTACAGGAGGTCAAAAAACATTATACGAGCAGGGTTCTGATAGCATAAAAAATTTAAAAGGAGCGATTCAAGGGTTAGTTACAAACAAATTTCCTAAAGAAGTTGGGATATTTTTTGCTGAAAAATGGCATAGAGCGGTGTGTACAACCAAGCAAAACACTAAAGATTTTGATGCATATATTTCAGTAAATAATAATATTTATCAACCTAATTTAAGTGAAGAATTTGATGTTACTACAGATGTTTCGGCTAATTTGGTGATTATAAAAATGACTCCTTTTGATGACGAGAATTTGTTATTTACACTTTTAAAAGATGAAAATATTAACATAATCATATTAGAAATATTTGGTTCGGGTAATTTACCTGAGTTTTCAGAAGCCTTAAAAAGGTACTTCAAAAAGAGAATTAATCAAGGTTTAAAAGTAGTAGTAACCTCACAATGTATGTATGGAGGGTTAGAAATAGGACGATATGAATCTAGCTTAAACATCTCATCATTAGGCTTTTTAAATGCAGGAAGTATGACTAAAGAGTCCATTGTCGGGAAATTGATGTCCTTGGTCGAAAAAAAATTAAATATTCAAGACTTTAAGATAATCTTTGAGAATTCTGTTCGTGGTGAATAGAAAATTGTTAATAATATTTAACATTATAATATTTTTTAAAGTAAACATTTTTTTGTTACTTGCTCATCGTTTATCAATTATCATTAATAGTATTAATTAAAATAGAAATGAAAAAAGTTTTTAGTATCCTAGCTGTTGCAGGATTATTGTTTTTAGGGACTTCAAATGCATTTGCACAAGAAGAAGGAGCTACTGTAGATTCTACAAATGTAGCAGCAACTGAAAATGTTGCAAATGAAGAGACGGCGGCTACTCCAGAAGAAGCGAAAGAAGCTGAAGCTCCAAAAGTTGAACCAACTTTTCACCAAGTATTAAAACAACGTTTTATTGAAGGTGGAGCTGAATTCATGGGAATTGTATTGGTTGCTTTAATTTTAGGATTAGCGATTGCTATCGAAAGAATTATTTATTTAAACTTAGCTACTACAAACACTAAGAAATTAGTTGCTAAAGTAGATGAAGCTTTGGCTTCTGGAGGTTTAGATGCAGCAAAAGAGGTGTGTAGAAATACAAAAGGACCTGTTGCTTCTATTTTTTACCAAGGTTTAGATAGATCATCAGAAGGAATCGATGCTGCTGAAAAAGCTGTTGTTGGTTACGGAGGAGTACAAATGGGATTATTAGAGAAAAACATCTCTTGGTTATCTTTGTTTATTGCTTTGGCACCGATGTTAGGGTTTATGGGTACAGTAATTGGTATGATTGATGCCTTTGATGCGATTCAAGTTGCGGGAGATATTAACCCAGCGGTAGTTGCAGGAGGTATTAAAGTAGCCTTATTAACAACTGTATTTGGATTAGTAGTAGCAATTATATTACAAGTTTTTTACAATATTATCGTTGCAAAAGTTGATAGTATTGTTAACAAGATGGAAGACGCTTCTATCTCTTTAATCGACTTATTAGTTAAATACAAAAAATAATATTCATTATGAGTAGTAAATTATCAAAAATATTAACCGCTGTAATTTTTATTATTGCTGTTATTGCTGCTGTATTGTTTATTAACGTATATATTGCTGAAGAAGATGAATTGGCATCTAAAGTTAATCCTTTAGTAGAATTCTCAGCATGGTTGTTATACATTACATTGGCTATAACTTTAGTATTCTCAGTGGTGAATATCTTTAAACACCCAGAGGAAATAAAAAAGATAGTAATCAATTTAGCTATTTTAGCAGTTGTTTATTTTATAGCATATTTTACAGCATCTGATGCTGCTGTATTAGATGTTCAAGGACAAGTGTTAGAAGGAGGAGATGCTGGGACTGTATCAAAATTAATTAGTACAATTATTAACTTTAGTTTATACTTAGGAGTTATTGCAATTGCAGCTGTTGGTTTAGGTACTGTTAAAACAGCAATTAAATAAACCTGATTTATGGCAAGAAGAGAAAATAGTGAAATTAATGCAGGTTCAATGGCAGATATTGCTTTCTTGCTGCTTATCTTTTTCTTGGTAACAACAACTATGGATACCGATTCTGGTATTCTAAGAAAATTACCAGAAAAACAACCTGAGGATGTTGAGGCACCTCCAGTAAGACAGAGAAACATATTTGAAGTAAATATCAACCGTTTCGATCAATTATTGGTTGAAGAAGAAGAAGTAAAAATTGGTGATTTAAGAGAGTTAGCAGTTAAATTTATTGACAACGGAGCAGGTAAAAATGCAGAAGGGCAACCATGTAATTATTGTGAAGGTGAAAAATCAGAATCATCTTCTGAGCATCCAGCTAAAGCAATTATTTCAGTTCAAACTGCACAAACAACTTCATACGGAATGTATATTTCAGTTCAGAATGAGTTGTTGGCTGCTTACACAGAGTTAAGAAATAGATACGCTAAAAAATATCTACAAGGAAAATACAAAGGACTTTCATATTCTGATTTGTTAAAACTACAAAAAGGAGAAGTTAAAAACCCTGATTTAGATGCTGCAATTGACCAAATTAAAAAGGCATATCCTGAGATATTATCTGATGCTAAACCAATAAAATAAGAAGCACTATGTCAAAGTTTGGAAAAAAGAAAAAAGAAGTGCCAGCAGTGAATACTGCTGCCTTACCGGATATTGTATTTATGCTTTTGTTTTTCTTCATGGTATCTACTACTATGCGTGAAACTTCTTTGTTAATTAAAAAACCAAAATTGCCAAGTGCAACGGAAGTAAAGAAGTTAGAGCATAAAAGTTTAGTAAGTACTATATATGTTGGTAAAGCAGTAAATCCTTCTGAGGGAACTGGAGATAAAATTCAGTTAAACGATAAAATTTCTACAGTAAACGATATCGTAAATTTTATCTACTCAGAAAGAGATAAGCACGATGCTGATGAGCAGAAAGCAATGGTTACCTCTATCAAAGCTGATATGAAAACCAATGTTGGAACCATTTCAGATATTAAAGATGAATTACAATCTATTAATGCATTAAAAATTAGTTATTCATCTAGTTCTGGTGATGTAGCTAATAATTTTAAATAATAAAAAAGCAGTGCCAAAAGCACTGCTTTTTTATTGATATTATATGATGAAATTTTAACGAATAGGTTTTCGAAACTTATTTATTTTGTTGTATTTTTCAATCCAATAGTTGTTTATTTTAGCAACATTAAAATTATAATAATTAAATACTAAAAATATGAGCGTTATAGTTAACATTCACGCAAGACAAATTTTTGACTCAAGAGGTAATCCAACTGTAGAAGTTGATGTAATTACTGAAAATGGAGTTTTAGGTAGAGCAATTGTTCCTTCTGGAGCATCTACTGGAGAACATGAAGCTGTAGAACTAAGAGATGGTGGTTCTGACTTTATGGGAAAAGGTGTTTTAAACGCTGTTAAAAACGTAAATACTGTACTTGCTGAAGAGTTAATAGGTTTTTCTGTTTTTGAACAAAATGCTATTGACAAAGCAATGATTGATTTAGACGGTACTCCGAATAAAGCTAAATTAGGAGCTAACGCAATTTTAGGAGTTTCTTTAGCTGTTGCTAAAGCCGCTGCAAACGAATTGGACATGCCTTTGTACCGTTACGTAGGTGGTGTTTCTGCTAATACTTTACCTGTTCCTATGATGAACATCGTAAACGGTGGATCACACTCTGACGCTCCAATCGCATTCCAAGAGTTCATGATTATGCCAATTAAAGCTAAAAACTTTACTGAAGCATTAAAAATGGGAACTGAAATTTTCCACAACTTAGCTAAAATTTTACACGGACGTAATTTATCTACTGCTGTAGGTGATGAAGGAGGATTTGCTCCAACATTTGATGGAACTGAAGATGCTATTGAAACAGTATTATCAGCTATTGAAAAAGCTGGATATAAGCCAGGAGAAGAAGTGAAATTAGCTTTAGACTGTGCTTCTGCTGAGTTCTATGAAGATGGAAAATACAACTACGCTAAATTCGAAGGTGAAGGTGGTGCAGTACGTTCTTCTAAAGAGCAAGCTGAATACTTAGCTGAATTAGCTAACAAATATCCAATCATCTCTATTGAAGATGGTATGGATGAAAATGACTGGGAAGGATGGAAGTACTTAACTGAATTAATTGGAGATAAAGTTCAATTAGTAGGTGATGATTTATTTGTAACTAACGTTGAACGTTTAGCTACAGGTATTGAAAAAGGTATTGCAAACTCTATCTTAATTAAAGTAAACCAAATTGGTACTTTAACTGAAACAATTGCAGCTGTAAACATGGCACATAACGCTGGTTACACTTCTGTAATGTCTCACCGTTCTGGAGAAACTGAAGACACTACTATTGCTGATTTAGCTGTGGCGTTAAACACAGGTCAAATTAAAACTGGTTCTGCTTCACGTTCTGACCGTATGGCTAAGTACAACCAATTAATTAGAATTGAAGAAGAATTAGCTGAGGTAGCATATTTCCCTCAAGCTAAAGCTTTTAAAGTTAAGGCTTAATTAACTTTTAAAATATTTAAAAAGCACCTCATTTGAGGTGCTTTTTTTGTTTTATTCAAGTTCTATCTATGATTATTTAAAAAGGACTTATTATTTTTGAGTTTAGAATATTAATTTTTTGTGATGGGTGTAATTATAAGAGAAGGTGAGTTAAAAGATACAAGTGGTATATTTTCATTGATTAATGAATTAGCTAAGTTTGAGAATGAACCTGATGCTGTAGAACTAACTATAGAAGATATTAAGAATGATGGATTTGGTGACCATCCAAAATTTGAAGTATTTGTAGCAGAATTAAATGAAGAATTAATTGGTATGGCTTTGTTCTACTACCGTTATTCTACCTGGAAAGGTAAAACATTACACTTAGAAGACTTAATTGTTAAAGAGACTGCTAGAGGAAATGGAGTTGGGAAATTGTTGTACAATGAAGTTTTAAAGTATGCACATCAGCAAAAGCTAAAAAGGGTTGAATGGGCAGTTTTAAATTGGAATACTCCTGCCGTAAATTTTTATGAAAATTCTGGAGCGGTAGTTTTTGATGATTGGCGAGTAGTACAAATGTCTCAAGAACAATTGAAGAATTATATTGATAGTATTTAAAGACTATTTATAGCTGATGAATAAAAAAAATCCCAAAGCGATAAAGCTTTGGGATTTTTTAAATTATGATAGTTGCTAATTATTTAGCAGCCTCGTAGTTTGCAGAAACAGCATCCCAGTTAATTACATTAAAAAATGCATTGATATAATCTGGTCTTCTGTTTTGGTAATTTAAGTAATATGCATGTTCCCATACATCTAACCCTAAAATAGGTTGGTTACCACAAGTAACACCTGGCATTAATGGATTGTCTTGGTTAGGAGTAGAACATACGTTCACTGCTCCACCTTTAGCAACACATAACCATGCCCATCCAGATCCGAATTGAGTAGCAGCAGCTTTAGAAAAAGCATCTTTAAAAGCTTCAAAAGATCCAAATGCAGCATCAATAGCAGTAGCTAAAGCTCCAGTTGGTTGTCCTCCACCATTTGGAGACATTACGTTCCAAAATAAAGAGTGATTGTAAAAACCTCCACCGTTATTTCTAACAGCTTTGTTTTCCATATCTAATCCATTTAATATCTCTTCAATAGACTTTCCTTCTAAGTCTGTACCAGCAATAGCAGCGTTTAAGTTGGTTGTATATCCATTGTGGTGCTTGCTATGGTGTATTTCCATAGTTTTTGCATCTACGTGTGGTTCTAATGCATCGTATGCATAAGGTAATTTTGGTAATTCAAAAGCCATTTTGTTATGATTTTTATTGATTCGTACTCAAAGATAAATAACTATTTTTTTTTCAAAGAATTTTTAAGAGTTATTTACAGATATCATGATACTGTGAAAATATAAAAAACTTAAAATTAGTGTTTTATGAATTAAATTCATAAATTTAGTATGATTCATGGTAATACGAACCCCTTACATGTTTTTGTTTAACTAAAACTGTTTTCCCATGAGTAATTCTATTTTTACTTCCGATGGATTAAGTTCCATGTATCATGTTATTGTTGATGCTATTTATAATATTGTTAGAGGTATTCTAAACCAGATAAGGGTGCTAAATACCATTCAGAAAATTATCATAGCGATATACTTTTCTTTAGTGGTATTTTTCTTTAGTATGGCAATTTACTATGCTTTATTTCAGCGCTGGTTTTAGCTTGATTAAATTCTATGATAAAAAAGATTATCACTATAAAATATTCTAAAAACACCAACCAAAGGTTTTCTTTGTAGTTGGTATTTATGTATGCGCTGTAACTTAATATAATGGTAAAGCTCCATACTACAGCAAAGTTATATTTTGTGAAGATACTCAAAAACAAAGGAATGGCTATATACCAAGGATGAACCACACTGGCCAATAAATAATAGCTGATAATTAAAAACAGCATACTTGTAAAAAGTGTTACTGTTTTATTGTTTTTTCTAATGATAGAAATAAGTATGGTAATAACAATAATAATAAAAGGTGTTGTTTTTCCAACCAGTCCAATGATATTATAACCTTTAATCCAAAAACCAATTTCCCTAACCACATAATAAATACTAGCATTGAACTCAAAATTTTGAAAATAGAGTTCTATACTAGACATAAAGTTGTTTACTAAATTTTGACTTAAAAAAGGGATAAATAATATTGCGTTAATCCCTAAAACAATTGTTCCGTAAATGAACAGGTTTTTGAATCCCAATTTTTTGTATAAAAGAGGAATAAAAAGTAATGGAATTAGTTTGATTGAAACTGCACAAGCCCATAAAGATGCAGATAAATGATTTTTATTTTTAAGTAGATAATAAATACTTGCACTTAAAAAAGCAATCATCATTCCTTCATAATGTAGGTTTCCCGTAAGTTCTATAATAATAAAAGGGTTGATAAAATATAAGAGTATTTTTCTCTTATCAATATTTAAGATTTTTAAAATTTTGAGACCAAAATATACCGTAATAATATCTGCGATAATTAAGGTTAATCTCATCATAATAGTACTGATAAAAATACCATTTTCTGAGATGATGGCAGGAATGGTAAAGGCAAATTGATTTAAAGGTGGATAACAGGTGAAATGACTTCCATTCATATTTCCCATGCCTTTATACAATTCTATTCCGTTAGAAATAAGTTCAGGATTGTTTTGTGGTAATATTAAATATGGATTGATACCCTTTGCGATGGCTCTTCCATCCCATAAAAATCTGTAAAAATCATCAGAAAGGTTAGGAATGGCAAATAGTAGAATAAATCTGAAAATAATTCCACCAATAATTAGCCATCTTATAGATAGGTTACTGCATTTATATAAAAGTCCAAACCCAATAAATAGAAGACTGTAATAAGTAAAAACTTTGTTGAAATCTGTTCTAGGTGTTGTATAGCCAAATAAATAGTAGGCTATGGCAGAAAGTAAAATGACTAACAAAGCTTGTTTGTTAGTCATTTTAAAAGATTTTATAAATAATTTCATTTGACTTTCTTGAACCTGATTTGTCGAAAAAAAGCTACTTATTTACATTATACTTTTTTAAACACAGAGGTATAAAATATAAATCCGAAACCTAAAAATAACATTACATGGAATATAATCAATCCACTATCAAAAGGAATGTACCAAGCATCGCATGGAGCCAAACCAAACATACATTCTTTATCATAAACTTTAAGTTCATTTCGGCCAATATATCTCACTAACCAAGCACTCACAATTCCAAATAAAAAGTAAAGACATAAAAAACCTTCATAAATTACATTCTTTGATGGTTTTTTACGAATGTATTTGTTTGTTTTCCAACCATCAATAGATTTGATATTAAACTTTGGTGTTCTAACAAATTCACTACGTTTACGTCTATGTCCTTCAATAACAGCTCCAGAGTTATTTAAAGACAATCCCATGGCAACACTAAAGAAGGTTAGAAAAGTTCTGATGTATTGTAAAAAACCTTTGACTCCTGATTTTTTTTGCACATGTTTAAACATATACCAGTAACAAATAAAGAAAATAAGGGTACTGATTCCGAAAAAACTCATGGCTATAAAATAACCTTTAAAATCATCAAAATAGTTTTTAACGTATAACATAGGAACGCTTAAAACTCCTACAATTAATACATTTAAAAACATGGTACTGTTTAAAAGATGTAATACACAGTGAGCTTTGGTCTTGAAAGACAAATCAGAATGAATAATTTTTTTGAACATTTTCTGAAAGTTTTCAGCCCCACCTTTGTTCCATCTAAATTGTTGAGATCTTGCAGCACTAATAACTACAGGTAATTCAGCAGGTGTTTCCACATCAACCAAATATTTAAACTGCCAACCTTTTAATTGAGCTCTATAACTTAAATCTAAATCTTCGGTTAAAGTATCGCCTTCCCAGTTACCAGCATCATAAATACATTCTTTTCTCCAAACGCCTGCAGTTCCATTAAAGTTTATAAAATGTCCTTTAGAGTTTCTACCCATTTGTTCTAAGGTAAAGTGAGCATCTAAAGCAAAAGCTTGAATTTTAGTTAATAGAGAATAGTTTCTGTTAATATGTCCCCATCGTGTTTGTACTACCCCAATTTTTTCATCCTTAAAATAAGGAATGGTTTTGTACAACCAATCAGCTTCAGGTAAGAAGTCGGAATCAAAAATGGCAATTAATTCCCCTTTAGCAATAGCCAACCCTTCTTTTAAAGCTCCTGCTTTATAACCTTGTCTATTGGTTCTTGTAATATGAATAATATCTAAACCTGTTGCAGCAAGTTTATCAACTCTTTCTTTTGTTTTGATAACTGTCTCATCTGTAGAATCATCTAATACCTGGATCTCTAACTTTTCTCTGGGATAATCTAACAAAGCGATGTTTTTTAACAATCGTTTCATTACATATTTTTCGTTAAAAACAGGTAGTTGAATAGTTACATAAGGAATTTCATCAGGATTATTTAAATCAAATTTAGGAGAATTGTCTAATCCTTTTTTGTCTTTTTTCTTAGCCTTAAGGTAATTGAACAGCAAATTTAACTGTGCCAAAGCATAAAAGAAAACCATTACCAACGAGACTATGTATATAATTAAAAGTATGCTACTGATAATGTATATGATATCATTGGTAGATTTTGAAAGCGTAAATAGTAAACCGTGCAACATTACTTGAAACTATATTTAAAAATCCAACTTAATATTTTAATTCCGGCAAAGATAGTTCCTTTTATCGTACCTGAAACTTTTGAAACCCCAATTCTTTTCTTATATCTAACGGGTACCTCAAGATAGTTAATTTTTTGTTTCAGAGCCTTTAATTGCATTTCGATTGTCCAACCATAGGTCTTGTCTTGCATGTTTAATTTTAATAAAGAATCGTATTTAATGGCTCTAAAAGGTCCTAAATCAGTAAACTTTGCATTGAATATGATTTTCATTAGACGGGTTGCTAACCAATTCCCAAAAATTTGCTGTGGAGTCATGGAGTGTTTTTCTCGCCCACTTTTAGTTCTTGCTCCAATTACCATATCATAATTTTGGGTGATGATAGGTTTTACCAAATCAATCATTTCTTCTGGATAGTCTGAATAATCTCCATCTAAGAAAACAACAATATCAGGGTTGATATTGTTCTTAGCGATATAATCTAATCCTTTTAAGCAAGCATAGCCATAACCCATTTGTTTTTCTAACAAAACGGTTGCTCCAGCATTTTCTGCAATTTGTTGCGTATGATCGGTAGAATTATTGTTGACTACAATAATGTGGTTAGCGATATTCTTAGGAATATCATGTATAACATGAGCTATAGATTGCTCTTCGTTATAAGCAGGAATAATCACTGCTATGGTATTGTTCATATAATTTTATAGTTGATATTTTAAATGATTAGGAATTCTTTTTTGTCATATTAAGTAAGTCCATATCATTCCCCAAAAGTATATCATTTACTTGAGTTCTACTAGCATCTGTATTAGAACCATTTTCTAATTTTAATACCCCACGCGGGCACACGGCAGAACAGATTCCACACCCTACACAAGAGGAACGAACAATATTCTGTCCTTTTTGTGCATAAGCCCTAACATCAATTCCTTGTTCGCAATAAGTAGAACAATTTCCACAAGAAATACATTGCCCTCCGTTGGTTGTAATTCTAAATTTAGATTTAAAACGCTGTACGAAACCTAGATATGCGGCTAAAGGACAACCAAATCTGCACCAAACTCTATTTCCCATAATAGGATAAAATCCAGTTCCAATGACACCAGAAAAAATAGAACCAATAAAAAATCCATACCAGGTTTGAACATCATACGCTGAAATACCAAAGGCAATTACTTTCCAACTTTCTATATGAGCAAAATAAACGTATAAAGTCAAGGCTGTCATAGAAGTAGCAAACACCAAAACTCCGTGTATCAACCAACGTTCTATTTTCCATGATAATAAAGATTTATCGGATAATTGTCTATATGGATCTCCTAAAGTTTCAGCCAAACCGCCACATCCACAAACCCAAGAGCAATACCACCTTTTCCCATAAAAATAAACCATAATAGGAACAATAATAGCAGTTAATGCAATTCCCCAAACCAACATAAATATTCCTAAATGTCCACTGTTGATAAGATTGTTAATGTTATAGTCAAAAAAGAAAGTATAGTTTAGTGGCCAAGCATTTTTAAAATCAAACCAAGGTTTGTTAAAGGCTACTAAAATTTCGGGAATTAAAAACCCAAAAGCTATTTGAAAAAATAAAACAACAGTAGTTCTTAATAATTGATAACTATTGTGACGATATTTAATAAACATCCTTACAGCAAAAACTGTCATCACAGAGCAATACATTACACCATATAAAAACCATTGACTGGCATCGTTACCACTTAAAAAATGACTGATTCCATTTACGGATAAAATAGGATTGATGATGTAATTAGGAAAAAAGTAAAGCAACACATAAAAGGCCATAAAAAAGAAAGCAGTGATAAAACCAATGATTCCTCTGTTAGTAGCACTATGTTGAAAAATTCCGTTGTTTTTAATTCCTGCAGGTCCTAATAATTTATAATCAGGAATAAAAACCATTAAACCACCAATAATAGCCAAACCAAACGTCATAAAAAACCAAAGACTTATGTTGTTGCTGTACCAACCAATTACTGAAGCTCTGGCCAGAGGATAAATGAAATCTTTAGAAGTTTTGTTCCACTTTAGATGAATGATTTTATTCCAATCTGTTTTAGTTTGACTTTTTTGATATTGATTTGATGCTTTGGCTTGATTAAGAATGATATGAGACAATTCCCAAGTACTTATTTCTTTATCAACAATGGCTTTTTGAGTATGGTTTATAAAATATTCACTTTTAATATTTTTACTCTGTATCCAGCTTTCATAAGTAGCTGTTGTTACTTTATGGGTTCCTGTAAAAACACTTCCTATAAAAAAGGCAAAACCTAAAAAAGTTAAAAGATATCCTACGTTTTTAATTGCTTTCATTTGGATGATGTTGAATGGTTGATTTGTGTAAATGTTAAGTAGTTTCGTATTTTTTAATTGACTAAACAAATCAACTTGTTTGAAAAATTCTTTTCCAACTTTTCTTTTTTGCTTTTAATGAGGTTCCGTTTTCAATATTAAACTTTGCTACAATTTCGTTTTCATATTGTTTATAAAACTCAGGATCAAAATTGGCATCTTTTAGGTGTTCTAAAACATATTCAATACTTTTTTCTTCGGTTAACCATTTGTCAAATAATTGATGTCTTAACCTAATTCCTAAAGTGTTAATTCCAATAAATCTTTTTGAATTTTTATCAAAATTAAAGTGCAAACATTTTTTACTATCTGTATGTTCCCAATAAAAACGAGCTTCATTTTCTTTCGGTTCTGCAGTAATCCAACCATAAGTTTGATATTCTATATCAAAAAACTTGGCAGAGTTAAACCAATGTCCAGGATTGTATTTTGTAGGAGTACCACAAATGGTTCTAGCCACTGTTTCCCCCATCATTCTACCGGTATACCAAACGGCTTCAATAGGTCTTCTTTCTCCAATTGCTGATTGTTGTTGAGCGCAATCTCCAATAGCATAAATATTAGGGATATTGGTTTCTAAATATCTGTTTACTAAAACACCTTTGTCTAATTGAATTCCAGAATCTTTTAAAAAACTAACATTAGGACTTACTCCAGCTGTTAACCCTACTAGATTACAAGGAATGGTTTCTCCTTTATCTGTTACCACAGCTTTTGCTCTCCCGTATTCATCAGATAAAATTTCTATCAAATTAGTGTCTAAAAGTAAATCTATATGGTGTTCTTTAATGTGCTTATTAATCATTTCAGATTCTTGGGCAGGTAACACTTTGTTCCAAAAACTAGTTTCTCTTACCAAAAAGGTTACAGGAATGTTTTTAGAAGCAAACATTTCTGCCATTTCAATCCCAATCAATCCACCACCTACAATTACAGCTCTTTTACAATCTTTAGCATAATGAGTAATTTCATCTAAATCTTGTTTAGAATACATTCCCATGACTCCCTTTAAGTCCTGTCCAGGCCAACCAAATTTGTTTGGTTTAGAACCAGTAGCAATAATTAAATCATCATAAGAAATAGAGGAGTTGTTGTCTAAAATTAAGGTTTTAGAAGCTATTTCAACTTTTTGAACATGTGCTTGAATTAGATCAATTCTGTTTTTTTTCCAAAACCAATTTTCATATGGCTGAGTATGTTCAAATTTTATATGCCCCATAAAAACATACATCAAAGCAGTTCTGGAAAAAAAATACTTGGTCTCTGATGAAACAATAGTAATATGATAATCAGATTTTTTTCTGATATGCCTCGCAGCCGTAATACCTGCAATACCGTTACCAATAATAATAACTTGTTTCATGAGCATTGAGTTTAACAAAGTTTAATGTACAAGCATTTTGTCGAAAATTAAAGAGGGTTCTTAAAAAAGAAATACTATTTATATTTTATTTAAATAAGACAATCCTACTGTAAGTTATTTATGGCATTAACCACAAAGAAAGAGTCTCTAATCTATACTAAAAAACATCAATGCACTATAAAATACTAATTACGTTATTTGTTTTTACTCCTTTTAAACTAAATGCTCAGGTTATAAAAAGTATTGGTTATGAAGGAAATAAAAAGACTAAAACAAAGGTCTTAGAGAAATTAACAACGATAAAAGTTGGAGAGAAATTAGATTCTGTTGTTTTAGAAAAAGACATCACTTTGATTAGTAGATTACCTGTTTGCAATACATCAGAGTATGTCATATCGACAGATAGTGATGGGAATTATGAGGTTATTTATACAATTGAAGAAACAAATACTATTATTCCAACGGTCAATTTTTGGACGGCTAATAATCAACAATTTGCATATCAATTAGGAGTTAAAGAATTTAATCTTTTAGGAGAAAACAAACAAATAGGAGGATTTTATAGAAACAACGGCCTCCATTCTTTTTCGGTCAATTATCAAGATCCTTTTTTGTTTAGTGCAACAACAGGTATTTCCATCACTTTACAAAATTTAAGTAGTTTAGAACCCTTGTATTTTGATGATGAAAGTGCAGACTATCAATATAAAAACAGCTCCATAGAAGCATTAGTATTAAAAAGGATAAGTCCTAATCACAATATTAATTTAGGAGTAATTTTTTTTAATGAACAATACCAGTATGTCGAAGGATATCAAGCGACCAATACTTTAAGAAGTTTAGATGAATTAAAACTTTCATTTAAAGGAGGTTTTGACTATAATACTTTAAAATATTATTATCAATATGTTGAAGGATTTAGAAGTTTGTTAAATTTTCAGCATGTAATGCCAGTTGATGAAAGTAACAGAAAATTGACTGTTTTTTGGAATGATTTTCTGTATTATAAACGCATCCATCAAAAAGGTAATTTAGCGACAAGATTAAGGTTGGGTATTTCGAGTAATAATGATAGTCCTTTTGCTCCTTTTGCTTTAGATAATAATTTAAACATAAGAGGAGTGGGGAATATTATAGATAGAGGAACAGGAGTTATGGTCTTAAATATGGAATATAGACATACTGTTATTGATAAAAAATGGTTTTCTATGCAAACCAATATTTTTGTAGATGCTGGTAATTGGAGAAAAACAGGAGGAGAGCTTAATGGATTGGTTAAAATTTCAGGAGCAAGATTACATCCTGGGATAGGTTTAAGATTTATCCACAAAAAAATATATAATGCTGTTTTAAGAATTGATTATGGATTTAGTGTAATTAATGAAAAACAACAAGGTTTGGTATTTGGTGTTGGGCAGTATTTTTAATTATAAAACTCCTATATGTTTTTTAATGTTAGCTTTTCAAAGTATATTATAAACAATTCTTTGAAAGAAAAAAATTAGAGATTTAATTTTAAAACAATGATAAGACATGTATAAGAAATAAAACAGGCTGTCTCAAAGACAGCCTGTTTTATAATAATTGAATGGGTTATTCAATTTAATGAATAAGTATCTTTTTAACTTCTCTATTAGCATCAGAACTTAATATTACAACATAAATTCCTGTTTTCATTCTATGTGAAAAAGATGAAGTAGTTATGTTTTCTTGTAAAATTAACACACCTCTAATATCATAAACAGTTATTTCTGTATTTGCACTTATATTTTTAACATGAAGTACATTGTCTTCAGAATAAACTAAATTTTTAGATGCACTTGTGTTTATATTGTCTTCTAAACTTAATGTGCTTTTTAACTCTTCAACGTCATTAGAATCAAGTATTAGCCATCGTTGACTAGTTGAAGTATTATTTAGATTTAATCCTTGAGTTGTTGTTAAATCTGAAGTTGTAGCTCTAAGTACAGCTGGCGAAGTACTTGCTTCAGGATGAATAATCCAATATCCTTTATAAGATTCTGATCCAATTGTAGTTTCCACACGGGCATTCATCAATTGAAAATAATCATTTGAGGCTGGGGTTGCTCTAGCAATTGTACTAATACCATTACTTCCTGTGTTTTTATATGTAAAATATTTTCCAGTAGCTGCATTCTTTATGGTATAGTATGAGTTTGATGGATTAAATTCTAAATACCATGCTGCATTATCATCGCCCATTGCTTCAGATGGAGTCATAACCTTGTTTATAAGATTTCCAGATTCGTCAATGGTAATAAAAGCATTGTCTCTTCTAGTTGTTTCTTCTTCGCTTTTAATGTAGTATTTAATATTGTCTTTTAATTCAAAAGTATAAGCTGGTGTCGCAAAATTACCTGTTGGAGGTAATCCATCTTCACCAAGAGCTTGGGCAATTAAACAATTTGTAATATATAATAATTCACTTCCGTTATCTTCTTGAGCACCATTAATACCATATGGCCACATGTGTACGTTATCACCAGTTAAATGTTCATTAGGATTATTACTTATAAACTGAATAACTTTGTCTACACGTTCACCAAGCCAAAGTCCTCTAGAACCTGTTTCTCTTAACGGAGAACTAGGTCCATACCACATACTATGTGTTCCTACACCAATAGTGTGTGCCATCTCATGTAGAGCAGTACCTGTTCTTTGGTAACTAGCATTTGGACCAAATCTCATCCATCCACCATAAGAGGCTTCAGCAGTAGGAGTACCTGAACCATAATTTACAGTTATATGATGTCCTTTGATACTTGTAAGGTTGTTATAATAGTTAATAGCTGAAGACATTGCTGCTTCTACCCTTGTACGGTTATCACCTGTTAAACCACTTGTTAGATTATAAGTCACCGTTCCTTTTGGAATGGTAATGAATTTTATTACGTCACCGTAACCTATTGCATTTCCAGAGCTTACAGCATAAGCTCTCATGTAATAAACAGTAGAAGGTTCTAGGTTTTCAAGATGATAAATATTACCATTGCTTGATAGGTATTTGGTAGTTTTATTATCAAATATGGTTGGTTCAGGGTTAGTACTCCAGCAGAATCCATGTTCTTTTAGCGTTGATATGTTTACTCCTGATATTGTACTACGACCAAATGCCATTGTAGCACCTCTTGCATAATTTGGATTTGTAATAACAGTTGGAGCGGGTCCTGTAGCATTCGCTATACCATATTTATCAACTGCTGTATTTAATGTATTGATAGCATTATGTATATCATTAACACTAAGACTGAAATTATTGGATGATGTTATAGCATTGTTAATAGCAGTATCTAGTTCTGCAGCTTCATTACCATTACCATCTCCATAAATCATCAATGCTTCATCAATAGCAGTTTGTAACTCTAAATATGAGTTTACAGAAATTTGAGCGTTTAAGGTTTGATCTTTTAATAGTTGAATTGTACTTGCAAGTGTTTCTTTGGTAACGGACTGATCTGCTATAGCTTGATCACCAGAGTTTATTGCGCTAATAAGTTCTGTTCTATAATCATCACTCATCTTGTCTGTTAGTAAACCATTAGCAGTATCAACTAATTCTTGTATAAAGGTTTTTGAGCTTTCAATGTCAAAACCATTAAATATTAACCTGAAATTATCACAAGCAATCCAATTTCCAGAAGCATTTTCTGCCTTTAATCCTATCGTTGTTGTTCCGTTGGATACAAAAAGATTTATAGTATAATCATTAATTATATTTACAGGGGTTTTATCATCGTTTGCAAAAATATATACGCCAGTTTGAATGGATGATAAATTATTTGTATTACTATTTCCAGCAGCAACAGTAAGAGTATAAAACCCGTTAGGTAATCCATTTACTGTTTGTTGTATGCTAGCATTAGGCATGTTTTGAGTAGTTGACACGTATTTTTCAGCATAAGTATTACCTTCTTTTTTAGAAAAAGCATTATTACCTTGACTAGCCATTCCATTATTTTCCCAGCCATTTAATGATGATTCAAAACTAGGGTTTTCAATATAATCTGTGAAATCTGTCTTGTTAGCAAAGTTATATTTATCAATAGCTAAATTTAGTGCTTCTGTAGCATTATTGACTTCTTCAAGGCTAATTGAGAAATTATTTGATGTGTCTTTGGCTGTATTGATAGCAGTTTGTAGTGCAATTGCTTCTTTACCAGATCCATCATCATATATAGCTAAAGCGGAATCAATAGTGGTTTGTAAATTTTCATATGAATTTACTGAGATCTGAGCGTTTAATTCTTTCTCTTTTATATGTTGAATGACATCAGCAATTGTTTGTTCTGTAGCAGCTTCATCAGCTATAGTTTGATCACCTAAATTTATGGCACTAACAAGTTCTGTTCTAACATTATTATTCATTTTATCTGATAATAAAGTATTTGCAGCATCAACTAATTCTTGTATATAAGTTTTAGAATTTTCACCATTATATACTAATCTAAAATTATCACAAGTAAGCCAGTTTCCAGTGGCATTTTCTGCTTTTAACCCTAAGGTTATCGTTCCATTATTCACAAAAAAATCTATAGTATAATCTTTAACTGTGTTTACAGATGTTTCAACATTGTTTGCAAAAATAGACACCCCTGTTTGAGGGGTTGATGAGTTATTTATGGTGCTACCACTAGCAGATTGCTGTATGTTACCAGCAGCAACAGTAAGACTATAATACCCGTTAGTAACCCCAGTTATTGTTTGTTGTACACTTACATTAGGAATGCTTTGACCTCTTGACACCCATCTTTCAATATAAGTGTTACCATCTTTATTAGGGAAAACATTATTAGTTTGCGTAAACATTCCGTTATTTACCCAACCTGTAAATCCATTTTCAAAACTTATATTAGAGAGAAGATTGTTTGTGGTTTGAGCATTGGCATTTGTAGGAAAGAATAACAAACTTAAAAGTGTGACAAGTATTGATAATTGTAATTTTATTTTCATAAAATATCAAGGTTAAATTAATTTTTGATAAAACTATTAAATTATGTTGTGTTATTAGGGTGGCGTATTAATAATAAAACGGGGTGTTTTTTGTGTTTTGTTTAATAATGGGTGTTTATGATGTTTATTTTCTAGAACCAATTTTCATATGGTTGAGTATGTTCAAATTTCATATGCCCCATAAAAACATACATCAAAGCAGTTCTGGAAAAAAAATACTTGGTTTCTGATGAAACAATAGTAATATGATAATCAGATTTTTTTCTGATATGCCTCGCAGCTGTAATACCAGCAATACCGTTTCCTATAATTACTATATTTTTCATCTGTTTAATTTTTAGTTAATAGATAGTTTTGTTTCTAAAGGAGTTTTATTAGCAACATCCACCACCATCATAATGATGGGTGGATTCTGAAATATAAATATCATCTCTAACTAAATCTTTTAAAGCCTGTGCTGTTTTATCACAAATGGCCAAGGGTTGATTTTTTAACAAAGTGTGTCCTTTTCCATCATCAAAAAAATCTTCATCACCAAAGTAAATAGCTGCTTTACCTGTAAAAATACAAGGTCCATCTTCTGGCATTGGATCTTTAATGGCGGCTATCTCAATAGATTCAATATAAATCAATTCGTCTGTAGGATAATTTTTAGGATCTAAAATTCGATAAGGTTTTCTTGCTCTAATTTCTATGGTTCCAAAACCAGTATCTGTTAAAGCCTTTACATAGTCTGCAATAGGTAAACTTCCACTTAAACACAAAGCACGTAAACGTTCATCATTGCGTAAAGTGTCATTCATAGGTTGTTCACAAGTAGGGTCACTCATCACTAAACGACCATGCGGTTTTAAGACTCGATACATTTCATCAATGGCTTTTTTTAAGTCCTCAGCTTTAAAAATGTTGAACAAGCAGTTTTGTGCTGCTACATCAATAGAATTGTCCTCAACTGGCAAGTTAAGAGCATCTCCTTTTCTTAAATCGACAAATTCTTTCTTAAACCAATCGTTTTTTTCTTCTGCTTCTACAAAATTTTTAGCAGAGGCTTCTAACATTTCGTCTACTACATCAACTCCAATAACTCCTTGTTTTTGACGGGAAAAATATGCGAATTGTAATAACTCCATTCCGCCACCAATTCCTACATATAATATTTTTGGACTGCGAGACAAATCACGAGCATGCACTGTAGAACCACAACCATAGTTCATTTCTTGCATAATTTTAGGAATGGTTAAACCTGGTAATTCCCAAATAGGATTGGTGGTGCAACACAAACCAACATCTGGAGTCAATGCTGCTTCTTTGTATACGTTTTTGGTGGTTTCTAAATAACTCATGTTTTATAGTTGTTTGATTAACTCTGTGTATAAAGTAATTAATTGTGGTTCTGCTTTGGCAGCCATGGCAAATATTTCAGGAATGTCAATGGGTTTTAAATTATCAGGATCACACTCATCTGTTAATACAGAAATAGCTACACAGGGCAATCCAATTTGATTGGCAACAACTACTTCAGGAACGGTACTCATCCCAACGGCATCGGCACCAATAATTTTTAAATATTTGTATTCTGCACGGGTTTCTAACTGAGGTCCTACCACTGAAGCGTATACTCCTTTGTGTAAAATAATATTGTTTTTTTCTGCAATATTTTCCAATTGCTCATTCATTTCTTGATGATAAGGAGCTGACATGTCCACAAAAATATTCCCAAATTCTTTTGCGTTTTTAAAAGCTAAGGGAGAACCTCCTTGCAAATTGATATGGTCATCAATTAACATGATTTCTCCTTTGTTAAAGTTTAAGTTGATGGCACCAGCAGCGTTGGAAATTAATAAATGTTTTGCTCCTAAAGCTTTCATTACTCTTATTCCATAGGTTACTTCGTTAAAGTTGTAGCCTTCATATAAGTGAAAACGACCGTTCATAATCACAACTTCTTTTCCTGCTAGGGTTCCAAAAATTAATTTCCCTGCATGAGATTCTAATGTAGCAGCTACAAAATGTGGAATGTCTGTATAATCAATTTCGTGAGTAATATTGATTTGATGTACCATTTGTCCCAATCCAGTTCCTAAAACAATGGCTATTTTTGGAGTGTTAATTCCTTTTGATTTTAAAAAACCAACACTTTCTTGTATGTCTTGAACCGTCATTATTTAAAATCTTTTACGTGATGAAATAAAAGGGAATCTTCTTCTATATCTTCTAATAAATCAATATCATTTAATTCTTCTAAAATGGCAACTTCTTCATCAGCAAGATCTATTAAAGTATCTCTTAACACCGTGTCGGTTCCCCATTCTTTATTTGTAAAAACATCGGTTCTAGGCTCTTCTAAGCCTAATAAATAATAGCCTCCATCTTCTGATGGGCCAATTACGGGTTGTTCTTTTACTTGTTCAAAAGCTTCTTCTAAAATTTCTTTTGATAGCGTGTCTACATCGCTCCCAATAATGATGATTTCAAAATATCCTGCTCCAAAACCTTTAAAAAAAGCATCTTGCATTTTGGCTCCTAAATCCCCTTCGGCTTGAATCATTTTCATGTAATCCCCTTCATCCCAAAGATCATCAAATTCGATGTCATCAGTATAAAACACCCATTTATCTACTTCTAAATCTTTGGTGATTTGATGTGTGTGAATTAATAAATCTTTATAAACAGCCAAAGCAACTTCATCAGAAGTGTCTTTTGCTAATCTTGTTTTTACTTTTCCTAATTCTGGTTTACGGATAAATATAATTAAGAGTTGTTTGCTCATTTATATGATATGTTTATTTGTTTAACTGTGAGAGTGTGTTTTTTTTGGGGGCTAATTGCTAATTGTACCCTGACAACTACTACCTGCACCAGCTGTACAACCGTAACAATGCTGAGAGACCACAATTTGTCTATTATTTAAATCATCTATGTTAAAATCTGATAGATGTTTTCCTTGGGTTGCTACTTTTAAATCTAATTGTTGATTAAAATCACAATCGTATAAATAACCATTCCAATCTACAGAAATAGTGTTTTTACACATCACGTTTTTTACTGCTTCTGGGTTGTAGGCATCTACCAGTTCATCCATATAATCTTCATAGTTTTCAGAAGCTACTAAAAACTCTAAAAATCTACTAATAGGTAAATTTGTAATGCAAAAAAGATTATTAAAAGTAATATCAAAATCTTCTTTTAAAGCCGATTTGAATTCACGTTCCAATTCATTTTGATTTCCTGGTAAGAAAGCTCCAGCAGGATTAAAAACCAAATCTAGTTTTAAGCCAGTTCCTTCTATTCCATATCCCACTTTGTTCAGTTCTTTTAAGGCTTCAATAGAAGCATCAAAAACGCCATCACCACGTTGTTTATCTGTTTTTCCTTTTTTGTAAAATGGTAGAGAGGAAACAACATGAACATTGTGTTTTTTAAAAAACTCAGGTAAATCATAATATTTTTTGTTGGCTCTAAGAATGGTTAAGTTAGAACGAACAATAAAATCTTGAACCCCAATTTTACTAGCTTCTTCTACAAACCATCTAAAATTAGGATTCATCTCAGGAGCTCCTCCTGTTAAATCTAAAGTAGTTGCCCCAGATTCTTTTAATTTATCCAAACATAATTGCATGGTTTCTGTGGTCATAATTTCTTTTCTATCGGGACCAGCATCTACATGGCAATGTGTACAAACCTGATTGCACATATATCCAAGGTTTACCTGAAAGATTTCTAGTTTATTAGGCTTTAAAGGATATTGATTACTTTCGGTAACTTTATTTTTAAATGTTGGCAATTCTCCATTAGCAAACACACCGCCATTAAACAATGCAATTTGATTTTTAGGATTTGCCAAGCTATTTTTTCTCTTTGCGAGTGATTTCATAATTCTAGTATTGAGTATTAAGTACAGTGTATTGAGTTTTATCAGAGCTTTTTTGCTCATTACTCACTACTTTGTACTCTATACTAAAATTTTACATTGATAATTTATCATATTTCTTCATCATTTGTACTCCGTGAACCAAAGTAGCTCCGGATTTTATAGCAGCAGCCACATGTACAGCTTCCATCATTTCTTCTCTTTCTAATCCGCGTTTTAATCCGTCAGAAGTATATGCATCAATGCAATAAGCACATTGAACGGTATGGGAGACAGCTAAAGCAATTAAAGATTTTTCACGTGCGGTTAAGGCTCCTTCTTCAAATACTTTTCCATAATATTCAAAAAACTTTTCTCCTAGTTCTTGGTCCCATTCGCTAATTTTTCCAAAATCTTTTAAGTCTTTTGGATCATAATATGTTTTTTGCATGTTGATTATTTTTGCTTGTTTAAATTCCAATTGTATTCTTTGTATGCAATTGTTGCACCACTATTGATTTTAATAGTACTGTATTGATTGATAAAAGTAATTAAATCGGATTGTTGAATAAAATCATCTTGGAACCAATTAAAAATTTGCGATAATTCTAATTTATTACTTGTGATGGTATTTCGATTTTTATCATTTATAAAGTTTGTCATTGCTTTAGTTAGTAAATCATCGATGTTTTTTTCAGTAAAAGCTTTATTAGGCAAAGCAGGACATGAGATAGATGCGCAATTAATTCCAACATGAATTCTAGGATCGTTAAACTTTTTTCTTAAAATTTCGTGCTCAATGTGGTTTAATGTGTATATTTTTTTACCCGCTTTTACAAATGGAATTTCCCAAGCGTTTTTGTTTTTTTGTTTGATGTCTAAAATTGATTTTAAAGGATAATGGTTTAAAATCAATTTAATAGTAAAGGCATTGTAAGCATTAACCCAAAAGGCTTTTTGTTTGTTCTTAGACCAACTATTGTTGAGACTGGTATTTTCTATATAAGCTAAGTATTGATTTAATTTGATACTATCATTTTTAAAACCATCATAATTAACCCAACCATTTTTGTCTACATTTTTTTGAAGCAATTCATCCCATATTTTTTCTTGAGAAAAACTCTGAATACTTATCAATAAAATAAAAATGAAAAATAATGGTTTCATGTAGTGTAGTTTGTTATCAAAATAATCTTATGAAACCTTAGTGGGGCTTTCTTTTAAATCATTACAGAACTAATTTTGTCATTTCTTGATTTGTTTCCAAATTGAATTTCTTTTTCATGTAAAATACAATCAGATAAAGAACAGGAGTGTCTAACAAAGCAATTAAAGCTTTAAATAAAAATCCACTAATTACTAAAGGTATAAAAGAGTTCCAAGATAAGACTTTGAATGCACAAAGTAATCCAACAACCAAACTAGTATCTATAAATTGAGAGGTGAAAGTTGAAAAATTATTTCTAATCCAAAGATGTTTTCCTTGGGTATAATTCTTCCAAAAGTGATAGATTTTAATATCTACAAATTGAGCAGCCAAATAAGCCAACATAGAAGCCAAAACACCTAATGGTGATAATCCAAAAACGTTGGTAAAAGTTTCATCATTCACAGGGGAATTAGTAATAGCAGGAGCGTGGTTGGCAATAAGGATTATAGCCATAGAAAATACTGAGGCAAAAATTCCAACAATTACTACCTGATTGGCTTTTTTCTTTCCATAAATTTCAGAAATGGTATCGGTAATTAAAAAAGTTATGGGGTAAGGTAAAATACCAACAGAAATTTCAAAGCGGTACCAGCCAAAAGGCTCCAAATAAATAAATTTTTGAAAAATTAAATTAGATACTACAAGGGAGGTAATAAATAGGGTGGCTAGAATTAAATAAATATTAGTGGCGAGTTTTTCTTTTTTTGTAATCATACAGTATTTGTCTTATCTTCCTTAAAAATAGAACTCTTTAAGTGAAAAAACATTGTTTTTGGGGTTTTTTGCTATTTTTGCCCCACAAAATTTAGAAAACTAATTTTTATGAAAGCATATGTATTTCCTGGACAAGGAGCACAGTTTACAGGAATGGGGAAAGATTTATATGAGAACTCTCCATTGGCTAAAGAATTATTTGACCAAGCAAATGAGATTTTAGGATTTGACATTACTAAAATTATGTTTGAAGGTTCTGCAGAAGATTTAAAGCAAACCAATGTAACTCAGCCCGCTGTGTTTTTACACTCAGTAATTTTAGCAAAAGTTTTAGGAGATGATTTTAAAGCAGATATGGTAGCTGGACACTCATTAGGAGAATTGTCAGCTTTAGTTGCCAACGGAACTTTATCTTTTGAAGACGGATTAAAATTAGTTGCTAAACGTGCTGATGCCATGCAAAAAGCTTGTGAAATGCAAGCAGGAACCATGGCTGCTGTTTTAGGATTAGAAGATGTTGTAGTAGAAGAAATTTGTGCTGCAATTGATGGAGATGTTGTTGCTGCAAATTATAACTGTCCTGGACAGTTAGTAATTTCTGGTGAGTTAGAAGCGGTAAAAGCAGCATGTGAATTGGCCACAGAAAAAGGAGCGCGTAGAGCATTATTATTACCTGTTGGTGGAGCATTCCATTCTCCATTAATGGCACCAGCGAAAGAAGAATTAGCTGCGGCTATTGAAGCAACTCAGTTTAATGAGCCATCTTGCCCAGTGTATCAAAATGTGGTAGCGAAAGCCGTTACAAATCCTGCTGAAATTAAAGAAAATTTAATAGCTCAGTTAACAGGTGCTGTAAAATGGACACAATGTGCGCAAGCCATGATTGCTGATGGAGCAACGGAAGTAATTGAAGTAGGACCAGGAAAAGTATTACAAGGTTTATTTGCTAAAATAGACAGAACTGTAGCTAGAAGTAGTGCAGAGATTTAATAAGCAAAGTATTATAAAAGTAAAAATCCCTTCTGAATTTTTCAGAAGGGATTTTTTATACATTCTTTATAATTGTATCTATTTGAGTTAATACTTTTTCCCAGTCTTTAGTACTTAGGTTAAAATCGTGATCGGCATCTACAAACTGTAAATTTATATTGGGACTTAGCATGTATTTATCTTTGACCTCTAACCCACCATATTCATCTTTATCTCCCTGAAAAATAGTCATAGGCGTTTTTAAGTGCTCTAAATGAATATATCTATCAGGCTCCACTCCATTGTTTGGATTTTGAAAAGGGTAACTTAAACAAATAATATGTTTGATATTTAGTTCGTCAGCTACTGATGAGGCAAACCTACCTCCAGATGACCTGGAGATGATTATGATGTCTTTGTTTAACTTAGAAAGGATGCTTTTTAAGTTTTTTTTAAGTGCTTCAGGTGAGTTATTTCTTCTTTTTTTTAGGTATTTGAAATAATCCCAATGAGTTATTCCATATAAAATTTTTATGAAACGAATATTTATGGTTTTTAAAGCTTCAGGAACCCAATAAAAATAGTTAATTTCTAATTGACGTACTTTAAATAAAAAAAATTCTGATGGATCTTCCCAAATAATTTTATGCCCTGATTTTTTTAAATGATTTAATAATATGTATTTAAGGTCAGTGTCTTTTAGCCAATTATCTCTTCCTATTAGAAATAATTTTTTTTGTTGTGGTTTTGTCATTTATCTTTTTAAGTGTATACTTTAAAATTTTGATATTGTGATGATATTCTAAACATATATCTTAAACCAATTCTACCTTCTTTAACTTTGTTTTCCAATTTTTGGTACCATCATCTTTAAACTTCCTTTTTTAGTTGATGAAATTGTGCTTCTTCTATGTTTTGTGAATAACAGAAGTGTTTAACTAGAAAAAAAGAAATTAATAAAAAGTAATGTTTAATCATTTCTTGTAGAGCATTGGTTTAAGGTTAAATTTAATTATTTTCCTTTTGTTATAAAGTGTTTATTATAACAAAAAAAAATCAGCTGTTAAGCTGATTTTTTTAGATTGTTTATTTGACTTAGTTGAACTTTTCCCATTCAAACTCTTCATCATATTTAAGATCTGCATCTTTTTCCCAAATTTCCATTTCACAGGGTTTACAATTAAACTTTAATTTGTATTCGTTTTCTCCGTGGGTAAGTGTTAATGGTTCTTTTAATTTTTCTCCCATGGTAGCACGTTGGAATCTTGCACATTTTCCAAGCTCATACTTAACACAATACTTGGTCGTCATTACTCTAGCTTTTCCAGGTTCCCACTGTAGTTCAAAAGCTTTTTCAATTTCTTCTACACCATGTCTTTTGTAAAACTGTCTAGCCAATTTGTTAGAAACATTATAAGTAAAGTCTAATGTTTTTTCAGGATAAGGATGATCTGTTTTTACAATAGCTTGTTCTTCTTTATGGTACTCTTCAATTCTAATATCAATCAATTTTTCTAAAACAGTTCTTCTGATTTCATTGATTTTAGAAATAGGTACAAACCAGTTGTTTTCTAATTCAAGTTCAATATCATCAACAATAAAAGGTGTGTTTCCTGTTTTGATTAAATTCTTTTCTAAGTTGTCTTTTAAGAAACCTTCTTTTTTTGCTAATTCTTTGGTGATTTTAAATCCTTCAGAGCTAACATGTCCATCTTCATCAGTAGCAGTTAAGCTAAATCCGTATTGGGTTTCTTCAAACTTAAGCTTTACACCAATTTTTCTAATAGCACTGTTGTCTTTTTCAACTTGTTTGTTAAAATTAGCATCAGAGTTTCTAGAAATTAAAGTTCCTATAGGAATGTTTTTATAATTGTTAGGTGTTATCCAACCGTTTTCTACGGTATTGATTTGTACTCCATCAGCTTCGTTTTCTTCGTTGATGAAATAAAGACCATCCCCATTGTTTAGTTTTTCAGCATTTTCAATTAAATACTTACCGTTTTTAATTTCAATCACTTTACCAATGATTTGACCTTTAGATTTTGGACTTTCCCAAGATCCAATTTTAGTCATTCGTTTGTTTACAAAATAGTCTGTATATCCACGGTTAAAACTTCTGTCCATTTCTGCATCAAAAGTGTAAAAAGTTCTACCAGATGAAGCTTTTTGATAATTTTCTTTTCCATCACCGTTTAAAAAATCATCTAATCTTTTTCTTAAGTAAGACACGTTGTTTTTAACATATACTACATCTTTTAATCTTCCTTCAATTTTAAAAGACATCACCCCAGCTTCAATCATTTGAGGTAATTGATCACTTAAATCTAAGTCCTTAATAGACAATAAATGACTGCTTTCTATTAAAGTGTCATTATTTCCATCAGTCAATTTATAAGGCAATCTACAGTTTTGAGCACAGGAACCTCTGTTGGCACTACGTTCTCCTCCAGCCACACTCATGTAACAGTTTCCGCTAAAAGAAACACATAAAGCCCCAGAAACAAAAAATTCTAGTTCAACATCACAAGCTTCGTTAATTTCTTTAATCTGATCTAAGTTTAATTCTCTTGCCAAAACCACACGTTTCATTCCTGCTTTTTGCAAAAAGTCCACTTGTTTAGGATCTCTGTTATTGGCTTGGGTACTTGCATGAATTACAATAGGAGGCAAGTTCATTTCAAAAATAGCCATGTCTTGCACAATCAAAGCATCCACTCCAACATGGTATAATTCATGAATTAATTTTTCACAGGTTTCTAATTCATTATCATATAAAATGGTGTTAATTACCACAAAAACTTGTGCTTTAAATAAGTGAGCATACCTAACCATTTCGGCAATATCTGCTACCGAGTTGTTTGCGTTTGTACGTGCTCCAAATTGCGGAGCTCCAATATATACAGCATCTGCTCCTGCATTAATAGCCGCCATTCCTTGAACTAGGTTTTTGGCAGGTGCTAAAATTTCAACCTTTTTTTTCATAAATGATATTCCTGTCTAATAGCTCTTAATGTGTTGATAAAATGCTTTTTATCAAATGATTACATCAAGAGTATTTGTTTTTTTAAAATTAGGGATTGCAAAGTTAGTGTTTTTTGTTGGTAAAATAATTAATAATCAAACGTTTAAGATGATTTTATGTTTGTTTTTTAGATTGATGAAAACAGAGATTGAAATAAAATTAAAATGATAACTTTACAGCTTGTTTAGAAAATAAATTTACCATGTCAGAAATCAATTGGGAAGTAGTTAAAGAATACGAAGATATCACCTATAAAAAATGTAATGGAGTCGCAAGAATTGCGTTTAACAGACCTAATGTTAGAAATGCATTTAGACCTAAAACCACTTCAGAATTATATGATGCTTTTTATGATGCACAAGAAGATCCTAATATTGGAGTAGTTTTATTATCTGCAGAAGGTCCATCAACAAAAGATGGCGTGTATTCTTTCTGTTCTGGTGGAGATCAAAAAGCAAGAGGGCATCAAGGATATGTTGGTGAAGATGGTGCACATCGTTTAAATATATTAGAAGTACAACGTTTGATTCGTTTTATGCCTAAAGTAGTTATTGCTGTAGTTCCAGGATGGGCTGTGGGTGGCGGACATAGTTTACATGTAGTTTGTGATATGACTTTGGCAAGTGAAGAACATGCTATTTTTAAACAAACAGATGCCGATGTAACTAGCTTCGATGGTGGTTACGGTTCTGCTTATTTGGCTAAAATGGTTGGACAGAAAAAAGCCAGAGAAATTTTCTTTTTAGGGAGAAACTATTCTGCTCAAGAAGCTTTTGAAATGGGAATGGTGAATAAAGTAGTTCCTCATGCTGAGCTTGAAGATACTGCTTACGAGTGGGCACAAGAAGTTTTAGGAAAATCACCATTATCAATTAGAATGTTAAAGTTTGCTATGAACTTAACCGATGACGGAATGGTTGGTCAACAAGTTTTTGCTGGTGAAGCAACTCGTTTGGCTTATATGACAGATGAAGCGAAAGAAGGAAGAAATGCCTTTTTAGAAAAGCGCAAACCAAATTTTGATAAAAAATATATAGTATAAATAAGTTATCAAGTAGAAAAGTTATCAAGATCAAAGGCTTTATAATATAAGGTAGAACTAAGAACTTTATAAACTTTACAACTTTATAAACTTTACAAACTTAAACAATGAAACCACAAATCATAACTTTTTTAATAAAGTGTCCCGATCAAAAAGGGATTGTCTCTAAAATAACGCATTTCTTTTATCAAGAAGGATTTAACTTAGTTAGTGCACAACAATATACCAATTCAATAGACGGAATGTTTTTTATGCGTTTGCGTATTGAGTCTGATGACACGGTAACCATTAGTAAAGAGCAGTTAGAAGAGCGTTTTGCTCGTTTGGCACCTGCGTATGATATTATTTGGAGTGTAGATTATGGTACAACCAAGCAAAAAGTGGCGATTATGGTTTCGCATACAACTCACAACTTATACGATTTGTTGCAACGTAACAAAGAGGAAAAATTACATTGTGATGTAAAAATGGTGGTGAGTAACCATACCAAATTAAAACCTATTGCAGATATGTTTGAAATCCCTTTTTACCATTTACCGGTAACTAAGGATACTAAAAAAGAACAGGAACAACAATTGATTGAATTGTTTGATTCTAATGATATAGATTTAATTATCATGGCTCGTTACATGCAAATTTTATCAAATGATTTTATCAATCATTACCCTAATAAAATTATCAATATTCATCATTCTTTTTTGCCAGCCTTTCAGGGAGCAAATCCTTATATGAGAGCTTATGAAAGAGGAGTAAAGTTGATTGGAGCTACAGCACATTACGCAACTCAAGATTTAGATGAAGGGCCAATTATTGAGCAAGATGTAGAGCGTGTTACACACGAAAGCACACCAGCTACTTTAAAAGCCATAGGTGCTGATATTGAAACCATGGTGTTGGCAAGAGCGGTTAAAAGTCATTTAAACAATCAAATTATTGTAGATAATAACAAAGCAATTGTTTTCCCAGAAACAGGAGAGTAAATTTAAATAGTACAAAGTAAAAAGTACGAAGTACATAGTTAGCGTAGAGCTATGGTACTAAATACTCAGTACTCAGTACTTAATACTAAATAACATGAAAATCATCTGCATTGGTCAAAATTACGAAGACCATATAAAAGAATTGGGATCAAAAAAACCAGAAGAACCATTGATATTTTTAAAGCCAGATTCTTCAGTATTACCTAAAAAAAATCCATTTATCATTCCGCCATTTTCTAATGAAGTTCATTATGAAGTTGAGGTTTTGGTTAAAATCAATAAAGTAGGAAAGTTTATAGGAGAAAGGTTTGCTCATAAATACTATGACGAAATTGGTTTGGGAATAGATTTTACCGCAAGAGATTTGCAAGCCAAATTAAAAAAAGCAGGACACCCATGGGAAAAAGCTAAAGGTTTTGATGGAAGTGCTGTGATTAGTCCTTTCTTTTCTAAAGAAAATTTTGACGATTTAAATGATGTCAATTTTTCATTAGCAAAAAATGATGAAAAGGTACAAATAGGAAATACCAAAGACATGATTTTTAAGATTGATGAGTTAGTGGCTTATGTATCTAAATTCTTCACTTTAAAAAAAGGCGATATTATTTTTACAGGAACTCCTGTTGGAGTGGGAGCAGTTGCAAAAGATGACGTGCTCACTGGTTTTTTAGAAGATGATAAAGTAATAGATATTAAAATAAAATAGTTTTTAGTTGCTATGGATTGGTTTTTAGTTAAATAAAATCAGCCAATAGCAATTATTCAAAAACTACCAACCAACAACTAAGAACGAAATTTTGAAAGCAAGTATAATTACCATAGGAGATGAAATTTTAATTGGTCAAGTGTTAGATACTAATAGCCAGTGGGTAGCCAATAAATTACATGCGTTGGGAGTAGAGTTGGTAGAAACAGTGTCTATTTCAGATACCAAACAAGCCATTGTCAATGGAATAGATCATGCTATGTCTATTGCAGATTTAATTATTGTTACAGGAGGGCTTGGACCTACCAAAGATGATGTTACCAAATATACATTGGTAGAGTACTTTAATGATGAACTGGTTCTAAATCCAGAAATTTTAGAGGATATTAAAGAACGATTTAGAAAAAGAGGAATTCATTTTTCAGACTTGAATAAAAGTCAGGCAATGTTGCCAAAGAAAGCAACTATTTTACCTAATAAATTAGGAACAGCAGCAGGAATGTGGTTTCAAGAAAATGGAAAAATAGTGATTAGCTTACCAGGAGTTCCTTTTGAAATGAAAGGATTGATTGATGCTGAGGTTTTACCAAGATTAAAACAAATAGGAGGATTTCCTTCTCAGGTGTATCAAACTTACGTATTGTATGGTGTAGGAGAAAGCAATGCTGCAGATGCGCTAGAAGTTTTTGAAAATAACTTACCTGATTTTATCAAGCTAGCTTATTTGCCTAGTCCGGGTCGTTTAAGATTAAGGTTAACAGGAACACATCAAGAT
The DNA here is from genome assembly GCF_900130035.1 of Wenyingzhuangia marina. Classification (GTDB taxonomy): domain Bacteria; phylum Bacteroidota; class Bacteroidia; order Flavobacteriales; family Flavobacteriaceae; genus Wenyingzhuangia; species Wenyingzhuangia marina. The sequence goes on from NZ_FQXQ01000007.1 coordinate 94,911, forward strand.
AAGTGGCTGTTAGAAAATGCTATTCAGCAATTAGGAAAAGAATTGATGTTGGTGTTTAAAGAGGAAAGCATTATAGAAGGAGATGTAAGTTATGTGGATGTTATTCAACAATATTTAACTAAAAACAAACAAACCTTAGCTGTAGCTGAAAGTTGTACAGGAGGAAAAATTGCGAGTGATATTACGGAGAAAAGTGGAGTGTCTCAGTTTTTCTTAGGAGGCGTGGTTGCTTATAATGCCTTGTTAAAACAAAATATTTTAGGAGTCTCAAAAGAGATCATCGAAAAACACTCTGTAGTTTCTAAAGAAGTAGCTCAAGAAATGGCTTTAGGAGTTCAGAAATTAACAGGAGCAGATTATGCCATTGCTACCACTGGAAATGCAGGTCCGACAACTGATGATACCAACGAAGAAGTTGGAATTGTTTTTATTGCTATTGCTACACAAAATCAGGTAATTGTAGAGCGATTTAACTTTGGTCAGCCAAGAGAAAAAGTCTTAGAACAGGCGAAAAATAAGGCTTTAGAGATGTTGAGTCAAGAAATATTAAAAAATCAGTAAATTAATTTTGTTTGTACCATTATTTGTTGTTAAATTTGCACTCCGTTTAGAATTAAATTAAAACTGTTACGAGATGTCTAAAGTTTGTGAACTTACTGGTAAAAAAGCGATGGTTGGGAACAATGTTTCTCACGCATTAAATAGAACAAAAAGAAAATTTAACGCTAACCTAATTACAAAGCGTTTCTATATCCCTGAAGAGGATAAGTGGATTACATTAAAAATATCTACTGCTGCGTTAAAGAATATCAATAAAAAAGGTATTTCTGCTGTAATTAAAGAAGCAAAAGAAAAAGGATTTTTAGTTAAATAATTTTTTCTTATAAAAAGCATATATAGAGATGGCAAAAAAAGGAAACAGAGTACAAGTTATTTTAGAGTGTACTGAACATAAAGCTTCTGGTCAACCAGGAACTTCTAGATACATTACAACTAAAAACAAGAAGAATACTCCAGATAGATTAGAGATTAAGAAATTTAATCCTATCTTAAAGAAAATGACAGTTCACAAAGAAATTAAATAATATAGGATATGGCAAAGAAATCAGTAGCATCGTTACAGACAGGTTCTAAGAGATTGTCTAAAGCTATCAAAATGGTAAAATCTCCAAAATCAGGAGCTTATACTTTTGTTGAAGCTATTATGGACCCAGCGCAAGTAAAAGACTTTTTTGCAAAAAAATAATTTTTTGTAAAATTTATATACAAAGGCTACTTTCAATCATGAGAGTAGCTTTTTTTGTATTTTAATGCTTTCGTGTGATAACAAGTGTAAACAAATTAAGATATGAGTTTTTTTAAGAAAATATTTTCTTCTGATAAAAAAGAAACCTTAGATAAAGGTCTAGAAAAATCTAAAACTAGTTTTTTTTCAAAACTGTCTAAAGCAGTAGCTGGAAAATCTAAAGTAGATGATGATGTTTTGGATAATTTAGAAGAAGTTTTAATTTCTTCAGATGTTGGTGTGGATACCACCTTAAAAATTATTGAAAGAATTGAAGAAAGAGTAGATCGTGATAAGTATTTAGGTACGGATGAATTAAATTTAATTCTAAGAGAAGAGATTGCTGGTTTGTTGTCAGAAACAAGTGGTGAAGATGCAACAGATTTTGTAATTCCAGAAAACAAAAAACCTTATGTTTTAATGGTGGTTGGAGTAAATGGTGTTGGTAAAACTACTACCATTGGTAAACTGGCAGCACAATTTAAAAAGAAAGGATTGAATGTAGTTCTTGGTGCAGCCGATACTTTTAGAGCAGCAGCTATTGATCAATTACAAGTTTGGGCAGATAGAGTAGATGTGCCACTTGTTCGACAAGACATGGGGTCAGATCCTGCTTCTGTTGCTTATGATACATTAAAATCAGCAGTGGCTAAAAATGCCGATGTGGTAATTATTGATACTGCAGGTCGTTTGCATAATAAAATCAATTTAATGACTGAGTTGACAAAAATTAAACGTGTAATGCAAAAAGTGGTGGCTGATGCTCCGCATGATGTATTATTGGTTTTAGACGGGTCAACTGGACAAAATGCATTTGAACAAGCAAAACAATTTACCTTGGCAACCGAAGTTACAGCTTTAGCGGTGACTAAATTAGATGGAACGGCAAAAGGAGGAGTAGTCATTGGTATTTCTGATCAATTTAAAATTCCAGTAAAATATATTGGAGTCGGAGAAGGAATAGATGATTTACAAGTGTTCAATAAATTTGAATTTGTAGATTCTTTCTTTAAATAATTTAGTTGTCTGTTGTTGGTGGTTCGTTTTAGAATTTTAAACCAGCAACTAGAAACTAACAACTAATAACTAATACATGCGTACAAAAACAATAAAGCAAAATAAAATAAACGTAGTAACTCTAGGGTGTTCTAAAAATGTTTATGATTCTGAAGTCTTAATGGGGCAATTAAAAGCCAATGGAAAAGATGTAGTTCATGAGGATGAAAATGATGAAGGAAATATTGTAGTGATCAATACTTGTGGATTTATTGGAAAGGCTAAAGAAGAATCTGTAAATACTATTTTACATTACGCCAATCAAAAAGAACAAGGGTTGGTAGATAAAGTATATGTTACAGGTTGTTTGTCCGAAAGATATAAGCCAGATTTAGAAGCTGAAATTTCTAATGTTGATCAATATTTTGGTACGCAAGATTTACCAAACTTGTTAAAAGTTTTAGAAGCAGATTATAAGCACGAATTAATTGGAGAAAGATTAACAACAACTCCAAAGCATTATGCCTATTTAAAAATTGCAGAAGGTTGTGACAGGCCTTGTTCTTTTTGTGCTATTCCTTTAATGAGAGGTAAACACCGCTCTACTCCTATAGAAGAATTGGTAGAAGAAGCCGGAAAGTTAGCTGCTAACGGAATTAAGGAGTTGATTTTAATTGCACAAGATTTAACTTATTACGGGTTAGATTTATACGGAAAAAGAAACTTAGCTGATTTGTTAAAAGAATTGGTGAAGGTTGAAGGGATTGAATGGATTCGTTTGCATTATGCATTTCCAGCAGGTTTTCCATTAGATGTCTTAGATGTAATGAAATCAGAGCCTAAAGTTTGTAATTATTTAGATATTCCTTTACAGCACATCAACACTGAGATTTTAAAATCGATGCGTAGAGGAACTACTTATGAGAAAACCAATAAATTGTTAAAAGAGTTTAGAAATCATGTTCCAGAAATGGCGATTAGAACGACTTTAATAGTGGGGTACCCAGGTGAGACAGAAGAAATTTTTCAAGAATTAAAATCATGGGTTGAAGAGATGCGTTTTGAACGTTTAGGAGTTTTTGCATATTCTCATGAAGAAGATACGCATGCTGCTACTTTGGTTGATGATGTTCCTGAAGAAGTAAAAGAAGAAAGAGTTGCTGAGATTATGGAGTTACAGGCTCAAATATCATGGGAGTTAAATCAGGAAAAAGTAGGGAATATCTATAGATGTATTTTTGATAGAAAAGAAGGTGAATACTTTATTGGTAGAACAGAACATGACTCACCAGATGTAGATAATGAGGTGTTAGTTGAGGCTAGTAAATTTTATATTAAAACGGGAGAATTTATAGATATTAAGATATTAGAAGCTGGGGATTTTGATTTATATGGAGAGCCAGTTCGTTAAATAACAATACCTACTAAGTCTTTTTAAATAAGCGATTTACAGAAAAATAAATCATTTAAATTTAAAAATCAACTTTTTTTGTTTTTTTCATTGCTATAAAAATAATGCTTTGTATATTTGAGACATAAATATTTAGGGGTAGGTATTTATAATTGCATTATACATCTTAATTTTTAGGGGTAGAAATTAAAATGTTGTTTTAAATAACAGATAATGTTTAACAGTTAACCCAGTTCATAAGTTTGTTAGTCTTATGGCTGGGTTTTTTTCTTTTTTATTACTTTTTCTTTATTATCTGCTTTGCCTACAAGATATCAAATAGGTATATTTGCTAACATCAAAAAATATATATGAATCCATTTATAGTATCTGCAAGAAAATACAGACCTCTTACTTTTGAGGATGTGGTTGGCCAAAAAGCCATTACCAATACGCTAGAGAATGCTATAAAAAATGATCATTTAGCCCAGGCATTGCTATTTACAGGTCCAAGAGGAGTTGGTAAAACAACTTGTGCTCGTATTTTAGCAAAAAAAATAAACGAGCAAGCTACTGGTGCAGAAGTTGAAGATGATTTTGCGTTTAATGTCTTTGAGCTAGATGCTGCCTCGAACAACTCTGTTGATGATATTAGATCGTTAATAGATCAGGTACGTATTCCTCCACAAGTAGGAAAATTTAAAGTATATATTATTGATGAGGTACATATGTTATCTCAAGCGGCTTTTAATGCTTTTTTAAAAACATTAGAAGAGCCACCTGCACATGCTATTTTTATTTTAGCAACTACAGAAAAGCATAAAATTATTCCAACAATCTTGTCTCGTTGTCAAATTTTTGATTTTAAAAGAATTACGGTTTTAGATGCCAAAGAACATTTAAAAAGAATTGCAGAACAAGAAGGAGTAACAGCAGAAGATGATGCGTTGCATGTAATTGCTCAAAAAGCAGATGGTGCCATGCGTGATGCGCTTTCTATTTATGATAGAGTTATTAGTTTTGCAGGAAAAGATTTAACAAGATTAGCGGTGACCGAAAATTTAAATGTTTTAGATTATGACATTTATTTTAAAGTAACCAGCTTGTTAATCGAGAATAAAATTCCTGAAGTATTGGTTGAGTTTAATAGTGTTTTATCAAAAGGTTTTGATGGGCAACATTTTATCAATGGTTTGGCCTCTCACTTTAGAGATTTATTGGTGGCAAAAGACAATACTACTATTTCGTTATTAGAAGTTGGAGATAATGCCAAGAAACAATATCTAGAACAAGCAAATAAAGCCACTTTACCTTTTTTAATGGAGGCTATTGATAAAGCTAATCAATGTGATTTGCAATATAGAGCTAGTAAAAACCAACGATTGTTGGTAGAGATTTGCTTAATGCAATTGGCTTCTATTACTTTTAGTGATGTAAAAAAAAAAGCAGTAACTTCATAATTCCAGCTACTTTTTTTAGATCTCATATTCCTGTTTCTAATCAACAAATAGATAAGAAAACTACTGCTCCACAAATTCAGCAACAGCAAGTTGAAGTTAGTAAAGAAACACTTTCAAAACCGAAACCTACTATTGCAGCTGCAGCTTCAAGACGAAGAAGAGCTTCTGCATTGTCTTTAAAAAACATCCATTCAAAATTAACAGATTTAGATTATGTTGCTACTGATGAAGATTTAAGTAACAAGCCTAAAACTCCTTTTTCTGAAATTACTTTGGTGGAAAAATGGGCTGCTTTTGGAAACTTATTACAATCTGAAGGAGAGTTAAATATGGCTTCTATCATTAATGCTAATAAACCAATCTTAAAAAATAATCAGATAGTTTTTGCTTTGCCTAATAAGTTAATGGAAGATCAGTTTGGAATTATTAGACCCAAATTATTAAATTATTTAAGAGAAGAATTAAATAATTATGGAATTGTAGTAAAAACTGAAGTAGTTCACGAAGAGGTTAAAAAATATATTTATACGCCACAAGAAAAGTTTCAAAAGTTAGTAGAATCTAATCCTGATGTAATGTTATTAAAAACAAAATTTGGATTAGATATCTAAAGTTGATTGTCTATATTTAAATTCAAAACAATACTCTTGCCAAAATTCAATAAAATTCTTGTTGGTGCAGCCTTTTCACCAAATTTAAAAGTCAACATTATTCAGGCCTGTAGATTTGCCACTTACTTTAATGCAAAATTATATGTAGTGCATATTGGAGCCTCTAGTAATTTAAAACTAGAACAACTAAATGAAATAGTAAAGAACTTTGAGTATAAGGGGCAAATTGAATTTATTTTTAAAGAAGGAAAACCAATTGAAGTCTTATCAGATATTTGTGAAGAAAATAAAATAGATTTGTTGATTTTAGGTGCGCAACAAAGAGAAAATATTTTTAAGCATTACATTGGTACTGTTGCTAAAAAGCTTACTAGAAAAGTAAAATGTTCTGTTTTACTTTTAAGAAACCAATCAAAAGTAGAGTTTGTTAAAAAACATATTGTAATCAATGGTTTAGAGTCTGAAAGTTCAGAAAATACAATTGTTACAGCATTTTATACAGCAAAAGGTTTGTCATCTAAAAAAATAACAATTGTAGAAGAAATTGCAAATGAAGGTTTAAAGGTTGATGATGACAGATCTCTAAGAAAAGCAACCATTAATCACGAAAGAAAAACACATCAAGAAGATTTAAGGATCAAAAAAATAATAGCAAACATTCCCGAGAAATATCAAACAGGAATTGAAATAAAGCTGCAAAGTATTTTTGGTCGTAGTGGTTATGCCATTGGTCATTATGCTAGGGTGGTACGTGCAGATTTATTAGTGATGGATATTCCTAAAAAAAGTGGAATTTTTAAAAGATTTATGATGGATGATTTGGATTTTATATTGTCTGAATTGCCTACAGATGTATTAATAGCTAAATAAACTTATGCCAAATAAAAAAGGAAACAAATTCATAGAAACACTTCCCCAGAATATTTTTTCTGGATTTGTGGTTTCGTTAATTGCGTTGCCATTGGGTTTAGGTTTGGCATTGGCATCAGAAGCTCCTCCTATTTCTGGAGTAATTGCTGCTGTTGTAGGTGGAATTGTAGTTTCTATTTTTGGAGGATCAAAAGTAACCATCACAGGACCTGGTAATGGTTTGGTTGTGGTGTTGTTAACTGCTATTACTACTTTAGGAGGTGGTAATTTACAATTAGGTTACATGTATACACTTGCTGCTATTGTGTGTTCAGGTGCTATTATGATTTTATTAGGTTTTTTAAGAATGGGGATTCTGAGTGATTTTTTTCCATCAACAGCCATACAAGGAATGTTGGCCGCTATTGGTGTGGGAATCTTTGCCAAGCAATTTCATGTAATGTTGGGGAATACTCATGAAGACGGTGGTTTGGTTGAGTTGCTTTTAGAAATTCCCAAAACCATACAGCACTTTGTCAGTACTAATGATCATAACTTTTTTTATGCAGGAATAGCTGGTTTGGTCAGTTTGGCTATTATGGTTTTTCATGCAAAAATTAGAAATAAATATTTTCAGCTAATTCCGGCTCCTATGTGGATTGTGTTTTTTGCAGTTGGAATGAGTTATTTTTATCAACTTGTTTTAAAACAAGAACATCCTATTGATGAGGAATGGTTAATTAATATTCCAAATGATGTGTTTTCAAATCTTGCTTTTCCAAATTTTAAAATCATTTATAAATTTGAATTTATAGCAACTGTAGTTTCTATTACTTTAATTGCAAGTATAGAATCTTTATTAAGTATTAAAGCGGTTGATTTGTTAGATCCTTTAAAAAGAAGATCTAATGTAAATAAAGATTTAAAAGCTTTAGGATTGGCAACTATGATTAGTGGTTTTTTGGGAGGTTTAAATGTAGTGACTGTAATTGCAAGAAGTTCCGTAAACGTAAATAACAAAGCAACCAATAGATCTTCTAATTTTTTTCATGCTGTTTTTTTACTTGTGTTTTTGTTGTTATTTCAAAAGCAATTACACATGATTCCTATGTCTGCTTTAGCAGCAATTTTGGTTTATACAGGTTATAGATTGGCAGCTCCTTCTAATTTATTATCGGTAAGCAAAGTTGGGAAAGATCAGTTAATCATTTTTATTATTACTTTGTTAACTACCATTTTTACGAGTTTAATCATAGGGATTTTAGCAGGGATTGTTGCAACATTTATTACTCATGTCATTATGAATAAAGATGTTATTCTATTTTTTAGAAATGTGTTAAAGCCAAATGTTTTAATGTTTAAAGAAACAGATGGTAGTTATTATGTAAGTATTAAAAATTTTAGTTCTTTTTTAAATTTTTTTAGGTTAAAAAATAAGTTGAACTTAATTCCGGAAACTGAAAATGTGGTAGTCGATTTTTCTAGATGTAGATTTGTAGATAATACGGTGATGGAAAATATGAATACTTATGTGGAGAAATTTGAAGCCAAACAAGGAAACTTAGAAGTTATAGGATTAGATTTACATGGAACGGAAACAACTCATCCATTTGCATCTAGAAGAATGATGCAAAAATCTTTACAAACAAAAGGATTTAGTCTAACCAAACGTCAAACAAATTTGCAAATTGTTGCCAAAGATTTCGGATGGGAATACATTCCTTATACAGAAGAATCTATTGGAGCAATGTCGGAGTTTACTTACTTTAAGACAAGACAAATTCAGGCAACTAAAAATTTATTGCAAAATAACAATGATACTTTATTTGATGTTATTTTTACAGAGGGAGCATTTATCGCTCGTCAGTTAATAAGATCAACCATGTTTCATATCAAAATGGAACATCAGATTCCTGAATTTACGTTGGATAAAGAAGGCTTGTTTGAGTTTGTAAAACAATACACAGAATTTTCTGATATTGAAATTCCAAATCATTCAGACTTTAGTAAAAGATTTTATTTGTCAGGAACTAATAAAGAAGATATTATAAGTTTTTTTACTGATGATATTGTGTTGTTTTTAGAAAGCAATAATTATTATCACATAGAATCAAACAAAATAGGATTGTTAATTTTTAAGAAAGAAAGATTAGCAAGTGTAAAAGAAGTAAAAGCAATGATAGATTTTGGATTGCGTTTTGAGAAATTAATAAAAGAGAAATATGCTAGGGCTTAAATTACCAACAGACCCAAGATGGGTAAATATTGCAGAAAAAAATATTGATGAAATTTTAATAGATCATGCACATTGTGAGCAAAAAGCTGCTTCAACAGCTATTTCATTAATAGTAAGTTTTCCAGAGTATACAGATTTGGTTACAGAAATGATTGCTTTGGTAAAGGAAGAAATGAGTCATTTTAAATTGGTTCACGACAGACTTATTAATAAAGGAGTTGTATTAGGTAGAGATAGAAAAGATGAATATGTAATGGATTTGATTAAATTCTTTCCAAAAGGAGGGAGTAGAACGACACAATTAGTACATCGACTTTTATATGCTGCATTAATAGAAGCACGTAGTTGTGAAAGATTTCGTTTGTTGTCAGAAAATTTAGAAGATAAAGAATTGGCTAAGTTTTATAGAGACTTAATGGTTTCTGAAGCCAATCATTATACTTTGTTTTTAAATTTTGCTCGTCAATATGGAAATAGAACTGAAGTTGATGAAAAATGGCAAGCTTTGTTAGAATATGAAGCCAAGTTGATGAAAAATTTAGGAAACAAAGAATCTATACACGGATAATATGTTTAGTAGAGAAGAATCGGCAAAAATCAGAAAAGAATTTTGGGTGAGCTATGGTAAATCTTTCCCAAGAAAATGGCTTTTGTACAATACAAAGATCAAAGACTTTGGTTTTAAATTCGTTGCTGATAGAAAAACTGCAGAAGTAACTTTAGATATTGAGTCTTCAGATGAAACACAAAGAGAGCTTTTGTTTGATCAAATTCTTTCTTTAAAAAAGATTATTGAGTCAGAATATCTACCTGATGTTATTTTCGATAAAGAATATACATTAGACAATGGAAAGAAAATTAGTCGTATATATATAGTGTATCAAAAAAAGTTTAGTATCCATAATAAAGATACTTGGGCAGATTGTTATGATTTCTTTAATAACACCATGCCAGAGTTCGAATTATTTTGGTATGAATACGAGGACTACATCCGCCAGGCAGTGGTTTAAAACAAAAAAAGGACTTCTATAATAGGTCTCTTTTTTTGTTTTAGAGGTGTTTTTATAAGAAAGATGGTAGTTTTCATTTAGTAAGTGATATAGTTTTTAGGTACTGATTAAATGTCTTCAGAGGAGGTTATGGATTACTAAG
>NZ_FQXQ01000008.1 GCF_900130035.1 Wenyingzhuangia marina
GAATACAAAATATGCATGAAATCTGCTCCTCCCATAGGGCCTCCTGGATGTCCAGAATTTGCCTTCTCTACCATAGAAATCGCTAATGCTCTTATGTTATCTGACGATAATTGATCAATCGTTTTACTCATGTTTTTTTAGTTTAGTATTTTACAAGTGTTTTTTACACACTTACAAACATAATGAAATATTTTTATTCATAAACATTAAATATTTACTTTTTATTCAGCTTGTTATATATTTAATATTTAGTTTCCGTAACTAAATATTAAAAACTTTAATATTTCCTAAAAAATAATTATCCTCTTTTTTTTAATTAATTTGCAACTATATTTACATTTCTAAACTTCTCTATATGAAACCTATTTACTCAATAATTATATTTTTATTCATTACCTGTATTTCTTGTGCACAACAAAAAGAATCAAGTGTAGAGGCTCTTACTCCTGAAGATTTAAACTACGTTACAGAATTAGTTGTTGCTGATATTAACATTCCTTGGGGAATGGATTTTTTACCTGATGGTAGTATGTTAATCACCGAAAAAACTGGAAAGTTAATCCATTTTAAAAATGGCATCAAAACAGATATTGTTGGGGTTCCAGAAGTATATGTAAGAGGACAAGGTGGCTTAATGGATATTAAACTACATCCTAATTACACTGAAAATGGATGGATTTATATTTCTTACGCATCTACTGAAGGAGAAGAAACTGGTGGGAATACAGCCATCATGAGAGCTCAATTAAAAGGCAATGCTTTGGTAAATCAGGAAGTCTTGTACAAGGCAAATCCAAACTCTAAAAAAGGACAACATTTTGGTTCTCGTATTGTTTTTGACGATGATAATCATATCTATTTTTCTATTGGAGAACGTGGTGAGAGAGACATCAACCCACAAGACATCACAAGAGATTGTGGAAAAATATATAGATTAAACGATGATGGAAGTATTCCTCAAGATAATCCTTTTGTAAATTCTGAAAATGCAAAAAAAGCAATTTATAGTTACGGACATAGAAACCCACAAGGCTTGATTAAAAATCCTAACACAGGAGCTATTTGGGAACATGAACATGGTCCACGAGGGGGTGATGAAATAAATATCATTCAAAAAGGTAAAAATTACGGTTGGCCAATTATTTCTTATGGAATTAATTATAGTGGTACTTCATTTACAGATATCACTGAAAAAGAAGGAATGGAACAGCCTCTTTTTTATTGGGTACCCTCTATTGCTCCAAGTGGAATGGCATTTGTTAATTCAGATCAATATCCTAATTGGAAAAACAACTTAATGGTTGGATCTTTAAAATTTCAATATCTAGAGCGTTTGGTTTTGGAAAATAATCAAGTAACAAAAAGAGAAAAACTATTTGAAGGAATAGGTCGTGTTAGAAATGTAAAACAAGGCCCTGACGGATTTTTATATCTTGCTGTAGAAGGTATGGGAATTTTAAAAATTATAGCTAAAAAATAAAAACATGAAAAAACTATTATCAACCTTATGTATTACGATTGGTTTTGCTGGTATAGTAAATGCACAGCAAACAGAAGCTTTAAAAGAAAGTATTAAAAGAGGTGCTGAAATATATTCTGACTTTTGTGTAACCTGTCATCAACCAAATGGAGAAGGAGTCCCGAAAGTATACCCTCCATTATCTAAATCTGATTTTTTAAAAAAGAACAGAGAGAAAAGCATCAGGGCTATTAAATATGGATTAAGCGGCTTGATTACTGTTAACGGTATAAAATACAATAGCAACATGAGTCCGATGGGATTGAGTGATGATGAAGTTGCGGATGTAATGAATTATATTACCAATAACTGGGGTAATAAAAATGAAAAAATAGTAACTGAAGCAGAAGTTGCTAAAATTAAAAAAGAAGAATAATTAAATAAAATAATTATGTTATGAAAAAAATTTTACTATTCCTTTTTATTACTGTTTCTTACACAATAAATGCACAAAAAATCGACCTAAAAAAGAACAGTACTATCATTCCTAAAGTAGGATTAAAAAACTATCCGATAGACAAAACCACCTTGCCTGAAATTATTAAGGCTTTTGGAAACGATTATGAGAAATCTGAAGACTTTGTGATAAACGAAAATGAACAATTACCTAAACTATATGAACTAAACTACAAGAAATTTGGGATTTCCTTTTATATTCTTAGCAATGATAACAATCAAACCATTAGAGCAATAAAATTTACAAAACCTTTTAATACCTTAACAGAAAACAAGATAAAACTAGGGATCTCTACTTTAGGAGATGTGCTAAAACACACACAAAACAGTTCTAAAATATCGGTATCAGTTAAAAACAAAAAAGAAGCTAGCGCTCATATCAATAAATTTAAGTTAGCAGAAACAGGTATCTCCTTTAGTGCAAAAATAGCAAACTATGATACCAACAAATACCCTTCTAAAAAACAACTTGAAGCATTAGTAATAGACGAAATTTATATTTCTAATTATCAGCACGTTCTTTTAATTAATTAACCAAACACAAAAAAAAGATACAGCCCAAATAACTAGTTATTTGGGCTGTATCTTTTTTTTAAATATTAGATTAGTTTTTTATCATTTGCTGTGACCATGCTTTTTTATAAACTTTACAACCAACAACTTTCCCTTTAAAGTTTTGAAAAACTAAATCTTTTAAGGTTAAACTATTTACAGTTATTACTTGATCTATGAGACCGTTAATATAAGTGATTAATCGACCTTTGTTATATGTGATGGTTATCTGTACTTTATCAAACTTAGACGGTGTGTACCAATCTCCTGAAGTACTTCTATTTTTCTGTTTCCAAACATCCGAACTTCCAAAAATATTGGTGCTAATGTATTTTTTACCATTTATTTTTAAGTAAGGTTTCATGGATGGATTTTTTGCAATTCCATATGAAAAATATTTAGAGTTTAAAATTTCTCCATCATAATTTTCATCGTCCATTTGAAGTTCCATAGTAATGGTAAAAGCTTTTAAAGTTTTATTTTTCTTAACAAGCTTCTTTTTGGTTTTTGATTGTTTGTATGGAATTTCGATAAAAGTTCTAATTCCCGTAGCATATCCTTCAGGTCTAGTTTTACTCACAATCCAATCGTAATAATCTCCATACATCCATAATAAAGATAATTTACTAGTATTGTTTTTAATCATAAATGGTCTACTATTTCCTTTTTCTGAATCAAAAGTTAATTGTTCTTCAAGCATAACTTCTCCGGTATCAGATACTTGATACTTAACCAACTCATATACTTCTCCATACTTTCCTTTTACTGGCTTAGAAACATACATAATGTTTGAATTTTCTTTATCTATTGCCATTCCACCACTGTAACATTTTTCTATGTTTGGAGATTGATGAAAATGACCTCCTGCATTTGTTAAAAAAACTTGTTGCCATGCCTTTCCATTCCACTTTGTGTGATAGTAGTTATGTGAAGATTTATCTTCGTTAATTCTTACTGTAGCAATTACAGGAAAACCTTTTTGATCTATATCTACTTCCCATAACCAGTTTCTTTTATTACTATCATCTACTATAGTTAATGGGTAATTATTTTTGTATTCTTGAGACATATCAACATCAAAGGTATTATCTGAAACTTTTGATAACATTTTTCCGTTTATGTTTTTTAAACTTTTAGAGTTTACATCAAAATAATTAAAGTAGATATAATTTGTACTATTGTTATCAGGATGCGTAGCGGTATAAGCCATGTAAATTTTATCTTTACCATTACTTACATATTTAGCATAAGGACGCACACCTCCTCTTCCACTTAAAGACTTTACCATTTGATAAGGCCCCCAGTCAAACTTTACATTATCTTTTTCATCAGGAATGGTTAAACGAGCAATGGTAGGGTGCCAATTAATTCCCCTCCAACACAAATAAATATGTTCTGGATCATCAGATAAAATAAATGGAGAGGGATAAGTGGTGTTGTTCTTGGTTTCTAACCTAACTTCTTTACCTAAACTGGTAATATCTCCTGGTTTTTTAGAGACTCGATAATAAAAACAAGCCTCGTCTGTATGACGAGAATAAAAGATCATAACTCGTTCATCGGGTAAGACTAAAAAAGTTGGATTGTTATGATCATCTGGTTGAAAATAAGATCGTACCAGCACTTCATTTGTGGTATTGTTTAAATGATTGATTTGTGTAGCTTTTATATTTCCATGCACATCAATATAACCAATATAAGTGGCATCAATTGTTCCACTATTATTTTTATAAGAAACAGCTCTAGGGTCTGCAAACCAACACCAAGCACCTTCTTCGGTAATTGTATTGGGTTGGGTTTGAGCAAAACTAGTAAAAGTACTTACTAAAGTTAATGCTAAAGATAAAATGCTTTTTAGAATTATTTTTTTTGATTTCATTAAACCTATCATTTATTTTATTTTTTAAAACGTACCATAAATATACATGGTTATCTTAATCATACATTTTAAACAAACCAAAAAAGCCAGAAAAATTAAATTTTTCTGGCTTTTCAATTGAATGAATGTTTTTTTAATCTATTATTTTTCCATTTACTTCTACATTATTAAAAGTAACTCCATTAATAATAGATTTGTCATAATCTCCATTTTCAGCTTTTACTTTAATATTTTCAAAAGTAAAGTCTGATAACTTATCATACTCTGTAATTTTCATGTCATAAAAAATATCACATTCTAAATCGATATTTCTCATGGTAATATGATCCGAATAAGACAACGGAACATCTTTACGTCCTTTTAAATCAAAAAATTGAGTCCAAGGCTTGATGTAAATGAAACTATGTGCTTGCCCTGTAATATTTTCCACAGTAATATATTCGTAATGTTGCGCAGTATCTGGTCTCATTTTTAACCATAACAAACGTTTTGCATCTACTACTTTACAATTACGCATTAAAATGTTTTTATTATGAATGGCTTCGCTTCCATTGGTTAAAGCAGCATGACAAAAACCAAACTCACAATCTTCTATAATAATATTGGTGTTTTCACCATTACTTGCATCTTTATCAGCCCAAGGACCTTTACCTCCCTTTAGCGCAATGGCATCATCATTTACTGCCATGTAACATCCTTTTACCAATACATTGTTACAAACATCAATATCTATAGCATCTGTACTTGGTGCTTTTACTGGTTTGTGTGGTGATGTAATTCTTAAATCTAGAATCTTTACGTTATTACATTGATAATAGTGACTTGACCAAAATCCTGAATTTTGTAAAGTTACGTCTTGCAATTGAATATTGTTAGATTTCCATATAAAAACCAATCTAGGTCTTGATACTTCTAAGTTGGTACATTTAGGATTTTCTTTGCGTCTTTGCCAAAAAGCTTTCCAATATTCTAATCCGTTTCCGTCAATAATTCCATTACCTGTAATGGTAAAACCATCAACCGCTTTTACATTAATTAATGCCGAAAAGTATTCAATACTTTGCCCTTCAATTCTAGAGGGTAAAAAAGGATAATCATCAATATTATTAGATCCTTTTAATTTTCCCCCTTTAGCTACGTGCAAATGTGTATTTGGTTTAAAAAACAGGGCTCCACTTAAATAAGTCCCCTGAGGAATAACAACAACACCACCTCCATTTTTATAAGCTTCATCAATGGTTCTTTGAATAGCTTCTGTTTGTAACAAAGTACTATCATTCTTTACTCCATAATCTGTAATGTCATAAAACTTTCCTAAATCTGATGGATTGATTTTTGAATAATCTAAAAACCATTTTGATATTTCTGTTCCATCAGGAAATAAATCTTTTTGAACAGTTTCTTGTTTTTTTTCAGCACAAGAAATTAATAATACAGTGGTTATTAAAAGGTATAGGTTTTTTATTTTATATAACATATCAATCGTATAAATTAAGTTCATAGCATTATAAGAACTTCAATAATAATTAAATTAGATTGATTAACTATCCTGTACTTACAGTTATAGAATGTTTTAAATTGATTATTTAAATATATTAGATCTTAGCTGTTAATGTAGTCACAAAATTTAAAGCTATTTTATAATAAGACACTTAATATAGTAACAAAAAAGGGTCTTACTTTAAAGTAAGACCCTTTTAATTTTTTTCCTAAAATTATTCCGTAATAATAACTTTTTTTGAGTAACGTAGTCCATCAATTACAATCTCTACAATATAAACCCCACTATTGCTTTGATGAATTGTATAATTACCAGCTTTAATATTTGTTGCTTGATAAACCATAGATCCAACAACATTATACAATTTAACTGATTCTAAAGATTTACTTGAATTATTATCAATAACAACACCACTAGCAGATGTATAAACCTCTAAGAAATCTAACTCAGAGATATTACTCGTTGACAAATTTAATTCTGTATCAAATACTTGGAACTCAATAATTGATGTAGCTGTTGTACTCTTCATGTGAACTCTTATTTTAGATGTAGTTACGTCCATATTTAACCCATTATATGTGTTTAATAAAAAACCTATATCACCAACCTTCACCCATTCTGTACCATCAAAATATTCAATATATGCGTCATCTGGAGGTAATAATCCTCCACCATCATTTCCCCAGTAAACATTAGCACTTTTTATCACTTGATCTGTATTCCATGAATACTCCACCCAGTTGTACACACCGTAATTTTGTTCATAATTCCAATTCCCGTATCTAGGAGTATCATTAGAATCTACAGGTGTGACATCATCTTTAACAGCCTCCAAAGTTTCCCATTCGGAAACAAAAGAAGTAGTAACATTAGCTGTCAGCGCTAAATTAGTTTGCGAAAATGCTAAAAAATTGCTAAAAAACAATGTTAATAAAAGGGTCCATTTTGAAATTGAAAAAGAAAGTAGTAATTTTTTTCTCATAATTTTGTGTTTTAAATTAATTAAATTTTAACCTCAGTTAAGTCTTTACTAAAGTTTTCTATCATAAATATAAACACTTCATAAAATGTTCATTTGCTTTATATTAGCTCATTATATGCAAATATTATCCTGTTTGCAATAAAAAAAATAAGGTGAGTGAAAATGAGATATTAGGCTATTTTTTTGTTTACTAAAAAGAAAATGGGGAGTTTTAAAAACTCCCCATTTGTTAAATTATTTATGCTTAATTATAGTTTATTTATAAACTATAATTTTCATAGTTTCAGCCATCTCTTTATTACTTACTCTAAAAAGATATGTTCCATTATTTAATTTCATTTCTTGTGTGTAAAGTGTTATTTGGTTATTTCCTTTAACATCTCTAGACCAAATCAATTTTCCTGTCATGTCATAAACACTTAAACTTAGTTTCTTAGAACTTGCGAAAGTACCTAAGTCTACAGTAATCTTATCTTTAACAGGATTAGGAAAAATAGTTACTGTTTTTATTGATTTTTTAGAAACACTTAAGGTAGATGGTTTTCCAACAACTTTAAATTCTATTATACCTGTAGATTGATTGGTGTTTTTCATAGCAACTCTAATATTACTGGTATTTACTCCACCAAAAGTTGCTACATTAAATCGATTTGCTCTTAAAGGAACATTGGCTAGTTTTACCCATGTTGTTCCATTGTAATATTCAACGTACGCCTCCGTTGGAATTAATAGACCTCCATTATCTGTAAACCAATATAACTCTACAGATGTAATTTCATAATTTTGAGACCAATCATATGACACCCATTGGATAGTATTAGGAGAATCCCAATTACCATAAATAGGATGACCCCTATCAGTTGAACTAACAGGTATAAATCCATCATTTACTGCTTCTAATGACTCCCAACTAGACACGAAAGAGGTATTCACACTTGAAGCCTTTAAAGCAATATTAGACGAACTAGAATTACTTAAAGCAGTAGATACTGAAACAGAAGTACTTGGACTAGAAGTATTACCATGATTATCTTTTGCTACTACTGATAATGAGTAAACTGTATCTGGTAATAACCCCGTTAACTCTGCTGAGTTTGTGTTTACAGTTGTTATAAGTGTTGTGCCATCATAAATATCATATCCTGTCACCGTATCATCATCAATTGATGCATTCCAAGTCAAAGTAAGTGTTGTACTAGTAGCATTAGTAGCAAACACGGTACCAGGAGTAGATGGAGGTATATCTGATTTTAAAAAATAATTAGTGGTAAATAATCCTCTACCATGTGTTCCAGCAACGACTACACCATCTGACTCTCTTGCTTTTACCATTCTAACGATGACATTCGCCAAACCATCGTTAAATGATTTCCAGCTTGTAAAAGAACCGTTAATATTTTCTGTAATCCATACACCTAAATGTGTTGCAAGAATAAATTTGTTATTATCATTAGGAGCAAAAATACCATTGTAAACAGGCATATCAGGAAAATTATTAGAAATATTGATCCAACTTGCTCCTCCATTTTTTGTTTCAACAATGTGGTTTACGCCAAAGCTACTATAGGTAGCAATTATATGATTTTCATTACCAGGTTCTATAGCTATACTAGACATCCATCCATTAGCTCCATTCATGATTCTTGTTGCTGTAGGGTTGGCTGAACTTGGATTGACAACTTTAACAATCACACCGTTATCACAACCAAAATAAACAATATCTGTGTTATTTTTTGAATTATTAGGAGACACCATAGCACAGGTAGTTCTACCTCCATTCATTTGACTGATTGTTTTTGTAGAAACAGTTACAGGATCTGTAATTCCGATTCCAGTTGTTACAGAATATGAGTTTTGAGTACTCATACAAGAATACAGCCTATTGTTTACATCATCATAGTCTTTAGGAGTAATAAAATAAGTTTTATTTACTGGAGCATAATCTACATACCTTCTAAACGAACTCCAACCATCAGTGGTATATTCTCCTCCTTGACCCTGAAATGAAGCTATTTGAATATTAGGCTGGTCAGTATCAATAAAAGCAAATCCACCATCTCCTCCTAAAACCCCATCAGTTGTTGTGATGCCTTTACCAACAGATCTTTGAGTACCATTATCTTGAGTTCCTCCTAAAAAATAATCTTTAAAAGCTTCAGGGTGAATGTCAATATTATAATATTGAAGTGTATTTAAACCGTTGGCTATAAACTTAAAAGTAGGTTTACTTGAAGAAGCATTATTAGTTCTGTAAAGTCCTCCATCATTACCTATAAAAGCAACATCAGAATTTAAAAATGTAATTGCATGTGCATCAACATGTACTTCATTCCCCGTAATTCTAGACCAACTACTTCCAGAATTATTGGTAGCATTGTAATTAATACCTCCAGCAAAAACCCTACTAGAATTATTTGGATCAACTTCCATAGTAATACAACCATCTTTAGAACCATAAGTATTAACACTCATATCTCCAGTTCTCGTCCAAGTATTCCCTCCATTTGTAGTAAGGAAATTTTTAGTCCATTCCACAAAAGCAAATACTTTTTCAGAATCCGAAGGTGCTACAGCTAATCTTATTAAACCATCACTTGATTCTAATCCAGTAATAGAAATATTTACCCAACTATTACCATTGTTTGTTGATTTATATATTTTTTTGTCTTTACTAGTAGCATATAAAGTTCCGTTTGATGCTAAGTCTAAATCAAGCATTTGATTTGAAGTTCCTCCATTAACACCACTTCCTAGGACCTTAGACCAAGAAACACCTCCATTAAGAGATCTTTGTATTCCACCTTCGTGAGTTGCAACGAAAACAACCCCTGAATCATTTATAACAACGTTTCCAGCATGTCTGAAACTTCCGGTATTAGTAGCCGTTAAGTGATTCCATGTATCACCTCCATCTGTAGATTTATACAAACCAACCCCAGCAGTTTCTCCACTAACCCATGTAATATTACCTGTAGAACAATACATTTCATCTAAATTAGCCGGATTTTGAGCTACACTTTGTGTATGAAGAAAACTCATAAAATCATCTATAACTATCCATGTTGGATTGTCACTCATTGCGTTGGTAGATTTCCATAGTCCACCTGTATCACTTCCAACAATTAATGTGTTTCCCGATGTATCTCGTTTATCTATTAAAATACTTTTTAAACGACCTTGAATATTAGAACCTCCTCTTTCTTGCCAAACAGTATTGTTTGCCTTTTTAAAAGTTCTACTTTTTTTAACCAAACGTGCAGATGCCTGAATTTTATTACTCGTTTCTATTAAACTTTCTAAAGGAACTTTTCCAGTATTAGGATTTTGAATCATTCGCTTAAAAAACTCACGAGCTTCTTTACCTCCTGTTTCTCGATGTTCTTTTTCAATACTAAGTTTACTATTTGGCTCTAACCATAAAACAGCACAAATGCACGATAAAATTAACAGTGCTGATACATATATATATTTAGTTTTAAACATGAGTTGCCTTTTTATTTTATGCTTTTATGATTCCTTTAAGCATAAAATTAACATATACAAGCGTAAAAAGATTAATATTAAATTAACCAATGCAGGTAAAATACTATCCTTTTTTTGGATTCATTTTATATGTAAACATTTAAAATAGTTATATTATAAGGCAATTATTCTGGTAATTTCTTTTTTCGAAAAATCCTAACCTGATAAATACCTGAATATTTTCCAGCTATGTTACATTATAATAATTATTTTTTAAGCATTTACTTTCTTTTTCATCAAATAAATAAACGTATTCAGTATTTGCTTTTCTTTAGAAAATCTATTTTTTCTCCTCTTGATTTTATTTAGTTAATAAAGTTTACTATTTAATTAATAGTTTTTGTGTCAATGTATGTTTATTAAACTTTATAGTTGCAAAATATATCCCTCTAGATAAATTATTTTTAAAATTCATTGGAGCATTAACTTTACAGTTGTTCTTTTTTAAAATAATTCGACCTGATAAATCTGTAATCGTTAAATCAAAATTCTTTATGGTATTATTGTTTTTAACTTTAATTTTTATAAACGATCCATCTGAAGGGTTTGGTGAGATTAAAATTTCTGTAGGAATATTATTGATATTAATAATACTTAATTCACCACATTGATATTGTTTAGAAAACATCATTTCTTCATCTGTATAAGAGGTATAATCATTATTGATATCGGTGTTTAAAATATGATTAGTCTGTCCATCACAAAACGCCCTACCATCTATACCAGAAACTTGTAAATATTTACCCGAGTTACAACTACCTCCTGTTTCAGCATCTCCTCCTATTTCAATAGTACCATAAGCATTATCATTACCTACTGAAAAAGCATTGCCATATATTTTTGCATTTTCATTAACCTTATTATTCATAATAGCTGCATTACCACTAATTTCAGCGTTATCAGTTATGACATTACCTTGTATTAAATAAGCATAATCTTTTACTACAGCATTATTTCTTACTTGTGAATTATTTACTCTAGAAAAATCCTTAATAATTGCACTACCACTAATATCAGAATTTCCTGTAACCATGGCCTTACCTTCTATTCTAGCATTTCCGCTAATTCTTGCATTACCTAACACCACAGCTTTTGGCCCAACATATACCGTTGAAGATACACTTGCAGTATTAGCAACAAAACCACCTCCATTACTATGTGCTGCTCCACTAACATTAGTAGGTATTCTAAACCCATCCTGATATCCCTCTGGAACGGCACCATCAATCTTAATCTCCCATGGATATCTATACAATTTAGGAAACCCTATTTCAAACTTTTCATTATGGACATAATACTTTGCAGGAATTCCAGTTACTACTAAGTATAATTTATCAGAATCAGTAGGAACTTTATAACTTACTTCTTCCTCATCATAAATATCACTGAAAGTTGAATTTCCAGAGGCGTCAACACTTACAAAACTATATTTCCATCTTCCAGTATTTTCATTGACTATGTGACCTTTTAATTTTAAATGAACATAATTATCATCACACCCTAATTGTACTTTTGGATATAACCTAACAGTATTGAAAGCGTATTGTTGTGGAGCTAAATTATCTGGGATAGCATAATGGTTGGTTCCAATGGAATCAAGTATTTGTGTCTGTCTCCAAACCCATAGTTTATCTTTGTTAAGATTTGCCTCAGCTGCTTTAATTGCACTTTTATTTGAAAAGTCAGCGTTAATACGTCTTCTTCCGTAATCAGCCATCAAATCTCCCATTTCATCATCAGACAACTCCAATAAGCGTTGAATAGTTTGAATAGGATGTTCTTGTGCTGCAGGGTTTGATTCTTTCCATATTCTATTAATAAATTCTATACCTCCATAATTATCTTTAAGGTATTGTAACAAATACCAATCTGCATAATGTTTACGAGGAGATCCAAAATAGTAATTTGTAAAATTTAAAGCTCTAGGATAATCGGACCATGAAACTCCTTCTTGAGGGTATTTTTGATTGGCCATGAAATTTGCATGGGTTTCCCAGAAAAAACCTGAAGAAGACACTCCTGTATAACCATGACCTGGATATATAATAGGCACCATACCTTGAAAAGCATGTGTAATTTCATGAGAAGCTACCCACAAATTATCTTTAAACGCTTTCGCATCTACCCAAAAAGCTCCAATAGTATTATCATAAGTACCACCAAATGCCCAACCTGTATAAACACCATCAGCCCAAGTATTATTAATCACAATAATCAATTTATACTTAGCTAAATTTCCTTTCTCTTCCAATACTTTTAAATCGTTAATATAGAAATCATACAAATTTTCCATATTATCAAGAATCGTTTGAGGATTGAACCTATGATCTGGATTACTAGCATTCATAGGATTTGTACCCGCTTTAGGCCCCCAAACTAATAAGAAATTATCAGACTGTGCATATCTATTCTCTAGATCATAATCAATATTAGAATTCGTATCCCATTCATTCGGAATATACACTTCTTTAGAACCTTGTGGTACTTTTTCCCCTGTAGAGGTACCCATTGCTTTCCATTCCAAAATACCCGTTGATTGACTTGAGTTTAGCATAGAAACTCTAAGTTTATTTGTTACAATATCATTCTCAATATTAAGTTGATTCCATGCATCTTTTACCAAAGGGATATCTCCTACATTTATCCATTCATTTGTCTCACGACTCCAATACTCAACATACGCTGTAGTGGGTGTTAAAACACCTCCATTATCATCATACCAATAAACTTCGGTTGAAGAAATATTTTGATATTCAAACCACTCATATGCCACCCACTGTATTGAGTTAGGGTTGTTCCAATTACCATATGCTCCATTACTTGTATCGTCAGAGTTAGCAGGTATAAATCCATCGTTAACAGCAGTCAATGTTTCCCATGATGAAACATAAGAAGTTGTGGCTATCGCCTCTAATGCAATATTGGTTTCCTGAGCTAACATAGAACTTATAGGTAAAAAAGCTATAGTTAGAATTGTCAATAATAATTTTTTATGTTTCATTAGTTTTCAAATTTTATTATTCCTTATTTTTTTATTTATAGCAATGGTTACTTTGTGATTTAATTTTAACTCTATCTCTTCCAAAATGATTAATGGATTTCCATAATCAGCACAATTATCAATTAAAACAGTTCTTAAACGACCTTTAAATTACACACCTTCTTGTTGCTAAATAGTATTACTTGTCTTTATTATTAAGTAATCTATTCTGGAAAAGTAACTGTATTTACCTTTCATCAATAAAACCACATCATATTAACAAATTTGATTTTCTATTTCATCTTCTGAATTAATCGATGAAATTAGTAGACATCATAAGCTCTCTAATAGATACTTCGTCTAAAGCAAAATCATACATACGAATTGATGCCATAAAACCAGAAAAATACTCTCCAATATCTGAGGCACCAATTCTAATTTTCGCCTTATCAATAGCTGATGATAATAACATGTTTTGGGAATTATCTAAAACACCATCAACATATATTTTTTCAACCATACCATCAAAAGTTAAAACAATATGATGCCATTTATTTTGTTGAGGAAGCTTATTGTATTTCATATCAAAATGACCATCCAAATGAGCTACTGCCCCATAGTTCCCACTATTGTAGTGCAAAGCATTATAAGAATTTGCCAAATTAAATTCATGTCTATCACACCAAGAAATTAAACATTCACTATCATTTTTTATTTCAGGATTTTTAACCCAAGTAGCAATTGTAAAAGATCCATTCCATGCCAAACTTTTAGGAACAGGTTGATCTAATACCAAAGCTCCTTTTTTAAAATTAAAAACCTTTACTCCGTCTATTTCATCAAAAACAACATCCCCTTCTTTTATAAAATTACCACCAATACTCCCTTTATTTTTTAAGCTTGAAAAATCACTTTTTTTAGAAATTACACAAGCATCTAAATTGATTAATAACTCATTAGAACTAACAACTCCAGGCTCTTTAATTGAAGCTTTACTTTTTAGATTTAAAGGAACTTCAAATAGCGAACTATATACTTTAAGATTCCAAACGGCAGCAAATAAACCTGTTTTTTCGGTTCCTAAAACAGTTAGTTTTAAGTAACGTGCCGAAATACTTTTGTCATCAATCATCGGGCTTCCAGGAGTCCTATTTTTAGATTTATCAGCATATATTTGCCATTTTTTACCATCTTTTGAATATTCTAAAACATATTGATAATAGTAACTGGCAAACTCAAACTGAGTCATCACCCGTTCTATTTTTTCTACGCTTCCCAAATCAACCACTAAATCTTGAGGAAAATTATTATTACTGGCCTTCCACATAGTTGCATTATTATTATCCGTAGCATATGATGGCTTGTACTCATAATCATGTTGTGTTGATTGTAAGTGATAAAAAGAAGAAGCTGTTGTTTTTGCATTAAATGCAATTTCATCAGGAACCTCTGATTTTATAAAATTTTGGATACCTTTATTGGTTGGTATTACTTTTACTATGGTAGAGTCATTTTCAAAAATCATTTTATCTACACACACTTGTCTCGCTAATCCTCCACGTGTCATTGGGTAA
This sequence comes from Wenyingzhuangia marina, assembly GCF_900130035.1. Taxonomy (GTDB): domain Bacteria; phylum Bacteroidota; class Bacteroidia; order Flavobacteriales; family Flavobacteriaceae; genus Wenyingzhuangia; species Wenyingzhuangia marina. The sequence continues at coordinate 14,966 of NZ_FQXQ01000008.1, forward strand.
TCATGCTTATGGTAAACAATGTAATAATCATTATTTTCTTTTAACACGGAATGATGACCAGGACCATGGGTAGTCTGATCTTCGTTAGTACTTAAAATAGGATTATTTTTACCTGGTGTAAAAGGCCCGTAAGGTGAATTAGCATAAGAATAACGAACATTATAAGTTTCATTATGACAAGAAGCTCCAGAATACATCAGTATATATTTATCTCCCTTTTTCATCATGTAAGGAGCTTCAAAAGGAACTGGAGTTTGAGATAAGGGTATATTCGTAGCATTCATCATACTTTTCATCGTATTTTGATTTAACTCCCCAACAGCATATCCACCATTATAGTGAACCCAAGTTCCCCAGTAGCCATATACTTTACCATCAGTATCTCTAAAAAATTGAGCATCTAATGACGGAAAACCATCTCTTGGATAAGCACTTGGTATTACAGCTTTGTCATCATCATTTAATTTTTTCCATGGTCCAACTGGAGTATCTGATACATATCCGTATATATTACAACCTAACTCACAATTACCAAAATATAGGTAGTATTTACCATTCTCTCCAAGAATAATATCTGGTGCCCAAAAATTAGTAATATCTCTTGAGCTAAAAGATGGAATATCCATAGTATAATTATACCAATTCTGAAAATCTTTACTATACCACACGGTAGGTGCACCTGAGGCCAACATTTCGTTATCAGTTGTGGCATAGATGTAATAAATATCATCAAACTTTTTTATGGTAGGATCTGCAAACCATCCTGGTAAAATGGGGTTATTTACCCTAGATGTATTTGTATCAATATTTTTTTGAGAAAAAGTATTGATTGTAAATAAGATGAATACGACTAGTATAAGTTTGCTTTTCTTTAAAATCATTTTATTGGGTAGGCATTCACCTAAAGTTTAAATTTTTATGATTGTTTCTTTTTTGCTTAAAGGTATTTTAAAAGCACCTCTGATCTTAGTATAAGGCAACTTCACCTCCTTGTTAACTCTTAAATAAGCATCCGGAGTAAATTCATCCTTTTTATTCAAAATAATCTTTACCTCCTGTGTTTTTAAATTGTAAATAATTTTTTTAAAGGTTCCCGAATCTAAAGTCAACCATAAGTTTTTTGGAGCAATATAAACTTTCGATTTTGCTGCTGTTGTCACCTCAACTTCAATAACCTCTTTTTTCACACTTAAGTTTCCTCCAAAGGCCAACCAACCTAAATTCTCATCTTTTGTAATATAAGTAGCTGAATTAACTGCATATCCGTAAAACCCAGAACCATAATCTCCAGACAAATAATCTATTCTTAACTCTGTAGGATAGGAATGAAATGCTGCAGAACCAAAACCATCTTGCGTAATATTAGAAATTCCTCCTAAAAGACCTCCATACCCTACTTTTAGTAAATACAAATCATTGGTCTTTCTGTATTGATGTAAAACGGGAATAGCATTTAAAGAAGATCCATAATGGTGAATTTGTCTTTCAACTCTAGATAATTTTCCTCCATATAAAAAATCCCAATATCTACGAGCATTTCCATTATAAGCCCAATGTGGTATGGTTGGCATGTAGGCTAATATAGCATCAAGAGTAACATTTGCTTTTTTATTATATCCAAAGTAGTCTGACCACATATAGACTTCTTCTTGACCTGTAGAATCCCATGGCATTTCACTTCCAAAAGGATAATCTAATTCTTTCCAATGATTGGCTCTTTTTTTCATTCTAGCTTCTAAATCTAGAGCCATTTCAGTATAATTCTCAGTTTTTAAATCTTTTAAAAGATATAAAAACACAGAACCTTCCATTTGACCAAATTGAGAATAATAAGGTGCTTGCTCTAGCATAGCAACAGAGGTGTGATATGCTTGTTTTAAATACCAATCCCATGTTCTGTTATCTACCAAACCTTTGTGATATCTTGCCAAACGATACATTACCCAATAAGCCGCTGCTACATGAGGATAATTGTATGAACGACCTGGATCGTTTGCATGTTTATGATCCCAAGCAGCCCAAGTTTTATAATTCACATCATCTCTATACGTTCCTTTAGGAAGCGAATCTGGTTCATAATAAAACACACTCTTTTTAACTCCATATTTATGTTTTCCTTCGCTATACTGGATATTACCCCAAAGAGTATGATCTACAAATTGCTCTAATTTTTTAATCTCTTCTTTATCTGGTTGAACAAGTTGTTTCATAATAGCAGCCAGCCAACCTCCTGCTCCACCTTCATCACTCAATCCAGCAACCCAAGCACGACTATCTTGAGTTAATTGCTTTTTGGTTTCATAATCATAACTAATAACTGATGGATTTCTTTTAAATATTGGGTCAGGTTCGTTAAACCATTGTTCTGTTGTTAAAAAATGGCCAAAATCCTTAATCACTTCTGATTCTGATTTTATTATTTTGTAATTAATAGTTTGCTTTACACCATCTTTATAATTAATAGTTAACCTAGCTCTTCCCCATTTATTACCACAAACAGTATACTTTTTTACACCTTTTTCTGTTAATCCATTTTTCTTTATTTTAATGGCTTTTTTAGGTTCTATTTCAAAAGAAGCAACATCACTTTTATAATTTAAAAACAAATGAGAATCAACACCTTTTGGAAGTACATAACCCGGAATACTTATTGCCGAAGGTTGCCCATTTTCTACAATAGTTTCTTGAATATTTTTAACACCTTTGGAAAGCACAAATTTTAGCGAAAATTCTTTGGTCTCATTAGATTTCAGCATTAATGAAGTTGGTTTGTTCCATTGTTCAACTCCTTTCCATTCCTTTTCAGCATAGGCTTTACTGTAAGCCATCCACTCATGAAACCCTTCAAAAACAATACTTCTTCTTGTTGGATCATCTAACAAAGGACGGTAAGCTTCAAAATCCATATTTTCTTTTGGCATCACCAATAAAACAGGTCCTTTACCACTTAATTTTTTAACCTCTAAATAACCTGCTCCTAAACCTATATAAGGATCAAAAAACACATTCTGAGCATGGGTTTCTGTTAATGATTTTCCTTCTAAAATATTATTAAATATCATTGGAATTCCTAAAGCCCCAATTTCAATATTTGATGCTGATTTATTAGAAATCTCAAACCTTAGTACTAACTGATTCTCAATTACTTCATAAAAACGTTTAATGGTAACAGGAATGTCTTTTGGTAAAGTATTGGCTAAATCCGCCCCTGACAATATATTTCCAGAAACTTTTATTGGTGTTACTTTAACTCTTTTTTTAGCAGTTGAATAACTTTTCCAATCTCCATCTACACTTTTTATTCTTAAATTAATATCTCCTAAATGATATAATCCATCTTTATCTCTAATTTTTAATCGATCACTTGGAGTAAAATCAAAATTTAAGTCCTGATTAGGTCTTAGTTCTGCTACTGTTTGAGAAGCTTTCACTAATTTTAATTGAAAATCGGGTGTTTCAAAACTTAAAATAGAATCAGACTCTGTTATTCCTAGAGTAGCTTTTTTTTGCTTGATATTATCCCAATAACCTTGTGCATTGATTGTAAGTGTTGAGCATAAAAACAAAAGAGCACTAACACTATATTTTATATTGATTTTCATTTTCTATTCTTTTTTATTTAAAATCTGTGGAAAACTTCCATTCAGTTTTATAATCCTTATTTAATGGTAAATCTAAAAGCAAAGCCCTTAACAGCTCAATAGGCATCATGTTTTCTTGTAACACACGATCGTGAAATTCTTTTTCAGTCCATCCTTTTGCTAACATTTCATTTTTTAAAGCATAAAACTGTAAACCTCCTGTCATATAAGCCATTTGGTATAATGGTGGGGTGTAGCTTGTAGCAAAAGAACGTCTTACTTCGGCCTCAGCGTTTGCATATTCATGTCCCACTTCATTTACCAACATGTCAATACATTGTTGCGGAGTCATTTCTCCTAAGTGATATTTTAATGAAAATATAATTCTTGCACATCTGTGAATTCTCCAAAAAAGCATTCCTAATTTTTGTTCAGGAGTTTGTGGAAATTCTTTATTCCATAAATTAATTTCCCAATAAAGTGCCCAACCTTCCATCCAAAAAGGAGTATCAAAAGCCTTTCTATATTTTTTATAACGATCATTCATGAAAAACTGAAGATTGTGTCCTGGTAATAATTCATGCTGTACTGTTGCTCTAGAAAAATTAGGATTGTTTCCACGCATACTCATCAATTTATCATCTTCGTCCATTTCTTGAGTAGGATAAGAAATACTAATTTCCCAACCTCCTGTAAAGAATGGATTTACCTTTTGACGTTTTGCAGTCATCATAATCATTCTCCATGTTTCTTTTGCCAAATCTGGAAAAGTAATTAAATCACGCTCTTCAATAAAATCTACAGATTGATTGTAAAGATCTAAAATAGCTTCAGGCTGTTCTCCTGCTGGTACATAAGTGTTTTTTACAAATTCTAAAGCTGCTTTCCAATCATTACCAAAACCTAGTTCTTGTGAAGCTTTTATCATTTCTTTTTTACACCAATCAAACTGCTTTTCGGCTGTTTTAATTAATTCTTCTGGAGCATAAGGAATAAACTCAAAATTTAAACTTTCAACCAATGCTTTTTTCCCAATTGGTTTTCCTACAATACCACTCCCATCGTCTTTAAGAACTGTTTTAGAGTAATTGTCTTTTAACAAATCTGCGTATGCTAATAATTTGTTTGATAAAGCCTCGTAAGGTTTTTCTACCCACCAAGTAAATTCAGGATCATAACCATAATAAAAAGAATATGCTTCTTTTAATTCTTTTTTTAAAGCCAATATAATGTGAGATGCTTTTTCTGCCATTAACCAATCTTTAAATAAATTTTTATCTAAAGATTCCATCTTAGCATCTACACTTTTAGCTACTGTATCTAATATCTTTGATAAAGCCTTAGCATCTGGCTTTTTTCCGCGTTTTCTTTCTTTTAAGAATGGAATTATTTCTTCAGCAAAGTCTGCAACAAAAGCAACCTTTTTAAACGATTTATAATCAATATTTAAGAAATAACTTTCTTTCTCAATAAGATTTTTTAAAAGTAAATAATCTACCTTTTCTTGTTGTGTAAGTTTCTCAAAATCTATGGCAGCAATTCTTTCTCCCCAATTATTATATAACTTAGTAAAACGTTGATAATATTCCTCTGATTCTGAATTATGGTAAAAACTATTTAAGGCTTTTTTATCAGCAGAAAATGAACTTACTACATCAATTAAACTACTTTGTGCTGTGACCATTGTGGTTAAAAAGAAAAGAATTAAAAAATTACATGTTTTGATTGCTTTATATTCCATTTTCATTGTATTTATTTTGCTATTCTAATCCTTTGGATTGATTTAGCTTATAGATTAATTCATCAATTATTTTAAGATAACATTCAAATAAACAGAATAACGACCATAGGTTTCATAAAAGGGTTTAAACTCAACCCCATCAATCGTAAACTTTAATTGACTAGGATCTCCTTTAATGTTTTTACTAATGTCATTAACGTCTAAAGTTACTTTTCTCCAATCTTTTCGTGATTCTGTTTCCTGAGCAGCCAACAAAATTGGACCGTAAAACAAACTCGCTATATTTTGCTGATCCATAACTGACTCTAAATGAAATTGAAAAGGCATATGAACGTCAATAATATCTCCTTTTTTCCATTTACGATTTAATGTTAAATAGCTCCCTGGTTTTGCATCTACTTTTTGTTCTTTTCCGTTTATTGAAACATAAAACCCTTTAGTTGCCCAATGTGGAACACGTAACATGATATTAAACTTTCCTTTGCCTTTAATAATAAGCTGTGTATTGTCTTCTTTTGGGAAAGCCGTTTTTTGTTCAATAATTACATTTTTTTCAGTCCAATTTAGCGTTGAAGGCACATACAGATTTACATAAAGTGATTTCTGATCTCTACTTTTAAAATAAATGGTATTCTGAAGTTTTGTACTGCTTTCTAATGCGGTACCATTACAACAGGTAAACCCTTTCATATCTGGGTTCCCAAAATGTTTTATAGACCCCGCTCTTAATGGAATATGATACGTATTTGCAGGACTGTCTTTTGCTACCGATGCAAGAATATCATTATACAAACCTCGCTCATAATAATCCATTAACTCCCCACGCTGATCATATAAAAACAGGTTTTTAGTTAATTTTAACATATTATAAGTTGCACAAGTTTCATTTTGACCACCTGCTGACAAACCATTTTCATATATAGTTGCAGGTTCTTTAATAAAACATTCTGCATTATTAGGATTTCTAGCACCTGCCACACCACCTATTGTATACATATAATCATTGGTAGTTTTATACCAAAAATTATCAGAGATATAAAAATAATCAGGGATGTTTGAATCACGATACATTTCTAATGCTCCTACAATTTGTGGAATATGTTGATTGGCATGTAATCCTCTAAAAGTATCTACATTTTTAGCCAAACCATGTGAATGATTAGCATCTCCATAAAACATTTTAATATTGTCAAATGATTTAGCTACTTCTAAATAACGAGATTCATTTGTTACTCTATAAAGTCTAGCCATTACCTCATTCATTCCTCCAAATTCTCCCGCAATATACCTGTTCCACATGCTAATTAATGTTTCAGTTGGCAACTGGCTTAATCTTATATGCACCCAGTCTCCCATACCTTTAGCAATTTCTAATGCCTTAGGATTTCTATTTACTTCATAAATATCTAGCAAGCCTGCAAGAATTTTATGCAAAGTGTAGTATGGTGCCCAAATTTTAGTATTCTGAGTTCCATAAATTGCACCTTTTTCTAACATGATAAACTGATCCGGTGGATAAGCACTAATAAACCCTTCACCCCAATTCCAGTAATCAGTACGAATCCCTTCTATACTTAAATCTGAATCGTAATCTAATTTACCAACTCCTGGAGGAACCGCTGTAGGGTCAGACACAAACGGACTTCCTGCTTGTTTTGGTTTCCCTGATAATTGTGACAATTCATATAACACATTTACCATATATTCCATTTTATTTAAAAAATTAGCCTGTAAAGATGTGTCATAACCAGTACTTGCATAAGCCTGGGCAACAGCTGTTAAATAATGCCCCGTTGCATGACCACGTAATTTTGTTTCTTGGCTATCCCACACTCCTAATGGTTCTGCTCCTTCTGGTTGTTTTTGTCCATAAGCATTTCGAAACATATAAAGAAAATTATCAGGATTTGTTTGAGCTAAGGTTGTAATAAACTTATCTCGGTTCTCAATAAACTTTGTATTGTCTCCATTACTATCTGTGTTTAATGATACCTGATCCAAATTAAAAACCTCTAGATTTTTATTTGGAGAAAATACTTTTTTAGCTTCTTTTACAACAACTGTTGCTTTTGATTTTAAATCTGATCCAGGAATGGTTCCTATCACTGTATAAGTTCCGGTCTTAAGTACTTTAACATTGTCTTTAGGTGCTGGCCAAATTACGCGTGTTTTAGATAGTTCAACTCCACTTTTATAAACAGCTTTAACAAAGCGTGGTAATTTTGGCAGAACTCCAACAGTCGTTTCCACCTCAACATCGGAAACATCTACTAAAAATTTAGTATAAAGCTGAGGAGTTGTGTTGGAAAAGACTTCAAGATCATCATCTTTTTTTTCATTTTCATTAACAACTGGATCATCCTTCTTTAAAGCCTTATAATAAATTGTTTTAATTTGAGATTCTTTTAGTGGAATTCTATAGATTCTAAAATCATGCAATTTGGCATTAAGATAAGATTGATTTGATGACAATGATTTTCCTATGTAAAGTTTGTTTTGCTCACTAGAACTACTACTAAATAATTGATCTAACTCTACCTCTATATTTTTAGTTTCACTTACAAGCACCCCATTAAAATAAGTACGAAGAGACTTAGAAGGAACATCAATAACAACAGATAGCATCATCCATTTATTAACTTCTAGAACGGATGCTTCTGTTTTATAATTTCCAGTTTTAGAAACTATTTCTGCAAAATAACCTGCTTCATTTTTAGTACCTGTTGGAAACACTGAAAGATGGGATTTTGTATTTTTTCCAAAATCAAAAAAGCACTGATTACTTTTGGCAGACTGTATATTAATCCAACCTGTAACACTAATGGATTCTTCATTACTAACAGCACTTCCCGGGATAGTTATATACCCCTTATTATCTGATGATAGAGTAATTACTTTTCCAAAAAACTTATCATTTATAAAAGCAACTTTTTCACCTTTAACATTCGCATGCAAATTATTCCTAGACCAGTCTTTTGCATCACCATCAAAAAGATATCTTGCAATTAAACCTGTTTCACCAATACCATCTAATATTTGATCTCCTTGTGCCTTAACTGTACTAATATTTAATACACACACAATCACCATTATATTTTTTAAAAACCTGTATAACTGTATCATTGAAATTTTTCTATTAATATTTAACAACTATTTTTCTGAAAACGCTCTATTTATAAATTTCACTCCAACTTGGTGGTGTTACGTTCATTAAATGTTTTACAAAAAAGTCTTTTCGCTTGCGTTCTCCATATTCTCCTCCAGCAGAATGTCCCATTCCTGGAATGGTTACCAATTCAAAATCTTTATTGGCTTTAATTAATGCATCTACAAATTGCATAGTGGTAGCTGGATCTACATTGTCATCAACCTCTCCTAAAATAAGCATTAAGTTTCCTTCTAATTGAGCAGCATTTTCTATATTAGAACAAGCAGCATAATGTGGCCCTACAGGATATCCCATAAATTGTTCATTCCACCAAATTTTATCCATTCTATTGTCATGACATCCACATGAAGAAACAGCAACATCATAAAAATCTGAATTAAACACCAAGGCAGCTCCTGCGTTTTGTCCTCCTGCAGATGTTCCATGAATTCCAACTTTGTCTATATTCATATATGGATATTTTTTTGCAGCTGCTTTCATCCATAATTTTCTATCAGGAAAACCACCATCTTTTAAGTTTTGCCAACAAACATCATGAAATGCTTTTGATCTATTAGAAGTTCCCATACCATCTATTTGAACCACTATAAAACCAAGTTCTGCTAAAGAAGTCATAGACCAATAATAGGAATGAAAATCTTTTGGCACAAAAGAATCATGTGGCCCTGCATATATATATTCTATAATTGGATAGCTTTTATTTGGATCAAATGAAGTGGGTCTTACAATAATTCCCCAAATATCGGTTTTACCATCTCGTCCTTTTGCTACAAATGGTTCTGGTGCATTCCAACCTTGTTTAACAAGTTCTGATGCATCTCCTTTTTGAAGTTCTATAATTGTTTTAGCTCCCTCTGCCGTTTTTAAAAGAGTTACTGCAGGCATGTTAACTCTAGAATATTGATCTACATAATATTTATAGTCTTTTGAAAAAGTAACCTTATGATTTCCATTTTCTGTAGTAAAACGTTTGAAGTTTTTTCCATTAAATCCTACTTTACAATAGTGAATAAAATATGGATCTTGATCCTTGTCTAACCCACTTGCTGTAAAATATATTTGTTTGTTTTCGTCATCAACATAAATTACTTTTCTAACTACCCAATTCCCTTTGGTTACTTGTTTTTTTAAACTTCCATCTTTGTTAAAAAGATATATATGATTCCATCCATCACGTTCAGAAGTCCAAATAATTTCATCAGTTCCTTTAACGTCATGTCTATATTTTTTACTGCTGTAATCAATAAATGTTTTACTTATTTCATTAATTAAAACATCTACTTTACCTGTTTTGGCATCCACTTCAATAATTTTATAAGCTTGATGTCCTCTTTGATTATATTCAAAAGTAAAAGCAGTACTATCATCTCTCCAATCGATATTATAAAGGTCAAACTGACTGTTAAACTCTGTAGTAGGAATATTGATGTGGGTTTTAGTTTCTACATTAAATAATTGTGGACTTTTAAAAGGAACCTCATCCCCTGGTTTTCTATAATCTCTTGATTGTAATTTAGGCTGCAATTGATCTTTTGGACTAGACTCTACAAAATAAATTTTATGATCTTCGCCAGGCTTTACCTTATAAGCCATAATTTTCTTGCTATCTGGTGACCACTTTATATAAGATGCATAATAGTTTCCTTTGGTTCCATCATAACTTAATTGTGTTTCTTCACTAGTTTTGATGTCTTTGATATAAAGATTGTAGTTTTTAATAAAAGCCATCCATAATGAATCTGGTGATTTTACAGGAGGATTTTTTGAATCATCTGAAAAACTTCCCCAATATTTTTTACCTCTATTATTTTTCTTCTTTGAAGTGTTTAATACAGCTAATTTCTCATCATTAAGATTATAATTGTAATTTGTATTTTCATAACTAAAGCTTAATACTTTCTTCTCAGTATTAAGTTTTAAATTGCTAAGAGATAAATTATTCTCCTCAATTTTTTCATTAGTTTTTTCTGATAAAATCTTTGCTAATTTAGCATGATCAAATAAAGGAGTTTGTTCTTTCTTTTCAGGATTTACCAAAAAATAAGCCTTACCAGTTTTAGAATTATTTACATACCAAAAAGTACTATTTGGTAACCAATTAAATTCTGAAGGAGTATTAAAAACCTTGTCTTTAAATAAAGTTTCTATATTAACTGCTTTTTTATATTCTTCTAAAGTCCCTTGACTATATGTTGCAAAACAGCTAAGAAGTAATATGGTAAAAATAGATTTGTATTTTATTGCTTTCATAATGTTAACTATACTTAAAATATTTTTTCTTTAACAAAGACTACTCAATAACTGCGTTGCCTCTAAAGGATTATTTATTATGTTTTTAATACACGAATTTTAATTTTTACAATCCAAAAGGATTCTCAATAGAATGTGCTGGTTGCGTAAACCATTTTGGTCCTTCTTCAGTCATATAAATATGATCTTCTAAACGGATACCAAAAACGTTAGGCACACAAATCATAGGTTCTACACTAAAACAAATCCCCGCTGCTAAAGAAGTATTGTTTCCTTTTAAAATATATGGATATTCATGAATATCTAGTCCAATACCATGTCCTGTTCTATGCGGCAATCCAGGAAGATTGTAATCTGGTCCTAAACCATGAGATGCTATTTTTCCTCTTGCAGCAACATCAACATCTCCACATGTATTCCCTAATTGAGCGGCATTAAATGCTGCATATTGAGCTTCTTTTTCTATATTCCATATCTCACGTTGATATTCATTTGCCTCACCAAAAACATATGTTCTTGTAATATCTGATATGTAATGGTAATAAGAACATCCAGTATCCACCAAAACAACATCATTCATCTCTAGAGATTTTGGTGTTTTTACTCCATGTGGGAACGAGGTATCTTTACCAAACAATACAATACAAAAATAAGATCCCGAAGGAATTCCATATTTTTTATGTGCTTCATGAATAAAATCAATTACTTCTTTAGCTGTAATTCCTACTCTTAAAATTCTTGCAGTTGCTTTTTGTACCTCAAGAGTAATATCCATTAATGCTTTCATAATGGCAATTTCTCCTTTAGACTTAATCATTCTACATGAGATGATAATCGGTTTTGCATTGCTTATTTTAAAAGAAGTGCAACTGTTAGCAATTCCTTCATAAATAAAATATGCAGTGCTTTCATCAATTAAAATTTCTCCCTCATGAATATTGTTAGAAATAAGAATATTATGAAACAATTCAAACGGACTTTCATGTTCTTCCCAACCATGAATTTCACCTTCAATCATCATAAAATCTCTAATGGTTCCTTCTTCAAAATGAGGAGCTATATAATGAACTTCTCCATTATTTAACAAAATAGCACCAACCATACGTTCACTAGGATGCCATTCGGTACCCGTAAAATAAAACAAATTAGTCCCAGCATTTAAATAAATGGCTTTGACATTCTGAGCTTTCATTAACTCACATGCCTTACTAATTCTATTTTTGTATTCTGATTCTTGTATGGGCTCAATTAAATTCACCACTGGTTTTATGGCTTTTAATTCCGCTTCTATTGTTGAACCTCCTATTCCAATCATATCTTATTTTTATACGTTCATTAAACTTTCAATTTCTTCTATTTCTATAGGCATCGCTTCTGTTAAATTCACAACACCTTTTTCAGTAATTAAATAATCGTTTTCTAAACGACAACCAATACCTTCTTCAGGAATATAAATACCAGGCTCACATGTAACTACCATTCCTGCCTCATATTTTCTTGAATACAAACCAACATCGTGTACATCTAATCCTATATAATGTGATGAACTATGTGGATAATATTTTTTACACAAAGGTTTATCCGGATCTTGATTGTTAACTTCATCAACAGTTAACAAACCTAATTTTATCAACTCCTCTGTAATCAATGCCTCCATTTGTTTTTCATAATCCAAAGGAAGAACTCCTACTTGTAATAATTTACTTCCTTCTTTTAAACAATGTAATACTGATGAATAAACTTCTTTTTGACGTTTAGAAAATTTACCATTTACAGGAATACAGCGAGTAGTATCACTATGATAATTAGCATAACAAACTCCAAAGTCTATTAAAACCATTTCTCCGTCTTTACAGGTAGATTCGTTTTTATTTGAATGTAATGCACATGCATTTTCTCCAGACGCAACAATAGGCATAAAGGCATGACGGGTTGCTCCTTTTTTAAGAAAATGATAGGTCAATTCTGCCTCAATCTCGTATTCTTTAATCTGAGGCTTACACATTGCTAAAACATTTTCAAAGGCATCACAACTTATTTGAGCTGCTTTTTTTATTAAATCAATTTCTTCTACAGATTTAACCTGTCTTAAACCTCTTGTTATTTTTGCTGCTCTATAATAATCATGTAAAGGATACTTTTCTCTACACCATTTTATCATTCTATCCTGTCTTGTTTCTTGATCTTTTGTAACAGTTTTTTTATGTTCATTATGTCCTAAATAGAAACCGTCCGCTTCAAAAGCCATGTATTGCAAAACCGTTTCAAAATCTTCTAACCATTCCACACGTTTTACTCCTGATAATTCTGAAGCTTGTTCTTTATTTAGTTTTTCTCCATCCCAAATTTTTATTTCCTCACTGGTCTTTTTCACAAATAAGATTTCCCTATTCTCTTTTAAATACGCATCAGGATATATCAACAAAATTGTTTCTTCTTGATCGATTCCAGACAAATAAAACAAATCATTATTTTGAGTAAATCCCATCAAATCATCAGCATTGTTGTACTTAAAATCATTTGATGTTAAAATGGCAATAGTATTTGCTTTCATTTCAGCCGAAAAACGACTTCTATTCTTAATAAATAACTTATTTGGAATTTGTTGATATCTCATAATAATTTAAAATTTTCTGTCTGGACTAAATGGTTGTAAATCTATACTTGTATTTTTTCCTAATACCGTTTCCGAAACCAACTTTCCTGTTGCTGGTCCTAAACTCCATCCCATCATTGCATGTCCTGTTGCAATGGTTAAATTCGCACATTTTGATGATTTCCCTATGTAAGGCAATCCATCAGGAGAACAAGGTCTTAAACCACATTTTGCTTGTTCTTTTTCCTGTTCATTAATCTCTAATCCTTTATAATAGTTTTTAGCTGCCTTAGAAATAGCTTCAACTCGCTTAGGATTTATATAATGATTAATTCCTCCTAGTTCCATGGTTCCAGCAAAACGAGTAAATCCATCCATAGGAGTTACTGCTACTTTTGCTTCACACAATATTGCAGGATAAGTAATTCCTGTTTCTCTTTTTACATTAATTCGGTAACCTTTACCTGCTTGAACAGGAATTTTTATTCCTATTTTTTTTGTTACTAAAGGACTCCAACTACCTGCAGCCAAAACAACCTCATCCGAAGATAATATTTGTTTATGAGTAATAACCTTAGTTACAATATTATTGACTACTTCAATATCTTGTACTTCTTCATTTGTTAAAAAGGTAACTCCCGTTGATTTTAAATAAGCAGTCATTTCTTTCATAAAATCACTAGGGGTCATATGCGCATCACAATCATAATACACAGCACCTTTTACATCTAAGTTAGCATTAGGCTCAAGTTCATTTACTTCTTTTGATGTTAAGTTTTTAACACCTAAACCTACTTTAATACCTTGCTGACCAATTTCCCATTCTTCTTCGCCAACTTCATCAGACTTATAACACATCAACAATCCCTTTCTTTCAAAATGAAAATTAAAATCTCCTGATTGTTTTATATCCTCATACAAATCTCTACTAAAAAGATTGATGTCTTTAATAACTGAAATAGACTTTTGAACCTTGGCTTGCGTTGCTGATTTTTTAAAAGACAATGCCCATTTAAAAAACTCTAAATCTAACCTAGGTTTTACATAAAGAGGACTACTTGAATTAAACATCCACTTAATCCCTTTATTGATCATTCCAGGAGCTGCTAAAGAGATAAAATGACTAGGCGTTATATACCCTGCATTTACATAAGAAGCCCCTTCATCCATATTTGTTTTATCTACAACAGTAACTTCACACCCTTCTTTTTGAAGATAGTAAGCTGAACAAAGCCCTATAATTCCTCCTCCTACAACAACTACTTTTTTACTCATTTTAATTTATTTTAAAAATTAAATTACTTGAAAACCATGAGCATAAGGATCATCATCATCTATAATAATATTATTATAACCAGTGACTTGAGCCCAGCCTTGAATACTTGGAATAATTGCTTTTTTACCAGCTAACGTAGTTTCCTTTTCTACTTTACCAATAAACTTACTCCCGATAAAACTTTCATGAATAAAAGACTCACCCATGGTTAATTTTCCTTTAGCATATAATTGTGCCATACGAGCAGAAGTCCCTGTACCACAAGGAGAACGATCTATGGCTTTATCTCCATAAAAAACAGCATTTCTACCTGACGATGTTGGATCTATAGGATTTCCTGTCCACAGCATATGACTTACATCTCTAATAGTATCATTCTCAGGATGAATAAACATATCAGGGTATTTTTCATTGATACGTTTTCTAACCACTTGAGAATATTGTATAATTTTTGTTGCATTAAAATCATGAATTCCACTAAAATTTTTCTGTGGATCAACAATGGCATAATAATTTCCTCCGTAAGAAACATCAAAAGTAATTTCACCTAACTCAGGACAATCTATGGTTAAATTTTCTGCGGCTAAATAAGATTTTACGTTTACCAGTTTTACCCAATCTACTTTTTTCCCTGTTTGTTGATATTCAATTTCTACCAAACCTGCAGGTGCTTCCATTCTTATTTTACCTGGAATTTTGGGGGTAATTAATCCTTCCTCTATGGCAATAGTAATGGTCCCAATGGTTCCATGCCCACACATAGGCAAACATCCCGATGTTTCTATAAAAAGAATCGAGAAATCATTTTGAGGATCGTGAGGTGGAAATAAAATACTTCCACTCATCATATCATGTCCTCTAGGCTCAAACATCAATCCTCTACGAATCCAATCATATTCTTTAAGAAAATGTTGTCGTTTTTCACTCATATTTTCACCCACAAGGTTAGGACCACCACCAGCAACAACACGTACCGGATTTCCGCACGTGTGAGCATCTACACAAAAAAATGTTTTTCTTGCCATGTATTTTATAAATACTTTTTAATTTTTTAATGAATCCGGAAGTAATTCTTCAGGAAATGATTGATAACTTATTGGTCTTACCCATCTGTATATTGCATGTGTACCAACTGATGTAAATTTTGCATCAGAAGAAGCTGGATATGGTCCTCCATGGTGCATAGAAGGACAAACTTCTACACCAGTAGGAACTCCATTAAAAATAATTCTTCCTACACGATTGGCCAACGCATCAACAATATCTGTGAGACTAGAAACCTCTTCATTTTCAGCAATGATAGTTCCTGTTAGCTGTCCTTCTAAAGCTTCAATTACTTCTACTAATTGAGCTTCATTTTTAGTTTTTACCACTATTGAAAAGGGTCCAAAAACCTCTTGTTGAATTTTAGGGTTCGCTAAAAAGTCATCTCCAGAAACACATGCAATTATTGAATTTGCATAATTTTCTTTAAGATCTCCACTAATTTTTGCAACTGTTCGCACTCCTTCTTGAGAGGTAACTGTTTTTTCGTTTTTATCAAAACCAGCTTTAATATTAGGATGCAACATACATTGTGCGTCTATAGCAACCGTTTTTTTAGCTAAATCCTGGATAAAAGCTTCTGTATTTTCATCCTCAACGGTCAATAACAAACCTGGATTGGTACAAAACTGTCCAGTTCCTAAAGTGATAGATCCTGCGTAAGTAGAAGCAATTGCCTCTCCACGATTAGCAATAGCTAAAGGTGAAATCACAACTGGGTTAATACTTCCCATTTCGGCATATACAGGAATTGGTTCAGGTCTGCTAGCTCCCATATTAAAAATAGCTCTACCTGCTCCGATACTTCCTGTAAAACCTACTGCTTTTATTTTTGGATGGTTAACCAACGCTGAACCAACTATAGGTCCACGACCTGAAAGATGTGAAAAAACACCGTTTGGCATTCCTGTTTTTTCAGCTGCTTTAATAATTGCAGATGCTACTAATTCTGAAGTAGCAGCATGCATTTCGTGGGCTTTTACAATTACAGGACATCCCGCTGCTAAAGCACTGGCAGTATCTCCTCCTGCGGTAGAAAATGCAAAAGGAAAATTACTTGCTCCAAAAACCACTACTGGTCCCAAAGGAGTTACCGTTTTTCTTAAATCATCTTTAGGCAAAGGCTCTCTATCTGGAATAGCTGCATCAAACGTATTTCCTTTCCACTCTTCATTTGAAACTAAATCCGCAAATGATTTTAGTTGCATAATTGTTCTACCTCTTTCCCCCATAGCTCTTCCTTCTGGAAGTCCAGATTCTGTAACATAGGCATCAATTAACTCTTGATCTAGAGCTAATATTTCGTCTGCAATAGCATTTAAAAACGCTGCTTTTTGTTTTCCTGATACTTTTCTATAAAGTTTATATGCCTCTGTTGCCAATTGAGCTGCTTCATCAATTTCTTCAGAAGTAGCCTCAATAAACACTGTAGGATTTTCAATATTCAACTTAGGGTTTATTGTTTTATGAGTAACACTTCCTTTTGCACTAAGTTTGTTTCCAATATAATTTTTACCTGTTATCATTGTCTTTTATATGTTTTTGTAATAAGTTATATCAAGTCCAAAACTTCAAGTCTTTCTTTTGCTAAAATATATCTTGCTCGAACATCATCTATTTGCTCTTGAGTTAATTTTTTACCAAGAGTACGAAGCCCACCATCTATATCATTCTGATGAATTCCCATAGCAAACTTAAGGTATTCCATAAGCAGTGGTTGAGCATCAAGGTATGATATTGAATTCATCGCCTGAGAAATTTTGTTTGCCTCAGCCCATTCTCCCTTTAAAACATATTCCTGCATAGTAACACTAGCTTTTGGGAAGATAGTACCTACACCTGTAATTCCACCACATGCTCCAGCAAGTCCTGCATATACGGTAACACTATCAACACCTGCTAAAATTTTTAAGTCTTTATTTTCTAACATCAGCGTTTCAATAATTGAAACATCTATAGTCGAAATTTTAAGAGCAGTTACTTCAGGTAGAGCAGCAAGTCTTATAAGAAGATTCGCTGAGAGTGCATGATATCCGGCTGCATCTGGGTTGTTATAAGGCATAATTGTTACGCCTGCTTCTTTTGCGGTTGCTGCAGCAAGCTCATAGTACGCATACATTTCTTCATCAGAAGGTACCTTCTTAGTTTTTGGTGGCATGACCATGACTGTATCAACTCCAACCGTTGCAAGTCCTTCAATAATTTTAGCGAGCTCTTCCTTAGTTTCTGCTACAGCTCCACTGATTAATGGTACATCATATTGTTTAGCAACTTCAGAAAGGGATTTTAATAAAGATATACGTTGTTCGTTACTCAGGTAGCTATTCTCACCTAGAGTACCCGAAGCAACAAGTCCGCCCATTCTACTTCCGCCCTTACCCTGAGCACTTAAAATAGCTGCGGCTTGTTTTTGTGTTGTATCAAAGTCAATTTCAAGAGTACCAGACTCCGACTCTTTTAGCCATGTAAAAACAGCTGGCATAACAACTTCCCAATTTATCATAATAAACTTTTTTATTTGTTTAATACCAAAATTAAATCTAATCTAAAACAAAAGAAGTGTGATTATTACCATGGTTCAATACTATATTATCAATATTATCAACTATGAATTAAAATATAGGTATATTTAACAATATTTACATAACTATGAAAGTATTACCCTTTAAAATTCCGAAACCAGAAAACGAAGCTTTTGTTTATCAAGAGGATCGAGAAATTGTTTTTTATGATCAACTTCATCAACATGAAGAAATTCAGATTACCTATATTAAAAAGGGGAAGGGAATTGTAATTGTTGGAGATACCATAAATGAATATAAGGAAAATGATCTTTTAGTGATTGGAGGATATATTCCTCATGTTTTTAGAAGTGATCATAATACCAATGAAGAATCTGTTATGTTTACGCTTTTTTTTCATCAAAACTCTTTCGGAAAAGATTTTTTTGAAATTACAGAAATGTCTAGTCTTAAATCCTTTTTTAAAGACGCTAAATACGGGATGAAAGTATTATCAAAAAAGAACAAAATTATTAACCAATTCAAAAAACTAGAACGTCAAAACAAAATTGAACGAATTGCCACTCTTTTAAAAACGATCAATCTTATTAACCTATCTAAAACCTCTCCTTTGTCTTCTTTTGTTTACAAAAAAAAATATACTGACAATGAAGGTAAAAGAATGAATGATGTATTTAAGTTTACTATGGAAAACTATAATGAGCCTATTAGTTTAGAAGATATATCTGAAATTGCAAACATGAGCAAGAATGCATTTTGTCGTTATTTTAAAAAGCGTACTAACAAAACATTTTTTCAGTTCTTAATTGAAATTAGAATTGAAAATGCTTGTAAATTAATTTATAACAATCCCGATATTTCTATTTCTTCCGTTTCAGAACAATGTGGTTTTCAAAACACATCTAATTTTAACAGAAAGTTTAAAGAGATTAAAGGAGTAACACCTTCTTATTACAGAACTCAGAAATTATAAAACTTTATAACAATCCATTTATGCTGTATGCAACATCTCCTCCCCAACATAACTTCCGTAACTTGTAATACAAAACGAGATGATTAAAATAAGTAATCCTATTATTAAAATCACATAGGTACTTTTTGTTACATTTTTCCATTCTTTCATTATTACCCCAACAATATAACTAAAGAAGATTAGCATAGACATGTGTAATACCCAACTAGCAAACTGAAAACTTCCCATTTTTACATGTCCCAGTCCGTAAAAGAAAAATTGAAAACACCACATAGTTCCAGCCAAAGCAGACCACATCCAGTTTTTAAATAAAGTTAATTTTGTCATTTCTTTTTTAGGTAAAAACTCTTGCAACGTTTGTTGCCTAACACCTGCAATAAAATACCATATAAAATTCACCACAAAACATCCAGCTGTTGAAATAATTAATTTAGAATTTCCTTCAAAATGACCAGCTCCATTTTGTGCTGCCATGTCTGCAATAGGTTGACCGTATTCTAAAGAAAGATTAAAAACACCAGAAAGCACTCCTGCCACAATGGTTAATAACAAACCCAACATCATGTTAAAACCTGATTTATTTAAACTCTCTTTACTAATGTCTTTTTCTTTTTTAAAACCTGCCCAGCCACAAATAATCACTCCTAAAACAGAAAAAATCATTCCTAAAAGTACCACATCACCACCTGGTTTTGTAAAAAAATCCCCAAGACCTCCAAAAATGATTAAAGGTAAAATAGTTCCTACCACAGCAGAAATACCAATAGCTAAGGTATAGGTTAAGGAATATCCTATATGAACAATGGCTTTTCCAAAGGAAATTCCTCCAAAACCATAAACTGCCCCCAATAAAAAAGCCATCCAAAAAGGTTTTGAGGGAGCATTTAATAAAATCTTCCAAAAATCGGGAACGGTTAACCAACCAATCATTAATGGAGCAATAATCCACGCAAAAAGTGCTTGTGCTAACCAAAAAGTTCCCCAAGACCATTTTTTTGTTTTGGTGTTTGGCAAATAACAACTTGCTGCAGAAATTCCTCCTATGGCATGCAGTCCTGTTCCTATAATTGGGTTTGGTGATATCATTTTTTATTTTTTTTGATTAAAATTCATCGAAAGCGATTCGTTCTTTTGGAACATTAAAATCTGCCAACATTTTTAAACTAGCCTGAATCATGGCTGGTGGTCCACATAAATAATATTCAATCTCTTTTTGATGATGGATGTTTTTTAAATAATTCTCTAACAATACTTCATGTATAAAACCTATATTTCCTTCCCAAAAATCAGTTTCTTCTGGCTCTGAAAGTGCTATATTAAAATTGAAGTTTTCATTTTTATCTTGTAATTGCTCAAAATATTCTTGGTAAAACAGTTCTGATTTAGAACGAGCACCATACCAAAAACTTATTTTTCTATCTGTTTTTTGAGTTTCTAATAAATATGAAAGATGTGATTTTAGTGGAGCCATTCCTGCTCCACCTCCTATATATATCATTTCTCTCTCTGATGTTTTTATCTGAAAATCTCCAAAAGGCTTTGATATTTTAACCTCATCTCCTGCTTTTAAATTAAAAACATAAGAAGATCCAATTCCTGCAAAAACGGATTCATTTGCTGGTGGTAAAGCAATACGGATGTTAAACTTTAGCGTTTTATCTTTTTTAGGATCGGTAGCCATGGAGTAATTCCTTTTTATATGAAAAGAATTTTCAGCTGAACAATTCATCAAGTTATTAGCTTCCCAAGTTGACTTGAAAGGTTCTTCTATAACAAACTCATTGAATTTAGTTTTATAAGGAAGAATTTCTAATTGTATATATTGACCTGGAACAAACTCAAACAACTCTTTATCAACAGGTTCCAGCTCTAATTCTTTTATAAATGTAGCTACGTTTTTATTACTGACTACTTTAAAAGAAAACATTTCATCATCTTTTGCATTTTTCACATCACTTATGTCTAAATACAACTTCCCATTTTCTACATGAGTTGTATAGGTTTTTAAGCCCACACAAACAGGCAGCCTTTTTGGACTTCCATCTTTTAAATTAAATCGTCCATTATGCTTCGGACATTCAATGGTTTCACCAATAACTACACCATCACCTAAATGTGCATTTCCATGCGTACACATTCCATCTGTTGCATAAAATTGATCATTATTGGTTCTATAAATAGCGTAGGTTTTGTCTTTAAAATCAAAACGAATAGCTTCTCCTTGAATGATATCTTCTACTGAACAAACTTCAATTTTTCCATTGCTGAATTGATCAACATCTCCAACTATTTTTGCTTTCTGGGTATTTTTAGTTTTATGTGCTGTTGCAGGTAATTCCTTTTTTATAAAATAAGTAGGATCTTTTTGCTGTTTTAAAATAGCCGGTAAAATTTCCTTAAATGCATCGTAAATACTTGTATTAGGTTTAGGGCAGTCATATTTCATCAACTCATGTAGTTTTGGCAAAGCATGGTAAGGTACCAATGGAAACATATGATGTTCTACATGATAATTCATATTCCAATACAAAAATCGATGAACCCTATTCATAAGTACCGTTCTAGAATTTAATCTATGATCTAGTACATTTTCGTCCAAACCTGCATGCTGCGTAAATCCATAAAAAGGCATCAACCAAGTTCCAAATAATGTTGGCAAACCTATAAACATTAAAGGTAAAATAGTATTGTATACAATTGATAACACGATGACTGATAGAAAAATCAACACATAGATTCGTGCTTTATAAATTACTTTTTTATATTCTGATTTTGGAATATAAGTCGCTACCTCAACATCAATTTTACCCGATGCATGTTTTAATAACTTTTTCATTTCTGGAACTGCTGCGCTAATCCCAAAAAAAGTAAGAATCAACGTTTTTATTTGTGTAGGTCTAGGAATAGAAATCTCAGGGTCACGACCTCTAATAATGGTATCACTATGATGACGTGCATGACTCCATTTCCAAACCGTAGATTGTCTGAACACCATAAAAGATGATATTTCATACAATACATTGTTCATCCAGTCTGTTTTAAAGGCTGTACCATGACTGGACTCATGCCATCTAGAATCTGATGAAGATGCATACAAAACACTATAAACAATATAAGGAATAATAGCATACCAAGTTCCCCACCATAAATAAACCAAGTAACCCGAACCAAGCAACAACCCAAACCAAATAATACTATCTCTAATAGCAGGTCCATTTTTTCTAACCAAAAGTGCTCTCATTTGATCTTTTGGAATAGGAGTTTGATACCAGTCAGCATCTGCCAAACCTAATTCAACAGCACGCTTTGCTTCAACGCCTACCAAACTATAATCTCTTAGTATCTGTTTTTCTTTAGCATTCATCCTTTCTAGAAAAATTATTTTAAGGTCTTTTTTAAATGTTCCATCATAAACACATTTACCGTCCATTGATCGGTAATGGGTTCGTTTTTAAAAGGCAACTGAGTCATATACGGATAGGGTCCAAACTCTGGAGCAATCGTAAATTCTGTTCTCCCTTCTGCTCTTCTTTTATCAATTACTTTTTGCCACCAATTCGTATGAGTTTCTAGAACTTCTTTCCATTCTGGAGCTCTTGGATCTGGAATTTGAGGCCCTTCAGAAAAACCTACACGAGAGTGTATATGTTCTGTTCTTTCAATGGCTAAATCCACCGCTTCGGTTTGATCTTCTAATAATGTTTCTGCAACATTACACCAGTGAGAAATGTCTAGCGTTAATTTTAAATCTGGAATTTTAGATAAAAACTGAGATACAATATGAGCTGCAAAGCTGAACTTTCCTCTGTGTGTTTCGTGAATTATTTTCACTCCATATTCTTGAGAAACTTCTTTTGCAATGTTAATTAACTCAGCATTTTGTTCAAACGTAAAAAAGTCCTTTCCTGTTTGAGTATTGACTAACAAAGGTTTTGCAGATGCCAAATTGATCATTCTTGCTTTGTACTCTTTTTTATGCAATTCAAAATCCGCCGTTAAGGTTTCCCAATGCTGGGCTATCAATTCTAAATCATACTCTTTTAACAGCACTAAAATTTCTTTTTTTTCAGCATCGTCCATAGGTAGACTCATTTCTACTCCATCATATCCTGCGTTTTTAGCTTTCTCAAAAAAAGCAGCATACTCCATATCTGTAGAACCCCATATTGGGCAAAAATATTTGATTTTCATAATTAATTTATAACTTTAATTTCTATGCTATTTGATGCAATAGCATCTTGAGATGTTGCTTTTAAGACAATATTCTCTTTTTTTCCATTAGACTGAACAATCACGATACATTTTCCATTATAAGCTTTTATTTCTGATGCTTTAAACGAGGATAAATTGGCTTGATAACCATTATCAACCCCAACAATTTCTCCACCTCCTGAAATTTCAAATTCTATAAGATGATTTGCATTTGGAACTAAAACTCCTTTTTCATCAACAACATCAACAGTGATATACGTTAAATCATATTGATTGTTACGAATCTCTTTTTTGTCTGCTGTTAAGTTTATTTGAGCCGCTTTTCCTGCAGTGTGAATTTCTTTTTCTAACACTACTTTTCCTTCTTTTTTAGACACTGCTTTTAGTGTTCCTGGCTCGTACTTTACCTCCCAAGAAACATGCAAATCATCATCTTTTTTAGATTTTTTACCAAGTGATTTTCCATTTAAAAACAACTCAACTTCATCAGCATTGTTGTAATAAGCCCAAACATCAATTTCTTGATTTTTTGTCCAATTCCAATGTGGCAAAATGTGCAACACATCTTGATCACTCCACTCACTTTGATACATGTAGTATACATCTTTAGGCAAACCAGCCAAATCTAGAATTCCAAAATAAGAACTACGTGCAGGATATGGATAAGGAATTGGCTCTCCTAAATAATCAAAACCTGTCCAAATAAATGTTCCCGCAATATAATCTAAAGCTTTTACAGCTTTCCAGCTTTCTTCGTGCGTAGCTCCCCAGTAAGCAGAAACTTGATCGTATGCAGAAACCGTAAAATCGTCATTCCCATCAAAAGGTTCATTATGTGCTGGTGGCCACCTTTTTATCTCATCAGCATCGAAATGATCATAATGACCTCTTGTTTCCAGCGCTGATACACTTTCTGAGGCAATAATTTTTTGACCTTTAAATTTTTCTGGAAACCCAGTATAATCTTTATGTTTATAGTTAAACCCTAATAAATCTAAAGCTCCAGATTGATAGATGTAGTTTTTCTCAGGAACATTTTCTGTCAACGCAGAGGTTACTGGTCTTGTTTTATCTAACTTTTTTACAATGCTTACCAATTCTTTAGTAATGGCAACTCCTGTACTATCAAATTGTTCTCGGATTTCATTTCCAATACTCCACATCATTACAGATGGATGATTTCTATCTCTTAACACAAAATCTTCTAAATCTTTTTGATGCCATTCATCCCAATCTAAATGATAATCTTGTTTTGCTTTTTTCTTTTTCCATGTATCAAAAGCTTCTACCTGAACTATGAATCCCATTTCATCACATAAATCTAACAACTCTACAGAAGACGGATTGTGAGAAACTCTAATGGCATTAGCTCCCATTTCTTTCATTAAAGTCAGCTTTCTTTTAATAGCATCATTATTAGCTACTGCTCCTAAAGCACCATTATCATGATGCAAACAAACTCCATGAATTTTGGTAGGAACTCCGTTTAAAGAGAATCCTTTTTCAGCATCAAAATTAAAATATCTAAACCCTAAGGGTGTTTCATAATTATCAATCAACCTCCCATCTTCATATACTTTTGTTTGAATGGTATATAAGTACGGATTTTCTATATCCCATAAAACAGGGATTTTTACTTCTAAATCCTGATTTAGAACAAAAAAATCATTTGCTTTTATGTTTTCATTAGAAATTACTTTGGCAACTTCTTCATTTTGTTCACTTTTAATACTTGTGACCAATTTAACAGACTTGTCTTGATTATGGTCATTTTGCAAAGTCAACTCATAATTTACAGTTCCTAGACCTTTAGATATTTCTGGAGTAGTAGCATACGTTCCCCAATGAGCAACATGTAACTTGTCTGTTACCACTAGCCTTACATTTCTATAAATTCCAGAACCTGTGTACCAACGAGAATTTGGTTGAAGAGAATTATCCACCTTAACAGTGATGGTATTTTTCTGAGTTCCATAATGTAAATAAGGCGTTAAATCATACATAAACGAAATATACCCATAAGGACGTTTTCCTAAAAAATGTCCATTAATCCAAACTTCACTATTTCTGTAAACCCCATCAAACTCAATAGCAATACTTTTTCCTTTTATTCCCTCGGGTAATTCAAAGCTTTTTCTATACCAACCTTCTCCAGCAGGTAAAGCACCACCTTCTGGTTTGGTAGGGTGGTCTTTGCTAAACGTTCCTTCAATACTCCAATCGTGAGGTAAGTTTAACGCTCTCCAATCAGAACTATCAAAGTCTTCTTTTACAGCTTCTGGATGTGAACCTAATTTAAAATTCCAATTAAAATTAAAATCTTTTACAACCCTAACATCTTGTTCTTTAGCACCACAACTGCATAAAATCACTGCCCAAAACATTAGGCTATAAATTTGTATTCTTTTCATTTTATATCTTATTTCTTTTATTGAAACTCAAACGACTCTAATCGTAGTCCTTTCATATCTTTAGCTTCTAAAGTAATTTTATACGTTCCAGCATTGATGAATCCTCCTGTACTAGTATTTAATACTTTCCATTTTTTATTCTTTATAGGAAATTCAATCACATCGTTTCTTACTGAAATTCCATTCGCATCGGTAATACTTAAATTTACTTTTACAGGATAGTCATTCATATTCATAAACCTAAAACGCATCAAATAAATATTAGCCACTCCAGGTGCAACTTCAAAAGTGATTTTATTTGTTGTCTTTTGAGTAAACTCTACATAATCACTTTTTTTGAAAAAGGCTTTTTTAATTCCCTTTCCTAAGAGAGTGGCTTCTTCGGCTTCTAGTTTTATAATCGGCCTGTCATCTTTTTCATCCATATTATAGAGAGGTACTACAGCAATCCCATCATTATTTTTAAAATGGATTTTTTCTCCTTTTTTTACTTCTTTCTTAAAAACCTTAAAAACAATTTCTTGATTATTTTCAGCTATTTCTTCTAACTTTTCATAACTTTTTAACCAAGACAATTTGCTTTCTGAATCTTTTACAAACACATAAACAGTTGCATTTTCTTTAGATATAAATGTTCCTGAAATCTTTGCTTGGTTTATTGATTTAGAAAAACGTACATAATCTGCTCCGTATACTTCAGCAGGTAATTTTGTGTAGTGTATTTCTGAATCAATATATTGTTTGTCTGTAATATTTAACCAAGACCTAACTTCTACAGGCACATTAGCCGATGTGTTTAAAATATTTTTAGAAGATGCTTTTACTGGTTTTATAGCAGTATTTTTAGTTGCAATGGCAATAGCCGAAATAATTGCTTGGCTTGATGTTACATTAGGAAATGATATTTTTAAAACACCGCCTTTTACATTTGCTCTCACCGTTTTTTTAAGAGCTTTATCATGCCCCACTTCTTTCCATACATCAACATTTTCTAACACCACTTTATCATTAATGGCTACATCAAAAACACGCCAATCTGTACAATCCATTCCACCTCCTGTTCCATACCAAGGTTCGTTAAAATACAATTCAACTAAATATTCTCCATCTGGTACTGGAAATTCATATTTTAATTGATTGCCTCCATATCTAAAATCTTGAAACAATTTCCAATCTTGAGTTCCTTTTATAGGATCGTATGTAGTTCTTTGACTTGCATAAAAAGTGGGTAAATCTTTAAACTCATCTGTCCATGATTTTGAACCCCAAGTATTTTTATCCGTTTTATGAACATCCGCCATCCAAGTATTTCCATACGTATCCACATAATCATCTCCTCCACTATTGACTCTGTAGATATAATTATAATCTTCTTGTGGTTGTAAAACCTCATTGGTTTCAGCCATCAAGTCATTAAAACGTTTGGACTCTGGCAAACTGTTTAAGAGAATATAATCTTTAGCAACTGCTTTTCCATTTACATAACCTACCGCATACAATACATTGTATTTGACATTGATATTTTTCCATTGAAAATGCTCTCCTAATCCTGGATTTTTTAGTTTTCCTAATGATTCCTGATTGACATCATTAAACAATTCAACCTCATCACAATTAGAATAAACATCAATACTATTTTTAATCCCTGGTTTTGTCCATCTATTTGGCCAAGAATGAGAAACAATATAAACCATTGGACTTTTTTTGTTTGACACAAAATTGGCTCTATACATATAAAAAGCATCTGTTGGTTAACTCGTTATGAACATAAGAGAACAATAAAGAAATACACAAAGCTCCCAAGCACAAGGTTGCCAAACTCCCCGCAAAAATGACTTTGTTGGAACGAAAATTTCTGATAGCAAATTTTATATAATGTTTTAGCATTTTTTTATTTTAAAATTAATTTGTCATTTTCTCCAAAATGATCATAGTTAGACGTAATCACTTTTTCTCCCGGATCAAGCCCTTCTAAAATCTCATAATATTTAGGATTCTGTTTTCCTATTTTCACCTTGCGTTTTGTAGCAACTTCACCCGAAGCATCTACCACATATACCCATTGTCCGCCAGTACTCTGAAAAAATGCTCCACGTGGTAAAAGCAATACTTCTGTAGGCTCTCCCAATTGTAATTTGATATAATAACTTTGTCCCGTTCTAATATTTTCTGGCTTCTCATCAACAAACACCATGTCTATTTTAAACTTTCCCTCTTTTACATCAGGATAAACTTTTTTAATTTTTATCTGATAAATAGTCTCATCACGCTCAAAGGTTCCTGTTAAACCACGAAGAATACGATCTATATAATGTTCATCTATGGTCGCTTCTATTTTAAAATTAGTCAACACATTAATTTGTCCAATATTTTGTCCTCTTCCAATTTGTTTCCCTATTTCTGCATTTAAAGTTCCTAATTGTCCATCGGCTGTGGCTTTTACATTTAAATTATCAATACGTTCGTATTCCATGCTTAATGTTTGTTGCATACGTTCCAAATCTCTACTTAAATCCATAATACTTGTGGTATTTAAAAGCGAATCTTGTTTGGATTGAAACTTATTAACTTCATAACTTTTTTGAGACAATTCAAAATTTTCTTTGGCCTCTAAATACATTTCTCTGGCAATTAATTCTTCCTCAAATAGAGATTGATTTTGTTCGTATTTACGTTTTGCTTTCTTTAACTGATACTCAGACTCTAACAAACTTCGTTGTCCTGCAATACGTTTGGTTTCAAAATTAATTTGGGTTTGTCTTAAATCATTTTGCTTGGCCGCTAAACTAGTTTCACTATTTAAAATTTGCCCGTACAATTCTCTGTTTTCTAATTTTAAAATCACATCTCCTTTATTTACCATGCTTCCCTCTTCAATAAATATCTCCAAAACACGACCTCCTTCATAAGCATCTAAATATACTGTTGAGATAGGGTTTACCAAACCATTAATACTGATATAATCATTAAACTTACCCTGTACTACTTCCGAAATGGTAATTCTTTCTTTTTCTACTTTAAAACTAGAACGGGTATCTCCAAAAAACAAATGCCATATAAATCCTAGTATTAAAATAACAATGCTTATGATTCCAATATGTTTGGGTTTTAATCCTTTTTTCTTTTCTATTTTAGTATCCATGGGCTGCTGTTGTGTTGCTAATTGGTAAAATAAATGTACCGTTGTAAAAGTCTAAAGTTTTTTTCTGGATGCTTAACTGAATTTTAATTTGTAGTTGTTCCATCTTCGCTTTTGTATAAGCATTGCTAGCTGATTGCATTTCATACAAAGTGATTAAATCTCTTTTATATTTTTTTTGAGCAATAGTAAAGGCTAATTCTTTTGATTTTATTTTTTTAACATTCAATTGTTTTTCTGCTAGCAAAGCCTTATTTTTTTGAATCAGCTTTTGAATTTCTTTATATACTGTTTGGGTTTCTTGCTTTAACTGCACCTTTGTTTTTTGCAAATTGATTTTTGCGATTTTGGTACTACTCCAATTTCTACCGTTGTTAAAAATGGGGATATTTAAAGACAAAGAAATATATTTATTGGTATTGGCTCTTAGTTGTTCCCAAAACTGAATTTGATTTCCAAGAGCATCTACTCTGTTACGCGAATATCCTGAATTAATTCCTGCATTTAAACTTAACCTAGGCAAAAGAGAAGCTCTAGTAATTGCTAAATACTTCTCAGCAGATTCAATTCTAAACTTCTTAATTTGAAAACTAGGTAACGATTGTTGAGCCTTGTTAAAAAGAGTTTCTATCACAAAGGGAGCCTCAGAAAATGTTGCTGTTTTTTCTTCCAAAACTGCAGACAATACAATATCATCTTGTTCTAAATTCATTTCTTGTAATAAAGCCAATTTGGCCTCTTTTAATCTATTTTTAGATTGAAGTACATTAAAGTCATCTTCACTAACAGTAGCCTCTATTTCATACAAATCAGACTTTGCTTTTAGTCCTAATTTTACTTCAGAAGTAATGCGTTTAAAAGACAACTTATTCATTGCTTGTTGATCTAATACTATTTCTAAATTTCCTTGATAGAAAAGTACATCATTAAACAAAGTCATCACCCTAAAAGCCAAATCGTATTTGTATTGTAAAATAGTTTGCTTGCTAGACTCAAACTGAATTTTCTTATAACTTAAAGTATTCCATCTTTTAAAACTTTCAAAAAGCACTATAGAAGTAGACAAACCTCCATTTAACCCAGAAACAGTTTTTGTATCATAAAATGTATTGGTGAGTTGATCCAAACTCCTTCCATAATTTATGGTATAACTTGGCAACCCAACATACACTTGTGGAATTAAATCTCTTTTGGCCTGTTGCCATTGTTCTTTCTCAATGGCAGCATTGTAAGTTTGATTTTGCTGCTCTAAATTATGTGCTAATGCATAAGCAATGCAACCATCCATTGTCCACGATTCTTGTGAAAAAACAGGATAGAAACTAAAAACAAAAAACAATAAAAATAACTGGAGGATACTTTCTCTCATCAATAACAATCTAATTTCCATGAAGACAAACCAATGATATGCCACAAACATAAACAACTAACAATGTGATAATTACAAATACAAAAAGAAAAAAAAGGAAATAATTAGTAAAAAAAATTGACAAAAAGTGTAAAAATATTTTACACTAATAAAAAACATAGATTTGTAATAATTAATTTTGTTTAAAAATCTATATGAAAGAGGGAAATATTCTTATTATCGATGATAATAAAAGTGTTTTGAGTGCTTTGGAGCTGCTGCTCCAAAGCACTTACCAAACCATCACTACCTTTTCTAACCCAAATCAAATAACTTCTATTCAAAACCTACATAATTATGATTTGGTTTTATTGGATATGAATTTCTCAGCAGGAATTAACACTGGAAATGAAGGTCTTTATTGGCTAAAACGTATTAAAGAGATGTCTCCTGATATTTCGGTTATTATGATTACTGCCTATGGTGATGTTGAATTGGCTGTACGTGCCCTAAAAGAAGGAGCTACCGATTTTATTTTAAAACCTTGGGACAACAAAAAATTATTAGCAACATTACAATCGGCTTTTCAACTAAGACAATCCAAACGAAAAATACAGCAATTAGAACAAAACGAAAAAAGTTTAAAAAGCATTATCAATAAAAACAACAGAAGTATTATTGGGAACTCAAAAGCATTACTTGATATTTTAAAAACTACCAAAAAAGTTGCCAAAACAGATGCCAATGTATTAATTACTGGTGAGAATGGTACTGGAAAAGAATTAATTGCCAAAGAACTACATCAATGGTCTAACAGAAAAGATGAGGTTCTCGTATGTGTTGATATGGGCTCTATTACAGAGTCTCTTTTTGAAAGCGAATTGTTTGGACATGTAAAAGGTGCTTTTACAGATGCACGTGAAGACAGAACAGGTAAATTTGAAGCTGCACATAAGGGTACTTTATTTCTTGATGAAATTGGGAATTTACCTTTAACTTTACAGGCCAAACTACTCGCTGTTATTCAAAACAGAGAAGTAGTTAAAATAGGTTCAAACAAACCTATTCCTGTAGACATTCGTTTAATTTGTGCAACCAATTGTAACCTCCACAAAATGGTGGAAGAAGGATTGTTTAGAGAAGATTTACTATACCGAATAAACACCATCCACATAGAGGTTCCTGCTTTAAAAGATCGTGAAGGAGATATTTTGATACTTGCTGATTTTTTTCTAAATCTCTATAGTAACAAATATGGAAAGGGAAAACTAAGTATTGATAAATCTGCTCAAAAAAAATTAACAAACCACAATTGGCCAGGTAATATAAGAGAATTACAACACACTATTGAACGCTGTGTTATTTTAAGTGATAACAACACCTTAGCAGCATCTGATTTTATATTTAAAGAACGCCCCCAAATCTTTCAAAAAACATTAGACACGACTCTAGATATTATGGAAAAAAGTATGATTTCTAATGCTATTTCTAAACACGAAGGAAATTATAGTGCTGCAGCAAATCAGTTAGGAGTCACAAGACAAACCTTATACAACAAAATAAAACGTTACGACTTATAAATTTTAAATATGGCAAGTAAAAACATTTATTATCGCATCCTATTTAAAGTTTTATTATTAGTCATCACCTGTTTTGGATGTTCTTATTTCATCTTACAAAAACATATTGATTTTGCTATTTATGTTGGAATTATTTTAATATTTCAAGTCATTAATCTGATTCATTTTTTAAACACCACTAATAGAAAGATAGCCTTTTTTTTTAACGCCATTGAAAATGATGATTCCACCATTAGCTTTCCTACACAAACAAAAGACAAATCACTTAGAGATATTCATAAAAGTTTAAACCGAGTGAATAAATTAATACAAAATGTAAAAGTTAAAAATAAAACCCAAGAAAAATATTATCATACTATTTTAGAACATGCCTCTATTGGAATTCTAACACTAAATGATCAAGGACATATTCTATTGGCCAATAAAACCGCTAAAACACTTTTTAATTATGATTCACTCACACATGTACAGCAACTAAAACGTGTTGATGAAAAGTTATTCAGACTTATTTCTCAATTAAAACCTTTTGATCAAAAATTGATTCAATTACCAAATGAACGTGAAATTGTACAACTAACTATCAAAACAAACCCTATTAAAATTAATAATGAAGAGTCTTTATTAGTTATCATTCAAAACATTAGCAATGAGTTAAATGATAACGAAGTGGATTCATGGGTCAAACTATTCAGGGTTTTAACACATGAAATTATGAACACCATTACTCCTATCACTTCCATATCACAAACTTTATCAGACTTCTATCAACAAGAAAATCAATTCATATCAGCTTCAGAAATTACAAACCAAGACATCCATACTTTAGTTAATAGTTTAAATATCATTAAAGATCAGGGTGATAATTTAATCAAGTTTGTAGATTCTTATAGAACTTTGGTCAAAATAGCCTCACCAGACAAGGAAATCATTAACCTAGCTACCTTATACAATAAAATTAGAGTATTAGTGAGTCAGGAACCTGGCTTTAATAACGTTAAGTTTGAAGTTCACATCACTCCAAAAGATTTAGAAGTATATGCTGACGAAAAACAATTAATTCATGTTCTCATTAACTTAACCAAAAATGCTTTACAATCTTTATATAATAATTCTAATGGAGTCATTAAACTATATGGAAAAAAAGATAAAGAAGGAAAAATTCTTTTACAAGTTATAGATAATGGCCCTGGTATTGGACCAGATTTTATTGATCAAATTTTTATTCCTTTTTTTACAACCAAAGATGATGGTAATGGTATTGGATTAAGTCTTTCTAAACATATCATGAGGCTTCATGGCGGAAGTATAAAAGTAAATTCTATACCTAATGAAGAAACAACCTTTAGTTTGATTTTTTGACGATCCTCATATTAAATAATATACATAAAAAAACACCGATTATCTTTTGATAATCGGTGTTTTTAATAAAATCTAATATTAGATTTTTGTCGGGGTGGCAGGATTCGAACCTGCGACCTCCTCGTCCCAAACGAGGCGCGATGACCGGGCTACGCTACACCCCGAAAAAGTCATCTAAAAAATTGCGGAGAGACAGGGACTCGAACCCTGGCGACAGTTACCCGTCGACAGATTAGCAATCTGCTCCATTACCACTCTGGCACCTCTCCAAAAGTATATTACTACTTTCTTTTGCGAGTGCAAATATATATGTTTAGTTAAATGCTTGCAACCTTTTTTTAGTTTTTTTTACTCAGGATATTCAATCCTTACGTGATATATGTTTTTAAGCTTTTTCTTGATTACTTTCTTTACACTCTCAATCTCTTTTAATGTAATGTTTGCATTTAAAAATTGTCCTTCAGATTTTTGTTTTTCAATAATCTTCTCTATCAATTCATCAATAGCAGTAGCCGTTGGCTCTGCTAAACTTTTAGAAGCTGCTTCGGCTGCATCACACATCATTAAAATAGAAGTTTCTTTAGAAAAAGGAATTGGTCCTGGATATCTAAAATCTTCAATATTTACATTATCTGGATTAGCATCTAATTCTTTTTTATAAAAATAATACACCAAACTAGTTCCGTGATGGGTTCTAATAAAATCAATAATTCTATCTGGTAATCGTTGTTTTTTAGCCAATTCAATCCCCTCAGTTACATGACCTATAATAATTTTAGCACTGTCTTTTGCAGGTAACTCATTATGCGGGTTTACCCCTGTAGATTGGTTTTCTGTAAAGTAAAAAGGATTTAACATTTTACCAATATCATGATACAAAGCTCCTGTTCTTACCAACATCACATTCGCGTTAATAGCGTTGGCAGCCGCTTCGGCTAAATTGGCTACTTGCATAGAATGCTGAAATGTTCCTGGTGCTTTTTCATTCAACTCTCTTAACAACACACTGTTAGTACTAGACAACTCTAACAATGTAATATCAGACACTAAACCGAATAACTTTTCGTATAACCAAATTAAGAATACCGATAGAAATGATAATACTCCATTCAAAGCAAATAATCCAAAATAACGTCCTTTTATTTGACTTATTCCACCTTCATGAATAATATAAAAAGCTAAATAAGTAACCATATATACTAAGGTGATTTTAAACACCGAAATAAATAAATTCCCTCTCTTATGAATATCAGAAACCGTTAAAATGGTAATAAAACCTGCAATGGTTTGTAAATAAATATACTCAAAACTATTAGGCACTACAAAGCCAAGCATCAACACCATCAATAAATAAGAAAACATAGCTACACGAGCATCAAAGAAAGCTTTCATTACTATGGGTAAAATACATATAGGAACAGCATATAAATAATCTGGCAACTGCTTAATAATAAATGTTTCTAAAAACACCATTAACAAAACATTCAGAAAAATAAAGGTGACTTGCGTGTTGTTTTCAAAAATCTCTTTTCTATCTAGGTATAAAAACAACATTAACATTCCCATAGCTAAAGACACCAAAATAATGTATCCTACCAAAATCCAAGCATAATTCTTTTTAGTCCAAATTTGAGATTTATACTCTTGTTTTAAAGAATTTAACACTTCTAATTTTTTACCTTCTACAATATCACCCCTAGCAATAATTAATTCTTTGGCTGATATTTTTCCTTTGGTATAAGAAATTGTACTAAGTACTTCTTCTAAATCTTTATCGGTATATTCCTTATCAAAAAATACATTTGGCACTAAAACTTCTGTCAATATGTTAGTGATAATGCTTTTATACGTATAATCCATTTGATTATTCAACGTATTATTTATCAAAGGCAATAATTCTCTAGGAGTAATTAACCTCCCATAGTCCATTTTACTAACTTCTTGCTGTTTTCTTAAAAAGATAGATTTATCGGCCGGATATTCATCTTTTACACTGGTATCTACAAACCCTAACTCATATATAAAAATGATTAAATCTTCAGCTGTTTTTTTATAAATAGAAGTATTAAATTCTTTTTTTAATCCTTTATTTACAATGGCTTCATCATAATTGGCTGCAAACTTATTTTTCACCTCATTTTCTACATTCCCTTTGTATTCAAAATAAATATTAGAGTTTTTAATCAAATCATTTTTTTCCTCATTGATTTCTGCTTCGGTCTTTTGAATGGCAAAATCAAAAGGAGCCAATAAATTTTCATACTGCCATGGTTTTCCCTTTTGGAATTCGTACTTAAACTTCCCTCCTTTTGGAAAAAAATAAACAATAGAAAATACTACCAATACAAACAAAAAGACTTTGTAAATAATAGATTGATTCTGATAGATGCGGTTAATGATATTCTTCATTAGTTGTTTTGATGTTTATCAAAAATAAACAATTAATTTTTGTAAATTCAAAGTACACTTAACCTGTTTTCGTCATGTCCCAAAAAATTGTCATTGTTTCCGCCAAAAGAACTCCCATAGGATCGTTTCTAGGAAGTTTATCTACCATTACAGCTCCCAAACTAGCTTCAATAGCGATAAAAGGAGTTTTAGATGACATTAAACTTCCCTATAATTTAGTAGAAGAAGTTTACTTGGGAAACGTTTTACAAGCTGGATTAGGGCAAGCACCTGCAAAACAAGCCGCAAAATATGCAGGTTTAAAAGATGAAATTCCTTGTACCACCATTAACAAAGTTTGTGCCTCTGGAATGAAAGCCATAACCATGGGAGTACAAGCCATTAAGGCAGGTGATAGAAACATTTTATTGGTAGGTGGCATGGAAAACATGTCTTTGGTTCCCCATTATCAATATTTAAGAACAGGAAACAAATTAGGAAACCAAATTTTACAAGACGGACTTATACATGACGGCTTGACGAATGTTTACGACCAAAATCACATGGGGGTTTGTGGAGATAATTGTGCCAAAACACATCATATTTCTAGAGAAGAACAAGATCATTTTGCTATACAATCCTATCAAAAATCTATCAAAGCAAACGAAGAAGGAAAATTTAAAAATGAAATTACTCCTGTAATTTATCACGATAAAAGAGGTAATGAAATCATTGTAAATGAAGATGAAGAATTTAAAAACTTTAAACCAGAAAAGTTCCCATTCTTAAAACCCGTATTTTCTAAAGACGGAACGGTAACCGCAGCCAATGCTTCTACTTTAAATGATGGTGCTGCAGCCTTATTAATTATGTCCGAAGAAAAAGCAAAAATTTTAAACTTAACTCCCTTAGCTGAAATTATTGCATATGAAGATGCCTCCACACAAACTGAACTTTTTACCACAGCACCAGCCAAAGCCATCCCAGCAGTATTAAAAAAAGCCAACCTACAACTTACTGATATTGATTGTTTTGAATTAAACGAAGCTTTTTCGGTAGTAGGAATTGCCAATGCCAACTTACTAAAAATCCCCATGCACAAAATCAATAAAAATGGTGGAGCAGTATCACTTGGACATCCTCTGGGTTGCTCAGGTGCAAGAATTGTTGTTTCTTTGATAAATGTTTTAAAACAACAGCAAGCAGGTTATGGACTTGCAGCTATTTGTAACGGTGGCGGGGGTGCAACTGCCATAATTATTAAAAATATTTAGTTAGCCTACTCATATATTCAATGGATTACGGTATTTGTAACCTTAGTGTTGTTCCTTTAAGATTAGAACCTTCAGATACTTCTGAAATGGTTTCTCAAGTATTATTAGGCGAACATTTTAAAGTCTTAGAAATTAGAAACAAGTGGAGTAAAATCCGTTTGGCTTATGACAATTACGAAGGATGGGTTGACAACAAACAATTTTTATTGATCTCTCTTGAAGATTATGAAAAAATAGACAAGATTCCTATATCTTTATCCAGTGAGATTATTAATTTTGGAGAAAACGAGCAACAGTTATTAACCAATATTGTAATGGGTTCTCACTTACCTTTTTACAAAGAAGGACAATTTCTTATTGGAGAAGAAAAATTTATCTTTGAAGGAGATGTTATTTCTGACAAACAAAAAAAGGAAAATATTGTAACTACCGCATTACAATTTTTAAATACTCCTTATTTATGGGGAGGTAAAACACCTTTTGGAATTGATTGCTCTGGACTTACCCAACTGGTATACAAGCTAAATGGTTACCCATTAAAAAGAGATGCTAAAGATCAAGCAACACAAGGTGATGTTTTAAGTTTTATTGAAGAAAGTGAACCTGGTGATTTGGCTTTTTTTGACAACGATGAAGGAAACATTATTCATGTGGGAATTATGATGGCTGATAATTATATTATTCACGCCCACGGAAAAGTAAGAATTGACCGTATAGATCATTTAGGTATTTACAATGTAGATACCAAAAGACACACTCACAAACTTAGAGTGATTAAAAAGATTATATAAACATAGTTTTACAATTTGGAGAGACTATTAATTCTCCTTCGGTTACACTTTTAATATATTCCACTCCTACATCTGGAGCGGTTTCTTTTAACAAAAATCTCCCGTTTTCAATCGTTAATAAAGCCAAATTGGTTACAATTGTTTTTACACAACCCACCCCCGTTAAAGGCAAACTACATTGTTTTAATAGTTTAGACTCACCAGCTCTATTGGTATGCATCATGGCTACAATAATATTTTCTGCACTGGCTACTAAATCCATGGCTCCTCCCATACCTTTAACCATTTTCCCAGGGATTTTCCAATTGGCAATATCTCCATTTTGAGAAACTTCCATGGCTCCTAAAACTGTTAAATCTATGTGCTGACCTCTAATCATTCCAAAACTAAGCTCTGAATCAAAAAAAGAAGCTCCCGGCAATGTAGTAATGGTTTGTTTTCCTGCATTAATGATGTCTGCATCTACATTTTCTTTGGTAGGAAAAGGCCCCATTCCCAAAACCCCATTTTCACTTTGAAATTCTACATTAATATTTTCAGGAACGTAATTAGCCACCAAGGTTGGAATTCCAATCCCTAGATTTACATAAAACCCATCTTGTAATTCTTTAGAAATACGTTGTGCTATTTGTTTTTTGCTTAACATCCCTATTCCTTTAAAGTTAATTTTTCAATTCTTTTCTCATATTTCTCACCTTGAAAAATACGTTGCACAAAAACTCCCGGAACATGAATTTCATTAGGATTTAATTCTCCAATAGGAACTAATTCTTCTACTTCTACTACATTTATTTTGGCAGCTCCACACATGGCTTGATTAAAATTACGTGCCGTTCCTTTAAAAATAATATTTCCAGCCTCATCACCTTTCCATGCTTTTACCAAAGCAAAATCTGCTTCTACTGCATATTCTAACAAATACTGTTTTCCTTTAAACTCTCTAACCTCTTTCCCTTTAGCCACTTCTGTTCCTGCTCCAGCAGGCGTAAAAAAAGCTGGAATTCCCACTTTTGCAGATCGACAACGTTCTGCTAAAGTTCCCTGTGGAATTAACTCCACCTCAATTTCATTGTTTAACATTTGTCTTTCAAACTCATGATTTTCACCAACATAAGAAGAAATCATTTTTTTTATTTGATGTTTTTGCAACAATAAACCCAATCCAAAATCATCTACTCCAGCATTATTAGACACGCAGGTTAGTTCTTTAACATCTAACCTTACCAATTCAGCAATACTATTTTCGGGAATTCCACAAAGACCAAAACCCCCTACCAAAAGAGTCATATCACTTTGAATTCCTTGTAAAGCTTCTTGAACAGAATGTACTTTTTTGGATATCATTTTTTAAAAATTGTATTTACTTAAATATAAGAAATCTAGATTTAATTTTCTTACTAAATTATTTATTAACCCCACTAATTCTATGAATTTCACATCCTTTAAATATCAAAATAATCCTGAGATTTGAAATCATCATTAAAAACAACTATATGAAAAAGATATCATTGTATTTATTACTACTATTATCAATAAACCTAACTGCTCAAAACAATTCTTTTTCGCCAGGAGAACTTTGGAAAGACACAGATGGTACCCACATCAATGCTCATGGAGGTGGCATTCTTTATGACCAAGGAATTTACTATTGGTATGGAGAACATAAAGGAGAATCAAACAATGCTTATGTTGGTATAACAGTTTACAGCTCTAATGATTTATATAACTGGAAAAATGAAGGGGTAGCTTTAGCTGTTTCTAAAAATCCTAATTCAGAAATTGTTGCAGGAAGTGTAATGGAAAGGCCAAAGGTTATTTACAATACAAAAACAAAGCAATATGTTATGTGGTTTCATTTAGAATTAAAAGGACAAGGATATGAAGCTGCAAGAACTGCTGTTGCCACTAGCGACTCTCCATTAGGTCCCTTTACTTATCTAAAATCTCATAGACCAAATAAAAAAACTTGGCCTATAAACTATAATGAAGAATGGAAAAAAACACCCAAAGAAGGTGAAGTACAAGAATGGTGGTCTGAAAAATGGTATAAAGCTGTAAAAGAAGGACTATTTATTAGAAGAGATTTTGAACAAGGACAAATGTCACGAGATATGACTGTATATGTAGATGATGATGGAAAAGCATATCACATCCATTCCTCAGAAGAAAACCAAACCTTACATATTTCTGAACTTACTGATGATTATTTAGATTTCACAGGTAAGTGGGCTAGGGTTGATCCAGGTGGACAAAATGAAGCTCCTGCCATTTTTAAAAAAGAAGGAATATACTATATGATTACTTCTGGATTAACAGGATGGGATCCAAATGCTGCTAGATCTTTTAAAGCTAGTTCAATTTTAGGTCCTTGGATATCTTTAGGAAATCCTGCCAAAGGCAAAGACTCAGACCTTACTTTTTATTCTCAAAGCACATACATATTACCTATTCAAAGTAAGAAAGATACTTTTATTTTTATGGCAGATAGATGGAATCCTAAAAAACCTATAGACGGAAGATACATTTGGTTACCCATAAAATTTAAAGACGAGAAACCAATTATTGAATGGAAAAGCAGATGGAAAATCAATTAAACTAAAAAAGCTCAGTGATAAAAATCACTGAGCCTTTTTAGTTTAAAAACTTTTATTACAAGTTTTTTGCTTTTTCTGGCTGATTAACCGCTTTATAAAGAGCTTTTAAATTAGACCTTACTTCTTCATCTTTTTTCAATTCATAAGCCTTTTCAAATAGCGGAATTGCTTCAAGATACATATTGTTAAGTTTATCTTTTATTTCAGAATACTTTTTAGTTCCTCTATTCTTATTTAGTTCTTCAACTATTTCCTGCTCTTGACCTATAATAATTACTCCTTTGTTAATATAAGCATTTCTATACTTTGGATCTAAAGCTATCACTTTATTATAAGCTGAAACTGCCTTTTCAGTATTTCCTATATTTTGAGAAATCACTCCTAAATTATACCAAAGATTTTTATTGTTTTCATCTAGCTCTAAAGTTTCTTCTACAGCTTTAATATATGCTTCTTTATCCCCTGTTTTATAAATAACACTTGCATAATTTTCAAAAAACCTTACGTTGTTAGGAAATTCCTTTTTAGCTTCTTTTAACTTTGCAAGTTCTTTTTCTATATTCCCTTGCTGATCATAAATTAATATTAAATTATTATAGTATTCTTCACGAACAGCTTTATCAACAACAATTTCACCTGGTGTAATATGAGTAGCTTCTTTAATTGCTTTATCTCTATCTTCTTTTTTAAAGAACTCATTATCTCTTAAAGTATGCTTATTAAACGCGCTAAAAGTTTTATCTCCTAAAAGTTTTAACATTTTTTCTGTAATCTTTGCAACTGCAGGGTAGTCTTTTTCGTTTATACGACAATTAAGCAGATTCTCCAATAAATCTTTACGCTCTGGTCTTATGTTATACAAAGTCTCATAAACATCTCCCGCA
Source organism: Wenyingzhuangia marina (assembly GCF_900130035.1). GTDB lineage: Bacteria > Bacteroidota > Bacteroidia > Flavobacteriales > Flavobacteriaceae > Wenyingzhuangia > Wenyingzhuangia marina. Next base: position 56,098 of record NZ_FQXQ01000008.1, read on the forward strand.
TTTTTATAATCCTCTTTTTTAAGATAATCTCCTAACTTTTTAAAATAGCTATCATTAATAATGTTTAAATAACTAATGGCTTTCTCAGAATATTTTTGCTTTTCTGCTTTATACTCAACATCTAAAGTTTTATAAAAATTAACTGCTGCTGTTGGATAATCTTTTTCTTCAGAAGCTTCTTCTTCATCACCAAAAGCTATTTTTCCTAATAAAAAGTAATAGTATGATTCATACTCTGTACCTTTTGATAGAGACTCTAATCCTTTAATACTTTCTGCTGCTTCTGTAAAATTAGAACGCTTAATTAGTTTCTCTACATTTTTTAACTCCTTTTTCTGTGCTAATACAGAAAAAGAAACACTAACACCTAATATTAATGTTGTTATTTTTTTCATCTCAGATTTATTTATATTTTACTCTTGATTTGTTTCTATTGAACCTTCAGTACTATCTTCAATAGTAGCCTCTGTATTTTCTTCAACTTCTTCATCATCTTTCATTACCTTCGCTACTGCAGCAATTGAGTCATTCTCATTAATGTTAATCAACCTAACTCCTTGAGTAGCTCTACCCATAGTTCTTAATTGCTCAACTTCCATTCGGATTGTAATTCCTGATTTATTAATAATCATCAAATCATCCTCATCTGTAACATTTTTAATAGACACTAACTCTCCTGTTTTATCAGAAATATTTAAGGTCTTAACTCCCTTACCACCTCTGTTTGTAATACGATAATCTTCTAATTTAGAACGTTTACCATATCCCTTTTCAGAAACAACTAAGATTTCGCTTTCCATATCATCTACAGCAATCATTCCAATAACTTCATCCTTATCATGCGCTAGTGTAATTCCTCTAACTCCAGATGCAGTTCTTCCCATCGGTCTTGTCTTTTCTTCTTCAAAACGAATGGTTTTACCAGACTTCACAGCTAACATTACTTGACTAGAACCATTGGTTAACTTTGCTTCTAACAACTCATCACCTTCTTTGACAGTAATAGCCTGAACACCGTTAGTTCTTGGTCTAGAATATTGTTCTAACAAAGTCTTTTTAACTTGACCTTGTTTGGTTGCCATAATTACGTAGTGACTGTTGATGTATTCTTCATCTTTTAAATCTTCTGTTACCAAGAAAGCTTTTACTTTATCATCACTTTCTATGTTGATTAAGTTTTGTAAAGCTCTACCTTTTGACACTTTTGTTCCTTCAGGAATTTCGTACACACGCATCCAGAACACTTTTCCTTTTTGTGTAAAGAACATCATGTATTGATGGTTAGTTCCCACAAATAAGTGTTCTAAGAAGTCTTCATTTCTGGTAGCCACTCCTTTTTGACCTTTACCACCTCTGTTTTGAGTTTTGTATTCTGATAACGGGGTACGTTTTACATATCCTGCATGAGAAATAGTTACTACTACTTTAGAATCAGGAATCATATCCTCAATTCTCATATCTCCTCCAGCATATTCAATTACAGAACGTCTTTCATCGCCATATTTTTCTCTTATGGCAATTAATTCATTCTTAATAATTTCCATTCTACGTTCCTCACTAGAAAGAATATCTTTTAAGTCTGCAATTAAAAGCATGATTTCTTCATACTCAGAACGTAACTTATCTTGCTCTAATCCTGTTAACTGACGCAAACGCATTTCAACAATAGCTTTTGCTTGAATTTCAGTCAATTCAAAACGAGCCATTAATTTTTCACGTGCTTCATCACCATTTTTAGAACCTCTAATAATTGCAATTACTTCATCAATATTGTCTGATGCAATAATCAATCCTTCTAAAATATGAGCTCTTGCTTCTGCTTTCTTTAAATCAAATTCTGTTCTACGAGTTACTACCTCGTGTCTGTGCTCAACAAAATGATGAATTAAATCTTTTAAATTTAACATCTCTGGTCTTCCTTTAACCAAAGCAATATTGTTTACACTAAAAGATGTTTGTAAAGAAGTATATTTATATAATTTATTTAAAATAATATTTGGAATAGCATCTTTCTTTAAAACATATACAATCCTCATCCCATTACGGTCAGACTCATCACGAATATTAGCAATTCCTTCTAGTTTTTTCTCATTGACTAACTCAGCAGTTTTTTTAATCATTTCTGCCTTGTTTACCAAATATGGAATTTCAGTAACAATAATACAATCTCTACCCTTTACTTCTTCAAAAATAGCTTTTGCACGAATAACTACTTTCCCTCTACCTGTATGAAAAGCTTCTTTTACACCTTCATAACCATAAATAATTCCTCCTGTAGGAAAGTCTGGAGCTTTAATGTGCTCCATCAAACCATCAACATCTATATCTCTATTATCAATATAGGCCTCAATACCGTTAATAACTTCTGTTAAATTATGAGGTGCCATATTGGTAGCCATCCCTACCGCAATACCAGAAGCACCATTTACCAATAAGTTTGGAATACGGGTTGGTAATACTGTTGGCTCATTTAACGTATCATCAAAGTTCAATCGATAATCAATGGTTTCTTTCTCAATATCAGACAACATTTCTTCTGATATTTTTTGCATACGAACCTCAGTATAACGCATTGCTGCAGGACTATCACCATCTACAGAACCAAAGTTCCCTTGCCCATCAACCATCATATAACGTACACTCCAACTTTGAGCCATACGTACCATTGAGTCATACACTGAGGTATCACCATGTGGATGATACTTTCCTAATACTTCCCCAACTACTCTTGCAGATTTTTTATACGCTCCAGTTGACTTAATTCCCAACTCATGCATTCCAAATAGAACACGTCTATGTACCGGCTTTAACCCATCTCTTACATCTGGTAGTGCACGTGACACAATTACAGACATTGAATAATCAATATAAGCAGATTTCATCTGCTCTTCAATATTAATAGGAATCAGCTTTTCTCCTTCAATCATGTATATTATTCTTAAGTTATATTTTAATTATCAACATAGCAATTTAAACCTTTTTATCCACTTCACAAGGCTCTTAAAGCTCTAATTTAATCACAAGTTATTAACAAACAAAACCAACTAATTATTGTCTTCGTATATGTTTTATCAACATATTAAACCCACAACACACTGATTTACAATAAAATAAAAACAAGACAGTTTGTCTTCTTTTAACAATGGCAGGTAATTTGTAATTTATCTAAAAAAAATCTACTAAATTTACGTAGAACCTAATCTTAAAAACGATAGAATATGGATGATAATTTCTCACAAGAAGTAAAAGATGTGATTGGTTTCAGTAAGGAAGAGGCTATCAGACTAGGTCATGACTTTATTGGTACTGAGCATTTGGTGCTAGGTATTATTCGTAATCAAACTAGCAAGGCTAATGATATGCTAATCGCGTTAGATGTAAACCTTGAGTATTTAAAACACAAGGTGGAGGCTTTACATCCTATTTCTAGCTTACCTATACCTGCTGGAGAAAGAAGAAACCTTCATTTAACCAAACAAGCTGAAAAAGCTTTAAAATCTACTTTTTTAGAAGCTAGATTGTATAACAGTACTACTGTTGATACTGCTTTATTACTGCTTTGTATTTTACGAAATGAAAATGACCCAATTACTAAAATATTAGACAAGTTGCACATTACTTACAATGATGTAAAATCTTTATACAAACAATTGTCTCAAGGAGAAGATGATGAACAAGAACTTGATGAAGCTATTGAAGACACCTTTGGTAGCCCAACCAACGAAAGTTCTCAAGATTTTTCTGGCGGAAATACAGGTTCTTTCGAAAGAAGTCAACCGCAAACACCTAATCCAAACAAAAAATCTAAAACTCCTGTATTAGATAATTTTGGACGTGACTTGACTTTCTTAGCAGAAACAGACAAGTTAGATCCGGTTGTTGGTCGTAATGAAGAAATTGAGCGTGTCTCTCAAATTTTGAGTAGACGTAAAAAGAACAACCCTATGTTAATTGGTGAGCCTGGAGTAGGTAAATCTGCCATTGCAGAAGGTTTGGCCTTAAGAATTGTGCAACGTAAAGTTTCTAGAATTTTATTCAACAAACGTGTGGTTTCTTTAGACTTGGCAAGCCTTGTTGCTGGCACAAAATATAGAGGTCAGTTTGAAGAAAGAATGAAAGCTTTGATGAATGAATTAGAAAAAAATGATGATATCATTTTATTCATTGATGAAATTCACACCATCGTAGGTGCCGGAGGAGCTACAGGTTCTTTAGATGCTTCAAACATGTTAAAACCTACGTTGGCAAGAGGTGAAATTCAATGTATTGGTGCTACCACTTTAGATGAATATCGTCAAAATATTGAAAAAGATGGAGCTTTAGAAAGACGTTTCCAAAAAGTAATTGTGGAACCTACTACCGAAGAAGAAACCATTCAAATATTACATAACATCAAAGGTAAATATGAAGACCATCATAATGTAACTTTTACAGATGAAGCAATTGTTGCTTGTGTAAAATTAACGAATCGTTACATGACTGATCGTTTTTTACCAGACAAAGCTATTGATGCTTTAGATGAAGCTGGATCTAGAATCCACATCACAAATATTGTGGTGCCTAAGCAAATTATTAAACTTGAGGCTGAGTTAGAAAACATCAAAGACAAAAAGACAAAAGCTGTTAACGGTCAAAAATATGAAGAAGCGGCCAAGTTAAGAGATGACGAAAAAAATATGGAAGCTGCTCTGGCATCTGCTCAACAACAGTGGGAAGAGGCTGCTAGAAAAAATAGAGAAGTAGTTACCGAAGAAAATGTTGCAGAAGTAGTTTCTATGATGACAGGAATTCCTGTAAGTAGAGTGGCCGAAGCCGAAAGTTCTAAACTTAGAGACTTACCAAGTACCATTAAAGGAAAAGTTATTGGACAAGATGAAGCTGTTGCAAAGGTTATAAAAGCCATTCAACGTAACCGTGTTGGATTAAAAGATCCTAACAAACCTATTGGATCATTTATCTTTTTAGGTCAAACAGGAGTAGGGAAAACACAATTAGCAAAAGTATTAGCTACAGAAATGTTTGACTCTGAAGATGCGTTGATTCGCATTGACATGAGTGAATACATGGAAAAATTTGCAATTTCTAGATTGGTAGGAGCACCTCCAGGATATGTAGGATATGAAGAAGGTGGACAATTAACCGAAAAAGTTAGAAGAAAACCATACTCAATTGTATTGTTAGACGAAATTGAAAAAGCACACCCTGATGTATTCAATATGCTTTTACAAATTTTAGATGATGGATATGTTACCGATAGTTTAGGTCGTAAAATTGATTTTAGAAATACTATCATTATTATGACTTCTAACATTGGAGCACGTCAAGTAAAAGATTTTGGAGTAGGAGTTGGTTTTGGAACTGCTTCTAAAGCTGCACAAACCAATGATCATATTAAAAGTGTGATTGAAGGTGCCTTAAAAAAATCTTTTGCTCCTGAATTCTTAAACAGAATTGATGATGTTATTTTATTCAATGCTTTAGAAAGAGAAGATATTCACAGAATTATAGATATTGAGTTATCTAAATTAACCAAACGTATTAGCGGCTTAGGATATACTTTAATTTTAAGCAACGAAGCTAAAGATTATATAGCAGAGAAAGGATTTGATAAAAAGTATGGTGCTAGACCTTTAAAAAGAGCTATTCAAAAATATATTGAAGATGCCTTAGCTGAAGAAATAGTAAACGCTAACTTAAATGATGGAGACATTATTAAAATGGAACTGGATAAAGAAAAACAAGAGTTAACCATTTCTATTGAACATCAAGAAAATTCTGAAATTAAAGAATAAGCAAAAAAGGATGAACTTAACAGTTCATCCTTTTTTTATGTTATAAAATAATATCTCTCAATTTTATTCCTGCTTTGTCCAAAAATGGAATTTTTATGATTTCTGTTTTTATTTCGGAGAGTGCATTTTTTTGGTCTTCTGTAAATACATCATATGCTTTTTGAGTCAGTATCAATTTATCCCCCACTGGCTTCATATCAAAAACGCCATTCTCTACTTGTTCTTTTGTAAAAGTAATAGTACTAATTCTGTTTGCTTTTAAGAGAGAAAATAAATCTTTCTTTACTTTTTTATCTTTTATATACGCTAAACAAATCAACAACGTATTTCCTACAAAACAAGTCATATCACTTGTTAGGATATTATCTGGTAAATCAAAACTAAAAGGAGTCAACTCAAAATCTTCGCAATATTCTTCAAATAAAGATTCATCGGTATTTTCATTAATTCCACACAAAGCTATTTCAGAAGCCAAATGCGAAACCAAACTATTTTGTCCGTAAAAATAAATCTCTTCCTCAGCAGCCTCGGTATAGTCAATAGTTTCTTTGTTTTCTATCTCTAAAACTTTATCTATTGTTTCATAATAAGTCTCAATATTTTTAAGAGGAGAAACGGCAATCTGTTCCTTGTTTTTAAAAAATAAATTAGAAATACTTAAAAGTTTTACAGCTCCTAAATTCAAGATTTTAAAATCAGAGTTTTTTGTAAGCGTATCAAAATCTCTTTGTGACAATTCCTTTTGTGCATTGGGTAAAAAACCTAAGGATTTATCAAAAATCCAATTCCTAAAATCTATCAATATCATACTATAATTTTTTAATCACATAGGTTACTATTCCCCAAATCACCAATTCTTGATCTTCTGTTACTTTTATCTCTGGATAACTTTTATTTTCAGGAACCAAATATACACCATCCTCTTGAACCCTTAATCTTTTCACGGTAAAGTCACCATCTAACATACAAACTGCTATTTTTCCGTTTTGAGGTTCCAAGCTTCTATCTATTACCAACAAATCTCCATCAGACATTCCAGCCTCTTGCATAGAATCTCCATCCACTTTAGCAAAAAAAGTAGCGGTTTCATTTTTAATCAATTCCTCATCTAAGGAAATTCTTTTTCCTTGAAAGTCTTCTGCTGGCGATGGAAATCCAGCTTTAATTCCATCTTCTACAAAAGGGACTTTTACAAATCCATTAAATTCATATTTATAAAACGTTAATATCATTATTTACAATTTACAGTAATAATATCACTAAACTTAGTGGTGTATTGTGGAGACAAATGCTCTTGTCTCATTTTCCAAGTCTTCTTAATATCTTGATTGGCCAGCTTTAATTTTCCTTGTCCCATTTTGTTATTCAGTTTATCCATAGCTTGCATCAATAATTGATGTTTAGGATTTTCATCACCAAACAATCTTATTTGATGACTATTATTCGGGCTTATCGATACCAAAATAACGCCTGCTTTTTTATAAGTATATCCTTCTTTAAAAATTTCACGTAATTTTTCTAAAACACCTTTGGTAATAGTAATACTAGAACTTGTAGCAAAACCAAAATGAACCATAGCTCCTATTTTCATATACTCTTTTCCAAACCTATTAGATCTTAAAAAAACATAAGCTCCCGAACACTCACTTTTTTGTTTCCTTAACTTTTCTGCACAACTATTAGCAAAGGTAGCTACACGTTCTTCAATTTCATTTAAGTCCGATAAAACATTAGGAAAACTACGTGTGGTAGCAATCATATATTTATCATGTACTTCTTCAAAACCAATTGTTGGTTTTCCTTCTAAATCATGCTTCAGACGCAAACCCACCACAGAAAATTTTCTACGAACTAATTCATCAGACAATAATGTAAAGTCATAAGCTTTTTTAATATTCATTTCTTGTAACTTTTTAGTCAATTTCCTTCCAATTCCCCAAACATTATCAATATTAGTCCACTTTAATGCTTTTAAACGCTGTTCTTCCGTACCAATTACATATACATTTTTGGTTTGCTCAGGGTATGTTTTTACAATATTATTAGCCAATTTAGCCAATGCTTTACTCGCTGCAATTCCAACACTTACTGGCAAACCTAATTGTTGCATCACTTCTTTCTGAATCTGTTTCCCTATCAATTCAGCCTCTTGCGATGTTACATTTTCAAGCTTAAAAAAAGCTTCATCTATAGAATATGGCTCAATATCGTCCACATATTTACTAATAATGGTCATCACCCTATAACTCATATCCCCATACAGAGCATAGTTAGACGAAAAAACATGAATCCCATTTTTTCTAAAATCCTCTTTACTTTTAAAAGCAACAGCTCCCATTTTCACATATGGTTTTGCTTCTTTGCTACGTGCAATCACACAACCATCATTGTTTGATAAAACTACAATGGGCTTCCCAATCAAGTTAGGTCTAAAAGCTCGTTCACACGATGCGTAAAAACTATTACAATCTACAATTCCGTACATATTTGCAAAGGTAAATCAAAACACTGTTATATACATGCATTAAAAAATTTGGGCGTTCCCCTATCGGGTCGTGCTCTCACTACTCGCTTTTTAAAAGGTATACGATCGAAGTCGATGAACCTTTTAAAAGAGCTCAAACACACCGTTCCATCACTAACGCAAACTAAAATTAGATTTGTATTTTTACACCATGCAATTCGGAAAAGTACCCAATCCTGAAACAATAGATTTCACTCTACCCAAAGATCATATAGATACTTCTACAGTATTTAACAACTCATTTATAGGCAAAACTGATTTTTATATCGGCTGTGCCAAATGGAATAAACAAGATTTAAAAGGCTTTTACCCAAAAGGAACTAAAGACGAATTAAAATATTATAGTACTCAATTTAACAGCATAGAGTTAAATGCTACTTTTTACAATTTATATCCATTAGAACAATTTCAAAAATGGCACGATAAAACACCCATAGATTTTAAATTCTATCCTAAAATCACCAAGAGTATTTCGCATGACCATCAATTAGATGATGGCTCTTATCCTATCACAGAAATATTTTTAAATCAAGTAATTGGCTTAAAAGAAAAATTAGGTACTGTTTTTCTACAAATGCACGAAGAATTTAGTCCACAAAATTTTATAAAACTAAAAGACTTTATAGAAACATGGCCAGCACAAATTCCTCTTGCTATAGAACTTCGCCATACAGATTGGTATAATACTAATGTAGCTTCCCAATTATATCAGCTATACCAAAACAAAAACATTAGTAATATTATTACCGACACAGCTGGAAGGAGAGATTTGTTACACATGAGATTAACCAATTCAAAAGTTTTCATTCGTTTTGTAGGCTCAAACCATTCTTCAGATTATAAAAGACTAGATGAATGGATTGACCGGATAGAACACTGGTCAAAAAAAGGTATTGAATCTATTTCCTTCTTTATTCATCAAAATATAGAAATAGAGTCAGTATTATTATCCTCCTACTTTATCAAAAATCTAAATAAAAGATTAGGTTTAAACATAAAAGTTCCCAAAACATTATCAGATATTAAAGGTCTACAGCAAACCCTTTTTGATTTTTAACAAAAGTTATAACTCCTCTAACAATCTTTATATATCTGATACTCTTCTTCATTAAAATATAGTTCAAAAAAAAACCTCATTCAAAAAGATGAATGAGGTTTCTAAAAAAAGGCGATGACATACTCTCCCAGCAATTGCTAGTACCATCTGCGCTAATAGG
>NZ_FQXQ01000010.1:0-3431 GCF_900130035.1 Wenyingzhuangia marina
AAAAAAAACCTCATTCAAAAAGATGAATGAGGTTTCTAAAAAAAGGCGATGACATACTCTCCCAGCAATTGCTAGTACCATCTGCGCTAATAGGCTTAACTTCTCTGTTCGGAATGGGAAGAGGTGAGCCCTATTGCAATAATCACCTTAAGGTCTTAGTAGTACTGAGTACTAAGTAAAGAATATTGAGAACTCTTTGTACTTGATACTTTGTACTAACTACTATATGTTAACATATTGATACCAATATTGTTTGTTTATTTTTTTACTTGAATCTTTTAAAATGAATAATTAAAGCCCGCAGTACATAAGCCTATGGGTTATTAGTAATACTCGGCTATGACATTACTGCCTTTACACCTATATCCTATCAAGGTCGTGATCTACAACCACCCTTTAAAGAAATCTCATCTTGTGGTGGGTTTCGCGCTTATATGCTTTCAGCGCTTATCCCTTCCCAACGTAGCTACTCTGCAATGCTCCTGGCGGAACAACAGATACACCAGAGGTTAGTTCAATTCGGTCCTCTCGTACTAGAATCAAATCCACGCAAATTTCTAACGCCCGCTACAGATAGAGACCGAACTGTCTCACGACGTTCTGAACCCAGCTCGCGTGCCACTTTAATGGGCGAACAGCCCAACCCTTGGGACCTTCTCCAGCCCCAGGATGTGACGAGCCGACATCGAGGTGCCAAACCCCCCCGTCGATGTGAGCTCTTGGGGGAGATCAGCCTGTTATCCCCGGAGTACCTTTTATCCTTTGAGCGATGGCCCTTCCATGCGGAACCACCGGATCACTATGCTCTTGTTTCCAACCTGATCGACTTGTAGGTCTCGCAGTCAAGCACCCTTATGCCATTGCACTCTACGTACGGTTACCAAGCGTACTGAGGGTACCTTTAGAAGCCTCCGTTACTCTTTTGGAGGCGACCACCCCAGTCAAACTACCCACCAAGCACTGTCCCCATTTCTGGGTTAGACTCTAGATAAGCAAAGGGTCGTATTTCAACAATGACTCCAAAACACCTGGCGATGCTCCTTCAAAGTCTCCGACCTATCCTACACATTACTTATCCAAAGCCAATACTAAGCTATAGTAAAGGTTCACGGGGTCTTTTCGTCCCGTAGCGGGTAATCGGCATCTTCACCGATACTACAATTTCACCGAGCTCATGGCTGAGACAGTGTCCAGATCGTTGCACCATTCGTGCAGGTCGGAACTTACCCGACAAGGAATTTCGCTACCTTAGGACCGTTATAGTTACGGCCGCCGTTTACTGGGGCTTCATTTCAGATCTTCGCCGAAGCTAAACCCTCCACTTAACCTTCCAGCACCGGGCAGGTGTCAGGCCCTATACATCAACTTTCGTTTTAGCAGAGCCCTGTGTTTTTGATAAACAGTCGCCTGGACCTTTTCACTGCGGCCCATCCGAAGATGGGCGACCCTTCTCCCGAAGTTACGGGTCTATTTTGCCTAGTTCCTTAGCCATGAATCACTCGAGCTCCTTAGAATACTCATCCCAACTACCTGTGTCGGTTTACGGTACAGGACGCAGCCCTCGCTTTTCTTGGAACCGCTTACTTCTTTTCGCTTCACCCGAAGGCTAGGCTCAACGTACTATTCCGTCAGTACGTAAAGATCTGGGCAATCCGTCACTTTTAATGGGTGCGTGTACAGGAATATTAACCTGTTGTCCATCGACTACCCCTTTCGGGTTCGCCTTAGGCCCTGACTAACCCACAGCTGATTAGCATCGCTGTGGAAACCTTAGTCTTTCGGAGGGCGGGTTTCTCACCCGCCTTATCGTTACTTATGCCTACATTTTCTTTTCTAGCCGTTCCAGCATTCCTTACAGAACACCTTCAGCACAACTAGAATGCTCCCCTACCACGTATAGTAAACTATACATCCATAGCTTCGGTAATATGTTTATGCCCGATTATTATCCATGCTCGTCCGCTCGACTAGTGAGCTGTTACGCACTCTTTAAATGAATGGCTGCTTCCAAGCCAACATCCTAGCTGTCTGGGCAGACAAACCTCGTTTTTTCAACTTAACATATATTTGGGGACCTTAGCTGATGGTCTGGGTTCTTTCCCTCTCGGACATGGACCTTAGCACCCATGCCCTCACTGCTGTAAATCATTATATAGCATTCGGAGTTTGTCAGGAATTGGTAGGCGATGAAGCCCCCGCATCCAATCAGTAGCTCTACCTCTATATAACTAATACAACGCTGCACCTAAATGCATTTCGGGGAGTACGAGCTATTTCCTGGTTTGATTGGCCTTTCACCCCTACCCACAGGTCATCCCAAGACTTTTCAACGTCAACGGGTTCGGTCCTCCACTGTGTGTTACCACAGCTTCAACCTGCCCATGGGTAGATCACCAGGTTTCGCGTCTACTCAACCTAACTAATTCGCCCTATTCAGACTCGCTTTCGCTACGGCTCCGGATCTTAAATCCTTAACCTTGCTAGATAAAGTAACTCGTAGGCTCATTATGCAAAAGGCACGCCGTCACCCAGTTAATGGGCTCCGACCGCTTGTAGGTGTACGGTTTCAGGATCTATTTCACTCCCTTACTTAGGGTTCTTTTCACCTTTCCCTCACGGTACTAGTTCACTATCGGTCTCTCAGGAGTATTTAGCCTTACCGGATGGTCCCGGCAGATTCAGACAGGGTTCCTCGTGCCCCGCCCTACTCAGGATACTGCTATCAATAACTCTCTTTACTTATACGGGACTATCACCCTCTGTGGTTAACCTTTCCAGGTTATTCTAATTCATTAAGCATCAAATATCGCAGTCCTACAACCCCTACAATGCCGTAACATCGTAGGTTTGGGCTCTTTCGCGTTCGCTCGCCACTACTAACGAAATCATTATTATTTTCTCTTCCTCCGGTTACTTAGATGTTTCAGTTCACCGGGTTTGCCCCTTTCGGTACTATGCCTTCAACATAGTGGGTTGCCCCATTCGGAAATCTACGGATATAACTCTTATGTGCAAATCCCCGTAGCTTATCGCAGCTTATCACGTCCTTCTTCGCCTCTGAGAGCCTAGGCATCCGCCATACACCCTTAATTAGCTTATTGTACTTTTGCGTCTTTAATCATTTTGGTTCTAAAACCAATTTCATTTTACAACTTGCGTTGTTATTTTTATTATTATTCTATCATTGCTGATAGATTCTAATGTCTACTCAAGTAATATTATTTTTTAAAACAATATTATTATCAATATGTCAATGAACGTTGCGAATCGCAACTGATAAATATTTTATCAATTTGCATTCTTCAATACTCTAGAGATAAATAATTATCTCCAAGCATTGCTTGGTGGAGAATATCGGAGTCGAACCGATGACCTCTTGCGTGCAAGGCAAGCGCTCTAGCCAGCTGAGCTAATCCCCCATTACTAGTAGG
>NZ_FQXQ01000010.1:3687-5586 GCF_900130035.1 Wenyingzhuangia marina
TTAGTAGTCTCGGGCAGACTCGAACTGCCGACCTCTACATTATCAGTGTAGCGCTCTAACCAGCTGAGCTACGAGACTCAATATGTGATTGTATTTATATTATAAAAATTAACAGCTAATTAAAAAGTAAAAAGATTCTTCATAACATTCATCTCTTTTCTCTAGAAAGGAGGTGTTCCAGCCGCACCTTCCGGTACGGCTACCTTGTTACGACTTAGCCCTAGTTACCAGTTTTACCCTAGGCGGCTCCTTGCGGTGACCGACTTCAGGCACCCCCAGCTTCCATGGCTTGACGGGCGGTGTGTACAAGGCCCGGGAACGTATTCACCGCATCATGGCTGATATGCGATTACTAGCGATTCCAGCTTCATGGAGTCGAGTTGCAGACTCCAATCCGAACTGTGATAATGTTTGAAGATTCGCATCTTGTCGCCAAGTAGCTGCCCTCTGTCATTACCATTGTAGCACGTGTGTAGCCCAGGACGTAAGGGCCGTGATGATTTGACGTCATCCCCACCTTCCTCACGGTTTGCACCGGCAGTCTCTCTAGAGTCCTCAGCTTAACCTGTTAGCAACTAAAAATAGGGGTTGCGCTCGTTATAGGACTTAACCTGACACCTCACGGCACGAGCTGACGACAACCATGCAGCACCTTGTAAGAAGTCCGAAGAAATAGCTATCTCTAACTAATGCATCCTACATTTAAGCCCTGGTAAGGTTCCTCGCGTATCATCGAATTAAACCACATGCTCCACCGCTTGTGCGGGCCCCCGTCAATTCCTTTGAGTTTCAATCTTGCGACCGTACTCCCCAGGTGGGACACTTATCACTTTCGCTTAGTCACTGAATTAATCCAACAACTAGTGTCCATCGTTTACGGCGTGGACTACCGGGGTATCTAATCCCGTTCGCTCCCCACGCTTTCGTTCCTCAGCGTCAGTCAATACGTAGTAGACTGCCTTCGCAATCGGTATTCTATGTAATATCTATGCATTTCACCGCTACACTACATATTCTATCTACTTCCATATGACTCAAGACTAACAGTATCAAAGGCAGTTCAACAGTTAAGCTGCTGGATTTCACCTCTGACTGATTAGCCCGCCTACGAACCCTTTAAACCCAATGATTCCGGATAACGCTTGGACCCTCCGTATTACCGCGGCTGCTGGCACGGAGTTAGCCGGTCCTTATTCGTATGGTACCGTCAAATAATTACACGTAACTATAGTTCTTCCCATATAAAAGAAGTTTACAACCCATAGGGCAGTCATCCTTCACGCGGCATGGCTGGTTCAGAGTTGCCTCCATTGACCAATATTCCTCACTGCTGCCTCCCGTAGGAGTCTGGTCCGTGTCTCAGTACCAGTGTGGGGGATCTCCCTCTCAGGACCCCTACCTATCGATGTCTTGGTAAGCCGTTACCTTACCAACTAACTAATAGGACGCATAGCCATCTTAAACCGATAAATCTTTAATTATAAATCCATGCGAATCTATAACACTATGGGATATTATTCCACGTTTCCATGGGGTATCCCCCTGTTTAAGGTAGGTTCTATACGCGTTACGCACCCGTGCGCCGGTCGTCAGCAAATTGCAAGCAATTCCTGTTACCCCTCGACTTGCATGTGTTAGGCCTGCCGCTAGCGTTCATCCTGAGCCAGGATCAAACTCTTCATCGTTAATATTTTTATCTACATCTCTGTAGATCGTATTTGATGATGCTCAAAAAAATCTCACGAACTTAATCATGTAATTTTACTTTCTAATTTTACGCTGTCAATTTCAATATTCTCAATGAACTTCACGCATCGCGTGTCTTGTTTTCACTAACTCAGTTATGAGTTAACAACCTAGCTGCTTCGCTAAGCGGATGCAAATATAAGAACTTTATTT